>OZ241990.1:0-2882119 GCA_965204425.1 Dehalococcoidia bacterium
CGTCCGACGCGGGCGTGGTGCCGAACGGCGAGATCGTCGGCGTGCGAATGGACCCCGCCGGTCCGGCCTCGAACGTCGGGAAGCCGCACCACCGCTACACGCTGGCCGGGCTGTGGCACGAGATCAGAGCCGTCGACGCCGACGGGGCGCCGGTGTCGGGCTACTCGCTGCGGGCGCCGCTGCGGGTCTGCCTGCCGCTGCCGCCGGAGCTGCGCTCCAGCATCGCCGACGTCGCCGTCGTGAGCGCGAACGCGGACGACTCCCTGACGGTGCTGGCCGCGTCGATCCGTTTCGACGGCGCGTCGACCTCGGTCTGCGCCAACCTGAGCGAGCTGCCGGCCTCGGTCGCCGTTGGCCGCCGAGGCTCGCCCGCCGATCCTCCGGCGCCCGTGCCGGACCCGGAGGAAATCGAGACCCCCGACACCGGAGGCGCCGCGCCGTCCCTCGGCGCTCTGACCGCGCTGCTGATCGCCGGCGGTGCATCCGCCGTCGCCGGTGCTTCTCTCGCGGCGCGTCTCCGCAGGCGCCGTGCCCGCCTTCCGCGGTTCGACGGACGGAATTCGCAGAGCCGGTGAGACAACCGGCGGCGTGAGTTCGGCCAGCGCGAAAGAAGCACGCGGCGCGAAGCCTGAATCCACGCTCCATCGGAACGACATCGCCGCGACACAGGAAAATGCGGATATTGCCACGATGTTGACATGATATTTTGCGGCAGAATCGAGATTCGACCGAAACGCGTCGGATGAATGGCGGTTGGGGCCCGCACGGCTTCCCGGACCTCGGCCGTCGACCTATAGGAAGGTCGTCCTTCGTTTACCTGCTGAGAACCGCGGCTCGCCGGGATTGGAGACAATATTCAAGCTCAACCGCGCGTGCTTGAGATCCGTAATGTGACATCATCGCCCAGATCTTCACGGTTGGTTCTTCGCGGCCTCGTCGTCGCGTCGATCGCGATGCTGCTCGCCGTCGGGCTGGCATTGATGTCGGGGGCGGCGGGACCTGCGCGGGCGCAGGAAGGAGAACCGACGAGGGTGCAGAACCTGCGCTGCATCACGGAGACGTCCCGAGTGGCATTCCTCTGGGACGCTCCGGAGTGGTCCGGCATCCGAGCGTCATCCTACGACTACGATCTGACGCTGCCCGACGGGAGAAGAGAGTCAGGTCGAATCAAACTCGACACGCTGCTGTACCGACCGGGTTCCTACCAGTCCGGCAAACAGACCACGGTGCGCGTGAGCGCGATCTTCGAAGACGTGGACGGGAGAGACGTCGCCAGCCAAGAGGCGATGCTTGTCTGCACGGTCGGCGGAGGAAGCCACGCGCCCTCCTCGGCAACCCCGACACCAACACCCACGCCCACGGCAACTCCGACACCGGTTCGGGACGGCGGGAACGACTACGCCGATCTTGTCGATCAGTTGTACCAGTGGCGCGACGATCCGCAGCTGGTCGCGTACAAGTCCCACACCGACCGCTGGGACCGCGCCCTTCTGGCCTTCGGCGAGACCGTGGCCGACGCCTCCCTGAAGCCTATGACCGCCGAAGAGGCGCAAGGCTTCGTAGACCGCGGATGGTCCCGATGGGAAGACGTGACGGAAGCGCTGCGCGACATCGAGTCCAGCGGTGGCAAGGAACCCGTTCAAGCACCGACAACCACGCCGACACCAACTCCGTCACCTTCTGCTACCCCGACACCGTCACCCACGCCCACCGCAACCCCGTCGCCGGTGCAGGGCGGCTGGGACGACTACGCCGCTCTCATCGCGCAGGTTTACCAGTGGCGCAACGATCCTCGATATGCGAGCGACAGGGCGCATACTGACCGCTGGGACCGTGTGCTGCAGGCATTTGGCGAGACTGTCGCAAACAGTGCGCTGACGCCCATGACGATGTACGAAGCTCGGGACTACGTCAACCGAGGCTGGAATCGATGGGCGGATGTGTTCAAAGCGCTTCGGGACATCAAGGCGCGCGAGTTCATCGAGCGCGAAGTCGTGGAGAAGCACGAGGAAACTCATCCGTGGCTGCGTGAAACCTGGGACGGCATGAGACGGGCAGGGGTCTCGGTGCGAGTCCTTCCCATACCCTCCGGCAGCGCTGCGGACGCGGCGATCGTGTGCCGATATGCCGAGTGTCGCGTCACCGGTCTGACAGTGAACCCGGCACATGCCGATTCTCGCACGACCTACATCCACGAGCTCGCCCATGTCTGGACCATCGATTCTCGGGTCACATCCGCGCCGACTGGCGAGATCGGGATGGGCTACGTCTACTTCGATCACCTCAGGAAGGTGCACAACTGCACAGCGCCCGTGCGGGAGCTGTACGCCGACGTGATCACGCTTCTGGTCTGGGGAGATCGCTACTTTAACGACCGGATTTCGCACTATCTGGGACTGTGCCATCCCGCGCTTCCGTTGCCGCAAGCCAAGACTGTCGCTTCCAGCGTTCTGAATAAACAGACGCCCCAATGGTTCACGGACAGGTACCAAAACGATGACGGCACCTGGAAGCTGGATGAGATATGGGCCGCTGTCAAAGACCTACCGCCGTGGGAACAGAGATACGCCGCGTTCCATTTCGGAGACTCAAGCGCCTTCGGAGGTTATTGTCCGAACGTGAATGTCCTCCGAGAGCTGTCTAACCAGAGCGGCATATCAAATCCTTGGCGCAACGGGGGGTGCATCAATGCCGTGCCATGAGGCGACGAATCGTTTGATCGACCAATCATGTCATCGACTTTGGTCCTGGTCCGCGACTTGTGCACGGGATGATGGACCAATCGATCCTCGCTCGCGACGCCGACAAACCATTTGGTCAGCTGTTCCTATCGGAATCTTCTTCAATTCGACGCAGACCAAGCCTTTGTCGGAGGTTACATGCCTAACCGCGCAAATCACCCTTAGGAGGACTCATTGTTGAAACTCGGCTTGATGGCATTGTCCATCGCTATAGTCGTAGCGCTCGCGTGTTCGGCACCGGTACCCGCTCCGGCACCCACGTCTACGCCGGTCCCTGCGCCAACTCCGAAACCCACGCACACGGCTACTCCCGAACCTGTAGCAGTGTGCGTTCCGGAGGTCGTCGACTACGTGACGGACATGACGGAAGAAGTGGAAACGGCGATCGACGCGGGTAAGGAGCTAGATGCGTTGCTCGAGGATCCTTCCGACGACCTGGTGTGGCGGGCGAAGGTGGCCAAGGCACTGTTGGACATGGGCGGCGCTGTCACCGCCATCGCCACCACCGCTCCGCCTGAACCGTTCCCCACCGTCTATGAAGAGATCAAGAACGTAGCCGCCGACTTCGAGCGCGTTCTCGAATCCGCCGATGCAGCATCCGGCGACGCCGCTGACATAGGGCCGGAGAAGATTGCAGAGCCGCTCAGAGAGGCTATCAGCGACGCGATCAGAAGTCACGACCTCATCGTCGAATGGCAGGGCGGATGCGACAACTGACTCGTTGTGCATTCACGCATACGACTTCCTTTTCCTACCTGCAATCGACATCTGAAATCTCACCAACCCATCCGCGCACCAGCCTTTCGTTTCAAACCGCGAGCGGTTCCGACCCGCGCCGCCGGGAGGCCTCTCCGGGGCGCGAAACGCGTGCGCGTGCGAGGCTTCCGGATACTCCCTCTCTTTGCGACACGATAACGACACGTCTAAAACGTCGAAACGACACGTCTCCGACACGCGGAAGCGTGGTTGAATCGATTCAGCGACGATCCGCTCCGACGGTCCGCCGGCGTCTCCGCGCCACGCGCGCGGGCCGGCTCGGCCGTCGGACGGTCTCCGACACATGGAACGAAGGATACGCCAGCCATGAAACGCATCGATCATCCATCGCCGGACCGCGGGCCCGGACGGGCCGCGCCTGTACTCCCCCCCCCCCCCCCCCCCCCCCGATTCTCACGATCTGAAAACCGCTGGAGGCCCACGATGATGCGGGCCTCCGTCTTCTCGCTCTCCCACCTCCCCCTCCTGGCCGCCGCGCTGATCGCGCTGGCGGTCTTCTTCGTCCAGGACGCCCCCGCCTCCGCCGACCATGGACTGACCAAGACCGTCTGGGTCGCCACGCTGACGCAGTCGTCGAGCACCTCCTACCTGGGCTGCAACAACAACACCAGCGGCATGGAGTGCACGACCTACCTCTCGGAGAACGGATTCGCCTACGCCGGCGCGAGCTACGCCATCGTCCAGGTGGGAGTGGGCAACGCCGTGACCTCCGTCGTGTTCGACAAGGCGGTCCCCGCGTCCTGGCGGTCCGGGGCCGAGCTCTGGCTCCACGGCACGCCGTTCACATTCGAGTCCGCCACGGTATCCAACAGCGGCAAGACCTTCGCCTGGGGCGATTTCGGCACGAGATGGAGCAGCGGCGACGTTGTGAGGGTGAGCCTGAAGGCGCCGACTCCCCCCATCTGGTCGGCCACGCTGACGGTTCAGGACGTCATCCCGGGGGTTGTCGTCGCTCTTGGCTGCAGCAACGACTATACCGGAGATGAATGCAGCAACACCAGCGTTCTCACGGACGACGACTTCACGTACAACGGCGTGGACTATCAGATCACCTCGATAAATTACTTCCCTCCCTCTGAAGCTAACTTTGCTTTCCACTTCGACAAGACGTTCCCGTCCGGTCTCAAGTCGTCCGGCGTGATACACGTGGACGGGAACGCGCGTCCGCTCGCAAACGCTATACCGCGAGGCGATAACAACGAACAGTTGCTGGTCCCCAGATCCGGCCTGAGCTGGTCGGTCGGCGACACGGTCGAGCTGAGCCTGTCGGGGCCGGCGCTGCCGTACGGCGCCGTGGTCTCGACCGACGAGCTGGACGTCACCGAAGGCTCGTCCGGCACCTTCACCGTCGCCCTCACCGAGGACCCCGGCGCCGACAAGACCGTGCACCTGAGGAAGACGCAGTTCTTCGGCCAGTACGGCAACCCCGGCCCCGGCTACACCTGGGACCAGAACGCCGTCACCCTCGACAACGACACGCTGACCTTCACCGCGGGCTCGTCGGGCAACTGGGCCACGCCGCAGACCGTGACGGTGAACGCGCCCGACGACGACGACCGGCTGCACGAGCAGCTGGTCATCCAGGTCCTCGAGCGCAAATCGAGCCAGGGCTTCTACCAGTGCATCGACAGCGGCAACTACGACTACAACGGCTTCACCTACGTCTGGACCGGCACCGGCAGCAGCGACTACTGCTATGGAGCCATCGACGGCTACGGGCCGGTGGGCGGCAGCGCCTTCTACTCCGTGACCGGCGTCTTCGTGACGGTCGACGACGACGACGCGGCGATCCGCCACTGCGCGACCTGCGGCAGCGAGGGCGATCTGGGCGTCATCCGCGACCCGAACGCGCCTGAGAACCCCAACGCGGACCTGATCGCGGACGTCAAGGAGTGGCGCGACGATCCCCGATACGTCAGCGACAAGCGCCACACGGACCGCTGGGACCGCGTGCTGCTGACCCTCGGGGAGGCGGTGTCCGACCAGACGCTTCAGCCGATGACGGCTACGGAGGCGCAGGGCTACGCCGACAGAGGCTGGACGCGCTGGGAGGGCGTGGCCGAGACGCTGGCGGAGATCGAAGCGGCGGCGCAGCAGCAGGTGCCGCCGTCGCCGGGCCCGTCGCAGGACGGCTCCTCGCAGGACCCGCCCGCCGCGCCGAACAACGCGCCGACGGTCGTCCATTCTCCCGAAGACGTCGTCATCGCCAACGAGCGCGGCTCTGAATCCGTCCCTCTGTACACCCTGGTCGACGACGCCTCGCTCAGCTCGACCCTGGTCAGCATGTTCCACGACGCCGACGGCGACGATCTGACGATCACCGCGTCATCTTCCGACGAGTCCGTCGCGACGGTCTCGGTTTCCGGCCACACGGCGACCGTCAGCGCCAGGTCCCGCGGGACGGCGACGATAACGGTGACCGCGGACGACGGCCGGGGCGGCACGGTCTCGGACGACTTCGACGTCACGGTCAAGTCCGCGCCGACGGTGGCTTCCGCCATCGGCGACGTTAGCGGCCTGGAGGCGGGAACCGCGCGGTCGGTGTCCCTGTCCGGCGTCTTCAGCGACGCGGACGGCGACGATCTGACGATCACCGCCAGTTCCCTCGACGATCGTGTCGCAAGGGCGACGGCGGCATCGGACGGCTCCGCGCTTACGGTGACCGGCGTGTCCGCGGGCGCGACGACGATCACGGTCGCCGCTCGTGACACGGACGGCAACCGGGTCGCCGACAGCTTCGACGTCTCGGTCGAAGCCTCGCAGCCCAGGCTGCTGACGCCGCCCACGCAGCAGCAGCCGCCCGCGCAGGATCCGACACCGACACCGACGCCCACGCCGACGCCCGAAACCGATCCCGGACCGGCGCAGGAGCCGGAGACCCCGGCCGTCGTGGACCGCTACGACGCGGACGGCGACGGCTCCATAAGCCGCACGGAGCTCGGCGAGGCCCTAAAGGGCTACGCCGCCGGCGAGATCACATACTCCCAGATGCTCGAGGTCTACATGGCCTACAGGGCCTCGTAGACCCGACGGGGCCGACAACCGCAGGGGGGCAGGTTCCGGAACCTGCCCCTGCCTTTTTCTCCGGCGCCGCGTCGAGTCGGTACCGTCCCGTGCGCGAAACAGCCCGCCCGCGAAGCGACAGCGGAGCCGCCCAACTTGGCGACATCGTCACGACATGGAGAATCCGCCGTTTCGTCACGCCAACGACACGCGGATGTGTGATTGACTCCAACCTACGGCGATCCGCACCGGCAGCCCGCTGTCGTCTACGCTACACGCGCGCGGGCCGCCTTCGCCGTCGAACGGGTCTCCGACACGACACGAGGAAGTAAACGGAAGGCAGGGTCAGATATGAAACGCATCGATCTTCCATTGCCTGAACGGGCGGAGGACACTGCCCCTCCCCGATTTTCACCCTCTGAAAAGTTCCGGAGATCCGGCATGACGGGGGGCTCCATGTTCCGTCTATCCCCGCTCCCCCTGCTGTCCGTCGCGCTGATGGCGATGGCGCTGCTGCTTGCCGCCGGGTGGCTGCTTTGGCCGTCAGAACCTGCGGGGGCGCAGGACACATCACGAAAGAGTCTGGTGTATTTTTTCGCGGCTGTCGACGACACGAAGTCTTCCGTGGAGGCGCTTTCCTTGGAAAATCTGGGAATGTCGGGCGGCGTCACCATCGATCCGCAGTTCAGCCCCGACCACTACAGCTATACGATGACGGTACCCTACAAAGAGCTGGGGTTTCGAGGCAAATTCATCTCGCCATATAGCGGAAGTGGATATGTGAACTGGGGTTTTGTGGTTGTAGGGGACATTACGGAGTATGAACGACTTGTAAACCGTGGTGGAAACCGCGAATACATGCTGTTGGCCAACAGCGGGCGGTCATTAAGAGACCGCTACTTCACCTTACAGGCGGACGAGGCTGAGACTATTGAGATAGGCGTGTACAAGTGGCGCTCCCAAAGTGCGATCGGGAAGCCGTGGCCGGGAGCGATATTCAAGAGAGTCTATACGCTGACGGTGAACTACGAACCGCCCGACGCGGACGACACCGGCCTGTACGATCTGACCATTTCCGACGGTTGGCTCGACTTCGACCCCTTCGACACGGAGGAGACCTCTTACACGGTGTACGTGGCGCGCGACACGGAGAGCGTCGTCATCACGCCCACCACCACGCACCCTGATGCCACAGCAACCGTGAAAGGCGGCGACCCTGCCAACGCGGTCGCCATTACCAAGGGCGGGAACATCATACCCATAGTCGTGACCGCGGCGGACGGCAACACCACCCAAACCTACAGCGTTACGGTGTTTCGGGGCGCGACCCATGACTACTCCGCATTCGTCACGAAGATGTACAAGTGGCGCAACAATCCCGAGTGGGCGAGACACAAAGATCACAGGTACCGCTGGGACCGGGCGCTGAAGGCATTCGGAGAGACGGTGCAAGACACGACTATTGAGCCATTGACTTCAGCCGAGGCGCAGGGCTTCGCCGACCGTGGCAGCGCCTGGCATCGCTGGGTCTCGGTGGCAGACGCGCTGCGGGATATAGAGGCCAGCAGGCGGATGATGGAGGAGCAAGAACGACAGTCTCAAAAGGCGCAGTCGCCGGGACTACTGCTGTCATCTTCCACGGTTGACACTGAGCCGCAGGATTCGGATACGACCAACCGCGCGCCGGTGGTCGCCTCTGCCCTCGCCGACGTGAGCGGATTGGAAGTCGGCGACACGCAGGACATCTCCTTGTCCGGCGTGTTCAGCGACGCGGACAGCGACGCGCTGACCATCACCGCCGCGTCCCCGGATGAAGCCGTGGCCACAGTGTCAGTGGCATCCGACGGCTCCAGCCTGACGGTGGCAGGGGTGACAGAAGGCACGGCGACGATAACGGTTACGGCGCAAGACGGCGACGGCAACAGCGTGAGCGATGCTTTCGACGTGTCGGTGGTCGCAAAGCACACCGCTCTAATCGCGCAGGTGCGCCAGTGGCGCAACGATCCGCAGTGGGCGAGTGATGCGGCGCACACCGACCGCTGGGATCGGGTGCTGCTCGCCTTTGGAGAGACAGTGTCCGACGCGACGCTGACACCGATGACGGCGGCTGAAGCCCAGGGCTTCGCCGACCGCGGCAGTGCCTGGAGCCGCTGGGTGGGGATCGCAGATGCGTTGCAGGAAATCGAAGCCGACAGGCAGCAGCAGGACCCGCCCACGCCTACACCGACGCCCACGCAAACATCGACTCCAACTCCCGAACCTACGGCTACACCGACGCCAACGGCCACACCTGAGCCTTCGCCGACGCCGACTCCCACGTCGACACCGACGCCCACATCGACTCCAGCTCCCGGACCTACGGCTACACCGACGCCTACGCCCACACCTGAGCCTTCGCCTACGCCCACGCCTACACCGCCCCCAGCGTCCGAACCGAGGGCGGCACCCGATACTGAGACGGAAACTTCAGACATCGTTTCCCGCTACGACGCGGACGACGACGGCTCGATAAGCCGGACGGAGCTCGGCCAGGCCATCAAGGACTACGCCGCCGGCGAGATCACATACTCCCAGATGCTCGAGGTCTACACGGCCTTCAGGGCATCGTAGGGCCGGTGCCGCGGCGCGACCGTCCCGTGCGCGAAACGGCCCGTCCGCGCCAAGCCGGAAACGTCGCCAAACTGCGCGACACGGCAGCGACATGGAGAATCTGCCGTTTCGTCACACTAACGACATGATCGGCTGCGGCAAAATTGAGGTGTCGGGCCAAACGCGCCCGAAGGAATAGCGATTATCGGGACCCGCGCCGGAGACCGGAGCATGCGGGCCGGTCATGACCGATGAAAGAGACGGTCCTTGAAGAGGAGACACGACAGCCATGTTCGACACCGGGAGCGAGGCGATTAGCCGCTCGATGAGGGCCGACATGCCTTCTACCCCCCCCCCCCCCCGATTTTCATACGCTGATATCCGCCGGAGGCTCACTATGACGCGGGCCTCCGTCTTCCGCCGCTCTCCTGTCCTTGTTCTCGCCGCCGCGCTGGTCGCGCTGGCGGCAGTTCTCGTCCACGACGCCCGCCCCGCTCAAGCACAGAGCAATACCATCTGGTCCGCAACGTTGACGGTAGGAGGAACTAACATCATTGGGTGCCTGGAACCGGTCTCAAACAACAGGTGCTCCGACAAGCTCACCTCCAATTCGTTCACCTTCGGAGGCGTGAGATACCAAGTCACACGCCTTTACCTCTCAAGTGGAGATTTGTACTTGGTACTGAACAAGAGAATCCCCGCTGTACTTAAAGCGCAGTCATTGCGCCTAGACGGCGTTGAGTTTCTTGGGAGTGAAGCCCACTTAGGTAGTTCGGACGCGGGAAGTAACGACCTTTTGGTTTGGCAAGGCAACAGCAACGCACCGAGCTGGTCGGCCGGGGACACGGTGCAGGTGAGCCTAGAGTTCGTGCCCCCAGAGGTCACGGTCAGCGCCAGCGGCCCGCTGCGCGAGGGCGGCCCGCCGGTGCGGGTGCGCTTCAACCTCAACCGGCCGGCCCCGACGAACCTGCACGCCACGCTGGGCCACAACGACTCGGTCCGCTTCAACGCCGACGGCCCGCGCTTCGCCACCAACGCCACCAGAGCCGTGATGGAACTGAGCGTGCCCCAGGACCAGATCGACAACAACTGCCGCACGCTCCACCTCCAGGTATGGTTCCTGCCCTACGTCGGCGGCGAGCAGCTGCAGGCCGACGTCGCCTTCACCGTCATCGACGACGACGGCGCGGCGGACACCTGTTCGGGCCTGCTCGGTTCGCCCTATCCAACCCAGCTGTCGCTGCAGTTCGTGGAAGCCAGCCGCTGGACCGAGAAGATCCGGGTGACCTACCTGGCCCAGCTGGACCGGCCCCCGCTCAACCGCAACGTCGTCTCGGTCAGCGCCAGCAGCATCGGTGGCAACCCGATCACCCAGCGCGACGGGTTTTCTGGCGCAGTCGGCGACTACTACGTCCCCCGCGACCAGTTCTCCATCTGGGCGCCCCACACCAACCCCAAGTACACGGACACCCGGGGCACCCACGACTGGCCCATCGAAATCTGGATCTGGGACTCCGCCCCAGATCAAGCCTTCATCCACGTGGAGGCGACCACGCAGTTCCCGGCGCTCAGCGCCACGCAGCGCTTCGGAGTTGGAAGCATGCGCCATCTGGCCGACCGCCAGAGCAGCGACGGCAACGCGCCAGAGCGGGGCAACGGCGGGTCTCCAGGCAGCGATTGCGAAGGCTGCGGCCGCGAGAGCGAACTCGGCGTCATACGCAACCCGAACGCGCCCGAGAACCCCAACGCGGACCTGATCGCGGATGTCAAGGAGTGGCGCGACGATCCTCGATACGTCAGCGACAAGCGCCACACGGACCGCTGGGACCGGGTGCTTCTGGCCCTCGGGGCAGCAGTGTCCGACCAGACGCTCCAGCCGATGACGGCTTCGGAGGCGCAGGGCTACGCGGACCGCGGCTGGACGCGCTGGGAGGGCGTGGCCGAGACGCTGGCGGAGATCGAAGCGGCGGCGCAGCAGCAGGTGCCGCCGTCGACGGGCCCGTCGCAGGATCCGGCGGACGAACCGCCCGCCGCGCCGAACAACGCGCCGACGGTCGTCCATTCTCCCGAAGACGTGACCATCGGACACGAGCGCGGCTCTAAAGCCGTCCCTCTGTACACCCTGGTCAACGACACCTCGCTCAGCTCGACCCTGGTCAGCATGTTCCACGACGCGGACGGCGACGATCTGACGATCACCGCGGCGTCTTCCACCGAGTCCGTCGCGACGGTCTCGGTTTCCGGACACACGGCGACGGTCAGCGCCAGGTCCCGCGGGACGGCGACGATCACGGTGACCGCGGACGACGGCCGGGGCGGCACGGTCTCGGACGACTTCACGGTCACGGTCAAGTCCGCGCCGACGGTGGCGTCCGCCATCGGCGACGTGTCCGGCCTGGAAGCGGGATCCACGCGGTCGGTGTCCCTGTCCGGCGTCTTCCGCGACGCGGACGGCGACGATCTGACGATCACCGCCAGTGCCCTCGACGATCGTGTCGCAAGGGTGACGGCGGCCTCGGACGGCTCCGCGCTTACGGTGAGAGGAGTTTCCGCGGGCGTGACGACGATCACGGTCGTCGCTCGTGACACGGACGGCAACCGGGTCGCCGACAGCTTCGACGTCTCGGTCGAAGCCTCGCAGCCCAGGCTTCTGACGCCGCCCACACAGCAGCAGCCGCCCGCGCAGGACCCGACGCCAACACCGACGCCGACGCCCGAAACCGATCCCGGACCCGCGCAGGAGCCGGAGACTTCGGACATCGTCGACCGCTACGACGCGGACGGCGACGGCTCGATAAGCCGCACGGAGCTCGGCGACGCCCTCAAGGGCTACGCCGCCGGCGAGATCACATACTCCGAGATGCTCGAGGTCTACACGGCCTTCAGGGCGTCGTAGGCCCGGCGGGCGAAGATGAAGGCGGGGGCGGGATCCGGATCCGCCCCCGCCGTTTTGCGGAGTGCCGACGGGTGTTGCGTGAACGTAACGCCATCGAGACTACCAGCCAGTAGGTGATGGTGCGGCCCTCCTCGCGTCCGCCTGAACGTCCAGTGCGCGTTTCCACCTCGGCCGCGTAGCATCGGCGTCGCCCTCCAACTGAGCGACACGGTGGCGACACGGACAATCCACCGAATCGTCATGTTTTCGACATGGATTGCTGTGGCAAAATCGAGATGTCGGGCGAAACGCGCCCGAAGGAAGAACGATTGTCGAGGTCCGCGCCGGAGGCCGGTGCAGGCAGGACCGCCTCGACCGATGAAACAGACCGTTGCCGATGAGGAGGCGCGACAGCCGTGTTCGATACCGGAAGCGACAACCATACGGCTCGCCGCCTGCTGAGGACGGCCATGGCCGTTAACCCTGCCCGGAACCGCCGTCCCGGCACAGCCTCTAGCTTTTCCCCGCTCTTTCTGCTGGCCGTGGCGCTCGTCTCGCTGGCGGTCCTGGTCCACGCCCCCCAGTCCGTTTCTGCTCAAACCAGCGTCGAATTGGTCGAAGTTCCCGGCCCCGTGGCCGCCCTGTCGCTGTCGGCCGATACGAACAGCGTGACGGTGGAGTGGCGGGCCCCGGAAAGCGGAGGAGACCCCGGCCGGTACATCGTGCACGTGCGGCCGAAGGGCGGCGATTCCGGCAGCGGCAAGACCAAGACGCCCAAGGCCAGCAAGACCTCCGTGACCTTCGACAACCTGGAACCCGGCGCCACCTACAAGGTGTGGGTGCGGGCGAAGAACGAGGCCGGCAAGGGAGAGCGTGTCCACGCCGAAATCACCCTACCCGAGGACGACTCTCCGCCGCAATCCGCGGAGCAGCCTGTCGGTGTGATCCACTGCCGGGACTATTACTCCGATGCCTACTGCGGTTCATTCAGGTAGAAGTTGCAACGGCCCGTGCGTCTCTGCTCCTGTAGAGCGAACGCAGGGGCCGACCGACCGATGAAGAAGACCTTTGCTGATGACGAGGCACGATTGCCATGTTCGATGCCGTTCGACACCGGGAGCGACAGCTGCAGGACGCTCCCTCCTGTTGAGGGTGGTCATTCCTGTCAGCCTCGGAGGTCCGGCATGACCCGGGGCGTCGAGTTTACCTTTCTTTTCCGATTTCTCTTCTTGGCCGCCGCGCTGGTCGCCCTGGCGGTGTTCACTGTCGGCGACGGCGCGTCGCCGGCTCAGGCCCAGGACGGCGAGCCGCCGGTGGTCGACCTGCGCTGCGTTGCGGAAACGGATCGAGTGGCCTTCCTCTGGGACGCACCGGAGTGGTCCGGAGGCGGGGTGTCATCCTACGACTACGATCTTACGTTTCCGGACGGCAGGAGCGAGGGCGGCAGAATCATAGGCAGCACGCTGGTGTACCGGCCGGGCACTTACCCGATGGGGAAAACGACCAGCGTGAGGGTGAAGGCGAACTACGAGACCGCCGACGGGCGGGATGTGTCCAGTGCCGAGGCGACGCTGACCTGCTACATCGGGGGAGCGCGCCCGTTGGTGATCACTCCGGGCAACATCACGCGGGTGTACGGCGGAACCGACGCCATGAGCTACACGGTGAGCGGGCTGGTGGACGGTGACGCGGCGGGAGATGTGGTGTCGGGCAGCCTGGGACGGACGCCCGGGGACGACGCGGGAACTTACACCATCAACTTGGGCACGCTGGCCCTCACCCCGGCCTACGCCACCAAGTACGCCCTGCCGACCAGTCCCACGGTTGCGACGTACACCATCACGCCCAAGGCGGCAGCCTATACCGCCACCGGGGTCAACAAGCGATACGACGGCACGACGACGGTGGCGGCAAACCTAGGCGGCAGTTTCGCCGCCGGGGACATCGTGAGCGGGGATACGGTGACGGTCACCGGAGGAACCTACCCCTCGGCGGACGTCGGAACGGGCCTGGCCATCACTGGGTCCACCGTGGGCGGGGCGGACGCCGGCAACTACGCCGTGACGATCAGCGTGAGCGGCGACATCACGCCCCGGACCATTACGGCCATCAGCGGGGTGGAGGTGAACTCGCGGGTAGCGGACGGGACCACCACGGCCACCTTTGACACCACCAGCGCCTGGGGAACCGGGGTGCTGGCGGGTGAGTTGGCGGACTTCCGGGCCGGGGGACTGGCGGTGAGCGGCGGGTTCCCGTCGGCAGAGGCGGTGAGCCACGACGTGAGCGTGACCTACTCGTTGCAGGATCACGGCAGTTTCAAGGCGGGCAACTACACGCTGTCCGCCGGCATTGCCCGCGCCACGCTGCGCGGCGAGATCCTGGATGAACAGGCCCAGCCCCCGACGCCTACCCCTACACCAACACCAACACCAACGCCCACGCCGACAACTCCTGGGACATGTCAGCTGAGCGGTGTCCAACCCGTTGCGGTGACTGTTGCGGAGGTTCCGATCGTGGTGACGTCCACGACCGCCGACTACTTCGTGCTCTACGTGCGACCTGACCTGGACGCTGATCTCGAGATCCCGATCTCGGTGACGTTGGGGCAGGATGGCACAACAACGCTGACCGAGCAGCTGGCGGCGCTCCCCAAAGCACACTACCGGGTGGAGAAATACCAGGTCGCCAATCCCGCCGACGTGGACGGTGACTGCGTCGACGACATCACCGAACTCCGGGACCTCGGAACCAAGAACCCGGTGAACCCCGCCAAATCCGTCAACATCAGACACGGCGCCGTGGCGATTCCCGACCGCGAGACCTTCGAGAGGCTTTCCTACCAGGGGGTGATGTACGTGGCGGACCGCCATCTCACCGGTCTGGAGTTCGTCAAGTTCTTTCTCTTCGATACCGACCCTCCGATGGTCTATTTCCAGAACACGGAGACCCACGATATGCACACCGGTTTCATCAACGTGCTATTCCGGGACCAACAGCTTCGAGTCCAGAACATTTCGGGTCAGGACCAAAATATCTGGGTTCTCTCACAATCGGCGATGCGGGGCGATATCGTCTATCACCCCAATGTGATTGCGCCTGACGGTTCGCTGGGCGTGTACCGTTTCGAATTCCAGCCCGGGGATTCTTACTCCTTTGAGAAGATAGCCTATGCGAACGAGGTGCTGGCCGCGAGCATGCCGTTCCTTGAGAACAACCTGGCGTACCACCCTCTGTCCTATGCGCTGCCCCGCTACCAGACCGAGAAGGCGCTCTATGACGCCTCCCGGGTCAACGTGCTGTTGGAAGAGGACATCTTTCCCGACGTCGATTTCATTCCGCTCAATGAGGGAGAAGGGTACGGTTTCTTGCGGGAGATGAGCTTGGACGAACGCCCCAACCCCCGCGACGTGGTGATCTATGAGACGCTGCCCAACGACCTGCCCCGGGTCGCCGGGATCATCACCGCGGTGCCCCAAACCCCGCTGTCCCACGTCAATCTGCGCGCCGTGCAGGACGGCATTCCCAACGCCTTCATCCGCGACGCCCTGGATGACTCCGATATAGATGATCTCATCGGCCGCCACGTCCACTACCAGGTGACCCAGAGCGGGTACACCCTCCGCGCCGCCACCAAGACGGAGGTGGATGCGCACTACGAATCCTCCCGTCCCGCGGAGACCCAGACGCCGGAGCGGGACCTGTCGGTCACCGGGATCACCGCGCTCAGCGAGATCGGGTTCGACGATTGGGACGCCTTCGGCGTCAAGGCGGCCAACATGGCCGTGCTGGGTACGCTGAACTTCCCCGAGGGGACCGTCCGCGACGGGTTCGCCGTGCCGTTCTATTTCTACGACGAGTTCATGAAAAATGCCGGCCTGGCGGAAGAGACCCTCTTCGGCAAGAAGAAGTGGGCCGAAGAGGACAAGTTCACGCTGCCGGCCGGCACGAAGCTCAGCGCCGTCGTGACGGCGATGCTGGCGCACAGTAAATTCCGGACGGACTACGAGATCCAGGACGAGATGCTGGACGACCTCCGGGATGCCATCAAGGACGCGGAAAGCCCGAAGTGGATCATCGACGCATTGACCACAATGCACACCACCTACCCGGAGGGGCAATCGCTGCGCTATCGGTCCAGCACCAACAACGAGGACCTGCCCGGCTTCAGCGGCGCGGGACTGTACGACTCCAAGACGCAGGACCCGGACGAGACCGAGGAGGACGGCATCGACAAGTCGATCAAGGCGGTCTGGGCGAGCCTGTGGAACTTCCGGGCCTTCGTCGAACGCGACTTCCACCGCATCGACCATGCCAACACCGCGATGGGGGTCCTGGTGCATCCCAACTACTCCGACGAACTGGCCAACGGCGTCGCTGTCAGTTTCGACACCTTCAGTGGGCGTGAAGGGGCCTACTACGTCAACACGCAGGTCGGCGAGGACCTGGTCACCAACCCCGAAGCGCACTCGCGACCGGAAGAAATCCTGCTGCTGCCGGACGGCAGCTACGACGTCCTGGTCTACTCCAATCAGAAGGAGCCGAGGGAACCCCTCATGAGCGACGCGCAGATGAGCCAGCTACGCGGACACCTCGCCATCATCCATGACCGGTTCGCGGCGTTGTACCAGCCCGCGCCCGGCGAGTCGTTCGCCATGGAAATCGAGTTCAAGATCACCAGCGGCAACAAACTCTCGATCAAGCAGGCCCGCCCCTGGGTCTTCGCGGGGAAGGAAGCACCACTAGCGAGGCGCAAATACGCCGACCTCATCGCGAATATGAAGGAGTGGCGCGACGACCCGTGCTGCGCGAGCGACCAGGACCACACCGACCGCTGGGACCGGACGCTGCTGGCCTTCGGGGAGACGGTGGCGGACGCGACGCTTACGCCCTTGACGGCGGCGGAGGCCCAAGAGTTCGCCGACCGGGGCTGGACGCGCTGGGTGGAGGTGACGGCGGCCCTGCGGGAGATCGAGTCCGGCGGGCAAGCGGACACGCCTAACCAAGCGCCCACGGTAGCCTCGGCCATCGCGGACGCAACCATTGTCAGCGAGAGCGGCACGAAGCAAGTGTCGTTGTCCGGTATGTTCAGCGACCCAGATAGCGACAGCCTGACCATCACCGCCAGTTCCTCGAACGAGGCAGTGGCCACCGTGTCCGTCGCCGCCGGCTACTCCACACTAACGGTGACGGCAAAGAGCAGGGGAACTGCGACCATCACGGTCACTGCGGACGACGGCAACGGCGGCACGGTGTCAGATACTTTCACCGTCAAGGTCAAGGCCGCGCCGGTGGTGGCTTCGGCTGTCAGCGACGTGAGTGGCCTGGAGATGGAGGCCACGAAGGATGTGTCCCTTTCCGGAGTGTTCAGCGATGCCGACGGCGATACGCTCACCATCACCGCCGCATCCTCCGACGAAGCCAAGGCAACCGTAACCGTGGCCACCGATCAGTCCAAGTTGACAGTGGCGGGCGTGGCCGAGGGAACGGTGACCATCACAGTCGCGGCACAGGACACCGACGGCAACCGGGTAAGCGACGCCTTCGACGTGACGGTGGTAGAGCGATTCGCCTCTCTCATCGCCAAAATGAAGGAGTGGCGCAACGATCCGTGCTGCGCCAGCGACCAGGATCACACTGGCCGCTGGGACCGGGCGCTCTTGGCCTTCGGGGAGACGGTGGCGGATACGTCGCTTTCGCCCATGACGGCGGATGAGGCCCAGGAGTTAGCCGACCGAGGCTGGACCCGATGGGTGGAGGTGACGGTGGCGCTGCGGGAGATCGAGTCCGTCGGTCAAACGGACACGTCCAACAGCGCGCCTACGGTGTCCAGCGCTCTGAGTGACGTCACCATAATCAGCGAGAGCGGCACGAAGCAAGTGTCGTTGTCCGGTGTGTTCAGCGACGCCGACAACGACAGCATGACCATCACCGCCGGTTCTTCCGATAACGCGGTGGCAACCGTGTCCGTCGCCGCCGGCTACTCCACACTAACGGTGACGGCAAAGAGCAGGGGAACTGCGACCATCACGGTCACTGCGGACGACGGCAACGGCGGCACGGTGTCAGATACTTTCACCGTCAAGGTCAAGGCCGCGCCGGTGGTGGCTTCGGCTGTCAGCGACCTGAGCGGCCTGGCAGTGGGAGCCACGCAAGAGGTGTCGCTGTCCGGCACGTTCAGCGACGCCGACAACGATGCCCTGAACATCACGGCCGCATCATCGGACGAAGCCAAGACAACCGCAACCGTGGCAGCGGACCAGTCCAAGCTGACGGTGACGGGAGTAGCCGAAGGAACGGCGACCATCACGGTTACTGCTCAGGACACCGACGGCAACCGGGTGAGCGACACCTTCGACGTGTCGGTGACAGCCTCGCAGCCGCAAATCAACCGATCGCCCACGGTGGCGAGCGCCATCGGCGACGCAACCATAGTCAACGAGAGCGGCACGAAGCAAGTATCGTTGTCCGGTGTGTTCAGCGACGCCGACAGCGACAGCCTGACCGTCACCGTCGGTTCTTCCAACAGCGCCGTGGCCACTGTATCTGTGGCGTCGGACCACTCCACGCTGACGGTGATGGCAAAGACCCGTGGGACGGCGACCATCACGGTCACTGCAGACGACGGCAACGGAGGTACGGTGTCGGATGCCTTTACGGTGGCTGTGAAGTCCGCGCCGGTGGTGGCTTGGTCAATAGGCGACGTGAGCAGCCTGGAAGCTGATGCCACGCAGGACGTGTCCCTGGCCGGGCTGTTCAGCGACGCAGACGGAGACGCGTTGACCATCACCGCTACGTCCTCCGACGACGCCAGAGCTACCGTTACGGTAGCTACGGACCAGTCCAAGCTGACGGTGGCGGGAGTGGCCGAAGGAACGGCGACCATCACCGTTACTGCCCGAGATTCAGACAGCAACGCGGTCAGCGACTCCTTCGACGTGACGGTCACTGCCGCGCAACAGCAGCCTCCCGCGGAGACGGAGCCCTCGGACATGTTGGCCCGATACGATGCGAACAGCAACGGCGCCATCGACATGCAGGAGTACCAGCAGGCGATCCAAGACCACGCGCAAGGCAAGATCACCCAAGAAGAGATGGTCGAGGTGACGATCCTCACCTTCCGCGGCCCCTCCGGCTGAGGCGAAGTGCGGACCTGAAACGCGAAAACCGCGACATACAAGGACCTAGCCGCCGCCGGCGAGATCACCTACTCCGAGATGCTCGAGGTCTACTTGGCCTACAAGGCGTCCTCCAGTTGAAGCGTAGCCCCTTCGCATCGCGAAAGGGAGCGCGATCGATGCTGCATCGCATCCCGCTTTCGCCCCGCGGTGGACGAACAATCACCCATATCGTGGCGAACATGCCTTTGACACGATGTGCCCGCTTCAACTTGATGGCCTCAACGCCGCCTAACATCCAAGTTGACACCAGAATCGGACGGAATCGGGCGGCGTCGGTCATTCCCGGAAGATTGCTGACATTACCGCGCATGGCATCCTTCCTTGCCTCGGCACGAAGGAAAGTTACAATATCGTGGCAATGCTGTGACAAACTTTTGCTTTGTTTCAAACCGCAAATTCGCGCCGATAAAGCATGAGTGCGGACGCGATGTGCCGGTGACGCGTCCGCGATCCTAGCCGGCCGCGACGACGGAACGGGTTGAAACCGTGGAGATGAGAACTGTGGACCAGATGAACGACGAAATCGATAGTCTGCGCGAGCGGTTGTCGAAGTTCGCCGAAACCGGGGTACGCATCAACGAGAGCCTCGAGTTCGATGCGGTCCTGCAAAGCGTTCTGGATTCCGCCCGGTCGCTGACCGCCGCCCGTTGCGGTGTGATGATCCTGCTGGACGACGATGGCCAGGTGCAGGATTTCCTGTCCTCCGGGCTGACCACCGAGGAGGACGAGCGGCTGTGGCTCATGCCTGAGGGGTTGCGCGTCTTGGGCTACCTGACTGGCATCTCCGAACCCCTTCGGATCCCCAACGTGGTGGAGTACGTCCGGACCCTGGGTTTCACCGAGTTCAGCATCCCGGTTCCGGTGGGCCGGGCCTGCACCTTCCTGGCGTTGCCGATTTCCCACCGGGGCGACCGAGTAGGTCACGTCTTCGTGGGCGACAAGGACGGCGGCGAGGAGTTTACCCTGACCGACGAAGAAACCCTTGTGATGTTCGCATCGCAGGCGGCGCAGGTAATCGCCAACGCGCGGACGTATCGAGCAGAACGACGTGCGAGGGCTGATCTGGAGACTCTGATAAACACCTCTCCTGTAGGGGTGGTGGTGTTGGATGCGGACACCGGAGCCATAGTCTCGGTCAACCGCGAGACAAGGCGCATCGTCGAGAACCTCTGGTCGCCGGGCCAGTCGGCGGAAGAGGTCATGGCCACCGTGACAGTCGTACGGGCCGACGGACGCGAATTCTCGACGAACGAGACCTCGATATCTGATGTGCTGAAGGCGGCCGAGACCATCCGAGTCGAGGAGGTCCTTCTCAAGGCGCCGGACGGTCGAAGCGTGACAACGCTCATCAACGCGACGCCGATCCGCGCCGAAGATGGAACGGTTGAGTCTTGCGTGGTCACATTGCAGGATCTGACGCCGATCGAAAATCTGGAGCGCCTGCGTGCAGAGTTTTTGGGCATGGTAAGCCACGAGCTGAGGGCTCCCTTGACGTCGATAAAGGGCTCGGCCACGACGTTGATCCAGACGGCGGAAGATCTGGAACCCGCGGAGATGCGCCAGTTCTTCAGAATCATCGATGAGCAGACCGACCGGATGCGCGACCTTGTAGGCGAACTCCTGCAGGTCGCACGGATCGAAACCGGGACTCTGTCGGTGCGCCCGGAACCTGTGTTTCCGGCTGAACTGGTGGACGAGGCGAAGAACCGTTTCGTCAGCGGCGGCGGGAGGGACGAAGTGTCTGTCCTTCTGGATCCTGGACTGCCGATGGTCATGGCGGACAGGAGGAGGATTGTACAGGTGCTTAACAATCTGCTGACCAACGCGGAAAGGTTCTCGCCCGATTCCTCGACGATCCGTATCGGCGCTGCGGTGAAGGAACTTCACGTGGAATTTTCGGTCGCCGACCGCGGGCGAGGCGTCGCGCCGGACGATCTGCCGCGCCTCTTCGCCAAATTCGCGAATCGCATCGCCGGTTCGGAAGATGGAGTTTCGGACGGCTCGGGTCTTGGGCTCCAGATATGCAAAGGCATCGTGGAGGCTCACGGCGGCAGGATCTGGGCGGAGAGCGAAGGACCGGATCGCGGCTCGTTATTCACGTTCAGCCTTCCCGCGTTCCGAGGTGAACCTGCGGATGGCATGTATGACCGCGCACGGTCGTCGCCCGACGAAACGGACGCGCCGATGCAGGGGGACGCAGAGCAGATTCTGGTCGTCGACGACGACCCTCATGCTTTGAGGAGCGTTCGAAACTCCCTTGAACGGGCCGGATACGCCGCGATCGTGACCGGCGACCCGGAAGAATTGCCGAAACTGATGCTCGAGAACTATCCCAGTCTCGTTCTTCTGGACCTTCTGCTGCCGGGCACGGACGGGATCAAGTTGATGGAACAGATATCGGAGACAGACGACGTTCCCGTGATTTTCCTGTCAGCTTACCGCCAAGACGAAGTCGTGGCCAAAGCCTTCGAGCTGGGCGCCGTGGATTACATCGTGAAGCCATTCGGGGAGTCGGAACTCCTGGCGCGGATCGACTCCGCGCTCCGGCGGCAGGTCTCGTGGCGAACGACGGAACCGCAGGGGCCGTACGTCAGGCAAGGTTTATCCATCGACTACGACGAAAGACGCGTGACCGTTTCCGGTCGGGTCGTCGAACTTACGGCCACCGAGTACAACCTGCTCTACGAACTGTCTGCGAACGCGCCGCGCGTTGTCGGCTACGACGCGCTTCTGCGACGAATTTGGCGCACTCGAAAGAAACGCGGACGCGGCCTCGTGAGAACCGTGGTCAAACGGCTCCGGCAGAAGCTGCACGACGATGCAGGTGAACCGCAGCACATTTTCACCGTGCCGAGAGTTGGATACAGAATGATGAAGGGAGACTCCGGCGCCGAATGACCGGAAGTCTCGGATGATCGCTTGGATTTGGCGGTTGTCCGGAACGTCCACCGCCGCTTGGGATCCACGAATTCGGACGTTCGCGGTTCCGTGACCGGCTCTAAAATCGTTCGTCGATCGGTTGGGACAGGTTTGTTGAATCGACGGAGATGATGCTCCGACAAACGAGGATACGTGAAAATGAGCGAGATTCGGGCGGCGGTCGAGATGGTCGACAAGGCAATGACATTGGCCGACAAGACGTTGGGTTCGTGGTTCACGCGACGACGAGCAGACGCCGATGCGTATACGACTGTAACGTCGGCGCTCGCGACCGTGACGGCGGAGCTGATCGATTCGGATCCTCTCGATCCAATGATGATGGAAGCACTCATATCTTGTGGCGGTAAAACGAACCTCAAAAACCTCGCCTATATTGTGTCGAAAGCGTCCCGTCAACTCACTGACGCCGCGAGGCCAGATGAGATCTCAGACGATTGGGCCGCCAACTTCAAGGACAAGGCTCGCACATGCTCCGACCGCGACATGGCCGAATTGTGGGCGCAAATCCTCGCAGGCGAGGCCAACAAACCAGGTTCATGTTCGCGGAAAGCGGTAAACACGTTGGGCGACATGGACAAAACCGACGCCGAATCATTCAGCGACCTGTGCCGGTTCCAACTGATCCTAGGAGCTTCCGGGCGGAGAATCCCAGTGCTGATTGATCAACTGAGAGATGTATATCGGCGATTGGGGATCACGAACAACAGTTTGGGAATTCTGCGGGAATTCGGATTGGTCAGCTACTTCGGCGACCCGTTCGGCGGCGTCAGTTTAGGTCTCACGGCCAAATGCAACGTAGTTGGGCACAGCCAAGGCATGTTGTATTTCGCACGCCGCGACGGTTCGGACGAAGCGTTGGAATTGGATGTCGGTTCTGTGCAGTTCACCAGGACGGGCGCAGAGATGTCGAACCTGTGCCTGCCGCTTCGCAATCCGCCGGAATTCGTGGACGGGCTTGCGCGCGAACTGGAAAAAACACACCCTGATTTTGATATCCGCAGGTACCCGACGACGGTGCATTTTGGAGACGGAGTGTTCCGGGTCAGGCCGGATTTAGGCACAATCACGGGACCACACACTCCAGAGGATTAGTTGATCCAAACGGCAGCAGTGTGGTCGTCAGCGATGGGGAAGCGTTGCCCCGAGGCGGAATTTCTGGATCGAACGGGCATGTGCGCCAGCGTCGAGCAGGTGTCGTTGCGACGGCTGTGGATATACGAATGAGGGCATCCCATTGATCCGTTTGTCCGAAACCCAAACAGATGGATGCAGCTCAGCTCGCACCATGCAAACGCTACCGCCAAAAAGTCTCCAGTGCACAGACCTCGCCGTTTTTCAGGTTCGCAAACCGCACTAAGCGTACATTCATAACGCTAGCGGCGACAGACCGTTTTTTGCAGACATGTGGCGTGACCCGACGCGGACGGCACAGAATTTCAAATCGACACCAACGCAGTAGAGCGAGGACACAAGACGTTAGGCTGGATTATTGATCGGTCGATACAGATATGAGCGAATTACATTTGATATGCCGGAGCTTAACAGAAGATGAAGCCTGAATTCTCCGAATTCTCTTACGGATTCGCGTTCACGCACGAATACATCAATCGTTTTTCCGGATTGACGGCACCTCCTGAATTGCCGTCGTTGATCAGGGAAGCTGAACTCGGTCACGACCTGAAACTGAATTACCGCGGGCACGTAAAATTTTTCCAGTTCAAGCTTGCCGAGTATATGCAGCGCAGCAACGCCATTCATTGGAGCTACTACCGCGCGCCTCACTATCGCATTCCGATCACTGCGCGAGTCGATTCGAACCAACCGCGCGGCACGAACCAACTCAGCATGTTGAGGCGACTCGCCGCCAAAGAGAAGCATGTCAACTACGTGGCCCCGAAGTTTCACACCGCCACTGAATTCAACTCGCGATTCTTGAGCGGGGAGGTCATCAGGTGCAGTTTGTGGATTCCGGTGAAGAGCATTCCCAAGGTACCCGACTACGATCCCCACTACTTGACTTTCGACACGAGTGGAAATCCGCCACTTTGGCACTCGGAGGCCCGAACGTTGGAAGGACGGTTTACTGCCGAGGAACATTACGAATCGATTACCCAAAGAATCCTCATCGACGAGAGCTACTTTCGGCGGCTCCGGGCCAATCTAATCGAAGCGCATGGCAGATCCGCCGCGACGAGAGAAACCTCTTCCACGACTAACGACGACTTTGTTGTGGTATTGAAGGACACATACAGATTGTTGACGGTAGTTTTCGGACTGCGCATGGTGACGCTAATCGAAAACGACGACTAGGCTGCGCACAATCCGGATCGTCGCCTCTGAATCGCGAATTTCAGCCGATGATGTGGATTAGCCGGGTTAGCGCCGTGAACGACAACGTCGAAAATCCGCCGGGGTCAGAGTCCGTCGTCGCCTAATATGAAATCGACGTAGAGACGGGAATTATGTTGCGCGTGCTCTATGATCATGAGGTCAAGATATCCACACCAGGCCGGGTCTCGAAGAGATTCAGGTTCCCGTGCCGCAGACAGTCGGTGTGGAAGAGAGGTCGTCATCGACCGACTCTTCGATCGTGTTGTGGAGGTTCCCGTGATCGTCGAAGTACCTGTTGATCGTGTCGTCGAAGGGCCGATCGCAGTCGAGACCCCCGTGATCGTCGTGATGGAGCGCGAGGTCGTTGTCGAAGTGCCCGTGCCGGAAATGGTGGTCGTGGAGCAGATCTACGAGATCGAAGTTACTGCTACCCCTACACCCGAGCCTGTCGTCCCGGTGGCCACTCCTGACCCTGCGACGTTGACGAGTTCGCATCCGGGCGCATCGCCTTCCAATCGAACAGGGATGGCGATAACGACATCTACGTGATGGATGCGGACGGCTCCAACGTTCAGCCGCTGGTCATGGACTACGCCCGACGCCGGGTAACGGTGGGCGGCCGAGCGGTGGGCGGCCGAGCGGTGGGCGCCCGAGCGGTGGCGTTGACCCAGACGGAGTCCCGCCTACTCTGCGAGCCTGCGGTAAACGCGGGGCAGACGCTGAGCCGGGAGCGCCTGATGAACCGGGTCTGGTCGGCGTGGGAGCCTGACGATTCCGGTGTGGTCCAGGCCTCCGTGAAGCGGCATAAGCTGGGGAAGACGACCGATAACCCCGGGAACATCTTCTACGAGCCTCGCGTCGGCTACCGGATGGCGAAGGGAAAGGTGTCAAGGTAGCGTGAGGACGAAGCCTGCACTTGCCCCTGGCGGCGAACTCTAGCCAGACGGGATGGGAATCACGCCCGTCCTACAGTACTAGCATGAACCTCAAGCGAAAGGTTCTTGATTTCATCAAGTCTGGTGGTTCTGCGTCGACGGTAGATGAGAATCCTCTTCGAGATGTGGCTCGGCGCTAGCGACTGACCCAACCGAAGCCCTCGGCAAAATTAATGTTGGGCACCAAGTCAGACGGAGATAAGGTTCCTATTAACACCTCCGCTGGCAACTGCGAAGACCTCAATGCTGGGAACTATCGACCAAGACCGTCCATAGCCTCAAATCTGGATCTTAGCACGCCAGGGAGGACGAGAGGCTCTTCCCCGTGGGCTTTCACCAGCTCGCGGAAGAAATCATCCCATCTAAGGTTCGTTACCTTCCGTTGTCCGTCCTCTCCAAAGCACAAGTCCACCTGAATCGTCTTGTTTCGGAGCGTGTGCCCAACCTGAAAACTGGGGATTCCAGTACGTCTCGACCAGTGGCCTGTTGGTATGTTGACAAATTCCGTATCCGGTATCACGCCTTCTTGCTCTGTAGTCATCTGTGAGACAAGAAACTGCATAAACTTTGGAACCTCGCCGTCCGCGGTTGCCCGCTCACCAACAATCCTGGCTATCGCTTCAACGTTCTGCACGGCAAAGATTGCGTCGCGCCTCGCGGAATTGACTGAGAGGCTCTCAAGTCTTCCCCACAGTAGTCCCACGAAATCACTAACTCGTATCTTTGAGATTGACTCAAAAACCGCATCGAATACTTCGACGGTTCTCAACTTCGAACCTACCAGTTGGTCTATACCCAATTGCCCTTTCCTTGAGAAGACATCATGAACAAACGCGCCCGAAACTACGCAGTACCGATAGTGTGCTAGCGTATGGAAGATTGCGGCCAACGAGACGGTGCCAACCGCGCTATCCTCGCGATCATATACGGCAACGGGGACATTGCCGATACCGCTGAAATCTTCAAGCAACGTCCTAACGTGCACTCCGGTAAGCAGCAGCGCATCTTTTAGGATCTCTTCTTGTCTGTGGAGTACCGCATCGGTGTAGGCCCCTGGCGAAAGCTCCCATGACTTGACGTTCTTGCCATATTCGATGGCGTTGCCGGTGTTCCACCCCCTCTGTTCATTTGTTTCGTGCGATTTTCTTAGCAGGCGTTTGGTGCGGTAGATTGGTCTAACCGCTTCGTCGATGGCGTGGAGTACGCTGCCGTAGATAACCTCTAGGCCAGCAACGGTCTTGGAGGACACGTATATCGCCTTCATATCAGGAAGAACTATCTCTTCCGGTGGAACGCTGTATTCCATGGTAAAAATACCCGTCCGCACAACGTTGCCGTCGCGGACATAAACGGTGCCAAGCCCCTCAAATTGCTCGCTCATGCATTACTTCCTTTGGTTTTCGCCCCGTCCGTATTCGGTTTCTATCTGCCTGTTGGCCAACGTCCCGAAAGCACCATTCAAAGCGTTCTCGACCGCGACTGTCACTTCGGCCAATTCCTAGTCAGCATCCCCATGAGTGAGGCAACTTGCAAGGAACTAACAAGACAAGAATAGGACAGGGGATGACCCAAAGAGTAGGACCCTCATCTCGAACCTTGAAACAATGGCACTGGCTGTAAGCGGCCGAAGTTAACCCCCCAAGGACGCCTCAGACGATGGGTAACTTTTGAGTCACCGCTACAGGACGAATTACACAATTTCCATCAGTAGCCAATTGGTCCCGACCAAATGTGAGCATAGCATCGAGCCGCTAGGAATATTCCCTTATAGCGTTTCATGCAATGGTTGCCCGCAACGCCTCGAATCGGCATTTGAAGCTGATCGGTGGATCGACCATGAATTCACAGCGAAACCAGAATGGCGAATTTTCGCAGTTTCACACCCTCAGGCCCACCAACATATACGGTAGAAAGAACCGTCTTCGAGATATCGCTGAGCCTAGCAGAATAGCCGTAATCGGTTGTCCGGCAATCATTGCTAACTAGAATGGCCGTCAAATGTGCACGAGTGACGGTACCATCCTTGTGATGTGCCGGGGTAAGCCGTGATGCCCCTCCATCAATGTCCTTCCGGAGCCACGATGGCGGAAGCCCAAGAGCGCAGGCGGAATTACATACCCATCTCAGACTGCAGGATCTGCCCCCTGCAAAGAGCTGTCGGAGCATTCTGGCCAATGAATTCAAGGTGAGCGCCGCGATCAGGTGCGTAGCTCTTGTCAGATTCAAGAGAGATTTCGATGGTGCCAGCACAGCATGCGGCAGTAGCAACTCCCTGCGAGTACTCGTGGTGCAATTCAGATGCGCTGCTCGGGAGTTCCGCTGCACAATGTTCAGATAGTTGGGTGCAAGCGACATGGCACCCTTGGGCGGTACGCATGACCGCGGCCACCATTTCTGGGCGAGGCGTTCCATAACGACCTCGACCAATAGAGAATACAACGAGTTTTGCCGCAACTGCTTTCGCCAGAGACTCCGCGAAGTCCTCAGGGTCAGACCGTCCAGGCAAACCACCGTGATGGGGGAAAATGAGGACATCGGCGATGACGTCCGCATTGTTTGACAGAAGGTCATCGAGGCCAATCTGATCTATATCGCTGGCGACCAGGAGGCGCGGAGCATCGCCAGCCCACACGCGCATAACCGCCGACATTGCGTTCGGGGTGAGTTTATCGCCATCCGGGCTGCGACCATCCGCAGTCCTAATTGCTATGTCCTGAGATGGAGCAAGAACCTCAAGCTCAACTCCGTCGAACGAGAGTTTTCCAGGGTTGACGTTGGTCAATTCGAGATTGAATCTCGTGCCTCGTTCTTTCGCTGAATTCATCACTGAGACAAAGTCCGCCCATAAACGTGTCTCACGGACATCTGGGTTGACGAACACTTGGCTAACCTGAAAATTAGCGTTTGACAGCAACAAAGAAATGCCACCAAAATGATCCGCGTCCGCGTGCGAAACTATGACAGTATCGACCTGATGTATGCCGCGTCCGGACAAGAACCTGGCGAGGGTGTCACCCTGTCCACCATCTATTACCAATACCCGATTGGGCTCTTCGACCACAACCGAAGAACCATGCCCAACGTCTAGGATCCATGCCTTACGGCGAAAGGTCTGTGACATTGGACTCTGGTGCCCATTCAAATGATCGGAAGAAGAGGTCGTTTGCGTCCTTGCAACCAACATTCACCTCAGCAAACAGCCGCACTGGCCAAATGTCGTTATCCATCAAATGTTGCCTTATGGACAAATCTTCAATCAGTTCTAGAGGGTATCGGATTGCAAGATCAGGGTTCCACGTATGAAGTATCGCCTCCGCAACAGGAGTATCACCTTCCTTAGAAATACTCTCGATCCGTACCAGTGTGCGCCAAGGCCTACGTTCGGGAACGGTTTCTCCAGCTAATTCGTTCTCGGAAAGCTGTAACCCATGCATGATTCTGCGAGGATCAAGGTCACTTCTCGGTACGAGCGAAGGGATTCGGGCCCTATGCAGCTTAATAGAAGTGTCGCCGTCGATGGCTGTGAATGTCGAGAGTAACACTGCTGGCATACCTTGGTCATATAAGGAAGCCACAAATTCTGCGCCTGTGAAGGGAGCGAACCCTCTTTGAGAAAGGCGGTGATCACAGATCACTGCTGCGCAGCTGCTGTCCTGAACGAACTTGAGAAGTTGGTTCGTGTACTGGAATTCTCCGTCAGTCTCGCTGATGATCGACGGGACAAGTCTGGCTTCTTCAGCTATTCCTGCAATAGTTGCAGCCTGCTCGTCGATGTCGTCTACTATGGCGACTCGGGCTCCTTCAGCAATCATTGGCTCAATCCTACACTCGGGATCTCGACAGTGAATTCTGCTCCACCTAGTTCACCTTGGGGAATAACTCTAGCGTGTCCACCTAATTCGGTCACAGTATCACGCACGATGGTGAGTCCTAGGCCAGTTCCGTTCTCTTCGGTGGTAAAGCCTGGTAACCAGATGCGTTCGACTGGCGTTGCTGTAATTCCCGGCCCACTGTCCAAAATGACGATGAGCACGTTGTTGCCGGCTAGTTCCGTTCGGACGATGAGTTGTCTGTTGCCTAGCTCTGCATCCGGTCGTTTAAATGCCTTTACTGAATTCGTAATGAGATTGGAGATAATGGCTTCAATCGCCGCGATTGAGCCGTGTACTTCTATGCCAGCGTCGCTCAATTGACATGTGGTTTGTACACGCGCATCAATTAGATAGGGGTGAAGGAGTAACATTGTGTCGCGCACCACTTCGTTTACGTCGAGAACGGTCCGACGTCGCTTGCTTCGTTTGAGCATGCCGAGAGGCAAAGTAGCGAATCGGGAAACCAACTCCGCCGATCGCTTGACCGCATCGACCTGACTCCCGACTGTCGATTCGTACGTCGTCGCTAGCGCCTTGCGGATGCGTCGCTCGATCGCCCCTACAGAGACGGTCAATTCGGTTGCGGGGCCCTCTATTTCGTGAGCGAACACGGACACAGCAGTACCAACGCTTGCCAGTGTCTTGTACAAGGTAAGTTCGTCACGCAGATGTTCTTGTTCAGAAGCGGCAGCCGATTCGAGCTCACTCGCAGCTTGCGAGATAGTAGCTTTCGTATCGGGCCCCAGTTGCTCGATTTCCCGCTGGAAGTTCCGTTTAGCCTCGTTAGTGCGTTCTTCTCGTTTTTTTTTCTCCGCAGCTTTCTCCTGCTCCCTTTCCTCAAGTCGTTTGTCGTGCATCCAATCTAGGGAATCGATTGCAAATCTTCGAAGATCGCGGAAGGCTTCGTTTTCGATAAACCCGGTCCGGTCGGTTCTCTGAAAGAGCGAAGCCCCTTCGTCAGTGACTGTCACACGGCCAACGGCGGTGTTTGTCGAAGGGCGTAATTCTGGATCCCTAGCTCGACTCAGGTTCATGTCGAGCCAGTCGTGACCGAGGTCACCGTAAGGCCGAACTCGTAGGCCACGGTGGTATAGATGGACTCCGCCAACATGTTCTAGCCACCGCCGGACCTCGCTGACAGTCGCGGAGCGACCTGTGAAGGAAGACGCTTGCAATAGGAACACCCATAGCTCGAATGTCACCGCAGGAGCGTGATACGGGCTTGAGAGCTCATCCTCACCACTAATCCACCGCACTCCTCCTGAACGGTCGAATACCTGTGCGGATCCAAAACCGTTTTCGTCGAGACTGGCAACCAATCGAAACTCGCAGTCGTCAAAGTATGCCGTGCGAACCAGATCCTCGACCTCTTTGAACTCTGACGTGATGAGCTCAGTCTTGAAGCCTGTAGGGTCACCGAACGGATCGGCTAACAAGAGCAGCTCCCTTGCAAGCCGTCGTACCTCCCGTTCCTCGGTCGCCATCCTGAGATGCTTGATAGCGATTCGTGTTCCACTGCGTGGTTTAGATACTGCCCGCCGGATTTCAAGACCAACATCCTCTACTACATCGGTACTCGCAAAGTCCGACCATCGAAGATCAAGTGAGTAATTGACTCCGGGCTTGTCTGTCGACTGGGTGACAAGGAGAGCTTCGCCGCCCATCCTGAGTGCTCCCAATCGTCCTAGACCCTTGCTGCCTGCCGGGAGGCGACCCAGTCGAGTGCGCTTTGCTGGATTCTTGCGGGAACGGCCCAGCACCAGCCAGCCATTCCGGATGTCGTCGGCGGACATCCCCTCGCCATCGTCCTCGATTATGACTGTTCCACCCGGCTTGTCAGTGCTGACTAACTTTACCGTGCAATTTAGTGCATCGGCATCATACGAGTTCTTGACCAATTCAACGATGCCTTGGTCTAGAGTCGTGATTAGTTCCTCCCCGAGGCGCTGCAAAATATCCGTCGAGAATCTGAAAGTTGCAGTGCTCATGATTCAATCCAAGGCAATTCTTTGAGAGCCCTTACGGTGAGGTGCCTGCAGCGAATTCTGTTGTCGAGCCATTTTCTCGCGTGTGTGGAAGCGAGAACATCAACGATGCGACGGCAGGTTTGGACCGAGCCATCCTTGGGCTTAAGAATGACCAGATGATTCTCTACCGATACGCTCTCTGCGCCGCGTATCACTGTCCCCACTCCCCTCGACTTGTCGCCAGGCCGCGAAGTTCGCCGGATGGCAACGAATGGAGGATGGAACAACCGCTTCTGGAATCCTCTGCGCTCGGCGAGCGAAACGTCGTATTCACCTCCGAGAGGAATGTTCCGGGCAAGTAGGTACGGGCGACTGGGTTCCGACTCGTGATCTCTGTGCGGAACAACGGAACCAACGCTGATGTCAGCAATGTCTCCCAGACATTCCCCGTCAGTTGTAAGCCACCAGTGCGCCACGGGGGACGCAAACTCGCTCTGTCCAATGACTCCCTGGAGTATGAACACGTCGATGTCCGTCCAATCGTCGAACTGTCCGTATGGTTTTGCAGAGGTTACGTGCACGTTAGCTCCAATGAAATCGCGGAGCCGGTCGTAGCGTGAACCAGCTCGAAGCACGTCCGGGAGAATGGCAGTTATACGCGTTCCGGGCTGACCACCCGCAATGGCCGCCGCTAAGAACATCGCAGCTTCATTTGTTCGTCCGCTTGCCCATTTGGTGTCCTCAGTTGCTCGTCTGTAAGTGAATGGTGGATTCATAACGATATGTGCACCTGTCCAACCGCGCGCTAGGAACTTAAGACCGTCACCGACTTTGATCTCTGGGAAAATGTAGGACAAGCTGTCGACGTTCTCGGTCATTGCGACGGCTCCTCTTGACGCTGCTAGGAGCACCAACCTTGCTTTCGCGAGCCTAACGAACATGGGTTGCTGCTCTCGGCCGTGCAGTAGCCGACCCCAACGGTCAATGGTCTCAGCAAGATCCTGCTGGACGGGGAACTGCCTGGCCACCTCAATCAGCAAATCTCCGGCGCCAACCGCCGGATCGAGAAACGTGCCTGGTGGAGCCACAGTCTCTTGGAAAGGCTTGAGGGCAGCTGCACGAAGTTCGGAACTACTGAAAAAGGCTCCTTGCTCTCTTCTCAATTCTAGCGGTATGGTTTTCCGCAGAGCGGCTCCGGCCTGCCCATCTAATAGTCCTGAAGGTACGGATGCGGATTGACCATTCACACTTGGATTTAGGGCCGCCAACGCTAGTTCCTCAACAAATGAGACATAGGGATTGAACGCAGTCATCTCACGACTACGTCTCAAGGGATTATTCCCCTGAAAACCCTTACTCTGGGTCGGAGGCCCAACCAAGTTCCGTTCCATAGCCGGCTCGCTATTTCCTCGCTTTCCTACGGTAAGTGCTCTCAAACATCGGCAACCAGCGCGCTCGCAGGTTCGGCGATCCAAGTTGGCATGATTGCCCGCAACCCCGCCAGTTCCTGTATGTCTTCGGAAGACAGCTTTCGTCCAATAACGTCCAGGCTCGCCTCCACCTGGTCAGGTCCCAACCACGCCAGCGCACGGATCGCTTGCCCGGCTGGGCGGTGGGGTGCCGCCAATTGCCAACGTGGGGCATGGCGCAATGTCACAGTAAAATCTCCGAGGGTAAGTTTGCGGTTGGGTCCCGAGGTCAGGTACACAGATTTCGCTGGCCTCTCATTCGTGAGACCCAGGGCGTTAGCGGCAGTGCCGCCATACGGCACAATCGTCTCGCCCCAAAGTGCAGACAGCGATGCAATCACCTTACATACCGCAGGAGGACGACGGGCGCGGTCGGATTCTACGGGGCATACGTAGATTCCATGGCAGACCCTCATCAACCTTCCTTTCTTGACGAGACGGGATAACGCTTGGTCGATGGCCGCCCGGCTACCCAGGTGGAGTAACTCCTTCGGATGCAGGGGCATGCCTTCAGGTAAGGCAACAGAGTATCGCATGATTTGTTCCGGCACACTTGTCATCGACTGGGCTCCGAAAAATGTCAGAATAATCACGCTAACCTTAACATCATTCAATATTGTCAATTGCCGACTGCTGTTGCGCTTGCTTGACAGCCGAATTCGTCAGCAACCCTATTGCTCTGCGTCTGCTCTTGTTCCAACTCTAGCAGTCGGTATTTGCGCTATGGGCGTTGGATGTATTCGCAGTACTGCCGTGAGCTCGAAGCCACGGAGTTCAGTCATGCCCACGTCGTCTTGGATTCGGGAGTAGTCTTGAACCGGATGGGCATCTCCTCACCACCCACGTCCCCGAACATCTTGATCAGATTTAACACATCAGGGCGTCGTATAGGTTCACATTGTGACCTTCCAGGATATTCATTATTGCTGAGAGCCATCCAGAGACCGAATCGATGAAAGACCTGTAGTCGGTCTCCTTTCCCTAGGGTCCTCGCGTGAAGGATTTTGCCCAGTCTGCCATAGACCTCAAATGGCTCTTCCTCGCTCAGGAATCCTTCGGTCCGACGGGCAGATACCGGTCATGGATTGCTCGATTCTAGGTCGACGGGGATTGGACAAGGGTTCTCGGGGAGGCGCTTCAAGTCGTCAGTTTCTTGCTGATGTCCTGAGACCTCGCGAGCTCCTTCAGGGACATCTGTCAATCGTCCTTGTTCGAAACCAACGAACCAAACACGATGACCTCAAGCACTGTTCGGAGTTGAATGCAGATAGATTCCACGCGGGTTCGGATCTTGATCCCGAGAATCGTCATCAACCGTTTTATGGATTCGCCCTTGGGCTTGACCTCCTCCATTGGGCCGCAGCGCTGGTTTATGTCGAGGATTTCCGCCCACATGATCTTCCACTTACAGTTCAAGCAGCACATGGTCCATCCCTGTTCGATGAGGATCCAGTCCTGACGCGGGATCAATTCAACGACCAGTTTGACATACTTGAGGGATCCAACCGATTTGGCTCGTGGACGCCGCCTGATCGCGTGTTTTTGCGATTCCTTCGATGTAGATCCAGATATCCACATAAGGATGAGGGCAGTGACCGACTTGCATGTACCGGATGAGATGCCCTTGGCACGTGCTGACGTGGTGATATAGGCTTCGAATCCGATGCTTCACGATAATGGGACCGCTATAAGCATTGCCGTTTTGTATAGAACACCTTAGTCAGAGCGAAAACACTAACTGAAAAATTCGCAATATCATACCCTTAGGCCCACCATCGCACGACAGTTGGCAGGTTAGTTCGGGACCTCGCTCCTTGAACCGCTTTGTGTCAGCGTCCACGTAACGATCGCCTGGCGCCGCATTTTCGCGCCCCTGACGGTCAGGCCCTCGCTGGACTCTTCCAGCAATTCATCTGCCGCCGCGCGCAGTCTTTCGTCTGCATCGGTTCCTTTCTTCACAGCCAACATTCGCCGAAGTTTCTCCAACGTTGAACTGAGGTCTATGTCCAATACCGGAATTTCAGGACTGAGCATCGTCACGTCGGGGAATATATCGATCTCCCACAGGAGATTCAGCAATGCCCGGACGCCCGGCAGCGGTGTGAGGCTTTTGCCGTGCACGCGCTCGAAGAACGGAGCTATCTGCGAACCGGGTGTCTCCATCATCTCCAAGATCACAACGCGGTTCCTGACGCGTTCTTCCATCTTCCTTACAAAAGGTGCGGCTTCCACCACGTGATGTAGCGCCCATGAGCACAGGGCTACGTCCGCCGAGGGAACTTCCACATCCTCCCACCGCTCGTTGACGGCGGTCACGTTGGTAAATCCGAATTCTGCCGCACGGGTTTTTAGCAAATCCAAGGACTCGGCGGAGGGATCGATCACCGTCACCCGCTTGGCGCGTGTTGCCAGGGGCAGGGCGAAGCGGCCCGCGCCGCCGCCAACATCCAGAACCTCGGCACCTTCGCCCACGATTTCATGGAGGACGTTGAGCGCGGCATCGTCGGTACGGTACGGATCCTGTGGTTCGGAGGCAAACACAGGACGGCTGCGACCGTGCTCCTGTCCTTCCCCGCGTATATCTTCCATATCTTGGTCAAATGCCAAGACCCGCTCGCGCCATGCTTCAATCGCTGAATTCACTTTCGTCACCTCCATGAGATCGGATTTGGTTGGCAGGACGCCAGCATCCCAGTTGTCAGGCGTCAACAATCTGGCAACTCAGTGCGGCGATCTGAGTCGAGACACAAGCGAGCCGATGTCTGGACAGTGACCACACAACGGCTGCGCGACCGCCTTTGATGCTCCTCCAGTTCAGAACGCGCATCATGCCGACTCCTTGAAGCCCTGCGAACACATCATTCAGCATCAGCAGTCACGATCGTTGCGATGTTGGCCAACAGCCATGCGGATGCAGCACACAACTGCAACCAGTCGCCACTGGATTCGATCCCGGAAGTCAACATGCTTCCAATCCAACAAACGCTGGCAGTCGTTTGTCCGAGCCATTTGATGCTCCGCACCTTGGCCAGTCGGCTTCGCATCGCACCAGACGCGATGCCTCTTTCGCTGTTGGGCGTCAACATACGCACTCCTCCCCACAGTTGGAAAGGTCATCGAGATACATGCCCCACTGGCGGTACCCTTCCAATGCTTCCGCCGGCAGCCCTAACGAGGTCGCAATCGCTTTGGCGACAACGGCGAATCGTTGTCGATACTTGAAGATGAAGCAGAAGACGTGATTGTCGTGACGAACTGCGGGACCGCAGAGAAACACACCCGGCACGATGGTCGATTCATCGTCTTCGCTCAGAAGGAGCGAGCCATCTTCGCGCCGTTCAAACAGATCTGCGACTAACTCTTGACTTCCCTCAAATCCGCCTGCAAACAGTGGCGGCACGGGGGTTTGGAATTGAAGTCCGTCCTTGGCCGTGACTTCGTACATGGCATCGGCGCGAGTGACCGATTCGATAGGCATGTACGGATACAGTTCCACATGCTCAAAAAACCGGTCTTCACGTATCCGTTCGAGCGTAAACGGGGAAAGCGCGACGCTGGGATCGGAGCTCTCGTCCAACCAGGGTCGATTCTCGTCGAACACCTTTACTCGTTTGCCCCGCCTCGCCAGATGGTAGGCCACGTCGATACCGCTTTCATAGCCACCCACGACGATGAAATCGTCACCTTCAAGCTCTTTATAGCTGGCGATGGTCGCGGTGTGGCGACACAATTCGCTACCAGCAAACCCATTTAAGCGCGGGTATTGGAACTCTCCGGCGGCCCAAATGACGTGCTTGGCTTGCAAGGTCTCGTCGGGCGTATCGATGCGAAAGCCGTCGTCGACCTTTGCTACATGCGCTACGTCGGTATTTTCGCGAACAGGTATCCCGAAGAATTGTGCCATTACCCGCAGATACTTCGCGTACTCTTCACCAGTCGGATGCTCGACCTCCAAACTGTAAGCGGGTGAAGTTTTAACCGCGATCGAGTTCAAATCGAGCATGCCAATCGAATTGGTTGGAAACGATGGCGTGATGAATCGCGTCTCAGCCGGCCATGAGTCGAACGATGCGCCTACCGTGTGACGCTCGCAAACTAGGAAGTTCTCGATGCCAGCATGCCTCAGCGCCACCGCAACACCGATGCCTGCGGCACCGGCGCCGACGACCACTACGTCATAGACGATTTCAATCCTCTCGGTCACGGTCATACTGACTCCTCCAATCGACATTCAAATCAGGCATTTTTCGAACTCCTGCCGCATGCTTTGCTCATCGAGGTTGCGGCCGATACTTAATTGAGACATAGTATCATTTATAGGACTGTTAACCAAGCGAATTGACTCATAACCGTTGCCGCCGAAGGGGGCGTCGCTGGGCATTTGAGTTGCTACAGAACGCGCTAGATGCCAACTGCCGTGCTGGTAAAACAACTGTAGTGGTTCGCCTGGGTCGTGAGCAGGGAAGGTTGTATTCGAGCATGACGGTGCTCCTTTCACAAGGCGATTGGCAGATCGACCGGGAATTCACAACGAAACCAGTGTGGCAAACTTTCGCAGTTTCACACCCATAGGCCCACCATCGAATTCGGTAGACCGAACCGTTCTGGAGTTTTGTGTGAAGGCGGGTTGAGATTCTCTGTGCCGCTCATGCGTCGATGCCGTGCGCCCCTTGTGCGGACGTTTTCTGAGAAGGGAATCCTCAAGGGACGAATCGGGCCGCCAGATGGTGTAGCTCTCCATACTCTGGGTTGAGTTGATGAGTCTCCTCCCGAGTGACGTCTCGGACGCCGTCGCGAGTGAGACGCCCTTTCCCGGCCAACGTAAAGTCCCACCGGCGACTTAATGGTCGTCCCAGCGCCGCCGTTCCCTGTGGTGAGCACCCTCGGGAGGCTACCCATAGCTAGCCCCGGCGGGCTGTTCATTGCGCTCCGCGACTCACCGCGTGGAATGTGATTCCAACCTAAACCGAGCGTGAGACGAAATGTGTGCGTAATTTGAGCATATTGTGTATACTTTGTCGAAAATCAATAGTATAGATAACTAAAACAAACAATTGAAACAGAACGTTTTTGATCAATTCGATGTCCATAAAGCATTGGATATTCGAGAAAATCCGAAAGAGTCGCGGATGAGGATTTCAAAGCTCAGCAAACCGGCGTCTGTGGTCCCGCTCGCGGGACTGTTCTTGATTGCGGTGTTGAGTGTGGTGGCGACGTTTGCGGGAGCGGGACAGGCGGGTGCGCAGTCATCCGAGGTTGTCAGGCTCAACACTTTGAGCCATGGCGGATTTTACGCGCCGTTATCAGTGAGCGAGTGGACCAAGTGGGGGCAGTCATTCTGCACTGGTGGGCAGGAGGTGACGCTGAAGAAGCTGCGTCTTTGGACGCAGGCAGTTTCCCTTCCTTCCGATGGCATGCCAACTGTGTCGATCCACGCCAACCAGCCAAACCTAGCCGACGGTCTTCAGGGAACCATTGTCCAAGGCGTAGAGCCGGGTCATCGGGTGGGGACGCTGACGACACCCACTCTCGACGGGAACATCAGTACTGCGGAGGACTTTACGAGCAGTGGCATCGTATTGCGACCGTACAGCAGGTACTGGGTGGTGTTGGAGCGTCCGAGTAACGTTGGCACATTCCGGCTGGCGCTGGCGAATCGTGAAGGTCATTCCAGTGTTGACGATGGTGGCGAGTCGGGCTGGGAACTGACCGGCTCGTGGCACCGGACGCAGACTTACTACTATGGCGTCAGGCGCATCCCGATGGACGCGTGGTACTACGACGGTTTTTACCACAACTGGTCGTTGAGCATGGGTCTCTACACGACCCCGGACGAGAAGGCGAATTCGCCGCCGGTGCTTTTCGCCGGGGAGTGTGGCAGCCGTCGGGATCCCGGCACCGAGTTCTCTGTTGATGAGAACACCCCTCCGTGGACAGTTTTCGCAAGGACGCGTGCGTTTGACGGTGACGGCGACACACTCACCTACACGCTTACGGGACGAGATAGATCGAAGTTCAACCGGCTGTTCTCGTTTAACACTTCCAACGGCGATATCTTTGTGAAGTCGGGTGCGAGGGTCAACTTCGAGGAGACCGTACCGGAATACGCGGCGCCCCTGGCGTACCACACGTACAACTTGCAGGTGTCGGTCACGGACGGGAAGGATGATACGGGCGCGGTGGAGTCTGATCCGACGATCGACGATTCGAGGTCTATTACGATCAGGGTCAAAAACGTGGATGAAGCGGGAAGGGTGAAGTTCGAAGAATTCGACCAGAATGATCAGGCGACTGAGATAACGACGCCCACGGTGGGCACCGCGTTTAAAGCTACGCCCGTAGATCCCGACGATATTCTCAGGAGTCTTGCTTTTGCGGCAACACGGTTTGAATTCACCATGGTCCCGCGGGTGGACGAGAATGGCGATCCAGAGGTCAACATCGATGGCGTTCAGTTCGTCGACCGAGTCATGACGTCGATAGAGGCAATTGGAATTTCAGCGGAGGGTTGGTACACGCCAGTAACAGCGGACGTGGGGAAGTACCTTGGAGTCCGCGTCACGTACGTCGACAAGGAATGCCCGTACGTTTACCGGCCAAGAGACATTGATGGTGACGGTATTGTGGATCCACTTTCGAGATGGGGCCAAGGACGTCTTCTTAGAGCGTTCGGCGATTGTACGAAGTATGCGTTCAACTACATGGAGAACACCGTTGTGGCGGCGTCGTCTGAACAGCAAGAGTCGGGAACGCGACAGCAGCGTTCGATTAATAGGGGTAGAAGCGTCCCGAACGGCCCGACGTTCTCGAATACCCGCAAATCCGTCAATGTCCGAGTGAATGAGAACTCGGGAGGCAATACTCCCGTGGCGGAATTTGAGGCTACGGACCCCAACAACGACCCGATCTCGTTCTTTGTGGGTGGAACCGACGTTAACGCGTTCGCCAATGCCTTCGACTTTGATACGAGTAATGGTGACATCGATGTCAAGTCCGATGATTCTCTCGATTATGAGACGAAGCAGAGGTATTCGATCACGGTCAGCGTGACCGACGGCAAGGACAGTTCGGGTAAAGCCGAGGATCCGCCGACGATGGACGACTCGGTTGACGTTGAGATCAGCGTCGTCAACGTGAACGACCCCGGGGTGGTGACACTTTCGCCAAACCCGCCGGTGATTAACCGCCGAGTGCGAGCGACGCTGACGGATGATGATGGTGTTTTTACGAGCAGCAATAACGCGGTGGTTTGGCGCTGGCTGAGATCGGGGACAGGCGATTCCGACTCGTTCACGGAGATCTCGGGTGCGACGTCTGAGACGTATCGCCCGGTGCAAGCTGACCTTGGCAGGCGTCTGAAGGCGAGGGCTACTTACTCCGACCGGCTGGCGCAGGGCAGAGTGGCGACGAGTGAGGCGAGCTACCCTGTTGCAAATCCGAACCAACCGGCGGCGGGAACGCCGACGATCAGCGGTACTGCCGAGGTTGGGCAGACGCTGACGGCAAGTACCACCGGCATAACGGACGCCGACGGTTTGGACAACGTGACGTTTGCGTACCAATGGCTGGCTGACGATGTCGAGATTGCGGATGCGACGGGTTCAAGCTACACGGTGTCCACGTCGGATGTGGACAAGACGATCAAGGTGCGTGTGTCGTTCAGGGATGACTCGAATCACTCCGAGGAGTTGACGAGTGCGGCGACGGCTAGCGTGACGCCGCAGACGAGCACTGCCCGTCAGAACTCGGCGGCAGCGGGTACGCCATCGATCAGCGGCACGGCACAGGTTGGCGAGACGTTGACGGCGGTAACTTCGGGTATCACCGACGCCGACGGTCTGACGAACGCGACGTTTGCGTACCAGTGGCTTGCGGACGATGTTGAGATCTCCAACGCGACGGGTTCGAGCTACATTGTCACGGCTTCCGATGTAGGCAAGACGATCAAGGTTCGGGTGTCGTTCACCGATGACTTGGGCAGCGCCGAGGTTTTGACTAGCGCGGCGACGGGGACGGTTTTGGCACGCGCAAACAGGCCAGCCGCCGGCACGCCGTCGATCAGCGGCACGGCGCGGGTTGGTGAGACGCTGACGGCGGTGACTTCGGGAATCTCCGACGCCGATGGACTGACGGGCGTTTCGTACAGCTATCAGTGGCTGGCGGACGATGTTGATATCGCCAACGCCACGAGTTCGAGCTACACGGTCATTACATCCGATGTAGGTAAGACGATCAAGGTGCGGGTGTCGTTCACCGATGACGCGAGCAACGCCGAAACGTTGACCAGCGCGGCGACAGGGACGGTTTTGGCGCGGGCCAACAGGCCGGCGTCAGGTTCGCCGTCGATCGGCGGCACTGCGCACGTGGGGGAGACGCTCACGGCGGTGACTTCGGCTATCACTGACGCCGATGGGCTGACGGGCGTATCGTACAGCTATCAGTGGCTCGCGAACAATGTTGTGATCGCCAACGCGACGGGCTCGAGCTACATCGTCGCAGCTTCCGATGTGGGCAAGACGATCAAAGTTCGGGTTTCGTTCACGGATGACTTGAGCAACTCTGAGGAGTTGACGAGTGGTGCGACTGCGACGGTGCCCGCGCAATTTACTGCGACGATCCTTAACGCGCCCACGGCACACGATGGGACGAATTTCACTTTCGAGCTGCGGTTCAGCGAGAAGCCGAAGCGTTTCTTCAGCTACCGGACGCTGCGCGACCACGCGTTTACGGTCTCTGGCGGCGATGTGCATTATGTGCAGCGGCTGGAGCGGGGCAAGAACGTGCGGTGGGAGATAACGATCAGCCCATCGTCTGATGGCGCGGTGACGATTTCGTTGCCGGCGACGACTAGCTGCACCGCTACAGGGGCGATCTGCACGGATGACGGAAGGAAGCTGCAGGCGGTGCCGGCGACGGAGATTCCCGGTCCGCCACCGCAGAACTCGCCGCCCGCGGGCGGTCCGACGATAAGCGGCACGGCTCAAATAGACGAGACGCTGACGGCGGTGACGTCGGGCATAACGGACGCTGACGGCTTGACGGGCGTTTCGTACAACTACCAGTGGCTGGCGGACGATGTTGAGATTGCCAACGCCACAGGTTCGAGCTATACGGTCACGGCTTCCGATTTGAACAAGGCGATCAAAGTTCGGGTGTCGTTCACCGACGATGCGAGCAACGCCGAGGTTTTGACGAGCACGGCCACGGCAGCGGTTTCGGCACGAGCGAACCGTCCGGCGGCCGGTTCGCCGACGATCAGCGGTACGGCGCGCGTCGGCGAGACGCTGACGGCGGTGACGTCGGGCATCACCGATGCCGATGGTCTGGTCAATGTGGCGTACACCTACGAGTGGTTTGCGGGGACTGGGCAGATTAGCGGGGCTTCGAGCGGCACCTACACCCTGACCGATGCGGAGAAGGGATTCTCGATCAAGGTGCGGGTGTCGTTCACTGACGATTCGGGCAACCCCGAGGCATTGACGAGCGCGGCGACCTCGGCAGTGGAAGGACCTTTGCTGACGGCGACGATTCACAACGCCCCGAGCTCACACGACGGGTCGGATTTCACCTTCGAGCTGCGGTTCAGCGAGCACTTCGGCCTCAGCTACAAGACCCTCCGGGACACGGCATTCACGGTCACTGGTGCTGAGGTAGTGAACGCGACCCGCAAGGTTCCAGGTAAGAACGTGCGGTGGGAGATATTGGTCAGTCCGTCGTCTAATGGCACGGTGACGATAGAACTTCCGGCGACGACAGACTGCGATGTCTCAGGTGCGATCTGCACGAGTGATGATAGGAAGCTCTCGTCTGCGCTTTCAATCGAGGTCCCAGGCCCGGGCCAGCAAACCACGCAGACGCCACAGAATACTCCGGCCGCGGGCGGTCCGACTATCAGCGGCACGGCGCAGGTAGGCAAGACGCTGACGGCGGTCACGTCGGGCATCACAGACGCAGACGGCTTGACGGGTGTTTCGTACAGCTACCAATGGTTGTCGGACGATGTTGAGATCACCAACGCTACGGGTTCGAGCTACACGGTCACCGATTCTGAGTTGAACAAGACGATCAAGGTTCGGGTCTCGTTCACCGACGACGCGAGCAACGCCGAGGTGTTGACGAGTGCGGCCACAGGTGCGGTTTCGGCACGAGCGAACAGTCCGGCGGCGGGCGCGCCGACGATCAGCGGCACGGCGCGGGTCGGCGAGACGCTGACGGCGGTAACTTCAAACATCACCGACGCCGACGGTCTGGCTAACGTGGCTTACACCTACGAGTGGTTCGCGGGGACTTCGCAGATCAGCGGGGCTTCGGGCAGCACCTACCTCCTTACCGATTCGGAGAAGGGATCGTTGATCACAGTGCGGGTATCGTTCACCGACGACTCGGGCAACCCCGAGGCTCTGACGAGCGTAGCGACGTCGGCAGTGGCGGCGCCTTTGCTGACGGCGACGATCCACGACGCGCCAGCTTCGCACAACGGGTCGGATTTCACCTTCGAGCTTCGGTTCAGCGAGCACTTCCCCCTTAGCTACAGGACGCTATGGGACCACGCTTTCACGGTCAGTGGTGGTGAGGTGTCGCATGTTCGACGGCTGGAGAGGGGCAAGAACATCCGATGGGAGATCACGGTCACTCCGTCGTCTAACGGCACGGTGACGATAGAGCTTCCGGTGACGACTGACTGCACAGTCCCAAGTGCGATCTGCGCCGGAGATGGCCGGATGCTCTCGTCTGTGCTGTCAACGGTGGTCCCCGGTCCGAACCAGTAGGCGTCGCCGCACTCCACGGCCATCGAAAGTTCCGTTCTTTCCCACTTTTCCTTATGCCTCGCAAACAGTTCGTAGCGAACCTTAGGGTTTGATGAAGTTCAATACAAATCCGGTGGTACCCTCTACCTAATTCGCAGATATTCATCTCCGGATGGTGTCTCGCATATCGTATGAAAGGGCGTTTCGCTAGCGATTAACCGCCTTGAAAGCCGACGAAGCCATCCAATTTGAGCCTGAGGAGGCTTGTCCACCGTCGATCGCACTGTTGGTAGGGTCTCAGGGCGCGTTGCTCGTGCTCGCTCCGATGGTGCTGAACGTGGCGATCGCGATTCGCTCTTCAGGGCTTGGCGACACGTATCTGACTTGGGGCGTCTTCGCGGCGATGCTGATCTGTGCATCGATCACAGCGTTGCAGGCGTTGCAGCTGTGGCGGTTCGGTTCTGGACATGTCGTACTCAGTTGGCCCGCGGCGATGTTCATCGCGATCATGGCGTTGACGATCACGACGGCGGGTTTCGAGACTTTCGTGAGCCTCATGATCGTCTGTAGTTTGATTCAGGTCGCGCTTGCTTGGTGGCTGCCGACGCTACGGCGCATCGTTACGCCGGTCGTTTCGGGAACGGTGACGATGTTGATCGCCATCAGCGTGTTACCCATCGCGTTCGACAGCGTTGGCGACCTTCCTGAAGGCTCTCCAGTGGCCGCAGGTCCAGTGATTGCAGGTGTTACGCTGCTGGCTTCCGTCATCGTGGCATTGAAGGTCAGCGGACGTTGGCGGTTGGTCGCTCCTTTTATCAGCATCTTGGCAGGATGCGCCGTCGCAGGCGCGTTTGGGGTACTCGATGCAGATCGAATCGTGAATGCCAGCTGGTTTGGTGTTCCCGAGCTGCCAGATTTGAGTTTAGACCTGACGCCTGGCAAGGAGTTCTGGGTGTTGTTGCCCTCGTTCGCGGTTCTGACGCTGGTGCTTGGGCTCAAGACGATTAGCGACGGCGTCGTGGTACAACAAGCCTCTCGCCGACGACCGCGGGCGATCGATTTCCGTCAGATCCAAGGCATGGTGAGCGCCAACGGCATCGGCATGTTGCTGGCGGGCATCACCGGAACTTTACCGCCGATGGCTAATTCTTCCTACAGCCAATCCCTGATCAGCCTCACGGGCGTTGCCGCCCGTCGAGTCGGCTTTGGCGTGGCGATTGTGATCGTGGTGCTGGCTCTCTTTTCCAAATTTGCCGCGGTGCTGCTGACGATTCCTGGCCCCGTTTTGGGAGCATACTTGATGCTGGCCATGGGCATGCTGTTCGTGAGCGGTTGGCAGACGATCCTGCGCGATGGCCTCGACGCGAGACGCGTTTTGGTCGTGGCACTTGCCAGCGCGTTGGGTCTGGGTCTCCACGGTCATCCCGTCACCAAGGACCTTTTCGGCGAAGAGTTGGGTGCGCTGCTCGGCAATGGTGTCACGATCGGCGCAGTGGTGGCGATCGGTATGACGCTGTTGCTCGAAGCGACGAGTGCTCGGCGCGAGCGCCTAGAGGTCACGTTCGACATGGCGTCTCTCCCAGCGATCGATGAGTTTCTCGCTGGTGTGGCAACTAAGTTGGGTTGGAACGAGGCTTCGGCGTCGCGCCTGCGTTTGGCGGGAGAGGAAACACTCGCCAGCCTTTTGACCGGGGAGCACGAAAGCGAAGATTCTCAGGAGGCTCGCTTGAGGGTTGTAGCCCGGCCGCAGGGTGAGATGGTGGAGCTGGAGTTCGTCGCGACGACGCGTCATGAAAACATCGAAGATCAGTTGGCGTTTGTGACCGACGAGGCGACTGTGCCGGATGTGAATGATCTGTCGCTGCGAATGTTGCGCCACCACTCCTCCGCCATTCACCATCAGAAGTTCCATGGCGTCGACATCGTCACAGTTCAGGTTGAAGGTAGCCGATAAGGGGATTGCAACATGGGAAACATCATGGGAACTACGGAGAAGCAGCTCGGAGGTTGGTCCTTACTGGTTGGGACGGCAATGGTGGCGTTGGGCTTTGCTCTCTCGCCCGGTCGCGGGTTGGTGGATACCGTGTCGACCACGAGTCTTGCCAACCTAACAGAGGCGATGGCGCGCAACGCAGAATTGTCCTACGCCATGCCGATTGTGATCATCGTTGGCGCCTTGTTCATGCTTAACGGCATTCTGACGCTGCGACGGTATACGGCACCTTTGCCTCGCCTCGGACTTCTCGGGATGGCGCTTGCCCTCGTTTTGCAGATGGCGATGCGCGGCCTCGACTACATGATCACCGGCATGGGGGTCGCGTCGCTGGAGGCTGACGGTTTGAAGTCGGAGGAGTGGCTCCAATCAGCGGTCGATATGCAGCGACTGGTGTTTGGTTTGCACTTCACTTCCAGCATCGCTGGCTACATCGGCATTTTGATCATGGCGCTTGGCTTGGTATCCCGGCCTGAGCCTGTGCGTCTGCCGCGTGCACTGAACTGGATAGTCGCGGTACTGGCGGTGTTGTCGCTGGTGGTGTTCATCAGCGCGTGGCATTCGGACGCATTAGAGCTGGCATTCATGCCAGTGTTTGCGGCGATGTCGATAACCGGGCTCGTCTACATGGGTTTGTTGGGATGGGGATTGACATCATCGAAATCCGACGAAGCGAGCAATCCGGAATCGGGAGTTGATTGAACGGTCTCCTGAATTGGTGGATAAGGTTCTTTTATTGCGACTGCCCCAACACTGCCTGTCCAAATGGGGTGTCGGCTAGACGCCATTGGCCGGAGAGTTTGCCGCCGTCTATGATGAGCTCGGTTCCGGTCATGTAGCTCGATTCGTCGGAAGCGAGGAAGAGGACGCCGTAGCCGATCTCTTCCGGGGTGCCCATCCGGCCCATGGGCCTGTCGGCTGCTTCGGAATCGCCTATCTGTTGGGAGCCGGCGTGGAGCATCTGGGTGTCGATGGCGCCGGGATGGACCGAGTTGGCCCTGATGCCGTCGCGGGCGTACTGTATCGCGGTGCATTTCGCGAGCAGGTGGACGGCTGCCTTGGAGGCGTTGTACGCGGCGGACCACGCCTGTCCCACCAGTCCGGCGCCAGACGAGATGTTGATGATGGACCCGCCACCGGCGCGTCTCATGTGCGGAATAACTTCCCTGGTGCCGAGGAATGTGCCCTTACCGTTTACCGCCATCACGTGGTCCCAGTCTTCGACGGTCGTCTCTTCCACCTTGGCGTAGTGCGCGGCGGCGGCGTTGTTGACTAGGACGTTGAGTTTTCCGTACCGAGTGACGACTTCGTTGACCCCGTTGGCCCAGTCGTTTTCGCTTGTGATGTCGAGTTTCTGGAAGAAGGCTTCACCGCCGGACGCAATGATGTCGGCGGCGACTTGTTGGCCGCGTTCGACGTCGATATCGGCGATACACACTTTGGCACCCTCTCCGGCCATCAGCCTCGACGACGCGGCACCGATTCCGCTCGCTGCTCCGGTGATGATGGCGACTTTGCCTTCAAGCCTCATCGTTCTCAGTCGTCCTTCCTAGGTATGTGATTCACCGCATAGTCTATCGGCGTTGGTGGGGTAGCGGGATTTGGGTTACGTGAATTGGTCGGTAAAAGAAACGCGACGTTCACAACATTTAAGGCACGGTTCCGGCGGGGACTTCGATTAAGGTATCAGCATGCGATCGACAGTTCGTCAGACCACGTAGAGATGAACGAGATCAGCCACGCAGGTTTGGAGTTGGCACGATGGGCCGCCCGGGTGTACGCAGAAAACTCGAAGGTGCGAGGAGTCATCGTGGGAGGATCGGTATCTCGCGGTTGCGCCGACGCGTATTCGGACGTTGAGATCGGCGTTTTTTGGCATGAGGCTCCTTCCGAAGCTGAGAGGATGGAGGCCGTAAAGAGTATGGGAGGCGAGGTTTGGCAGTTCGATTCTTACCGCGATGGCAAAGCGGGAGAACACATTGGATTGTCGGAGTTGACGGTCGGCTCGAAGATTTACGAGGGGACGGCGATGGTTTCTCCGACTCACATGACAGTTGAAGCAGTTGATGAGCGGATAAGCGGTCTGATCGACGACTTGGATACCTCTGGTCGAAACTACCATCTGGCGGCTGCGATCCGATATGGTTTAGCGATCTATAAGGAAGATTTGATCGAGCTTTGGAAAACGAAGGCGGCTAGCTTCCCGAAACGTTTGTCGATTAAGTTGGTCCAAGAAAACCTGTGGTTGGGACCTTGGTTCAATTGGAACGCCTATGCCGATCGGTCTGATCACCTGGTCATGTCCCAGCACCTAGTGTGGATGCAACGGGCAATTGTCAACGTGCTTGCTGCGTTAAATCGGGAGTACGTTCCATCCCCTGAGTACAAATGGCTTGACTGGTTTATCGGTCAATTGCAGATAAAACCTACCGATTGCGCGGACAGATTGAGGTCAACGTTCGCAGCGAATGACTTGGGTCATGCCGTGAAGCGGTTGATCGACTTGGGGATTGAGGTGATCGACCTCGTTGATGCTCATCTCCCGGAGGTGAATGAGTTGTCACTGTTTGATGGTTACCCCGAGGTCAACACAAGCTGGGCCCGACAGCGTTGGGCAGAGGAACCTGCGTATACCTTGATCGCGAAAATAGCCCAGGGTCCGAGACATCGATAGCTTTGTTGCAACGTTACGCGGCTAGTGGGAGGAAACCTGCCCGCCGTCGATGTTGATGGATTGACCGCTGATCCAACGGGCTTCATCGGAGCATAGGAAGGCGATGGTGGTGGCGACGTCGGTGCCGGTGCCGGGTCGTCCCAGCGGGATGTTTGCCGCGAGCCGTTCCCAGTGTTCTCGGCCACCGGGATCGTTGTCCCGCTTGTCGTCCCAGCGAGATGTGTCGATGACGCCCGGGCAGACGCAGTTGACGTTGATCTGGTACTGTCCGAGTTCTTTGGAGAGGCTGCCGGTCAGACCTTGCAGGCTCATGTTGGATACGACGTAGGCGGCGAAGTTGGCGGGCTGGATTTTGCCGGCGATGGATGCGACCATGATGATGCTGCCTCCATTGCCTTGCCGGATCATCGCTTTGGCTGCGGCTTTGGAGGCGTAGTAAGAGCCGTGCACCTTGATGTCGATGACGCGGTGCCAGAGAGCGTCGTCTAATTCGACCACTGGGACGCGGTCGTCGGCCATCGCGAATGCGGCGTTGTTGACGAGGATGTCCACCGAACCGAGTTCGGATACCGTCTGCTCGACGATGCCCGTGGCTTGGGCGGGATCGGCTAGATCGGCGACGATGGTTAGAGTGCGGCGACCCATGGCACGAATTTCGTCGGCGACGCTCTCGATGTCCCGCCAACCCATCGCTTTTTCGTCTTCGGGGAAGGAATCGGGAGAACGTCCGGTTCCAGTGACGGCAACGTCAGCGCCGGATTGCGCTAGGGCTAGTGCAGTGTCGCGGCCGATGCCGCGGTAACGGCCTGCTCCGGTGACGATTGCGACTTTTCCTGAGAGGTCAGCCATATTGTCTCCTTTGGATTCTGTAGGTGCGTGACCGGGAGATGGTCAGATTTGTCGCACAGCATCATGGTCAAGATTACGTCACACAACATGTAGCTTTGCATCGCCGCACGCCGAAGAGACAGTTAGGGCAGAAGCAGACGCGGGCACTGTGCTCGTCATGGTGGTCGTGCCCCGAGAAGTTTTCGATGCCTTCTTTGATTAGGAGTGGGATCAGAATCCAAGCGGCCAATGGATCGGCCCACCACCAACCGACGAGGACGTTGAGTGCTAGTCCGACAAGGATGGTGAGGTCTTGGAGGTCGCAGAAGAGAGTTTCCATCGCCTCGGCGCGCAGAGACCAGCTTTGCATGCTGGTGGCGATGCGCATCTTGCCGACGTAGAGGACGCTCATGACGACTGCGCTGGCGATCATGATGGCGATTCCGGCTGCGCTCGGTTCGGGTTCGGGGAGCCAGCCGACTAGGTTGGCGCTGGAATGGACGGCTATGTACGCCGCGAGGAGGAAGAAGGTGAGGCCGAGTAGTTTTTCGGCTCTGCGCTCCGCATCTTCTTTGTGGTGGTCGCCGTTTTCGGCGAGCAATCGCCAGACGAGAATCCCTCCGGCGACGAGCTCGACGAGACTGTCAAGAGCGAATGCCAGAAGGGCGACGCTCCCCGCTTGTAGGCCGGCCCAGAATCCGACGCCAGCTTCCACCAAGTTCCAGATGAGACCGGCGATAACGAGGATGAGGGCGGTTCGGCGGAGGATGTCGAGTTGCAGTGTCACGGTCGATCACCGATTCTCGCACGTAGCCGAAAATCGAATGGTCCGATTGGTGTTGCGCAAACCGATGGGCTCTAGGCGGAGGGAATCCATCCGCGTTCTTCACGCCAGTCGGGAGAGAGATCGGAGAACCGATCTAGACGCAGACCGCTGATGTCGATGGATGATTCTCCAGAGATGACGAGGTCGCGGACGACTTTGCCTGTGGCGGGGGATATGCCGAACCCGTGGGCAGACGCGGTGACGACGAGGTAGTTGCTGGGAGATTCTGCGAAGTCGATGATGGGCATGTAGTCCGGAGCCTGTTCGACGATGCCGGCCCAGCTTCGGAGCAACGGGACATCGGCGACTCCGGGCAGGAGTTCGGCGAGACGTCTGGCGATATTCCTGATTAGTGGCGTGTTGGGCTTTTCGGGATCGTTTGTGAGGTCGACGTCGATCCACTCGTGGGCACCGCCTCCGAACAGCAGATTGCCTCTGGCTGCTTGACGACCGTATAGTCCGTTGCCGACTAGGGCGATGTCGAACAGCGGCTCGAGCGGAGCAGTGGCGATGATTTCGACACGTGCGGGAGCAACGGGAACGTGGACGCCGACCATCTCGGCCAACAAAGCCGTTTGGGGGCCGGCAGCTGCGACCACCATGTCAGTAGCGATATCGCCTGCGGTCGTTTCCACGGCGGTGACTTTGTCGCCGTCGAGTTTGAAACCGGTGACGGCGGTATTCTGGTAGAGCCTGGCACCAAGGTCTTGGAAAGCCCATGCGAATGCTTGGACCGAGCGCTGAGGGTTCGCGTGACCGCCGTTTGGGAAGAAAAGTCCGCCGAGGGTGCGTTCGGTTATGCCGGGTATCGCGTCCTGGATCTGAGCCGCGTCGATGGGTTCGACGCTGATGTCGTGTTGATTTGCGTTGTTGCGTTCCGCGTGTAGGTCGTCCGTTTCTTCCTCAGATACGGCGACTTGGATTCTGCCTTGGTGGATGAACTCGGTGGGGTATCCGAGCTCTTCATCGAGCGTTGCCCAAAGATTGATCGATTCGACGGCTAAAGGGATCAGCGCGGGTTCGTCTGTGCGCTCGCTGATCATGCCGCCGTTGCGCCCGGATGCTTCTGCACCAACGGTCGCTTTCTCGACCACAGCGACATCGATTCCTTCCCTGGCGAGAAAGTATGCCGAACTGAGTCCCGAGACGCCGCCACCGATGACGACTACGTCTGCGCTGTCTAGTGGCATGATGTCGGTCTATCCAAGCACTTGATTGGTTGGCGCGAACCACTTGGGCCAATCGTTACGGACCTGCTCCGTCTCGTTGTCGGGCCACATGACGTTGAGCGGGAGCGGGCGTAAGGGGGGCCGGTAGGTCATCAGGGGCACTTCAGCGATGTCGGTGCCGGATTCCTCGGCGAGCAACATGGCGACTTGCTCGCGGCAGTTGCGTCCTTGGCAGATGCCGGTTCCGGCTCTGGTCAGGCGTTTGATCTGGTTGGGATTGGCCGAGTTGTCTTCCAGTTGAGTTTGGAGAGTGCGGCGACTCATCTGCTCAGAATCCCATCTCAAATACCGTGGAGGTTGTATGCCGATGATCTCGCCGCGAGTGACTTCCTCGCACTGGCATGCGTAAATGTCTTGCCCACCGGCGTTGGCGAGGGATCGGAGCCATTTTTGCCAGTGGGCATTGGCATGGTTCGATTTTGTTGATTCGGCACCCATTTTGATCTCGGATGCCAGGGCGCGAGCGTCAGATCCATCGATGGCTCCTAGGGACGCCGCCGCGGCGAGGCCAGCGGCGCGGCCCTGGCGGCGTGCGATGGAGGAATCGAGGATCATCGTGTCGTGAAAACCAGCGACGTCGCCAGCGACGAAGACGTTTTCGACGCTTGTGCGCATCAAGTCGTCGTGGACCGGCACATGGCCACCGAATCGGGGATCGTAAGTTAGATCGCAGCCGTGGAGACTGAGGAGTTCGATGTTCGGCACTAACCCGATCGCGAAGCATACAGTGTCGGCGCGGATATGCTTCTCCGTGCTGAGTACGGGTTCGTCATTTTCGTCGATCTCTACAATCTGGACCGATGCGATACCCTCGTCACCTCCGATCGCTTCTATGACTGTGTGCGATGTGTAGAAGTTGACGCCGTCGTTTTGCAGCTCGGAGGCGAGTGACTCGTCGCCAAGCACTGACGGCGACACGTCGATGACGGCGGCTAAGTCGATGCCGTTGGCAATCGCCATTTTTGCGGTGTTGAGGCCGAGGTTGCCGGAGCCTAGGATTATCATCCGTTGCGAGGACAGGTCGTTGTAATGGGTCATCAGAGCGTGTGCACCGTTGGCGCCCATCGCTCCCGCCAGTTCCCATCCCGCGAAGCCTATGGCGAGGTCGCGCGCACCGGTTGCCACGATCAGTCGGTCGTACTTGATCATCCACGACCGTTCGTGGTCCGCCAATCCGATCTGAGGGCCGTCGAGAGTTCTGCTGTTTTCAGAATTGCGGAAGGCACCCCAGACACACGTGCCTTGAAGGATTTCGACGCCTGCATCTTCGGCATCGACCAGTGCTTTGTTGGTTACATGCGCCGCGTCGGTGAAACGCTGACCGAAGAACAGCGGGACGTTTAGCCCCATCATGGAAGCTGGGAGAGGATTTTCGTCGATCAGAGTGACCTGCACACCGGAGCGAGCCGCTTCAATGGCAGCGGCAATACCGGCTACTCCAGCACCTACTACAACGAGTTGTCTGGATTCCATGGGAGCTCTCTGAAGTTGGCTTGGAGGTCAGGCAACCTATGCCGCCCGTCGCGGTGAAGGAATCTTTTCCGGGAGGGCCCCGCTTAGAGCTTGTATGTAGTTGGCGCCGAAACCGCAGCATGTGCCGATGACTTGTGCTCCCATACCGACCCAGTCGTTTGCCTCGCGCGACAACTCATCGACAGATTCTTCGTTGATGACGCTGCTGTCCTGCCACGTTTCGAGGTAGTCGGTTCGGCCGGCATCGGGGTACAGGGCAACAGGGCCTGACCATTCATCGAGGACTACTTGGAGGGCTGCGGTGGTCTCGGAAATCCGACTGTGGAAGATACCGATTCCGTCGGGCTTCAGCGACACCACCTCGCGCAGGCCGTCGGCGAGCGTCATCTCGTAGTCGACAGGTCGCCAGCTGGAGGTCCACAACGGCATACCCATTCCGCTGCTGTAAGCGTTGCGGTCGTCGCCGAAACTCATACGAACTTCTCCGTCGGATGCCACGGAAGCGGTAAAACCGACCCAGACTGGCAGGCCGGTCGCCTTGGCAGCCTCGGCGGCGATCACTCTCGATTCGTTGTCGGCCCACATGTTCTCCATCAGGAAGAAGTCGATGCCGGACTCGGCCATGATGTCGGCTTGTTCGTCCACATACGCCCTGAGTTCGTCAGCCGGCAGGCTGGCGCCGTAGCCGAATCCCGTACCGCCGAGGAGCGTTCCGGTCCGGCCGTCGCGGATGGGAATTCGGCACGAGATGGATCCGGCGATGTAGATGGGCCTGTCGACATCGGCGCGCTCTCTAGCTTCCAACGCGGCGTCGACGGATCGCACGTTGATCTCCCTTACTAGCTCACCGTATCCGGAAGCCTCGAGAGCGGGGCGCAGCGTGTTGAAGGTATTGGTCGTGATGATGTCTGCGCCCGCCCGGATGTATCGCTCATGCATCTGTCGCACGGTCGCCGGATGAGTGTAATTTCCGGGTCCGCACCACGAGGCCGGATGCATGGGGACGCCCATCGACTGAAGTTCCGTCCCGATGGCTCCGTCTAAAACGATCACGTCACCTTGATCTATGCGGCTCCTCAAAGTGTCGTAGTTGGCCATGGAGTGATTCTCCGTTGCGGATCAGTGCCTATTCAGTTTGATGCCTCATATTATGCTCGTGAATTCGGAATTGCGCGCAGAACGTGAAGAAGCGGCCCTCATCAATCGCGATCGATACCGGTGGATAGGATGGTAGTTGGGACTGAGCGATATGTTGTTTGCTTCAGAAATCAGTAAATCCTACTCCGAGCGGACTCTGTTCAGCGGACTGACTCTGACGATTGAGTCTGGGGATCGCATCGCGCTGATCGGTGCGAACGGATCTGGGAAGACGACGTTGCTGGAGATACTGGCTGGGCAGATCGATCCGGAGTCGGGGAGTATAGACAAGCAACGCGGGGTTAAGATCGGATATCTGAGGCAGGAACCGGACGCGTTCAGCAACAAACGATTACTGGAGGAGGTATTAGATGCCGACGTCGAGGCGATTGCATTAGCAGATGAGATTGCTGCCGCAGAACACGCTTTGGGGTCGGAACTTGATCCAGAACGACAAGGCGATCTGCTAGACCGCTTGAGCGAGCTATACGAGGCGTTGGAGACGTCTGGCGGAGATGCGCGGGGGCACGAAGCGAAGGCGATCTTAGCGGGTCTCGGGTTCAAGCAGTCGGACTTCGTGCGCCCGATGGGCGAGTTCAGCGGTGGATGGGTTATGCGTGCTGGACTAGCCAAGATTCTGTTCAGCAAACCCGATCTGTTGCTGCTAGACGAACCGACCAACCATCTCGATCTCGATGCGAATCTGTGGTTCGAGAAGTATCTTTCAGGGTTTAAAGGCGGTGTGGTCGTCACGTCTCACGACCGTGCTTTTCTGAACCAGACGGCGACCAAGATTCTCGCGATCGAGTCCGACGAGGTGGTGCTTCACCGAGGAGATTATGACGATTACCTAGTTGCTCGTGAGCGTGCACTAGAGATCAAGCAGGCGGCTGCGGCCCGGCAGGATCGGCAGATCCAGAAGCAGATGCGCTTCGTGGAGCGTTTCCGCTCGAAGGCTCGGAAGGCGAGCCAGGTACAGAGCCGTTTGAAGCAGCTAGAGAAGATGGAGATCATCCAGCTGCCGCGAGCCACCAAGAGGGTCAACTATTCGTTCCCAGAGCCTCCGCGCGGCGGATACGAGGTCATTTCGCTCAAGAACGTGAGCAAGGCTTACGGGGACAACGTGGTCTACCGAGGTTTGGACCTGACGCTTTACCGCGGCGACCGTGTCGCCTTGGCCGGTCCTAATGGAGCGGGCAAGACGACGCTGCTGAAGATGTTGGCGGATGTGCTTCCGTTCGATGAGGGGGAGCGGAAACTCGGTCATAACGTAATCGCAACCTATTACGCCCAGCATGTGCTCGAACTGCTGAACCCCAACAACACACTACTCGGAGAACTACGGCAAGCAGCGCCGACGGAAACCGATCAGAATCTTCGTAACACGCTCGGCGGGTTCCTTTTCAGCGGCGACGACATCGACAAGCGAATTTCCGTTTTGTCAGGCGGTGAAAAGGCTAGGGTGGCGTTGGCAAAGATACTCCTTCAACCAAGCAACCTGCTGCTGATGGACGAACCGACGAACCACCTCGACATCGCCTCTAGGGAGATCCTCGCAGACGCGCTGGAAGACTACCGTGGCTCAATCTGCTTCATCACTCATGATCGGACATTGATACGTCAGGTAGCGAACAAGATTGTGGAGATAGACGGTGGCCATCCGACGGTTTATCCGGGGGACTACGACGGTTACCTCTACCGGAAAGAGATGGACGAGGAGAGACGAAACGCGGCGTTGGTAGCCGACAAAGTGGCGGTAAGCGCTGCAAGCAAACCGCAAGGATCGCCCCGCGGTCGTCGTCGGATCAACGTTGCCGAGATGCAACGTCGTTCGCTCAACAAGTCCGCGAGGAATCTAGCCGAGCGGATCGACAAGATCACTGGTTCGCTGAGCAAGCGCGAGGCCAGAGTAGCGGAGTTGGAGGCGCTGTTCGGAAGCCCTGATCTGTATGGGGAGCCAGATAGGGTTGCGGATCTGGGTAAAGAATACCGAGAGCTGAAAGCTGAAATTGCGAACCTTTGGGGGCAATGGGAACAGCTGTCGTTGGAGGCGGAAGGCATTGAGGGCAAGCTCGCAGCTATACCCGTAGATGCGGGTTCCAAGGTCTCTTAATTCGTCCGCGTGATGTTGAGGATTCGGAGATCGCGATAGTTGAATTGAAACCATAATTGAATCGTCGGGTTTCGATTCAGATGTCTGAAGCGGTAGTCTCAGTTTGGAGGATAAGCGTTGGATAAAGCGCTAAGTGGTTTCAGCTGGTTGGTCACTTCTCGCCCTTGGATCACACTGCTGGTGTTGGTTGCTGTGACGGTTGCGCTCGGGGCGGGGGCGAGTCTTCGAGCTGCTCCACAGGAGACTGCTGAGGCGCTTCCGCAAGGAAGCCCGATCACCGAAGCGTTGAATGATATCGAGGAGCTTTTCGCGGAATCTGGGGAAGTTAGGGTGGTGACACTGCTCTTCAGGGGCGATGCGCTCACACCTGGTGGGCTTTCGCAAATGTCGGAGCTTTTGGGCGCGATCGCCAGCGACCCTGATGTTGCCGGCGTTCTCGCTCCAGCCGACGCGATCGTGGCCCCGTCTTATATTTTGCAAGCGGTTTTGCAGGTGCCGAACTTCGATTCGGTTACGCAGGAGCAGATCGACTCCGCCCGCGTAGCGCCTCAGATCGGCCCGTTTCTGGACATGATGACGGGAACCGATTCGGATGGCACGAAGGTTGCCATCGCGAGCGTCCAGCTGTTGAACACGGGCGATGACCGCGTCAAGGATGTGGAGCGGAGGATCAACGAGATTTCGATTGCCAGCGAAGGTCCGTTGCAGGTGAGCAGCGTGTCGTTCGCGGTGATCGAGGACGAGTACGTGGAAGGCACCGAGACGGGTGTGGCGCCGTTGGTGGGACTGGCACTGCTGCTGATCGCGTTGCTGATACTGGTGTTCATGCGCACAATCTCGGACCTGGTATTGACGCTGGTGGGGTTGTTCGTCTCGATCATCTGGATCACTGGTGCGGAAGGCTGGCTGGGACCGAACGGATTAGGAATAGTCGGGGCACCGAACCCCCTGTCGTCGATGGTGCCGATCATCATCATCGGACTGACGGTTGACTACGCGATTCAGGCCGTGTCGCATTACCGCGAGCAGCGCGTCGCCGGTGAGACGGTTGCGATCGCCGTCAGAACGGGGTTGCGCAACGTGACGTTGCCGCTGTTGCTCGCGGCGGTCACGACGATCGTGAGCCTGCTGGCAGGATTGTTCTCACCGATCGATATGGTCGGAGATTTCGGCATTGTCGGAGGTTTGGGAGTGGGTTTGGCCTTGTTAGTCATGTTGACGCTCCTCCCGGCCGGGAGGACGATCATGGATCGGCGACGCGAGGCGCGTGGGACCCTGAAACCGCCGCGTCCGATCTCGACGGCATTGCCTGGCGTGGAGAGATTCGCAGGGACGCTCGGAAGAAGTGTGACGCGTCGACCAGCGCCGTACATAATCGTGGTGGTCGCAGTTACGGCAGCTTTGGGATACGCCGCCACCGGGTTGCATTCGGAGTACAGCATCCGCGACCTCTTGCCCCGAGGCGGCAGCGTGTTGGCGGATTTGAACACGCTCGACACGGCGGTCGGTGGTTCGACGGAGATGGCGAGCGTGATTGTGAAGGCTGAAGCGACCGAGACGCGCACGCTGCTGAACATCCGCGAACTCGAGGCCGCATTCGAAGATCCTGCGCGCCGACCCGCGGCTGCCGCGGGCTCTATATTGACGTCCTATGAGTTGGTAGTGCGTGATTGGACTACCGATAGCGGCGAACCGGGCGATAAATACGATGCGGACATCGCTCGCCGCTACCGTGAGGCTTCTGTTGAGCTCGAGATTGACCCCGTTGCGATGCAGGGGATCCTAGATGACATCGAGTCGATGGATCCGGCGTTATCGCGCGTGTTGGCCAATCACCCGGAAGGTGTCGACTCGATCTTGCTGCAGTTCCCCGCATACACCGGGAACCCCGGCGCAACGAAGTTGCTTCAAGAAGAGATCGAGGATCGATGGTTCGGTGAGGACGACACCATAACGGTGACGTCTGAGGCCGTGATCTCGTTTGCGGTCACGGATGCGATCCGAGACAAGCAGACGGAATCGATCACCACGACCCTTGTTGTGGCGCTTGTGGTGTTGGGCGGCTTTTTCTGGGTGACGGTGCGCCAACCTGCTTTGGCGTTGATCGCGGTGGGGCCGACGGTGCTGGTTTTGGTCTCTGTGTTGGGGACGATGGCGCTATTGGGAATCCCGTACACGCTTGTCACGTCGATCATTACGGCGCTGTCTATCGGAATTGGAGTCGACTACACGATCCACGTAATCCACCGCTATCGGGAGGAGTACGGGCACGTCCGAGATCCACAGACGGCTGCCGTCCGGACGCTGGCGACCACCGGATCGGCGCTTCTGGGTTCGGCGCTGACTACGGCGCTCGGGCTCGGGGTGTTGATCGCCTCTCCGATGTTGGCGATGCAGCAGTTCGGTATCACGGCGGCGATCACGATCGCCTACTCACTAATAGTTTCGATTTTGGTGGTGCCGCCTGCGATGACGGTGTGGGGCGCATACCAAAACATGCGGCTACGCTCGATGGTGCAATTGTGGGAAGAGGAACTCGATTTGGAGATCGACGCGGTGTACCGGCGCCACGAGCAGGAGAGCCAGTAGGGCGACGGATGGGGATATCCGTCGCCTTACGGTCAGCAATTCGTTAGCTGGAAGAACCTTCTTCCGCTAGACCTTCTCTGCCTTGGTACATTCCGACACCGATCGTGAAGAGGCAGATCGAGCCGATGAACAGTAGAAGGTTGAACACCAGCAAGTAGATGGCGGGTTCATCACCCGGCGCAAACATTGCGACGATGTAGGTGACTAAACCAACCGCGCCCGACACCAAAAGGACGTGCGCCGCGATTTTGAATGCATTCATCGATTGGATGAGGCCGGAAACCCCGATGCCGACGAGCATCGTTGCAAAGGGGTATATCGTGATGAAGGCCAAGAAGACAGCGGTCAAACTGGTTTGAATGATGAGGGCGGTCTCTTCGAGGTAAATTTGCTCTTCGGATCCGGCGGCGGCACTAGTGGCGCGCTGCATGAGATGAACGACAAAGTGTCGCATACCCAACCCGATGATATTGATGCTCCATTCGATGATCGAGATGATGATCCCGAACTTTAGAAGCGTTCCCCTCAACCCTCCAAGCCTGCCAGCGAGGGGGAACAGACCAAACGCGCCGAACGATATCAGCAGCATCGCGAGGATAGACAGGAAAATCATCGAGTGCGCCAAGATCGGCGCGTCTCCTATCACCTCTAACGCCGCCGGAAAGTCGGTCTGGTCCACGGGGTTGATGATCGTGTTCCCGGGATAAAGCAGGGAGGATATGACAGACAGGACTATGCCTAGGGCTAGCGCGACGCCAGCGTATTTGATGCTCATGATTACCCTTCTCGCTCAGCGACTAACTGTGTTTTCACAGCATTTCGCAATTTCAACGACCTAAACTGTCAGCGCGCAGTGTAGCACCAACCAATTCGTATCTATGAATATTACGCGGGGTTGTTGGAAAATGGGTATATTGGCGACCGATGGATCGTTGGTTGCAACGATTAATAGATGCCGGGCAAGATCCGGTATTTGACCTTCGAGCGGTATTCTGACCACTTTTCTTCGCCGTATTTGTTTGCGCAGAGCCTGTCGTCGTCGATTTGACGCCAGATGAAGAACGGGATGGCCCAAACCAGGTAGATCCACGCCCACGGGTTTGCGAAGTATCCGAACGCGACCACGAACGAGAGTCCTAGGAACCACTCTCCGGCGTAGTTGAAGTGGCGGGCGGCACCCCAGAATCCGCTGTGCAGAATCTTGCGGTCGCCGGCTTCGATGTACCTGGGTTCGATGAGTCCCAGGAATTTGCGGTCGGGCGATGTTTTGAAGACGTATTTCTGTAGATTCGCGCCGCGTGAGATGACCATTCCGGCTATGAATATCGCGGCCGCCGCGATAAGTACGACGGAGTTCCACGGGGCCGAGAATCCCGGGTCTGGATGTGGTGCCATTCCCCACAGTGGGAGGATGTAGACCCAGCCGTAGACCATCAGTGCGCCCCAGAACAGTTTGAAGCCGAGGCGCTCGTAGATCACGTCGTAGGTGTAGAGCATGAGGCGCTCGAAGATGAAGTAGTCGAGGACGTAGATCGTCCAGAACGCGGCGTAGAGGAAGACTCCGGGGTTGAAGTTGTCGCCGTGGAGTTCGTAGTTGTAGGCCGCGCCCGACATGGCGTTCAACGAAAGCATGGTGCCTCCGACGACGTAGAACCACATCTTCACATCGATGCGTTCGTTGAAGAAGGAAATCTCTTTGGGTCGCCCGTGCCAGAATGCGAGGAAGAGGTTCTCGTCTTCGCTTGGAGGGTTCGTGAGGAACGCTATGAGAGAAAAGATGAAGGTAAAGACGGTACCGCCGGCAAGAGCGAAGATGGTGGCGCGGTAGAACCAGTCTCTTGGCATGCCAGTCAGTTCGAAACCCCATACGATCAGCGCGATGGCGAAGACGATGATGCCGTTTAAGCGGTAGTTGCGGGGTTCGCCGGTTTCGGGGTTAACGACGTAGCCGGGGACGCGTATCCCAGGCAGGATCAGCTGCACCACGAAAAAGGCGGCGAATATCGCAAGCGGGGTGAAGAATGCCGCGACCGCTTCCGTGGTGGAAAGCTCGAACAGGTGGCTGATGCCTAGCCATTCGGTCATGATGGGGTGCAGTGCCTTGGGAGGTTAGGATGCTGGGCGTAGTTGTAGTTTATGGGGTGTTTTGTAAGGAGATGAAGGTACTGTCACCCTCTCCCATCAAGGGAGAGGGGATTTTGTTTTCTATCGATAGGCGGCAGGCGCAAGAAGAAATGATGTCGACTAACATGGATGTCCCCTCTCCCCTCCGTGGGAGAGGGTTAGGGTGAGGGGGGAAGAGTGAATCAGTAGATGCCCGGGAATATGCGGTAGGGGACTTTTTCTTTGTATTCGGCCCACTTTTCGGCGCCGTATTTTTCGAGGCAGACTTTGTCGTCTTCGACTTGGCGCCAGGTGAAGAGCGAGGTGATGAAGATGAAGTAGGTGAAGGCCCAAATGTTGGTGAAGTAGCCGAACATGAGAGCGACTGCGAACGATGCAAAGCCTTCCCCGAGGTAGTTGAAGTGTCGGGCGTAGCCCCAAAGTCCGCTGTAGAGGATCTTGCGGTCTCCAGCCTCAATGTATCTCTGCTCGATGATGCCGAGGAACTTGCGGTCGGGGAACCGTTTGAACATGTATTTCTGGAGGTTGCCGCCGCGGGAGATGGTCCATCCAAAGATGAATAGCAAGGCGGTCCCTATGAGCAGGATGTAGTTCCACGGCTCGGCGAAACCTGGATCCGGGAGGGCGGCCATGCCCCACATCGGGAGGATGTAGAGCCATCCGTAGATTACGAGCGCGCCCCAGATCAGTTTGAAGCCGAGGTTCTCGTGGATGAGGTCGTAGGTGTAGAGCTGAACGCGTTCGAAGATGAAGTAGTCGAAGACGTAGAAGGTCATGAATCCCGCGTACAGAAAGACGCCGGGGTTGGATTCATCGCCGAAGAGTCGGTAGTGGAAGACAGCTCCGGATAGGGCGTTGAGCACCCACATCGTGCCGCCTACGACGTAGAGGTACATCTTGATGTCGAAGCGATCGTTGAAGAGCGTCAGCTCCAAGGATCGTCCGTGCCAGAACGCCAGAAACGCGTTCTTCACGTGGCCTTCGGGCTGGCTGTAGAACGCCCAAAGGGAGATGAGAGCCGCCCAGAACGTTCCGCCGATTACGGCTGGGATGGTCGATCGGTAGAACCAGTCGCGGGATACTCCAACTTCATCGATGAACCACCACGCGACGATGGCGATTGCGAAGACGATGATGCCGTTGAGTTTGTAGTTCCGCGGCTCGCCGGTCTCGGGATTGATGGCGTAGCCGGGGACGCGCCTTCCGGGAAGAATTAGTTGCAGGAGGAGGAAGACGACGAAAATCGCGAGCGGGGTGAAGAAACCGGCGATCGCCTCCGTAGTCGATAGCTCGAATAGATGGCTGATGCCGATCCAATCAAACACAGGCGAAAACCCTTTCCTCAGGTGACGAGATGGCGGTCGTCAGACGCAAGCGACCCGCGTGCTCTGACCCGCACATTGGTGGCAACTATATAGGAAGTCGCATACAAGATCGACTACGAGTGCCAATGGTAAACTTCACTTGGGAAACAATTAATGGCAGTCAAAGTATCGAAAAACCTGAAAGAGAAGTTGGGCGCGTCCAATGTGGCCCCTGCCGTCAGCGAGTATGAACGTCGTTTCAAGGACGCAAATAACAGTGATACTGCAGTAGATACAGGCGACTATGAAACGGTTAACAATCTGTATTACGACGTAGTCACAGATTTTTTCGAATATGGCTGGGGAATGTCCTTTCATTTCGCTCCGCGCGTTCCCGGGGAGAGCTTCAAGGCGTCGATCGCCCGTCACGAGCACTACATAGCTCACAAAATCGGGATGCAACCCGGCATGGTCGTCGCCGATTTCGGTTGCGGAGTCGGCGGGCCATTAATGGAGATAGCACGATTTTCCGGCGCCAAGATCGTCGGGATTAACAGCAACGGGTACCAACTCGACCGCGCCCGCGAGTTAACGGCTGAAGCGGGATTATCGCACCAATCGGAGTTTTTACATTGCGACTTTCTGAACGTCGACGCTCCTGACGAGTCTTTCGGCGGGGCTTACTCGATTGAGGCGACTTGCTGCGCGCCTGACAAAGTGAGTGTTTACTCCGAAGTTTTTCGGGTGCTGAAACCAGGCACGATGTTTGGTGCTTATGAATACATCATGACCGACCGATTCGATCCTCAGGATCCCCATCACCTCAAACTGAAGGCCGACATTCAGTTGGGTGGCGGGTTACTGGTTATCGATGACCAGGAAACGATTAAAGACGCGTTACGCGAAGTCGGGTTCGAAGTTTTGGAGACGCGCGATCTAGCAGAGCAACCCAGTCCGTACGTACCTTGGTACCAACCATTCGTTGGTCCGATCTACTCTCCGGCCGGTTTCCGCAGTTCGAAGATCGGACGATCAGTGACGCTCAATACCGTGAGAGCGTTAGAGATCCTTCGGATTGCGCCGAAAGGATCGGCTCGAGTGGCACAACATTTAAACCTCTGTGCGGTGGCGATGGCTGAAGCTGGCAAACTCGGCATATTCTCGCCGATGTATTTCATCCACGCTCGTAAACCGCAGTAGCGTGGTCCGTTTTCTCGATTGATAGGGACTCTCGGACGCCGCCGCGAGGCGGTTGTATAAAGATTCCGAAAGGAGGAATGATATGGCGTTGCAGTTAGACCACACGATTGTGCCGGCGTATGACAAGGTGAAGTCGGCGAAGCTGATCGCCCGGTTGTTCGGGTTGAAGTACGAGGGAACTTGGGGGCATTTCGCGCCGGTGAAGGTCAACGACATTCTGACTCTCGACTTCGACGATTCTGATGACCCGCGGTCGAACCACTACGCGTTTCTAGCTTCGGATGATGAGTTTGATGCGGTGCTGCAACGCGTCAAAGACGAAGGGATGGCGTTTGGGAGCGGCCCAAGATCCCGCGCGGATGGAGAAATCAACCATTTGCACAACGGGCGCGGTTTCTATTTCGAGTGCGAGAACGGCCACGTGTGGGAAGTGATCACCCACACCTACATCACCGACTGACGGATTTGCCGAGTATCGACAGACATCTGTCGGTAAGTTGCGCGCCACTGGAGTGCTCGACATCCAGTAGATTGAAGCTTAGACGGTTGACAGCTTCGACCATCCGAGCGTTGTAAGCGAGGGTGCGTTCGAGAAACTTGTCGATCATTCTTCGTTCACGAGGAGCTTTCGAGTCGAAATTGCTGCCCGCGTAGATCCTCTGGCGGAAAAGATCGTCGCTGGCCGTTAGCCACACGGCTGCGATCTCGTTGAAATCTAGTCCTCCAGCGAACTCGGGCCAAACAGCAGACCCCTCGATAACGACACCGAGATCGGATGAGTTGCTCGTGTGCGAATCGATGATGGCTTCTACTTTGGGCCAGACGTTGGCCCGGTAATGATTTAGGACATCTTCGATCAACTCGTCGACTGATAAGTCGAGATAGTGCACCGCCACCTCGTTTGGCACCTTCTCTGGTGGTGTTTGCCACGGGCGGCCGGGATGACGCGCCAGACTGTCGGTGGAGACAAGCGTCCATCCCAATGTCGTCGCGACCGACTTGGCGAGTTGAGATTTCCCGACGTGGGACGATCCGCCGATGAGAATCACTTTCAAGGCGTGATTCGACAGGGCATCAACGGGTTTCAGGTTTTGCCATAACCCTCTTCCGTCAGGCACACGTCATTCGAATGTCGTCACGTGATGCAAGTGTTTCGTGGAGATCGACCCTTCGTCGTAGCAGTAAAACCAATCTTTGGAATTCGGAATATTCACCATGTCTGCTTCAGCCTTTTTGGCAGCATCTTCCGAGTCCCAGTAGACGACGTCTGTATAAGAACCGTCGCCTTCTCGGTGAACTTCCCACCGGATGAAGCCCTCCTGTTTGGTCATCCAGCTTGCTAGGACTTCGGCGGCCACCTTCAAAAGGGTTTCCTCAGAAACGTTCTCCGCCAACCTGTAACTGATCACGTCTTTGTACATCTCGTTTTCCTCGTTATCCAAAATCGATCGCTGTTCAATCCTAATCTTTGGTGTTTTCCTCAGCGGTGTAGTTGCCGAGTTGGCCAGTCAGGATGATCCAAGTGGAGAGGATGCCGAGGGGGATCCAACCGAGGATGCCTACGTAACTCACGAAGATCCAGTTCGGGACACCCACGAACAGGAGTAGTGTCAGGCTGCTTCCGATGGTGTTGGTGGCGGAATGTCCTAGGCTGGCGGCCCAGATGCTTCCCGTCCTCACGCGGAGCCAGCCGAAGATGATGGACAGCAGGACCGCGGTGACGGTGAATACGCACATACCCAAGACGGGTTGATCCGGGAAGTTGTAGCCGCGCAGGATTAACGGTAGGTGCCAGAGCGACCAGATGAGTCCTGTCACGACGGCGGCGAGGAGAGGGCGGTCGTGAAACAGTCGGAGTTGGAGGTAGCCGCGCCAGCCAAACTCCTCGCCGAAGAGGATGGGCGTTGCAATCAACGCGGCGATCAGAGACTGGAACGCCACGATCGCAAAGATGCCGGACGGGAGAGGCGGCGGCACAGATCCGGGCGGTCCGAGTTGCCACAGCCCGCGGTTCAAGGTGAAGTCGGGATCGCTGATGCCAAACGTGACGGCTAAGAGCACGATCGTCGAGATGACCACGACGGGCAGAAGCCAACCTGCCAAGTAATAGCGCCAATGGCGCAGGTTCAATCTCAGTCCGGCGTCTGCAAAGCTCTCTTTAGTGATCCACTTTCTAACGATGACCGCGGCGATGGCAGGCGCTAGGGCGCCGGGCAAGACGGCGAGTTGGAACAGCGGATCGCGTACTGACGGGCCCAACTCCAGCGCTATCTCCCATAACAACCAGGCGAGAGCGAAGGCGATGAAGAGAAACGCGACTATGCCTTTCAAATTCGAGGTCACTTCATAATCCGTTGCGGCCCGCTAACGGGTTCAAAACGCGGTGATACGGATAGTTTCGCGCATCGTTACGCGATTGAGGTTTTTGAGAGCTACGAGATTGATGAACCGACGATGGGCCGATTTCATTTGCGACAATCGAAAGTCGCAGCAAGGTTAACTGTTACTAGAAGCCACGCGCTTCGTCAGGACCGAAAGGGTGCACGCCAGCGTGCAAGAGGCCAGTGTCGGGGTTGATCATCACGCCGCGCGGTCTCGAGAATCCGCCGCCCGTTTGAGGTTCCGGTACGACCTGAATATTGTGTCCCAAGTCGGTCAGAGTTTCGACCGTCTCCGGATCGAAACGGTGATCGACAAACGTCTCACGCTCGGCAGCATCGATGCTCGGCGCCGTGATCGCCTCTTGCATGCTCATCCCGAAATCGACCACATTGGAGATGACATGCGCGATGCGGCAGATGATCCTGCGCCCACCGGGCGCGCCTACTGAGAGAAGCGGCTGCCCGTTCTTCAGCAACAGGACGGGGCACATGTTGTTCAGCCCGCGCTTGAACCCGTCGATCGAGTTGGCCGTTCCGGGCATCGGGTTGAAGACGACCATTCCATTGGTGAGCAGGATACCGGTACCCGGCACGATGACTCCGGATCCGAACCCTCCCACTGCGGTCTGGGTGCAGGCAACCATGTTCCGGTCACGATCGATCACGCTGAGGTGGGTCGTGCAGTCGCCTTCACTTGGCGGTGAGGCCGTGGGTGATTGCTCTGGTCCAGACTGAGAGTCGTACTGCCAAGGGTCATGCAATGGACTATCGGCATACGCAACCCAAGGCTGAAGTTCGCGCTCACCCTCTAATCCCGCAACCTGACGGTCGATGGATCGGGCGATTTCCCTTGCGTAATCTTTCGAGAGCATCCCATCAGTCGGTACTGGGTTGAAATCTGGATCACCGGCATAGCTGTATCGGTCGCCGAATGCGTGGCGAGCGGCCTCAGTGAAGAGGTGCAGATGCTCTGGCAAGCCGTGACCGAGGGACCGCAGATCGAAGTTTTCTAGGATTTTCAGGGTTTGAAGTGTCGTCACCGTGCCAGCTGGCATCGGGCAACTGAGAATTTGAACATCTCGATACGGTGTTTCGACAGGATCGCGCACCTCAACCTCGTAGTCGGCGAGGTCTTGCGCACTCAACACACCCCCGTGTCGCTTCATCTCTTCGTCGATGGCGGCTGCAACCTCGCCGCGGTGCAGGGCATCCTTGCCTTCTTTGCCGATCCGTTCGATGGTGTCAGCCAAGTCCCGCTGGATGATCTTTGTGCTCGGAGATGGAGGAAATCCATTCGGCAAGTACACGTCGGCGGTTGCGCCGTGCCGAGCGAGTTTGGGCATGTTCGCGGCGACCGTCAGGCTGGTTCCGGTACCCGCTTCGAAACCATGTCGGGCGTAATGGATCGCTGGCTCCAATAGCTGTTCAAGCGGCAAGGAGCCGAACAATTCGTGTGCTCGGCACATTCCGGCCGTAACCCCAGGCACCCCGACTGAGAGGTGCCCTTCGGCGTTGGCATTACCTTCGACGTCGTAGATTCCGTTGCCAGTCACGGCTTGCCCAGTTACACGGAACATATCGGGTGTCGCAGCCCTCGGAGCGCGGTGACCGTAGTCGATTGTGACACTACGCCCCGACTCAGCCATATGCACGATCATCTGACCGTGACCAGCTATGGAGGAGCTTGCAGGTTCAACCACATTCAGGCAGAAACCTGTGGCGATAGCGGCGTCGACCGCGTTGCCGCCAGCTTTCAGAATGTCGACGCCGATCTGCGCGGCGATAGGATGTGCTGTCGCGACCGCGCCGTTCTCGACGACCACCTCGTCCTTGTCGGGTCGCCAGACGCTGCGGGTGTTCACCCGTCCAGATCCTCAAGCACGATGTGGGCGGCGTTGTGTCCGGGAGCGCCAGTGACCTCACCTCCCGGATGCGTGCCGGCGCCACAGAGATAGAGGCCGTTGATGGGCGTCCGGTAATCGGACCAGCCCGGCAACGGGCGGCGCGACATCATTTGCTGCGGAATCATGTCGATATGCCTGATATTGCCGTCCGTCAGACCGATGCGGTCTTCAATATCCTCCGGCGTCAAAAACGTCCAATCGATGATGATGTCCCGGAAGTTCGGAGCGTACTGCGAAACGTAGTCGATGAGCCATTCGCCGTACCTCTGGCGTTCATCAGACCATGAACTGTCTTTAACGTGCGGCGGCAGGAAGTATACCCACAACGACAGGACGTGTTGTCCCTCCGGAGCGACGGTGGGGTCGTAGACGGAAGGGATCTGAAGCTGCATGATCGGCGTCTCGGTGATGCGACCATTCTTGGCGTCGTTCCAAGCGTTTTCGCACTGGTCGATCGTTGGGCAGATCGTCATCATCGCCAGATGCTCTGGGTTGTAGTTCGGACCCAGATGGCGCGAGAAATCCGGCAGTTCCTTGATGGCGCACAGGAACTTGGCGGATGCCGCCTTCGTCTTCAGGGACTTCACCTCGTCAACGAACTCGGCTTCGAGGTCGGCTTCACTCAGGAGCTTGAGGTAGGTTCGCTTCGGGTCAGCGTTCGAAACGATGACGTCAGCCCCGATCACCTCGCCATCCGCGAGCTCTACACCTGTGGCTTTGCCGTTGCTTGTGAGGATGCGCTTGACTTCAGCGCCAGTCCTGATCGACACGCCGTTGGCTTCGGCAGATTTGGCAAGCGACTGCGTGATGCCACCCATGCCGCCGCGAACAATGCCGTAGTTCTCAGTGTCCTCTCGGAACGCGCTGAAACGATACAGAGCGCTCATGTACGCGCTGCCGGGAGCGGAGATGTCTCCCATGTCCATCGCGCCCGTGCTCACCGCCGCTTTGACCTCTTCGGACACGAAGTAGCGTTCGATCAACTCTTTGAACGGGACGGTCAACAGCGTCTCGAGAAGTTCCTCCTCGCCCTCTTGTCGGAACCTGTCGGTGAGTTCAGCAAGGGACGGCGGCGGCCCGAGGTAGTAATCGCTGAGAATCGCCACGGCACGGTGCCAGAAGTTCGCCCATTCGAACCAGTTATTGGCGTCCTCGGGTGAAATGTCTTGCAGGTCCTCCACCGTCTGCGCGTCGTCGTGCCAAAGAGTCACCGCCTTACCGTTCGGATAGGGGTGGACGCGCGACGGATCCAAGGGGTAAACGTGGAAGCCGTATCTACGCATCTCCAGATCATCGATGACCTTTTTCTGGAGGATGTGGCAGACGTACGAACAGGTGGATATGTCGAAGCCGGGAAACCACTCTTCAGTTACAGCCGCACCTCCGACCACATCCCGTCGCTCCAGCACAGTGACGTCCAATCCGGCCCGTCCGAGATAGCCCGCGGCCACGAGGCCGTTGTGTCCTGCGCCAATTATCACGACGCTCGTCTTCTCGGCCATGGCACCTACTCCCGTTTACATTACGACCAATTCAGACGGCAATACTAGCAGACGACGGCTCTGAAATTGTCTGAACCGCGGATTGGGAGGCAGTCGCGGCGGCAGTGGATTCGGTTCAAACCGGCGGGGTGACGACCTGGCATTCCAGACCAGAGACGCGGGCGATTCGGCGGTCGAGGGTTATGAGAGGAGAGTCGAGACTTTCGGCGAGGGCTACGTACCAAGCGTCGTATGGTGTGAGGTTATGCCGCAAGTCCCATATTCGGTTGGCGAATGGAATGAACTGATGCATTGTTAAAGGTAGGTTCAATAGGTCGTCAAGAGCAATGTGTGCCTTGAGGTCGGATATCTCCTCAATGCGTTCCATTCGCCTTAAAACGTTTATGACTTCGACGAATACCAGTTCGGGAGCATGGATTTCGCCGTCAGAGATGATGTCGCGGCACCAGGTTCCCTCGGGAGTATTTTCGACCAATCCTTCGATCAAGATCGATGAATCGACGACGGTCATCTCCCGCGATCTTCTCTGATCATTTTGACGATGGCTTCCGAACCGATATTCGTGTTGGATGCAGCGACGCGGTCCCTAATGCGTTGCATCACTTCTTCCCTTGACGGTTCCAGAGCGATACGTTCGAGTTCGTTGTGCAAGAAAGCCTGCATCGACTGCCGTTTACGAGCAGCGCGCTCCGCGATCTTGTCGCGAACTTCATCGGAGACGTTGCGGATTGTTATTTGAACTGCCATGCTTGTATTATGCATGCAGTGCCAGCATTTTGCAAGCGCGGTGCTTCAGATGAGGTTGTGGCGGTCAATCTTGTCGCCCGCCAAGTAGACATCTGCGACGTTTCGGAGATCGGCTAGGTTCTGATTTGGGTCGCCGTTGACGACAAGGACATCGGCTTGCTTGCCGACTTCCAGCGTTCCCACGGAATCGCTGACCCAGCAGGATTTAGCGGAGTCGCTGGTGGCGGAGACGATGGCTTGCATGTTGGACATGCCGGCCATTGCGTGGGCTTCAATCTCGGTCTGGAAATCGCCCATCTGGTAGTTCGACCATGCGGAGTCAGAGCCGCAGACCATAGTGACGCCGTCGTCGATCATGCGAGCGACGTGGTCCATGCGGGCTTCCGATCCGCGGCGCATGTCGTCTAGGTTTTCAGTCGGGAGGGTGCGACCCGGGTCGTCTTCGAGTTGTCGGATGCGGCTGACGCCTTGGCCGAGGGTTGGGTTGACGTAGATGCCGGCTTCGGCGATGCGTTCGGAGATGTCTTGGCGGTAGTTGTCGGAGCCGTCAGGGTCGCGATGGACGCCGTGGATGATCGTGTCGACTCCTGCGGCGAGGGCATTCTCCATGCCTTCGGAGGAAGCGCAGTGGGCGGCGACGTGTTTGCCGAACTTGTGAGCTTCGTCGCAGATGGCAGTGAACTCATCGACGTTGAAGGATGGTCGGTACGGATGGCTGGTGCGCGTGCTGCCGCCGGTCGCGGTGACTTTGATGAAGTCGGCGCCTTCTTTGATGAGCTGTCGGACGGCGGCGCGGCACTCGTTTGAGCCGGTGGCTTGGATGCCGAAGTAGCTGAGGTGTCCGCCGATGATGGCGACGGGTCGGCCGGCGAGGATGAGGCGTGGCGAGGGGACGATGCCCATCTCGACGGCTTCTCGGAGGAGGAACGTGGTGCGGTTTTTGGCGCCGCAGTCTCGGAGCGTAGTTACGCCGGAGTAGAGGTGGCGGCGGACGTTTTGGGCGGATTGGACGGTTAGCACTTCATCCGGGAGGGTGACGAGTTCGTCGCCGGCGCGACCGTCGCCGATGCCGTTGACGTGTACGTGGCAGTCGACGAGTCCCGGCAGGATTGTGGCATCGCCGTAGTCGATCTCGTCGACGGATGCGCCATCGGGGGCCTGGACCGTCTCTTTCGTCCCGATCTGCTTGATTGTGTCGCCTTCAAGCAGGATCGCAGCCTGTTCGGCGGGGGGATCGCCGTTGCCATCTACCAGGCGTGCAGCTTTGAGGATCGTGAATTGTGGGTTGCCGTCACTCATTTTCGACCTCCGTCTGATTGAACGCTAACCAGATTACACCTCATCCTCTCGCCTCTGGGTTCCCGCTTTCGCGGGAATGACGCTGCGTTCGAAGGAAACACGGGATTAATGAGGGTGATGGTGTTCGTGGGGGTGTTCGTGTGGGGTTTGGCGGACTGCGGCGAGGGATTCTTCGGAGCCGCGGTCTAGTTTTTCGCCTTTGAAGAAGACGTCTTGGACGTTCCAGAGGTCGTTGACGTTTTGGGATGGGTCGCCGTCGACGATTAGGATGTCGGCTTGTTTGCCGGGTTCGAGGGTGCCGACGGTGTCGTTGACGCCGAGGGCTTCGGATGCCCATTTGGTTACGGAGAGGACGCCTTGCATGTGGGTGTAGCCGGCGTGGACGAGGAGTTCGGTTTCGTAGACGGTGTTGCCGAGTTGGTAGTCGCCCCATGAGGAGTCGGAGCCGGTGATGACGTTGATTCCCATCTCGATCATGCGGCGGTTTTGGTCTAGACGGGTGTCTAGCTCCCGTTTAGCGGCTTCTAGCTCGGTTTGTTCTTGGTGGGTGAGGCCGGAATCGTGCTGTTTGTGGTTTAGGGACCAGATTTTGGAGCGGCCGACGTGGAGGGTTGGGTTGACGTATGCGCCTTGCTCGCCGATGCGTTCGGCGACGTCTTGGCGGAAGTTATCGGTGTCGTCGGGTTCTTTGTATACGCAGTGGATGATCATGTCGACGTCGGCGTCGAGGGAGTTTATGACGCCTTTCGTCGATGTGCTGTGGGTTGCTGTCAACATTCCGAACTTATGGGCTTCATCGGTTACGGCTTTCAGCTCATCGACGTTGAATGCTGGACGGAGCGGGAAGGATGATGGGGTGCTTCCGCCGGTGGCGGTGATTTTTATGTAGTCTGCGCCTTCCTTTATCAACTGCCTGGTGAATGCACGACATTCGTCGACTCCAGTGACTTCTCCGCCGAAATACCCCATGTGACCGCCGATTATTGAAACCGGTCGTCCGCACAAAATCATGCGTGGACCGAGGATCAAACCTTCGTTGATGGCGTCTCGGATGCGGAACATGGTCATGTTCTTGGGGCCGTTTTCGCGGATGGTTGTGACGCCGGAGAATAGGCTGCGTCGGGCGTTGCTGGCGGCTTGGAGGGTTAGGATTTCGTCGTCGAGGGCGGCTAGATCCTGGCCATTTCTGCCATCTCCGAAGCCGTTGTTGTGGGTGTGGCAATCGACCATTCCGGGCAGAATTGTGGCACCTGAATAGTGGTGATTCGTCACGTCGGCACCTTCAGGAGCACGGATTTCGTAGGCGGGTCCGACGGCGACTATCTCGGAATCTAGGGTTAGGACGGCGCCGTTTTGGATGGGCGGGCCGCCTTTGGCGTCGATGACGCGGTCGGCGGTTAGGAGGTTGTAGGGGGTCATGGGGGTGAATTTTAATGGTGGCTTTTGCCGTGAAGTGGTGTTTTGCCTCGGTTTTTGTTGCTTGTTTTTGCCGCGACTTGCGGCAAGTTGCGGCATGTTCGCGGCAAGTTGCTGCTGGAGCGGCATGTTCGCGGCGGGGGTGCTTTGTGGCGGGATTCGGTGTGAAGCGCGTGGATGTGTCGGATTTGGGTGTGCGTCGGGTGTGAGTTGTTGGTTTTCGTGGGATTTGGGGGTTTGGGCGGAAGTGGAATTTAGAACAAAATTGCTTTTTGGCGCGGCAATTTGGCGGCAATTTGATTTGTTGACGAAGTTCAAAAAGTTGGGGTGGTGCGATGATAGAAGGGAAACTGGGTGATTGGTCGTGGTTGTTGGGGAGGATGTGTTTTTGATGGTTATTGAAGTTTGTCAAGTATCTGAAATGGATCACGAGTTTCGTAGAACGTCTCGGCGGGTTGTGAAGGGTATGTTGGCGGAGGCGTAATTATGTGGATGCAAGTTTTGGGTGACGGTGTTGGACGCGATTGGCATTGCACGGAAAAGGTGTGACGAAACGGGAAGTTCAAGGCGCAAATATAGGATAGTGCCGAATATGTTCGTAAAACGCGGCACTATCATGTATCATGATCATGAGAGGATTTGACAAATCGAAGCAGCGTCAAAAGGAGATGCGCACCGCCAACATGTCGTGCCAATCGAGATCATGCGGAAATTTCCGAATGATTCGGCGGCTGAAGCGTGGTTCACTGAACGACGTTGGCCAAAAGGCGTAAATTGTCCGCATTGTGGATCGTTGAACATCCAGACTGGATCTAAGCACAAAACCATGTCTTACCGCTGCCGTGAGAAGGGATGCGCCAAGCGCTTCAGTGCCAAGACCGGGACGGTGATGGAAGGCTCCAAACTTGGATTCCAGACTTGGATGGTTGCGACCTTACTGCTGTCCACCAATCCCAAGTCAGTATCCAGCATGCAACTTCATCGCGACCTAAACATCAACCAGCGCAGCGCATGGTTCTTGGCTCATCGTCTGCGGGTAGCATTAGCTACCCAACGCGGCGCCTTCGCAAATCCGGTGGAGACCAATGAAATCCTTCGGGGGTAGCCGGCAGAAAAGGATTAACCCAAGCGCAACAGACACTTCTGTTCCATGAAAACGGACGGACGTCGTCTTTTGAAGGCGAAATCTCAATACGAAAATGATTACGGTCAAGAATGTCGCTCACATGGATGCAAAATCGTTGCGGATTTTTATGGTTGACGACGCGACTCCGAGCGCAAACAAGAACTGAGACGATGATTCGAATCAAGATGGGTTCACCACCGGTATCAAAAAGGTCAAGATCTCCAAGCCAAGGAATGTGTCAGGTAACAATCACGCCAACGGAATTGCTTCTCCTTTGCCCATACTGAAGAAGTCTGGATGTCACGCCTTCCACAATCTGGGCGAGAAACGCCTAGGGAGATACAGTAAGGAATTTGAAGCTCTTCACGGCCACCTCGAGAAAAACGCGATGGATGTCGTGGCATCCGAAATGCGCGGATGGCGGCTTAATAATTGTGAATCAATTGTTGACAATCGACTGGAATGAATTGCAAGGAGCGCATGAACGTGAAAGATCTCCATAGTGAAAAACCCATTAGGCCTGTCGCAAATGTTGTTCGGCATAGCTATCAACCATCAAAGGCTGAACTGGAGGAAGATATTCGAGTAAACGCCACGTTTTTTGAGGCCGTTGAGGCGTTGACTCTGCCTGTCGAGATCCAGCACATTGACAAGCCCAAAGAAACAATATCAGCAACTCACAAAGGAATCCTACCGATCGGTGGTCTCCAACTCGAATGTTACGTGCTAGAGGATGGACGGAGAGTGTTTCACAAGCGAGGCATGGCAAAGGCTATGGGCCTCAAGTCTGAAGGAGGCAACGCCTTTATTAAGACCACAAGTGGGAAGTCCCTCGGATCCGAAATTGATGATGAACTCCGACAAAGGGTAGAGAACCCTATTGTTTTTGATTTCTCAGGATCGGAACCAGCTCACGGTTACGAAGCGGAACTATTGGTTGACATTTGCAAGGCAGTTGTCCGTGCCAGCGATGCCGGGAAGCTGAACTATGCGCAGCAACCCATGGCTCGGCAGGCGAAGGCGATCATCAATGCTTTGGCAAACGTCGCTATCATCGCATTAGTTGACGAGGCAACTGGCTACCAGACAGAGCGTAGCCCCGAGGCGCTGCAGTTACTTGTCCAGGCTTATATTGAAGAAGAGATGCGTGAATGGGAGAAGGAGTTCCCTGATGATTTCTATTTCACGCTCAATCGCGTCTATGGTTCTGAGCCATATGTTCAACGCGTTGGGGGCAGTACCGTTATTAACAAACCGCAGCACTTCGGTAATTTCACCAACAAATACGTTTATGGACCATTAGAAAAAGGAGAAGTTTTGAAGGAACTGCAACGACTGAATCCTCAAATTGATGCAAATGGGACACGAAAACAGCGATTTCATCAGTTTTTGAGCCAGGGGTATGGCCTTGACAAGCTGCGACAGCAAAGGCAAGAAGTACTCACGATGCTAAAACTCGCTGACAACATTGAGGAGTTCAGGCGACTTTACGAGAAACGGTTTGGCCCTCTCAACGGTCAGCTGAGATTGATGCCAGATTTCAATTAGACAAAAGTGATTGCTAAATGCGACTTCGGTTTCCCGAAACCGATGACAATGGGAAAACAACGTGTTGGCTGTCAGTGATTACTCTGACATCGCTCCACAGGCGCCCGGAACCACTGTGCGATTAACGTATGTTGCATGGATCGGCACCGCGTGGTTTGCGTAGTTGGGTGTTTCGGTCGGTCGTCCGACATAATCTAGGCATCCCCCGCTCGCTTCGCTCGCGCCCCCTTACGCTGCGCGAAGGGGGCGGGGCTGGTGGTTGACGGACGGGCAGGTTTGAAACCTGCCCCTACCGGTTGGGTGAGGGGATGGGTGGGGGATTGTGTGGTTACGATTACTAGGTATGGGTTTTGTTTCGTAGGTTCGGTGATTTCTCGGCTTCAGCGCGTTTTGGGTCCTTGCGGGGAGGGTTTTTGGCGTGTGTGGGTGTTTTTGGGGGTGTTGGTTTGGTCGGGGGTGATTGCGGGTGCGGTGGGTTGTGAGCAGGGGGAGCCGACGTTGTTACCTCGGATTGAGCCTGATGTCGTTGTTGTGGCGACTGATACTCCGGTGCCGGTTGTTGTGGATACGCCGGTGCCGACGGATACTCCGACTGCTACGCCGTCTCCGACACCGGTGGATACACCAACTCCGACACCGACGGTTACTGCGACGCCCGTGCCTACGGATACGCCTTCGCCTACGAGCACTCCGACGATGGTGCCGACTGATACTCCGACGGCTGTTCCGACAGCGACGGCGACGCCGACCCCTACTCCGGTCCCTACTGACACGGCGACGCCATCTCCAATTCCGACTGATACTCCGACGCCCACTGCGGTTCCATCTGATACTCCGACGCCGACGGCTACTCCTGATCCGGTGCTCGCCGATCGTGCGGTGTTGGTGGAGTTTTACAACGCTACGGATGGTGGTAGCTGGAAGGTGCAGACCAACTGGTTGAGCGATCGGCCCATCGGTGAGTGGTTCGGGGTGACGACGGATCGGGATGGGCGGGTCGTCAAGCTGGAGCTGGTGGACAACGGTTTGAGGGGTGCTCTGCCTGAGGGCATCGGTGATCTCGCGGAGCTGGAGGTTTTGCAACTCGGCAAGAACGATATTGTCGGACTGGTGCCGGCGTCGATCGGCGAGTTGTCGGATCTTAGAGAGTTGATCCTGGAGGAGAATGATCTTTTCGGCGAACTACCGGTTGAGATGTCGGAGTTGGGCGATCTTGAGGTTTTGAACCTCTTTTCCAATCGTTTAAGTGGCGAGATTCCAGAGTGGATAGGTGATCTGGTCGATCTGAGGGTGCTGGATTTTGGTTCGAACCGGTTCGAGGGCGAGATCCCGCCGGTGCTGGCGGATCTATGGCGATTGAAGGTATTGAGGCTCGACGAAAACGATTTGGAAGGTGAGATTCCGGCGGCGATTGGCAATCTACGCGAGGTCGAGGAGCTGCTGCTGAGCGGAAACAAGCTTTCGGGGTCGATACCGTCGGAGTTCGGTGGGCTTGAGTCGGTCAAATGGTTGAGGTTGCAATCGAACCAGTTGAGCGGTTCGATACCAGACGAACTCTCGCAGTTGTCGAATCTGATCGAGCTTGATCTCAGCAGCAATCTCTTGGAAGGTTCGCTGCCTGAGTGGTTGGGTGAGTTCCGAGGTTTGACGGCGTTGCACATTGCCGGCAACGCGGGGCTGACCGGGTGTCTCCCCGAAGGGTTGTCGAGTTTGGAGAACAGCGACTTTGGTGAGTTTCACCTCGGTTGGTGCGGGATCGAACTAAACGATCGAGACGCTTTGGTGGTGTTATACGAGGCGACGGATGGTGGGAACTGGACCAACAATACGCGCTGGCTGAGCGATGCAGCTATCGGCGAATGGCATGGCGTTGGGACGAATGCAGAGGGGCGAGTTGTCGAACTGCATCTTAACGACAACAACCTGAGCGGTGAATTGCCGCCTGAGATTGGTGCATTAAGTGAATTGACGTATCTGTACCTCGACAGCAATAACTTGCGTGGCGAGTTACCTCCAGAGATCGGTCGACTAGGGCGTTTAGGGACATTGTTGCTGAGTTTCAACGATCTCGAGGGCGAGTTGCCGTCGGAACTGTTATCTCTGACTGAGCTGGTCAATTTTGCGGTCGCAGGCAATCGAATGACGGGTCCGATTCCTTCGTGGATCGGGGGGCTCACGAATTTGGAGCGGATCGGCTTTTTCGACAATCAGTTCAGCGGCGAGCTTCCGCGTGAATTGGGCGATCTGGACAGGCTGATCGTTGTCCGGCTGCAAAACAACGCGTTGACTGGTGCGATTCCCTCGGAGCTGGGTCGACTGTCTGAGTTGGAGTGGTTGGAAGTTGCGGACAACCGATTGGTGGGCGAAATTCCGGTTGAACTCGTTGAACTTTCCAAGTTGGAAGGATTGCTGATCGCGGGGAACGATGGATTGACCGGGTGTATCCCCGATGAGTTGCGCGATGTCGATGAAAACGATCTTTCGAAGCTCGAATTGGAATTCTGCATGGAAGTGGGCGTCGAACCGGTTACAGCTACCGATCGCGACGCGTTGGTTGCTTTCTACAACGCGACCGGGGGTGCGAACTGGACGAACAGCACGAACTGGTTGAGCGATGTGCAGATTGCGCGTTGGCATGGTGTGGTGACGGATCGACAGGGTAGGGTCATCGAGCTGAACCTGACTGAGAACAATCTTGTCGGCTCGATTCCGCCTGAAATCGGGGTGTTGACCGAACTGATTGCGCTGAATCTTTCGGAGAACAAGCTGTCAGGTCCGATTCCAATCCAACTCGGAACACTGGAACAACTCCGATATCTGTACCTCTTCAAGAACCGTTTTACCGGCAATGTGCCGAAGGAGCTGGGGGATCTGTCCGATCTTCGGAACCTTCGATTGGATTTCAATCTCCTGACGGGTGAGATTCCGGCTGAATTGGGCAACCTTACAAGGTTGGAGAATTTCGAGATTCTGGAGAATCACTTGAGCGGTGAGATTCCGGACGAACTGGGTGACATCCCGAACCTGCGGCAGCTTTTCGTGAGCAGGAACGCTGGGATTACGGGGTGTATGCCGGATGGCTTGCTCGATCTGCCCACAGACGATTTCCATGACGTCACGCTCGATGCGTGCAGCGAGTATGAGAAGGGAGTTCTGACCGAGTTATACGAAGCGATGGACGGCGGCAACTGGCAAGACAATGTCGGATGGTTGAGCGATCGGCCGTTGGGCGAGTGGTACGGGATTGCTGTCAACCGATACGGTCGTGTGATTGGTCTCGAACTGGTTGACAACAACCTCGCGGGGGCGGTGCCAGAAACCTTCGGAAGTTTGACGAAACTGGAAACTGTCCGGGTGTCTGGCAACGCGATTACGGGATGCGTGCCGTTGTCGCTGGCGGAACTATCAGATCACGATTTCGGCGATTTGATGTTGAGCCAATGCAGCGTTCATTTTCCGGACGCATGGTTGAGGGATGCGATGTTGGAGAGGCTTGGCAAAGAGCCCGGATCTGAAATCTCCATCTCAGATTTAGAGGCACTTGAAGAGCTGGATCTGAGTTGGGAGGCGGTCCGAAATCTTGAAGGCTTGCAATACGCCACGAACCTGAAGTCGTTGACGTTAGGGGTGTCGACGTTGACGCCGAGACCTGACGAAGAGAGTTTTTGGAATCAGATCGAAAACCTGGGGCCGATCGGTGAACTATCGAATCTTGAAGAGTTGTATTTGGCGCGCTGCAATTTGACGGATATTACGGCTTTATCGAATTTGACGAAGTTGGAGTATCTGGATATCGGTTTCAACCGACTCAATAACCTCGGTCCGATCTTGGGCCTTGACAAGCTCGAGACGCTATTGGTGTCGAGCAATCATGTCGATGGAATTTCCGGAATATCGAGTCTGGGTAATTTGATTCGTCTGGACATCTCGGACAACAAGATCGACGATATTGCGCCGGTGATTGATCTGAAGAGGCTACGGGAGTTGGACATCAGTCATAACGAAGTGAGTGATTTCGCGCCTGTTTCGAGTCTTCAGCAGCTTTACCGCTTGGAAATGAGCGGCGTTGGTGTTGCGGATTTGTCGCTGATCCGAGGCTTGCGCGGATTGATCGGCTTGGATGTCAGTTGGAATGAAATTGAAGACCTTTCGCCGCTGAGTGATCTCGATGCTTTGAGAACGCTAAAGATCGGTCCGGCGCCGGTGACGGACGTGACCCCGCTTGCTGAACTATCGGATCTGCGCGAACTCTCGATTGTGGGGACGGAACTGATCGATATTTCTCCGCTCCGGGATTTGGGGGACCTGCGATCGCTCGTTCTTTCCGACAACCAGATATTCGATTTGGCACCGCTTGAAGGTCTGGTCGAACTGGAAGTGCTGGATTTGAATTTCAACGATGTTGAGGACGTTACGCCGTTGGAGGGGCTTACGAAGTTGGAAGTGCTGATGCTGAATGGCAATAACGTCGGTCATATTGGCCCGTTGGTGGCGAATCGGGGTTTGGGGCGTTCGGATCGGGTGGAGCTGAACTCAGATGTTCGCAACATTGCCGAAAATCGCACCTTGGCGCGTCGTCTTATTGACCGGAACGTCGACTTGCATTACGACGCGATCTACGCGACCGGTTATGGCGAACCGACGATTCATAACGACAACGTGTTCGTGCTGCCAGTTCCTGGGAGCCAAATGTTGGCGAACATCCGGCTTGAAGATCTCGCGAACGAGTTCTATGAAAGTTTCCGTGATGAGTTCGACTTCCTGATGATCGTCTCGAACGTGGAATTGGGTGATGATGTTTTCAGGCTGTATAGAGGTGCGTACCACGGTGTGAGCAACGACGTGGAAGGCATTGGGATTGATCCGTTCCACGACGCCGGATGGGGGTCTGAATCACGATTGCATGGCATTGTGCATTTGCCATATAAGCAGGGATTCGGTGGAGGGCCGGTGCTACACGAGTTGATGCACAGGTGGGGCAACTTCGTTGTCGATCTGGGGTATGGCGGTCACTGGGGTTGGAGCAGCGTGCATGGGCAGCTCGGTGGGTTCGATATCGACGAGTTGGTTGATTTGGGGGATGGTCGTTACAACGCTGGCAGTTTTGGCATTGGGGGATTTGCGGGAGATTTCTTGCCTTACAGCGAGCTTGAGCTGTATTTATCGGGTCTCGGTCCTGCTGATGAGGTGCCGGATTGGATCGCTGCGGTGGATGCAGATTTCTCGCGCGGATCGGATGGCAGGGTTGAAGAGTATGAAGATCGCGGGTATGTGTTCACGGCCACTGGGTTCAAGACGTACACGATTGACGACGTTTTAGAGGAGCATGGACCCAGGGTGCCGGATTTCTCGACTTCGCAGAAGGAGTTTAGGGCAGCGGTGATTTTGCTAGTTGATGAGGACCATCCGGCGATGACCGATGTGGTGGATGAGATTAGCGAGAGTGTCGCTCGGTTTACGCATCGGGGTGATGACGACGATTGGCGGTATAACTTCTACGAGGCGACGAAAGGTAGGGGGACGATGTTGATGGGTGATTTGTCGGAGTTTTTGAAGGATGATGGGGAGTAGAAGGGAGAGGTGATCTGAATGCGGTTGCGGCGGGATCGTCAAGCCGCTTCAGTTAGGCCTTCTCGTTCTGCCGCTCGGGTTAGGGCGGAGTCGAGCGTGGCAAGTTGGGCGTTGCGTCTGATTGCGAGTTCGAGGTAGAGGGCGTCGTAGAAGGTGAGGTTGTGGGTCACGGCGAGCGCCATTACAGCGTCGAAGTCGGGTTCATTATCAGTTTGGATTCTCAGTCCGTTGACGAGATCCAAGTAGGACGGGATGTCATCACGTGGTATGCGTCGCCGCCGTGCGGCGGTGAGAAGGGTGTTTCGGATCTCGAAGTGCCAAATTTGGGGTACGAATGCTGTGCCCGTTTCTACGGATTCATATGCTGCTTCTGCGATCGGATGTTCCTCATCATCCATCAACCAGACGGCGGACACCGAGGCGTCGACGACGAGGTCGCTCATACCCGATGGCCAGCGTGGCGAGCTTCTAGTATCTCTTCGACCGACATGTTGATGCCGCCTAACTGAGAACGGACTCTCTTGAGTCTTTCAATTGCCGCACGTCGTTCGGCGCGTTCTTGGTCTGCGGCGGGGACTAGATGTGCGATTTTCTTGCCGTGTCGGGTGATGACAACGGTTTCGCCGCGTTCGACGGTGCGGAGGAGTTCGGCGAGGCGGGCTTTGGCTTCTGTGGCTTGGACTTCTAGCATGGTGGTTATTTTAACTGGTTATATTGACCGTACATAATTGAGGCGTTGTGGTTTTGGTGGTGTGCGAAGGCGGGCAGGTTTGAAACCTGCCCCTACCGTGTGGTTGCGTGCCGTTTACCCTCACCCCCGGATCAAGTCCGGGGCAGGCTCTGGCCCTCTCCCATCGAGGGAGAGGGGAACGCGCCCGGAGGTTCAGACGGGGTTTGACCAGTAGCGGTTGGGGGCTATGAATTGGTCGGCGGCGTTGGGGCCCCAGGTCCCGCGTTCGTAGGGGTAGAGTTGGGAGGCGAGTTCGGTTTCCCAGGCTTGGATGTAGGGATCGACGACGGCCCATGAGAGTTCGATTTCGTCGGAGCGGGTGAAGAGCGAGGCATCGCCGGCGACGGCGTCGAGGAGGAGGCGTTCGTAGGCGTCTCTCATGCCCATGGGGAATTTGTATTCGAGTTCCTGGGCTTCGGCTTGAAGGCGGGTGCCGGGTTTCTTGTTGTCGATGGTTAGGCGGATGGCTTCGTTGGGCTGGATAACGATCTTGAGGACGTTGGGGACGAGTCCGGAGCCTTCGGAGTCGAACATGCTGAGCGGAGGCTGTCGGAACTGGATGGCGATCTCGGTGTATTTTTCTCGGAGCGCTTTGCCGGATCGGAGGTAGAAGGGGACGCCTTGCCATCGCCAGCTGTCGACGAAGAGTCGGAGGGCGCCGTACGTGGCGGTGGCGGATGCGCCGGAGACGCCGTCATGTTGGCGGTAGCCGCGGTACTGGCCTCGGACGGAGTTGTCGGCGGCTTGCTCCGACGTCGGTCTGCGGACGGCGCTGAGGACTTTGGCTTTCTCGTCGCGGAGGGAGTCGGCGTCGTTGGTCGCGGGTGGCTCCATCGCAGTAAGAGCTAGGAGTTGGAGGAGGTGGCTCTGGAACATGTCGCGGAGGACGCCGGAGTGTTCGTAGTATCCGGCGCGGTCTCCGACGTCGAGGTCTTCTAGGACGGAGATCTGGACGTGGTCGACGTAGTTGCGATTCCAAAGTGGTTCGAAGATGGCGTTGCCGAATCGGAAGACAATGAGGTTTTGGACGGTGTCTTTTCCGAGGTAGTGGTCGATGCGGAATAGCTGGTGTTCGTCGGCCCGTTCGTGGACTGCGTCGTTGAGCAGTCGCGCGGATTCGAGGTCGGTTCCGAAGGGTTTTTCGACTACTAGACGTCGGACGCCGTTGGATTCGTTGAGCATCCCGGCTTCGCTCAGGGCGTCGATGGTGCTCTCGTAGAGCGTGGGTGAGAGGGCCAGGTAGTAGAGGCGGTCGTCGGATTCGCCGTCGTCTACGGTGCTTCGGATCTCGGCGTCTAAACGTTGCAGGGACGGGATGTCGTTGGAGGATCCACGAATGTAGCGGATGTGCTTGGCAAAGTCTACCCATGTTTGGGCGTCGGCCTCGAAGCTGTCGGAGGCGACTTCGAAGAGTAGCTGTCGGTATTTCTCGTCGTCGTGGTCGGAGCGTGCGAAGGCTACGAAGCGACAGCGGTCGGGGAGTGCGCCGATGGCATGGAGGTGGAAGAGGGCGGGCGCGAGTTTGCGCTGAGTGAGATCGCCGGACGCGCCGAAGATGACGATGGTGAACTGGGTTTCTTGGTTGTTGTGTGACATTGGGTTCACCCTCACCCTAGCCCTCTCCCATCAAGGGAGAGGGGATTTTTCCCGACCCTTCCCCTCTGGATGGACGTTCCGTCCGCTGAATTCCCGCTTTCGCGGGAATGACGTGGTTTGGTTATCCGCCATCTGCGCGCCTGACGCTGTGCCCGCCGAAGGCGTTGCGCATGGCAGCTAGGGCGCGTCCTCCGAGTGGGTTTTCTTGTCGGGAACGGAATCGCATCTGCAAGGCGAGGGTCAAGACGGGGGCAGGGACGGCGAGTTCGACGGAGGCGTCGACGGTCCAGCGGCCTTCGCCGGAGTCTTCGACGTAGGACGAGAGGGAGTCGAGGCCGGGGTCTGCTTTGAATTCGTCGGCGGTTAGGTCTAGGAGCCAGGATCGGATGACACTGCCGTATCGCCAGTTTTCGCAGATTTCGCCCAGGTTGAGGTTGAAGTCTTCTTTGGCTTCGAGGAGTTCGAGTCCCTCGGCGAATGCCTGCATCATGCCGTATTCGATGCCGTTGTGGATCATCTTGACGTAGTGCCCGGAGCCGCTGGGGCCGACGTAGAGATTGCCGTCGTTTTCGGGAGGCGCGAGTGTTTTGAAGATGGGGCGGTTGCGCTCGTAGGCTTCGCGGTTGCCGCCGATGGTTAGGCAGTATCCGTTTTCGAGTCCCCAGACGCCGCCGCTGGTGCCGCTGTCAAGCATGTCGATTCCGAGTTCGGCGAGTTGCTCGGCGCGTTGGATCGTTTCTTTGTAGTTGGAGTTTCCGCCGTCGATGAGGGTGTCGCCTGCTGACATGTGTTGAGCGAGTTCGTCGACGGTGGATTGCGTGATGTCGCCGGCGGGCACCATAATCCAGACAGTGCGCGGAGTGTCGAGCGCGGCGACGAGATCTGCGAGCGAGGATTTGCCTGTGCCGCCGTGAGATTCCAATTCGTCACGTGCGGAAGGGGCGGGATCGTAGCCGATGACTTGGTGGCCGTCTTGCATCAGGCGTCTCGCCATATTTCCGCCCATGCGTCCGAGACCTACTAGCCCTATCTGCATTTTTCTGCTCCTCAGAGGATGTTTGTATCAGTTTCGTTGGCCGTTCCTGTCTGGATTCCCGCGTTCGCGGGAATGACGGGACACACGTCCGTTAGACCGAGGCGTGTTGCATTTGGAGGGTTTCTGAAATGGTGATCAAACGGGAAGCTAGGGCTGACGCGACGTCGTCGGATTGGCTGAGGCAGTCGGTGTAGGTTTCTGCGCCGATGATGACCTTGGCGTTTCCGGCCATGGTAGCGATGGCGTTGACGGCGGTTGAGACGGGTTTGGGCAATTCGTCATCCGTGCCCTCGTTCTGGTTGTTGAAGACTGTCCAGAAGATGGCGTTGAGCGCGAAGCAGGCCATGACGTCGTTTCGGTCGTCGATGTGTGTGCGTGCGCTGAGGGTTTCGGCGACGATCTGGACCGATGGCAGGTTCATGATCCACATGGCTGGATCGAGGTTGGCGTCTTGGAAGAGAGAGATGGTTTTGAGTGCGTTTTCTGATTGGAGCAGCGGGTCGGGCCATTCGCCACGGGGTTTGCGGATGTCCCATGCGATTTTGACGTCGAAGGTGGAGGCGAAGTCGTAGACGCTGATGTGTTTGTCGAACGGCGTCATCTGTTTGGCAAGTTTGGGCGATGTTGTGGCCGCGCTGATTTGTCCCATGTCGCTGGCGGCGTTTCTGACTGGGAGGACCAACACGTCAGGTTTGAATTTGTTGGTTACCACGGTCATCTCTTCGATGGCGGCTTCGAGGTAGTCACGCGTGTCGAAGTCGTAGGTCAGCATTGTCTGGATGTTGGCGGCGAGGGCGCGGAAGAGAGAACCTTCGCCGATGTCGGCGTCGAGCCATAGCAGGACGGCGTCGCGTTCTAGGCCGCTTTCAAAGGCCTGTTCCAGAGCGTCGATCATGGTGTCGATGTAGCCGACTAGAACGGCGCGATCTTCAGGATCGGATCGATCGAGGCGCAGGCCGCGTTCAACCTCAGTGGCGTTGAGTATGAATTCGGGGTTCATGGTTTGGTGCTCACCCTCTCCCATCGAGAGAGAGGGGAAGCCCCCTTTAGTCCCCCTATCGGAGTACGGCAGTAATCGTGATCCGCCTTACGCTTGAACAGGTGACCTAATGGGGCGTTATAGAACATCGTCTTTGAACAATGCTCTGAATGCTTCTGCAGCTTTACGGTCAGACATTTCATCGGCCAATGCGCGGAGCAACAAGTTGACTTGCTTCCTGTGTTGCTCTTGTGCCCTTCGCTGGCTCCTTGCGGTCAAAAGCCATGCTACGACTGATGTTGCCAGCCCGGATGCAGCCCCGCCGGGAAGTGCTTCAATAAGCACGTTGGTGCTCGGTTACCAACCGTCTGACTTCAGTTTTTTGAGCTTCCAGACGGGTTTCATATTCTTCGTATAGGTTCGTGAGGTCTGGCAACTCATCCAATGGTGTCGCATGAATGATCTGCCGCGCGTTGGCGAGGTATTCTTCCTTGATTTCTGTGAATCGCTCAAAGGCTTCTTTGATCTCCGGGACCTCCAGCAACGCATCGACGTCTAATTCTTGAACTTGGACAGTCATCGTCGGGACCATCTGCTGATTCTCGTCATTTATCAGTCCTTTTCAAAGTTCTTCATTCGTGCCTAAAGTGTAGCAAATGGAGTATCTTCTATCTCTTCTATCAGACCACGTTTGAGTTTTACGAGGTGCGCTCGTCGGCCTGTGTTTCTGAGTGCTTGGACATCGCCGGTGGCCTGGGCGGCTAGCAGGTTGCCGAGGGTGTATGTTTGGCCAGGGACTTCGATGTCATGTTCCGGTTCTTGGGTCAATGCGATCAGAGCGACCGATTTAGGTCCGCCTTTATGGAGTTGCCCAGTTGAGTGAAGATAGCGGGGGCCGTATCCGAAGGTTGTGGGGATGCCCGTCTTCTGACTGATCGCTGAGCGTAGGTTGGATGCCGCGCTGGTGAGGCGGTCGGACTCGGGTAGGAATGCGGCGATCGCGATGTAGTCGCCTTCTGTAATGTTGTCGATGGTTAGGTCGAGGGCGTTGTTTAGCGAAGTAGGTGCGAGGGTTTCATCGCCCTTGGATTCGAGGGCGGCGCGGGCGAACTGTTTTGCGGATTCGACGTCGGGTTGATCGAAGGGATAGACGCCGATGGCACATGCAGCGACGGCTGTCGCGAACTCCCATCGGAAGAACTCGCCAGCGATGGCTGTTCGGTCGGGTAGCGAGATGTCGTAAGTAGGGTGTTTGTCGAAGGCGGGACTTTCGGGTTGAGCTTCGCCAGCCAGCGTGATGCGGATGAATTGCCGGTCGTTGCCGTATGCGTCGGGGGGAAGTAGCGGTTCGCCTGCGATGGGTATGAGCCCGCGGTTGTTTTTACCGGTCGACTCGGCGAGAAGTTGTTCTAGCCATAGACCGAATCGTTCGAGACTGGGTGACATGGCAAAAGTGACTTTGTCGCGGCCGCGGAGGGCGTTCCTAGCCAGGAATAGTCCCAACTCGATTCCGGGATTAGTTGTGGTTTGATGACGGCATTGTTGCGTCATCGTGATGGCACTGCGAACCAGGTCTTGGGTGGGTAGATGGCAGAACGAAGCCGGGAACATGCCGAACGCGGTGAGCGCTGAGAATCTTCCGCCGACGTTGGCTGGAGTTTCGATGTTGAAGGCGAAATCGCCATTTGCGGCGCGCTCGGATAGCGGCGTTTCGGGATCCGAGATGGCGATGAAACGTTCGGACGGGTTGGCAACTCCGGCATCGCTAAGCGCGTTTCGGAACACGGCTTCAAGGGAGAGTGGCTCGACGGTGGTGCCGGACTTGCTGGCGACGACGAAGGCGGCGGTGGTGAGATCGATGTTCTCGAGCGCCGCTGAGATTGTTGCCGGATTGACGGTGTCGAAGACGTTTAGCGAAGGGTTGGCTTCGGGGAATAGGACGCTGAGGACTTCGGGCGTGAGGCTGCTGCCTCCCATGCCGAGGATGTTTATGGAGGTGATGCCTTCAAGCGCTTTCCAATGGTTGTGGTTGGCAAAGCCTACCCGGTCGCGGATCAAAGTCGGTAGGCGGAGCCACCCCATCCATTCGCCCTCGCCGCCGGGCGAGGGATCGGGCCACAAGGCGGTGTCGCGCGTCCAAATTCTGCGTGAGATGTCGGCGATACCGAACTGGGCTTTTCGGTCAACCAGTATGCCGCTCGCGGTGGTCAAACGACGCTCCTCAATCGGCGGATGTCAGACATTCGCCAAAGCGGACACTTTGGCGTCGATGCGGGCCATCAGGCTGTCCCAAGAATCAGCGAACTTTTCGACACCTTCGACCAATAGTTGTGCTGTCACCTCGTCGTAAGAGACGCCTTCTTTTGCAAGCTGGGCCAGCTGAGCCTCGGCTTCATCCATTCCGGTGACAAGAGCGTTTTCGATGGTGCCGGTTTTTTGGACGTCTTCGATGGTTTGGAGCGGCAGAGTGTTTACGGTGTCGGGTCCCAGCAGCTCGTCGAAGTAGAGGGTTGGCGGGTATTCAGGATTCTTGACGCTTGTGGATGCCCATAGCGGACGTTGCGGTTGTGCTCCGATGGTGTTTAGCGAGAAGAAGCGGGTGTTGTCGTTAAGGTCGCTGGCGAAGAGTTTTTGGTACTCGCGATAGGCCATCTTGGCGTTGGCGATGCCGATCTTGCCGATCAAGTCGCTGTCATCGGGCAGCAGCGAGTCGGCGAGGGTATCGACACGGCTGACGAAGAAGGATGCGACGGATGCGATACGGGCGGGCGACCCGTTGCCGCTACCTGCGTATTGGGCGATGCCGTCGATGTAGGCGTTGGCGGCGGTGATGTAGGCGTCGAGGGAGAAGAGGAGGGTTACGTTTACGTTGATGCCCTCGGAGATCAGGGTTGTGATCGCGGGTGCGCCTTCGGGCGTGCCGGGCACCTTGATCATGATGTTCGGCCGATCTACCGCTGACCAGAGGCGGCGCGCCTCGGCGATGGTGCGATCGGTGTCGTGGGCGAGGTGCGGGTTGACCTCGATCGAGACGAAGCCGTCGCGGTAGTTGAGTGCTTCGTAAGTTGGCCGAAGGATGTCGGCGGCGTCTCGAACATCCTCTACGGCGATGCGCTCGAAGATGACCTCCGGCGGGCTGCCATCTTTGGCGTGTTCGGCGAGACGGTCGTCGTAGACATCGCTGCCTTCGATGGCTCCGTCGAAGATGGTCGGATTGGTGGTGATGCCGCGGAGGCCGTGGTCGACCAGCTCTTGGATCTCACCGTTCTCGATCATGTCGCGGCTGATCTGGTCGAGCCAGATGGCTTGACCGATTTCGGCTGCTTTGGCGATGTTGTTGTGTTCGTGGTGACACATGGTTTGCCTCGTAGGGAAGTTGCTAGTCGGATTCGAAGTTGGCGGTTTCGATGTCGATGAGTTTTTGTAGACGGCGGTGGAAACGGTGCTCGTCGCCCATGCTGGCGGAAAGGAACGCTTCGACTAGTTGAGTTGCGATGGCTTCGCCTACGACTCGACCACCGATGCAGAGGACGTTCATGTCGTCATGCTCCACGCCTTGGGCGGCGGAGTAAGAGTCGTGGCAGACAGATGCACGAACGCCACGGAATTTGTTGGCGGTGATGGCGGCGCCGATGCCGCTGCCGCAGACCATGATGCCGCGGTCGGCGTCGCCGGATTGCACGAATGCGGCTACTGGTGCGGTGCAGTCGGGGTAGTCGTCTTCGGCGTCGTACTCGTGAGCACCGAGGTAGATGGCCTCGTGACCTGCTGCCTCGACGGCGGAAATGACGGCTTCTCGCAGGCTGAAACCGGCGTGATCGGCGCCAACGGCTACTCGCATAGGTGGTACGGCCCCCGGGTTGCGTTTAGGCACGGAGATGGGGTGTGCCTGTTACGCGGTAATGATACTACTGGGGTTTGTCTGAACCGCGGATGGACTGGGATGAGGGGTAGTGGCTTGAGGTTGTGCGCGGCTGATTGGGAGTTGGTGAATTAAAACTTAGGATGCTAAATCTTAATTTGCTCGGCGGCAATTAAAGGAACGTTTAATGGGAGCGACCGAGATTCATATTTAGGGGCGTAACTTTTAATTGTTGTGAGAGAGCTTCAAATTTGTTTAATCAAGGCCGAACGGCTAGACGAGAGCTTCTACTCCTTCTTCCAATGTCTCCAGGTAGCGGTTGTAGCGGAAGACCCGACCTGCAGATCGGCCTGTGATTTCGTTCACGATGCCCATGTCGCCGAGCAACTGTAGTGCTGATGAAGCCGCGGGGAATGAAAGCTCGGTTGCTGAGGCTGCTTGTGAGACGGAGATCTCGGGACGGGTCATCAATTTGTTGAAGACCTTTAATCCCGAACCAGAGCGGCGTCCCGTCTCCCCGATCAGGATTCGATCCTCGTCGAGCATTCTGCCTAGCCGATCCGTGGTGCGGTAGGCGTTGTCGGCAGTCTCGATGATTCCTTCCAAGAAAAACGTCAGCCACGCCTCCCAGTCGCCGGTTCTGCGGCCTGACTCGTTGAGCAACTCGTAGTAGCGATTGCGATGCGTCTTCAGGTAAAGGCTCAGATACAGAACCGGGTCGTTCAATACACCGGCGTTTATCAGCAGGAAGGTGATCAAGAGGCGACCTACACGTCCGTTGCCGTCTAGGAAAGGGTGGATGGTCTCGAACTGGACGTGCGCCAACGCGGCGCGCACCAACGGAGGGATGCCGTCATCGGATGCGTGTAGGAAAAGCTCCAGTTCTCCCATGCACTCGGCGACATGGGTGTGAGGAGGCGGCACGAACTCAGCGTTGCCGGGGCGCGTTCCGCCGAGCCAGACTTGGGATCGCCGGAACTCCCCGGGCGTCTTGTTATCGCCGACGCCTCGGGACATGAGGACCTCGTGAATTTCGCGGATCAAGCGGTTGCTTAGGGGAAATCCGCCTCGCAGTCGAGCGATACCGTGCTCCATCGCCTTCACGTAGTTGGATACCTCAACGACGTCTGAACCGATGTCTGCTTTGCCATCGTGTTCGTAGCGGTATAGATCTGACAATGAAGAGCGCGTGCCCTCGATCTGTGAAGACAGGACGGCCTCTTTCTTTATGTATGCGTCGATAAACAGCTCTTTGTTGGGCAAGACACGTGCGCTTCCATCGAGACGACCGAGAGAAGACGATGCTTCGGATAGCAACGTCGCCAAGTTACCATCCCAAACCAACGAGGGGTCAGGCGGAAGGGGGTTGGGTATGAAGGCTTCTACGTTTTCTCCCCCGACGGAGGTATTGATGTAGGAGCCGGTGTCTGCGCGGTTCATTAAAGAAAGGTTTAATCGCGGAGGTGCGAATTAAGACTTGGGTATCTAAATATTAATTTATCTCTTTGCGGCGGGCAAAACAGCCTCGCCCTCTCACCCCCGGATCAAGTCCGGGACAGGCTCTAGCCATCTCTCACGAGGGGTTGTCCGCATAACCCTCCCCCTTGATGCTCAAGGGGGAATTGAAGGGGGTCCAGATCACGCCGCGCTCGGCGCGTCCACCCTCTGCTGCGCAAAAAGGGGAGATTTACAACAGTGAACGGGCGACGTCGGCCACGTTATCTACGGTGAAGCCTAGGTTTGCCATTACGGTGTCGCCGGGGGCGGATGCGCCGTAGCGGTCGATGCCGATGGTTGCGCCGTCGAAGCCGGTGTAGCGTTCCCAGCCGATGGTTGTGCCTGCCTCTACTGAGACGCGGGCTCGGACTGATGATGGGAGAACGGATTCTCGATAGTCGTCGGGTTGGGCTTGGAATAGCTCCCACGAGGGCATTGAGACGGCTCTTGCGGCGATGCCTTCTTCTTGGAGTTTGAGGGCTGCGCCAAGTGCGAGTTGGGTCTCAGAACCGGTGCCGATGATGATGACTTCGGGGTTGTCCGCAGTGTCGGCGATGACGTATGCGCCGCGCTGGACGTAGCCGCGGGCCATGCTTTGACTTCCGATGGCAGAGAGCTGCGGGAGGTTCTGGCGGGTGAGGATGAGTGCGGTCGGGCCGCTGCGGTTCTCGACGGCGATGCGCCACGCTTCGAAGGTCTCGGCAGCGTCGGCGGGGCGGATCACTGTCAGATTTGGGATCATGCGCAGGCCCATCAGTTGCGAGATGGGCTGGTGCGTGGGACCGTCTTCGCCTAATCCTATGGAGTCGTGCGTGAAGATCCAGACGCAGGGTGCGTGTGAAAGTGCGCCGACGCGGATGGCTGGGCGCATGTAGTCGGAGAAGATGAGGAAGGTGGCTGCGTAGGGGATGACGCCGCCATGGAGGGCCATGCCGTTGCAGATGGCGCCCATGCCGTGTTCACGGACTCCGAAGTGGATGTTACGACCGCTCGGCAGTTCAGGTGAGAACGAACCTCGCCCGTCGACCTCGGTGTTGTTCGATTCTGCGAGGTCTGCGGAGCCGCCGATTAGGCGCGGGAGGTTCGGAGTGATGGCGTGGAGAGCTTCACCGGAGACGGCACGGGTGGCGATGGGGGAGTCGTGTGTCGGGATGAGGCGATCGAGGTCGCCGTCCCAGCCTTTGGGCACGATGCCGAGGATGTCTTGGATCAGCTGCTCGGCTAGTTCGGGGTATTCCTCTTTGTAGGCGTCGTAGCGGGAGTGCCATTCGTCGGAGAGTGCTTGGCCGCGTGCAACGGCGGACTGCATGTGGTCGTAGACGTCGGACGGGATGTCGAACGGTTCGTACTCCCAACCGAGCTGTGCGCGGGTCAATTCGACTTCGTCGCCGCCCATGGCTTTGCCGTGGACTGCGCCGGTGCCGGCGAGGTTGGGGCTGCCGTATCCGATGATGGAGCGGACGGTTACGAGTGTGGGTTTGCCGGGCTCTTCATCGGCGGCGTTAAGGGCGTTGACGATTCCGTTGAGGTCGTTGCCGTCGACTGGTTCGACGATGTGGAAGTCGTAAGCGGCGAAACGGGCCGAAACGTCTTCGCGGAAGGCCTTGTCGGTGTCGCCTTCGATGGATATCTGGTTGTCGTCGTAGATGACGATGAGTTTGCCGAGTTGTAGGGTCCCTGCGAGGGATGCGGCTTCGGATGCGACGCCTTCCATCATGTCGCCGTCTGAGCAGATGGCGAAGGTTCGGTGATTGATGATCTCGTGGCCGGGGCGGTTGTAGGTGTTGGCCAGGATCTTTTCGGCTAGTGCGAAGCCGACGGCGTTTCCGAGACCTTGTCCGAGTGGTCCAGTGGTGGCTTCGACGCCGGCGGTCAGGCCGTATTCGGGGTGTCCTGGAGTCTTGCTGTCCCACTGTCGGAAGTCTTTGATTTCGTCGAGGGGTAGATCGTAGCCGGTGAGGTGGAGCATCGAGTAGAGGAGCATCGATGCGTGTCCCGCAGAGAGGATGACGCGGTCGCGGTCGGCCCATGCGGGGGTGCCGGGCGCGTGTCTGAGGACGTGTTGCCAGAGGGCGTAGGCGGTTGGCGCGAGTCCCATGGGAGCACCGGGGTGACCGCTGTTTGCCTTTTCGACGGCGTCGATGGAGAGGAAGCGGATGGCGTTTATCGAGCGCCAAGCGACATCGCTGTTGTTGGCGGATTCGGAGAGGGTTTGGGCGTTTGACAAGGCGGGATGGGGTGGGAGTCTTGGCGTTTATGGCGCGCCGAATTACGAGATCGGCAACCTAACCGATTCTATTAGCGGACGATGACGCCGGTGGTCATCATCTGGCAAGATTCAAACGTAAGGCGTAACGGCTTCCGGGCAAAATTTGTCGTTCACTATGGACACTGTCATTCCGAGCGAAGCGAGGAATCTCACCGTCTCGGATCGGAACTGACAACTTAGATTCCTCGTTGCGCTCGGAATGACATGGCTTCGCTTGGAACGACACGAAAATCATGGCGCGCCTTGTTCAGAACGGCATGGATTTGAGGTTAAGTCCCAGCGACGTTTAGGCGAACCGAGTAGAGCGAGGTGTCGCCGCAGATGTAGAGGGTCTTGCGGTCTTCGTCGCCGAAGGCGCAGTTGGCGGTGCGTTGTTCTGGGATGAGGATCTTGCCGATGAGTTCGCCTTCGGCGGTGAGGCAGTGGATGCCGTCGTGAGCGCTGGTCCACATATTTCCGTTAACGTCGCAGCGGAAACCGTCGGCGATGCCGGGTCGCACTACGGCGAAGATGCGGAAATTGCTCAACGATTTGCCATCGGAGTTGACGTCGAAGGCGGCTACGTTTCGGGGTTCGCCACTGTCTGCGACGTAGAGGATCGATTCGTCGGGGGAGAAGGCTAGGCCGTTCGGGCGGTCGAGTTCGGTGACGACTATCGAGATGTTGCCGGTGTCGGGTTCGAGGCGGTAGACGTAGTTGCCGTCGAGTTCGGACTCTCGGGCGTTGCCTTCACGGCCGCTCAAGATACCGTAAGGCGGATCGGTGAACCATATCGAGCCGTCGGACTTGACGACGAGGTCGTTGGGCGAGTTGAGCTTCTTGCCTTCGAAGCTGTCGACGAGGACATGGTGAGTGCCGTCGTGCTCGAGTCTGCTAATTGCATGGCGTGAGTGTTCGCAGGTTACGAGACGGCCTTCGTTGTCTACCGTGTTGCCGTTGCTGTAGTGGCTCGGTTCGCGGAATGTTGAGGACTCGCCGCTGGCGGGGTCGTATTTGATCATCCGGTTGTTGGGGACATCGGAGAATACGACGAAGCCGTCGGAACCGTTGCGAGCGGGGACGTATGCGGGACCTTCTGCCCACTCGGTTCCGGTGTAGTGCTTTTGGACCTTGACATCGTCGCCCCCGATGAGGTCGCGGAAGCTGGGATGGATAATCAATGCTCCGGAACGCAGATCGGCGTCGGGACGGAACTGGTTGCGGTTTGGCCAAGTCTTGTTGGGTGCGGTTGTCATGTGGGTCGGACCGTTGGGATTTGGAGTTTTCGATTGGCTCTCAATACCTTATTCCACATAACTCACTGCGTTGGCATTACGGCGAGTAGTTGTTCCAAAGGCATGTCAGCGAGGGAATCTAGGCGCACATCGGCGTGATCGTAGCAGAGGTTTTTGGTCATTGGGCGGGGCACTGCGACGCAGTAGAGACCAGCGTTTTTGGCGGATTGGACTCCAGGGGGCGAGTCTTCCAACGCGAACGTTTCCTCAGCAGTAACGCCGAGATTTGCGAGAGCGGTGAGGTATACCGCGGGATCGGGCTTGGGGGCGCCTACATCGTCGCGGCAAACGATGGTGTCGAAGCACTCGGTCAGTCCGATGTGATCAAGTTTGGGGAATATCCAATCTCGGTTGGAATTCGAAGCGAGGCCGATGTGCATGTCGAGTCGTTTTGCGGTGGACAAGTAATCTTCGACGCCGGGTAGCGGAGGCACGTCTTCGAGCATCTCCTGCATCAGTGCTAGGAGGCGTGGTCGCATCTCCTCACGTTCAACTGCTATGCCGGACCGTTCGGAGAGATGGGCGTATACGTTGAATTGCTCGTATGCGGCGCCGACGTGGGGTAGCCAGTCGGAGAGGGTGAGTTGGACGCCGAATTCTTGGTAGATGGAGCGCCACGCCTCGAATTCGTACGTTTCGGTGTCGAGGATGAGGCCGTCGAAGTCGAAGATGATGGCTCTGATTTGGTTCATCGTGTCCCCCTCACCCTAGCCCTCTCCCACGAGGGGAGAGGGAACGGAGGTACGCGCCCCCTTTGTCCTTCGGACATTTCCCCCGCGAGCGAGGGAAACCTTGTTCTTCATGCTCCCTGCGCGTTGAGGTCGATGAACCATAGGGATGATGTGGCACCGATGAAGAGGCGTTGGCGGTCAGACATGCCGAATGAGCAGTTGGCGGCTACTTCGGGTGTGATGATTTTTCCGATCAGGTCGCCGTCGGGGTTAAAGACTTGGATGCCGTCGCCGGCGGAGACGTATAGGTTGCCGTCGGTGTCGCACCGGAAGCCGTCGGGGACGCCTGGCTCGATGTCTGCGAAAACGGTTGGGTTGACGAGGAACGCCCCGCCGGGAGCCACATCGAATCGCATCACGCGGTGGTGGCGGAACTCGCCGTGAGTCCGACCGGTGTCTCCGATGTAGACGACCGATTCGTCTGGCGAGAAGGCGATGCCGTTTGGCTTGTCGAAGTCTTCGGAGACCGCGGTGATTGCCAGCGTGTCGGGATCGACGCGGTAGACGCGGTTGCGGTCCTGCTCTGGTTTGTCGCCGTGTCCGAACTCGGGATGGAGAAATCCGTAGTCGGGGTCGGTGAACCAGATCGAGCCGTCGGATTTGACTACGACGTCATTCGGAGATGTCAGTTGGCCGCCCATGTAGCCATCTGCGACGGGGACCAGCGAGCCATCATGCTCGAGGCGGACGACGGTTCGGCCGCGAGTGAGGCAGGACAGGACGCGACCTTCGAGGTCGACGGTATTGCCGTTTGCGCAGTCGGACGGTTGGCGGAAGATGCCAAGGCCGGACGTCTCGTCCCACTTCATGATGCGGTTATTCGGGAAGTCGCTGACGATGACGTAGTTTCGGGACGGCAACCAGCACACGCCCTCTGCGAACACGAGGTCGCTGGACAGCAGCGTCAGTTCGGGTGATGATCCGAGTATCCTCTGGAACTCGTCTGAGTAGATCTCGAAGGAATCCGACATTCGAATCGACTCCTAGTCATTTGGATTGAGCTTTAATGGCGGACTTGCGCGCCCTGCGAAGTTTATCGCATCGTGATGATGACGCAAGCGGTGGGCGGATACCGTCACCGTTTTTGGGAATTGGGGTATGGGTGTTAATCTACCCGCAAGACTTTAACGACGAAAACAGTCCGATAGGGGACGAAACAATGAAGATGTATGTAGCTGGTGAGTGGGTTGATCGGGACAGCCGAATGGATGTTATCGATCCCTTCTCGGGTGAGGCTTTCGACACGGTTCCTAGCGGTTCGGTGGAGGACGTGGTGCTGGCGGCTAAGGCGGCGGAAGAGGGCAAGGAGCAGATGGCACGCCTCACGGGGATGGATCGTTACGAGATTCTGATGCGGGCGGTGGCGCTCATCGAGGAGCGAAAAGAGGATCTGGGTCAGACGATTACTCGTGAAGAAGGCAAGGTGATCTCCGAGGGTCGGTTGGAGGTTGACCGCGCGGTCCAGACGATGACGTGGTCTGCCGAGGAAGCGAAACGTCTACGGGGTGAAACCATCCCGCTGGACGCCTCGCCGGGGAATGCCGGTAAATTCGGGTTTACGGTGCGAGTGCCCGTAGGGATTGTAGCCGCAATCGCGCCGTTCAACTTCCCGCTCAACCTCGTTGCGCACAAGGTCGGACCAGCTATCGCTGCGGGCAACGCGGTGATCATCAAACCCGCGTCGGACACGCCGTTGTCGGCTTTGAAATTGACGGAGATCTTGCTCGATGCAGGTGTGCCCGATATGGCGGTACAGTGCATCACGGGTTCAGGGCGAACGATCGGCGATGCTTTGGTTTCTCAGCCGAATGTCCGAAAGGTGACCTTTACAGGTTCGAGAGAAGTTGGTGAGCATATCACGCGGATGGCGGGGTTGAAGAAGGTGACGATGGAGCTAGGTTCGAACTCACCGTTGATCGTGATGCCGGACGCGGACATGGACAAGGTTGCGGCAGCTACCGCGCAGAGCGGATACGCGAATGCGGGTCAGGTCTGCATCTCGACGCAACGGGTGATCGTGCAGGAAGAGGCCTATACCGATTACATCGATGCGCTGGTGCCGAAGGTCGAGGCTCTTTCTTACGGCGACCCGATGCAGGACGAGACGAACATGGGTCCGCTGGTAAGGGAGGCTGATGCGGCGAGAGTCGAGAGCTGGGTGCATGAAGCGGTTGAGGGAGGTGCACGAGTCGTGTCAGGCGGCACGCGTGACGGTGCGATCATGACGCCGACGATCCTTGCGGACGTCGATCCGGACATGAAGGTCTCTCGAGACGAGGTGTTTGGCCCGACAGTCGCGGTTACGCCGGCATCCGACATCGATGAGGCGATCAACTTAGCGAACGACACCAACTTTGGATTGGCGGCGGCGATCTTCACGCAGAACGTCGACCATGCGATGCGCTTCGCTCTGGAGGCTGAGGCTGGCAACCTGAACATCAACTCCGGCACGCAGTTCCGCGCCGACATGATGCCCTACGGTGGGTTGAAAGACAGCGGATTCGGCAAAGAAGGTCCGCCATACGCTATCGACGAGATGACCGAGCTAAAGATGGTGGTTTTTCACTAGAGTGCCGACCAACGCAGCGTTGACAGACCGAGCCGCTAATTCATAGATGCGCGAGTATGGTTTGTCGAGTTTGGCCGTTGCTTTGCTGAATGGATGTAACAGTGACAACGCGTATCATGAGAACTATTCAATAGTCAGACATTGATGGTGGAAATTAATGACGCAATCTGCTGCTGCAAGGAGCCCAGTTGGCGATCGAGCCGAAGCTCTGTATAACGCTCGGATCAAACACGAACTTACCGACGATCAGCTCGGCAAATTCCTCGCTATAGAGGTCTGCACTGGTGAATACGAAGTTCGAGACGATGCGCTTTCTGCGATGACTGCATTGCACGAACGGATTGACGACGCAGAAGTGTTTCTAATGAGGCATGGATCGATGCACGCCTACACCCTAGGGTATTTCCCCCACGATCCCGAATGATGTTGCGTGGCGATGTGCGCCAAATTGGCGGCGCGCTGTACCCAGTCTGTGTCGTGCACCTTTTCGGCGACAATGGTGTTCCAGCGCGGTTGGAAACAGTTATCGACACCGGGTTTTCCGGTTTGATGACACTGCCTGACACAACTGTCGAGCAGATGAGTCTAAAGAAGATCGGCCAAGCGAGGACTTACCTCGCGGACGGGATCGAGAGAGAATACGATCTCTATAAAGTCGATGTAGATTGGTTCGGTGAATCACGCTCCATCGAGGTGCTATGCATGGGCAGGTTTCCACTTCTGGGCATGGCAATGATGGATGGTCTCGATCTACGCGTCCGTGTTGAGGACGGTGGCGCAATCGCCCTGGCCAAGCCGCGTGATTGATCGTCGAATCGCCGTAGTTGAAATAACGGAAATAACATGCCACCCAAAATATCGCTGATTGGGGCTGGTAGCGTAGTGTTTGCGCGCCGGCTTTTGCAAGATGTCGCTTGCACGCCTTCGTTGCGGGATTCCCATATCTCGTTGATGGACATCGATGAGGAGCGGTTGAAGGTGATCGGGGATTTTGCCTCGAAGCTGTTTGCTGAGGTGGGTTCGGATGCCAAGATCGAGACGACTACGGATCGACGGGAGTCGCTTGCCGAATCGGACTATGTGCTGACGACGATTCGGGTCGGCGACACGTTCGAGCGGGATATCGATATTCCTCGGAAGTATGGGATCGATCAGGCGGTGGGCGACACGGTTGGTCCGGGAGGCGTCTTCAAGGCTTTGAGGACGGTACCGGTCCTGATCGATATGGCGCTCGACATCGATGATGTTGCTCCGAATGCGACGCTGCTCAACTACACGAACCCGATGGCGATGGCGTGTTGGGGCATCACGTCGGAGGCGGATGTCCCGACGATCGGGCTTTGCCACAGCGTACAGCGGACGACACAAGATTTGGCTGATTACATCGGTGCGCCGAGGGATGAGGTATCGGCTTGGGTTGCGGGCATCAATCACCTGGCGTGGTTCATGCGCTTCGAACAGAACGGCGAGGACGCCTATCCCGCGTTGCGCGAGGCGATGAACAATCCCGAGATCTTCGCGTTGGACACGGTGCGGTTCGAGGTGATGAAGCACTTCGGCTACTTCGTGACCGAGTCGACGCGTCACATGTCGGAGTATGTGCCATATTTCCGGACGGACGAGGCCGTGATGGACGAGTTCCGGTTGAATGAGATACGGCAGGATCTTCAGCGTCGGGTGAAGCGGGTCGACGATCACATGACGCAGTTGGAGCAGGACGCCTATTCGGATGATCCGATCTCCCCCAGCCGCTCGGACGAGTACGCGTGTCGGATCATGGAGGCGATGGAGACGGGAGACAAAATCGTCATCAACGGCAACGTCCCAAATGATGGATTGATCGACAACCTCCCATTTGGTTCGTGCGTAGAGGTGCCGATCCTGATCGACGAGTTGGGTTTCCATCCGATGCCGGTAGGAGAGTTGCCGCCGCAGTGTGCATCGCTTTCACGGGCGAACGTTGCGGTGCAAGAGATGGGAGTGACCGCGGTTTTGGAGCGGTCACGCGAGGCGGCTTTCCACGCGGTCGCGCTTGATCCACTGACCGGTGCGATCCTATCGCTCGATCAGATCCGCTCGATGTTCGATGAGATGTGGGACGCGCATGGCGACGAGTTGGCGGAGTACGGGTAAACAATACCCTCCCCCTTGATGCCCAAGGGGGAATTGAAGGGGGTTTAGAGTCGGATGAGTGTGTGCCTATGCCCCCTGCGTACCGCAACGATCGATAAAGGGAACAACTAATGAGAGCAGCCCAATCATTCGGCGTTGACGACATCCGTTTCGTCGGTGATGCGCCCGACCCGGAACCGCTAGAGACCGACGCTCTGGTGGCGACCGAGATGGCGTCGCTGTGCGGCTCCGACTTGCACATGGTGGGCAAAGGCTGGCAGATGCCCGAGTATCCCGCGCCGCCCGGGCATCCTGGGCACGAAGGGGTGGGAATCGTTATTGAACCGCCGGCGCGCTATCCCGATGGCGAGGGGATCGATGAGCTGGAACCTGGCGACCTCGTGTTGACGGTCCCGCATATCTGGTACGCGAAATGCTTTGCGGAGTATCAGGCGGTCGATGCCGCTCATATGTTGAAGATGCCTGCAGGAGCACCTATCGAGCACGTCTTGATGACGCAACAACTGGGCACGGTGATTTACGCGACCCAGCGGTTGCCCGAATCGCTAGAGGGCAAGACCTGCGCGGTGATGGGTCAGGGGAGCGCGGGCCTGTTTTGGGACTTCGTGTTGAAGCGACGCGGCGCTTCGAAAATCATCTCGATTGAACCGGTCGACAGCCGTAGGGAATTGTCGGCGAGATACGGTGCTGATGAGACGGTCGATGTGATTGGCGAAGCGGCGAAGGATGCCGTCTACGATCTCACCGATGGCAAAGGTGCGGACATCGTCATCGAAGCGGTTGGCTCGACACCCACGTTGAGCGACGCATTCCGTTTCGTTGCAGACGAAGGTCTATGTGTTCTCTTCGGTTTGCCGGACAGCAACGACCTGCAACCTTTCGATTACACCGAGATGTTCAAAAAGCGAGCCAACGCCTACTCAATATTGGGCGCACAAGAGGAGCCGGGATTGAAGACCTTCAGACGTGCGCTGTCATGGATCGTCGAAGGAGAGATCGACATGGCACCCATCGTCACCCACCTCATGCCAATCGAGCAGGTTGAAGAAGCGTTCGAGCTGTCGGAGTCGCGCGGGGATGGAGTGGTTAAGGTTGCTTTGACGTTTTGAAAACGTTTATGCTGCTTGGTGCTTGCTGTAGCACGAACGGCATTCAGGTTTCGAATAAGTCGATTTGTGTTTCTTGCCACACGCGTGGCATTGTTTTTCTGCGAACGATTTGTTTTTGTACCGGCTCCACGACTTGTAATGGCGGCTGCAGTATGGCATCGCAACATTTAACGGAATCGAACTTCCGCACCTGATGCAAAATCCACAATTTGTAGTTTTGGTTGTGTTCGGTTTTTCGCTGCGTTGCGGCGCCGTCTGAGTTCCAGAGACAGTCGCCGGTGGCTTTTCGTCACTTATCCGCACCAACCGCATCGATTCCTCAAGAATCGAGCTATAGAGCCCGGGTTCTTCGGTTTTGGAGATCAACATCCCCATTTCGTGGTTGTTGACTTGCGAGAACTCGTAGAGATTCATGGAGGTCAGCAATGCTTCGTTTTCATTCAGATAGCATTTCGCGTGGAGATTTTCGCAGAAACTCATTCGGACCGAGGCCAATGAGTCGAGCCATGTTTTCTCTGAAGGTGGTAGATCGGATTTCCCGTAAACCACTCTGACATCGATTTTTAGGCGGTCTTTGTCTTCCAGAAGTTCTTTGACACGAGTATTTACGTTGAAGAACGGACTAATGAGAATTAGACGCTCATTAGCGTTCTTAATGATTTCTTCGAGCCGGTACGATACGCCGGTTGTAGTGAGGAACGTTCCCATTTAGGGTTTTCGAGAATCCTTGTCAGTGCAACAGCGATTTTACACGAGTTAGATCGAAATACCAGATGAGCATATATATTTGATAATCTGGACTATCGATCTTAATTGAATAAAAATTCGAAAACTGGCTACGCCGCGGGTTTGATGCAGCAATTGTTGTAGTTTCGAAAAGAACGAGCTATGCAGACGATTACCGAAATACAAGAAGCAATCTTAGCCTTGAGCGAGACTGAATTTGCCGAACTGAAGCGATGGGTTGCAGAGTTGGACGCCGAACGTGATTGGCAGGAGTGGGATAAGCAGATCAAGGCCGACTCCGACGCAGGTAAACTCGACTTTTTGATGGTCGAGGCGATGTCGCTTGACGAGGCTCGCGATCTCCGAGGTAGCGGTTGGGAAGGCGACCTTGATTTGATGCGCTCCGACGGTCCAGAAGCTAGTTAACTGCTTCACCACTTCCGTTGAGAATGCGCCCGTTTTGGGCCTTGAAGGTGGGCACTCAGTGACTCACTATCGGGCAGACCCCCTTTGTCCTTCGGACATTTCCCCCGCAAGCGGGGGAAACCTGGATTCCCGCGTTCGCGGGAATGACAGGGGATCTGCTGGGAACGACGAAAGATGCGGGACGTTAAACCGGCGTCGTCGGCTCTCTAGTCGTAGTGATACCGTTGCTCGCGCCAGGGGTCGCCGTACATGTGGTAGCCGTAGGCTTCCCAGAAGCCGGGGGCGTCGGAGTCCATGAAGCGGATGCCGCGGACCCACTTGGCTGATTTCCAGAAGTAGAGGTGCGGCACGATCATGCGGATCGGACCGCCGTGGGATGGCTCGAGCGGAGCACCGTCGTAGGTATGGGCCAGCATTCCCTTGCCGTCGATGACGTCGCCGGTGGGCAGGTTGGTCGTGTAGCCACCGTCGCTGTAGACCATCATGAACTCGGGCGGGTCGTCGATGCCCGCGTCGGCGAGGAAGTCATCTATCGTGACACCGCGCCAATCGGTGTCGAGTTTGCTCCACTTGGTGACGCAGTGAATGTCGGTGTGGATGTCAGTCTGCGGGAGGGCCATCATCTGATCCCAATCCCAGACGCCTAGCTGCTCACCGTTGTAGTCGATGCGGAAGTTCCATGTGGCGGTGTCGACTCTGGGAGTCGGTCCGGCGGATAGAACAGGGAAGCCGCGTTCGAGGTACTGTCCGGGAGGAACTCGCCCTGCGGTCTCATCTTCCTGCTCGTCACGACGCCTACCGAAAAAGCCTCTGGTGATTATCCCCATCTATTCACTCCCTATGCTTCAACTATTCCCAAGCCGCGCGGAACTGCGCATAATCTTAATACGCACGGCACGTCCACAAAGTTTCGCCGCCGAACGTTCAGGCGGCGTCAATCAGCAGAAAGGCACAACGCGATGAGGAGATTCGAAGGCAAGACGGTGATCGTCACTGGCGGCGGAACGGGTATCGGCGAGGCTATATGTAATCGGTTCGCCAGTGAGGGCGCGAACGTGGTGATCGCAGAGCTGGAGGCCGACAACGGCGAGGCGACGGCGGCCGACATCAACGGCAGCGGAGGCACGGCGGTCTTCTACCAGACCGATACTTCGAACTCAGACTCAGTCAGGACGATGATTGCGCGTACGGTCGATCAGTTCGGGACCGTCGACATTCTCGTAAACAACGCCGCCGCGTTTGTGTTCGGAAAAGTTGAGGATCTTACCGATGCCGATTGGGCACGAGTGTTTGGTGTAAACGTGATCGGTTACGCCAACTGTGTTCGAGAGGTGCTGCCGACTTTCAGGAGCGCAGGCAGTGGCGCGGTGGTTAACATCGCATCGGTAAGTTCATTCATCGCTCAACCGGAATTCGTTCCCTACAACGCGTCCAAAGGCGCGGTGGCTCAACTGACACGATGCTTGGCGATGGACCTCGCTCCCGACAACATCCGCGTCAACGCCGTATGCCCCGGCTCCATCAAGACACGGGCGACAGACATGCACATCGACTCGCTAGGCCTAGACCGCGAACAGTCATACATCGACTTCGGGCAGGACGCGCTGATGAAGCGCATGGGCGAACCGAAGGAGATCGCTTCGGTCGTTGCGTTCCTAGCCTCCGACGACGCGTCCTACATGACAGGCTCCCACGTCATCGTCGATGGGGGCATGAGTATTGGGTAGGGGGTTTGCGCTGGTGCCAAAAAATAAACAAACGGGTCGTTGAGCAAGGCAATTAGCACTTCGATTGGGTTGTTGCTCGCGGCGTTTGTGTTGTCTTGCTCGGAGGCGGCAACTTCTCCCACGGTTCCGCCCAGGTCGACTATAGTTCCGACGATGGTTCCGACTCTCACACCGGCTCCAACGCCGACGCAAGTTGCGAGATCAGCGCAGATTGCGACGCGACCTCCAGCGACAGCAACTTCTCAACCTCTCATACCAACTCCGGCCCCGACCGCCACTTCGACCTCCATCCCGACTGTCGTCGAGTTGACGCTTCCCACTCAATCGATGCCGACGGTAGGGGCGATGAAGACGGTTGAACCTACACTTGGGCCGACACCGCGCGTCGACAAGGTCGTTGCCGCGCTGGCCGAATCCACGCCCGGGGCGAACGAGGTGCAGACGGTTACCGTTATGGCCGCGAAAATTACTGTGGCCGTGCTTTCCGACCCCGAGTTCCAAAATGCTGAGGAGATGTTCGTATCGTGCTTTAACCAAGCCTCCGACGACGAGATCGAGACTTACGACGATTTCTATTTGCTTTACTTTGGCGAGAACGAAGCCATCGCCGACGAGTGCGTCAAAAGAACACGCATTTTCGAGATCTATCAAAAAATCGGAGTAGCTGAGCTGGCGAAATTGCGAACTGAGTTTGATGCAATCGACAAACTCCTCTCCAGCGAAGGTGGAGAGAGGTTCGCGAAAGAGGTGGGAAATTACGACATCGCGAGGGAGTATGCGAGCATCAGATCGCGGAGCATTGCGGAGGCGGCGAACGAGGAGAAAACGGAAGTTAATCCGACTGCAGCTCTAGTCCCGCCGACGACAACTGCAGAGCCCGAGCCGACGGAAACTCCCGCCGAAGAGGCGATGATGGAAGGTCAGGGCATCAGGTTCGAACCTGGCGAAGTTGCACGTGAGGACACTCTGATTCTGTTCCACGGCGGTTCGGAAGGTCGCTACATCGACCACGAGCTTTGGAACCCGTACGCCATCGGTGCGAACCACCAGCAAGGCCCGAACCTGATCTTCGAGCCTTTGGCGTTCTACTCGGCGTTCGCGGACAAGGAGATCATGTGGCTTGCCGAAAGCTATAGCTACAACGATGATTTCACCGAGTTGACGATCAACTGCCGCGAGGGTATCACTTGGAGCGACGGCGAGGACTTCGACTGCGAAGACGTCGTGTACACACTGAACACACTTAAGGATCTGATGGAACAGGTCCGCTGGGGCAGGGACGTTGATGAGGCTATGGACGACGCCGAGCTGGTAGACAAGTACACCGCGAAGGTAAACCTGCTCCGCCCTGATCCGCGCTTCTTCTTCCGCCTCCTCACCTACAAGTTCGACATCGGTGTATATATCGTTCCGGAGCACCACTACAGAGGCCGCGACTGGTTCGCGTTCGGCGACTACGACCGCGAGAAGGGCTGGCCGCTCTCGACTGGTCCGTGGCAGGTAACTACCTCGACCGAGCAGAAAGTCTTTGACCGCCGCGACTCGTGGTGGGGCGAGAACATAGCCGATCTAGGCCCGTACGCTCAGCTTCCGGAAATCAAGAAGATCATTTACATCCCTGGCGTACCGCAAGAGCAACGCGCTCAGGCTCTGATCCACGACCAAGTCGACTACTCAGCTCTGACGTCTCCTGTGCTGATAAGGGAGACGCTCGATGAGAACCCGGACCTGTTGACACACTCGGGTCGCGGCGTCCCTTACGGCTACGTGGACTGGTGGCCCGTATCTATCGCGTTCAATACGAGCGGTCGGTTCGGTCCTTACGACAACCCGGACGTTCGATGGGCGTTCTCTTTCTACCTCGACCGCGAAGAGCTTCGCGATCTCGCATACGACGGCGCGGCGGCGTTCAACCCGTTGACGATGCCGCAGTTCCCACCGTTACAACCTTACTTCGACATCGCTGCCGAGGTAATGGAAGAGATCGGGCGCTCGACGCTTGACTACGACCCTGACAGAGGCGACCAACTGCTCGAAGACGCCGGCTTCACAAAGAACGCTGACGGCATGTGGGCAGACGAGCGAGGCGACACCATCGACTGCGAGATCGTTGGTTTCGGTGCCTGGGCGGACCTTGGTCCGGCCGTTGCGTACCAGTTGAAGAACCATGGCATCAACGCGAGCTACGGTCAGCCGACCGATGCGTCTCGCCGATTGGCAGAGGGTGACTTTGAGTGCCTGATGTTCGGTCACGGCGGATCCGTGCGCGACCCGTACTCCACGATGAAGCTCTACCAGTCTTCGTCAGTGAACATTCCTGGCGGTTACCAGGTGAACTTCTACCACTGGGAGAACCCCGACTGGGACGAGTTGACGGACGAAGTTTCGAAGACGGATCCGAACGACACTGAAACGATGCATGCTCTTTGGCGCGCTGCGGTGAAGATCTGGCTCGAGGAGCTTCCAGATGTCCCGCTCTTGGAGTTCTACCACCGGATCGTGTTCTCCGAGAAGCGTTGGACGAACTGGCCCCAAGGCGATAGATCTAAAGGACCGATCGACGTGACCGGTTACGTTAACGAGGCGTCGTGGCACTTGACTTGGTCGCTGGTGATCCACCAGTTAGAGAAGGCCGGCGGATAAATCGCCACGATCGTTATGGATCGATGCGACAGCTTTTGGATGGCTCGCTAGTTATTCGTAAACGCCCCATCCGGCCGCCTTAGATGCGGTGACCATCCGCGCGGATCCGACAATCGCTGCTCAGCCACTTCGATGTCGAAGTCGACGCCCATGCCGGGTACGTCGGGGCACCAGGCGTAGCCGTCTTCCCACTCGATCTGCTGCGGGAATAGGTCGGTGGCGAAGGTGCCGGGTTGGCGCGGCATCTCTTGCACGCCGACGTTGGTGACAGCCATGCAGACGGAGACGCAGGCGGCGGCGGAGACCGGCCCGAGCGGGTTGTGCGGAACGATGTCGATGTAGTGGGTCTCGGCCCAGTTGGTGATCTTCAGCGTCTCAGTGATACCGCCGACGATGCAGAGGTCGATGCGGAGGTAGTCGACGCTCTCGTCTTCGATCACCTCTCGGAAAGGCCACTTCGACCACCAATGTTCGCCCGCGGCAAGAGGCACGTTGGTCTGGCGCCGGACGTTGCGGTAGGAAGCCGGGTTCTCGGATCGTACGGCGTCTTCGACGAAGAAGGGCTTGAACTCTTCGAGTTGGCGGCACAGCTGGATCGAGTATGTCGGGTCGAGACGGGTATGGACATCGGTGCAGATCTGGATGTCGGGTCCGACGGCGTCTCGGAGAGCGCCGAACTGCTCGACGGCCATGCTGATCGACTTCATCGGATCGAGTTCGGCGGTTGCGGCTTGGCGTCCGCCGTATTCGCCGACTAGCGGGGTCGTGGTGGGCTGCCCAGTGCGAACGAACTTCCATCCGGCGTCAACGTGACGGAGCGCATCGTCGACAAGTTCCTGGGTTGTATCGCCGCCGACGTGCGGATAACAGACGACTTTCTCGCGGGTCGGTCCGCCAAGAACCTTGTACAAAGGCATGTTGACGGACTTGGCTTTGATGTCCCAGAGTGCCATGTCGATACCGCTGATGGCGCAGGCATAGACGCGCTCAGCAGGGAAGAATAGTCCGCGGAACATCAGCTGCCAGAGGCGTTCGGTTTCCCACGGGTCGGAACCGATAACTACTTCGGAGAGGTGATCGATGGCGATGGCGATCGAACGCCCGAGTCGGGCGACGCCGACTTCGCCTAGCCCGTAGATGCCAGCGTCGGTGTCGACACGGACGATGAAGTAGAGACGGCCGGAGTCGTCTCGGACGGGGAAGGATCGAACTTGGGTGACTTTCATCTGGGCTGGGTTCCTTTGTTGGTTGACTGTTGGGGTTAATTGCGTCGAGTGATTCACCCTCACCCTCTCCCATCAAGGGAGAGGGAAGACTGGTTTACCAGTTGGTGAATGATCCGTCGTTTCGTTTCAAATGTGGCGTCCAGCCATGCGGGTCGGCGACGCGGGACTCGGCGACATCCATGTCGATCTCGATGCCAAGGCCGGGTGCATCGTGGCAAAAGGCGTATCCGTCTTCGAAGCCGACCTGGACTGGGAAGAGGTCGGTGATGTAGGTGCCTGGTTCGCGTGGCATCTCCTGAACGCCGACGTTGGTCGACGCCATGCACAGCGCGACACATGCGGCGGTCGATACGGGTCCCAGCGGATTGTGTGGCACCAGATCGATGTAGTGCGTCTCGGCCCAGTGGGTGATCTTGAGTGATTCGGTCAGGCCGCCCGCGATGCAGAGGTCGATGCGAGCGTAGTCGATCAGTTCCTCCTCGATGACCTGACGGAACGCCCACTTCGATACCCACTGTTCCCCGGCGGCAATCGGGAGATTGATCTGACGTCGGAGGTTGCGGTACGATCCGGGATTTTCGGACCGGATGGGATCCTCAATGAAGTAAGGCTTAAACTCTTCGAGGTCCCTGCACATCTGGATGACGTGCGTGGGATCGAGACGGGTGTGGACGTCGAGGCAGAGCTGGATGTCCGGGCCGACAGCTTCGCGCACCATCGCCATACCTTCGACGGCGATGCGCATCGACTCAACTGGTTCGAGGCGTCCCGTCGCCTCGATCTGAGCGGTGTCCGAAGTCTCGGGTTGGTGCCATCGGACGAATTTCCAACCCTCTTCCACTCGCCTGACGCTGTTATCGATGAGGGCTTGGAGTGTTTCGCCCTGAGTGTGTGCGTAGCAGACGACTTTGTCTCGGGTGGGACCGCCCATGAGCTTGTAGACGGGCATGCCGACGGACTTGCCTTTGATGTCCCAGAGGGCGATGTCGATAGCGCTGATGGCGCATCCATAAGTCCGATCGGCAGGAAAGAAGTTGCCTCGGAACATCAGCTGCCAGAGGCGTTCGGTTTCCCACGGGTCGGAACCGACAACCACCTCAGCGAGATGATCGACGGCTTCCATAACGGCGCGACCCATGCCCAAAGTCCCGACTTCGCCGAGGCCATAAATACCGGCATCAGTGTCGACTCGCACGAAGAAGTAGACGCGACCGTGGTCATCGCGAAGCGGCAAGGAGCGGATTTGGGTGACTTTCATCGAAGCGAACTGTTGATTGTTGTCAGGGCTGGTGCTGATATGCCCCTAACATGTTCGCACGAAGTGACGTTCTGTGGGTAGATGATTCGGGGCGCAGTCAACCCAGGATCGCAGGTGCGCAGACTAAGAGTCGAGCGAACCGAACTCCGAGATCAATCTTCCCATTCGGAACCGGCATCTCGCAAGGCGCCGGCAGTGGATCTGTTGCGAGATACGGTCAGGTCGTATTTGTTCTGGAGGTTCATCCAGAACTCCGCGGGGATTTCGAGAGATGCAGATAACGCGTCCGCAACGTCAGACGTGATCGGCTTTTCGCCTCTAACGATCCCGTCTAACAGCTGTTCTGACAATCCAGATTGAGCGGCAAGTTCATCTACAGAGACGCCTCGAAATTCGATCTCTTCCGCCAAGGTTTCCCCAGGATGGACGGCCAAGTTTGACCAAACGAGTTTTTCTTCAATCGTCATAATGGTTTGATACCTCCGACACTAACACAGCGTCGGATTCTTCGTCCTGTTCGATGATCAACCGATAACGACCGACCAATGTGAGCGCGTATTGCCCTTGTCGATCTCCCTTGAGCGGATGCAGCCTCAGGCTACGTATCGAAAACAGACTGTGAAACGTGGGCATCGCTTCGATCTGTTCGACCCTCTGGATGTATTTGCGAGCAACTTGGGCACCCCACGCACGCGAAGCTTTGCTTACGTCCTCGTAACGGTCCCTTAATGCCCGGTTCTTGAAAATGACTTTCATAACGTATTCCTATTCATATTCGTAGTTTTATAACTGATATTTCTTTTCATCAGCAAACACCTTTCTTCTGCGAATGATTGGTAGAACCGCCGAATTGCGGCAAAAAAAAAGGACGCCGGCTCGGGGCCTGTCGTCCTTTCACAGCGAGAGGCAATTGCATTGTCTGCTCACTGTCAATCATTAAGTGTGTCGATACGACACCACCGAGTCAAATCCCCCCTCAAACTCAACTTATCCGAACTTCGCGCAAATCCGGTCAATTGTCGCTGATTCGATATGCTTGCGCGGCGAATTGCGCGCATTTAAACGCGAACGATTGGTGACGGTAATGAACCGTGACGCGCCGAGGACATTGTGATACTTGGCATTACCAATTAGTAAACGCCCCATCGTTACGCCGGAGCTGTGGTGTCCAGCCGTGCGGGTCGCCGGCGCGTTCTTCGGCTACGTCCATGTCGATCTCGACGCCTAGTCCGGGAACGTCGTTGCAGAAGGAGTAGCCGTCTTCCCATCCGATCTGAACCGGGAATAGATCGGTGTTGGTTGTGCCGGGTTGGCGCGGCATCTCTTGCACGCCGACGTTTGTAGAGGCCATGCAGAGCGAGACGCAGGCGGCGGCGGAGACGGGTCCAAGTGGATTGTGCGGGACGATGTCGATGTAGTGCGTCTCGGCCCAGTGGGTGATCTTGACTGCCTCGGTGATCCCTCCGACGATGCAGAGGTCGATGCGTGCGTAGTCGATCAGCTCCTCTTCGATCACTTGCCGGAACGACCACTTGGATACCCACTGCTCACCTGCGGCGATCGGAAGGTTCATCTGATTGCGGAGGTTCCTAAAGGAAGCCGGGTTCTCGGAACGGATCGGGTCTTCGATGAAGTAGGGCTTGAACTCTTCGAGGTCCTTGCTCATCTGGACGATGTGCGCCGTGTCGAGGCGGGTGTGGGCATCCAGGAGAATCTGAATGTCGGGGCCGACGGCTTCGCGAACCTTGGACATCTGATCGACGGCAAGGAGCATCGACTCGACTGGTTCGAGGCGGGAGGTGCCCGGTGCCTCGAAGACGCCCGAGGTCTCGGGTTGACCCCAGCGGACGAATTTCCAGCCCTCTTCGACGCGGTCTAGGCAGTTCTGGACCAGATCTTCGGTGGTTGCGCCTTGGGTGTGCGGATAGGAGACGACTTTGTCGCGCACCGGTCCGCCGAGGAGTTTATAGACGGGCATGTCGACGGACTTGCCTTTGATGTCCCAGAGCGCAATGTCGATGGCGGAGATGGCGCAACTGTATACGCGGTCTGCAGGAAAGAAGTTGCCTCGGAACATCAGCTGCCAGAGGCGCTCGGTCTCCCACGGGTCGGATCCGACCACAACCTCGGCGAGGTGGTCGACGGCTTCCATGATTGCGCGACCCATGCTCGCGGTTCCGACTTCCCCAAGGCCGTAGATACCGGCGTCGGTTTCGATGCGGACGAATAGCGAGACACCTCCAGAGTCGGTACGGACGGGAACGTTCTTGACTTCAGTGACCTTCATTTGGTGATCCTGTTTATGTACGTGTTCGAGATGCCAATCCAATGTTCGCACGTAACGTTATCTCACGCGGAGACATTTGCACAACCCCCAATCCTCCCCTTTTTGTGCAGCAAAAAGGGACGCGGCGAGCATAGCGAAATCATCGGTTCAGCCTCCTCCGCGCCTCAAACCTCCGCTGAACCGCCGGCGCCACCGGCCGCGTCGCAAACAGCACCGTCACGCTAGCCGCTACACAGAAGCCCGCTAGCACATAGAGCGACCAGTCGTATGTCTTCCATGCGTCGTGCGACCATCCAACCAGCACCGGCGTCAGCATCATCCCGATCGACATCGGAAAGCTCGACAGCGCAAAGATCGTCGCGAAGTGCCGACGACCGAAAAACTCGCCACGCATCGCCAACAAGATCGGTGTCCGTGCCCCAAATCCAACGCCCCAAATCACAGCAAAAACCGCCGCCATCAAAAACGACTCCGCCACGGCTAACACGACCAGCGACGCTCCTTGCAACAACGCCAGAAACGGCACCAACATCCGCTTATCCCACATATCCCCCATCACCCCTCCAACCAGCTGCGCAACAAACGCTGTCGCCACCAAAATCGGCACCACCGCCGCCGCCGTCGCATCGTCCAATCCCACGCCGTTCTCGTCGCTCAAATGCAGAAACAGGTGCGCCGATATCCCGCCCGTCGACAGGTTCACCAGCATGTGCGTCATCGATATCGACCAGAAAGCCCGCGTCCGCAACGCCTCCTTAACCGTGAAATCATGCGACGACTCTCGAACCCGCCTACGCCTACGTTCACCAGGCGGCACGATCTGAGTTGCCAGCTGCTCAGACGTAGGCCGCTTCCCCACCACCCAAGCGATCAACGGCCCAACCAATATCGCCAAGACACCCATCACCAAAACCGTCGGTCGCCATCCATACTCGCTGATACCCCAGACCACCAACGGCACCATCAACCCTCCGACACTCACTCCACCCTCGACTATCGACATCCCCAACGCCCGACGCCTGATCATCCAAGCATTCGCAGCCGTCAGAGAAGGCACGAAACCTCCCGCACTGAACCCCAACGACAGCAACAGAAACGCCACATACGTCATCACCGGACCGTTGATCTGCGAGAAGAAGATCAGCCCCGCTCCGCCAAGCGTGAACCCGATCAACACCATCTTCCCTGACCCGAACGTATCGACCAGCCAACCCTCCAGCGGCCCCAGCAGCGTCGTCCCCAACCGACCAAAAGTCGCCACCCCCGAAATCAGCGTCCGCGACCACCCGAACTCATCCTCAATCGCCTTGAACAGCACGCTCGTCGCCTGAAACGTCGGCCCGGCGGCAAACACCATATTGAACGCCCCAGCCAAAGAAACCCACCAACCAAAATAAACCCGCCGCGGCGAGAACCTCCGAAAACCGGCCGAACGAAAAATCCTCATCGCCCCAATCTACCCCCATTCACGTTGAATGTCATCCCCTCTCCCTTGATGGGAGAGGGCTAGGGTGAGGGTGATCAAGGTTTCCCCCGCTTGCGGGGGAATGTCCGAAGGACAAAGGGGGCGCGCCACCGAGCGCGAGCAAAGCAATCGCAGGGGCAGTCATTCCGACGAAAGCCGCAATCCAGAGGGGCGAGGCAGGGCATCATAGCCCATCATTTCAAATCACGCCCATCCTGGTTCAAATTGCCACGTCGCCACTCCGACCGAGACTGAAACCGTCGCCGAATCGCCGGTGGTAGCGGTCGCGCGGCGAAGAGGATGGTCACACTCGCGATCACACATGTGCCTGCAAGGGCGTAGAGGCTCCACTCATAAGTGTGCTGGATGTCGTGGACCAAGCCCATGAGGAATGGTGCCAAGGTGATGCCTATCGACATTGGGAAACTCGACAGACCTAGTATCGTCCCGAAGTGCCGCCTTCCGAAATACTCCCCACGCATCGCGTGCAACAGGGGAGTGCGTGCCCCGAAACCGATGCCCCAGACGACAGCGAACACGGCAGCCAAAACGAACGAATCGGCGATCGCCAAAATCACCAGTGACCCTCCTTGAATCAGCAGCAGGAACGGCACCAAGACGCGCTTGCTGATCCGATCACCCATGATCCCTCCTCCGAGCTGAAAAACAAACGATGTCACAACCAGTATCGGCATCACCCCCGAAGCCGTCGCATCGTCCAGATTGACCCCGTTCTCATCGGTCAGATGCAGGAACAGGTGCCCCGAGATCGCCCCCGTCGACAAGTTCACCAGCATGTGCGTCATCGAGATTGACCAGAACGCCGGCGTGCGCAACGCCTCCTTGGGCGTGAAGTCGTAGAGCCTCGTTCGACGCGAACGGCGTCCCGGCTGAACCGGCTGCCGTGTCTGCTCCTCGATCTCCTCAGGGGTAGGGCGCCTACCTAACAGCCTCGCAACGACCGGACCCAGCAGGATCGCGACGATGCCGATCACCAACACCGTCGGCCGCCATCCGTACGTGTTGATGCTCCACACCATGGGTGGCACCAGCAATCCCGCAAGACTGCTCCCACCGATGACGATCGACATGCCCGTCGCACGGTTTCTAACCATCCAGGCATTCACCGACGTGATCGATGGCACGAACCCACCGACGCTGAAACCCAGCGAAAGCAGGAAAAATGCGAAGTAGTACTGCAGCGCCCCTTGGATCATCGAGAAGAAGATCAGTCCCGCGCCACCCATCGTGAAGCCAATCAGCACCATCTTCCCCGAGCCGAAACGGTCGGTCAGAAAACCCTCGATCGGCCCCAGCATCGCACCACCGAACCTGCCAAACGACGCCACACCGGAAATCAGTGCCCGCGACCACCCGAACTCATCCTCGATCGCCTTGAACAGCACGCTCGAAGCCTGATACGTCGGCCCAGAACTCAACACCATGTTGAAAGCCCCGGCCAGCGACACCCACCATCCGCGATACACACGCCCAACCGTCCGGGCACGAACCGCCGCAAAGCGCTGTTGGATCATCGACAAAGCATACTCACCCACCAACCCCCGAAACCGAGAGCCGACACAAAAGAGCGTTCACCCTCAAATTATCCGAGATTAACCACCTCGAAAACCCGTCTCCCATCACCGATTTCGACCATAGTCGACTGGATTTAGACTTAAAACTTGGCAATCCTGCCAACGTAGAAATCCCCATTTGAGACATCGATTACCCCTACCCCCAATGCCCAACGCCATCGAAGTCCGACAGATCTCGAAGAACTTCGGCGATGTAATCGCCCTCGAAAGCGTCGATCTCAACGTCCGACAAGGCTCCGTCATGGGCCTCCTCGGGCCTAACGGCGCGGGCAAAACCACCCTCGTCCGCATCCTCACAACCCTCCTCCGTCCATCTTCCGGCAACGCAACCGTTCTCGGCTACGACGTCGTCCGACACGCCCGACATCTCCGCTCCGTCATCGGCTTGGCAGGGCAGAGCGCAGCCGTCGACGAACTCCTCACCGGCCGCGAAAACATCCAAATGGCCGGACGCCTCTACCACATGCCCAAAAAGCACGTCCAAAAACGCGCTCAAGAGCTACTCGAACAGTTCGACCTCGTCGAAGCCGCCGACCGATCCGTCAAGGGCTACTCCGGCGGCATGCGCCGACGCCTAGATCTCGCCGCCAGCCTAGTCGCCAACCCGCCGATGATCTTCCTCGACGAGCCAACAACCGGCCTCGACCCCCGCTCCCGGCTAGAACTCTGGGACGTCATCCGAGACCTAGTCAGCGAAGGCACAACCGTCCTTCTAACAACTCAATACCTAGAAGAAGCCGACCGCCTAGCCGACGAGATCACCGTCATCGACCAAGGCAAGCTCATCGCCCAAGGAACTGCCAACGACCTCAAACACCAAGCCGGATCCGAGTTCATCGAGATCACCGTCCGCGACGCCGAGGACACCAAACGCACCGCCAATGTCCTTACCAAATTCGCAGAAAACGACGAGTGCGACATCGACGAGGAAAACCACAAAGCCTCAATCATGGTCGCCGACGGCGCACCCCTCATGGTCCAGATCGTCCGATCCCTCGACGCCGAAGACATCCCCGTAACCAACATGGCCCTCCGCCAACCAACCCTCGACGACGTCTTCCTAGCCCTAACCGGCCGCACCGCCGAAGAAGCCGCAACCGAATCTGAGCAGAGCCAGAATTGAAACCGAATTACCGTTACACTCCCCTTTTTGCGCAGCAAAAGGGGGACGCGTCGAGCGCAGCGAGACGCAGGGGGTTCACACCCCCGCTCGCGGGGGAAATGTCCGAAGGACAAAGGGGGCGCGCACATCCCCTCTCCCTTGATGGGAGAGGGCTAGGGTGAGGGTGAACCCGATGACCACCACATCACAAATCACCCCGACGCCGTCTACCCCCCTCCGCGAGGCAATCGGCTCCGTCGCATACGAGTTCCGCTGGATCCTCGCCGACACCTGGATGCTTGCATGGCGGATGCTCATGCACTACCGCCGGAACCCCGAGATGCTCGCGTCGAGCATCGCATCGCCGATCATGTTCCTCCTACTCTTCAACTACGTCTTCGGAGGAGCCATCGGCGGAAGCAGCCAAATCGTCTACATCGACTACCTCGTCCCCGGCGTCCTCATCCAAAACAACATCTTCACCGTCATGCAGTCCGGCGTCGGACTAGCCGATGACCTACAAAAAGGCGTCGTCGACCGCTACCGATCACTCCCCATGGCCCGCTCCGCAGTGATGGGCGGACGCATACTCGCCGCCACCATCGTCGCCTTCATCACCGTTTACATCACCCTCGCCTTCGCAATCGCCATCGGCATGCGCTTCCACGGCGGCTTCTGGCCCGGTTTCATCCTCCCGTTCGTCGTCGCACTCTTCAGCTTCGCCTTCGCCTGGGTATCCGCAGCCGTCGGCGTCACCGTCAAGGACGTCCAGACCGCATCGTCCGCAACCTTCTTCGTCGCCATCCCCCTCACATTCCTCAGCTCGACCTTCGTCCCCGTCGAAACCATGCCTGGCTGGCTGCAGATCGTCGCCGAAGTCAACCCCATCACCCACGTCGTAAACCTCTGCCGCAACCTCGCCCAAGGCGGACCAATCACAACCTATGCCTGGCCCACCGCCATCTGGATCGCGATCATGGTCTTCGGCATCGGCTCGATAGCCACCTGGCGCTACCGAAAAATCCAATGAAAACGCCAATCATCCTCTCTCCCTTGATGGGAGAGGGCTAGGGTGAGGGTGAACCCAACCAAACAACCACGCAAACACAAACCAAAACCCAAACAACCACACCCCATCCTTCTAATCCTTCAACATCCTGCCCATCCTAGTTCAAATGATCCAACCCGCCCAAATCCAAGACCGCTCACCTCTCGGCGAACTCCTCTCCGCGATCGCCGTCGAGGCGCGCTGGATCATCGCCGACACCTTCATCATGACGTGGCGGAACCTCATCCGCTACCGACGCTCGCCAGAACTCCTCCTCTTCTCCACCCTCTCGCCCGTCATGTTCATCTTCCTCTTCAACTACGTCTTCGGAGGTGCCATCCCCACGGGCAGCCTCAACTACATCGACTACCTGATGCCCGGCATCCTCGTCCAGACCACCCTCTTCAGCGCCACAACATCCGGCGTCGGACTCGCCGAAGACCTGCAAAAAGGAATGGTCGACCGGTATCGATCGCTCCCCATGGCCCGATCCGCCGTCCTCGGAGGCCGCGTCGCCGCCGAGACGCTGGTCAGCCTATTCGTCGCCTGCCTCATGCTCGCCGTCGGATACATCCTCGGAATGCGCTTCCACGGAGGCTTCTGGCCCGGCTTCGCACTCCCATTCATGGTCGCCGGATTCGCATTTGGCTTCTCATGGGTCGCCGCACTCGTCGGAGCATCCGTCCGCCAACCCGAAAGCGCCGGATCCCTCATGTTCTTCGTCGTCTTTCCCCTCACATTCCTCTCATCCGCCTTCGTCCCCGTCGAATCCATGCCCGGCTGGCTCCAACCCTTCACCAGCATCAACCCCATCACCAACGCCGTAGACCTCGGCCGATCCCTATCCCAAGGCGGCCCCATCACATCCGACGCCATCCTAACCACCATCTGGACCCTAGCCATGGTCCTCCTAATCGGCCCAATAGCAGTCTGGCGCTACCGGAAGGTGTAGCGTCACTTGCCCCTTTCGCTGGCCGAAAGGGGCGCGAGCACAGCGAGCGGGGTATGCTCGGGCAAGGTGTCACCCACCGCGCCTGTCATTCCGAACGCAGTGAGGAATCTACCCTCTGCCTCTAAGTGAGCGGATGAGCGTGAAAAAGGTTTCCCCCGCTAGCGGGGGAAATGTCCGGGGCCTGCCCCGTACTCCGATACGGGGGACAAAGGGGGCGCGCCCTACTCCCACTCAAGACGGCGTTTTCAACTCCAAAACCTGATAGCGACAACCAAGATCGCCGTCGCAAGGCCAATCGCGGTAATCATCAACCCACCCAGCTGCCATTTAGCCTTCTCCAAATCCGCCTTGGTCGCTAGGTACCCATACGCACCCTTAAGTTGATTGACTTCAGATTCGACATTCAGCATCCGTTGACTGGCGCGGTGGTACGCTAACTCGCGTCCAGTTTGGGGATGATAACGCGATCGACGTGAGACACCCCATTGTTGATTTTCACGAAACGATGGACGTCGTTTCCGCAGGTGAATCGGCTGCGCGTTCGATTGATACATCGAAGTCCAAAGAATGCGTCTGGGTATCCTGCTCAAGCGTGACTTGCTGGCTTACCACGTGCGCCCCAAATTCCATGTGCTTCGTCGCTTTCAACCAATCGCGAGTTCCGATGGAGTTAGTCCGTGTTTCTTCCGTTGCCATGTCAGTCCTCCATGGGGTTCAACGCGGTGGTTAATTCTATTCTCTCACCAGTTATAGATTTTTGTTGGACAGACGTGAACCCATCTGTGCGCGTTATCGCAGCGATGTCGATCGGACCCCCTACGCCGCGGATGCCCACGATCCAATTCTGGATGGCTATAGTAGTGCGGGTCATCAAAATTGAAATATCGACACAATCCTGCAAGGGTAAGAATTGAAAGGGTATGACTGTTTGTAAACGTTCCTGCAATTTGCGACCTAACTGATCTCGATCGTCGTCTGAAAGCGACAAGATTTCTTGTGCCATGTTGGGTAAACGGATGTCGAAACCGTTTATGATGCGGTCAGTAATCTCCGTCTGACCACCCCAAACCATACCGAACTCATTCGGTCCTTTTTGCAATTCTTCCGGGTTTGGCGCGTTCGGTACGGCAAATTGAAACAACCTGCCATATGGTTGATCATCATCGTATCCACCGACCAAGAAAATCATTGGAGTGCTGGTTGCGGACATTCCCGACGCATCCCATTGTTTCTGGAAAAACTCACTTAACTTGTTCGCGAAAGTTTCAACACTCAGTCGTCCCTCTCCTACCAAATCTGCTTCAAATTCTGGCAGATAGCTGTGGGCAGTCCGAGGCGATCCACCACCGAAAGCACCCTGTCCATATGTTACTGCCCCCACGAAATCTTGCCCGTTGACTCGAAGCAATTTCGTCGCGTTGTCATAGTATGAGTGAGTGATTTCTTTTTGTCCTGAATTGTCGTTTGTCACCGTCAACGTAACGCGGCTGTCCGCGGCAAGCACAATTCCTTCAGGACCCTTAAACGCGATACCAAGTGACATAGATCGTTACTCCAAAAATCCCCTAAAACGAACCGACGTTCGGTTTAGGTCAAAGGATTTGCACTGCGAGACGAATTTTAACACGTTCCTGCCCACTGATGGGTTTCATGAAGTTCCGCGATCGATTACAACCGAAGAAACCAAGATTGCTTTATAAAATCCAACACCACCCTAACCCACAAAGCCCGTGAACCCATGAAAATCACCGACGTAACAACCACCTTCATCTTCAACCCCGGCGGCGAGGTCATCCAAGACGCCACCATCCCTCCCCCCAAGCCCGGCGTCACCGGACGCAGCACCATCTTCATCCACATCCACACCGATGAAGGCACCCAGGGCTTCAGCTACCTCAACTCCCCCTCCGCAGTCCGTTCCCTCATCAACGACAACCTCAAAGACATCCTCATCGGCAAGACCCCCTTCGAGACCGAGCGCATCTGGACCGAGATGTTCTGGCGCGTCCGCGGCTTCGGACGCAAAGGCCTCGCATTCCAAGCCATCTCCGCTCTCGACATCGCACTCTGGGACCTCAAAGGCAAAGCCCTCGGCGTCCCCCTGTACAAACTCCTCGGACAAGCCCACGACTCCGTCCCCTGCTACGGCAGCGGCGGATGGACCAACTACTCCGTCGACAGGCTCGTCGAGGAGCAGACCGGATACGTCGAAATGGGCTTCCCGCGCGTCAAGATGAAGGTCGGCATGAACTTCGGCAACGACGAGCGCGCCGACATGGAACGCCTCGAAGCTGTCCGCAAGGCCGTCGGCGACGACATCGAGATCTACGTCGACGCCAACAACGGCTACTACGCCAAACAGGCCATCCGCATGTCCCGCAAATTCGAGGACTACGACGTCGGATGGTTCGAAGAACCCGTCCTAGCCGACGACATCCAAGGCTTGGGCGAAATCTCCAAAGCCACTAACATCCCCGTCGCCACCGGCGAGCACGAATATACCAAATACGGCTTCAAAGAGCTCATCTCCCGAGGCGGCGCCGACATCGTCCAGCCCGACATCGGCAGGGTAGGAGGCGTCACCGAGTGGATGAAGGTAACCCACCTCGCCGACTCCTACAACCTCCCCATCGCCCCCCACGCCTACTCCCTCCTCCACCTCCACTGCACCATGGCCACCCCCAACCTCAAAGTCGTCGAAGTCCTCGGCGGCGAGATGAAATCCTGGCCCATCCTCTTCACCGAAGTCCCCTGGCCCCAAAACGGCCAATGGAAACCCTTCGAAGACCGCCCCGGCCTAGGCCTAGCCCCCAACCCCGACACCATCAAAAACCTATCCATAGACTCCGACACCACCAACATCCCCGGCCAAAGAGGGTTCTAACGTGGCATATTCGCTACTCTCATCACTCCAGCAACCCTCTCGTCATTCCTGCGAAGGCGGGAATCCACAAGAGTGGTGGCGGTATCCCCTCTCCCCACGTGGGAGAGGGTTAATGTGAGGGAGAAAGACGGAGGGGCAGTAGGGTTTCCCCCGCTCGCGGGGGAATGTCCGAAGGACAAAGGGGGCGCGACAAGCGCAGCGAGACGCGGGGATGTCGCTGTCATCCTATCTACGGAATGCGCGTCAACTCGATTCTTCACCACCACCCCTAGACATCAAACGCGCACCGCCAAAGCCCAACATCGCGCCTATCGAAGCCTTCACAATCCAGTCTCCGATGTTCAACAAGCTTTCCTGTGCCGGTGTCATATCAGCGGCGGCTACCGGTACGAGCCAGACCAGAATTCCGATACCTAGAGCCGCTACACCCATAAGCAGCACTATATAGACGAGCGTCAGCACTGCCCGTTGCCCCATGTTCACCCTCCTGCTGAAGCGCAGATTAATCCCGATTTTGCGGCTGGCTGTACCATCTGACAAGCCACGCCAGTGATCCGAAGATCCCTGCTAACCCCACGCACATGATGGCGAGCCCCACCACTTGTGTCAATGTGTCCATCGCGACTCCCAATGTGACCGCCCAACGCGGGCGAACCACGATGTATATACCCTGATCATACCAAACCACCCCCCTCCCCTTCGCGAAGCGCATCCCCCCATCCCTCCCCCTCTCAGAGGGGGAATACAAGGGGGTGCTCATCAAATCGTCAACCCTCCTCAACGAAGTCACCGCTCTCCTCGAACAGTCATAACTTCCATTTAATCCAACTAATCTTGCGCGCTATTGGACTTTGATTGATCCAATACGACCTCGATCCGTACAAGCGTTGCGTTGATCAATGCAAGAACAGCAGCCGCATACTCCGGATTTGTGTCCACGTCATTATGTGACACCGGATTTCTGTTGAGTGCATACAAACCCTTGAACAGATTCATATACCCTTCCCGCTCGACATTCGGTATCAGTCCCGCGGTCGCACCTTCATTGCCAAAAAGATTGGTCGCCAATTTGTCACCATCTATATTGCCGGACAACCCGAAGACCTGAACCATCCGCGTCTTGAAAAAAGGCCAGGCCTCCCGGAGCGCGGAGTTCAATTCCCCGTTTTCGATCTGGGGATTCACGCGCGCGCCGAGAGCATCGTGCGTGGGCGATTGACGCTCGTACCATTGTTCGAACAACTTGAGGACGTTCGGCAGGTCGATGGACACGATGTCAACGGGATCGCGTGTGCAATCGGCTGGTGATCGTTTGTTTAACCAATAATCAATCCAATCAAGATGCCGTCCCAAAGAGGTCTTGCCAATACCATCACGAACCTCTATTGGAAGCGTATTTTCCAGCTTTTCTACTGCGGAGCGAAGCGATTGCGCGCTCATCTTTAGTTCCGGCAGACATTGATTAAGGATCGTCTGGTGATCCGAACTTAGCTGCCGATCGACCAAAAATCTCGACAGATCAACCGCGAGCTTAGTCGCCTGTCCTGATGCCGCCATCGCGAGAGCGTATATATGGGCGCGGTACGAAATCATTAAATCCCAAACCTCCTAACCAACCGCACCCTCAAATACTCCATCGGACGATCACCCTTCAACGAGTTGCAGTGCCCGCACAACAGCTGCAAATTGTCCGTACCTGCCTTCGACCGCGCGATGATGTCGTCCACCATCAGATGCTGCGGCAAGAAACGCGTTTTCCACCCGTTGCAAAGGCTCACCTGCACCATCTTAGCCATCATGCCAACAAGTGTACGCTCCCCAAACCCAACTCCCCCAGATGCTTCGACGCCGCTCAGCATGACAACCCAAACAACCAACACCCAATCCCAGCCCATCCTTCAATCCCTGCAATCCGCGGTTCAGACACCCTTTACAATCGCTCCTAGCCAACACGAACAACCTCAAACAGGCCCACCCACCATGTCCAACGGCAGACTCCAAGGCAAAGTAGCCATCGTTACCGGCGGCGCATCCGGCATCGGCGAAGCATGCTCCCGCATCTTCGTCCGTGAAGGCGCAAAAGTCATCATCTCCGACATCGACGCCACCAAAGGCAACGCCCTCGAAGCCGAACTCACCCCCGATGCCGTCTTCTTCAACCACGACGTCACCCTAGAAGCCGCCTGGGACGAAGCCGTCGAAATCGCCGAATCCAAATGGGGACGCCTCGACATCGTTGTCAACAACGCCGGAATGTCCGGACCCAAGGGCAGGGTCGTTGTCGAAGAAGTCGTCCTCGACCACTGGAACGACGTCTTCGCCGTCAACTCCACCGCCATCATGCTCGGCACCCGCGCCGGCATCAAAGCCATGAAGAAGGTTGGAGGCGGCTCCATCATCAACGTCTCATCCATCTTCGGCATCGTCGGATCTCGAGCCGGAGCGCCCTATCACGCATCAAAAGGCGCCGCCCGCATCTTCTCCAAAGCCGCCGCCGTCCAATACGGACCCGACAACATCCGCGTCAACGCCGTCTGCCCCGGCTTCACCGACACCCCCATGACCACCGACATCCACGGCGTCAAGGAGATCCGAGACTACCGCGAAGGCATGACCCCCATGGGTCGCCTAGGCCTCCCCGACGACATCGCCTACGGCTGCCTCTACCTAGCCTCCGACGAATCCGCCTGGGTAACCGGCACCGAACTAGTAATAGACGGCGGCGAAACCGCCTGGTAAAACCACGTCATTCCCGCGCAGGCGGAAACCCAGTGTGTCGGGCAACGGCATTGTCCCCTCTCCCTCGATGGGAGAGGGCTAGGGTGAGGGTGAACAACCACCTGTCATTCCGAGCAAAGCCGAGGAATCTCCCCAAACAGCCAGCCACCTCGGTTCCCCCGCTCGCGGGGGAAATGTCCGGGGCCTGCCCCGTACTCCGATACGGGGGACAAAGGGGGCGCGCACCTCGACTGAATTCGCGGCCTCCACGCCCCGTCATTCCCGCGAACGCGGGGATCCAGTCGTCGAACATCAACCGTTGTGGTAACATTTGTTCATCATTCGAATTTCATCGAACTCTCAAGATAAACATAGGGCGACTGATCCATGAAAACCCAAAGTTTCAACGCCGAGGAAAGGGCGAAGTACATCAAACGCGCCCACCACCTCTTCGACACCAAACTCCGCGACCAACTGATCAAAGACCACGAACGCAGCGTAGTCTTGATCGACGGTCGCAGCGGCGACTACGAAATACAGAGCATGTCGGAGCCCCGCGTCCGTGCGCGGCAGCGGCTTCTAGCTAGACAACCCGACGCCGTCATCGTCCCCGAAGACATAGTTCCGGAAGGTTTCGTCTACACCGCCTCGGGTATGACGGGATTAAAAGAATAGACATTCTCAAATAAGGTTTTTCATTGATTACCGGTCAATTTCAACCCGACCGACGGTGTTTGGTCGAGGTAAAAATCATGGATGGCGAAGGGGTGTACCAGGTGATGCACGCCAAAATCGACACAGGTTTTGACGGTGATGTCGCCTTACCCAACTACGATTTCGACGCCTTATTCACGACGAGCCGCGATACGAAATGGGTCGCATTGGCGGATGGAACTGTTCGTCCCATGCCTGCTCGCATATCCCATGTGCGTTTAGGCGAGACCGAACACGAAGCCACAATCCTCAATTTCGGAGACGCGAAACAACCCCTCATCGGCATGCAAATCTTGATGGGCTATTCGATAAACATCATCGCCAAACCCTTCGGCGAAATCCGAATTGAACCGATAGACGAAACCCCTTACTGAACCGACTCTCCGAATCTTCACCCCACCAAACTCCGCCCCACAAACTCCTCCCCCAATTCCCCTCTATTCTCCCTGACAATCTCCTCAATCCGCCGCGCATCCACCCCGATCAACCGCGCCAGCGTGTGCGATACATCAAACAGCGCCGCGCTAAACTCCCCCTCCTCATCCCGGGGCGAAACGTTCCCTGAGGCCGGTATCACCGTAGTCAAAACCGGGTTGATCGTGTGCGTCGGAGCATCGTTCTCGACATTCCCATGATCCGACGTCACCACCAGCGAATACCCGTTCCCCCGAGCCACGCCGCTCAACTCCGCCAGCGTCGCCACCGTCGCACGATACGCCTCCGCCGCCTCCTCGAACCGCGCCGGTAACAGATGCCCAACCATATCCGGCGCCGCCAGATTGCACATGATCAACCGGTGCTCGCCAGCCCCCATCGCCTCCGACACCAGCTGCGCGATCTCCCGCGTCTTCATCGCCGGGCGACGATAGAAATCCGAATCCGACGTCACACCCTCAGCCGCTCCATCCGACGGCACGACCCACCGGTCCTCCGACTTCGATCCCTGCTCAGCTTCACGCCGACCGCGCACGAAATACCCCATATGTGAGGCTTTCACGCTCTCCGCAACCAGCAGATAAAGATCATCTTCACCTGGCATCAACCGATCCCAGTGGCTCAACAGATTCAACCTGTGCGGCGTGATCGGAAACGCAACCTTAACTCCATACTTCTCCTCGAACTCCGCGTCATACTCCGCAATCGCGCACATCCGCAGATCCAGATCATGCCGCAACCAATTGAACATCCATTCACGACCGCGCGACTTCGCCTCCCGATCCAGATACTCGCGCGCACGGCACAGCGAGGCAGTCTTGATGCGCTGCCGGTCCGACCTGAAGTTCAAGTTGATGAACGCATCCCCCGGACTGATCGTTGCCACACCTCTTCGGCCAACCAGCGAGATCGCCTCAACATCCGCATCCGTGAACCCTTCCTCGTGGTACCACAAGACGAGATCCCGAACTCCTTCAAAATGCCACACATGCTGGCCCGCACCCTCCGTCAACTGCGCATAGTCGACGATCGCGTTCCCCTCCCGATAGTCCCGGTCCATCGCCAAACCACGACCAATGACCCAAGCCAGCGACTCCACAGCGTCATACCGCCCCAGTAACCGTTCCAACTCCCCGAGATAGCCACCTTCTACTCCCTCAAGCTCCAACGACCCTCGTGCCGGCGCATCCCGTCCATCCAAGATCGCCTGCATCCGCACCCGTCTCGGCGGCACCTTCAACCGCACGAACAGCAGCTCCAGAAACGCCTCCAGATGATTCCACGCCGAGTGAACCCGTCCATCTGATCCCCGTATACCTGACAGTAAGAAGCAGAAATTCACGCTGTTCCCCAACGCCAGAGCGGTCTGAATCGTCGAAAGCAGCTTCATGTTGTCGAAGAACGTCCCATCCTCGATTGACCGCGTGATCTGCAAAGGTATCTGCGGCGCCAGCGCCAGATTCCCGATCTGCTGATGCCCAGTCTCGGAGTTACCTTGAACCGGCGGATCCACATCCTCGTATCCGACCCACACCCCCGAAGCACGCGTTGGCACCGTCAAGTTCCGGTTCACAATCTCCGACCACGTCGGATCCTCCGCAAACCAAGGAATGTATCGATGCTCCAACCCGATCCGACGCCGTAACGACCCGATCTCCGCCAGCAACCGCTGTTGGCGCAACATGTCCTTCATCGCCTCCACCTTCCCCAACACATCCGACGCTTCGCGCCAAGACAAACCCGGACTCACTCCCACCGCCGCGATCGGCATCACCGCCAACCGAGCCAGATCTAGCGGCATATAACTCTGCGGCGCAACCTCCAGCGCAGCATTCAGCAACGACCGCCGAGTGCTCGGATTCAACTCGCCGATCACTCGCCGAGCCAGATCCCGCTCCTTGTCCGGATCGAAACCCAACCCGTCGGTCACGACGAGCAACGCGCGCCCCGTCTCGAACTCGAGCGAATGTCCGTTCAACGACGTGTTACCTACCAACTGAACTCGACTCCTTCAAGGTTTTCCAACTCCAGACCTAAACCGGCGAGCCATCCCGCCGGCAACTCAAGCGCATACAACGCCGCGCCGCCCGATCCGTACGCGGGTGAGGCCCCAGAACACTGGCTTCGCCATTCACTATTTTCATATCCTTCCGGACGCGGACAAGGTTCCATCCGTACACCTCGGACAGCCCGCCGCTGATCATCCAAGTAAACAATATCTAATGGTACATACGTATTGAACATCCAGAAACTCAACGACTGAGCAGCCTCGAAAACAAACAACATCCCAGTACCGGCAGGCACCACCTCGCGACACATCAACCCCTGCTGACGCTCACCCGAACTATCAGCCACTTCAGCAACGACCTCGAAACTCGCCGAGTCGTTGCTAATCGTGACCACCATCGTCGCAAGCAAATCCCGACTGATGCTCTCACAATCCTTGTTATCGACAAACCCGATAGCCGCCACAGGATCCGGCGTAGATGTCGGCGACGGCGTATAAGTCGCAGTCGGTACCGGAGTTGGCGTCGCAGTAGGAGTCGCTGTTGCGGTCGCCGTAACAGTAGGGGAGGGCGTAGGAACAAAAGTCGGCACCTCAGTCGGTTCAGTCGTCGCTGATGCTGTAGGAGTCGCAGTCTGAGTGCTAGACGGAATCGCAGTAGCGGTAGGTTCGGACACAACGGTCGCCGTCACAGTATCGGTAGGCACAACCACAGGACTCGGCTCAACCGTCGGCACGACCGTAGCTGTAGCGAAAGCAGTGGCAGTAGGAGGGGCCGGAACCTCAGTCGGACTAACAGTAGCAGTAGCCGAAGGAGCAGCTGTCGGCGGCAACAAGACAGCCGTAGGAAAAGGTGTCGCGGTGATAGCCGTCACCGGCGTTGCCGTCGGATCCGATCCGAAACATCCCGACAACGACATCACAACCAACCCAGCAACGACAAATACCCCTCCGCGCAGCAAACGGGATCTCACTCCAACATCGAGCCGTCGTAGATGTATCCAGCCTCTTCAGCCGTCTGCCGCAACTTATTGGGCAACCTAAACGTGATGTTCTCCTCACCCGAACCGATCTTTACAAACTCGTCGTGCTCTATCGCATCGATCACCGCACGCACCATCTTTTCCGGCGTCGATGCACCGGACGTGATCCCCACTCGCTTCTTGCCCTCTAGCCACGCCCGATCCAGCTCGTCAGGCCCGTTGATCAAATACGCGTCCACCCCCTGCTTGATCACCACCTCCTTCAAGCGGTTGCAGTTCGAACTGTTCTCAGCACCGATCACCAGCACCACATCGCACTCCCGAGCCAGCTCCATCGCCGCCGCCTGACGGTTCGTCGTCGCATAGCAGATGTCGTTCCTGATCAGCGTGTTGTCGAACTTCGACTGAATCTTCTCAACCGCCTCGGCAGTATCTGCGACTGAAAGCGTCGTCTGCGTCAACACCACGACTTCATCATCCTTCTCCCAATCCGGCAGATCGTTGTCCTCCCGCTCGTCGTACAGCTCCATCTCCGCCTGACCCGTCGTCCCGATCACCTCCTGATGACCACGATGCCCAACCAGAATCACCCGCTTCCCCTCGCCCGTATACTTCTGCGCCTCGTTATGCACCTTCGTCACCAGCGGACACGTCGCGTCCAAAACCGTCAGATTCCGCTCCTTCGCCATCGCATAGTCCGAAGGCGGAGAACCATGCGCCGAAAACACGACCACCGAACCCTCCGGCACCTCATCCACTTGCTCCACCGTCACCGCGCCGATCGCCTCCACATCCGCCACAACCTGCGGATTGTGCACAATCTGATGCTTCACATAAACCGGTGCCCCATACCGCTTAACCGCCAACTCCACAATCCCAATCGCCAAATCAACCCCCGCGCAAAACCCCCGCGGACTCGCCAGCAACACCTTCCGAGATGCGCTAGACGATCGCTCTTCAACACCAGCAGTCATACTTCAGATGGTACAGGAAACGACGTTCAATTTAGGCACTCGCTTCGCCACGCGTTAATATGGTTCACATAGAACTTCCAACGCAAAGTTGACTGAAATTATCAGAGATCGCCATGAAGATGGATTTTGAAACCCAGTTCGGTCGAGAGACCGATCCTGAAGAGTTCGATAAGCTTGCCGCCAACGCCAAGCGCATTTACGAGGAAGAACTCGAACCGAAACTCCTCGAAAATCACGCAGGACGTCTAATCGTCGTCGATGGACGATCCGGCGACTATGAGATCGAAGACGACGTCGACTCTTTCATTCTCGATCGGTTGATGCGGCGGCATCCTGATGCGGTGCCATACACGGCGAAAATCGGTCACGACAGCGTCTACTCCATTAGCTCCCGATTCTGCCCCGATTTGCGCCACACCGTCAACTCCAGCGGTCTCACACCGCGATTTGATTCATCAATCTTTATCTGACGGTTCCCGACTCAGCAGATCCCATAAAGTAACCGTCCTTCTACGTACCGGCCTTACGACTTGTTGGTCAGTAACGGTTTTTTGCATTGTTTCGATCTCTTTGACTTGACTCCGCAACTCATCCACGTCTCTACGAAGATGTTTCTGGGCCGACATCATATTGCCTATCCAGATCCCGATGGGGACTCCAAGGCCTAACCCGCCGAAGAAAATTGTCAGCCCAACACCAATATAGGTCCAAATCACTGATATTTGTCCATCAAGTGTTGGGCCTCCGCAATCAGTTCATTTAATCGTTCGCGACGTTCCAAGCTGTATTCGTAGTAGTCCGCGCGCAGAGGTTTGTCGAGGCGATACGCGTCCAACTCGCCATCAATCTCATCTTCGATCGCCTTCAGTTCTGTAATGAGGTATTGCAGGCGGTCGAGATCGGCAGGCGTTGATGCCAGTCTCTCAGTAGTGACCATCGACGACTCCCTTGCTTAATAGTGCCTTGAATCTAGCATAATCTGTTAACTCGTTCATTCGGGACAGGAGGTCATTAAAACTCCCCACCGCCAACGTCCCCATCCTGACCATCACGCCAATCGGTGTAATCAGCGGTTCAGAAACCTAATCCCCCCGAACAACCAACCAAAACGCCACGCCCGCCAACAGGAACGCAATCCCCGCACTCCCCAGCAACACCCCATACCCCAGGAAATCGATCCCCCACTCCAATCCCTTCTCGTTCAACCCACCGATAAAGAACCCGCTAGACCGACCGACAATCGCACCGACCAACCCCGAAATAGTGGTCAAACCCAAATCCCCGGCCGCCCGCGACCGCCGCACCAGATCATTCGCAACCGCCCAGCCTACCGACAAGTAAATCCCCACCGAAAAACCGATCCCCATCACACCCGGTATCACCTCCGCAAGCGATTGAGCGTTGATCAACAAAAGTGAAACGACTCCAGCCGCCCCGAGCACGCCGGACATCAAAAGCAACAACCCTCGACCGATGTGGTCCGACAGCTTCCCAGCAGGGTAGACCACCAACGCCGCCGAGCCCACCAGCGCAGCCAAAATGTAGTTCCCGCCCTGCGCCGGATTCTCCAAACCGATCACGTCCTGCACGTAAAACAGAGCGTTCGTCTGCGTCGCCGACATCGCAGCGATCAGGATCGCCATAGCCACTAAGAAAAAGAAGTAACGCAACCGGTCCCAATCCTCGCCAAGACCACCTTCGACAACCACCTCGCCGCTCGCGGATTGTCCCGCAACCGTTCGAGCAACCACACGACTCCGAGGCACTCGCAACACCAAAAACGTGTACACGGTGGTCGCCAGCAACACCGCAACCATCACTATCACCGAGTACCACATCCACTGCGGCGCATCGTCGACGTGGTAGCTCGACATCAAAAACACCACGATCATCGCCACGAACCCCGACCCGATCAATCGCATGAGGTTCAGATACCCGGAAGCACGCCCACGCTCCCGATCATCCACATGGTCGATGATCAGCGCATTCGCCGGACCCTGCGCCGTGTTTCCCGTAATCTGCATCGCAATCGTCACCAGCAGCAACGCCGCGAAACTGTTCACGAACCCGAACAACAACGTCGAAACCGCCAACCCCAACATCCCGAAGATGATGAACGGATACCGCCGCAACTCCACCATCCCAACCTTCCGATCACTCACCAACCCCACCACCGGCTGAACCACCGCCGCAATCATCAGCCCGATCAACGAAATGAACGCCGTCAACGCCGTCTTGTCCAACGACCAACCAACGACATCCACATTCCCATCCGCCACAATCTCCGTCACCTTGAACTGCAACAAAATACTCCCAAACCCAACCCAAACACCCGACATCCCAAACGTGTAAACACTGATATTGAACAGACTCTGCGACCCACGCCGAAACCGCGCCACCGGATTGGCAAAGCGCCCAAAAGCAGCCGCCCGATCAAGAGCGACCCTAGCAGTAGTCATCAATTCACCATCAGATCGTCACCAAGGGCAGGTAGTCAACCACCAAAACCCAACACCAATCTACACCACCAACGCCTGACAACAGTCAATCTCGGCCACCATCATCGACGGCTAGTCGGATCCTTGAGCTGCAGTCAATGGTTTAAGGCATGTTACGCGGCCGCTTTCCTGGAATGGCTCGTCGCCAGCCGCATGTCTATCATCAGCGAATAGTCGTCCACAAGTACCATTGAGGTGTTGGCAGTCTGGCGGTGAATATGCGTACGTCTTACGGCCAGGAGATTGCGACGATAAGACATCTTCCGCATTTCGGAACAGGTTGCCTTAACGGCTCGCGAGTCGGCGAACACATTGATTTCGACTCGTGGTCGAGAATGAATCAAAGCCCTGAATAACGTTACCGGCGCAATTCACCGCCCCGTCAAATCGGACCAAACAACGCGAGAGGCGAGCAAGATTGATCCTGAGAACAGCGTACGTCAGGTTTTTTAGAACATTCAATTATGACTACCTGCGGAAACGACACCCTGAAGCAAACCCTCACCCTTGGGACTTAATGAATGACGATACGTTTTACCCGTACGTCACCTTGGACGTGGACCCTGAATTCACTGCGGTAGTTGGTGCCAACGAATCGGGCAAGAGCCAGCTCCTCCTAGCTGTCGAGAGTGCTTTAGGCAAACACTAACCTACACCGGCGGATTTTTGCAGGTACTCTAGCTATTTCACAGTGGCTGAATCCATGCGAGTTCCTCACTTTGGTCTGCATTTCGAACAGTTAACCACCGAGGAGTCCGATAGGATCCGATCCGCGGTCGGGATATCGGAAGACACCAATCTGTGTTCCGTTCGAATATTCCGAACCGAGCCTGGCGAGTTGGTTCTCTATGAGAATGATCAACCGCACCGCGTGGATGAACCAGCTGCTTTGGACGACCTTTGGCCGCAGGTATTTCGTATCGATCCACAACGGGCCTTGCCGAATAGCGTCCCGATTGCTTTCTTGATTGACAGGAGCACATGCCCCGATGCGGATCCCGGTCCGACTCGAAAAGATCGCTGGAAACTCGTTTCGCCAATGGTCGAACACGCACGCGAGTTGCTGACCATTTTGAATAACGGCGAAGCGTTGGCCGCCAAAGCTGAGGGAATTTTCGGGAAATTGTCAACACCGAGTGGTCGCAGTGATCGCGAGGCCGACAAACACCGGGACCAATTGAACCTAGCGTTCGATCTTTTGATCACCGTAGGCGGCATCGACGTCTCTGCGTTCAAACAACTGCAGATCGCTCTGCGTAATGACGATGAGGGAATGGCTAACGGAATCGTAGCGTCTATGAACGCCCAGCTGGAGAAATCATTGAACTTGGCTCGGTGGTGGTCGCAAGATTCTCAATTTCGTTTGGCGATCACTGTGCGGGATTTTGATATTGCATTTACGATCCGTGATCGTACTGGTAGCGAGTACTCCTTTGCCGAACGTAGCAGCGGCCTAAAGTATTTCTTGAGCTACTTGGTTCAATTCTTGGCACATCTCAACGACCGGACCGGACCTGAGATATTGCTCATGGATGAGCCGGACGCCTATTTGTCGAACCAGGGCCAGCAGGATCTGCTACGGCTACTACACGAGTTCACTCTTCCCACTGAGTTCGCGCCCGGAGGGCAAGTGTTATACGTAACTCATTCACCATTCTTGATAGACAAAAATCGAGCCGATAGGATTCGTGTGCTCGACAAAGGCACAGGGGAAGAAGGAGTGCGAGTTGTCCGCGATGTGGGACGTAACCATTTCGAACCGTTACGAACTTCTCTGGGTGGATTTGTGGGCGAGACGACATTCATCGGGCATTGCAACTTGATGTTGGAAGGATTAGCGGATCAGGTCTATTTGGCAGGGATGTCTGATTTACTCAGACAAGAAGGTGTTGCCAGCACCGAGCGCCTCGACTTGAATCACATCACGCTTGTTCCGGCTGGTTCGGCCAGCCAAGTGCCTTACATGACGTACTTGGCCCGCGGTCGGGACGCCGAAAAGCCAGCGGTAATCGTTTTACTCGACGGAGATGACGAAGGGGACCGCGCGGTCAAGCAACTGAAACGCGGTGGACCGCGCAAAAAACAGTTGCTACAACCGGATTACATAACGCAGTTCAAGCCCGATCTGATTGATGGCGTTACCAGTGACCGTCAAGGAGGACCATTGGAAATCGAAGATCTTGTACCAGTCAAGATCGCCATTACGGCAACCAATACATACCTAGAAGAGATAGGCGTAGACACACCGACTCAATTCCTGACGGAAGAAGACATCACTCGTTCGCTCAACGAATCTACGGGGGTTTTCAAGGCTATCCAAAACGCCCTTGCGCTCGCCGAAGGCGAAATCCATATCGAGAAATTAGGATTTGCTCGCCACGTTTTGGCTGCGTGTTCAGAAAGCGATGTAGAACCTTCGAATCAAATGAGGAAAAGGTTCGTGGCGTTGTTTTCGCACTTGACTGCGATTCAAAGGAGAGCAGAACGCGAACGCGAACGCGAATCAATAGCAGCGCGTGTGGATAGAGAAACCAATCTCTTTATACGGGACTTGCTCCCGACAGCGACCAAGGCTGAGGTGGCCGTGTTTTTGGAACGGGTTGAAGATCTCATCGATCAATCGCGGGAGGGCGACAATCTGCTGATTGGTTTACGCCGAATTCGAGACGAATTCGATTTGACCCGAGATCTGAGTTATCCAATTGCCGATCGCTCAGAACTCGAGGAACAGATCAAAGCCCTGAAATATGCCGAGTTGCTTGCGTCGCAACCTGAAGGACAAGTCATTCGGCCTCCACGTGAAGCACAATAGGCTATTCGCAATTCAAACGATCCACACTCCCATGCCCACCCAACCCCGCTTCTACACCTGGCGCAGCTGCTCCACATGCCGCGACGCCAAGATCGCTCTCGACAACCTCGGCATCCAAGTCGAAGAGCGCGACTTCTTCAAAGACAACCTCACCCGCGAAGAGCTGACCGCCCTCGTCTCCGCCATCGGCATCGACAACCTATTCTCCTGGCGCAGCCCAAGCTCAAAACCCTACCGCGACCGCAAGAACACCATCTCCAGCGACGAACTCATCGACGCCATGCTCGAAGAACCCCGCCTGATCCGACGCCCCATCCTAACCTCACCCAACACCGACCCCATAGTCGGCTTCAACAAAACCTCCTACGCCCAACTCTAGGGTTTCCCCCGCTTGCGGGGGAAATGTCCGAAGGACAAAGGGGGCGACACCTCTACCAATGTCATTCTGAACGGAGCGTAGCGAAGTGAAGAATCTCAACACCGCCCAAAAGACGACATCCCCTCTCCCTCGATGGGAGAGGGCTAGGGTGAGGGTGACCCCCAAACCACCTACACCAAATCCCATACATCCCAAAAATCCGCGTCATCCGCGGTTCAGACAAGAATCCCCCAATGCTAGAATCGAGTCTCGGCGTCGCGATTCTCCCCCCAGCACAACGGCTTCAACTTGTCCATGCAACCGATCAACGGCGGACCGATAGTTCTGTCCGGCTCGGCCCACGAAGGCCTTTCGCAGAAAATCTGTGACTACCTAGGCATCGACATCGGACAAGCCGACGTCTTCAAGTTCTCCAACGACAACACCTTCGTAAAAATCCTCGAAAACGTCCGAGCACGCGACGTCTTCATCGTCCAGCCCACCGCCGAACCCGTCAACGATCACATCATGGAGATGCTGATCATGATCGACGCCGCGCACCGGGCATCCGCCGGACGCATCACCGCGGTCGTCCCGTACTATTCCTACGCCCGAACCGACAAGAAAGACCAGCCGCGCGTCCCCATCACCGGACGCCTGATCGCCGACCTCCTCGAGACCGCCGGAGCCGATCGCTTCCTAACCGTCGACCTCCACGCCGGACAGGTCCAAGGCTTCTTCAAAGTCCCCGTCGACGAACTCACCGCCATGCCGATGTTGTCGAAATTCTTCAAAGAGAAAGAGCTTGAGGCTCCCGTCGTCGTCTCGCCCGACATCGGCAGCGTAAAGCGCGCCCGAGACTTTGCACACTTCATGGAAGCGCCTCTCGCCATCGTCGAGAAACGCCGCACCGGAAACAACGACAGCGTCGAAACCCACAACGTCATCGGCGAAGTGAAAAACCGCAACGCCATCCTCATCGACGACGAAATCGCAACCGGCGGAACCATGGCCGCCGCCGCACAAGGCCTCAGAGAAAACGGAGCCCGCGACGTCTTCGTCGCCGCCGCCCACGGAGTATTCCCCGGCGACGCCGCCATCAACCTCGCCAACAAACCCGAAATCTCCGAAATCGTCATCACCGACACCGTCCCACTCCCCAAACACAAACACCACGAAAAAATCCGCGTCCTCTCCATCGCCCCCCTCATCGGCGAAGCCATCACCCGCATCCACCACGGCCGCTCAGTAGGCGCCCTCTTCCCCGACTAAACCTGCGCGTCATTCCGGCGAAAGCCGGAATCCAGAGGGGCGGCTCCGGTTTCCCCCGCTTGCGGGGGAAATGTCCGAAGGACAAAGGGGGACGCGATTGCAGCGCAGCGAAACTCGCAGGGGGTTCATACCACCCCCAGTCATTCTGGCGCACTCCGTCATTCCCGCCCACATATCATTCCATGCCGTCCACATGTCATTCCGAGCGTAGCGAGGAATCTCCCCTCTCCCTTGACCGCATTCCTTCCCCTTCCAGGAGAAGCAAGAAGGGGTACACGTCGGACCCTTTGTGTAGACTTGATTACATCTAAACAGGTGGTTTTTTCGTGGTTGTGGAGGATGGATACGGAGGCAGAACAATGAATCAGTCGGTACGAGCCACATACTTGGATGGTGTGTTGAAGCCCCGCGCGCGTCTCGATCTACAAGACGGAGCCGAGGTTGTAGTTACGATTTCGGAAGCGGCTGTCTCGGAAGATCGGTTTGAGGTTATGCGATCCAGCGCTGGGAGTTGGAGCGGGGATTTAGATGCCGACAAGTTGATCGAAGACATCTACGCTGATCGGCTTAAAGGTTCAGGCGACGCACCCAAGCTCTAGTCGATGGAATATCTCGTCGATACCGACTGGGTCATCCACTATCTCCACGGCCGACAACCGGTACAGGAGCGATTAGATCAACTGGCTCCCTCGGGAATCGCCCTAAGCGTCATCACGCTTGCGGAGGTGTATCAGGGTGTTTTCTACTCGCGAGACCCGGAGGGTAACGAACGTCAGTTTCTGCGATTTCTCGCCGGTTGCGAAGTCTTGGGACTGAACGACGGCATATGTCGTCTATTCGCCCACGAGCGCGGTAGATTGAAAGCCGCGGGAACCGTCATCGGCGACTTCGACATCCTGATCGGAGCTACGGCGGTCCACCACGGTATGACACTGCTCAGCAACAACCGACGTCACTTCGGACGCATCGAGGGACTAGTAGTCGAATCGGTTTGAGCTGACTAACCACCGCATCGCTGAACGACTATAGAACTGAGGGCCAGACACTACAAACCCCAAGGTCCACAAATCCCCAAAGCGTCTCCCGTATTCCGACACGGAATCCCGTTCCAAAACCAACGGCGAAGGGAATCAACCGTCACCCGATGACGTTAACCAACAACGCGGCGGAGCCAACAACCAGCGCGCCGACCGCAATCCCAGTGCCCACTACCCACTTGATGATCTCGGTCTTGGTCTCGGCGATTTTCGTTTCAAGTCTGCCCACCTCTCTATTTACCGATGCCGCGGTGGCGTAATGTTCGAGCGAACTATCTATCTCCACCCGAACATCCTGCAACTGGATTGATGGTTCACCTGCCACGAGACGAAACCTCGCCTTTTACGCTCTCAAGAACATGCTGCAGCCGCTCTTCTTCGCTCGGCAATCGTTCCACAGGAAATTGGCGCTGCAACAATTCGATGAGCCGACCCATCAATTGTTCGTGACCATCGATTCGAACTTGGACCGAGCTGTTTTCGAACGGGTACCGAGCTACTAATAGGCCGCTCGGGTAAACGCTGAAGTCGCAATCGCCAGTGCGCGTCTGCCAACCGTGAATCGTCCCTTGCCAATTAAGCTGACCGCTTTCAGTCAGCCAAATTAGTTCCTCAACCAAATCTCCTGGTTTGGGCATGAACCAGTCCTACCTAACGTAAGCCAAAATTCCCAATCGCCATGAAATCGAATACCGAATTACATTAACAACATGCTAGCACCTGCACACGTTCACCACACGTTCTCATCCTACGATCCATCCACAACACCCCTCCGCTTCGTAACTCTTCCAAGATCACCTCGCCCCCAAACCAAAGCGGCGCGCCCCGTTCTGATACGTTGATATATAGGAACGTCACCGACGCAACCCCAACATGATCGGAAAACTCCTAGCCAAGTTAGTAGGCGATCCAAACCAGAAGCAGCTCGACGAGCTGCAACCGATCGTCGACGATATCAACTCGCACGAAGACGAGATGCGAGGGCTGATGGACGACGACCTCGCCGCCATGACCTACGAGTTCAAGGCGCGTCTTGGCAGCGGCGAATCCATCGACGACATCCTCCCCGAAGCATTCGCAGCCGTCCGCGAAGCATCCTCCCGCGTCCTCGGAATGCGCCACTTCGACGTCCAGATGATCGGCGGCATCGTCCTTCACGAAGGCAAGATCGCCGAGATGCGCACCGGCGAAGGCAAGACCCTCGTCGCAACCCTCGCCGCATACCTCAACGCCCTCAGCGGCGAACCCGTCCACGTCGTTACCGTCAACGACTACCTCGCCAAGCGCGACGCCGAGTGGATGGGCCCCGTCTACCAGTTCATGGGACTCTCCGTCGGCTGCCTCCAGCAAAACAGCCAGTCCTTCGTATTCGACGAAAACTACCAAGAAGACGGCGCTCCCGTAGACCGCGAAGACGCATCCGCCAAGTTCGCAACCGTCGCCGGAACCCACCTCCGGCCGTCCTCCAAAACCGAAGCCTACGACTGCGACATCCTCTACGCCACCAACAACGAGCTCGGCTTCGACTACCTCCGCGACCACATGGTCGCAGAGTCCAGCCAGCGCGTACAAGGAAAACTCGCCTACGGCATCGTCGATGAGGTCGACAACATCCTCATCGACGAAGCCCGAACTCCGCTCCTCATCAGCGGACCCGGCATCGAGACCGGACGCAACTACACCCGCTTCGCATCAGTAGCATCACGCCTACAGCCCGAAATCGACTTCGAGGTCGACCTCAAACGCCGAAACGTCTCCCTCACCGAAATCGGCAGCGAAAAAGCCGAGAAGATGCTCGGCGTCCAGACCCTCTACAGCGAGACCGGCGAAAACCACGATCTCCCACACCTCGTCGAAAACGCAGTCCGCGCCGAGCACATCTACGTCCGTGACCGCGAATACGTCGTCCGCGATGGCGAGATCGTCCTAGTCGACGAATTCACCGGACGACTGATGGAAGGCCGACGCTTCTCCGATGGCCTCCACCAAGCCCTCGAAGCCAAAGAACGTGTCCAGGTACGCGCCGAATCCGCAACCTACGCAACCATCACCCTCCAGAACTACTTCCGTATGTACGGCAAGCTCAGCGGCATGACAGGTACCGCCACAACCGAGGCCGAAGAGTTCAACAAAATCTACGGACTCGACGTCCTCGAAATTCCCACCAACCGAGAAGACAAACGCGTCGACCACCAAGACCTCATCTACATGACCGAGGACGCCAAGTGGAACGCCGCCGCCGCCAAGATCCAAGAAATCAGCAAAGCCGGTAGACCCGTCCTAGTCGGTACCACCACCATCGAGAAATCCCAACGGATCGCCGACCTCCTCAAGAAGCGAGGCGTCACTCACCGCGTCCTAAACGCCAAAGAGCACGAGTCCGAATCCCACGTCATCGCCGAAGCCGGCGTCCCCGGCGGCGTCACCGTAGCCACCAACATGGCCGGACGTGGCACCGACATCATCCTCGGCGGAAACCCCGAAAGCGTATCCACCGAATCCTCCAAGAAGAAGAACTCCAAGCGTAATGGCAAAGCATCCAGTAACGGCCAGCAACCCGCAGATCCAATGGAGATGTGGCAAGGCCAACACGACGGCGTAGTCGACAAAGGCGGTCTCTTCGTCCTCGGCACCGAGCGCCACGAGTCCCGCCGCATCGATAACCAGCTCCGCGGACGTTGCGCCCGGCAAGGCGACCCCGGCGAAACCCAGTTCTTCCTCTCCGTGGAAGACGACCTCGTCCGACGCTTCGGCGGCGATCGCATCAAGGGCACCCTCGAGATGTTCAACTGGGAAGAAGACGTCCCGGTCGAGAACGCCGTCCTTGTCAAGTCCGTCGAGAACGCCCAGCAGAAAGTCGAAGGCATCAACTTCGAGATCCGCAAGCAGCTGGTCGACTACGACGACGTAGCCAACACCCAGCGCGACGTCATCTACGAGTTGCGCGACCGCATCGTCGACGGCGGAGACTTCCGCGAAGAGATCAACGGCTACATCAAAACCGCCATGACAAACGCCGTCACCAACTTCCTAGACGGCGATGCCACGATCTGGGACGTCCAGGGCTTCGTACGCGAAATCCGACGCTACTTCCCACTTCACGAAATCTTCACCTCCGACCAGGACTTCGTCGGAAAAGATCAGCCGACCATTGAAAAGGAACTACACGACTACGTAGACGCCGTCTACGCCCAGCGCGAACTCCTATTCGGCAGCGAAAACCTCCAGATGATCGAGCACAGCGTCCTCCTCCGCGTCCTCGACCGCCACTGGGTCCAACACCTCACCAGCATGGAAAACATGCGCCAGTCCATCGGACTCCAAGCCGTCGGACAACGCGACCCCCTCGTCCAGTACCGGACGATGTCGTACCAGATGTTCAACGAGATGAACGAGGAGATCCGCAACGAGGTCGCCCGCACCATCTTCCACCTCGCACCAAACCTCCCGCCATCCACCACCGGCCTCTCTAGCGCCGAATCCACAGCCCTCAAATCCGACGCACTAGCCGCCGCGCAACGCATCGCCCTCGCCCAAGCCAGCCAGCAATCCGTAATGTCCGCCGCCAACCAAGCCCGACAAGGCAACACCAGCGGCTCAACCGTAACCGCCATCAACGCCCCAACCCACAGCAAAGACGGCCGCCGCCTATCCCGAAAAGAACGCCGAGCAATAGAACGCCAAAACAAAAAGAAGCGTTCAAAAGCCACGCGTTGACAATCACTCGACGTTGGTCGGCTGAGCTTGCCTGCAGGTTTCCGATCTATCGCTCGTCCGCAATGACCACATCGCCGTTTACACGCATCTCGACGCACCCGACCCACTGAGGCAATGCGCTCAATCCGAGCAATTCGCCCCCCTCACCAAAATCTAACGCCATCAATTCCTTGATGTCGCCGTCAATGCGAGTATCGACTAGATACGCATCAACCCGATCGACCTTTCCGTCACCGAATTTGGTGCTGACTTTGCCGTGATGTCGCTTATCCAGCTGATCCAACAGCGCTTTTGATAGCCCAAGCTCGCCATTAAACCCAGTGTCGTACTTGACGGCGAATTTCTTGAATTCGCCGTCCGCGGTTCTGAGGTCCAATCGAACTATAGGTTGCAAATCTGCGTCCACCAACCCGCGTATCAATTTGAATCCCCGGACAAGACCGTTGCAGAGGGAGCGTCGTAAACGTAATCCGAACCGATTCTCGCGGTGTACGTGATCGGATCTGCACAAATCTCTCTTAATCTCGACGCCGACTGTGAGCCATTTATGCCTATCGCGTATTTCAGCGTCCGACCATCGATCGTGATGATGCTTCCAAGATGATCTTTGGTGAGTTTGTCCTGCAACTCGCTCTCGTAGTAACGTCTAGCGCGCTCTACGTAAGCTGCACGATGGCTGTCTGTAATCAATCGTTACTCTCCATGAAACTGATGTGAACAATGTAATGGTGATGAACATTATCGCACAGCGCAGTCTAGGCGACCATGTGACCCGATATGTGGGGTTAACCCATGTGAAAAGCAACGCCAACTACGTTTCCACGACGCGAAGTCGAACGGCACGGCAAGCGCCCCCGCCGAGGAGCACTAACGTTCCTCATCGCCAGCCCATTGCAGGATGCGAATCCGGAACGCCTCGGCGGCTTGACTTTCAGGAATAGTTAGCGCCATGGCTTCTACTATTTCTTCCAACTCGCCGATTCGCTTTTCATGTTTTCGGTGTGACCTTCTAATCTCGAAAAACCATCCGGCGGCGCCAACAATTAACCCGCCGACCACGCTTGAGGCGATACCGACGAACCAAAGATCTGCCGTCACGAGTGATCATCCACCAATTGCCGAACGAACAATCTCTGCCGCTCCAAACGTGACATGTAGTCCCGCTTGATCGGGCTGATGTCCGGGAGCCCATCTTCTGCGTGAAACCTGATCGCCGTCAGTACAGCATCTCGATACTCGTGGGTCAACCGAATATAAGCCTGAAACGCTTCATTAATCTCAGGAATCGCCAACAATTCGTCAACTTGCTCATCCGTCGCTTCAACGCGCCGTCGTATTTCGGTGGTCGCCACGCGTCAACTCCTCCCAATTCCCGCCCGTAGCGGTTTCCTTCGAGGGTTACCCGCGATTTCGACCCAAACCATGGCGTTTCCAGTCACCATCAGAACTCCGGACACCGCTCGTAAAGCATCCGCAAGTACCAAGTTCATTGGTTCACCTCCAAAAAACCATTCCAATTAAACGTATCAACGTACAGAAAGTGTAACAATCTGATCCCTATCCCGCCGTCGTGGATCAAGAGTGCTACGACGGACTGTCGTTTCCCATTTCCAATGACATTTCGACATCTTCAGTGAACCAGTTAATCAGGACCAACACCCCCTATGCGACAATTGACGCGTAATGACCACCACCGCTCATCCCACCTCTCGATCAGCCGAAAACGTCGAAACGAATCGACGTCAACTGCTGGACGTCCTGCGGCAAAAACTCCAATCCCAACCCACCGACTGGCAATCGGCCTTCATCGAAACCGTAGCCGCTTGGCCCGTCGCAAACGAAACCCTCTACGGCGAGACCTACCACTACTTCATCGGCGGTGAAGCCTTCAACTGGAAACGCCTCGCCGAACGCATCACAATCGAACTAGCCGAAGACGACGAATCCCCAATCGAATCATCCGAAATCTTCAACTGGCTCGCAACCTCCGGCGTCTTCGGCGGCCTAGGCGAAGAAAAGTTCCGACGCATCATCGGCGTCGACGGATGGCGAGCCCACCTCAACTACTTCTACGGCGTCCACATCGAGCAGTGCCTCATCGCCGCCATCCAAGCCCGCAACCACAAACGACGCTACTCCGCCGGACTCCCGCCCTCCGACGAATCCTCCGACAGGGCGTACCTCGGACTCTACGAAGACAACGAACAAACCCTCTGGGACCAATTCCTAACCGAAAATTCCGAACGCCTGTCCAACCTCATCGACGAATCTCCCGAAGAGACCCGCACCATCGCACTCGACGAGGAATTCACCTACTGGCTATTCAAGCGACGCATCGAATACACCCTCGCTCCCCAAGTAGCCTCCGAAACCCAGCGCGGACTCGAAATGATGCACCAAATCGGCAAAGCCGACGAACGCCGAACCCGCATGTTAAAAGACCAAAACGGAGCCCCGCTCCTAGAATTCGGCCTAGTAAAACCCCGCAAACAATAGGGCGCGTACCAAATACGTCATCTTCGCGAACGCGGGCGCTTCAGCAGACGGAACGTCCATCCAGAGGGGCAGGGCAGGGGGCAAATCCCCTCTCCCGCTCGGCGGGAGAGGGCTAGGGTGAGGGCCCCGCTCGCGGAAGAAATGTCTGGGACCTGCCCCGTACCCCGATAAGGAGACAATATAAGCCGCTGCAATCACATCTCATAGCCCCTTCTGCTTGGCGAAAGGGGCGCGCGAACGAGCGAAGCGAAGTGATCGGGGTATGCCCGGGGCAGGAGGGACGGCGTACCCTAATAACCAAAACCCCATCAACGAAATGAACCTTAATAACAACCACCAATCCTGTCCATCCCAATAATCCGCATAATCCGCGGTTCAGACAACATGCCCACCCCAGTTCAGACAATGCCCCTCCCCCGCCACTTCACCGCCACCGGCTTCCTAGTTAACGGCGACGCCACACTCCTCCACTGGCACCACCGCGTCCAGGAGTGGCTCCCACCCGGCGGACACATCGAACTTAACGAAGACCCCGTCCAAGCCGTCCTCCGCGAAATCAAAGAAGAAACCGGTTTCGACGCCGAAATCATCCCGACCCAAAAATTCCAAACGATCTCCAACGTCGACCAGGTCCACCCGCCCCGCACCATCCTCATCGAAGACGTCTACGACGAAAAAGTCGGCAAACACCAACACATCGACCACATCTACTTCTGCCACATCCCCGACCCACGCCCACCAGCCCCCAAAGGCTGGCAATGGTTCACCACCCAAGACCTCCAACAAAAACGCGCCGTCACCACCCCCAACGGCAACCCAAAACCCCCACCCGAAGACGTCCTCAAATTGGGCCTAGAAGCGATCCATCATGCAACGAAACTTTCGCCAATAGATGTGTAGAATCGTGGTCACAGTAAGGATACGTTTATGACCACAATTTCACTCGAAGACCGCATCGGAACGCTCGAAACCGAAGTCCGCGCATTCCGCGACGAGATTCGCAATCACTACGCCACAAAAGCCGACCTCGAAAAAGCCAAATGGCAGTTAGGCGCCCTCACTATCGGCAGCGTCGGCATCGCCACAACCATCATCGCGCTGATCGTCAGACTCTGGAGTTGAATCTCCGCGGTCGGCAAAACCGTCCGACCATCGCAGTGCGATCAATCCTCATTTGATCACGAATTCGCCGCTGATTCGGTTCGCCAAACAATCCTCAATCGCCTCCCGATAACTCCCCATCAAATCCTCCAACCCCCTCAACTCCTCAACCTCAAACCACCTCGCATCCTCCGTCTCATCCGTCGTCCGGCGCAACTCCCCGCTCCACTCATCAACCCGATACGCCACCGTCAACAACTGCGCATCCGGACGAGTTGGCGCAGTAAACCGCGGCTCTGAATAAACCCCAAAAGCCGTCGCCTTCTCAACCACCAAACCCGTCTCCTCCCAAACCTCACGCGCCATACACTCCGTAACCGACTCCCCCGGCTCCATCCCACCAGCCGGCAACGCCCACATATGGTTATCCCCCCGCCGGATCAACAAAATCCGACCCTCATCATCAAAAATCACAGCCCGCGCCGCAGGCACTATGTAACTAGGTGGCATCTTGCTTCCCCTTCTCAATGATTAGAAGTAATCCCCTCTCCCTTGATGGGAGAGGGCTAGGGTGAGGGTGAAACGGGACAAAAGGGAGGGGCAATCCTAGCCCATCCTAAACATCCGCGTAATCCGCGGTTCAGACGACCCATCTTCTTAAAATGAAACAATCGACTCGACTGTACTTCATTGAGAGAGCGGCACTAATGGCAACCCAATCAACCCGACGCGCAGGCACCAAGCGAAACGGGCGAGCCCCCGGCAAGTGGCGATCCTGGGAAACCACCGAGGGCGCAATCCGCGCTCCCCACCGCTCCATGATGCGCGCCATGGGAATGTCCGACGCCGACATCGACGCACCATTCGTCGGCGTCGCCTCCACCCACAACGAAGTCACCCCCTGCAACTCCGGCATCAAACCCCTCGTCGACGAGATCAAGGTCGGAGTCCGAGCATCTGGCGGATCACCCTTCGAGTTCGGAACCATCACCGTCTCCGACGCCATCTCCATGGGCACCGAAGGCATGAGAGGCTCACTCGTCAGCCGCGAAATCATCGCCGACTCCATCGAAACCGTCTGCTTCGCCGAGCGCTACGACGGACTAGTCGCCGCCGCCGGTTGCGACAAATCCCTCCCCGGCGCAATGATGGCGATGGCCCGGCTCGACATCCCGTCCGTCTTCGTCTACGGCGGCTCCATCCTACCCGGACACTGGAAGGGCGAGGACATCCAGATCCAGACCGTATTCGAAGCCGTCGGACAGGTCCAAGCCGGACAGATCGACGAGGACGAACTCTACGGCATCGAGGCGAACGCCTGCCCCGGACCCGGATCCTGCGGCGGAATGTTCACCGCCAACACCATGTCGTCCATCGGCGAAGCACTCGGACTCTCCATCCCCGGCGCAGCATCCGAACCCAACGTCGACCAGCGCAAGCGAGCATCATCCCGCGAAGCAGGCATCGCCGTCATGAACCTCCTACGCAAGGGCATCCGCCCCAGCGACATCCTCACCCGTAAAGCATTCGAAAACGCCGTCACACTAGTCGTCGCCATGGGCGGCTCCACCAACACCGCGCTCCACCTGCCCGCCATCGCTCACGAAGCCGACATCGACCTCACCCTCGAAGACATTCACGAAATCTCGATGCGAACCCCCCTCATCGCCGACATGAAGCCCGGCGGCAAATACGTCATGTTCGACCTCGACCGCGTTGGCGGCGTCCCTCTCGTCATGAAGCGACTCCTCGACGCCGGACTCCTCCACGGCGACTGCATGACCGTCACCGGACAAACCATGGCCGAAAACCTCGCCGACGTCGATCTCAACCCATCCGAAAACGACGTCGTCCGCCTTGTCGAAGACCCCCTCTCCGAAAACGGCGGACTAGTCATCCTCCACGGCAACCTCGCACCCGACGGATGCGTCCTCAAAGTCGCCGGACACCAGTTCGGCGCACGCTTCTCCGGACCCGCCAAAGTCTACGACCAAGAGGAAGAGGTCATGGCTGCCCTCCAGCGACGAGAGATCAAAGAAGGCGACGTCATCATCATCCGCTACGAAGGACCCAAAGGCGGACCCGGCATGAGAGAGATGCTCGCCGTCACCGGCGCCCTCGTCGGACAAGGCCTCGGCGAAAAGGTCTACCTCATCACCGACGGACGCTTCTCCGGCGGCTCCCACGGCTCCATCATCGGACACGTCGGCCCCGAAGCCGCAGTCGGCGGACCCATCGCCGCAGTCCAAGACGGCGACACCGTCGAAATCAACCTCGACGACTTCGAACTCAACCTAAAAATCTCCCCCGAACAACTCCAAACCCGCCTCTCCACCTGGCAACCCAAACCACCCCCATACACCCGCGGCACCCTCTCCAAATACATCAAACTAGTCCAACCCGCCAAAACCGGCGCCGTCACCGCCTAACCCCCTTCTCCCTTGATGTGAGAAGGCTGGATGAGGGTGAAACAGGCGGTGCAGACGCGGGGTTTCCCCCGCTAGCGGGGGAAATGTCCGAAGGACAAAGGGGGCGCGAGAAGCAAAAGCCCGTCATTCCCGCGCAGGCGGGAATCCACCGAGGACGGGCAACGCAGAAAACCCCCTCTCCCTCGATGGGAGCGGGCTAGAGCCTGCCCCGGACTTGATCCGGGGGTGAGGGTGAACCGGGCGGTGCAGACGCGGGGTTTCCCCCGCTAGCGGGGGAAATGTCCGAAGGACAAAGGGGGCACCCATCGCAGAGGGCGACGCCGCCACCTCATCCCTCCCCCTCTCAGGGGGAGATTAAGAGCGGGTATCCTAGTGGCTGCCTACCACACAGATGGACAACCCACCCGAACGAAACATGACCATTGGCTCGTCGAACCACCGCCAAATCACCACCGAAGTCTTCGGCGACCTACCCGACGCCCTAATCAACGAACTCCTAACCCGCTCCGAGGAAGTAACTCAACGCGCCCTAGAAAGCGTAGGGGAACGAATCGCGGAGCGAGACGACCTACGCTCACGGGCACTCCGCCTAGGTTTGATCTCGAATGTCGACTACATGTCAGAGCTACCCCCAAAATCGGTCGCTGCCGTCGATGGCTCCCCTGCGTTGATTCGGTTGGCGTCATTCGAATTAGCCGCTGCCGCCGCGTTGGCAGTCGATGGTTTAGGTGGCGAATCGTCCAACGGCAATCTCCCGTACAAATTCGAAATCCACATCACTGACCCAATCGCACGCGCCAGCGAGATCGCCTACGGCCTCATGTTCTGCATGGAATACGAGATCGCACGAACTGTCGATCGCGACCTAGTCATGCTAGATGGCACGTTCTTCACCGGGATGGTCGCCATTTCCATCGCGTTAAGGACTGCAGGAGATTTGCGAGACGAACTGTCTGAAGCGTTCAAACGGCGATGGACGGATTCGACGATGCAGTTAATCCCCGAAATCTTGGTCTCAGACAACGTCATCGCCGTGCCGAAACGTTCTTCAGCTAACGAATTCATGGGTCAAACCAATCTCTTCAACAGCCGCGAGGTCGACTTCAACGGTCGTTCGACCGCGAGTTTGATTCTCGAACCGGGAGAATATGCCGGTCCCTTCGATCTGGAAACCCACCCGTTCCATTTGGATACGCCAGCTTTTTACCGCAATTACACTATTGAACTTCAATCAATGTTTACAAGAATTAAAGTAATTTATTACAAACCGCATGATTGGTCGCACGCCTTCCGAATCGAAATGCCGCCCGCAATCGCAGACGACGACAACAAATTGAGAGAAACACTCGAAATCATCCGACGACAGACAATCAACCCAGCCATGCTCGAGCCCTATCCGCTCTACGTCGCAGACCGATTCGCCAAGAGCCTACAAAAAGGCGTCGCCGCACTACTCGACTCCGTCAGAACCCAAGTCACCGCAAACTCCGCCGAACCGAAAATCGCCGCCGACATGATGAACGCCTACCGCTCCGATCCCTTATTCGAGGAATCAACGCCGTGACCACCGACTCGGCGAATGATGCCACCGACAACCGCCCTCAACCCATCCCCGTAGCCGTCGTCGGCAGCCCATCCACCAACACGGAACTGACTCTGGACATCTTGGATTCACGTGTCAACTCAAAACTCGTCGGTTCGTTAGTCGGTTTCACTTGGCGGCAAACCGAACCCTCGCAAACTGGAGAACCTCCATTGACCGCGGTATTAGGTCAGATCACTTCGATGGAGATGCGGAACCGTTGGCACGAGGATCAAACGTTCAAGAACATCATCAAATCAAGCCATGTATTGCCTTCCATCACACCGGCACAGGACACGCGTACAGCAGTGATGAAAATCGGCGGCTGCTTCGTGCAGAACGCGGATGGATCATATTCGCATGGCGATATTGGTAGCGTGCCTTCAACTGGAACCCCCGTCAATATCGTCCGACAACAATTCTTGGATTCAGTATTGGAGTTTTGCAAAGACGATGTGTTCAAACTCGGCCATGCCTACGGAAATGACGTGGCGTTCCCGATGTGGTTCAAGCATTTCGGTTCCGGTAAACACGGCGTCGGAGAGGCATATCACATCGGAGTGTTCGGCAAGACCGGATCAGGGAAAACCGGGCTAGCTAAGATGCTCCTCGCCGCATACGCACGCCATCCCACCTTGGGCATCCTCGTCATCGATCCTCAAGGAGAGTTCTCGATCGAGATGTCTGGTGAATCAGTAGGTCAACAGGAACTAGCTCTATCAAGCGTTTTGCGAAATCAGTTGAAACGAGAAGTAATTCAATTGCCGATCTCCAAACTCCGTTTGGACAACTGGAACCTGTTTGAAGAGCTTCTTGTAGGCAGCAGGTTCTTCGAGGTCGAACTAGGAGTGAGAGGCGAAACCCAACGCTTTGCTGCAATCAACACTCTCATGCGACAACTGCGTCGGAATTACCGCATTGATCAACTTATGACCGAAACCTGCGCCCGCGATTCTCTAAACGCCTTGCAGAAGAACGCCAAGCGGATATACAGTTCGCAGCCATTTGCAGAGAAATTGCGAAGTGACATTGACGAGTTGAAAGGCGAGAGATTCAGTGATTTTTACAGGCGACTTTGGCAACCGATCACTGAGCTATTCAGCAGTGGTACTGACAAACTCGCGTTAAATAATGTCGTCAAACGTCTCGTAGACCCTAAGGCGCAACGCAAACCGTTGGTCGTGGTAGATCTATCAAGCCAGTCGGGTATCCAAAGATGGTCGGAAACACTCCAGAACCGCGTCATATCCCATTTGGCAGCAGCCATTGTTGCCGAATCCTCGCAAACCCTCGGCGACAACACTGAGAGCGGAAACACTCTTGTAGTCCTAGATGAAGCGCACAGATTCGTTCCGTCCGGCGGAGATTTTCAACTCAACGATCAAGCAAGAGAATTGCGAACCGAGTTGAAACGCGCGGTCAGAGAAACTCGAAAATACGGCGTCGGTTGGATGTTCATCAGCCAAACCATGCAGGGCTTGGACACCGAAATCTTGATGCAACTTAGGGCACTGTTCCTCGGATACGGACTCGCATTCGGTCTGGAATTCCAACGGCTCAGAGAACTGGCCGGTGGCGACGATGACTCAATGACCCTGTACCGTAGCTTCAGAGACCCTCAATCGGCAATCGATGCTAAATCCAAGCAATTCCCGTTCATGGCAATCGGACCCATTTCCCCCATGCCCTTCTCAGGAAAACCCATGTTCTTCTCCGCCTTCAACGGACAAGACTTCACAACCCAAAACAACCTCACTCCCTTCACCAAACCCTGACAACCGTCACTCAAAACCCGCCTACACAATCACTTCTACATCAATCTCCCCATCACCCAAAGCATCGAACTCAATCCGATGCCCCCGCAACAACTCCATCCCAATCGTCGGGACGCCAGGCAGCTCATGCACCCGGATCGGACGCCAAAACCCACACCAGTAAACCCGTCCCTCGTAGATATCAACCTCCTCAGTACCAGAATTGCCGAATGTCAGAGAGGCGTGGTCCACACGTCGTAATCCCAACTGCTCGATCGCATCCGGAGGCAACGTCAGCCACTCCGTGAATCCAGTGTCGATTAACGCTGCAACCGGAACCGAATCGCCACCTAATCGCTCAATCTCAAACCGCAACATCGGAAACAGCCTACCACTACGATCCCAAACCGAACCCACCTTCATTCCAATGCCTCTTCAAGAATGCCGCTAGGTATCCCAAGACGCTTCATCATCCCTGGCGGAAACCCTCGAATATATCCCCTAGGTATTTCTGGATGCTTCCACAGGAAGATGCTTGCATCCGGAACTTTTGCGCGCAAATCCTCACCCACGCGTTCAGTGTCACCAATCTCCCACTCTCCGGTGTTGACATCAATCGCTACGTAACGCCCCTCATCATCGTCGCTCAACTGCGGCGCGACCTCGATCTCGTAGATCTCCAACCCGCGTTTCACAACCGTATCCGTCTCTTCTCTAGAACGAATCATTTCACTTTCTCCAAATCTCAACTCATAGCCCTTAGTGTATCCGTCCCTCTAGTTGACCGAACGAGGCACTACCGAACCAACCAGCCTATACCCCTACCAGCCAAACACCCCCAGAAACCCAAATACCAACACCAAATCCCAATAATCCCAATAATCCCATAAATCCCAGTTCAACCCCCACCTGCTAAACTCACCCCCTAGACAAACAACCACCCACCCAACCTCACACAAAAACCGAGCCCCCATGCCCCTCAAAACCGTCGCCCCCGAAATCCTCCAAGGCCTCGCCGAGTTCGACTCCGCAACCGTCCAGAACGCCGCCGCCATCGTCTACGGCGGATACATCTCCGAGCACATCGACTACTCCGGCCCCGACCTCAACCCCTACCTCTACAACCTCGACGGCTCCGGCAAACCCACCGTCGGATACGCCATGACCTCCACGTGGACTCCTCTCCACGAACCCGCCGAAGAACTCGAAGCCCGATTCGACTTCATGGACTCCATCGCCTACGCCAACGCCCCGACAATCGTGGTGCAGCAAGACATCGATCTGCCGCCAAGACGCGGCGCAATCATCGGCGACGGCATGGCCTACCAGATGGTCGCACTCGGCGCAGTCGGCGCAGTCACCGACGGCAACGCCCGCGACGTCCCCGGCATCAAAAAAGCCGGACTCTCCCTATGGGCAACCGGCCGCGTCCCCGGCCACGGCCCCTTCAACATGATCGACCACGACATCCCCGTCGACGTCGCCGGACTCCACATCATCCCCGGCGACATCCTAGTCTGCGACGGCGACGGCGTAACCCGCGTCCCCGTCGATCAAGCCGAAGACATCCTGAAACAGTCCCACGAAGTCCGCGAACGCGAAGGCAAAACCTTCACCTACTTCTCAAAACCCAACTTCACCCTAGACGACTGGGAAAACTACAAAACAAACGGCGTCACCTAAACACAGCCATCCCCTCTCCCTCGATGGGAGAGAGCTAGAGCCTGCCCCGGACTTGATCCGGGGGTGAGGGTGAAACGGGCGGTGCAGACGCGGGGTTTCCCCGTTCACGGGGGAAATGTCCGGAGGACAAAGGGGGCGCGCCAAAGAGCACCGAAGTATCCCCGCTCGCTCCGCCCAAAGCGGCAAATGTCATTCCGAGCACAGTGAGGAATCTCCCCCCTACCTCGACGGAAGGATGCTAGGGAGCCCCAGCCCCTTTCGCTCGGCGAAAGGGGCGCGAGCGAAGCGAGCGGGGTATGCCCGAGCGCCCCCCAACCATCAACCCCGCCACCATCACCGCAACACCCATCATCATCAACATCAACAGCATCATCTGCGTCGGAGCAGTGCCTCCCGTATCCGGCAAAATCTCTTCCTCTTCAACCTGAACTTTCATGGGAGGCGAACCCTTGATTCCGACTGCCACAGTCGTCGGGAAGTCCGATATCCCACCGCAGACGACGATGCCGTCCCGACGATTCCCGACGTCAGTCGACAGAAGAGTTAGTTCGCCTGCATAGTCGATCACGAGCAAAGATACGCTGGACAAGCTGCTTAGCAGCTCATCTGGCAGCGGGATGCAGACCGTCGCCGGCTCTTCGAACCTGTAGCTCGGAATACGCTCTCCCGACGAGTCGACGACGATTACGTCGTACTTGATGCCCTTCAGGGTGTAGCGTTGCCAGGTCTTGCCATCGTTCGATACCGGTCCCATAGGGATGATTCTTATTCCCACATACTCTCCGTTCGGAACCGCGCCCGGACCGACGAACACCGATGCTCTGCTATTGGAACTTATCCCGCCATCTTCAGGCGTGAAGACATCGTAAGGGTCCCCACCTCGATCGATGATGACCTCAGGAATCGGTCCATCCGGATTGACCGGCGGTACGGTTTCGTCCTCGAAGACAGACTCACCTTTTACACGGACCACGAAATTCGCCGTGCATCTAGCCTCCGCCTCTTCGGCCGTTTCGTCGACTTGCTGAGCGAGACAACCGCTGGTCGTGGGGAGCGTAACCTTGATCTGATACCTTCCCGGACTATCTGGCGCATTGAAAACAACTCGCCGGTCGTCAGGCAGCGCATTTTGCCACTCGTCTCTAAAGTCAGCCTCTTCGAACGAACCTCGTCCCTCCACATCCCATTGGAACGTGGGACGTCCATCCGACGGTGCTAGATCCGCAAGACCGTTGTCCAAAATGTCCTGACGACCATAAACGTCGACCGACAGCACCACCTGGCTATCAGGAGAAACAGTGACTGTGCTTATCTCTGGTTCGATCCGGAGAATCTTCGCGATCAAACCTTCGGTGGGTCCATCGATTGTCGATCCTTCAGCAGTCGTGAAAAACGCCCTGATGGTTAGTCCGTTAGGCGAGAAGCCGCTGTCCAGCGATGCCTCAACTTCGTACATGGTCGAAGGCGTCAATGCGGTGAGTTCGATCGTGATCGTATCGTTGTCTGCTTGTGTAGCCCTGGTTAGGAGCTGGATCCAAGAGGTCGTACCCGCAGGGCGGTATCGCAGATAGACGTTGGTCCCAGATGGCGCATCTGTGACGGTCACGTAAGCAGGCACGCTTGTGGCCAACGGGTTGCCGAAGCGCAGCTCTATTAGACACGGACCTGCTTTCGGCGTGGATTTCAGTTCGCCAGACCACAAAAGCGAATTGGCCATGAGAACATCCATGTCGTCATAGCTGTTCATGTTCGCGGCGGCGACTCGCATCGTGTACTCGGTGCCGTTGACGAGATTTTCCAGTGAGAAGAACGGATCGGCAGTCTCTTGAATGGATTGCCGAACGGTCGCGTCGTAATCTTCCGTGCCGGACTTCCACTGGATCACATAAGCGAGGATCGGGCTTCCACCGGTGTCCTTTGGCGGCATCCAGCTGAGGTGGAGGACTTGGTCACATGCGGACGCGGTCAGATTCAACGGCGGCGACCCCGGAATCGTGCTCGGAGTACCGGTCGCTTCAGCCGGCGGTCCGTTACCGATCGAGTTCGTGGCGTATACCCGCACCGTGTACTCGGTTCCGTTGATCAAACTAGTGATCGGCGTAGAAGTTATGTCGGCTTCGACCTGTAGCTGTCGAGTAGTCGAGTAGCTCTGATCGCCAGCCCTCCATTGGATGACGTATCCCGTGATCTCTCCGCCACCATTGTTCGATGGCGCCGACCAACTCAGGTTCAGCTCCGCGTCGCCATGCGTCACTCCAATCGCTTCAGGCGGACCAGGAGGCGATTTGGCGGTCTGAAGATCTTTGACTACGCTGTTCTGGAAGTCGCTTGCCAATGCGGCTTCCACTTCGTACATCGTGTTGCCGGCCAACCCGGTGAGCGAGAATGTTGCCGTGGTTCTATAGACGCTCCGGGTAGCAGTGGTGCTCCACTCAGTCGTGCCTTTCACCCGGTGACGAAGATAGGCGATTATGGTGCCGTTGGCGAGCTCCGTGTTGATCACCGATACCGTGGCGGTCGTGGATGTCCTGCGGATGTTGCTGAAAGTGATGTCGTCGACCGACGGGCTGGAGGCGGGAGTTCGGCTCACTTCTTCAGAAGATCTGGAGCCGTAGTTTGTGGTAACTGTTATCTTGACGGTGTATTCGGTGCCGTTGGTCAGGCTTGAGATCGTGTAACTACGCGCATCGTTTGCAGGTGTCGCATTTTCGAAGGAAGAAGCTGATGATTCCTTCCATTCAAGAGTCTGGGATGAAACCGTACCGCCATTCAGCTCGACGGTCCAGCTTGCCCTCAGTTGCCCGTTTGCAGGTGACACCCTTAGAATCGGGTTGCTTGGGCGGCCTTGAGTCGAAAAAGTGGTCGAACGGACGCCGGTTTGGAAGTTACTGTCTAGCGATGCTTGGACTTCATAATCGGAATTCGTTGTGAGCGATCCGAGAGTGAAATCTCTGGTTGTTGAGGATGTTGAGAGAGGAGTTTCCGTTGCCCAGGCTCCGGTCCCGCGTGGCGTACGGTAGCGGAGATTGACGGTTTGGCTCGTAGATTCGGGGTTGGTCAGCGTGACGGTAATGTCTGCGGTACTGTCAGTGACCGAAGTTACATCTACGTCGGTGACCGCTGGACCTGTCAGGGGAGTGACGTTCACGTTGCCGGACCAAGTTCCGCCGGCGCTGTTTTCGGCTCGGACACGGATCTGATATTGGCGCCCCCCGATTAAGTTCGGGATGGTGTACTCAGTAGTGGTGCTAGTGCTGGCTTGACGAGCTGACGAGTAGTTCTGTGTGCCGGACTTCCACTGGACGACGTAGTTGGTGGGGGCGTTGTTGGTGCCTGGGGTTGGTGGACCCCAACCCACCGCCAATTGATTGATTCCGGGAGTGACTAGAATGTTTGTTGGAGCACCCGGAGGAGTGAGCGGATCTTGAGCTTGCGCCTGCGGAGCGTATAGATTGGTTGCGACGAAAGCCGCAAGGATCCAGACCGCCACGAAAGAAGCGGCGGCTCTTTTGTGGATGAGTATGCTGTTCATGCAGGTTATCGGTAGGTCTGTTCTCGTTTGAAGCGCGGTCAGCCGAGGGATGGTGCTTCGCTTCGCGACGCGCATTGAGCGGAGGATGTGATGCATCCAATGACGATTTTTTCAACTTGGGGTACAAGGTTCTAGTGGTTTACACGCGTTTAGATGTCGATTTAGCGCGTTTTGACATGTGTTGAACCACTCATCGATATGAGGTCATTATTAAGGGTCGAGAATCGCAAAAAGGATGTTGTGTTTAACAGGGGTACGGACGAAATTGGTGTGTAGGTGCGGGCTTCAAACCTGCACCGACCTGGCTGTCCGCTCGGTTAGCTGGTGATGACGGGGCCGCGCATTACGCGGGCTTCGTCGGAGGCCATGAAGATGGCGATTTTGGCGACGTCGTCGGGGTCGGTCAGGCCGGCTACTTCGGAGTCGTAGTGCGCTTGGTCGCCGGTGACTTCTAGCTGCTGTTGGAGGTTTTCGAGGACGAGCGGGGTTCGGACGCGGCCGGGGAGGATGTCTTGGACGCGGATTTTTTGCATGTCGATGTGTCGTTGCATGACCATGGTGAAGCCGTGGACGGCACCTTTGGAGGCTCCGTAGGCGTATGAGGACGATCCGCCGGTGACGCCGGCGCCGGATGCGGTGTTGATGATGACGCCGCCGTTTGGCTGGTCGTTCATGTAGGTGACGCACTCTTTGGCGACGAGGTAGGTGCCGCGGAGGTTGATGTCGATGACGCGGTCCCAGGTGGCTTCTTCGAACTTGTCGATGGGGGTGAATGCGCCGTCCATGATTCCGGCGAAGTGGAGGAGGACGTCGATTCCACCCATCCATGCGACGGCGGCAGAGGTGCTGCCCTCGACGCTGGGGCGGTCGGCGACGTCGACGTGCCAGCATCTTGCGATGGTGTCCCCAACATCGGAGTTGATGGTGTTGGCGGTGTCTTGTGCGGCGGCGTCATCGACGTCGAAGATGGCGATGGCTTGTGCGCCGGATTGGGCGGCTAGGATCGCGGAGGATCGTCCGATGCCGGTGGCGGCGCCGGTGATGATGAGGCGTTTTCCGGATAGGTTGGGGGGCATGTCTGAACTGGGATTTTTGGGATTTGGTGTTGGTTGTTAGAGGTTATATGGGTTGATACGGTTTGCACTGGTTCGCGCCCCCTTTCGTTCCGAAAGGGGCTAGGGTGCGATGCCTTGTCATTCCGAGCGTCGCGAGGAATCTCCTGGCGGGCCTCTAGAGATTCCTCACTTCGCTTCGCTTCGTTCGGAATGACATGGGTTGGCGCGCCCCCTTTGTCCTTCGGACATTTCCCCCGCAAGCGGGGGAAAACCCGCGTTTTTGGCGTCTGTTTCACCCTCACCCTCACCCTCACCCTAGCCCTCTCCCATCGAGGGAGAGGGGATTTGCCACGCGCCCGATCCCTCCTGATCGGTTTATAGCCATCCTCGGCGGCGGGCTCTGGGGTTGCGTTGGTAGAGTTTTTGGAGTTGGGCGGTGCGTTCGGGGGTGCCGATCCACATGCGGAGTTCGGCGTTCGGTGGTGGGGTTGGTGTGGTGAAGGCTAGTGCGAGGGCGTCGGCTTTGTCGGGGGATTGGCGGCCGGAGTCGCGGATCTGCTGTTTGGTCTCGATCTGTAGCTGGCCTCGGGAGTTGTAGGAGTAGGTTGTGGAGGCGAGCTGGGAGATGAGTTCGGGGTCGTTGGGGATGGAGATGTCGCCGTCTGCGAATCGTTGTCGGAGGCCGTCGAACATCTGGGCGCGGAGGTTGGAGAACTTCTCGGAGGTCTCGGCCTTCTTGCCGCCGTTGACGCCGACGGCGTTGATGCCGGTGACCTCTTTGGATTTGGTGAGTTCGGCGATGCGATCGACGACTGCGGATCCGAGCCCGACTTCGTCGACGTTGATGGTCTTGACGTCGTGGTTGCGGCCGATCTCGAGGGCGCGGCCGGTGGTGTTCATGAGGTCGGACTTGCGGTGGGATACGAGGTCGACTACGGCGTTGCCGCGGCGGACTATGGCGACCGTCTGGTCGTCTCCGAAGCGCGCGACGTCGAGACCCATCACGGCTTCGTGCTGGTCGAGGTCTTCGAAGAGCCGATCCACTGCGTTTTCGATGTGATGGAGCGGGATGAGGGTGTCGTCCGCTTCGTCCGGGAACTCGCCTTGTACGCGGATCTGGTACGAAGCTGAGCGTTTGCCTTTGAGGTCGAGGACGCTTTTGGCCCACTCGGTAGTGGTGCCGCCGCGGATGTAGCGGGGGTCGCTAGGTTCGAGGTTGAGCTTGATGTTCGGGGTGTCATCGGCTGCGATGTGGACGGTTTTCCAGTGCTTTCGGTTCTTGTGGAATGCGTCGTAGTAGGTTCCGGCGAGCGACGACGGGTTTCCGATCATGAGGACCTTGGCGTTGCCGGATGTCAGGAGGCCGAGGATGGCGTCGTATACGAACTCCCGGACGCCCGATGCTTCGTCGATGATGATGAGGATGTTCTCGTTGTGGAAGCCTTGGAAACGCTCCGCCGTGTTGGTGGAGAAGCCGTAAGCGTAACGTTTGTTCGAGAGTTCGAGGCGAGTCGATGTTAGCTTGCCGCCGATGAGTTCCTTGTTGCGATCGTAGATGTCTCGGATCTCGCGCCAGAGAGTGTGCTTGACCTGTCGTTGAGTGGGTGCGGTCGTGATGACCAGCGCCTCCTCGTGGGCCATGAGCCACCAGATGGTGGCGAGAGCGGCGGTGTAGGTTTTGCCGGAGGCGTTGCAGGAGCGGACGGCGACCCGGTTGTGATCGCGCAGGGCATTGAGGATCTGGCGCTGCTTCTGCCAGGGTTTCTCGTTAAGGAATACCCGGACGAAGTCGACGGGGTCTTTGTATTTTCGGTGTGGGTCTTTTTTTGGTTTATGGGCGGAGTCGTGTGTGGTCAGTGATTGGGTTTTCACTTGGGATTACCTCGCAAGTGGGATTGTTGTTTAGTGTGGGTGCCGTCCTGTGGGGGCGGCGGGTGTAGCTTTGGTTGTTGCTACGTTTGTTATAGTAGCATGAATGTTGCGTTGTTGATTGTTTTCGCTACGGATTCTGAACCGCGGATTACGCTGATTTTTGTGATGGGCTGGGATGCCCCACCTTTCGTCCGTCCGCGCCCTCACCCTAGCCCTCTCCCGCCCAGCGGGAGAGGGGACGTGTGGTGGTTGTTTGGGCGATTTGCGTTAGAGAAAGAGGGTTTTGAAATGACGTTACGGAATGTTGAGTTGAAGTATCCGGAGTTGACGGGGCGGGTTATTGGGTGTGCTATGGCGGTGCATTCGGCTTTGGGTAATGGGTTTCAGGAGGTGGTTTATCAGCGGGCTTTGGGGGTGGAGATGGAGTTGGCGGGGTTGTCGTTTGCTCGGGAGTTTGAGATGCCGATTTGGTATCGGGATGTGCAGGTCGGGACGCGGCGGGTTGATTTTTTGGTGGAGGAGAGGATTGTTGTGGAGTTGAAGGCGGTTAGCGGGTTGGATGATTCGCATTTGGCGCAGGGGATCAACTATCTGGAGGCGTTTGGGTTGGAGGTGGGGTTGTTGTTGAATTTTGGGGGGACTAAGTTGGAGTTTCGGCGGGTTGTTAATGGTCTGAACCGCGGATTACGCTGATGGCGCGGATGGGTTGGGATGGGGGTGGTTGTTGGGGTTGGTTTGTACGGAGGTAGGGGCAGATTTCAAACCTGCCCCTACAGTGATGCTGCCTATGATCTGGTTAGATCAGGTTTGAGGTCGTCTTTGGTGCGCGGTGCGGAGGGTTGTTGTTCACAAAAGTATCTTCATGTTGGTGGGCCGCTCTTCGCATTCGTATAATTCGGAAGTTCGTAACGGCATAATTATGCGATCACGTTATAATGGGATTCTTCGCACTACTTGTTACATGCAAGAGTCGTAACTCAAGAAGGTGATGAGGCTGTATTCATATGTGTTTTCGACGGATTGTATTGAGATCAGATTATTAGATATGTTGAGTATAATTTCCGAATTAGCCTCAATTGCAGCATCGTTAATAACTGTCGTTGCGATCATTGTGGGCGGTTCGTTTGCCGTTTTTAAATTCAGGGTGTTTAGGGAGTCAAAACCGCACCTAACAGTCTCCCAAGAAGTGCGGCATCGATTCATCGGCACGAATTTCATTCATGTGGTTACTTATATGAAACTCCACAACAGCTCCAAGGTCGCTGTCCAAATCTCTGGTGCAATGATCAGGGCGCAAATGGTGTCACCGGCGTTCGATGATCAAATTCAAACGTTGTACGATAGCTCTGGCTCTGAAAATGGCCATGACACAAAACGCGACCCTGACACGGATGAGGGTGCGTGGTCTGCAAATGACACGCATGATTCGGTGCCACTGTGGCCCCTACTGGAAACGATTAATAGGTCTTGGGAAAAGGGTGAATTGATAATCGAGCCAGGAGGTACTGACAGTCAGGCGTATGAATTCATTATCCACAGAGGGATCGAAGCGGTTTTAATCTACGCTCATTTCCAGAACGCGGACTTTAAACCGAAAAAGAAGGTGCCTAGAGGCTGGGATGTGACCACGGTGTATGATGTAAAAAACGACTAATTGATTCGCCGATGGTTCAAAAAGTACGAAACGTACCACGCGTCCGAGTGATTACAGGCACTGGCCCTAGACCTGCACCTCCGATCCCCAAAAATCGAAATTCAGTGGGCCAAGCCTCAGGTATCTTGTCAAAGTCGGTTGATTTCAAACCAACGTCTCCGATCCCCTCGAGGCGAAGCACGTCACGCCGTCGCCGAGGCATCATTCCGACGTTAAAACGACGATTCAAAGGACTTTGGTCGGCGCGATGACGGTTGCGATGTAGCCGTTGTCTTCGAGGGTTGGGTTTTGGGTGATTTGGGGGGCGTTGGCGGCGTTGGCTACGTCTTGGGTTACTGGTTGGAGTTGGGTTAGTTGGTCTTGGGTGGCGGTTATTGTGAGGGTTGCTAGGGGTTTGCCTAGTCCGATGCTGGCTTCGTGTTTGGCTTTTCGGACTGCGGCTATGGCTCGGCAGGCGGTTTGGAAGGAGTGGGTGTTTGTGGGTGGTTCGACGGTTGTTAGTTGGTAGTGGGGGGGGATCTGCGGTTCACCTTCACCCCCGGATCGAGTCCGGGGCAGGCTCTAGCCCTCTCCCATCGAGGGAGAGGGGAATTGGTTTTCTCGGCGCGCCCTCTTTGTCCTTCGGACATTTCCCCCGCGAGCGGGGGAAACCCCGCCGTTCCCCGTTCCCCGTTCACCCTGACCCTCTCCCATCGAGGGAGAGGGGATTCAGTTGGTGCTTCTACGGTGGCGGTGTAGCCGTTGTCGGAGTCGGTTGGGTTTTGGGTGATTTGTGGTTTTAGTTGTAGGGTTCGGCTTCGTCGCGGAGGATAGTTTCGGGTTGTGGTTGGGCTTTGGGGGTTTGATGGTGGTTGATTTGGGTTAGGAGTTCATTTAGTTCGTGGGCGATTTCGGTTGGGGGGTTTTGGGAGAGGGCTTTGGTGGCTAGTTGATGCGCGAGGGTGGTGTTGCCGCAGTCGAGGGCTAGGGTTGCGGCGCTGCGGTGGAGGACGGAGTGGGTTGGTTGGATGGGTTCGTCGACGTTGCCGATCATGTCTTCGAATTCAGCGAGGGCGCGGAGTTCGAAGTCGAGTGCTTGTTGGAAGAGTGACGACGCGGATTCTCGGTTTTCGCGCATTTGCTCGTATAAGGCTCGAGCAGCAAAGTCCATCGCTTTGTTGTGGGTTTCGTTTAGAGAGTTCATCGTTGGTGGATCTCCGCAAGCGGGGTACCGAATTCGATCACGATGACGTATGCAGGCAAGCCTTGGTGTGAGTGATCGGATCGTTCCGTTTGTCTCAACTTGCTGATGACTCGGTTTCGGATTGTTGAAGCGGAGCCGGTGAGTATTCCTGAAACTTCCAATCGAGCTTTTCTCGTGTATGGCCAAACTGTATCATCACCTAGCCAGTAGTCGATGCCGGTGCCTCTTCGGGAACGCTGGATGACCTCGAAACCGACGATGTATTTGGCGAGAAGGATGGCGATGCCGACGGCGCCGAATTCTGTGGCTTCTTGCAGATCGTTCCAAGCGTCACTCGAGCGATCATCGATCAGCATCCACTTTAAGGCAAGCTCGGATGAGGTCATGCCTAAGACGATCAGGTGCACACCTTGGGGGTGTCCTTGCCTCTCTAGACAGACCGCGGCTGCTTCAGCGAGGAGACTGCCGATTGCCGGCGTAATCGCTGGGATGTTGCCACTGCCAAGTTCGGTTAAATCTAGTTGATCCATAACTGAACGTTTCTACGAAATCCGTCATAAAAGGGGATGATAGGGCTTATTCTGTTGGTGCTTGGACGGTTGCGATGTAGCCGTTGTCGGAGTCGGTTGGGTTTTGGGTGATTTGGGGGGCGTTGGCGGCGTTGGCTACGTCGGATTGGACGGGGTTTAGTTGGGTTAGTTGGTCTTGGGTGGCGGTTATTGTGAGGGTTGCTAGGGGTTTGCCTAGTCCGATGCTGGCTTCGTGTTTGGCTTTTCGGACGGCGGCTATGGCTCGGCAGGCGGTTTGGAAGGAATGGGGGTTGGTGGGTGGTTCGACTCCGGTTAGTTGGTAGTGGGGGGGGATTGTGTGGTGGCTTTGCTTGGGCCCCTTTTGTCCTTCGGACATTTCCCCCGCTAGCGGGGGAAAGCCCGCGCTATCCCCGCCTCCCTGGATTCCCGCGTTCGCGGGAATGACGGATTCGTGGTCCTGTTCACACTCACCCCCGGATCGAGTCCGGGGCAGGCTCTGGCCCTCTCCCATCGAGGGAGAAGGGATTTGCACCTCGTCCCCGTCCTTCTGGGTTCCCGCCTTCGCGGGAGTGACGGGGTCGTCGCCCGGCTGGCTTGGGCATACCCCGCTCGCTTTGCTCGCGCCCCTTTCGCGCAGCGAAAGGGGCAATGTGGGCCAGGGGGATTGGTGGATTGAGGTGTGGCCTGTCTCGGTGGCGTAGGTCCAGGACCAGACTTCGTCGGTTATTGTGGGGACGAAGGGGGCGAAGAGGCGTAGGAGGGTGTTTAGGGCTAGGCGTAGGGTGGCTACGGCGGATGACCTGCCGGTAGGGTCGGTTTCGGAGCGGGCCCGGCGTTTGACTAGCTCGATGTAGTTGTCGGTGAAGGAGTCCCAGAAGAAGGTTTCGGTGATTTGGAGGGCGAGGGCGAATTCGAAGCGTTCGAAGGCGTCGGTGGCTCGTCGGACGGTGTCTCGGAGGTCGTTGACGAATGCGCGGTCGAGTTCGGTGGTGATTTCGCCGTGCTCGGCTTCTTGCATGAGGACGAATTTGCCGGCGTTGTAGAGCTTGGTGACGAGTTTGGAGCCGATGGTGAAGACGTTGTCGTCGAAGGCCATGTCCATGCCGGGACGTCCGTTGGATGCCCAGTAGCGGACGGCGTCGGCGCCGTGCTGGTTTACGAGTGGGATCGGGGTGACGGCGACGCCACGAGACTTGGACATCTTCTTGCGGTCGGGGTCGACGATGAAGCCGGAGATCATGGCTTTTCGCCAGGGGATGTCGTCGTTGTGGAGTGCGGATTTGACGATGGTGTAGAAGGCCCAGGTGCGGATGATGTCGTGGGCCTGTGGTCGCAGGTCGGCGGGGTAGAGGTTGGACATGCGGTCGCCGTCTTCGCCCCAGCGGGCGAGGATCTGGGGGGTCATGGAGGAGGTGAACCAGGTGTCGAAGACGTCTTGCTCGCCGAGGAATCCGTTGGGTTTGCCGCGCTGGGATTCGTCGTAGCCGGGTGCGGGCGTGAGCATGGGGTCGACGGGTAGCATGTCGTCGGTGGCGACGATGTATTTGTCGTATCGGACATCGCCGTTTTCGTCGATGGGGTACCAGACGGGGATAGCGACGCCGAAGAAGCGCTGTCGGGAGATTGCCCAGTCGTGACCGAGGCCGTCGGTCCAGTCGGCGTATCGCTTCTGCATGAAGTTGGGGAGCCATTCGACGCGTGCGCCGACCTCTTGGAGGTATGGCTTTTTGTCCATGAGGCGGACGAACCATTGGCGGGATGGGATGTATTCGATGGGGGTGCTGCCCTTCTCGTAATAGCGGACGACGTGCTCGATGGGGCGTGGCGGCGATCGGAGGGGGTTGCGCGTTTCGACTTCGTCTTCTGCGCCCTGCATGGTTTTTGCGGCGGTTCCGGGGCAATCCATGAGTTCGACCATCTTTTCTCGGACTTTGTCGAGGGGCATTCCGAGGAGCTGGTCGTAGAAGAATTGGGCGCGGTGAGGGTCTAAGGAGCCCCAGCCGGGTTCGTCGGAGTTGTAGGGGACGAAGGTTCGGGGTGCGGCTTCGCCGTTGCGGGCGACCATGGGTCGGAGTTCGAGGTCGTGGGTGCGCCACCACTCGACGTCGGCGTCGTCTCCGAAGGTGCAGAGCATGAGGATGCCGGTGCCCTTTTCGGGGTCGGCTTTTTCGCTCGGGAATATGGGGACTTTGGCGAAGAAGCCGGGGGTGATGGCGTGCTTGCCGAAGAGGTTTTTGAAGCGTTTGTCGTCGGGGTGAGCGGTGACGCCGACGCAGGCGGGGATCATCTCGGGGCGGGTCGTGGAGATGACGAAGGATTCGGGTAGGCCTTCCTCGCCTTCGATCATGGATTCATAGACGCCGAACTCGATGTCGTGGAATGCGCCGGGGGTTGGTCGGTCTTCGACTTCGGCTTGTGCGACGGCGGTTTGGAAGTCGACGTCCCACATGGTAGGGAGTTCGGCGGTGTAGACGTGGCCGCGCTGGTCGAGGTCGAGGAATGATCGCTGGGCGATGGCGCGGCAGCGGTCGTCGATGGTGGCGTACTCCTCGGACCAGTCGATGGAGAATCCGAGGCGGTTGAAGAGTTCTTTGTAGGTCTTCTCGTCTTCGGCGGTGACGATGTGGCAGAGTTCGATGAAGTTTTCTCGGGAGATGACGACCTGCTCGTCTTTTTCGAGGCCGAGCTGCTTGCGGCGTCGTTTGATGTCGAGGTTGGGGATGTAGGGGACGTTGGGTTCTGCTCGGACACCGAAGTAGTTTTGGACGCGGCGCTCGGTGGGTAGGCCGTTGTCGTCCCAGCCCATGGGGTATACGACGTTCCATCCGGTCATGCGGCGGTATCGGGCGATGACGTCTTGGTGGGTGTAGGAGAAGACGTGGCCGGGATGGAGGGAGCCGCTGGCTGTGGGCGGTGGCGAGTCGATGACGAAGCTGGATTCGCGTGGTGCGGATTTGTCGTGTTTGGAGATTTCGAGGGCGTCCCATTGAGTTCGCCAGTAGGCTTCGCGTTCTTTTACGTCGAAGCGGCGGGGGAGGTCGCGGGGGTTGATGGAGAGGACTTTGTTGTTGGTTGTCACTTAGATTTCCTTTGTCCTTTTTCCTTTTGCGGTTCACCCTCACCCTAGCCCTCTCCCATCAAGGGAGAGGGGATAATGTCTGAACCGCTGATTACGCTGATGTTGGTGATGGGCTTTGATTTCGTGGTTGTTGTTTGGGTTTTGTGCGTTGATTTTGGGGATACAAAAAACCCCGTCCGGTCAAAGGACGGGGCTTGGGTGCCTCGCGGTACCACCTTTGTTGCCGCCGCTTTTGTGTGCGGTGGCCTCTCGATGACGCTTGGTAACGGGCGTATTCCGGCTGGGCTTAGTTGCCTTTTGTCTTTCTGGATTCCCGCCTACGCGGGAATGACGTAGGGTTGCGGGAATGACGGATTGTTTCGCCAGATTGACAGGTGGGCTTTCGGCGCAGCGGCTCTGGGGCGACTTCTCGGGTTGACGCTTCCGACGTTTCAGCTGGGGTCGGCTCTCTGTTGAGCGTCAGGGGTTCGGTACTGCTCCCCTTCGGGGCTTTTGGCTGTTTGTGCTGGGGTTGATTCTAATTGAGGTTGATTTTGGAGTGGGCTAGTAGGGCGTCGAGTTTGTGGTCGAGGCGCATGAAACCGTCGTCGACTTTGTTTTCTAGACGTTCGAATTTGTTTTCGAGGCCATCGACCTTATGCTCAAGCTGTCGAAGTCCGTGTTCGAGGCGTTGCTGGCCTTCGTCTAGGCGTTGGAATTTTTGGTCTAGGTCGTGGAGGTGTGTGACGATGCCCCGGCGTGTGGGCGTGTCGATTTCTAGGGCTTCTACGCGGTTTTCGAGGTTTTCTATGGTGGTCAAGTTTTAAATCCCGATTGGAATTTTAGGAACGATGGTTTGATTGTAGCAGTGGTTTGCGACATTCGTTGGTTGATTTGGCGCGGGTGTTGTTTGAAGTGGGATCGCGTATTGTGGTACGGGGCAGGCTTGCGGGATTGTTGGGATTGTGGGCGTTGGTTGGGGATTTGTGGTGCTGATCCCCCTCACCCTAGCCCTCTCCCACGAGGGGAGAGGGGACTCGCGCCCCCTTCGTCCTTCTGCCACGCTGTAGCCGTAGTTACTTACCGTGGCACATTTCCCTCGCGAGCGGGGGGAAACCTGGGTTTTAGGTGGAGAGGGTGGCGATGTCGCGGTTTAATCGAGGTTGATTTTGAAGTGGGCGAAGACGGCGTCGAATTTGTCGTCGATCCGTTGGAATCCCGCATCAACCTTGTTCTCAAGACGCTGGGTGCGTTGATCGAGGAGTTGCACGCCTTGCTCTACTCGTTCCACGCGCCGCTCGACTCCGTCTAATCGGTGTTCAATGCGCTGTTGACCTTCGTCGAGGCGTTGGAATTTTTGGTCTAGGTCGTGGAGGTGTGTGACGATGCCCCGGCGTGTGGGCGTGTCGATTTCTAGGGCTTCTACGCGGTTTTCGAGGTTTTCTATGGTGGTCAAGTTTTAAATCCTGATTGAAATTTAGGAACGATGGTTTGATTGTAGCAGTGGTCTGCGACATTCTTTGGTTGTTTTGGCGCGGATGTTGTTTGAAGTGGGATTGGGGTTTGGTCTTTTGGGGCACCCTCACCCTCGCCCTATCCCATCAAGGGAGAGGGGGTGTTGATGGTCTGCTGTTGAGGGGGAGATTCCTCGCTGCGCTCGGAATGACATATGGCTCGGAATGACATATGGATTGGGAATGAGATGTGGATTGGGAATGAGATGTGAGTCGGGTATGACATATGGATGGGGGAATGAATGGATGGGGAATGGGATGTGGGGGTGGGCATGCTTCGCTCGTAGGTTTTACAATCCGCTGAGTGCGATCTGATCGCCCGAAAACCGTGACAGTGTCGGCGCGAGCGTCCTAGACTTTTACCCATTCCATCCAGCCATTCCACCTATCCATTGGGCCATGCTTTCGCTAGCCGTCGTAATCGCAACGTATAACCGCCCCGAACTGCTGGCGAATCGAGCCTTACCGTCGGTCGCCTTGCAAAGCCGGCGTCCGGAGCATCTGATTGTGGTGGACGACTCGGACGAAGAGATAAGGCGTATCAATGCTCGCATCGTCAACGAGTTCGATGCGGGAGGTGTGAAGGCTCGTTACATCGAGAACTGCCGGACGCCCGGGTTGTCGGGCGCGTCGAACACCGCATTAGCCTATCTGCAGGCGAACTATCCGGCGACATTCGTCGCTTTTCTCGACGATGATGATGCTTGGGACCCGTCATACCTGATGAAGTGTGAAAGGGCTGCGTTGGAGCGGGACTTGGACATGGTGGCCGCCGGATTGATCTACCGCGCGTCGGGAGACTCAGACGGAGTGCTGCTGGATCCTCCAGCTGAGTTGGATTCAGCCGAACTGCTGGTGCGAAACACGCATATCCAAGGCTCCAACACGTTTGTCAGGCTGAGCAGGTTACTGGAGGCAGGCGGTTTCGACGAGGCGATGGTGAGCACCACCGACCGGGATGTCTGCATCAGACTCGCCGACTTGGGGACGGTCAGGTTCGGCGCCTTGCCGGAGCATCTGGTTGATCATTACGCGGACAGCGACCGGCTTCGCCTCTCCACTCCTGGATCGGACAAGAACGGATCGGGGCTGAGGTATTTCTACAGAAAGTATCGTGGCCGAATGTCCGCAGTTCAACGGGAGGCGTTCATCGAGCGTTGCGTTCGGCTATTCGACTGCGACCCGACAACCGAAGATCCACTACCGCCACGCGTTGCGCGCTCTGGTCAGTGAATGGTTGGGGTTACCCTGACGCTAGTCCTCTATCGTCGAGGGGGATTTGGCTTTCCCCCTCACCCTAACCCTCTCCCACGAGGGGAGAGGGGATTTGTTGTCGGTTTGGGGTCGCCCTCGCCGTGGCGCTCTGCCATTGAGGGTGAGGGGGTTTTGGGTTTTAGTCGAGGTTGATTTTGGATTGGGCAAGTAGGGCGTCGAGTTTATGGTCGAGGCGCATGAAACCGTCGTCGACTTTGTTTTCGAGACGTTCGAATTTGTTTTCGAGGCCATCGACCTTATGCTCAAGCTGTCGAAGCCCGTGTTCGAGGCGTTGCTGGCCTTCGTCTAGGCGTTGGAATTTTTGGTCTAGGTTGTTGAGGTGTGTGATGATGCCCCGGCGTGTGGGCATGTCGATTTCTAGGGCTTGTAGTCGGCGTTCGATTTCTTCTGAAGTGGTCATGGTTTGATCGGTATTGAAAGTTGGGAGTTTGGGGTTTAGTCGTCGAGGTTGATTTTGGATTGGGCTAGGAGGGTGTCGAGTTTGTCGTTCAGTTGGCTAAGGCCGTTGTCGATTTTGTTATCTAACCTTTGGATGCCGTTGTCGAGTTTGCGCTCGAGTCGCGCCATGTTTTGCTCGATTAGCTTTTGGCCGATTTCGAGGCGTTGCTGGCCTTCGTCTAGGCGTTGGAATTTTTGGTCTAGGTCGTGGAGGTGTGTGATGATGCCCCGGCGTGTGGGCATGTCGATTTCTAGGGCTTCTACGCGGTTTTCGAGGTTTTCTAAGGTGCTCATTGTTTAGTGGTCCAAGTTGTTCGTGATGTTTTTTATTTCAATGGTCTGGCAAAGAATTACCGATGTGATGAAATATATCACATCGGTTCTGGACTTTGAAGTGTGTCTTGCAGGGTGGCGATGTATTTCGAGGTTCAGGCGGAGAGGGAGCTGGGGTTTTGGATGGCGTGTTGGGTGGAGAGGTTGACGTAGGTGGTGAGGGTTTGGGGGTCGGTTGGGGTGGTTAGTTGGTGGACTTTGATGTGGCGTAGGCGTTTGCCGGTGCCTTCTAGGAGGTTGTGGGGGTCGGGCATTGTGGCGCCGTTGAAGAAGCCGAGTCGGATGTAGTCGTTGTGGGGCTGGAACCAGATGATGTTGCGTTTGGAGATTTCGGGTAGCCAGTAGCAGGGGGAGCCCCATTTGATGGCTTCTTGGAAGTCGTGTCCGGAGGCGATGATGGCGTCTCGGATTTGGCGGGAGACGTGTTGGCTGGCCGGGGGTTGTTCGGCTAGCCATTCTTCGAAGAGTTGGGGGTTTGGCATTTTGGAGGTGTTTGTTGGTGCATGGAAGTGGGGCTGTTGGGGGTTTGCCCTCTCCCGCCCAGCGGGAGAGGGGATGTGTGGTCGCGGTTGGAAGTTTTAACTGGGATGAGCATGGTAATGGATGTGTTCGGGAAGGGTTGGTTGGGGCTTTGGGTGGCTCTCGGTCGCGCATCTCCTTCTTGATGATATGGATGATGGGGAGTTGGGGTGTGGGCATGTTGTCGTTCTGAACGGAGATGGGGGATGTCTCGGTGTGGCTGGTCGTTGCGCGCTGCGATGGCGGCGGAGATGCTTCGCTCAGCATGACAGAGATCGCTGGTGAGGCTCTGCGGGGGACTTTAGTTCAGGATTGTCTGAATGTTGATGACAGTTGGAATGATGATATCTTGGTGGGGCAGTAGGGGCCGGTTCGGGTTCTGAAGATTGAGTTTTCGAAAATAGTTGCGTGTCGCACTAATAGTGTGTGATACTATTATCATCAAGTGATCCAGAGCTATAGAGATAGCGACACTCGCGACATTGCGGAACGCCGTTTCGTCAGGAAGCTAGCCAGACACATACAGCGCCAGGCGCAGACGAAGTTGATGATGATCAACAACGCAAAGGACATCAACGATCTCAGAACCCCTCCGGGCAACCGGTTGGAGAAGTTGAGAGGCGATCGTCAAGACTTGTACAGCATTCGGATCAACGCCCAGTGGCGCATATGCTTCGATTGGCACGATGGCGATGCCTACGACGTCGAAATCGTCGATTACCACTAAGCTTGAATTGCAGGAAACGATAGAGATGCGCGATACCGACGAAATGACCGGGACCTACAAATTTCCGCCGATTCATCCTGGCGAGATTCTTGATGAAGAGTTTCTGAAGCCGATGGGTATAACCAAGTACGCGCTCGCTAAGGCGATCGGTGTGGATGCGACGCGCATTCACTCGATAGTCTTGGGGACTCGTTCGATTACGGCTGAGACGGCGTTGCTGTTGTCGAAGTTTTTCGGTAACAGCGTGGAGTTCTGGATGGGGTTGCAGGCGCAGTACGATCGTGAGTGTGCTGAGGATGCGATGGAAGAGCGATTGGCTGCTGTGGTGCCTTGGGGTTCGGATAAGGCGGATTGAATCAATCGCGCCGCCCCGTTTGACCGCCCCTCTGGATTCCGGCTTTCGCCGGAATGACGGGGTTGATCAGCCGGGGATGTTGAGGTCGGTTTTGGGGGTTTCGGTCCAGTCTTCTTTTGATCGGCCGTCGTAGTCGAAGCGGATCTGGCCGGCTTTGATGGTGACTTGGTTGAGGAGTCGGCCGGGGGCGGGCATGATGCGGTAGCCGGTGGGGCCGCTGTCGCTAAGTCCGCAGGGGCGTTCGACGTATTCGAGGACGGTGACGTCGGCGGTGGCGCCGGGTGTGAGGGTGCCGAGTTCGGGGTGGTTGATCTGCTTTGCGGGGGTCCATGTGGATTTTTCGACGACGTCGTACATGGACATTCCGATGGCGAGGAATTTGGACATGACCTCGGTCTGGGTGGCGCGTGAGGTGTGGAGGCTCATGCGGTGGAGGTCGGTGGAGATGGTGTCGGGCGGGAATCCTTGCTCGATGGCGGGGACGGCCATGGAGAATGAGAAGCTGTTGTTGCCGTGTCCGACGTCCATGATGATGCCTTTTTCGCGGGCTTCCCAGTAGTGGGGCTTGACCTTTCCGTCGTTTCCGATCATGGGTTTGCCGTATCCGTAGCAGTGGGTGACGCCGTCGCCGGGGTTCATGTGTTCGAGCATCATCTCGCCGAAGGGTCGGGAGGCTCGGGCGTTCTGGTCGATGAGGCAGAAGGTGCCGGATTCGGCTGCAGCTGCGACGCCGCGGTCGACGGATTCCCATCCGACGCCGCCGTAGTGTGCGACCTTGACGCCGACGATGACGTCGGAGCGTTGTCGGATCTTTGCGGCGGTGAGTTCGACGTCCATGTCGTCGATGTCTTGCTCGCCGTCGCCGCACATGCCGTGTCCGACGATGTTTAGCAATGCGAAGACTCTTGGTCCGGCCTGCTTGATGACGGTTTCGTTGAAGTGGTCGAAGGTTCTCCATCCTGAACCTCCGCAGTCGACCATGGTGGTGACGCCGTATGGGAAGCAGAGTTCGTCGGGGAACATCGCGCCACCGTAGAGGTAGCAGTGGGCGTGGAGGTCGATGAGGCCGGGTGTGACGTAGCAGTCGGAGGCGTCGACGATTTTGCGTCCTTGGGATTCGGGGATGTCGGCTTGGACGGCGGCGATGGATGAGCCTGAGATGCCGACGTCGCGGTTCTCGTCGATCCCGTTTTTGGGGTCGATGACGTGTCCGCCTTTGATGAGGATGTCGTACATGGTTTTGGTGCCTTTTGGGTTGTGGGTTAGGTTAGTTGCGTGGGGTGCTCCTGTGTCTCCATATCCGGTTCGTCACACTCATCATAGCCCTCTCTCATTGAGGGAGAGGGGATTTCTCCTCCCCACGCTGGTCCCCTCGGGATTCCCGCCTTCGCGGGAATGACGGAGGAGGGGGATTGTGGGAGATTCTTCACTTCGCTGCGCTCCGTTCAGAATTACATGGTTGGGGGTTATCTGATTTGGCGGAGTCTGGGGTCGGTTTTGTCGCGGACCCAGTCGCCGATGAAGTTGAAGGACATTACGACGAGGAAGATGCAGAAGCCGGGGAATACGGATACCCACCATGCGGTGTCGAGGAATTCGCGGCCGTCGCTGATCATGTTTCCCCATGAGGGGTAGCGTGAGGGGACGCCGATTCCGAGGTAGCTGAGGGAAGCTTCTGCGAGGATGAGTCCGCCGATGCGGAGGCTGGCGAGGACCATGAGGAGGTTGATGACGCCGGGCAGGATGTGGCGGTACATGATGCGGAAGTCTCCGCCGCCGGCGACTCTGGATGCTGCGACGTAGTCGCGGGTTTTGAGGGATAGGACTTCGGCGCGGATGTTTCTCACCAGTCCGACCCATGTCGCCATGACAAGGAGGCCGATCAGTACCATCAGGCCGGTGCCGATTGTTATTGAGACGACTAGTGCGATGAGGAGGAAGGGGAGTCCGTTCCAGACATCGACGAATCGGGTCATGATTTCGTCGAACCATCCGCCGAACCATCCGGAAGCGATTCCGGCCCAGAGGCCTAGAGTCATTCCGATGACTGCCGCGGCGGATGCGACGGTGATGGAGACACGGGTGCCGTGGACCATGCGGGAGTAGATGTCTCTTCCGTGTTGGTCGGCGCCGAATATGTATCTGCGGTCTATGCGCTGGTTGTTCTCGTAGTACTCGTCGTTCCACATGGGTGCGGCGAAGCTGGCGCGTAGGTTTTGGTCGTTGGGGTCGTCGGTAGCGAAGTGGGTGGTGAAGATTGTGGCGAGACCGAAGACTACGATGACGAAGCCTGGTATGACGGGCCATCGGCGGATGAAGTCCCAGGCGAAGAGCGGGGATCGGATGGCGATCTCGATCGGCGACAGTTGTCGTTCTTGGGCGGTGTCTACGGTGGCCATCACTCAAGCCTGATTCTGGGGTCGATCACTACGTAGAGCAGGTCTGCGACGAAGCTCATAGCGAGGTAGAGGATGGTGAAGAGGAAGACGATTCCGGTTAGGAGGGTGAAGTCGTTGTCGTTTACGGCGGCGACTGCGATCTGACCGACGCCGGGCCATACGAAGACGTTCTCGACGAGGACTGCGCCGTCCATGAATCCTGCGAGTAGGAGTGCGGAGACGGTTAAAGGTTGAATCAGCGCGTTGCGGAAAGCGTGTTTGGTGACGACACGAGCGTATCCCATTCCTTTTGCGCGGGCGAGTTTGATGTATTCGGAATCCATGACCTCAAGCATGGCTGAGCGGGTTATGCGGAGATAGCCGGCTATCGGCCCCCATGCGAGGACCATGACGGGCATTATGAAGTATTGGAACTGGCCCCATAAATTCGCGTCTGTTCGTCCATAAAACGTGGGAACGGGTAACCATCCTAAATGGACTGCGAATACCCATATACCGACGATTCCGACCCAGAAGGCGGGTACGGATTGGCCGGATAGGGCGAAGGCGCGAAGGAAGTAGTCGAGGATGGAGGCGCGTCGCATCGCTGAGAGGATTCCGAGGGGTATACCGACGAATGTTCCTACGATCCATGCTCCGATCGCCAGCTGCATGGTGGCGGGCCAACGCTCCCATAGGATGTCGGTGACCTTGCGGTTGCTGCCGACGCTGCGGCCGAGGTCGGCTCGAGCGATGTTGCCGAGCCAGGTGAGATATTGAAGAACTATGGGCCTGTCGAGGCCCCATTTCGCGCGCAGAGCGGCGATCTGCTCAGGACCGATGGCGTATCCTTCGGCGCGAATAAAGACGTTGATGGGATCGTCCTTGGCGTGCGCCAGTCCGAACACGACGATTGTCGCTCCGATGAGCGAAATCAGCATGGTGCCGACGCGTCTTAAGAGGAAGCGTAACACTAGTAATCAAGCAGTTCTTGGTGTGCGGTGCGAACTTTCAATCCACGGTTGAAGTGTGTTCGTCGCGGAGGATTGCACGCGACAGTGGCGCGACCCTGAGGGTCGCGCCACTGCGTTCGTTGGCACTACGCTGTCAGTTCCTTAACGGAACGGTTGATCACCGTACCGTTACGATGAACTCTGGGTGGTGGAGCGCGGCTTCACGCACAGAGAGAGGCATGTTCCAAGATTCGATCTTCTTGGGGTTGACCAACGCGACGTTGGGTCGTGCAACCGTTCCGATCGCCGGGTTCCACTTGTGTAGGAAATCGGCCATCTGGTTTCGGATCTCGATGCGCTTTGCTTTGTCTTGCTCGGCGTTCATCTGGGTACCCCATTCGCAGAGTTCGCGGATCTCGATTCCGACGTTGAAGCCGTATCGACCGCTGGAGCACTCAGAGTTACCGACCACTGGCCAGTCCCATGGTTGCTGGGGTGCTTCGGCGCCTGCGGAGTGGATCCAAGGTGCGGTTGCCGATCGACCAATCAAGCTGGGCCGGTAGGTCTGGTACTGCGCTTTCCAGTCTTGCATGTCGATGCCGATCTCGCGCCACATACCGACGACTGCGGTGCCGATCTCCTCGTCACCACGTCCGATGCGGATGAAGAATGGCATGTCGAATCGGATGCCGTTGTCCCCACGCGGGTATCCGGCTTGGTCAAGCAGGCTCTCAGCCAGTTCGGGGTCGTAATCGACGGTCCACTTGTCTTGCCAGTTCGGGTTGTTGATGTCGTGTCCGTAGACGTAGTTGACCCATGCAGCGTTGGAGAAGAGCACTTCGGCGATCAACTCACGGTCGATGGCGTGTGACAGAGCTTGGCGGACCATCGCCGCGCGCTCCATGCTGGTGATGCCTTCAGGAGGATTTCCGATGCGGCGGGTGGTGATACTGAACTCCGGTCGCAACGGGTCTCCGATCCACGGCAAAGCGTGGACGTAGGTGTGGCGAGTCGTGATCGGTCTTTCTTCGTCATCGGGAATGGCAGTGTAGTAAGTGTCCTGCCAGTAGTTTCCGGAGAACGAGATGGTGTGGAACGATCCCGCACCAGCGCCAACGATCTTGAATCCTTCTTGCGTCAATGTCGGGTAGTTGCGCAGATCGACCACGGCTACGTCGACGCTACCAGTTCGGAGCGCGGCTTCTGCGACTGCGTCTTCACCGATAGGCTCGTAGATGATCTTGTCGACTGCGGGTGTTATCCGGTGGTGATCCTGGACGGCTTTGAGTTGGAGCGTCGCGTCGTATGCGTATTCGTCGACCATGTAGGGCCCGGTGCCGACGACGTGGTCACGTACCCAGTCTTCGCCCATCTCGTCGAATGCGCGCTTGCTGGTGATGCTCAATCCAAGTCCGGATTGTCCGAACATGAATGTGTCCCAACGGACATCGAATTCGTTGATCGGAACTCTGACTTTCTGGTCATCGATCTTGGTGAGCGGCTGGTTGCCGATCAAGACAACCCAGTTGGATCCGCCGTCAGTTGCGGATTCGGGGTTGTATCCGGGGTTGCCCTTGTTGTAAGCCCAGACGACGTCGTCTGAACTGAGGTTCCCAAAATCTCCCCACTGGTTGTGGAACGGGACGTTCTCTTTGAGCGTGAAGATGAAGGCTTGACCACCGATCGCGTCGGCGTCGTCGACCAATTCCCATCCGGTGATGATCTGGTTAACGGCATCTCCGCCGTCATCGGTCAGGAAGAACTTTTCGCTCACGCTGGAGCCGTTGAACATGCCGCCAGACGGGTCACCGGGAATTCCGCTGCCGCGGATCTCGAGACCGGTGCGAATGACGACGGTGTCTGCGTCCGTCAGCGGTGCCGGAGGTTCGCTGATGGTGGGCGCGGCCATCGGGATGGGGAGTCCGTAGAAGGTTTCGGGCGCCGGGGTCGAAGTAGCGACAACGACTTTCTCGACCTCGACCTCGACTTCTTTAACGACTTCGACTTCTTTAACGACTTCCTTCTCGACCTCGACCTCTTTGACGACCTCGACAGCGACCTCTTTTACGACTTCAACGGCGACCTCTTTTTCGACCTCTTTGACGACTTCGCGTTCGACAACGACGGTCTCGATGACGGTCTGTCCTTCAACGACGCGTTCGCGTTCGATCACGACGGTCTCGACGACCTTGACCTCGACGACACGTTCGACCGGGACCTCGACTTCTTTGACGATGGTCTCACCGGCGACTTGCACCTCTTTTTCAACCACGACAGTCTCGACGACGCGAACTTCGCGGTCGACGGGTACTTCGACGGTCTGGATGATCGTCTCGGTCGATGCGCAGGCGTAGAGTGCTAACGCCGACAGCATCGCGGCGATAGGCACCAACGCCCATCTGATCTTCTTGGTTCGTAACATGGTTCCCTCCCACGTATATACGGCTGCTCGACTCCGACGTTGTGACGTGTTCCCCACAACGTCTTTGTCTAAAGACAAACGATGCACGAATCATACCGCAAAATGCGGCGGGTTTGGCGCGGGAGGGGAAAATTTGTTGCCGATGATCTTCCAGAATCAACGCGCGGAACGGCGATCGGTTAGATTTCGCGGCGCCGTACGAGCATGGTTACGAAGATGAGGGAGGGGATGTTGCAGGCGAAGACGGCACCGAAGAAACCGGCGCCTGAGATGTCTCGGTTGAGGACGTAGACGTCGGTGTGGTCGAAGAATGCGCCGGCGAGAGCCAGTGCGATCCATGAGCCGAGGATGCCGGTGAGGGCTCCCAGCGCGAACATCCATAGGGACTGTCGGAGAGTCTCGGAGGTGCCGAACCATCCGACCCTGGAGGCTGCCGCGGCGGTGATGGCGACGAAGGCGATTCGTGCCATGGTTCGGACTTGGTCTGAGGTGTCGGCGCCGGAGACGACCATTGCGATGACGAGAGCGCCGAAGAATGCTCCGATGGCGGCGCATACGACGCCTGCCAAAAGGCGCACTGATACCTGTAGTATGGCTTCGTTCATCGTGCGAGAATACTCTCGCCAATTTTAAAAAGTTAATCGTGTGAAGCCACTGCGTCTCGCTGCGCTAACACCCCCCTTCAATTCCCCCCATCCATTCACCCTCACCCTAGCCCTCTTCCGTCGAGCAAGGGAGGATGCCGGCCCCCTTTGTCCTTCGGACATTTCCCCCGCAAGCGGGGGCAACCCCGCCTGGCCTCTCTAGAAGGTGGTGGGTTCAGGTTTCCCCCGTTAATGGGGAAAATGGTGTGGCCAAAGGGGCAATGCGATTCTATCTCGGCTCATTGGTATCGTTTGTGGCGTGTTTCGACGGCGTTGCTGATTGTGTCGAGCACGGTTTCTAAGTCGTGCAGGACATCGGTGTTCCAGAAGCGTATGACTTGGTATCCGGCATCCGCGAGCTTGAGGGTACGGATTTCGTCCGAGATTCGATCGGAGTCGTGTTGCGAGCCGTCTATTTCGATGACTAGACGTATTTGGGGGCAGGCGAAATCGGTGATGAAAGATTGGATAGGGTGTTGCCGGCGGAAGCGGTAGCCATGGGTTCTGCGTTTGCGGAGGTGGGTCCATAGAATGCGCTCGGCCTTCGTGGGGTTTTTGCGCAGTGTTCGGGCGCGGTTGCGGTGAGAGTTGTTTTGTCGTGGCATTCGCACATGTTACGTGTGGGATGCGGTTTCATTTATATGGTTTGGCGAAGTCGCCTGCGATAGGCTGTCCCTTTTGTCCTTCGGTTGGCGATGTTGATGACGACAGGTAAGGCCCCCTTTGTCCTTCGGACATTTCCCCCATGAATGGGGGAAACCCCGCGTTTGCGCCGTGGGTTTCACCATTACTCTGGCCCGTACCCGTCAAGGGAGAGGGGTTCGCGCAGAGGAAGGGGTTTAGTGGGCGGTTTGGTAGTGGGCGGCTAGGAGGTCTTCGCCGAAGTCGTGGGTGTAGTCGCGGAGGACGGAGTGGATGTGGTTGGCGCCGTTTTGGGTGTTGTCGTATTCGATGACGAAGCGGTCGTGGCGGATGTTGTAATAGTGACCCTGCCAGCGTTCGAGGGGTCCGGCCCATGCGAAGTGGAGGCTGTCCCAGCCCTCGCGCTCGAGCTGGTTCCAGTAGTTGTTGGCCATTTCGTCGGCGGCGCGGAAGACGTAGTGTTTGATGAGTTTTACCAAGGCTCCGCGTTGGCTGTCGTGGAGGTCGCTGATCGAGATTCCGACAGGGGTCATGTTGGGGTCGACGACGCGGACGACGGTTGTGAGGATGTCTGCGGGGGCGACGGGGTCGACGATCGCCACCGATCTCTGGTCGTCGGTCATTCCGGCGACGAGTGAGCGTGCCCAGTCTTCTTCTTCGGCGAGGGTTCGCTGACCTTTGTGTTCGCCGTGTTTGACCTCAGCGGGGTTGGAGCCGAAGAATAGGGGGTGTATCGAAACCTCATTGTTGTTGACGACTGATGCGACGATTCCGATGTGGTGACCGCCGACTCGCCATCCCCACGGCTCTTCGCTTCCGGGAGTGCCGAAGACGCTGAACCAGTAGCGCTCTTCGAGGCGGTCCCAGCTGGAGACGTTGTTGGTGATCGATTCGTATTCTCCGAGGATGGTTTCAAGGCGGATGATCTGGCGCGCCATGGCGTACCCGCTGGCGCTGTATCCGGTCTCCATCATCTTGTAGGCGAGGTCTGTCTGATGGCCGTTCATATCGGAGATGAGGAGGCCGTTTCTGCCGACGGGTGTGTAGTGCCATTCGTAGCGTTCGCCGCCGGCGAAGGGGAATGTTGCTTTGGCGAGTTCGGGTTTGCCGAGGGATGCTAGGAACTCGGCTGCGGCGTCTGCCATGCGCTTGATGGTGTCTGGAGCTTTCGACGGTACGACTGCTGCGTGGCCGTTTGAGTGGTGAGACATATTTGGACGCTCCGTTAGCTGCTTGCGTCAGTTGGATTTTGGATTGATGGTGATGATAATGCATCTAATCGACGACTAACTCTGACGATGCGAGATGGTAGTCTTTTGCGAGTGAATGGCTGGAACCGGTATCGTGCCATGGAGGTCGAAACTAGATGATCAAGCTGAGCCTGCAATCACTCTGCTATCGGGACACATTTAACAATGGGGAGATCGACCTTTTCGGGATGATCGAGAAGGCTAAGGAGTATCGTCTGGACGGTATCGATATTCACTTCGCGCACTTTGCTTCGACTGATCGCGACTACCTTGAGGAAGTGCGGATGGCGACGCTGCGGGCTGGGCTGCACATCTGCTACATCGGGGTTTCGAACAACTTCGGGATGGTTGGAGAGGAGCAGCGAGCGCAGATCGACGACATGAAGAAGTGGATCGATGTGGCGTCGGTGATGGGTATTCAGATGGTGCGGTCGTTCGGTGGTTGGATACCTGAGGGAGAGTCGGAAGAGACGGTTTGGCCGCGAATCGTGAATGCGACCAAGGAGGTTGCCGATTATGGTGCTTCGAAGGGCGTGATGGTTGGGCTTCACAACCATAACCATGGGTGTGCGCCCGCTACGGGGGATCAGGTTGTTCGCATTCTGGATGAGGTCAACAATCCTTACTACACGCACATTCTTGATACGGGTCAGTATCGTGGGTCGCCGGGCGCGTCGTTAGGCGAGCGGGGTGTTGAGGGTGTGGAGCACAACTTCTATGGCTCGATCGAGACGTCTGCGCCTAGGGCGGTGCATGTTCGGGCGAAGATCTACCGGATCGCTTCTGGTTCGGAGGCTTGGCTGGACTACGACCGGATCATGAAGATCATCAAGGGTGTTGGGTTTAATGGTTGGATGTCGGTGGTTTTCGAGGGGCAGGATGAGTTGGATGAGCCGACGGCGGTTCCGTTGGCGGCTAAGTTCCTGCGGCGGAAGTTGGATGAGTATGGGATTTAAGATCCCGCTAATCTAGTGGTGCGATCTTGCCGGGGTTTTCGCCGCGGCTTATCCGCTCCCACGCGACAGCGAGTTCGAAGTCGCGCGCTGTTGCCCAATCGATCACCAATCGCCTGATCCGTGACGGCAGCCAACCTTTGGTCATTTCCAATGAACCCAGCTCGAACGCCGCGGAGAACTCTCCGTAGAAGACGTGGAAGTGAGGTGGGGGATGTTCGTTCAGGCGCATCCGAATTATGATGCCCCGAAATCGACAGATGTCAGGCACTGGTTTTCGATGCGGAAAGTCCGGGCAATACCTCTTCGGGCGATTTGCCGGTAAGTTGCATATAGAGCGCGTCGGGACAGAGGTCGATCTCATCGCCCCAAGCGATTTCGTCAAAGGAGTTGATGCGCACGGATTCGAAAAATTTACGGTCGTCCCAAGCCTCAAACAATCCCATCCCAGCCAGATGCGAAAGGTCTATCTCGCCTTCTTCGCCATCTTGAAAACGGATCCAGATTCGTAGCCTGTCGCGGGCTTCGACGGCGATCGGTTGTGTGGGATCGGTGGTCATGGCTTCATCTTATTCCAATGTATCGTTCATCCCTCTGAAATAGAAGCCCCTTCAACTTCGCGAACATTGCCGGGCTCTGTTCCGGTCGCGAGGGTGAAGCCTTCGTCGAGCCAGCCGGTGATGCCGCCGATCATCTCTTTGACGGGGCGTCCTAGTTTGGCTAGGTTGACGGCTGCTTTGTTGGCTCCGTTGCAGTGAGGGCCGGCGCAGTAGACGACGAATAGGGTATCGGTGCTCCAATCCTTGAGGTTGCGTTCGACGATTCGGGCGTGTGGGATGCTGATGGCTCCGGGGACGTGTCCGGCTTCGTATAGGTCGGGGCTACGGACATCGAGCAGTACGAAATCGGCGTCGTCGCGTTCCAAGGCGTCGTGGACGTCCCAGCAATCCGTTTCGAAGGTCAGCCGCTGTTCGAAGTGGGCGAGGGCGGACTCGGATGAAGCGGCGGGTACAGCGGAGACGTTGTTGGGCATTGTTGTGAGCCTCCTTGGTGGGCTTTATGCTGTGGCGGCAGTTTTTCTAAGCGCTAATCGCGCTGTAAGTGACCTCACCATTGGGGAACATATCCAAATTGATGCTGGCGTTGGCTAAGAGGCTAGTTCCGACTAGAGGAACGGATCCGATGGCTAGTACTAGCACCTTGGAAATTCTGTCGGTGAAGAAGACTTCTGCAATGTAGATCCCAGCGTTAATTTCGCTCGCGTCTGCCAAAGTGACCTTTGCGGTACGAAAAAAGGGCAATCTGAGTCTGTCAATTTCGCCTGCAGGTAGCGCGATCCACCCGGAGAATCCGGTGTCAAGTGTCGCAATGTAAGCATGCGATTCGCCTTCGAGATCAAATGCGTCGAAACTTACTTTTGGATAAAGCACCCCGCCCACGGACTCCACAGTACCGATCTTCAATAAGTTGTCCCCTCAGAAGCTCCACCGCCAATGGTGTGGACCCAAACTCTGGGATGCACCAACACAAAGATGTCGGCGCTAGGTGAGCGTTCTTTGAGACCCTCGCCAATCCATTCGTCGTCACCGATCTCATATTCCCCTGTGTTGGCGTCGATAGCGATGAAGCGTCCTTCATCATTTTCAGTCAAAGCAGGTTTGATTCGTTCATGGTAGAAATTCAATGCGCGGCGGGAAGTCTCTTCAAGTTGCTCGGAGGTTCTAACCATGGCTCTCCTCCTGACTAGTAGTTGAACAAGGTGGCTATATGAGACCCATCTTAACGGATCGATGCCTTCGGCTATTTCGCTTCGCGGGCCCCATCATTTTCCGCGGAAGACGGGGCGACGTTTTGATTTGAAGGCTTCTACGCCTTCGCGGAAGTCGGCGGAGTCGAAGACTCGGAATTGGAGGTTGAACTCTTCTTCGCTGAGAGTTTCTGTGTCGGGTTCGATCGACAGCTGGCGGATCATAATTTTGTGATCGCGCGCCGAGAGGGGGGCGCCGTTGGCGATCTGTCGGGCTAGTTTTTCGACGGTGTCGGTCAGCTCATCGTCTTCGACTACTGCCGTTACTAGGCCGAAACGCATGGCGTCGTGGGTGTCGATGATTCGACCGGAGAGGAGGAGGTATTTGACGGCTGGGACTCCGGCTACTGCGATCATTCGTCGTAATTCGTCCCAGCCTGCGGTTAAGCCGAGGCGGTTGACTGGGACACCGAATTTGGAATTTTTGGTGGCGATCCTGATATCGGTTGCGGCGGCGAGTTCCAAGCCGCCGCCGACGCAGAAGCCTTGGATTGCGGAGATGGTTGGGCAGCGCAACTTCTCAGTGAGGTCCAGGGCTGCTTCGAAGGCTTGGGCGTAGTTTGCGGCTGATGTCGAGTCGTAGCGATGTTCGTCGAAGTCTTTGATGTCGGCACCGGCGGAGAATGCTTCGCCTCCTGCGCCGCGGAAGATGACGCAACGGACTTCGGTATCGGTTTCCAAGCCCGTCAGAATCTCGCCCAGGTTTAGCCACATCTCGTAGGAGATTGCGTTGCGTTGATCGGGGCGGTTGAAGGTGATGGTGGCGATCGAGTCTGAACGGTTTACGAGTATTTGATCACTCATGGCATCTGTCTGGAATCTTTCCTTAAGAACGGGGTGTCCGCATCCTCAACATCATTCTCGCATCGCATTTTTTGATTATTCCCTGACAGGCTACTCTGCCGTGTCATTCTGAAGGGAGCGGAGTGGAAGGAAGAATCTTGAGACGAGGGGCTAGTTCGAAGCGGGAGATTCCTCGCTTCGCTCGGAATGACAGGTTGGTGTTGGGACGGCGTGTTGGCGTTGGGATGGGGTGTTGGCTAATGTGCATCGTGTGTGCAGGAAGTGGAGATTGCAAGCGATCCTCTACTAGCCGTAGATCATGGTCCATCATTCAAAAGCACGGCGATGGTAGTTCGGAATCCTGAAGGCGAATCGAGGGCGTTATCCAACAAGATAACGCCCTCGATGTTTCGTCGTCATTCCCTCTTCCCCTCTGGGTTCCGGCCTGCGCGGGAATGACGGGAAGCCTGCGCGGGGAAACCCGGCGCAGGTTTGGTCACCCTCACCCTTGCCCTCTCCCATCGAGGGAGAGGGGATTTGGGGTGGTTTTTTTACTGCGCCTTCGAGACGTTCAGGATCTCGAGGAGGAAGCCCGCCCACAGGCTGTACGGTGCGACGTACGGGTTAGAGTTCGTCGCGAAGCCGCGCCAGTAGGTGTTGTTGAACGTGACAACGTGCCGCTCCTCGGCCAGCGTGATTTCGATCACGTCGTCGAGGAAGATGTCCAACGCTTGGTTGGCGAGGTCCATGTAGACCGGGTCTTCCGTAGAGGGAAGCACGGAATCCATCTTGTCGATGATGGCGTCGAAGTCGGGGTTGTTGTACTGGCTGTTCGCCCAGATGTAGGAGTTCTGTTCACCCAGCGTCGGCGAGTTGTACCGGCTGTGGTAGTGCTGCATCGTGCCGTGCGGCTCGCGTGAGCTACCGCAGTGAACCAGGATCCACATGTCGGCGAGACCAGTCCGGACCTCGGCCCAGAGCGGAGCCGTGTCGGGGTCGTGCAGCACGAAGGTTACGTCGAAACCGGCGTCTTGCAGCTGCTTCTCGACAACGGGACCCATCGGTCGGAGCCAGCCGGGAACGTGGAGATCCATGGCGAGCGCTTCGCCGTCCTTCTCCCAGTAGCCGCTGCCGCCCATCGAGTAGCCGGCCTCAGCCATGTTCGATTCGACCTCGGCTTGACCTTGGCCTTCCCAGTTGTACTTGGCGATGATGTCGGCCTGCGCGTCTTCGTACGCCTTCAAACCACCGTAGGTGGAGTAAGGAACGGAACGCGTGACGGTGGAGTCCTCGTAAGCGAGGGTGACCAGCTCTTCGCGGTCGATCGCGGCTTGGACTGCGCGTCGGGCGTTGACATCAGACATCGGTCCGTACTGGGTGTTGACGCCGAGCGTGTACATGCAGGCGTCAGCAGCACCGTATGACGGGCCGTCGGTGTCCCAAGAGATGATGTTCTTGTTGCGGTTGTGCGCCGTAACGAAGACACCCGGCTGCATGATCGAGCCGGTGTCGAACTCGTTGTTGATCATGCGTGCGGTCATGGTGTCGGCAGATCCCGGCGGGATGTAGGCAACTCGGAGAGGCTCGGGCAGCTCTTTGAAGCCGACCTTCGCGGCCCACCAGTTGTCGTTGCGGTCGAAGATCTGACCTTGACCGTCGGCTCGTGTCGCCACGAACGGTCCGGTTCCGACTGGCCAACCCTTGTCGAGGTCGAAGTTCGGGAACTCAAGCGGGTCCTGACCTTCCCAGATGTGCTTCGGGAGGATCGGGAGGTGAATCTCGGAGTTCTCCTGGAAGTAGAAGTAGAAGAAGCGAGCGTTCGGCTTGTTGTAGTTGATCCGGAAGTTGCGGTCGTCGACGATCTCGACGTCCTTGACCCATTCTTGGATGTCGCCAGCGAAGACCATGTCAGGGTTTGCTTGCAGCAACTCGATGGTGAACTTGACGTCCTCGCTTGTGAAGGGCATTCCGTCGGACCACTCGATGCCGTCGCGCAGGGTGACGCTGACGCCCATGAAGTCGTCATCGACCTTGCTGCTCTCGGCGAGCCACGGGATGACTTCACCCTCGTTGTGGTTGTAGAGGTATAGGAACTCGTAGATCGTCTTGTTGAGGATGCCGCGGACTCGACCGAGACCACCCAGCGAGTAGGGGTTCATGTTGTCGGGGTCGCGCCACTCGGTTGCGCCGGGGCCGAAGCCGGTGATGACGAAGGTGTCTTCTCGACCGATGGGGCCGCGCGGTGCGGGAGTCGCGGTGACTTCCACCTCGACCTCGACTTTGACCTCTTTCTCGACCTCTACGACGACTTCCTTTTCGACCTCTACGACGACCTCTTTCTCGATCTCGACGGGGACTTCGACTTCGCGGACGACTTCTCTCTCGACCACGACAGTCTCAACGACCGTCTCGCCTGCACACGCCACAGCGGTGACGACCGAGGCAATGAGCGCACCCATTACCATCAGCCACAAGGCGGAGCGCATATTGCGTACCTTTTGCATTGACTATTGCTCCTAGATCTGCTTATCTAGTTTTTCTGTGCCTCGCGCTCGATTTTTGCGAATTTCGACGGCAACGAATCCCGTTGCGACAAGCGCGTAACTACTGCGCGGCTTAACCCGCGCGAACCTGATCAAATCTAAATCAATTCGCAAACCGAGTCAATCTCACACGCAAGGCACGTGAGCAACTCCCGCAATGGAAAGCGAAGATGTGTTCATGTAACATTTCTTGACGATTGATCAGTACGCAATGTGGTGCTTCAGCGCGCTTTGTTTAGCCGAGTAGATATGCCAGAGAAGACAACTGTCGCATGACGATCGACTATGTCCTCAGACGGTTGGGCATGTTCCTGCTGATCATCTTCGTGGCTGGCACGTTGAATTTCGCTGTGCCGCGGCTGCGTCCGACCAATCCCGTCGAAGAGCGAATGAACCAGCTGCTGCAACAGGCTGGGGGCGTGAACATCGCTAACGTGGAGGAGATGATTGAGCTCTACGAGAAGCGGTTCGGTCTCGACAACCCGCTCTGGCTCCAGTTCGTGAACTATTGGGTCGCACTGTCGAGGCTAGATTTCGGACAGTCGATCGCGTATTTCCCGGCGAATGTCACCGAGGAAATCAGGCAGTCTATGCCGTGGACCATCGGACTCGTCGGTGTGACGACGGTGTTGGCGGCGGTCATCGGATCGTTCTTCGGCGCGTGGCTTGGTTGGACGCGCACACCGCTGGCGATCTCCTTCGTCGTGCCGTTATTACTGATCGTCACAGCCGTGCCGTTCTATTTATTAGGGCTGTTAATGATGTGGGTCTTTACCGTCTGGTGGCCACTGTTGCCCGGTGGTGGCGCGTACGATTTCGCGATTCCGCCGTCGTTCACTATCGCCTCGATCGTCGACATCATCGAACATGCGATCCTTCCGGCGACAGCCATCATCCTTTCGAGCATCGGCTTCTGGGGCCTCGGCATGAGGGGAATGATGGTCACCACGATGGGCGACGACTTCATCAAGCTGGCGGAGTTTAAAGGCCTGAAAGAGCGTCGCATCTTCCTGCGTTACGCGGTTCGTAACGCGTTGCTGCCGCAGGTTACGGGACTCGCCATCAATCTCGGCTTCGTCGTATCGGGGTCGGTCCTTGTGGAAGTCTTGTTCGCGTATCCCGGCATCGGAAACCTTTTGTATACCGCCATCACCAGTAACGACTACTTCCTGATCCAAGGCGTTCTGATGTACGTCATATTCGCCGTCGGCTTGATGCTGTTCATCGTCGACATGATCTATCCATTGGTTGATCCACGAATCAGGTACCGGGCCGCATAATCGCGATGGCCAACGACGCAACAACACCTCTCGATCCGCAGGTCCAGAGCGGTTACGACGAAACGATCTTCGAAACCGAGACCCTCGGTTCTCGAATCGCGTACACCGTGAACCGGAACAAGCTGCTCTTCGGCGGGTTGGCGCTGATCCTCTTCATCGTGCTCTTCGCAGTCTTAGGCTCGACGTTCATTGACGAGGAACGAACCGAAGTCGGTTATGCGCAGGCTGAAAAGGAGACTGCTAGCGGCGAGGTGAAGCTGAAAGCCGCTCCGCGACTCCGCCCTTCGTTCGAGTTCTGGTTCGGCTCAGACCAGTTTGCCATCGACATCTTCGCTTACGTCGCATACGGCACTATGGGGACGTTGTGGATGGGACTCATCGCGGGCGTCATCGGTATCGGCATCGGCACGCTGTTAGGTTTCATGGCGGGGTACTTCGGGGGCTATATCGATGCCGTGGTCGTGGTTCTGAGCGACGCGCTTATTACTATTCCGGGCCTGATTCTCCTTATCACCGTCAGCGCATACCTCGATCAACTGACAGTCGAACAGCTCGGAATCCTCATCGGAGTCATCTCGTGGATGGGCACGGCGCGCGTTGTCCGCGCGCAAGTCCTAACCCTGAAGAACCGGGCCTACGTCGAGGTATCCAAATTCAACGGGCAGGGCGACATGGAGATTGTCCTGACGGAACTCGTACCGAACCTCGCGCCATTCATCGCCGCCGCGTTCGTGGGCGCTGTTGCCGGCGCCATCCTCTTGTCCATCGGTCTATCCGCTCTGGGACTGGGGCCGCAGAACGAACCGAACCTCGGATTGATGGCATTCTGGTTTATCCGGTTCGGCGCGGTTCCGCAAGGGATGTGGTGGTGGTTCGGACCGCCGATCGTGGTGATCGCCATCTTCGTGGTCGGGCTGTTCATGGTCACTGCTGGGCTTGATCAGATAGCGAATCCGAGGCTGAGAACATCGGTATGACGACTGCCGTCGCAAGTGAAACTCCGCTTGTAGTTAAGGATCTAAAGGTCTACTACCACACCCGCCGCGGGCCGGTTAAGGCGGTCGACGGCGTCTCCTTCGAACTCCATCGTGGCGAACGCCTCGGACTCGTCGGCGAATCTGGTTCCGGCAAATCGACCATTGCTCTCGCGCTGATGATGGCGCATAAGGAACCCGCGCGTATCGAGGGCGGCAGCATCATTCTGAACGGTTCCAATCTTCTCGACGACAACGAGGAACAGGTTAGGTTGCGACGACTTTCCGAGATTGCGATGGTTCCGCAAGGCGCGCTGAACTCGCTTAACCCGGTGATGCGCATCCGCGATCAGGTCATAGATGGTTTGAAAGACCATAACGTGAGTATGAGCAGCGGCGAGTTCAACGGGCGTGTTGCCGAGCTTCTTTCCAGCGTCGGGCTCCATCCGGACGTCGCCAGCCGCTTCCCCCATGAACTCAGCGGCGGTATGAAGCAGCGCGTCTCGATTGCCATTGCTATCTCAATGAACCCGTCGGTCATCGTTGCCGATGAGCCGACATCGGCGCTAGATGTTGTGGTGCAGAAGCAGGTGGTGCAGACTTTGCGAGATGTGCAGGAGCGGATCGGTGCTGCGGCGATCATGATCGGGCATGACATGGGATTGATGGCGCAGTTCGCCTCCCGCATCGGGATCATGTACGGCGGAAAGATCGCCGAGATCGGGCCGGTAGCGAGCATCTTCAACAATCCGAGGCACCCCTACACTCGGCTTCTTATCTCCAGCCTTCCCGATACCCGTAGCAAGCGGGAACTGGTCGGCATACCTGGGTTGCCACCGTCGCTGCTTCGTCCGCCGCCCGGCTGCGTATTTCACACTCGGTGTCCCGAGGCGATGGAAGTCTGCATGCAAGACATTCCGGTGACCCGTGAGCTGGATGAAAACCGGTTTGCAGCGTGTCATCTCTACGGGGATGAAGATGCGGCGGAGGTAGTCGCATGACTACGATGGCTACCGCCGATCAGGCGACCTCCACGAACGGAACGGAACCGCTGCTACGAGCAGAGGCCGTTAGCAAGACCTTCGTATCCGGCACTTTCCGAAAGCACTACACGCGTGCTCTAGACACCGTGACCTTTACCGTCCCCGAGTCGCCCCCTACGATCACTGCGATAGCAGGGGAGAGCGGAAGTGGGAAGACCACGCTTGCCCGCACCGTCCTCGGGCTCGTCGAACCGTCCTCGGGCGAGGTCGTATACCGCGGAAAGAACGTCGCTGACATGAGTCGCGCGGAACATGCGCAGTTCAGGCGCGAAGTTCAAGTCATCTTCCAAGATCCCTTCGAGTCGTACAACCCCTTCTACAAGGTCGACCACGTGCTGCGGACACCGATCCGACGCTACAACCTCGCATCGTCCAGATCCGAAGCCGACGACATCGTAGTGGATGCGCTTCGCACCGTCGGGCTGCGTCCCGAAGAGACGCTCGGACGCCATCCGCATCAGCTCAGCGGGGGGCAGCGACAGCGCGTCATGGTTGCGCGTGCCGTGATGCTCAAACCCAAGATCATCGTCGCCGACGAGCCTGTCTCGATGGTCGATGCCTCGCTTCGAGCCACCATCCTCGAGACGCTGCGTTCGATGAACCGCGACCTTGGAATCTCGATTCTTTACATCACGCACGACCTCACGACGGCTTACCAGATCGCTGAGAACATCATCGTCCTTTATAAGGGGCGTGTTGCCGAGGCTGGGAGCGTGGAATCTGTCATTAACGATCCGACGCATCCTTATACGCAGTTATTGGTTTCGTCGATTCCGCAGCCTGATCCGGAGACGCAGTGGGGGCGGGAGCAGGAGGCGCGGGATGAGGATGAGATTCCGCTGACGGGTTGCAACTTCTACGACCGGTGTCCGCTTCGTATGGATGAGTGCACGAGTGCTGATCCGCCGGTTTACCACACTTCGCAGAACCGGATAACGCGGTGTTATCGGTATGCGGATTCGCCGGTGCATTTGGCGGCGGATCTGCGGTCGGTTTTTAGCTAAAATCCCGTCATTCGGACGCCCGCATCTGGAACCGTATCTCACGGTGATAAACTGAGTTCAATTCAATTCCGTATTCAACTTATGAGGAACCGTCGGAATATCAAGGGATGACTACGCAGCAAGATCAACAACGTTACGTTAAGCGTGCCAAAGAGCTTTATGACCGCAAGTTGCGGCACGAACTCATGAAGGACTATGAGGGCTACATCGTTAAGATCGACGGTCGGAGCGGGGAGTATGCAGTTGGTATCAGTGCATCACAGTCCCTCGCTGATCTGAAGAAACGTTGTCGAAACCCGATTACTTATACCGCCAGGATCGGTTCGGATCATGTTTACGACTTACCGTCGTCAACGGTAGTTGGACGTAGCGTTTCTATTTAATTTGTAACGTGTTCGATTCAAGATCGATACGGGGTTCAATAGCGACGGAATGAACCCCTGCGTCTAGCTTCGCTCGACGCGTCCCCCTTTTGCTACGCAGGAAGGGGAGGGATTGAGGTTGTGGAGATGTTTTGTTGATGGGATGAGGTCGACTTGATACCGGTTTGTTCCGTTGGCTAAGGACGAATGGACGCGTGAACCTTTGTCCGATCCTTGACACATCGGCGGGTTGCCGTTGTTTCATCTCTCTGATGAAGAACTCTCGCGCTTTCGTTCGTATCTCTTAAAAAGGTTTAGAGGAAACGGATCTATGCGTGAAATCCATAACCCGAAGATCAATGCGCTTATCGATCGGCTGATTGAGGAGACGAAGAGTGGGCGTCTCAAGTGGGAAGTCAGCAAGTGCGACCCGACATACTGGACGACGGCCTCCAACGGTTGCAACTTCGTAGTCAACACTAAGTCGGCAAATCCGCGGCTCGCCGCCTACTACAACTCCGACGGGGTCTACCTGAAGGTGAAGACCGATCCGGTGGAAAACCATTTGGTGAACCCGCTCGTGGAGCTGCTTGAGAGGTTTGATTTTGGTTCTCCACCGCCGGACAGGGAGGAGCGGCTGGACCACTTGCTGGCATCGCTGAAAAACGGGCAGTAGACTGCTAAGGGATGCCGCGCAACGAGCGTTGAGCCTCGGTCATCGAAACGAGGTGCGTTATCGCGCGGTTAACTTGAACAGGTGACGAACATGCCAGACCGACCCAGTCGACCGAACCTCCTCTTTATCTTCTCTGATCAGCAGCGCGCTGACACGATGGCGGCGTATGGGAATGAGTGGATCGAGACGCCGGGGATGGATGGTCTTGCTGAGAGTGGTTCGGTGGTTGAGAACTGCTATGTTTCGTCGCCGATTTGTACGCCGTCTCGGTCGACGATTATGACGGGGACTTGGCCGCATACGAATGGGGCGTACAAGAACAATGTGCCGCTGCCGGATGAGGTCGACACGATCGTCGATCATCTGCCGGACGATTACCACAAGGCGTATTTTGGCAAGTGGCACTTGGGAGATGAGATCGGCAAGCGTCGGGGCTTCGACGAGTGGCATCCGATCGAGGATCTGTACCGGGTTTGGAGTGACAATCCGGAGATTGAGAACGAGTTCAGTCCGTACCATCACTATCTGATCTCTCAGGGATATGAACCGAACACTGAAGTCGGTGGTCTGCGGGTTTTCAGTCGTCCTTTCGCGCATGATTTGCCGGAGGAGCACACGAAGGCTTCGTATCTGGGGCGGGAGGTTAGCAAGTTCCTAGAGCGTAATCAGGACAACCCGTTCGCCCTGTATGTCAACTTCCTCGAGCCGCACTTTCCGTATACCGGGCCGTTGAACGACTACTACGATCCGGACACTATCCCGCAGTCGCCGGTGTTTATGGAGGATCCGCCGGATACCGCGTCGCTGATGCACCAGCTGATGGCGAAGCTGTATAAGACCGGCGAGGATTGGGCCGCGCCCACCGCCGCCAGAGAGCTTCGGGGCGAATTAGTGTCGGAACCCGGCGAGGAAGAGGCGGACCTGCATCAGATTCAGGCCCGATATGCGGGGCTGGTTACTCTATTAGACCGCGCCATTGAGACGATTCTGAACAAGCTGGATGAACTGGGTCTCGCTGAGAATACGATCGTCGTGTTTACCAGTGAGCATGGCGATCAGCTTGGCGACCACTACATCCTGCACAAGATGGTTATGTACGAGGACACGGTCAAGGTTCCGATGCTGATCCGGGTGCCGTGGCTGGAAGGTCGGCGTATACCTGGTCGATACTCGCACATCGATACGGTGCCGACGCTGCTTGATCTGATGGGGTTTGAGGTTCCGGCGATGTGCCAAGGTGAGAGCAAGGCGGATGTTATCGCAGGAGATTCCACGCTTGAGGGCAACGATGTGATGATCGCTTGGCATGGGCGCGGGCTCGACGGTTTGACGCTTCCGATGTCTCCGCTTGAGCTACAGCGCGACATTCCGCACCGCGTCATTATTACGTCTGAGGGTTGGAAGCTGAACCTTGCGGTTGGGGATTTTTGCGAGCTTTACAACTTGAACGATGATCCGTATGAGACCACCAACCTTTTCTACGACGAGCAGCATGGGGAGATCGCGTTGGATCTGGTGCGTCGGATTCGGGGTTGGCAGGAGCGGAATGGTGATCGCGTGGCGTTGCCGGACATCATCCCGGGTGTTGGGTATGTGGCGGGGATGAGGTGAGAGTTTCTGAACCGCGGATTACGCGGATTTGAGTGATGGGCTGGGATGAGGTGGTGGTGGTTTGGGTATTGGGCGGAGAGTGACAAACGGGTGTGATGGGGTCGGATCAGCCGTGTATGATGGGCGGTATCAGAAGTTTTAAGCAACGTACGTGAGGCAATTTATGGTGAGCCACTCTGTTGATGACAGATTAACTGCACTCGAAACCGAGTTTCGGACCGAGCTCCGGCATTTCGCAACTAAGGCCGATCTGGCCGATCTCGAAAACCGGCTTTTTGTGAGATTGAGCGGGCTGATGGCCTTGCTCGTGGGGATGGGGACAGCGGTCGTAGTGGTTGTTGATCGCTTGTGGAATTGAACGGCGCGTCGTAGCTGGTCGATGCGATTGGCGGGATCGGCGGTTCGGGGTCAGAGGGGTTCGTCGAGCCCCCTTTGTCCCCCGTATCGGAGTACGGGGCAGGCTCCGGACATTTCTCCCAGGAGTGGGGAAACCCCGCGTCTTCCCCGCCCGATCACCCTCACCTTGGACCCCCTCTGAATCTCCCCCTAGAAGGGGGAGGCTTGGACTGGAGGGAGAGGGGATGAACGACTATTCGGCGAATTTGGCTAGGGCGGTTTCGGAGATGTCGATGCCTAGGCCTGGTTTGTCGGTTAGGGTGATGGTGCCGTTGTGGGGGATTACGTGTTCGCCGTAGAGTTCAGCGATGTTTTCGAGCGGGGGTGCGAACTCGATGGAGAACTCGTGGGGGCGGATGGCGTTCTTGATGGTGGAGTAGCAGTGGATGGATGCGATGGAGTTGATGCCGGCGCTGGGGGAGTGCGGCATTATGGGTTTGTTGTGGGTTGTGGCTAGGGTGTAGATCTTGAGGATCTCGGAGGGGCCGGATGCGCCGAGGATGTCGGGTTGGAGGATGTCGGGGTTGCCGAGTTGGATGACGTCTCGGAAGCGCCAGCGGTCCCAGTCCTGTTCGCCGGTGGAGATGGCGACGTCTAGGGCGTCGGCGACTTGGCGGAGTCCGGGCAGGTCGTACTGCGGAAGCGGCTCTTCGAAGTGGTCGATGCGTCCGTAGTCTTCGAATGCGCGTCCCTGCTGGATGGCGGTGGGGACGGAGTATCCGTTGTTGGCGTCGAATCCGAGGTAGATGTCGTTGGGTAGGAAGTCTCGGACGAGCTTGAACATCGCGAGGTCTTTTGCCGGGTCGGAGTCTTGGCGGTATGATCGCCAGTCCATGCGGATCTTGTAGGCTTTGTAGCCCTGTTCCCAACCGTCCATGACGTCGTCGAGCATCTGATCTGGGGTTTTGATCCAGCCGAGCCCGACGCTCCAGTAGAGGGGGATTTCGAGTCGGGCGGCGCCGCCCATGAGGGTGTGGCAGGGCATTCCGGCGTCTTTGCCGAGGATGTCCCAGAGTGCGATGTCGACGGCTCCGACGACGTGCGGTGGGAGTTTGGTGATGCGCTCTTCGTCGCCGAGGTAGAGGGTTTCCCAGTGGCGGTCGATCTTGCGGGGGTCTTGGCCGATGAGGAGTGGTTTGACGGTGGAATCGAGGTAGGCTTGGAATGCGTCGGAGCGACGGGAGACTTCGGCGTATCCGGTGATGTCTTTGTCGGTGCGGACCTGGAGGATTGCTCTGCCGAGTTTTAGCGGGGTGATGTCGAAACCGGTGATCTTCATGTGGGGAGTATCCGTGGGATTTGTTGGGTGAATCCGTAATGGGATTTTAGCGTAATGTCTGAACTGGGATTTATGGGATTGTGGGGATTATTGGGATTTTGGTGTTGGTTGTTTGGGGGGAATGAGGTGGTCCAGGTGGATGTGCATACCGCATTGTTATTCGTGTGCCCGCTTTGTCCTTCGGACATTTCCCCCGCGAGCGGGGGAAACCGTTCACCCTCACCCTGACCCTCTCCCATCGAGGGAGGGGGGAAGACTGGCAGCCTCACGCTGAACCCCTCTGAATCTCTCCCCCTGTGAGGGAAAGGGGTGATCGGGTGATTTTGTGGGTTGAGAAATTTGTTGGAAAATTCTTCGAATTGGGGTTGCGATTATGGTATGTGTGTGGCAATATTTGAGGGAGAACAGATGTATTAGGTGCGTCGAATATACGTCGGCGTTGAGATTTAGGAGGTATCGGTGCGGACTGAGAGAGTTGAAGAGCTGGAGAAGAATTTTGTAGGTCGGGACGCGGCGGTCGCGTCTCGATCTGAGACGGATGGCGAGGTGGTCGTCAAGTGGCTTGGTGCGGTGGTTGAGGAGGTTGATGGTGATGATGGTTCCCCCTCGTCGTCGGCCTTCTTTGTCCCCCGTATCAGAGTACGGGGCAGGCTCCAGACATTTCCCCCGCGAGCGGGGGAAACCGAGAGCGATCAGGGGAGAGGGAATGAGTTAGCTGGAGAGGACGGTACGGTGCGTCGGCTGTTGATGCGGGCGGCTTTGGCGACGGAGGATCGGAAGGGTGATGTGATCGATGCGAATGGCTGGGAGTTGGAGGGATTTCGGAGGAATCCGGTTTTTCTTTGGGCGCATGACCGGACGCGTCCGCCGATCGGTGTGGCGCGGGAGATCTGGGTTGCTGGCGGATCGCTGAACGCGGTTGTGGAGTTTGCTCCGACGTCGTTTGCGAAAGAGATTTCGGAGCTTTACACGCGTGGTTTCATGCGTGCGGTTTCGGTAGGGTTTTTGCCTTTGGAGACGGAGATTAGGACGGCGTCGAATGGTCGGCGGGGGTATCTGTATCGTCGGCAGGAGTTGCTGGAGATCAGCGCGGTTCCGGTGCCGATGCATTCGGGGGCGTTGGCGAGGGTGCGGTCGGAGAACGAGGAGGCATCCCCCGGAGGGGGAAGGGAAGAGTGGAGCGAAAGGGACGGGACGGGTTTGATGCCGGCCCCTACAGCAATGGAGGAAGAGGAGTGTGATGAGGACATTTTGCAGCTTCGTGCGGGAGTGCGGAGATTGGTTGCGGCCGCTGGGTTGTTGGTGGATTGAGGAGGGTTTTTGAACCGCGGATTGCGCGGATTTGTGGGATGAGCTGGGAAGTGGGTGATGTTGTTTGGGGGTGTGTTGCTGCGATGTTGCGGCAGACACCCCCTGCGTTCGCTTCGCTCTAACCCAATCGCCTTCGGTGCTTCCCCCAGGGGGAAGGGATGAAGGATGCGGAAGGGGCGTTGCACATTGAACAAACGAAACAAAAGGAGAAGGCTAAGATGCCTGAGAGTACACAAGAGACAGAGTTGCTGAGGAAGGAACTTGCGGATGTTTCGGCGTTCGTGAGGGAGCGTGTCGAGCCGGTGCACGAGGAGCGTGTGCGGCTTCGGCAGGCGATCGAGGCGCTTACGAAGGAGCAGCAGGAGCACCGCCGGACGTCGGTGATGAACGGCGTGTCGGATGAGCTCGGCGAGCGGGTCGTGAAGATGGGCCCGTATGCGGGTTGCGACGTGTTGGATCTGGCGATCTTGCGGAGTATGCAGCGCGCAGTGGAGTCGCGGCTCGGTAGCGAGTCGGTGCGCGAGTGGGATGTGCGGATCAAGGCTGCGATGGACAGCATCACGGCTGGCACGGGCGACGAGATCGTACCGACCGGGATGGCGTCGCGGCTTTGGGACGACGTGCATCAGGAGACGCGCATCGCGGGTCTGTTCAATCGGATCGACATGCCGACGAATCCGTTCGATGTGCCGTTGCAGCTTGGCGACGTGAACTGGTATCCGGCGACGGAGAACACGGCGGTGACGGAGAGCACCACGAAGACGGCGAAGCAGACGCTGACGGCGTATGAGCTGGCGGCGGAGGTTCCGTGGTCGTTGACGCTTGACGAGGATTCGGTATTCGCGGTGCTGCCGGAGGTTCGCCGGACGCTGGTTCGGAACGCGGCGGAGGTGATCGACGATGTCTTGCTGAACGCCGACAAGACGACGACGAACAACATCAATGCAGATGGTGCGACGATCTCGGCGACGACGGCTGGCAGTGCGCACTTTCTGGTCGGCTTCGACGGGTTGGTGCATCTACCTCTGGTCGACAACGCTGCGCAGTCTAGTTCAATCGGAGGCGCAGTGACGGCAGCGGGCTATCTGAGTCTGCTGAAGAAGCTGGGCAAGTATGGCGTGAACGCGACGGACACGGTGTTCGTGACGGATGTTGCGACGTTCATCAGCAGTTTGGGCCTGTCGACTGTCGAGACGGTGGACAAGCTGGGTCCGAACGCGACGATTCTGACTGGTCAGCTGGCGACGGTTTACGGTCATCCGTTGGTCGTTAGCAGTCAACTTCGGCTGGCGGATTCGGATGGCAAGGTCACGAATGGTGGCAACGACGACGACCGCGGGCGTTTATTGGCGGTGAATACGAGTCAGTGGCGTCTGGGTTTCCGGCGGAATCTGATGATCGAGACGGAGCGTGACATCCAGAAGCGTCAGAACGTGATGGTTGTGAGCATGAGGCTGGCGTTCGCGGAGCGGACGGGCACGCGTTCGAGCGCGACGCACACGGCACTGGCTTACAACATCAGCCACTGATGGATGATGGGGCGGGTTTGAAACCCGCCCCTGCCGGGGGATGCCCTCACCCCCGGATCAAGTCCGGGGCAGGCTCTAGCCCTCTCCCACGAGGGGAGAGGGGATCCGGCTGTCTCTTCAACCAACTGCGGTTCTGATCCGCATGGTTCGAGCCAGCTTTCGATCCCTCTCCTTTGATGGGAGAGGGTCAGGGTGAGGGTGACCAAGAAAGGAAATGAAAGATGACGGATTTGGCGGCTCCGGTTGGAGTGTCGAATGTCTATGCGACGCCGGCGGATTTGAAACGTCGGCTTGGAATTACGGATACGACTCGGGATGCGACGTTGTGGCATCTGCTGGATGTGGCTAGTCGGATTGTGGAAGGTCATTGCAATCGGAACTTCTACGTGAGCACGGCGTCGAAGCGGTTCGATGTTCGTGATCGTTGCGGTGTGACCGTTGACGACCTGATCGAGGTTACGCAGGTAGTTGAGGACTGGGATGCCGACGGCGTTTACGAGCGGACGAGGGAGCGTAAGGACTACGTGTTGTATCCGCTCGACACTGATCCGCAGTCTCGTCACGGCGTGCCGTACTACTCGTTGCGGGCGAGGGCCCGACGGGGTATGCGGTTCTTTCCGAAGGGTCGAGCTACGGTTCAGATCAGCGGTCGGTGGGGCTACAGGTCGCACTTCGTGTCGGTGTTCGGCTACGTGAGCAATTCGGTCTCGGCGATCACTGCGGCGTCTCGATCGATTCAGATGGACGACGCGCGGAATGTTCAGGCGGGTCATACAGTGCTGATCGATCACGAGCAGATGTTTGTGCGGCAGGTTGCGGCGTCGGTTCTGACGATCGAACGTGGGCTGAACGGCACGCTGTCGGCGGTGCATCAGGACGCTTCGCTGGTTAAGCGACTCGTTTACCCGGCGGAGGTCGTAGAAGCGACGCTGTTGATCGCGGTCGATCGATGGCGACGACGGGATGGGATCGAGCGGACGGACAACGTGGCAGCGGGACTTCGTGATGGTGTCTACAACGCATCGGGCGATGTTGCGCGGTTGTTGGCGCCGTATCGGAGGTTGTTGATATGAGGGCCCTCTTCCATTGAGAGAGGGAATGGATTAATGGAGGTAGTTAAGGATTGGATCCACGAGAAGTATTGCTGGGGATTGACCTTGATGAGTTGACTGGTCGGAAGCGGCCGGCGAAATCGGGGCGGTCTTCGGTAGAGAAGAAGAGTTCGAAAGATGATGCCGATCTTCTGGAGCAGGTTAAGCGGCTTCGGAAGACGGTTGAGCAGGATCACGATCAGCGATTGCGCGGGATCGAGATCAATATCCGCTGGCTGATGGTGTTGGTCGGCGGGGAGGTGCTGGCGATCGTGGGCTTTGCGCTCAGCACGGTCGCGGGGGTGTGAACCCTCACCCCCGGATCAAGTCCGGGGCAGGCTCTAACCCTCTCCCGCCGAGCGGGAGAGGGGATTCCAGAGCGTCCTATCCCGAAGAGAAGGATAGGTCGCGTCGGAAATCAAATTGAAAGAAAAAGCAAAGGAAGGTAAAAGCATGCTGAAGCAAATTGGTCGCGTTGTCGCGATGCCGTTCGGGAGAGGAGGCGTGTCTGGCGAGTTGCCGGGTGTTGAGCAGCGCGCGTTGTCGATGCGTCAGTTGGTGGACCGGATCGGCTTGCCGATGACTGGTGAAGACGATTTCGTCTGGTCGGCGTCTGGGCATGGAGAGTATTACGGTCGTTCGACGGCGGTCCATTCGGCGGTGAGAGTCTTGGCGGAGGCGGTCAGTCGGCCTCCGTTGGAGGTTTGGCGAAGGCAGAGTTCGGGATCGGAGATGGAGATCGCGGGACCGGATCACCCGTTGCAGCGGTTGTTGGACCGTCCGAACGACGTTTGGGATGGAGGTCAGCTCTTGCGCGCGATTGAGAGTAGGTTGGCGTTGTGGGGTCGGGCGTATGTGGTGATGGTGTGTGATGCCGACGGGATTCCGTATGAGATGTGGCCGCTGAAGCCGGACGAGGTGCATGTTGTTTCGGACGAGAGCGACCGTACGGTGCGTGGTTTCATCCACGAGACGGTTGACAGTCGGGTGGCGTATCTTCCGGAGGAGATGCTGTGGTTCCGGCGTTTCAATCCGTTCCAGGCGCTCGCGGGTTTTTCGTCGATGGTGCCGGCGCGAGCGGCGGTGGAGATGGGCACCGAGGCGTTGCAGTTCAACCGGCGCTTCTTCGTCCACTCGGCGATACCGACCGACGTTGTGATCACGACCGACCTGACCACGGGTCAGGAGCAGATCGACCAGTTGCTCAATATGTGGGAGACGCGGTTGGTGGACCCGGATCAGGCGCACACGCCGACGGTTCTGAGCGGTGGAGTCGACATGAAGCGTCTGGGCTCGAACCATTCGGAGATGGAGTTCATCGCCGGATTGCGGTGGTCGGTCGAGGAGGTGTCGCGGGCGTTCGGCGTGCCCAAGGTGTTCCTGAGCGAGTTCGAGGATGCGACGCTGGCGAACGTTCGGACGATGGAGCAGTTCCTGTGGCGGAACACGATCATCCCCGAGCTGAAGATGCTGGAGAATGGCATCAACCACCGGTTGGTACCGCACTTCGAGCAGTTCCCGAACGAGTTGACGGTGAGGTTCAACCTATCGGATGTAGAGGCGGTTCAGGAATCGCAGTCGGATCGGGCGGATCGGTTGGCGACGCTGGTGGGTGCGGGGATCATGAGCGTCGAGGAGGCACGTCGGGAGTTGGATGTTTGAGGGGGTGTGTCGTTGCTAGTCCGCCGCGCTGCCCGGACATTCCAGCTTGAATGACAGCCTCGTTACGGTGCCTGTTAGAGATGCTGTGCACGAAAAGCCGAATTTCGGAGAGGAAAAGGTTTTTCGTGCACAGTTTTGGAAACTACCCCGCTATGACTAGCGTGAGCACTTCCACTTATAGTTCCACTTATCGCAGGACCTCTTAGTCTTGCAGTTGCCGTCTCGATCGCAGTCGGTGTAGGTGTACCACTTCGCGCATGAAGTTCTCACTTTCCAACATTTCGGCGGAGGCATATAGCTGTTGTGGTGGAGTGGAGGCATGAGCTCGGAATCGCTTACCCACGAAAGCCCTGCGACCGATACCAAGTTGAGTGTGGGTTCTTCGCAGAGCTGCTCCAAGTTCGTCCCGGTTGTGGTGGGTGTGAAGTGAGCATCGGCGGTGCTGTTCGGTGATCCGATGATCATGACGGCAGTTGCGACGACCATCAATGTGATACCAAATATCATTAATCTCAATACAGTCATTCTTAGCTCCTTAGAACATCAAGCGTCATCTATACGTCTTAGATGAACCTTGTTAGTATGGAGCAACATTAGCACACAGTACTAGAATCGTCAAGATGAAAAAATTGAACTTGTGCTCACTAACTGAATCTCAAATGCCCGTCAAGCACATCACATACGAAGAGACGACTAGATACCAATCGCGTCAATTAGTGAGGCGATCTTCGTTGGCTACAGTCGCATTATTAGTGTGCGTAATGATAATTTTGTGTTCTGTTTTATACGGTTGCTCGATTTTGAATGACAACGGAGACGAAAGTACCAGTATTCCTACTTCATCGCTGGGTAAGTCGGAAACTGCAACAGTTGACGCGCCGCGGTTGGATAGTGCGCTTTACGTCAAGGCTGACACTGGTTGTGATGCTGCGGATCCTACATTTGAACATGGGTTCGACGCTCGAACCGCGATTTCATTCACGATTGTTCCTGAGATTCATGCGGGGTTGCTTTCATACTCTCCGGACGGGACTGAACTTCAGCTCGAACTGGCGGAGGATTACACGGTGAGTGATGACCTCATGTCGTACGAGTTCCGGCTTAGGGATGGACTGAAGTTCAGCGACGGTCGAGAACTTAATGCGTCGGATGTGAAATGGAGTTGGGAACGAGCTTTCCGAAAGGCGGGCGGCAAAGGCCGTGCAAACGACTTGTTCGGTTCGATCGCTGGTTCGGAGGCTGTGAATGCAACCGACGGTGGGTTGAGCGGCATCCAAGTATTGGACGACAAGCGACTGGCAGTGCAACTGAAGAAACCGCGCTACGATTTCACGTCACTTCTCGCCGATCCGGTGGCATCGGTACTACAGGCCGAAAACGTGAATCTATGGCCGGTCACATGGGATAACGAAATCGGCATGATTGAGACTGAGGAGCCATTTACCGCGGCTTCGATGCCAGTTGGTGCGGGTCCGTTCAAACTGACTGAATATACGACTGACGGCCCGGCGATATATTGCCAGTTGGCGCGGAACGAACACTATTGGAAGGGGCCTTCGGACCTGGAACGGGTAATTCCCGTCACAGATTATCAATCGTATGACGCATCAGATGTATCAATTAAAGACGAGTCAGATTTCAACATGCAATTGATCGATTATTATTTGAGAGGACTTGCAGACCGCGAAGTTTCTGATGTCGATAATACCGACGTACTGGGAAAATCGTTGCCGGTTAAAGATGTTCCGCGTACCTGGTTTCTGATTTTTAATCCTGCGCACCCGCCATTTGACGATGTGACATTTAGGCGTGCTTTAGTGACAGGTTCTAACATTGAAGAAGTATTTGTTTACGCGAGTGGAGGTGGTCTACGAATAGTTCCTCCTTCCGTAGCAAAATCGGATGTAGAGATCGAGAGTTACGGCTTCGATATAGACGCGGCAAATATAGAACTCGCGAAGTCCAAATTTGGGCAGTCAAACGACGGCTTCGAAGTTGAATTTGGTTCGGAAGGTTTGGCGAGGGTGGTGCTTCCGGTGTTGTTTGATCAGTGGTACGAAGAGTTTGGGTTGGACATCCTGTTTGTCGATCGCGACGCCGAACACGATCTCGCTGTTTCCGAGCCCATGCGTTTGGTTTTGCTGTCCCCTCAGACCCCAGATCCACATGCGGTGTTGCGGACTTTTATTGCGCCGTTCGGAGTAGGCAACTCAGTTGGAGAGTTGCTGGAAGTTGAGAACATGATCAGGGATGCCATTGATGAAAACGATGCAGATAAACGATCACTCAAATACGCCGAGATCGAGCAGTACATCATCGACCAAGCTCTGGCACTGCCGCTCCGAATCGACGAATACCATTTCGAGTTTCAGGTGCAACCGTGGGTGAAGGGGCTGGAATTTCCGATGTACGGGGGGTCTGCGTTCTACAACGTTCGGATCGATTCTTCGGCTTATCAACCAATCGCAGCGGCTCAGAACTCAGAGATTGAAGCCCAATCGGAGTCGAGCGAAAGTGCGTCCGAAGGTTCAAGCGTCTCGTCCGTCGAGGATCCGAGACGTGTCGTAACTGGTGATGTTTTGTTCGTGGACGCTGTCGACTGCGGTGTTCCAGATCCGGCAATCGACGATGCAAGCGCATTGCGGTCTTCGACCGATTTCGTCTTGGTTTCGGAGATACACGCAGGCCTGATGGAGATTGCTCATCCCACCAATGACATCGTGCCGGCACTGGCAGAGAGTTATCTGCTGGATGATGACGGGGTGACGTACGTGTTCAATTTGCGAAAAGGTCTCAAGTTCAGTGATGGCAGTCCCTTGACGGCCGCGGATGTGAAGTGGAGCTGGGAACGGGCGTTGCGAGAATCTACAGCGACGAGTCGAGCCAACGATGTGTTGGGATGGATTTTGGGGGCTGCAGATGTTAAGGATTCGGGCGGCGAGCTGATCGGTGTTGAAGTCGTAGATGAATCATCGATCCGAGTACGGTTAAAGGCTCCAAGACCTGACTTCCTGTGGCTGCTGGCTGACCCGATTGCGTCGGTGTTGAAGCGAGAAAATGTTGAAGATTGGGCTTACAGGTGGACCCAGTTCTCATCGATGCTTCGCAGTGGTCGATCGTCCAACCGCGCCGAACTGCCGGTTGGAGCGGGGCCGTTCAGGCTTGCGAGTTACGACCCCGAGCATCTCTCCACTCGATGCTCGCTGGTTAAGAATGAGCACTACTGGGGCGAAGGGGCAAAACTGGACGGGATAGTGCCGGTTACCAGACTTTACGAGGATTTCGGAGTTGTTGCGCCAAGGTCGATGTACACGGAGGCGTTCCGCAGGGAGGAGATCGATTACTACTTTTCCAGTCTTGCGATTGAGGATGGCCACGATCACACAGCGCACTCGCACGAAGACCGTCCGGGTGAATCCGTACTCGCTACTGATCCACCTCAACTAATGTTCCTGATATTCAATCCGGCGCATCCGCCGTTCGACGATGTTGCATTTCGTCGCGCTATCGTGGCCGGTACTGATCGCGAATCGCTGTATGGGCACCCGGTGGTAACTGACGGGTATCTCGTACCGAGGAGCATTTCGAAAATCGAACACGCTGTCGGTGATTTCGAGTACCGTCCTGACTTTGCCGACGAAGAGTTCGCCCGATCAAAGTACAGCGGTCAAGCAGGTGACTTCCACGTGCAATTCAACGTGTCAGGGCCGGGCAATATCGTCGAGGGTCTGATCGGTCAGTGGAATTCACGTTTCGGATTGAACGTCAATCCGATTGGCGAAGGAGTTGACGGCTACGACGGCGGCTGGATTGATCCCGAATCAAACGCCATTCAGATGGTGTTCACGACCTTGCAGTACCCAGACCCGCACGCGGTGTTGCGGGAATTCATCGCGCCTTTTGGTGATGGCAACTCAGTTCGCGAATTGGCGATCGTCGGCGAGATGATCAAGGAGGCCAGTTCCACTCAAGACGCGGTTGACCGTGCTGCGCGATACGCGGCGATAGAACGGTACATCATCGATCAGGCGCTGGCGTATCCAATCCGTATGGACGAGTATCTTTCTGATATGCGCGTCCAACCGTGGGTGCACGGACTTTCGTTTCCACAGTACGGTGCTTCGCGATATCGAGGCGTGTGGCTAGACGAGACTGCGCCCGAGCGGGAGTTGCCGGTGCCGTGAGAGGCGTGGGGGCGGTGATTGGGGGCGTCGGTGTGTTTGGGCGAAATCGATAGGGGCGGGCAAACTTTGATGTCGTACTATGCGTATTCGTTATGTGCGCAGAATGAAGCGGTGTGTCCGTATTTTCGGTGGAGATTGCATCGAATGACAGAGTTGAAATGAAGGCATCTCGAATTCTTGGTTTGTGGACCGTCGCAGCGTTATTGTTTGTTTTGGCATGTAGCGAGGGCGATCCTGAAGTCGATCCGGAGGGTGCCGCGGCTCCAAACGAGACTGCTAGGGTGGAAAGCACGGTGTCGTCGTTGTTGGAGGGTATCGAGGTTGTGAAGACGCCGCCTCCTACTCCTGAAGGTGAAGTTGTTGAGCCGCTGAATCAGAAGGGGCCACGAAGCGGAGGTGTGTTGGCGTCGCCGATGACGTGGTGTCCGTCTCCCGATCCAGCGATCGATGACGCCTACCAGCGATTCGCATTGAACTCACCGCCGTTGGTGACGGAGATTCACGCGGGGTTGACACAGATCGTGGACGATCCCGCCGCACCTATCGAACTGGCATTGGCAGAGTCGTACCAAGTTGATGAGAGCGGACTTGAATACGAATTCACTTTGCGAAACGGACTAAAGTTCAGCGACGGTAGTCCGTTGACGAGTAGAGATTTTAAGTGGAGCTGGGAACGGGCATTAAAGATGTCCATCGTAAGTGGAAGGGCAAGGGAAACGCTAGGGTTGATCGAGGGTGCAGACGCCGTTGTATCGGGCGTTAGCGAAGATCTGTCAGGCGTAAGCGTGGTCGATGATCGAACGTTGAAAGTGAAGCTGACTACCCCTCGCGCTGATTTTCCGGCGATGTTGGCGGACCCCGTCGCGTCGGTTTTGAAGGAAGATAACGTGCTGGAATGGGGCATCGTGTGGGATAACAACGGCTCCATCAAAGAGCTCCCCGATTCCCAAGTTGGTAACTTGCCGGTAGGTGCTGGTCCATTCAGACTGGACCGATACCAAGTAGAGTTCGGAGGCGAGAGTTGTTCGATCGCGAGGAATCCGCACTACTGGGGACAGCCCGCGTATCTTGACGGCGTTTGGTTTCGGCCTGAAGTGATGGATCGACAGTCGACGGCAGATGGTCTGGAAACGATTGACAATGATCCGATGGCATTTGTCAACGAAGCGATCGACTTTGAACCGATATGGGTGCAATATATCGAAGACGACGGTGAGGATGGAGCGCCCGCGTTATCGACGGATCCGATCGAGGTCTTCGGTGCACGCGAAGGAGACGCTAATTTTGCCCCTACCTTTGTGTTTATGGTTCTGAACGCTGCCGCACCTCCCTTTGACGATATCCATTTCAGGCGAGCCGCCGCTGCGTTTGCACAGTTGGCGACATATGGAGGAGTAGTCGACGATGAAGCTCGTTTGGTCACTGAAGAATTGACTTCGTTCGAACCGAGCGCTGAATTTATCGGCTACGACGTCGAGGCGGCCCGATCGCATTTGTCAACGTCGAAATATGGAGACGAAGCAGATGCATGGCAGGCGGTGGTCATCTATTCCGGGCTTTCTTTTTTCACCAGCATCGAAGAACCAACATTTCGTTCGTGGGCTCAAGACCTGAATCTCACGCTCGAGAACGATTTCTCCGGTGTTGAGACTCTGGATGAATTGGATGGACTGAAAAATAACGACTACCACCTACGCATATACGACGTGACTCCCACGTACCCTGATCCGATGACGATTCTGCGAGTCCTTGGCGATCCGTTCGGAGCGTTGAACCGCGCACCAGAGTTCATTGAATTGGAGGCGATGCTCGCCGAAGCCGGTATGGAACGAGACGCGGCGAAGCGGCATCAAATGTATCTGGACATCGAGGACTATGTTGCGGACAAGGCTCTTGTAATACCGATCAGAGTTATCCACCCGGCGACACCCTTTCGCGTTCACTCATGGGTCCACGATCTGAAACCGCCAGCGTATCCGGGTAGCCTGTTTCACAAAGTGTGGCTAGACGAGACGGCGCCGAAGCGTGAGTTGCCGATGCCCTAGTCTTTCCTTCATCTAGACGTGCGGCTATGATGGCGTGAGAGAGGGCATGAAATGCTGAGCCAAGTCCATGAACATATTGTTAGGGAGCTGAACGAGAGCAGCCGGACTGACACGATCTTCGTGTTGACGGCGATCGTGTTCAATCTGATCGTGCTGGCCATCAATTCGGGGGTGGCGACGGCGGCGACGGACGATGAGGAGGCGCGCACAACCTTGGACATCATCTTGGTGGTGTTCATCGTGATGACCGTGATCTTGAACATTGTTGCCGTAATCGCGTTGACGCTGGGCAGGCGTACGCGGGGAACTCTCCTCAAGGGGCTCGTGGCGATGTATCGAGACAACGAAGTCGAGAAGTATTACGACCCGGCGCTGATGTCGAACTACGGCGTCCGCTATCTTCTCTTCGGCGGCGCGATAGCCACGCTGGCGGCGACGGCGATCGTGGTGCCCTTGATCATTAGGTTTACGAACTAGGGTTGATCACCGCGCGGTCAACGTTTTCGCAATCCGAACGTACCGATCCGACAACCGTCCGATCACTAAGAGTGGTGTCGCTCGGAGACCAGTTTTCAAAGTACTGATCCAAAGCGTCGCGAACTAACGAAGCCATAGATCGTCTCTGCGCGTACGCTTTTTTCTTCAACGCCTCGTGCGTCGATTTCTCAAGTCGGAATTGGATACGCTTCATAGGAATCGCCCTCTAATTTCGTAAAACTGAAAGGTTCAGGTAACCCATACTACTCCCATTTCGGTTGCTTGGCGAGGAAGAGGGTGATCATGCCGAGAAGGAAGATGCCGACGATGGTGGCGAAGGCGATGTCGAACGAGCCGTAGTCGTCGTGGATGCGGCCGGCTAGGACAGGTCCTCCGGCGATTGAGATGATCTGTGCGAACTGGTAGAGGCCCATGAGGGAGGCGTATTCGCGGAGGCCGAAGGTCTGTTGAACGACTAGGACGATGAGGGCTCCGAGGCCGCCGAATCCGAGGCTGTAGATGAAGATGCCGGCGACGATCAAAGGGATGCCGCCGAAGGGGAGGATCATCATGCTGACGCCGACGGCTTGGAAGGCTATGGATAGGACGGTCATGCGACGTGCGCTGAAGCGTTCGGAGGCGCGTCCGAAGGCGATCTTGGAGGCGATGCCCATGGTGGCGATGAAGGTGACGGCGGATGTCGCGGCGGCGGGTGCGAAGCCGTTTTCTCCGAAGTGCTGACGTAGCTGGGTGAGAACCCCCTGATATGTAAAGGTCGCCGCGACGAGCCCGATGAGCGTCAGCCAGAACGCCCAGGTGCGGATGGCGAGTTTGACTGACATCCCGGCGCGGGCCGCGGCGGCGTTGGTGGAGGGACGAGGTCGACCGGTGCGGCGCATCTCGACCTCGACGTCGTGCGGTTTCTCTTTGAGAAAGAGCATGACTGCGGTGGCGAGTCCGACCATGATGATGGCGAAGGTGATGTATGCCCACTCCCAGTTGATGAGGGCGATGATAGTGGCGGCGAGCGGGGGCATGGTCATGCCGCCGAAGTTGTTGCCGGATACGACGATGCCGGTCATCCGTCCCATCGACGTCGGGAACCACAGCCCGACCATTTTTCCGGCGGGCAAGACGGTTGCGCCGGGGAAGCCGGCGTAGACGAGTGCGGAGAGGGTGTACCAGTGCCAGAGCTCGGTGATGAGTGGCCGGAAGACGAAGCCGATGGCGATGAGGGCAATCGAAACCGCCATCACAGGTCGGACGCCAAACTTGTCGGTCCAGTATCCGATGACGGGGGCGAGGATGCCGGAGATGAAGGCGAACGTGAGTGACAGGTTTAGCTCGGTCTGGTTCCAGCCGTAACGTTCCTGCAGCGGCCCGGCGAACTCGCCGAAGGAGTACTGCGTCATGCCAATCGAGAGGCCCGTCGAGAGGAATACGAGCAGTGCAGCGATGTAGCCGCGATAGATGCGTAGAGTGGCGCGGATGGGCCGCGCGGCGAGGGGAGGGAGATTCAACGAGGCGTCGCGTGTTCGTTGGACAAGAGTCGTCCACTAAGGATATGTGACTACTGCCAGCGTTGTCCGTGAACAAACGCGGGCGGCGCACCGTCGGACTTGAACCATGCGTATCTACGCTACCTAAGATCAATTGATGACGGGATACAATGAACCGATTATGTTTGCCATGCTGCTCGCCACGCGGCGTGCGACGGTTGGTCTTGCCTGCGTCACGGTGTTGCTAGCAATGGCGGTGGCATCAGTCTCGGCCTGCACCTCAGATAACCCTACGCCGACGGCTGCCATACTTGCAACGGCGACTTCTACTCCTACGACGGTTCCGACACCGACGCCTGAGCCGTCAGCCACTCCGACTCCCACTCCGTTGCCAACGGCGACATTCACGCCCACGGCTACGGCAACTCACACATTCACGGCTACCCCTACTGACACACCAACCCTGACACCCACGCATACTCCTACGCCCACATCTAGGCCGACGGAAACTCCAACGGCGACGCCGACATATACGCCGACTCACACAGCTACTCCAACCTTTACGCCGACACCTACGATCACCCCCACACCCACTTCGACAAACACGCCTACATCGACGCCTACACCAACGATCACCCCGACGCCTACGCCGACGGAAACTCCAACGGCGACAGCCACGCCCACGATCACCCCCACCCCTACGCCGACGCCAACCCCCACGGACACTCCGACACCCACGTCGACGCCGATACCCTTTATCGACTACGACGTTGATGACGACGGTCTGATCGAGATAAGGAATCTCGAACAACTGGATGTTATTCGGCACGATCTAGTCGGGGTCGGGTTTCCGGAAGATTTGTTCCAAGTCAAAATGTTTCGGACTACCTTTCCTCGATCTGCGTATGGCCTAGGCTGCCCACAAGGCGCATGCAAGGGCTATGAGTTGATGAATGATCTGGACTTCAGGAGTCGGGGAAGCTACGCGTCCGGACAAGTGAATAGCAAGTGGACAGAAGGGGTAGGTTGGCTGCCCATCGGGATTAAGGATGAGAAATTCAGCGCCAAATTCGATGGCAATGGGTATTCAATCTCCAACTTGTACATAGGTCGCGAAGGTCTCGGTGATACGGGTTCAACCGGGTTGTTCGGAGAGACAACTCATTCGAGCGAGATAAGCAACGTGCGATTGCTTGATGTGAACGTGTCAGGCATCGGGTCAGTCGGCGGGCTGGTGGGTTACAACCGAGGTTCAATCCGAGCCGTCCACGTCGCCGGCAAGGTGTCAGGGAGTTCAGAGGTCGGGGGTGTAGTCGGCAGCAGTCTGGGCGAGATCGTGGAAAGCTCCGCAAACGTGGAGGTATCGGGCTTCGACGATATTGGCGGTTTGGTGGGTCACAGCGAAGGACGAGTTGAGGACAGTTACGCGGTGGGTGATGTTAAGGGGCTTAGGCGCACCGGTGGGTTGCTCGGGCTCAATGACGAATCCGCAGTGATCGTCGGCAGTTTCGCAACTGGGAATGTGACAGGTAGAGAGTATCTTGGCGGTCTAGCTGGACAAAATGAAGGCGAGATCACCCGAAGCTATTCGGCAGGATCGGTGTCTGGGAGTTCGGGTCAAGACCTCCAAGTTGCAGGCGGGTTGGTGGGATTCAATCGAAGTGAGAGTTCAATCACCAGCAGTTACAGCATTGCGCGGGTGAGAGGTTACGACGAGCTTGGCGGTCTAGTCGGTACCAATCACGGAAGCATTTCCTTCTGCTACGCCTCGGGAAAGGTGACCGGATCGGATGCAATAGGAGGTCTAGTTGCATGGAACACCGGAACCATCCTCGCCTCCTACGCGGCCGGCGACGTATCAGGAGAAGATCGCGTAGGTGGTTTGGTTGGAGGAAACGCCGGATCGGGCGTGATAATCACCAGCTATGCCGTTGGCAGCGTGGCGGGAATTTCTCGAGATAGCTCGTGGATTGGTGGGTTGTTGGGCTCTAACTCAACGCGCGCGACAGTTATACATAGTTTCTGGGACACTCAGAGTACGGGGCAGCGACAGGGATTGGGCAGGGGAGATTCCTTAGGAGCCGAACGCGCGACGACGGCGCAGATGCAGACTCCGACTCGATACGCGGGTATATTCACTGGTTGGAACCTAGATGTGGACAACGCCGACGGTGACTACGACCCGTCGACGGGACGCGATGACCATTGGCATTTCGGCACGACTCGACAGTATCCGGCACTGAAAGTTGATTTCGACGGAGACGGTGAGGCGAGTTGGCAGGAGTTTGGGGATCAAAGATAAAGCGTGTCCAGCCCCGCGCGAATGGTAGTCCCCGCAGGTTCACTTTTGGTGGGCAGGTGAGGTTGAACAACGCAGACACGTCGCCTCGACATATGGGCAAAGAATCAGGATGATCTGACAGTGTCTGCCATTCAAAAAGTCAAGCGGGCTGCGGCGGTAGTTCTTATCAACGTCACGGCGTCGCTTGCAATGGCGGCGGCATTTGTTTCCGCGTGCACCGCTGCTGAACCTACCCCGACGCCCACGTCTATTCCGACGCCGACTCAGACGGTTACGCCGAGGCCGACGAATACTCCTGAGTTCACTCACACGCCGACGCTGACGGCTTCCCCTACTTTCACCCCAACGCCGTCACACACGCCGACGGCAACACCGACATACACTCCGACGCTGACGCCTGCGCCTACTTCTACGCCCACGAACACACCGACTTCTACGCCGACGGACACTCCCACGGCAACGGCCACATTTACGCCGACACATACCGCCACCGCGACACATACGCCTACGCCGACCGCCACTCCCACGATCACTCCCACACCAACTCCGACGCCAACGCCTACACCGACGGCGACGGCAACCCCAACCCCAACCCTCACTCCGACGCCAACGCCGACACGTACTCCGACAGTTACGCCGACGCCGTTTCCGCCAGTAGATTACGACGTTGATGACGACGGTCTGATCGAGGTCAGGTTTCTGGAACAGCTGGACGCCATACGGCACGATCTAGATGGTCGAGGGTCAGCGCACAATCTGTCCAGACTCGCGCGTCTTAGATCCGCGTTTCCCACATCGCTGTCTGCTATGGGTTGTCCTGAGGACGTCTGTGAAGGTTACGAGTTGATGAACGATCTCGACTTCAAGAGTCCCGAAAGCTACGCGTCCGGCACGGTGAACAGCGAGTGGACAGAAGGTTTCGGTTGGCTGCCCATTGGGCTCGCAGAACGGGAATTCAGTGCTAAGTTCGATGGCAACGGTTACGCAATCAGCAACTTGTACATCAATCGCCCTGGTGACACCCCAACGGATCCTGTAGGTCTCAACGAAACAGACTCCACGGGTTTGTTCGGTCGAACGACAGATGAAAGTGAGATCAGCAATGTGCGACTCCTCGATGTGCAAGTATCGGGAGTAGTTGTGGTTGGGGGATTGGTCGGCTCGAATATGGGGAAAATTCACGGTGTCTTCGTTAGCGGCAGCGTTTCAGGGAGTTCTGAAATCGGCGGTTTAAGTGGAATCAATCTCGGAGAGATTGTGGATAGCTCCGCAAAGGTGCAAGTGTCGGGGAAGGATGAAACTGGTGGTCTGGTCGGGATAAACGACGGCCGAGTCGAGGGCAGCTTCGCGACGGGCGACATTTCGGGGATGGTCCGTGCCGGCGGTTTGGTCGGAGTTAACAGTGCAGCCGGAGCGATAGTCGGGAGTTTCGCGACCGGCAATGTGACCGGAGTATCGAATCTAGGCGGTCTAGCCGGGCGTAATGACGGCGAGATCGTGAGGAGTTATTCTGCAGGCATCATTTCTGGCAATCCCGTTCAGGTTGTCCGGGTTACTGGTGGATTGGTGGGCTTGAATCATGAAAGGGGTTCGATCACGAGCAGTTACAGCATTGCGCAAGTGATAGGTGACTATCGGCTCGGCGGTCTAGTCGGCACCAGTCACGGAAGCATCTCATTCAGTTTCTCCGCAGGGAATGTGATTGGATCGACCACAGTGGGAGGTCTAACAGGGTGGAATACCGGCACAATCCTCGCTTCATACGCGAGCGGCGACGTGTCGGGCGAAAGTGGTGTAGGCGGATTGTCCGGGACGAGTAATGAAGAGGGCTTGATAGCAACGAGCTACGCTGTCGGCCTAGTGACGGACAGTGGTAGAGACGGCTTGACGATTGGAGGTTTGCTGGGCTCTAACTCTTCCGGCGGAAGGATCATCGATAGTTTCTGGGACATTCAGAGTACGATGCAACGACAAGGATTGGGTAGGGGCGAATCCTTGGGAGCCTTAGGCGCCACCACGTCACAGATGCAAACGCCGACCCGATACACGGGTATATTCAGCGGGTGGAACGTTGACGTTGACAACGCCGACGGTGACTTCGATCCGTCGACGGGACAGGACGATATTTGGGATTTCGGCACGTCTGGTCAGTATCCGGCTCTGAAAGTCGATTTCGACGGAGACGGTGTGGCGAGTTGGCAGGAGTTCGGGGATCAAAGTAGGCGGTAGCGCCGCAGGCTGTCATCACGGTGGTGGGCAGCGGAGGGTTTTGGTGAACTCGGCGGTTTCGGTGTGGCCGTCCCAGTAGGCGAGGTTGAGTTCGGTGATGTTGAGCCATTCGTAGTTCGTGCATTCGTCGCTGATCATTTCGATCAAGAACAGGCCGTTTTGCCCGACGACGTTAATCAAGCCGAAGGGGTTCGGGCGATGTTGGTGACCCGTTGCGGTGGTGATGCCCGTGGGGCCGCGGTTGGGTAATTTGGCTGATCCTTCCGCATCTGTTACGACGGTGAACTCTGGGATGTCGTCGATCGTGGTCACTACCAGTCCACCCAACCCGAGTTGATAGAAATGCACGGTGGCATCGGGCACCGGATTGCCCTCGGAGTCGACGACCTTGATCGACGTTTCGGTTGGAGTGTCGTATAAGTACTCGCCGTAGTAACCGCGTCGGAAGCCCGAATTGGCTCTCAAAGCACCCGCCGTGTGCGCCCCGATCTGCCGCACACTCGCGTCACTCATCAGTCCGAGCGATTCATACGGCAACCGGAAGCATTCCCATTCGGTATTGTGGTACGGCGGACCGCAAGCCGCTTGTTTTCCGGGTCGGTTCACGTCAGGTAACTGAATGTTGCGGGGACCTACGTGAAGCCAGTAGAGGTCGATGACGCCGAGTTGGTGGAGCCATTCGTGGTGGAGGCCGATGTCGATGTCGGGGCGGCGAGTATAGTCCTCGAGTGTGAAGTAGTTACCGTCCCACACGGGCCACCAGCCGTCGAGATAACGCCGGAGTGCAGTTCTTGGGTGTCGCTCGTCGGTGATGAAGAACAGTTCCAGCCGGATCCGATCTTCCAGCCCGGCTCTGGCGAGGAATCCATTCAAGCTGACAGCGTTGTTATGGACCCACTGATCTGGCGACTGGATCGTGCGTCCGGTTTGATTTGAGAGCTTGAGCGAGTCGTAAGCAATCTGGCTGTAGTAGATGCCGATGGTGTATCCCTTGATCCAATCGGTGACGAGGTTGTTGTCTTCGATCAGCTCTTCGACCTGATCCAGAGGGTCGACGACGAATTCGACCACTGGATTTTCGTCCGAATCGGGCCATGTCATCGTCATCTTGAATCGGGTGCGCTTGCCGCCGTCCAACCCATCGTGGTCCTTGGCAATCAGGACTTCGTCGTCGATTTTCCATTGCCACGCGAATGGTCCAGAGGGCGTATCGCCGTAATTTCTGACATGCGCGATCAACTCGACGGTGTCCCCTGGATCGGGCCAACGCTTGATCTCTACGTCCCGTTCGCAGTCGACCACGCCGACGAATTCTTCGAACGGGTAAGGGCAGTCATGGGAGTCCACGGAGTAGGCGACTCTGTGTGTGAGGTATCTGGGAAGTCGCTCGATGAAGACAACTCCGAGGTCGACGCCGCCTTCAAAGACTGGGACATCGTCAGTGATGAGTTGGGGGTCGGACACGGGTTCAAGTTCAGAGCAGAAGTACAGCCCTCCGACGTTGAAGTCCGTCACCTTAAGTTCGTCGGGTACGCACCCAGCCAGGAAATTCCCATCGAGGCGAAGGATCCTCAGCTTCTTCAGGCCCGCGAGTTCTCTAGGGATCTCGCCTACGAATTCATTGGAATCCAAGACTAGGACCTTGAGTTCCGTCAGTTGAGCGATTTCCTTGGGGATTTCGCCACTCAAACGGTTGGCGCCCAAGACCAGGTCCTCAAGTCCCGTGAGATTCCCAAGTTCCCAAGGTATCGAGTCGGTTAACTGGTTCTGGGCGAGGTCGAGGAATGTCAAGCGTGTGAGATTTCCGATTTCTGAAGGGATCGGACCATCGAGTTGGTTGACGGCTAGATTGAGGTATGTAAGTTTTGTGAGATTTCCCAACTCTTGGGGTATGTGACCCGTGAGGCGGTTGTCAGCGACATCGAGGACTTGGAGCGCGTCCAACTGGCCGAGTTCGGGCGGCACGCTTCCGCTCATACTGAGGAAACGCAATTGAATGCGAGCTACCCTAGGTGGATTGTTATCCAAGCCGACTCCTTGCCATTCCCGGATGTTCCTCGAATCACTCCAGTTGAGTTCGGCATCGCCAGCGAGTCGATCCCTGATCCAAAGCAACGTTTCGCAATCACGCACCAAACCGCGGTTGGATCTGGGGTTTGTCACCGCAATGCCGTTGGAGCAGTTGAATCGCGGAGTGGCTGTCGCGGTGGCGGTTGGGGTGATGGTTGGGGTCTGAGTAGGAGTGGGTGTCGCGGAGGGAGTCGGCGTCGGAGTGATGGTCGGCGTTGGTGTCGGCGTCGGCGTCGTGGTCGGTGTGGGTGTTGCAGTGGGTGTGTAGGTGGGAGTTTCGGTTGGAGTGGGTGTCGGGGTAATGGTCGGCGTCGGGGAGCTGGTAGGCGTGGGTGAATGAGTTGCGGTTGCGGTCGAAGTGGAAGTAGCAGTCGAAGTGGGCGTTGCCGTGCGCGTGTTTGTTGGGACCGGAGTGAGCGTTGATGTAGCCGTCGGTGTGGCGGTTGCCGTCGGCGTCGGCGAGTCGGTGGGAATCGGTGTGGGCGTGGAAGTGGGCGTCGGGATGGCAGTTGGGGTAGGCAGAGGCGAAGGGATGGGTTCAGGGGAAGGCGTGTAGGTTGGTTTTTCGACAGGTTGCGTCGTCGGCGATGAGGTCGCTGTTGGTTCAGGCGCGGTCGTCGAAGTCGGAGTTGGAGCGGAGGTGCATGCCAATGCGAACGCGAATACGGCTAGCGGTACGATGCTTGCGCGTCGGAGATTGATGAAACAGCCGATTGAGCGTGATCTGCTGGAATGTAAACTGTTGTAACTCACCGAAGAGACGCTGAATCGTTCACGGATTGGTTGGAAATGCGAACTAGCAAGATAAGAGCCGCTATTAACTCTGGTACTAAGGTTACAGGGATCACATTCACCTTCCCGGTTCCTACGCTCGCGGAGATGGCGGGCTACGCGGGGTTCGACGTGTTGCATCTGGACATGGAGCACGGGGTATTCGACTGGAACGATGTCGAGGCCATGTGCCGTGCGGGGGAACTGCACGGGATGACGTGCACGGCGCGGATCCCGAACACCGAGACGGACACGATACTGCGAGCATTCGATCGCGGCCTTATGGGGATCCTTTGCCCGCACGTCGACAACGCCGAGCAGGCGGAGCGGATCGCCAAGGCGTCACGTTTCGGTCCGATCGGAGAGCGCAGCTTCGGGACGTCGCGAGGGCGTGAGTATGGGATGGCCGGGTTGGAGTCGCCGGACTATATGAACAGCTTCAACGAGCAGGTGACGGTCGCCGCTCAGATCGAGACCGCCAACGCAGTAGAGACGATCGACGAGATCCTGGAAGTAGACGGCATCGACCTCATCGCCTTCGGTTCCAACGACCTCGCCCAATCGATGGGTTACGACGGCTACCCGAACCACCCCGAGGTGCGGGCCGCGGAGCAGCGAGTCCGTGATGCCACCCACGCCGCAGGAAGGCTATTGACCGAGGACGTTGAAGTCGGCATCAATATGGTGCAGTGGTTGCCCGACCAGTGGGCGGCGTGGTTGGAATCGGTACGTGGATAGCGTTGGCTATTGCCAGCATTACATTTTGAGTCCGAACCGGTTCGAAGAAACAGTTGTTGAACACGATCGAACCGTTGATGAGGTATAGCACATGGCAGTAATTGACTTAATTCTCTCTGATGCCGATCAGGAGCGCTTCGCTCGTCAAGCACGGCGCGAAGGAATGTCGCTGAGCGACTGGATAAGGGCGGCAGCGGAGGATCGGATCGCTGATCGTCAAACATTGATCGTTTCGAAGAATCTGAAGACATCGCAAATTGACCCGAATCTTCCGGCTCAGAAACCTAACTTGGTTGCGAACAGGATCGTTGCCGATTCACGAGGGCAAATGAGCCAACCGTGAAGCGGATTAGGAATGGTATCCCTGTCAAGTCTCTCAACCCAGTCATCACTTCGTCCCGCGCTGTGGGGGTAATGTCTGAGGTGTGATGACCTTCGATCAATCCCTCCGCGGCGCTTTCAGCACATCCATGTAGACGCTTATTTTCCTCGCCTTTGATAACGGACGGTACTGCGCTGCGTTGACGTATCCTATTGGGCAATCGTGTGAAGTGATGTGCAGACAAGGAGAACGCATCAGTCATGGCATCGTCAACATCTATTAGTAATCCCGAAGGGTTGCAGTGGGAACCCGTACCTCATTGGCCGAAGCTGCCGATGGGGGTGTCTTTCTATGGCGATGCGACCTCGGTGGCGGTCGACTCCCAAGACAACGTTTACGTATTCAACCGCGGAACCGACCCGATCTGCGTCTTCAGCCCTGAAGGTGACCTGTTGCGGACCATGCTGCATGGAACCGTTACGCGTCCGCACGGCATCGAGATCGATGGCGACGACAACATCTTCGTCGTAGACGACGACGGTCACTACGTTCGCAAGTTCGACCAAGAAGGCGTCGAGCAGATGACGATCGGTGTGCAGGGCGAACCGTGCGAGTGGCAGGGTGGGGGCTACTTCAACCGCCCTACAGACATCGCCATTCATCCCGACACCGGCGAACTGTTCGTCTCTGACGGATACGGCAACTCCCGCGTTCACCGCTTCGATCCAGACGGCAAACTGATGCAGTCGTGGGGGCAACCCGGGATCGGTGATGGAGATTTCAGCCTGCCGCACAACATCTCGATGATGGGCGAGGACAAGGTGATCGTCGCCGACCGCGAGAATTTCCGAGTGCAGATTTTTACGCTCGACGGCGAGTACGTCGACCAGTGGCACATCCATCACCCGATGTCGGTGACGCAAGGCAAAGGCGACGACGACAAGATATACATCGGCGAGATGATTCAGCCGGCGGTTCAACGCGGCGTCCCGAACCTCGGAGCGCGCATCGCGGTATTGTCCGAAGACGGGCAGCTGATCGAGAGATTGGGCAACGAGCAGCCGGGAATGGGCCTGGACCAGTTCACGGCGCCACATGGCGTATCGACTGATTCGCAGGGCAATGTCTACGTGGCTGAGGTAGCCTACACGAACTTCTACTCCAGCCCTGAGAACTGCGGCATGGGCGAGCCGCCCAAAGGTGAGATCGTAAGCCTGCGGAAGTGGGCGCCGGTCAACGGAGCGTGATTTTTGCCAACCGCCTTTTGAAATGCAACTAGTGTTGTAATCTGTGAAATCGCGGGCGAGGCAACTCGTCTCGCAATCACGTTACAAGCATTTCAAAAAGGTTGGTTGGATGAGTGCATCTGATTGGTTGGCGGTCGCTGGGATCGGAGTCTCGGCGGGGACGTTGGCCGCGGTTGGTTTCGGCGCGGTTTGGTTGCAGCACAGGCTAGAGAATCTTCGATTGAAGCGCGAGGTCTTTCGGAGAGTGATTGGCAATATTCACTCCGTCGTCTTCGACTGCCGGATTTTCGGCGGCGCGCATGCGTTCAGCGAAAGTGGGATGGTCGCGGTCAACGAAATCCGAGCGGCGTTCTCGGAAAGGGAGGTCTTGGACGCTTGGAGAAATTGGTACCGCACGGAGGGTGGTTCATCGGCGAGTGTCCAATCGTTGGTCGAATTGATCCGGATCATGAGTGTCGCTTGTAAACTGAGACACTATCGAGAGATGAGCGATGCAGAGGTCGTAGAGACATTCGCTTGCAGTTGCGTTCGTAGAGAATTCGGGGGTGACAATCTTGGCGGTTAAACCACTTAGACCCAAACATCCGATTACGAAGCTGAATCTTCGTCCGCTCAACTTGCTCGAACACTTCAAAAAGCAGGAGGAATTAGCCAAGAAAATGGCCGAGGACGAGCGAAAAAACGCCAAGAAATGATCGCGGTGTTCATGTTGATGCGATTGGAAGCATGATCATCCGAAGGGTATAGCCCCTTCAAGCACTGGAGAAACAAAACCATGCCATACAAACCCGTCCCATACTGGGCTAAACTCCCCCATCCGATGAGCTTCAAAGAAGCGACATCGGTGGCAGTCGATTCACAGGACCGTGTCTACGTATTCAGCCGCGGCAACTGGCCGGTGATGGTGTTCGATGTCGACGGGAACTTCTTGGAGACTTGGGGCGAAGGCGAATTCGTCCGCCCGCACGGTATCTTCATCGACGGCGATGACAATCTCTTCATGGCGGATGACGACGGTCATTTCGTCGACAAACGCACGTCTTCCGGCGAGATCATCTTCCGATTGGGCGAGCGAGGCAAACCCGCGGCTTGGCAAGAGGGCGATCCCTTCAACCGTCCCACCGACATCGTCGTTCATCCTGACTCCGGAGATATTTTCATCTCCGATGGCTATGGGAACTCGCGGGTCCATAAGTTTGATGGGAACGGCAACCACGTAAAGTCGTGGGGCGAGCCTGGATGGATGGATGGGCAGTTCAGTTTGCCGCACAACATCTGCATGGTTGGCAACGACAAGATCATGGTCGCCGACCGTGAGAACTTCAGGGTGCAGATCTTCAGTCTCGATGGCGACTATGTCGATCAGAAGCACATGCATAGACCCATCGCATGCGGCAACAGCAGCACTGGAGACGGGCTCATCTTCGTCGCAGAAGCGGGAGCGCCTGCGGTTCAGAAGGGCGTGAAAAACCTTGGCAATAGTGTCGCCGTGCTAGACAGCGACTTGAGCGAGGTTGATCGCTTCGGTGGAGATCTGCCGGGTGAAGGTCACGATCAGTTCATCGCCCCGCACGGCATCGCTACCGACTCGACGGGAGCAGTCTACATCGCAGAGGTTTCTTACACGAACACTGGTTCGAACCTGAATCCGCCGCGCGAGGTAACGAGCCTACGGAAGTGGGTGCCCGTTTAGAATTGAGGGTGGCAGGTTTTTTCGCCCCATTGCCGAAAGGGAATCGACGAATGATCAACCCCAGAACGATCGAAAACGGTGAATCCGAAGCTGACGCGACCAGTTCCATTTTTGTAAAACCCTCTGACAACGTTTTTACCGAATTGGGTAACAACGACTACGACTTTAAAGATCTTATTTCGGAATTGATTGATAATTCGCTCGCTGCTCGAATCGACGGCGAACGGGTGAACATAGAAATAACGCTTCACCGTGATACAAGCGATCGAACTCGCAACAAGTTAGTCGTTTGGGACGACGCGTCCGGGATGTCGAGGCAATCCCTAGGCGCAGCTATATCACCCGCGGCCCTTCAAACGGCAGGATCTTTAAATGAACACGGCCTTGGCATGAAACAGGCGATTGCAGGATTAGGCCAACTCGAATCTTTGACTACACGATCCGAATCGGATGACGTTGGCACAAGGATACATGAGTTTAAATTCGGTGAGATACCAGTCGAAGACGTGAGCGAAGATGGGCGGCGCCATGGCACCATGATCGTGGTACGTGACCTAAAACCGATTGTGCCGGATCGAGGGAACATTTACACGCGAGATATCGTCCCCTATCTCGGGGCGCGTTATCGCCGGTTTCTCTCTGAAACAAATCCTGCGGCGAGGATCACATTGCGGATCGTTGATGTTGACAATCCAAATGACGTTTCCCATGCTACGCCGATTGAACCAATTCGACCGATCTATTACCATCCCAACACACATAGAAACACGCCTGTAATTGAGGGACATTCGTTCAGCGGTGATGGTTGGTCTGCGGAATTGGTGTTCGGATATTCGCCGGAAACGGATTTTGAGTGGCGTGAGTTGGGGATTGATCAACCAAATCGCTATCATCCTTATCATTCGTCACTGGGGAAACAAGGATTAGACGTAATTCTCAATGACCGAGTATTGATGTTCCATCAATTGACGGAATTGAACATCGTGGGTATTCGGCACAGTGATTACAACTATCTGCGTGGTGAATTAATCCTTAAACATGGGTTCAAAACTGCAATCACGAAGAACAACATAATCAAAACAGACAATTGGGATTCGCTGGTTAATCAGGTTAGCGAGCTACTCATAAGAGGCGGATATATCCGTTCTAGATCTTACCCCGACGCGTTACCTGAAGCGGCACTAAGAGACCGCTTGGCACATTGGCTAGGGAATAACGACCTCGTAAGGAGGCAATCGGTAGCCAAGGAATACGTGGTCGAAGCTCTCGGAGGCAAAATCGATATTCTCGCAGACCGCGAAGTTTGGGAAATGAAACGAGACGATGCTTACGGACTGGATGTTTACCAACTTTTCGCCTACCTTGATATGGGCGATTGGACCAAGGGATACCTCGTGGCGAAGTCTTTCCGCGAAAGCGCGGCTAGGGCTTCAGAACACATCAACGAAAAGCATAACGTTGAAATTCGGTTGATGGCATTAGACGAATTCCCTATTAATCATCCATTGACTCCCGACGAGCGGGAACAGTATCTCTGAAGCGATCAGAACCCGCAAGACGGCAACCCGTCTAAGTACGAGTGTCGCCCATCCGTCCCTCAGCCCACGCCCCGATCTGCGCGGCGTGTTCTTCGTAGTGGAGAAAGGCCCACTCGTCGATTAGCCGTCGTCGGGGATGATCAGGGTCGAAGTGGCTAGCCGCTGTGTTGGCGAGCGCGTCTCGGAACAGGCGATGATGCGCCTCGACGTACTCGACGACTTCGCGCGCTGACGCACCGCTCATAGTGGAAATGGCTTCTTCATTGAATTCGTCGGGATCCGGTTCGGGGTAGTCGTAACCGTCGTCGGGCGTTTCGAGGGCTTCCATCAGCAGTCGTTCCCACGCGCTGATGTGCCACAACACTTGGTTGACCGACCACTCGCCGCATGCGCCGGGCTCGGCGATATCCTCGCCGCGGAGTTCGTTGAAAGAGGCGCGCAGCCGACGCCACGCGTCGTCGATGGCGAGGATGACTAGACGTTTGGTGGTATTAGGATCCGTGTGTTCCATATCGCGTCACAGACGATGCGTAGAACGATGGTAACCTAGGCGTACCTTATACGAGCGATGAAAACTTCTGGAGAAGCAGGCAATGTTTAGGAGAAACGCGAACAGCGGCGATGTGAAATCGATCGTGACTCCGGTCGTATCGTTTGCGCTTCTAGGGGCTTTGGTCGTGGGTGCAGTGGTGTTCGGCAACTTGGTAGTCGAGCGTGAGAATGAGTGCAGACCTCTTGGATCGCCCGCAAACAGCGACAGTGCGACGCTGATGGTATTTTCCGAGGATGACGACGAGTTGATGCTGTGCGATGTCCCTCAGGAAACCGCGGAGTACGATCCTCCTGAACGGAGAGAATCTGAAATACAGATCGGGGACTCGCTATATCTGCTTCCATCAATGGAAGAAGTCGAGTTCTTCGACGGCGGGCTTGTATACGCGAAGGGTGAGTTCGGCAACATCGAGGATTGTCGGATATTGGGTGCGTTGAGCCGTTACGAGAGCGACGATTTCGATGGCTTCGACGGTTCAGACATGTTTCATCCAGACCGGATCCAATCGTGTTGGATCGAGATCGAAACGATCACTACCGAGTACGATTCAAACGGTAGTTGAACGTTTGATCGGTCTGATCGCCTAACTGAACAAACCATGTTCGCCTCAATGGTTGCAGATGCGCGCTCCTAATTAAGGGTGCTGCGACGCCTACGCCTCCAATGCCGTAATATGCAGGGCAAGGATTTTGCACTTGACGCCTGCGGGCGAGGAGAGATGTCATGATTGTCGTCGGCGACGGAGATTACAAGTACGAGTTGCTGCCGGAGTGGCCGAAGAAGATGCCGGAGAGTTGGAAGTTCGGTATGGCGTCCGATGTGGCCGTCGACTCGAAGGACCGGGTATGGGTGTTCGCACGCGAGCAGCACCCGGTCACATGGTGGACGACCGACGGCGAGTTGGTTGGAAGCTGGGGATACGGTTTGACGTTGGGCATTGCGCCGGACTTCTTCTTCCGCGAACCCCACGGCATCTTCATCGACTCTGACGACAACATCTGGCTCTCCGAGAAGCAGCGACACATCGTCACCAAGCACAACCAGTCCGGTGAAATCCTCATGGAACTTGGCGAGCGTGACTGGGCGGCAGTGACCAACACCTTCGACGGCCGGCACGGTGATCCCTTTAACTCCCCTACCGGCATTGCGATTGGTCCGAGCGGGAAGATTTACGTGTCGGATGGTTACGGGAACCGTCGAATTCATCGTTTCTCAGCCGATGGCGAATTTGAGATGAATTGGGGAGTTCCCGGCGATGGCCCCGGCGAGTTCGCACTGGTTCACAACGTAGGTGTCGACGACGAAGGCCGCGTTTACGGCTGCGACCGCGAGAACAGCCGCATCCAGATCTTCGATGGCGACGGCAACTACATCACCGAATGGACCGACATGAGCGCGCCCGGCGACATCCATTTCCGTGACGGATTGGCATACGTAGCCGAGCAGGGCGATGGTTGTGCTGTCTCGATCTGGACGTTGGACGGCGAGCTGGTGACGAGTTGGCGAGGCGACGACGAGGCCAAAATCCTTGGCGCCGCGCACGGCATCTGGACTGACTCCGAAGGCAGTATCTATGTCGCAGAAATCGGCACTCCCGAAAGAGGCCAACGGGTCAGAAAGTTCCAGAAACTGTAAGATTACTGACAAATGAACATTGACACTTGAACAAAGTAAGTGATAGCCTTGATGTAGCACAATAGAACTACATCAAGGTGAAGCTTATATGACAACTTTGGAACAGCGAATGACCGTAGTCGAAAACAAGGTCAGCTCCATCGAAGCCACATTGGAGCATCTCGCCACCAAATCCGATATCGCTCAGTTGGACGCCAAGTTAGAGAAAACGATCGCGGATCTGAAATCGGATCTGACATGGCGGATGTTCGGTATGGTGATTGGTTTGATGGTCGGCATGGCATCAGTTGCGGCAGCTATTCAAACCTTTTTCGATTAATCGAGGACCCTCAATCCGCCAGTTAGAGAGCGACGTTTTCACAAAAACTAGATCGGAATTTCAGTCATATGGCAACTATCGAACAACGAATGGCGACCGTCGAACAAGAGGTCAGCTCAATCAAGTCTACGTTGGAGCACTTGGCAACCAAGGAAGATCTGGCCGAATTGAAGTCGGACTTGACTTGGCGCATGTTCGGCATGGGGATCGGTTTGATGGTCGCGTTCGCTTCTGTCGTCGCGGCCGCGCAGGCGATCTTCGATTGAATTTTGATTCATCGCTGAGCCGGTCATCTCAGCGATGTCTCCACAAGCTCCTGGAGGATGTTGGCGAGGAGGAAGATGACGAGGCCGATGGCGAGCAGGGCGTTGTAACCGAGCAGTTTGGATGCGATACCGTGGGATGTCGCGTTTTCAGCTGACATCCGTCGACGTCGCCAAACGATGTAGAACATCCATATCGCCAATGCGATCTTGATGCCTAGAACGATTGCCCATTGGACGGTTGCCTCGTTGCCCTGGATGCGGGAGAACATCAGGATCAATCCAGAAACGATCAGGGTGACTACCGCAATGTCGATGATTTCGCGATACGCTGGTGTGATCAACGACATTGCTTGGGACATTTTCTCCGGTTCCACCGCCATGAGAGGTCGGAGAATGAGTGCGTGAAAGATGCTGCCACCGATCCAGGCGATCGCCGCGACGGCGTGTCCGTAACGCACGATGACCATCACCCAATCGCCGATTCCGATATCCGAGAACATGACCGATAACAGCATACAAGCCCAGAACCCAAAGACGACCCTGCTGCTTGGCGCCATCAATATGGATCTGATCGTCGAGACCGAGCGTCTAGCCCGCGCGGGCGAGACGTTCGTATGCGACCGGCTCTATACATCGGGCGGAGGGAAGGCAGGAAATCAGGCTGTGGCAGCGGCGCGTTTTTCCAACGGCAACGGCGGCGTGAAGATGATCGGTAGGGTCGGAAACGACGCGTTTGGGCGGGAGCTTAGAAGTTTCATGACGGACCAGGGCGTCGATATGGATGACGTCACCTCCGATCCACAGATTGAGACAGGAGTAGCGATCATCTTCATTGATCCGAGCGGCGAGAACTTTGTTCACGCGATCTACGGCGGCAACGGACGATGCGGCGAACTGGAGTCGGCCATGGCGATCGATGCGCTTGACAGTGCTGGTGTGTTGTTGGTGCAGCAGGAGATCCCTCTCGAATGTAGCTTCGCCGCGATGCGGGCTGCTCGGCAACGGGGAGTTCCGGTGGTTCTGGATCCGGCACCGGCGATCTCGGCGAAAGATATTCCGACCGGGTTCTACGATGTTGCCGACATCATGACGCCGAACACTTGGGAAGCGGAGGCGTTGTCGGGTATAGCGGTTAACGACATTGCATCTGCCGAACACGCCGCCAAGAGCATCCGAGAGCAGTACGCTTGCGGATGTGTGATCGTGACGATGGCAGATCAAGGGGTCTACGTTGCTTCTTACGACCTAGCTGAACACATCCCGCCGTTCGAAGTCGAGGCGGTCGCTACAGTCGCTGCGGGCGATGCATTCGCTGGAGTGCTCGGCCGCGCGATCTGCGAAGGCAACGATCTCGAAAGCGCGATCAGACTCGCCATGGCTGCCGGCGCGCTGTGCGTGTCGCGACCGGGAACTCAGTCGGCGATGCCGTACCGTGACGAGGTGCTCTCGATGGAGGCTTCTGCAACGTAAGTTCTGTGACGTATTACGTGTTGACAATAAACCGTTGCCACTGCTGTCATTCCCGAAAGCTGGCTGCTGTCATTCTGAACGGAGCGTAGCGGAGTGAAGAATCTGATGTAGTAGCCATTGCGCGGCGTTGAGATTCCTCGCTGCGCTCGGAATGACAGTTCTATGCTCGGAATGACGATTCCGCGCCCGGAATGACGTAAATCGCAACACCACCTAATAAGGTGGCGGGCCGGAGATGTCGGTTACGGATTTGATGCCGACTTGATCCATGAGCGACAGCAGACCCTTATTCAATCGACCGGGCAAAGCCGGGCCTTCGTAGATCATGGCGGTGTAGAGCTGAACGGCGGACGCTCCGGCGGCGAACATGCGCCAGACGGCTTCTGCGCTGCCGATGCCACCGCAGGAAACGACGCTTGCGTGTTTGCCCAATCGGGCCGCGACCTCGGCGGTCATTCGCTCGGTGTTTTCGAGGAGTGGAGCGCCGCTCAAACCGCCTTTACCCACTTTGAGGCGGCTATCTTCGACCGGAACCGTGTTGGCTACCACCAGGCCATCGGCACCAGAGTTGACCGCCGTTTCCGCGAGTGCGAGCGCGGTACGTCGCTCTTCTGGGTCGTTCGTCCATGGCGGCAGTTTGACGAGTAGGGGTGTGGGCCGAGATTGCGACTTTCTAAGTAGCTCGACGAGCGAGCGAAGCCTGGCAGGGTCGTGGAAAACGCGCAACCCGACCGTGTTCGGACTGGATATGTTGAGTTCGATGCCCGCGACGAGAGGTGAGATCTGGCGATAGCACTCAACAATCTCGTCTTCAATCGAGCCGGAAATGCTGACGAACGCGCGGTCGCGGTGTCTTCCAAGGCGTGCGACTCTCGGACGAATGCGAGCCAGTCCTTCGCCGGGGAATCCGAGGGCGTTGAGAACGGCGTTAGAGTCCGGCAAACGGACCATCCGTGGGCTGGGGTTGCCAACGCGTTCGGCGAGGGTCACGGTGCCTCCGCACACAAAGCCGAAACCAAGGTCGATTAGCGATTTGAGGACCTTGCAGTTCTTGTCGTAACCGGCTGCCAAGCCAATCGGCGATGGCAGCTTCACTCCGCCGATGCTCGTCGCCAATGCTGGGTCGCTAGTCGACGTTAGAGCGCCGAATCCCTTCCATAGCAGCGGCGTGCGCAGAGCGTACTCTGACAGCGCGTGGCTCTGCTCTTCGTCGAGCGAAAAGAGGATCGGTCTGACCAGTCGTTTGTACACGGGAGGTTACGGCTTTAGGGCGTGGTACGAAGTTTGACAGCGTAGAATCGAGGTGGTGCGTCGCGGGTATCATTTTCTCATACCTGTGCCGCCGAGCCGCCAAAAGATCCGCTCGCCAAGTTCGAGCGTACCTTGTTTACAGCTAAGAGCGCCGAACTGATGGAACTCGAATTCGAAAGAGGCGATGCCGACCGTCCGAGCGGTCACGCCTTGGTATATTTCCGTGACTCGAACGATCACGATTCGATCGGCGTAACTTACATCGTGATCCTCCCCGTGCCGTTGGACATCGGCAAATACATGCCACCGTTCCTCGCCGGGCAGGTTGCCGAAATGTCGGCCAACGTGATCTCCTCCTTCGCTTTTCCGCCCGCGCCAGAGCCGTTCGATTCGGTCGAGGAGGCGCAACGGGTGGCGTCGATTCGGGACGATGACCTGGTTTATGCCGGGAATATAGCGTTTAGCGACGCTTTTGAGATGATGGAGCGGGTGAATGAGGCGAGTGCGGAGTATGGCCGGCTCTATTCGGAGGCGTATGAAGAAGAGGGTGATATAGATGTTGGGATTGAGGGTGTGTTGGAGAGTGATAGCGAGTTTGAGGATGAGGTCTACGACCTCATGTATGGGGGGATGGACGAGGCTGATTTGCTGACGGAGCTTTCGCAGCAGTTGGGTCGGATGCGCTACTCGGTGGAGGGTGGTGATAGGTCGACGACGTTGGAGACGGAAGCTAAGATACGCGCAATCGGTCGATATCTCCCGTCGAATCGCGAGATTTCGAAGATCGTGGCTGCTGCGACGTCGACTTCGCCCAGGGCTTCAGAACTGGCGCAGCTCTACGTTGAGCGCGCATATTGCCTGTACCGCGAGGATTATTTGCGGTTGAAGAAGATCGACGAGGATATTGCGGGGATGTCTTCTTCGGAGTAGCGGGAATAGCGCGGGTTGGTTTCCGAGTTAAAATCTCAGGTAAGCGTCTAGGACGAGTCGCCAAGCGTCTCCAATCGGTGCACAAGCCTCGAACCTAGTCGCTTTTCTGTTGGGCGCATCCCTCAATGCATCTTTGCTACATTGACGAATCTGGAACGCTCGACGTGCCAGGCACCACGTCCCATTACGTGCTAGTAGGGATGAAATCCGAGTGATCAATCGCATAAAGCTGCTGAGGAATACCGGGGCTTTCTTGTCGGATAGTTCAGCGCGAGACATCGTCCTCAAAAGATTGGTTCTGATTCACGCCGAGAATGGTCGAGGCAAGACAACGTTGGCTTCTATTTTGCGTTCCTTGGCCACCGACAACCCGGATTTGATACTAGAACGGCGAAGATTGGGTAGCTCGAACCCTCCTCATATTGTCTTGCTTCACGAAGATTTTGGATCTGATGTGCAGTTTAGGAACGGTGCCTGGACAGAGCAAGTCTCGGATGTGAAGATTTTCGATGATACGTTCATTGATCAGAACGTTTATTCAGGTCTGGATGTCGATTCTCAACACAGACAGAATATGCACCAGATCATCCTTGGAGAGCGGGGAGTGGCACTTAGCCAGCAACACCAAGATTTGGTCAACCGTATCGAGGAACATAACCGCGAATTGAGGAATAAATCCAGCAACATTCCTGTAGCTTCGCGCCACGGACTGGACGTAGATGAATTCTGCGCACTCCCGCAGATTCCAGAGATCGGTGCGAAGATCGCGGCTGCCGAACGCATTTTATCAGCGGCCAGACGTCAGGATGAAGTTACCGGTCTACCTCTTTTCAAGAATCTCGAATTGGCGGAGTTTGACGTCGCAACAGTCGAGAGGATTTTGTCTTCCGATCTTGCAGAACTTGACCAAGCCGCCGAGGGCCGGGTTCAGAGCCACGTTAGCTCCCTTGGGAAAAGAGGGGAATTGTGGCTCGCAGAAGGGATGGAACACGTTGAGGAATCCGGTGACGCGTGCCCGTTCTGTGGACAGGATTTAAATCTGTCGGACCTCATGGCGCATTATCGCGTCTATTTTGGCGAGGAATATCGTGAGTTAAAGCAGTCGATTGCGCGGGAGATTAGTGCAATCGAACAGAACCATGTGACAGGTCAGCAGACGGCATTTGAGCGTTCGGTTCGCGTGATCGGGCAAACAAGAGAAAGTTGGGCTTCGTTTCTTCAATTGGAGTCGATAGAGATCGATACTGAGTCGATCACAAACAGTTGGCAATCTGCTACTCAAGCGTTAACCGACGCGCTCAATGAGAAACAATCTTCACCTTTGGACAAGCGCGAACTTACCGACGAGGCACGAATAAAACTCGAAGAGTACGAACAGCATCGCAACGAAATATCCAGCATCAACGGAAAAATCGCGGCGTGGAATGATGAAATCGGCAAGTTCCGAGAAGGGTTGGATGCGGTTGACGTAACTCAGATTGAATCCGAGTTAAATCGGCTTCAAGCGACGAAGGAACGGCATTCTACAGAAATCGCGGATTTATGTACCGATTATCTAGCTGAGCAACGGTCGAAGTCCCGAACCGAGAGTCTTCGTGATCTAGCACGGAGGGCATTGACTGATTACCGGAACAACATATTTCCAGCTTTGCAGGAAGGGATAAACGAGTATCTTGCAAGGTTCAACGCTGGTTATCGCATAGACAGACTGCGCCCCCGTAACACTAGAAGTGGATCAGACTGTACGTACAACCTGGTGATCAATGACATCCCGGTGGAGGTGACGCGAAACGTCGCGGTTGCAGGTGAGCCATCCTTCCGAAACACCTTGAGTGCAGGTGACCGGAACACATTGGCTTTGGCCCTGTACTTTTCGGCCCTTGACGAAAACCGAAACTTAAGTAACACTATTGTCGTCCTTGACGATCCCAAATCGAGTCTTGATGACCATCGATCATTACGAACTGCGCAAGAGACAAGACGACTCATGTTCCGGGCTCGTCAAGTGATCGTGTTATCACATGACAAACGATTCTTGTGCGACATATGGGAACATGCCGACCGATCTGAAACAGAAGCATTGGAAATCATCAGATCGAACGATGAATCGAGCCTAGTGCCATGGGACGTGTCCGCCGACGCGTTCACTGATCATGATCGACGGCACCGAGCGTTTCATGACTACTTGGATAATGGTGCTGGTAACGAACGAGAACTTGCACGAGACTTGCGCCATCACCTCGAAGGATACTTCCGTGTGTTGTGTCCAGACGAATTTCCTCCCGGGGCTGTACTCGGCAATCGATTCGTCCAAGAATGTCAAAACAGGATTGGCGGTTCTTCACAGATCATTGACAGCCCGAAATTGACCGATCTAAGGGACATTCTCCAATACGCGCACAGATTCCATCACGATACGAATCCAGCTTGGCAATCTGAAGCGATTAATTCCGATGAGCTCAGAGGTTTCGTCAATGATGTATTGGAGTTCGTTAGACCATAGTATGGTTTTCCGCTTTCGCCTAATCTGCGATTACGGTTTTTAGTTGGTCGGTGGTGATGTTGGCGCCGCTGGCTATTAGGACTATGCGTTTGCCTTTTATGCGGTTGCGGATTTTTTTGGAGGCGGCTAGGGGGGTGGCGCTGGCGTGTTCGACTAGGGTGCGGGTTGCGGCGATCATGTCGATGATTGCTTGGGAGATGTCGGCTTCGGAGACGAGGATGAAGTCGTTTAGATATTTGCGGAGCATACCGACGGGGTAGTCGTAGGATGAGCCGGTTGCGATGCCTTCGGCGATGGTCTCCATCTTGGCGTCGACGGTGGGGCCTTCCATCTTTTTCCAAGAGAGGTAGACGGATGGTGCGGCTTCTGATTGGACGCCGATGATTTTGGTTTTTGGCGAGAGGTATTTGGATACGATGCTGGCTCCGCAGGCTCCGCTGCCGGCCCCGACCGGGACGATGATGTAGTCGATGTCGTCGAGGTCTTCGTGGATCTCGAGGCTGTAGGTAGCTACACCGGCGACGAGCATCGGTTCGTTAGCGGCGTGGACGTAGCGCATGCCTTCTTCGCGCGCCACGACCTCGGAGCGTGCGCGGGCGTCGTCGAAGATGGGTCCGTGTTCGACGACGGTCGCGCCCATGCTGCGCATCGAGGCGACCTTGACGGGGTTGGCTCCTTCGGGAACGAAGACGGTGCATTTGGCTCCGAACTGCTGTGCGGCGTAGGCGATCGACTGTCCGTGGTTGCCGGAACTGGCGGTGACGAAGCCGAGGGCGCGTTCCTCCGGCGTTGTGCGAGAGACGAGGTTGATGCCGCCGCGAACCTTGAATGCCCCGAGCAGCTGCATGTTCTCGTGCTTGACCCAGACATCGGCGTCGAGCATTTCGGAAAGAATGGGATAGCGTCGCAGAGGTGTCCGGTGGACGTGTGCGGCGATCTTTCTGCGAGCGTCATAGACGTCGGTGATGGTGGGTTCGGGCAACGGGCTTAAAGACATTGATGCTCCCAGTCGAATTGCATTGATTCAAGCCTCGATTCTAAAGTGCGTGCAATATACTGAATCGCATCCGATACTTCGTCAATCTCGGCACAAAAACTTAAGCACAACTCACTTGGCTACCACGGATACCACCGACGGTACGACTAGGCTATCGCCTCAAAGCGCCGAGACGATCACCGAGCCGGCATCCGCCGCACCACCAAAACCCGGTTCGCTTGAGCGCGGCTGGTTAGGGCGCACGTTCGAATCTCTGGCTCATCGCGACTACCGGATGATGTGGATCAGCATGTTCCTGTCGATGGGCGGGTTCAACATGCTGATGCTGGCGCGGGGCATCCTGATCTACGACCTTACCGGCGACGCACAGAAGACGGCGTTGGTGTCGATCGGATGGGCGCCCGGACTGCTGATCATGTCGCTGTTCGGCGGCGTGTTGGGCGATCGAGTCGAACGTCGCCGGTTGATCCAGATTTCGCAGTTCGCCAACGCATGTTTCGCGGTTACGGTCGGTTTCCTGATACTCACCAACGTCATCGAGTGGTGGCACCTGATGATCGTGTCGACGTTGCAGGGCTGTGTCTTCGCGTTGCAGATTCCGGCGCGGACGGCGGCGATGTCGCAGCTTGTGCCAAAGCCGCTGATCGGCAACGCCATGGCGCTGAACGCGACCGCCATGACGATGATGAGCATCGCGGCTCCGGCAGTGGGCGGAGTTCTTTACGAGATGATCCAGCCTGAGGGCGTCTACTTCGTGGTGACGGTGATGATGGTTCTGGCGATGGCTTTCACGACCTTGCTGCCGAAGATGTACCCCGACCAGCGTCAGGCCAAGACGAAGGAATCACCGCTGCTCAACATCAAACGGGGGATCGTGTACGCGGCTCGGAACCAGCTCGTAAGGGTGCTGCTCATACAGTCGGTGATTATTGCGATGCTGTCGATGCCGTTCAGGATGCTGGTGCCGGTGTTCGCCAAGGAGTTGTACGGCTCCGTGCCTAGCGAGGTCGGATGGATTGCGACGATGGCCGGGTTTGGCGGGATCGCCGCTTCGATGGGAGTTGCGAGCCTGCGCGCCGGTCAACGTCGGGGATGGGTGATCCTGTTGTCGCCGATCATCTCGGCGATCTCGATCTTCGTCATCGGATCGTTCCCGTACTACTTCGTGGGCATGATCTTCTTCATCGGCGTTGGATTTGGTGAATCTATACGCTGGGCGTTGGGTCAAGCGTTGGTTGTGGAGCACGCCAATCCTAGATATCGCGCCCGGATGACGAGTCTGACGATGATGACCTATGGGCTGATACCGATCGCCGCGTTTCCGGTAGGGTGGTTGGTCGACAACGTGGGGGTTCAGGAGACTGTGGTCGGGATGTCGATTGCGTTGTTGGCGGCGGGTATATTCTTCGTGATCTTCAGCAAATCGGTTCGGAATTTGAACTGACATAACCGACGCGGTATCGGCTTCGGATGCATCGTCGTTCGGGGATTGCTAAAAATGCGGTGGTGTAAACTTCGCGTGATGTTCGGCGAAGTTCTACATGGCGTTTAAAGCTCATAAGCCGGCAGTTCGTCATCTCAGACCCCACGCTGTTTCGACGCGCATGAGGGTGCGCGGGCGTAGCGTAGCCCGCCGGACATTCCACTCGCTCGGCAACCCGGCCTATCGACGTTTCTGGGTGAGCCTGATCGTCTTGATGGCGGGCGTCAACATGCAGATGTTGGCACGGGGGCAGCTGGCATGGGAGTTGACGAACGACACGTTTATGGTCGCGCTTGTCGGATCGGCGTTTGCGCCTCCGATCTTGATCTTCTCGGTGTTCGGCGGTGCGTTTGCGGATCGTTGGGATCGGAAGAAGATGATCCAGTACAGCCAGCTGGCGATCTGCATCATCGCGGGATCGGTGGGCGTCGCGATCTACACCGACAACATATCGATCTGGATCCTCATGATCGCGGGCTTTGCGCAGGGCATGGGCTGGTCGTTCATGATGCCGGCGCGCCAGTCGATCATTCCTCAGCTTGTCAGCAAGAATGAGATCACCAACGCCATCGCGCTGAGCGCGTCCGGTATGGCGCTGATGACGCTGTCCGGTCCGGGTCTCGGCGGTCTGGCATACGCGTGGCTTGGTCCGGCAAACACATATTTCCTGATTACCGGGCTGATGTTCATCGCCTTCCTGATGATGAGCGGAGTGAAGGTTACTGGTGATGCGGTGTCGAAGAAACGCCGGGAGGAGAATGTTCTCAACGCGGTCTGGGAAGGTCTGCGTTACTCGGCTCGCAACCGGACGATTCTGATCCTATTCATGCTCCTGCTGGCCACGACGATGACATCTATGTCGTTCCGCTCGCTGATGCCGGCGCAGGTAGACCTGATCTTTGGAGGTGGTCCGACCGAGTTGGGCATATTGATGAGCATGATCGGAGTCGGCGCGCTGCTCGGGTCGCTATTTATCGCGGGGTTGACGGAGAATGTGCGGCGCGGCGTTGTGTTGTTGGCGTGTACGGGCTTGTCTGCGGCTGCGATCTTGATATCGACGTTTATCGCGTTCTTTGTCATCGCGATGTTCGCTATGGCGATGCTGGGTTTGGGCGACGCGGGAAGGAGGTCGTTGAACGCTTCGATGCTGATGGAGCAGGCGGATGAGGAGCATCGGGGGAGGGTGATGGGCATCTACATGCTGAACTTCGGGTTGACGCCGATCGGCGCGATACCGCTAGGCATACTGGCAGAGGCAACAGATATCCGAGTCGCATTCGCGGTGGCGGGTATCGTCCTCGCGGTTGCCGTGTTACTAACTTGGACGCTTACATCGCGGATCAGGAGCCTGTAGTTTGGCGGTTCGGGTCAGCGCAGTAATAGGCAGCAGCCGCGGTTACGCCAATCGGACGTTCCATTCTCTGCGCGACTCGAACTATCGGAAGTTCTGGATCAGCCTCATCTTCTTGATGGCTGGCATCAACATGCAGCACCTCGCGCGCGGTCAGCTGGCGTGGGATCTGACCGGCGACGTGTTCATGGTGGCGATGGTGGGAGCCGGATTCGCGCCGCCGATCCTGATATTCGGCCTGTTCGGAGGTAGCTTCGCAGACCGCTGGAATCGCCGCCGCATCATCCAATACGCGCAACTGACGGTGAGCTTGGTGGCGTTCGTCGTCGCAATGACTATCGTGTTCGAGGTTGTTTCGATCTGGGTGTTGTTCGGCGCCGCTTTGACGCAGGGCTTCTGCTGGTCGTTCATGATGCCGGCGAGACAGGCGATCATTCCACAACTCGTGCCCGATAGAGAGTTGACTAACGCCGTGGCGTTAAACGCGTCCGGAATGGCGTTGATGACACTTTCCGGACCGGGGATCGGCGGACTGGCATATGCGGCGATAGGTCCTCAAGCGACGTATTTTTTGATGTCGGGGTTAATGTTCGTCGCGTTTCTGATGATGGTACGCGTGAAGGTCGCGAAGCCGGATGCGGCCAATCCCGGGCGTCGTCGGGAGAACGTTTTCAACTCGATCTTGGACGGTCTGCGCTACTCGTACCGCAACAAGACGATTCTGGTACTGCTGTTGCTGACGTTGGCGACGACGATGACGTCGCAGTCGTTCCGGTCACTAATGCCGGCGCAGGTTGACATCGTGTTTGGAGGTGGGCCGACGCAGCTGGGGATACTGATGAGCACGATTGGAGTAGGTGCGCTGATCGGATCGTTGTTCATCGCCGGATTGACGGAGAACGTCAAGCGCGGGGTCGTGCTGCTGGCGGCCGGAGCGATCTCGGCGGCAGCGATACTCGTTTCGACATACGTGACGGTTTTCGTGATCGGCGTCGTGGCGATGCTGGCACTCGGCATCGGCGATTCGGGACGGCGAGCCTTGAATTCGGCGTTGATCTTGGGACAAACGGATGAGGAGCATCGCGGACGAGTCATGGGCATATACATGCTCAACTTCGGTTTGCGGCCCGCCGGAGCGATTCCGCTGGGTTACTTGGCTGAACGGACGAGCCTTCAGACGTCTTTCGCGGTCGCGGGAACCGTGTTGCTGGTGAGCGTGATACTAGTGTGGATTCTTGCACCCCGGATCCGGCGGTTGTGACAATCGGAAGTGTTGAAAGACGGCGTTTAGTCTAGATTCAGACGAGAACCGCCGAATTGAATCCGATCCGACCTTAGACACATGCCGATCAAAGTAATGCCTGATGCGTTGGCTTCGCGCGTCGCGGCTGGCGAAGTGGTTGAGCGTCCGGCGTCGGTCGTCAAGGAGTTGATCGAGAACGCGCTGGATGCGGGTGCCAGCCGGATAGACGTGGAGTTGGAGAACGGTGGCCGGAGTCTGATACGGGTCGTGGATGATGGTCACGGGATACCGTCGGAGGAGCTCGGACTGGCGTTTGAGAGGTTTGCGACTAGCAAGGTGGATGAGTCGAGTGATTTGGTCGCGATACCAACGCTCGGTTTCCGCGGCGAGGCGTTGCCTTCGATCGCAGCCGTGGCGGATGTCACCGCGGTTTCGCGGCATGTGGAGGCGGAGAGCGGTGCCGAGTGCAACGTGGCGTTCGGTTCCGAACCACAAGTGCTGGCGGCGGGAGCGCCTGTAGGCACGTCGGTAGCGGTGCGGCAGCTGTTCAGAAACGTGCCCGCGAGATTGAAGTTCTTGAGCAGCCAATCGGCGGAAGCGGCGCGCGTGGCGACGTTGGTAGGGCAGATGGCGTTGATACGGAGCGATGTCAGGTTCCGGTTGGTCGTGGATGGTGCGGTGCAGATCAATACGCCGGGTGATTTCGATGATGCCGCGGCGTTGGGCGCTGTCTACCGTGTCAAAGACTCGTCGGTACTCCGGAACATTTACGCCGACGCCAACGCCGCGTTCAGTGCGGGCGGGGCCATCGCCATGCCGAGTCTGCACTATGGTCGCCGATCTCACATCACGGTCGCCGTCAACGGGCGTTTGGTGCAGTCTTACCGACTGACTTACGCCGTCGAGCGGGGCTATCAAGGTTTCCTGCCCGACAGGCGTTTTCCGATGGCGCTGATAAAGGTCAATGCGCCACTAGATGATGTGGATGTCAACGTCCACCCGCAGAAGACGGAGGTCAGATTTCGCAGAGAAGGGTTGGTCTTCTCGGTCATCGAAAACTCGGTTAAGGAAGGCCTAGGGAAACACGCACCTGTCCGGCAGTTTTCAGACACGCGGATTGCGTCGTCGTTAACCACATCGTTGGAAGGCGCGTTTGCGATGCGGCGTCAATCGGAGCCATCGCCCGAGATCGAAGTCGATGAGGTTTCAGTTCAACCTGAACCCGAAGTTGATGAACAGGCTCGCAAGGAGACTACACCGGCGCCACGCCGTTCCCAACCCGAACGCACCCCTGCTTCCGCCAGACACCGCGATGTTCTGCCTACTCTGCGCGTGCTCGGTCAAGCTCAGATGACCTACATAGTCGCCGAGGACGAGAGCGGGGTATTTCTGATCGATCAACACGCGGCCCACGAGAGGGTCAAGTACGAGGAGATTCGAGAAAAGCGATCTGGGCAGGCGAGCGAGTCGCAGATGCTGTTGGCACCTCAGACCGTTGAGCTTTCTCCGCAGCGGCAAACGATCTACAGCGAAGGCGCCCAATGGTTCGAGGACAGCGGTTGGGACATCGAACCTTTCGGCGGCGGTTCTGTATTAATCCGCGCAGTCCCCCAGGTCCTTGCCGAACGTGCCGCGGTTGATGCTAACGGTGCTGAGAAGGCTCTGTTGCGCGTCTTGGACGACGTGTCGCAGCCGGATGGCCAAGGTTCCGGTTCAAACGCGATGCCGTGGTCGGATCGTTTACTGGCGACGATGGCGTGTCACGCAGCGGTCAGGGCAGGAGACCAGCTAACGATCGAGAGTTGTGAGGAGATCGTGCGGTTGCTGCAGGAATGCGAGCACCCTCAGTCGTGTCCGCACGGCCGACCGACGATGCTGCACCTCACCGGCGAGGCGTTGGAGAGGGAGTTCGGGCGGCGGAAATGAAAGTGTCGCTAACGCTAACCTGAAAACGGTATTCAGACAGTCTCCGTCGACCATCGGCTAGTTTCGATGGATTTCCCAAGGTGGTGGCGGCACGTCTTTGCCTTGCGCTTCACAAGTGGCGACCAATTTTCCGTATTCGATGGCTTCTTGGCGAATTTGGTCTTGTCGGGCTCGGCGCTGTTCCTCTGCGGCTCGGCGTTTCGCCGCTTCGGCTTGGCGTTTCTCCACTGCGGCTCGGAGCTTCTCCTCTTCGGCGCGCCACTTAAGTTCTCTCTGTTTCCTACGTTCGATCAACCAATCTTCGATTGCATTTGACAGCATCGTAATACTCCTCAACAAGTCAATTATTAGCATCGATGTTACCACTGAGCCTGCGATCGACTGCACATAGATGGGGATGAAGCTGCGGTAGTTCAGTCGATCTGGTGTGATTGCAACAATGGTTTCATAAATTCCCCAAGCGGTGGATCCCACAACCAAGGTGTAGAAGATGATGAAGAACCTGAGCCGCCATCGACTTGGAAATGTCCAAACAGACTCGCGCCTCGTATCAGCTGTTTCATTCGAAATCGATCGCGGTTGGGTCGCCAAGATAGTTGCTCCAAATTTCCAAAAAATACGTTTTTGCAGAACACTCATATAATACTACAAATGTATTTTGATAGTGTGCCCGACGCGAAATTGGCGGCGAAAATAGGGATGCCCTTGAGGAACCGTTAGAATCGGTTCCAACACTGTCGCACAGGTCTTCCGTTAGGCATCAGTTGAGCATCGACGCCAACCGCGGCGGCGGTTCAGATGCGGGTCTGTCTCCGCTCCGCCGTCTACAGATATTCCTCGAAACCATCAAGTTCGAACACTCGATCTTTGCCTTGCCATTTGCCGTTGCGGCGGCGTTCATGGTGTCGGGCGGATGGCCGGATTGGGTCAAGTTCGGATGGGTGATCATTGCGATGGTTACGCTTCGGACGTTCGCGATGGCGGCTAATCGGCTGGTGGATGCCGAGATCGATCGACGTAATCCCCGGACGGCTGATCGCCCAACAGCGACGGGGATCATCGGCAAGCCGGAAGTCATTGGCTACATGGTCGTTTCGGCGGTGGTTTTCGTCGTCGCGGCTTGGCAACTCGATCCGCTCGCTTTGATGCTTTCCCCGATACCGATCTTTGTGGCTTTCACATACCCGTATCTCAAACGCTTCACTTGGTTGGCACACTTCGGGATCGGTGCTGTGTACGTGATCGTGCCGCCCGCGGTGTCGATAGCGATGACTGGCACGATGCCGCTGGAGTTTGTCCTGCTGGGCATCGGTGCACTATTTTGGGTTTCAGGATTCGACGTCTTATACGCGATCGCCGACATGGAGGTTGACCGGAGAGAGGGTCTCCACTCAGTACCGGCACGCTTCGGGGTGAAGAAATCGTTGGTGATAGCCAAGGCGTTGCATCTCGTGTCGCTTGTATTTCTCGTCTTGTCGATCCTGATAGGCGACGGAGGATTTTTGGCGGCGTTCGGGATCGTCGTCGTGGGTGGACTGTTCGCATATGAACACTCGTTAGTAAACGAGGACGATCTGTCTAAGCTGAACATGGCGTTCTTCACGATGAACGGTGTGATCGCGGTGGTGTTCGCCATCTTCGTCGTTCTCGACGAGCTGCTGATTTCCTGACACCATGGCCCGCTACATCGTCGGCATATCCGGAGCGAGCGGTGCTCCTTATGTGAGAAGGGTGTTGCAGGTCTTGGCGGGCAGCGACCATGAAGTCGATCTGGTGGTGACAGGTTCCGGTGCCAAAGTACTGGAAGTTGAAGAAGGCGTTAGTTTGACGGGCATCGTCGGCGCGGACCTTGACGAATTGTCACGATGGCTCGATTGCGATATGGCAAACCGTGACGGTTTCAAATGGCACCATTCTGAGAATGTCGCTGCCGATATTGCGAGCGGTTCATGCCACGTCGACGGGATGTTAGTCGCTCCATGTAGTGGAGGGACACTGGCGAGAATTGCGAATGGGATGTCGTCAAACCTTTTGGAGCGAGCGGCGGACGTGACATTGAAGGAACGTCGGCGATTGATTTTGATGACTCGTGAGACGCCGTTGAGCCTGATCCACCTCCGTAACATGACGACGGTGACGGAGGCGGGAGCAATTGTGTTGCCTGCATCGCCTGGGTTTTATCACGATCCGAAGACCATCGATGACCTCGTAGACATGGTTGCAGGTCGCATCCTTTACCACCTCGGTATCGATACCGACCTGCTCAAGGTTTGGGACGGGCGCTAGGGATCTTCGACATGGCATTTACCGATATGCAGGCTTTCATGCGCGTCTTGGAGACGCGCGGACTGTTGAAGCGTGTGACGGTTCCGGTCAACCCCGAGTTGGAGGTCACCGAAATCGCAACGCGCTTGGTTCGAGAGGGCGGCCCGGCGGTCATCTTCGAAAATATCGAAGGAGCGGCATACCCGTTGGCTGTCAATCTGCTAGGCACGATGGAGCGGATCGAGATCGGGTTGGGTCGCCATCCTGAAGAGATCGGCGAACGACTGATCAACTTCTTGGAGGATGTCAACCCGCCATCGCCCGGTTCGATCTGGCGCAACCGAGGGCAGGCGTTCAACCTGCTGAATGTGCGGCCGGGCTGGACGATGAACCCCGTCGTGCATCAAGTCGAAGATGAAGTGCCCGATCTGTCGCAGATGCCGATTTTGAAGTGCTGGCCGGATGACGGCGGTAGGTTCATCACGCTGCCATTGGTAAGGTCACGAGACCCGTCAACCGGTACCCACAATATGGGCGTCTACCGCATGCAGGTCTACGACGAAATCACTACCGGAATGCACATGCAGATTCAGAAGGGCGGAGCGTTTCATCACGTCGACGCGGAGCGAGAATCGCAACCGCTGGACGTCGCCGTCGCACTAGGTGGTGACCCATCTCTGATTCTCTCCGCGATCATCCCGTTACCCGAAGGCATTGATGAGGCGGGTTTTGCTGGCGTGATGCGTGGCAAACCGACTCCGATGGTCAAGGCCAAGACCGTCGATGTCCGTGTCCCAGCGCACGCCGAATTCGTGATCGAAGGTCAGTTGATGCCGGGAGAGCGCCGGTTGGAGGGGCCGTTCGGCGACCACTTCGGGCATTACTCGGAAGCGGCGGACTTCCCAGTCTTCCGCATCAAGGCAATCACCCGGAAGCGCAACCCTATCTATCCGGCGACCGTGGTCGGGAAACCGCCACAGGAGGATCGGGCGCTTGGGGATGCGGCGCAGTTGGCGACCAAGCCGTTGATTCGGCTGATGCGCAAAGAGGTCCGGGATATGTGGTCTTATTACGAGTCGGGTTTTCACAATCTGCTCGTGGTTTCGGTCGATAGCCGCTACTCGCGCGAGCAGATGAAGACGGCGTTCGGCATTTTGGGCGAGGGGCAGTTGTCTTTGACGAAGGTGATGATCCTCGTCGATTCGCAGACCGATCCATCAGACATCAAGTCAGTGGCAATAGCCGTCTCCCGTAATTTCCGCCCCGAATCGGATTTCAGACTACTGGCCAGAACGGCGCAGGACACGCTCGATTTCACCGGCGATGCGTTCGAACACGGATCGAAGATGGTGCTCGACGCCACTGGATATGGGCATGAGCCTACGGCCATCGACGGTCCGCAGTTGAGTTTCGACCCTAAGGATCTTTCGCCGGCAGTCACCCGCCATCGTTTGATCTGCGACAACATAATCGTCATGCAGATCCGCAACGGATTCCCGGACGCGCGGGAATTGCTCGAGCGTGCAGTTGCTGACCAGAGATTGCGGTCGTTGAAGGCGGTCGTGTTGGTTTCTGAGGATGTCGATATCGATGACGATGTCGAGCTGATCTGGGGGATTTTTACCCGGTTTGATTGCGCCCGAGACGTCGTCTTCTCCGGCCAGCAATTCGTGGGAATCACACCAGTCTATACGGGCGTGATGGGCATCGACGCGACTTGGAAACCGGGGTACCAAAAGCCGTTGGAGATGGATCCCGACATCATTCGGTTGGTTGACCGCCGATGGGGCGAATACGGTATCGATAGTTAATCTCGTCGGCTATTTGGCAGAGGAGTTGGTGATCAATTCATCGGCGACCAACTCGCTTGCCTTCGCCTGATCTTCGGCGCTGATCGATACCGTGGTGAAGCCTTCGCTGCGGTTGAGGATGTGGATGCTGAGGATGTTGATGTTGGCGCGGCGGAAGCGATCGGCGACCTTGGCTAGCGCACCGGGTTCGTCGGGCAGGCGGAATACTATCGATTCTTCGGAAATCGCCCTGTAACCGGCATTCGCAATCGACAACAATGCCTTGTCATGATCTGCGTCTTCGGTGGTGATGACAATGACGCCCGTCTCGTCGGAACCTTCAGCGTCGATACCCACGATGTTGACGCCGCTTTCGGCGAGCAACGTGGCTATTTCGGCGAGCACACCAACTTCATTCTTAACGTTGACTATGATCCTCTGCATGAAGACGTTCGCTTCCTCTCGTTTAAACCCTCGGATTGGCGACGCAGTCGGCTATGGCTTTGTCGATTTTGTCCGGTGTCACATTTGGAACAGTGATGATGTGCGCAACATCCTCGAACGGCGCCATCTGCCACTTCCTGATGACCGAATCTGCTGGTCGTGGCAGGACCACAGTAATGGAGTTCTTGTTTCGCCAAGTCGCCAGCCCATTTTCGTTGAACTTGTCGACGGCGTAGCTCGCGTTGCCGAGCGACTCAGCGACGATGTCGCGGAAACCTTCGAAGCCGTGTTTCTCGAACGCGTACCAGAGCATCATCGGCGCGAAGGCATTACGAGAGCCCGAGAGGGTCGTGTCCATGGCACCGACGTACTCGATCGAACGCGCGACGCGCGCGACGTATTCCGCTTTGGTTAGTACTACTCCGCACGGGATCGGCGTGCCGATCATCTTGTGGCCGCTGATCGAAACGCTGTCGATCCCCGCGTCGAATCCAAACGGTTGAGGGTCATCGACAAACGGCAGTATCATCCCGCTCAGTGCGGCGTCGGCATGGATGTAGCTGTTCGGGATCGCGAGTTCTTCGAGGATGCCGCGGATAGTGTCGAGGTTGTCGACCGCGCCCTTCATGGTGGTACCGATGTTTGCGAAGACGACGACGGGCACGTCGCGATTGATGCGGATCGTTTCCCGCAGGTCGTCGTAATCGATCTCGCCGTTGTCCTGGCTCTTGATCATGATGTTGCGGTAGTTCAATACCCGCAGGTTCTTCAAGACGCTGTAGTGGGTATCTTGGGAGAAATAGACGACGCCGTCAGGAAACATCTCGCGCGCCATGTATAGGCCGTACATGTTTCCCTCAGTGCCTCCTGAGGTGACGTACCCCCAAGTCTCATCCGGTGACTGGCGCATGAGATTCGCGAAGGTGGCGATGACCTCCCGCTCGATCTCGTGTGTGTTGACGCGGAAGTTGCTGTCGTGGAACGGGTCTCCGACGTTATTGACGCTCATTTCCAGAAATGGATATAGCTCTGAATAGTCGAAGTTCTGGTTCGTCGGATAGCCGAGCTGGTCGATTGACAACTTTTTAAGGCGCGCCAAGAGGTCGTCCATGCGACGCTGTGCTTGAGGTGTTATCGAGGCCATCGATCAGAATCTTTGAAGATGTGACGTGACACCAATGGTGTCTCTGATTCCGATGATAAAAATCCATTCGGGAACATCATGACGTTGTGCGATGATAGATAGAGGCGCATCTAAGAGTCGATCCGTCATCCTAAAGGCAGTCTGGTTATGGCGTTGGCAACCGAAGTCGCGACCACGGCGACAGCATCAGAAACAAATACGAACGGCAGCAACGGGCATATCTCTGCGCCCGACATCCTGATATCCGATCCGGTTCTGGAGCCGATATGGGAGAAGGTTCAAGCTGGCGAGCGTCTGACCGCCGACGAAGGCGTCGAAATTCTCGAAACCGACGACTTTGCCGCTGTCGGTCTGATGGCCGACTATGCCAAACGAAAGGCTTCTGGAGACAAGGTCTACTTCGTCCTCAACCGTCACCTCAACCCGACAAACATCTGCGTCCTTTCTTGCAAGTTCTGCGACTACGCCAAGAAACCCGGCGCAGAGGGCGCTTACGAGATGTCGATGGAGCAGATGCTCGGACACCTTGACGGTGACATCAAAGAACTGCACGTAGTCGGCGGACACCACCCGACGTGGCCGTTCGAGTTCTACGTCGACATGATTCGAGAGCTCCACAACGCCCGTCCGGATGTCCAGATCAAAGCCTTCACTGCTTCGGAGATCGACTACTTCTGGCGACGCTGGAAAGTCCCACCAGAAGAGTCGCTGGCGATCTTCAAAGAGGCCGGTCTGTCGTCGATGCCCGGCGGCGGGGCGGAGGTCTTTTCCGACCGTATCCATAAACTGCTCCTGCCCGGCAAGGCGAAGGCTGATCGCTGGCTGGAGATCCATCGCATCGCCCACGGCATGGGTATCAAGAGCAACTGCACGATCCTATACGGGCATGTCGAAACGTTCCGCGAACGCATCGACCACCTCATTCTCCTCCGCGAACTCCAAGACGAAACCGACGGCTTCTTGGCCCTCATTCCACTCGAATACCAAGTTGGCTACACGAAGCTTCGACCTCGTCACACGCCGCCAATGGACGACCTCAAGATGCTCGCCGCGTCGCGCCTGATCCTCGACAACGTCATGGCGATCAAGGCCTACTGGGTGATGCTCGGTGAAGCAACGGCGGGTATGGGCTTGAACTTCGGCGCGAACGATTTGGACGGCACTATTGGAAAAGAGCGCATCGCTCATGCCGCGCTTGCCGATTCGCCGGAAGGCGTCGCCCGAACCAAGATGGTGGCGTCAATCAAAGACGCTGGTCGTTTACCTGTTGAACGTGACGCTCTCTACAACGAGATCACGGTTTACAACTGAGTTCTACGCCTCGATTTCAGACCAACAAGTGAGGTGAAGCCGTCATGGATCAGTTGACGCTCAACCCCATAAAACTCGTCGAGGGCACGATCCAACTCCCGGGTTCGAAAAGCCTATCGAACCGGATCCTGCTTCTAACCGCACTCGCACGCGGCAAAACCGAGGTCTACAACCTCCTCCACAGCGACGATACCAGCCATATGCTCGATGCCTTGAAGAGGCTGGGCGTGAAGATGGAGGTATCGGCAGACCGCACTCGATGCGTGATCGAAGGCATGGGCGGCCCCTTCCGTGAGCAGGTGACGGACCTTTATCTCGGCAACGCTGGAACTGCCATTCGTCCCATGTGCGCCGCACTGTGTTTCGGCTCTGGCGAATTCACCTTGAGCGGCGAACCACGGATGCACGAGCGACCCATTGGAGATCTGGTCGATGCATTGCGCCAACTGGGTGCGCGCATCGATTACCTCCAAAACGATGGTTACCCGCCGTTGAAGATCCATGCGGACAGAATCGCTGGCGGGGAGGCATCTGTGCGAGGCAACGTATCCAGCCAGTTCCTGACCGCTCTGCTGCTCGCAGCTCCACTGGCAGAGCGCGACGTGGTGATCCGTGTCGAAGGTGAACTGGTTTCGAAGCCTTACATCGACATAACGCTCGATGTGATCAGACGTTTCGGGGCGACGGTGAATGCCTCGGGCTACGAACAATTCCAAGTAAGTGGTGGCGAGGGTTACCAATCTCCTGGTTCTGTCTTAGTCGAGGGAGACGCGTCGTCGGCTGGCTACTTCATGGCCGCAGCGGCAATCAAGGGCGGCACGGTGCGCGTTAACGGCGTCGGTTCGCAGAGCACACAGGGCGATGTCAAACTTGCAAGCGTCCTCGAACAGATGGGCGCAGAGGTTCGGATGGGACCAGATTGGGTAGAGGTTTCGAGCGGCGATCTTCACGGCGTGGACCTCGACCTCAACCACATTCCAGATGCCGCCATGACAGTCGCGACGACGGCACTATTCGCCAAAGGCGCTACCGCGATCCGCAACATCGCCAACTGGCGCGTCAAAGAGACGGACCGGCTCTCTGCGATGGCAGACGGATTGCGCAGAGTCGGCGCCGATGTGACTGAGGGACCAGACTTCATCGAGATCGACCCTCCGGACCAGATAAAAGCAGCAGAGATCGACACCTACAACGACCATCGCATCGCGATGAGCTTTTCTCTCGCCGCACTGGGAAGCGCACCAATCATGATCAACGATCCCGACTGCGTGTCGAAGACGTTCCCAGACTACTTCGAGAAATGGGCGTCCATCACGAGTTGATGTCTAACGCGCATCATGACCTTGGCGGTTCGGGAGGTTGCCAACCGACAACTTGGCGTATCGGTTACATGCCGTACCTCAATTCGGCACCGTTCTACTACAAGTTCGAGGGTGACTGGTTCGATCTAGTCGAGTTGCCGCCGCGCAACATGGCAGCAGCGATGCAACAGGGAGAGTTGGATGCCGGGCCGTTGCCGATCGCGGAGATTCTGCGGATGAAGGACGACGTTGTGGAGGGAACATTAGGGGTAGCTGCGGACGGGTATACGCGCAGCGTCCTATTGTTCAGCGACCTTCCGGCGGAGGAACTTTCGGGCAAGTCGATAGCGGTCACCAGTCATACGTCGACGTCGGTGCAGTTGTTGCGCATCTTGTTCGCCGATCACTGGCGAGTCGCCGACGTCGATCTAAGAGGTCCTAACGAGGATTGCGATGCGGAGCTGCTGATCGGTGATGCGGCATTGATCAGGCTCTACACGGGGCAGCAAAGCCGGTTCGCCTACGATCTATCATTGGAGTGGAAACAAATGACAGGCTTGCCGTTCGTGTTCGCGCGTTGGGTGGCGCGGGCAGACGCGACAGGTCCTGAACTCGGCAGATTCGCAGAGACGCTGCACCGATCACTATCTGTTGGCATGCCGAACCTGCAAGAAATCGCGTCGAGGGTGTCGATCCCAGGCATGTCGCAACAAGACGTAATCAAGTACCTCGAGGGGATCATTTACGAACTGGGCGAACGGGAATACGAAGCTATCGACGAGTTCGAGTCGAGATTGTCCTCATTGCCGGAATGGCGACCCGAGTTGGTGCCGTACGACGTTGGGGCATAGCTAGTTTGGAGTTCGTTGCCGATGATCACTGAAATTCGCGACAAAGTGCTGCGCAACGACCGCATCGCTTTCGATGAAGGTCTATATCTGTTGCGTGACGCCGATCTGCTGCAATTGGCGCCGCTGGCGACACACGTTAAGAACCTTCACAACGTCGCCGATCGCATCACATACGTGATCGACACGAACCTCAACTACACGAACCTCTGCGACGCATACTGCTCATTCTGCGCGTTCTATCGGACCGATCCTTCAGATCCATCCGCCTACACCTACACAGTCGAGCAGATCATGGAAAAGGTCGGTCGGGCGGCAGACAAAGGCGTGACGACCGTGTTGATGCAGGGTGGGCTTAACGACGAACTTCCTTACAACTACTACCTCGATATGGTGCGGGAAACCGTCAGCAGATATCCGAGCGTGATGCCGCACTACTGGTCGGCGCCGGAGATCTGGCAAATGTGTGACGTTTCCGGCAAATCACCGCGAGAGGTGATGCAGGATCTGTGGGACGCAGGACAACGGACCATGCCGGGCGGCGGATCCGAGATTCTCAGCAACCGCGTCAAGCAGATCGTCTCACGTTTCGCGCCAAAGGACACGTGGGAGCAGTGGTCAGAAATCCACGTCGCAGCGCACGAGATCGGGTTCAAAACGACCGCGACGATGATGTACGGGCATGTCGAGACCGACGAAGAGATCGTTGAGACGCTGCAACACATCCGAGATGTCCAAGATGCCGCCGACGCTAACGATGCGAACGATGGCGGCTTCACCGCATTCATCCCGTGGTCTTACAAACGAGAAAACACAGCACTTGCCAAGCAGGTCGATGAGGAAGCCGGACCGAACCAATACCTCCGCATCATCGCTCTGAGTCGCATCTTCCTCGACAACGTGCCGCATATCCAGGCATCGTGGTTCTCGGAGGGACGCAAGACTGGCCAAGTCGCGTTGCACTTCGGCGCTGACGACTTCGGTGGCACTCTGTTCGATGAAAACGTGATGTTAGCAGCCGGCTTCTACAACCGCACGACTGAAGACGAAGTGAGAGCGTTGATATCTGAGGCCGGTTTCAGGCCTGCTCAGCGTTTGACCAACTACGAGATCGTCAAAGAGTTCGAACGCGAAGTATCGGTCCCTGCCGCCGTCGCATGATCCGTGCTGGCACAAGAGCTCTGACGAAACTGGTGGATAAGCTGGCGCCAGGTGGCGACAGCACGAGCGACTTGTCTCACCTCGTCGAGGTCCGACCGCTCCGTAGCGCTGAGCTAGAAATCGTTGCGGAGGAATTGAACGCGGCGCGCAATCTCGCTACTCATCGCAGCAGGTTGCAACTGCAAGACGATGGGATGCTTGTATATCTGGTCGCGTGGATCGGCGAGACGCCAGTCGGCCATGGCATGTTGTTGTGGGATGGCCCGACCGGTACGCCGAAGCAGCACATCGGCAGACCGTACCCGTACGTCGAAGATCTCTGGGTCCGCGACGATCTGCGATCGCGTGGAATCGGAGCCCGGATACTCGCAGAGATGACGATCTTGGCCATCGCTCATCGTCACGAAGCCGTATCGCTGTCTGTGGGAGTAGAGAATCAACGCGCTATCGAGTTGTACAAACGGATGGGCTTCACAACGGCCAAAATCCCGAATTTCACACTTTCGGGCATGGTAGCGATGGCAAATGGCGAAACACAATTCTGGAGCGAGCAGTGCCAGTACATGCTGAAGTCGCTCGATTTCAACGAAGAACCCGAGGTGAACATTGCTTGAGCGAAAAACGATCATGTTTGGTCACAGCCCTGACGCCGACGACGCGTTCATGTACTACGGGTTGGCGAAACGGATTGTCCAGATCGATGGATACGAAATCGGGCATCATATGGCCGATATTCAGTCGCTGAACGTCTTGGCTGAGGCGGGTGACCTACCGGTTACAGCGATTTCAGCGGCGCACTATCCCAAGATCGCCGACAAATACCGGATCATGTCGTGCGGCGCATCGGTCGGCCGGAATTATGGTCCGGTAGTCGTGACAACCCGCGAAGATCTGGATGTGGAAGGACTGAGCGGTTGCACCATCGCAGTACCCGGAGAGTTCACAACTTCATGGATGCTGTTTCAGATTTTCGGCCCGGACGACTTCACGCCCCTCTTCCTCGATTTCGACGAGGTTGAAGATGCCGTGAAATCGGGTAGGGCGGACGCTGGGATATTGCTGCACGAAGGTCAGATCCTTTTCGAGCAACGCGGCTTCCGGTCGTTGCTCGATCTGGGCAAACGATGGTTTTCCGAGACCGGTTTGCCGATACCGCTCGGACTCGACGTCGTCAACAGGTCACTTGGCGGTGACCTCGGGCAGAGCGTCACGAACGCATTGAGGGCGTCAATCGAATACGCCCAGACCAACGAAGACGACGCGCTAGATTACGCGTTGAGCTATGGAAGAGGCATCGGGCGCGAGGACGGCAGGCGGTTCGTCCGCATGTATGTCAACGAAGACACCGTTGACATGGGCGATGAAGGCCGCGCCGCGCTGGAAACGCTCTTTAGTATGGCAGTCAGTAAAGGGATTATCCGCGAGTCACCGCCGCTGGACATTATCCAGGCGAGCTAACGCGCAGCGTGCCCTACGCGCCATCTACTCTTCGTCGCAGACTAACCCCGATATGTGAATCGGCTGCGGTCAACGTGCTCGAACTCGGGCATGTGGCGCATCACCGCGCTTACCGCTGTAGTTGGCCTGGGAAGATCCAGTTCCTCGCCTTGGTCTCGCAGGTAGTCGACAACCTCTTGAGCGCTGATCTGAGGTTGCTCGCGTCCGAGCGCCAAGGCCGCATCTCGGATTCGATCGCGCCTATCAATCCGGGTTGCCTGTTCTTCGGGAGAGCGGGAACCTAACGACATTGATAAAGGTGAACCATCGTCAGAATCAGCGGGTTTATGCGTGAATAAAATGCGGCCGGCCACTCGATCCACAACAATTTCTAGATCCAGGTTCGCACGCGCGGCGCACTGGGTAACCATGCTACGAATTTGCGATAGCTCTTCGCCCGGCTCGACGATCACGGCCTTCGCATCGCCTGGCTTTAGCGAAAACATCGCTTCGTAAAGAGCGCGCACTTTAGGACTCTTCGCCCTACTCAGAAGTGCGGTGCGGTGCATTTCATCGATATCGACTTCGATTATTTCTATTGGCATCGGCTTGTCTCCATCAAACCTTTCGGTCGCTTCGACCGGTTACGCTCGTTGGGAGCCTCGAATAAAAAGCATAAATTTTCCAAACTTGATCTGTAAGTTGATCTGAACTGGTACCTCTAATCTTACTACTTCCAAGTAATCTCAATAACCCAACGTCGTCATGATTGTCTATTTCTGGAAAGGGAGTTAGCGGTAACAATGATCGGAATTTACTGATACGTTCTTTCAATCCAGACCTAGTCCGAGCAATTCAAGAAACCAAACCGATAGAATTTTAACAAGGGTGAATCGATAACATGTTGGGAAACATCGCACAATTGGGTTTGCAGGACGCTTGATGCTAAGACGTGATCCACAGCGAACGCAACTTTTCGCGACGATTTCAAACGCAATTCGCACGAGTCCTGTGACTTGGATCTTGGTGGCGATCAATGTCGCTATGTTCCTCGTCCTCATGATCACAGGAGGCGCGACCGATTCGGTAAACCTGTATCGATGGGGCGCGAAATTCGGACCGGCGATCCAGGCAGGGGATTGGTTCAGACTGATCTATCCGATCGTGTTGCATGCCGGACTGTTTCACATCGCAGCCAACACGTTTGCGCTCGTCATCTTCGGTCCGCGGCTCGAACTCGAATTCGGAAGAGTGGCATTCCTGGCCACTTACGCGGTCGCAGGCGTGTGCGGAGTGGCGGCGAGCTACTTGGTTTCACCGGCCTTGAGCGTAGGGGCTAGCGGAGCGATTTTCGGGATCGTTGGCGCATACGGCATCTACTTGGTCTGTAATCGCAAGGAGTTCGGCGCTGCCGTCAATCCGCTAATCGTCAATCTGGCTATCGTGATCGTGATCAACATCGTTTTCGGCCTGATCGCTACGGGGATCGACCAAGGCGCACACGTCGGGGGATTGATCGCCGGCGCAGCGATGGGCTACTTCGTCAGTCCTCGGCGAGTCATTGAGATCGAAGACGATTTCTACATCTTCGGCGCGCCGACCGTCCGAACTCGAGTACTCAAAGCTCCTCTAAACCGCGTTTTCGCGGCTACAGCCGCGGGAATTGCGGTCGCACTGGTTATTTCGTGGTGGGTCACGAACAATGTCCAGTATGACGCCGCCACGTTGGCGTTCCACCAGTATCTGGAATTGGTAACCGGCTGACCGCGATCATTTGGTCGCCCTGATTGAGAACATGAACGGTATCGATCCGTGATGCCGGTCCAGCCGCCACCCATCGTCATGTCGACTCATCCCTGGGAAGGCTCGGTACTGTGCGACCGCAAACTCGTTGAGGTACTGGATCTGCAATCCTGCGCCGATCAGGGCGTTCACGATCTCAGACATGCTGTGTTGCCACTCGTGACTCGGCGACTCTATGATCCCCGAGCCCGTGTACGTGTAGCCGCCACCGGGATAGGTGATCCCTTCAGAATCTGGGAAATATGAGTTGATCGGCCTTAACTGTTGCTCGCCACCATCCGTTTCGACCGGTTCGAACATGTGGCAAACAGGGTGTCCGTCCAGAATGTAGAACGTGCCGCCCGGTTTGAGATAGCGCGCAACAATCTGCGCCCAACCCGCCATATCCGGCAGCCAGCACAACACTCCCAAGGCTGTGTAGACGATGTCGAATTGTTCATTCAAAACCACCGGCAAATCGTAGATATTGGAGCGTATGAAGCGGGCATTCAAACCCAGCTCAGCGTTCATTTCACGAGCCAAATCGATCGCCGTGTCGGATATATCGACACCGGTTGCATTCGCACCCATTCGCGCCCAAGACATCGTGTCCATCCCAAAGTGACACTGCAAGTGCAGCAATGATTTCCCGACAACCGGACCTAATTCATCGATCTCGATGTCAGTCAAGGTGATTTCGCCTGATCTGAACCCCTCGACATCGTAGAAATTCGAGGCGGCGTGGACCGGCGTCCGCTCGTTCCAATTCTGTCGGATTATCTCGAATTTGTCGTCCATCAGTCAGTCACTTCGTAGCTTTGATCGACAGCATGAAGGGGATGTTGCCGTCATACTTCGGAAGCCTCCACCATCCGTCGCGCCTTTCCATCTGTGGCATGACTTGGAAGAACGAGAACGGAAATTCGTGCATGTACTCGATCTTCAGCTCCGCACCGATCAATCCATTGACGATCTCCGACATGCTGTGTTGCCATTCGTAGACCGGTGTGGTAATCGAGCCTGAACCCGCGTAAGTGTTTCGTTCGCCTTCATCGAGTAAGCCTTTCGGATCCGGAAAATACGAATGTCGCGGTGCCAGATCGAAACTCCCTTCTGCCCCCTCCGCGACCGCGAAGACGCGTCCCGCGGGGTGCTCATCCAGCATGTAAAACGTGCCACCGGGCTTAAGATATCGAGCGATTATCATTCCCCACCGAGCCATATCCGGCAACCAACACAACGCACCCAAAGCGGTGTAAACGATGTCGAACTCCCCATCCAACACAGATGGCAAGTCGTAGACGTTCGATCGGATGAATCGAGTGCCGAGACCGACCTCCGCGTTCAATCTCTTAGCCAGATCGATCGAAGCATCAGACAAATCAACTCCCGTCGCGTCCGCTCCCAATCTCGCCCAAGACATCGTGTCCATGCCGAAATGGCACTGCAAATGAAGCAACGACTTGCCCGAAACGTCGCCCACTTCCTCGATCTCGATATCCGTCAAGGTGATACGACCAGCCTTGAATCCCTCGATATCGTAGCCGCCCTCAGACGCGTGAATCGGAGTGCGCTCATTCCAGTTGCGACGGTTTATCTCGATTTGTTCATCCACAGAAATTCTCCCAAGTAACGGCGCGCAGTTGCCATCCCGACACACATTGTCATTCCGAGCGTAGCGAGGAATCTCAACGCTCCCCAATGAGTCACCGTCTCAGATTCTTCACTCCGCTGTGCTCCGTTCAGAATGACAAGGCTGTGCGCTTTAAGAATGACATGGATTTCGCTCTGTTCAGAATGACGCGGATGAGCACACACAAGCCGTCGTCAAATCAAAAGTCGAAAACGCAAGTCTAAAACACCTGATTGAGACCAGATATACTAATCATTTGTAAGGGGACGAGTGGTTTCGACAGGGAGCGTACCGCAAGGTTGCGTGTCGTGGCGCCTGACCACGATAAAACGGGCAAAAACACAATTGGCGAACGAGAAGTCGCCCTCGCTGCTGCTTAATCAGTAGTGACGTCCGGTAGGAGTTGTTCTCAGAGGCACCTATCGGGCGCCGAATATCTGAGGTGCGGACATGCAATGCCGGTAGCACGTCCAAAGGCAACCGGTAACCGCGACCGAAGGCGGACGCCGTTGGCATCGTCCGGAAGCGGTTAATGCAACCAACGGCTACACACGTAGAAGCTTTGACGGGAAACTTTCTGGACGGGGAGTTCGACCCTCCCCCGTCTCCACCAGCAATCGCCGCCCGCGACGAAAACGTCGCGGGCGATTTCATCTCTGGGCCAGCCACCCAACTATCGATGAAGATCCCTCGTGTTCGATCGCGCCGAGTATCGACAACCGAACGTTCGATAACGATTGGCGACGAAGAGGTCTCGTACACCCTTCAGCGCAGCACCCGTCGACGCCGGACCATCCAGCTTCAAGTCGATCCCGACAGCGGGTTCAAACTGCTTGTGCCGCATACGTTGTCAGAGGCTGATATCGAACAGTTCCTCCTAGCGAGATCAGACTGGATACTCAAGCATCGGCCTAACTTATCCGAACGGATCGACGTTCAAGAATGGGCCAACGGAGGTGCAGCAACGTTACGCGGAAATCCGTTGGAAGTCGCCGTGTACGAACGCGAAATCGACGACCCGGGTAGGGATCTTCCGCCAACTGTGGTCAAATCGCTCGAAGGAGATTCCGTGGCGGTCGTCATTCCGCCGGGAATGGACTCGGAACGCAAGTCGGAAGCCGTCTTGGAGTGGTTGTCTGAGTGGTACCGCCAAGAGGCTTGGGATCACCTCAAGACGCGCGTTGAGGAGTTCGGCAACCTCATGGGCGTCCAACCGAAAAAACTGAAATTGAGCAACGCCAAGAAGCGCTGGGGCAGCTGTAGCGGAAAACAGTCGATCAATCTCAACTGGCGATTGATCATGCTGGATGACAGCCTGATCGACTACGTCATAGTTCACGAACTAGCGCACTTGATCGAACTGAATCACTCAGCCAACTTCTGGCAAGTCGTGGAAGGCGTCATTCCCGACCACCGCGAACTGAGGCGTCGATTACGGGAACATTCGCCTTCGGTCTTCGGTTAACTCAACGCGCCAATGGTCAGGGTGCCAGAGCGATCGTCGCTCCGCCGCTAGCGATGCACACGGCTCCTAACGCCCGGATCGGGGTAACCTTTTCCTTCAACACGATCGCGCCGTATCCAACGGCGATCAATATCGAGATTTCTCGCAGCGGCCCGACATAGCTGACGGGCGAAAACGTCAATGCTGTCAGCACGAGGGTATATGCGGCGAACTGCAATAGACCTCCGAAAATCAGGATCTTCCAATGGCGTCTGGCTTCGTCAACAAACGCTTCCTTAGTTTCCAACCGAGACTGGATGGCGATCATTCCCATCCCGCCTCCGAGCTGCAGAAAAAACATATACAGCGCAGGCTGAACATGCTTCACGCCCTGCGCGTCGACCACTGAATAGACGCCGATACAGATTCCGGTCAGTATCGCCAACAGCCATGCAGGTCGCATCAGTTGGCGGAACCGCTTGATTACGCGCCAGTTCCCGAGGGCCAACAACCACGCTCGGGCGGTTCGTTTGATAGTTGCGGGTTCGATGTCCGAGATCGAGATACACGAGATGCCAGACACGATCAAGACCGCACCTAGGGCGGCGATCCATGACATCGACTCCCCCACGACGAACACACCAAGGATCGGGATAATCGCCAATCCAAGACCTCGAGCCACGGGATACACGATCGATAGATCCCCCGTGTTGTAGGCATAACCGAGCGTGGCGAAGTACCAGATGTGGAGTGCAATGGTCGCGGCGATAAACCCCCAACCGACAATCCCGGGCATATCAACGATGAGCAGGTAGATCGCCAACGGCAACACCAGAATCGCCGACGCAACCGCCATCAATCCAGTCGTCACGGCCGGTCGCGTCGCCCGTCTCACCATCAGATTCCAAGACGAGTGAGCGAACGCCGAAGACACGACAAGGAGTATGGCAAACGGTTCCAAGCGGGGCTCTCTACTGATCGTCTGGCGACGCAACTTCGATTGGCGATAGGCTACAATGCGCGACGAAGCGATGACCCGACTGTCGATCCTGGGAGCCAACGAATATGCACTACCAAGACGAACGCACACACGGATGCCGAATATCCGACTCGTGGACGTATCGCGGGCTCAAAACCGTGATCATGGAGAACGAACTGCTCCGCTTGAGCATCGTCGCCGACAAAGGTGCCGACATCTTCGAGATGGTCCATAAACCGAGCGACACCGATTTCATGTGGCGAACTCCTTGGAGCATCCGCAATCAAGCCCTATGGGTGCCGTCAACCGGTTGGGGCGAGGGCATATTCCACGACCTCTACATCGGCGGTTGGAACACGATCGCCCCCACCGGCGGCTTCCAACAGGACTACATGGGAGCCGAGATCGGTCAGCACAATGAGACGAACATGATGCCGTGGGATGCCCAGATCGTCGAGGATTCAGCGGAACGCGTCTCGGCGAAATTCTCGGTCAAAGCTGTCCGCACCCCATTCTGGATCGACAAAGTCGTGACCCTCGAATCAGGTTCGCCCGTCGTGACCGTCACAGACACGCTGATCAACGAAGCCGAAGAGCCCGCCCACGCCCAATGGGGACAGCACGTCGCGCTCGGCGATCCCTTCCTCACGCCAAACTGCATCCTCGATTTCGCAGGCGGTGACTACATCGTCCCGGAATCTCCAGACGGAGACGTGCCGCCCGGTTCACGACTGCTACCCGATCAGTCAGGATCGTGGCCATCCGCCAAAGCTCCAGATGGCTCAAACGTAGACCTTACCGTCTTCCCCCCAAAGTCAGACCGATTGGTCGACTATCTCTCCTTCAACAACCTAGTCGACGGCTGGTATGCCGTCACAAATCCTGATCGCGGCGTCGGGTTCGGACTGAAATGGGACAGCGACGTCTTCAAATACCTCTGGTACTGGCAAGTCTTCGGCGGCCACAGCGGCTACCCCTGGTACAAGCGCACCTACAACGTCGGCCTGGAACCCTTCACCAGCCTGCCAAACGGCCTCCCCGAACCCGGCAGCAACGAATCAACCAGCCTGATCTTCGAACCGGGTCAGTCACGATCATCTACTGTTCGCGCCGTCATCTATGAGGGCACGCGAGGGGTTACGGGGATTGATGAGGATGGAGAGGTTACTTTGCGGAGTTGAAATTTGTGACTTCGTTAAGGACCACATAGGTTGCCAATCAACCACGCCAGATCCGGTTCCAGTACGACTTGAGGAATTGCCCGTAGGTCATCTCTACGTTGTACCGGCTCACATATCTGCGATAGTCAACTACAGTCCAGATGAAAGCGGCGAGCAGAATGATCGTTACAAAGATCATCGGTTATCTCACCACGCTTCCATCCACGTGTCGGTCATCAGTTACAACGGGGCTTCCTGACCTGCCATACTGCCCATACTGCGAGTCCCGACCGTTTCAAGCCTCCGCTATCACCCGCGTCCCCGTCTTGTGCGCGTTGATCCAGTCCCAATCGAGCGGAACGCCGATACCTGCCCCGGTCGGCGCGTAGACGCAGCCGTTTTCGTCGACCGAGTCTAGATTGTCCGAGTAGTTGACCCAGATCGGTGGCTTGTTGGTTCGCACATTCGGATGGACCAATCCGAGCTCGTAGTAGTTCGTGTTGCGAACCGCCGACATGATGTGTCGGTGCGCGGGATCGGGACCATGCGTCTCGACGTCCAGTCCGACGCTTTCCATTGCATGGAAGATCTTCATCGCTCCGGTGATCCCGCCATCTTCATGCGCGCCGACCCTAACGTAGTCGGTGCCGTCGGCGATGACGAAGTTCATGTGCTGCTCCGGCAACCTGATGTGCTCGGTCTGCAAGAGCGGAGTCTTGATGAGCTCGCGCAACTTCCGATGAGCAAATGTTGAAACTCCGCCGTCCATGTAGACGTCCTCCCACCAGAAGAAGTTCGCCTCGTCACACGCCTTGCCCAGCTTCAACGCGTCACCAAAATTCTTCACCTCGTTCGCAGGGTCGATCATGAGGTCCATGTCGGGACCGACCGCATCGCGCACCGCCAACACGTTGTCGACTTCTCGCTGGATGTTTTCTCCCGCCAGACCCCACCCGTGAATCTTGAACGCCGGGTAACCCATCTCCTTGCACATCACGGCAAAGTCGGCGAACTGCTGAGGAGTCGTGAGACCGCCATTTTCGTCGCCGTGCAACGTCGACGCGTAGGCCGGCAGCGGCTTGCGCTCACCGCCGAGCAATTGGAAAAGGGGCTCATCGTAGACCTTCCCAGCGATGTCCCAAAGGCAGATATCAACGATGCCGAGCCCAAGCGCGGCGGTGTGCCTCAAACCGCGTTTCATCGCGTTGTAGTGGACTTCACGTCGCATCGCATCCTTACCGATCAGGTACGGCGCGACAGTCTCGATATCGGCAAGAGCGTTGCCACCCGCGCCCGGATATTCCCCAACCACCCCTTGGTCGGTATAGATCGAGAGAATGCCCCCGCCCGACTTCAGCACAGCATCCTTCTCGTAGACCATGTTGAAGGTGTTGTAGTCCTTGCTGACGTTCTCTATCTCGTACTGAAACGACGTGACTTCGATTCGAGTGATCTTCGCGGCGGGTCTCACGGCCTCTATCTCCTTAACCGGATCGGTTTGATACACGGCTAATTTTACGAACCGCGAACACCCTATGAACCCGGCGGTTCTCCCAACGTCGTCGAATCGAACACGAAGGCGCACACGGCACAATACATCAACGACAATGACCTGATATATCCGATGATGAGATGAGAAACAGTATCAATTGTTTTTCGAAAAACGTCCACAAAACACCGTAAATGTTCCCTAAAGTCTTTTGAATCCAAAACCAAAATACTGGCCGATCCCTATCACATATATATACGCCATGAATTTCATCAATTAACAGGCCGAGTGCGTCACTGCCTCATTTTCATCGTAGGATCGCAAAATGTCCAAATTGTCCACAATTTACCCATCACCCGATACCAAACGGTCGCAAAAAACGAACGACGATAATCCTCTATCTCGAATTTCAGAATAATTCATGTTGCACGCGAGAATTAGAGCGCGTTAATTTCTCCAGTCTGCGAATGGTTGCCGCTCCATTTTCGGTGTGCGACAATTGCCGGATCATGCAAGCACTCAGAATCCACGGCAACAAAGATATCCGCTTAGAAGCCCGTCCCGAACCCGAACCCGGTCCCGGCGAAGCGAAGCTGCGCATCACTAACACCTCTATCTGCGCGACCGACATCGAGGAGTGGCAGTACGGACCGCTATGGACCCAGCACGGCGGCCCGAACCCGATCAGCGGTCAAGAGATGCCGCTCATCCTAGGTCATGAGATATCCGGGCACGTGGTGGAGTTGGGAGATGGAACCACCGGAATCGAAATCGGAGACCGTGTCGCCGTCAACAACGTGCGAACATGCGGAACCTGCTTCTGGTGCATCCGCGGGTCGCAAGCCACTTGTGCAAACATGTGCGTGGCAGGACTATCTGCCGATGGCGGACTGGCGGAATACTTCAAATGGCCCGCCGACCATCTGATCAAACTCCCCGACAACGTTTCCGACCGCGAAGCACCGCTCGTCGAACCAGCCACCGTCGCCGTTCACGCCGTCCGACGATCCGGCGTGAAGGTCGGAGACGACGTTGCAGTCATGGGCTGCGGGACGGTCGGGCTGCTCGCCGTTCAAGGATTCCGCGCCGCAGGTGCGCGGGTAATAGCCATCGACGTCAGGGAACAGAGCATCGCAACGGCCAAATCCCTAGGCGCAGACGAAACTATCAACGCCGCCGACGCTGGTGCCCACGATCATCTGCTCGAGTTAACCGGGGGCATCGGACCCGACATCGTCGCCGAGACGGCAGGCGCGGCGGAAACTCCCAAGACAGCGATTCAGTGGACACGCCGCGGAGGCACGACGGTGCTCGTCGGCATCTACTCCGCCACCCCGAAGTTCAATTTCAACGACATCGTCGGCACCGAGAAAACCGTCATCGGATCGGTCGCCGCATCACCCGGAGACATGGCAGCAACCGTCCAATTGATCGCTGACGGCAAGATCTCGGTCAAAGAGCTGATCTCCGAGATCGTACCCCTCGAACGTGTCGTCCAAGACGGTTTCGAACGGATGCTTGAGCCCGACAAGGATGTATTCAGGATCCTGGTTTCGCCAAGCGCCTAATCATGGCTATGGCTATGGCCGTGGCCATGATCGTGCAACCGTTGATGTACCGCTTGTTCCGCATCTAGGAACGGCCGCTTGAGGTACCCGATGTGGTCGTCCTCACCGTGATGATGAGTCACGTGGCCATGCGAGTGTTGGCGCGAACTGTTGTCGATGTAGTCCAACGAACCGTGTATCAGCGTCAGCATGTAGTTCGCGGTCGCAACATCGAACATGCTCCAAGGGCCTCCAACCGAAACGTAAACCGGCGAGGTATGCGAGAAAATCCCACGCTCCCATACGTCGTAATACTGGTAACCCTCGAAGTAGCCCGGACCTCCCGCTCTAGCGGCGATCCACGAGTTGCCGTCGATCTTGATCCGCTCGTTGATGCTCAGCTTGCGGGTAGGCGAATCGGATTCGGCAGATGCCACGACACGCCCCTCTTGAACAATCTCGAGTTTCGACATCGGCACCACGCTCTCCGCCCATACCGACACCTCGACGGTACCAGGACCCGAAAGCTCAACCGTGTCACCGACCTCGGATCCGTCAACCGACAGGTGCATCATCGGCCCGCCGCTCAAGACCGTCCGCCCCTTCGCAACGTTCCGGCACCAGTTTTCGTACGTGAACTCCTCATCTTCCGGAATCCGCACATAGGTCCGGTACATCCCGACGGGCACATCGCTTGACATCTTGTCCGTCCCGCCTACCAGCGGAAGTCGGTAACCACAGTTCAGATACCGATACCACTCGTTATGGAAAAACTCGCGCTGCTGGATCATCTCAACCGCGTCAAGACGGCCGGTCGCGACTAGGGCAGCGGGTTCACCGTTCGGGAATGGGAAGTGCGGATTGATGACGTATCCGCCCTGAGAGTGCGCGTGGTCCGCCCAGTGAGCCAGTGTCGTCTCCATCGGACCGCCGATCTCGGCTTCTCCGGGCCCGTCGGAACAGAAGGGCATCACCGGTTGCTTCAATCCCCACAAGATCATGTGACCCATGAAGTGCTGGCGGTTCTCCTGTGACGTGTAGACGATGTTGTTGCCTTCGCGCGTGACGCTGGGATGTCCGGTGAAATCCTCGACGTTGGTGAACAGCGTGCCCCACTGTGACTGGAGCAGGTTGACTACGTTCAGATCCTCTGCCTGCGATTCGAAGTGGCTGCCCTGCGTGGAGAGGAAGTGCACATGCGAGTCGCCGGAATACCATCCGCGCTCGTTCATGTTGATCCAGCGCTTCAGCCGTAGCTCCAGCTCTTGCTGACCGGGTTCGATCTTGACTTTCTCACGGAGCGGCTCGTATTCGTAGCCGCGAGCGACGTCGACGATCACTTCGCCGCGCGGTAGCCACCCCTGCGACGTGCCATCGGTATAGGCGTAGGTGATCTGACCCAGCCGCATGTCCCCACCGACATCTATGTGCCACGTGTCGAGGTTGGAGTTGACTTGGTTGTGGTGCCCGTGCGGTTGGTACGGAACACCATCAGGCGATCTGAAGTGCACCCGGCACGGAACGAGTTGACCAGTGTCATCGTCGACAACTCGAACCTTCACCCAGTTCTTTCCTGGTTCGACTAGGGAGATGTGTATCTTGTCAGTGTCGACCGAACCCTTGTCCTCAACGTCGCCCCACTTCACGCTGTCGATCCTCTCGCCCGACTGCGTCACCTCGACCGTCGCTGACGGCACACCTGACAACTCGACGTAAGCCGGACTCGATTTCGGGTTCTGCGCTTCGCCGAATCCCTTCTGGGGATCAATCAGGAAATCGTCGGCGTCCTGCTCCGGTAGGGGAAAGGTATACGTGCGCTCCCCACGGTCAATCGTCACATCCAAATCGAATGGCTTGTCGGCCTGGGCATCCTCTTTCAAACTGACTCGCACCGGGCGCCGAGCGTCGCGAGAGAACGGGTGTTCGTCAACATGACCAAGTGTGATGCCCGCGATGATGAAGCGCGGTCCCTGCGGAACGATCTCAACCGATTCGATTACACGTCCAGGCGTCGGATTTCGCCATGCCCACAGCCAATACCACGACGGCTGCGCTTGAACCACCTCCGTCTGCCGCCTGCCGGTCTCATCCCACGGCCCCTCATGGCGAGGAATAAGTTCATCACTAATGTCGGTTACCGCAAGAAACGGGTAGCCCACTCCATACCGAGAAATCCCCTGTCGATCACCGACCGCACTTATCTCGTACCGTTCGCGGATCGGCACAGTGACAGCTTTACCGCCTTCGAACTGAATGACGTAATCGGCGACGCGCACTCCGAGCGGTCCGTTAGCTGGTTGCTCCGTCTCCATCTGCCGATGCGCGAAAACCACGTTGTGCGCCGTCTTCCCGATCGGCACCGTAACGGAAGCCTGACCGTCTGACAGTTCGATGAAACAATCACCCGATGAATCGCCGCCGGGCGTTCCAACATTGAACGGAATACCTCTAAAGGTCTGCTCACCAAGAATCGGATCCTCCCCCGCCAAAACGTCAACGCCAGCACCGCACCACCGTGAAATGTCAATGGGTTCATAATCCATGGTCGAGCCTCCTCCGTACAACCGTCGAATTACCTATGCATGGTACCCGTTTCTGTCGACTAAAACGGCAACCATCATCGCATCGACACTTCGGCATCCGTGATAGCCGACCGAAGTTGCGCGACAATAGTCGCCACTATGAAAGCACTCAGATATTACGGTCGCCAAGATATGCGCTTGGAGGATGTCCCGGTGCCCGAACCGGCTCCCGACGAAGCACTGCTGCGAATCACCTACGCATCGATCTGCCAAACCGACGTCGAGAGGTGGTGGCACGGCCCCACAATGGCGAGGTGGCAGACGGATCCCAGGACGGTCGGCCACGAAACGTCTGGACATGTCGTGGCCGTAGGTTCGGACGTCACCGGATTGCAGGTCGACGATCGCGTGATGGTCAACAACATCAGACCATGCCAAGAGTGCTACTGGTGCATCCGAGGCATGCAGTCAAGCTGCGCAAACGTGAGCTCCGCCGGTTTCGCTCTAGACGGAGGTTTGGCAGAACACATGGTCTGGCCTGAAAGCCATCTGATCAAGCTACCCGACAACATCTCAGACGTTCAAGCCCCATTGATCGAGCCCACATCTGTCGCCGTTCACGCCTCCCGCAGGACCGGTGTCAAGGTTGGCGATACAGTTGCGGTGATCGGATGCGGCACGGTCGGTATGCTGACCATGCAAGTGCTCCGAGCCGCTGGTGCACGAGTAATAGTCGGCGACCTGCGCGACCAATCCCTGGAACTCGCAAAGAAACTAGGTGCGGAGGCCACAATCAACACCGGAGATGACGACGCCCTAGACCAACTCATGGACCTTACCGGAGGAGTTAGAGCAGACATCGTAGTCGAAACCGCCGGTGCAGTTGTGACACCACGCATAGCCATCAATTGGACGCGCCCCGGCGGAACCACCGTCCTAGTCGGCATTCATGCCCACGAAGCCGATTTCGATTTCAACGAGATCGTCGGTGTAGAGCGTACGGTGATCGGTTCGGTCGCCGCCGCTCCCGGAGACATGGAGAAGGGCATCCAACTGATCGCGGACGGAAAGGTTCAACTAGAAGACATGGTCTCCGCCATCATCCCTCTAGAGCGCGTGATGGAAGACGGCTTCGAGCGAATGCGACGCCCCGAAAAAGACGTCTTCCGAATCATGGTCTCACCCGCCGCGCCGCTCGCATAGATCCAAGGTTTCCCCCGCTCGCGGGGAAATGTCCGAAGGACAAAGGGGGCGCGTACAACGCGAACGAGCCAAAGCCACCGTACACAAGAGCGCCCCTTGATGATGCGCATGATGCGAAATTAAGCGACTGGCAGGCTGTCATTCCGAGCGCAGCGAGGAATCTCATCACGTCGTCATAGGATTGCCGCGTGAGATCCTCCACTCCTTGCGCTACGTTCAGAATGACATGGCGGAAGGCGCCTGTCGAGCAACAGAATCCCTTCCAATATCAATACAACCTAATTTGCATCATGCGTATGATCAAAGGGAAATTAAAGGGGGCAGGTCACTCGCTCCCTCCTCTGCGACGCTATGAACCCCTGCGTCTCGCTACGCTCGCATCCGTCCCCCGCCGCCTGATAACGTCACTTCGCGCTTCAATTCCCCGCAGGGAACGGATCGTTTTCGCTCACTCGTGCCTGAGCCTCGCGCTTCGTCACGCCGTGGATCATCTGATCACCCCACAAACTCTTGACGTAGTTCAAGACATCGATGATCTCTTCATGCGACAGGATATCCCCGAACGCCGGCATCCCCGATTTGAACCCGGCTAATCCCTGCGCCTCAAGATAAGCCCCTCCAAGCTCGATCTGCTTGTACAACGTCCCATCACCGTGATGCCACGTGTGAGCGCTCCCGTTCAAAGGCGGAGCAGGAAGCGTCCCATCCTCATTGGTGTTCTGCCAATCCGGCTGCCCCTCACCATCGGCACCATGACACACCGCACAATTCGCAGCATAGGTACGCTGACCCCGTTCGACGGGATCCGACGACTCCTGCGAATCGCCCGACCCGCCGGTAGATGAACAAGCAGTCACCGCCGCTAACGCAACAACCAAAAAGAGGGTGGTTGCCAATAAGCGCCGAGACTTGATTCCGGTGATTCCAACCAACATTTCGAGGATGTGTGAAGGGTATATATTGCAGTTAGCCGAAAATCCAATGCGCCCATGCCGCATAACTATGGGCGTCAAAACCGCAATTCAAGGTTAGGTAGTTAACAATGCACTACGCCGACGAACGGACGCACGGATGCCGAGTCTCGGACGCATGGAGATACCGCGGTCTGAAGACCGTGGTGATGGAAAACTCCGAAATCCGGATCATGATCCTCGCCGACAAAGGTGCCGACGTCTACTCCTTCGTCCACAAACCTACAGACACCGAGTTCATGTGGCGCTCGCCGTGGGGCGTCAGAGACCCGCGGAAATTCGTCCCGTCGACCGGCTCGACCCAAGGCATGTGGCTCGACTACTACGAAGGCGGATGGCAGACCGCACTCCCGCATGGCGGCTATCCCGATGAGGTCTACGGAGCGGAGTTCGGCTTGCACGCCGAACTCAACAACCTGCCATGGGACGCAACGATCATCGAAGACACGCCGGAACGCGTCGCCGTCAACTTCAAAACCAAAGGCGTCAGGATGCCCGTCGCAGTCGACATGACGATGTCCCTAGAAGAAGGGTCATCGACGCTGAAACTCTCCAAAACCGCCATCAACGAAGGCGAAGAAGACATCGAAATCGTCTGGCTTGAACACATCGCCATCGGCCCGCCATTCCTATCCGACCAATGCCGCCTCTACGTTTCCGAGTGCAAAGTCCTCACACATCCCGAAGCCTTCGTCGATACCCAAAAGTTGCCGCTCGGTTGGGAAGGCGATTGGCCCATGGTCCCATCAGTCGACGGTGGTGAGATCGACTTCCGCGAAATCCCCCCGAAAGAAGACCGCTCCCTCGACATGGCGTACATGACTGAGATGTCCGAAGGCTGGTACGCCGTCCACAACAAGCAAACCAACGTCGGCTTCGCCGTCTCGTTCCCATCCGACGTGTTCCGATACCTATGGTACTGGCGCAACCTCGGCGGCGGATGGGGCTACCCATGGTACGGCCGCTGCTACAACGTAGGCCTCGAACCCTGCACCAGCTGGGACAACCGCGGCCTCAAACACTCGATGGAAAACGGCACCGCGCGGTCCCTAGCAGCAGGGGAGACCTTGACCGCAAACATCACCGCATCAGCGTTCACCGGCAAAGGCGACATCACTAACGTCTCGCCAGATGGCGAGGTTCACCTTAATTTTGGGTAATTTCCGACACTAGCGCGTCGCAAAACGGCTTAGACGCAGTTACTTCGAATCATTCTCTTCCCAAGGAGGAGGAGGCGGTGTTTTGCCTTGGGCTTCCAACAAACCCGCCTTGCGACCAGCTTCGTAACCCTGCTCGCGACCTTCCTTACGGCCTTCCTTACGACCTTCCTTGAGACCCTTCTCGCGACCCTGCTCCTCCGCTTGTTTTCGCGCGCGTTCGCGTTCCTTGCGCGCGCGTTCGCGGCCCCTCTCAAGATTTTCGTTAAGTTTCTTCTCTAGCCAGACGGACGGTAACATAATTGTCCTCCCAATCTTGGTTATGAACAACGATAGCAAACCCGATGCAGTGCCGGTCCCGATGACGACCTGCGTCAGCGTGGTGAACGGTGCTGAAACCCATCTTACGCGGTCGTCATATTCGATCGCGGCCAACGCACCGAACGCGATACATAAGATGATGAATACAGCGACGTATACCGTTCGCCACGCGCTCGGGAAAGTTCCTAACGCTCCGTCGCTACGCCCCAATTCGCTTCCAGAGTTCGCCATAAATCAGCTCAAAATCAAATTGTGTGTCCCGCTCCACCACGAGACGAATACACCTTATAACGCATGTATCAACTCATTCTCCAAGAATGGCGAAAAATCTTCACCGGTTTGCCAGCCCCTTCCGGTCAGCAGGCAACAACTATCATTATTCGAACCGACAGTTAAACGGAAGAACAATTCGAGGTAACAATGCGACGGCGAACGTTTGGCGATTCAGGTCTGGCATCTTCGGTGATCGGCTACGGCGGCTGGCCGATGGGCAGGGGACAGTACGGCGATTTCGACGACGACGAAGCGATCGCCGCGGCAAGAAAGTCCTACGACTCCGGCATCAGCCTCTTCGACACCGCAGCGGTCTACGGCTGGGGCTACGGCGAGAAGCTGATGGGCAAGGCGATCGCTCCCTTCCGAAACGACATCGTCCTCGTAACCAAGGGCGGCCGCGAGTGGGTGCGCGACAACCCAGACCGAACCGCCGCAACAGTGTCGATCAGCGACCGGGACACCCTCCTCCGCAGCATCGACGAAAGCCTAGAGCGCCTGAACACCGACTACATCGACCTCTTCCTCATACACTGGCCCGACCACACTCGTTCATTCGAAGAGCCGATGCGTGCCCTGGAAGACGCCAAGACGGCCGGCAAGATCCGCCACACTGGCGTATCCAACTTCAGCCCGGAGATGATGGCGCAATGCCGAGAACACAGCCCCATCGTCACCAACCAGATCGGATACCACATCTTCGACCGCCGACCTGAATCCGGCGTCATGCCCTTCGTCGAAGAAAACAGCATGGGCGTCATGGCATATGGCACCCTCGCTCACGGCCTCTTGACAGGCGCGTGGTCATCAGATCACGCGTTCGGAGACAACGACTGGCGAGCGAACGGCGCGAACTTCGGTCTCGCGTCGTTCGGCCCTGAAAACCTCGCCAAAAACATCGCAGTAGTCGAGAAGCTGAAGGACATCGCCGCCGATCACGACAAGACAGTCGCCCAACTCGCCATCGCATGGGTCCTCGCAAACCTCACCGTCACCGTAGCTCTCTGCGGCATGGTCAAAGACTCCGAAGTCGACGACAACATCGGCGGCGACTGGGAGATGTCAGCCGAGGTGAAACAGGAAATCGACGACCTGGTGATGTCCGAAGGCGCAGGCGTCGGCACCCCCGACATGGCAATCGCGACCTAACCAGGTTCAGGCGGCATTTCCGCTCTCGCCGCGGTTACCTCGTCAAACAGGTCCGTGATCTCTTTTGCTGGTCGGGCGGTAAGAACCGTGGCCAGGTAAGCGATTGGGAAGGTTAGGAAGAACGCGAGCGTCGCCGGGTTCATGTCCCAAAGCGGTCCGCCAAAGAAATCCGGTCCGCCTGACAACGCTCCCCATAGCGATGCAAACAAGGTGCCCGAAACCATCGCTGCGAGCGCGCCCCAGAAGTTGAAGCGGCGCCAGTAGAGCACAAGAAGAGTCACCGGCCCGAACGCTGCTCCCATTCCACCCCACGCGAAGACGACAAGGTTGGCGACAGAGTCCGGGAAGTAGATGGAATATATCGCCGCGGCCGATCCGATGATCACCAGCAGCCCTCGCCCCAGCCAGACTCGTGCGCTCGATTTGAGCGAGTACGCAAATCTTCGCAGCAAGGGCAGATCGTCGGTGGCGACTGCCGAGGCGAGCAGAAGCTGGGAGTCGGCGGTGCTCATAACCGCGGCTACCACGGCAGTGAGTAACAAGCCGACGACCGCAGGATGGAACAGCGTGTCGACGATGATGTAGTAGAGCCTCTCAGAGTCGCTCAATGCGGCATCCAGAGCGCCCGCTTCCGCCATCGCGTGGTACGCGAACAGTCCGATGCTTACGCTCAGCAAGAACGTCATAGCCATCCATACCATCGACATATTGCGGCTAGGTCTGATGCTCGCTTCACTCTCAATCGCCATGAATCTCTGCAAAACCCGCTGCGCGCCAAAGGCTCCGATCCCAAATCCCATCGACGAGAGGATGTAGAAGGGCGTGAGCAACGAGCCTCCAACATCGGTCAAGGGGTTCCAGAAACCCTCGGTGCCCGGTGTTCGCGCGCCGAAAGGATCGGACGACAGCGAGAACAGGGTGACCACAATGATGACGAAACCGCCGAGCATGATGAAGGCTTGGAAAACGTCGGTTCGGGAAACCGCCAAGAACCCGCCGATCAAGGTGTACGAAGCGACCGCGATAGCGGTGATCGCTACTGCCTGTGGATGGTGCACGTTGAAGATGTTCTCCAACAGTTTGGCGCCGGCGATAAATCCGGAACTGACGTAGAAGAAGACGAAGAAGATGGTGATTACCGCGGCAACCGTGCGCAGGGTTCCGGTGCGGTCGCCGAATCTCCGCTCGAAAAACTCGGGCGAAGTCAGCGAATCCGTCGTCGCTAGAGTGTAGCGTCGCAAACGTTTCGCCATCAGCACCCAGACCGCCCACATCGAGACCACGATCCACATACCGATCCAGATCGCGCTGATGCCCATTTCGAACGCCATGGCAGGGAACACCAGCATCGTCCATCCGCTCGTCGTGGACGATCCAGCGCTCAGCGCGGTGGTGAAGCTCGAGACGCTCCGACCCGCTAGCACGAAATCGGACATGTTCCGCAACTCCCGGGCGCGGAACAACGCGATGCCGATCAGGACGACGAAATAGAGGATGAAGATTGACAAAATCCAAGGATCGAACTGGAGTTCGAAATCTATCGGATGTTCGTGATGCAATTCGTCGCCGCCGCTAAATGCCGAGTGTCTGGAACCGGATGAGCGTTCGCAAAACCACCGTCATTCCGGCGAAAGCCGGAATCCAGAGGGGTGACGGGTGGTGGGACACCAACCGAATCCTATTGGTTCAGGTGTTGCCCACACAACTATTTATGAGAAAACGAGGTGCGCAATTGCCTTACTATTGCGTGCGGAGGTAAATGTCCCATGCTCATCATCGACACGCACACCCACGCCGGAAACAACTGGTTCGAGCCGATCGAGGTCCTCGAATTCCAGATGAATCGCAACGGCGTCAACCACGCGCTGCTCGTGCAGCATGGCGGCACATTCGACAACAACTACCTCTTCGACGAAGCAGCGAAGCGCGGAGACCGTTTTAAGGTCGCGGTCCTAGTCGACCCCGAATCAGATGATCCGCTAGGCGATTTGGAGAAACTCGCCGAGCAAGGCGCAGCAGGGATACGTCTAGCCCCCGACGCTCAATTCGTCAACGCCGGACCATACGACATCTGGAAACGCACCGGCGAACTAGACATGGTCGTCACATGCCAAGGAGACCCACCCAGGTTCGCCGCCGACGTATTCTCTCGCGTCTTGGACGCCTGCCCCGAAACGCACGTCGTAATCGAACATCTAGCAGGCGTCACAGTAGTCGGTCCCCCCTTCGAAGGCTACGAAGGCGCTCTCAAACACGCCGAACGCGACAACACCAGCATCAAAGTCCCCGGCCTAGGCGAAATCTGCCAACGCCCCCAGAGATTGCTCCCAGAGCTGAAATGGGACCACGTGCCCCCGCTATTCGAGATGGCCAAAGAAGCCTTCGGCGCCAACAGAATGATGTGGGGCAGCGACTTCCCACCCGCAGGAGGCCGCGAAGGCTACGCCAACGCCCTAAACGGCGTCATCAACCACCCCGCCTTCACAAACCAAACCGAACTCGAACAGGTAATGGGCAAAACCGCCGCTCGCGTATGGGGATGGTGAACGCGACTTGCGATTTACCAAATCACACGATCATCCATTCGGAGCGAACCCAATACCTAGTCCATCAGCAACCGCCATCATCCGCCGATCCCGCGTCCACACCTGCGTCGCCCCATGCAAAACACTCGCGGTGAGCAGATGAGCGTCAACGTAACCTATCCCGGAACCCATGATTCGGTGATGTTCGATAAAGAACAGCACTTCATCATCCGTTGCCACCACTATTCGAGGTAATCTCGCGAGATACCTCAACACGTCGTTTCTATCGGCCAAGTTTCCACATGCCAACTCCCCAATCACCATCGGATGCATGAAGATTTGGCGTCCCTCTTCTAGGGTGGCCATTTCGGGTTCTCTGCTCCGCAGATGGTCGATCCACACCGAAGTATCAACCAGAACCATCACTCAGCGCCATCGGCCCAAGGACGACGACGAGGTATGTCCTTCAAGTCCGGCATCGTACCCCCGAGGGCGATCAATCGACGAGCAGCTTCGCGTTCGACCAAAGCCACAAGACCTTCTTTGAACAATGCCGAAGTTCCCTCGATCCCGGTGTACCTACGCGCCTCTTCGATCAATTCCTCATCGACGTTTATTGTTGTCCTCACAGTGATCGCCTCCTTCAAACGCGTCAATATACGCATCATTGTATGTCAAAATTGATGCGATTGGCTGCGAGTATCCTCTGCGGTATCGATTAAGTCCCCGCGCTCCCTCTGTCCTTCGGACATTTCCCCCGCGAGCGAGGGAAACCTCGTGGCAATCCTCACTACGACCAATTCGTCTCCTGCAACGAGGCAACCGTCCCATCGGGTGCCCGCCAAGGCGCTGCATCGTTCCGCCACGGATTGGCTTTGAGCCACTCCTCGTTCATCGCCACGCCGAGTCCAGGTTTGGTCGGCAGCGGCAGGAAACCATCCTCCTGAACCGGAAAACCTCCGACGGTGGCGTCTTGGAACCAAGGATGGATACCGCCCTCCTGGATCATGAAATTCGGAGTGCAAGCGTCAACGTGCAAAGAGGCGATAGTGCAGAAGGGCCCATACGGGTTGTGCGGCTGGAACCCCACATAATGCGCCTCCGCCATAGCGGCAATCTTCTTAAGCTCAAGGATCCCGCCTGCCTGCACGATGTCCGGCTGAATCATCTTCACGATCTGCCGAGAAAGCAACTCCGTATAGTCCCACTTCGTCAGATGCCGTTCACCAGTCGCCAACGGAATATTCACCTGCTCAGCAACCCGAGCCAAAGCGTCAAGGTTCTGCGGCGGCACCGGCTCTTCATAGACGAACGGACGATACGGCTCCATCGCATTCCCGATCCGGATAGCATCCGCCGGCGCAAGCCGTCCATGAACCTCAACGAGCAACTCAACATCATCTCCGACCGCATCTCGCACCGCCGCCAGCTTCTCGATAGCGACGCGCTCCGCCTCGATCGGAATGAACAAACCCCGGTGATCAAACGGATCACCCTTCAGCGCTGTCAAGCCCTGCTCAGTATGTCGCAACGCGTTCTCAACCGCGAGCTCAGGAGTAAGCCCGTCCCAACGCCCGTAGCACCAAATCTTCTCCCGCATCTTCCCGCCGAGCAGCTCGTAAACCGGAACCCCCAACGCCTGCCCCTTGATGTCCCAAAGCGCAATCTCGATCCCGCTAATCGCCGAAAGCTGAACTACACCGCCCCGCACATGGAAGTGGTGGTAAAGCGTCTGCCAGTGCTGCTCGATCCGATGCGGATCCTTACCAACAAGCAACTCCCCGAACTCGTCAACCATCGTCGCAACAGCAAGCGGCCCGGCAGTCGCCTCACCCCAACCCGTAATTCCCTCATCGGTCTCAACCTTGACGAACACGTAATTCCGAGCTTGCCCGCGCGGCGACGAGGATGCAGGTATGGCTTTAACAGATGTAATTTTCATGGCTTCAGATTCCCACCCGGCTCTTGCCGAGAACATCAGGATTGATCAGGTTTTCAGGCGCATTGCCGTTCAACACGCGCAACGCCTCTTCGGCAGTTCGACGTTCAAGTTCAACAGTCGACGCCTGCGAAAAGAAAGCCGTATGCGGAGTGATGATCACATTGGGCGCAGACAAGAGCGGGTGATCATCCGGCGGAGGCGCAGGTTCAAGCACATCTAACCCGGCACCAGCCAAATGTCCAGAGTGCAACGCCTCCGCAAGCGCCTGCTCTTGAATGATGCCGCCACGAGCACAGTTGACGATGATCGATCCGGGCATCATCATGGCGAGCTCATCGACCCCGATCATGCCTTCAGTCTCAGGCGTCAGCGGAGTGTGGACGGTAATGAAATGCGAACGTTTAAGGACATCCTCGAAAGTCGTGATCTCAGTCCCGTCGATCGTCTGCCCCGGCTCAATCATCGGGTCGTAGGCGATCATCTCCATCCCGAAGCTAGCGGCTTTAGCAGCTATCGAGCGACCGATTCTTCCATACCCAAGGATCCCAAGCGTCGCACCCCGCGTCCGGTGCATCGGTTGATCGAGCACCACCGAGTGCCAACCGCCCGCCTTCACCTCCGCATCGTGCGGTCCCAACCGACGATTAAGCGCGAGGATCATCCCAATCGCATGATCCGTCACCTCATCCATGCAGTAGTCCGGCACGTTAGTGACGACGATCCCAAGCTCCGTGGCAGTAGGGATGTCGATGTTGTCAACACCAATCCCATAACGCGATGCCACTCCACACTTTTCTGCCGCACGCAAAACATTCCCCGTCACCTGAGCAAAGCAGAACATGATGATGTCCGCATCAACGGCGAGTCCCGCAAGTGTGTCCTCCAAGGTATCGGGAGCGACGACAGGTTCTACGCCTCCCGCGCGGAGCACCTCGCTCTCAACATCGATGTTGGGCCAGACATAGTCGGTTATTAATGCTCGCTTTGAGGCTTTTTTGGAAGGCATATCGCTCGACTGGTGCTTGTTGGACTCGTGATTAAGTTAGGGTAGCAGTTTTGCTTGAGCGGATCATCGGGTTGGGTTTGTAATGCGCGTTCGAGCGTGGATTCCGCAGGGAGCACTTGTCTAGACTGAATTTATCGGTTGAACGCGCGCGCCCATCGTTAGGATTTGTTATTGGCAATGAAAGAGTTGCTTCTCGGACAGTGGATGAGGGGACTAATCGTCGCTACGGCGCTGATCGCAGTGCTGTCCATCGGATTAGCGGCGTGCTCTCCGGAAGAAGAGCCGACTCCCGAACCTTTCCAGACGCGCACACCGACTCCCGAACCGCCAACCGCTGAACCGACGAACACGCCGGCCCCGACGAATACTCCGATCCCACCGCGCGTCGACCCGACCGACACCCCGACCCCCGTCCCTCCGACGGCCACGTCGACTCCAAAACCGACAGCAACCAACACGCCGGTTCCGCCAACCCCCACACAGCTTCCGACGGCCACGCCAGTCCCGCCAACTTCGACCCCAATCCCGACCGCAACTCCGACGCCCGAGCCAACGGCCACAGCGACACCGATCCCATCGGCATACCGGATCGAATCCCTCGACTGGGATATCCGCGGACCTGAAGGGGACAAGATCGCCGTACGCTTCAGCATGCAGGTGTTGAACGAAGGAGAAGCTGATCGCCAGAGCGGCACTCCAGTTCTAGCGATCATCAACGACGGCCCGCAGACAGAAGTCGCAAGCGTGCCGCCGCTAGCAGGTGGCGATGACACGACTCTCCATTTCGACATACGTCTTGATCCCGGCCAGCAACAGATGAAACTTCAGGTCGACGATTCGATCTCACACGTCGCTGTAGATCTCCTGGCGTCCGACATAGGAATTTCCCCGGTGTCGTATCAAATCGTCAGCGATGGCAAATTGGCGATCCGCGTCAAGATAACGAACGAAGGTACTCTCGCGAGCCGCCCCGTGCAGTTGATCGCCTTCAACAATGTCGTGGCCACGGTTCAACCTATCGAGCCCGGCGAATCGGAGGAGTTGTCATTCGAGGTAGAAGTGCCGACAGGAAAACACTCCATCGAGGTGATAGCTTCGGCTGACGAACGAGAAGCTCGCTTGTCAAACAATGAAGTCACGATCGATGTCGAAGTCGATTACGTCACCCTGTCGTTGCGGGCGGGACCAGCGAACGTGTTGGGTTTCATCAGGGGCGGCACCGCGGAGATCTCAATCGGTTTCACGGTTGAAAACCTCGGTGTGGCCGATAGCGGCCCGTTCCGAGTTGCTGTGGTGTGCGAAGAGAAACCCGAACAAACTTGCAGAGGGGAGACAGTTGTTGAAGGCTTGTCGCCCGGTGGTTCGTTCACCGGCACGATCGAAGCGGTAGTCCCGCAAGGGATCACCGGGATAACCCTGTTCGCAGGCGAGTTCGAGCATGGATACCGCTACGGCGAGCAGAACACGATCCCAATCACCTTAGGCGTCCCGCTGCAACCCGACGTCCAACCGGTATTCGCAGCCGAAGCGAATCTCAACGGTTACTACTCGAACGGCGAAGCCTCGGTCACGGTTACCGCCTCGTTGCGAAACGACGGCGCCGAGCCAATACCGGGTGAATACCAGATCGCGGTCACCTGTCTGAAAGATGGCGAAATCGTAGCGACATGTGGCGACGTGGTGACTCTGGATCTAACGGACGGCTATGGCCCGGCAGAAGAATCAGTCACAATCCGACCGCCAGCCGGCAACATCGAGCTACAACTCGAAACGGGCGAGATCGTTGAAGTTGGCGAGAGTCTTGCCGTCAATGTCGAATTGCCAATCCCCGAGCGCATCGTTGGCATCGACCGAGAACTCTGGCGCTGCTTTGGACTGACTCGACCTCTTGAAGACTTCCCGCGCGGTAGCTGCAGCGGTCGCGATAGCGATGTCATCGAAAAATGGCCGCAAGATGAGCCGGTCACGGTATGGATCAACGGATTATCTGCCTACGCCGAGCAGTTCCAAGACTCGCTGCAAGAGATAGCTCCGCAGTTGAATGTCACCTACCAACTCGTACCGGAAGAACGGCGAGCAGCGATCGCAGCGTACGTAGGGATCACAGACGAAGACGCTCGTGTCCTGGGTTTCAGGGATTGCGAAGGCTACTGGGGATGCACGGTATATGAAACCAACGAAGAAGGTGAGATCATCTCCGCCGAGATCGTGATCTTCCAAGTAGACGACTCAGGCCTCCGTCAACTGCGCCTGATTAACGAGACGATCCAGAGCGCGATGTTGAAGAGCCTCCTCCACGTTCTGGTTCCCATCGGATACCGAAACGTGCCGGACAGCGTTCTGAGCATAGACACTGGATTGCATTTCACCGAAATGACTGCTTCCGACAGAGAGATCGTCCGGATCATGGCGAGCCCGTTGGTTAAGTCGGGTCATACGACCGCAGACATCGAACAGTTAATCGTGTTCGACGACGAGATTCTTGATCCAGTCGAGCCGGAAGCACCGACAGCCATGGAGATCATCGATCTGGCACGGTTGAAGTTGCATGACGAAGGTTCGGCGCTCTACAACATGAGCGGAAATTGGGCAGGCGGCACATGCATTGACCGATACGGCCCATCGCAGGTCACGATCGCTGAGTTCGCGTCACACCGCGGTTTGCACTACCGATTGACCGACGCATCCGACCGCTTCTACGTGTTCCTACGCTCGGAGGAGGGCAGAGCAGAGTACTGGGACGGTGGTACAAGGTCATGGCGCAGGTTCTCCGCAACCGACGAGCAGGACTTGATCGACGAGACCGCGTGGAATCCTCAATATTCCGACCCGATGGTGCTGCTGACCTCGATCTTGTGGTTCGGCGACGAACTCCTGACCGAGCTCGGACGCGACGAAGAAGCGATCGAGTACCGGGTCGAGCGGATGCGCGGATACGTGATGCCGGAATGGACCGATGAAGCCGTAGTATCGGCATCGTTGAAGATCGATCCGACGACGTACGAAGTTATCAACTTCACCATGGAGTGGCTGTTCGACGTGCGCGGTTTGTCTTGCGATGAATACAACGTCGAGGCGAACCTTATCGAATACGGTACTAGCTTGAACATTCCGTCAGACGTCCGCGGCGGTTCACGCGTCATCCAATAGCGACTGATAACGCTAACGTTCGAGATTTAGCATAATCCGTATGAAATTGCGGGTCGGCGCGCTGGCGGCCGTAACTCTGTTGGCGTCATTCGGACTGGTTACGGCAGTTGCGGCGCAAGATGATGCGCATGATCTGCGAGTGAGTCGGGTGGATGTAACCGAGATTGGGCACACATCGTCTGTTGTCCGATACGAGGCATTGGTGGAGGTGGTGAACGAAGGCGACGCAGATTTCGACGGCATCGCTAAGGTCGACTACCAAATCGATGGAGGCGACCGTTCTCTCGTCTACATCATTACTGAACTCGCATCGGGCGATACGGCACGCTTCACCTTTAGGTTTGATCTTGCGCCCGGCGACCGTACGCTCTCCGTGCTGATCGGCGACGCCGCACACCAACAGCAAATCACAGTTACCGCGGCCGATCTTAATGTGGCGATCACTGGCGAGCAATTATTGCGCGGCGGAATGGTCGAACTGGAATTCAACGTCTGGAACAACGGGGATAGGACAGCAGAGGAAGTTGGGTTATCACTCGTATGGGAAGAAATTGGTGGCGACGGAACCGCAGGGAGCCTCGAACTCGAATTGCAGGCTTTGGAGCCAGAGGATAGCGAAACGGTCAGTGCGACGATCGAGATCTCTCCAGGGATATACCGTTTCCAAATCGCGGTGTCCACATCCACTGTTGAAAGCGTCGAAGAAAACAACAAGACGGACGCAACATACGAAATCGAATTCGTCGAGTTGGGTTTGAAGCTAGTTTCTTCGGAAGCGCTTCGTTGGCATACCGATGGCGTCGGATTGATGTCTTTGACCATGGAAATCACCAACACCGGAGTCGACGACAGCGGATCGGTCACTCTCGGAGTCGAATGCGCGGATGATGCCTGCATCGAATCCCAACTGATCCAATCCATAGCTGCAGGCGAGGTCTCGACGACGGTGCTCGAGACTTGGATGCCAGTAGGTGACAACACCGTTACCTTGTATGTCGGCGCCAACGACGACGGTTTCAGATGGGGCGACAGCAACGTAATCCAAGCATCAGTCAACGTCGCCGAAGTGCCGCCTCTGGAATGGGCGCTCATCGCCGTCTCAGAGATGCAGGGCATTCAGTATTGGAGCGACGGCTCGGCGAACGTCGTGTTTGAGACGACGATGGAGAACGTAGGCAGTGAGTTGGTTTCGGGCGATCTCACGATCAATATCGATTGCGAACTGTCTGACGACATTGAGGAACTGTGCGGCGGAGATTACATCGTCGAAGTCGACCCCGCTGGTGGTGCCGATGTCACGCGGCACACCCTACGAGTCCCGCAAGGCACAACCGCGCTCTACTTTTCACATGGCGACTCGCCAGTTGTCGAAACGACGGCAATCGTGCAAGAACGCATCTTGGGCATCGATCGCGCAGTCTGGGACTGCTTCCAAGACACATCTAATGTCGGAAGAGATGTGCGAGACGACTTGGGAGTCGGATGCGGTGGGTGGCGTAACGAGTTCATTATCAAGTGGCCGATCGGCGAACCAATTCGGATTTGGGTCGAAGGCGACGACGACTACAAGGGGATCTTCGACCGAGTTTTGAGCGACCTCGGTCCGTTTTTGAACGTCGAATTCGAACCTGTCAATTCCAAATCGAAGGCGCAACTGTCTGCCTATCTCGGTTTGCGGAGAGAAGGTACATCGCTCGAGCATCTGAGGTGCAACCGTGCCGCTGGTTGCGCATGGTTCGAAATCGCTGCTGATCGGTCAATACAGGAGGCTGAGATGGTCGTGTGGCCGCCATTGACGGCTCAAGACGAGGTGGCCCGCGATCATCTGATTTACAGCGTCGCTCTGCACGAACTGATCCACGTGCTTGCCGGAATGTTGCATCGCCACGACGACCGAACCAGCGTCATGAGTTACGACGCCTTGGACTACAAGACGCTCAGCGACATCGACACCGAACTGTTACGGATCGCATCGCACCCGCTCGTCGAACCGGGAACTCATCTCAATGAAATCGGCAACTTGATCGTTTTCGAGGATGAACTGGTCGACCCGCCCGTCGAGATCGAACCTTCGATTGAAGATGTTTTGCGACGAGCGCACGCGAGGTTGATGGATGAGGGATCCGCGAACTTTGTGATTTCGGGCGGATGGCCCAGTTGCAACTTTGAGTTTGGTCCGACTGCATATTCGATAGGTGGTATCCGGCCCCGAGCGCCCCGTTGGGTGCATATCGAGAACGACGACATCAGTCTGTACATAATCAGAGCTGCTTCACCGATCCAATCGATCGAGTACTGGTTGGATCTGAACGGACAATGGCAGCGCATCCCTAACTTCTTCACAAACCGGCGATTGAGTTTCAGAGATTCCTTCAGCAACCCGCTCGCGTTGCTTTCGAGCATCAACATCTACGGCGACGGTTCGAATGTTGAGGTCCTCTCTCGAGAGGGCGGCACACTCAAGCTTGAATATGAACTTGAAGGCGCAGATGTCCGGATTGGATGGAGCGAAAGCACCAATTTGGACATCAGAGTTGAGATCGAAACCGACGATTACACGATCTTGAGTTACGAGATGGATTGGACGTTTGAACCTGAAGAGGAGGCCGTGTGCGACACATACCGTGTCAACGTCCAAACCATAGATTACGGCTCAGAGTTCAAACTCCCTGATGCAATTCGTTCGAATTCGCCGATCGTCAACTGACCGTCGAGGCGACCGTTACTCTGGCCTGATTAATCAGGAGATGAGCGACGCCCACTGTGTATCGAGGTGCGACTCAACGAAGTCGCGATCAAGTTCGTAGCCTAGGCCTGGCTTATCCGAGAGATGCAGATGTCCGTCGCGAATGTCCAACGGCTCGGTCAAGCAGGCGTTGTAAGACGGCACGGCGTGATGGTTCATCTCGAGACGGTAAATGTTTGGGACATTCATCAGCACGTGTGCGCCGGAGATCACGTTGTAGGAACCTGAGGCGTCGTGCGGCGATATCGGGATGTAAAACGCCTCGGCGAGGTGCGCGATCTTCTTCATCTCGGAGATCCCGCCGGTCCAGCAGATGTCGGGCATGATGTAGTTCACCAAACCTTCTGTCAGGTATGGCAGGAAGTCCCAGCGGGTGTATTTGCGCTCGCCGATGCAGAGATTGATGTCGGTGTTTCGGCGGAGTTGACGATGTGCCTCAATGCTTTCTGGTTGCAGCGGCTCTTCGAACCACGTCAGGTTGTAAGGCATCATGCGGTTGCAGAGATCGGTAGCCGTCGAGACGTCGAAGTTGCCGTGCGCATCGATCATTAGTTCGATGTCTGGTCCCAAACCTTCACGCAGAGCCGCCATCAGATCTTCCGCATGAGCGGCACCGGCAGCAGAGATTTTGCCGTCGATGTAGCGGCGGTGTTTCGCACCCATCTCTGGTGAGAAGGGGTCGAGTTTGAGGGCTTGGTATCCAAGTTCCACCTGCGCCTTGGCATCCGCAACGCAAGCGTCGATGTCGTCTGCCGGTCCGCAGTGGCTGTATAGGGGAACGGAGTCTCGCATCGGGCCGCCTAGAAGATCGTAGACAGGCCTTCCGAGTGCTTTGCCCTTGATATCCCAGAGCGCCATGTCCACGCCACTGGCTAGTGTGGTCGCGAAGCCGCGGGAACCAAGAGTGCCGAACCGACGATATATCTGATGCCAGATGCGGTCGATGTGGTTAGGATCCTGTCCCACCAAACCATCGGAGAAGTCTTGTCCGACGAGATCGTTTTTGAGCAGGGCGTACGTCTGCGCGATGACGATCGCTCCACCGCCACCGACATTGGTCGATTCGCCGAAACCCGTGATGCCCTCATCGGTGTCGATCTCGACGAACATCCACGGGCGAGATTCTTGAGCGCGGACGACGTAGGCACGTAAGTCAGTGATTTTCATTGGGGAAGCCTTAGGGTGTGCTTTGCGGGTTTGCCATTTGTCTCGAATGAGTCGACGGGTTCATGTTACACAGAGATTTGGATCAACGATGAGTTGAAAATGAACAAATGTTAAAGTTAGAAGGATGTTGAATGGTTATAGAAAGTTTTAGCGATCGTAGGGCGGAACGGCTATTTGATAACAGGTGGGTCAGCCGCTACCAGAGTTTTGCAGACCAAGCAATTCGTCGTTTGAACATATTGGACCGCGCGAAATCATTAGAAGACCTGACCAATTTCCCCGGCAACCGGTTAGAGGCACTACGCGGTGACCGAAAGGGGCAATATTCCATACGCATCAATCGTCAATGGCGGATATGTTTCCGGTGGGTTAATGGCGATGCATATGACGTGGAAATCGTTGACTACCATTAGAATTCCGGAAGGCGTTAAGCAATGGCGAAAAAAAACCGAATGAGACCGGTTCACCCCGGCGAATATTTGTCTGAAGACCTTGGAGATTCTGGCCTTACGATTGAGTCGTGGGCGCATGCTTTAGGCGTAACCACCGAACATCTACAAGCCGTCATCGACCAAGAGCGTGATGTAGACGCCGAGTTTGCGTTGAGACTATCGCGCTATTACGGAACTTCTCCAGAGATTTGGATGGATCTGCAAAGCCTGCATTCCCTAAAGGTTGCCGAACAAGACGTTGGGTCGGCAATAAGGGACCAAGTTGTGCCACGGGAACATGAACGATCTGAGATTTCTCGAGTCGCCTGATCTCTTAAACTCGGCTCCAGCGTCTACGTGCCCTGTTGTTAAAAGGTTTGCAGTGTTAAACTGCGAACGCATGGATTGAAATGCGTCGCTGCGTAGCGATGCGATTTGTAACTTGAAGGGGACCACGGCTAATCATGCGCTTCTGCTACGCCCACCGACGATTCACGCTCTATCCAAACTCCATCGACTCATGGAATCTTCACCCTGACGACTACACGCCGGAGTTTCTCGACCGGGCGCGCGACACTGGCTTCGACGCTCTCGAATGCGGTTTCGAAGTGCTGGATAAATTGGGTGATGCCAAAGCGAGATCGGATTTCGGGGAACGTGTGCGATCACACGGGCTGAAAGTCGGCGCGATTCGTTCTGGCGGTACTCTCACTGAGGCAAAGCATGGCCCCGCGAATCGGGAGAAGTTGATGCGCGCTGCTGAATACGCGGGCGATGTCGGCGCGGAGGTCGTTAACGGAGCGTTGAGCGCGCCGGCGCGATACCCCGGACACCCGCCAGGTTCGATACCCGGCAGCGTAAGCGGTTGGCCGATTTCGCAAGACTCCAGCAAGGACGCCACGACTTGGGTGTACGAAACCCTCGCCGACGCGTTCCAGAAAGTCTGCGATGCGAACGACGATGTTGACGTAACCATCGAAGTGCACCAGAACTCGCCAGTGGACAACTCGTGGTCGGCAAAGTACATCCATGAACAGATCGACCGTGAAAACTTCGGCATCAACCCTGATCTTGGCAACATCGTCTGGACTTACGACGTGCCGGAGGAGGACTATGATGCGGCGATTGATGTTATGGCGCCGATTTCGAAGTACTGGCACTGCAAAAACCTGCACCGCGTCTATCACCCTGAAAACCAGCGAAGCGTATTCGTCCGCGTCGGTCTAGAAGATGGCGAGATCGACTACCGCTACGCGATCTCCGCGATGGCGAACGCGGGTTACAGCGGATACATGGCGATAGAAGGCACCCAGCTCGGCGATCAGTGGCACAAAGACGGCACTTCGCTCAACTACGCGCGGGGTATCTGGGCCGAGTTCGAGGATTGATCCGCTTTTCGAACGAAGCGTTTCCCAGCCTATGAGAGAGACAGATAACTCCGATCCCGAACCATCAACGCTGGACGACGCTGAGATGGAGGAAGAAGAGGATCTATTCTTCCGGGATGTCTCCGAGGATCTCGATGACGAAGAGCGCACATCTTACGCGATCTTATTAATCTTGGCGGTCGGTGGATTTGCCGTCGGTGCGCTACTGCTTCAGATCACGTTGACGGCCGCAGTGGTGTTGAGGGACTACGCGGGCGATTGGGCCTGGGTCCTCGCGCCGTTGCCGATGCTGTTGTTCGGGTTGGCCTCGCTTTGGCAGTACGAATCGAACTGGTTGCAGCGGTTGGGAGCGGCGGCGCTGGGATTCGCCTTGGCCCAATACATCATGATCGCCATCAGCTTCGCGACGCTGGAGATCTGATCGTAATGGTTAATACCGCGATTCACGCCCGCGGGTGAGCGTCGTCGTACTCTCTTCGAACGTGTTCAGACGTCAGGTGAGTGTAGATCTGCGTGGTTGCGATGTTTTCGTGACCCAGTAGCTCTTGAACGTGGCGCAGCGACGCGCCGCCGTTGAGCAGATGTGAAGCAAAGCTGTGGCGCAGCATGTGCGGCGTGACGTGGCGCGTCACTCCCGCCGCCAATGCGATCTTCTTGAGTTGCATCCACAATCCCTGCCGTGAGATTCGACCGCCGCGAGCGTTGAGAAACATCGCATTCTCATCCTGAAACCTGCCCAGCTTCGGGCGACCGAGGATCAGATATTCAGCGAGCGCCTCCATCGCCGGATCGTAGATTGGGACTATCCGCTCCTTCGCTCCTTTGCCGAAAACTCGAATCGTTGAGTTGTCGAAGTTGACGTGATCGACGTTGAGCGCAGTCGCCTCAGAGATCCGCAGCCCACCCGCGTAAAGCAGTTCAAGCACGCCGCGGTCGCGCAGTTCAGTCGGAGTTGTCGCGTCGGCGACGTGGTTCAACAGGTTTTCGACTTCCTCGATGGTTAACGATTTGGGCAATGGTTTGCCGCCGCGCGGAGCCTTCAGTCGACGCGTCGGCAGATCGCTGGTCAAACCTTCTTCCCGAAGAAATCGCATGAACGACCTCAGCGACGCGATCTTACGGGAGCGAGTCGCGTTCGAGTACTCACGTTGGTCGAGTTGCTGCACGAATTCCGCGACTTTGGTCTCGTCGAATCGATCCCAATCGATCGATCCCGATCCGGATAGGCAGATCTTTCTCGCAAACTCGCTCAGTCCAGCGAGATCGTTCCGATATGCGCTGACGGTGTTCTCCGAAAGCCCGCGTTCTCCGGCAATGTGTTCCAAAAATGCTGTAACGGTGTGATCCATACTCCGAATCGTAGAAAATCCGAGTGTTGCCATAGGCTTGTAACGATGCAATACGGGAGCGGCGTCGGGAAGCGATGTCTCCGCGATAGAATCGTGTTGATATTTCTTGCGAATAACTCAAACGGAGACCGGATAACAGGTGTTTGAGGCCATCCCTATACCCTTCGACCCGTATATTTTCGGCGGGACAACCACTGCGTTTTCCTGGCACGGGTTCCTGACCTTCATTGCCGTCGGCACCGCGATCTGGATATCCGGCCGAGCTGCCATCCGTGAGCGTCTCGATCAGGAGCAGGTCTACAACACTGCGCTGTGGGGAGTATTGGGAGGAATTGTTGGAGCGAGGATCGTGCACGTCCTCGACAACTGGGTGATATACGGCGACGATCCGCTCTCGATATTCGCCGTCTGGAACGGTGGGATCGGACTGTGGGGCGGCATTTTGGGCGGCTGGATCGCCGGTATGATCTACGCCTACTTCGCCAAGGCCCCAATCGGCCGTTTCATGGATATCGCGGCGGCACCGCTACTAGTGGCGCAGACCATCGGCCGTATCGGCGACATCATCAACGGCGAGCACTGGTCACGCCCGCTCGACATGTTCTGGGGATGGTACTTCACAGACATCGATAGCCCGGCACGATCAGTCATTGACCAATTCCCCGAGATCTTTGGCACCGACGTCGACAGGCCTGTTCACCCCGCCGTCGTTTACGAAATGATCGCGAACGTCATCATTCTCGGCGTGATCTTCCTACTGCGGGGTCGGATCCGGCCCGCCGGCAGCATCTTCATGATCTACCTCGCCTTGTATGCAACCGCACGCTTCGGAATACAGTTCATCAGGCTCGATGACGTGAAGTTCTGGGGTCTCCAAGAAGCCCATCTGATCGCCATCCTCGTCTGGATTGTGACAATTCCGTGGATCATCTGGAAAGTGCGACCGATCGACCGCATCAAGAGGGCGCGCCGCCGCACTAGCACTGTGGCAGACCGTAATCGCGTCACCGCAGGGCGTTCACGTAGAGAGCGTCAACGCGAATTGGCGCGGTAAGATTCGTCAACATAGAGTGGTTTAGATATGCTCACAACACCGATACAAGTCGAAGCTCGTGACGGGTTTAGGATCTGGATCAAGTACGACGACGGAGTCGAGGGGATGATAGACCTAAGTCACTTGGCAGGAGATGGCGTGTTTAAGGCTTGGGGAGATCGATCACTGTTCGAAAACGTTTCTATTACTTCCTACCAATCGATCATTTGGGGCACCGAGGACGACGAACTCGAGCTATGCGCCGATGCGCTTTATCTCCAGTTGACGGGAATGACAATCGACGAAGTCAGGGAGTCAGGTTTACAAGCGGCACCGCATGCCTGAACTTTGCCGCTTCGACGGGATCATCATTCGGATGTTCCCGAGCGATCATCCCCCTCCCCATTTCCACGCCGTTTACGGCGAGTTCCGCACCAAGATCGAAATCAATGATCCGAGGGCGGTTGAAGGTCGTTTCCCTCCGCGGGAATTGAGGCGAGTGCAAGCGTGGGCGCGCCAAAGAAATGCCGAACTTCTGGACGCGTGGGCACAGGCGTCGCGCAATAGACCAGCCGGCAAGATTGCTCCACCATCCAACTGACTCTGACAACGCCCCAAACGCGTTAGTGTCGGAAACTACGCCTATTGGCTAGCCGCAATATCGTGCAGCCGTAGCTCGCGTCGCCGGTTCCCTCGGTAATAGTCGGTCTTCAGACTAACCACTACATCCACCAATCGCGTCGGCGGCAAGCTGTCAGCCATCCGGAAACCGACCGCTCGGAACGATCGGCCGGTATCGTCTTTGAGCGTCATACGGACATGGTCTTGGTTGCGCCCCATGTAAGATATGCCCGCCGTTTCGGCGTTCCGTATGAGAAACAGCGGCTCTGGATTGCTGGTTCCGAACGGTGCCATCTTGTCGACGAACTCCCACAGCGAATATCCGAGTTGATGCGGTTGGATCTCGACATCGACCGTCCGGATCGCTCGTTCGTCAACGGCGGAGCTCAACTCCGACCAAGACATCTGGGTTTCGAGATGTGACGTGATCGACGGGATCACCTCGGCATCGGCTGCGAAACCGGCGGCCGCTGCGTGTCCCCCGAAGCGATGCAGTCTGTTCGCAACCCCTTGCAGCGCCTGATGAATGTCAAACCCTGGCACGCTCCTTGCGCTCGCACGGGCCACACCATCGACTATCTGGTAAGCGAATGCCGGCGAAGCAGCGTGTTCCGACGCGTGACCTGCTAATGGTCCGAGAACTCCCATCGGTAATGTAGCATCGACCTCGATCGCGACCACGTTGCGCCCTTCGTCCATCGTTTTTTCGATCGTCGGCTTCGCTGCACGCCACGCTTTGTCGGCGATGCTCCGGCGTTTCCGATTCGCATCGTCCAGATGGTTCGCCAGTTGCATCCCTTGGTAAATGTCGGTCGAGATGAGCAGCTTCAAGCTGGGTTCAGCGGAATCGAGCCTTCCGGGAGCATTGAGGCGGGGTGCAAGTTGGTACGTAATGAACTCGGCATCATACGGACCATCGTGTTTGATCTGGCCCGCAATTAATCGTGTGAGTTCGATCAGTCCCGGAGGCGCGGCATTGTCGAGGAGCTTCAACCCTTCGCGGACGATGATGCGGTTGTCGCCCAGCAACTCGGTCTGGTCCGCAAGCGTCCCCACCGCGGCAAGCGGAATCAACTCGGGAGCGGGATCATGCCCGGCTTCGTCGAGCAACGCCAACGCAAGTTTGAAGGCGGTCGCGGCGCCGCAGTAGTCGGCGAGACCTGCGTCGTCCGACAAGTGACGGTTGACGATTGCTGCCGCGTTCGGCAGCCTGTCTCCTTCCGGTATGTGATGATCGGTGATGACCACCCGGATGCCGAGCATGTTGGCATAATCAACCTCGTCGAAAGCCGTGACGCCGGTGTCGACGGTTATTACGACCGACACGCCTTGCTTCTTGAAACTCTCCAACGCTTCAAGAGAAATGCCGTGGCCCTCGATCTCGCGATGGGGCAGGTGATAGCGCGGCTCGATACCCAGCTTTCGGAGCGTGAGGACGATGATTGCGGTGGCGGTGATCCCATCAGCGTCGAAATCGCCGAGGATGCCGATGCCTTCGCCGTTTCGCACGGCTTCGAGAATGACGTCCACCGCGCCCTGCATCCCAGGCAGATCGCTTGTCGGCCGCATCGAGTCGAGGCCATCGTGCAAGAAATGTTGTGCCTCTTTATCGTTCCGGATGCCTCGGTGATACAGGAGCGCAGAGACTAGAGCCAAGAAACCCCGCGGAGCATTGCGATCCAGATCGAGGTAGAAGCCATCAGGCGGAGGATCGGCAACGCGCCACCTAGATGTGATAGGTCGAAGCGGCGCCGGAATTTCGTCGGCTTTACGCTGTCCAGCGGTCGCGGCTCCCGGCCGCGCGCTCAACTGTCGAATTCCTTAAACAGCAGAGAGGCGTTGTGCCCGCCGAATCCCAGTGAGTTGGACATCGTAACGGGCACCCGCCCACGTTTCGCCAAATTCGGGACATAGTCGAGGTCGCAGTCGGCGTCCGGATTTTCGAGGTTGATGGTGGGCGGAACGACCGATTCAGAGATGGCGAGAACGCTGAACGCAGCCTCTATACCGCCTGCCGCGCCGAGGAGATGACCGGTCATCGACTTGGTGCTGCTGATACACATGTCGTACGCGTGCTCTCCGAACGCCTTCTTGACGGCGATCGTCTCGAACTTATCGTTCAGCGGGGTAGAGGTGCCATGAGCGTTTATGTAGGCGACCTCTTCTGGTTCGATCCCGGACTGTTTGACGGCGATCTTCATCGCTTCCGCTGCGCCTTCGCCTTCCGGATGAGGTTGCGTCACGTGATGAGCGTCGCTGGTAGCGCCATATCCAATGAGTTCACAGATGACGTCGGCACCGCGTTTCTCGGCGTGTTCGAGCGACTCGATCACTAGGACGCCTGCACCTTCGCCGAGGACGAAACCGTCTCGCTCGGCGTCGAAGGGCCGTGATGCGCCTTTCGGATCGTCGTTCCGTGTCGATAGAGCTTTGCAAGCGTTGAAACCCGATACGCCGATAGGGCAGATCGCCGCTTCAGTGCCGCCCGCAATGGCGACATCAACGACGCCGCGTTTGATCATCTCTGCAGCTTCGCCGATGGAATCAGTTCCGGTGGCGCAAGCTGAGACCACGGAGAAATTGGGGCCTTTGGCACCAGTCATCATCGAAACCTGACCGCTTGCCAGGTCGCCCAGCATCATCGGTATCAAAAACGGGTTCACTCGTCTCGGGCCGCGGTCGTTGAGGACTTCCATCTGCTCGGAGATGGTGATGATGCCGCCAACACCGCTTCCGACGAGGACGGCGACTCGATCAGGGTCCTCAGTACCCATGTCGATGCCGGCGTTTTCGAGAGCTTCGAGGCTCGCGACGCACGCGAACTGAGCGAAGCGGTCCATGCGCCTGGCTTCACGTCTGCCCAAGATGCCGGCGGCGTCGAAATCGTTGACTTCACCCGCGATGCGTGATTCGAAACCTTCAGCGTCGAACGCTCCGATGTAGTCGATACCCGATTCGCCGTTGACGACGTGTTTCCAAGTCGTTTTGGTGTCTGTGCCTAAGGGCGTGACGAGCCCGATACCCGTGACGACTACCCGGTCGTTCATGAATTCACGTCTTCCCGTCGCTAGTGAAACGCCGTACGTGCGCTCAATGAATTATATCCGCGCGACTGGTTCGCTCTTTCAATGCCGCCGTTCGGGGCTTCATAGAATCGTACGGAGCATGGCAACAGTCGAGATCGAGACGCACGGCTGCAAATTGAACACCGCCGATTCGCAGCAGATGGCGGCGGAGTTTCTGCGCGCCGGTTTCGAGGTCCGGAGCCGAGAAGATGACTCGTCTCCTGACGTTTTCATCCTCAACTCGTGCACGGTCACTCACGTCGCTGACAAAAAAGCAAGACAGTCGATATCCGCAGCCAAACGCCGTTACCCTAACGCGTTGACTGTGATGACCGGTTGTTATCCGGAACGCGCGGCCGAAGAGACCGCGAGTCTTCACAGCGTAGACCTCGTTCTAGGCAATCAAGCGAAACCCAAGCTTGTCGAGACCATCGCCGAGCGACTGAGCTTCGACCTAACCCCGTGTGCCGATGGCCGAGACATCATCATGTCGCAGGCCTTGTTAGGCAGGACTAGGGCATCGGTCAAGATACAAGAAGGCTGCGACCAAATCTGCGCTTACTGCATTGTGCCGAAGGTCAGAGGTAGAGAGCGTAGCGTGCCGGTTAGCGAGATCGTTAAAAAGGTCTGTAGGTTAGAGGATGCGGGTTGCCGAGAGGTTATCTTCACCGGGACGCAACTTGGGCATTACGGTTTCGATCTAGATGCTGGGGTTGATCTCAAGTTCCTTCTCAAATCAGTCCTGACGGAGACTTCCATACCCCGCATCCGCGTTTCGTCGCTGCAACCGCCTGAAATCGATGAGTCACTTCTGGATGTTTGGGTCGATGAAGGGGTACATCGTCTGTGTCCCCACTTTCACATGCCGTTGCAGAGCGGTAGCGATGCCGTGTTAAAGCGTATGCGTCGCACCTACACGTCATCGGAGTTCTTGAACAAAGTCGAACTCGTCAGAGAACGTGTGCCAGTGTGTGGCGTGACTACCGATGTGATCGCCGGATTCCCTGGCGAAACGGATGAAGATCATGCGGCTTCAAGATGTGTGATGAAGTCCGCTGAGTTTTCGGATGCTCACGTGTTTCCGTATTCCGTTAGACCGGGAACCAGCGCCTTTCATTTCGATGAGCAAATTGACCCAACCATTAAATCCGTGCGTGCAAGGGAACTCCGAGAAATCGGCGCAGAGAGTTCGATGCGGTTTCGTCAGACATTGATTGGCGGCGCGCGGTCCGTGTTGTGGGAAGGTCAACGAGGCCACTCAGGGATGACCGACAACTACGTTAAGGTTCGTATGGATCGGCCGAATTGGCGTGAGACTGGCGATGGGCTAATCGAAGATGTCGTGATTCGCATCATCGACGCCGATGGAGTATTAGTCGCGGAACCGATCGGCGTCGTGGCGAGTTAGGCGCTTCTGCTTCAGCCGATCAAGGGGTCGAGCTGGGACAGGATGTCGCACGGGGTGCCGACAAAGTTGCCCGTCTGGTCTCGGTCGATGTAGACCGCACGTCTCTGCGGATCCATCGGGAAGAACAGACAGAGTCGTTCGCTCTCCGCTTTTTGCAACAATCGCATCTTCTCGTCGTAGGCGTGATAGGGATGCATGCTGAACCCAAGTTGGACGCTCGGATCAATGTGGTAGGGCGTCGGGAACAGCAGCGGCGATACCAAGAGTTTCTCAGAGCCGCAAGCGATTACAACGGAGGAGTTTGCAGGCGTGACGCCTCCGGAGCGGATCATCGTGATGCCAGGTCCCACGTTGGTCTCTTCATCGTCGATGAGGGTGATGCGGGCACCGAGTTTTCGGAGCATTTTTAAGTCGTAACGAACCTCGCGATAGGCGGCAACGTGGAACGGGTGATCCCCCATCGCTGCTTCCCACTCCGCCTCGGGGATGACGTATTCGGCGTTAGGGCAAATCGGCTCGGCGTCACCTCGGTTGTTGTAGGTGACCAAGTTGCCGGCATGGAGGAAATGCAGGCTAGGCAGGATCACGCGCGTAACGAGTTTGTGCTGGATCGACCTCAGCAGCTGATTGGATCTGGCGCCAAGGACATCTTTCGTAAAGATTGGGTCGTGTGTTCCGATTCCAGTGCCAATCAATGAAATGTCGTCCGCTTCGTCGCCGAATGACGGAACGATTACCTGCAAGGAATAGTTGGACAGCGTTACCCGGTTCTGACGATCGGTCGGGCTCTTTCCGTCGTTGAGGTTGAAATCTCGCCAAATCGCCTTCTCGACGTTGTAGGCATACGTGACATCGAGTTTTACGCTGCTGGTGTCTATCGGCTTTATCTTGACTGGTGACATTGTGGTCTCCACTTACGTGTGCAGAGTTACAGTGGTCTGCGGCGTTGAGATGGTTACCGGTTGATCGGCGATGCGTCTAGTTGACGTATTCGTGCGATGTGACGGTATGGATGGAACCCGATGCTTGAGAATCGACGCCGCGGCCCGGGAGGAGGGGATCCGGGCCTGCGACGGTAGTAGATCCTCAGGCGGATTCCCGGGTAAAGACAGGCTCCGACGGATGCATGACGGTGCTAATGACCGTCATGACAGGAGCTCCCCCGGGGATTTCGGGAAGGGTAATCAGCAGATCCGATTTGGCGAGCCGGATGCGATGATTTTTCGTAGCGTTTTCGTTGCTCACGAACTCACCCGTCTCTCGGAATGTGTCACCGTGCCTGAGCATTGTGCGCCTCCTTGTTGGATCAGCGACGGGGACAGTCTCCAAGTGTTCGGCATTATGGAACTGATTCCATCGCTTGGTGACTTTAGTCTAGACGTGTTTATGCAATGCGTCAAGCAGAATCACAAAAAAATCTTGAAAAAGTCAAATAAAATATTGACTCTGCGCTGTGCACATTCATCAGAGATTGAAACTCGTCTTAAATTACGTATGCGTGGGCAATATACCGGTTCGAGGCGCGATTTGGAGACGAAGTCGGTGCCGAGCGTTCAATTCGCCGATTCGCTAGAATCTTCAAAATACGGAGAAGAGTGGGTTTTTAGAGGAGATTCGGGAAAAATGGCCCTGCGATTGCAAACAATGCTCGGCGACATCGCGCAGATCGCATCTGACGCCGCGATCGTCAACCTTTTTGAAGGCGTGGATCGTCCCGGCGGTGCGACCGGTGTGGTGGATCGAGCGCTAGACGGACTCATCACCGAACTGATAAAAGATGGCGAAATCACGGGCAAGAAGGGCAACAACGTCCTGATTCATACTCCCAACGGGCGTTACGGTGACTTCGCACCGAGACGCGTGCTAGTGACTGGTTTGGGCAAAAGCTCTGATTTCGACTTGAATGGAGTGCGGGAAGTATCAGCTGCGGCGATTAATCGACTGGGTGACATCGCTGAAACTGCAACTACGATCATCCACGGTGCCGGGATTGGTGGGTTGGACACTACTGATGCAGCGAGGGCAGTAGCTGAAGGATCCATCATCGGGTCCTACAAATTTGACAAGTACAAAACTTCGTCAAACACGACCGACGCCCGGCTTGAGACGCTGAACATCGTGGAATTCTCAGACGCCAAGATCCCTGAAGTGCGATCGGGGGTCGGAATGGGAATTGCGGCTGCCAAAGCTCAGAATCTCGCACGGGACTTGGTGAACGAACCGGCTAACGTGCTGTCGCCGGAGGTGATGGTTGCTGAGGCTCGTGCAGTTGCAGAGGCAGCTGGTCTGGGTATTCGGGTATTGGGTATGGACGAGTGTGTCGGCATGGGTATGAATGCGTTTGCGGGGGTGGCGCAGGGTTCGCAGCGTCCGGCTTTCTTCGTGCACCTGACGTATGAGGGTGATCCTTCGGATGCGAGCAACAATGTGTGGTTGGTTGGAAAGAGCATCACGTTCGATTCGGGTGGATTGTCGTTGAAACCCTCGCGGGGCATGGTTACGATGAAGGGCGACATGGGCGGTGGTGCCGCTGTTTTGGGTGCGATGAAGATCGTGGGGGCTTCGAAGCCACGTATCAATGTTCACGCGGTGTTGCCGATCACTGAGAACATGCCTGGTGGCGGTGCGCAGCGACCGGGCGATGTCGTGCAGGCGATGAATGGCAAGTACATAGAGATAGACAATACTGACGCCGAGGGTCGACTGACCCTTGCGGATGCCTTGGGTTACGCTCGGGCCAACGGCGCGGCGCGTATCGTTGACATCGCTACACTGACCGGTGCGGCGCGGGTCGCGTTGGGGACCGGGAATGCCGCGGTGTTCGGCAACGACGACTCTTTGGTAACGTCCGTGATGGGCGCGGCGGCGTCTGCGGGCGACGGAATGTGGCGCCTGCCGTTGGATGCGACTTCCAAGCGGCAAAACCGTTCGAGCATTGCGGACGTTAAGAACAGCGGAGGTGCCCCTGCGGGGTCGATCACGGCTGCACACTTCATATCGGAGTTCGCCGAAGATACGCCGTGGGTCCACATCGACATCGCCGCGGTTTCGATGGTAACTGGCAACAGGGGCATGTTCCGCACCAACGGTGCCACTGGTGCGCCGACCCGAACGCTGGCCAACTTGGTGTCGGCATTGGCCCGATAAATTGAACTCGACTAAGAACCTGTTTGTTTTTGCATCGCTATTCGCGGTTTTGGCAGTTGGTCTGATTGCGTGCGGTACTTTGCGGAATGACGAAACAGTTCCGACACCCCAACGAGACCCGTATACGGTAGTCACCGATTACGTGGCGGTGACGCCGACGGCGGCAGAACTGCCGGATGGCTGGTGGAACCCGATCGATGACAAGAAGCTTGAACTGCTCGAGTATTCGTTGGTCGGGATCGAGATGTGGGGCAACTGCGTTTGGTATTTCGACGATCCCTCGCCACGGACGGAGGAGGCGGTGAGGTCGTCACTGGCGCAGGTGATCGACTCGCCGGTGGCGGAGCAGATCGGGATCATCCAAGGCGCGGACTTGGAAGCGGTATGTCAGGATTCGGCAGCGGTGGCTGATTTTCCGGTCGAAGTGACCGACGGTAGACGGGCGGCGATGGCGTCCGAACTGATGATCGATCTGATCGATTCTTGCGTGTCGTTCTATGCGGTGCCGGAACAGCCTTTGGCGTATCGCATAGCGATCACGTTCATCGATATGTTGTGGATGCTTGAGTTGGATACCCCGAGGTGGCCAAGGCGGGACTACTGGGGTGTGCGCGAATGGTGCGACAACGTGGTTGATGGTGCAGTGGCTAGTTAATCAATTGGCTAGTTTGCCTAAATTAGCGGGGCCTATCAGCTCCAGAATCTCGCCGCTGCGAAGATGGCGGCGGATTGCCCGAGCATGATGGGCACGAGCCACTTAAGAATGTCGAATTTCACGTTGCCAATGTCGGTCTTTAGCTCGGTTCTGAGGTGAGCCAGATCTTCTTTCGTTGCGAGATGTTTGATCTGGTTTTCGATGATCGCTACCCGCGTGTCGATGTGGGTTACTTGATGATCGATCTGGGTCACTCGGTGATCGATCTGTGTTACTCGATGATCGATTTGCTCCAACGTTGTCATGAAAATTCTCCGAAATTGGCCAGACAAGCCGAGACCGTACTTTACGCCTAGTCGCCCCAGATTTTCGCGGTTGCGAAAATAGCGGCGGATTGCCCGAGCATGATGGGCACGAGCCATTTCAGGAGATCGAACTTGACGTTGGCGACATCTGCCTTGGTCGCCAGGTGTCTGATCTGTGCCTCGACCATCGCCACCCGTTTGTCGATCTGAGTGACTTGTGTATCGATCTGGGTTACTCGATGGTCGATCTGTTCCAACGTTGTCATGAAAATTCTCCAAAAACAGCTGATCAAGCCGAGGCAGTACCTCGATGTTACCTCAACGGCTCTACTTGTTTGTATCTTACAAATGTATCACAACGGTCAACGGAAAGACAACACTCCAAATCCACTCTCGCGGATTTGCCCGATCAGCGACGTGTTGTTTGGATCGTTCGGTTGCTAAAACGGCATGATCGTCACGTCTAGGACGATCTCTGAGATGACGATGGTTCCGACTGTGATGCTGAGGGTGCCGGCGGCGAGTGTGATGGTGCGGTTCAGTGTTAGGTTCGCCGCGGAGGCTTTGAATGGGAGGGCTAGAAGAAGGGTCAGGGTCGCCATGGACAGCATGGTTCCGATGCTGAAGAGGGCGATGTAGCCGAGCCCGGTTGGGATGGAGTCGATCGTGGGCAGCAGGGCGACCATGACGGCGGCGCTCCCGGCTAGTCCGTGGACGATGCCGATGGCGAAGGATTTGACTCGGAAGACGGGTTTGCCGAGCAGGAAGATGCTGTTGTGCTCTGCGACGATGGTCGAACTAGGTTTTCGAGGTTCGTGTGAGGCGTGGACATGGACGTGCGGGCCTTCGCCGTGGTCGTGATGATGGACGTGTAGTTTGCCTCGCAGTACGTTCCATGCGGCACTGGCGCCGAGGTAGATGAGCATGACACCGACGCCGATCTCGAAATAGGGGGCTACCGATTCGTAACGGTTGAGCACGGTGTCTTTGGCGATGAGCACGGCGGTTCCGAGGATGAGGAGAGGAAGCGAGTGGCCGGCTCCCCAAGATGCGCCGATCCAGAGGCTCTGCCAGAAGTTTCGTTGCTTGGAGACGATGCTGGCGACCGCTACGACGTGATCGGCATCGGTGGCGTGTTTGAGTCCAAGTAAGAAGCCGAAGGAAAGGACGACGAGAATACCAGATTGGATGTCCATTGCTGTTATTCAGTCGCGTGGAGTCTGCGGTTTAGATGTGTGGAGTGGCACGCCCGGAGGGATTCGAACCCCCGACCCTCTGGTTCGAAGCCAGATGCTCTGTCCCCTGAGCTACGGGCGCACGTGAATTCGCTGGATCGCAATTTGGAGTGGGGTGGACGGAGGGAGTCGAACCCTCGATCTTCAGGGCCACAACCTGACGTGTTAACCGCTACACTACGCCCACCACGGATCGCGCGAGGTTTGCGTCGTAGTTGATTCTAAAACAGGGGTTTGGAGGGAGGTGTTATGCGGTGTGACAAAAGCGCGGCCAGAGTACGTCAAGTTGAGGTATTATAGAACGCATGAGTTGAAATTGGTTTGCGGTTCGATTTGAAAGGACATTCGATGGGAGTTATACACGTGATAGCTAAGGTCCGGAATCCAGGGGATCCGGAGCGGTATTGGGAAGGATCGTTCCTAGTTGATACGGGGGCGACGGATTGCCTTGTGCCGCGGCAGCATCTGGAAGTGATCGGACTGGAGGCGAAGGGCGAGAGGATCATTTGCTCGGACGACGTGAGCGGGCATCGGATGTCGGTGACTACCGGTCGTATTGAGATTATGGGCGAGGTTGTTGGCGCGACGATCTTGATGGGTGACGAGAGGGCGGAGCCGGTGTTGGGTAGTACGGTTTTGGCTTCGGCTGGGCTTGAGGTTGATACGCGGAATGGGGAGTTGCGGCGGTTGCCGTTTGTGCGGTTGAGGTGAGGGGTTGGTACACTGAAGTCACGCGACGAAAGTTGTTTGATTGTGAATGTTTGAACTATGAGTGAAGAAATCAACAAAGAGCGGTCGTTTGAACTTCCGCGCCACGATCCGGTGTACGACGAGGAAGGGAATCTTCACGTCATTGTTTCGAACGGTGGAGTGGAACCTCATGAGACGGTTCGCGTGCTTGCGAAATCGGATGCCGATCCAAGACCGTCTGGTTTAGGCAAGGGCATAGCGAAGATTAACGACTCGTTTTTCGACCCTTTGCCGGACGATGTATTGGACTATTTTGACCCGAATCCGTCCAACGGCGATGCGTTGGATGGCGAAGATTAGTTGAAATTCCTTCTAGATACCGCGGCGTTTATTTGGTACGTGGATGGAAATCCGCGTCTTAGTCGGCTAGCCCACAGCGCGCTTACACATCCTTCAAGCGAGGTTTATCTGAGTGCGGCGTCTGCGTGGGAGATCGTATTGAAGTACGCAAAAGGGCAACTGAGCCTTTCGACGCCGCCCGAAGAATACGTTGCGGGTCAGAGGAGTCTGCATGGGATCAATTCGCTGCCCATTGACGAAGCGGCAATGTTCGGCGTGATGGAACTGCCCGACATCCACAGGGATCCGTTCGACAGGATCATCATCGCTCAAGTTATGGCCGACGACACGGTAATCGTGACTTCTGACGGTTTGATCAGGCGGTATCCGGTGTCGGTTGTTTGGTGAGTTGTGGTGGGAGCGGTTAAGCAGTCTGGCTTCCCCTCACCCTAGCCCTCTCCCACGGAGGGGAGAGGGGATCGCACTACTATCCGCACTTCTGGATTCCCGCGTTCGCGGGAATGACGGGTGGTTGCTTGCTAGAATTGCCGCAGTTTCGATTGAGTGAGAGGATGTATGCGATGAAGATCACTGATGTTAGGCCGATGGTTGTGGAGAATGATCCGCCGTATATCGGGGGGCGGCATCTGGTTTTTGTGCAGATCGAGACGGATGAGGGGATCGTGGGGCTTGGTGAGCGGGTTACGGGTAGCGGGTATTCGGGTAATCCGGCTGACTTGGGTTCGATCATTTCGCTGATTGGGGAGTTTGGGCGGTATGTGCTGATCGGGGAGAACCCGTTCAATATCGAGCTGCTTTGGGCGCGGATGTATGGGGAGCGTCATGATTTTCGGCATCCGAGTCTGTATGCGACGCCGGTAATCAGCGCGCTGGAGATGGCGTTGTGGGACATCGTGGGTAAGGCGACCGGGCAGCCGGTTTACAACCTGTTGGGCGGGAAGTTCCACGAGAAGCTGCGGGCGTATGCGTATATGCCGCAGCCGGAGGGCGGGTTCATGGCGAACCCGGAGGCTGCAGGTCCGATCGCCGAGAAGCTCTTGTCGGAAGGGAACACTGCGTGCAAGATTGATCCGTTTACGCCGCTGTTTCCGGGGCCGCGGGACATCGGGCTACCGGAGATCACGCAGGCGGCGAAGATCTGGAAGTCGATACGGGACGCGGTCGGGAACGAGTTGGAGGTGGGGATCGGGACGCACGGGCAGCTGACGACTTACAGCGCGATCCGAGTTGCGGATTTTCTGGAGGAGTATCATCCGTTCTGGTTCGAGGAGCCGGTGCCGCCGGAGAACATCGAGGAGATGGCGAGGGTGGCGGCGCACACGTCGATACCGATTGCGACGGGCGAGCGACTGGTGACAAAGTATGAGTTCTCGAACCTGCTGGAGAAGCAGGCGGCGCAGATCATCCAGCTGGACTTGGGTCAGTGCGGCGGGATTTTGGAGTCGAAGAAGATCGCGGCGATCGCGGAGGCGCACTACGCGGTGATCGCTCCACATATGTACTGCGGTCCGATAGCGGCTGCTGCCGCGGTTCAGCTAGACACGTGCTCGCCAAACTTCATGATTGCGGAGGCGAACCAGGGTCCGTTGCACAAAATCATCTTCAAGGAGCCGTTGGTGTTCGAGGACGGCTACTACATTCCGCCTACGGGGCCGGGGTTGGGAGTCGAGTTGGATATGGATGTGGTTGAGGGTAGGTTGGTGGGGTGAGTTAGTGCTCGTTTTCGCCGTTGCGGTTGTTTTTGTCGCGGCGTGCCGCTTGTTCCTCACGTTCTAGTTGTCGGCCGCGCTCAATGCCCTTCTCGAATGCTTCTTTGAACCGCGCTTCGGCTTTTTCTCGTTCCTTAATCCTGTCTTTGGCTTGCTTGGCTCGGTACCATTCTCTGAGAACCATCAGCACCTCCAGTTCGATGATTGTCGTTACGGCGGCTACGAAAATAAGAGGAGCAGCGCCGCTGGTTACGTTGACGATGATGTTTGCAATGTTACCGTGCGTTTTGGGTGTGGCATCGGTCCACCACAACAGGAAGATGAGGGGTGTGGTGTGGGAGACGAGGAGCAGGTAGAACCACGGGCCGAAATCGACGGGGACGCTCCAGATCGAGACGCGGCGTTCGGAAGCATCGACGGCAATGTCGGCCAGTTGTTCTTGGCTTTCTTGTTCGCGCATTGCGCCATGTTATGGCACATGCGTGATGTTATTCGAGTGAGATTGGCACAGATTTGAGAATCGTCGCTTGGTGTCGGCTTAGGGTGTCGGCGGGACGAATATGGAGTATTCGGAGATGGGTGTTCGATCACCGTTGATTCCTCCCCATAGGACGATGGTGTAGACGCCGTTGCCGTGTTGGTTGAGGAGGTCTGAGATGTCGGCAGTGATGGCGAAGGTGTCGTTGTGGGTTTTCCACTCGGTTGCCGTTATCGAAGGGAAGGTGAGGAGGCGTGTGTTTTCGGATCGGCTGCTGTCGCGGGCGTTTTGCCAGTTGGAACGTGCTTCTTCGGGAGATGTCGGAGGTAGGACGTTGGGGTCGAGTTCGTATGGGTCGGGGCACGGTTTGAAGGTTGTTTCAATGGTGGTTTCGTCGGAAGTGTAGGACGATCCCGGTTCGGGAGGAGGTCGGATGCTGACTATTGGTTGGCCGTTGCTGTAGCAGTAGGTTCGGGAGAGTTGACCTTGGGTCAGGGGGCGAGGGGGTGGGTCGTAGTAGATGGTGAGGGTTGAGGTGTCGGCCGTGATGTGGGCGCCGTTTTTGGTATAGCCGCTTAGGGTGAGCGTGCCGGATTCGATGGTGGGTTTGGTGTCGTATTGGATGAAGTCGCCGACGAAGAGTTGGACGAGCCAAATTGTTGGGTCACGGTAGGTCAGGCCGATGCCGACTTTGCGGTGGTGTGGGTTGAGGATGTTGGCGCGATGGCCGGGGCTGTTCATGAAGAGGTCCATCGCGTAGTTGATCTGCTCCATGGGGGTGTCCGAGGTGTAGCGCTCTGGATCTTCGGGGCAGAAGTCGATGGCGAAGACGTTTTCGGCGGAGTATTGTTCGCCGCCGGCGAGCGTGTAGCGCATGTAGGGTTTGGTGCCGTCGGGGCCCCAATGGCCGCGAGTGCAGTTCGCCATTGACTGTTCGGCGTGGGATTGGGCCGCGGGGTTGGTGTCGAGGGTGACGGCGTTGAGGTCGGCGTCGGTTCGGGCTTGGTTGATTAGGGTTAGGGCGTATTCGACGAGGGTGGAGTGTTCGGATTGGGTTAGGGCGGAGGGTGTTGGTGTTTGAGTGGTGGTACAGGCTGCCAAGATAAACAGCGTGATAGTTAGGACAGCAAATCTTCGTGTTTTCGTCGGGGCGATCAATCCGACGTTGGGGGTTTGCGTTGGGATGTTCGGCGGAGGTTGGCGGGGTTGATGCGTTGGAAGACTGAGGGGCGCCATCTCGGCGAGCGTTGTTCGTCGGGTGTCACGACTGCTTCGGTGCGTTGCAGGTTGCGGGTGACGGTGCGGCCGAGATGTGCGGCTAGCCGAGTTGGGTCGACGGCTTGGGGCACGAATCTTCTTAGGCGTCGTGGGCGGAAGAATCCGGCGCCGGCGATGACCCAGCGTTTGATCCAGAACATCCAAGCGACCAATGCGGCTGCGCAGACACTAACTCCAACTACTATGTGATAGCCCCATCTGAAGCCGATGCCGGGCATGTTCTCGAAGTTCATGCCGAAGAGGCTGGCGATCAAACCTAATGGCAGGAATACCGTGGCGACGATCGACAGCACCTTCATGATTTCGTTCTGACGGTTTCCCACTACCGAGAGGTACGTAGCGAGGGAGGTGTCGGTGCGTTCTCGAATGACGTCATTTGATGCTTGGACGCGGGTCAGATCGTCGGCGAGGTCTCGGAAGTAGAGGTCGACGCCGTGTCCGATAAGGTCGAACTCTCTTCGTCCTAATCGATTCAGCACTTCTCTTTGAGGTGCCAAGGCACGATTCAAGCTGAGGCAAGACCTTTTGAGAGACATCAACGCGATCAATGCGGATTGATCCGGGTCGGTGAGAACCTGCTCCTCGATAGCGTCGGCGCGGTCTACCATCCGATCCAATGTCGGTAGGATCGCTTGGATTAGCGCATCGAAGAGGGCGTGAGCGAAGAAGGCAGGGCCTTTTATCATGGGGCGTCCGTCGATTTCGACGAGCTGCTTGACGGCTTCGACGCTGGGCATCTCGGAATTGTGGACGGTGACGACGAAGTTGTTGCCGATAAACATGCCCATATCGGTGGTCTGGACGACTTCGGTCTCGGCAGTGTAATCTACGCTTCTGGCGTTTACGAAGATGTAGTCGCCAAGGTCTTCGACGCGCGCGGAGCGGATGTCGGGGTTTATCGCACCGTCGACGACGAGCGGATGAAATCCGAACTCATTGACGAGGATTTCGCGCTCTTCATCGCCGGGTTCGAAGAAGTCTAGCCAGAGTAAGCCGGATTCAGACTTATGGGCAGTTTGGACCGCTTCGGCGTCGATGTTGCGGTGGATCTGGTTGTCGGCATCGAGGTAGTGGGCGATCAATGACATTGATTGACCTCCGCGCCAGTTGGTTATTCAATCGCACGTACGTTTGTACAACCATTATCCATTAGCTTTTTGTGTTGCGATGAAGCGGTGTGGTTAAGGCGGAGGTTCGTATGGTGGGATGAAGATGGAGTATTCGGAGATGCTACAGGGACCGTAGCTCCGAAATCACGGTTTCGAGTCTGTTGACGAGAACATCAATATGCTCTGCGGCATCTTTATGCTCAACATACCACCCTTTAATATGCCACCCTACAGGTCTAGAGACAGGCTTCGTGAATTCATCGTTCTTGAATTGATCGACCCATCGTTCAAGAACGTCACACAACTCATTTTCGGGTGGTGCGTCGTCGCCAAAGAGCGCGGTACCAAATGTGAAATCTCTGCTTCCTCCCCATCCATTTTCGACTGACGGTAAACACAACCAAGCAACCGTAATCCGCGATCGCCGAAGCGCGCATCGGATACGGATAGTAATTGAGGTAGTGCCCCGCCTTAGAATGGCACCGGAAATTTCCGCTACGTCCAAAAGACGTTCTGCAGCTAATCGAGACCTATCTTCGGCGAATTCGCTTAAGAAGGTGTCGCGCGTCAGGTTTTGACGCGTACCAGACGAACGGGATGCTGTTATGTTTGCAACTCTGCCGACTACGCGCGGAACCAGAGTTTGCGAAGACTGGCCCTTGAATTGTTTGATTTCGACCGCTAGAACTTCGACGTTGGGCATCTGAGCGTTGAGGAATCTGACGATCTGCTCAAGTTCGTCGGGTATCTCATCCGCGACGAAGAGAAGGCGCATTTTCCGGGCGGTCAGGTTTGTTGCGACCTTTTCCCAGAATTGGCTGGCATCCATCTCGTCATCTGTTTCGAGTAACTCGCGAAGTCGTTCATCAGGATCAATGCCGTCTTCAGACGCGGTTTCTTCAAACGTGTGACGCAGTTCGTCTGCCGTCCAGGTTTGCGGCGCGTTTGCCGCGTAGTCAAGCATTTGTCCGACGACTGTGCGACGGATTTCCGAATTGGATCCCCGTTTGACCTCGACGAGGGTTGGCACCGCGTCTTGATCGACGATTAAGTGGTCGACGGACCATCGAGCAGCAGATTCAGACGAGTCGGCTATGCCTTTTTCACGGGTAATCAGAAGCCAACGTCGAGGATCGCCTGGCCTGATCTGCTCGCCGTCGAGCAACTCGGGGTGTTCGGCGATTAAGGCCTGCAGCTCGTCTTCAGTCGAGAATCGTTCCTCTATTAGAGGATCCAGTGATCCTGTTTGACTTCTGTTGTAGATGCGTTCAGCCATGAGGTGGCCCGTTGTCCCGCCCTCTGGATCCCGGCTTTCGCCGGAATGACGTAAGAGGGGAGGGAATGACAGGTGGTGTCTACTTTAGGGAGTTCAGGTATTCTTTCATGGTGGCGTCGGTTGGGGGGTAGTATTTGCCGGGGCGGACGTTTTCGTTGAGGATTTTTTGTTTGACGTAGTTTTCGACGCCTTCGTGTTCTTCGACCCATACGACGGCTTCTTCGGCGAACCATGATGGGACGACTACGCAGCCGTCGTCGTCGCCGACGATGACGTCGCCGGGACGGACGAGGGCGCCGCCGCATTGGATGTCGCAGTTTTCGTAGGCGGGGTCGGCCCAGGGGCGGCCGCCGTAGGGGGATCGTTCTTGGGCGTAGACGGCGAAGCCGTAGTTTTCGTCTTCGAGGACGCCGAGGTCGCGGATTGCGCCGTCGGTTACTAGTCCGTCGGCTTTGTTCATTTTGAGCTGGAGGAGCTTGACGTCGCCGGCTACGGCGGCCCATTGTTTGCCCATGAGGTCGGCTACGAGGACGTCACCGGGTCCGCAGCGGGCCATGGCTCTGTACTCTGGGGAGTCTTCACCAACCTTGGTTTTGGTGTCTAGATCGGGGCGTGGGGGTAGGAAGCGGAGGGTTCGGGCTCTTGCGGCGAGGCGTTTTCCGGGAGTGAAGTTTCGGACGCCTTCCATGAAAGGTAGGGGTACGCCGGCGACGTTTGCGACGGCTGCCCAGGTGGTTGCGACGGGTAGTTTTCGGAAGCGGTCGAGGATGTCGTCGGAGACGTCGACGGGATCGAAGGATCGTTCTGCCATTTGTTGGGAGCCTTTCGGGTGGGTTGTTGTTGGCGATGTTGATGATAATGCACGCCCTCACCCTAGCCCTCTCCCGCCCAGCGGAAGAGGGGATATGGGGTGTTTTTGAGATGTTGTATCGCCGAAAAGTTGCTGAAAGTTGCCGGGCGTTGCGGCAAGTTGCGGCAACTTCCGGCAAGTTGTGTCTGGAGCGGCAAGTTCGCGGCGGGGGTGTTTTGTTGTGGGATTCGTGGTTAGGTGTGAGGGATGGGGCGGGTATCGGCGTGTTTGGAGTGGGAGTTGTTGGGTTTCGTGGGATTCGGGGGTCTTGCTGAAAGGGGTTTTTAGAACAAAGTTGCTTTTTGGCGCGGCAATTTGGCGGCAATTTGAGTTTTTGACGAAGTTCAAAAAGTTGGGGTTGGATTGGGGTTGGGGCTGTGGTGGGAACGGTTTTGAGTGATGGGAATGATGTGTGGTGGATGTGCGGGGTTTTGGGTTTTGACGTTTGTTGAAGATTGTTTGAAAAGTGGGGTTTGAATTGTGATGGGCGTGATCCCGGCTCAAGCCCGGGACATGTTTTGAATGATTGGAATGATGTGGCGGTTGTTGGGGGTTTTCTGCGGTGGGTGTTGCGCAGGGGACCGGGCGTTAGCCGGAACGGTTGTTGGGTGAGTCGAAGGTGGTGCTTTATGGGACGCAGGGTGGGAACTGCAACGGGTGTGGGACGGGTTTATTGCCGTAGGGTCTGAGGGTGGGGTTAGAGATTGGGATGGTTTGCAGGCGGTTTGTGGGGAATGCGACTTGTTGTTGGGGGGGGATCGGTCGTAAAGGGCGCAGTATGGATTTGTTTCGACTCAATAAAGATCCAGGACCGAAACCAATTTATATTCTGATTACCGTGCCCAATCGAGGAGGTAGTGGCTTGGACCCACTGTATGCCCAGGTGCAAATTGAAAACGCCCCACGTCGGCGCCATCGTCGAATACGTTATACGCCCCATGACCGACAACGATGGGCCTATCCTGAAGAACCCGTGCCTGGCGAACGAAGTGAGTTCGAACGCGATCGATCGAGGATAATTCATTCGTCGGCGTTCCGAAGGCTCCAAGGTAAGACCCAAGTATTCATGAGTGGCGAAGGCGATTTTCTACGAACTCGTCTGACTCACTCATTAGAAGTTGCACAAATCGGTAAAGGACTTGCGCTTCGGTTAGGGGCGGATCCTGATTTGGTTGAGGCAATTTCCTTGCTCCACGATATCGGGCATCCACCATTTGGTCATGCCGGGGAAGACGAACTGAAAGTTTTGATGAAACCTCACGGCGGCTTCGAGGCGAATGCCCAAAACCTACGCATAATCAATTGCATTGAAATTAAAAGCGAGGATTATCATGGATTAAATTTGACGCGCGCAGTCATCGATGGACAATTAAAATACAAAAATCTGTACGATGATTGCAAAGGAAAGTTCGTTTATATTGATGATGAAAAATTGGTTAAATGGGCATCTCTTGACGCGATGACCGCAGTGCATGAATGGGACGTCGACACGCAATCATTCGAATGCCAAATCATGGATTGGGCTGATGACGTGGCATACGCCGTTCACGATTTGGAGGACGGAATTCATACGGGATATATAGATGCTTCAGTATTTCATGATAATCCGCGGAACGAGGAAGCGATTGACGAAGTGAGTGTGAAATTTCGTGGAAAACCGGTTGATGTCAGGCGTGTGTACAGCGAACTGATGTCGAAGATACGAAGCGAATTTTTCGTGATCGAAAATTTCCGTCTCACAGGTGATTATATTAACCAAAAAGCTAGCAGGAAACGCCTTACGGGCACATTGATAAGGAAATATATTAGTGGAACTCGAAGGATCCGATATTGTGATGATACATCGAAGCTCGTGTCACAGAGATATTGTTATGGCGTTCACAAACCGATTGTTCATGAAGTCGAAGTTGCATTGATAAATCGTTTGATAATGAAGCATGTTATTGAATCGCCTCGCCTTAAGATTTTGGAGGAAAAAGGTAAACATATTGTCCATTGTATTTTCGAAAAGATGATGACTGGAGAAAATGCGCGGGCATTAATGCCCGAAGATTGGAAAGATCGGTTGCCGGATGATCATGATGAAGATTTCGTTCGAAAAAAAGCCAGGGTAATTTGCGATTACGTTGGAGGCATGACGGATGCTTACGCTCAAGGAACTTTCGCCAAGTTGTTTTTGCCGAACTCCGGTTCGATATACGATGCCATGTGATGACGATGAGGGAATCCCGTGCCAAAAATTCGCTGTAAAGCTAGCCTCGAATGTATCTCATGGCGTCTCGCTTCGTTCCGGCATTCCCATCTCTTTGCAAAGGTAACGATACACGTAAGTAACGCCTTATCAGGAGAAAGAAGGATACTCCGCGACTTTATGTATAATCGTATGAATAACCTAGAAATCGGTTGAGACAACAAAAGAAGCGCCCTCTATTTGAGTAGGAGGCTTACAAGAAAGGCACTTCCATGAGTAAGTCTGCCCGAAGTCGTCGTGCTCGCAAGCAACTCCGTCTCTCCAACGGCCAGTTCGCGACACCGGGGCAAAAAATCGCGGAGATAGCGATGCTGGTCGGCATAGGACTGGTGGTGTTCTTTGTGATTGCGGTTGTGGTCGGGGCGGCTTAGGTCATGCCCCAGGGAGAAACTCCAATTTGGGAACGGGCGCTAGGAATCCTCGTCTTCGATGAAGGCGTGATCATCCATGCGTATCCTGACGGGCCTGATCGCACTCGGATCGAAGTTGGTGGTGGAATAGGCGGGGGTTCGATAGTTCGCGATCCCGAAACAGCACTTTGGCGGTACGACGATGATATGAGGTCAACGTTGAATATCGCAGAAGACCCCACGTTCAAGTCTGACGCTGATGCAGGGAGAGATTTAGAAGATTATCTACCTCCGCTACCAGAATTGCGCGCGTCAATAATACGGAAGCGACGCGAAAGGGACTTACGTAGCGTTCTTGAGGCGATGGAGGCCGCGGCACATTCCAACTGCGACAGTCTTTTCACATTGGTTGATAGTCGATCTGTTGATATGGTGACGAGTAGGTTGACTTTTGCCCGGGAATGCCCGGATGGCATTAGCGACTTTGAAGTCGAGGTTTCAACGTTTTCGATCCCAGCGATTATTGCGAAGATGCGTAGGGCCGAGAAGCTGGATGCCTAAGGGCTTGTCTCCAACTAGAACGATCAATCTGCAGGACGGTTCACTAGGTACATAGTTCCCAAAACGATCTTTCGTTCGAACAGGAAAATGCTAGGCTACGGGATGAAGTTCTGGCCGGGCGCGTACGATTTGCATAAAGTAACACTCCCCCAGATCGAGGACTTGGAGGATTTCTTGCGTTAATGCCCCAGGTTCCGAAACGAGCGACCTATACAACTCCTGCGCTTGCCTGGGGTTTGACTATATTCGAACATGAGTGGGTGGCTGTTTAGGTTTTCCCGTCTCGGTTGGCATCCCATCGCATTCCGCTTCGCTCCATGCGCCCATTTCGCCTTGCGAAGGGCGATCACTTTTTGAATTGGCAGCCTTCTACGAAGTGGTCGAAGAAGTTGGGGTTGGTTTCTAGTTCTATGTGGGTGATGGTGGTGGCTAGGTGTTCGATGGTGGCTCGTTTGGTGGCGTTGGTGAGCATTATGGTGGCGCCTTGGAGGGAGGCGTTGCCGATTTTGGTTATGCGGTCGGGTGGGATGTTGGGGATGAAGCCGATGTCGATGGCGTTTTGGACGTCGATGTAGTTGGCGAAGCCGCCGGCTAGGTATAGGCGGGTGTAGCGAGTGATGGGGGTGTTGGTGGTTTCGAGGACGATTTGCTGTCCGCAGTAGTTGGCGGCTTTGGCTTGGGCTAGTGCTGAGATGTCGGCTCGGGAGAGGGTCAGGCGGTTTTCGTGGTGGAAGGTGAATTCGTCGGAGCCGTCGTTGAAGTTTCCGAGTTCGTTCATGATGTTGTTTCGTCGGAGTTCGGCGAGGAGGTCGATGAGTCCGGAGCCGCAGATGCCGATGGGTGTGGAGTTGCCGATGGTTGTTAGGAGGGGGGCCCTCACCCCCGGATCAAGTCCGGGGCAGGCTCTAGCCCTCTCCCGCCTAGCGGGAGAGGGGACTTGGTACTGGTTGTTTGGGTTTGTGGGTTCGGTGGGGGTGGTGGTCGTGGGAGAGGGGGGAACGGCTTCGGGGTTTGGGCATACCCCGCTCGTTTCACTCGCGCCCGTTTCGGCTAGGGAAAGGGGCTGGGAGCGGTGTGCTTTGTTTTTCTCTGGGTTCCCGCGTTCGCGGGAATGACGGGGTTGTTCGTGGGAATGATCGGGGGTGTCTTCGGGATAGTGTTGGTGGTCGGTTGGGGCATCCCCTGCGCTCGCTTCGCTTGCGCGTCCCCTTACGCTTCGCGAAGGGGACTGGGCAGGTTTGAAACCTGCCCCTACCGGGGTGTTGTTGGTTTGGGCCCCCTTAGCGTCCTCCTGAAGGGAGGGCCTCCCCCTAGCCCCCTCCTGAAGGAGGGGGGATTCGTTGGGGATTGTAATGTGTTCTACGGCTCCGTTGTAGCCGGGCATGGCGTAGGTTACTTGGCCGCCTTCGAAGGCTGGGCCGGCGGGGCAGGAGGCGGCGTGGAGTTGGTGGCGGTTGCCGGCTATGATTTCGGTGTTGGTGCCGATGTCGATGAGTAGGACTGGGTCTTCTTGTTGGTCGATGGCGATGGTGAGGAGGTCGGCGGCGATGTCGGAGCCGATGTGGGATGCGATTAGGGGTCCGCCGTAGATGTTGGCGTTGGGGTTTATGCGGATGCCGAGTTCGTGGGCGGGTGCGTTGAGGGCTGTGGTGTCTCGTTCGCCTTCTAGGAAGTCGGTTTCGGTGTGGGACTTGTAGGGTTTCTGTCCAATGGGTTCGACGTCGATGCCGAATAGGATGTCGCGCATGGTGGTGTTTCCGACGGCTACGAAGTCGACGATGTGTCGGCGTCGGATTTTTAACTGGCGGACCATCTCTCCGATTTCGTAGTTGATGGAGGAGATTAGGACGGCTTGTAGTTCGCCGCGGTAGGTTCCGGTGTCGTACGAGATGCGGTTCATGACATCGGATCCACCGAAGCGCTGGGGGTTTTCGAAGGATGCGGTGTATAGGATGTCGCCGGTTTCGAGGTCGACGAGGTTCATGGCGACGGTGGTGGTTCCGATGTCGGCGGCGATGCCTAGGATGCGTCCGCGGTAGCGGTCGATGATGTGGGCATCCCCCGCTCGCTGCGCTCGCGCCCCCTTACGCTTCGCGAAGGGGGCTTGTTCTCCTTTGTAGATGACTTGGTTGTTTTCGACTGTTACTACTGGGTCTAGTTCGATGTTTTGGGTTTGGATGGATTCGGTTAGGATGCGGGGTTGCCGTCTTAGGATGTTGAATTCGATGTCGGCTTCGATGTCGATTACTGTGGCTTGGCAGGCTAGTCGGTAGTTTTCGCGGAGGAAGTTTTCGGAGTCGGTTAGGGGAGAGAGGGCGTCGGTGCCTTGTCGGACTTCGACGATGCATTCGTGGCACTCTCCGGTGCGGTTGCAGGAGGTTGGTACGCGGACGGCGAGGTCGTCGGCGTAGTCGAAGAGGGACTTGCCGGGTTGGAGGGGGAGAGAGGTTTGGTTGTGGATTAGGGGTGACATCTGAACCGCTGATTACGCTGATTTTAATGATGGGTTGTGATGGGGTTGTAGTTTGAACTGGGATGGGCGTGATTTGAAAGATGGGGTATGATTGCCCCGCTCCTCCCCCGTGCCCTCACTCTTGACCCCCTCTCAATCTCCCCCTGGGAGGGGGAGGGAATAAGGCCGCGGGGGGATTGAAGTTAATGATTTTCAATACGGAATGGTGGTCGGGGGACGGATCATTCGTAGTTGAGGGAATGAATGGTGTGTTGGTCGTGGAAGTCGCCAGTGCCGGCGATGAATCCGAGATACGCGTGGGTTGCGGTAAAGTCGGTGATCGAGGATCGGATGATCAGCGTTTTGTCCATACCGGCTTCGGCGTTCGACAGGTAGATGTCGACGTTGCCGTGCTCGTTGATCACCATCTCCACATCGAATACACCTGAATTTCTCAAGTCTTGTTCGATATCCTCAGTTGCAACGTGTACCAGCGTCGGCTGCTGGCCGGCCGGTCCCAACTCGACTAATGCGGCGAAGTTGTCCGAAGGATCGTCGACGGGATAGTACCAGTTACGCCAATATCCTTTGTTGTTCCAGTGGGTGTCAAATGCGACGAGGTATCCGTCCAAATGGAGGTACGCCCAGTACCCGCCGCGAGGGGAAGTCGTTGGATCGGTGATCTTGTCGAAATCTGGCAGAGACTGTAGAAGCAACAGACCTAGTCCGTCGGCACCGGTCCCACCGGAAATTTCGAATGAGAATCGAATGACGGAGTCTCTCCAAACAATCGGTTGGCGATGCAGCAAGACGCCCATTTGACCGATCCGAGCGTTCGTCAACCGCACGGCTCCCTCGGACACGGCGTGCTCAGTCGATCCCAACATCAACCAACGGTCGGGATCCAATGATTTGTCGAAATCTTGGACAATCTTGGACGCCGGTGCGAGTGCATTCTTGGGACCTTCTGCAACTGGCTTATCGACGATCACGTGTCTCTCGATTTCGACAGTAACAGGGACCTCGACGGTCACAGGGACCTCGTAAGGGACCGGAACCTCGACCGGGATTTCTACCTCGTACGGCACCTCTACTTCGACAGTCATCGGCACCTCTACCGTAACTGGGATGTTGACTGGCTTCTCTACTTCGACCGTTACTGGCACCGGCACCTCTACCGGTTTGTCCACCTCGACTGTAACCAGTTTCTCCAAGGTGACTTTTCGCTCAACCTCAACCGTGACCGGCACCTCGACTTCCACGACCACTTCCCTGTCTAATATGGTCTGCCTCTCCACCTCAACCGTGACTGGGACCTCTACCAGCTTGTCCACCTCGACAGTCACCAGTTTCTCCACCGTTACTATCCTCTCAACCTCCACAGTTCGTTCGACCTCTTCAACCCTCGTGCAGGCGGACATCGTCGCGATAAACAAGGGTGCCACGAGTAGGGCGATTAGTGCCGCCGACAGCCCAGATATTGGTGTTTTTCTAAATCCTGTGGGCAGACCAATGAAATGGCGACTGGGACGTCTGATCAATCGTGACATTTGGTAAAGGTGTTCTCATGAAGCCTTTATATTTGCCAGGCGGAGCGGTAGTTTAGGTCGCCGTCGCGGGCGGTGCAGGCTGGTGGGTCTAGGGGGTTTTTGGTGAAGTGTTGGTTTGTGCAGGCGAATTTGGCGGTGCAGCGGGATTTGGCGTCTTTGTAGGGGCAGCGTTGGAGGGTTGAGTCTTCGGCGTGTTTTGCGATGTCGGCGAAGATGTTGGCCATGCGGTTGAGGCTTTTGCGTGCGGCTTCGACGTCGAGGTTGGGAGGGTCGTCTGGCCCCGCGTCCCGTCCCCTCTGGATGGACGTTCCGTCCCTCAAGCGGCCGGCTTTCGCCGGAATGACGGGGGTGTCGTCGGGGATGACGTTGTCTGGGTGGCCGTTTTCCTGGCCGGAAGACATGGCTGGTGTCTCGCGTTATGCGAGTTCTTTGATTAGGTTTAGGAGGTCGCTGGCGGTTTCTACGCATTCTACGGCGTTCTCTCCGTAGCCGTCGGCGCCCATTTCGTCTGCGAACTCTCTGGTGACGGGTGCGCCGCCGACCATGAAGCGGACTTCGTCTCTAAGTCCGATGTCTTCGAAGTATGCGATGGTGCGTCCCATGTTGGGCATGGTTGTGGTGAGGAGTGCGGACATGCCGATGAGTTGTGCTTCGAACTCCATGACGGCGTCTGCGAACTCTTCGGGTGAGGTGTCGACGCCGAGGTCATGGACGGTCCAACCGGCTCCTCGAAGCATCATGATGCAGAGGTTTTTGCCGATGTCGTGGAGGTCGCCTTTGACGGTGCCCATGATGACGGTGCCGATGGGGTCGATGCCGGACGCCGAAAGGATGGGCTCGATGTGTGTCATTCCGGCTTTCATGGCGCGTGCGGCGACGAGGACTTCGGGGACGAAGATGACGTTGTCGCGGAATTTGACACCGACGATCGCCATGCCGTTGAGGAGTCCGTGGTCGAGGATGTGGTTTGCGGTGTATCCGTTGTCGAGGCACTCTCTGGTGAGGCGGTCGACTTCGAGGTTTTTGCCGATGATGAGCTGGTATGCGATCTCCTGCATGACTTCGTCGGCGAGGTCAAGCGCTTCGCTGATGTGCTTCTGCTCGCCGGGTCTGGTGACCCATTCGAACTCGCGTTGTAGACCTTCGTTGACGATTGGCATGGGGTTGAGAGACGGGGTTGGTTGACGTGGTTTGGGGCGCGTTTGGATGGACGCGCGTTGATAAACGGCGGATTCTTCGATTTTACATGGAGGGGTAAGTGGAGATTGACAGAAAGCGGGTGATCGAGGTGTGCTGTAGCGTCGTTCGGTGTAGGCTGTGTGTCAAAGAGTGGAGGCAGGTTGCGGATCGCGAAACGGCATCGATGAATTTCGTCGAGGAGGCAGCCGATGATAACGACGAAGTATCAGAATCTCAAAGGGCGGTTGGACGATGGCGAGGTGATCGTCTTGGATGGTGCGGTTGGGACGGAGCTGCAGGCGATGGGTGTTCCGATGGATCCGGCGGCATGGTGTGGTGTCGGCAACTACACGCATCCGGCGACGGTGCGGCAGATGCATGAGCGTTACATCAGGGCGGGTGCGGACATCATCACGACGAACACGTTCAACACGTTGCGTCCGGCTCTGGAAGCTGCGGGTTATAGAGATACGGTGCGTGAGATCAATGTGCGGGCAGTCGATGCGGCGATTGAGGCTCGAGCGCGTGTGGATGTTGAGAGGGAGGTGTTTATTGCGGGTTCGATGTCTTGTCGGGTGCCGGTGCGGGATCGTATGTCGGGTGCGTTCCTAGGTGGAGGTGGTTACGGCTACGGGTCGACGCTTCCGGCAGACGAGTTCAGGATGTATGTCGAGGAGCAGGCTGACATCCTTGCGGAGTCGGGTATCGATTTCTTCCTGATAGAGCACATGTGGGCGGACAACGAATCGAGGCTGATCGTGGTGGAGGCGGCGAAGGCTACTGGACTGCCGGTTTGGGTTGGGTTTACAGCGACGTTTTCGGTGGATGGCGATACGGTGTTGATGAGTCAGGATGAAGATCGTCAGAGTATCTCTGGGATCGCAGATATGATGCCGACGTCGAGTTGGCGGACGATCGATCAGGACAAGCCGCTGTCGGAAGGATTTGCGGAGGTTGCTTCTCTCGGTCCGGACGTTATGGGGGTGTTTCACAGCCGGTTGGAGGAGACCAATGCGGCGTTAGATGTTTTGATCGAGCAGTGGTCGGGGCCGGTCATCCTATATCCGGATGCTGGCAGGAACGATTACCTTGACACTTGGCAGGACAGCAGCGTCGCCAACGAGGATGCGGTGGATCAGGTGGTTGGAGAGGCAGTTAAGTGGACTGAGAAGGGTGCGCAGGTTATTGGGACTTGCTGTGGGTTCGGGGTGGAGTATACGACGGGTTTGCGGGAGGCGCTGCCGGGGCGAGTATCTGATTAGATTCGAAACTTGCCTAATGATGCCCAGCACGTCCCCGTGCCCTCACCCTAGCCCTCTCCCGCCCAGCGGGAGAGGGGACATTGAAGTGGGTTAGGCTACTCGTTCCCTCCTCAGCGACTGTATGAAGCCCTTGCGTCTCGCTACGCTCGACGCCTCCCCCTTTTGCTACGCAAAATGGGGAGGGATGTGAGTTGCGCAACGGTCTCAGGCGAAAGGGGTGTCAAAGTATCTGGCGGGGGATTCCTCGCTGCGCTCGGAATGACAAAGGGGCGGAATGACGAACGGTGTGGTGGCGAACGGGCGGGATGGCGAACGGCGTTTAGTTTTCGGAGTAGTCCCAGTGTTCGGCGGCCCAGTCTTCTACGGCTCGTGGGATTTCGAGGAGGTTTTCGAGTTTGGTTTTTAGGGGAATGGCGCACTCGGGGGCGATAAGTTGGACACCGGCGTCGAGGGCGCGGAAGACTTCGGCTCGGACTTCTTCGGGGCCTTTGGAGTAGAGGGTAACGGGGTTGTTGAGGTTGCCAACTAGGTTTATGCCGCCGTCTACGGCGTCCATGGCTTCTTGAGGATCGTTTTTGGAGTCGAAGTGGAACGCGGCCATGCCGGTGGTTGCGATGTAGGGCATTCGGTCGGTGGTCGCACCGCAAATGTGGAGCATTATAGGCACGGGCAGGTCTTCGACGAACTCGTGGTGGAGGTCCATGAGGAATCGTCGGTAGTATTCGCCGCTTACGAGGTCTCCAGTGGCGTGGTCGGGGAGGGTTAGGACGTCGGCCCCGGCTTCGATCTGGGCGAGACCGAACTCAATGGTGAACTGTTTGAGTCGATGGAGCATGTCCATGACCATCGGCGGGTCGTCGACGGTTGCGAGCAGGAACGGCTCTACGCCGAAGACGTGATAGGCGAGAGTCCAAGGTCCCATGGTCTTGCCGACGATGGCAACTTCGTCGCCGAACTCCTGTTTGAGGAGGCGGATCGACTCGATGATGGTCTTGTTGTCGGGGTGCTCGAGGAAGCCGTCCGGCATCTTTATGTCGTCGACGGTCTTCCAGATGGGGTAGGACATGCGGACGGTTGGCCAGTTGTCCTTGCCTTCCCACTGCATTTCGCATCCTAGTGCCGATGACTCTTGGATGATGGAGAAGTAGGGTGCGATGGCGTCGAAGCCGAGTTGGGTGTAGCCGGTGGCGGCGAGGCGAGCGTTCATCTCGGGGTCGCGGTTGGCGTTGGGGAAGGGTGCTTCGACGAGGTCCATGAGCTCGACGGTTGCGACGTTTGTGGGGTTGGTGACGGGCGGGCGGTCGACGGGTTCGCCGCGTAGGGCGCGGAGAGTTCGTTCTTTGGATGTGAGGGTTCCGGCGTATTTGGTGGATGGCATTTGGGCCTCCGTAATACATAAACAGCGATGGTCGCAACGTCTTAGTTTGAGTTGCGGATTCGGTTGCTTACGATGTTACGCCATCGGCGCGGAATCGACGAACCGCTGAGATTGTCGCAATCGTTATTCTGATTGCGGTGTAGCGGATTCGGGCGTCGGGTTGAAGCCTATTCCCCTTGGGGAGAGGCGTTGCACGAGATCGCGGACATCGATCAGGATGATCTCGATCTGGTTAACGCGTTCTTCCAACCGCTCAAGCCGTTGGTCGACCTGCTCGAATCGGCGATCAAACCGAGATTCCATGCGGTCAATTCTGTCGGTGAGACGGAGGATGACGTTGAAAAGCTGGATCTGGTTGTCGGGGTCGGTAGTTGCCATCATGTTTATCCTCAAATGTGAATTGAAAGATCACTCGTTGAAGACGTTTATACCACACCTACGATAAAAAATTCTGGTATGGCGAAACGTATCGCCAAATCAACTGGCACGTTGATGCGGGATTCAGTTGCTGGCGAAGCCGAGGGTTTGGGTTGTCATTTGGCCGGCTAGTTCTGCTTGTTCGAGCATGTTGTCGACGGCGCTGACGTTGCGGGCGTAGGGGAGTAGGAGGCGGGCAAAGCGGTCGAGGCGTTCGCCGTGTTTGAAGCGGAAGCGGTCTCGGTTGTCTCCGACGCGTTCGCACTCGCCGTAGCGCATGTAGCCGCCCACGACGGCCATGATGCGCATCTGGGGGCGGGCGAAGTCGCCTTCGGCGGTGACGTGGTAGGTCCAGCCGAGTTCGTCTGAGTGTTCGGGCGTGACGGTGAATGTTAGTTTGGATTTGTTGTCGCTGGCGGTGATTGGGCCTGTGGGTATGGGGAGGTTTCGTTCGACGGCTTCGGTGAATGCGAAGCGTAGGGGGCGGTCGTAGAACTCCTGCGATACGAGTTCGGCTTGGTTGGTGGTGCCGGAGACGGGCTCGATGTCGGCGAGGGCGCAGAGGCGCTCGCGTATGTGCTCGATGCGTTTTTCTTTACCTGCGATTTGGGCGAAGGAGTAGATGGTCAGCGTCCGTTCCTTAAGGTAAAGGCCGACGGTCATGTCGTGGAAGTGAGGATCGACCGCGACGAGCTCGATGCATCGTCCGAGGTTTCGGAGCGGGCCGGCGATGATGTTTTCGCGGGTTATGCCTTTTGAATAAGAAACGGCTGGCTCTCCTGTTTGCTGGTTACTTTACAGCCTCGGCGAGGGCGCGGATGTGGTCGGGCGTCGTGCCGCAGCATCCACCGAGCATCTGGACCGGGATTTCGGCGAGCTTCTCGTATCGTTCGGCCATGTATTCGGGAGATTCGGGGTAGATTATGTCGCCAGACTTGTAGACAGGGATGCCGGCGTTTGATTGGATGAGGATCGGGCAGCTGACTACGGGTCGCATCTGTTCTGCGATCTCGATCATCTTGTCGATGCCGTTGCCGCAGTTGGAGCCGACGACGTCGGCACCTGCCTCGGCGAGGCCTTTGGCGGCGTCTTCGGGCGAGGTGCCCCACATGGTGAAGAAGCCGCGTGGGCCTTTGTCGAAGACCATGGTGGACATTACGACGAGGTCGGTGTTTTCTCTGGTTGCCTTGATGGCGATTTGTGCTTCTTCGAGAACCATCTGGGTCTCGATCATTACGGCGTCGGCGCCGCCTTGTTCGAGAGCGATGATCTGCTCGGCGAAGGCGTCGTACATCTCGGGTTCGGAGACGGCGCCTAGGGGTTCGAGGAACTCGCCGGTGGGTCCGACCGATCCGGCGACGTACTGGCCGGGTCCGGCTTGGGATTGGGCGTGTTCGGCGGCTAGGGCGTTTAGTTCGGTGACGCGGTCTTGGGCTTCGTAGTGCTTGAGCCTGAACTTCGTGCCGCCGAAGGTGTTCGTGAGAACGATGTCGGAGCCAACGTCGAAGTAGTCGCGAGCCATCCCTCGAATGACGTCAGGTGCTTCGGCGTTCATCAGCTCGGGGCAGCCGCCGGCTTCGAGGCCGTGCTGCTGTAAATAGGTACCGGTGGCGCCGTCGAATATGAGGATCTCGTTGTCGAGGCGCTGGAGGATTTCGTGAGCCGATTTGGTCTGTGTCGTCATGCGTCTATTCTACCCAGTGGTCGATTGCGCCCGGCTCCTCGACGCGGTCTCCAGCGTTGTGGAGATCGCGGATGCGGGCGACGAAATCGTCGGGCATGCCGTTGTTTATACGGTTGGCGAGTTGATTGCCTGCTTGGTTGGCATCGAGATCGGAATCCGCTGCGTCTCCCCATTGCCAAGCGTCGAGGTAGGCGTCGCTGCCGTAGGAGCCGTCCATCATGGCGACGGCATCTGCGGCCTCTTGGAAGCGGTGATCGAGAGGAACGGAAACCGAGGTCACGTCGTCCTCGGCTTTGATTTGGACGGGGATCTCTTTCCAGTAGAGGATGCTTACGCGTGATGTCATGTTTCGGATCGGGCTTTCGTCAGTGGACTGATGCAATTGGATTTTAATGTTGGCATTTCTAGGTTCAAGTGAACCTTATGAACGATGCCGAAAAACGGATTTTGAATATGAGGAAGTTTGGTTTAGACTTATTCCGCTAGATGTGTTGGTTAGCCGACACAGTCGCTTCGCGCCGCGAAATAGCGGTGACAAATAGAAGCAGAACACCATACATGGAGGGCATGTATTGCAGATGAATATAAGCAAAAAGGTCTTGCTTGCGAGTGCGGTGATGATCGCCGCGCTTTCGGCTTGGGCTTGCGGCGAAACTGTTATTCAGACGGTCGTCGTCGAGAAGCAGGTCGAAGTCGCTGTGACCGAAATTCAGACGGTTGTCGTCGAGAAAGAGGTCCAGGTCGCCGGTGAGACGGTAGTCCAGACGGTCGTCGTCGAGAAGGAAGTCCAGGTAGCTGGCGAGACGGTGATCCAGACGGTCGTCGTCGAGAAAGAAGTCCAGGTAGCTGGTGAGACGCAGGTCCAGACGGTCGTCGTCGAGAAGGAAGTCGTCGTCGAGAAGGAAGTCGTCAAAGAGGTCGAGGTTGTCAAAGAGGTCGAAGTTATGGCCCCTGAGCCGACCGCGACGGCGAGCTTGATCGGCACCATTGGCGCGCCGGACCCCAAGACCGAAGGCGGCGCTGCCGTTATCGGTTTCGCGGGCATCGGCCAGCAGGTCGGCAGGAACGCCAACCAGGCATCTGACGCACTCAAGAACTGGGGCGTTGCCGAGACTCTGTTCCGCCGAGGCCCGAGTGACGAGACTCTTCCGTGGGTCGCCACTACGTGGGAGATCAGCGATGACCTCACCACTGGCAGCGTCACGATCCAAGAAGGCATCGAGTTCCGCACCAAGGACAAGAACTACGGTCAGCTGACCGCTCACGACGTCGCATGGAGCATGAACGACGCCAACAACGCGACGAACACGACTTCGATCCACGGCCAGGCCGGTGACTTTGCCGGACTCTGGGGCGAGTGGACGGCAGTCGACGACTGGAACGTCACGTGGCAGTTCGCCACGAAGGCAGACGGTTCTCCGGCCTTCGACGGCACCTGGAAAGACGACTACGTCAACCAGTCCGGACAGGCGTTCCCGGTTCTTTCGAAGAACGCGTTTGACACCGAAGGCGAAGACTTTGTCCGAGACACTGTCGTCGCTAGCGGTCCGTACTTGATTGACACGTGGATTGCGGACGACCGCATCGTCTTGGCGGCGGACCCCGACCACTGGAAGTTCGCTCCGAAGACCAGCACCATCATCATGGTGCAGGCTGGCGACCCGACCAACCGAGCAACCCTGCTCCGCACAGGTCAGATCGACACTGCTCAGCTAGAGCCTAAAGACGCAGCCAACTTGATCGTCGACTCCTCCAACTGGGGTCAATCAGGTACCGGCGGCGCGGTCCAGCTCGGCATCTTCTTCTCCGGCAACCTCTGGGAAGACACTGACGCCAAGTCAGGCGAGCCGCTTCCGCCCAAGGGTCCGTTCGTGCACAACCACGCATGGATCGGTAACTACACCGGTTCACACGGCGACGGTGACATGGAACAAGCGCGTCAGATCCGCTACGCCATGGCCATCGCAGTCGACCGTGACGCGGTGAACGAGTCCCTGCTCGCAGGTCTCGGTAACGTTGTGCAGGTCGAGTACTTCGCTTGGGGCCACCCGAACTACTCTGGTGTCCAGTGCACGCAGGAACCTGGTGGGGTTTACACCGGAGAGGCACCGGCTGGAACTGGTCCGTGCACGTACGAGTACGACCCGATTCAGGCAGTGCAGATCATCAAGGCGCAGGACGCGAAATGGATCAAGTCTTCCGTGAAGTCCGACATTCTCGGCAACGACACGTTCGAAGTCTCGGTCTACGCAGGTCCTGAGCTCGGCGGTGGCGCATCGGTCACCGGTGAAGTTGCAGACGCAGTCGCCGGTTACTGGTCCGACATCGGACTCTCGACCTTCTCGCTGAAGTTCACCTACGTGACCTTCCGCCCGACGGTTGTGAACCGAGCTAACGTACACCCGTGGATCACCTCTTGCGACAAGGGTCGTGAGTCGAACCCGTGGCACTTCCCCAAGGGCCTGGTTCAGACGAGCCTGACGCGTGGTGGTTTCGGATGTGGCTTTGAGTCGCCGAAGATCCTCGAACTCTACGAGGGCATGGCTTCTGCTAGCGACACTGCTGAGGCAACCGACTTTGCGAACCGCTACCTGCAGTACGTCTACTACTGGAACCTGCAGCCTGGCGTTGTCGCAGTCCCGCAGGACTGGTTCTGGAACCGCAACAAGATTGCAGCTTGGCCGCAAGACCGAGCCGCAGCCAGCGGTATCAACAACCTCTGGGACATCGAGCTGGCCAACTGATCGGCTCCAACTAAGTTCTCTGTCGTCGGACGCATTCGGATAAACTCCGTTGCGTCCGACGACGAAACTGAAGGCTCTCGTAGCATGGTCGTACCAGCGATGGCAATCGACTCGCTGCGAGAGCTAAACAATCCGAGAAGAGGGGTGTCCGTCCCAACGTGAACTCCGCGGGTTAAACCCGGTTCTTGGGACGTGAGGTAACATCTGTTTCCATCATGCGTCGTTTCTTAATCAGAAGATTCCTCTTCATGATCCTGAGCACAATCGCGGCGACGGCGATTGTGTTTTCGCTCTCCCGTGCGGTTGGGGATCCGCTCCTGCTATTTGCCACTTCGGGCTACGGAATTTCGGATGAGGCGGTTGCGGAGATCAAGAAAGAACTCGCGCTAGACAGAGCGTACCCAGTGCAGTATCTGCTCTGGCTTGGTCGAGTGTTGCAGGGAGACCTGGGCCAGAACTTGGCGTTCAAATTGCCAGTGGCCCGTATTATCTCGGAGAAGATTCCGCATAGCCTGCAGCTTGGCACGTTCGCATGGTTCTTCTCAGGGACTGTCGGGGTGAGCCTAGGAGTGTTGTCCGCGATCAAACGCGGCACGTTGGCGGATTACGGTGGGAGATTTGTCGCGCTGATTGGTCAATCGATTCCGGTTTTCTGGTTCGCGATAATTCTGATCTATGTGTTTGCGGTGTGGCTGGACTGGTTGCCTGCGGGGTTGGCGGGAGATTCGACGCAAGATCCTTCGTTGTGGCAGATGGAGTATTTGGTATTGCCAGTACTCGCGATGTCACTCGGGGGATTGGCGGGCTATCTACGGTTGACACGATCTTCGATGCTGGAGGTTCTCGACTCGGAGTATGTCAAGCTGGCCCGTGCCAAGGGCGTGGGCACGACGTGGGTCGTGTGGAAGCATGCTTTCAGGAATGCGTTGATCCAACCGTTGACAGCATCTACGCTGGCTTTTGCCGGGTTCATCGAGGGCGCGCTCGTCGTCGAGACGATTTTCTCGCGCCCGGGCATCGGACTGATGGCGGTGCAGGCGGTGCATGGTAACGACTTCCCGATCCTGCAAGGCGCGGTGTTAATGTTCATCTTGGTCTACGTGGTTGCGACGTTCCTTACGGACATCGTGTACGCGCTGGTGGATCCTCGGATTCGCTACGATTGAGGGCTGCCAAACCTAACTCCGAAATTTGACGATGGCTGTCGATCCCACACCAACCAATATGCCGATACCAGAGCCGCGTCGTGCCAACGAGACGGCGGGGCGTGGTTTCGATGCGCCGACGACCGGGTTAATCCAGGTCAGGCGATCGGTGCCGTCGCAGATCTGGTACGTGTTGCGCCGGTGGCCGATTATCCCGATATTCATTTTGGTTGCCGTATCGATTATCTCCATCGGTGCTGAATGGATCGCGCCGGTGGATCCAAATGTGCAGAAACTCAAGTTCAACTTGATGGCTCCGACATGGGGGCAGCCGCGACCTGAGAACGAGGATGCGGCGGATCCGTCCGAATTCGACATGACTACCGATGAGGGGCAGATCGGGTACATGATTGCCTCAAAGCAAGGGTTCTCACAGCGAGAGTTCATTCTAGGTAGCGACGGTTTGGGGCGTGATGTGCTGTCGCGCATCATTCATGGCGCGGGCGTCTCCTTGAAGGTGTCTGGTTACGCGTTGTTATCCGGCGTGATTATCGGCACGGCGATGGGGATTCTCGGCGGCTACTACGGCGGATGGCTCGATGAAGTGTTGATGCGGTTCGTCGATATCTGGAACGCGCTGCCGTTCCTGTTGATCGCCATCATGGTGGGCGCGACGATCGGTGCGACGGAGACATCGGTGATCATCATCATCGCGATGATTGCTTGGCCACCGTTCGTGAGGAATGTGCGCGCCGATGTTTTGACCATCAGATCGCTCGACTACGTCAACGCCGCGCGCGTAATGGGTGCGAGCAATCTGCGCCTCATGATGAAGCATATTCTGCCGGGCACGGTAAGCACAGTGCTTGTGATCGCTACTCTGCGTGTTGGTGGATTGATCCTGACGGAATCGGTGTTGTCGTTCCTCGGCGTTGGTATCCCTGACCCGATCCCGACGTGGGGCAAGATGGTTGACGAGGGTTACCAGTATCTGATCAACGGAGTGTGGTGGTCGTCGTTCTTCCCGGGTCTTGCGATCTTCCTGCTGGTAATGTCGATGAACTTCTTCGGCGACTGGTTGCGTGACCGGCTCGATCCGAAGCTGCGGCAGCTGGACTGATCGCCAAGCGGGCGCTTCTGCATTCCGGCTTTCCCACGGAAGACGGCTGGCGACGCTTATATACTTTCTGCGTCTAACTCAAGCGGAACTGTGCTTCGATTCGTGATGCACAATTGACTATCGGCGCGGACGTCGCCGCCTCAGCAAATTAAGGAGCAACTCAACATGTCGGTAGGATTCATCGGACTTGGCAACATGGGACAGGGCATGGCGGACAACCTGCTCGCCAAAGGTGCCGAGCCTATCGTTTTTACACGGACGCAGTCGAAGATCGAGGCGATGATTGAGCGTGGGGCGACGGGAGCGAGTTCATCTGCCGATCTGGTGTCGCGAGTGGATGTTGTATTGGCGTGTTTGCCTAGCGTGCAGACGTCGTTGGACGTGATCCTCGGCGAGATCGTACCGGCGCTGGACCCTGGGCAGATCGTGGTCGATCACAGCACGGTTGACATTGGAACTTCTCGGAAATGTGCCGAGGCTGTCGAGTCTAAGGGTGCGATGTTCATTGATGCGCCGATCAGCGGTGGTCCGACGGGTGCGGAAGCTGGGACGTTGGCGATCATGTGCGGCGGTTCCGACGAGGCGTTCACGAAGGCGTTACCGTATCTCGAGCTGATGGGCGCGAACGTGAAACTGATGGGTCCGAACGGCGCGGGCACCGCGATGAAGCTGATCAATCAACTGCTCGTGGGAGTCAACTGCGCTGCCGCTGCTGAGGCATTCGCGTTGGCGAACTCCGCGGGTGTCGACATTACGGCTGCCGGTGAGTTGCTCGAGGTTTCCTGGGGCAACAGCGTGATGGTCAATCGTAGCTATCCGATAACCGCGGCTCGGGATTTCGCCGACTCTGCCGCGCCTGTTCGCAACCTCGACAAGGACATGGGGATCATCAGCGATCTTGCGAAGGATGAAGGATTGTCGTTGGAGCTGGCAGCGAAGTCATACGAGTTGTTCCACGAGATGATGGAGCGCGACTGGGGCGAGAACGACATCGCCGGTGTTTTGGAAATCATCGAGTCTCGGTCTTCGTAAGGGTCACGCTTCGAACAACGGTTTCGCATTAGGAGGCATGTTCGCAAATTGGCTAAGCACAGCATCGCGGTGATCAAGGGCGACGGCATCGGGGTAGATGTCGTGGATGAGGCGCTGAAGGTTCTGCACGCGCTTGGAGGGAGGCACGGAATCGAGTGGGACTTCGTCGAGTTTCCATGGAGTTCGGACTACTACTTCGAGCACGGCGAGATGATGCCGTCGGATGGCGTCGAGCGGCTCGAGGATTTCGATGCGATATTCCTCGGTGCGGTGGGTCATCCAGAGGTTCAGGACCACATCACGCTGAACGGGTTGTTGCTGCCGATCCGCCGGGCGTTTGATCAGTACGCGTGCGTTCGGCCTTCGGTGCTGCTGCCTGGGGTGGAATCGCCTTTGAAAGATGTCAAACCGTATGACATTGACCTGATCGTCGTGCGGGAGAACACCGAGGGGGAATATGCGAACGTCGGCGGTTTCCAGTACCGCGACTTTCCTGGAGAAGTGGCGGTTCAGTCGTCCGTTTTTACCCGTAATGGTTGTGAGCGCGTTATCCGTTATGCGTTCGAGCTGGCGCGTGAGCGTAACAAGAAGATGCACGTGACTTCGATCACGAAGTCGAACGCTCAAGGCTACGGGATGGTGCTGTGGGATCGGACATTCGATGCTGTGAAGGAGGATTATCCGGATATCTCGACAGATTCACTGTTGATCGACGCGGCGTGCATGGACTTCATTCGCAGACCACAGAACTTCGATGTCGTCGTTGCTTCGAATCTATTTGGCGACATACTTACGGATATCGGGGCGATCATTACTGGTTCGATGGGTCTCGCCTCTAGCGCGAACCTCGATCCGACGCGGACGAGCCCATCGATGTTTGAGCCGACGCACGGGAGTGCGCCGGATATCGCTGGCATGGGCATCGCAAATCCGATGGCGCAGATATTGACCGCGGCGTTGATGCTTGACCACCTAGGTGAAGATGGTGCTGCTGCGGATGTGCGTTCGGCGGTTGAAGGGCTGCTTGACGAAGGTGAGATTTTGACGCCGGATTTGGGCGGTTCATCTACTACTACGGCGGTCGGTGATGCGATCGCGGCGAGGGTTTCATAGGCGATTGACACGAACGGAGGATGAGTTGGATCCGCTAGAAAAGGTAGCAATCGGCAACCAGGGCGTTGAGGTTACGCAGCTCGGGTTGGGTGGCGCGCCGTTTGGCGGCCAGATTTTGGGTGGTGGCGATTTCGGCGACACGGTCCACGATGAGGTGGTCCGTATCATCCGCCGTGCGCACGTCATGGGCATCAACTATTTCGACACTGCGCCGTTATACGGCGTTGGTCGAAGTGAGGTCCGGTACGGAGCGGCGCTGCTAGATATTGATCGAACCAGCTACGTGATTTCTACGAAGATTGGTCGCGTTCTTGAGCCGTTGGAAGGCGGCTATTCGGCTGACGAATCCCCTGACAATTTCGCTGAGCACTATGCCGTCGACTCGTGGACGCGTGATGACGTGCTACGGTCGATCGATGAGAGCCTTGAGAGATTGCAGACCGATCACATAGAGATCGTTCTGGTGCACGATCCGGACACGCAACCTTACGGTGAGAGACAGGCGGTTGAAGAGGCATTTCCGACGCTGATCGAATTGCGGGAACAGGGTGTGATTAAAGCGCTCGGTTGCGGCATGAACGAGTGGCAGATGCCGGCGAAGTTCATCCGGCAGTTCGATATTGATGCCGTGTTGCTTGCTGGCCGGTACACGCTTCTAGATCATGATGCATACGACGAATTCCTGCCATTGTGTGTTGAGCGAGATGTCAAGATCGTCATTGGTGGTCCGTACAACAGCGGGATATTGGCGCGAGATTTGTCGGGTTACGTGACCTTTAACTACGAACCAGCGCCCGAGCACCTGATTGAACGAGCGCGGCGACTGGACGCGGTGTGCCGTCGGCATGGCGTGGATCTGAAGGCCGCTGCATTGCAGTTCGTTCTGGCGCATCCCGCCGTCGCTACTGTGATTCCGGGTGCGCAGTCGATTGGCGAGTTGGAGCAGAACTTTGCGCTGGTGGGGGAGGAGATACCGGGAGATGTTTGGTCGGAGATGAAGGCGGAGGGGTTGGTACCTGGGGATGCGCCTACGCCTTAATCTGCACGCACGTGGCTATATGATACATTGGTAATATAAAACCATTGCGAAGATAGAAAGGATTAGATGAACGACGAAACTGACATTATGGTTGGTCCAGTCAATATTTCTGTTGTCGACGTCAAGGCGCTCGAGGGGTTTCGGATCTGGTTGCGCTTCAACGATGGTGTTGAGGGTGCTATCGATTTAGGGCATCACGCCGGTAAAGATTGGTTCAAACCCATAGAGGACCGTCGAGTTTTTGAAAACGTTTGGGCTTCGCGGCACGGAGGGGATATCAGATGGGGGGACGATCCTGATGAAGTCGATCTTGGAATGTGCGCGACTGCGCTGTACATGGACTTGACAGGCAAAACGTGGGAAGAACTCGAGCGGGAAGCCAACTCGCTACTCACAAATGCCTGAAATTTGTCGTTTCGACGGCATCCACATCATAATGTGGTTTGCGGATCACAATCCACCACATTTCCATGCAGAGTACGGCGAATTCGTCGCGGAGATCCATATCCGGACGCTTCGGGTTGCGAAAGGGCATTTGCCTCCGAGGTCAATGCGACGGGTGCTGAGATGGGCACGAGAGAATCAGTCGGAGTTGTTAGAGGCTTGGGATGATGTCATGGCCGGGCGAACCCCGAATCGGATTGCGCCGCCCGTTAGATAGGGCGGGACAGTAGATTAGTCGTTCAATGCCCCTCGGGCGCGACGTGCGTTGCGACTGGTGTGCGGCCTACGGCGAAGTCGAAGTCGCAGCCGTATTGGGCTTGCATGACGTGGCGGTTGTACATATGGATGTAGCCGCGTTCCGGAGTTCCGTTAGTCACACCATTTGAGGATTGGAGTTCAGCGCGGCGTCGGTCGAGTTCGGCATCTTCCACTAAAAGATCCAGTCGTCCGCTGTTGGCGTCGAGGGAGATCATGTCGCCGTCGCGGACTAGGGCTAGTGGGCCGCCCACGGCGGATTCTGGTGAAACGTGAAGGACGACGGTGCCGAATGCTGTGCCGCTCATGCGAGCGTCGGAAATACGTACCATGTCTCGGACCCCTTGTGCAAGGATTTTTCGTGGCAGTGGCATGAAGCCTGCTTCGGGCATGCCTGGACCGCCGATCGGGCCTGCTGACTGCATGACGAGGATGTCGTCCTCAGTCACGTCGAGATCGGGATCGTCGATGCGACGGTGGAGGTCGGCGGGACTCGAGAAGACGACGGCTCGGCCGGTGTGCTGTAACAGACTGGGGGAAGCGGCGGAGCGCTTGATGACCGCGCCATCGGGTGCGAGCGAACCGTGAAGGATGGATACGCCGCCGTCAGGGTACAGTGCGTGACCCGGATCTAGGATGACGTTGTCGTTGTGGCAGGTGGCGTCGGCGACGTTTTCGGCGAGGGATTTCCCATTCACGTTCATGCAGTCGCGGTTGAGGAGATGGAGGATCTTCTTGAAGAACGCGGGTGCTCCACCTGCGTAGAAGAAGTCTTCCATTAGGTATTTGCCGGACGGTTTGAGGTTGGCGATTACGGGAACTCGCTCGGAGAGTTCGGCCCAACGTGACAGCGGGAAATCGATGCCGGCTCGACCGGCGATGGCGGTGAGGTGGATGATCGCGTTGGTTGAGCCGCCGAGTGAGAGCAGGGAAAGGGCGGCGTTTTCGAAGGCATCTTCAGTGAGGATCTCAGACGGGCGTGTACCACTTGCGACGAGGTCTACGGCGGTGGCGCCGGCGCGTTCAGCGAATACGCGACGCCTGGAGTCGGCTCCGGGTATAGCGGCACCGCCGGGCGGCGTCATGCCTAGGGATTCGCAGATTACCGACATCGTGCTGGCTGTGCCCATGACCATGCAGTGCCCCGGTGAGCGGTAGATGGCCTCTTCCATCGAGTCGTATTCGGCTTGAGTGATGGTGCCGGCTCGGAGTTCGGACCAATAGCGTCGGCAGTCGGTGCAGGAACCGAGTTCTTCGCCTCGCCAGTTGCCTTTGAGTTGCGGACCGCCGGTGACGATGATGGCAGGCAGGTCTGCGGACGCCGCGCCCATAAGCATGGCGGGGGTGGTTTTGTCGCAGTTGGATAGAAGAACGACTCCGTCGATGGGCAGGCCCCTGATCATCTCCTCGACGTCCATCGCCATGAGGTTGCGGTAGAGCATCGACGTGGGAGCGAGAAAGAATTCGCCTAGTGAGATCGTCGGGAATTCGAGCGGGAAGCCGCCTGCGGCGATGACACCCCGCTTGACGTGTTCGGCGATGACTCGGAGATGGGCGTTACAGTGCGTTGCCTCGCTCCACGAGTTGGCGATGCCGATAACCGGTTTCCCGGCGAAAGACTCTTCGTCCCAACCTTGGTTCTTAAGGCCGGAACGGTGTAGGAAGCCTTCGAGGTCTCTTGGCCCGAACCATGCTTCGCTGCGGAGGACTTTGCCGTTGGATTCGCTCATGTTTTGCACCTACTTGATCGCACATCTGACCATGCGCAACGAGATTGTACAGGGCAGAGGTGGATTAACATCGAGCGAATGAGTGCCAATCGATACATCTTGCTCGGAGGGATTGTAGGGGCCTGTGTGGCGATCGCCTTCAGTCTGGCGTTGTGGTTTCAGTTTGATGCGGCAGGAACTGAGGTGGTTGTGATCGCGTCGTTGCCGGTGTGCACGGTTTTGGGCGCCGTTTTCGGGTGGATCTGGTGGCGCAAGTTTGGGAGGTGAAGCCCGCTGATATTGGGCTCAATTGCCTCCAAAGAACCGCTTCAACCGAGCAATGAGGCGTTCGAAGATGCTGCCGCTACCAGAATATGATGTTGACCGTGATCGCCTGCGTTTGCCCTTTTTGCGGTCGTCTTGGCACTCCACGCAGGTGCAGTAAGGCGGGTGTTCGTCTTGAGCGTACTGCCAGCGGTCCATTTGGTAGGCGTGCCTGAATTCAGCGGATCAATTGTTGGTGATCTGGCTGATGATTATGGTCATTACGGTGATGACCAGCCCGGCTTGCAAAAACAAGCCAATCAATAATCGCCAAGTCAACTTGCTCTCTAATCTAGCCAAGTCTCCTTTCGTGGCTAGATGCTCGAAAGCGCCTTCTAAGCGGGAAACGCGTTGATCAATAGTTGCCATCGGATCGTCTCAAACTTTCTAATGAAACTCTTTACACCCCCATCATATCGAATGGTGCACAGTTGCTTAGACGCCGATGTCACCAGTCTATTTGCCGCTTGAGTTCTTCGAGTCTTGCGCGTTGTTCGTCGCTGAGGCTCTCGTAGAAACCTTCCAGCCCAGCGTATTCGCCGGTGAATTCGGGGTCGCGGCGTTCGAGGAATGATGTGCGGCCTTCTTGGGCGTCTTGGGTGGTTTGCAGAAGCATGAAGTTCATCATGGCTTGGACGTTCCATGCCTGCTCGACGGGCAGGTCGGAGAAGCGGTGGACGAATTCCTTCATCTTCATCGCGGCGAGCGGCGGCATCTCGGCGATGCGATTGGCGACCTGCAACGCGCGTGACATCAGTTTATCGGGTGGGACGGCTTCGCTGACTAAGCCGATGCGGACAGCCTCCTCGGCGTCGATCGTTGCGTCGGCCAGGAGCATGTTCATCGCATCGACGTACCTGAGCTGCTTGAGAAGCAGCGTCGCGCCCGGACCTGCGCCTACCCAACCTCTTGAGATAAGGCCGAAACGGAAGTTGGCGTTGCCTTCGGCGGCGATTCTGATGTCAGTGGAGGCGAGAAGCAGATAGAGGCCGGCACCGACAGCCCAACCGTTCACGGCGGCCACGACTGGTTTGTGGATCCGAGGGAAATGATCGGCCATTCCGCCGTCGATTCCTGTTTGAAACCCGTTGATGTAGCCACCGGGTGTTCTGAATATGCGCTCCAAGGCGAGGAACTCGTGCTCTTCGGCGGTAACGTCGTCACGGACTGACAGGTCATGCCCGCCGCAGAAGTGACGTTCACCCTCGCCCGTGATGATGATGGCTCTCACGCCCCGGTCTTCCCATGCGACGCTCCAAGCTCCACCCAGATCGAGGGCGTGTTGTTTGTCGATCGCGTTGGCGCGTCCGGCGTTCGCGATCGTGATGATGGCTACATGTCCATCCGTGTCGTACTGGATGGTCATGAGAGGAAGATTACAACTACTTTCGAATTCTTCGCCATATCGTGCAATGAATGTGCTAGTACTTATGTATAATATACGTCGGTGCGGCTTTTGGACTTGGGGTAACTATACAAGAAGGGAACTTCAAATTGCTTGCGAAAACTAATACTTGTGCGGTCAGCGGGGTGGATGGTCAGTTGGTGGAGGTGGAAGTGGATATCTCACCGGGGATGCCGAGATTCAACATCGTCGGGTTGCCCGATTCGTCGGTACAGGAGTCGCGGGAGCGTGTGCGTGCTGCGATCAGGAATTCAGGCGCGGAGTTCCCGATGCGACGGATCACAGTGTCGCTGGCTCCGGCCGACATCAAGAAGACTGGACCCTCGTACGATCTGCCGATCGCGATTGGGATCCTGGTGTGCAGTGGCCAGATACCGGACGCAGTGAGCAAAGCGCTCTTTCTCGGCGAGTTGTCGTTGGATGGCAAGTTGCGTTCGACGCACGGTATGTTGCCGATGCTCAGGGCCGGGAAGAACCGCGGATATCAGACGGCGTTCGTCCCCAAGGTCAACGCTAACGAGGCGGCGTTGGTGCCGGGTATCGATATTCGGCCGGCGGAGACGCTGAGACAGCTGGTGGATCACCTCAGCGAGGGCATCGACATGCCGTTGGTCAAGGGTGGAGGGCTGCCGGACGAGCCGTTGGATGCTCACGTTCGTCCCGGTTACGACTTTCGAGACGTAAGAGGTCAGGAGCAAGCGAAACGGGCTTTGGAAATCGCAGCTGCGGGTCATCACAACATCGTGTTGATGGGTGCGCCCGGATGCGGCAAGACGTTACTGGCGCGCTGTCTGCCTTCGATCCTGCCACCAATGACGCCGGAGGAGGCGCTGGAAGTCACGACGATCTATTCGGTAACGGGTCTTCTGCCGTCCGGTAGCCCGTTGATCACTCAACGACCCTTCAGAGCACCGCATTACACGATCTCGAACGCAGGATTGATCGGCGGGGGAAGCGTTCCGCGTCCGGGAGAAGTCACGTTGAGCCACCGTGGTGTGCTGTTTTTGGACGAGTTGCCGGAGTTTGGGAACGCGTCGCTGGAGACGTTGCGGCAACCGCTTGAGGATCGAATGGTCACCATTAGCCGGGCGCGGATGAGCTCGACGTACCCGGCCAGCTTCATGCTCGTAGGTGCGATGAACCCGTGTCCTTGCGGTTACTTCGGCGATTCGCAACAGCCATGTACGTGTGGAGAGCAGGCGGTGGCGCGTTACCAGCGACGGATATCTGGGCCGTTGATTGATCGAATCGACATGTTCGTCGACGTTCCGCGGGTGGAGTACGACAAGCTGATCACCCCACCGGCTGAAGAGGGATCCGAAGTTGCCCGTGAGCGGATCATGGTTGCGGTTCAACTTCAACATGAACGGTTCCAGAACTCACGGGTGATGTCGAATGCCCTGATGGGACCCGTCGAGGTATGGGATTCGTGCAAGATGTCGGACGATGCCAAGTCGTTGCTTCAGAGCGCGATGAAGCATCTGCGACTATCGGCAAGATCGTGTCACCGCGTCTTGAAAGTCGCTCGAACCATCGCTGATCTGGAGCAGACTCAGCTTATCGAGAACCACCACCTCGCCGAAGCGCTGATGTATCGCCACAAGACGGCGTTGTAGTCAGCGGATCTCAGGTGACGATACGAATGTTAAGGCGTATTGAGGATGACGATCGAAGGTTTGACTTCGACGCTTGAGGAACGCGGCGTCTTATGGCAAGGTAGCGGGTTCGCGCTGATCGGCGCGATCTCGCTGCTCCTGCTGTCGCTATACTCTGAAGCAGACCATTGGAGCGTAGGAATATACAGGCTCGCTGTCACCCAGCTCAGTTGGACATTCGTCCTCGCAATTGCCGTCGCCATAGAAGGGATCAGGAAAATGTTCGAGACTAGAACCCAAATCCGAAAAGTAGCAAGAGAAAAGTTTATCGCCAAAGAGGTTGCAAAGGCTGAGCGAAGAGGCGAAGAGCGAGGCCGAAAAGAAGGTGTGCAACAAGCCATGGAGCACTTTAAGGCCGATATGCGCGAAAAAGGTATCGAAATCTCGCTGGAGGTGGAACAGAGGCTGCTCAAGCAAATCGATGGTCGCAGATGGTGGAACCGCATACCGCCATTCCGCTCGTAATCAATTGACGGAGCTTTAATTTCGATTTCCCCAAGATAGCAAAAGGTTCATGAGTATGTTCGAAACAAAAGCTGAAATCCGCAAAGCGGCTAGGGCGAAATTCGAGGCCATGGATATCGAAAAAGCGGAACGACGCGCATTGAACAACCTGTTTCTGACTCTTCGCGAACGTGGTACCGAACTACCGCCTGAAATGGAATGGAACCTCTTGAGGATGTTTGGCGGACTTAAATGGTGGCACCGGCTGTTTTACAGGTTCACTGGCCGCGTTCCATTCGATTCTTGGAACTATTGGTGCTAATTTCCACGAGAATCGGTCTGAACAGGCTTCAATCCCTCAATAGGTTGAGGTCGCTTCCCAAGGCCAATATAGAAGCCAGACCTTGCCGACGATGTCCTTCGTCGGAACGTATCCCCAGTTTCGGGAGTCGTTTGATTGATCTCGGTTGTCCCCAAGAACATAGTAGCTATGTGGAGGAACTACGACGGGGTAGTCGAGGTGCGATTTAGGGTCGGTTCGCTTTTCTGTGTAGTTCGTAGCGAGATCGTTGACTTCCACTACGCCATCGACGATGTCGACTTTGTCGCCGGGTAATCCGATCACGCGTTTCACTATCTTCTCGGTCCCTGGTTGTTGCGGTTCAAAAACGATCATATCGCCGCGTTCCGGGCCGTTGAACAGAAACCCAGGTTGGCCGTAGAGCGATATTCCCCAGAAACTGATTGCTCCGAAGCGGTTGACCAGCACGCGATGACCCTCGAGAAACGTAGGTTCCATGCTGGGGCCGTTTACAGTGTAAGTAATGGCGACATTACGCACGAAGATGACGACCAACGCAGTAATAACGATCATCTCAGCGATGTCTCGCGCCTGTTTCCAAAGCTGGTCCGACACAACGTAAGCAATTGTATTGCGGTTGGTGATTCGGATACCCACCACGGGTTTGCATGCAGTCTGACGAAAACCTGATACTTGCGATGGCGCGGGGCGGCGACGTCGACGCGTTCAACCGCTTGGTCATGTTGCATCAAGACGCGGTCTACGGTTTCAGCATGAGTCTGACGCGCCAACCTGCGATTGCCGACGACGTGACGCAAGAGACTTTCATCTCCGCGTTTCGCAACATCTCAAAGATGCGCGGTGATAACGTCCGAGCGTGGCTGTTGCGGATTGCCCGCAACAAGGCGTACGACCACTTCAGACGCCAAAACCGACGGAGGGAAACATCCGTCGATGAAGACACCGAAGTCTTCCGTGAACGTTTGGTCAGTGACAATCCTTCGCCCGCCGATGTTGCGATGAACACCGAACTGCGTGAAGCTCTTGAACACTGTGTCGGCGCATTGAGCCATGAGCACCGCGAGGTGATCGTATTGATCGACGTTCAAGGCGGAAGTTATGACGATGCGTCAGCGGTCTGTGGAGTGAACATCGGGACGGTGAAGTCGCGCCTCAACCGGGCTCGGCGTCGCGTCCGCGACTGTCTGCAGAGCATTCCCGGATTGCTGCCCGGTAGATTGGCAGGAGGGGCGGTATGAGTGAACATCTGATGGAACGAATCTGGGTTGTAGAGCGTCATCTATTCATGGACACGACTTGCGATTTTCAACAAATCGGATCGTCGTGCGTTGTCGAGATTAGGGATATTGCCGCTTGATTGAGTTCTGGCGAAGACTGTTTGCGAAGGAGGATCCCGTTGAGGATCTGATCTCTGCGTACGTCGACTCGGAAGACGGATCGGATATCCCGGGCGTCGAAGAGCGCCTACGCGCCGCGGGCGTGGATGTTGAGGAGTTACGAGTCATGCGCGAAACCTCGCGCATGTTGCGTGGGCTCGACACAATCGAAGCACCACGCTCATACGCGTTGACGCCTGAAACACTCGCCGATCGAGGCTACTCGGAACGCGAAATCGAAGGCATTCTAGACCCGAGACGACGTAACGGTTTACGACTAAGCAACGCAACGGTGTTCGTACCGTTGGCGATCGGTGCTGTGGCTCTGGTTGGCGTGGCATTGATCACCATCGGCGATATTACCGAATACGTGACGGATCGGTTCGACGGCGCCGAAGAGTCGGCTTCCGAATTCAGACGCGGCGAAGCGGTGGTGCAAACAGTAGTGGTCGAAAGGGAGGTACTGGTTGAATCAGAGCCGGCTTCTGATGAAGTCGAAGCGATGATGGCCGCTGCTCCGGCGGTCGTAGAAGTCGAGAAGGAGGTTGTGGTTGAGGTAGAGAAAGAGGTGATCGTTACTGTGGTTGTCGAGAAGGAGGTGCAGGTCGCCGGTGAGTCGGTAGTTCAGACCGTGGTGGTCGAAAGAGAGGTCGTCGTCGAGAAAGAGGTACAGGTCACTGTGGTTGTCGAAAAGGTTGTAGAAGTCGTAAAAGAGGTCGAGGTAGAAAAGGTGGTTGAAGTCGAAGTTGTGGTTGAGCGAGAGACTGGACATGATCGAAGCCCGCGAGAACCTGCCGCCGAGGCTGCCGATGCAGCCCCCAAGGCGATGTCGGATGATCACATAGAGCCGACTCCTACGATGGCGCCTTGCGCGGTCGCGCCGACTCCTACACCGACACCGTCTGATCCATCCAAAGTTTCGACTACACCAGACCCAGTTGCCACGATGTCGGCGATACCAACCTGTACGCCGACGCCGACACCAACACCTAGCGCGGAAGAAACTGCCACTCCATCCACCTCGGAGACCGTCACTCCAACTCCGACACTGTCGCCAACGCCGTCGCGTTGACCCGAGGACCGATGTTCGCCATGAGCGAATCGATAATCGAAAAGGGCGGATGGAACATATCCAAAGGCTGGTGCGTCTTTGTTGTTAGGAGCCACTTGTTTTGGCTGAAGCAAAAAACAATCAATCGGAAAAGGATTGAGCAAATGATCAAAAACAGATACGTAGGGTTAGCAGTCGTCGCGATAGCTGCGGTCATCGGATCGACGATAACGATGGTCGGTCTGAGCGCGCAGGATCCACCGACGGCGACGCCGCAACCGTTGACCAGCGCGGTGGCGACAGTAGATGCCGAACTGGATTCGCGGGTTACGTACTGTGACTACCGTTCCGACGGCATTACCGTCAACGGCGGTGGCGCAGTCACGGTGCCGGCGAACATCGGTGTCGTCTACCTCGGTGTCGATGTGACTGCCGATACAGTGAGTGAGGCTCGAAGCCAAGCCGCAGAGTCGATGGCCGCCGTTATCGATGCGGTCAAGGAACAGGGCGTCGATGAGGACGACATCACCACGACGCAGCTCAATATCTGGCCAGAATCTACGTGGGTCGAAGAGACATTTGAGCTGGATAACGGGACGACTGGTCGGCGCAACAGGCAAGTCGTGACCGGTTACCGCGTGACCAATCGTGTAAGGGTCCAGATCGATCTCTCCGAGTCAGGTGATGAGGGTGAAGAGAGCGGTGACCTGCTCGGCGACGTTATCGACGCGGCGGCTGCCGCTGGTGGAGATGACGTGCGTGTCGACTCGATCTCGTTCGAAGCTGGTGATACCTCCGAAGCGGTGAACGAAGCTCGTAAACTCGCTGCACAAGATGCGATCGAACGTGCCGAACTCTACGCCGAGGCGTTTGGGGTTGGTGTCGGAACGCTGCTCAGCGCAACCGAGTCGTTCTCTTCCGCACCGGTCTTCAAGCAAGCGGAGGCAAGGGTTGCCGCCGCCGCATCGTTCGATGCGCCAACGCCGATAAGCGCGGGCGACGTCAGCATCACCGCGAGCATCACCGCGAAGTTCGCCATCGATCAACCCGGTTGTGTCGACAAAGCGGCTGCAATGAAGAGCAAGGACGTGGCGACCGAATAGAGCGAGCGGTTCTATGAACCTTCGTTGATAGAATCCGAATTCGCACGCTCCACGGCAAGGGCTGTGGGGCGTGCGTTGGTTAACGCCATGGTTCTCAGTGACAAGAGCATTCGTGACGAGATCGAATCGGGCGGCATCTCCATCGATCCGTTCAGCCCCGACGATGTCCAACCGGCATCCGTAGACCTGCATCTCGACGACAAGGTGCTCGTGTTTCGGAACTCCACGGCACCGTTCGTGGATCTACGTCGAGACATCCCTGAACTCAACGAGATGGTGGTTATCGAAGACGACCAACCATTCATTCTTCACCCCGGCGAGTTCGTGTTGGGTAACACACTGGAGAGGATCACCCTGAGCGACGCGATCGTGGCTCGGCTAGAAGGCAAAAGTTCACTCGGTCGGATCGGGTTATTGATCCATTCGACAGCCGGATTCGTGGACCCAGGTTGGGACGGGACACTAACGCTTGAACTGTCTAACGTTTCTCGGTTGCCTCTCACGCTCTACAAAGGCATGCCGATAGGGCAGATCTCATTCCAGTATTTGTCGACACCGGCAGAGAATCCTTACGGTTCTGCGGCTCTTCGAAGCCGCTATCAGGGGCAGACGGAGCCGACCGCATCACGCGCGCATCTAGGTTTCGAAGAGACGTTACGCGGGTAGGGATACACATCCCCTCTCCATTAACGGGCTCTTTGCACAACCCTGTCATTCCCGCGCAGGCGTACCTCCGCCTCCCCCCTCCCACATACCCCGCTCCCACCCTTTTCGCCCGGTGAAAGTGGCTTGCAGTCCCGTCGTTCGAAATCCTTGATATCCCGGTTCATGATCGCTTGCATTCCTGAACTACATATGTAATAATCAAACTCATAAGGCAAGCGTAGCGCGCGAGCGCGAACCATTCCGAAGGGCTCCGGCGGTATCCCCGGTCCCTGCAGTCAGGCTAGGCGAGCGGAGGCGTGACGTCCTCCGGCGGTACACCTTAGTCGAGCCGAACACGGAACGCGGCGTGCGCTGACGCGAGCTTGAAAGGTATCAGAACCTCGACCTGTTTGGAAGCGAGGGCGATGGCGCGGAACGGGCGAACCTCGGTCAGGCCGTCCGTGTGACAAGGCACAGTTGCTAGTGTCTTGCGCGCTACCGTTCTAATGACTGGCGGAAGCCGGGTCGAGCTGCTGTCGGCAGCAACCGCATCAGCGGGCCGGGAGACAGACGTTAACTATGTCTGAACCCCGTCCCGCAGGTGCAACAACCAGAAAAAGCCCGTCGCGACAAGCAACGGCACCAAGGAGCGATCAAAACAACACCCGATCAACGGCGAAAATCCAACGCCGCAATCACATTATTGACCACTCTCATGACCAGTGGAAATCGGTCTCGAACTCCGCTTTGCCTTGGACTTTGTCTTGGCGGACGCGGTATAGCTGACCGCCACGGTTCGAAATCAAGTGGTAGGCGGGTGGGTCGTCGTCAGTTATCGGGTCTTCGCTTCCGAAGTTTGCGGTCGTGACGTAGATGTCGGTGAAGCCTTCGCCGCCGAAGTTCACCGCGGATGTTTGGACTGCTGGGAACTTGATGCGGCTCATTTCCGTACCGTCGGGGTCGAACTGGATCAGCTGCGCGCCGCCCCAGCATGCCGACCAGATGTTGCCGTCGCCATCGACTGTCATGCCGTCGGGGATACCTTCGTCGGAATCCAGCTTGACTAGAACGCGATGGTTGGAGAGCGAGTGATCACCGCTGTGGTAGTCGTAGGCGTAGATTTCGCCTGCCAGCGAATCAGTGTGGTAGAAGACGGTGAGGTCTGGTGAGAAGCCCATGCCGTTGCTGATGCCTAGGCCTTCAGCGATGACCTCGTGTGAGCCGTCGGGTTTGAAGCGGAGGAGTTCGCCTCGAGGTGCGTCCTCGAAATAGCTGCCTGCGTAGAAGCTGCCGTCGGGACCTGCAGTAACGTCGTTGAACTGCATCCGCTCGCGCATCTCGGGTTCGTGATGGAGCCACTGCCAATCGGAGTCTGACCTCCAGAGCATGACGCCTTCCCACGTGCCGAACGTCAATCCGCCGTTTTTGTTGACCGCTCCTCCGCCGACGAAGATGCCGTTGTGAATCGTTTCGTTCTCGCCGGTCGCGGGATCGAACTTGAAGTAGCGTCCGCCTCGGATGTCGGTCCAGTAGAGGACGCTCGTCTTCGGATCCCACACCGGTCCCTCGCCAACAAGGGCCTGCTCATCGGCCAGCATCTCGATCTGCATGTCAGACATCGTGGTCTCCTACGTTCAATTCAGGGCGGTTCAGCCAAGTTCAATGTGGATATTATCGTTGTTGCACGTAAACGCAGCGGTTGAGTGACAAGACGCCGTATTGGTAGTCCGGTAGAATCCTGAGTGACTGTACCTTGGTCAAGGAGACGGACTTTCGTGGCCTTTCAAAAAACGAGGACGGCTGTTAATTCGACAGCAAAATGGGACGCTACCCGGCCCGGACACGGCTATGCACCGCAATATCGGCTCGTTCCCTTCACAGATTTTGATGAAATTGATCGCGACACACCTCTAGAATCGCTCAATCTCAACTGGCGCGAACAGGATCTGCCGCAAAGCGTTCGCACCAAACATGTTCACATGTTGCATCCGTATCTGGGGAAGTTCGTCCCCCAACTTGTCGAGATTTTCTTGCGAAAATATCAACCCGCTTTGGTTTGCGACCCGTTCGCTGGGTCCGGAACGACCCTAGTTGAAGCGGCGGCTCTCGGGATTGATGCGGTTGGCTGCGACATTTCGGAATTCAACTGTCTAATCACACGGGTCAAAACATCTCTGTACGACCTATCTCTTCTGCAAACCGAATTGACTGAGATTGCAGACAGAAGCTTGGGGATGCCCCAATCTAGATTGCTGGACCAAGGTGAATCATTCGACCGAAACGACTATCTCGAAGCGTGGCTCGCACCCACCGCTCTTAACGCGCTACTGAATTACAGATCGCTAATCGATGACTACTCCTACAGTGATGTCATGAAGTTGATCTTGTCTAGGGCCGCTCGTTCGGCTCGTCGTACGACTCACTTCGATTTGGATTTTCCAACGCAACCTCAGCTTGAACCGTACCATTGCTACAAACACGGTCGCATCTGTAAACCGACGGAGGATGCTGAACGGTTCTTGAAGAGGTATACCAATGACACCTTCAAGAGAATCCGCGAGTTCGGAGAAATTCGCCAAGACGTTAACGTCTCAGTTATCACTGGCGACAGTGCCAGTGTTGATTTCCCACAACATGAGTTAGTCATCACCTCGCCGCCGTACGTGGGCTTAATCGACTATCACGAGCAGCACAGATACGCGTACGAGTTGCTTGGTTTACCTTGGAGAGCGGAAGAGGAAATCGGAAGAGCGTCCAATGGCAATTCGCAGAGGGCACAACGCGAATATGTTGACAACATAACGGCCGTGTTCCGGAATGTGAAACGGAGTCTGTCGGAAGACGGAAGGATGGTTGTGATCGTCAACGACAAGTTTGGTTTGTACGACGAAATACGCGAACGAACCGGCATGTCCTTGGAGCATCGTCTTGAACGTCATGTCAACCGCCGGACAGGACGGAGGTCTGGAGACTTCTACGAGAGCGTTTTGGTTTGGAAATCTAATTGATTTCAAACTCGACAAAGCGACAGATCAAGGAAACCTTGACGGAACTCTTAAGTGGAGTAACCGACAAATACGATCCGGACAGTCCCGGTCACGTTCTTAGAGACGAGGCGCAACTAATCAAAGATGGCCGGTTAAACCCGTTTCATCGTGCGCTACTGGAACCCGGCGTCATCAACGTGTCGCACTTCGAAAGGTCGTTGTCGACGACGTTGGGCTCGATGTTCGAAGCAACTGCCTATTTCATCGGTAAAGAACATTTCGCGGATGCCCGCAGACAATACGTTGTCCGTGGTCACATAAGCAACGCGGCGAGAACCAGCATTGACGGCATACTCGACGAGATCCGAAACGATGGTTTCTCGGACACGTATTCGAATTACGTCGACAACGTCGTTGGATCATTCCACGCTGAACATATAGTCTTGTCGGTCAAAGCTGATCTCTACCTTCGCACGGCAAACGGGGAAGAGATTTTCTTTGAAATGAAGGCGCCGAAACCCAATTTGGATCAATGTATCTCGGTGACCCGTAAATTACTCGAGATTCATGCGATGCGCCAACAAGGCCCGCCGACTGTCAGTACCTTTTACGCGATGTCCTACAATCCGTATGGTTCTCGAGAGGATTACAAATGGTCTATAGTTCGGCGACATCTTGACATCGAAGCACAGGTTTTACTCGGGCCAGAGTTCTGGGAGTTGATCGGAGGTCCTGGAACTTACGAATCTGTGCTTGCCATCTTCGATGAAATCGGTGAAGAAAACCGCGACACGATAATGCGGATATTGGGTTAGATTGCGAACCGCTGCCACCAATACAGAACAACCATGGTGCCGGCTCGCTTGTAAAGAACAAGAATCATGACCGAAAGCAGCCACAAGTCACTGACTCCGCACTATACGTGGGCGGATACGTTGGAGGAGCAGGAGGCGCAGCTGAAGGAGAATCCGCTGCTTCAGCGCATGATCGCCTCGCGAAAGGCGAAGGCGGATGACCCGTGGCGACCGTTCTACCACTACGTCAATCCCGAGAACACGCTGAACGACCCGAACGGGTTGTGTTTCTGGCAGGGGAGATGGCACCTCTTCTACCAGGGCTATCCACCTGAGGATCCGCGTGTGCATTGGGGTCACGCCGTCAGCGATGACCTGATCCACTGGCGAGATCTGCCGTATGCGATCTATCCCGATCCAGAGGAAAGTTGTTTCTCTGGGTCAGCGTTGGCGGAGGATGATCGGGTGATCGCGATGTACCACGGAACGCAGGTGGGCAATATGGTCGCAGTGTCGAGCGATCCGTTGTTGCTGAACTGGGAGAAGGTGACGGGCGAGGCCGTGATCCCAACGCTCCCGCAGACTGGCGAGCCGCTGGAGTACACGGTGTTTGATCCGTGTATCTGGAAGAAGGGCGATTACTACTACTCGCTGTCATGTGGGATGTTGCCGGAAGGTCCCGCAAGGAAGCGAGTTGCGGTCGATTTCCTGTTCCGGTCGAAAGATCTGGCGACGTGGGAGTATCTGCACCCGTTTACCGAAGGCGACCGCTTCACTCTTGTTGGTGACGACGGGGCGTGTCCATATTTCTGGCCAATAGGCGACCGCTGGATCATGCCGTTCTTCAGCCACATGAGCGGCGGACAATATCTGCTAGGCGACTACGACACTGAGCGCGACAAATTCGTGGTGACTTCGGGCGGACTGTTCAATTTCGGTGCTTCGACACCATCAGGCGTGCACGCGCCATCGGCCACTCCCGACGCAGAGGGCGGTGTGGTCATCATCCACAACATGAACCCGGGTTACCCGACCGAAGGTTGGAACCAGATCATGTCGTTGCCCAGACGCGTAACGCTCGGAAAATACGAGGATGAGCTGAACATCGAACCCGCCGGAGACATCGAGTCGGTGCGCCGCGAGCATCAGCACGTCGATGAGACGATTTTGCCTGCGAACCAAGAAGTCGTGCTAGATGGCGTTGAAGGCAACGCCATTGAGCTGGATCTGGAGATCGACGCCAAAGAATCTCCCATGGTGGAGTTGAACGTGTTGAGATCGCCCAACCGGGAAGAGCTCACACGTATCGCGTTCTTCAAGGATCGGGGGTTCCGCGTGCACCGTAACTTGCCCAAGGAAGGTGCGCTGCTCGCCAGCGGTCTTCCTGCGGTGCCGCCATTCGGCTCGCCGCGGCCGGTTCCAACGATGCAGAGCATGTTGACGCTTGAAACTTCCTACTCCTCGACGTTGCCGGACGCGTTGTCGCGTGCACCAGAAACCGCGCCGATCATCTTGGAAGACGGCGAACCTTTGAAGCTGCGCGTATTCGTCGACGGGAGCATCGTCGAGATCTTCGCCAACGACAAACAGTGCATAGCCGCGCGTGTCTATCCGGGGCGTGATGACAGCCTTGGGGTATCGTTGCGGGCCCAAGGATCGGATGCGGTGCTCAAGTCGCTAGACGCGTGGCAGATGGCGAACATTTACGAGTAAGGGCCGAAAGTACCATTTAGGTTGCGGGGGAGTGGCGGAATGGTAGACGCGCATGCCTTAGGAGCATGTGGCTGCGGCCGTGCGGGTTCGAATCCCGCCTCCCCCACCACCGTTGACTGTAGATAGAACCGGTCTCGGGATGGACGAGTTTTCATCGTCCATCCCGGCTTCGGGAGTTTCCTGCGGCAATGGTAGCGTGTAGCGTATGGTGGCATGGTCGGGATTGACGACGATCTCCTTGACGAACGACGAAATGAAGGCGCGTCTCTCGGCCAGTTCGCTGCTCCTCAGGTACTCGCCCAGATCCTCGGCGAACGCGGCGATCCTTTCCACGTCGCCCAGAACCGCCCTGCGATCCGCTAACACAGTCTCGGCTTCGCGCTGCGCTTCCAGCAGCTTCCTCTCGCGATCCCTGATCTCCCTGATGCGGGGCGCGAGGTCCGACACCTCCAGCTCGGAATCCTCGATGGCGGCGTAGAGCCTGTCCAGCCGTCTTCGCGCGTCGTCAATCTCCCGCCGGATCGACGCGATCTTGTCGCGATGCACTCGCTCAGCTCCATCCGTCTCTTCGTCCACCAGCTTCGCGAGATCCTTGATGTTGCTCTCGGTCAGCACGTCGCTACGCATCTTGCCGACCACGAGGCTCTCGAATCGTCTGGCACTTAGCCTCGGCGTGCGGCACGTGGAGCTGCCGTGCTTCATCTTCGACTGGCAGACGTAGTACGCGTACCTGCCGCTCTTCGCAGCCTGACCGGTCAGCGATCGCTTGCAGCCGCCGCATTTGACGAGGCCGCTCAGCAGGTACGTGCTCGCCGCACGTCTGGGGTGGATCTTGTCGGGCGCCTTGGAGCGCAGGAGGTCGCCGACGCGTTCGAACTGCGCTTTCGGCACGATTGCCGGGAAGGCGTCCTCAACCCTCACGGGCGGGGCCTTGTCCTTCGCCGTCAAGCCCCACACCAGCGTGCCCGTGTAGGTCTCGTTCGAGAGCATCCTGTGCACCGCGGTCTTCGACCAACGCTTGCCCGCGGGGCTGGGTAGCCCCTCGCCGTTGAAGGTCTTGGCGATGTCCAGGACGCTATTGCCGGACTCTGCCATGTTGAACATCCTTCGCACCAAGGGAGCTTCGCCGGGTTCGACCTCCAGCTTCGGGCGAGTCTTCGCGCCGTCAGCAATTTGCACCTTGCGGTAACCGTAGGGCGCCATCGGCGTCACCCAGAAGCCGCGGGATGCCGCCTCTCTCAAACCCCTCATCACCTCCTGGGCGAGGTTCTCGCTGTAGAACTCGTCGACGCTCTCGATTATGGCTTCCATCAGCCTGCCAGTCGGCGAGTCGTCGGCATGCTCGGTGATGGAGACGACCCGAATGCCGCGTCTGCGCAGCATCGACTTGAAGGCCACGGCGTGCTCCCTCTTGCGCGTGAAGCGGGAGAACTTCCAGACGAGGATCTCCGAGAAGGGAGCCTTCGGCCTTCCGGCGTCGTCGAGCATCCGGCGGAACTGGGGACGGTCGGCAACGCGTCCGCTCTCGGCCTCGTCGACGTACTCGCGGGCCACGATGAATCCGTTCTTCTCAGCGTAGTCCCTGAGCGCCCTCAGCTGTGCTGCGACTGAGAGGTCCACGTCTTGGCGGTCGCTGGAAACTCTGGCGTACAGCGCGACCGGAGTGAGTGGTCGTTCGTCATTTTCCATGGTTTTTTTGATCCTCCTCGTATTAGGGTGCCGGCGCGGCAATCGACGAGAGCGTCGACTAGATTGTTTCACGCGACGGTCACTTCGAGGGTGGCGTTGCGCCCAACATGGCGAAGCGCCTTCTGCACCTGGCTCATGTGCGAGCGGTGGTCGGGGTCGGTCAGCCTCCGCACCGCGGATTCGCTGACTCCGAGCCTCGATGCGAGCTCGACCTTGGTGACGCCTTGCGACCTCATGGCGGAGTACAGCGCCAGTTTGGCCGCGACGACGGCCGGAACGGACACGGTCGATTCGGCTTGAGCGTCTTCGTCCGGGTCGGGGATGTCCCGCTTGGCTTGGACGTACCCCGCGAGCGCCACCGCCAGCGCGTCCTCCGCCATAGCGAGCGCCTCGGCGACGTCTCTACCGTCGGTGATCGCCTCCGGCACGTCGGGAAACGTCGCCGTCACGCGGCCGTCTTCATCGCGTTCCAGTCGACACGGGTACGCGTAGATCATGGTTCAGAACTCCCTTCGGTCAATGTCGAGCTGACGCAACATGGCCGCCAGCAGACCCTTGCCAATCTCGCCTCTTCGCACGGTTGTGAAGCGAGAACCGACGTACAGCCTGCCGTGGCTGCCTCTGCCGCGGGCCGCGTCGTAGGCGAACGCCTTGCCGTTACTACGGGCATATGCCCTTGCTCGCCTTATGAATTCGCGACTGTCCACACATTTATTGTCGCACGTAAATGTACGAACGGGAGCGAGTCCAACCGGGACCTGGCTCCGAATGTGTGCCACGCCGGCTGCGGTCTTTCGCAGCGGATGCCAAAATTGATCCTTGCGCGCTCGCGCGTCCTCGTTCAGCGGCAGGTTCACCCGTACGATACGAAACCAACGTCGACTTGCTTTCCGCGGGCTATGGTTTTCGTTACGATGCGCTGCTCGCCCGAGCCACCGGTCGACGCCACGCGAGTCCCGCCTTCAAAGCAACCGCTTGCCGGTCAACCGCTCGTACATCTCGACGATGAATCTCTTGGTTCCGACCGAAAGCGGCCCGTCGGGCGCGGTCCCGTGTCGGAAACGCGGATCGGAGAGCACGTACCGGTAAGCGCGCTCCACGTCCAGTTCGATGTCGATGGGGACGTGCGAACCGCTGGCATGTCCGGCGCGTTCGAGAAGCATGATCAGATCGACGTTGTACGCGGAGGCGAGCTTCTTGATGAGGTTGGGGCCAGGCTGGCGGACGCCCCGCTCGACAAGGGAGAGGTACGAGCTAGAGACGCCGACTAGACGGTTGACGTCGCGCAGGCTCAGACGGCCCCTGAGACGCCGCAGCAAAGGGCCGATGCCTGAAAGGGGTTGTTCGTGGGGATGGTGAAACATGCCGGATGAAGAGTTCATCACGTATCTATCGGAGGGAGTCAAATGATACATAAAACATTGCTACATTCAAGCAAGCAAATCGATGGAAACGTGGTGAAATTATTACTGAACGAAAACAAGAATGATACGATGTTTCGCCACGCTCTCCCTACACCACAATCCTACGCCGAGGATGATGGCACGCATGTCGAGCCGAGAAACCAATCGTTCGAGGCGTCCGTCGCGGACGCCGGACAATGACGGAGACGCGGGCGCGCACGTCTCGCTCACCCCGGAACAAGACGCGAAACGGATCGAAGGTCTCAGGATCTTGGCGCGCATCATCGCCCGTCATCGCCTGTCGCATCCCGAAGCGTATCCCGACGTCGCCGGGGAAGACCCGTAGATCCGAGGCGGCGTCGGGACGGGGCGAACGACGAAGGAGGCTGCGCCATGAATCGCAGGCTGCCCTCTTGCAGATCGAGACTGGATCCGCACAAGGTTTGGGAGAAACTCAACCGGTTGAACATCGCGCAGAACGAACTGGCGCGCATGGCCGGCATATCCACCGGATATCTGTCCCAGATGATGAGCGGCACGAGGCATCCGTCGCCGGCGATTCGCAGGCGTCTGATGAGCGTTCTGCAGGTGAGCCGGTTCGAAGATCTGTTCGTTCTGGAGCGCGTCGATGATTGACGGCAGGCGCTCCGGACGCTCCGTCCGGATACCGCCGGGCGTCGCTCTGATCCCGGAGGATTTCGCCGAGAGGCTCACGGCGCTGAAGGATCTGACCGGTCTTTCGTGGGAGGGGATGGCGGTCTGCATGGGCGTCGACAGCCGTCAGCTGCTTCGCTGGCGCAAAGGCGGCGCGCCGAACGGAGGGGCGATGCTGTCGCTGGTGCGGCTTGCGGCGCGCGTTCCCGGCGGACTCGAACTGATCTTAGAGGACGAATACGAATCGGTGTTCGGACAGCGAGGTTAGGCGTTGGGCCGTCGCCAGCGATGGATCTATCACGTGGAGCCCGCGGAGTTTCCACCGGATTTCCACGAACGATTGGACCGTTTCAGATCCGCCGCCGGTTTGAGTTGGCGAGGATTGGCGAGGAGCCTGCGGGTGAATCCCAGGACGGTTCGGCGCTGGCGCGCCGGCGCGACGCCGGGTTCGGCGCATCTTTTGGCTCTGATCGGCATCGCCGCCGATCTCGGGCTGCTGGATCACCTGCTGCCCGACGCGAACGAAAAAACGGCAGCCGCAAACGATTCGTCGCCGCCGCGGATCGATCAGATATCGGGGAACCTGATGTCCTCGCCGCCTCATCGAGACGGTCTTGAAATCAACCGACGTTGAACGGCGGTCGCAACCGTCCGCCGTCGACCGATCTCCAGATCGGTCCGAGCGGCCCTTTCTCGTCGGTCAACTCCCGCCGAGAGACCAGGAGCGGAACGCGAACCCGTGCCCGTTGCATCTCCTCGCGCGCGATTCGCAGGAACCTGTACTGCGCCGCCCGGTCTTCGAATACGACGAGCAACCCTGGTCCGGCGCCGTGATCGTCGAGCGGGTCCGACGTCGAAAAGTACCGTATGTAGGGCGCGATGCGCGCGGCCATCGTAGCCGGTCTGACGGCCCGCCGCTCCCACTCGAGAAAGAAGGGTCTGAACTCGTCTCCGCGTTTTACGGCCATGTAAGCGTCAGGATGGATCGACCTGAGCGCGGATCGGAGACGGAAATACCTTGATGCTCTGGCCGGGGGATCGATCTGCACGATCTCGAACGAGCGTCTGCGCGCCTGGCGCGCGAACGATGCGACGAACCCGTGGACCGCTCGGGTGTGATCGATGTTGCGGAGGAGCTGGCGGCTGCGGCTCCCGGCCGCGTCCCGCCAGTCAGAAGGATCGCCGCCTTCGAATCCCGCGGCGCTCCACCGCTTCCTCAGCGCGCCGACCGAGACGCGGTCCCTGCGCCCGACGAGGGCGATGCCGCGGTCCGACTGCGCCAGCGATGTTCGACCGGCGACTCGGAATCGACGGGCGACGCCGAGTTCCAGCAGTCGTCCGACGATCTGCGACGTGCGTGAACGCCTTACGTCGAGGAGCGATCCGAGATGTTTGGGAGCGATCCACGGCCAGTCGTGCAGGAGGTCGACGGCGGCTTTCTCTGATGGTTTCAGATCGGCGGGAAGCTGCCACGCGGGCGTGTACGCGTCGGCGTCGTCGAGTTCGAGCGGCGCCGGCTGAGACGCCCTCCCTCCTGCAGCGCTTTCGCCAGCCGCAAGCGCCGGGCCGATGGTGCCGACGATGGTCCGCATATCCACCGGAGAAACAGTCGACGGCATGCGCCAGACGGGATCGTCGGCGGATGCGTGCGCGGCTTCCTCCTCCAGCGCCACGAACGCGACGAGGGGCGAACGCGCCAGAAGCCGCCTCGTGTGCCGCGCCCGAAAATCATCCGGAGCGACGACGAGGGCGGCGGATCCGCCTGCAATTTCGGACAGTCTCCACAGCCTTTTGGCGGTCGACGTCCGGTCGGCCGAGCGGCCGATTCTGGCGATGCGCAGAACGCTTTCGCCGGGCAGCGCCACGTCGGCGTCCTGCGGCGCCCCGCGCGGCCATCGAACGTCGACCGGCCCGGCGGCGTCGGACACGGCGACAGTGATTCGGTAGATCGCGGCGACGGCGTCGAGACGCGCCATCAAAAGGCGACCGTGCTCCTCCGAGACGGGGAACAGCCGGAGCGCGTCCTCAGGTTCGAGACTTTCCATCTCGGCAAGGGCGCGGACTCCATCGGCAGTGGGCAGGAACCGGCGCGTCGGCGGAAGGATCGGAGATGAATGTGGAACAGACACGGCGAAGCCGGCGTCGACCAGCCTGCGAACTCCTTCGTACGCGGCTCCCCGCGACCAGCCGGTCAGACCGACGAGGTCGAGCCGGTCGGTCAGAGGCGTCTCGCAAATGGCGCGGAGCATCCTGTGTTCGATCTTCAATCGGGTTTCTCCTCTGGTTTGCGCCGCCGCCGGCTCCGGCGACGGGAGCGTTCGGATCTCTGCCGCTTCACGGGTTCCGCTTCGCGTTTCTCGGCCATGTCCCGCAATCCTTCCCGGTAGCTCTCCGCTTTGCGTCGGCCTTCCGCCTGTCGCGCCTCGATCTCCTCGACGGGCGTGATGTACGAAGCCGCGGCTTCGCGGATGCGCCTCGCGGTGCTCCGGTCGCCGATGTCCGGCGGCCGCACCATCATCGAAAAGACGGGCATCCTTTCGGAGCCGACGGTGGCGCGGACGTAGCAGCAGTGGACCGGCAGGGACACGATGTCCTCCTCGGCGACACGGTCCCTTCCGAGTTCGAACACGAGCCTTCGGGCGTCGGTTCCCGCGACTTGGAAGACGCACAGGCAGCCGACGTTCGCCATCAGCGAATCGCGCATCGTGGCCGAGAGGTCGTCGAGCCTCGAAAGGCTCTGCGTGGCCAGGACGAAGGAGGCGCCGAACTTCCCGAGTTCGGAGAGCATGGCCTCGTAGTCGACGCCGGGCATCGACTGCATCTCGTCGACCACGACCAGGACGCCGCGGCGTTCGGACGGAGGCAGCGTCCCCTGCTCCCTGATCACCGCGTCGACGAGGTTCAGAAGCGAGGCGCCCACGAGGGCGGAGACGTCCCGCCCCACGGAGCCCTGCGCGGTGGACACGAACATGACGCCGCCGGAGGCGATCATCTCCCGAATGTCAACCGTGCATCGCGGCTGGCCCAGGACGGCGCGCGCCCTTTTGCTCGACGCGTAGTAGGAGAGGCGGGTCTGGACGGGCGCGAGAGCCTCGGCGCGGTAGTTCCTGTGCCACGAGCCGAAATCGCGGGCCCACCATTCGAGGATGTACGGATCGGAAATTTTTGCGAGGATTCCGGCGCGGTACGGCTCGTCGGAAAGCAGGCGCAGCCCGTCGAGGACGGTGTGCTGCGCATGCTCGTCGGTGTCAGGATGCTCGTTCGCCTCGTGCAGCGTCTTGACGGCATGTTCGAGGATCGACTGCATTCTCGGCCCCCACTGGTCCCACAGCCCTCTGGCGACGCGGACGACCGAATCGGCCGTCCGGTCGCGGTCCGCGAAGACGCGGGTGTCGACGAGATTGATTCCGGGAGCTCCTCGGGGATCGGCGAGATCGATCAGGCGCACGTCGTCCGCGATCGCCGGCGGCACGAGGTCAAGGAGACCTTCAACGAGGTCGGCGTGGGGATCCACGACGACGATCGCATCGCCGTCCCTGCCCTTCGCTTTCTCGTCCATCTTGTGCGCGACGACGTGGCGCATGAGCGTCGACTTGCCCATCCTGGTGCGGGCGACGTACAGGTGGTGGCGCCGAAGCAGGTCTTCGGGGAAATTGACGTTGCTTGGCTTTGCGGCGACAGTGGTGCCTACAGGCGCGCCGTCGCGGACCCCGGGCCGGGAAGGCGAGAGGGCTTTGGCGCCGGAGCGTTCGACGAGCGGGGTTTCGTCGACGGCCCCGGGCGGGTGCCACAGCCCGGCGGCCTCCCGCACTCCCAGAATGCTCCGGGACCTCAGGAATCCGGGAGCGGCCGGCGACACGTCGTCCGGTTCCGGAGCTTCGTGGAGAATCTTCCCGGCGTGAAGCCGGGATCCGGCGGGATGATCGAATCGGCGGTACGCCGCCGCCGCCCGGTCGATAAGCTCGCGTGCTCTGCGATGCGAGTCGTCGTCGATCTCGTTCGGGACGAACGCGGTGATGCGGATCTCGGAGTCGAACGCGGCGCCGGAGACCTTTTCGCGCACAGCGACCGGATCCAAGGGCCGGTCGCGCCCCGAACGCCATCTGCTCCACAGCCAGGCCCCCGTCGTCAAGCCGGCGAGGGAGACTGCTCCCAGGAGGACGGCCTTCCACGTCTCGCCGGACTGGATCCACGAATAGGCGCGCAGTCCGGCGATCGCGATCGCCCCGAGCACCGCCATCGCCTTGGGATCGCCAGGACCGGAGGCGGCGTCTCGAGCCTGGAGGTTGTCCGTTTTGGGCGGGGACGGCTCGTGCGCCTCCCCGACGTGCCTGAACGACCAGTCGGGCGGGAGCGGCCGGAGCAGAAGCTGAGCGACGATGCGCTCTCCTGGTGCGAGCGGCGACATCGCGCCGAGGACTCCGATGAACGGGTCGGAGCCGGGATCGAGCAGGTCGCGGTCCTGGAAGGTCCGCAGCGGGGCGTGCTCGGGTCCGCCTGACCTCAGCGACACCCTGCCGACCCTCTCGTCCTCCCGGACGCGCAGCGGATCGGCACTGCGTTCGACGTCCTCGACGACCGCCTGCGGGTAGTGGGCGGCGATCTGGCCGCGCACCACCTCCGTCGCGGTGCACCTGACCATCAGGGTCGCTCCGTCCGCGTCGGCCGCGACGTCGAGGGAGAACGGCTCCGGCGAGGAGATCGACTGGAGCATGTTCTCGACGCCGACGAGCGTGCGCTCGCCGGACCGGGGCGGCGTGACCGAAAGGAGGGAACACGGCGCGGGTTCGGGTCGCGACCACGAGAGCTTGAACAGGTCGAATCTCATTTTGGTCCGTCCTCGGGTCGCGTTTCCGAACGCGGTTAGTCCTCGTCGCCGCCTCGCCTTCCAGGCTGGTAGTCGACGACGCTCGCCTCTTCCGGCGAGGCTTCGATGCGCACCGGGAAACGGCTGCCGCGGGCGAGAAGCAGGCCGTCGCCGCGCGGGCAGGAAAGCAGCCACCTCTGGAGCTCCTCGGGCAGATCGAACGCGTCTCCCACCGTTGATACGGCCGCGGCGTCCTGCTGGAGCAGCAGCTTGAAGGCGGCGTTCTGAAGAAGCGCGCGCCCCGAGTGCCCGGTGATGGTTCGCGAGGTGTCCTCCGAAAGGAGGTCCTGCACGTCCTGGGTGATGAACTGGAGGCCGAGCCGGTGCTTGCGCGCCCGTTTGGCCATGCTGACCATGAACGCCGCTCCCTCCGGATGCTGCATGATGCTCCACACCTCGTCGACGACCAGCAGCCTGGGTTTGGGATTCCCCGCGGCGGCGGCCCAGACGGTCTCGGTGCACACCATGGCAGCCGCCGGACGCAGCTCGGGCTCGAGCAGCTTGAGATCGAAGACGGTCACCAGCGCCTCGTCCGCGAGAAGATCGCCGCCTTCGTCGGAAAGGAGATGCCTGAGGCTTCCCGTCGCGAACGGCCTGAGCAGCCTCGCGATGGTGGGATCGGTTTCCTCCTCGAGATGCGCGTAGAACCCTTGGAACCCGGTGCGTCCCTCAGTCTTCGCGTAGTAGCCGGCGAGGGCGTGGTCGAGCGAAGCGCGGGTTTCGGCTCCCAGGCGTTCCCCGACCATGACCTCGACCAGCCGTCTGAGGCTGCCGATCCTTTGGAGAAGCTCCTCCGGATCGCGCTGGTCTATGACGAACGGGTTGAGCCCCTCTCCGGGCACTCCCGGGGAGACGACTCTCCCGCCCGCGTCGCGGGCCATAGCCGCGTACTCGCCTTCGGGGTCGATCACGTAGCACACCACCCCGCGGCAGAGGCCGCGCAGAACGCCGAGCTTGGTCGCGAACGACTTTCCGGATCCGGACCGGGCGAGCACTGCGGTGTTCGCGTTGAGATGGGTCCCGTCCCAGGGGTCGTACACGATCGGGGCGCGTGCGCGCAGGTCGATGCCCTGCAGCGTCCCGCTCCTGGTGTCGAGATCGGGCGGCGAGAAGGGGAAGAGCCTGGCGACGCTGGAGGTGTCCAGAGTCCGCCATACGGCCACGGCGTTGAGGGCCAGCGGCATCGTCGACAGCACGCCCTCCCGCTGCCGGAAGGCCAGGGCGTCGAGTTTTCCGAGCGCGGCGGCGAAATGCGCGGTCGCGCGCCGCGTCATCTCGTCGAGCGTCTCCCGGTCTTCGGCGTGGAGGGTGACCGAGAGCGACGCGTGGAAGAGCCGTTCCCCGCCCCGCTGGACCTCGTCGCGCAGACGGTCGACGTCCTCGAGCGCGATCTCGGTTTCGGGCGACGGGCTGCGTCCGCGCCGGGAGGTCATGGACCGCGCCGACTCGAAGCGCACCTTCTGCCATTCGAGGGTTCTGGCGGCCTGCTCGGCCGGGATGGGGCCGAGGTGGACGGCGAGGTCCATCGGCGCTCCGGCGGCCATCAGTCCCTGCAGGAAACCCGGCGCCAGGGTGCGTGGCCAGCGCCCTAAGTGCAATGATCGGGCGAGCCGCCCGTCGACCGTCAGGTCGCGCCGTCCGAGGACGGCCTCGACCGGCGAGTCCGTGTCTCTGTCCCCCGGCGCTTCCCCCAGAGAGGCTGAGAGAACCAGCATGCGAAGCGTCCGGCCCTCGAGGGGATGGACCGTGAGCCCGGCCCTCACGAGCAGGCCGCGCAGCGTTTCGGCGTTGTCGAATTCGCACACGGCGTAGAACCTGCGGTCCAGGATGCCGTCGCGGGTCTCGAGGTCTGCGAGCAGCCGTCGGGTTGACGCGGCGGCTGCTATGGCGCGCTTCGACAACCGATCGGGCTGGGCGCGCTCGAGTTCGGCCCGCAGACCTTCGAGGCGGGGCGGGTGCTGCCGGACGAGCATCTGAACCGGAAAGTCGCAGGCGTTGAGCGCGCCTGCGAACGCGCCGATCCCCGGCTCGTCGATCTCGAGCCCCAAGGCTTCGCAGATCGCCAGCTTCCGGCCGTCGGCGCGCACCGGCCCGTCGTCCTCGACGCATGAGATCATGAACAGCGGGGCCAGAGTCGGCGGCGGTTCGGGCTCCTTTTCGGCATGACGGTCTGGCAGACGTTCCTTGATTTTTTCGACGAGTTTTTCAAACACTTCTTTCTCCTGTTTTCTAGGCGGACGGAACGGGCGCCACTCCCGCGCCGATGAGGGCCGCCAGCCCCCTGGCCGACAGGACGATCGCGAGGCCCACGATCGCGAGCACCGCCGCGTTTCGGGCTCGACTTCCCCTGGCCTCGGCGCCGTCGGCCATCGCCGTGAATCCGGCCCACACCAGGGAGAACACGCACAGCGCGCCCGCGATCCCGGTCATGGCTTCGAGCGCCTTCTCGAACGCTTCGAGCATCTGCATCTCCTCGCCCGGCGCCGCGCCGAACGCGGACAGCGCCGCCGCCGCGGCGACCACCAACCGTGCGACGGTCATCGCCAGGGCCATTCCCAGCCGAGCGCTCCGAACCACCTGCCCAGAACGCCGGAACCTCCGACGGACTGGCGCGAGATCTGGGGCGGCGGAGGCGGGGGCGGGGGAGCGAAGACTCTGAACGGATCGTCGGTCCCGATCGAGAGCTCCGCCACGATCTCCTCGTCCCTCGTCCGCGGCTGGGGACTCCTTTCTCTTACACTCGCCCTGACGTGCTCCTCGTGCAGGTACTCGAGCGTCACCGTCTCCTCGCGCTCCGATTCCGGGATCTCGAGGGTCGCAGTCACATCGTGCTCCAGGATCTTGCCGTCCGGCAGCTTGATCTCCACCGCTTCTTCGACGACTTTGGAAGTTCCGGGACATACGACGGGAACAGTGCCGGTGACTGGTTCGATCCGTTCCGGATGGTGGGTGAGGTGCACGGAGGGCGGCATCGGGACGGTGAGCGCCGCCCGAAGGACCGCCTCTATCGTCAGATCCAAGGTTCCCGCTTCGGAAGATGCGGGCAGTTCGAACACCGTTTCGCCGTCGGGGATGAACGGGAAGCGTTCGTGCGAACCGCCGCCTTCGACGTTGAGGTTGCCTACGACGGCGTCGACGTCGGCGGGCATCACGGCTTCCAGATCCACCCTCGCGTGCCCGGTCACGACGGTGATGTCGAACGTCTCCTCGACGCGCTGGACGCATCTGGATTCGACCGATCCTTCCATTTTCCCCGGGGTCCATCTGACCCACAGGAGCCGCAGATCGCACAGCTCGCCGTCGATCTCCGGCAGCGGATGCGGCACTTGGCGGTCCTTCAGAGCTACGGCGCCCGAAAAGCCCAAGTCGTCCCTCCACGAGAATACGATCGAGGGCGACGGACCTCCGATGGGGGTCTCGTACGTGACGGTCGCGCCCTGTTCCAGACGGGCCGCGGCATGGTGGACGGGCAGAGAGCGCTCCGTCCCTGTGAACGTGCGCGCCGCGAACTCGACTCCGGCGGCGGCGCGCAGGTCCACGACCGCGCGGTCCTCCAGCACCTCGAGCCGCTCCACGAAGATGCGCCGCCCTTCGACGAGAATCGGCGGCTGGAAGTCGATCTCGGGCGATGTCCAGCCCTGCGGCTCCGACGCGTCTTCCTCGCCGTCTCCGGATCCGTCGGCGAGCGCAGTCGGCAAAGCCGACGCGGAGGCGACGACGAGCGCGGCCAGGATGCCGAAAAAGGCGCGCCACGGAGCGCGTCGCCGTCTGCGTTCTAGTCCGTCCGCAGGGGACGTTCTCGACGCGCCGCCTCCTGCGTCGGGCGGAGGAGTCCGGCGCCGCCGGAACCACTCCCTGGGACGGAATACCGTCCTCCTCCCGTTCCTCGAGCGTCGTCTGCGCCGACGCAGCGCGACGCGCGTCCTGCGGGCGGCTCGTCCGAAACTTTCAGCGAGATTCGATTCGCCGCCCGGCGGCGCCGGGTCGACTTCCCGCACCAGATCGGCGGGAGGCCCGACGTAGCGTCTCGCTCCCAATCTGTACTTGAGCAGGTCGGCCGCCACGAGCGGCAGCCTGCGCCCGCCGAGCCTGCCGGCTATGACGGTGATTCCGACGACTGCGAAAAGCACCGCGACTGCGATCCGGGCCGCGGCGGGTCCGAACGGCGCGTAGCTGTATACGCCGTAGGCTATGGCGCACACGGCGCAGGCCGCCACGATCTGCGGGAACGTGAGGCCCAGCAGCAGCTTGTCCTCGGCCTGCAGATGGGTCGGAACTTCATGTTCTTGCATGTGATTCTCCTTTCTCGGCCGGGGTTAACCGTCGCCACCGCCGGTTCCGCCGACGGAGTCGGGGTCCGGCAGCTCAGGGACGTCCACCGGCGCGCCCACCACGGCGTTCATCACGAGTTCGACGACGCCGAACGCGACGAGGGCCAGCACGATGCCGGCGAGCGCGGTCATCATCGCGCTCTTCCCGCGCTCCATCTGGTGGGGCGCGCCGCTGGCCGTCAAGTAGAGGTAGGCGCCGTATATGAAGAAACCGGCGCCGACCACGCCGACGATTCCGATGAGGATGCCGACCAGGTTCGAGACTGTCTGTGTAAGGTCTTCCATTTTTGGATCTCCGTTCTTGTCCCGGGCTTTCGCCCGGATCATGTTGGTTGTCGGGCTTCGGCCCGAATCAGCGATTCATTCGCCGCTGCTTCGCGGCGTTCGCCCTGCGTTGGCGGCTCCCGGCGCCGGCCCCAGGGAGCCGGCCGCCGCAGATGCCGCCCCCTTCGCCGCCGCGGCCCCTGCCGACGCGGCTGCTGCGCCGACAGGTCCTCCGGCGGCGCCTCCGGCTATGAGCCCGAAAGATCGGGCCGATCGATACGCCGTCGTCGGAAGCGACGCGCCGAAATGGATGGTGTGCAGCCACGCGTCGAACGTGCTGTGGCCGCCCATCATTGAAGGGATGCGGCTCGCCACGACGATGAAGCCGAGGGACAGGAGCAGCTTCCAAATGAGGTCGCGGACGGGTTCGAATGTGGCGATGCCCGCGAATTCGGAGAGGAAGCCGAACCCGAGCGCGAGGGCGACGAGCTGGACCGCCTGCTGGAACACGGCGGCCGTGAACAGTCGCAGCCAGTGGCGGCCCCATCCGGCCGTGTGCGGCAGGATCCAGAGGCCGAGGGCTATCGGGGCGACGGCGAGCAGCACGTCGACTAGAGCGAGTCGAACCACCATCTGCACCAGCACGTAGACGACGAAGAGGCAGTAGACGAGATAAAGGATGGCGACGAGGATCGCGACTCCCACGGTTCCCGCCTCGACGGCGGTCATCAGGGTCGCGACGTTCGCACGCAGTAGATCGCCGACTGTGACGCCGAGCGACGCGGCGATGAACCCCGACGCCGCGTCGGCGATGTCGATCACGAGCGCGCACCACCACAGCGACGACGCGGCGGCCACGATCCCGAGCACCAGCCGCGGGACGATCTCGCGCCAGCCGGTCCGCATCTGTCCAAGATGCTCCTGGACGATCATGCTCAGACCGGCCCATCCGATTATCACGGCGAGCGCGCCCGTCGCGATGATCCACGACACGGTCCATGCCTCGCGCACCAGCGGGTGGTCGTAGGTGAGTCCGGGAGGAGTTCCGGTGATGATGTCGCTCACGCCGGGATTCCCTTTCGGCACGCGGTGCCTCCACCGCCGGCACGGTCCACCACCCCGCACAGGAAACCGTGGGCGGCCTGCACGATCCAAGCGGCGAGCGCCCTCGCCCACCTCTCCGGCTCCAGCGCCCCCAGCACGCGGTCCCAAAGACCCGTCGGCTGGTGCACGGGCACCACCGTGTAGAAATCGGTCGGACCCTCCGAGCCGGGCGCCGCGGCGAGCATCACCATCAGGTAGACGCGTTCGGGGTCCAGAGCCGGGTGATCGTCGAGGGCGGGATACTCGAAGGAGTATTCCCAGCCGTGCGCCAGACGCTTCTCGCCTTCCTGGACCCGATACATCTCGGTCAGCCAGTCGCCGGTCTCCCCGTCCCGCAGGCCGTAGAAGAGGATGTCGAGCTGCGCGTTGAACACGGGCCGGGCGATGAACTCGCCCTCCTTCTTGCGTTCGACGAATTCACGGTCGGCGTTGATCAGGGTCAATCCGGACGGCGGCGCCTGGCCTGACGCGTGTTCCCCGACGCCGACGGCCGCCATGATGGCGACCGCCGCCAGAGCGGCAGCTTTGAACTTCGTTTTCGGGTCTAGGAATTTCATCTTCTTCGCCTCCTTTGGGACTGGTACCGGACGTGCTCCGAGACAGTGTGGGGCGATGAGGCGCTGGAGCGCAACGACTCATAAGGGGGGACGCGCGCGTCCCCCCTTATGAGGGATTGTCCGGAGCCGGTTCCATGTGTTGTCATATGTGCGCGCGGGACGGCGCCCGGCAATGCAGATGCGCGATCGACAGCGTTTCAAAGCGGAATTCGGTTCACTGACGGCAGATCTAACGACGACCAGCCGGACGACCGAGAGCGGTGTGGCTCCAGTCCTGGTTCCACAAAACTCGTGTCGCACCTCCGCGGATTGCAGAAGTTGCTTCGGCGAGTCGACGGGGCGAACCGACCGACTCGCGCCGAAAACGCCGAAACGCTGTTGAAAGGACGAAACGATGAAACACGAATCAAAAGGACTGGACCGGAGCCCGAGCGTCGAGGATGTGCGTCTTCTGCGGTTGCTGGCTCTGCTCCGCGATCTGGTGGAAAACAACGGCCGGGTCAAGTCGGCTGAGATTCTGGGCGTCAGCTACCGGACGTTGGCTAGGGCCGCGGACACCGGCCGTCTCACCGGGCGCATGGCGGACGCGCTGGAAAACCATCTCCTCAGAGAGGTCGGTCCATCTGCCAAGGAATGGGCATTGCGCGCCGCCGAGTTGGAGGAGCGCGTCGAGACCCTCGGACTGGATGTGGCGGCGATGAAGGAATCGCTTCGATCGGAGATGGAGACCCTGCGCACCGATTTCGGCGGCGCTCTCGAATCTGTGGAACGGCGGGTCGCCGCGTTTAAATCGAAACGCGCTGCCGCGCCGCTGGCAACAGAGACTGACCTTCCCTCGCCGCTGCCCCGTGCAATGCAGTCGAAGATCGTGGTTCTCGCCTCGGAACAGGACGACGACCTGCTTTTCGGACCGGTTGCGCATCTGGTGCGCGAGTGGCGGGCGGCGCGGGACGTTTTCCGTGCGACGGAAGACCGATTGCCGAGAGTCGAGGCCGAACTGCGTCTGTTGGGGATCGAGATCGAGCTGATCGGGACGTACGGACTGACGTTGCCGCCGGCGGACTACCCGTGGGACAAATTCGATCTCGAGGACGAGAAACTTCGCCGCGAGCGCCGAATGGCGGTCGCGCACGTTGTGCGCCGAAGGGCGCTGGTTCGTCGGTTCTTGCGCCGGGTTTGCACTTTCGGCTTGTGCAGGTGACGATCGGCTTTCAGATGAAATCCCAATCTTCTCGATTTTTCAAGATGTCGTCGACGAACAGGCCGCGCGGTTCGTGCGAAAGGCGAGCCTGCGGGTGTAGATGACGGCGAGTCGTTGCCGTGCAAATGGCAGACAGCCCTCCGGCCATCAGGGCAACTCCGATGTCCGAATGCATTTTGACGTTTCGCCTGCCGGTCCGACGGGCGGCGGTCTCGGCCCTAGTATGGACCATTGGCGGAACAGCCTCGCCGTGTGGTTAGGGTCGCTCCAATTGAACGCGTGACAACCGGCAGCACCGAATGCACATCAAACGTGCAAGGGCGCTAGTTTACCCTGAGGGGTGTTTCATTTGGCGTGGGAGGCTGAAAAAGCCCATCGCATGTCCGACGTTCATGGCGTTCCAGACTGATGCGTATAGCCGCTCTCATTCGATCCAACCTTGGCGATCGTTGCTGGTGCCAATTGCGTCGGTCTCCGTACGGGTCGCGATATCAACGTAAAAACGTTGTACGAGTTAGAAAAAGACTCAGCGTCTGCGACGAGTTCTTCGCCTGATCTACTCAGGAATATCATTTCGTGGTTTACGACTCCAAGGTCCGGCGATCCGAATACCTTACTCACTGCTTCGTCAGGATCCGCCATTTGTCCTGGTTCAATATGTCCGATGAAACTCCTGGACTTGATGTAGTAATGCAACTCGAGTCCAACAGGAGATTCGGACGATCCGTTCCGGGAGTTGGGTTTCCAGACCAGAATACAGCGCGACAACGGGCTCTCCTCTACGTAATGCGCGAATGTTGCGTGGAATGACGTACCGTAGACATCCGTCGCCAGTTCGATTGCCGTGCTGAGACCGAAGTCGCCTTCATATGCCTGTTTGTGAAACCGACTGCCGAAAAAGAATGCTTCCGCGGCGAATACGTCTGCTTCAGATTCGAATTGGTTCTGCACTTGAGAGGGGAGCCAAAGCAAAGGGCAGAAGTACAGCAGCTCCCGCTGCCAAGGAATGAACTCGTGAGCGACCTCGTGAAGCGCGCCCCAATCCTTCTTCTTTTCGTGCAGGTTCTTCTTGAATGCGACGGTTCGTTCACCAGCGTCAAGCATGGCTTGGATCTTTCTGTGATCCTCGGGCGGCAGATTCGCCTCCACCAGCAAATCATCAAGAGAGAACTGGGATACTGCGAGTTTTCGCGCCGCCAGAGCTTGATCTGAAGGCAATGGCGGCTCGGAAAAACCGTGCGTCGCCAGGAAACGCTCTGCTTCCTTTCTGATTGCGCCGCGGCCTGACCTTTGTATGCTACCCATCAACATTCCTTGACCCGCGGCGGCGTTTGGCAGCACGTCCCTCACTCAACTCAAAGTCGATCATCCGCTGGATGCGTTGGCGTTGCTCCCCGGTGAGTTGAGCCACTCCACGGAACGCGGCCTTCGTAACTGATGCGCCCTTCACACGGGTGTCTTCCGGAATGTAACTCGCCCGACGCATTAAATCGATGTAGTCCACTTCGTATACCTCAGCCAAGGTGTGCAAAACCCTAGGCGCAGGCTGCTTGACAGCGTTGCGCTCCAACATGCTGAGGTACCCGCTGCTCATTTCTGCACTTAACTTCCTCTCTTTGGCTAGGCGCTCGACATCGCGGAGTGAGAGTTGACGCGCTTCCCTTACCTGCCTTAGGTACGTGCCAAGGTTCATTGTTGCGTCTCCTCGCCTGATCTGTTTGAACGTGAGATTAATGGCTGGCATCGGATTTGTCAACGTTTAAGCTCTAGAGCACAAACGCTTGACACAAAGCGCGATATCCCGTATGCTGAACGCATTGATCTGCCAGACATTGGCCCTAAGTGGGGCATGAGGAGACTTTGAGTCATGAACCAGCAATCTGTGCGCGAAGCTAAGTACGAAGTGGACATAGAAGGGGCGTTTAAACCCTGGGATAAGGACACGATCACCACGGAGGAAATCGCCGTTCTTGGTGGTTGGGATGTGTCGGAAGGTGTGATTCTGATCGATTTGGAAGACGGAACCGAACGAACTTTGAAGCCAGGGGAAGTGATCAAGCTTAGGCCCGGCATTGGTTTCTCAAAGAAGATCAGGTTCCAGCGGGGTTAAGCGCCGTGACGGATCGCATTCAGACTGAGTTGGCTCTGGTTCGCCAGGCGTTCCCCGATCTCGTGTATCAAGATGACGGCCTTTGGGTATTCCTCCCGTCCTATCCGCTTCCTGACGGATGGAACAGAGCGGCAACTGACGTGGCTTTTCAGATAGGCGATGCTTATCCCGCCGCGCCTCCCTATGGGTTCTACGTTCTTTCCGGGATACAGTTCCGAGGTGCTGTTCCTAACGACTTTTCGGACCCGTCCTCCAATCAACCTCCATTCGGCGGGTGCTGGGGCGTGTTTTCTTGGGCCCCCAGAGACGGGGAATGGAAACCAACGACGGATGTCCGGAGAGGCTCAAACCTTGTTCGATGGGCGTGCGGATTCGCAGACAGGTTCCGGGAGGGAGCTTAGCATGGTTCGAGTTCTGATCCACGTTCCCATCGGAGCATACGAGGAGATTCAAACGCATCTCCTCGTTAATAACGGGGAGACGGAATCTGCGGGTTTCATGTTCGTCGTGCCGCGATCGCACGACGACGATACCCAAGTCTACGAGCATGTCGAATGGTGTCCCGTCCCTCCGGAAGGCTTCTGCGAGAACAGCTGGTCCCACTTGGAACTCACCGACGAATTCAAGGCCGGTGTCATCAAGCGAGCGCACGACTTGGGAGCGGCGGTCGTCGAATTTCACTCCCACTTGGGTCGGCAACCAGCGAGGTTCTCGCCACTTGATCGGCGCGGGCTTCGAGAGTTTGTTCCTCATGTCCGTTGGCGACTAAAGAACAGACCGTATTTCGCCGTTGTGTTCACACGGAAGGACTTCGACGGTCTCGCATGGATTGCGGATGACGATCAGCCTCAGCACATTTCCGGCATCGTCGCAGGGGATAAATTGTTCCAGCCCACCCGACTTTCGTCCCTCGTGGCCGATGAAGTGAGGTACGACCGCAATGTTCGATTCTTTGGCCAGACCGGGCAGGATTCGCTTGAAACCGCCAGAGTCGCCGTTGTCGGCGTCGGTGGTCTGGGGACCCACGTTGTGCAGCAACTTGCATTACTCGGCGTGGGAGAGTTGGTCTTGATCGACCCGGAAAAGGTGGACGAGACCAACTGTAATCGCTACGTGGGCCTACGGCAATTCGATCCAGTCCCTGGCATGCGCAAAATTGATCTTGGGAAACGGATTGCTGAGGAAATCAACGCAGATATCGATGTCATCACCGTCGCCGAATATTTGCGAAACCAGCGCGCCTTTGATGCCGTCATTGAATCCGATTACGTGTTCGGGTGTCTGGACAATGATGGGGCACGGTTGGTTTTAAATGAACTATGTCTGGCGCACCGTAAACCTTACTTTGATCTGGCGTCGGACATCGTCGAGGGGGGCACACGCTATGGAGGCAGGGTTTGCGTCGTAGGCGATGACGCTGGTTGCCTAGTCTGTTACGACGAACTCGACGTTCGCGCGGCCCAAATCGACCTGATGGATGTCGAACAGAGACAGGACCACGCCGAAATCTATGGCATTCCGTTGAGTGAATTGGGACGAATTGGTCCGTCAGTAGTGTCGATCAACGGTTTAGTGGCGTCGCTCGGCGTCACCGAATTCTTGTTAACGGCTACAGGAGCGCTGGTGCAGCCGAGGCGCGTCCTCAAATATTACGGTGAGCGTGGAGTCGTTACCATCCCATCAAAAAATCCTGACGTCGACTGTTTCCACTGCTCAGCCGCAAAGGACGAAGGTCAAAGAGCGGGTTTGCAGCGATATCTGAATACATCTGAAACTACTGCCGAGGTTCCGTAATTGAAGGCAACTGATATCAGCAGTCGAATGACTGGGAGTGCTCTGACGATCAATGGCGCGGCGAGTGTCCGCCATGGAATCACTCGGACGGGCGACTTGGCCCGTCGGTTGGATAGTGGTCGCGGTCGTCTCGGCGGGCGATTCGTTCTGGCGTTAGGCAAATTAAGGCCAATCCGTTCTGCTTTAGCTTGGTGTCTCCTGGCTTCAGCCGTCGTTTTCAGCTCCGCTTGTCAGCAAAATCTGCCGATGAGCGTCGACGAAGTATGGCAACGGGCTGGCGGTGATGCGAATATGCTGGCCGCAGTCGTGAATGAAGCAAAAACACAAGAACTGAAAGACCTGTACGGCGCCTTCGAGCAAGCTGGACAGGTCAGAATTCCCGGTGCTCGAATGTGGGCCGATTACGCTGAAAAGGCCCAACAAATCGAACGCGATTACCGCAAGCTCAGGGACAAAGTGTTCGACGACTTCAAGAACCGCTCCAATTGAATACCCGACTGCCTTCCGAATACCAGATCCGATGGAATTTACCAGTCTCGCGTATTGTCCCACCCCTCGGCGAGTGAAGGTTGTGGCCAGTGACGCCTTGGGCCCAAGCAACACAGATTTGAATCAGATGACGTCGCATGATTGGTCCCGTCAGGCACCATGAAAGGAGAATTCACGTGAAGAGCTACGTTTGCGTGTATCGCCAACCGTTACCGAAAGACCTCAAATGGGAAAAAACGTGGAAAGAGGGTGCCGACAAGCGGGGTCTAAGGAAATACCTGGAACGGTATCGGGCAGGATTCGAACAGGGACCCGCTTGCTTCTACGACTGGGGGGATGACCCGGCGTTCTTTGCGGCGGAGGAATTCATCGGGGACGTGAATCGTGCAAGCTGGGGAGTATGCCGCAGGAACTTGCGAGAGAAACTCCACATCGGCGATTTTGTCATCTTCTTCTGCGCCAAGGCGGTGGCGGCCGAATCGACGGAAGCCAAGGCTTGGGAATACTACTACGTTGGGCTCGGGACCGTTTCTGAATCCCTTGACCGTTCCATCATCTGGTCTGCCGACGAGTACAAGTCGTATAGAGATTTCTTCAATCTTCTCGTGGATCCAAGTGGTGCGCATCGCGAGTTCATCTACGACAGACACGACTGCGATTGGTTGAAGAGAGCGGACGCTCCTTACATTCTGTTCGAACCGTCAAGAAACCTGACTCACTTCAATGTGGCTAGCCCTATCCTAGTGGCGACATATCGACTGGGGGGCGATCCTTGGCGAGACAACGTCATCGAGCAATGGCAACTGGATGATGAGGGCGTACAAACCATCTATCAGGAAATCCCGCGACGTATTGGAGGGAGAAAGCTGAGAACGGGACGGACAGACCAAGGGTACCCTCATCAGTACCAGAATCTGTCGCACCTTGGAGATCGCGAGCTTGAGCAAAAAAGACAGCGGTTGTTGCAAATCTCCAATGACATCGACCCCAGGTAGTGTGTGCATACCGCGCCTTGACAACCGAACGGCAGAAGTCCGAGGACGGTTGAGAAGACGGTTTATGGTAGACAGATCCATCAACAGAAACACCATTACCACCATCAATTGCCTGCCGCGCGAGATGGCCGAAACGGTGCGGGAAGGGATGCCAATGGACGGTTCAACATTAGCGGAGATCATCCGTCCGGCTCTTGACATCGGCATGTGCGCGCGGGAGTGCGAGCGGCCGATCAACTTTAAGAGACTCTACGCTATCCGTGCAAAACATGAAGTCAGAAAGGAACGCTCATTGACGAGTACCCCAATCTGCCACAGTCAGGCACCGATCCAGGACAAGGGTCGGGACTGGCCAGTCGGGTCCTTCAGGAGGTAAACGCACCATGTCTAACAAAGAAAATCTCTCGACGAAGGGTGTTTCGCCGATTCTGCCGCTGTTGCTGACGATCGTATTCGCATCTTGTCTTAGTGTCCTACTCGCTTTGACTGCCGAAATGGACGAGGATGGCCCCGTCGGCATTTTGGCACCGTACAAGAACTACCTATCCATTGGCTTCGTCGTGTTGCTGGGGATTGCGTCTGTGCAGACCGGAAGTAAATGGGTGTTCGCGGTCGCTCAGCGGCGCATGTCATCAGATGTTGCTGGAGCGTTGCGGGTGATAGCGCGCCTAGTTGGGTACGGGCTGATATTTTCCTTTTTGGTTTCCGTATTGACTGACAACGCGGTGGCAGCGTTGACGATGGGCAGCTTTGCTGGGTTGATTGCCGGTTTTGCCTCCCAGACTGTAATGGCAAACACAGTGGCCGGGCTCTTCATTGCGATTGGTCGGCCCATAGGCCTAGGAGACAACGTAACCATCAGTGGAAACGCGGGGATCGTAGCCGACATAACCCTCATGCACATAGTGCTAGACGCGGACGATCGGAGAATTCTCATACCGAGTTCCAAAGTCGTCAGCGCGGTTTTGGTCAAGCACAGTCACGGCTGATAACAGTCCAATCAAGACGGCTTGGAGATCCGGCCTCGGTCCAGTTTCTGGACGAACCACGAGAGGAACACCTGAGGATGACAATTTGAATCAGCGTCAACATCTCACGCGAGCGGCGCCCTTCGCCAGGATTTCCAACGACCGCCGGGACGTCGACCTCCCGGTGGTCACCCAATTACGCTCCCTCAAGCACTACGCAGAGAAGAACACCTGAATCGTGGCCAGTTAGTACGTCGAAGTGGCCGAGAACGGACGCGTCACCGACAGTCCCCAGTTCCGCTGGATGCTCGACGCCGCAGCAAGGCCGGAGGTTCCTTTCTCGGGGGAACCTGGTCTGGAAGTTTTCCCGCTCCATCCGCAAGTGATGACGCGGTTGGATCGGTGGTCAACGGACACCGACGTTTCGTTCTACGACCGGACACGCGCGTCCCCCCTTATGTGGTCAGGGGTCGACGGCGATGATCGGAGTGTCGCAGCCGTGTACAAGGAATCGGTGTTGTGCGCGAAAACGCGATACAGCGGATCGCCTAGCGGAAACGAAGTCCAGGACAGGAAAAAGCGGCGAATGCAGTTCAATGCCAGCAAGCGACTGAAGTCCAGACCACGTTCCACCCCTACAGGACGCGGCCCGCTTCGCAAATGAAGAAATGCAAACGAACCTACGACTGAACCATTGTGCGAAGAGCATCGGCGAGATTGCAGCAATGCAACGGCGTTGCGGAACACGAGCCCGTGGCTTAGGGCGACGACGGCGAAAACGCTCGGAGCGCGGCGAGTCGCCGGGGGTGCAGTGGGGACCACTGCATGGGACGACGCGTCACCGTGCGCGGCCACACGGGGATATTGAGGACAATTGGCGGTCCGACGACGGTGGCGAAGCTGCACCGAACAACGCAGCGAACGGTCGGATCGTATCCGGATCAAGCGTCGGGCCAGTCGAGGGCGGCGAGCATGCTCTCGGGCACTCTCCCATGACGCTGGAGAGCGCGTGCGAATCTCTCGGCCATCCACTCGAAACCTTCGGTCGAGAGTTCGACGGCGGGTTGCTGAAGGTATGCCAGTCGCGGGTCTGTGTTGCCCTCGCGGCGGGCGTGGTTCCGCCGGGTGGACGCGAAGGAATCGTGTCCGAGTTCGCCCATCATCTCGTACAGCGACACGCCGTCGGCCAACGTGCCGTCGACGAACTCCACGCGGTCAAGGCGGACATAGTTCGACCACTCCTTCTTCCACGGCCGGAGGTGCAAATCCTCGGGCGTCGCCTCGTCACGTCCCGGGATGTGCTCGGATCCGACGCCCCTGCCGAAAACGCGTATGTCCGGTCCTTCGGCGAATCGTCCCGTGAACATGACGGCTCCGTCCTTGACGCTTCGAGGCCGCCGGGTTGTCGGGTAGCAGGCCACACGGTGGAAGGCCGATCGTTCCAGCTCCGCGAGCACCGGGAGCGAGAGCGGCACACGGTCGTTGCTCCTACCGTAGAACTTGACGAACGCCTGTGGCGCGTCGTGTACCGAGAACGGCGTCGGCACGGGGGAATGCTCCTGGAACTCGGCATCGACGCCGAAGTCGCGCAGCCGGGGACGTCCGGCCAGACTACCGCCCCGGCGGCGATGATCGGCGACTGTCTGCGCCCAGACTTCCAACTGCTCGAGCCTGAGATCTTCCCCGGCGCGTTCCCACAACTCGTCAAAATACGACAGGCAGCGATCGACAGCGGCCGGGTCCGAGGCGACGACTCCGAATTCGTGGTTCCGGCGCAAGGCCGCTTCGGTGATATTCGCCGATGCGACCATCGCTCTGGTCGGGCCGAACATGTAGAGCTTGGCGTGCAGATTCCTCACGCCGCGCACGCGGGCGCCGACCTCCAGCAGCTCTCTCAACGCGTCCATGTCGCTCACCCGGTCGGCGAAGTCTGAGAGATTGAACCGCGTGATGACCTGGATCGGCGTTCCTCTGGGAGGCAGCAGGTTCTCAAGGGCGTTCGTGTTGATGAACGGGCAGACGATGCGAAGCGCGCTCCTGTCGGTCTGCAGCGCCTCCTCGAACTCTTGCTTCCACCCGCCGTGGACGATCTTGAACGTCATTATTCCACTTTCGGAGGCACGCCAGCCTATTGGACTGATCCACGCGTCGACGGACGCGACCCCGGCCTGCGAGTTTTCGATGTCGGTTCCTCTGCCGTCACCGTACCAGGGTTCGAATACAGGGTTCTCCACCGCGGCGAAATTCCGACTGTCCAACATGGCCACGCGGACTCATACGGGCTTCTCGATCCGCCAGGGCGTCGCGGGTTCCAAGGAACCGTCCACGGTCGTCGATCCGACCGGCGCAGGCACGAGCATCGGTCTCCTCGGATCCAATCCACGACTGGGAGGTTGGATGGTGCTACGCCGGCGGATCAGATCAATCGATGCACAGACGCCGACGGCAAGTCGCCGGCCACCTTAGCCACGCCTGCCACATCTCGGCTGTGCAGGCGCCACATCGCCGCAAACGATTCGCAGCGGAACGGCCTTTCGCGACGATTCCTCTTCCATAATCGCGGGTGCTGTCTGGCTTTTTCCGGGTTTCCCGCCATAGAAATCCGGAGGGTGCGGTCCCGCTCCCGCGTCGACGTTTCGGATCGAGCTCCGCTCTTCGAACGTCCGCAGACTAGGGACCACCGCAAATCCCGCGGCGCGAGACGTCGAATCGGTCGAGTCCAACTCCCCGACGCCTCGAAAGCCGGGAACCCACCGGCGGGAGAGTCTGTCGACGACCCCGCTGCGAATCACACGGTTCGAAGCGCACGCGCGCCTCGGCCGCTTCAACGCGTCTGAGAGACGGCGTTCGAACGCCTTTCGTAGACGTCCCCCGGTCCGTGCGCCCGGTTCGTCCGAGCGCTGCGGAACCTCCCTCAGACGCCTCCAGTCCCTCCGTTGAACCTGATGTTCGCATGCGGGGAGGACGCGTCTTCTCGACCGGCTGCTCTCCGCGCGCCGGCCCGCATCCCCCCGGCGGTCGGAGAGCGTCCCATCCCGCCCGACAGCACTCGAAACCAACCACAAGCTGAAACGACCGGAGCGCGCCGGGGATGCCGCGCGTCCGGAAACGAATCGGGAGAAAAAGATGACTACTGCAACGTTGAGCGGCATCGCCGCATCGCGACCGATGGAGAACGGTCGAAACCGAAGAAACGAGAAGCGGCAGGGCCGCCCCTCGCTGGAGGAGCTGGCGCGGAACCTGGTCGCGACGCTGTTCGGGCCGGGGCCGGTTTCCTGGGAGCTGAGCGTCAGGCGAGGCATCCACGACGCCCGGCGCATGCGCCGCAGGGGCGACCTCGACGGCGCGCTCGCCGTGCTCGAGGGCCTGGACCTCGCGGAAGCCGACGCCGACGAGGCCCGGTGGGCCCACGCGGAGTGGACAGACATCGTCCGCCGAAGGTTCGCCGGCCGCGAGGTGCTGCTGTACAGCCAGGGCGCGGGAAGGGGCGCCGCCATGGCTCCCGTCGGGGACGGCAAGGCGCTGGCGGCGCTCGCCGTGCTGAACATGCGCTGGCGGCCCGGGACGGTGGTCTCGCGGCGGAGCCTGCGCGGGTTGAAGCCGCTCAGGGGAGGTCGCCGATGACCCTCCGCGGCGCAGGCCGCGTCGACATCGCGGAGCTGAAGGCTCTCAACCCGCTGGGCGACTTGGTCGAAGCGTCAGGCGTGCGCCTGGGCGGCGAGGGCCGCCGGGTGCGGCAGGGGCTGTGCCCGTTCCACGAGGAGCGGGAGGGCAGCTTCACCGTATACGCCGACACGGAGCGCTGGTACTGCTTCGGCTGCGGGGCCGGTGGCGATGTCCTGGACTTCGTGCAGAGACGCGACGGCATCGGCCTGCCGGAGGCGCTCACGCTCCTCGGCGGAAGATCGCATCGGCGCGCGCCGGGTTCGCCGAGGGCCTCGCCCGGGGCCGGCAGGCCCGCCGGGAGACGGCGTCCCAGGACTCCGCCTCCCCCTCCTCGCGATCCGCCGCTGCTGACGTCGGCGGCGCGCTTCTACGTCGGCGCGCTTCGACGCAACGCCCGTGCCAAAAGCTACATCGCCTCGAGGGGGATCGAGCCGCGGGCGGCGCTCCGGATCGGGAGCGGCTTCGCCCCCGGCGGCGGCCTGCGCGAGGCGCTTCGAACCGCCGGATTCACGGATGGCAGGATCGCCGCCTCGGGACTGTTCGTCGCGGACGGCGCCGAACGGTTCGCCGGGATGGTCGTCGTCCCCGAGACCGACTTCTTGGGCCGGGTCGGATGGCTCGCGGGGCGGGCCATCGACCCGGCGGCCAAGCCGCGGTTCCAGGCCCTGCCCGGTCCGAAACCCGTGCTGGGGCTCGGGCGCCTCGGCGCGACGCCGCCAAGCGTCGTCGTCGCCGAGGGGCTGGTCGACTGGCTGGCGCTGGCGGCCTGGAGATTCCCAGCCTGCGCTGCTCTCGGCACCCAGGGCGTCGACCGGATCGCGAAGGCGCTCCGCGGCGTGTCGCGGGTGTTCGCGGCGTTCGACGCCGACGACGCGGGCCGCGAGGCGGCACAGCGTCTCGAAGACCTGCTCGGAGACAGGGCGGCGGTCGTCGATCTCCCCGAGGGGATCGGCGACGTCGGGGATCTGGCCCGGCTCCGCGGCGGGAGCGCGTCCTTCACGAGGCTGCTGCGCCGGGCCGCGGCCCGGAAGCGGCACGCTCGAACGACGCGGGCGTAACTAGCGGCGCGCGGGACGTGCGCCGCTCAGCCGCTCATCATCCCGCTCCTTTCGAGGAGCGGGTTTTCGGCGCGTCCCTCGGCGGGGCTCGCCGCCTCACGGACGACGGATCGTCCGCAACCGACATTGCAGACATGCAAGCGAAAACGAAGGAGAAACAACCATGGCGAACAATGGACACGCCCGCGGAAGCGCGGCCTCCAACGGGGCCGTCACCCCCGCCGCCTACAGGAACGGGCACGCCCGGACGGAACCCGCCGCCGCGTCCTCGGACGCGCTGGTGTGGGACACCCTCCCGCCGGCGACGGTCCTGGAGCTGCAAGGCTCCATCGACCCGGGTCTGGTGTCGCGGCGCAGAGGGCGCGGCGGCCGGACCTACGATTACATCGAGGGCTACGTGGCCATCGCCGAGGCGAACCGCATCTTCGGCCACGGCGGCTGGGGGTACGAGGTCGTCGGCGAAGTCGCGCTCAGAGAAATGGAGACGGTCGACGACGAGACCGGCGAGCTGAAGACGATCCGCGCCTACAGCGCCCCGGTCCGGGTGACGGTGCCCGGAGCGCCGCCGCGCACCGACGTCGGCTTCCACGCCGTCGCGGACGAGTCGGCGGATGGCCACGAGACCGCGTGCAAAGGAGCGGTCACCGACGGCATGAAACGCGCTCTGCGCAGCTTCGGCGACCGTTTCGGCAACGGCCTCTACGGGCCGCAGGGCGGGCCGCACGCCGGCTCTTCGTCTCAAACCGGTCCGAGGACCCGTTCGTCGCGGGCGGACCTCGACAGGCTGAGAGGACGGTTGCTGGACCTCGGCGACGAGCAGGGTTTCGACGAGGCCGCCGTGCGAGCAGCGGTGCGCGCCCGGACGGGACGCGACCTCGAGGAGCTTGCGGCTCGGGAACTGGAGGAGCTGGTCGACGCCGCGTACGCCAAGGTGCGGCAGATGAGGGCGGAGTGATCCGGCGGCGCCGCGCCGCCACCGGCGGCTACGGAAAGGAGACGGACGAATGCCGACGACCTCGCCGCCGCGTCGCCCCGACGTGCTCGAAGGCGTCACGACGCGGCTCAACACCGAGCGCGGTGAGCTCTTCGTGACGGTCTCCAAAGACCGGACCGGCTCCCCCGTCGAGGTGTTCGGAAGGATGGGCAAGGCCGGCAGCTTCGAGCACGGCGTGGCCGAGCTCGCGTGCCGGCTGGCGACGCTGGCGCTCCGGAGCGGGGCGCCGGCGCGGGAGATCGTCTCCGAGTGCCAGGGCATCTCGGAGATGCAGCCGTTCCCGAACCGGATCGGCGGCGCGGGCGCGGTGATGGTGCACGGGCTGGGCGACGGGATCGCCCACGTGCTCCGGATCTGCGTCGAGGCCGCGGAGGCCGGAGGGAGCGCCGACGACGAGAACCAGGAGAAAGGAGACGAGAAGCGATGAACGCGACGCAGGAGCGCCCCGACGTCTACTCCAGACCGTCGGCGACGCTGACAGGGGACGGGGACCTGGAGGTCCGGGCGTCGGCCGCGGCCGGCTGCCGCAGGGCGCTGTGGTACGCGGCGACCGGACGCGGAGCCACGGATCCGGCGGACGAAGCGGCGCTCACCGTCATGGAGTCGGGAGCCGCGCTCGAGCCGGTGGTGATGCGCGCGATGGCGCGCGCGGGCTGGGAGGTCACTCCCGCCGATCCGGAGGCGCCGTCGGAGGTCTCCGTCAAAGCCGCGACCAACGTCCGGGTGGTCGGCCATCCCGACGCCGTCGGACGGATGCCGCTTCCGCCCGATCCCGCCTCCGCGGAGGCGACGCGGGTGGGACGGCTCCTGTTCGGCGACGCGCCGGAGGTGCGTCGCCTCGGCGGCGAGACGATCGTCGAGGTCAAGACCCGCGGCCCCGACGCCTTCCGGAGATGGAAGACGCTCGGGGCGGAGCGCAGCCACCCCGAATCGGTCGCGCAGGCGGCCTTCTACACCTACGGGACCTTCGGCGAGGCGCGCGACGCGGTGATCGCGACCATGGACACCGGATCCCGCCGCTGGGACTTCGAGGTGATCCCGGCCAACCGCGTCGCGCGCGCCTTTCGGGACGCCTGCGAACGGGTGGCGGAGCTGGGAAGGCATCTGGTCCTCAACGGGCCGGATCCCGACGCGCCGCCGGACAGAGACTTCGGCGCCGGCGACTGGCGCTGCCGCCGCTGCCCCTGGCTGACGGCCTGCCTGCCCGGCGAGGCGTCGCAGGGGGCGGGGGATGCCGAAGGCGCCGATCCACGCCCCGTCACGGACGCCGACGCCCGCGAGGCGATCGCGTCGTACGACGGGGCGCGGACCGCTCTGAAGAAGCCTGACGACGCCCGCCGGTCCGCTCTGGACACGCTCAAGGCGTGGATGCGCGGGCGCGGGGACAGGAAGGCGACGCTCGACGGGCGCAAGGTGAGCCTGGTGTCGACGAGGAGGTTCTCGGTCGACCATCGGAGGCTCAACGAGATGCTGGATCCGGACGCCCGGAGCCGCATCGTTACGGAGACCGTCTCCGAGCACGTGCGCGTGACCTAGACGGGCTCCGCCGGTCGCCTCCGAAGCGGGGCGCTTCGACGGGGACGTCCCGGAGACGGGAGAGACCCGCGACGAAAAACACGAACGCGGCTTCGACGCCGCGACACGAAACAGACACGAAGGAGACAGAGATGTCGAGGACGGTGAACAAGATCGAGCTTCTGGGACGTCTGGGCGCGGACCCGGACGTGAGGACGACCAACGGCGGCACGTCAGTCGCGAACCTGCGGCTGGCGACGGAACGCCGGGTGAGGGACGGCGATCCGGAGACGGACTGGCACACGGTGGTGTGCTGGGCCGGGCAGGCCGACGCGGTGGGCAGGTACCTGGGAAAGGGCGACCGGGTCTACGTCGCCGGGCGGCTCGGATACAGCACCTGGGAAGGCTCCGACGGCCAGGTCAGGCACAAGGCGGAGGTGCACGCCTCCGAGGTGGTGTTCCTCGATTCGAGGAACGGCAACGGCCATGCCCGCGGCCACGCGACGAACGATGCGGCGTCCCCGTTCTAGGCGGGGCGCGGTCCGCACGACCCGGCGGCACGTCCGACGGGCGCCACGCGGGCCTCGAGCCCGCGCCGGACTACGGAACTCGAAGAAAGGAGGCGTCGATGGGCGAGACGGAAACCGCCGCGCGCGCCGACGAGCTGTGGACGGTGACGGCCGGGGGATTCTCCGCGACCGCGGACGCGTTCGCAAGAGACGCGAGGGACGACACGCTGTGGTTCCTCTCGATGGTGGGGTCGCAGACGGCGCTGAAGGCGATCTGGGCTTCGCTGCTCAAGCAGCCGCCCGACGAGGCGCACGTGATCAGGGGAGCAGACGGCGAGGCGCTTTCGGGCGGCTACCGCAGGTGCGCCGTCCCGCACGAGACGGTCGGGACGTGGACGACCAGGATAGCGAAGCTGCCCATGTCGGGCGGATGGCACGCGCTGGTCTACACGAAGACCGCGGAGCTGGGCTTCGAGCGGGACTCGTTCCTGCTGCTGGCCCGCGAGGGCGACGACGCCCCCGCGCTGCACCGTCGGTTCCTCGACCGGCGCTGCCCGCTGCCGCTCCACGGGTCGTGGTCGGAATGGCTGTGGGACCGGGGGCTGGCGAACGGCGAGATCACGCCGCTGGAATCGGAGGGCCTCTCCGCCTACAGGTGCGCGCCGAACGCCGACAGGCTCCGAGACGACCTGTCGCACGCGGTCGCGTCGGGGAGGCTGACGCTGCCCGATGAGCGCGCGGAGGAGGGATGACGCGGAAGTTCGCCTTCGGACCTCCGCGCCGACGCGCCCCCGAAGCTGTCGGCGGGGGCGGCGTTCCCGCGACGAACGACGACGGCGAGAAGAAAGGAGACCCGCCATGAGGCTTGCCGCGCAGGCCAAAGGAGGATACTACCCCGCCCCGCTGAGGGTGGTGGAGATGGTCGCGGACCTGATCCGCGCGGACGCCGGCCACGGCCGGCGCGGAACCGGGACGCTCCGGCTGCTGGACCCCTGCTGCGGCGAGGGTCTGGCGGCGGAGCGGCTCGCCGAGCGGCTCCGGGAGACGTCCAGGGTGCCGGTCGAGACCTACGGGGTCGAGCTGCACGGCGAGAGGGCGGAGGAGGCCGAGAAGCGGCTGGACCACGTCCTGGCCTCCGACCTGTTCCGGGTGTCGATGGCCAACGGGGCCTTCGGGCTCTGCTACCTCAACCCGCCCTACGACTGGGACTCCGACGACAAGCGGAGGGTCGAGCACGCGTTCCTGACGCAGTGCACGCGATACCTCGCGGACGGCGGGCTGCTCGTCTTCGTGGTTCCGAGGCGGCGCCTGGCGGTGTCGGCGAGATACCTCTCCTCGCACTACTGGCGGATGACCTGCCGGTCGTTCCCCGACCCCGAGCGCGAGGTCTTCGACCAGGTGGTGCTGATCGCCCGCCGAAAGCCGGAGCCGTTCGCCGACGCGGGCGCCGAACGTCAGGTGCTGGAATGGTCGTCGGGCGAACCGGAGACGCTCGCACCGTCACGCTATCCGGAGTTCCGTGCCCCCGCGGCTCCGGCGGGCGACGTGCTGTTCGCCACCCGCACGGTGGATCCGGCGGCGGCGGCTTCCGAGGCGCGCCGCTCGGGGCTCTGGACGAACCCGGACGTCACCGACTCGCTCTGGCCCGCCGAGGACCGGCGGGAACGACCGCTGATGCCGCTCCGCAGGGGCCACATGGCGATGCTGGTCGCCGCCGGGTTCCTGGACAACCTGGTGCTCGATTCGGACGACCGCCGCGTCCTGGTGAAGGGGCGCACGTCCAAGCAGATGACGCTCGCGGAGGACCGGCCCGAGAAGGAGGTCTACCGCGAGCAGCTCGAGACGACGGTGGTCGCGCTCGACCTCGGTAGCGGCGCGATCGAGGACATAGCGGCCTGAGGGCCGGGAAAGGAGGAAGAGATGGATCTCGGAGAGTTCATCGACACCTACAGGGACGCGATAGCGCGGCGGGTCGTGGAATCGTACCCGCCGCTCTACCGTCCCTCCGAGAACGGCCGCGGCCTTCCGCGGCTGCTGAGGACGCCCCTCGGGGCGCAGGCGGACGCGATCCGCGGCGCGGCGCTCTCGCTGGAGGCGAGGCGCGGCACCACCGTGGTCGGCGAGATGGGCACCGGCAAGACCTTCATCGCGGCCGCCGCGGCTCGCACGGCGGGTTTCGAACGCGTGCTCGTGCTCTGCCCGCCGCACCTCGTCAACAAGTGGAAGCGGGAGGTCGAGGAGACGGTGCCGTTCGCACGCGCGTCGGTCGTCAAGTCGATCACCGACCTCGAGCGGCTCCGGCTCTCGACCGGCGCCGGGCCCCTCTTCGCGGTGATGTCGCGCGAGCGCGCCAAGCTCTCGTACCGCTGGAAGCCCGCGGTCGTCGACCGATGGGCCGTGGCGAACGGACGCCTCGTGCGCGACGAGGACACGGGCGAACCGGTGCGCCTGCCGACCTGCCCGACGTGCTCCGCCCAGGTCGTGGACAAGGACGGAGTTCCCCTGACCCGCAAAGAGCTGTCGCGGCGCAGACGCGTCTGCGCGAGATGCGGCTCCGGCCTGTGGCAGGCCGACAACTCGGGCCCCAGGCGCTATCCGCTCGCCGAGTACGTCAAGCACAGGATGAAGGGCTTCTTCGACCTGCTGATCGGCGACGAGGTGCACGAGTACAAGGGCAGGGGATCGGCGCAGGGAGTCGCCGCGGGCGTCCTCGCCGACGTCTGCGGAAAGTCGCTCAGCCTCTCCGGCACGCTGATGGGAGGGTACAGTTCGACGCTGTTCCACCTCCTCTACAGGTTCAGCCCGGAGATCAGGGACGAGTTCGCACGGTCCGACGAGCGCCGCTGGGTGCAGCGCTACGGCTTCGAGGAGCACTCGATCGGCAAGCCCGACGACGAGGCCGTCGAGGACGGGCGGGTCAGCCGTCGGCGTAGCTACCGGAAGGTGGTGAGGGAGCGGCCGGGGCTGGTGCCCTCGGCGCTGTTCCACATCATCGGGAACACGGTGTTCCTGCGCCTCTCGGACGTCGCGTCGGGGCTGCCCGGCTACGACGAGCAGATCCTGCTGTCCTCGATGGACTCGCGGGAGGACGCAACGGGCTTCTCGCAGCGCAGCGCCTACGGCCACGTGTTCGAGGAGCTGAAGAAGGCGCTCAAGAAGGCGCTCCAGCAGGGATCGAAGAGGCTGCTCGCCACCTACCTGCAGACGCTGCTGGCGTACCCCGACGGATGCACCAGGGGCGAGACGGCGTTCGATCCCGACACCGGGGACGTGCTTGCGCAGGTCCCGCCGCTCTCGGAGGATCGGCTCTACCCGAAGGAGAAGGCGCTCGTGGACCTCGTCGCCGCCGAGCGTCTGGCGGGGCGGCGCGTGCTGGTCTACGCCACGCACACCGGCACCCGCGACATCACCGTCCGGATGCGGGAGATGCTCGAGCGCCACGGCTTCCGGGCCGCGGTGATGAAGGCCGGGGCCGTCGCTCCGGACCGCAGGGAGAAGTGGGTCGCCGAGAAGGACGATCAGGGGATCGACGTCCTGATCTGCCACCCCAGGCTGGTGCAGACGGGGCTCGACCTGATCGACTTTCCGACGATCTGCTGGTACGAGACCGACTACTCGGTCTACGTCATGCGGCAGGCCTCGAGACGCTCGTGGCGGATCGGTCAGACGCGGTCCGTGAAGGTGGTCTTCATGGCCTACCGGAACACGCTGCAGGCCGACGCCCTGAAGCTGGTGGCGCAGAAGCTCCAGAGCTCGCTCGCCGTCGAGGGGGAGCTTCCCAAGGAAGGCCTCGCGGCCTTCGGCGACGACGGCGACGACCTGATGATGGCGCTGGCCAAGCGGATCGTCGACGGCGAGGAGGACGGCGCGGAGACCATCGAAGAGGTCTTCGCCATGGCCAGAGCCGCCGAGGGCGAGGCCGAGGAGCTGCTGGTGGACGCAGCTTGGAAGACTGTCGAGACCGAGCCTGAAACCGTTGCGGTCGGCGGAAACGGCCATCAACCCGACGGTCGCCACGCACCGTTCATCGCCGAACCGACGGTGGAGGTCGTTCAGACCGACGGGCGAACGCGCCCGGACGTCGACGGTCGCCAAGACGAACCCGTCGAGGCGGTGCAGTCGCTGTTCTCCTGGGCGGAGTTCATGGACGAGCCGGTCGAGACGAAGCGCCGCCGCAGGAAACCCCGACCCGCCAGCCTCTCGATGTTCGAATGGGCGGTGGAGCGGGAAAGAGAGCTGGTCGGTGCGGGACGCTAGACCGCGCGCCACGGGGAGAATACGCCGCTTCATCGGCGGCGTCCCTCCCCGCACGAAAACGAACGCTGAACGCGAAGGAGAAGCACGATGGCAAGGATCTTCGTGTACGACGACCGGGAGTTCCCGGACCCCGATCCCGAGATGAGCGTCGACCAGGTGAAGTCCACTCTGGCCGACTTCTACGGCGAGATCGCCAACGCCTCGGTCAAGGAGACGATCAGGGGCTTCGACACCATCTACGAGTTCGAGCGCAGGGTGGGCACCAAGGGTGCTCGCACCCGCGCCCGGAGATAGAGGAGGGCGTCGAATGAACAACGACGAACTGGCCGGTCTGCTGGCGGCCGTTCCGCCGGCGGACCTGCGCATCGTCGAGCTCGCGGCGGAGCTCGAGCGGCCCGACGGCACCCTCGACCTGGACGCCGCGGCCGCACGGCAGCCGGAGGTGGAGGCGGCCTGCGTCCAGGCGCAGGACCACGCCTCGGCCACGGGACGACTCGCAGAGGCGATGCGGTGGAAGCTGCGCAGCCGCCGCTCCTGAGCGGCCTCTCAGAGAAGCTCCTGCGGCGTCCGCCGTCGCTGCGCGAGCTGGTCGTCATCGTCGGGCACGCCGACGACTACGCGTGGTTCGCCGGGCTGGTGCGCCGCCTCTTCCCCGAGGAGGCGGAGGAAGTGCTGTCGGCGCCCGCCGTGCGCACGAGGGTGGAGCGGTTCGCCGACCTCTTCGCGGAGCGCCACTTCCCGCTCTACGCGCCCTTCATGGAGTACTGGATCGATTCCGATCCGGACGAACCTCCGTGGTCCTGGCTCAGGCGGGGCATCCCCTTCGACCTGATGGGATTCGGATACGACGCCCTCCACGAGCTTTGGGACTGCTGCCGCGACGGGATCTCGGCGCTCGCCCTGCTGGTAAAGCCCCGTGAAGCCCTCCTCTGCGGCGCGGACGAGATCCGCACGGCCTGGCTGGAGTCGGCCGCGGAGCGCATACCGCAGGAGACGCTGCTGAGGATCCCTCGGGACGGCGTGCCCATCGACGACTTGAGGAACGCGGTCGAAGGGACTCGGTTCGAGGGTGCTGCGCTCGCCTGCAGCTGGGTCTTCGCCGAGACCGGCAACTTCTTCCTCGACCACAGCTACGACGACGGCTGGTACGACGGCTTTTCCGACCCTTGGGAGGACGACGTCATCGCCGAGGGCGCTGCGGAGTGGCGCAGGGCGAGATCCTGCATGGACTCGGCGGGCCGGATGGCCGATTGGCTGGAGGAGGACCTGCCCGGACGCTTCGCCGAAGTGCTGGACTTCGTCCTGCCCCGGCTGCCCGCAAACGAACGCGGACACGAACACGAAAAGGAGGAAAATGGCCATGAACAGTGACGCCGACAGGACCGAGTGGTCCCTGCCGGGCGCGTCGGACGCGCCCAGAGACGCCTTGAAGGTGCAGCTGGAAGTCTACGGGGAGACGATCCTGCTGCGGGGGTTCGAACGCGAGGCCGACTGGGTCAGGACCGTCTCCGCCGACGAGATCGCCAACGTGTTCACCCGGCACATCGGCTTCTCCTCGGGGCTGCTCCCGGAGAACGCCCTCTGGTGGGGGCAGGGGGAGACCGGGATGACGGTCGGCCTTTGGAGACCTCCGCAGGTCTGGCCCGTCGCCTTGCAGCGGAAGGCGTTCGAGCCGCCCGCGCGGCTCCGCCTACCCATGCCTGGGCTGGTGTTCGTCTGCTCGCCGGGCCGCGCTCCATGGGTCTACGCAGCGCGAAGAAGACCCGTCGACCCTGAGCAGACGCTCTACCGCATGCCCGCCTTCAACGTCTTCGGCGACGGACGGGTCTGCCCGGGAAGCCACAAGTTCCCAGACGCAACGGAAGAGATCCCAGAGTCGTTCTTCCGGTCCTTCTTCTCCCTCACGGGAGATTCGAAGGACCGCTCGAAGAAGCACCCCGACGACCTGCTGGCGCTGTGGGAGGAGATAGATGGAAAGAAAGAGTACCCGACGGATGACCTCGTCCCCCAGTGCACCGTGGCCCACGCGATCGCGGTCTCGGAGGGGAGACCGGGCCGCCGCTGGTGACGGGCTCGCCGCCGCCGACCTGCCCAGACCGGTGGGGCACCTGGTCAACCACCCCGTCGGACTCTCCGGCGCTCAAGGGATCGGCTACGACTACGTGCTCGGATCGGGCGGCCTGCACGTCCAGTCCGAGAGCGCGGACCTCACCGCACGGGTGCTGATCGCCCCGTGCGAGGTGCGGGGACTCGCTCCCGTCGAGGAAAAGGTGGAACTCGTCCACGGCCCGATCCCGGCGCGCCTCTTCGAGGCCGGCCTGCGCTGGTTCCTGGACGCCCCGCGCACGGAGCGGTTCTTCGCCGTGCGCTGGGACGGCGTCGCCTACCGCCTTGCGGTTCCTCCGCAGAACGGGACGGCTTCGTCCCTCGAGTACGAGCCGCTACCGGGAGTCGCGGCCGAGTTCCACTCGCACGGAACCTTCCCCGCCTTCTTCTCGAAGACCGACGACGAGGACGAGCAGGGCTTCCGCATCTACGGCGTCGCCGGACGCCTCGACGCCGCCGAACCGGAACTGAGCCTCCGGGTCGGCGTCTACGGACACTTCGCCCCGGCGGAGTGGGCGCAGGTGTTCGACGGACCGCCGCCGGGCGTCCGGCTGATCGCCGAAAAGCCGGATCCGGCACGAGAAAGGCAACCAGAAACAAGGAGGTGACTCAGTATGCCCTATCACCTGGACAACGCGTTCCTGCTGGACGACCCCTGGATAACCGTGGTCGGCTGCGGCGGAACCGGCGGCTTCGTCGCCGAGGGCCTGTGCAGACTCTTCCAGGGCAGAGAGGCCACGATAGTCCTGGTCGACCACGACCGGGTGGAACCGCGCAACCTGCTGCGCCAGAACTTCTACACGGAAGACGTGGGGCAGTTCAAAAGCAAGGCGCTGGCCGACCGGCTGGCGAAAGCCTACGGGCGTCCGGTCGGCTACTCGGTCCACCCCTTCCGGGAGTACGACCAAGACTTCCGGGCCCACGGGCACGGCTACCCGGGCCTGCCCGCGTACGGCGACAGCCTCGTCGTCGGATGCGTCGACAACGCCGCCGCGCGCAGGGCGATGGCCGAGTGCCTGCCGGGCGACCCGCGACGCTGGCTGATCGACGCGGGCAACGACGACAACTGGGGGCAGGTCCTCGTCGGCAACGTCGCCGAGAGATTGACCCTGGAGGAACCTCCCTTCACCGGGGAGACCTGCCATCTGGCTCCCGCGCCGAATCTGCAACGGCCCGACCTGCTGACCGCCGTGTCGACGCGTCCGCCGGACGTGGACTGCGCGGCGGCGCTCGACCTCGTCGACCAGGACCCGACCATCAACCAGACGATGGCTTCGCTGGTCCTGCAGGTGGTGCGCCGCATGGTTGCGGGGACATGCCCCTACCTGAGCCTCTACCTGGACATGGACCAGGGGACGCTCAGCCCCGCCTACGTCACTCCCGAAGTCGTCGAGCGGCTGATCGGGGCCGACTTCGATCCTGAAAACCGTACGTAGCCGACGCGCCGCGGGGCGCTGGCCCCGGAGAAAGGCGCACGTGATCCCAACTTACGAGAAACGAAAAAGGAGAGAACATGCCTGACGAAAAGAAGAACACGACCGCATGGCGCGACAGCCTCGGCGGGCTGCGCGGGCACGAGCTGATGACCGAGGAGATCGGGGAGAAGATACCCGCCCTCGGCACCAGCCGGAACGTCGACGAAGTCGTCGCGCGGGTGAAGCTGTTCAGCCCCTTCAGCAGCTGGACCTGGTACGTGACGGAGTGGGAGGCCGAGACCGGCCTCTGCTTCGGCCTCGTCGAGGGTTTCGACACGGAGTGGGGCTACTTCGGGCTCGAAGAGCTCGCGCAGACGACGGTGTTCGGCGGAGTCCCCGCTATCGAGCGCGACCTCTGCTGGGAGCCGAAGACCATCGGCGAAATCACAAGAGAGGCGTCGAGATTGGCGGCTTGACCGGCTGCGCGCGTGGACGCGGCTGGAGGACGATCCAAGGAAAGGAGAAGATCGATGCCGGACGAGAACGAAACGGCGACAACCCGATCCGTCATAACCGACGGCGATGAGCAGCGACCGGACGATGAACCGGCAAAGAGCCCGGACGACGCCGGGGAAACCACCGGCGCCGAGGTGCCGGTCGACGCAGCGGAGGATCTGAAAGTCGTCGTATCGATCAAGGGGCGACGGGGCACCGTCGGGGTGCAGCAGCCCTCGTCGGACCCGCACATCGAGGCCTTCGACGACGCCGACCTGACGATGCTGGCGCAGGAGGTGGCTGCGGTGACCGAAAGAGCGAGGGCCCGATGGGAGGAGACGCCCAAGCATCCCGCGTACGAGCGGCCGACCCCACCGACCCGCGGTCGCAACCGGCGGCAGCAAACGGCGCAGGAGGAGCAGACGCCCAGACTGTTCTAGGAGGATGTAGCCGCACGATGCAAGTCGTCGGATCGCAGATTCAGTTCACGTCGCCACTCATGAGGCGACGTGAACTGCCACGCCATATATGGTGTTTTTCGCGTTTGCGGACCGATGAAACGAGCCGGATTGGCCGTTTCGCACCGTTGTATGTGGTTCTTTTTTTGATTCCGGACCATCGTCGTCCTGGCCTGAGGGTCCGAATGAACCACCTGTTCCTTCGGAGGCATTGGTTCGCCCGGCGCATTCTGCATGCCGAACGAGTTGATGTCTGAAACCCGAGACGCGCTAACGGGTGTTGACGACTTCATGGGGCCGAATGCTTTCGATCTGCTCCGCCTCGGCGCGTCCGGCATGGTAGAGGTCCCAGCGAAGTTGCAAATCGATCCAAAAATGCGTGGTTGTACCGGGCAATCTTGGGCCCCACAGCGATGTCCACCAGTTGCTAGAGCTTTCGGAGCTGAACTGCCTTGTTGACAGCCGAGGTGATTCTGCGCCGGTCAGGTCCTCGCCACCAATCACGTTGATAACTGTACCGGCACGCGGTATAATCAGCGCATGATCCGTTCGTTTCGCCATCGAGGGTTGAGGCGGCTTTATCAGCGAGACGACCCCAGCAGGACAGCCGCCGACCAGTTGAACCGCGTCACTCTCGCCTTGGCGGACCTGGACGCCGCCGCCAAACCGAGCGATCTCGATCTGCCGGGATACAGACTGCATCCGCTGAGAGGAGATCGAAGAGGATCATGGAGCATTTCGATCACCGGCAATTGGCGGATCACCTTCAGGTTTGAAGCCAGCGACGTTCACGACGTAGACCTCGTCGATTACCACTGATCAGGAGAGACACCATGCCTATGAAGAATCCGCCCCATCCGGGTCGCAGCGTCAGGGAGAACTGCTTGGACCCTCTCAGCCTCAGCGTCACCGAGGCGGCGGACGTTCTCGGTGTCGCCCGCCACACCCTTTCGCGGGTGTTGAACGGCCACGCGGCTATCTCGCCCGACATGGCCATCCGCCTCGAGAAGGCCGGATGGTCCAGCGCAGACTTCTGGTTGAACCGTCAGACCGCATACGACCTCGCTCAAGCGCGAAAGGACGAAGACCGAATACGGGTCGAGCGCTACCAGTCGTTGCCCACCACGTAAGCGTCGCCAACGACGATTGAAAGTCCCGCACGTGTTCCTTCCGGCGCCACGCGGAACCGTCTAGCGATGGCGCATCGACGAGCATACGACGGGTAATGGGAACGGCGGAAAAGCTCAAGCCGACATTTCGATATTCGGTCAGCAGTTGAACTACACGACTTGGCGGTTGGCGAAGATGAATTTGGCGATCAGGGGCATCGAGGGCAATATCGAACAAGGCGACACTTTCCACAACGATCGTCATCCCGATTCGCGTGCGGACTACGTTCTGGCCAATCCCCCGTTCAATGTTTCGGATTGGGGTGGGGAGTTGCTGGTTGATGATTATCGGTGGCGGTATGGGACGCCGCCTCGTGGGAATGCGAACTTTGCTTGGGTGCAGCACATGGTCTGTCACCTTTCGCCAAGGGGTGTTGCGGGGATTGTGCTGGCTAACGGGTCGATGTCTTCGAATCAGTCGAATGAGGGTGAGATAGGGAGGAACTTGATTGAGAGTGATTTGGTCGATTGCATGATTGCGTTGCCGGGTCTACTTTTCTACTCGACGCAGATACCGGCTTGCCTTTGGTTCTTGGCGCGGAATCGGCGCGGGGAGATTCTGTTCATCGATGCTCGGAAGATGGGGACGATGGTTGATCGGACGCATCATGAGTCGAGTGGTGATGACATCCAGCGAATCACGGATACGTACCGTGCTTGGCGGAGTAAGGAGGATCTTGCCCCTCCCTCTTTTGCCTCTCTGGATTCCCGCGTGCGCTGGAATGACGTGGGCGTTGGCGGGAATGACGGTGGTTTTGAGGATGTTTCTGGTTTCTGCAAGTCGTCATCGCTTGAGGAGGTGCGGATGCATGGTCATGTTTTGACGCCGGGGCGGTATGTGTGAGTTGAGGCGGCGGAAGATGATGGAGAGCCGTTTCAAGAGAAGATGGGGGGATTGACTTCGCTTTGGCGGGAGCAGTCGGAGGAGGCACGACGGCTGGATGAGGAGACAGAGAGGAATCTGGCCCGGCTGGGGTTTTGAAGCTGTCGCTGACCGATGTTCGCAACGGCGTCGAATTGTGCTGCCATGATAAAATCTAGCCAGACAACCTAGACAGATTCATGAAGTTGCGATGACTAACTGGCAATTGCAAGATGCGAAGAACCGCTTCAGCGCGGTCGTGGATGCCGCTCTCGCAGGCTCTCCTCAGAGTGTGACGCGCCGCGGCAAACCCGCTGTGGTCGTGCTGTCGGTGGAAGAATATGAGCGCCTGTGCCGATTGGAGAAAGTGAACGCGCCCACGTTAGGGGAGTTGTTGCTGGAAATTCCGCAGGACGACCTCGAGTTCGAGCGTATGCCGCTATCGGATCGCACGCTGGCGCTTTGATGTTCTTGATCGACACCGACGTGTTATCGGCGCTACGGAGGCGGGAACGACACCCTCAGGCGGTGCGTTGGCTTGAAACACAGCGGACTACAGACCTGTACCTGAGCGTCGTGACGATTGGAGAAGTGGAACGTGGCATCGTTCAGCAGCAACGCCGCGATCCGTCGTTTGCGAGGGATCTGTCCGTCTGGCTGGACTCTGTGCTCGCCTGGTACGGTGATCGGATTCTCAATGTTGATGTTGCGACTGCCCGCCGATGGGGACGACTGTCCGGCGACTTAGGGCACCGCAATGCGGACCTGCTCATAGCGGCTACGGCGCTGGAGCATGGCTTGATTGTCGTGACTCGCAACATCAAGCATTTTGAACCGACGGAAGTAGTTACATTCGATCCCTTCGGCGAACGAAGTGAGAACGGCTGATGCGATGGATATGGGCGGCAGAATCTGATGAAAGTTAAGGAATTGATCGAATTGCTGGGCAAATATCCAGATGAGATGCGGGTTGTGGTTCAGGGTTACGAGGATGGATACGACGACGTCAAATCTGGTTGCGTGAAGCAACGGCAAGTCAAGTTGAACTCTGGCAAGGAAGACTGGGTGGGGGATCACATGGATTTTGATCCCGCCTATGACCTCGAAGAAGACGGGGACACGTCGAGCCCGTGGTCGCGATTCGCCGAACAGGGCGTTGAACTGAGCGGATTCTGAGTTGACAGTGGTTGACAATGCAGCACTTGCCGACGTGGCCGATGTCACCATCAGCAACGTTGACAAAAAGACAAAACCCGGTGAAATTCTTGTTCGATTGTGCAACTACACCGACGTTTATTACAACCAATACATCCGGTCCGACATGGATTTCATGGACGCTACGGCCACAGAGCGTGAGATATCGAGGTGTTCGCTGTACGAGGGTGATGTAGTAATCACGAAAGATTCGGAGAAAGACGACGATATAGGTGTTCCCGCGTATGTTTCCGCGGATATTGATGACTTAGTGTGCGGTTATCACTTGGTGATTCTCCGTCCGAAACCAGACAAAATCGACGGCAAGTGCTTGTTATACAGTCTCAGCGCTCGAGAAGCTGAGCACCAGTTCCACGCGAGGGCAAATGGTGTAACGAGATTTGAGTTGCGAAAAGCGGATATCGGAACCGTATCAGTGCCGCTTCCTCCCCTCCCCGAACAACGCCGTATTGCGCACATTCTTGGGACGTTGGATGACAAGATCGAGTTGAACCGTCGGATGAATGAGACGCTTGAGGAGATGGCTCGGGCGGTGTTCAAGGACTGGTTCGTGGATTTCGGTCCGGTGCGTGCGAAGATGGAAGGTCGGGAAGCGTATCTGCCGGATGAGGTTTGGGAGCTGTTTCCGGATCGTCTGGTGGAGTCGGAACTGGGGTTGGTGCCGGAGGGGGGGGGTAGGGCTCTGGATGATTTAGTCGAGGTGTTTGGCGGTACTACTCCTAGCACGAAGGTTGATGAATACTGGGAAGGTGGCAATCATTGGTGGGCAACCCCAAAAGATTTGTCGACGCTTGATTCGCCAGTGCTGCTGGAAACGAACCGAAAGATCACTGACGCTGGACTAGCAAAAATCGGATCGGGTTTGCATCCACCAGGAACGGATTTGCTATCTTCTCGCGCATCGATTGGGCACCTTGCTGTTGCCGAAATACCTGTTGCAGTTAACCAAGGGTTCATCGCGATGCAACCGCGCGACGGTGTCTCGAATCTGTTCATGCTGTTCTGGTGCGAAACTTTTGGCGAGGAGATCACAAATAATCCGAATGGATCTACGTTCCTTGAGATCGGTAAGCGGAATTTCAAACGAATTCGGGCCGTTATGCCGCCAGGAACGGTAATGGTTGCATTCCAAAATCACGTGCTACCGATCTACCGGAAAATCGTCGCCGACGTCAAGGAGGCCAAACACCTTGCCGAACGACGAGATGCGCTGTCGCCTGTTTTGATCGCAGGAAACCTTCCGAAAAAATCGGGAATTTCAAATTAGATGACAACGACATTGGATGAATCCCAAACGAGGTGGTCAACTTGGATCTGAACGACAGACTGCACGCGGTAACTACGATCATCGAAACTGCCGCGGCTGATTCCGCAGGTCAAGATCTCGAGTTCCAGGGGACAGGGTTCTTTTATGCTCGTTCAGCCCTTCCGGACGGACCGGGACCACAGTGGGTCCCAATGCACGATATTTCGCTCGTAACAAACCGCCACGTATTGTTACCAAAACTTGATGGCAACGAAACGAGGCCAATCAAAATCAAATTCAAATTCCGTCGCATTGGTCCGAAAGGGATGATTTGGGATGAAGTCTCTTTGTCTGAAACAGACATTTCCAACGTCGCTAAGTTTCATCCAGACGACTCGGTCGATGTAGCCCTATTCGAGATTTCCGACATCTTGACGGATCGAGTGAAATCAGGCGAAAAATACGCTGCACCATACTTTTTAGGGCCCCAAATGTTTGCCGGCAAAAACAACATTGACGTTGAGGCGTCAGACGACGTGTTGGTGGTCGGATACCCAAAAGGTTTTTATGACCGTGTCAATCTCTTTCCTATCATCAAGTCAGGAATCATCGCGACCAGATGGAGGAGTGGATTTGAGGGAAAACCGCAATTCCTGATTGACGCGAAACTTTTTCCAGGTTCGTCTGGTAGCGTAGTTCTCTCGAAACCGGTTGACATGGTGATCAAAGATGGGAAAATGATGACCAATAAGCAAAAACAGTTTGCGCTATTGGGTGTGTTTTCTGGTGAACCGATGTTTCAAGAAATGCCAGTGCAACTTGGTGAGTTGACCATTACTAGGAAATCGGGGTTTGATTTGGGCACTGTTTGGTACGCGGAGTTGATCGAAGAAATACTGGATAAGGGCGTCGACATATCCGAGGCCTTGAGTCCATGAACACGATCACCGAAGGCAAGATTGAACAGTTGACCCTCGACTGGCTGATGGAGATCGGTTGGCAAAAAGTCGACGAAGGAGGTACGGATGAGAAACACTAAGAGCGCGTTCATCAGCTTTGACTATGACAACGATAAGGACATATACGGTTCGTTCTTGGCACAGTCGGAGGACCCTCAGTTGGCGTTCCACGTCAGCGCGTGGTCGGTGAAGGAACCGATAGATGGGAAGTGGAAGGATGAAGTTCGTGACCGCCTTAGTCGAGTTGATCTCATGATCGTGATTTGCGGCGAGCACACGGATGATGCCGACGGTGTAGCGGCTGAAGTCACGATTGCTCGCGAGGAGGATACGCCGTATTTCTTGTTGAAGGGGCGTAGGAAGAAGACTTGCAAGAAACCTAGAACAGCACTCAAGCGCGATGTGATTCACGCTTGGAATCAGACGAACCTCAAGAAGCTGGTTGCTGAGATGGCAAGGTCGTGACGAAACATCCAGACAAGCCTCTGTTCAATCATTCGGAAGGGAGTTACGGTGACTCTTTCAGCGCGCACTTGCTGGAGCAGTACAAGCTCTACGTGCAGTCAGCGGAGAATGTAAGTGCGCGAAGGGTTGCTTCGAATCGTTACATGCTGACGCTCAGCGCGGCGATCGTGGCGCTGTACGGTTTGCTGTACACGAATTTCGATCTAGGATGGAACGCTTTGATGGTGCCCGTGGTCGGATCCGCGGTATCGCTGGTTTGGAACGCGATGATTGGGTCTTACGCCGACTTGAACCGAGTAAAATTCGACGTTATTCACGAGTTGGAGGGGCATTTGCCGGCGGCGGTCTACAAGCATGAGTGGGATCTGTTGGTGCGAGGGAGCGGCAAGAACTACAACGAGGTTTCTCGAATTGAGCGTTCGGTGCCTTGGATATTCGCTGCGTTGCACGGGGGTTTGGCGCTTTGGATTGTTGGTGAGAATGTTGGTGTTGTGGATTTGGTTGGGTGAGACCACAGTAACCGAAGAAGCCGAAAGATCGTTGGGTTAAGATGAAGCGCAGAAGAGCATCTCCATGCAGGTGAATAATCTTGAGTTGGCATGAGCATATATCCGTCGATCCGAACGTCTGTCACGGTCAGGCCTGTATCGCTGGCACTCGTGTGATGGTATCTGTGATCCTCGACAACCTCGCTGCCGGATTAACCGTTGAGGAAATCGTTGAGAGCTATCCGTCGGTTTCTGCTGATGCAATCGAGGCGGCGTTGCGCTACGGTGCCGAGCTAGCCAAGGAACGCATTGTGCCGTTGAGTGCATAGGTACGAACTTTGCGTGTCAAGCTCGACGAGAATCTTCCGCTTCAGCTCAAGGAACTATTCATAGATTCTGGCCATGACGCGGATACCGTTCTCGACGAGGGAATGGGCGGTGCCTCGGACCCGGAAGTCTTGGCGGCCTGTCTTGCTGAAGACCGCGTCTTGGTAACGCAGGATGCCGACTTCGCCGACATTAGGGCGTATCCGCCAAGGGATTATCCCGGCATCATCGTTTTTCGTCTAGCCAATCAAACGCGAGACACGCTGATGGAAGTGGGTTCCCGCTTGATTCATACGCTGGCCAGATCATCGCCAGAAGGTCATCTTTGGATTGCGGAAGATTCTCGGGTGCGCATACGCGACTGATCCATGACCACCATCAACGAAGATTATGTCGAGCAACTGGCTCTTGGCTGGCTGTCGGATGTTGGTTGGGGATCCGCAAATGGCGCGGATACAGCGCCCGATTACACTCAAACGGAACGCGACGATTTAGGTGTAGTGATCCTCGAACGACGGTTACGTGATGCCATTGATCGGCTTAACCCGGGGATTCGGTTCAACGCGCACGAGGATGCCTTCCGCAAGTTGACGAATCCTCAGGGGACGTCGTTGTAGGTGAAGAACGAATCGTTTCATCGGATGTTGGTCGAGGGTGTGAATATGGAGTATCGGGACATTGATGGTCGGATACGGGGTGCGCAGGTGCGGGTGATTGATTTTGAGGATGTCGGGGCTAACGATTGGGGAACTATATACCTAGGTAACCGCGATCAACAGCCTCTCAAGCCATCGGTAAAGCGGCCACAGCAGGTCAAGCATACTTAGGATCACGAAGACTCCGACGACGAGTGTGATGAGTATCCAACGCACAGGCTAAGCGCTGCGTCTGCCACGCTCGACGAGGATGTTCAGCTTGGCTTCGACCCTGTCCAGCGTGCCGACGACCCATATGTCTTTCTCGGGCAGCTGCACGCGTTGACCTGTTCGGGCGGATGCGACTTCAAGGATTTCGGGGTGGTCGTTGGGGGGACAGAGGATGGAATCGAGTTTCATGCACGGGCGATCATCTCGCTCACAGTTTCCGCCATCCAGTCGGGCATCACGGCGCGCTTGTCGGCCAGTTCGCTCAAATCTTCGCGCGAGAGTCGTTTCCTGATCTTCTCGAGGGCTTCGCGCGCCTCCGCCCGTCCGATCCACGACATTGCTCGCACGGCGTCGCCGGCCGGTCGTCGCGGCGCCGTCAGCTGCCAACGCGGAGCGTGGCGCAGGGTCACTTTCAATTCGCCCAGCGAAAGCTCCCGGTCAGGGCCGGAAGTGAGAAAAACCTGCTTGACCGGCACCTGGGTCGTCAGCCCGAAGGCGTTCGCCGCCGAACCGCCAGACGGCACTATCGTTTCCTCGAAAAGCACTGTCCATGAGTCAACTACTTTTTGCAGCGACGGGGGCCGGTCGCCGAAACGGGTCCGGACGGGAAGCACATAAATCCCCTGGCAAATCCTCATCAACCTTCCAGCGCGGGCGAGCCGCGAGAAAGCCTGGTCGATGGCCGCTCGTTTTCCCAAGTCTAGGAACGCGTTCGGACACAACGGCGCGCCTTCCGCCATCTCTTCGGCGCGCTCCATTATCTGTTCCGGCATGCTAGACATTTTTACTCTCTTTGACGTCAGAAATACATTATCTATTCTGACATCTCATGATCTCGACACCGGACGGTGAATCTGCAGGGCGGCCCCGGACGGACGCCTCAGCCCGATGCTCGCCGAGTACTGTCTGCCGCGCGCAACGGGAATTCGAGAGACGCCGACCGCCATCGGGTCGCCAACGTGTTCGGTACACAGAAACGTCTTCGAACTTTGGTTCAGAGGCCAGCGACCCTGCCAAGCCCACCTTGATCTTAGGTGTCGGGGAGTAGACGAACCCAGACAACGCTCAACCGACGCGAGCTGCCCTGCCATTACAGTTGTCCGCGAAGAAACCGCGCGTGCGCGGCCGAGTTTTTGGCACCGGCTGACAGCCTCAGAGACTAGGTCACCGGGACTGTCGCCGACGATTATCAGATAAGCGACCTGGCTGAGTAATATGGCGTCTCGTCGTACGTGATCGGACACCAGATCCAAAATCACCAGATCGCCGAGTCGGCAAACCCAATGCGCGCCTGGCGCTTCCGTCTTCAACCTGCAGAGACCATCTCCGGGCATCGGCTGGCCCAGTGCATCGTGCTGCTTGATCGATGAGTGCTCCAAATGCCCGAGGCATGCTACGGGGCATTCACGACTTCATGGGGCCGAATGCTGTCGATCTGCTCTGCTTCGGCTCGTCCGGCACGGTAGAGGTCCCAACGCAGTTGCGGATTGATCCAGAAATCAGGGGAGGTGCCGAAGAATCTGGAAAGTCTCAGCGCAGTGCTCGGAGTAAAGCCGCGCCTGCCACGGACCACCTCGTTGACACGCTGGAAAGGCACCTGGATCGCTGTCGCCAAGTCGCGCTGCGTCATGCCAAGAGGGGTTAGAAACTCGTGCAAAAGCGTCTCGCCCGGGTGTGTGGGCTCACGGTCGGATGGGATGCGAACCATGTCAAATCTCCTTTGTGGTCAGTGGTAGTCGGCAATCTCCACTTCGACCGGTCCTGCGTCAGTCCAGACGAAGCAGATGCGATACTGGTCGTTGACGCGAATGCTGTGCTGCCCATTCCGGTCTCCGCTCAATCTTTCCAACCAGTTGCCGACTTGAACACTGAATTCGCCTATGGTCGTGACGGAATCCAACATATCCAGCTTTCGCCTGGCCACGCCCCAAATCGCCTCGGGACAAGCACGCCGCGCGTTTCGGGTGTCCCTGCCGTTGAAGACCTCTTCGGTGCCCGCGTCATCGAAATGGACAATCATTATGACATGTTAGCGCGGCGATCATGCTACCAGCCTTCCTGCGAATTCCTATCGGCGCTGAGCACTTTGGAGGCCGCCGAAACCGTCAATGAGCCTTGTGCATATCGCAAAACCAACTCTCGCCCTTTTCCATCTGGAACCGTCCGGAGAATTCTTCAGAGCCGGCTATGTACTCGGCGGCCTTCTCCTCCAGAGCAATCCGCGTGGATTCCTCGTCATATTCGAGTTCCACTTGGTCGATGCTCCTCGACGCGGGCTGGCAGTCAAGCAAGATTGCCGCTCCTCTCAGGGCTCCTCTCGCGAGCAGGGGCCTCGCTTCAGGTTCAAGATATCCGTATCCTGCGAGAATTCTGGCAGCATCCGCCGCGTTCAAGCCTCTGATCGGTCCGTCGCCCATGTAAAACCAAGGTTTGAATTTCCGATGGGCCTCTTCCACCGTCCTCAGCTGACCCATAAACTCGGCCAGACCGCCCGCGCCGACTTCTCTGAACACGCAAGTCGCCCAATAGAGGAACCCTCTCCGATTCCTGCTCGATGGCACGAGGTGTTCAAAACGCCTGTGCACTCCCTTATCCCGAATCGCTACCTTCTCGAATTGCCCCGTCGACCACATTTCCCTGTAGATGCCCTTGACGGAGTCGAAGACTTCCTCTTCGTCAAAAAGACTCTGTCGCTGTCTTTCGGAGAGAGCCTCCAAGAACACCTCGAAGCACTTGTGCTGATCGTTGAACCAACCTTGGAGGACTGCCATGGACAAGGGCAGGTCCGGGTAGATCCGTCTATTGCAATATTTCGTACCAGCCATGACGTCCAGTTTCAACATCCACAACCCTTGATTCTAGAAAAAGGCCGGAAGGAAAATTCGAACCCACGCCCCCGTCAATGCCATCGACGCGTCCTGTCGACCGAGCTGCAGCGGCGTCCGGATCCTCGATCATGGGTTCCGCCTTGGAGGAAAGCGCCAGACGCGGCGTCGGCAGCTCTCGAAGTCGACTCCACGGCACCTCCCCGCGGTCGCGCGACGGTTCGTCGGAGTTAATCATCGAGATCGAGTTCGGCGAACACTTCGACCTATGCGACAAGATGTTCAAGTACCACGCGTTCAACGCGTCTGGGGCCTCTGCATGTGCCCCCTTTGACCTATGTCTGCCCACGGTCTGATCCTTGTCGGACCCCGAAGAAGCTGTAAGGTGCACTATCTAATGTCTTTGGCATCCGTCCTTGTCTGCCCCCTATCTGCCCCATGTCTGACCACCCTCTGCCCTCTATCTGTCCCCGACGCACGCAGCCAGCGCGTCAAAGGACCATGGCCTGTTGAAGCGATCAGACCCCTGCTGCTCAGCGCAGTCAGTTCTCTTCGCACCTGACGCTCACTGACGCCGGGACCCAGAAGGGCGTGAATTTCACGACGCGACAACCCGTCATCCGCGCTGTCCAGGAAACTGAGGATGGCATCGCGGCGTTCGGCAGGGCTGCTGACGCTTGTTCCTGCAGCGCCCGATTGTTTTACGGGCCGGAACCGCACAATCACCGCACCACCTTCATCTTCGATCTCCGGCATCGGAAGTCCTGCCGTATTCGCCAGATCCGCCATCTTGAGCGTTCCGCTTCTCCACTCCTCAATGATCCCGCGCCTATAGAAGGTGCGAGCGATCAATGGATTCCATGGACGAGATTCGTGCGGCCCGTACAACATCTCCGGCGTCAAGCCGAAGTGCAGGGAACCAGAGGACGCGATCTCTAGGCGGTCGTCGTACACGGCTATACCTACTGAACCACCGCCGATGGAATAGTCGCGATGGCACAGCGCGTTCGCAATCGCCTCACGGGTGGCCAGGTACACCTGCGGTTCGAACTAGGTCGGATTCCGCGGGACTTGGCGCTGGTCGCTGGACGCGCGGGCGGATCTTCGCACGCCGATCGGATGTGCGGCTCACGGTCGGAGGGGATGCGAACCATGTCAAACCTCCTGTCCGCTCAGTGGTAGTCTGCAATCGCTATTTCGTCGTGACCTGCATCTGTCCAAACGAAGCAGATGCGATGCAGGTCGTTGACAAGAATGCCGTGTTCCCCCATGCGGTCTCCGATCAATCGTTCTAACCGGTTTCCGGGGGGCGCGCTGCCGCCTTCCGCCTCGTCGACGTCTTGGTCGTCGTTGGACACTCTCCCTTGGAGAGCATCGGGAAAGAGGGGCCGTTCGTTCCCGTTCATGTCGTTCTTTTTTTGTGTTTCGCGGATCTAGCGTTCCTGCAAGATCCACCTGTCGACGGCACCGTCGCCCGCTAGAACGGTGAGTGCTCGTCGAGGATGGCCCGTGCCGTCCAGTCGTCGTCGGTCTTAAGGGCGACGACGGCGCGCCCACCCTTTCGATGGACGATGTGGATGGTTCGTACGTTCAATTGGTGGTTGGCCAAACGCTGGGCGACGCCTGCTAGGGCGCCGGGCCGGTCCGGCAATGGATAGACGACGGCGTCCGACGTGACCGCCCTGATCCCGGCCTCGAGCAGCGCGCGCTGCGCCGCGTCGTCATCACTGGTCCGAATAGCGATGACGCCCAGATCTTCCACAAGGCGATCGTCGATCGACTCGATGACAATCTCGGCCTCTGCGAGGACCTCCGCGATCTTCGCCGACGCGTCGGGCCCGGGCGGCGCGACGACGATGATCCTGCGGCCCCGCCGATCGTCGCCGTTTTCAGGTCGGGTCATGGTTCCACCACTGGCCATTGCACCAGGCAGTCATCGACGACCCGGTCGACCATCTCCCGCGTGACGTGCGGCATTGCGATCAGGTGGGCGATGTCGCCCAGCGGCGCGAGCCACCACTGGAAAAGCGCATAGGGCGAAGGGCGCGGGAAGACGACGATTGGGCTGTTCCTCGCTCGCCATGCCGGTATGCCGTTGGCGTTGAACCGCTGCACGGCGTATTCGGCGGTGTCGAGCATCCGCGCCACGATCCGGCGGAAGCCCTCCCTCCCGTGCCTCGTCAGGGCATTCCAAATGATCATCGGCGCGACGGCGCTGCGCGAGCCCAACAGTGTCGTGTCGAGAGCGCCGACGTACTCGATGGAGCGGCCTATCCGCGCCGTGTGCTCCCGCTTCGTCACAACCACCCCGCAAGGCAGCGGCGACCCGATCATCTTGTGGCCGGATATCGCGACGCTGTCGATCCCGCTGTCGAAGCCGAAGGGCTGCGGGTCGTCGACGAAGGGCAGTATCATCCCGCTCAACGCCGCATCGGCGTGGATGTACGAACGCGGCAGCGCGAGCTCCTCGAATATGCCGCGTATGCGGTCCAAGTCGTCGATCGCCCCCTTCATCGTCGTGCCGATGTTGGCCACGACGAGCGCGGGCCTGTCCCTGTTGATTCGGATCGACTCCCGCAGGTCGTCGTAGTCGATCTCGCCGTTCTCCAGGCTGCGGATCATGACGTTGCGCACGTTCAGGACGTGCAGGATCTTTAGGACGGAGTAGTGCGTGTCCTGGGAGAAGTAGGCCACCGGATCCTGCAACGTCTCGCGGCCGACGTAGATGCCGTGCATGTTGCCCTCGGTCCCGCCGGAGGTCACGTATCCCCACGCCTCGTCCGCCGGCAGGCGCATCAGCTCAGCCATCGTGCGCACCACCTCGCGCTCCGTTTCGTGGGTGTTCGACTGGTAGCGGGAGTATCCGAACGGGTCGCCCACATTGTTGCCGGCGTAACCGAGCAGCGGATAGAGAGGGGAGTAGTCGAAGTCTTGGTTGACGGGATAACCCGCGAGGAACGGGCTCAGCAGTTCGAACTCCGAAATCACCTCGTGGACGCGACGGTCGAGATCAGTCTGGCTCATGAGATTCCTTGACCGTGCTGAGCGGCGGGAGCAAGCGGCTTCAGACGTTTCGGTTTCTTAATGCCGAACCTCCTTCAGGCTCGATGCACCGAGAAGGACCTCGGGTCTATGGCGAAACAAAACTGTCCTTGTTTTCGAGCGGTATTATCTGCGCCGGATCGTAGCGTGTTGATATTTAACCGCTGTGCAATTTAGAGCACTTCGGCGTGTCGATACTGTTTCAATCAGCCGCTGCGTGGCGGACTGCGGTTCGGAGCGTCCTGCCGGCGTTCGCTCGGGCGCAAAGGAAGTAAGTTAGGGGATGCCCCGTTTCCGGCGGAGTGCTCAGCCGCCGACCATCCCCGAAGCGTAGGTCATAGGCTCATCCCCCTTCCCGTCCCTTCGTTTCGCCTTTCGGCATCCGGTAGCCGACGCGAAGTTCTGTGAAGATGTATGTCGGGTTCTCGGCGTCGTCGCCCAACTTGCGGCGCAGACTGCTCATCGCGGTGCGCATAGGACGGAGGTCGGCGTCGCCCTCGAGTCGCCATACCCGTCTCAGGAGGTGCTCGTATGTGAGCACGCGCCCGGCGTTGGCCGAAAGCTCGGTCAGAGTCCGATACTCGATGGCGGTCATCCGCACCGGGCGACCGGCCAAGGTCACCCGGCGTCCGGCGTAATCGATGGTCAAGTCGCCCAGGACGAAGGGCGTCGTCGGCTGTGGCGTCTCGCGTCGGCGCAGGGCCGCCCTGATACGGGCCGCCAGCTCCACAGGCGAGAATGGCTTGACCACGTAGTCGGCGGCACCCGTATCCAGGGCTCTTGCCACGAGTTGCTCCTGGCTGTGGTCGGACAGGAAGATGACTGGCGCCTCCGAAGTCGACGTGATGTCCTTCATCAACTCCATCCCGTCCGTTCCCGGCAACGCCAGATCGAGCAGGACTAGGTGGGGTGCCTCCTCTGCCACGAGGCGAAGCGCCTCCTCCGGGGCGGTCGTCACAATGGGCGTGTAGTCCGACTTCACCAGGGCGTCCCGGACGTGCCGTAGGGCCTGGGGGTCGTCGTCCACCGCCAGCACTCGCACCTGCGCCGCCGCCCGCCGCCGCGAGGAGCGGGCCGGAGGAGGTGTGGTCAAGACCGGCGAGACGTGGCTGGCTCCCTCCAATGTCGGTATAGTGAAGGTGAACCGCGCACCCAATCCCGGCCCGTCGCTCTCGGCCCAGATGCGGCCGCCGTGGGCCTCCACGATTCCTTTGCAGACGGCCAAACCCACGTTGGTTCCACTTCCCTGGTCCCCAGAATCCGTCCGAGAGAACTTGGTGAACAGGTGCGGCAGGCTCTCCGCCGGGATGCCCCGACTTTCGTCTGAGACCGACAAAACCACGTGGACGTCTCCCACGGCGGCGCTCACCCGAATGGGGGTGGACTCAGGCGAGTTCTTGGCTGAGATTGAGAGCAGATTACTTATCACCTGGACCATGCGCGCTTGGTCCGCCATTACCCAGGGAAGGTCCGGCGCAAGGTCGATCTCGATGGTGTGCCTGCTGCCGCCGCTGCGGAAGGCATCCCTTGCCTCGCTCACCATGGATTCCACCTCCGTCGCTGCAGGGAAGACCGAGAGCGTCCCGGTTTCGATGCGGGCCACGTCGAGCAGGTCACTGATCAGCACGTGCATCCGGTCGGTCTGGGTGTCGATGATATTGAAGAACTGCCGCATCTCGTCGGGATTCAGCGGGGCAGGAGGTTCCAACAGAGTCGCGATGGATCCCTTGACCGAAGCGAGAGGCGTGCGCAGCTCGTGGCTCACCATGGCCAAGAACTCGGCCCGCAGCCGCTCCTGCTCCTCCAAGGGCGTCATGTCCTGGAGGATCACCACGAATGACTCGACCTCGCCATCCTCGGATCGGATGGGCGTGGCGTTGAGCAACGCTCTGACGCTGCGTCCGTCGGGCACCCGCAGGACGATCTGTTCAGCCCGCACTTTCTCGCCCGGGCTCAGCGCCTGGGCGAGGGGCATCTCCTCCAGGGAGATCTCTCTGCCGTCGGCGCGTCCCACGGTCATCACCCCCAAGAGCTGCTCGGGCGGCTGATCCGGGTTGCGTAGAACGTCGACGATCCTTCTCATCTCCCGGTTGATGGAGACCGGCGATCCCGTTCTCCCATCGAAGACCACGACGCCCACCGGAGAGGTGTCGATCAACGTCTCCATGTCGGCCTTGGCCTTTCGGAGGGCCAGCATCTCACGGTCCTGGGCGTCGTTCCGGTCCATCTCTCACTTCGCTATCGGGCTGTTTTCCGGCACATGAAAGACGGTCAGAAGGGTGCCAGAATGGAGGCTGCCACGGCAATTATAGCAGCATTTGCGGCGATTTCACACTGAGTTAACATCAATACGTCGATATTCTCACGCTTATCTAACATCCATCCTGTATAGTCGGAAGTTGCTGCCACGGGCAGCGTCTTCGTTCGCAGATGACAAATGCCAGCGGAGATCACACTACTTCAAGACCAACATGCCAGGAGGTGATCCTGATGCCATACACGGCGGACATCAGCAGAAACAATCCCGGTTGCTTTCTATTCCTGATCGACCAGTCGAGTTCGATGTCTGGAGCGCTGGGCGGTCAGCCGGGGCTGCAAAAGATGGACGGAGCGGCCGATGCGCTGAACCGCATCCTCGATGCGATCTCGCAACGCTGCTCGCAGGGCATGGATGTTCGCGACTACTTCCATGTGGGCATACTCACGTACTCCACGGACAACTTGGGGAGTCCAGACGTGCAGTCGGCGCTTCCGGGGACATCTCCGGAGAATCCGTTCCTCACGATCAGCGAGGTTGTGGATGCCGCCACGGTGGAGGATAGACAGGTGAAGGAGTCGGATGGCGCGGGCGGCTTGGTGGAGGTGAGCCGAAAGTTCCCGGTGTGGCTGCGTCCCGAAGCGAAGTGGGGAACGCCGATGTGTAACGCGTTGACGCTGGCATCCGACGCGCTCCACGGTTGGATAGTGGATCATCCGAGTTCGTATCCTCCGATGGTGATTAGCGTCACCGACGGCGCTGCCGGGGACGGGGATCCGGTGCCGCTGGCCGAAGAGATTATGGACATGGGGACGGATGACGGCAACGTGCTGATCTACAACGCTCATCTTTCAGAGATGTCTGCGACGCCGGTCCAGTACCCTTCGGACGAGAGCGAAGTGCCGCCGGACGAGTACGCGTTGCAGATGTTTCGCATGTCTTCCGAGCTGCCTGATCCGGTGGTGAGTCTTGCCGCGGACATGGGTCTGCCGGTCACTACGGGCTCGCGCGGTTACGTCTATAACGCCGATATGGTGGCTCTCGTGCAGTTCTTGGACATCGGGACGCGCGCGGCGTCGGACCTGCACTGACTCTTGGGGGGCGAAGATGCAGCTTCGACCTCGGCACGATACAGGGCTCTGGTTACAGAAGGCGGGCAATGAACCCGACGAGTACGAGGATGCCTTGCGTGTCGCATGCCTCCAGCAGGTCGGAGCGTGCGGCGACGGTTTGGCGCGGATCGCCGTGTCGGACGGTGCCAGTGAGTCCGCCTTTGCTCGCGAGTGGGCGCAGGAGTTGGTCGATGCTTTCGTGAACCGGCCCTTGGAGCTGTGCGGCCTGACCGAAGATTCACTGACCGCGTGGCTGCTGCCGGCGCAAGAGACGTGGCACGAGGCAGTGCCTTGGGACAGTCTTCCTTGGCACGGTGAGGCGAAGACGCGGGCGGGGGCTTTCGCGGCTTTGGTTGGACTCACGATCGGGGCCGAGTCGGAGGATCCCGAGCAACTCTGTTGGCAAGCGCTGGCGGTGGGAGATTGTTGCCTTTTCGTAATTCGTGACGACCGGCTGTGGCTGTCTTTCCCCTTGGAGGATGCCTCTCAGTTTGACAACAGTCCTGCGTTGATTTGCAGCAACCCCAACAACACCGGGGATCTGTGGGAAGAGGTGAGACTGGAAAGCGGCGCGTGTGAGCCTGGAGACCTCTTCATCTTGGCCTCCGACGCTCTGGCTTGCTGGTTCCTTGCGAGGTGCGATGAGGGAGAGAAGCCTTGGGAGTGGCTTGCGTCGTTGGACTCGTCGGATTGGGATGCCTGGATCGAAGAGCAACGATGCGAGGGGTTGATGCGGAATGACGACACGACGCTGATGATGATCGAGGTCGTCTAGGTTCCCGACGTGAAGCACGGATATGACTTGGCCGGGAATAACCGACTTTAGCGAGGGCATCCAGAACCCGCGCCAGTGTTTCAAGGGCACATCGTACGAAGCAGGGACGGTGTCGGTCAACCAGCGCGGGATGCCGTTGGTGTTCTCTGGCGCGTTCGCCTGCGTCTATCCACTGTCGGTTGGCGGGAGCAAGTTGGCGGTGCGCTGTTTCACGCGTGAGGTGAAGGATCAACAGACGCGTTACAACCAGCTGAGCGATTACCTGATTAACGTCCTTCCCCCTTCTTTCGTGCATTTCCAGTATCTGGAGCAGGGGATCAGTTTGCAAGGCAACTGGTATCCGGTCGTGATGATGGAATGGGTCGAAGGGGAGTCGCTGAGCAGTTTCGTCGACTCGAACGTCGACGACTCGGATACGCTGCGTCGGGTCGCTGCCCAGTGGCGCGGGGGCCCTGCTGCCAGCCTGCGCGGGTTGGGCATCGCCCACAACGACCTGCAGCACGGTAACGTGATGGTGCAGACGGATGGCAGGATCCGCTTGGTGGACTACGACGGCATGTTTCTGCCCAGATTTCGCGGGGAGCGCAGTCCGGAGTTGGGGCATAAGAATTTCCAGCATCCGCTCAGGACGGCGGACGACTACGACGCCTATGTGGACAACTTCCCTGCCCTCGTCATCTACCTGAGTCTTCTCGCCGTAGCCTCCGATCCCGGTCTGTGGGATTTCTACAACGACGACAATCTGATATTTACCAGGAGCGACTACGCCGAACCTGCGCAGTCGCCGCTGTTCGACTTGCTCAAGAAGTCGCGCGATCAGACCGTGGCGAAACTGACGGAGCGGCTGGAGGAGTGTTGTGCGCTTCCTGTGAAGGACGTCCCGGATTTGGAGACTGTTCTGCAGGGTATTCCATCCAGCGCGGCCCCCTCGTCGGCGTCGTCCCTGGCAGTTCCTTCGCCCTCGGTGGTGTCGAGGCCTTCGGCGGCACCGGTGGCTCCTGCGCCCTCGGCGGCATCGAGCGGCGCGGCAACGGGATATCGGCAGATTCTCCAGTCTCAACAGCCAGTGCCTCCGGCTCTATCTTCAGCCGCTGCGGGACCCAATCCACCAAGTGCCGCCATCCCCGCGCAGGGCAAGTCGTCGCTGCCCGTTCAGGTTGCCAAGTCCGCCCCCGCCGGCTTTTTCTGGACAGCCCCGGGAGAAATCAAGAAGGTTCTGATGGGGGTAACGGTCACGGTTGTGGCGGTGACCATGGCGTTGGCGGCAATGTTGGCCTGGGCGATTTCGGTGCGAGGATGGGATTAGACGCGCCCCGAACGCCGAGGTGCTCCCGTTTAGGGATTTCCGTCGGCCATCAGCTGCGGGAGAATTCCAAGGACGAAGATGGCCGTGCCCATGAGGGCGAACGCTCCGGCCACGTCTCCAAACGGAAAGAATGGGATCATACCGATGAACCCGACCACCATGAAGGCCACTGAGAGTCTGTTGATCCAACCGCATTGCAGCTTGGCCCAACCGACCATGTCGGCCCAGTTGAACGGTGCTCCATGGAGGAACAGAGTGATGACGGAGCAAGCTATGAGTAGAACGCCAGCCAGCAAGATGGCTCTGAGTGACGACGTTATCCCGATGACTGCGGACTCGTAGTCGACGAATAGCAGGGAGATGAGGGTCATCGGGAACATTCCGGTGGCGAAGATGACCGCCCCGGCCGCCGCGGTGCCCAACGCGAGCTTGCTCCGCGGCGTCATCCACCGGGTCAATACGGGCCCGCCGGCCAGTCCCAGCAGATCGACGACGAGGCGTATCAGGAACATGCAGATGCCGACGACGAGGTAGCAACTGCCTAAGAGCGCTAGGAACTCGACGCCCGTTTCGGGCTCGTCTCGATACCCGGTAACGCCCCACAGCTCCATCAGCGGCATGATTGCCAGAGTGTGTAAGAGTCCCCCGACGAACGGACTGAACACGATCGCTAAGACTCCGACAGCGATCACGATCAATGCCACCTTGTAGATCACACCCCATCCTGCGGAGGTCGTGTGCATCCTATTCGAACTCGTCTGCGGCACGTTCGAGTGGAACATGTCTACGCATCCCGTCTCCGACCGTTGCTCCGCCCGTTAGGGCCGGCGTTTAGTTCGGCTTGCCGGGCGAGATCCTTTTCGGGAGCCGAACCCTCGGAACACTCCACGGTGGTATAGTTCGCCGCCCACGATGAGGGCTATGCCGCCCCAGAAGAGCAATATGCCCGGCCCTATGACTGCGGCACCGAATGCGCCAAAGATGATCTCGATCACCAGAGCGGGAACGAGCAGTATCAGCCCGGTTACCACTCCTGACATACCCCACTTGGCCGTCCAACGCCAATTTGCGGTCACGGCGAAGTACCTTTCCGAGATGCGCCGCACGGTATTAATGATCGCGGCTCGCCGACGGGGTTCTCCAAACAAGACCGACCCAAGCCCGCCTAGAAGCAAGATTCCACCTAGCGCCCTTATTGCTGCACCGAACTCCACGCCATGGCTTTCCTGGAGACCGATTCCAGAGATGACCAATACGACCCCAACCACCGCAGCGGTCGATCCCAGCGTGTCCGTCGTCCTCGCTTCTCGGAGCGCCTTGAGCAACTTGGCACGCCCATCTTTCCACAGGGACATGTCGGCTCTCTTTCGCTTCAGGACGAATCTCAACGTGAGCGCTGTCACGATATTGGCGGATTATAGCAGTATTGGCGATAGATCATGAAGATTTAACGCTGACTAGTCAATGTTCTCACGGCGATCTGACACTGACTTCCGCAGATGGTGGGGGTTCTTGGCCCATTGATCGGCCAGTGCTCGTTTTTTCGTCATTCATTCTGGCGGGGGCGCGACGGACTCACGTCCGAAGGGGGCGCGCCCCCATGTGTTCGTCACAACAGCGCCATCGCAATGGGACCGCGGGGAACGGTCGTCGTGTATCGCTTGGGAACGCACGTTTGGGGGACTACCGCCTCTGTATCTCGTCGATGACGAGTTCGCATTCGCCGTTGACGCTCGTGTTTACGCTCGCGAGCGGTTCACTCGTTGCTACGGCCGAGCCTTTGATCTCCATGGCCACGGCGAAAGTGGGGCAACTACCGTCGGGATTCGGAGGCATCGTGTAGATCACGTCGCCCACGCGATCTTCGTCAGGATCGATCTTGACCGATATAACGTGTTCAGGCGTAGGCGCGGCGAAAAAAGCCGGTTCACGTCCCAGACCGAAATCGCACCCCGCGACGCAAGTTGCGGCGAGCAGCAATGCCATGACGATACGGGTACGCAGCATTTTCTGAGCGCCGTTACGTGTTACCTTTACCACCGCCAGCAGTACGATCGCGGCCACGGGTTGGTGGGCTGTAGTCTCGGTGGCTTGCCATCCTCGGTCCCATCGGTCTCATCAGCCTCGGAAGCGTCTTGTGCTTGCTCTGGCGTCGGTTCGTTTCTTGGAAGCGACGGGTTTGACGGTGCGGAAACGGGTCCATCGGATGCATCGTCCGTAACTGCGGGTGTCGGAACCGTCCGTCCAGTTCGAGGTATGGCTGCGACGAGGCTGACGGGGACGATGGCAGCGACAGCGACGGCTGCGGGCATGCAGGAATGGTCGCTCAACAGCGATGTCGCCGATCACAGATGAATGACTCCGGTTCTCGTCATGTCGCAGGAATTATTCAGCGCGACGGGGATACGGACATCCACGGGGAGGGACGGCGACCATATGTGGAATCCAGAACGCACAAGAGGTAATCATCAAACATTATGAATGACATAAAGGTGATCTTATAGCCTGAAATAATGACGTTCCAATGACTTCACGCTAATTGCGATCAGAATTATCCGGTCGTTGGTATGATTCCGCCTCTAGACGTGAGCATGGCGCCGCGCTCTCACTCTCTCCTGAGGAAGGAGGGATGAATTCCCGCCTGCGCGGAACGATGGGCTGTAGTCCCGGGCAGCCCTGTTCGAAAGCCTCCATCAGCCTTCGAACGAGGGCTACCCTTCGAAAGGGTGTGGATAGTCATGAGTGAGAGCAGCGTCTTGCTCTGACGACGATCGCGCCGATCGTCGCCGCTGCGAAGCCGATGAGAAGCATTCAGAGCATCGCCCTTGACGAACTCGGTGTCGATCCGCCAGTGTCGGGGAGTTCCGATTCAGGAACCGGAGACGTCGTCAGGAAATCGGACTGGGATCCGACATTCGCCGCCGAGATGGTCGCTGGCAGCTCGCTCAGGTTGCCGCATATCGCCATCCCATCGACCGTTACCTTCACCGTGGAGGCAAGTGTCGTCATAGAGCCCGAATTGTCCGATGCCGCGAGCGCCACGTCGGAGATGTTGGGTCGCAGCCTGTCCGGAAGCGGGATGCATGCCTCCGCCGGCGACGCCAGGGCGTAGCCCGTGACCCTCTGCATCGCGGAATCGATGGCGAGGATGTCATAGGAGTCGCCGGCGAGGGTGTAGCGATGGTGGGGCTGTCCGACGTTGGATGCCAGACCGGTTTTGACCATGGCGATGCCGATGTAGTCTCCGTCGGGCACAACGCCGGGTCCGGCGGAGATGCCGAAACCGGCGCCGACGAACTCGCCGCCTTCGACCGGAGTGAACACCGCGTAGGCGGTCCCCTGGGAGTCCGTCAGCGTCGGCGGTATGGTTCCCGGCGGATTGACCGGAACGGGAGTCGGGCTCGGTGGTGCGGATGGACTTCTGACTTGGATCTCGAACTAGGCTTCGCACTTCGCGCCATCTCTGTGCGCCGCGCAGTCGGAATCATTCGCAAAGGAGACGGTAACCGTGTGGGTTCCGGGGCTGTCCGGCGCGGTGTAGACGACTTCTCTGCCTTCGCCGTTGAAATCGCCATCGCCTTCCCATTCGAATACGACGTCGTCCGCAAGACTGTTGTCGAGTATCTTCTGGCGGCCGTAGACGTCCACGGCCAGCGCCACGCGGTCGCCGGCGCTGAGGGTTACGGACCTGACCGAGGGTTCGATGCGGAGAATCAGGGACCGGTTCACGATGCCGGGGGCAGTCGAAGATGGCTTTGGCGCGCCCACGGTGAAGGTTGAAAACTCGCTTGTGACACCGCACACGAAGCGGGTCGCTGGTTTGTCCGCCGGATAGGGGTCCGGTTCGCGCAGCGCCGTCCATTCGTTGGCACCGTCGGCCAGGTGCAGCACTCGCTGCTCGCCCTGCACGTCCGGAGCGCCTTGAGCAACTTTGCAGGCCCATCTTTCCACAGGGTCATGTCTGCTTTCTTTCGACTCGGGTCGAATCTCAACGTGAGTGGTGTCACGCCGTCGAGACCGTTGAAAAACCTAGCGCCGGTGCTGTAATTCCTGTTAGGTTCGGCGGGGTTGGCACGGCGTTGAACTCAGATCAGCTGAGTTTCGAGGTTCTGAAACCCCCTTCAATTCCCCCTTGGACATCAAGGGGGAGGGTTTTGCACCAGTCACGCCGTCGGGGGAATTACAGCAGTATCGGCGAGAATTCGTACAGAATTAACGCCATATTGCCTATCTTCTCACGATGATCTGATATGGACGTCGGCACGCTTAAGGGTTACTTGGTCCGTTGACTGGTCGGTGCTCGTTTGTTCGTCTTCCGGTGATTACGCGTGCTGGAAATTTGGGGTAGCGGAGTCGGTGACGTTCGTCAGGTTGGTTCTTCTATCATTCTGGCGGGGGCGCGACGGGCTGACGCCCTAAGGAGGCGCGCCCCCATGTGTTCGTCACAACAGGATGATGATGACGACGCCCGTTGCGGCGAGGCCGATTACGGCGACGATTGCGACCGCGAAGCATGCGATGCTGAGGATCCGTCTCTCGAAACTTTGGACAGGTTCGCTGCCCTCACGCAGCCCCGCGAGGTAGCTTTCCATGTCCGTGATGATCCACTTGTTCTTCTGGCCTCGCCACCATTCCTGCATCAATGGAAACCTCCAGTTCTCGTCGTGTCGCAGGGTTTTTCCGGCACGACGACGATACGGATATGCACTTGGGAAGGGGTGGCGACCATATGTGGAATCCAGAAAGCACAACCGGGCAGCCCTGTTCGGCAGGCACCCTCAGCCGCCGAACGAGGGCCGCCCTTCGAAAGGGTGTCGAAATTCATGAGTAAGCGCGGCGTCTTGCTCTGGTGACGGTCGCGCCGATCGTCAGCGCGGCGATGCCGATGAGAAGCATCCAGAGCATCGCCCTTGACGAACTCGGTGTCGATCCGCCGGTGTCGGGGAGTTCCGATTCAGGAACCGGAGACGTCGTCAGGAAATCGGACGGGGATCCGACCTTCGCCGCCGCGATGGTCGCCGGCAACTCGCTCAGATTGCCGCATACCGCCATCCCATCGACCGATACCCTTACCGTGGAGGCAAGTATCGTCAGAGAGCCCGAATTGTCCGATGCCGCGAGCGCCACGTCGGAGATGTTGGGTCGCAGCCTGTCCGGAAGCGGGATGCATGCCTCCGCCGGCGACGCCAGGGCGTAGCCCGTGACCCTCTGCATCGCGGAATCGATGGCGAGGATGTCATAGGAGTCGCCGGCGAGGGTGTAGCGATGGTGGGGCTGTCCGACGTTGGATGCCAGACCGGTTTTGACCATGGCGATGCCGATGTAGTCTCCGTCGGGCACAACGCCGGGTCCGGCGGAGATGCCGAAACCGGCGCCGACGAACTCGCCGCCTTCGACCGGAGTGAACACCGCGTAGGCGGTCCCCTGGGAGTCCGTCAGCGTCGGCGGTATGGGGCCCGGCGGATTCACCGGAACGGGAGTCGGGATGGGCGCGACCGATGGACGTCGGACGCGGATCTCGAACTCGGCGGTGCATCTCGCGAGCGCGTCTTGCTCGCTCTCCTCTACTCTGGGGCTTAGGCATCCGTCGCCGTGCGGAATGTTGGCGGTCACCGTGTAAGTCCCTGGAGCGTCGGGCGCGTCGTAGGTTACCTCTCGGTCGTCGCCGTCGAAATCTCCGCCCGCGTCGCCGTCATCCCAGTCGATATCGACTCCCTCGGCGAGGTCGTTGTCGAGTATGTCCTGCCGACCATAGACGTTCACGCTCAACTTAACGAGGTCGCCCGTACTAATAGTTATGGATCTGATCGACGGCTCGATGCGGAGGACGAATTGGAAGATCCCTGGGAGGCGGCGTGTGGCGGGGATCTCAGCGCTTTTCACCGCGCTGTTGTCGCTGTCGCCAATTCCGTTTATGGCGCGTACTCTCACGTCATAAGTCTTGCCTCTGTCGAGCCCTGTGATGGTCGCGGTGGTTGTTGCCGGATCAGTGACACTGGACAGGCGGTTCCATTCTCCTTCGGGAGCCGTGGCTCGATCACGATACTCCACGGTGTAGCTGGTTGGAGTGCCGCCGGTAGTCGGGGCGTCCCAAGTAACTACGATCTCGCCGTCTCCGGGCGTTAACTGCACATTTCCGGGCGCGCCGGGCGCACTCATCGTCACAGAGAGCATCTCGGAGTACGGTCCGGTTCCAACGATGTTCACGGCAGCCACGCGCATCTGGTAAGTCTGACCGAGGCAGAGTTCCTCGATGTCCAATGGCACTGGGCCGTCTAGGAAATAGATCTCGAGCAACCCGTAGGCAGGTAAAGGATCATTTCCACGCCAAGAGAAGGAGCCTGGGCTGTGTTCATTGACTAAGTCGGGCAAGTCGGTCCCCGGGATGTCACTCCAATCAGGCGTACTCCCAGTCCGATACTGCAAGTGATATCTGCCGATCTCTCTGCCGCCGTTGCTCGCGGGCGCGTCCCAAGACGCTCTCGCCGACCCAATACCTGCAGGGCATTCCTGCCTGTGAATATCAAGATCAATTCTGGATACTGGCCCCAACACAAAGTTCTGCGGCGCGGTTGGTGTGGTGGACGCTGTCGGAGTAGGCGTAGCCGCCGGGGCAGGTGTAGCTGTCGGATCCGATTCTCCCTCCAAGTTCGTGACCGTCACGGTGACGTCTTGGAACGCCCGCAAAGAGCGATCGCCTGTGCCGCTCGTGGCGAAGACGGTGAACTCGTACACGTTGTCGCGATTCGCGTCGCCCGGGTTCTCGAAGTCGGGAGCGTTCCTGAATGTCAGGACTCCCGCGTTGGTGATCGAGGACAGTCTGGAGTCAGTGCCGCTGAGCGAGTAGCCGGTAATGCTGTCGTCAGCGTCGCCATCGGTCGCGACCACCGTGCCCACTGACACCACGTTCTCCGGCACGCTGAACGTTGCGCTCGAAGTGAAGTTGGGCGGATTGTTGCCTTCCTTCGAAGTTCTGCCCGTGCCAGCGCCTGACCAGTGGGTTCCGCTGCGCGGTGTTTCGTCATTAAATGCGCGTATCGCCACTTCGTAGATGACGTCGTGTTCCAAAGGTTGGTCCGTCCGGTCCGGATTCCAACGAGGCCGATGTGTGATAACCAGACTTCTGGCAGAGCCGGATACAAAATATCTTTGTGTCCAATTGTCCGGGCGCTCACCGCTGCCTGCTGCACGGCGAAGCTGCAGCTCGTATCTGGTGATGGACGGTTTGCCAGTGTTGTCCGGCGCGATCCACCTCACCGTCAAGCTGCCGTGTGCGCCCTGAGTCGCGGTGACGATCGGAGGGTTAGGCACGTTCGGCGGTTCCGATTGATCCACCACTCTAACCGTGATGTCTTGGGTGGCGGTCATTACCCGACTGCCAGTGCCGCTCGTGGCGGTGACGATGAGCTTGTATGTGTTGTCGTTATTTCCGTCGGTATCGTCGTTCGGATCGCCCCCGTCGAGGGGATTCTCGAAGTCTGGCGCGTTGACGAAGGCCAGAACGTTTCCGTTGATGATCTCGAACAGAGCCGCGTCCCTGCCGCTCAGAGAGTAGCCGGTTAAGCTGTCGCCAGCGTCACTGTCGGTTGCAGCCACCACCGGGTACGCGAAACGGTAGTTCTCTTCTATGATCTTGACGGCGCGGTTGGTGGGGAAAGTAGGGGGGGTGTTCGGAGGCGGAGGCGCCGTAGACGACCCGTCCACTTTGTGACTCGATTGATCGCCGAGGACGGAGTGAGACAGGTCCGCGTCAACGTTGCTGTCGGCTTTGCTCTTTATCGTGCCGCCGTTCAAGCTCAATTTGTTGGCGGCGATGCTTATCCCGTCAGTGTCGCTGTCCCCCGACTGCACCGTGTATTCACACAGCAGGACGACATCTCCGGCACCCGGCAGCCCAAATACACTGCAGTTCGCATTTTTCTCGGTGCCGCCGATATCTAACGCTAGCCGCGGTGTGCCGGTCACAGCGATTTCCTGGGAGAACGTCACCTGCACCTGGATTGTTTCGCCGCGATAGTAGATACTGTCGGATCCGACATTGGTCACCGCGTGGAGGGGCCTATCTATCACCGGAGTTGCGACTTGCGCTTGTACCTGCGCGGTGGTGCCATGTGGCGCTGTCGTAAGGGTGACAACTGCGATCAGGCTGGCCAGGAGAGCAATAACCACCGGAAACGCGAAGATCGCCTTTTGGCCAGTCTTGCGCTCAAACTCGTGGCGAGCGATGTTCGTAAAGCGCGGGTTTTTCACGGTTTCTCCTGAGGGGTTGTTGCTCGGGGTGCGATTAGGCGAGAACTCCCGCCGATCCGGCGAGACTCGGTTTTCAGCGTGTTGCCCGGCCAGGATGTTTCTCTACACGACTTGAAATCTAGAAAGCACGAGCGATAATTTTCAAACACTGCGAATGACAATTAAGTGATGTTTTGGCATAATATAGTGACGTTGCGATGACACAAGGCAAAAAGCCCTAAAATGGTCACTGTTATGGGGCTGATCGCGCCTGAAAGATGTGTGCGTAACCGTCGTCGTTCCCGCGGATGCGGGAGCGACGTGACGATTGAGGTCGAACGCAGTCCAGAGAGGCGATGAGTAGATGAATTCCGACGAGCGTGATCGCGAGATTGAGGCGCTACGCGACCGGCTGTTCCGACTGAGCGAGGCTAGTCTGCGAATCAACGAGAGCCTGGACTTCGACTCCGTCCTGCAAGGTGTGTTGGACAGCGCGCGGTCGCTGACGGGTGCCCGTTACGGGGTCATTGCAATCCTCGACGATTCGGGCAATTTGGGGGATGTCCTCTACTCCGGGATGTCGGCCGAGGAGGTGCAAGAGCTGCGAAACCTGCCGTACGGCAATACGTTTTTCGAGCATTTCAGCAAGGCCGAGGAACCGTTGAGGTTGGGTGACCTTATGGGTCACATGAGTTCGCAAGGCCTTCCGGATCTCGACCCGCCGTTGGAGGTGACACCATCGGTATCGTTTCTGTCGGTGCCGATCATTCATATGGGCGAGCGGGTCGGCAACATCTTTGTCGGTGAAGAGCAGACGGGTGGGGAGTTCAGTCGCGATGACGAGGAGACGCTGGTGATGTTCGCTTCCCACGCCGCGATGGTGATATCCAATGCCCGCCTGTACCGCGACGAGCAGCGCGCCAGGGCCGACTTGGAAACTCTGATCCACACCTCGCCGGTTGGGGTTGTGGTCTTCGACGCGAGTACAGGCGCGCCGGTGTCGTTTAATCGGGAGGCCCGAAGGATCGTGGACGGCTTGAGGAATCCCGACCAGCCGCCTGAGCAACTCGTGGAGGTGATGACAGTTCAACGGGCGGATGGCCGTGAGGTCTCCTTGGCCGAGTTCCCCTTTGCGCAGATGATGAACTCGCCCGATACGGTGCGCGCCGAAGAGATCGTGATGCGGGTGCCCGACGGCAGAAGCGTCACCGCGCTGGTAAACGGCACGCCGATCCGCTCGCGGGAAGGGCAGGTTGAGTCTTTCGTCGTGACGTTCCAAGACATGACGTCGGTGGAGGAGCTGGACCGGCTCCGCGCCGAGTTTCTGGGCATGGTGAGCCATGAGTTGCGGATGCCGCTGACCTCGATCAGGGGCTCGGCCACCGCCCTGTTGGACGAATGGGCCGCGCTGGACCCGGCCGAGATGCGCCAGTTCTATCGGATCATCGTTCAGCAGACCGACCACATGCGCGGCCTGATCGGCGACCTTCTCGATGTTGCTCGTATCGAAACGGGCACGCTGCCGGTCGACCCCGAACCTGCGGAGGTAGACGTTCTGGTGGATCGGGCGAGGAGCGCTTTTCTCGACGCTGGGGGCGGGAACGAACTCGACATGGACATCGCTCCAAACCTGCCTCTGGTGATGGCTGACAGGCGACGCATCGTGCAGGTGCTCGGAAATCTGCTCTCCAACGCTTCCTTGCACTCGTCGGAGTCGTCCGTCATCCGGGTGAAAGCGGTGCGGCGAGACCTGCACGTCGAGTTTTCGGTCGCTGACGAGGGGAGGGGCATACCTGCCGATGATCTGCCGCACCTGTTCAGGAAGTTCTCGCGGGTCGAAGGCGGCGAACAGGGGCGCGAGATCGGCGGGTCTGGGCTGGGGCTTGCGATCTGCAAGGGCATCGTGGAGGCGCACGGCGGCCGAATCCGGGCTGAGAGCGACGGGATGGGATTGGGAGCGCGATTCGCCTTCACCATTCCGGCGGTGGAAAGGGCAGCAGAACCTGTCCGACCTTCCACTTCCTCCAGCAAAGGGAAAAAGGGGCGGACGCGGGTCCTCGTGGTGGACGACGATCCCCAAACTCTCAGGTACGTTCGTGACGCTCTCTCTGAGGCGGACTACAGACCGTTAGTGACTGGCGATTCCGATGAGGCGCTCGTGTTGATGAAGGAAGAGAGGCCGCAGCTAGTGATACTCGATCTGATGTTGGCAGACTCGAACGGGATCGATCTGATGAAGGACATCTTCGACATTGCCGACGTGCCGGTCGTCTTCCTGTCCGTATACGGCAGGGACGAGGTGATCGCCCGGGCTTTCGAGGCCGGGGCATCCGACTATATCGTGAAACCGTTCTCGCCGATGGAGCTGGTCGCCAGAGTGAAAGCGGCCCTGAACAGACGGACGAGAGGTTACGGGATCGAGTCGTCCGAGCCGTATGTTCAAGGAGACCTGAGCATCGATTACGCCGAGCGCGTTGTGACCGTTGCCGGCGATCCGGTGCAACTGACACCGACCGAGTATGACCTGCTGGTGGAGCTTTCCGCCAACGAAGGTCGCGTGGTGAGGCACAATCACTTGTTGTATCGGGTTTGGGACCCAGAGAAGCCAGGGGACATCCGATCTCTGCGCACTCAACTCAAAAGACTCCGGCGCAAGCTGGGCGATGACGCGGGTAACCCGAAGTACATCTTCACCGAGCCCGGGGTCGGGTACAAGATGATGAAGACAGACGCTGGAGCCGATTGATACAAACGGTCGGAGGATTGTCTCATTTTGGTGGTCGCGCGTATCAAGTGCCTCCGCTTGTTGACGGGGTCCGACGCGGTCGCCCGGATGCCAGCCTCGTGATGCCCTCGCAGCGCGGCATCGTCGTCGCCGGTCTGCTGGGCGACGATGCCCTGGGCTTCGACTAGGCGAAGTCGACGGACTCGATGTCGCCCTCGGCTTTCCACCAAGGCACGTGTCCTGCCCAGCGGTTCCTGAAGCGCCGTGCCCAAGTCGATGCGGTCGACGATGCCCGCACAGGATTCGATGAGCCGCAACAGCCGGTCACCTTAAACGGGATCAATCTACCCATATCGACGCAATCAGGGTTTCAGCGGGACGCCATTCTGCTTGAGGTTAACGAGACGAAACGAATATGTCATGTTGTATGACCCTGAATTGCATATCAATTAAACATCGCGATGCGATAATTCCGCGTTAATCACAAGTCGCATCATCATACGCCGTCGATGTCGTTGGGACTGTCGCCGGCAAACGCGTACGAGACGCGCGACCTTCAGTATTGACTTCGGAGTCTCCACAGATTGTTGCTATCGCCGTATCGATTAATGCGGCAGACAGGCCCATCACGCATCCTATGCGTTTCGCTAGAAGTCTGTCGCGCGGTGTACCTGGTCGCGTTACGGAAGTCGGAGGAGCGGAAACCACCAACGGTGAAGTGAGGATCGGGTGAGTCGGTGTTCCTTATGACGAGACGGTCAGCCTGGCGTTTGGGTTTATTCCGGGTTTGGATGATCGTAAACGCGGGACTGCAGGCGATGCGAGATGATTGAACGCGAATCAACACCTAAGCCGGATGTCGAGATGTCCTTGCTCACCCGCATCGGCGCGGCGATGTTCGCCGTAGTGTTGGCGGTACTCTCGCTCCTGGTGATCGCGTTGTGGATGCTGCGGGCCATAATGGATTAGAACCGCGACCCGAAAGCCGCTGCATTCCCAATCGGTTAACGCTCCAGTGATGTAGCACCGGGGCGTCCAATCAGCAAGACGGCCAACCTCAACTGCTACCTTGAACAAACGCGACTCGCCTACGCGGTTTTCTGGGAGCAATTCTGCGCTGGGATTGGACAATGGCGACTGAGACATCGTCAGCACGTCTGATCGGCCGCTGGTACCAGACACCGAGTCAGTCAAGGATCCATGCCGGCTCGTATCAGTTATAACGTCCATTGATTACGACAGTCCGATTGGAACAGAGCGATGGTTGATGCCAGTTGTTTTCGCCGATGTTGTAATCGGCGTCCTGAGTGTAAACCCTGAGACTTTCATCCGATCAGATTTTCATAGGACCGTATGCTCATTCGTCCGACATGTTGCACTCGCCAGATACCACGCGGACGTTCGACCTGAAGAGTGGGGAACTGTATCAAACTCGCATTGACTACTAGGACAGCAAGAATGTGGAGCGAGGTGAGCAGGTCGGTGCGAGCCATGGAGGCTCAGTTGTTGAGGTTGCCACGTTTCTCATCAACGGCTTCGCCTTTGGGCATGCGATAACCGACGCGAGGCTCCGTGAGGATGTAGCGGGGCTGACGGGCCCTATCTCCCAGCTTGCCGCGCAACCTCGTCACGATGGTTCGTACAAGCCCGTGGTCTCCGGAGTGGTCCATTCCCCAAACCCGCAACAGCAGTTGGTCGTGGGTCAGCACTGTTCCGGCATGAGCCGAAAGCTCGTGCAGCACTCCGTACTCGGTAGCGGTGAGATCCACTTGACGCCCGGCCAGAGTCACCCGGCGCTCGGCATAATCGATGTTCAGTTCTCCCAGCAGGTAGGGCTTGGGCTGCCCTGTCCTTCCCAGCCCGGCTCGCTGGCGCATTGCAGACCGTATCCTCGCCGAAAGCTCCGAGGGGGAGAAGGGCTTGACCACGTAGTCCACAGCCCCCGCGTCCAGGGCCTTGATGACCAACTCCTCCTGCCCGTAGGCGGATACGAATATCACCGGCACATCGGATGAAGCAAGGATCTGCCGCATCAAGTCGATGCCGTCGCCGTTGGGCAGCACCAGATCCAGCAGTACGAGGTGGGGCCGCTCTTCCACCATCAGTCGCGGCAAATCCGCCGGGTCCCCGGTAACCACAGGGTAGTAGCCCGTCCGGGCCAGCGCGTCGCGAATCTGTCGCAGTGCCTCGGGGTCGTCGTCAACCGCCAGGACACGGGTTAAGTGTCGCGCCGTACGGCGGGAAACAGGTCCGCCAATTTCGAGCGAGGTCGGCACCGCTATCGGAATGGTGAATGTGAAACGGGCTCCCTTTCCCGGCCCGTCGCTGTCTGCCAGGATACGGCCGCCGTGGGCCTCCACGATCCCTTTGCAGATAGTCAAGCCCAGGCCCGACCGCGCCTGATCGAGCCTCGGTCCAGCGCTGTCGACGCGGGAGAACTTGCGAAAGAGCAGGGGCAGCACCTCGGCTGGGATCCCCTGTCCGCTATCGGAAACGGAGACCGCTACGTGAGCGCCTTGTCGCCGGGCGTCCATTCCGATGGACGAACCCTCGCCCGAATGCCTGTCCGCGTTGGAGAGCAGGTTGCCCAGTACCTGGACTATGCGCCGACGGTCGGCCATGATCTGGGGCAGGTCCAGTTCGACAGCGATGTCCAGATGGCTCCTTCCGCCGCCGCGCTCGAAGCTGTTCCGAGCCTGGTCCACGAGCGCCGCAACGTCCGAAGGTTCCGGGGATAACGAGAGTGTGCCGGTCTCGATGCGTGCCACGTCCAGCAGATCGCTGATCATGCTTCGCATGTGGTCGGCCTGATCCACGATGATACGGGAGAACTGCCTCATCTCCGCCGGGTCCAAACCCGGGCCTTCGTCTATGAGGGTGGTGGCCGAGCCCCGGATGGAGGTCAGGGGGAGGCGCAACTCGTGGCTGACCATCGCCAGGAACTCGGCCCGAAGCCGTTCCGGTTCTCTCAGATGGCTCAGGTCCTGCATGGTCACCACCACGGACTCCACCTCGCCTTCATCGGTGCGGATGGGCGTAACGTTCACCAGGGTAGCCACCGATCTGCCGTCGGGAACTGCGATGACCACCTCTTCAGCGCGCACGGTCTCGGCTTCGCTGAAGGCTTGGGCGAGGGGGAGCTCCTGCAGTGACATCTCTCTGCCGTCGGCCCGCCGGACGGTCAGGGTTTCGGGGAGTTTCTCAACGGGCTGGTCCGGGTTCAAAAGGCTCTCGACGATCCTGACCGCCTCCCGGTTGAGTGAAGTCACTTCCCCGGTCCCGGCGTCGAAGGCCACCATCCCGATGGGAGAGGTGTCGATCAAGGTCTCCAGACGGGCTCGGGCACGCTGCTCCTCGAGGTGGCGGCGGGAGTTGGCGATGACCAGGGCCGACTGTGAGGCGAACATTACCAAGGCATCCTCGTCTTCCCTTACGAACTCCCCGCCTCCCTTCTCCTTGGCCACGAAAATGTTGCCCACCCGTTCGCCCTGGCGCAGTACCGGCGCGCCCAGGAATGCACCCACCGATACGGGCGAGGGCAACTCGGGCAGCCCCTGTTCGCGAATGTAGCCCAGCAGGTCCGGAACCCGCAGCGGCCCTTCGGTCCAGTCCAGGCAGCCGAAGACCCCCCTGGCGTCGGGTTCGCTCCACATCCGGTCAGCCTCTTCTGGGCTCAGACCCGAGGATAGAAAATCCGCGATCCCCCGCTCACCATCCAACAGGATGAACGCGCCGTAACGGGCTTCCGTCAAGGCGCGGGCCGAGTCCAGCACCTCCTGAAGCACCGTTTCCAGATCCATGCTCTCGTTGATGCGCAGGCAGGCTTCGCTGAGCCGCTTTAGCCGGTCACCTTCGGTCGGGTTGATCTTCGTATCTCCTTGCAATTTGAGACTCTTGCGAACGTCTGGCGAATTGGGGATACTGCATTAAACGCTGTCGCTGGCCCCCTTTGTCCTTCTGACATTTCCCGTGATCGGGGGAAACCCTAAGCGTTCGCAACGGTCTCTTTAATTTGGGCTCCTGCAGGACTTCATTTTACAGGGCGTTGGCTTGGTGAAACGATTCTGACATATCGGCGGATTCCAAATTGCATATTAGTTAAACATGATCATTCGATAATTCGCAGGGATTCTGACGGACAACAACGTGAGCAACGTGAACCGAGTTTACATCGCCGCGGCCCGGGCGGTCACTCGCCCGAGGGACGTCGGACACGGACATCCCCGGGCCAGAACCGAGCGGAAGGAGACCTGTGAATTGCGCGTATTCGAGGGGGGATCGCGAGACGACGTGTGGGACGGCTGGGCGGGACAGCTGCGCCGGCGGCGGGAATCTTTTTCCGGAAGATTTCTGGAAGACCGAGATGGAAAGCGACTGGACGAGATGGTCGACATGCCGCACAAGTGACCGCAGATTTTCGATTTCAAGAATCTGAGCGTACATCTCTCATATGACGGCTTCGTTCGGACGGCTTCGCAGGTTCCGGGCGTCGCCTGCCGGCAGCGAGGATCCTCGACGGTTCATCGACGGAGAGCGGAACCTGAGGGGATCCTCCTGCTGATCGCACGCAGTCGTTCGCTCGAACGGCAATCCCCTGCGTCGCCGAAGGAGGACGCTGAGCCGAAGCCGAAAGGGAATGAAGGCTGATGGAGAAAACTTGTGTCGGGACGTCGTTCCCTGGACCACGTGACTTACGCCTTGTTCAGTCGGCGTTGTACGCCTTTGTATGATGCTTCAAGCCAGTCTGAGACGGCATCGGTCACATTGATCGTTCGAAACGTTAACGGGTTACACATCCGAGAATGCTCCGTCACTATTGCCGTTCCGAACACCTTTGGTCCGCCGCGCGGGGAAGCCGCGACCATCACCGTTTTGACCTGTGCGACGCGCTAGACCCGCGTCGCAGGCCGCGGATTTCAAATCGGACCTGTTGTCGAGGATGGCACAGGGTCGGATCCGACAGCGTCTAGAGTGCCGGTTGCGGATGAAACCATGTCCCATGTGAAGATTGCAGATGATGTGTCTGTAGATCCGAGGGCGTTTGCATAAATTGTTGCCATGGCCAACCTGCTGACACTCGATTATGGCCGCGTGGCTTGGTTGATCCAACGCACATGGCCTAAAGTCGATCTCTCATTCCGCGAAGTACTTTGGGATTGGGGGCTATCTCGAGTCGAGCGGGTCCGCCTTAACGACGGGCGAAGCATCATCCTCAAAAGGTCTCAATCCCCCATGAAGGACGATGGCCGCGTTCAGAAAACACTCAGGGGTTCTGGTGTCCCATTAACTGAACTGCACCTGATCTGGTCAAACTGCGATATCGTAACGATCGCAATGGAGGACCTTGGGCCTTCGCACCATGATGCCACCCTGGAAGAAGGTGCGAAGGTGGCAGTTAGAGATCATGCCGCTAATCCACTGGTAGGCCTTCCCGTGCTGGGGGGCGATGCCATTTGCCAGATCCAGTGCGACATTGAGTCGGGAATCAAGACGTTAGTTTCGCATGGTCGTTGGCTCGATCTGGACCGAATACAACCCACGATCACAGGACTCGTCGAACGCGCGTCAGAACTCAGCAGAAACGCCGATGCATCTCCATTCGGCCTGTGCCATAACGGGTTCAACCCGACCAGTTTGCATATCGGCACGCGGAAGACAGCGCTTGTCGATAGGGGACGCCCTTTCATCGGGTCAGGTTCAATGGATCAAGCGGATTGGTTCTGGACGACCGAAAAACCCGACCTTGCAGCACTACGCGAGATTATCGGCGCCTACGTCGCTGCACCCGAGTCTAAGCTGGGACGAGCATCCATGGAGCCTGAACGATGGGCGTACACTTGGCATCGACTCTGGATAGTCAAATGGTTCGTCACCCGCCAATCGACGTGGCAGGCCGATCGATCACAAGATGGTGATTGGCAACGGGTGATTGAACGACATCCCGTCGAGGCCGATCAACTCCTAACCGAGGGAACGACAATCAAGCCCGTTGGAGCCCAGCGGCCATCACGTAGACGGCGCCGATGAGGGGATTTCCCAATTGGCGAAACGCCGCGAAATCATCTTCCTTTTCACATCCACGCGCTTGACGGCAAACGCTTCGCGGAACGTCGACGAAATCGCCGATTGCGAGGCGTCTGGCGAATTCAAGGCTCTGTTTCATTCAATTTCCCGTATTCGCCACAGAGCGTGCCGTTATTTCCTGCCATAGAGAACGGTCTTGGACCCTCGCAATCATTTTCGGAGACTTTTCGTCACGACTGAAAACGTTACTTTCCGGACGCCGACCCGCTGCAACCTGGATGCCAGTAACAGAATGATGGAAAGTCAAATATCTGGAGACACAGACAATGGTCGACGGCAACCGGGATGATCGTTTACCGACGGAGGCGGAGGAATGTCTTACGGTGCCTCGGAGTTGCTTGCATCCGCGGGTTTGGAATTGATCCCTTTTGTCGCTTCCAGTGGGTTGATCGCGTATTGAGGTTTCGAAGCAAAAGCGTCTTTGAGAACCGGTATAGATTGGAATGGGCTTTCAACGGAGCTGTGCCTCGTTTCTCGGCGATGTCAATTGATGCGGGTTCAGGCAGATCGTCGGGTCGTTTCGCCAACGCCAAATGCGTTGTAGAGGCGCCTCGCCGATTCCGGATCCTCCTGGTCAGTGCACCATGCGAATTCGTTTTTGGCGCTGCCGAGTTTGTCGTTCCCAGCGCATGCGCCGCAGGTGAAAATACCACCCCGAGAGACGGTACCGCACGGCGGGGCTCGAAACCCGAGCGGGCCCCCCTCCCGCGGGGTCGGCTCCGCTTTCTTTCCTACAGGAGGAAGCGAAATGATTATCAGCACCATCGAGCGACACATCGCAGATTCGGACGCGCGGATCGAGTCGACGTTCGCCGGAAGCAGCGGCTCCGACGCGAGACCGCGCTCAGGGCCGCGGCAGGCGCAGGGGCTCGACATGAAGGAGATCGCGGTCATGATCGGCGTGACGCCCAACCACCTGTCGCAGATCGCGGTTGGAGGAAAGCGCTGGACCGCCGCGACGCGTGAGAAGGGGGAGCCCGTGCTTGGAGAGGTGCTGGCGCGGGGATTCGTCGAACGGCGACGAGACGTCGTGGAAGGCGGGAGCAGCCGTATCCGCGAGAGGGCGCGGGTGATGGGCATGGGCAGGCAGGACCACGCCGAACGTGCTGGGGTGTCCTACGGCTACATGGTGCAGGCGTCCCGCGGCCACAGGACGATGGGCCCGAAAGTTCGGGCGCGCGCGGAGCCGGCGCTCCAAGCCCCGCGGAAGTGGCCCAGGCATCGATACCTTACTTGGATCGGCACGCGGTCTTCGGGCGTCAGAACGCGCACGGGATCAGCCAGAACGAGGCAGCGCGTCGGGCGGGTATCAACTCTGGCCACCTCTCGCAGATCGTGAACGGTCACCGCGATCCGTCGCCTGGCGCGTTGAACCGGCTTCACGGCGTGCTCTTCCGCCGGCGGACCGGGCGACCGTCCAATCGGGTCCGGCGGCCGGGTCACCTGGGCCGCGAAGGCGGAGAGCACCTACCGCAAGGGTTACGACGGCAGCGGCGCACTGTCCTTCGAATCCGTCGTCGCGCCGGGCTGCTCCGCCATGCTGGTCAGGCCGAAGACGATGGCCGCTTAGGTCTTTCGAATCGTCCGCACGGCGTCGGTTCGACAACGGGGATGGCGTCTCTCGAGATTCCATCCCCGGCCGCCCATGTGCGGGAGTTTTTCATTTATTCGGACAGGTGGCGTCGCACGAACGCAGGAGGACGACTTAGAGGCGGCGAACGGCTGGAATCCAAATCGTGAAGACTCGCCGAGGAGACGGCGCGGGACCCGCATTCGTCGACTGCTCCGCCTTCACAGGAAGGTCCTCGTTTCTGGATTCGAGGAAGTCGAACGTTCCGGGCAACGGAGCGAAGGTGCCTTGCGATGCCAGCGTCTCGGGAGCCTGCCGCGCCTGTCGACACGCCTTCATACAAAGACGACATATCTATCGGCGCTTGTTTACATACCGTTAAAACATCTTCGCGTTAGCATCTTCAGGAATTCCCGACGCGGCAAGGGAGGTCAAACGCGGCGTTCGACACCGCACACGCCGCGTCGGAACTCGGCGCGAAACAACGTCGAACGAGAGGAACCGGCATCCGTGTCCCATGCGAGGAGCAACGACCCCGGCAGGACGGCACGCCGGTCCATCGGGCGTCCGCCCGCCCAGACTCGATCCACGGTCGCTCCGCCATGCCCGTCCGTCCCGAGACTTCGGAGGCGTGAACAGCGCCAGACAGCTGAATCGGGAGCAGAACGTCGTCCGTCGAGCGACGCCCTTACACGGCGCCCGCGTGTGTGGGCTTTTCGATACGTCCGAGCGCGGGGCGCGGAACTCGGCGCAAAAGAGACTCGCGGCGCGGAGCTGGGCGTCACGCCCTGCCGGGTCGCGTCGCAGCGACGAAGAACCTTCTCGAACGGCGCCCCATCGGCGTTCACGACGGCGGCAGAATCGAGGCGCACCGCGAAATTCACGCATCGGAGGATCCCGTGACCGGACGCGTGCAGTCTCCAACGGCAACGGTCGCGGCGCTCTTGGCCGTAGCCGGAAACAGCCGAGGGCACGTGTGACGCGCCGAGTGGTGACGTGCGTCGGCGTCGACGATGCCGGCGAGATCGCGCGCCTCGGCGGGTTCTGGGGAGTCGCGGACGTCGACGACGCGGTGCGGCACATCGGGGACGGGATCCATAGGTACTTCGTCCACGTCGTTCCGCCGCCGGTCGAGGTCAAGGTCGTCGACGGCCCGGACGGCAAGCGTCTGGTCGCCGTATCGAGCACACACGCCAACCGCCTCGAAGCTCTGCCGAGGGACTGCCCGCGGTGAATCTGATGAACCAATCGCCGAAGGTGTTGAGGAGGCCCTTCGGCGCGCCTTTTCGGCCGACGCGGTCGCCGCGCGCCGGGAAACCCGATGCTCCCGCCTCATCGCGAAAGGAGGTTCCGACAGGACGTTCGCTGTAAATTCCTGCTCGAGCGACGGTTTGAAATGATATTGACATATTAAACGGCTTTTTTTGCATATGCATTAAATATTAGACTGTTAAAAATGACACCGCCAAATCTGATACTTGGTATCATCTCCTGTCGCCTTGCTGCGTGGCGCAGCGACAGGCAGACGTGAGAAACGGCATCGACAGAAGCACATGGCGGTAGGACCCTGGAAATGATTTCAAAGCGGATGCGATCAAAGGGATTCAGGATGACAAAGTCGATGTCCGGTTCGAGGATTAGAGCGATGCCCGCGCGTCTTCGCTCCCTGTCCCTCCTCCCTCCCGGAAGTCCGACCTCCAGAATGGCCGCTCTGGTCGGACTGGCGCTGCTGAGTTGGCTCGCGTTCAGTTCCGTCGCTGAGGCGCAGATTCCGACAGATCTGAACCCACCGACGAGCTTGGCGGCCCCGACGGTGCGCAGCGCCAGCGTGGACGTCAGCTGGGACCCTCCTACCGACCAAGACGGGATCACGCGCTACCTGATCCAGGTACGACCGTCCCGTGACGACACCGATTGGTCTGCGGCGATCGACAAGCGAGTGGCGAGCGCCGCGGTCAGGCAGACGGTCACCATCGCCAACTTGACGCCCAGCACTGCCTATGACGTGCGCGTGCGCTCTGAGGCCCACACCGGCAACGTGGAGACCGGGGACACCACGCGGCAAAGTTCCTTCACTGCTCACGTGGATGTCACCACCGTTGCCCCGCCCTACTTCTCACCCGTCTCCTACACCGCTCCGATTCCTCGGACCAGTGTGGAGGTACTGTTGTCTGATCCCTTGATCCTTACCGAGGGGGCGGGTCAGTTCACGCACCACTTCATCCTCGTGTATCGGGGTACCGACCGAACGCAGATCGCCGCTTCGACGACGGTGGAGGCCGCCGCTACCACCGTAACCATCACTGGATTGACACCGGGCACCGCGTACAACCTGATCGTTCAGGCCCAGCGCCGGATCGGCGACGACGTGATTGAAGCGGGTTACGATAATACGCCTACCCCGTTCACTACTGCGACAGCCTCGGCAGATTACACAGCCCTGGTAGCGCTGTACTACGCCACCGACGGCGCAAACTGGAAGGACAACACCAACTGGTTGAGCGGTGTGTCGCTGGACACCTGGTACGGCGTCAGCACGTTGCCCAATGGGCGCGTGAACATTCTTGATCTCCGCGACAATGGGTTGTCGGGGACAATTCCACCTGAGCTTGGCGACTTGACCAGCATCAAAACGTTGCTCGACCTGTCCCAAAATAAACTCACGGGCGGCATCCCAAGCGAACTGAGCAAATTGACAGAGTTGGATAATCTGAACCTGTCCCACAATCAGTTGACCGGAAACATCCCTCCAGAGTTCGATACGTTAACGAAGATCCATTTCCTGTATCTCAACGACAACAAACTGTCGGGGAGGCTGTCGAGCAGACTCGTGGGGATGGGGGTCCACTTGCACCTGGTGCTGGAAAACAACGACGGGATCTGTGCGCCCGCAGACGAAGACTTTCAGGAGTGGCTAAACAACCCGGTGGAAGTTGGCGAGTTTCGGGGCGAGACCTGCCCAGCTGAAGGCGCCCCCGGCACTCCCGATGCGCCGACGGTGAGCATGTCGAGCGCGACCTCGCTACAGGTCGCCTGGGTCGCCCCGGCCGCGGGCGGCTCCCCGATCACCGGCTACCACGTCCGCTACCGGGCGTCCGGCGATGAACATGATGATCACGATGAGGATGAGGACCACGACGAAGAGGAGGACCACGACGAAGAGGAGGACCACGATGAGGATGAGGACCACGATGAGGATGAGGACCACGATGAGGATGAGGACCACGATGAGGATGAGGATCACGGGGCAGAGTGGATGACGATCGACAGCGGGATCGGCGCGGCGGCCCGCTCCTACACCATCAGCGGCCTGATGCCGGGCACGGAATATGAGGTGCAGGTGCGCGCCGTCAACGAGAACGGCCCGGGCTTCTGGTCGCGCGTGCTTCGGGCTGTCACCGATGAACGCCCGCCCGGGCCGCCACGCAACCTGTGGGCGGCGGTCATGATCTCCCCCAACGACGGCTCGCGGAACATCCGGGTCTCCTGGAACCCGCCCTCGTACCTCGGCAACCCTCCGGGCATCGACGGCTACGCGGTGCAGTACCGGGAGGTCGGGGCCGTCGAGTGGACCGACTGGCAGCGCCCCGGCTGGGAGTCGCCCACCCGCACCAGGACCACCATCACCGGCATCGGGGCCGCCAGGAGCTACGAGGTGCGCGTGGCGGCCATCGGCGTCGTGGGGAACGTCGGAGCGTACGCGGACTTCGGCGAGGCGGTCCGTCCCCCCACCGCGCCCGCCAAGCTGACCCTGACCCCCGGCGACGGTCAGATAGAGGCGACGTGGGAGCCGCCCCACGACCTGGGCAACCCGCCCATCGAAGGCTACATCATCTCCTACCGTCTCGACGGCACCCCCACTTGGCAGCAGTTCCACCAGAGCGAGACGAGCCGTACCTTCACCGGCCTGACCAACGGCAAGGAGTACGAGGTGCGGTTGTCCGTGTACAACCGCGGAGGCGGGCGGATCATCTACCTATCGGCCACGCCGTCGGCCGACGGCGGCTCCCCGGTGACGACCATTACGCCGCCACTGCCACCGGAGCCTGAGCCACAGCCCGACCCGGACGCGCCTCGACCCCCCGGCGCACCGCGCAACCTGGTCCTGACGCCCAGCAACCACACGCTCACGGCGACGTGGGACGCGCCCGAGGACCTGGGCAACCCGCCGTTGACCCACTACCGGGCGGAGTACCGGATCGGCGGCACAACCAGCCCTCCCTGGGTCGGAGAGAACGTGACCGGGACCACCATGGTATTCGACTGGCTGGAGAACGGCTGGCCCCACGTCGTCCGGGTGTGGGCCGTCAACGCCGAGGGCCGCTCCGAGATGGTCTCGGCCGAGGCCGTGCCCAATCCGCCGCCGCCGCCGCCCGAGGAGGAGGACCGGCCGCCCACGGCGCCGCGCAACCTGGCGCTGATGCCGGGCGACGGGCAAATCGAGGTGTCCTGGGACGCGCCGGAGGACCTGGGCCATCCCGAGATCGAGGGCTACAGCGTGCAGCACCGCGAGGCCGGCGAGGACGCGTGGACCAGCCAGCGGGTCACCGCCGCCTCGGCGATCATCACCGGGCTGACCAACGGCACGGAATACCAGGTGCGGGTGCGCGTCGAGAACGCCCACGGCGAAGCCGTCACCGATCCCGAGCGGGCCACGCCCGGGGAGCCGGAGCGCCGGCCCTCCGCGCCGCGCAACCTGTCTATGACTCCGGGCGACGGGCGAATTGAAGTGTCGTGGGACGCACCCTCAGACCCGGGCAACCCGTCGCTGTCCGGCTACCGGGTCAGCTACCGCTCGGCGGGTTCCGACAGCGCGGCCAGCCTGAGCGCGTCCGGCGCCGGCGTCACCATCACCGGACTGACCAACGGCCAGGCCTACGAGGTGTGGGTGCAGGCCGCCAACGACGGCGAGGGAATCGGCCCGGGAGTCGGATCTCGGGCTGGGCCGCGGACGGCCACTCCGGAAGCGAAGCGGCGGCCCGGAGCGCCCCGCGTCGTTGAGGTCGTGAACGGCTACCGGGAGGTTGGCATGTCCTGGAAAGCGCCGACCGACGAGGGCAACCCGGCCTTCACCGGCTACCGGGTCCAGTACCGGGAGGGCGCGTCGGGCTCGCGGCGCGGCGTGGAACACAGCGGGACCAGCGTCACCATCACCGGCCTTGCGGATGGACGCGACTACCAGATTCGGGTGGCGGCAGTCAACAGCGTGGGCGCCGGCCCTTGGCTGACGGTGACTGCCGCCACCGGCGAGGTCTCGGGGCCCCCGGTCGACACCGTGCCCGGCCAGCCTCGCAACCTCGTCCTGACGCTGGGCAACGAGCGGATCGAAGTGTCCTGGGACGCTCCGGCGGACAAGGGCGACCCGGCCCTGAGCGGCTACTCGGTGCAGTACCGTCAGACCGGGGCAACGGAGTGGATCAACTGGACGCATAGCGGAACCGGAACCACCGCAACCATCACCGGCCTCGACAACGAAACTGTCTATGAGGTACAGGTGGCGGCCGTCAACGACATGGGAACGGGTCCCTACACCGGCGCGCAGTCGGGCGCGCCCATCGCGATACCCGGCGCACCGCGGAATCTGGCGGGTACGCAGGAGAATCTCGAGGGACGGAAGGGAATCATGGTGGTGTGGGAGCCGCCCGACCCCGACGACGGACCCGGCATCGAGGGCTACCAGGTGGAGTACCGCCGCGGCACGTCGGGGGAGTGGCTGGACGAACGATGCGATCTTTCGTCGGACACGCTGCCGGAGGGCACCTGCTCCGATCACCAGGGCAACACAGTCTTGGGCGCGCTCATCTTCGGAGTGAGCAGCGGCACGTACCAGGTGCGGGTGGCGGCGGTGAACAGCGAAGGAGCCAGCGTCTATGCCACGGTGTCCATCCGGATCCGGTAGCTTGAACGGCGGGAACGAAGAAACGCCAAAGGCCCCTGCTAAAGCGGCAGAGGCATTCGGCTTCCCGGTTGCTCTTCAGCTCATCGGCGGGCCGGCCCCAGGTCGGCCATACCGAAGGCGGGGTAACCGGACATGGTGAGGACTTACGTCCAATCCGGTAGCCGACCGCCCATCGACGGGACGGTGCCGCCAGCTACCTGACCTGTCGGAAACCGCCGACTATCGGTTGGCTATAGAGAAGGGTGGACGTTACTACTACGACTTTGGAGGTGTTCCTTGGAAGCCTATTGTTTCAAATGCCGAACGAAGCGAGAGATGAGCAACCCCCGAGCCATCGTGATGAAGAACGGCCGCCCGGCCACTCAGGGCGTTTGCCCTGTCTGCTCCACAAGGATGTTCCGAATCGGCAAGGCCGCTTAGCGAAAATGATCTCAAGGGGGAAGCGCTCAATGGGATTCAGGACGCAGAAAGCGATGTCCGGTTCGAGGATTGGGCCTATGCCGGCGGACCTATTTGGACTCCTGGCCTTGCTGGCCGTCCTGACCCTGGCCGCGTGCGAGGATGAGGCAAGACCGGTCCCCGCGTCAACGCCGACACCGGAAGCCGAGGCTGTGTCCACGGCTGCACCGACGCAGACTCGGACGCCAGAGCCCACAGCCACGCCGACATCGGAACCCACTGCCGCGCCCACCGCTACACGGGCGCCTGAGCCGACGTCGACACCGATGCCCGCAAGGACCGTCACGGCCGCCGATGTCGAGGCTGTGTTCGCGAGCGACGACGGGACATGGCGGGAACTGTTCGACATCCTTGGGGCCGATGAGCAAGCCTGCATCCGCGAGGGTGTGGGAGAGGAGCTGGACGAGACCCTGGACGCTAAGCTCAATAAGGCAACGGAAGGGCATGTCGTGATTCTCCGGTGTCTGCCGCCGGACCTGGCCGACAGCGTGCTCATCGTGGCCCTGGTCTCCGATCTGAATCTCGACGAGTTTGGAATAGACCGCCAGGTGACCACAGAGGAGAGACGTTGCCTGGAGGACTTTATCGAGGGCCAGGACGCGGCAACGCTGATGGAAACGTTGGCCACGGACCTCTCCTCGGCCGAGGCCGCAGCGTTTGTCGGTAGGGTGTTCAAGTGCATCCCCGACATGCTGATAGCAGTGGTTATCTGGAACACCCGCGTGCCAGTGGCAGTGGAAACGGAGGACTTGGACACTGCCGCCCTGGAGTGCATGCGGGAGGCCGTCCAGGGCATCAGCGACAGATTGGCCGGGGCCATTGCGGGCCAAGAAGAGGAGTTGGCGGAGGAGGGTTTCGCCTTTCTTGCGACCATGCACGCGTGCGCTCCCGACATCCTCGGCCCCGGCTTGACCGGCACTCCTGCGGTGACTGATGAGGAATACCTGGCTGAAAGGATCAGAGCCTTCGTGAAAGACGCGCTGAATCGATATTTGAGTACTGGGCGGGAGCATACCTTGGTCCACTACAGCTCGCCGGAGCACGTAGAGGGTCAGTGGTACGTCTTCATCATTGGGGAAGACGGCCGTATTGCGGCCCACTATATCCCGGAGCTGATCGGCGCGGACGCCAACGAACTGGTCGACTCGGAGGGATACGCCTACGGCCCGGAACTCCTGAAGGCCAGTGAGACGGGCCGGTGGGTCAGCTACGTGTACCTGAACCCGGAGACGGGTGAGGAGCAGAGGAAGCACTCATGGGTCGTGAGGTTGGACGGGTTGATCTTCGGGTCCGGGTGGTACGAGTAGATGACGGCCTCACGGGACCGTGCAGGAGGAGGACGCATGGACAAGGAAAAGGGACCGGCAACGGAAGCGCCGTCCTCCTACGCGGCCCGCCTGTTTGGCGAGGAGGCCGCGGGCAACTACGGCGTAATGGGCCGGTTGATGCGCATCAACCGGCTCCCGGTCGGCGATCTGGGGCTGCTCACGGTCGGGTTCCGCATCACGGTTCGGCCCGGCGAGAAGTGGACCCGGCGCTTCAACCGGTTCAAGTACGGCGCGCCTGCCGCCGCCAAGGCGGCCACCCGCACGTTCTGCGCGGCGTTCGAGGGCTTCCGCCCCGCCGGGAATCCGCGCGTCGTCGTCGTCTCCTCGGTCTCTTCAGCGGACATCATTGTGGGATACGACACGCCGGCGTCGAGACTGGCGTGCGCGCTTGCACAATCCCGCGCCTGGGAGTGGCGCCCGGGGGTCATCGCCAAGGATCGGCATCCCAGAATCAGCGGCATCGCCTCCGCGGCCGAGCGGGACGCCACCGTGGACGGGGTGTACCTGGCTACCCCCATCGGAGGCGAGCCCGGCCTGGTGATCGTCGTCGACGACTTCTGCACGCGGGGCGCGACGTTCGCGGACATCGCCCGTGCGATCCGGGAGTCCAACCCCGGATGGCAGATTCAGCCGGCCAGCCTCGCCAAGGCCGAGCGCGCCGCCTACTGGCAAGGCGAACTGACCAACGCACACATCCCCGACGTGCTGGACGCCAACGCGCGCGGGGACCCGGAGATCGCGTCGCCCTTTTATTGAAACGCAAAAGGGGCCGCGCACATACCGTCCGGCGAGTCCATCCCCCTGAACGCAAAAAAGGCCGCATACATGGACGTGCGGGGGGGGGGGCGGACACCGCCGTGCGGCATCCTCCCCCGTGTGCTGCGCCTACCCTACCCGGCTTCCTAGAACAGCCTCAGCGTCTGCTGCTCCTGCTCCTGTTCCGCCTCTGCCTCGGCTGGGATTCCCTGTCCGCTGTCGGACACGGAGATCTATGTGGTGAAGGGCGCGGCGTGACGCAGCCGATCAAGCGATTTCAGAGAGGACACGCTCAATGAGATTCAGCATCCCGAAGGCGATGTCCGGTTCGAGGCCTAGATTGATGCCCGCGCGACGGTGCACAATATCCCCCCCTCCCTCGCCTCTTGGGTGGCGCGATGAGGAGGCGGCGCGGTGCATTGCAGCCGCGCCCGTATCCCATCGCAATCTTCATCGTCATACCCCTTGTCATGCTCAGGGCACCACCGACCCGGGGGAGACCTTTGACGTATACGGTGCGGACTAGCAACGAAGTGGCTCTCTTGGAGTATTTTAAGACGCAATAATGTCGCTCGAAACCCGCACGCGCCCTACGGACGGAAGTTACTCGGAGTCGAAATTGAACAAGGCTTCCAGTAACTATCCTTCAATTGGACCCATCGACCTCCTACAACTTTTCGGCATGTGCGTCGGAGGTTTCACCAGGACCCCTCGTTCCTTCGACTTCGGTCTGACGCTTCAGGAATGGATTGGAGAGTTGTCGCACAGCAACGGAAGCGAGAACGTCCTCCTCGACCTCTACCTCAAGAAGTTCCTAGTGGTCACGGTACGCGAGCTCTCGGAGCATATTCTGGCCGAGCCTCCCGACACTCGCAGCTATATGGAAGGCACGACCAAGGCCCGAGCGATGTCGTTTCTCGCTCCCCAGGCACCGACCATTGCTCACGGCGAGCAGTGGCTGCGTCTGCGACGATTCAACTAAGCGACTCTCCGGACAGAGCGGGAAGATTCGTGGATGCGGTTCGTTCAAGACGGAGTAAACAAGGCGTTCCGAGGGCCGGCGTCGGACATCGATGACATCAGGGCCTGCATGGCACAGACCATGCTGTCGTGGTCTTCGGGCTTGATCGTGCTCCTGCCCACCTGGCCGAGGATGTCCAGGTTCTGTTCGAGCATGTCCAGAATCCCGTCAGGAGGATACTGCTCGGGTGGAGACAGGCGAAACATCGAAGACGATTCGACGAAGCGCTTCGGTGACTCTAGACAGAGTGTCCGGCACCGATCATCTGGCGCGAACGCTCGGTATCATGGCGTCGAGAGAAGACGCATATAGCAGGATCCGTGGTGAAGTGACGGAGAAGAGCGCGACAGGGTTGATGACCATGGAGTATCTGGAGGCCTGCCAGCTGGAAACCTGTCGTCTCTTTCCTCCGGTGACCCGCACGGTTCACTTTGTGCCGTATGCGGATACATTCGATGGCTTCCGCATACCGGCCGGGATGGAGATTCTGCACTTCCTCACGGCGGGTGAACGCGACACTTCAGTGGATGCCACCGCCAACGAATTCCGGCCTGAGAGACGGCTGGAGCCCGGAGGGAACGCCTCCGCCACTTATCCCAACTTGTTTCTCGGTAGGGCGCAGAATTGTCCGGGCAAGGACCTCATGCTACTCGTCTGCAAAGCCGCAATATCGACGTTGATGAAGACTGAGGGGATAGCGCCGAGGCTTCTTTCGCAACTTCAGACCCCTATGGGTTTTGACCCAGGCTATGTCGAAACCTGGCTCGTTCCTAGACTTCCAGTTTGAACCGCAAAGCAAAGCTTCTCGATTTCATCAAGTCTGGTGGACATGCCGAGGGATGCTCGCTCCGATCCTTCGACGTGGGCCGAACACGGAACTACGCCACGACGTCCTCAGTATTGGAAGAGCATCGTGTCCAGATCCTCGATCCGGCCGTCCCCCGTGAACCGCCAGGTGCCGATGTAGCCTTGGAGCAGATCGCCGTTCCCGTCCCACTCCAACGAGTTCGCGATCCCCTCGTAGTCTATTCGACTGCCATCGGCGAGCAGGCGAAGGCCGTCGGCGACTCCCTCGGGAGTTCCCAAGACCGTCTCCCCGGGCGGACTGCCGATGACTCGCAGATGGTCGCGGATTGCGTCGCCTTCGAGGCTGCCGGCCGACTGCGCGGCCAGAGCCAGCGCGATGGTCGCGTCGTAGGTCTCCTTGACGTACGTGGACCGGGGCGGAGCGCCGTATTCGGCCTCGTAGGACGCCTCCCACGCGGCGGTCTTCTCGTCGGCCGGGGCGGGCGCTCCCGCCGTGCCGTACATTCCGCCCAGCCGCTCGCCGCCGATCTCCTTCACTAGCCTGCGCCTCTTCGCCGCATCGCCAAACACGAACTGGCTGTAGACCCCCGCTTCCAGCGCCTCCCGCACGATCGTCAGTGCCTGTTGCTCGAACGTGATGACCACCAGCGCCCGGGCGCCCGCCCCCGCGCTCTCTCGCAGCGCCGCCAGGTGGACCGTCTGATCGGGACCCACCGCTACCGGGCGCAACATCCCCTCCCACGATTCCTCGAAGCTGCGGGCAAGCCCCTGACCGTACGGGTCGTCTACGTAGAGCATCCCGACGCTGTCGAAGCCTCTCTCCTCGGTCAGGCGGGCCAAAACCGGCCCCTGGGCCGAGTCGGAAAGGGCGGTGCGGAAGAAGTAACCGTCGTCCGCCGCCACGGTGAGCTGCGGAGAGGTGGCCGAGGGGCTGATCGTCGGCACCTCGGCAGGCCCGGAGACCGTCTCCGCGACTGGCAGCGACACCGCGCTGGCCGTGGGTCCCACAATGGCGTGCACCCCCTCAGTCTCCACCAGACGCCGCGCCGCCTCCACCCCCGTCTGCGGATCTCGCGTGAAGCCGGCCGCCACGCCCTCCACGGGCGAACCGAGCACGCCCCCGGCCTCGTTCACATGCCGTAACGCCAGGTCGAAGGCGCGCCGCCTTTCGGTCGCAGTCTCCGAGGGACCGCTGAAGCTCAGCATCAGCCCGATCCTCATGGGCGCCGTCGCCGCCGGCTCCTCTGGAGCGCCGCCGCCGCAGGCGACGACCGCAACCACCCAAACGAACGCAGATATGAGCCGGAACACCATCGGCATGGCTGACAACAGACCTTCTCTACTCGCCCGTTGCACCGAACATCTTAGCAAACTGCGACAGGGCGGCACCCGGCCGCATCCCTAGTCACGGCACGCCAAACGGTGCCCAGAAGTCCCTCGAAGACGCCGTCCCATGCGGCCTCAATTCGCGCTTAGACTCGACCCGCCCTACCATGTGCGCGTCCTCTCTCGTCGCCGCAATAATCCTCCGCACCGCAGACCGTTCCAGCTCCGGGGAACCGACCGCGGCGGGCCTGCAAGGACATCGACCTGCACGGAGGGATTGGAGGATGAGCCGAGGGCCCGATGTTCTGCATATGCCGTGTTGCAGTATACTTCACATTTGCGATTCGGCGCCTGCGGTCATGTTCGGCGTCGAGCGAAGAGCCCGCGCGGCGCCTCTCGCCCCAGCCGGGAGCGGGAGCACGCGACACCGAGTTCGAGATGAAGGAGTCACATACATGGCGAAGAAAATCATGACGGGTTTATCGCACGCCGGTGTGTTTCTCCTCGCCTTCGCAGTGTTTTTCCTGGGACTCGGCGTGGGCTTGCAGATCAGCCCGACTTGGGGGACCGTCCTTTGGGTCGTGGCCGCCGCATTGGTGGCGCTCAACGTCCTCTGGATGATTCGCAGAGCAGGAAAGTCCTCGTGACGGAGGTAAGAACCGCACGGACCAAGCTCCCTTTAAGTCTAGACAGAATCAGCAACCTTCACGGTGAGGCTCACTCCGGAACAGCAACTTTGCATCACGCTTGAACAACGTGCCCGAGAGACGGTTGGCTACGCCGTGGTCGAGCATCATTCCTCCATACCGGTTGCTCCACAATCTCACCAAGGTATAGGACTCAATCACCAAAATGCACGCTTCGATCTTTACGCCCGTAGCGGAGAGCCCCCTGCATTCCCTTCCCGGCCGACCTGCCCATCCGTTTTACGATCAGGAGCATGAACACCAGATCCGCATGGTGCGCCCGCTGACCAGCCGCGTCCGCATACCCGATGTCCCGGAGGGCTATGATCTCCGGCAGTACCGGCCCGACGATGAGCGCGCGTACCAAGACCTCTTCAACTTGGGATTCACTGGTGATCACCTGGAGCATACCCAAGCGCAGGCAGTCGACGACGGGTTCTTCGTCATCGAACATCCGGCGTCAGGACGCCTCGTCGCTTCGTGCGTGGCGCAACGGGGCGGTTGGGACGGCGGACATGATCGGGGAATGCTCGGTTGGCTCATCGCAGATCCGTCGCATGCACGCCAAGGACTCGGCACCATAGTCGCCGCCAAGGTTACGAATCGACTCTCGAAAGAGGGTTACTCTCACCCAGGACTGGGCACTGAAGACTTTCGGCTGGCTGCCATCGGCATCTATTTGAACCTCGCCTGGCGCCCCTATCTCTATCAGGAGGACATGGAGCGCCGCTGGCGAGAGGTTTTCAAACGGCTGGGGAGAACGTTCCTACGGGAAGATTGCGTCGAGCCATGATGTTGGCGCCTATGGAGGCGAGAGTTCCGCGAAACCGTTTAGACTAGACGCTCGGGCAGAGACGAGTCAAAGCGGAATCGCAAATTCGAAAACGGTTCTTCGTAAAGTCAACTTTGGCCCACCATTGCTGCATTGGCGCGTTAATTTTGATATTCAAGCGCGAGCAATTGGCAAACTGATAAATCGGAACACTAGGAAGACTTTCTTTGACGAACTGTGTGCCGTCGTTGCCTTTCCCTAAGGCCGTACCAACAGTTCCCATGTCCTAGTTTCGTTGCTGGTTCATGTGCGGTGAAGCTGAAGCGCCTAACACACGACTTGAGGTTTTGCGTTCAACAGTTGGGTCCATGCATGAGATTCAACAAATACGGTTGCAGTCAGGGCAACCATCGTCTAAGTTGGCTAGCCGCCGGATCCAATCGCGCTTTCATTAATCGCGTCCACGCGACCTGAATGGCAAGCGGCGAATCTGATCCCGCGTCCGATGATCATTGCGGTTTTGTCCAATTCAATCGCCATTCGCTGGATCTAAACTGCCGCACGATAAGCATTCCGCATGTCAACATTCTTCGGCGGCTCGCCGACGGTAGTGAATCGACATGGACGGCCTTCTGAAGGCATCAAATTGACCGCTGTATTTCGCACATCGGTCAAGTAGAACTCCTAATGCTTTCGGCGCGCTACAGGGCACTATCGACTTCAAGGTGTTGAATGCTACCGATCTGCTCAGCCTCGGCGCGGCTGGCGTGGTAGAGGTCGCAGCGCAGTTGCATATTGATCCAGAAGTCAAGGGACGTACCGAGAAACCTGGAGAGTCGCAACACCTCCCGCGGTCTAGCTCGTTGACGCGCTGAAAGGGCACCTGGATCGCAGTCGCCAATGCGCGCTGCGTCATGTTGAGAGGAATCAGAAACTCCTGCAAAAGCATCTTGCCCGGGTGTGTGGGCTCACGGTCGGAGGGAATGCGAACCATGTCGGAACCGAACGAATCGTGAGGGAGGTTGTGAAGCTTCACGTGCTCTAACCCGGTGACTCGATACCCGCAATCGTGCACTCACCGTCCAATCATCCCGGCAGATCTTCGTAGCGTTTGCGATCGCCTTCGTCGATGCCGTCGACGACCCATTCCGCCGTGACGGTTTGCATTGCCTCTTCCAAGTCGATTATCCCTAGGCGTAGAAAAGCTTTCACGGCAGCGCTCTCCCATCGATCCAATCCGTCATTGGTCCAACTAAGACCGAGGATCGTTTCGGCGAGGCCGATGTTCAACTCTGCCAACTGTTCGAACAGCTGCAAGTCGCCAATCCTGTCGGTCTCATTGATCCTGCTGTCCGAAACCAAGGGCGTTGCAACTAGGGTCCAGGCGAGCCCGGTGTCGATCGCCTCGATCTGTCGGATCTCGACGAGGGTCCGCGTTTTGATTTCAGACAAATATCCGTTCAACCGATCGAGGTCGCTGACTTGAAATGAAGTCTCAGGAGCGTCGGCGAGCATTCTAACGATGAACTCGATCCGGATTCGTTCGTCATTGGTCAAGCCGTCGGAGATCCAATCGTAGTCGGCCAAGTGTGACGCGAGATCCTGTTGCCGGTCGAACATCAGGCTCAACGCTCTGACGGACCTTTGATCCCAGAAATACGGATATTGGTTCAGATTCGGCAGTGCGGCGATACGTTTCGCGAATCCGATGTCGATGCGCGCGAGATTGACGATGTCGGCCAGCATGGTCGAGCGTGGCAAATCGGCGCCGCGTTCCTGCACCCATGTGTAACCGGCTACAGTGCGTCCAAAATCAGCGTCCAATCGCCAAAGGTCGATGATCGCCGATAAAACCTGAGCGTGATGTCTGTCTGGAGGCGCGTCGGCCCATTCGATGAGTTCATGCACCTCATGCGCGATGGCTCGCGGGACGGAGATGTCCGGGTCGGTGTCCTCGTCAACTTGGTCAAGGAACCCACCGCCATGCAATTGCACGTATGCCGCTCGCAGATCGTCTCTAGTCGCAGCCGGCGCGTGACGCATGAAAGCCTCGTACACCCGCTCTTCATCTGGTTCCGGGTTTTTTCGTGATTCGACATGCAGTTCAGCTAACGCGGCGGCAACCGCATCGTGACCGATGATTTCCCAAATGGTGATCAAAAAGGCTTGTCCCATCGAGTACTCACAGTAGCGAGTGTTGCCGGGACTTCGCGAATACTGGATCAATTCGTCGAGATTGGCGAGGCCGGTGCTTCCGAGGCATCCAATACTCGCTCCGAAGGATTTGCTCTTCCTCGTCCTGCTCAACGTCAGAATACCGTCGAGATGATTCTTGTAGCTTGCCACGAGGTCGGCTCCTCCCTCGGTGAGCCAAGCGTGTCCCATCTCCGGCGAGAGATAAAAATGTGCCGTTTCGTGCAGCACGACAGTGCGGTCGTTTGATTCGCTGTAGAGGTCGTAGGGATATGTGATGTGAGGTGCCAAGGCTCCGGCTCCTCGCATGCCGTGCTCTTTGGCATTCGCCACCGTGGTCACTATCATGTCTGTCGATGGAAACGGGATCTGCATAAAGTCCTCGGAGAAGCGAGCCGCATCAACCCAGCGGGTGGTGATGTCCTCGCCGGGTTCGACCACGGTGTTTTTGATCGCCCAGACCGTGGTCGGTTCCGACCTGCGCAACGGGATCGCGGCGGACCGCACAAATTCGGAAGGCCGCATATCGTCGTAATCCTCTGCAAACCAATCGGCGTACTGCGCAACGGTCGCAGCGAAGAGCGCTTCCGTTTGGTCGAGACCGTCGACGAACCACGGTTGTCTGGTTACGCCATGGAACGCTTCCGGATTGATCAACATGCCCCAGAATAGACCGTTGAGCACGTGCGTCCGGACATCGTCGGTCCAGCCGGTAGTGGCGCGTAACATCCGTCTGGCGAACCCAGGATCGTTACCGGCCAGACCCGTCAGGGCGGAAACATCGTCTGCCCGCGACCTCGACATGTCGTTGACGACCCAGTCGGACCGCACGACCTCGTGCGCCAGTTCCAGATCCCGTTCCGCCATGGTCCCGAGCCATTGGAGGGCTTCCCATTGAGCATGGTTCTCCTCGGAATCCACCCAAGGCAGCGCCGCGACTGTTTCGAACAATGCAAGATCGGCTGTGGCAATCTTCGTAATCCCTTCCATCGCCGGGATGGCCGGCAGGGTCTCGGCATCCACCCACGGCATTCGTATCGTCGTCCGCGCCGCCTTCGGATCCACGACGAATAGGTCGTGGATTTTACGGATCATCCGATTTCTGTCGTTGCTAGCGCCGTTGCTGGCCCAAGGGATTCTCGCGACCTCCGATGCGAACGCGGCGTCGCGTTCGGCGATTCGCACGATGTTGCGCGCCAACTGTTGAAGCGCTCCCTGCTCGGTGTTCGAGAGTCCGTTGGAAACCCACTCTTTCGCTCCGACCCAACGCGCCAGTTCGAGGTCCAGCGGTGCAACCAGTTCCAAGTAGATGGCCGCGTTGGAAAAAGCTCCGCTGGTGAAAACATTCCGTTCGTGCGTCATCCATGGATAAGCCGCTGCGATTCCGACCAGATCGACGTGAATTCCCGCAAGTTTTTCAAATTTGTATCCGATGAAATCGATTTCGGACAACTCGAATTCGTTCAAGCCGTCGACGATCCACGGATACCCCGCCACCGTGCCTGCGACGCCGGGTGCGTACTTGGAAATGCTGTGGAGGGTCGAACCCAATTTTTCGATCGCTTCCCGTTCGGCATCGTCGATGCCGTCGCCGATCCATTCGAATCGAGCAACCTGTTCGGCGATGGCGGGACTGCGAGTTGCGATTTTGAGCAACTGAACTGCGGCTACGTATTCCGGATAACTGACATCATCGGCGATCCACATGAACGCTTCCGACAGTTCGAGGTGCTCTTCGGTGGAGTTTGAGAACCACGCGATCTGCTCGAGAAGCAAAACCTCAGGATCGGTCAGGTCGTCACCGGTCCAAGGAAAATCCAGAATTTCGGCCAGAGTGGCGATAGACGCTGATCCGATCGATCCCAGCGATTGGATCGCCGATGCGTCCGACTTGTCGAATCCGTCATTGATCCAGATGAAGCTGCTGATTTTTGCAGCCGAGTCGGGATCCATCTTCGCGATCTGCGAGAGGACGGCGAGCGCGTCTGATTCGTATCCCTCGGGATCGATGCCGTCAACTATCCATTGAAGATCCAGTAGACGGCCAAACTGCTCGGAGCCCATTCCTGCGAACGACAGCAATAGGTTCAGATTTTGAGCCTCGTCGCCGGCTATCCCGTCGGCAACCCACGGAACCTTTCCCAAAAGGTCTACGATCGCGGCATCCGAGATGTTCGCTTCGGCCAGGATCTCAAGCGTTCGGGGAACTTCGACAGCCTCTTTGTCATCGATTGCCTTAGCCGTGGTCGTGCCGTCGTCATGTGCTTCGCCAATGGTCGCCTCGTCGGATGACGCCTCGTCGATCGTTGCGACAACTGTTGACGCAGGACCAGCCAGAGTGACTTCCTCGCCGTTAAGGAAATTGTCGACGATCGAGTTCAAGGCTTCTAGCTCTGGTGCCGAAACGCCATCCACCATCCAGTCGACCATCGCTACTTCCTCGGCCAAATCGCGATCTAGGTCCACTAGAGTCAGGAGGCTGAACATGGCGGCGGATTCGGAATCGGTGACGCCGTCGACGATCCATGGGAGATACAGATAAAACCGGGTCAAATCCGAATCTTGTGTCGCCAAACCGCCCAGCATTGCCAAAGCGGAGATCTCAGTTTCGTTTGGACGTGCGACGACCCAGGACAAACTCGCCAACCGGCGTCCAAGTTCGAGATCGCCGGTCAAGGTGCTACTGATGGAATAGAGCACGTTGATCCCGTCGAGATCGATGCGATCCTGCAGCCACGGATACCCGATGACCGACGTCGCCAGATTCGGATCGATCGAAACGATTTCTTCCAGCAGAGAGAAGCCCCATTCCTCGTATTCCGAGTCGTCGATGCCGTCCGCAACCCAAGGAAGCTCCCCCAAGACCTCCTGTGCATTCCGCCCGTTCCCAAGGAGCAACATTTCCAGCATCCCGGTCTCTTCAACGGTCAATCCGTCCTTAACCCACGGATTTTCGAGAACTCTGCCCGCGCTGTCCGGGTCCGCTTCAAACAAAACACGCATCGCGTCCGCTTCATGATCGGACACACCGTCGATGAACCAAGACAGCGCCAAAATCCGCATCGCGATCGACGCATCGGATCTGGCGATTCGTAATATGCTGTCGAATCCAGCCGTTTCCGATGTTTCGATGCCGTCGACAACCCACGGCACCAGAGCGATGGACTCGGCGATCGCACTCTCTGCCGTCCAGAGCTCGATCAACGCTTCCACGGCTTCTGCATGCTCACGGTCAGGCGGGTTCTCGAACCACGGAATGATCTCGCCGAGCCGGTAGGTGGCAAGATTTCTGGCGCTAGGTGTGGGTGTGGCAATCGGGATCGGTGTGGCGGTAGGGATCGATGTGGCAGTAGGCGGCGTTATTGGGACAGAGGTCGGTGATGATGTGGGTGTAGACGTTGGCGCGATTTCTGGTGTTGGAACTTGGGTTTCCGTGGGAACGGTTGATGGCGACGGAGTCGGCGAAGGCTCTAATGTCGGTGAGGGCGCGAGAGTAGGCGTGTACGTTGGAATAACTGGTCTGGGTATCGGACCCGACGTAACGGTAGGTTGCATGACCGTGGGGATCCGTACGGTTTCGGGTTCACCGCCTTCACACGCGATCAAGATGAGCGCCAGGACTGTGACGGTGCACACGAATGTCAGCGTCTTGGAGACGCCTGCAATGGTTTCATTCAATTGACGTTGCAATTTCAAGTGGACCATAGCTGATTAGCATGAACGCCGATTGCGCTGCGGGATACTTTGTCGCGCCGTGCTCGACCAAACGTTGGGGTGCGGGATCGAATCGACTGAAACAGTTGATCGCCGTCGGCAAATGAATCGATTCTCCGCAACTCGATATCGCCACCAAACCCACCCACGTCACGCCAAAAATCCTCAACACCATGCTCACCTTCCATCTGGGCTTTCATTCATAGGCAACACGACATTTAAGTCCCAATTCAATGTTCATGCACCCTAGGCGAAACATGAATTGGTTTTTCTCTAAACGGATTTCGCAGCGACCCAAACGGCGTCATCGTGAACCTCAAATCAATTCCTGCAAGTCGGCAATTCGAGCGAATCTACGTCGCCGAATTCGATGTTCGCCAATGAACTGGGCAGGCATCCGGTAAACGCGTTGTCGGCCAAGTAGAGAGATTCCAGAAGCGGCAAGTTTCCGATTTCTGGCGGCAAAGCACCCGACAGCAAATTCAACCATTCGAGGCCGCCGGGCTCGCCTATCTGCCTGGGGATCGGACCTGAGAGCATACTTTCGGAGATATGAAACACTTAGAGATTGGCAAGCTTTCCTATCGTTGCGGGGATCGTTTCGGACGATCAGCAATAAAAGCCATTTAGATTCCGCCTCCACGAAATTCAAATCATCCTGAAGCCAGCCGAGATCAAAGATTTCCCTCGCCGATTGCATGTCCGTTTCGGCGACCGCGGCCGAGGCTAGAAACGCGGTTCGGGAGGCGTCGACTTCCCTGCTACTGGTCCTCACGATGGTCGTGTACTCGGAAGCTCTGCGGAAGGTCAGCTCGCGCTGACAGGATCGATTTGGAACAGAACGCCTCCCGGCGAGGGCATCAGCTGGCAGGTCACGTTTTCGCGGTCCGGGTCGTCTGCCGTGACCGTGCCGACCGCCGTGGCATCCTCCGCCACGGTGAACAACGCTTCGCCCGAGAAGACCGGCGGGCCGTTGCCCGTCAGGGCCGCCCGCGCCATCGCCACCGTGCAGGGTCTCCATCGTGACGCCGTCCTCCACCGCCACCGCCACCGTGACGGTGTTGCCGCCCACAATCGGGATGATCGGGCCCGTTGCCGCGCCGCTGGTCGCCGTTTCGCCGTTGACGTTCATTCCAAGAATAGAGAATCGAAAGAATGGGCTATCAGGTCGATATGTTCCTCGAATGTGGAAACCGGGAATGTGTACGTGATGTTGAACACGATGCCGTCGTGGTGCAAATAGATCAGTCTCAAGCTGCTTAATCCTCCCTGCGACAATCCCAACACCATGACAGGCAGCCCTTGCGAAGATTCTGTCATTGATCGCGACACGATTTCCACCTGTGCCTGAGCGAAGGCACCTAATTCGAGCAAATCAACGTAATCCTCTAGAGTCGGATCGCTTACGCCTAGTGCAACGATATCTTCCTCGAGCACAACCAGATAGCCTTGGTTTTCGGGGTCATAGGACACGAAGACCTCGTTGGCTTCAGGATCCGGCGAAAGCTCCGTCCACGCCTCGGGTACTTCCACGCTGTACGGGACTCCGAACCCGTCAAGGACCAGCATCTTCCCGTACGGACTTTCAAGCATTTGTGGACCCTCCGGAACCGAAACCGTCTGTGAACCGCCCTCAGCCGGATTAATCGACAGGTAGTAGCCTCCAGTCGATTGGTCTTCCAATGCGTCGGTGACCACGATGTAGAACTCGCCCCCCGTGGGCGCCTTGTAAATCACTTCTGAATTTCCGATTCCCACAACGTTGACTCCGCCGTCGTCGTCAGCGACGACCTGATAGTCGCGAGAACCGGGGAAGTCGACGAATAAAAACGTGTCGACACTCATCGAGTCGGTGGAAATCCTTACCGTCTCGCCTTCGCTGAGTTGGACGGAATACCAGTCCCAATCCCGATAGTGGTCGATGTAACCTGCGAGGGATTCTCCTACAGAGATTTCGCGGCCGTCGTCAGGATCGTGGAACGGTTCAAGGAGCGCTGAGCTGCTCAGCTCGAAAGAGGCCGGCTGACGCGAAAGCATCTCGACCTGGACGAAATGCAAGCCATCCACGTCCGCGATTACAGTTGCGGACTCCGTGCCGGTGATGAATTCTTCATCCGCCTCGATCACGATTCCGTACGGTGCTGCAACTCTTAGGAGCGCGTCCCCGGATCCTTCGACTTGGACATCTATGGTGTTGCCCGCCGCGGCATCGACTACGAAGGTGAGATTGTCCCAGAGGTGGGTCAGTTCGAACCCGTAATGCAAAGAGCCATCGCCGTCGAGCAGGACTCTCCCTCCATATTCCACGGTCTCGCCGTAGGTGATCAATTCGGCTACGATCGGCGCACAGTCGGACGCGGAGGTGGCGAGGCCGAATCCGGCTTCGCTGAACGAGAAGGTGGAAATGCCGATTACATGTCCTTGGGAATCCACGAGAGCGCCGCCGCTTTGTCCACCCGCGATGGCTGCATCGGTCTGGAGGTAGGTCATGCTGAGCCGCTCCCATTCGCGGTAGCGAGAGAGGACGCCGCTCGTGATCGTTGGTTCGGGATACACGTCCGTTTCAGCTGGGTAGCCAACCAGGTAGAGTTCGCTACCCGGGGCCAACTGCTCACCGTCGACGAGGGCGAGTGGATCCGCGGTCACATCTACAGGTCCAAGCACGGCCAAGTCCGCCATCGGGTCCCATCCAACGACTGGCACATGCGCTTCTGTGCCGTCTGGAAAGACGACCCATACCGATGCGTACGGCCAGACGACGTGGTAGTTGGTCACGACATAGCCGCCCTCGATCAGGACGCCACTTCCCGTGCTGATGGGAGTTTCTACAAACGCGATCGAAGCAGAAACTCGTTCATAAACCTCTGCGGGAGTCAACTCCTCATGGGCAGTAGGTTCGGTCGTCGCTGTGGGTTCGGGTTTCGCCGTGGATTCCGGCGTGGATGTCGGTTCGGGCGTCGCCGTGGGCGCCGGCGTGGATGTCGGCACAGGCGTCGCCGTGGGCTCCGGCGTGGATGTTGGCTCGTTCGTCGCTGTGGGTTCCGGCGTGGATGTTGGCTCAGGCTTCGCCGTGGGTTCCGGCGTCGAGGTCGGTTCGGGCGTCGCCGTGGGTTCTGGCGTGGATGTCGGTTCGGTCGTCGCCGTGGGCTCCGGCGTCGAGGTCGGTTCGGTCGTCGCCGTGGGTTCCGGCGTCGAGGTCGGTTCGGTCGTCGCCGTGGGTTCCGACGTCGAGGTCGGTTTGGGTACGGCCGTGGGCTCAGGAGCATCGCATGCCGAAATGATCGGCAAGGCGAGTGCACAAACGGCTACGCTCACAATCGAAACGAATAATCGGATCACAATTCTGTTGTCTGCCATATCCCGGTTTTCCTTGACTCTGTCCCATTCATTCGCTGGAACATAAACGTGTTTACCGATAGCCTTCGTACGAACCGTTTAACGAATACGAATTCGTCCTCTCCGTTTTTGCCGTCGTGCAAACCCCGCAAGCTGCCTCCAGACTCTAACCACGTTCGCGTTTTGATGATCGGCGTTAGCTCGCGGCTTCGCCGTCTGGCGACTGAGAGCACCAAAACGCGTCTGATCGGCCGGGTAGGCATCGTATATGTTTCCGATTTGCTTCGCTCGCGGGCGGTCGCCTGTGGCATGAGTTGCTGTTCTCAAATGTCTCAGGTCAAGATTCACAGTGCACCAACGACCTTGTAGCTTCGATGTCGTGCGTACGGAACCTTCGAACTGCCAACCGCAGGAGAGGACCTTTGCGCAGTAGCTGGCAAAGCGGCGAATGTTGCGGGTCGTTCCCCTTGCCCGACATTGAACATCACCAGTGTCCTCTCCTGCAAGATGCGAACTATGGGTCCTCAGAGATTGCTACGGCTTCCACCGCTCGGGAAACGAGGATGCGTAAACGGCATACGCCGCCTCAGCGTTGTCGTCGTCAACAACATTCCTGAAAACAGCGCGAAGATGACGACCCATCTGGGGAACGTCCAACCGCCCGTCGTCGGCGGCGCAGGTGGTTCGACGATAGGCTCTTCGACCTCAATCGCCTCCGGTTGCCCGTGTCTGGCAGCCGCCAATTGGGCTGGCAATACGCTCAGCGCGCCGCAGAGTGTCAGCTCGCCATTGTCTCGAACCAAGACGCGGGAGTTCAGAACCGTCAGCAGGTCGCCGTCCGAGGAAACGATCACGAGGCTGTCCACGTTGGCGCGCAGTTCCGCGGGCAGCGGCACGCAGACCTCGGCCGGCGAATTGAGCCGATATCCGTTCAACGCCGATAGCGACGCATCGATGGCATTCACCGTGTAGTAACTGCCGGCCAGGGTGTAGCGATGATGCGTCTGACCGGCATTGGACGCGCTATCGCCGACCTGCATGTCGATACCGATGAATTCGCCGTTCGGCACCGATCCGGCAGGCAACATGATCGAGTAGCCGTCTCCACCGAAGCGACCACCCTCGACCGGAGTCGCCGATTCGTACGCCGCTCCACTCTCATCTGTCAGCAATTCTGGGATCGGACCCGGCGGGTTTTCCGGTGAGGCCATTTCCTCACGCAACGTCGGCCGGTCATCGACGATCACTTCGAACGTGGCCCGGCACTGCTCATCGTCCCCGAAGCATATGGCCGGTCTGATACGGGTTGTCACCGTGTATGTTCCGGCATTCTCCGGTGGTGTGTATAGCACCCTCCAACCGTCGCCCGTGAAACTGCCCCCTGATTGTCCGTCCTGCCAGTCCAACGAGATCCCATCCACCAGTTCGTTATCCGGCAGGTCCTGTCGGCCATAAACATTCACGGCCAATCTAACCTGCTCGCCGATGGTCACGTTGACCGACCGGATCGTCGGCTCCAATCGAACAATCCTCGATGTCGACCCCGGCAACGCGGGTATCACAACCCCGGTGATTTCTTCACATCTGCCACCCAGAGGCGTTAGTGCAACCGTTTCCAAATTGGATCCGGGCACGATGTCCTTAACGCTATCCTCATCCAATGTAGGCGTCACCGGGTTACACGATATTCTCAGAGTTCTAAGGCTGACAAGGCTGCGGAAAATCGCTTCCGGCAATGCCGGGATAAGGTTGGTTCCGAGATCCAATTCGTCGAGTTTCCGCAAACCGTCAAACACTCCCTCCGGCAGTTCGATTATGTGGTTCCGGCCCAAACGGATGGTCACGAGATTGTTCGATCCGTCGAAAAGATCCGGCGGGAGCCTCACGATCTTATTCCCTTCCAGATCTACCTCGTTCAAACTCGGCAGATCGGCGAAAAGCCTGTGAGGCAACGATGCAAGCTCGTTCCGTGTCAATCGGATAGCGGTGAGCGACGTCATTCCATCGAACATACCTTCTGAAATCTCCGTGAGATCGTTATCTCTGACGTTAAAGATTCGAAGGTTTTGCAGACCGTCGAACAGGTCGTCAGGCAGGTAAGCCAACCGATTCTGATGCAGGAACAGTTGTTCCAACCTAGGCGTTTCGTTGAAAGCGCCCGGTTGGATCGTTTCGATACCGTTGTCGGCCAATGAGATTTCCAGCAATGCAGGCAAATCATTAAAGGTTCCCGTTTCGATCGTTGATATAGGTGATGATGTGATATCTATGTCGTACAGTGCTGGCAATCCGTCGAAAAACCCTGGCGGCAGATCTATCCCTTCTCGCGCGTTGATAATGGTCACCGTTTCCAACGATGACAGTCCGCGCAGGGATCCTGGCTGAAACGTCAATCGGACTCGGGCTGTGGAAAGGGTCAAATTCCTCATCCCGGTCAACCCATCCAGATCACCTAGAGCCAGTCCCGTCGGGAAGACCACGATCAATCTTTCAATCGTGGCGAGATGCGCGTCTGTGACCAGTGCGCAGTCTTCGATGCCTTCATCTTCTAGGTTGCGCAATATTACAGCTTGAATCCGCTCCGTCCGATCGCAGATTCCTGCGCCCTGCGCGCTGATCTGAACACCATCGCCGTCGCGCCTTTCACCGCCCGGCACGATGAGGAAACTGATCACAGCGGCAATGATCAGGGCTAAGACTGGCCCTCGAAACACGGCAGTTGACATCATGCGGCACCCCTTTTGCGCTCAATGACTTTACGGACGATGTTTCTCAATTCCAGATCGCTTTCGTGAGGCCGCGAGGGCGGTCAAGTCGACTGCTCGAAACTGCCGTTCGCCGAACCCGCGCGCCCACTCGATTGAAGATTGTTACTGTTCCGAAGAGATCGAACTCGTCCATGCGCAAGAGCGGAAATCCGGGCGGGCGGTGCACGAGCGGCCTGCGATCGTCCCTCGATGCGGTCCCTCATCCGCCTCAGCGTCGGGATCCCTGCGGACACCAACGCTCCCGTCACGACCGCGGCGGACCCGACGACCAACAGCCACAACACCCAGTCCTGACCGACGGAAACCCCGCCGGTGTCCGGCGGTGTACCAGCGTCGACGGCTTCTTCTTCGTCCACGACCTCTGGTGGTGAGCCGGACTTTCCGACCGCGAGGTTCGCCGGCAACGTCGACAACGCGCCGCAGACGAGCGTGCCGTCAGGAATGATCCGCACACGGGACGACAGGACCGTCAACCCTCTGGAACCGTTGCTGCTCACCAGCACAATGTCGGATATGTTGCCCCTCAACTCGTCGGGCAACGGCGCACAAACCGTGACTGCTTCGCCCAACGCGTAGTCCGCAATCTCGTCGCCGGCCGAGTCGACGACGTCCAGCGCATACGTCGGCCCGGCGAGCGTGTAGCGGTGCCAAGTCTGCCCCACGTTGGAAGCGTCTCCGACGCGAGCCATCCGGATTCCGATGAACTCGCCGTCGGCAACGGAACCGGGACCCGCCGTGAGCGAATAACCGTCCCCTACGAAACTGCCGCCATCCACTGGCGTGAAGACCGCATACGCGACGCCGTCCGGGTCGGTCAGCGTCTCCGGTATCACCCCAGGCGGGTTCACCGGCACCGTTGTCTCTGTTCGAATCGTCAAGCGTCTCTTGACCGTCACCTCGATCCGCGCGCTGCACCGGGCCTCTTGGTCATCGGCCGTCTCTCCCTCACGCGCCGCCAGACAGTCCGCCGCTCCGTCCAAACTGACCACAACCACGGTCGTCCCTGCTCGGCCTGGCGCGGTGAAACTGACTTCTCGGTCATCCGCGAAGCCGTTACTCCATTCGGTCCGAATATCCGCCTCGCGGAACACGCCCGCGCCGTCCGACGACCAGGTGAACGTCGGACGCCCGTCGGCCGGATCTTTGTCTGCGAGACCGTTGTCGTGTATCTCCTGCCTGCCGTAGACCTCCACCGACAAAACGACCTCATCGCCCGGGCCCACCGTCACTGCTCGGATCGTCGGCTCGATGCGCAGTATCCGACCGCCCCTCGAACCGCCTCTGAATATGGTGGTCCCCGGCGGAGCGTGCCCGGAGGTGAAAACGACCTGAGCGACAGATGTCTCGGAGGCGGCTGCGGTATCGGAACGATCCAGTTCACGAGGCGGCGTCGCGGAACCCAGCCACGTCTGGATCTCGTAGTTCGACGAAGGATTGAGGCCGCGGATGTCAAACGTCACGCTGGTCTCGCCCGGGTCTAGGACCTCCGATTGCACCTCGCTCCAGACGCCCGGATTCAGGCTGCGCCAACGCATGTTGACCCGGGTGCCCGGTTCCGGATCCTCGACTTCTATGATCACTGGCGTGCTGTCCGCGAGGATGTTCCCAAACGAGACTTCTGCAATGCAGGCCGAGTCGGACGGCATCGCCGTTATCTCACGCAACCACAGAGGACCGCTCATCTCGTCCAACGCCGTCACTCTTATGTCATAGGAAACTTCGTTGCTGAGAGAATCGAGCGTGTAGCTCATAGCGTCGGCTGGCGCCGTTGCTTGGTTTGTGGCGCCGAATTCTGCGTCGCCTGTCTTCCACTGGATTTGGAACGACGCAATGACCGGAGCATCGTCCGGCGTGGGCGCGTTCCAGGTCAGCGTCAGCTGGTTGTCACAAGACGAACTCCGGAGGAACGACGACGTGTTCGGGATCGACGATCCGTCTTCCACGATCAACGCCGAAACCGTCGGGCCTGCCAATTGGGCGTACTCGCTGCCGCTCGCTAGGTGCGTGATCGCAACCGCATCATTCGTAGGGTCAGTATCCGATGATGCCGTCACGGTAACCGCCTGCGGTTCGTTCCAATCCGTCGATGTGAACGTTAGCTGGACAGGGGAGAGGCTCGCGTCTGCATTGTTGGAGCTAGCTTGAACCGTCACATCTCCGCTCGGCTCCGTACCCAGTGCCACCGTGTAGCTCGTCGAGTTGCCCTCTCCGAGCAGCAACGAAAGCGGCTCCACGACAATCTCCGGCATGTCGTTCTCAACAACCGTCACCGATATGTCCGGTATCGTCGCGTCGCCGAAGTTAGCGCCGCTGACCGTGTGCCGTACCGTTCCTCGATCTGCGCGCGTGTCGTCATCCTCGGCCGCGCTCACAGTTACTGTCACTGCCTGGTTCCAATTGGTCGTGGTAAACGTCAGCACGTTTGGCGTAACCGATAGGTCGGGGCTGCCGACGACTGCGATGGTTACCGTCACGTTCCCGCCGACCGGCCGCGATCCAAGGACCACCGTGTACGCTCCGCCGGCACCTTCCGTTATCGTCATCTCCGTAATCGGTACCAGCACCTCTGCTTCATCATCGTCCGCGATGTCGAGATTTACGACATCCGTCACTTCGACATTGTTCGCACCGTAGTCTGCGCCACTCACCGTGTGAGTAACGGTGGCCGTCTCTGCGTCCGCTTCAGGGTCTTGGCCCGCCGTTACTTCGATCGTCTTAAAGGTGTCCCAGTCGTCTGCGTCGAATTCGACCGACGTGGGATCGAACGAGATATCGCCGTTGGTCGATGCTGGGGTGACCGTGACTGTGCCGTTGGGTTCGGTATCCAGTCGCAACTGGTAAGTGATCGATTCGCCTTCCCCGAACAGGTACGGATCCGCCGTGGTCAAGATCTCCACGCCGCGAATGTCGATGTCGGTAACCGTTACCGTGACGCTGTCGGCGGTCACATTCTCGTCGCCGTAGTCTGCACCGGCTACGGTGTGAGTTATCGTGCCGGTGTCGGGATTGGCGTCGTCGTCCGGACCGCCGGTTACGGTTACCACCTGCGCGTCGTCCCAGTTGTCCGCGGTGAATATGAGGTTAGGCGGGGTCGCGCTCACCACGCTGTCCGTCGGATTTACGACCGAGATCGTGACGTTCCCTGTCGGCTGTGTATCAAGTACGACCTTGTATCGCTCCGTCGAGCCCTCGGTTACCGTGAGGGCAGTGATCTCGGTGTTCTCGTCTGTGAAATCTACGATCCGCACCGCTTGTTCGTCGGTGTCGGTGATCGTCACCGCGACCGGATCGGTGGTGATGCCCTCGTCGGCATAGTCCGAGGAACCACCAACAACATGCGATATCGTCGCGGAGTCGTCGACCGCGTCGGCGTCATCGCTCACATTCACGGTCACGGTCTTGCTGACGGTCTGCTGAGTGGTCCACTCGCTGGCGCTGAAAGTCAGCGACGTCGGGTTGGTAGTGACGTTGGTGTCGCCGGTACGGTTAATGGTCACAGTCAAATTGCCGCCGGTCGGCGCGGCATGAGCCGTAACCGTGTATGTCGCCGTGCCGGTGCCACCTTCGACCTCCGTGATCACCAGCGTCGTCGGTGCCGTGACCAGCTGCAGAGTGTCGTTGTCCGTGACCGTGACGTCTACGGCCGTGATTGTTAGCCCGCCGTAGTCGGCGCCGCTGGAGGAGTGAGTCATCCTTCCGGTGTCATTGGCGGCGTCGTAGTCTTCAGCCGCGGTGAGCGTCACCGTCTGCGCCGTATTCCAGGTCGTGTTCGAAAACGTCAGCGTCGCTGGGCTGAACGTCACTTCGGAGTTGGTGGAAGTCGGCGTTACCGTGACGTTGGAGGCCGGCTGAGTGCTCAGCACGACGGTGTAGGTGCCGTCGCTCGCGCCTTCTGTGACCGTCACGTTCGAAGGGCTTATCAACACGTTCGGGGTGTCGGTGTCAACGACCGTAACCGCCACGCTGTCGGCGCCCGCCGAGCCGTAGTCCGCACCGCTCGCGCTATGCGTGACGGTGCCGGTGTCTCGTTGCGTATCCGCGTCCGGGATGACGCTGACCGTAACCGTCTCGCCGGAGCTCCAGTTGCTGGAACTGAGGGTGACCGTCGCCGGGCTGGCGGTTATGTCGGTGTTCGTAGGATCGGTGATCGTAACCTCGACGCTTGAGGCGTCACCATTCGAATCGACCGGCAGCGTCGCCAAGGTAACGACGTAGGTCGCCGTGCTCGTGCCGGTGTCCGGTTCGTTGATCGTCAACGTCGCCGGATTTACCTGCACGCGAGGCGTGTCGTCGTCGTCTAGCGTGACCGTCACATCGTCCACGTCGATTTCGTGATACTCCTCTTGACCGGCGGTCATCGAGACCGTATGCGAGATCGTCGCGCTGTCATCGAACGCGTCGTCGTCTTGGCCTGCCGTCAGACTGACCGTCTGGGGGGTGGTGTAGTCGCTGGCATTGAAGGTCAGACTCGTGGGCGTAATCGTCACATCGCTGTTGTCGGTGGTGAGATTCACCGTCAACTCGCCGGAAGGTTCGTACGCCGGCCGGATCGTGTAGGTCCGCGCCGTGGCCGAGCCTTCGTCAACATCTGTAACCGTCGTCCTCGACAGCGTCAGCGAAGGTTCGTCGTCGTCTCGAACCACCACCGGGATCGGTCCGTATGTATCAGAGTCGTAGTCAGCGCCGGAGATCGCCACCGCCAACGAGAGATGCTCGTTGATCGCATTTACGTCGTGGCCCGCCCTCAGCAGAATCTGACCAGACTCCCAATTGCTATAGTTGGCGGCCGTTTTCACGAGGCGGTTCGGCGTCGCGGTCATTCCGGTAGGAGGTGTGACCGTGATGGTTACCGACCCGGGAGTCCCGTCCGGGTTGATCGGTTGAGTAGAGAGTCGGAACCTCAACCAGGTACCCGTGGTGCTGCCCTCGTGGACAGTAATAGCGTGTACGCCAGGCGTTATTTCCTCTTCGGCTTGGGGCCAATGTTGCGTCATCCGCTCGTCGTCATCTTCGACGGTGACCGTCACGTCGTCCGCCTCCACATCGCCATAGCCGGTGACGGCATGCTCGATCGTCGGCGTATCGTCTTGGGCATCTGGGTCGCCGAAGTCGGTCACGGTGATCGTCTGCGCCGTGTTCCATGCATCCGGTTCGAACGTCAGCGACGTCGGGTTGAAAGTCAGGTCCGAGCCGGTCGCGCTCGGCGTGATCACTACGTTTCCGCCCGGCTTGGTATCCAGGACCACCGTGTACGTGCCCGAGTTGCCTTCGTCGATCTCGAGCGAGGACTTGGAGATCGTCACGCCCGTGGGGTCGTTGTCTCTAACCGTCACGGTGACCGACGCGATCGTGACTCCGACATACTCGTCGTAGCCGTCGTCATAGTCTCCGACGGCGTGCGTGATCGTCACGGTTTCGTCATCGCCATCGTCGTCTTCCGTCGCCGTCACGGTAACGGTTTCAGGCATGTTCCAATCGTTCCTATTCCATGCCACCTGGGACGGGCTGAATGTCACGCCTGCATCGGTCGCCGAGATCGACGGTTTAACGCCGAAGGAGTTGCCGCCGCTAGCCACAACCTGGTGGCTCAGCACGAGAGTGTAGGTGCCGGTGCTGCCCTCGGTGATCGTGAGGTCTTCGGTGGAGACGATGACCATCGCCTCTTCGTCATCCTCTATCGTGACCGAGATGCTTCCGGTCTTGTTGTTGTATTCCTGATTGCCGCCCGTCTGGGTCGCAGTGTAGGTGATCGTGTCGCTTTCATCCCGCGCGTCATCGTCCTCGGCGACCGTCAGCGTCACCTCGTGGGGATTGCCCCAATTATCCGGATTGAATGTGATCGCCGGCGGTTCACGACCCAAATCGCTGTTACCCGGCTCTGAGAACCTGACTTCCACCGCCTCCGTCGGGCGCGTCGTGAGTTGGACCGTGAACACATCCGATTCACCCTCTTCGATCGTGAGCGAGGATTTTGACACGTCCACGGCGGGCGTGTCGTCGTCCGTCACCGTGACTCCGATCGGTGGAGCGTTGACGTCCTCGTAGTCCGCTCCTGCCACGGCGTGAGTGATCGATACGTTTGCGTCCACTCCGTCTTCGTCGTCGAGCGCGGTGATCATAACCGTGATCGGGTCGTCCCAATTGTTGTTTTCTTCCGTGGTTTCGCCGGAGATGAAGGTGTGGGTCGATGGATCGACCTTCAAGCCCGTCGGAGCGGTTATCGTCACCGTCACCATTTGAGTAGATGGATGCGGCTCGCTTGCGAGCTTGATGGTGTACGTCGTCGTGTCGGTATCCTCGGTAACCGTCAAGCTGTGAATATCGACTTCGTTCACCTCCGTAACCGTCGTTCCCCCGAGCACCACTGCCGCTTCCTCATCGTCCTCCACCGACACCGACACAGCAGTAGCACTCGTCACGCTGCCATACCCGCTCACCGTATGCGTTATCGAGCCTGAGTTGTCGAACGCGTCATCGTCGCTCGCGGCGGTAACTGTCACCGTCTGCGGCGTGCTCCAGTTGCCCGTGGTGAAGGTCAAGCGGTTGTTGGCGTCCAATGTCGTCCCACTCACCGTGACCCCGCTACCATCGCCGACACTGAGTGTGACTACGACGTTTCCGGACGGTACCGTGTCCAGCACCACGGTGTAGTTCTTCGCGTGGTCCGTGCCGGTCGCCTCCGTCACCATCAGCGTCGTCGGCGTGATCGACACTCCATCGGTATCGTCGTCGTCAACCGTCACGCTCACCGAGTCGGCGCTTTCGCCGTCGTAGTTGGTGTCGGTGCTGGTGACCGCGTGCGTGATCGTCAGCCCTGTGTCGTCCGCCGAATCGTGGTCCTCCGCGGCGGTCACCGTGACCGACTGCGCCGTATTCCAGTTGCTGGTCGTGAACGTCAGGGAAGTAGCGCTTATCGTCAGATCCGATCCCGTCGGACCGGTTATCCCGACGCTGACACTTGCCGACGGTTGGAAATCCAGCACGACCGTGTAGGTCGCGCCGGCGATCATGGAGTCTTCCGTGCTTCCCTCGGGCACGGTGATCGTCGTCGGGCTCACGGTCACTCCCGCCTCGTCATCGTCGGTCACCGAGACCGTCACATCCGGCGCCGATGTGACGCCAGCGTAGTTTTCAACCCCATGCGAGATCGTGATCGATTCATCAACTAGGTTGACGTCTTCCGCCGTCGTGACCGTGACGTCCTGCTCCGTACGCCAGCTTTCGGTCGTGAACATCAGGCTCGCTGGCGAGATGGTCAGGCCTTGGGCCATCGGCGTTACCGTCACGGTTTGGGTCGGCAGGCTGTTCAGCTTGACTTTGTAGGTCCCGGCTTCGCCCTCTTCGATGGTCAGGGTCGTCGGGTTTATCGCCACGCCGGCGGTGTCGTTGTCGGTAACGGTAACGGTTATGGTGCCGTTGGTGAACGTTGCGCTTCCGAAGTTGGCGCCGCTGGCGGCGTGGTTGATCGTCGCCATATCGTTGTCCGGGTCGCCGTCGTCCGCTGCCGCAACGGTCACTGTCTGGGCTGTGTCCCAGTTCGCCGCCGTGAAGGTCAACGTGTTCTGGTTGCCCGTCGTATCGAGATCCGTGTCTAACGTCACGTCCGGATTCACGTTGCCGGAAGGTCGCGTGATCGTTATCGTCACCGTCCCGTTCGGTTCCTGGTCCAGCACAACCGTGTACGTGCCCGTGCCCTCTTCCGCCACGGTCAACGCATTCGTCGAAACCGTCACGCTAGCCGAGTCGTTGTCGGTTACCGTCACCGTCACCGAATCGACGCTTATCCCTTGATAATCCGTGTCGGCGCTCGCGACGCTGTGCGAGATCGTTACATCGGTGTTCTCAAGATCATCGTCCGCGGTGCCCGTCACAGTGACTGTCTGAGCCGTAGCCCAGTTCTCGGACGTAAAGGTCAATCCGGCGGGTGAGATCGATACCGGCGAACCGTCAGGCGCGCTCGGCGTCACTGTCACATCCTGCGTCGGCTGCGTGTCGAGCACGACCGTATACGTGTCCCCGGTGGCCGCCTCTTCAGTCACCGTCAGCGAAGACTCACTGATCGTCACCCCCGGCGATACCCCGGTTGCCGCCGTCCCGCTCACTTTGATCTTGAACGGGTTGTCTTGCATGGTCCAGTTTGCGTCGTCGTCACCGAACCTCAAACTGTCATTTCCGATGCTCCAGCCAGCCTGACCACCGTCGTCTTCAGCGTCTAGTGTTGTAGCTCGAATGTGATAGTTGTTTTGAGGCCTCAAAAACGACTGCGTGACGTCTTCAAACACGACCCAATAGGTCGTTGACGCGTCCAGCGTCGCGTCTGATGGTGCGGTGAACACCCTGGAAGTTGGCGTCAGATGATCCGTCGGCAAATCGGGATTCGTCAACGTGTGCACTTCGTCACCCGGCTCGTCATCATCATCGTTCTCACGAATCGTGACTCTCGGGACATCTGGGGCGCGTTCAGTGAGGGGTTCGTTGTTCGATGCGTTGGCTAAGATTTCGATTGAAGAAAGAACGTACCCGCCCGTATTGCTGCCGGTGGTGAATGAGGTCGCCTGCTTAATGTCTGTGGGTACCATTTCACCCGGGAGAGTAAAGTCGCCGACTATGAAGGTGAGCGTATCCGACGTGGGAGCATTTGCTTGACCCAAGTTGCTCACCAGCGTCAAGACGTTCTGAGCCCCGACGCCGGGGCTGTGCGACAGATCGGGGAGCACGGCGAGAAAGACCGCCGCGAAGATTGCGACGACCAAAGCCGACTGTTTCAGCGACGCGCGGAAAATCCGACTGCTGGACGCCATCAGCATCTTTGTTTCCCAACTTCCGGTTGTCGGGGCGGCTGTTGCGCGATGCCTTGACTTCGTTGCGTCCGGGTATGGATGCGCTTCCGGACCGGCGATCCGGCGGGGAGACTGTTGCCGCACGCCTCGACGCCGTTGCCAGCTGTCGGGGCGTCTGTTCTCCCGATAACTAGGAGCGTTGGCGGTTCAATTCCTCTGTCGCATCGCATCATTCGTGGATTTTTCGGTTCTCAACGGGTGACAGCGGTTAGTCCTCCACGTTTCGAACGATTGATCGTCCGCACCGCGTGCCTTGGCGCATAATTGCCGTTATCAATCGCTTGTTCGACGTTTATGAGGAAGGGGTTTAAGAGTGATGAGTTATGGGTTTTCTGACGAGACGACTGACGATCGGAATGAACCGATGGACGACGGAGATTCCGCGCGCGCCGAGGTCGTCGGGGGCGAGGGGCACCGCGATGGTGACGATCCGCTAGACGCGGGGCCTGGATCAGCAGCGAGCGCGCTCACGCAATCCGACTTGGCGAATCTCGATGCGGTCCTGGGTCACGAGATCGCCGAGAACACAAAGAGGAGCTATTCGACCCAATGGCGGCGTTTCGTAAGTTGGACGCGATGGAAACGCGTGCCGGCGCTGCCCGCGGACCCGGTCCACGTCGCCGTGTACCTCGCCGAGCGCATGGAGGTCTACAACCACAAACCGGCCACGCTGCGCGCCGCGGCGGCGGCGGTGTCGTACGCTCACAGGGCTGCGGACCTCGAGGATCCTTGCGCTTCGCCGGAGGTGAAGTCCGCCCTAAGGAGCGCCACGCGCAAGGCCGGTCGCGATCAGCGACAGGCTGAGGCGCTGACCGCTGACGCCCTGCGACAAATCAGGGCCACGGCACGGCTTCCCCGTTCCCTCCAAAGCGGAGGCATGGAGAATCGTGAGGCCGCGGAGCGGAGGGGACTAGCAGATATCGCGATGATTTCTCTGATGCGAGACGCGATGCTGAGAGTGTCGGAGGCGGCGGCGTTGCGGTGGGACGATCTGGAAACGGCGCACGATGGAACGGGACGCCTACTGATACGACGGTCTAAAACTGATGCCGAAGGAGAATCGGCCGTACTGTTCGTGTCCAGTGCGACGATGGCGAGTCTCGACGCGATACGGAAGGGCGTCGAGGGCAGCGAGCGAATGTTCGGGCTGAGCCCGAACCAGATTACACGCCGCATCAAGAACGCCGCGCTCGCGGCCGGTCTGGGCGAGGGATTCAGCGGTCACTCCCCCCGTGTGGGCATGGCTCAGGATCTGGCACGCGCCGGCACTGAGCTGCCACGGTTGATGACCGCGGGCCGCTGGCGTTCACCGAGAATGCCCGCCCACTACATAAGGAACGAGACTGCGGCGAGAGGAGCCGTGGCTCAGTATTACGGCGCCACGATGGATCAAGGGACGACGGGTGGTCAGGACGAAGACGACGACCTAACGCGCGATGCATTATTGCAAGAGCCCTCGGCGTCGTGTAAGATTCAACGTCGGGAAGACGGGGAAACAGGCGCGGAATCTGCCGAAAACCGGGCGAAACGTCCGATAACGGCAACTATCAACAATTCTTTAAATTCGGCGTTATCTGCATCTGAATCCCAACAGGGAAAACCAAATCACAACGGCCAATTGGCTTCGTCACGGGGAACTGAAGGTAACGCGAAGCAAAATCGAATCGTCTCAATAACTGATGTCTTTAGTCTAGCGCGCACGATTTTCACGAGTCAAATCGCCCGCCGTCCGGTGACCGGCTATCTGTGTCTCCGGTTTCTCCCGCTCGCCATATCCGTCGTGATCGCCGGGTACGGCTTTTCTTTCCTGGACTGGAACGAAACGTGGGTGCCAGCCGTATACCTGAGTTTCGGCGCTGGCATCGTAGTGGCGCATGTGCTGTTGTTCAAGGACCGCGAAGCCCCTCTGCGAGAGTTTTTCTGGGTTTCCGTGTTTTTGATGTTGAGCACGCCGATGCTGCAGTTTGTGCCGATAGGCATGGACCAGTACGGTTTCTATCGGATCGGAGATTACGCCGGCACTCATATGCCGTACATGCTCACGCTCCTCCTCAATCTGGTGCTCGCATCTTCGGCGGGTCTGATGTTTCACTTTTTGCGCGAGCGACTCAGTTCTTCGCAGGACGGCGACGATGGTGCGGTTAAACGCACGATCTTCACGGTCATTCCGCCGCTAGTCGTCGTATACGCCGTCGTCCTCGTCATCTCCAACGCTTCGCTATGGATCCAGTTGGGACTACAGATGCCGGCGATAGCCGTGGCATTCACGATGCTGCTTGTTCTGCGCGACCCGAAAATCGAATTCAACGCCAAGGAACGGCAAATCCTCCTTGCGGCGACACTTGGGTCTGTGGCGCTCTGCTTGGCCTTGGGGATGATAACGATCCTCGTCTTCTACGTGTCACCGGGTCTGACGGACGTCTTCCCGGATCACAACCTGCTGAGATCCTGGCAGATAGATTTCGCAGCAGCGGGTTTCGCTAGGGATGAGGCTCTGGAGCGGTTGAGGCTGGGTTTCCTGTGGCATGCGGCGATCATGTTCCCTTACCTGAGCTTGGTGCTCGGCGGCAACGTCGTCGTCGCAGTATTCCGCATGGACGGCGGGAACGCCAAACGAACGGACGCAGCGATTGCGCCCGCGACTGCCGATGAACCCGACACAGCCGAGGAACCCGAGACGCGGAAGCAAAATTCGGAGCATCAAGGACTTTCGCTGACACCGGCCGGTGCGGGGACGATCGCCGCATAGCTTCGAGTCGAATCGCCAATCTCACCGTTAGGAGACCATTGCAAAACCCTCGCGTTGCGTGGTTGACGTCTTTCCGTCATTCCCGCGGACGCTGGAATCCAGTTTATTGGGAGGGCACCCAACCGCCCGCGACCCATCTGGATGGACGTTCCATCCGCTGAAGCGCCGGCTTTCGCCGGAATGACTGTGGTTTTGCAATGGTCTACGTTAGATGGGACACGCTGCACCAGCTATTGCTCGAGCATTCTTCGGTGTCCCGCGCTCACCAAGATACGAAAACGGTCACGATAGGAACCCAGTCCGCGTCAAATGCCCAGGCCACCATCGACACACTAGAGATTTAAGCGGCCGCGACACGCCGCGATCGGCGTTCATCCTTTGATCCAGTAGCGTCGGCTACTCGCCGACAGCTTGGCGGAAACGTGCGAATTACCACTGATCAGGAGAGACACCATGCCTATGAAGAATCCGCCCCATCCGGGTCGCAGCGTCAGGGAGAACTGCTTGGACCCTCTCGGCCTGAGCGTCACCGAGGCGGCGGAGGTTCTCGGTGTTGCCCGCCACACCCTTTCGCGGGTGTTGAACGGTCACGCGGCGATCTCGCCCGACATGGCGATCAGGCTGGAGAAGGCCGGATGGTCCAGCGCAGACTTCTGGTTGAGCCGCCAGACCGCTTACGACCTGGCTCAAGCGCGCAAGGGCGAAGACAAAATACGCGTCGAGCGCTATCAGCCGCTACCCGCTGCGTAAGGGAGGTTTGCGTAACCATCGTCATTCCGGTGACGCCCGGAGTGTAGGTCCTCGGGATCAATCAGAACGGACATCTTGGATCGTCGGGAGTTGAAAAACAACCGCCCGAAACGAAAGATGGCTGACCCAACCCCGGACTTCGCTCTACTCCTCTACCGCAGCCGCTTACCATTGCTGCAACGCTGCCGAACGTCGAGCCCGAGTCAGAGAGCGACCAACCGGCGGAAGCAGGTTTCTCCTCGGTCAGTGCCGGGGACGACCTCATCATCGGAGCAAGCGCCGCCGGCTCCGTCACATGCTGTTGCGATGATGAGGATTGCCAAACCACCGATTCGTCTCGATACAGAATTAGCGACACCCTGACTCTGGTGTGCTGTCAGGCGGCCGAGCCGCATCTCAAGAACCGCGGTACTATCGAACCGGTTAAGCCGTGCGAAAACGCTCGAACCACTATCCCAAACCGACCGGCAGACCCACCGTTAACTCACAACAAGACCTGCACGGCAAACTTTCGCGGTATCACACCCTTATGCCCATCAACTTTAGGCTAGTCAATCAAGTAGAGGGGATCAAATCGGGATCGCGAGTTCGAAGATGGTTCTGCCTATAGTCAACTTTGGCCCACCAGGTCGCATGTTTTTGGCCAGTGGATTGATGAATCACCGAGACCACTCGCGCAAGACCAGCATGATGTGCCCGACGCGTGTTGTTCCGAGGGCGTGGCCGATACGTAGGGCGGTCACTGCGAACGCGTCACACAGCGAAGTCCTGATGGAGTTTAGGGATTGGGTATCGTTCGCAAGTTAGGGCGATAACATGGTGGGTGAGCGTTTAGAGGATTTGCATGATCATGAAGGAGCGAGTTATTTCGATGGAGCGAGGGATTCCAATGGCGAGCGCGACGGTGGAGTTACAGTCAGAGTTCGATCGCTTGGCCGCGGAGTGGAAACACGAGACGGCGCATCTTTCGTCGCCGCCGATGATCGCCAAGCATCCTGCCTATCAGGAGATTGTCGGGATGGGCACTGCGGCGATCCCGATGATTCTTCGAGATCTGCAAAAGACGTCGGCACTATGGTTCATGGCTCTAGGAGCGATCACCGGAGAGTCTCCGATACGTGCCGATGATCGTGGGAATATCGATGCGATGCGGGCGTCTTGGCTCAATTGGGGAGAACGCAACCAATACATTTGATCGGTTTTAGAGGGATTTTTGACTGCTCAATTGCGGGAGTTGTTTCCGCACCTCAGGGATTACAAGGTCACGAGTCCGCAAGACGTGAGGTACAACTGCGTCGCTTGGGCGGTAGGCACCGACGAACGATGGTGGTGGCCAAGTCCAGGTTTCGACTGGCTATTTGAACTCCCCGAGAACGATAGTCTGACGACTTTCCTAAGGACTTTTAGCACGCTAGGTTATGCACCATGTACGGACGGGACGCTGGAGGAAGGATTCGAGAAGTTGGCGATCTATCAATCGAGTTCTGGTGACGTCTCGCATGTGGCGCGGCAGCTAGAAAACGGGCGTTGGACCAGCAAACTCGGGATTTTGGAAGATATCGAGCATGCGAGTCCGTTTGAGTTGGAAGGTGAACGATACGGCGTTGTCGTGCAGTATATGAGGCGGTCGTCGAGCGACGTTGGAACTCAAATAGGACTCGTTTGATTTGATCGATAGAAATCGGCATTAATCCTATTGGAGCGGAGGACGTTGGGGATGGTATTGGACTGCGCTATATCAAACCCCGTACCGTTAGTGCGGATTTGGGGATTACGTCGAAGTCGACTCAACGGGGAAATGCGGGTGTCTGGCTGGTTGCTCGCTCTGTGCGGGGTTCTCGTTGGGCTCGAGTCGCAGCTTCAGACATAGAGCGTGTGTGATTTTCACCAAGGTTGTGAGAGTGGGGTTTCCGTCTTCTGACAGCGCGTCGTAGAGGTTACCTCGAATTTGGGTATGTCAGCTCGGTCTCGCATGGTCAGTGAGCTACGCTTTGATGGCGAAAGCAGTTAACGACGTGGTCGTTGACCATTCCGGCGGACTGCATGAAGGCGTAGCAGATGGTGGGGCCGACGAAGGTAAAGCCGTAACTCTTCAACACTTTGCTCATGGCGTTTGATTCGACGGTCTGATCGGGGATTTCGTCCATCGTGCGGAACTCGTTTTGCCGTGGTTCTCCACCGACGAAGCTCCAAAGGAATGAGTCAAACGTACCGTGTTCCGACTGGATTTTCAGAGTGGCGTTGGCGTTGGCGATTGCCGAGTTTATCTTCAGTCGGTTTCTAATGATCCGGGTATCAGCGCGCAGCCGCTCGCGGTCGGTGTCGTCGTAGGCGGCGACAGTTGCGATGTCGAAGCCCTCGAATGCGGCACGGTAGCCTTCGCGACGATGCAGGATCGTGCGCCATGAGAGTCCAGCCTGAGCTCCTTCGAGGACTAGCAACTCGAACAGCGCACGGTCGTCGTGAATCGGGACGCCCCAATCCTCGTCGTGGTAGCGCTGCATCAGCGGGTCGTCTCCGGCCCAATCGCAGCGTGTTAGAGATTTCATGGCATGAGAATAAAACGCAGTGGTTGTGGAACGGCGTACAATGCGCGGAGTTAATGGCAATCCGAAGGGGCCCGCACATGTCTGATACTTACGACACGATCATTGTCGGCGCGGGTTCGGCGGGGGCCATTCTTGCGACGCGGCTGACGGAGGATCCGGATCATTCGGTGTTGCTGATCGAGGCGGGGCCCGACTATCCGGAATTTGACGACATACCCGATACGGTGAAGTACGGGTATGGTCACGACATCCCGCCGTGGGAGAGGCCGCTCAACGATCATCGTTGGGCGTTTGTGGCGCGCTACACTGACGAGGCAAGGCCGGGCATTATTCCTCGCGGCAAGGTGGTTGGCGGTTCAAGCGCGGTCAATGGGCAGATATTTCTGCGTGGGGTGACTGAGGACTACGACACTTGGGCGTCTTGGGGAAACGACAGGTGGAGTTTTCAGGAGTTGATGCCGTATTTTCGGATGATCGAGACGGACACGGATTTCAGCGGCGATTTCCATGGTTCGGATGGTCCGATCATCGTGAGGCGGTGGAAGCCGGAAGAGTGGAATACGGCCCAGCGTGCATTTTACGAAGCGGCTCGGTCGAACGGATTCCCCGACTGTCCGGATCACAACGCGCCGGGCTCTACAGGGGTAGGTCCGACCCCGCTGAACAATCCGAACCGCGTACGATGGAGCACTGCGATTGGCTATCTCGCCGGTGCGAGAGAACGCCCGAACCTCGAGATTTTGGCGGATTGTCTGACGCACCGGGTGCTATTCGACGGAAATCGGGCTGTTGGCGTGAGAGCAGAGGTCGGCGGTGAGGTCGTGGATTTAGAGGCCGAGAACGTGATCTTGTCGGCGGGTGCGATCGGTTCGCCGCATTTACTGATGCTCTCGGGTATTGGGCCGTCCGAAGCGTTGGACTCGGTCGGCATTCCGGTGCAACACGAACTACCGGGTGTGGGTCAGAATCTCCGCGATCACCCGCATGTGAGAGTGCAGTGGCGAACGCGCGACGACTTTGAGCAGCCCATGGAGTTGCCGGGGGTGCAGTTTACGCTGCGTTATACGGCAGAGGGCTCGGACTTGCCGAACGACATGCTGATTCATCCGAGTTCGCGGAGCGTTATCGGACGTAGATGGTGGGGGCAAGGCGCGAGCGAAGAGATAGGGCTGCTCATGGTCGTTTGCTTGGACCTCGCCGTGGGATCCGGCAACATGTATCTTCGGACCAGCGATCCTCACATTCAGCCGTTCTTGAACTACAACTACTTCGAGGAAGAGTTCGATCTCAAGAGGCTGCGCGAAGGCGTGCGCATCGCCGACCAGTTCGGGATGCACGAGGGCTGGTCGAGTTTGGTCACCGAGCGGGTAGAGCCGACGGACGCGGATCTTGCGTCGGATGAGGCGCTGAACGCGTGGATCAAAGAGACGGCTGTGACGAGCCACCATGTATCGGGTACTTGCAAGATGGGCCCGGACTCGGATCCGATGGCGGTTGTTGACCAGTTCGGGAATGTGAAGGATCTCGAGAACCTGCGAGTTGTGGACGCATCGATCATGCCGGACTGTATCCGTGCCAACACGAACGTGACGTCGATGGTGATCGGCGAGCGGGTGGCGGCGCTTATTGGGGAGGGCTTGTAGCGGCGTACAATGCGCGGAGTGAACGGTAATCCGAGGACGTCAGGGCATGTCTGATACTTACGACACGATCATTGTCGGTGCGTGTTCGGCGGGGGGGATTCTTGCGACGCGTTTGACGGAGGATCCGGATCATTCGGTGCTGCTGATCGAGGCTGGTGTCGATTATCCCGATTTCGAAGATATGCCGGATCATGAACGAAATCGAGCTAGTTAACGATCGATCTCACCTTGCTGAGGTGGTCGATCGTATTTTGAGGGCGCCACGAGTTGCGGTCGATATCGAGTCGAACGGTTTCTTCAGGTATCGCGAGCGCGTCTGCCTAGTGCAACTCGCATTGAAGAGAACTGCCTTTCTAGTTGACCCACTGGCGATGGATGATGTGGAACCTCTTGGTGAATTACTCAATGACAGATCAGTTGAGAAAGTTTTCCATGACGCTTACTACGACCTTAGTAGCTTCGATAGGGACTGGGGCTTCCGGGTCAATAATTTGTTCGACACTAGGGTTGCTGTTGCCTTGGTTGGCTCTTCTCGACTGGGGTTACAGTCCGTAGTTAAGGACTACGTGGGCATAGAGTTAGCCAAATCTCGGAAACTTCAGCGGTCAGATTGGACTAGGCGCCCTTTGAGCTTTGAGGCACTGAAGTACGCGGCGAACGACGTTTTGTACTTGCTGCAGGTCCGCGAATCATTATCGGCGAAGTTAAATAAACTGTCGCGGCTCGCATGGGCGAAGGAGGAGTTTGCTCGGTTGGAAAACGTTAGGCATGTTCCTCCGGATCGAGAGACGGCTTACCTTTCGATAAAAGGCAGCAGTGATCTGGATGAGAGGGGATTAACCATACTGCGCTCGTTATGCAATTTCCGCGAACAAGAGGCCAAACGCCTCGACCGTCCGATGTTCAAGGTGATACCGGATTTCGCGCTGATCAAGTTGTCGTCCGAACCTGCCGTCGATCCATCAATGGTCAAAGGTATAGGCCCATTTGGTCGCCCACCTGCCAACAGACGCTTGAAGGCCGCGATCTGTGAAGGGCTAAGATCCGAGCCCGTGACTCGGCCGCAGGAGCGACGGATTCAACGGATCGTGGATCGGGAGGATAGAGAGAAGATCAGGAATCGCTTTGGGATTCTCAAGGTATGGCGCGGCCTATTAGGTAAAGAACGGGGCTTGGACCCTAGCTTGCTGTGGCCAACCGTTAGTCTGAAACGCCTTGCTAGGCATCCAAGTAGCTTGCATTCAGAACTCGTTAGCCCGGATGTCCGGGGTTGGCAGAAGAGCGAGTTTAGCGAGTCGTTATGTAGTGCCCTCGCATCTCTAAGTTGAGCCTGTCTGACCAGCCGAAGCCGCATGGCAGGCGCGAGGCCAGAAAACCCAAGGGAGTTCATTGACGGCAGCTCACCATATAATCCCGTCAAGTAACACCATACTTGGGTTCCGAACATGTCTGATACTTACGACACGATCATTGTTGGCGCGGGTTCGGCGGGCGGAATTCTTGCGACGCGGTTGACGGAGGATCCGGATCATTCGGTGTTGCTGATTGAGGCTGGTGTCGATTATCCCGATTTCGACGACATGCCGGATGAGGTGAAGTACGGGTACGGGCACACGAATCGTCCTTGGCGGCGGGCTTACAGCGATCACCGGTGGACTTTCGTCGCTCGATATACGGACGAGGCGTTGCCAGGGCTGATTCCGAGAGGGAAAGTGGTCGGCGGTTCAAGTGCGGTGAACGCTCAGATCTTCTTGAGGGGCGTGCCCGACGACTACGACACGTGGGCATCGTGGGGAAACGACAAGTGGAGTTTCGAGGAGTTGATGCCGTACTTTCGGATGATCGAGACGGATACGGACTACTCCGGGGACTTTCACGGGACGGATGGTCCGATCATCGTGCGTCGCTGGAAACCAGATGAGTGGAACCCGGATCAGAAGGCGTTTTACGAGGCGGCTCTGGACTACGGCTTTCCAGACTGTCCAGACCATAACGACCCAAACTCGACTGGTGTCGGTCCGACACCGTTGAACAATCCGGGGCGTGTTCGATGGAGCACGGCGATCGGGTATTTGAGCATGGCGAGGGAGCGTCCGAACCTGACAATCCAGCCGGAGACACTTGTCCACAAGGTGAATTTCGACGGCAAGCGTGCAGTAGGTTTGACCTTGGAGCATGACGGCGAGGTGGAAGAGGTTGAAGGGGAGAACATCATTTTGTCCGCGGGTGCGATCGGCTCGCCGCATCTATTGCAGTTGTCGGGCGTCGGACCGTCGGAAGCGTTGGAGGCTGTAGGCGTTCCATTAGTGCACGAGTTGCGGGGCGTTGGCAAGAATCTGCGCGATCATCCGCATGTTAGATGCGTATGGCGAACGCAGGACGACTTTGAGCAACCGTTGGGAATTCCGGGCATCCAGTTCACGTTGCGTTACACCGCTGAGGGTTCGCACCTGTGGAACGATATGCTCATCCACCCGGGATCTCGTGGTTTGATAAGTCGCAGGCCGTTCATACCGGGAACACCAGAGGAGTTCGGTCTGGGAATGACCGTGTGCCTCGATCTTGCCGTCGGATCGGGAAGCCTATACCTGCGAACCAGCGATCCTCACGTCCAACCGTTCCTTGACTACAACTTCCTTGAAGAAGAGTTCGACGTTTCGAGGATGAGGGAAGGTGTTCGGATCGCGCTCGAGTTTGCGAAGTATGAGGATTGGGATCGGTTAGTAAAGGAGCGCGTCGATCCCTCCGACGCGGATCTAGAGTCGGACGATGCGCTGGACGCTTGGATAAGAGAGGCGGTCGTGACGAGCCATCACGTTTCAGGCACTTGCAAGATGGGGCCGGACACAGATGAAATGGCGGTGGTCGATCAGGCCGGCAACGTGCGTGGGCTTGAGAACCTGAAGGTGGTAGACGCGTCGATCATGCCGGACTGCATCCGCGCCAACACCAACGTCACCTCGATGGTGATCGGCGAGCGCGTGGCGGCGATGATAGGGGAGGGACTGTGATTGCAGGATCGATGCTCAAGATTTGCGGCTAGGCGGATGATCCATTCCCATGTAGACGCCGCCGATGCGTAGCTCTTCGAGCATCTGGTTGAGTCTTTTCATTTTGGTTTCGAGGCGTTTAGCGCGCTCGATCCAGCCGATGTAGTCGTTTTGCTGGTATGCAGGGCGGGCACTGTACTCATCTGTGAGCATGTTCTTCGTCAGCGCGTCCGCGACGAATTCGGGCATAGCGTGGATCGGTCTAGTGAGGTTTCCTTTGGTTGGGTCGGGCATGTGGCTGGCTAGCTGGCGTTGCTCAGGCGTTTGGTGTAGTCGATCAGTGTCTCCGCGGCTTGGGATAGGAGTTCAGTAACTTCGGGGTCAGTGATGTCGCCGGACGGATTCATAAAGTTGGCGACTTGGGGGAGCAGGACGCGTGGCTGCTGTAGGACGTATCCGCCTTCGGACTCGATGCTGTAGGAGGCGTGCATGTGCATCCGTGGGCATCCAGACCTACCGGGCCCGGTTCCGATGATGAAGAAGACCTTTCCAGTGAGCAGGTTGCCGCGTCTTGAAAGCCACTCGATGGCGTTTTTAAGAGTGGCGGTCATGGAGCCGTTGTACTCGGGACAAGCGACGATAACGGCATCAGCTTGACGTACGGCGTCCCGAAACGCTTCAGCATCATCTGGAATGCCTTCAGCTTCGACGTCGGGATGGAACATCGGGACGGAGTTGAGATCGAATATCGCAGTATCTGCACCCGCAGCGGCGGTCTGTTCCATCATCTTTTTGAGCAGCTTCAGGTTCCAGGATTCTTTCCTGAGGCTGCCGCATATGCCGAGTATTTTCATACTGCTCATCGTTTCGTCTGTTACTAGCGTGGTTGAAAGGCGTGGCGATAGTCGCGTATCTGCCAAACTTGATCGTATCAACTGCGATGATCGGTTAAAAGGTGGCGATTAAGATTGGCTGTGGCGCGGGATGTCTAGGAGATGGGGAAGGGAATCTAGACCTAAGGGAAGCAATGACTGCAGAGTTCACTTTGAGCGCATTTGGCGATGAGATCGATGATGATGTCGATGAGCAGCTACGAGTGCTGAACGATCTGGATATCGGCTACCTAGAGTTGCGGAGCGCGTGGGGAACCAATGTTCTGAACCTGACCGACGACGATGTGAGACGGCTGAACGAGCGATGCGATGCGCATGATATTCGGGTGAGTTGCATTGGCAGTCCCATCGGAAAATCGCCGATCGACGAGCCAATCGAGGGGGTGATCTCGGATCTCAAGCGGATCATCGACATCGCGAAGATGCTTGATACTGACCGCATCCGCGTATTCTCGTTCTATCCGGAAACCGACGGGTTGCAGGCAGAGCGCGTTGAGCGGTCGATATCGAGGTTGACGGTGATGGCGAACGTGGCGAGAGAAAGAGATGTCGTTTTACTGCTGGAGAACGAGGGCGGATTGGTCGGCGATGTGCCGGAGAGATGCGCGGCACTGACCGAAGGTGTGGGTAGTCCTAACCTGCGTTACGTGTGGGACACAGGGAACTATCCACAGATGGGCTTCGAGCATTCAGTGGACATCGGTTGGCCGTTGCTCGCTGAATACACCGTCTGCGTGCAGGTCAAGGATTGGCGAATATCGGAAGGCACGATCACCGTTGCGGGAGAGGGCGATGGGCAGGTGCCGGAGTTGCTGAGTAGATTGAACGACGCAGGGTATGTGGGCTTCCTGGCGCTAGAACCGCACCTGTTGATCGCGGGTCAGCGCGGCGGCTTTAGTGGTGCACAGGGAATGAAGATGGCGGCGGATGCGTTGCGGGGGTTGGTGGGGGAGGTGAACATAGTTCTGAGACGGTGACGGGCAGAAAGGTCGCGCTACTTCCGAATTGCGGTCGAAATCCGCAACGATGTCGACAGTGATTTAATTTGAAAATACGAAACAAGCGGTCTGTGTGGAGAGTTCCCGTTGAAAGATGAAATCTTGGACTACTTGGAGATGTGTAGGCGCGAACGCATGTCTCTACAACGCGGTATGTATTTCAAATCGCCACCGGCGCACGGCGTCATTCTGATGTCACGTCGACATAATGCTCCGTACGCCGACGCGTTGAGCGATGACGAAAAAGTTTTGATCTACGAAGGTCACGACGTATATAGAACAAAATTAACGCCAAATCCTAAGAAAATAGACCAACCGAGAACGAACACGAATGGCCGGCCGACCGAAAACGGCCGATTTGCATCATGGGTGGACGCGGTCAAGGAGAATAAAGCTCGCCCGGCTATTTTTCGCGTGTACGAAAAAATGATTATCGGAGTCTGGACTGATCGGGGTCTCTACATATTGGTTGACTACAGCTATCCCCGCGTAAATGATCGTCATGTCTTCAAATTCCACCTCGAACAAGCTGACTTCGATACGACAACAGCAGGTAAGCCAGCGGCAATCGGAGTTGAGTTCAGGAGACAAATTCCTTCATCGGTAAAACAAGAAGTTTTCAAGCGAGACGATGGCAAATGTGTGATATGCGGAGCTAAAGACCAAATTCATTTTGATCATGACCTGCCATTTTCAAAGGGCGGAACGAGCATATTGGCTGATAACGTCCGCATATTGTGTGCGAGACACAATCTAGCAAAATCCGCGAAAATTGAATGAGCGCTTCAAGAAGCGTAGCGTATGGACAGCGATCAAGAAATCGGCTGCTAACTTGAAAATACTGGATTCGAGGCGTCAATTTCTAAAGGTGCCTCCATGTAATCTGTTTGGGATACTCTTGCTATCGGCATGGCGGCATTTCTGGCTCATTAGCGACCAGAGGATCGCTACGACCCTTTTTGTATCTTGATAGGCGATCGGTTTAGTCACTGTGAGATTGGAGTTCATTTAATGTGCCTAGTTCGCCGATTTTCTACCTGCGGTTTTTGGTTTGGCGGATTCGCAATAGTTTTGGGAACGAAGAGGGTTAAGTAGGGGTTTTGGAAATGGGTGAAGTACCCCAAGACTCGACTTGGTTGATGGCGAGGTCGCAGAGGCGGTTGATTTCGGTTAGGGGTGCTCCGCCTTTGACGGTGACGTAGAGGCCCATGAGCATCATGTAGGCGAGGTCGACGCGGGTCTCGATGTCGCCATCGAGGTGTCCATCTTCGGCGGCTTTACGGAGGGCGCTGCGGAAGGCGCCGCGGATTCGGTCCCGGTAACGTTTGGCGCGTGCCGCGACATCAGGATCGGATCGCCCAAGTTCGACGACCGAGTTGACGACGAGGCAACCCATTGCGGCGCGCTCCGGCATGTCTTGGTTGATGCGGGCGAATGTCCGGAAGAAATTGACGATGCCAGCGATGCCGCCGTCGTCGACTTGGCGGAAGATGCGGTCGATTCTGGCCTCGAGGTAGAAATCGACTGACTGGTGCAGCATCTCGCGCTTCGAACCGAAGGCGGCGTAGAGCCTCGCGCGTGCAAGACCGGTGGCTTCTTCGAGGTCGGTGATGCTCGTGGCTTCGTAGCCGTTGGCCCAGAACTCGTCGCAGATGCTCTCGATGGCTTTCGTCGTATCGAACTGTCTCGGCCGTGCCATGAGTGAACCGTATCATCATGCGACTGGTTATTGACTGATTGGTAATCAACGATTATCATTTTACCGATCAGTAAAGAATTCCAAGGAAGGAATCGATACCAATGCCAGCCAGCTTCAGCGTGTCCGCAATCGCCAAAGCTCCGAAAGATGCCGTGTGGCAGGTTCTCGCCGATTTTCCGAACATCGCAGACTATACCGATTCGGTGAAGGCGAGCCACGCAACGAACGAACATGCTCTGGGCGTAGGCGCTACGCGGCGCTGCGATTTCTCTCGAGGTGGGAGTGCAGAGGAGGAGATCATCGGATTCTCGTCGGGCGAAAAGCTGGTCATTTCCTTGGCTGAAACGAAGGGATTGCCGCTCAAGAGTTCGGAGACGACGTTCTCGGTGACCGAGATCAATGCTGACACCACAAAACTTACGATGAGCGTGAAGTTTGAGGCGAAAGGCGGGCCATTTTCGGGGATCGTCGGGAAACTCTTACAACGACGTCTCCCCAAACCAGCCAGCAGGACGGTACAAGACCTCGCTGCATCATCCGAGCGGATCTCCGCGGCAAAGTAAGTCGCGCGGCAATTTCGCGGACGCTAGTTCTCCTCGGGGAGGAGGACTACGCGGATGTACCGGTCTGTAGTGAAGTAGCGCTGAGCGGTTGCAGCTATTTGGTCAAGGGTGATGGCGTCGAGCAGGTCTTCGAATGTGAGGATTTCGGAGAATGCTTCACCACGCTGTGCGGCCGCTTGGATCTGGTTGAGCCAAAAACCGTTGTCTCTAAGCTGCTCTTCACGGGGTGAACGGAGCAGCTCCTTGACGGTGTCTAATGATTCCTGATCACCACCCGTGTGGATCCAGTCGATGTCTTCAATGACCTCGGCAAAGAGTTCGTCGGCGCGTTCTGGATCGCTGCCGTAGAAGATGGAGGCGAGGTATTCCGGTTCGGGATTGAATTGGATGCGTCCGTTCACGCTGACGAAGTAGGTACCACCCAACGCCTCTCGAAGCCGTTCGCGCAGTTTGATCTGAAGCATTTCGGATGTTGCCCTGAGGTTCAATGCTTCTTCGCGACTCCACTCGGTATCTCCGGCAAAGATCAACACTGACAGGCTGCGGGGTTCGATGCCGCTGTGGACGACGTGGTCTTGCAGATCAGTCGGTCTTTCAATACCGATGTCACGCCACTGTTCCATTCGTCCTGCCGCGGGCAGGCTGGCGATGTACGTCTCAGATAGCGAACGAAGCTGATCCCAGTCGAAGTTTCCGACGAATACGAAGGTGGCATCACCGAGGTCTGCGAAACGATCGGTGTAAATGGCTTTGGCGCGCTCTGAACTTAGTTCATCGACGAGTTCGATGGTTAGCGGTCGACGTCGGAAGTGGTTGCCGTTAATGATCGTGTTGAGGGAGTCGAAGAACACTTGATCCGGTTGGGTAGCGTTGATCTCGGCGCTGCTTTCGAGACTCGACACGTATCGCGCGTAAACATTCTCGTCCAGGCGTGGCTGGGTCGCGTAGAGCGTGATTAGCTGGAACATGGTTTCGAGGTCCTCCGGCGATGCGCTGCCGCTGAATCCCTCGTCGAGCTCTCCGATATAGGGAGAGACTTGGACAATCTTGCCAGCAAGCAGTTTTTCTAGTGCAATGTTGTCGTGTGCGCCTGCGCCGCTCGAACCCACGAGTTGGGCCGCGTGGGAGGCTGAGACGTGGTCGATGTCTTCAACCAGCGAGTGTCCGCCCGAACTGAAGGCGGTGAATATGACTTCGTCATCCCTGAAATCGGTCTGCTTGGCGATCACGGTGACCCCGTTGGACAGCGTCCATTTCTGAGCGTCGATCGCCTCGATCGCCTCCTCTTCCGTGATGCTTCCCGGTGTCGGGATTACCGCCAAAAGCGGCACATCATCGAAGGTGTCTTCGTAAGGATCAATTTGGATGGTGTCGGCATGATCGAGCTGTGCCAACAATGCAGCCGCCAGTTCTTCATCGGGTTTGTCGTCTGATGCTTCGGGTCTGACAACTAGCAGGATCGTGTTGTCGGGTCGAGTCCAGACGCTTGCGAGTTCATCGACTTCTGCCAACGTGATTTGGGGCAGGGCCTCCTGATACAGTTCCCACATCTTCTCGATACCTAGAACCACGCCTCCCGAGAGGAAGTGGTCCGAGTACTGTTGGGAGAGTTGGGCAGATTCCGTTTGCTCGCGTTGCTTGTAGTTGTTCTCAATCTGACTCAATAAGTTGATCTTTTCCCGTGCTAGTTCGCCTTCTGTGAAGCCGTGTTGTCTAACCCGTTGGATCTCTTCCAGTACGGCGTTCAATCCGCGTTCGGTGCCGCCATGTTGCATCCATGCAGCGAATCCGGCGATGTCGGTCGCCTCGACAAATCCACCGCCTATTTCTCCCGCCCACAGGTAGGGCGGATCGGCGGTTTGACCACGCTCAAAGAGTCGTGCGTCGATCATCATGTTGACGAGCTGACCCGCGACGCTGCGGTGGAAACTATCTAATCCCTCGACACTTTCCGGAACGACCTTACGGATGAGATTGAACTGGGTGCCCGGCGATTCTGGATCGGTGAAAATCTTGACGCGGGGATCGTCGTGCGATGGAATTTCGAAGGCCGGACGATCGGTCGGCGATGTGACGACTGCGCGTCCCTGTGCGGCTTCTCCTTCAGGTGGTGGTGCGAAGTGCTGCTTGATCTTTTCGGCGAGGATTTCGGGTTCGAAGTCTCCGACCGCGACGATGGCCATCAGGTCAGGCCGGTACCAGCGTTCGTAGTAGTCGCGGAGGCGTTCTACAGACGCGTTTTCGATGATCTCGGTGAGGCCTATAGGAAGCCGTTCGGCGTATCGCGAATCCCCGAAGATGAGTCGGTAAAGGTCGTCTTGGATGCGAGAGTTGAAGCCTTGACCCAGGCGCCACTCCTCGAGGATCACGTCGCGTTCGAGTTCCACCTCTTCAGGATCGAAGGAGATGGCGTACGCCCAGTCGCTCAAGATCTGCAACGCGGTTTCGACGGTTTCGGTTTCGTCGGTGGGAATTTCGAAGAAGTACGCGGTGTGATCGAATGTGGTGTAGGCGTTGAGGTCGGCGCCGAAGGAACTGCCGATCGATTCGAGGTAATCGACGATCTCTTGCTTTTCGAATCGCTCGGTGCCGTTGAACGCCATGTGTTCCACGAAGTGGGCGAGCCCGCGCTGCTCCTCCTCCTCGTGAACTGATCCGGCTTTGACGATCAGCGAAAGTTGAACGCGGTTGAGCGGTTCCTGGTTTTTCTTGACGTAGTAGGTGAGACCGTTCGCGAGCGTGCCGCGTAAGACTGATGGGTCGAACGGGAGGACATTGTCGGCTTCGGCTTCTGGTTCAGGTTCGGGAGTCGCGGTCGCAACTGGCTCGGGCGTTGGTGTGGGCGGAACTGGTGTCGCCGTGGGTTCAGGAGTTGGAGTTTCGGTTGGTGGAACTGGAGTCGCCGTGGGCTTAGGCGTTGCCGTTGATGTGCTGGTCGGTGGAACCAGAGTCGCGGTTGGTTCCGGAGTCGGGATAGGCGTGTTGGTTGCAAGAACCGGTGTCTCCGCAGGAGCCGCGGTTGGCGCAACTACCACAGGAGCAGGCGTGGAGGTAGGTGGTGGAGTAGCAGTGGGGTCGGGATCTGGTTGACATGCGATGGTCGCTGCTGCCAGAAGCAGAAGTCCGAATGCGAATGGAAATCCAGCTAATTTCAGCTCTTTAATCATCCGTCCCATCTTTCATGTAAATCGAGAGTTTTTGGACCGCCACTATCGAACTACGTTGTAGGGCAACATTGAGATTGCGGGACGTTATACTCGACCGCGCACCGCAAATTCGACAACCTTTCCATTATGCAGTGAGCACCCCGAAACTCCACCTGCAGACGATGTTTCTGCTAGACGGCAATGGCCGGATCGTAGGGACGCGTGAACCGGAGCCGAGGCCAGGTCCGCTGTTCATTCTCATCCGTGGGAAGGAAGGTTGCGCGTGGGCAGTGAGATCTGACGTGCCGGATGGAATCTCTTCAGAGCTTGATGCTCTGGCGGGTCTAGAACCGCCGCTGTCGCATTTCAGAGATGCACCCGTGTTCGCCGAACGATACACGTCGCTGGTTGATGGAGAAGTGGATTCAGGTCCGGCATTCACGTTTCCCGATGAGATACTGGCGCCCACTGGCACGGTGTCGCTTTACGACATAGAGCCGCTAGAGCGTTATTTCAACGGGTGAACGGCGGATGAGATGCCTTATCGAACACCTATCGTGGCGTTGATGGAGGATGAACATGCGGTGAGCGTGTGTTTCTGCGCGCGGCGCTCCGACGTGGCAGCGGAGGCTGGAGTTGAAACTGCGATGGAGTTTCGCGGGCAGGGACTCGCCACTCGGGTCACGGCGGCATGGGCGCTGGCGATTCGAGATTCTGGCCGCGTGCCGTTGTACAGCACGTCATGGACGAACCACGCCTCGCTATCGGTTGCTCGGAAGTTGGGACTGGAGACTTATGCGTCCTCGTGGAGCATCTGGTGACGGCGATCAGGACACGGATGCAACTTTGGCAGGCGGTTCCCGCGAGACGAGGATGGCGACGGCTCCAATAATGTGGGCGGCGACGAAGATGACGAATATCCCTGTGTATGAGTTGAAGACATCGAAATAGATTCCTCCGAGGATCGGACCAGATCCTTGGAACACCACCATTAGAGGAACGCTCGCACCGCGAATTGCGCCGATATGGACTCTGCCGAAGTATTTCGCCCAGATGAATTCGCTTAATGGCACCGTGCCCCCGAAACCGAATCCCCAGAATCCGAAGGCGACGAACATCAACGCGAACCAGCCCGATTGAGCCGACGCTAGCATAAGGACGATTCCCGTAGCGCAGGACAGTAAAGAGGTAGCGGCCAGATAACGGACGTGGATTCGTTGGAGGAGGTATCCCCATACGAATTTAGAGCAGAGGTTGGCACCACCGTTCAGCGCGACTGCTAAAGCGGCCTCGGCCCGCGTCAAACCGCTGTCGGTCAGAAAAGGAATGGCGTGGACGAGCACTGAGAGGACAGCCATGATGTGTAGCCCGTATCCCACCATCAGTAGCCAAATGGCGGATGTTCGCAGTGCCTCGCTGCGGGTGTACGAATTCTCGGCATCCAGTCTTTGTTGCACCATCGCACGATTGGGTTGCCCGGTGATTCGTGCTGTTCCTGACAGCGTGCCATCAGGGAGCTGTCCGTAGTCTTCGGGTCGCCGACGCATGAGTATCGCTATCGGCACGACGATTGCGAAGACCAGAATCGCGAGAAACACGTAAGAGTCTCGCCATCCGATCGAATCGACGACTCGGGTCATCGCGACTGGCATGATCAGGCCGCCGAGCGAGATGCCAGAAGATCCCAACGCGATCGCCCAACCGCGTCGAGCGACGAACCATTTGGCGATCGTTACGTTGACGACAAGTCCACCCACCATCGAAAACCCGATGCCGCTTGCGAGAACTGACAGCAGAACGAACTGCCACAACGCGTTGACCTGCGAGATGGCGAGGAACGATGCGGCGTATATGCAGGCGCCGATGAGCATCAACGGGCGGGCGCCGTAGCGATCGATGAGCGGACCGAGTACGAAACTAGCGAGTCCGGAGATGACGAGTGCGGCCGATGCCCCTAGGGTGAATTCCGTTGCGGACCAGTTCAGATCTTCGGTTATAGGCCGCAGGAAGACGCCGGCGATGCTTCCGCCCGTACCCATCCCGACGAACTGACCAACGATGGCACCCAAGACTATCCACCAACCCCAGAAGATGCGACCCTGATGCTGCGCGGCAGGCGCGTCAGTATGCGAATCGCTGGTGTCGCGGTTCATGGACGCATGGTAGCACCGTGCTGTGCACACCATCTGTGCGCTAGGATGAACGCTCGTACTCCAGCGAATCGGGAAGGAATTCTATGGAACCTCGCATCAGCATCATCACTCTTGGCGTCTCGGACATGCGGCGTTCGGTTGAGTTTTACCGAGACGGGTTGGGTTTGCCGCTGAACGACGAAAACACCGAATCGATAGCCTTTTTCCAACTTCGAGGGACTTGGTTGGCGCTTTATCCGCTCGAGGCGTTGGCGGAGGACGCGGGAGTATCGGTGGAGCGTAGCGGGTTTTCAGGGGTAACGCTCGCTCACAACGTACGCACCCGCGAAGAAGTGGATGCCGTCTTAGAGGTTGCGGTCGCCGCTGGCGCTGACTTGGTCAAGCCCGCTCAGGACGCCTTTTGGGGTGGTTACTCTGGTTATTTCTCCGATCCAGAAGGGTACTTATGGGAAGTGGCTTGGAATCCGTATTTCTGGGTCGAATGAGAAACCCGCTGGTCTAGTCCAGCTTCAGCGCCATCAGTTGTTCGTCAATGGACTGATGGCCTACTAGCTTGTAAGGGACGGAGTCCTTCCAGCGGCATAGGATAGCTTTTCATTCCAGCGGAATACAGTCGGATAGTCGCAGGAGAACACTGATATGAAATGGAAGCAGCATGAATCTGAGGACGTTGCAATTCATCGGGGCTTGCATGAAGGGGATGGTTCGGTGACACGGCGGCGGTTCTTTAGCGAAGAGACCAAACTGCCTGTGAAGATCGAGGTGTGGGAGTTGCCACCGGGAGCGAGTGAGGGCAGTCATATCCACGAGGGTGAGGATACTCTCGAAGAGTTTTACTACTTCATTGAGGGCGAGGGAATGATGTGGATGGACGACGAGAAATTTGCGGTTCGGGCCGGCGATGCGGTGATGGCGCCGCCCGGTGTCGATCACGGTTTCAGATGCGTGGGAGATGACACGCTAAAACTAGTTATCGCGTGGGGGAAACCGACACAATAAGGGTGGTAGGAGGTGTTTCGGATGGACTTGAACCAGTTCTTTCCGGACGGATTGAATCTAGAGACCGCGGTCGAGGTCTTGCGACCGCTGTCGGTTTACGTCATCGGAATCGCCATATACGCGGTTTTCGTATTCAGGTTCTATCGATTCCTCGCGGCGCGAGACATGTTTTCGATAGACATTTACAAGTACGAAGAATCGAGTTTCCAGTTCATTCGCAAGTTCTTTCACCTAGTCGCGTATGTCGGCAAGTACTTGATACTGTTTCCGGTTTTCGCGTTCTTCTGGTTCGCGGTGTTGCTGATCATGCTGACGTTCTTATCGGATGGCAGAGGCATGGAGGACACGTTGCTGATCGCACTGGCGACCGTGAGTGCGATCCGGTTTGCGGCTTACTACGACGAGGATCTGTCGCGAGACCTGGCCAAGATCCTTCCGTTTGCGTTGCTGGCGTTGTTCTTGATCAACGCGTCCTTCTTCGACATTGAAGGGTCGTTTGAAAACCTTCAAACTGTTGAAGATCATCTTGAAACAATCGTCTACTACCTCGTGTTTCTGATCGGTCTGGAGCTCGTACTGCGGATCGGTTTCGGGTTCAGCGTGTGGCTCTTCACAAAACGGCCCGTGAAGAACTCAACCCAGTCGTCTCGCCGGCCGGCAACATCGCAACCGGATGAAGTCGTTGAGGAGACATCCACCGATGCGTCGGATGTCCAAGAAGATCAGGTGCGAGAACCCGATACTGTTCCTGCGAACTAGCTGGATCCTTTTTGCGTGGCACAATCCGACGAATTGCGTGATCGAAATCTCTCATTTGAAATCGAAGAGGTGAGCGCGGCCGCGCTTGAACGTTACGGCAGAGTATCGATCGCGTTCGCCGTTAACTCCAAGATGGTCCTTCGACCTCGTGGAGAAGACGATGGTGGTTGGGATATGACGGAGGTGCCGGTCGATCCTCCTTGGATCAAGGACTATGACGAAGGAGCGCCGCCGACACGCTGGTTGCGATGGGACACATCGGATTGGCGGATAATCTCAGCGTTTTCGAACGACGAACTGATCGGAGGTGCAGTGGTTGCGTACGACACGCCGGGCGCCGATTTCCTCGAAGGTCGAACCGACATTGCGGCGATGTGGGACATTCGGGTCGCACCAGATTCGCGCAGGAAGGGTGTCGGCTCAATGCTGTTCCAACACGCAGTCGATTACGCTCGAAAACTGGGCGTCAACGAACTGAAGATCGAAACGCAGGATATAAACGCTACGGCTTGCAAGTTCTACGCGAAGCAAGGATGCCGTCTGACCGAGGCCAATCCCAACGCGTATCCGGGATGGCCAGGCGAAATCGAGCTGGTTTGGCGATTCCGCATTTGAGGTGTTGAGGCTACAACGGATGGCCTGCCAGTAGCTCGTGATGTGACAGCGTGTTTCAATATGGATCGATGCTCGCTAGGCTGCGGGCGAGGTGATTCGCGGATGGCTATTCGATGACAATAACCCCATTGGTCGTTTCAGCTGACTATTTGGTCGACAGCTACGATGCCATCGCGTTCGATTCCTACGGCGTCCTAGTTGACGGGATCGATCCTCTTCCGGGCGCAATCGAATTCACGGATCGTCTGAACGAACTTGGGATGCCGTGGTTGCTAGCGACTAACGATGCTTCTCGTCTGACGGGCCAACGTGTCGAAGTGATGCGGAGCCAAGGGTTTGGGATCGTTGAGGAGCAGGTGATTTCGGCTGGCTCGTTGTTAAAGCCTTACTTCGAAGAGCGTGGTTTGGTCGGATCCAAATGCATCGCTACGGGGCGTGGTGACGCAGTCGAGTTTGTCCGAATTGGAGGGTGCATACCAGTCGATCTGAGTGTCGACGATGATGTCTCTACCTCATTGGCGCTTGCTGGGATTTCGGACTACGACTGGGCATCGGCGACGACCGACATGTTGACACTGATCATCCGTCGGATGGATGAAGGCAATCCGCTACATCTTGTGGTCCCAAACCCGGATGTTTTGTATCCAGACGGCGTTGACCGCTTCTCCATAGGGCCGGGCGGAATTGCGGAGATGCTCGAGACGGCGGTTTCACGTCGGTTCGGGGATGACGAAGCCGTCAAGTTCACGAAGCTAGGGAAACCATACGCGCCGATGTTCGATGCGATCAAGGAGCAGTTGAACGGGTACGCAAAAGTGGCGTTTGTGGGGGATCAGCTGCATACCGATATCGCTGGAGCGAATCACGCTGGCCTCGACTCGGTGTTGATCGGGACGGGAATAACGCGGTGGCAATCCGCAGACGACCTGACGGATGTTGCGGAACCTTTGATGCCAAAGCTTCTGCTGCCATCGTTTACCTAGACGCTTGGCAAAGCGAGATAACCTTATAATCCACTAAGCCTGCAAGTGCGTCGGTTCGGATTGGCGGGCCGTCCTGACAACTAAGAGACTGGGAGCGAAGATCGTGGCAAAGCTATCTGGCGGTGAAGCACTCGCCAAATCATTGGTTCGAGAAGGCGTTGAGGTCATCTTCGGTTTGCCCGGCGTGCAGATGTACGGCTTGGTGACGGGAATCCGTGATGAACCTGGTTTGCGCATGATTACCGCGCGGCATGAATTCGCTACGACGCACATGGCGGACGGCTATGCGCGAGCCACAGGCAAGCCTAGTGTGGCGATGGTCGTGCCGGGTGTCGGGCTCTATAACGCCGGTTCCGGAATGGCCACGGCATACGCGCGTTCATCGCCCGTGTTGCTGCTCGCCGGTGAAGTCCCCAGAGCGCAGATTAATAAGGGTTTGGACGGGCTCCACGAGATAGTCGACCAGGTCAATCTAGTCAAACCGATTACCAAGTACCAGAAGTCGATTCTGCGTCCTCACGAAGCGCCTGGGGCTGTTAACGAGGCCTTCAAAGCGATGCGATCCGGTAGGACGCGTCCCGCCTTTATCGACATGCCGCCAGAAGGTCAGGTTGAGAGGGAAGAGGTCGATCTGCTCGAGAGCGCGCCGGGTGATCGTCCGGCAGGCGCGGACGCGCTAATCGATGAGGCTGCGAACGACATACTCAACGCCAAGGCAGCCGTCATCTTTGTCGGCGGCGGGATTGCGCGTTCTGACGCCTTCGACGAGTTAGTGGAACTTACGGAAAAGACCGGCATTCCTGTGGTCAACTCCGCCGGCGGTAAAGGGGTGATTCCGCACTCGCATCCGAATAGCCTCGGATCGTGGGTTGGGGCAGAGGGTCCGATAAAGCAGATGATCGACGGTGCCGAGGTGATCGTGGCTGTCGGCACGCGTTTTACGCCTCGAAACCCGGCGGGTGGCGGTTCCAAAGTGATCCACATCGATCCCGATCAAGAGATTTTGAATCGACCGCACCCGAACAAGCTGAAGATCAAGGGCGATGCCAAGGCGACGTTGAGCAAGCTGAACGCCGCGCTGGATGATCTAGGCTGCGATTCCGAGGAGATGGCAGAGCGTCACTCCTTCGACAAGAAAGCGATTCTGGACGCGAAGGAGCAAGATCGCAGCGAAGACGCTGCCTACCCTTGGTTGAAGGCGATCAACGCCGCATGGCCGGAGGATGCGACCGGCATCTGGGGCATGACGCAGCTCGGATACTATTCCCGTCAGCACTTCGAGGTCGAGCGACCTTGGTCATACATCGACTCGGGTTACATGGGCACGCTGGGTTATGCGTATCCGACGGCGCTAGGTGCCAAGGTTGGCGTTCCTGATCGACCGGTGATCTGCATCGTGGGCGACGGCGGTTTCATGTACTCTTCCGGCGAGCTCTCGACAGCGGTCAAGTACGGCATCAACACGGTCGCGGTCGTGTTCAACGACGGCGCGTATGGAAACGTGGCTAGGGATCTCGATCAAGACTTCGGCGGTACCTACGAGGCCGATTTCGTTAATCCTGACTTCATCGCTATGGCTAAGGCGTACGGTGCGGCAGGCTTCTTGGCTACAAGTCCCGAAGAGTTGACGACGGCGATACGGGATGCCGTGGAAGCCGACGCGCCGAGTATCGTCGAGGTTCAACTTGGTAGGTTGCCACGGCCGAAGGCATGGTCATCGCGGGCACCGTGGACGATGCCGCAAGAAGGCTTGCTCGACTAAACGGCGGATTTTCTCGGGATTTCACTTTTCGCGCGTTAACGCGTTTGAAGTGGTTGAAACGCGTCGATTTGTACCCGTAGCATACCGCGCAACACATCTACTGATCCGCATGTCAGGCGAAGGAGTGGGGTTTCAATGTTGCTATCAAAGAACGAGTGCATGAAGTGCAACCGGGGAATGATGCGGTTGCAACAAGATGCCTACAGCACGTATTTCTCGTGTGTCACTTGCGGCGCGACTTTGGTGACCCGCTGCCCGCACTGTGAGACGCCGAGCATCTCGATTGACTTCAGCGATCAGCAGCCGAAGGTTTACTGCCGTGCGTGCGAATGCTCGAACGCAGATCTGGCCAATGAAGAGTGCGATTACCAGAAAGTCCCAGTCGCGATCTAGGTGATCGCGTCGAGGTGGTCCGTTTCCCAACCTTGAAACTCGGTCCAGCTATCGTCTGACTTTCGAGTTACTACCGTGAACGAGCAGTTCGGCATTCGAGGTCTGCTGCGATAGTCGAAGGCGCGTCCCGCTGTGTAATCGAGGATGGCGCCGATCGTTCCTCCGTGAAGGAAGCCGACAATTCGCTTGCAGTCTTTCGCCTCTGCGTCCTTGAGTAGTTGATGGAAGCCGCGGTGGATGCGAGTGCTGAACTCAATCGCGTTTTCCCCACCGAATTGGGAAAAATCCAGATCGACGCGATGGTTGACCACCTTGTGTTTGAAATCGACTGATGCGCTGTCGATGTCGCCAGTGTCGATTTCGTTGAGATCGGCGATTTGCGTGAATCTGCGTGATGTTAGATCAGCGAAGACTTGCGCGGTTTGGACTGCACGAGGTAAGGCGCTAGAGTAGCAGGCGTCGAAATCGACATCCTGCAAAACTTTGGCAACGGATCGCGCCTGATCGAAACCTAGCTCCGTCAGTCCGTGGTGCGGTTGGTAAAGACCATCTTCGCCGACGATGGTCTCACCGTGTCTTACGAGCCAGATTTCCATGGTTCAATGTGTGCCGCGATCTCGTGGGCGGTGGTTGCTGAGAATCCACTTACAATTACCGCCAACGATCTATTCTGCAACAGGTGAATGTTGATGGAATTTAACGTGCGGTCGATAACTTCGAAAAGGTTGATGTGATGAAACCAGACGGAACTGTACAGATCGGATTCATCGGAGCTGGTTGGTGGGCGACCGCAAACCACATGCCGGTGTTCGCGGCTCGTGACGATGTGGAGATGACGGCGGTATGTCGTTTGGGTGCGGACGAGTTGCAGATGGTTAAAGACAGGTTCGAGTTTGTGCACGCGACCGAGAGCTACGAGGAGTTGCTGGAGATCGAAGGGTTGGATGGCATCGTGGTGGCCACTCCACACTCCTTGCACCATGAGCATTCGATGGCAGCGCTGAGACGCGGATTGCACGTGATGTGCGAGAAGCCGTTGGCGACGAGTGCGGCAGACGCTCGGGAGATGGTTGCCGAGGCAGAGAAGCAAGGCGTTCAATTGCTCATACCCCACGGATGGCACTATGCTCCGTACGTCCAAAAGGCCAAAGAGATCATGGACCAGCAGCCAGTCGGCAACATCGAGTTCGTGATGTGCCACATGGCCTCGCCGGTGCGCAGTTTGTTGGAAGGTAAGCACTTCCTCGCTACCGGTGGTGGCGCGGGAGACAACATGTTCGAACCGGGTGCTGACACTTGGGCGGATCCGGTCGTCGCGGGCGGCGGTTACGCCTTTGCGCAGATGACGCACTCGGCAGGCATGGCGTACTGGATGACAGGTCTGAAACCCGAGACGGTGTTCGCTTACAACACCGCTCCAACGGCGGAGGTCGAGCTGTACAACGCCTTCACCGTCGGTTTCGAGGGCGGAGCGATTGGCACTTTCTCTGGTGCAGGTGCGTTGCCGCAGGATCAGACATTCCAGTTGGATATTCGCGTTTTCGGGGACGAAGGCGCGTTCGTTCTGGACATTGACCGCGCTCGTCTCGAGGTGCAGCGTCACGACGGTGACCATATCAAGGTTGAAGTGGACGAGACGGCGGGCGAGTACTACGGTGGTGGTCCTCCCGATAACTTTGTGGACATGATTCAGGGCAAAGACGTTCCCAACTGGGCACCGGGTTGGGCCGGAATGCGAGCGATCGAGATGATCGACGCTGCGTATCGTTCCGCTGCATCGGGCCAGATCGAAAAGGTTTAGGCAACTGGGAAAGCAATTGGCGACCGAGAAGGGCATCGACAGCACGATACTGGTGGTTGAGGACGATCCCGGTCTCCTTGCAACCTTGGAGTTCAATCTCGAAGCCTCCGGGCATAACGTGCTGACGGCGTCTGACGGTGCCACTGCGCTCGATGTCCGAAGGTCCAACAGCGTCGATTTGATCGTTTTGGATCTGTCGTTGCCGGTCATGGGCGGCATGCAGGTGTGCAAAGCTCTACGCGACTCCGGAGATACGGTGTCGATCATCATGCTCACCGCATGGCAGGAGGAACACCAACGCGTCGATGGTCTGCGTAGCGGTGCCGACGACTACCTCATCAAGCCGTTCAGCATCGCCGAGTTGATGGCGCGGATCGAAGCGCAGCTGCGCCGGGCGAACGTCTTCAACGATCTGCTTGCCAAAAGCAGCGGCAAGGATGGGCGCAAGATCGTGGTTGGCGATCTGGAAATCGATCTGGTCCGACGATCCGCTGTTCTTGAAGGTTATGAACTCGACCTGCGCACTAAGGAGTTCGACCTGCTGGTTCATCTTGCGTCGCAACCGGGGCGGGTATTCTCACGCGCTCAACTCTTCGAGAGCATATGGGGTGACCAAGGTTCGGGAGCGTCGAGAACTATCGACGTGCATGTATCGTTGCTGAGGCGCAAGCTCGAGGAAGTTCCTTCTGACCACCAACGCCTAGTCACCGTGAGGGGCGTCGGATACCGCTTCGACGTTTGAGCGATGCCTGATCTTTGCCGCATCTTCGACTATTTTCCGCTTAGATGGCGTTATGTCACTGCGACTGCGGTGCCACTGATCGCCGGACTCGGGCTGTATTTCGTTTTCGGCTGGTGGTCGATGCTAGTCGGAACTATGGTTGCGGTCATCTGTGTCTGGTTCCTCGGACATCGCCAGATGACATTTTTCCTCCGATCCGCGATTGGAATCATCCGAACCCGTTCGATCGACCGGCGTTACCGTTTGACGCCTCAAGGTCCTCCGGAACAACGGCGAATTGTCAATGCAGTTAATCGGCTCGCGGACAACGTAGAGCAGACACTGTTCGAATCTGATCGCAATCGTCGTTACTACGAGACGATCTTGAACGAGGTGACGGTCGGGATCTTGGTTGTCGATGAAGAAAACATGATGCAGTATGCCAATCCAGCAGCACGTTCGATCCTAGGGTTTGAGATGCCGAGGTACGGTTCACAACCGGTGCAGCTCGCGTCGCGGGTCAACATTTACGAGATCAACGAAGCTGTTGCCGCGAGCGCAATAGGTGGTGAAACCGTTCGCCGGAACATCGAGCTTTACGATTCGAACCGGCATCTGGAGGTTTTTACTCGTTCGCTACCGCCGGACGACAACGGTACGAGGCGTGCGATCGTGATCGTGAATGATCGGACCGACGAGTTTCGCCTTGGTGTGTCGATGCGAGAGTTCGTTGCCAACGCTTCCCATGAGTTGCGGACGCCGATAGCTTCGATCCAAGCATCTGTGGAAACGCTCAAGATGGGTGCGGCATCGGACCCTGACACGACGAGGCAGTTCCTTGATCGCATCGACGACAGTTCACAACGCATGGCCACGTTGGTCAGCGAAATGATGGATTTGACGCTTCTGGAGACGGGCAGATCTCCGTTGCAGTTGGAGATGACAGACCTGACTGATCTGATCAATTCGGTTTTACGAAGCTATGGTCCTGTAGATGCGCGATCTGGACACGAAATCACGACGGAGATCGAAGATGATGTGCCGGCTGTTCTGGTCGACCGACCGAAGATGGAACGAGCGATTGGGAATCTTTTGGTAAACGCCCGAAAGTTCACGCCGTCGGGTGGAACGGTGAAAGTCGGTTGTCGGCGCGACGATTGTTCGGTGATAATCTCCGTCGAAGACAATGGCGAGGGGATAGATCAGGAAGAGATGCCGCTGATCTTCGAGCGGTTTTACAAATCTCCGCGTTCGACAGGTGATCGAAGCGGGTTTGGCCTAGGTCTGGCAATCACGCAAAACATCGTCGAAATCCATAACGGCAGCGTCGACGCGCACAGCGTGATGGGAGAAGGTTCGACATTCACGGTGAGGTTGCCAATTCCATCACCCGACCTGCGATAGTTCCGGCGTCTGTAAATCGCATTTAAAAGTGGTGGTGCATCCTGATTCTTTGGGAGGTATGCGGTCTGCATGCTCTCGAACGTGGATCTGGAATCAGGAGACCCGAAATCCGATGCAATATCAATTTGTGCGGCAGATGACGAGCGTGAAAGTCTTAATCCTCATCGGTCTATTGGCGACCTTTGTGGCCGTCGCTTGTAGCGCCGGTGAACCGACGCCGACGACCGCTGTGAAAGCGATCGAGAAAGCCGCGCCCACGACGGCACCGGAGAAACAGGAATCGACGGAAGTCAGTACGTTGTCAGGAGAAATCTTGATCGATGGCTCGTCCACGGTATACCCGGTGACGGTCGCGGCTGCTGAAGATTTCCGTAAGGAGCACCCTCACGTGCAGATCCCGGTCGGGATTTCAGGTACCGGCGGTGGCTTCAAGAAGTTCTCCAAGGGCGAGACGGTGATCTCCGATGCGTCCCGGCCGATTAAGGACTCCGAGCGCGAACTCGCAACCGAGAACGGTGTCGAATTCATCGAGTTGACGGTCGCCTACGACGGTCTGTCCGTGCTTGTGAACCCTGATAACGACTGGGCGACCTGCTTGTCTGTCGAGCAACTCAACGAGATATGGAAGCCTGACAGCACAGTCAACAACTGGAACCAGGTTGATGCGAGCTACCCTGACCTCGACATCGTTCTCTACGGTCCCGATGCCGACTCCGGCACCTTCGACTACTTCACCGAAGAGATCACCGGCGACACCGGTGTGATCCGCGACGACTTTTTCCCTGCGGTCGATGACAATGTACTGGTGCAGGGCATCGCGGGCGACCGCGGGGCGCTTGGATACTTCGGTTACGCGTACTACATCGCGAACACTGACAAGCTGAAGCTTGTGGACGTCGATGGCGGAAAGGGATGTGTCAAACCGACGGAGACGACGATCAACGACGGCTCATACACGCCACTGAGCAGGCCGCTTTACATCTACGTCAACATCGAAGCGCTGGACCGGCCCGAGGTTAAGGCATTCATCGACTACTACCTCGAGAACGCGGTAGCCCTCGCATCTAGCGTCGGTTACGTCGGGTTGCCCGAGTCGCTTTACGACCAGATGGAAGAGAAGGTCGCGAACCCAGAGCCGGATGTCAAACTCGTAGTACCGGAACCTGCGGTAATCGCTCGTTCGCTCGAAGGCGAAATCTTGATCGATGGTTCGTCCACTGTCTATCCGGTCACTGTCGCGGCGGCAGAAGACTTTCGCAAGGACCACCCGAATGTTCAAATCCCGGTCGGCATTTCCGGCACGGGCGGTGGTTTCAAGAAGTTTTCGGCAGGGGAGACGGCGATCTCTGACGCCTCCCGTCCGATCAAGGACTCGGAACGCGAATTGGCGGCCGAGAACAATATCGAGTTCATCGAGTTGACGGTGGCATACGACGGGTTATCGGTGCTCGTCAACCCTGACAACAACTGGGCATCTTGCTTGACTACAGACGAGTTGCACGAAATCTGGAAGCCGGACAGCGAAATCAGCAACTGGAACCAGGTGCGATCTGAGTTTCCGAACCAAGAGATCGTGCTCTACGGCCCTGACGCGGACTCCGGCACGTTCGACTACTTCACGGAAGAGATCAACGGCGACACCGGAATCATCCGCGACGACTTTTTCCCCGCAGTTGACGACAACGTCTTGGTGCAGGGCATCGCGGGCGACCGCGGCGCGCTGGGCTACTTCGGTTACGCCTACTACATAGCGAACACCGACAAGCTCAAGCTAGTGGGCGTCGACTCAGGTGAAGGCTGCATCGAACCGAGCGAAGAGACGATCAACAATGGCAACTACTCTCCATTGAGCCGACCACTGTACATCTACGTGAGCATCTCGGCTCTACAGCGAGAGGAAGTCAAGGCGTTCGTCGACTACTACTTGCGCAACGCAGCCGACTTGGCGGCGAGCGTCGGTTACGTCGGACTACCGCAGTACTTGTACGACACGGGATTGGCTCTCGTATCTGATCCTGTGCCGGACATCAAGGTTGGCCAATGACCGGTAATCGCACGCGGTGGCGAAGTCCCTGTCGCCGCCGCGTCGATCCATCGTTTAATCGAAAATTGATGGTCGTGTTGGATGAAATTAGCGAATCCCAAGGGCGAAGATTTATCGGAGATTCGGTAGAATACGTGACGGCATCAATTCGTATCCCATTGTCAAAAGGTGGAAAATGGCGGTAGAAGGACGGACTTTCGGTATGGGTCCAGAAGCGGTGGGTGGAGACCAGAACGCAACAGCGACCGAAAGTCCACGCGCCCTGACGTTGGGTAAAGACGAAGCGCGTCTGACAAAACACCGTAACCGCCGGCACTTGGAGCAAGCAGCCGTCGTGTGGGTATTGCGCGCAGCCGCTTTGATCTCGATACTCACCACGATCGGCATAGTCGCCGTGCTGGTTTCCCAAAGCATCGGCTTCTTCCAAGAAGAGGTGTGTGTTCTCAACGAAGGCGAACCGATCAAGCCCTGTGAAGTCGGCGTCAATGGCACCGCTCGAACTGTAGGCGTCTTCGAGTTTTTGACGGGCACTAACTGGTCACCGCTTTTCAAACCATATCGGGACATCTCGAAGTCGTTCGGTGTGTTGCCGCTGGTGACAGGCACGTTCGTCGTCGCGGCTGTGGCGGGTGTCGTGTCGCTCACATTGGGTATCGGCGCGGCGATATTCCTATCCGAGTACGCGCCGGAAACGGTTCGGAGAATCATCAAACCGATACTGGAGGTGCTCGCTGGAATACCGACCGTCGTGTACGGCTATTTCGCTTTGCTGACGGTAACACCGGCGCTAAGACTGTTAATCGGCGAAGACAGCCTGCCGACATTCAGCGCGCTGAGTGCCGGATTGGTGATGGGCATCATGATCATGCCGATGGTCACAACATTGAGCGAGGATGCGATGGTAGCGGTTCCGAGATCGTTGCGGGATGCGGCATTTGCGTTGGGCGCGACTCGGTTCGAGGTTGCGACGAAGGTGGTTGTGCCAGCGGCATTATCTGGCATCGTGTCGTCGTTCATCTTGGCCGTGTCAAGGGCAGTCGGCGAGACCATGATCGTCTACCTCGCCGCAGGAGGGCGCCCGAACCTTACGTTCAACCCGCTAGAGAGCGTTCAAGCGATGACGGCGTTCATCGTGAATGTGGCATTGGGCGACACGCCCCATGGCGAGATCGAGTACTACACGATATTCGTGGTTGGACTGCTGTTGTTCGTGATCACGCTCGTGATGAACGTGTTGGGGCGCTGGGTGGTGCAGAGGTTCAGGCAGCAGTACGAGTGATTGACTGATATGGCTCTCCAGACTCGAAGTAGCGCACGCAAAACCTACCGATTAGCTCGGGACAACGTTTTTGCGGCGTTGTTCGTCGGTTCGGTGGTCATCGGTGTGATGGTACTGGCTTGGCTGTTGATCGAGATCTTCGTGGACAGCGTCGGGTGGTTGGACTGGCAGTTCCTGTCGAGCTACTCCTCTAGGCATCCGACGGAGGCTGGTGTTCTCGCCCCGATCGCCGGAACGTTCTGGGTGATCATACTGACCGCGGTGATGACGGTGCCAGTGGGGATCGCGACCGCTGTGTACTTGGAAGAGTTTGCGCCCGACAACCGGATCACGCGTCTGATACAGCTCAACATTTCGAACCTAGCAGGCGTGCCGTCCGTCGTTTACGGTCTACTCGGTCTGGCGATATTCGTGCAATATCTTTTCGACGGCCAGCGAAGTCTTCTGGCTGGCGCACTCACGTTGTCATTGCTGGTCATGCCGATTGTGATCATTGCTTCGCAGGAGGCGATACGTGCTGTGCCGCCGAGTTACCGAGACGCGGCTTATGCGATGGGCGCGACTCGCTGGCAGGTTGTCAAGATGGTGGTGCTGCCTCAGGCGATCCCCAGCATGATGTCGGGGATCATCTTGGCGATGTCACGGGCGATTGGGGAGACGGCGCCGATCTTGGTGGTCAGTTCGTTGGTCTTCATCACCTACGTGCCGACCTCGCCGTTCGACCGTTTCACGGTTTTGCCGCTGCAGATTGTGACGTGGGTTTCGCAGCCACAGGACGATTTCAGGCACATCGCGGCTGCGGCGATCGTAATCTTACTGGTCATGCTGCTGTCGATGAACGCTGCAGCGATCTACATCAGGGCAAAGTTCCAGCGGCGCGCTGAATACTAGGCGGCGCCGACGGATCGATCAGATCTCGCTTTAGAGCGTGAGGTCGTCGAGAATCGAGGCGTTGGGAATCTTTTCTAGGATGCTTGGGTCGGCTTTAATCTTTGTGGATCGACTTCCGCCGCCGAGGATGACGTAAGGCTGATCAAGCAACGACGCGTCCACGTATATGGGCATGTCGGCTGGGAGGGCTAGGCACGTCACACCTCCGATCATCATGCCAGTGAGTTCCGAGGTCTCTTCGGGCTTGGCGAAGGATGCGCGCTTGATGCCCATCAGTTCGCATACCTTGTGGTTGACATCCAGACGCTTGTCAGCGCGGACGACCGAAGCGGAGTGCTTCTTCGCTCCGCGTTTGCTTGCGACGACGATGGTGTTGCCGGATGTCTCGATGGGAAAACCGTATTTTTCGCAGAAGTTGATCGTGTCTGCAAAATCTGGATCGATTTCGACGATGTCGTATTCGGCACCGATATCGTCCAAAAATGTTGTGACACGCTCTTCGATTTCGCGACTGGGGTCGGTCAATGCTCACCTCGGTTGATGATTTCAGACTGGCGATCTAACACCTAGCGTATTATCTTGGAATCGAGATGACCTGCTGGATGATCAATACGACCCGCGAAAACTTCGACATCACGAAGGAGCGGGGTTTCAAACTGTTGGGCGTCGATTCGCCCAATTCTCGCAAGGCGTCGCAGATGGCGAAAGGTGATCGGCTCGTTTTCTATGTGCGCGAAGCCAAGGGATTCGCGGCGGCGGCTACTGTTACTGGCAAGAGTTTCCAAAACGCGTCGCCGATCTGGAAACACCACACTAAGCGAGAGCGGTTCCGCAACCGCGTCAACATCGATGCGGATGTGATTCTCGAACCGGAAGAGTGGGTAGACGCGTTCCAGGTCGGCCCGACTTTGGAATATGTGAAGCGTTGGCCGCCGGAGATGTGGGACTTAGCTTTCTTCGGCATGGTTCACATCATTTCGAAGCGAGACTTCGACCTGTTAGAGGGCGAACTCAACCGATTCGCCGAAGACTACGACGAGGTCGATGAAGAGGATGTGGCGGAAGTCGGCAACGGTCGCGAAGACTAGGCCGCTACGGGTTCGACCTCGGTAACGCCGTCCATCAATACGAAACCGGTCTGGGAAACGCTCGATTTCATTCGAGCGGGGGTTTCAACGACGTCGAAGTTCGCGGCGTACATGTGATCGAGCGCCGTGATGTCATCGGTCGTGAAATCAGGGATTTCAGTCGCCGCTACATATTCCTTCAGCATTTCCTCACTGGTTATCGTGGGCGTACATGATGCGACAATTTCAGGTACGAGGCAGAAACGAATAGCCAATTGGCCGATGGTGGCATCGTAATTTTCTAGAAGCGGATCGATTGTGTTCAGCTTTTGGATCGCGGACCGCATCCACATCATTCGTCGGTGTGAACGATGGTCTGATGATCCAAAAGGCGTTTCGTCGAGGACGGTGTCTTTGGTGTAGGTGCCGTCCAACATCCCCGAGGCGTGCGGCACTCTGGTGAAGAGACCGACATCGTTTCGGATCGCCGCATCGATGATCGCTCGTGCGGGATCTTGTTCGAGGATGGAGTAGATGATCTGCGCCGGGACGCGTCGTTCGGATACAGCGGCGACGCCTTCGTCTTGCCACCCAAGATCCGGTCCGACTGCGACCGCGTAGTGTCGGATTTTTCCCAAATCCACCAAGCTCTCAAGCGCGTCGAAGGTGTCGTCGCGGTAGATCGCGTCCAGCCGCGGATTGTGCATCTGGTAGAGATCGATGCAATCGGTGTTCAGACGAGCCAAGGACGCGTCGCAAGATTTGGCGATCGCTTCTGGCGACCAGTCGTGTGGACGTTCTCGATGGCCTTCGCGCGGCGCGTCGAGATCGTAACCGAATTTCGTGCCGATGACGAGGTTTTGCAACTCTCCGGGATTGAACGCATCAGCAAGGATCGTTTCTCCGTATCCGTCCCCGTATGCCGGGGCGGTGTCGAAGAATGTGATGCCGAGTTCTCTCGCTTGGCGAAGAAGCCGGACACCCAGATCATGGTCCTTGACACCCCACCATGTGGTCGCGACGCTCCAGACGCCGAACCCGATTTCGGAGAGTGTGAGATCGGTTGATTTGAGTTGACGATGCTTCATGCTGAGGTTACGCTTTGCGCGTGTGCGTTCGAAATTGAGAGTCTAATGTCGCGTACCCTGTCGTCCCACGTTTCTTCCGGTAGCGCATACGTCGAATTCTCCATATCGATCGGTGGATTGATATCAACCCATGACTTGCAGCCTTTGTGATAGGGCTGGATTTCCACATTGACAGGGTTGACGAGTCTATAGGTCTTCAAGATGATGAGGTCAGCGGGATGTCTCGGTTTCCATGCGACGCGCTTGGTTACGAATTCGTCGGTCCAAATGTGTAGGTTCGATAACGCATCCAAACGTGCCGCATCTTCGATGCTCACGACATCAGCGACTTCTGCCCAGGCGGTAAACGTCACGTAATCAGCCCCGACCGCCTTCTCGGTTTCAACTAGATGCTGGTATTCCGGTTTCAGCATCTTTGCGGCTTCATGGAAACGAGTGGGGTAGAGGAGGAATCGTTGGTGCGGGAGTTCGAAGCGGCGATTCGGCTCTCGGATGCCGCCTTTTCGGAGCAGGAAGATCTGATCGCCCGACGCTAAGGCGTCGATGGTGGCGGACCATTCTTTGAGAGCGACGTTGAGCATGACTTTGATTCTAGACGCCGGGATCGGTGATCAGATGAAAGACGATTTAGTGGCAGGGTCGAACGGAACGGTTTTCAAGCATTTTGAGGGGTACATCTTTGATGTTGGCCACGCACTCAGCAACTAATCGTACGTCCTTAGGTTCGGTCCACTTGGCGCGATTCTTCTTGAAAGGTTGGGGGTAGGAGTCGGTTTCCAAGACGATACTTTCGAGGGGAATGCGTTTGGCGACCTCTTGAAGCTCTGCGGATCGGAGCAGTGGCTTCGCGAACGAGACCTTTAGGCCAAGATCGAGGATTTTACGGGCGTAGTCGTAATCGCCTTGGAAGTAGTGAGCGGCACCGCCGAGGTTGCCGACATCGTGTTCGGTGAGGATGGAGAGTGCAGAGGTACGGGCTTCGAAGCGATTGAGGTCGTCGAGGTGTTCTCGAACATGGAACACGACTGGGAGGTTGTGGTGCTTCGCGATCTCAATCTGGGCAGAAAACGCCTCTTCCTGCCAGGTGTGATCGGGGCTGTTGGGCATGTGGTCGATGCCGATCTCGCTCATCACAGTGACTCGTTCGTGGGCCGCCATTTCGTCTAAGGCAGTGATGTCGTCTGGCGTGATGGGATGTTCGAGGTCGGCAGGATGGATGCCGACGCCTGCGTATACGTTGGGATAGGTTTCGGCTAAGGCTATGGCGCGTTTGGAGTCTTCGATTGTGGTCCCTGCGGCGATTACTGCCGAGACGCCGGCATCTGCGGCGCGCTGGAGCATGTCTCTGACCTCTGATGGATCGTGTTGATGGATATGCGTATGGATATCGATCAGCATGCGGATTGCTCGGTTGCGTCGTCAGCGGTCCCTTCAATTGTGCGCTTGATCGTTTCGGCAGTTTCATCGGCCCACTGCTCGATATCGTCCCACTGGCGATAATCGCCTTGGGGCGTAATCCGCAGGATGCTGTCAATAATGCGCATCCAAAGAGGGAAGTTGCGCCTCCAATATGCTCCTTTAAACGTGGCGCTTGCCACGATGTTGAGATTGATTTGTTCTTGGCCGAACGCTTTTTCGATCCACGCATCGTGTTCTTCGCGAAGTTTGCCGGGATGTTTGACGTCAATCATGCCGATGCTAAATAGGGCGACTGGGATTGATGGAATGCGTTGGTGATTTACGGCGAGGATCAGTGTCGGTTCGGCGAGCCACTGGTTGGCGTACATTGGTGAGCCGACGATCAAAGCGTCGTATTTGGTGACGTCAATGCCGAGATTCGCCTGAAGGACGTCGGTATCGAATCCCGCGGCGGTGAAACGACGGCCGATGGACGCAGCTATCTCGGCTGTGGAGCCGTGGTTCGTGCCGTAGGTTACTAAGATTCTGGCCAATATCTGTGATGGATCAACGCGTCGAATCTCAACGATATACGAGCGTCGATTGCCTCGCGCTGGGGAATGAATGTAGAGTTCAATCAGCCGAAATTCGAGACGACGGAAGCAGCGACAGGAGCATTAAGAATGCGAGCAGGATTTGGACAGTTCAATACTCCTGGGCGAGAGTATCTGAGGTTTGCGGCGGAGTACGGGGCGACAGACGTGTTGTTAAACGCGCCGCATGTTCCGGACGCGGGTGGAAAGTGGGATGTTAGCGACCTCGTCAAGCTGCGTTTGCAGGTCGAGAACGAGGGCTTGAAGCTGTCGGCCATAGAGAACGTACCGACCCATTTCTACACAGACATCGTTTTGGGCGGGCCGAACCGCGACAGGCAGCTCGAGAACATGATCGAGACCGTACGTAACTTAGGTGCGGCGGAGATCCCGATCTTCGGATACCACTGGATGCCTTCTCACGTATGGCGGACGCAGCCGGAGATTATTCGGGGAGGTGCGTTAGCAACGGCGTTTGACAACGAAGAAGCGCAGAAGCTGCCGAACACTCATGGCCGAGAGCATACCGAGGAGGAGATGTGGGAGCGCCTGGAGGAGTGGATCCGCATCATCACTCCGGTAGCGGAAGAGGCGGGGGTAAGATGTGGGATCCATCCGTGCGACCCGCCTGTCGAGAAGCTGGGTGGCATTCCGATGCTGTTCAGATCGTTCGACGCCTATAAGCGGCTGATCGAGATCGTCGACTCGCCCTCCAACGGGATTGAGTTCTGCCAAGGGACGTTCTCCGAGATGGAGGATGCGGCGGATGGTGGAATCTACGACATGATCCGTTATTTCGGAGAACGCAAAAAGATTCTGTATGTCCACTTCCGCAACGTTTCGGGTACAGTGCCTAAGTTCCGCGAGGAGTTCATCAACACGGGTCACGTCGACATGTACAAGGCGATGCAGATCTATCACGAAGTCGGTTATGACTCGTTCTTCATCGACGATCACGTGCCGCAGACGTTCGAGGACACGCAGTGGGGCCACCGCGGTAGAGCATTCGCCAATGGCTACATCCAAGCAATGATCGAAGCAGTGACGAAGCAGGGCAGCGCTTGATGGGAAGCTTCGGTATCTGAATCAAGAACGAGGGAGATAGACGATGGCTGACTTTAGGGACGCGGTTAAGAGTGGATTGATCGAGTACATGGAGGGTCTCGAGAAGGCATTGGATGGGTTGTCGGAGGATGAACTACGTTTCCAACCGGCGCTGCACGCCAACTTCATCGAGTGGATCGTTTGGCACATGGCTCGGGTGGAGGATCGCTGGGTGAACCTGGTGCTGCGGCAGGATGACGACATTTGGGTGAAAGACAAGTGGTTCGAACGATTCGGCATGGATCCCGACGATTATGGCCGTGAAGACACGGCAGAGAAGATGCGAGCGATGCCGAAGACGGACATCAACGAGATGATGGACTACTATCGGGAAGCCCGGAAGGTGACGCTCGCGCATCTCGATCAGATGCCGATCGAGGATCTTGACAAGGAGTTCTATCATCCACGTAGGCAGATCGCTGTAAGTGGGGCGTGGGTGCTCGGGCACATCCTCGTCGAAGAGGCGCAGCACCTCGGACAGATCGCTTACATCCGGGGCATCGTGCGCGGGTTGGACGGGTAGGCATTGATGTTGGCAGACAGCGCAATATGCTAGTGCTAGGAATCCAAATCACCGCGCAGAACTGAGAACCGCCATGTCACGCATCAAATCTGGCATCTTCATCATGCCGTTCCACGATCCGGTCAAGCCAGTTGCACAGGCCTATGACGAGGATATGGAGCTCGTGATTCGCGCCGACGAACTGGGTATCGATGAGTTCTGGATCGGCGAACATCACACGATGGCGTATGAGAACATGCCCATGCCGGAGCTGTTCATCGCTGCGGCGATGCGAGAGACTTCCCAAATTCGAATGGGTCCAGCGCCGGTATGTATTCAGCTGCACCATCCTGTCCACGTGGCATCGAGATTGGCGATGTTGGACCACCTCTGCAAAGGGCGATTGAATCTATGTTTCGGGTTAGGAGGTGTGGCTACTGACCTCGAGATTCTGGGTATTCCGCGAGAAGACGCGCCGATGATGGTCGGCGAGGCGGTAGAGGCAGTGCTAGCGCTGTGGGAGTCCGATGGGCCAGTGGAGATCAACGGCAAGTATTGGAACATCTCAATGAAGGAGAACATCGACGAAGCGGTTGGACTTGGCATCGTTCACAAGCCATATCAAAAGCCGCACCCGCCGATCGCGATGCCGATCACTTCGATGAATTCGGGGACTGCAAAGGCTGCTGGGCGGATGGGTTTTCAGCCGTTTGCCCACAGCATAATCGCCAACAATGTGGTCGCGAACATTTGGGACACCTACGCCACTACCGCTGTTGAAGCCGGGAATGAACCGGATCGTTCTGATTTCAAGATTGCGCGTGCGGTATTTCTTGCCGACACCACCAAGGAAGCACAGAAGCTGGCTAGAACCAACACCGTGACCGGAGGTTTCCAGTACATCTGTGATCTAATGGATCGTTCAAATCGCGGCAGAGGTGTATTCAAACGCGATCAAAACACCCCCGACAGCGAAGTCGATGTCGATTACTGGATGCGTGAACACATCATCGCCGGCGATCCCGATTACGCGCTGGAGCGGATCTTGGAGATGACTGAGGAGACGGGGAAGTTCGGAACTCTCGTCATGATGGGTTACGACTGGGACGACAAAGATGCGTGGGTCAACTGCTTAGAGCTTTACGCCAACGAGTTAATGCCGCGCGTCAACGCGGCGTTGGGGGGCTAAGCAGGTTCGATGTCCGTTTGGGCGAAATCGTTGCCTTTGAAGAGCAGAGGCTCACCGGAGGTTTTGGCGAGGGCGTAGGAGAAGCAGTCGCCGAAATTGAGCCGGGCCGGATGGTTGCCTTTGCCGAAGCGACGCCATGCGACGCGGGCGGCTTCCGCTTGTTCTAGGGTGACGGGCACCAACTCGATATCGAATCTTGCTAAATAAGCGTCAAGTGCGAAGCTTACCGAAGAGTCTGCTTTGCTCTCCAACACCATTGTTGCCTCTAACAGGCAAGCCACTGACATGCGGCGCGGCCAAACACTTACGATTTTCTCTTCAAAATGGGCAGCATCATCCTCATTCAGAAAAATCGCAACGATGGCCGAAGTGTCGATGATCAAATTGGCTCACCGAATTCGCCATACATTCCTTCGATGATCTCCTCCACGGACGGACCGTCCTTCAACTTTTTAGCTACGCTGTCACGGATTGCGCGAACCTCCCGAAGGATGGCTTCTCGATCGCGTTCACGCTTGATTTGCTCAACTCGCTCTCGCAAGGCGATTGTGATGGCGCCCGTCATCGTGTCGCCGGTTAGTTCGGCGAGTTCTCGGGCTAGTTCGCAGGTTTTTTCGTTTTTGATGTTCAGGGCCATTGTGACGAGTAGGGTAGAAAGTTATTTTTGTTTCTACCCTACCACGGATACGGTAGAGACTTGACTAACCCATGCGACGGAACCTGTCGCATGCGGTCGACGTTCGATGGATGTTTTGTTCGATGAGAACCTAGATCGCGTCATCCGCTGTGGCGATGGCTGCTAGGTCTGATCGTGAGTAAGAGCCTAGCGATCGGAAGTTGAACTCTGTGTAGTTCTTGAGCCACTGCATGGAGATTTTGACAGCGTCTTGATACCGTTGCACGGACGCGGCGGGTGCGTTGGGGCCTAGTAGGCGTATGATGTCTTCGCCTTCGTCAGCGATTATCGATTTGAGTAGCGCCAGGTCGTGCGTTGCTCCGGTGTCCTCGGCTTGCGCCTCGTGGATCACGCGTTGAGCCATCTGGGCGACAGAGATGCGTGCCGTTGCGAGGTCTTCCATGAGGGCTGGTCGGCGTCCAGGTCGACCGGCTAGCCGATCGATGCCTTTCGCACCGCGGCCGCTGAGCCAACCTTCTACGTATTCAATTAAAGTGCGGGCGTTTTGGCGCGTGCCTTCCTGAGTGACTGGGCCTTCGGGCGTTTCGATTTTGACCGGGTAGTTGTCGGGATTTGCCATGTCTGGCGAAGGTTCCCAACCGCTGTTTCGCAACTCTTTGAAGGGATCACCGGCTGACTTCATGTGGTAGATGTGTGCAACCCAACCCCGCAGGAAGCCTTGCTCGGCCTCCCAAGTCTTGTCGCCTCGGACGGTGGCAGCTGCCTCCTCGTTGACCTCTTGGTCGCGATGGGGGAGGGCGGTTGCCATGCCGCCGATCGGGACGGCGTTGTGCTTCATGCAGACGGCGACGAGGCGTCGGAAGATATTGGCGATGAACGGCGTGGTCGGGACTGCCACACCGAAGCGGTCAGGCCACAGGCTCTCGCGGTCGGCCATCACGTACTCAAGGAGCGATGCTTTTAGGTCCCAACGCGCAGCGTTCAAACCTGCTGCATATGGTCCGAGAGCGTGGAGACTCTCTTCCATAGTCCAGACGAGGGGCAGCGATTCGACTAACAGGATGCCGCGGATCGTGGCGTCTTTGAGGCCGGGAACACGGTTCTGGATTGAGGCGAGGAGGTCGCGGTAAAGTGCGGCTTCTTCTGGGGATTCCGTCTTGGGCAGGTAGAAGTAGATGCCTTGACCACGCTCGGTCTGAGCCTGTCCTGCGTGATAAAGCGTCAAAAATGAACCAAGCACCGAAGCCGACACAGGTTCACCGTCGACGGTCATATCGGGATCATCGAGGTGAAGACCACGTTCTCGATGCATGAAGAACGGGATGTCCCCGTCTTGGATGGAGTAGTGGCGGTCACGCGCTTCGTTGTAGAAGGTGAGAGAACGATCTACGGCACCCTTGCGGTTGCGCGCAGCGAGGAAGGTGTCGGCAAGGAGATGGCTGGCCGAGTCCTCGTCGTCATCGAGGTCGCCTTCGGCACGTTCGCCTTCAGGTCCAGGGTTGAGCGCGTTGATGAACATCGACGTCATGTGCGCGGGGCCAGAGATCTCGATACCGGGGTTCCACAACTCGGCTGGCATGTCAGGGACAGACCAGTCGGTGGTTGTGGCATCGCTTGCGGGCAAGTGCCCCGGTTGTATGCCGCGGTTGACAGCCGCGTCGATCATGTCGAGACGCGCCTCTCGCAAACCCGCGATCCGCTCGCCGAACTCGTCTTGCAGTGATGCGACTAATCCCTTGACATCGTCAGTGATTATGTCGTCCCAATTTCCGGCGGCGTTGAACTGTAGCCTGTCTGCGTCTGCCATGATTTCCTCAGTTGATTTTCGGTTCGAGTTTGACGTCTTGATTCAAGCGATTCAACATATTAAAACGTGTCGAGTCTGCGAATTTATGTTGAGGTGAAGGCGCGAATCGTCGTTTATGGTTGGCTGGTCGGTCACAAAAAACGGCCCTACGTTCTCGGAGCGTAGGGCCGTTTCGATTTGGCTCTGCCGTTGCGCTCCGTCAGTTGAGATGCTCTTTCATCTCCCAGACCGCACGGCTGCGTTGCAACGTCTTGAGCGCGGTTCGCTCGATCTGGCGGATGCGCTCTCGAGTGAGCGCCATCTTGGAGCCGATCTCTTCGAGCGTGTACTCTTTGCCATCCTTCAAGCCGAAGCGCAGGATCAGCACTTCTCGATCTCGTTCCTCAAGTTCGTTGAGAATGTTCGAGATGTCGTTGCTGAGCAATCGCTGAGCGGTCTCTTCGGGCGGAGCGAGAGCGTCGCGGTCGGGAAGCAGATCACCTAGCTCATTGTCACCGTCTTCGCCAACTGGTGTCTCGAGCGACATCGGTTCCTGTCCGTTCTTCAGGACATCGGTGACCTTCTCGACGGTCATCTCTACGCGTTCTGCGATCTCTTCGATGGTCGGCTTGCGGTCGTATTCCTGGGCAAGTTCACGGGATGCGCGGCGCACCTTGTTCAGTGCCTCGTACATGTGAACCGGGATACGGACCGTTCGTGACTGGTCGGCGATCGCTCGGGTGACACCCTGGCGGATCCACCAAGTCGCGTAGGTGCTGAACTTGAAACCTTTGCGGTAGTCGAACTTGTCGATTGCGCGCATCAGGCCGATGTTGCCCTCTTGGATCAGGTCCTCGAAGGTCAAACCACGGTTGGTGTACTTCTTGGCGACGCTCACCACAAGTCGGAGATTTGCCTTGCCTAGGTGGTCGCGAGACTTGTCGCCATCGTGCCTGATGGCGGATAGTTGCGATTCGAGGATCGAACTCGCTTCTTCCAAGTAAGACTCGTGCCACGGCTCAATACCCTCTTCGACCCTGAGGTCTTCTAGCTTGAGTTCAGGCGGCATGACGAGGCTCAAGTCGGGGGGCAACAGGCTGGAAAGGATCGCCAACTCACGAACTAGCAGGCTGGCCTTGTCCAATCGGCGCTTGGCACGCGCGTCTTTGGTGTTGAGCTTCTGAGCCTTCTTGCCACGGCCTTTTTGCGATGTCTCGTCGAACACGCCGAAACGCGCCATAAGATCGCTGTTTTCGTCGATCTCAAGGGTGTCGGTCAGGTAGCGGAGAAGCAACTCGTAAGGCGGCAGCTTGCTGGCGTCCTTGACCTGCGTATCTCGCGCGGCATTGATCATCGCCCGATATTCGAAATCGGTCAAAAGATGCTCGAGGGTGACTGGTTGAGGCTTAGCCATGTACGCAGCGATCTGATCGGCAATGGGCGCAAGCCTGCTCAGGCGTCGGAGCGCGATTGCGACGACATCGGCCGCTGGCACGGGCGAGGGGTTGTCGGGGAGTTGGTCACGGTTGCGGGGGTACTCTTTGAACCCGTACACCGTCTCGAGGGTGCCCCGAATGCCCCATTCGATGCGCTCGAGCCAATTGGCGGATTCGACGCGCTGCGAGAGCATCGCCTCGTCGTCCTTGCTCAGGAGTTGGACGTCGCCGATCTCGCGGAGATACATCCGGACGTTGTCGTCCGTTACGGCGTCGTCGGAAACTGCCGCGGCCGGGTTAATTTCCGGGCCTTCTTCGCGCGCTGCTTCCCACACTTCGAGCTCTGTCGAAGCGGAGGTCGGCCTGATCGCGGGCGTGCCTTCGTCGTCGGAAGACAAATCGGCGAGTTGAAATCTTCCGCCATCGCTTTCGGTCTGCGACATTACGGCGGTGCCGGTTTCACCGGCGGTCAAATCTGCGTCATCATCTGCCGCGTCGTCAATTCGGGTGTTGACAATCGTCACCAATTGGCTGGTCCTTTTCGTCTTGCCTTGTTGTTCACTGGTGTATTCGGATTAAATTCGTATGGCGATTGCTATCTAAATGCGCCCGCAATTGCTTAATTTGATTTACGAAGAATTAAGTGACCGCGCCTTGGAGTCGCGACCGTGGCTTGGCATTTTCACCTAAACCCGCATCAAAAGCGGAGTTTGGTGCGGATTCTGCTCGGGTCGCACTTTGACCATTTTCTAGGTTCGGCGGTACCCTCTTCTAGGTGTTACGACGCGTGTTTCTGCGAAGTTTCATATTCAATTGGACAATTCCGCGCGTCGCGGAGGCGTGAAATCTTGCGGACTCGTCGGGCGCGGAAGTTTTAAGTTTAGCAGGGTTTGCGAAATCGTGTGATTTTTGAAATCGCGCTTGAAATCGCGTGCCGAATCAAATCAGTCCCAGTTGATTACGAACTTGCCCGGAGCACCTGCTTCGAACCGCTCATAAGCGGCCGGTACCTCTTCGATTCCACATCTGCCGGTGATTAGTGACTCGAGTGGGACGTTGCGGCGCGCGGTGAATCGAGCTGCTTCTTCTAAGCCGTGAGTGCTGAAGGTCCATGACCCGACTAGCGTCAAATGCCTGTGGATTATGTCGGGACTAGGTTCGACGTGGAAGTCACCACCTTCTCCGACGAAACAGCAACGTCCGAAGATTTTGGTCGATTGGACGGCGGCCAATCTTGTGGCGTGAATTCCGATCGCTTCTAGAGTTGCATCGGCGCCTTCACCGTGTGTGAGGTCGATGATCTGTTCGACAGCGGAGCCATCGCTGTTATCGACGACGGCCCATGCGCCCGCAGATTTTGCCATCTCGAGCCGCTCACCCGAGATATCGACAGCGATGACGCGGGCTCCCATCTCGGCTGCGAACATCATGCCCGCCAATCCGACAGGACCTGCGCCGAAGATGGCGATAGTGTCGAGCCCGGAGAGTTGTAGCTTCTTGAGGCCATGGAACGCGGTGCTGGCGCCGCAAGCCAGATATGCGCCAACCTCATAGCTCAACTCGTCTGGCAGCGTAAGGCAGGTGTCGGCGCGGGCGATCATGTAATCACCGTGGCCACCGTGCCTGCTGTAACCGTGTGTCAAGCGATCCATGCCGGTGCACAGTTGCGACCAACCCTCTTTACACATTCGGCACGCACCACAACCTTCGTAGTGGTGTTGCAAGATGCGATCACCGATTTGAAGCCCTTCCACACCGTCGCCCAATACGGCGACTTCGCCGCAAGGCTCGTGGCCGGGGCGGACTGGATCGCGGGCAGCTTCTTCAACCGGCAACGGAACGCGATACCGATGGAGGTCGGAACCGCACATTCCGGATGAACGCATCTTCAAAAGGACGTAGCCGGGTCCTGGTTCTTCATCCGGGTAATCGATCACATCGCATTGGCGGTCGCCGAGAAACTTGATTCCGCGCATGATTGGGTCTCCACATGGTCGCCGCTAACAAACGACAGTCCGTCGGCGAACTCGAAGCTGTGTCGATGCGAGAAGTCTATCTTGGAATTACACTTTGCACGGGTTAAGAAATAAAATGCGTTGGTGTTGACGAAAAAGATCGGAGACAATCGCAAATGGCAACAACAAGCACGCGCTTCAGTTACGAGGGATTGTTCTCGGAGCGGTCGCAGGACACGCCTATCAACACGGTTGACCACGCGGAGTATGACTTCGCGGTGGCGTACCCGGCCCCAGAGACTTCGCCCATGGACGGCCTAATCGGCGCGTTGCAGACGGCTATGGACTCACGCGGCGACGAAGTCGCGCGGCACATGGCCTACTATCCACAACCGGCCGGTTCGCCCGAACTGCGGGAGTTCGTGGCTTGGAAACTCGACTACGACCGCGACTTTCAGGTCGGCATCGACGACATCCTTCTCACTGCCGGTTCGGGCGAGTCGATTGGCTTGGCGATCCAGGCTCTGACCAACCCCGGCGACACGGCGATTACCGAGCACTACGTCTACAGCGGCACGCTCGGCCAGCTGCAGAAGTTCGGTAACACGGTGTACGGATGCGAGACCGACGATGATGGGATGGTTCCGGAAGCTCTGGACGAGATGATCACCGATCTATCAGCCAAGGGCAAGACGCCCAAGATGATCTACACAATCGCTGAGCACCAGAACCCGATGGGTCCGACCTTGCCCCTTGATCGTCGCGAGGCGATTCTGGAGATCGCGCACCGCCACGGCGTTCCGATCCTTGAGGACGAGTGCTACGTCGACCTTCGTTTCGAAGGCGAGATGCAACCGGCATTTCGCACCCTCGACGACTCCGGCATAGTTATCCATGTCGCTTCGTTCTCGAAACTGCTGGCACCAGGTCTACGGATGGGTTACATCACCGCGCCGCAAGAAGTGCTACGACGTGCCGCGAGCTGTAAAGTCGGCTCCGGCCCCAACCAGTTCGCAGCGTACGCCATCGAAGGCTTCCTGCGCACGAGCCTCGACGAGCACCGTGCCCGGTTCAACCCGTTGCTGAAGCAGAAGCGCGATGCCATGGACGAGTCATTGCGCGACAACTTCTCTGACATCGGCGCTAAGTGGTCGAAGCCTGAAGGCGGTTGCTACACGTGGTTGACGATGCCTGAAGGTACGGATATCACCTCACCGCGAGACGAGATTTTCGCTGACGGTGTCGGATATAACGGCGGCGTTGGCTTCGCTCCCAACGGGGACGGCCAGAACTGCGCCCGACTATGTTTCGCATTCGAAACGCCTGAGAAGTGCTACGACGGCATCACGAAGCTGGCGAGTCTCTTTAAGAAACGCGGTTTGATGTAGACCGCGGCAATATCAAGCCGCGTGGAAACTCTCGAGTAACGCAACTTCGCAGGCGTTGCCGATGTACATCGGTGTGCGGTGGTGAAGTTCGTCAGGCGTCACGTCTCTAATGGCGGTTGTTCCGTCGCTGGCCGCGCCTCCCGCTTGTTCGGCTATGAAAGCTAGCGGTGCACATTCGAAGAGCAGACGTAGCTTGCCGCTCGGGCTGCTCTTGTCGCCGGGATAGGCGTAGATGCCGCCTTTCATCAGATTGCGGTGGAAGTCGGCGACCAAGGCCCCGATGTAACGTCCGGAGTAACCCTCGGATTTGACGTGTTCGACCCAGTTGAGGTCTGGATCGTTCCATTTTCCTGAGTTGCCTTCGTTGGCCGAGTAGACATGCGATGAACCGTGTGAACCGACGTTTTCGTCGGTCAGCAGATAGTCGCCGAGCGACGGATCCAGTGTGAAGTAGTGGACGCCGGCACCGGATGTGTAGGCGAAGATGGTGGAGGAGCCGTAGAGGATGTACCCCGCCGCGAGCATCTCGTTACCCGGACGGAGGATGTCCGCATCCCCGGCGGCGACACCTTCGCTGAGCCGACGGTAGATGCCGAAGATCGTGCCGATAGGTGCAGCGACGTCGATGTTGCTTGATCCATCGACAGGGTCGTAGACGACGACGTATTCGCCTGTAACCGCCGCATCCCCGCAGTCGATCAATCCGCTGTTTTCTTCCGAACTCATGGCACAGACCAGGCCGGTTGACAACAGCGCTTCCGCAACGACGTTGTCGCCAATGACGTCGAGCTTCTGTTGATCGTCGCCCGTAACGTTGGCGGAACCAGCCGAGCCGAAGAAATCTCGGAGGGCGGCGCGGTTGATCTCAGACGAGATGAACTTGCCTGCGGAGCCGATAGCGTTAAGCAACAGCGCTAAATCCGACGGATTCGCATACTCGTCATTCGAGTTGTCCATAGCGAATTGGAAGAGATCCGGAGGTGTGACTGGCATGATTGGCGAACTCCGATTACGGGGCTTTCGACCACTGTTTCGTGCCTGAATTATACGGGGATCGACTCGCCCAAATCGGCCTTGCAGATTAGAAACGAATCGATGAATGCCGTATCATTGCCATCACGCTTAAACAGCAGTGAATCGGAGGTTTTGCGAACATGGGCAACGAGCTTCACTCCACCGCAAAGGCAATGGTTGCACGGGGCAAAGGCATCCTGGCAGCCGATGAATCTACCGGCACAATCGGACGACGTTTAGCGTCCATCAACGTTCCGAACGAAGAGCCGAACCGGAAGGCGTGGAGGCAGATGCTATTCACGACCGCGGGGTACGGCAAATACATCAGCGGCGTGATCCTTTACGACGAGACGTTACGGCAGTCATCCGATGACGGAGTGCCGTTCGTCGAACTGTTGCAGAACGAGGGAGTAATTCCCGGAATCAAGGTCGATCAGTCGACCAATCCGCTGGCAGGAGCGCCGGGTGAACTCACTACCGACGGTCTCGACGGACTTCGAGACCGACTCAACGAGTATTACGAACTCGGTGCCCGGTTCACCAAATGGCGCGCGGTAATCACAATCGGCGACCATATCCCTTCTTACTACTGCATCAACGTCAATGCCCACGCGCTGGGGCGCTTTGCAGCACTCTCGCAGGAAGCCGGATTGGTGCCGATAGTCGAACCCGAGGTGTTGATGGATGGAGACCACTCGATTGAGATGTGCCGATGGGTCACCGAGAAAACACTCAACAAGACTTTCGCAGAACTGAAATCCCAGCGTGTCGATCTTGAAGGCATGGTGCTGAAACCCAACATGGTCCTCAGCGGTGCAGACGCAGAGGATCGAGCAGATGCCGAAGAGGTTGCGCGCTCTACAGTAGGGTGTTTCAAGCGAACGATCCCTGCCGCAGTTCCCGGTATCGCCTTCCTGTCAGGCGGTCAGGGCGATGAAGAGGCGACCGTTAACCTAGACGCCATCAACAAGCTCGCACAAGCCGAAGGCGCGCCGTGGGAGTTGACCTTCTCGTATGGGCGCGGCTTACAAGCCACGCCGCTACAGACTTGGGGTGGTGATCCCGCCAACGTCCCTGCTGCCCAGGAAGCCTTTATCGAACGCTCAGTAGCGACCGCCGCCGCCCGCGAAGGCAACTACGCCTGATGGCAGACAAAGTTTCACAACTCGTCGCGGCGCGTTCGGCCGACATCATCGCGACGCGCCGATACCTCCACGCTCGGCCCGAAACCGGTTATGAAGAGAAAGCGACCGCGGCGTATATCGCTGGTCGTCTCCGAGATGCCGGCTATGACGTAACCGAAGGTATTGCCGAGACGGGAATCGTCGCACGGTTGAAGGGCGGCAAACCCGGACGCACTTTGGCCATTCGCGCCGACATCGATGGTTTACCAGTCGAGGAGTTAACGGGCCTCGAGTTCGCTTCGAAGAACGGACGGATGCACGCTTGCGGCCACGACGGCCACATCACGATGGCGTTGACCGCGGCGGAGATTATCGCCGACCTGCAAGATGAGATTGCGGGCGAGGTTGTGCTTGTCTTTCAACCTTCGGAGGAGCTCTGCAATGGGGCGATCGCCATGATTGAGGCTGGCGCGATGGACCTGATCGATGCTGACGCCATCATCGGAACGCATCTTTGGAATCAGACGCCAACAGGCTATGTGGGTGTCAATCAGGCAACCGTGTTTGCAGGCGCCGATCTATTCGAGATAACGGTGAAGGGACACGGCGGACACGGTGCGATGCCGCATCTGACGGTAGACCCCGTAGTGGCGGCGGCGAACATCATCAACGCTTGCCAGACCGTGGTGGCGCGGGAGATATCGCCTCAGGAGATGGGAGTCGTCACCTTCGGGAGCGTCCAAGGTGGCTCGGCGGGCAATGTCATCGCCGACGAAGTGCGGCTCAACGGGACGATACGCTCATACAACGCCGAAACACACAAAACCATCGCCGACGCGGTGCGCAGGATCACCGCCAACGTTGCAGAATCCCTTCGAGCAACGGCGACTCATGCGACCCTCGCCACGACTCCTCCCGTCATCAACAATCCAGACGTCGCCAACTGGGTCACGAGCCTGGCGATGCAATCGACCGACGAAGATTCCGTTGGAGAAATCGATCCGATCTCAGTCGGCGACGACATGGCTGAGTTCCTGAACCGCATCCCGGGCACCTACTTCATCTTGGGCGCGGCGAAAGAAGGCACTGAAGGACATCACAACGCCAAGTTCGACTTCGACGAGGCGTGCCTTCCAATCGGGACGGAAATCTATGTGAGGGCAGCGTTGGATATCGAGGGGATGCCGTGAGCATTCCATTGAGCAGGTCGTGAATTAAGGTATTTGGTAACACAGGTGTTTTGAAAGGTTCTGAGCGATATGATCAAACCGACAAAAGTTAAGGCACTCGACGGATACAAGATCTGGATCGAGTTTGAGGATGGTGTTAGCGGCGAAGCCGACTTAAGCCGACATGCCGGAAAAGGCATATTCAAGGCTTGGGACGATCGCGCTCTGTTTGAAACGGTAAAGATCGATTTTCCGTACCGAGCGATTGTTTGGGGAGATTCTGACGTGTTGGAGCTATGTACGGATACGTTCTACATGGAAATTACTGGCAAGAGTTGGGAAGAACTTAGGGCGATGTTTGACAAGGTCGAATCGGTTGCCTGAACTCTGTCGGTTCAACGGTATATCTTTCCGGATCCACGCAGACCACCTACCTCCTCACATCCACGTCAGGTATTCCGGTGCTGATGCAACGGTCGAGATCCGAGGTTGCTATATCGCGCCCAACCGATTCCCGCCGCGTGTGAATCGCGATATAAGGGAATGGGTTGAATTGCACGAAGATGAGTTGCTAGAAGCGTGGAATCTCATCAACAACGTCGTGAATCCGGACAAGATCGCGCCTTTGCGCTGATCCGCAAGGTTTGGTTAAACAGCGATTATCGATCGCTATGGACCAATCGACCGCTTCAATAAACCGGAGCCGCACCACCGTCGACGTTGACCGCTGCTCCTGAAACATAGCTGGCTGCAGGCGAGCAGAGGAAGGCAATGACGTCTCCCGCTTCACTCGCTTCGCCGATGCGTCCGAGGGGAACGCCCGCGCCGAACGTGTCCCAGTGGTCGTCGAGGGAGTACGACGAATCTTTGGCGTTTGCGGCTTCCCAACGAACTCGGTGCTGACGGCTCTTGAGGACGCCGACACATACCGTGTTCACGCGAATTCCGTACTCCCCGAACTCTTTTGACCAAGCCTTCGTAAGCGAAATGCCGGCCGCACGGGAAAGCGATGTCGGTTGGCTGCCGCCAGCCGCCGCTTTGCCACCCGGTGTGGTCGTGTTGCAGATGGCTCCGGAGTCCGATGCCTTGAGAAATGGCAGAGCATAGCGCGTCATGTAGATCGCGCCCTTGACCTTGAGCGAGAAGTCGATGTCAAGCTGCTCGTTGGTCATCTCTTCGAATGTTGAGGCAGAGGATGTACCGGCGTTGTTGACCAGAATGTCGATGCCACCGAGGGTTGCAGCGGCCAATTCGACCGCATTCTTAACTGCGGCTTCATCGGAAACATTGGCCGGCGCAGCAATGACGGTACTGCCAGAGGCGCTGCTCAGTTCTTCAGCTACCGCTTCAAGATCGGATTTAGTTCTGGAAACGAGAGCCACACTCGCACCTTCAGCCGCGAAGCGCGCAGCAGCAGCTTTTCCGATGCCATCGCTCGCGCCCGTGACGATCGCGACTTTGCCTGCTAATCCGAGATCCATACCGTAATTTCCTTCCTCATGACCGGATCGCGTTGATCCTTTGCCAATGTGATTTTACGTCGCCTAAATCTAAAGCATTGCGCCTGTCGTTTCAATAGACTGGTGCCGCGCCGCCGTCCAAGTTAACCGCCGCTCCCGATACGTAGCTCGCGACGGGCGAGCAGAGAAAGACGATAGGATCACCTGCTTCCTCAGCTTCGCCGATTCTCCCGAGTGGGATGCCAGGACCATAGGAAGCCCAGTGGTCATCCAACGTGTACGACGGATCTTTGGCTCTAGCCACCTTCCAGTGTCGGCGATTCTGTCTACTCTTGAACGATCCAATGCAGACGGTGTTCACGCGGATTCCATACTCTCCGAATTCTTTTGACCATGCTTTGGTGAGGGAGATGCCGGCGGCTCGCGATAGCGAAGTTGGCTGAGCGCCGCCCGGAGCAGATTTACCGGCCGCGGTGGTGATGTTGCAGATTGCGCCGCAATCGGATTGCTTGAGATAGGGCAGGGCGTAGCGGGTCATGAATATGGCGCCCTTCACCTTTACCGCAAAATCGGTTTCGACTAGTTCGTTGGTCATGTCTTCGAAGCGATTAGCGTTTCCTTGGCCAGCGTTGTTGACGAGGATGTCGATGCCTCCCAACTTCTCAGCTACCTCATTGACTGCTTTCTTGACGGCCTCTTCGTCGGCTACATCAGCCGAGACTGGGATCACAGTGCCGCCAGTCGAGTTGCTGATCTCCGCGGCGACTGCTTCCAAATCGGACATCGTGCGCGCAAGGATCGCCACCTTTGCGCCCTCCATAGCGAAGCGCGTCGCGGCAGCTTTGCCGATGCCGTCGCTCGCACCTGTCACAAGCGCAATTTTCCCAGTCAGTCCAAGATCCATGCCACATTCTCCTTTGCCAGATTAAGTTTTGATGAACTCGCAACGCAGTTGAACATTTGCCCAAGCAGCGGTTTTACATTATCGTGAAATCTCAGCCTAACTTAATCCATCCAAAGTTGAACAGCAGATGAGCAATCAATCAGACAACGGGGAATCAACCGACACGAACTCCCTAAACCACCGCGGCAATGCCGTCCCGCGACGCTTGATCTTGGGTCCGGGTCCGAGTTCCGCAAGTCCGCGAGTGCTTCGGGCGATGTCGCAACCGATCATCGGCTATCTCGATCCCGCGTATTTCGATATCTTGGACGACGTAGCGTCGATGTTGGCGCGCGTTTTCATCACGAACCAGACCACGATGACGGTGGCAGGAGCGGGATCAGCAGGTATGGAAGCTGGGCTATCGAGCCTGCTCGAGCGCGGCGACAAGGCCATCATCTGCGTCAACGGCTTCTTCTGCGAGCGGCAGATCCTGATGTGCGAACGCCTTGGAATCGAAGTCGTTCGAATCGAATCGCCGTACGGCGAACCCGTTGATCCACAACAACTCGAAGATGCTCTTAACGCAAACCCCGACACCAAACTTGTCTCCGCGATCCATGCCGAAACATCGGCAGGGGTCGTCCAAGACATCGACACGTTGTCCGCGCTGGCGCATGACCACGATGCGCTGTTTATGACCGACGTAGTTACGTCATTGGCTGGCACGCCAGTCGAATTCGACACATGGGAAGTTGACTACGCTTACGGCGGATCTCAAAAATGTTTCGCGGCACCCCCAGGCATCAGCCCCATAGCCATTTCCGATCGAGCGTTGGAACACATCCGGAACCGCAAGACATTGCCGAGTTCCTGGTACTTGGACCTATCTCTGATCGCCGATTACTGGGGCCCAGACCATATACACCATCACACCAGCCCGGTGAGCATGATGTACGGCCTGCGTGAAGCTTTGGCGCTGGTTCACGAAGAGGGCTTGGAAACACGATGGCGACGTCACGAGAAGGTCGCACAGGCATTGCGTGCAGGCCTCGCTGCGTTAAACCTCGAATCTCCAGTCAATCCCGATCACCTCTTGAACCAGTTGACCGTCGTATCGCTGCCAGACAATGTGGATGACGGCGAGTTGCGATCGGCTCTGCTTAACGAATACTCAATCGAAGTCGGACGGGGATTAGGTCAATTCGCCGGCAAGGTTATTCGCATCGGTTTGATGGGCGAATCCTGCGTACCTGCAAACGTCTTCGCGTTGCTCAGCGCGTTGGAGCACATCCTGCCGAGATTGGGGTACGAAGTGCCGGGAGGAGAAGCCGTCGCCGCTGCGTCGCAGACGCTCGCTGCTGACCCATCCCCAGTCGCTACGATTTAGCTGTAATCGCCACCGGCACGGTACGCCTCGTCTAACAAATCGACGACGTATCGCACTTCCGTCTCTGACCCAGCACGATCAAGCGCGTTGGTGAGTTGCAGCGCGCACCCTGGGTTCCCGGTTGCCATGTAGTTCGCGCCCGTTGCGATGATGTTGCGCGCTTTCCGGTCTCCGAGCCGCATCGACATTTCGCGCTGAAGTATCGAATATGTGCCCGCGGAGCCACAACACACCGTCGGTTCCTCCATATCTACGACCTCGACTCCCGGTATCGAACGAAGAATGTCGCGTGGCGGGTCGCTGATGCGCTGTGTCGAAAGCAAGTGGCACGGGTCTTGGAAAACCACTTTGGCGTCGATGCGCCCCGAAGGCGCTTCGAAGCCGTATTCGACAAGCAATTCGTGGATGTCGCGCGTCTTGCTCGACAGTTCCTCCGCCTTCTCCTCACCGTCCAAGAGCTCGCCATACTCTTTCATCGTCGATCCGCAACCAGCTGATGATGAAACCACCGCGTCGGGATCCATCGAGAGCAGGGCGGAGACGTTGTTGGCGGCCATCTGCCGAGCCGTGGTTCGTTCGCCTGCATACATGTTCAGCGATCCGCAACACCCCTGATCCGCGGGCAGATGGACTTCAAACCCGTTGTGGACCAGCACCTGGAGAGTGGCCGCCATCGTGTCGCCGTGCATCATCGACATCACGCACCCACCAAGCAGCGAAACTCTAGCTTTGATCTGACCTTTCGGCTTCAACACTCGTCCGTCGGACACGAAGAAATCCTGGCCCATTACAGGCATAGATTCATCGAGATGTTCATAGCGGTTGGGCAGCACTTTCATGACGCCGACTTTTTTCGTGGCGTTCCGCAATCCAGAGCGCTGATAAAACCTCGTCATTTTGCCGAACGTCCGCATCAGTTTAGGTTTCGGCAGCAGTCGATTAAAACCAACCTCACGGGCAAATCGTTCGCGCAACGGGCGCTTGACACGCGACTTCATCTCGGCGCGCGTCGCCATCATGATGCGCCCATATGGCACGCCCGACGGGCATGCCACCTCGCACGCCCGACATTGCAGGCAGAGATCCCAGTGTCGAGTGACTGTTGGTGTCATCTCGACCCGACCCTCGTTAACGGCTTTCATTAACGTCAAACGACCGCGGGGTGACTCCGCTTCAAGCCCTGTTTCGAGGTAGGTTGGGCACGCGTTCAAACAGAATCCACACTGCACGCACTTGTAGATATCGTCCTCTACTGGGGCATCGTCGGTGATGAAACCCCGATCCGGCGTGTTAGGTGTTGACTTCAATCTGGTCGTCCTGGTGTCAAATCTTGAACGCGAATCGACCTGGGTTGAGGATTCCTTCTGGATCGAATTGCTGCTTCATATTCTTCATGATTTGAGCAGATGACGCGTCGATGCCGAACACGTCAACTTCGCGCTTCGCACCTAGTGAGCAACGCTCGACGACAAGCGAACCACCCGAAGCGCGAACGGCATCCTTCGATTCTGCGATGAACGTCACCGTGTCCCTCTCGCCGATATCCTCAACGTTGAACTGCATTGAACCGTAACCGACATCGACGATTGAGGAACTCGAACTCGTTCCTATGCGGCCGACCGCACGATCCAATCGGTTGACTAAATCGATCGCGACCATAGGTTTCGATGCGACGCGCAAGGCGAGTTGGGTGGCGTCACCTGTGGATTCGGCGTAGTCCCATATGTCGGCTTCGGATGCGCCCGACAACACTTCGTATCCGGTTGCCGGCACCGTGCCTGCCAATCCGGTCAACTCGTTTACCTGGCGGGTCAAGGCTGACTTGGAACCGGAAACTTGAACGAGCATGAGGTGCGTCGGGCTGTCCGACGCCGATTCGATGTCCATATGGCGGTTCGCTGACAACTCTCGAATTGCTCCGACAGCTCGCGGTCCCGAGTACATCCTCGCCGCTTCGATCGAGATGTTGCTTTGGTTGACGTCGCGTGCGGCATCCGCTACTGCACCGACACGGTCGAACCACATTGCGACGGTCTGAGTACCAGGTGCGAGCGGCACCAGCTTGAGCGCCACACTGACGATGACGCCTAGGGTTCCAAACGCTCCGGTGTGCAACCGATGCAGGTCGTAGCCTTGGACGTTTTTGACGACGCGGCCGCCAGACTTGGTTGGAGTGCCATCGGCCGATACAACCGACATCCCGATAATCCAGTCCCGGATGCCGCCGAACCTCGGCGCCAACCTACTCGGCGCGTTTGAGGCAACAGAACCACCGATAGTGGCATTGCCAGCGCTCGCTAATTCGAACGGCAAACGCTGATTAGCCTCAGCAAGCAGCGCTGACAGGTCTCCGATTTTCGCCCCGGCGTCGCAAACGAGCGTCATGTCGCCAGCGACGTGTTCAACGTCAGAATCGAGATCCGTCAGATCCAGCGCAACATCGTAGCCAGACGGCAGATTGCCAATCGACATCCGCGTTCCACCGCCCCACGGCACGACTGATTTGCCCTGGCGATGCAGTTCAGCTAGATGCGACGCGACTTCCGACTTGCGCGTCGGACTGATGACCTCCGCAGGCAACAACCCGTCAACTGGATAATCGGGCAATTGGGACCTACTCCTCCGGTGAGTAGTTGAACTGCCAGCTGATGCCGTACTTGTCGGTACAAGTACCGTGGTAAGCGCCCCAAAACTGTTTTTCCAACGGCGTAGTCACCTCGCCACCGCCCGACAGTTTTGCGAACTGATCCTCCATCTCTTCGACGCTAGACGGCTCGAGTGATATCGAGAAGTTGTCACCAACTACTGGCGGTGGCCTAAACGCTGCGGGCATGTCGCTGCCCATCAAGAACCCGGATCCCACAGCGAGCGAAACGTGCATGACGCCGTCCATCTCGCTCTCGGTGACTCCCATGCCGGGCGGACCGTCTCTGAAAGTCATTATTGACTCAAATTCCCCGCCGAATATCGAACGGTAAAACTCGAAGATCTCACGACAGTTGCCGTTGAAATATAGATAAACGTTCATGTGCTTATTGCCACCTTAGGTTTCAGGAATCGAGTTCCGATCAGTGCTCCGTGTTGAGTTGCCAAGCAATGCCGAACTTGTCGAAGCAAGAACCGAAGTACGCTCCCCAGAACATCTCTTGCATCGGCATCGTCACCACGCCGCCGTCAGACAGTTTGGCGAATAGCTCGTCGGCTTTCTCCTTGCTTTCAGGCTGGTGTGAAATCGAAAAGTTGTTGCCTTGAACGGGAGGATCGCCGTAGATGGACGGCACATCTGAACCCATCAGGACGGATGAACCGATCGGGTATGTCACGTGCATCACGTTGTCTAACTCGTCGTCAGGCACTCCCATGTCGTTCGGGCCGTCCCTAAACGTCTGATAGATGGCGAAGTCGCCGCCGAAGATCGAACGGTAATACTCGAATACCTCACGGCAGTTGCCGTTGAAGTGGAGATAGATGTTTAGGCTCAATTAATCCTCCCTGGTGTCTTAACGCCTGGCACTGACCTGATCTTGATTGTAGGTACTCGTGACTTCTGAGTAAGTCGTCCTGACCGCCTCGCTCGCCGCGGTAGCTTCGTCGAGGGCTTCTTGTGGGACATCCTCATGCCACGCCTCTAAATTTGACCGCACATGCTCGACAGTGTGAGCGCCCATGATGCAGGCGGTAATCGCCGGGTTGCTTATCACCCAGCGCGAGGTCAAGGCATTCATTGAAACCCCGTATTTGTCTGCGATCGCGACGATGTTTTCGACAACGTCGAAATTGGCTTGCGACCAGTACGTCCGTCGAAACGACTCGAAGTGTCTGAAATCGGGCGAAAACCGACTGCCCGGTTCCGATTTGAAATGGAGATCTTGTCCGAGCAGGAGACCTCCAGCCCTAGGCGAGAACGCCATCGCCCCAAGTCCGTACTCCTCGCAGACCGGGAACAGCTCTCGCTCGGGGTCGCGCGCCAGCAAGCTGTATCTCGTTTGCAGGCAATTGAAGAGACGTGCTCCCCGCTTTTCCGCTTCCCATAGAGCTTCCACGAGTTGAAACGCGGCGAAGTTGCACACGCCGATGTAGCGCGCCTTGCCGGATTCGACGATGTCGCTGTACGCCAGCACGAACTCGTCGATCGGTACATCAAGAGGGAAGTCGTGGATTTGGTAGAGATCGATGTAGTCGGTGTTCAGCCGTCGCAGTGAATCGTCGATCGCTTGCATCGCGTATTTCCGGCTGACCTGACGGTCATTTGGACCTTGTCCTAAGCGCCCATTACCTTTCGAAGCCAAAATGACATCGTATCGTCGACCCTGCAGAAATTTCCCGACAAAGGTCTCAGAGCGCCCCTCTTCGTAGACGTTCGCGGTATCGATGAAATTCACACCGCCATCGAACGCTGCAGCCATCACACGGAGTGATTCTGCCTCATCCATCTGCCCACCGAAGTTGTCGCCGCCCATGCAGTATTCCGAGACCTTGAGGCCCGTTCTTCCTAATCTGACGTAGTTCATTCGGATCCCCCGGTCACACACACGGGACTGTCCCAATCGTCGGCAGGTTCATTCAACTTCCCGGTTTGGTTGACGTAATTTTTCATTTCTTCCAGAAACGACCCGCCGTACTCGCCTTTCACGTGTTGAACGTTCCACAAACCTGATCGTTTGATTTCGTTTTTCACAGAGTGTTTGCCTAACCAACTATCGGAGGGTTCATCGCGTTCGTCGCGATGCCAATTGCTCAACAATGCAATCGCGTTTCGTTCAAGACGAGTTCTGCTTTGATGACCGTTTTGCCCTCCCACGTCCAACCACAGAAACGGCATCTGTCGAATGTGGTCGCTTATGCATCGCGTGTGATTGTGGTCGCGATACCCTCGTTTCGACTCGGCTCTTTTCTTCAACGCGCGATTGACGTGATCGCGGAAAACCGACCTGCCACCGTCTTGCTTGTGTTCGTAAAGTCGGTGCCATAACCGACTCTTGGATTTGGCGGTCACGGCATGGGTTCCGACTCGGACGACGCGCAAATCGGTTTCCGAACCAGATCGCGTTTCGCCTTCTTCGAAGAAGAAATATACGCCGCGTTCGGGCCAACCCATGTTGCGGTGGCACTCCGCCAACCGACGCCTGCCACCGACGCGTTCTTCAAGTTGCTTCAGCAACTCGTAGAAGCTCGCAACGTCTTTCTCCCGATCTCGCACTACCTGCTACCTCGTACCCCGCATTGCCACCGCCGCCTGTCCTGCGGCTGGCGGGTAATTCATCGATGCAGATGCCGCGAAGTTATCGGCGATATCTCTGACTTCAGCCATCGCCTCGTCACTCGCACGACTACCCCAGGCGTTCAATATCCCGTCGAGTTGGTCCATGTTCCGAGCGCCAAAGATCGGAGCGGTAACGCCGTCGTGTTCAGCCACCCATTGCAACGCCAATCGGATCACGGGTTCGTCGTACTTCTGGGCTACTGCAACGAGATTAGCGACGGTTTCGTGTCGGAGATCATCGCCGTAACGCCGTTTCAAAACACCGCCCCGTGTGTCATCACGGTCGCCAAATTTCGAGTCGGCGATATATGAACCGCTGTGCTTGCCGGTCAAGAATCCGCTTGCCAATGGGCTGTAGGGCACCACGGCGATGCCGTGTTTGCGGGCGAACGGAATCATCTCGACAGCGAGCCCGGGTTGGAGCATGTTGAACACGCTCTGGATAGCTTCAAAGCGATATAGGTTGCGGACATCCGAAGTCCAAAGCGCCGATGCCAGCACCCAAGTAGGGAAGTTCGACGCACCCGCATAGAGCACTTTTCCCTGATGAATCAGATCGTCGACTGCCCGCAGCGTCTCCTCCATTGGCGTCTCGGCATCCCACGAATGGCAGTAGAGCAGATCGATGCGATCAGTCTTCAACCGCTGCAACGACGCCTCGACGGTTCGCACGATGTGGTACCTCGAAGCACCAATATCGTTGATGCCATCCCCAACCTGCGATCGGTACTTCGTAGCCAGCACGATCTGATCCCGCCAACTAGTCGCCCCGAAGAAGTTCCCGATCACCTTCTCCGATTCTCCGATCGTGTAGGAGTCCGAGGTATCGAGGAAGTTGATCCCCGCATCAAAAGCCTTCGACATGATCCGATGCGAAGTCGCCTCGTCGCAACCATACGGATTGCCGAAGTTATCCGACCCGAGGCAAAGGTTCGAAACCTTTACACCAGTTCGACCAAGTTTCGCGTATTCAATCGGGATGGCAATGCCTCCGTCAGCTGACTACCAGATGAGTGAGATGATACCCGCAAAAATCGCGGGAGATCCTTCAACGTTCCACGTCCACCCACCGCTTCTCCGCCCACGAAGTGTGAATCGCATCGACGATCCGCGCAGCTTCCAACCCGGCTTCGAAACCGGTGTTGATCAACGACTGATCCCCAGCCAGAGCGCCAGCCACGAACTGTTCGTATGGCATCGGATAGGGCGGACCGGGATCTATATCGTTCATCGGCAGATTCTCTCCCGACGATCCAACAAGACCGTAGAGGCCATTCAATGCGATTCTGCCCGTCGAACCCGCAACATCCACGAAGATGCCACGCCGGCGCATTTCACCTCTTTGAACAAAGCTGGTATGAATTACCGCGTATGCGCCGTTGACATACTCCAACAGGAACGCAGAAGAGTCAGGGACGACCACATCCGTCATGTCTGATGCATCAATGAATTGCCTTTTCTTCTCCGCGGTGTTCAAAATCGCCGAAACTCTCGCCACTTCGCCGTTGAGCAGCCTCGCCATATCAAAAACGTGGATCAATTCGTAGACCGTCCCACCTCCTTGAGCGGACGAGAAGCGCCATGAGCCAACATCAGGACGAACATCCTGCTGCATCGACATTCCCCACCGGATGTTGACGTGATAGACGTCACCGACGTACCCGTCAGCGATATAGCGGCTCATATTGCCCACCGGCGTCCGCCCGCGCTGGTTGAAGTTGACGGCATGGACCACGCCTGCTTTTACCGCCGCATCCAGCATCTCCTGGCAATCTGACGCCTTCAACGCCAGCGGTTTCTCGCACAGAACCGGCCGGCCGCTAGCAATCGCGTCCAACGCGTACTGCTTGTGCGAATCGGTGGGCGTGATGATGTCGATCGCATCGATCTCGGGATCTTCCAACATCTCGCGGTGATTGGTGTAACCCTTCGGCACACCGAACCGCTCTTGCATCTCGCGCAACGGCTCTTCGGATCGCCGCATGAATGCCACAACCTCAGCCTCCGGAACATCGGCGAATGCTTCCATGTGGTCCGCCGCGAATCCTCCCGCGCCGATGATACCGATCCTCAGTTTTCGTGATGGCATTTCGATTCCAATCTGTTTCTGCTGGCAAGCAACATCCAAGAATAATTGACATCTGACATAAAATGATATATATGTATGATATTGTGGTCGCAGGTCAATTTGGGCTACACTACGGTATATCGGAGTTTTGTAAAGATCATGGCAACGTTAGAAGAACGAGTTAGTCGCCTGGAAGGCGGTTATGACCATTTGGCTACGAAAGCCGACCTTTCCGACTTGAAGTCCGAGATCAAATCGGAACTAATGCAAATCGAAAGTCGGCTACTACGGTGGATGATCGCGATGGTTTTGACTTCGATCATCGTCGCGTCTTCGGTGGCGACGTTGATCCAAGGCTTTGTCGATTAACGCAGCTTAGACCGCCTGCAAACCACCCGGTCCCGTCGCCCTAAACGCCTCTTCCGAGATGCCGTAAGCACTCCCATGCACGGCACCCCCTGGAAATACCTTTCCGGGGTTAAACCGTTCACCAGCGCCAAACGCGGGTCGGAGCTTGGCCATCGCCGCCATGTCGTCTTGGGTGAAGACTAAAGGCATGTAAGCCTGCTTCTCGATACCGATGCCATGTTCGCCACTTAACGCGCCTCCAGCTTCGATACACGCCGCCAGGATGCGCTCGCCACATTCAATCACCCGCCGAACCTGAGCTTTATCGCGCCCGTCGAAGAGTATGCACGGGTGCAGATTGCCGTCCCCGGCATGGAAGACGTTCCCGATGGTCAGACTGAGTTCCTCGCCGATCTCCCTGACTTGACGCATGATTTCGCGAAGTTTTGTACGAGGGACGACCCCATCGACAAGGTAGTAGTTCGGTGCGATCGTTCCGAAAGCTCCGATCGCGCCTTTGCGAGTCGCCCACAACTCCGCCCGTTTTGCATCGTCTTCGGCTTCTCTTATCTCTGACGAGTTGTTGGCTCGGCAGATGTCGCGGACTTTATGACCGTCTTCGTCAACCGTTTCCCGCAACCCGTCGAGTTCGACGATGAGGACCGCTTCGGCGTCGTCGGGATAACCGGGATGGTAGACGGGTTCGCAGGCTTGGATAGTGACGCGGTCCATCATCTCGATTGCGGATGGCACCATACCGGCACCGATGATGTCGGACACCGACTGCGACGCATCGTCCAAGGTCCTGAAAGCGGCCAGCATCGTGAGGATCGCTTCCGGTTTCTTCATCAACCGCACAGCGACTTTGGTCACGATCCCAAGCGTGCCCTCAGATCCGATGAATGCGCCGCGTAAGTCGTAACCGAAGGTGTCTCTGGAAGTTCCGCCCAACCAAACCTTCTCGCCATCAGCGAGCACCACCTCGATGCCTAGAACGTGGTTGGTGGTGACGCCGAGCGCCAAGCAATGCGGTCCACCGGCGTTCTCTGCTACATTGCCGCCGATCGTGCAGGCACGTTGCGAGGAGGGATCAGGCGCGTAGTAGAGGCCATACTGTGACACAGCCTCAGAAAGTTCAATATTCACCAAACCAGGTTCGACGATGGCCACCCGATTTTCGACGTCAACCTCCAACACGCGATTGAGCCGCGTCACAGGCAAAACGACAGAATCCTGTAACGGGACCGCGCCGCCACTCAATCCTGTGCCGGCACCGCGCGGCACAATTTTCGCGTCGTGCTCGTAAGCGGCTTTAACGCACTCTGCCAACTCCTCCGCGCTACCCGGAAGCACGACTGCGCCGGGAGGGGAGCGGTCGATCGAACCGTCGTACTCGTAGAGCAGAAGATCATCAGACCCCCAGATGACGTATTCGTCGCCAACGATCTCTCGCAGGCGTTGGATCAGTTCTTCGTTGATCATCCAGATGAGTTTCGTTCAAAACCATCGTCATTCCCGCGAATGCGGGAATCCAGAAGTGTAAGGCACACCATCAAGATGCGTTTTCGTCCATGAACTTTTGCGCGCTGTCCAACAACAGGTCGTGGATCCAGGCGGCATTCATGATGTCGCCACTCATGTAGCGTCCCTTGCTACGGATGTAATCCGAAAGCTCATCGGCGGCTTTAACGACGTCCGGATGCTCACATTCCCCGGGATAACCGATGCCTTGCGCGAAGTCATTCATGCCGATGCCGAAGTAGTGGATACCGTCAACGGCAAGGATGTCGTCAATGTTGTCGATTGAGCCTTGGTCCTCGAGCAGAGCACCGACGAGCATGTTGTCGTTCGCCTGCTTGTAGAAGTCCCGCTTGTCGCCCCACGCGTCAGGGGTGAAGGAGTAGTTGGTCCCGCGATTGCCGCCGAAGGAGCGATGTCCGACAGGCCCGAAGTAGCACGCGTCGACTAGTTTTTCGGCATCCTCGCCTGAAGAGATGTGCGGTCCCATGATGCCTTGTATGCCTCTGTCGACGTATTGCAAAATGTGCGAAGCCTCGACGTTTTCAACACGAGCCACCGCCGTCGCTCCTGCCGCTTCAACCGCACGAACCATCTCTTCGAGTTCGGTGTACCCGAACGGACCGTGTTCGCCGTCCAACCAAACATAGTCGAAGTCCAATCGCCCGAGTATCTCGACGTCCCACACCGACGGGAATGTCATTTGATACCCGATCGCTTTGCGACCTTCACTCATCGCCTTCAATACGCGGTTCTCGCGGACCATCATTTCAGCCATTTATCGTCTCTCCTTGCGTTCCAACAATCGGGTTCGTCGCCCAATGGTTAATCTCGCCTACTTTGGTTAGAGATCGGTCTTCAGCTTAACCGCCGTGCCGTAACAGAACACGCTGTAATTTTGATCGGAGCCGTGCTGACCCGAAGGTTGAATCGGGTTGATCCTCAGATCGATGACGGCATCCGCCTCAATGTTCTGGGCCGCAGTGGTCAAACGATTAATCGCCTCGGCAGTCTTTTCTTCGACGTTATTCGTGCCTCCACGCCCCAGCTTCTCAGCACCAGAGACCAATCCGAGTATGCTGTCGATTTCCCGACCCGGTACGAAGTTTGTCGTGGTCAGAATCACAGATGGTTCTTTGCCCCAAGTCATCTCGCCGATCCTCCAGTCAGTCCAGACCTAACTATCGCTTGAGCTTGACTGCCGTCCCGTATGCGAAGATCTCAGAGAACCCTTGTCCGACTGAAGAGGTGTTGTATCTCGTGGCGATTATGGCGTCAGCTCCGATGCTTTGTGCCTCAGCGATCATCTGCTGCGTCGCCTCTTCCCGCGTGTCCTTGAGCAGACTCGAGTATTCGGAGACCGCGCCTCCAGTGATGTTCTTGATACCAGCCATGAAGTCGTAGCCGATACCCCGCGCACGTACAGCGTTGCCGCGCACCATGCCAAGCACCTCGGCGATCTTCCTGCCTTCAACTTGCTCGGTCGTAACAACGATCATGGCGTGTACCTCGTTTAACTGGCCTCAAACCTCGAAATCTTGTGGCTTCAAAGTTAACACTTCGTCTCAAACGGTCTGCGGATATAGATGATCTTGTTAGTATCCTGTTTGTTCGGTCGAAACCGCCTCCCAATGGTCGACCGATTCGAAGCAGAAGAACTGGAGCGAAATGTACCCGAGCACAATCAGATCCAAACTCGCCACCGGCGGAGCTGTCCTCAGTTCCAGCATGTTTTCGCGTGAACCCCACGTGGCGCACACCATCTACAGCAGTATCAAACCCGACTGGGTGTGGATCGACCAAGAGCACAGCCCGTGGGGCACCGAGAGCATCGGCACGATCTGTGTGCAGGGACGGAACCTCGGCTGCGCTCCTGTCATCCGCGTCCCGTGGAACGACCCCGGCGACATCAAGAAGGCCTACGACGTCGGCGCTGTCGGCGTGATGGTCCCGCAGGTTGACAACCCCGAAGAGGCCGCCGACGCCATCCGCTACGCCAAGTACCCTCCGATGGGAGAGCGCGGCATCGCTCCGTGGTTCGCATCTCTGCTCAATATCACTCAAGACGACGTCCTCAAACACGCCAACGACGAGACTCTGCTCATCATCCAGATGGAGAGCACCGAGGCGTATGAGAAGGTCGACGAGACATTAGCCCTCGAAGGCTTCGAAGTGTTGCTAGTCGGCCCGACCGACCTCTCGGCGACTCTCGGAATCCCCGGCCAGATCCACCACGACAAAGTCGAACAGATCATGTCTGACGTCGCCCAGCGCGTCAAAGGCACGGGCAAGTTCCTAGCCACCACCTTCCAAGATGCCGATGTCGCACGACGTTGGATCGCAGAAGGCTACACGATGATGAACATCTCAAGCCCGTTGGCGCTTGGATGTGGCCCGCTCGCAAATCTCTTCGCCGAAATCCGCGAAGAGTTCCCCTGCGAATAACCTTAGGTTCGGCTCGAACGAGCTGACCCGATGAGGATTGGTACGACCCTGTGGACCCGCTGTGGTTCGCGGGGTCGTTTCTCGTTGTTAAACCAACGAAAAGATGCCAATTTATCCTCGCGCCCAAATGCGAACTTACCATTGAGTCAGATGCTCCTTCGACACGTTCCGGACAGCACTTCTTGATCACTCTCTACCTAGTCCGCCATGGCGAAACAACGGGCAATGTCGCCAACGTCGCACACGGTTTCTCCGACGACGATCTGACCGAGAAGGGCAGGGCGCAGGCCGAGTTACTCGGTCAAAGACTGAAGAACTGCCACTTCGACGTCATCTACTCAAGCGACTCGAAACGCACCCTCCAAACCGCCGCGCCTCTGCTGAAACTACGACCTGACTACAGTGTCGAGACTTCACCAGAACTGCGTGAGAGATTCTTCGGCGATTGCGAAGGCTATCCGTGGCAACAGTTGAGGGACGAATTTCCTGATCTCCTCGATCCCGACATCGGCTCAGACGTCAAACTACCCGGTGGTGAATCCGATCGCGAACACACGGAACGCGTCGCGAAATTCACGAGCGAAATCATCGGAAAACACGGCGAAGACGCGACAATCCTCATGTTCAGCCACGGCGGCTCGATCAAAGCCTCCGCTGCTCATCTGTGCCACTTCCGCGTCGAAGATAAATGGCGACTGAAGACCGACAACACCGGCATCAGCACCGTCATCTCCGAACACACTTGGCGCGACGACGGATGGCAGATCGAAAGCTGGAACGACACCCATCACCTCTCCATAGCGCAGTTGAACCTAGCTTGAACACCTTGTCTCAATCGAACGTGCTCGGTACGGGTCCAAACTCGAACCGGCGCACATTCATCTTGGTTCGTCACGGCGAAACCCGCGGAAACTTGGAGGGTAAAGCCCAAGGTCACTTCGATGCGCCGTTGACTGACAACGGTGTGCAGCAAACCAAAGCACTCGCACAGCGACTCTCCAACACAGAGTTCGATGCTGTCTACTCCAGCGACCTCCAAAGGGCTGTACACACTGCCGAAGCAATTCTCCAAGGTCGATCCGACATCGAAATCCAACGTCGCTCCGAACTGCGCGAACTCAACTACGGCGACTACGAAAACACCCCTTGGTTTGACCATCGCGACGAGGATCCGACGTTTTTCAAACTACGGATCGAATGGGAAACGAGGCCCATCGCCAAATATCCGGGCGGCGAATCAGCAACGGACTTATGGCAGCGAGTCGGCGATTTCGCGCATGAACTCCTCGCCGATCACCCCGAGAAAACAACCATCTTGGTCGTCGCACACGGAGGTTCGCTCCAAGCTCTCTTGGCTCAACTCTTGGGCCTACGCATCACAGATCAATGGCGTTTTCAATTCGACAACACCAGCATCTCGATCATCAAAGAACACGTAATAGCGCCGAACGTATGGCAGGCCAAGTTGTTCAACGACACCAGCCATCTCAACGGCCTCAACTAGGAGGAATGACCCGAACTTGAGCACGTCAGCCCGCATAGTCAACCCATCGCCGAACACGATCTACCTCGTTCGCCACGGCGAAACAGAGGGAAACTTGGATGACAAAGCGCAAGGCCACTTCAACGCACAACTCACCGAACGAGGTCGCCAGCAGGCCGAAGCGGTAGGGAAGCGATTGTCCGATGTCGAGTTCGATGCGATCTACTCGAGCGATCTCCAACGGGCTCTTGATACCGCCAAAGCGATTGCGGCCCATCGCCCAAAACTCGAAATCCAAACCCGCCCTCAAATCCGCGAGTACCACTTCGGCAACTACGAAGACGTTCTGTGGGATGATGTCGACGAGAAATCCCCTGAGATTTTCCGGCGCTGGAAGAACTTGGCTACCAGATCGGATATCCAATTCCCCGGAGGCGAATCGATGTCAAACGCGTGGAACAGGATCGGAGATTTCGTAAGCGAAATCACGACCATTCATCGCGGCAAAAGCGAGACGATACTCGTCGTCGGACACGGCGGATCGTTGCAAGGCATCTTCGCCCATCTATTGAACCTGGGCATCCGAAACCAGTGGGGCTTCGTCTTCAACAACACCAGCGTCACCGTGCTGAATGAACACCTCTACACCCGGAACGGCTGGCGAACCAGCCTCTTCAACGACACCAGCCACCTCAACGGCATCGGCTTACACAACGATCCGTCCGCTACTTCTCGCAAACCACCCCGTCCCCATCCCCGTCCCTAGCACTAGGCACCTGCCAAGCGGGGAAACCGCGACTTGGCCCATTAGAACCTTGGATGCGCTGTTCGCCAGCGGCCTCGGCTTCCTCGCAACTACCATAGATCGGCCTTGGTGTTGCGGTTGGCGTCGGGGTAGGATATGGTGTGTTCGTCGGTGTAGCTGTAGGTGTTTCCGTCGGCGTAGGTAACGGGGTTGGCGTTGCCGTGCTAGTGCTAATGGTCGTTGGAATTGGTGTCGCTGTTATCGTGCTTGTGGCTGTCGGAATTTCCGTCGGTACAGGTGTTTGTGTGACCGTTGGTGTCGCTGACGGAGTTACCGTATAGGTCGGTGGTGGTTCGGGTTTTGGCGTCGGCGTTGGTAAAACGTAACCCAATTCGGATAATCTATCGCATACTTCTTCGTTTGATGCGTACTCCGCAGCCGAATCTGGACCATTACCAACCACGTCCTCCCAAATTGAACTAACTCGAGACTTGACTCCACCAGCAAGGCGTCCGAGCAACCCCCTTTCTTGGTCCGCGTCCTTTGAGTCTCTTTGAAACTCGATCAATCCGACGATTGCTTCCTCGCACGAACTGAACGATTCGTCGACATGCCCTACGATTTCGTTGATGTCTTTCTCGCAAACGAACCCGTCACTGTCACCGTCTCTTGGTCCATCAAACACGTCCTTTGGGAAGCCCCAACCTGAACCTTTCGTGCCCGGCACATACGGCAATCCAGCGTCATCACCCTGTTGACAGGTAGTGAACAACTCGGCTTCGATCGCGGCGTCCGAAACATCAACAATCGACGTCGGTGACGGCACTGGAGTAACAGTCATAGACGCAACTTCGGTAGGCATTGACGTGGGAGTCGGAGCAACTTCAGACGTTGGTGTCGCGGTCGGATCTGCGGCATCTTCCTCGACCATGATCGCTACCGCCCCAGCAATATGACCCGCTTCAACCAACTTCTCGCAGTTCTCGCGATGCTGCTCAAAATCCCGGTTCCCACCGTGGTACTCGACCGCCAATCCCTCTTCCAACAGGAACTCAGATAGCAATCGGCCTGATGGCGACCGAATATCGCCAAGAATCCTTCCAAACGCACCATCCTCAAACTCGGTGATCAGGACATATTGGCCATCATCGTTCAGAAATTCGATGACCTGTTGCTTCGACCAATTCCCGCACGTTTTCTCAAACTCGTCGGACCCACGAGTCTCCGGAGTATCGACACCGTTGATGCGGACGGTTTGATTCTTCAAACCCTCCACCTGAACCATCTCGATCTCGACTTCAACCGTGTCCCCATCTGAGATCTTCACGATCTTCACCGCGTACTCGCCATCAACTTCGGATACGGATGTCGCTATCGCCGTAGGACTCGGCTTAGGGACCGAGGTCGGCGTCGCGAACTGAATGATCGCACGCGGTGTAGATGTTGCGGTTGGAACAGACTGCGACGTTGCCGTTGGTACCGCAGTGGTTGCGGTAGGAATTGCCGTGGGATTTACTTGCGGCGGTGTCGGTTCGGCAGCAGAACATCCAACTGCCAACGCCATCAACAGCCCTGACAAAGTTGCAATTGTCGTAAATTTAACTTTCACAGATATTTGAGTGTAAATCAGATAATGTCATCGGACGTGACGCGTAACAAACACGTACGGCAGGAATTCACACTCAGGCTTCTCGTTCTTCAGTGGGTGTGGTAGCCGGATTCTCCAGACTCATGCGAGCCGAAATGCACGTCGCATCTGGTAGACCATTCCACATCGACTTCGTATTCGGCTACAACTGTGGCTCGGTGGCTGATATATCTACCATCGTTTGAGTTGCTGGTACCCGCTCGACTTACAGTCTCTCTTTGAATCGCATTTTCTTCTGCAGTTTTACGCTCCACTTCAAATTCTGCGGCATTTCTCAAAGAAAGACGGCGCAGATTTCCCCTACCATCAGACTCTCCATAACCTGACCACCCATTATTGTTGTGAGCATGACCGCAGTAGCTTCCCCCTCTGCTCAAACCATCTTCAGCAACAAATCTGTTAACCCTGTTATTGATGTCAACTGCTGCGGTAGCGGTAGCATCTCTATCATGATTCCTAGCTTCTGCGGTAATTGTTACAGGTACAACGGTGTCGAAAGCGACAGACGTGGCATTCTCACTAACACGCTCCGCAGTTGCTTCTCTGGATATAGCCGTGGCGGTTCTCGCTATCGTCGTAGGATGTCTACGAGGATCAGTTCCTTCTCTAGCTTCAGCTGTCATCGCGCTAAATGCTTCATGACCTAAGATTCGGTCCGCCTGACCCACTACCGGAGCGAAAGTTCCTTCGCCGATATTGATTTTCCAGTTCGTCTCGGTCGGCTCGCCTCTGAACGCCACTTCATTTGTGCCGCTGCAAAGTAGCCCCGGCGAGGGCCATGTTCCATCGGCGTTCATGGTAAGACCCATGTCGTTCACCCACCTCATCCTGTAATGCGTGCCTTCTCCGTCCGAAGAAAACCCGCAGATGGCTCCGACTCTCTGTTGGGCATTGGCGTCGTTCGCGAAAAACACGAGCGATGCCGAAGCAGCGATCCCCGACAGCAACAATATGATGGCGATGCTGCGGACACCGAGGGCGAATGTCATGGTAACCCCTTCTATGGACACTTTAAATCCATGGCGAAATGATCAATCACATCGAATATTACAGCCTAGGATACCACCGTCGGAAGGTCTTCTCCCGTGACCGCTTCGATCACGTTGTCGGGCGCTGAGCAAGCGGCAACGACGACCGACAAAGCGGCTTACAGTTACCGCGAATGTCGTTGCCCGGTTCCCATCAACCGCACCGACCCACCGATCCCACAGGCAAACTACATCGTCAACGCGACGCGGTTCGCGGTCGTCCCACCTTCACGCCCCTGCCACTCCGCGAACTCGAATGCTTCGTTGATCTCTTCCAGCGGGTACTTGTGCGAAATCACATCGTTGACCGGCATTCGGTCTTGCACCCGAACGAGGAAATCCATCGCCGCCGGGATGATCCACGGATCGTAGTGGGTCGTGCCGAGCCACTGCGTCTGATTGCCGATGATCTTCGACGCCGGGAACTTGATGCTGCCCTCGCCGATGTTGCCGATGTCGATGTACTTGCCGTTGACGCGCACCATGTCGAGGCCTTCCAACGTCGCAGCCGGAATGCCCACGACTTCAACCACGACATCAGCACCAACTCCGTCGGTTAGTTCCTTGACACGCTCAACGCGCGCCTCCGCCGTCGGATACTCCATGATCGAAACGGTATCCGTCGCGCCGCACTTCATCGCGAGGTCTAACCGTGGTTGCTGACCATCGATGACGATCACTTTCGCCGCGCCCTTTTCCGATGCAACCGCCGTAGCGTAGATACCCAGTCCACCCGCGCCTTGGATAACAACGTTGTCTCCGAAATCCATCTTCGCCCGCTCCAGACCGAAGAGCACCTGTGAGAGCGCACAGTTCACAGGCGGCACGGCATCGCTCGGCAACTCGTCAGGCACCTTAAAGGCGTAGTGACCGGAAGGGAGGTAGTAGTAATCCGCGTATCCACCATCACAGAACGGGTGGCTTTCGAGGTCTTTCCGCCGCGATCGATGCGGACAGGCGTGATGTTCACCGCGGATGCACCAGTAGCAACGGTTGCACGGGTTGAAAAACGGAAACGCGACTCTGTCGCCCTCTTTCAGCGGACGTCGCAGCGAGTCCGTCTCGACACCTTTGCCGAGCGAATGAACCACTCCGGTGAACTCGTGACCAACGATCCGGTTCGGATGTGTCGACATGTCACCACGCCAAATGTGAAGGTCTGATCCGCAGATCACGGCATGGGTGTTCTTGATGAGCAGTCCTCCGGGTTCAACTTCGGGAGTAGGCAGGTCGCCGATCTCGAAGGGAACTCCCGGCGAGTCGAATATGGTGACTTTTCCGTTAGGCATCTGAGCCCTCTCTCTCTACATCGTGAGTGCAACGCGGCTGGCGGCTGTTCCACCTTCACGGCCGTGCCACTCGGCGAACTCGAACGCTTCGTTGATCTGTTCCAGCGGGAATGTGTGCGACACGACGTTTGCCACCGGCATCCGGTCCTGCACCCGCACCAAGAACTGTAACGCCGACTCGATGATCCATGGGTCGTAATGCACGGTTCCAAGCCACTGCGTCTGGTTGCTAATCACCTTCACGGCAGGAATCTCGATCGAGCCACCCGCAATGTTGCCAATGTCGATGTATTTCCCGTTGAATCGCACCATGTCGAGCCCCTCCAAAGCCGCCGCCGCGACACCAACAACCTCAACAACCACGTCCGCACCAATCCCATGCGTCAACTCGCGCACCCGCTCAACTCGCGATTCAGGCGTCGGGAAATCAACCATCGAAATCGTATCGGTCGCACCACACTCAACCGCCAAATCCAATCGCGGCTTCTGACCATCGATCACGATGATCTGCGACGCCCCTTTTTCCGACGCGACCGCAGTGGCGAAGATTCCCAAACCACCCGCACCTTGGATCACGACGGTATCCCCAAAATCCATCTTGGCTCTTTCAAGTCCGAACAACACCTGAGACAACGCGCAGTTAACCGGCGGAATCGCGTTCGTAGGCAACTCATCCGGCACCTTGAAGACGTAGTGTCCGGGCGGCAGGTAGTAGTAATCCGCCATCCCCGCGTTGCAATACGGATGCTCCTCAAGCGTGTACCACCGCCCGCGATACCGACAAGCATGATGCTCGCCGCGAATGCACCAGTAACACCGGTTACATGGATGGAAGAATGGGAACGCCACACGATCGCCTTCGCTCAAAGGACGCCGTAACGAATCCGTCGCCCCGTCATTCCCGCGAACGCGGGAACCCATCGTGTGAACAACGCCCGTAAACTCGTGACCTGTGAGTCTCTTGACGGGCGGAGGCGGATTGTCATCGTCCCCACGCCAACCGTGCAGGTCTGATCCGCAAATCACCGCGTGGGTGTTCTTGATAAGAATCCCGCCCGGCTCTACTTCGGGCGTGGGCAACTCAACGATCTCGAACGGAACACCCGCCGCGGTGTACAGGGCGACCTTTCCGGTTGGCATAGCAAACCTCCCGTCCGAATCGTGAGCGATGGATCGGCTACATAGTCAGCGCAACGCGATTGGCAGTCGAACCACCCTCGCGCCCTTGCCACTCAGCGAACTCGAATGCGTCATTCACCTGTTCAAGCGGGAACTTGTGGGAAATGACGTTGGCGATCGGCATCCGCTCCTTAACCCGCACCAAGAACTGCAACGCGGCTTCGACGATCCACGGGTTGTAGTGCATCAATCCCTGCCACTGAGTCTGGTTGTTGATGATTTTTCGAGCCGCGAATTCGATGCTCCCACCGCTGATATTACCGATGTCGACGTACTTGCCGTTGAAGCGCACCATATCCAAACCCTCCAGCGTCGCCTCCGCAACACCCACAACCTCCACCACAATGTCGGCACCGACGCCATGGGTCAGCTCGCGGACGCGCTCGACCCTCGAATCTGGCGTCGGATAATTCACCATCGAGATGGTATCTGTAGCGCCGCATTTCATCGCCAAATCCAATCTCGGCTGTTGACCGTCGATAACGATCACCTTCGAAGCTCCCTTCTCCGCAGCGATCGCGGTCGCGAAGATTCCCAGTCCACCTGCGCCTTGGATCACGACAGTGTCGCCAAAGTCCATCTTGGCGCGTTCGAGTCCGAAGAGCACCTGTGACAAAGCGCAGTTCACAGGCGGTACGGCATCCGTCGGCAGCTCGTCCGGCACCTTGAAAGCGTAGTGTCCGGGCGGCAGGTAGTAATAGTCAGCCATTCCACCGTCGCAATACGGATACGCATCCAGACCCTGATGGTTGGCTCGCCCGCGATGCGGGCAGGCGTGATGCTCTCCCCGGATGCACCAGTAGCAGCGGTTGCAAGGGTTGAAGAACGGAAACGCGATCCGGTCGCCTTCCTTCAAAGGCCTGCGGAGTGAGTCCGTGTCGATTCCTCTGCTGAGCGAGTGCACAACGCCGGTGAACTCGTGACCAGTTAACCGCCGCTTGGGCGGTGGTATGACGTCACCATCCCCTCGCCAGCCATGCAGATCTGACCCGCAGATAACAGCGTGCGTGTTCTTGACCAGAATCCCGCCCGGCTCGACATCCGGCGTCGGTAGTTCTTCGATGTGAAATGGTGTTCCGGTCTGGGTGAAAACGGCGACTTTTCCGATAGGCATTTCTGACCTCCAATGTGAGGCGGTAGTAAACCCTCCCCCTTGGTTCAAGGGGGAATACAAGGGGGTTCCCACGGACGCTCGCCTCGTTGCACGCGAATATACCCCATCAAACTCGTTTGTGGATGTCGCGTTTGTATACTTTCGACTCGATTAAATTGAGGTGCGGCGTAGCGAGACGATTTCCGGTCGCTGGGTCGGCGTCCCAAAGCATCATGAAACACCGCCGATAGCGAAAGGCTCTCTCGATTGCTCGAACGATTCCACGTCCCGCACGACATCGCCGTGCATGTCCAAATCGAAGACATGCGCGCCACCGTCGAAGACATCTTCCGAAAGATGGGTATGCCGGAGGATGATGCCGTCCAGTCGGCGGACGTCCTCGTCTACGCCGACGCCCGTGGCATCGAATCCCACGGCGTCTCGAACATGCTTCGAAGCTACGTCGCATCCTTCGGCGAAGGCGGCATAAACCCCACTCCAGAACCCAAAGTCATTCGCGAGCTACCAGCCGCCGCCACGATCGACTGCGACGGCGGTCACGGCCTAGCCGTCGGCCCGATGGCGATGCGGATGGCGATGGACAGGGCAGAGGTCTACGGCATCGGCACCATCACCGCCATCAACGGTCGCCACTTTGGAGCCTGCGCCTACCACGCCGCAATGGCACTCGAACGCGACATGATCGGCGTCGCCATGACTACCGGCGGTGTCAATGTCGCCCCCGTCCACGGCGCAGAGCGTCTAGTCGGACTAAACCCTCTAGGCATCGCTGCACCCACACGCGACGAACCTCCCTTTATCTTCGACGCTTCCATGAGCAGCGTCGCCGGTAACAAGATCGTTCTGGCCAAACGCATCGGCGTTCCCGTAATGCCGGGATGGGTCGCCAAATCCGACGGCACGCCCGTGATGGAGGAGAGCGAGGTCCCCGAAGACTTCATCATGCTCCCCGCAGGTGCAACCCGCGAACTCGGAGCCCACAAAGGCTACTCCATGGCCGTCATGATCGAGATCCTCGCCGGCATCCTCGGAGGAAACGGCGGCGGTCCGAACCGACGGCGCGGCGCTTCCCACCACTTCATCGCATACAACCTTGAAGCCTTCACCGACATCGAAGACTTCAAGACCGACATGGACGAATACATGCGGGCCCTCGCCAACAGCAAACCCGCACCCGGTCAAGACCGCGTCGTCTACGCCGGACTACCCGAACACGAAGAGGAGATAGAACGCCGCGAACACGGAATCCCGTACCACCCCGAAGTAATCGACTGGTTCCGCAGCATCACCGCCGAACTAGAAATCCCCTGGAGGCTCACCTAAATCAATATACCCAACGACCGCCGGGTCATCTCCCGCATGGTGGCAACCGATTACCATCGTCCCCTCTCCCGCTCGGCGGGAGAGGGTTAGGGTGAGGGCCCGAACGACAAACGTGGCCATCCCCAATTCACTGGAAGAAAACCAAATAAAAGGAAAACACAAATGGGCATCAACAAATGCATCGACCTACTCAAAGAAGGACAACCCTTTTACGCCACCCACACCCCTGAACTCTCTTACGACGCCGGTGTCGAGCTGGCCCAGACATGGGCCGACATGATCCTCATCGACTTCGAGCACCGCCACTTCGATGTCGGCGGTCTCGGTGAGTTCATGAAGGGCCTAAAGGCCGGCGGCCCAACGCCGAGTGGTCACCTCACACCTACCGTCGTCACGACTCTTCCCCACAACGCCATCACCGTCGAAGAAGTCCGAGCGAACGCATGGCAGATGCGGCACGCCCTCACAACCGGCGTCCACGGCCTGCTCCACACCCACGCCCGCGACCCCGAAGCCGTCAAGTGGTTCGTCGCCGCATGCCGGTACCCCTTCCAGTCCCTAGCCCGCGACGTCATCCCCGAGGGCCTTCGAGGCGGAGGCGGTCAGGGCATCCCAGCCGAAATCTGGGGACTTTCTCCACGAGAATACGTCGAGATCGCCGACCCATGGCCACTCAACCCAGACGGCGAACTCCTCCTAGGTCTCAAAATCGAAGACCGCCACTCCTTGCCGACCGCCGACGAAATTGCCGCCGTGCCCGGCATCGGCTTCGCCGAGTGGGGTCCCGGCGACATGGGCATGTCCCACGGAAACCCCGACGCTCACGACCCGCCGTACCCCGACTACATGGACCACGCCCGCGACACCATCAAAGGCGCACTCGACAAGGCCGGCGTCGGGTTCTACTCAAGCTGGGCCGACGACAACATGACGCAGGAAGAGCGCATCGACCACCTCATCGACAACGTCGGCGTAAAGATGATGGGCGCCCCCAACAAAGAATGGGCAGACTACGGCCGAGCCAAAACCGGCCGCACGATGCCTGTGTAGGGCCACACCCTACATCGCCGACTCTCTACTCCCTCCCGGTTCGAGAAATCGGACCGGGATTCGCGCACGATTTGGCGGATTCTGCGATACTGCGTATCAACTATCCGTATCTGCTCGTCGAATTTCCATAGTCCCATCCGGCGAGCCGTTTTAACAGGAGGGTAGTCCGATGATCCGACGCGGATTGCTACAACTTCACGGCGGTGCTGGCGCGGTGCAAAGGAGGTTGGCGAGGTTCTTGCCTTGGCGAATCTCGCCTGTCTATTTGGGCGGTTTCATCGCGGTCCCCGCGTTCTGGATGAATGAAACCGGCATCGAATTCGCCCAAAGTGTCGGCGAAACCGAGTTCATCTTTAATACGTTTTCGTTCCTGATCTGGGGCGTACTGGTGATGTGGATGTGCGCCGGATTCACCATGCTCGAATCCGGCTCGGTTCGCACCAAGAACGCCTCGATGATCTGTCTGAAGAACATCGGACTCTACTCAATAGCTGGCCTTGCCTTCTTTTTCATCGGCTACAACCTCATGTACGTCGACGTAGGCGACTTCGTGGGTTCGTTCAAGCTCATGTACGGAGCATCTTCGGACGAACTGGCGCTCCTCGACGGCGATACGGAAGCCCTGCCCGCGGTCATCGACCAAGGCTATTCGACCATGTCGGACTGGTTCTTCCAGATGGTGTTCGTTGCAACTACGGCTTCCATCGTTTCTGGAGCCTTGGCAGAACGGGTGAGAATGTGGCCGTTCTTCATATTCACGCTCGCTCTGACCGCCATCATCTATCCGATCGTCGGAGCTTGGACGTGGGGAGGCGGGTGGCTGGCCCAGATGGGCTTCCAAGACTTCGCCGGTTCGACCATCGTACACAGCACGGGCGGATGGGCCGCATTAGCAGGTGTGATGATCGTAGGACCACGCCTCGGCAAATTCCGAAGCAACGGCGAACCTAGACCCACACCACCGTCCAATGTTCTGATCGTCACACTAGGAGTTTTCATACTATGGCTCGGATGGTTTGGATTCAACGGCGGTTCGCAACTGAAATTAGGAACCGCTGGTGACGCGATCGCCATGAGCAACATATTGGTGAACACCAACCTCGCCGCCGCCGCTGGCATTGTCATGTCGTTGGCCTTCTCCCGCTTCATCCTCGGACGGATGGACCTCGTCGTCGGCCTTAACGGCGCAATCGCGGGTCTAGTAGCAATAACCGCAGGCCCCGATATCACCGAACACTACTGGGCGATCATCATTGGCGCGATCGGAGGAATCCTATGCACAGCGGGCACCAAGCTGCTCGAAAAACTCAAGCTTGACGATGTCGTCGGAGCCATTCCAGCTCACCTCGTCGCGGGCATATGGGGCACATTGGCGGTCTGCATCGTCGCAGGCGGAGACTTCGTCACTCAGCTCATCGGTGTTCTCGCTGTCGGCGTATTCGTCTTCGCCATCTCATGGCTGATCTGGAAAGCCCTCGCCCTCAGCCCCCTCGGCATTCGAGTCTCACGCGACGTCGAAGAACTAGGCCAAGACGCCGGAGAACTCGGCATCGAAGCCTACCCCGAGTTCGTGCTGATGCCCGAAACCTATGACGAGGATTGATTCACTCTTCCGCCGATCCCGGCGTAATTCGGAAAACTGTCAATCTCGGCTAACCGCGTTAGGCGATAAAGTATGGGAACGCGCGACAAATCGCGTCGCCAAACGCAGTCTCAAGGAACCAAAACCATGGGCATAAACAAATGCATCGACCTCCTCAAGGAAGGGCAGCCTTTCTACCACACCCCCACGCCCGAACTCTCCTACGACGCCGGACGTGAAATGGCTCAGACTTGGGCCGACATGGTGCTTATCGATTTCGAGCACCATCACTTCGACATCGGCGGTCTGTACCAGTTCATGAAGGGCCTCAAAGACGGCGGTCCCACGCCGAGCGGTCACCCCACACCCGCGGTCGTAACTTCTCTCCCTCATAGCGCCTACTCGCCCGAAGAGGTGCGATACAACGCCTGGCAGATGCGACATGCGCTGACCACCGGCATCCACGGTCTGCTCCACACGCACGTGCAAAGTCCTGAAGCCACCAAATGGTTCGTCGCGGCTTGTCGCTACCCGTTCCAGACCATCGGCAGCGACATCATCCCCGAAGGTATCCGCGGAGGGGGAGGGCAGCGCCAACCTGCGGAAATATGGGGCGTCGATCCCAGGGAATACGTCCAGATCGCAGACCCGTGGCCGATGAACCCCAATGGCGAACTCATGCTTGGTCTCAAGATCGAAGACCGTCACTGCCTACCCTTCGCCGAGCAGACCGCGGCGGTTCCGGGCATCGCATTTGCCGAGTGGGGGCCTGGCGATATGGGTATGTCCTTCGGCGACCCTGACGCTCACGACCCGCCTTACCCCGACTTCATGGACAACGCGCTCAACATCGTCAAGAAGGCGTTGGAAAACAACAACATCGCCTTCTACGCCGCATGGCAAGACGAGGAGATGAACAACGAGCAGCAGGTCGACCAGCTCATCGATGGACTCGGCTGCAAGATGATCGGCGCCCTGACCAGAGACGTCGCCGACTACGGCCGCGCCAAAACCGGCCGGACAATGCCGGTGTAAACTCCGCTTCCGCCCACGGTAGGGGCAGGTTTCAAACCTGCCCCCGCACGCGACATACGCCTCAATACCCATTCACATCCACGCAACGCCCTCTCAAAACTTCGCGCCCTCGTGATATACAAAAGATATATCGGAGGATATCTAATGCCGAAAACCACGCGCATCTCCAAATGGGGTTCAAGCCTCGCCGTCCGCATCCCCAAAGCCATCGCCGAAGAGTGGGGCGTCAAAGAAGGTACGGCAATCGAATTGTCCCGCGATGCCAACGGTATACACATGCGAAAACGAAAATACGATCTGGATGAGATGATCGCATCGATAGATCCAGATAACCTGCCTCCCTACCTCTGGGATGATCAACCGAGAGGTAAAGAGGTTTGGTAGTCTCAGAATACGTCCCTGAACGGGGCGATCTGGTCTGGGTCGAGTTTTCGCCACAAGCCGGACACGAGCAAGCAGGTCGTCGCCCAGCATTGGTTTTGAGTCCCTTCAGTTACAACCAAGTCAGAGGTCTCGCTCTGATGTGCCCAATCACAAGTCGACCGGGGAATTTCCCGTTCGAGGTCGAAGTGATTTCAGACTGCGAAGTTACTGGTGTTGTAATGGCGGACCAGGTCAATAGCGCCGATTGGCGCGCTAGATATGCCAGATACGCTGGTAAGGCATCGCCTAGCGTCGTTAACGAGGTCGTCAGAAAGATAACCTCCCTCCTAGGAATTGACAACTTGTAGGTAGAAGCCCAGTGACGGACAGCAAGGAATACTGAGTAAACTTGGTGCAAATGCCAAAAAGTTTGAGATTAAGGAGTTTTTAGGATGTCTCGTTTAACAGGAACTGGATCTCCGAAGCGATTTGCCAAAGTCTTGGTGGCAATCATCGCACTGCCTTTGATCGCACTCGTTCCTGCATTCGTTGTGTCGGTCATTTTCACCGATACGGTGTCCGATGTTGGGGAACCTGAGCAAATCGTATCGTCAACTGAAATCGATCAGCCAGCAGCTGAAGAGACAGTGATGATCACCATGTCATCGTCATACAAGACGTACGAGACTACACCAGGTTCTTTCAGCAGTAGCGAAATGATGAACATGTTGGGCGATGCTGACCTGATCAAAATCTCGATCAAAGGAGACAAACAAGGTCAAAGCCTGACCGATATCTCCTTTGGCGACACCGATTGTCAGTTCCAGCTGACCACATACGACTCCAACTATGGCGATGAGGAGACCTTCGTGGGCTATGTCCGGATCGATGGCGAGCTGAGCCACTTTCCCGACGGCAACTGCGCGCTGTACTTCGTCGACGCAATCGAGGAGTAGGTCAGCAGCGGAAATTCATAATCGGTGCTGCGATCGATATACCCGCAATATCTAGGTGCTAATTCAGCGTTCGAATTTAAATTTTGAATGCTTGGTATCATTCGTTTTAAATGACACAAAACGAGGTGCCAAGTGCAAAAAACACACCTATTGGCAACGATATGCATCGTTACGATTGTTGCCCTCGCATGTACTTCTGACAGAGACAGCACCTCCGACCGGGACCTCACCAACGCCCAAGCCACCGCTCAAGCCGCAATAGCGGAGCGTGATGCCGCAGTCGAACGCGCAGAAGCAGCCGAACAGCGAGCCCAAGAAGCAGAAGAAGCGGCTTCTGAGATCGCCGATACGACTAGTCGACTTGAGCGGATCAAACAGCGCGGCAAGCTAACCTGCGCCACCGGCAACGACACCCCTGGCTTCTACTTCGTCGAAGATTCCGGCAAAACCGTCGGCTTCGATGTCGACCTATGCCGCGCCGTAGCCGCAGCGGTCTTAGGAGACGCCGACGCCGTCGAATACAAATTCATTTCCCTTTCGGAACGCGGCCCCACTCTGCAGGCCGGCGATGTCGACTTGATGAACATGACCACCACATGGACATCAACCAGAGACATCAACTGGGGCAATTTCGCACCCGTTATGTTCTACGACGGGCAAGGTTTCATGACGAGGAAAGCGGCGGGCGTCGAATCAGCACGAGACCTTCAAGACGCCGCAGTCTGCGTAACCGCGGGCACCACGTCAGAGCTGAACCTCGCCGACTTTAGCCGACAGCACGATCTCAACTGGACAGCATCAGTGTTCGGTCAGGACGACACTGCTATCGACGCGTACCGATCCGAACAATGCGATGTACTCACAACCGATCGATCCATTCTCACGTCGTGGATAGAACTCCTTCCCGATCCCGAAATGCACATCGTCCTGCCCGACATCATCTCCGAGGAACCCCTCACACCTATCGTCCCCCACGGCGACGACCAGTGGTTCGACATTGTCAAGGTTGTAATGGCCAGCTTGATCTACGCAGAGGCGTACGGAATCGACAGTTCCAACGTCGACGCGTATGCAGCCGGCGAGAACATCAAAGCCAAGCGATTGCTCGGATCCGAGGGCGATTTCGGACAAGAATCTTTGGGCCTCGACAAGACCTCCCTGCAAGACGTCATCAAACAAGTGGGAAATTACGGGGAAATTTACGAGAGGAATCTGGGCTCTCAGGGCATCGGTCTACCGCGACAGGGGCGCAACGACCTTTGGATCAACGGCGGGCAGATCTATGCTGCTCCTCTACGCTGATTTCGTGGAAACCCGATGCATTACGGCGAGTCGTACCGTGTGAACGTGCCTTTCGGTGCGGATTACGCTGTCTGAAACTGTCCATACAACATTTACTGAACTTCGGCTAAGCGGGATAACATCGCTGAATCTCGCAGATTGACGTAAACTCTTATTGATGGTGTGTATCAGGTCGTAGCGACAATCTTCGAACCACCAAGACGACGAACCTGGAGGAAATATCCACATGAAACTGAAACTCCTGATGTCGGCACTCGCTATGGTGTCGGTGTTGGCGGTAGCAGTCAGCGCTTGCACGAGTGACGATGGCGCGACCGACGCGGACTTGGCCAACGCCCGAGCTACCGCATCCGCCGCACAATCCGCGCTTAGCGATGCTAACGCCCGAGCCGACGCCGCCGAAGCACGCGCAGACGAAGCCGACAAGATGGCTGCCGACGCCAAAATGATGGCTGATGAAGCCATGATGGAGCAAGAAACCGGCGGTCGCCTTGCTCAAGTCCAAGAGCGTGGAAGAGTCATCTGTGCAAGCAGAAACGACGTCCCCGGATACGGTGCACTTGACGACTCCGGTCGTAACGTCGGTTTCGACATCGACCTCTGCCGAGCCGTCGCAACCGCAGTGCTCAACGATCCTGAAGCGATCGAGATCCAGTACATCACCGCTGCTGAGCGTGGCCCGACCATCCAGTCCGGTGAGGTCGATCTCCTCGTCCGAACCGTCACTTGGACCACCAGCCGTGACGCTCAGTGGGGCAACTACGCTCAGACGATGTTCTACGACGGCCAAGGCTTCATGGTCCCCGCCGACCTCGGTGTAACCTCCGCATACGAACTCGGCGGCGCCGCAGTATGCGTGACCAGCGGTACCACCACCGAGCTCAACATGGCTGACTTCTTCCGACAGAACGGCCTCGAGTACAACCCCAACGTCTTCGAAGACACCGACGTAGTCCTCGACGCTTACAAGTCCGGCCAATGCGACGTCTTCACAAACGACCGCTCGCAGCTAGCCGCACTCCGTACCGCACTGCCGAACCCGGATGACCACGTGATCCTCCCGGAGACCATCTCCGAAGAGCCGCTCGGACCGGTCGTCCCGCACGGCGACGACCAGTGGTTCGACATCATCAAGACCGTCATGTCCGGCTTGATCTACGCCGAAGCGTACGAAATCAACAGCGGCAACGTCGACGCGGTCGCGGGTGGCGACAACGTCAAAGCCAAGAGGCTCCTCGGAACCGAAGGCACCATCGGCCAAGAGGCCCTCGGTCTCTCCGACACGTTCCTGCAGGACGTCATCAAGGCCGTCGGCAACTACGGCGAAATCTACGACCGAAACCTCGGTCCTGACGGCATCGACCTTCCGCGAGAAGGCGGCCGAAACGCTCTCTGGTCAGACGCCCCATGTGGCGACTGCCCGAAGGGTGGCCAGATCTACGCAGCACCGCTGCGCTGATCAACCCAAGGCGAACTTATCGCTGAAGCCAAAAAGGGGGGATGCACAAGCATCCCCCCTTTTACTTTCTTTCATCCCCACCGGTAGGGGCGGGTTTCAAACCCGCCCGCCTTCCCGCCCCCTTCGCGAAGCGTAAGGGGGCGCGAGCGCAGCAAGCGGGGGATGATACAAATTCCCTCTCCCTTGATGGGAGAGGGTTAGGGTGAGGGTGAAAGGCACAGCCACCATCACCCCATTCCCAGTCAACGCGCTAAACTACACCAAGGTCGCGACCCGCATCACGACGCGTCAACGAAAGATCAATAGTGCAAAGCATCCTATACCCGGGCGGGATACCCCTCTGGCGCAACGTCGTCTTCATTCAATGGGTCATCCAGATCGTCTCCGCCGTCGTCGTCATCGCCATCGTCTCGGGCTTCATCGTCAACGTCGCCAACGAGATACAAGACCGCGAAATCCCCTTCGGCTTCTCTTTCCTAGACGACGCAGCCCAAATCCCGATCGGCGAATCCGTAATCCACTACGAACCGTCGAATTCATACCTCTACGGCTTCGGCGTCGCCGCCCTCAACACCGTCAAAGCCTCCGTCCTCGGAGTGTTCCTCGCCACCATCGTCGGAATCATCATCGGCGTCTCACGGTTGTCCTCGAACTGGCTCCTGAGCCGCATCGCGCTCGCATACATCGAGACATTCCGCAACATCCCGCTCCTGATCCAACTCCTCTTCTGGTTCCTCATCGTCCTGGAACTGCCCAACGTCCGCGAAGGATACGTCTTCTTCGACACCTTCTATCTCAACAACAGCGGCTTCTATATGCCCTGGACAACGCCACTCGGCGGCTTCTGGCCATGGGCGATCCTCACTGGCGCCGGCATCGTCGCCGCAGTTCTAGCCTTCAAATTCCTCACCAAAAGGGAGATCGAAACCGGTAAGCAGAGCTACCCGATCATCGCCGGATTCGCAATCGTCTTCATCGTCACCATCATCGGACTACTGATATTCACACCCCTCGACCTCGTCGTTCCCGAACGCCAGGAAGGACCCTTCGGCAGACTCCAGGGCGGAGCACGATTAACCGGCAGCTTCTTCGCCCTCCTCATGGGGCTCGTCGTCTACACCTCGGCATTCATCGCCGAAATCGTCCGCGCCGGCATCCAATCCGTCAGCCGCGGTCAAACCGAAGCGTCGCGCTCACTCGGATTGAAAACCAATGACGGACTGCGCTACGTCATATTCCCGCAAGCGTTACGCGTCATCATCCCTCCGCTAATCAGCCAATACCTCAACCTCACCAAGAACTCATCCCTCGCCGCCGCCATCGGCTACCCCGACCTCGTCAGCGTCACCACCACCATGACGCAGATCGCACCCGCCATCTCCCTCATCGGAATGGTGATGGTCACATACCTCGCCATGAGCCTCTTCTACTCCCTCGTCGGAAACATCTACAACCGCATGACTCGATACGCCGGCGTCGGCTGACGACCCCAAGACGCAGCAGTAAGATGCAGCAATCCGCCACAAGACCAAATCCGCCACCACCGCCAATGACGGTGGGCGTCCCCGGCTGGATCCGAGGAAACCTCTTCAGCTCGCCACTCGACGGCATCATCACCATCGTCCTCGGCATCATCGTCGCCCTCGCCATCCTCCAGACCATCAACTGGGTATTCCTAACCGCGTCGTGGGAAGTCGTGACGACGCGCCTCCCGCTCTACGTCATCGGGCGCTACCCCAGCGACCTTTATTGGCGACCGTTAACCGCGCTCCTATTGATGAGCGTCCTCCTCGGTATGTCGTGGCGGATGTGGGGCGGACTCGCCCGCGGCTTCGCCATCGCCGTGGTCATCATCACACTGCTCGCTGCGATCCTACCCTTCACGCCCCTCGAACTCAGCGACGTCCCAATCGGAGAAGAATCCCCCGAACCCAGAGTCGACGTCAGCGTCCTGTTCGCCCTCAACGCAGTCGCCGTCGCCATCGGATTCGGACTCGCAACCATCCCATCGATCGGCCAACCCAAAACCCTATTCTTCGCCGCTCCCGTCTTCTTCATCCTCGGAGCATTGCTCGTAATCGGCTCGTCCTACATCCCCGGCCTCGAATCCGTTCCCACACAAGACCTCGGCGGACTCACACTCAACCTCCTACTTGCCACCATCGGCATCGTCTGCTCCATACCCATCGGCATCCTCCTCGCACTCGGACGACGCAGTCAGCTCCCCTTCCTCCGATACTTCTGCATCGGATTCATCGAAATCATCCGCGGCGTCCCACTAATCACCCTCCTCTTCATGTCGAGGCACATGCTGCCGCTCACCTTCCCCGAGAACGTCTCCATCGACGAACTCTACCTCGCCATGATCACCATCACGCTCTTCAGCTCCGCCTACATGGCTGAAAACGTCCGCGGCGGGATGGCAGCCGTCGCCACCGGTCAGACCGAAGCCGCGCGAGCCCTCGGACTACGAGCCTGGCAGACAACCCTCCTGATCACCCTCCCGCAGGGCCTCCGCAACATCATCCCAGCAATCGTCGGACAAGCCATCTCCCTCTTCAAAGACACCTCCCTAGTCTTCATCATCGGCATGCTCGACCTCGTCGAGATGGGCCGAGTAACAATCCAAGGCAACCTCGACTTCATCGACGACGGACACGAAGTCTACATCTTCATCGCCCTAATCTTCTGGATCTTCACCTTCTCAATGTCCGCCGTCTCCCGCCGCATCGAACGAGCACTAGGAGTAGGCCGCAGATAAAACGCCCCGTCATGCCCGCAACACCCCCGTCATTCCCGCGAACGCGGGAACCCAAACAAACCGGTAGGGGCAGGTTTCAAACCTGCCCACCCGCCAACCAAAATCCCCCTCCTTCAGGGGGGACTAGCGAGAGGCTCCTCCCCTTTTTGCGAAGCGAAGCAGAGGATTCCCAAACCACCAGCATCATTCCCAGATAACAACCAACCGCCCCCTTCGCGAAGCGTAAGGGGGCGCGAACGAAGTGAGCGGGGGATGCCCGGGGCAGGGCAGAGCATACTCCCCAAACCCACCACAAACCCAAACAACAACCACCAAATCCCAATAATCCCACCGTCCAAAAAACGCAAACCAAGACTCACCAACCAAAATCGCTACCAAGAGTCCCCTCTCCCGCTGGGCGGGAGAGGGCTAGGGTGAGGGCCCAGAGAAGGGCAGGGGACACCACCCAAACAACCAAGTCCGATCATCACCGAACAAAACCCAACCCACCAGCGCGATCCAAGACCCAAAAACACGCAAACCAAAAAAACAACCCCGATCACTAACAACCGTCCCAAAAACCAAAATCCCCCTCCTTCAGGAGGGGGCTAGGGGGATGCCCTGCCCCCTTCGTAAAGCGTAAGGGGGCGCGAGCGAAGCGAGCGGGGGATGCCCTACCATCCAAGAAACCAAGGACAACCCCATGACCACCGACTCCATCACCGTCACCAACCCCGACATCCGCAACGTCCCACTAGAAGAACGCGACGACATCATCGTCTGCGAAAACGTCTATAAATGGTTCGGAAACTTCTGCGCCGTAAACGACGTCTCCATGTCCGTCAAGAGGGGAGAGGTCGTCGTAATCTTCGGACCCTCCGGCTCCGGCAAATCCACATTCATCCGCATGATCAACCGACTCGAAGAGCACCAGCAGGGCAAAATCATCGTCGACGGCATCGAGATGACGAACGACCTCCGCAACCTCGACGCCATCCGCTCCGAAGTCGGCATGGTCTTCCAGCAGTTCAACCTCTTCCCCCACATCTCAGTCCTCAGCAACATCACATTGGCGCCCCAGCGCGTCCGACACCTACCCAAAGCCGAAGCCGACGACCTCGCAATGTCCCTCCTCGAACGCGTCGGAATCCCCGAACAAGCCGAAAAATACCCTGCAGAGCTTTCAGGCGGTCAGCAGCAGCGAGTAGCCATCGCCCGCGCTTTAGCCATGCAACCCGAAATCATGCTCTTCGACGAGCCAACGTCGGCGCTCGACCCCGAGATGATCAAAGAAGTCCTCGACGTCATGCGAGAACTCGCCGACACCGGCATGACCATGCTCTGCGTAACCCACGAAATGGGCTTCGCCCGAGAAGTTGCCGACCGCATGGCAATGTTCGACGAAGGCCAACTAGTAGAAATCAACACCCCCGACCACATCTTCAACAACCCCACCGAACCCCGAACCCAACTCTTCCTAAACCAAATCCTCTAAATCCCCCCGTCATTCCCACACATCCCCCCGTCATTCCGGCGAAAGCCGGAATCCAGAGGGGCAGGGGAGAGGCACGCCCCCTTCGCGAAGCGTAAGGGGGCGCGAACGCAGCGAGCGGGGGATGCCCGCACCCCCTCACGTCATTCCGGCGAAAGCCGGAAACCAGAGGGGCAAGGAGATGCCCGGCGGGGCAGGGTAGCACAATTCCCTTTCCCTCGCACCTTAGCCCTCGTCCTCGATGGTAGAGTACCGATTAGGAATATTAAGGTGAAACCATGGTCCGAACCCAAGAAGAAAGAACAAACATAGGCGAACTCGGCACCAAGCTCTACCACGAACGCATCAAGCATCAGTTGACCGACGATCAACTAGGCATGATGCTCGCAGTCGACGTCAACTCCGGCGAGTTCGAGATCAATGGAGACTACATTGACCTGTTCGAACGACTGACGCAGCGGATCCCAGATCCCGAAATCGTATTCTTGCGACACGGCCCCGTCACCGTCGGTTACTGGGGAGGACAACCAGAGGAAGACGATTCGTGGATCCAGGTGTAGTCGCCCCATTGGGCGAGTCGCTACGGATTTACGTCAACCTCGCGATCTACGGTATCGACGGACAGCGTCGCCCCTTAAGAGCGACGCTCGATACCGGATTCACTGAATTCCTCACTCTATCTGCCAGAGCAATCCACGGTCTGGGGCTCCGGCAGTCTGGAAGCAGTCGAATGGAAATAGGTGACGCTAGCGTCGTCTACTTCGAATCCTACTTGGCAAACGTCGATTGGTTCGGAGAACGTCGACAAATCACCGTTCACAGCTCAGAAAGCGTACCAACAATCGGCATGAAGCTGCTCGCAGGCAACGATATCCACATCCGAGCCATCCCCAACGGCACAGTCACCATCGAACCGATAACAGACGAAGTTTGAGAACACCAAACCTAGCAGGCTATGGGTTTCCCCGCTCGCGGGGGAAATGTCCGAAAGACAAAGGGGACACGAAACCGTAGACGCGGATTCCAAACCCGCCCACACTGGATGACCATAACCCCCGTCATTCCCGCGAACGCGGGAATCCAGAACCCATCAACAAACGCCGGTAACCACTGGCTTCAACCTGACCAACTTACCAAGGGAGTTCCAAAATCTCGTCACCGGATGATTCGGCGCCGCAACTGCCTCGGGGTACCGTTATCGAACAGGATGCGCATCGATCACTTTAGACCTCAAATCCTCAACAACCGCCTCTATCACCTCCTTCACCTCCGACTCATCAACCCCACCGAACCATTCGACGAAATCATGAATCGTCGCGCCCTCCGCAAGATTCTCAAACAGCGCGTACACCGGCAATCGAGTATCTTTGAAAACCCAATTTCCGCTCACCTTGCCCGGCACGCTTTCAACTGCCGGACACTCTGACCAATCTGTCATATTCCTGCCCCCAAACTACTTAATCCATCGTGTACCACACCCGCACTTGAATCCTAACTCTAACCAACCTCCGCTGACACGAGTCCGCGTTTTTGAACCCCGTCCCGTCAAACCGCGCCGCTCATGTCATTCCCGCGAACGCGGGAATCCAGAGGGGCGAGGGGGAGGCCGCCCCCTTCGCTTGCGTAAGGGGGCGCGAGCCCAAAATGACCGACAACAGAGCGGGGGATGCCCGGCGCAGCAAATCCCCTCTCCGTCGATGGGAGAGGGCTAGGGTGAGGGTGAGCGGCGTGACAGGGTGAGGACGTAACGCCCCCTTCGCTCGCGTAAGGGGGCGCGAACGCAGTGAGCGGGGGATGCCCGCATCCCGTCATCTCCTCCCGTCAACCCGCGCCTCCACACGCCATCCCCGCGAACGCGAGCCGTTCACGGGACGGAACGTCCATCCAGAACCCATAAAACCCACCGCTACCTCCGAACCCGGCAACCCACACACGCCGGTAGGGGCGGGTTTCAAACCCGCCCAGCGCATCACGCACACCTGCACAAACCTCACACCACTCCGCACACATCCATCATTCCGTCGGAAGTCGACGGTTAAGCGGACGGCACGTCCATCCAACGGCCAGGACAATCCCCCCAACTCACCACACGAATCAATCCGCGTACGCCAACACCCGCTCCACAAACCGCCGCGTCAACTCGCGTTGCTCCCCAAACCTCTCGGCATCCAAAAAGCCATGGTAGAAATTGGCGTGCAGCATCTCCGCCGACGTGAAGAGCGGACGCAACGACGGGTCCTCGTAATCCTCGCCTATCAACTCAACGGCATCGACCGTCGCCTTGTGCCCCGACGGCGTGATGCCTCGCCGTCGCATCTCCGCCAAGACCACATGAGTCGCCGCACCCCAGAGCTTCTCGGATGCCTGCAACAGGTCGCCTTCCTCAAACTCTCGATCCGCATCCACCAAGAATTTGCGAGCAGTCTCTACATGTTCCAACGTGATACGCGACATCTCAACCCACTTGAAATCCAATAACCCCACTCTAACCCCCACCCCACTTTTCAAACAAGTTCAAACAAACATCAAAAACCCAAAACCCACCCGCCCCCTTCGCGAAGCGTAAGCGGGCGCGAACGCAGTGAGCGGGGGATGCCCCCCAACTCTTTGAACTTCGTCAAAAACTCAAATTGCCGCCAAATTGCCGCGCCAAAAAGCAACTTTGTTCTAAAAACCCCTTCCAAACAAACCCCAAAATCCTACGAAAACCAACATCCCACATCCGTCACACACTAATACCCGACACATTCCAGCGCCTAACCCCGAATCCCACCACAAAACACCCCCGCCGCGAACTTGCCGCTCCAGCGACAACTTGCCGCAAATTGCCGCGACCTCCGGCAAAAACAAGCAACAAAAACCGAGGCAAAACACCACTTCGCGGCAAATTCCACGGCTATACAACGTCTCAAAAACCCGCTACAGAATCAACCCCGATCTCGATGCTCATCCCGTCATACGCGTACCGAATATCGAGCCCATCGTTCACTTCCGGCTTTCTCAACGTCGTATTCATCGCATAGTGATCGATCCCATGCGCAGCATCCGTCAAAAACGTCCGACGTGGCCGAATAATCTTCGCATACTCCACCGCCTGCTCCATCGTCAGATGCGAACCGTGCCACCGCTCCGTACGCAAAGCGTCAATCACCAGCGTGTCAACACCAGAAATCGTCGCCAAAACATCATCCGGCACATCCGAAGCGTCAGAAATATACGCGAAATCCCCGATTCGATACCCGTTGCACGAATAATCCGGCCCATGCGGCACCGGCAACGGCACAATCTCAGTCCCATAAACCTCAAACGGCTCCGAGTCGATCGTCCGAAAATCCAAAATCGCAACCGTCCCGCCACTCGTCATCTGCGTCCGGTCCACCAGGTAGTAAGCCGTCTTAGAGACGATATCTAGGTCCATTTCCCTAAGAAACACCGGAATCAAAGGCTCCCGACCCCTCGCCAGGAGCGCCGCATGTTCTTCGCCACTAGCAAACCGAATCGTATTCGTCCAGTCCCGAAGATCGTCCAAACCGCCCGCCGAATCGGCATGGGCATGCGTCAAAACCACCGCATCCACCGAACGTATACCATGTCTCGGAAATAGCTCAATCGCCGACTGGTAAAAGAACTTCCCAACATCGATCAAGATGTTCACCGGCGGCCCGTCATCCTGCTCTCGCTGCACCACAATCGACGTGTTTCGTCGCCGATTCTTCGATCCGGGACGCATTGCGTCGATACACACCCCACACGTCGGCGGATCCGCCGTCAAACAGGTAACTCGGGGAATGCCCTCAGATGTCCCAGTCCCCACGAACATCACCGTCGCCTTGCTGTTCAAATTTGGCATTGCTTAAGGGTACGACTCCAACCACCGACTATCACTCCCAAGCCGATTATTCTTGATTAATGTGGCTTAGCATCGGTTTCCCTCACTTGTGGGGGAAATGGCGCACTCAAAGGGGCTTCGAGTCCCGTCATGCCCGCGCAACCGCCCGTCATTCCCGCGCAGGCGGGAATCCAGCAAACGATAAGGCATCCCAATTGATCAACAGCAAATCGGACCTCATCGCATCGCTAGACGATGAATTCGATGGCATCATCCCCGAGCACGACACTCCAACCCACGCCGCTCTCGGTTTCGCTTTGGGCAAAACACTGGAAGTTCTCCAACCCGAAACCTTCGACGACGCAACCCAAACCGCAGCAGAACCGCTGATCGACGCAATTGGCGAGCCCGACCACGTCGTTTTCCTGCTACTCGACGGTTTCGGAATGAACTTCGTCAAGACGCTGCCAGAAGATTCCAACGTCCGCGATCACATCGTTCAAACAATGTGCTCCACGCTCCCCACGTCAACCGGCCCGAACCTGATGGCGCTGGCCACCGGACGATGGCCCGGAACCCACGGAAACCTGGGATGGGACGTCCACATACCCCGTCTCGGCGAACGAATCGAACCGCTTCCATGGCGGCTCACCCGCACTGGTCAGCCGTTGAACGAAATCGGCTTCAGCCCATTAGAACTTTTGTTCGCCCCGTTGATACCGTATCGCAATCTCGGAGCATTCACCTTCGTCGTCGAAGACAATATCGCCAACTCAGCGACAACACAGTTCTACGGCCAGACGCAAACCATCGGATTCGCCAAGGACGGGGACCCAATTACTGAGATCGTCGAAGCCGTCGAAGCCACAATCTCTGAAGCCGACGGCCGATCCTTCACCTACGTCTACTGGACCGAAGTCGACAGTTGCGCCCACTCCTACGGCGAACGACACCCAGTCACAAGAGCCGCCGTTCATCGAGCGGTCGCACTGATACAAGCTCTCGGAACCGCCGTCCAGGGCAAAGCCAGACTGATAGCAACCGCAGACCACGGACACCTAGACAGCCCAGACGAGGTCTGGACAACCCTCACACCATCCGCAGAGTTGAGCCATTGCCTCAATGCCGTGCCCGCCGGCGAACCCAGAACCCTATTCTTCCACACCAAACCCGGGTCCGAAAATCGTTTTCAAGACCTGTTCGACGCCGCATTCGGCGATCGTTTCACCTTGATGCGTTCCGCCGACGCCATCGAAATGGGAATCTTCGGACCGCCAGCGTTAATATCCGGCCCATCAAGGGCGCGCATGGGCGACTTTTTCGCTCTTTCCCGCGGCCGGTGGTCAATCTACGCCTCCGATTCGGAGGAGGGCAGGACTTTACAATCGATGCATGGCGGCATCACAACCGCCGAAAGCATCGTGCCATTGATCGTGGTCTGAATCTGAAACAGCAGGTGAGCAATGCCCATTCGCGGGAATCTGAAGAAACGCCTTCAAGCCGGAGAAACGGTCGTCGGACCGTTCGTCATCGTTCCGTCGGTGACGATGATCGACACTCTCGGATACTCGGGGATGGACTTCTGCATCATCGACACTGAGCATGGCCCGATCTCCCAAGAATCGGCCACCGACCTAGTCATTGCCGCACAAGGCGTAGGCGTTGCCCCGATCATCCGCGTCGGCGACAACGACGAACGCCTCATTCTTCGAGCCCTCGACGTTGGCGCTGAAGGCGTGCAAGTCCCACAGATCAACTCAATCCCAGATGCCGAAGAAGTCGTCCACGCCGCCAAATACGCTCCCCTAGGCCAACGCGGTCTCTCCATCTTCACCCGCGCCGGCAACTACTTCGTCGGCGACGGAGAAGGTCACACCGACCGACAAAACGACGAGACGATGACCGTCGTCCACATTGAGGGCAAGAAAGGCCTCGACAACCTCGAAGAGATCATGACCGTCGACGGCATAGACGTCCTCTTCCTCGGCCCATACGACATCTCACAATCGCTTGGCCATCCTGGCGACGTTCGTAATCCCATCGTCGAGACTGCGCTCCGCGACGCAACCGCCAAAGCCCGCGCTCAGGGCAGGGCGGTGGGCTCCTACGCCAAAGACGTCGAGATGGGCAAGTGGCTCATCGACCTCGGCATCCAGTACATCTCGATCAACGTCGACGCCATCATCTACCGCCAAGCCTGCGAAGCCATTGTGACAGCGCTCAAAGACTGAGTGTCAAAGCGTCGCTTCATTCAACGTCACCCCGAAACCCGGCTCATCGCTAACCGACAACTTTCCTCCCTCAATCGATGGGTTCCCGCCCCAGAGATCGTCGGCGGGCGCACCCTTAGTTCCCATAACCATCTCCGCGAGATTGATACATGCGTCGTTAGCTGCGATCAGATGTAAACCCATACTTCCCCTCCGCGGTGGGGAATGACGGGGATTCCGTGTTTAGCGGCCAGTTCGCAGATGCGCAGTCCTGCAGTAATACCTCCGCACCACGTAATGTCTGGTTGCCAGATGTCGTACGCACCATGTTGCGCTACCTCTTCAAAACCGGCGACGCCAAACTCATGCTCGCCGCCGGCCATGTTGATCGGCGCAATCTTCGGTCGTAACTCACCTAACTCCGCCAAATCGTCAGGCGTCAGCACATCCTCGAACCAATAAATGTCGAAATCGGCAAGATCCTTCGACATCTGCAAAGCAACGTCCGCATCCCACGACATATAGACATCGAACATCACCAACGCCTCATCGCCCATAATCTCTCGTGCCTTTGCAGCCGAGACCACCGCATCATCGGTCGTGCCGCTCCAACGATGGGGGAGTTTCTGACCCGCAACTCCAAGCTCGGCGTACCACTCGGAATCAGGGCCGGTGGCGTAAACATCCATTCGTTCCTTCTTGATTCCGCCAATCAGTTCCGCCACAGGGCACCCAACAGCTTTGCCAAGCGCGTCCCACAGCGCAAGATCGACGCCACTGAGCGCCATCATCGCCACTCCCTTGCGTCCGTAAGGTATCGATTCGTAATACAACCGATCCCAGATCGCCGTCACGTCCTGAGGACTGTCCAGCTGGGCACCTGCGAGTAACTCGCTGAAATGTCCGTTCACGATCGGTAGTGAAGCGAGACCGCCCCCACCGTATCCATACCCCACGACACCAGCATCGGTCCGCACCTCAACCACGATCTGCCAAAGATGTGTGCGCCAAGAGGAGACTACATTCTCGTAGTTCGGGTATACGGCTTTGACTGCTTCGATTCGCACGTTTTGTTCCTCTAAAAACTCAGAACTCCCTGCTCCGACGTCGGACTTGAGAGGCTTGATCTTGGGACTGCCGATCCATAAACGCCATCGTAGCCCGGATCCACATCAACCTCGTCGAGTCTCGCTTGGACAATCGCGTCAGCGACATCTTCGCGGTTGAGTATCGACCTGATGTCGGATGCATCAGCATTTAACAACACATCGATCTCACTGCCGATTGCATCGATGAGAGCCATGTACGCTTGATTGACGCGTTTAGTTGCCTTTCCAACACCTAACGCATACGACAAAAGCTCTACCAGCGGTATCAGATGACGATACGGCGCGTACTCGTCACCGGGCGCGCTCCATAAACCATCTGCATCTTTGACCGCTTGAACGAAGCCTCCATCCGACAGCGATAAAGCGCGATGCAACACCCCGAGTGTCATCTCACGCCCGCACTTCGGACACACTCCATTAAGCCCTTTGGAGATTTCAGGATGTAATCGCACATCGCAGTTGCGATGCCCGTCGAGGTGATACTTGCCGTGTTCAGGATGAAACTCGTAGGTCTCAACGATATTTCGGTTTCGGAGCGCTCGAACAACGCCGTCATAGCTCATCTCGTCTACTTCCAACACTGTAGCTTCTCTACCCAACGAGGCTATCGAGTGAGCATCAGAAAACGACACTATCGAACGGATCCGAGAATCTGGAACCGACCAATGCATCGAAGGGTCGCTCGATAGTCCGGTCTCCACAGCTAATATCTCGTCGGTGGCATCCCCAAGGCACTCGTAAAGCGAATCGAATCCCGACTTCGAACCGAAAAGCCCGTACCACGGCGTGAAAACATGAGCCGGGATGAGTTCTGATCTGCGATCCGCATCACGGATGATAGCGAACAGATCATGCGCCGATATCTTGAAGACTGGTCGACCATCCGCCTCCAAATTCTGAAGCCTTGCGAACGTCTCACACATGCGGTCAACCGCGTCAAAATCCGGTGCCATGATCAAGAAGTGCACTCGACGCGAGCGCCCGCCATGCCTCCATACACACGAAACCTCGCTGACCAGCATGAACGCTATACCGTACGCCGAGAAGATGCCTGAACCCGGACCAGTCTCCACCATCTCGCTTCTCATCTCGTCACGCCACGCCGGATGCGTGAAGTCTGGTGCCGCTAGTAAATCAATGCCCACACGCCTGCCCGCGCTGGCCAGACTGTGAATATCCAGCTTCGGACTGGTCGCCAAGGAGTAGCGCGAATGCAGATGTAGGTCGCAGACGATGCGCATTAACGTTCCCTAGAGCCAGTTTTCGAGACGAGCAAACATAGAATCATAGTATTGGACTCACGGGGAGTGGCGCAGTGGAAGCGCGCCTGCTTTGGGAGCAGGAGGTCGCGGGTTCGACCCCCGCCTCCCCGACCACACCACACGTCAGCGGTGCATCAGCATCTCGCCGCCGTCCACCACGATCACCTGTCCTCGTATCATCTCGGCGTCAGTCGAGCATAGCATCGCAACGACTTTCGCAACGTCCTCCGGAGTCACGGTGCGTCCTGCCGGCGTGGGGCGCAACGCCACCTCTTTGATGCCTAACTCATCAGGGAAGGCATCCAATGCGTCGGTCTCGACAAAGCTCGCTGACACCGCATTTACCGCAATCCCTTTTGCTCCAAGATCGATCGCCATGTAACGGGTCACCGCGTCGAGCGTCGCCTTTGACACACCTACAGCGAAATACTGGGGAAGTACGCGGTTCGAACCGGGCGACGAAATGTTGATGATCCGTGAACCCTTGGGCATGTGTTTCGAGGCTCGCGCGGCCAGCTTCCATGGTGCCCGTGCATTTATCGACTGCGTCCAGTCCCAATGCTTGTCACTCAACTCCGTGGACGACTTCATTACACCAGAAGCCGCATTATTCACCAAGATGTCGAGCTTCCCGAATCGCCCGACAACAGCGTCAATCAGTCCGTCAATGGCGCCGTCATCCGCCAAGTTCGCGCGGTGACGCATCGCCTGCACACCTAACGCCGTCAACTCGTCTTCGACATTTCGCGCCGCGGCATGATTGCGAAGGTAGTTGAAGCAGATGTCTGCACCACGGTTGGCAAGTTCCAAAGAGATTGCACGACCGATCCCGCGTGATCCTCCGGTGACTAACGCCGTTTTGCCGGAAAGTGGGCGTTCTGGAGAGGTCATGTCCTCAAATCCGGTTCAATACTGACGATCCGGTCACATCTTCAATGGTCGATTCGACAGAATCGCTAAATCGCAAGCCCACCATCGACACGGATCACGTCGCCAGTGATGTATCGCGCCTCTTCTTTAGTCAGAAACGCCACCATCGGCACAATCTCCTCGACGTAGCCGAACCGTCCCATCGGAATCACGTCCAACAGGAATTGCCGGGCGCGATCGGAAATCACTTCGCTCGTAGCCGTAGCAACGTAACCCGGAGCCACTACGTTGACCGTAATGTTCCTCTTGGCGAGCTCTTTGGCGACCGAATACGTGAAACCATGGATCGCAGCCTTCGACGCCGAGTAGTTCGATTGCCCGAGATTGCCGCGAATACCGACGATCGACGAGATGTTGATGATGCGCCCCCACCTGGCCTTCACCATGCCGGGAACCACTAGCCGTGTGCAGTGGATAGTGCCCCATAGATTGGTGTTGATCGTGTGCTCCAACTGCTCATCCTTCATCCGTATAAGGAGATTGTCGGATATCACACCCGCGTTGTTGATCAGTATCTCGACCGGCCCGTGAGCTTCAGCAGCACCCGCGACGATCTGCTCGCACCCTTCTTTAGATGCGACGCTGCCACCAACCGCGGTGGCAGTTCCACCAGCGGCGCGTATCTCCTCAACAACCTCTTGAGCTTCGGCTTCGTGGGAGTTGTAGTTGACTGCGACCGAGTGGCCCATCGACGCGAGCTTGATAGCGACGCCGCGACCAATGCCACGCGAGGCACCGGTCACGAGAGCTGAACGTGGTTGGTCGGTGAGTTCCAAGACGATATCTGGTTGCGGTTCGATTTCGGGGCTCTAAGAGGTCTGGGCGTGGAACGCTTCCAACTCTTTTTGTTGAGCTGCTACGAAATCATTATCAAATACATACTTGGCGGTATTGATCGCCGTGGCGATACCAGATGCTTCCGCGGCGCCGTGACCAACGACTGCGATGCCGTTGACGCCGAGGAGGGGGCCGCCGCCATGAATGGCGAGTTGATTGGTCATCGAAAACACCTCGTCGGCTAGAGCATCGTCGCCGCTCTTGTCTCGCACATGCTCCGAAATGGCGTGTCCCAGCCCTTCGGTGAGTTTCAAGACCACATTGCCCACAAACCCATCGCAGATCACCACTTCCGCTTTACCGTGTGGCAGATCGTAAGGTTCCAACATGCCTATGTAGTTGAGTTGCGATTTGCTCAGCAGTTCGGCCGTCCCTTTGACAAGCTCGTTCCCCTTGGTCTCCTCCGAGCCTACGTTCAATAGGGCGATCCGGGGGTGTTCTTGACCGTAGATGATCCTCGACATGGCACTGCCGAGAGTGGCGAAATCTGCGAGTTGCTGAGGGCGAGTGTCAATGTTCGCACCGAGATCGATGATGACGGTGTTGGGCGAGTAGCCGATGATCGGACCGCCGAGGGTACCCCTGGCGATGCCTTCCATCGTGCCGTAGGTAACCGTCGCAGCTGCGATTGAACCGCCCGTCGAACCCATGCTGACGAAGCCGTGCGCCTTGCCCATCTTGACGAGTCCTGAGCAGACGAATATCGAAGCTCGCGGCTTAGAACGAAACACCATCGCAGGGTTGTCGGTTTCCTCGACGATGCCGTCCGACGGCACAACTTGGACTAAGGGATGTTTCTCCGCACCGTGTTCCGCCAAAACCGCTGAAACCGCTTGCGGATCACCGACCAGAGCAACTGCCACCTCGCCACCGGAAACGGCTTCAAGCGCCGCAGGAACTGTGACTTTAGGGCCGTAGTCTCCGCCCATCGCATCGAGGGCAACCACCATGCTTGGTCTTGAACTTGCTGTCATATCGAGGTACGCAAAAACGCCGCGCTAATCCCTTGTCCGCGACGCAAACCATAGTATACCCGCGTCGCGAAGGTGGTTCGAGCGACGTTTAGGCTAACGGGATAGTGGCCGATCCGGTCAGCGCCTTCTCGCCTTCAGGGCGAGTCACGGACACTTCACACTCGACCATTTCTCGTCCGTTGACGACGCGTATCCGTTTAACCGAACCGCTGACTGAAACTTCCTCACCAGGAACTACCGGTGACGTGAAACGTGTCTTAACAGTCCCGCCGCGGTTCCAAGTCGACGGATAGTTGATCGAGATCATCTCCCAGACGAAGGCGAGGCTCAACATCCCATGGGCGATGCGTCGTCCGAACCGCGTTGTCGATGCGAAACCTTCGTCGAGATGGATAGGATTGTGGTCCCCAGACGCATGCGCGTACGCGGTGACGCGGTCTTGCGTAACGACACGTGTGAAGCCTGAGAGTTCATCGCCTGTTTCTCTAGGACTACTCATGGCATGAGGATGATGGTCGAACTCGATTCGGCGATCATGTTGCCATCACTATCCGCAAATTCAGTTTCAAAGATCGCCCAGATGCTTCCCCGACGGTTGGAGCAACTCTTAAGAACCGAGGTTGCGGTCACCGGTTCCGTCCCCGAAATAGGGGAGTGGACCATCATCTGTTGGCCTGCATGAACCGTCTCGATCCGCTCTTCTACTATCCCCAGCTCCGAAATCAGTTGGCTCAACACGTGAGCGTCGAGCTGCAGAGGATGAATGCCGCCTTGGAAGTCGTGCGGATCCTGATTGTCGCCGGTAGCCGCGATATAGGCGTCAGCTTCCGCACCGCTGAATTCGATGCGGTACGGGCCGAATTGCTGACCGCTCTGTAGATCTTCCAGATTCAACTAATCACCAACAACTAAGCGCCTGAAAGGGCACCACCACCGCGCTGCATATCGATCGCTTCGTTCACGAGATGATTGGCGAGTTCGAACGAGGTCGGGTTCGTGAAATCGAGATCCGAGATCGCGAACACTCGATAGAGCAGCCCGGTAGAGACCAAAACTTCAACTGCCTCGCCCTCGGCCGGAACGTCAGCCCCTAACGCTACCGCCATCGCAGAGGCGGAATTGATCCCAGATTCGTCAAGCTCGACGCCGGTGAGCACATCACCTCGATAGGACAACAGAACCGCGTCTTCAGTCTGTTCAAACTTTACTCGCAGGTGAGAACGCGGCCTCTCAAGCAGCTCGTATGCCGCTTCCAGTGCCTTCGCTCTTGCCGATCTGTCCATATCCCAACGACCTTGGCGTTGGTAGAGTCGTCGCCGTGACTGCCTAACCTAAGGCTACGGCGAAATCAGGTCCAGTTCCACTAACCGGTTCCAGACCTTTTCTGCACTCTCCTCGGGTGCTTCAATGTCGGAACGGAACAGTATCTCCGGGTCGGTCGGTGGTTCATACGGATCAGATACGCCAGTAAAATTCTCGATCCGGCCTTCAAGCGCCATCTTGTAGAGACCTTTGACGTCACGCTCGATCAAAGCGTCCAACTCGCACGACGCATACACCTCGACGAAATTCTCATGCTTTTCTCGGATTTCGTCGCGGATCGCTTTGTACGGCGAGATCGCGGCGACGATGCAAATCACACCGTTGCGAGCCAGAAGCTCGCTGACAAAACCGATGCGGCGGACGTTGGTGTCGCGGTCCTCTTTCGAGAAGCCCAATCCGACGCTCAGGTTTGTGCGGACAACGTCACCGTCGAGGATTTCCGCTTTCGCCCCATTTGCCAGGAGCCGTTCGAGGATCAAATCTCCGATTGTGGTCTTGCCAGCGCCGGACAGTCCGGTGAACCAGAGTGTGAAGCCCTTGTGTTCCATGTTTCACCCGTTCGAATCTTGAAAAATCAACCTTTCGATTCTAATTCCCACCGATTCCGATAGCCTCATCGCTCATCTGCGTCAAAACCTCATCCAACGACTGCGACGTGTTCGGCCCGTTAATCTTCCGCACGATCTCTCCCTGAGGATTGACGAAGAACTTTTCCGGAATTCCTTTTACCCCGAACTCAACCGCGATGCTTCCGTCTTCATCGACCGCGTTCGGATAACGGATGTCGTGCCGCTTGACGAAATCCAACACGTCGTCCTCATCATCCCAGATCGATATCCCCACAAACTCAACGCCCATTGCAGACCAGCGTTCATAAGCCTCGACCAAAACCGGCGCCTCCGCTCGGCAAGGCGGGCACCACGAAGACCAAAAATCAACCATCACGATCGATCCCCGCAGATCGCTGAGCCGCAACTCCTCACCATCGAGCGTAGTGACTAAGAAATCAGCGTTCGCTGCAGTGGAAACCTCAACCTCGCCCAGAGTGTCGTTAACCCCTGGACGTCCAGATTCCCGACTCGAATTCAACATCGCCACGATCAGCACCACTAAGAAGATGAGAAGCGGAATGCCGACCGCCAATATCGGTGTTCTGCGCCGCGACACTAGTCGCCGTCCGTCCCAGCATCTGCGTTCACCGCCCTTTGCACAAGTGCCTGCCGACGCACCAGATACTCATCATCCTCAACCTTGCCCAACTCGTGCATTTCATCCAACTCTGCAATCGCCTGCACGATCCCTGATCTTTCTCCACCAGATCCGCCAACAACACTCGATACACCCTCCGTCGCAGCAGGCCGACTACGCTGAGCGATCAACACCACATACGCGATCACTGCGGCCATCGCCAACACGACACTGACAACGATCGCCACCCTGAACTGCGTGCTTTCGAAAAACTCCACCACTTGGCTCTGCAGATCAGGCTTCGGCAACCCTGTGATCACCACGCCAACCTCCGCACGACGCTCGTAGTCCGAGCCATCGTAGCGGACGTACATCCCTTCGCCGATGGTGACCACCTCCGTCCTCGTCAATCCCAATCCAGAAATCTCACCTGACCCTTCCGGCAGCATGATCGAAACCGACTCCGCACCGAATGGAAGTCGCAACGGGTACTCAAACTCACCATCTTCAAACGGCGCGCTATAGCTAACGACCATGCTGTACTCCCCTGGGGGCACAGGATTCGAGATGGCAAACCCAGTTCCGATCTCCATCACATTGCCGCTGGGCAAATCCGACTCCACGGTCAACTCTTGATACCCGACCGGCAGATTGAACCGCAACAGATTGAAACCCGTCAAATCCGGGTCAGTCAGGTCCGGAAGGTAGACCTCATCCCCAGAATTCACGAGATTCACCGCCGCCAAAACGCCAATCACTCCGCTCTCCGCGTCCACAACCGGTATCACCATCGAATACGTCGTAACCGAGATCTCATCCAGAGCCGTCGTCCGGTCGTAAACCGTCAAAACCACCTCGTCATCCGCATCGCGGCCCAACAGATCAACGTACGGCGTATAGACACCGTCATCGACTACGACGCGGTAGAACTGACCCTCAGACACATCAACCACATCCAACGAAAACGTCCCATCATCTTCAGTCACCGACTCGACCCGCTCGATAATTGCTTCTTCCTCCTCATCAATCACCAAAGCGAACACCGTATAACCGGCAGGCACATCACCACCCTCGGTACCGTTCACCACCATTCCTGAAATCGTGGTCAAACCATCATCTTGCGCAATCACCGGACTTGCGACGAATGCAAAAAGTGAAAGCGCAATCAACCCAACGAATATCGCTCGAAAACTAGGAACCATCACTATCCTCATCACCTTCACCGTCGCTACGCAATTTCCTAAGCCGTTGAACTTCCCTCTCTAGTTCAAGTTCCGCTTCAAGCAGCTGCGTCCGATGCTCCGCTCGTTGTCGCATCAACCGAGCCGCCTCGATCCGCAACTCCCCGATCTGGGCTTCATACTCCTGAATTGAAATATTCCCAGCTTCATACTCGTTCCGTAACGTAACCGGTTCTCGGTAGAGCAGATGTCGCAGAGTGTCTGCGGATGCAACCTGTTCGATAGGCTCAACGCTCGCTTCAGTCACCTTCCGCCGCTTGGTAAACGGATAGACGAGCACGGCCAGTATCAGAACCGCCAAGACTATGGCCACTAGCGACGCCAATCTACACCTGACCTCCCGAAACCACAGGTTCGCTCGAGACAGCCAACCTGCGCCGTGCTTCACGCTCAAGCGCCGGATGCGGCCACAGGGCAATCACGGTCCCCAGCAGGAAAATCGGCCCCGCGATCCAAAGCCACATCGCCAACGGGTTGATGCTGACAGCCAACGAAACCCGCTCACCGTTCTCGTCATTGATGAAATCACGGGGGATCACATACAGATCCTCCATCGGACTAGTCTTTATCCCGGATCTAACCGACACCTGATTGAAATTCCGGAAAAACTCGTGACTAGGCTCCAACCGACCCACGAGTTGATCACCCTGTCGAGGTTCAGTCGTCACCGTGAACCCCGCCTTCCCGATGCTTTCCGCGGCCGCAAACTCCGAACCGTACTGTGACGGATCGATCTTGTACACGTCGATCTGCGCCCACTGTGCAAATCGATCAGGTCGGTCGTTGATCCGCTTATCGACGTACTCGATACGGTACTCATCCAACACCAAACTCTCGCCGAATCCGATCGCCGCATCGTATCGCTGATCGAAAAACTGGGTCCCGACGACACCAACCGCAACCGACAGCACTGCGATGTGAACGATGTAGCCGCCATGCCGCGGTCGATTCCCATTAACTAATCGCCACCATGCGACCACCGGCATCTCGCCCAGGTTACGAACCCGTGCCCGTGCCCCCATCCACCACTCTTCAAACACGGCGAATGCCGCAAACACGATTGCAGCGAAGCCAAGCACAGCCCAAAACTCCCAAACTCCAACCGCAACCAACCCAATCACAGTGACCGCCGCCGCGACCAACGGCGCGACCAACCAACGTTTCAACGAGCGTGTCGCCGTCCGACGCCACGGCAACAAGGGCCCAACCCCCATCACAATCACCAACAGCAACAGCACCGGCCCATTCACTCGGTTGAAATAAGGCGCAGCCACGCTGACGTCCACATCCCTAGCCAAACTCGAAAACACGGGGTAAATAACACCCCAAAGCGTGATCGCAGTTACGACCAACAGCAGGAAGTTGTTAACGAGGAACGACGCCTCCCTAGACATAAACGACTCGATAGCCCGTTCGCTCCGCAGTCTCGGGTACCTCCATATGAAGACGCCAAAAGCGAACACTACGCTCAGTGCCATAAAGGCGAGGAATAGCAGTCCGAGCGACGACTCTGCGAACGAATGCACAGACACGACGCTTCCGCCTCGGTTAATCGACATCCCCAGCTGCGCCAAGACAAACGCGATGTCGATCAGGACGATGTTCCACATCCTGAACATTCCACGCCGTCGTTGCACCATGATCGAGTGAATGAAAGCCGTGAGCACCAGCCACGGCATGAACGCCACGTCCTCGATCGGATCCCAGCTCCAATAACCGCCCCATCCGAGGATCGTGTAAGCCCACCATGCCCCAAGCAACATCCCAACTCCAAGCACGCCCCACATGATGATGGCGAACACACGAGCGATGTCGACCCACTCATCCCCATACTCACCAGAAATCAACGCGCCCGCGGCGAATGCGAACGGGATTGTGATGCCAACCAACCCGGCCATTATCAAAGGCGGATGACTGTACATCCCCGGATGCAGCAGCAATGGGTTGATCCCACGTCCATCCAGCGGCACGATCTCAGTCGTCTCGAACGGGTTCGCAAGCGTCGCCATAATCCCGAAGAAGAACGCCGCGACGACCGCCATGATCGCGATGGTGTAGGGCATCGCGTTGGAGAACCGACGCGGCGCAAACAACACGCTGATGCTCGCCATCAACGCCAGTGCCAATGTGATGTAAAGCAGCGAACCTTCGTTGGCTGCATAGAACGCAACCAGCGTATACCCGCGCCCCATCACCAAATTCGAGTTGTTGGCGACGTATTTGATGCTGAAGTCGTTGGTCAGGAACGCGATCATCAACGCGCCGGCAGCAACGAACGCGGTCAACAACGCCATGTAGATCGCACGGCGACCGCTGACAACCAACTCCTGTATCGCAGCCCGAACACCGATGAGCGACGCCACCGCCGCGTAGACCGACACGGCGAACCCGAGCCAAATCGCAATTGTCCCAATCTGATCCACTACGCGCGATCCTCAGGAACGTCGCTGTCTTGAGCGTTCACGGGCGATGGCCCCAAAACCGAGGCCATTTCGCGATCGGCGCGCTCGAGGTATTCATCGAGATCCGGATCGGTCGATGCCTGACCCGTACCCGTCGAAACTGCGCTCGCTAACTCGACACCCGTTCCGTCCTGTCGTCTGCGACGCTTCATGTTCAAATAGGCGTTTCCCAGAAGTAATCCGCCGCCCAAAAAGATGACTGCGGGAACTATCCACACGATGATGTTGAAGCCCCCAGCATCTGGCGAAGCCAAAACGATCTCACCGTAACGTTCAACGAAGTAAGCCCTGATCTCGGCGTTGGTGTTGCCATCCTCGATCTTCGTCTGTATGACCGCCTTCATGTCCTCGGACAGTTGGGCTTGAGATTGGTCGAGAGTCTGACCATCGCATACGGGACACATCAACTGCTGGGACAACTGATAGGCGCGTTGATCGGCCGTCAAATCGTCCTCCTGAATGCAGCCCGATATGAGAACCGCGAACGAAGACACTGCGATCAATAAAACCAAACAGTTGATAGCGAACCTGCGCAGGGCTCTTTGCGCGCTAGACGTTGACATGCTGTTTTCGGTCTTGAGTGGCGACTTTCCGATACGGTCGCCGAAGACCAGAGCGTTTCCAACGCCGCCGGACGATTTATGATGGCTCGATTTCAGCGACCGATGCCGGTATTTTGATCGTAGATGAACGCTACGATCTCCCGGATGTCCTCTTCCGGCAGGAGATTCCCGAATCTCGGCATCACGACGACACCGTTGGTGACAAGGTTGACCATCGCATCTTGGTCATACGTCGCACGCTTCTCAATCAGATCTGCAGGACCGATGTACGGACTGTCGTTCGTCGTCGCCCAGTAGCTGTTGGTTGCCGTGATGTGCGGCGAGGCAGGTCCGTCACCAGTTCCCGACGGGCCGTGGCAAACCGAGCAGTTGACACGGTAAAGCTCTTTCGCCCGGGCGGAGTTATACGCTCGTTCCCGCTTCTCCGGTACCTCCAAAACTGCATCGGTGGCGAGCGACACGTATGGAACCGCGTCTTCAGCAGGTGCTAGGCGCGGAGGCTCCTGCATGCGCGTCGACTGCGAGTAGTGCATCTCCGAGAAGATTTCGATCGGATACGTGTTCGATTCCTGCACCGCGCAAGCGGACGCGCTGAAGACCGCGACGATCAAAGCCGTCAGCGGCAGCCAGACGCGTTTCGCGGACCTCGAGAAGATTGGGCCGATCAAGGGTTTCACGCCTGTTTGATCTCCATCGCACCAGCACCGTTGAGCGCTGCAATCGCGGTGTCAGCTTGGTCGTCGTCGGTCGTGATGACCACGCCGATCAAGCCTTCGGTAATCCGGTTGTCGTAAATGCCAGGATTGATGTTCGGCAATCGAGACTCGATGACGATACCGACCACCGTCGAGATGACAGCCGAAAGCATCGACATCTCGTAAAGGATGACGAGCATCGCGAAGAGCGAAAGAATGGGCTTACCACCGGTGACGAGCGGGTAGGCGATCTGCGTGGCAGCCGTCAAGAACAGGGCAAGGGTGAATCCGATGATCGCACCGAACGCCGGGAAGCGGAACAGGCGGTGCTGCGGCACGTGCTCGCCAAATGCACCTTCAGGATAGGGCGTTCCGGTCAGCACGTCGAAGGTGCCTAGCGGAAAACCGGCGGACTTCAATGCATCCATTGCATCCGCGGCTTGGTTCGGATCGTCGTATAGACCGAGTACGCTCTTGCTCATTTCAACAGCTTTCCCAATTCTCTGGTTTAGTCGGCTTCGCGGACTATTGCGGGCACTCTAACGCGGCCGATCTTGATCGAATCTCCAAATGTCTGGCTTTCCTTCTGTTCAAACAATGGCACCAACGGGAAGAACCTTGAGAACAGAAGCATCAGGAACGTCACCCAAGCTAGCGACCAGAAGAGGATGAACCACTCAATTCCGCTAGGTCGGTACGACTCCCAGGTGTAGACGAACGGTGTCTTGCGTGCCAATCCAGGCACGATGATGAGGAATCTCTCCAACCACATGCCGATGTTGACAAACAGCGACGACCAGAACATCAAAGCGATGTTGTTTCGCACGCTCTTCTGCAACCACATGCCCACCGGGATGATGTAGCCGGTGAAGACGAATGTTATGAAGAGCAGGTTCCACGGCCACTGGAAGATCTGCAATTCACGCAGCGCCAGTTCAGGTGCATCCAGACCGTAGACTGCGAAGATCAGCTCGAGGAAAGTGAACGCCAACCAGCCCGTCGCAACGACGATCAGCAACCGTGCCAACGCGTCGAAGTGCTCAGGACGGATGAAATCTTCCCACTTCCAGAGCCAGCGCATCAACGCCATCATCGTCACCACCGCCGACACACCGGAGTGGACAGCACCGATAACGAAGTAGGGGGCGAAGATCGTCGAGTGCCAACCTTCGACCGCGGGTGTAACCGCAAAGTCCCACGACACGATCGAGTGCACCGAAACGAAGATCGGGAGCATCAAGGCTGAAAGCAGGATGCCGCCGACTGTCTGCAGCTTCCACTGCCGCGGATTGCCGCGCCAACCGAGTGCCAAGACGGTGTACAACGCGTTCTGCCAGCCTGTCGTGCGGTCGCGCAGGTTGCCCAAGTCAGGCAGAAGCGCGATGTACAGGAACAGCGTCGAACCCGTGAGATAGGTGCTGATGGCAACCGGGTCCCAGATCAATGGCGATCGCACGTTCGGCATGATGCCACGAGCGAAGTCGTAGGGAAGGATGTAGTAGGCGATTCTCCAAGGCCGTCCCGCGTGCATAAGCGGGAAGAGCAGGGCAGTCATCAGCGAGAAGACCGTAAGCAACTCAGCCGCCCGCGTCACCGGACGACGCCACTCAGCTTGTGAAAGCCGGAGAATGGCCGAAATCATGATCCCGGCGTGGCTGATACCTACCCAGAACACGAACGTCGTGATGAACAGTCCCCAGTAGACCGGCCGCGAAAGTCCAGTCACACCAAGGCCCTTGTTCACCATGATGCCGATGATGAAGAAGCCGATAGCAACGATGATCCCAAGCGTGATCACCGTCGGAGCCCACCACTTCGGCGTGTCTAGCTGACCGTTCAGCAGGACACGGTTGGTGTGGATCTGGTCGATTGTTCGGCGTTGTTGCATAACGGCTTAGCGAGCTTGAAGCTTGCCAGTCTTAATCAGGTTTTCCTATCAGAGCGACCTTAGTCTTCATGTATTCGACAGGCCGGTAAAGCAGGTTGAACTGCTGCACATCCCAGATGCTCAAGATCGGCACCACTCGCGTAGCCAGAACGACCAGCAGAATCGATCCGGCAAGAGCCCCAAGCATGATGAAGATGTCCATGACGTCGGGATAAACAGTCGGCGGATACTCGGTCAAGAACCGCTCATGGATCCGATCCTCGGGCACTGCCCAAGCAGCGACATAAATCCGCACCCGGTCGAGGAACACGCCGATCAGTATGATCCCCGCGCCAATCGCGGTCCCGTTGTAACTCCTCCGCACCCGGTTCCATATCAACCACCACCAAGGCGTGAACCAAATGAAGATCACTGCCGCCAGGAACACCCACACGTACGGACCACGGATCAAGTAATCGATCCACATCTGGTCCGAGCCACTTCGCCCGTACCAGAACACGATAAACGCCGAGATGAAGAAGTATCCCCACAGCAGCGTAAACGCGAACATCAAGCGCCCAATCGACCAGAACTGATCCAGATGCAGATACTTATCCAACCCCAGATACTTCCGTGCCGCCCAAATCCCAATCACCGTAACCGCCAAACCCGCCTGTATCGAAGAGATCGCGTGGTACATCGGGAAGATCGCGTCGCGCCATCCGGGAACCAGGCTCATCGCGAAGTCAGTGCTGATCAAGAAATGGATGAACACGAACGTGAAGAAGTAGAACGTGCCCATCATGCCGATGCGCATCCGCATCGTCCGCCACTGCACTGTAGATCCCACCCAACCGCGTGCCAGCCATCCGCCAACTCGCGCCTTCCATCCGGTCGAGTGATCGCGCATCGCCGCAAAGTCGGGAATAGCGTAAGCCCAAATCAGCCCTAGTGCACAGATGATCAGCGTGACCATCCCCACAAACGCCCACAGATGCGGCGAGAAGTCTGGACCTTCGAACCAAATCGAGCGTCGACGCGCACCATCCACAACCAACAGCGGCAAATTGAACAGCAGAGGGATCATAAAGACGGTGCAAACGATGGAAACCAATGAGCACAGCGCCGCAAATCGAGCAACCGGGCGTACCCAGTTGGCCTTCGCAATCGTCGGCGCAATCGCCACCAGTGGCGCGCCGCCGAATGCGGTGAAAAGGAACGCGACCATCGCCGCCAAGTAACCCCACTCGTCCTGATCGCCCCACTCGATAATCAGCTTCGCAAATCCAACTCCAATGCCCACCAGCGTCAAGAAACCCAGGATCCAAGCCCAAGTCCGCACCGCGGAGCCATTGGCCTCGGTCGTCGCGATCAACTCCGACGTGATCGTCGCAGCGTCGACGCGAGCCGGAGGCTCGTGATGCCCCTCTTCATGCTCGTGCGCAGCTGCGTGCGCACCGCTATGTAGTGCTTCGCTAGCCATGCGCTTTGCCTGCCGACCTATCAGTATCGATCTTCGCTAGGTAAACGACGTTCGGATCGGTCGCTAGATGGGGTAGGAGAGTGTAGTGCCGGTCGTCCTTCTTCATCTTCGAGACTTTGCTGTCATCGTCGTTGAAGTTGCCGAAAACCAGCGCGTTCGTCGGGCATGCCTGCGTGCAAGCCGTCTGGATCTCGCCATCCACGACCTTGCGGTTCTCCCTCTCAGCATTGCGGACGCCTCTGCGGATCCGCTGAATGCAGAACGAGCACTTCTCCATGATTCCACGGCTCCGAACCGTGACATCCGGGTTCAAATGGTTGCGGAAAGCCTCCGGCCAAACCGGTTCCCAGTAGTTGAAGAAGCGAACGATATACGGGCAACCGTTCGCACAGTACCTAGTGCCGACGCAGCGGTTGTAGACCTGAACATTCAAGCCTTCGTTGTTGTGATACGTGGCGAAAACAGGGCACACCGGCTCGCAAGGCGCATTCTCGCAGTGCTGGCACATGATCGGGATGAAGCGTGCCTTGATGTCAGGAAACTCACCTTCCCAGTAACGCTCAACACGCATCCATGACATCACACGGGCGCGCTCGAACCTATCTTGCAGGTTCAGGGGAACGTTGTTCTCAGCCTGGCAAGCCAAGACACAGGCATTGCATCCGGTGCACTTGTCGACATCGACAACCATGCCCCAGCTGTAATCTCGTTTTTCGCGTTGCAGTGTCATGTGGTCAATCCACGTTCATCGTACCCGCGGGCGGGAACTTTGCGACGATCAGTGGCCTTCTCCTGAACCTTCTTCTCCCGCTTCGCCGCTGTCAGGCAGCAGGAAACTCTGCTGGTAGGTGTGGTGGTTCGCAATCTCAGCATCGTGAGCACTCTCACCCGGAGCGACCACGAGGACTGGCACGCCAGGTTCAACCGGGAACGCCGTCACTTCACCCTCGAACTTGGCCAGCTCACGCTTCCGGCCCGATCGAGCCACGCGCACTCTGGTCGCGGCCCATGCGAGCGATCCACTGGCAGGTTCGACCCGCGGTGCCAAGATCTTCAGTACGTTGTCGCCCAGACCTTCGTCATAACGGCCGCCGTTCTGGTGTCCGAGCCCAATCGGCACTCCGATCACGCCGGGTCGTCCGCCTGGCGTCGGGTAGGCAAGCGCCTCCATCTCTCCGTATTCGGACTTGATGAAAAGAACATCGCCCTCGCGGATACCAAGGTGATCGGCATCTTTGTCGTTGATCTCCGCCCAAGTAGTCCATGCCGCGCTGCTCATCGGATCGGGAGTCTGCATCGCAAACGGCGTCGCGGACAAGCGACCCTCGTACAGGCTGTTCGACAAGAACGGGATCAGATGGAAATCTGCTCCGTCGCCCAACCCGTCGGTACTCGAAAAGTGCACCGCGCTCTCGAGATCGAAAACGTTAGGCGGAGCATGATCCGTAGGCGTCTCAACCGTCGCGTTGGTGTCCCACCAGCCGCCGCGTTGCAGCACGCCTTGGCGGAAAAGATTCTTGTTCGGGGCCGAAACCGAGCCGCGGTTCAACTCATAAAGCTGATCGATCGAGATGTCGACCAACTCTTCCATGTCATCCGCACCGAGATCGCCTCCCGCTATCCGCAGCAACTCATCACCAAATCCTCGAGCATCTGAAATCAAACCATTACCGCTGAACAACTCAGTGTCACCGATAACCGGTTGCTGGATCGTTACGACCTCGTAACCGGGCGCCGGATCAGGAATAGTAGTTCCCCAAGTCTCAAGGAACGTTTTCTCGGGAAGGATCAAATCACAATTCGCCAGCGTGTCATTCATAACGCTGCCAAATCCAATAACCGTCGGAACGCCTTCCAACGCACCAACCACATCCGCCGAGTTGGGCATTCCATGCACAATATCCGCACCACGGATGACCACCGTCTGCACATTGCCACCGCGCCACTGCGCAAGCTCAACTTCCCAATCGGTGAACGAATCTCCGCTGCACCTGCCAGTCAGACCTTCCAATACCGATAACGGGTTGTACTTCACGCCGCCGTCCGAGCCTACCGCGCCCACCAGCGTATTCAACGCATGGGTCGCCGCGATATTGAACTGACCGTTAGTGTGCGCACCCGCGCTTCCGCCGGCAAAAGCCAGACTCGGTCGATGTTCAGCGAAGTGTCGGGCAGCTTTGCGAATCTTGTAAGCCGAAACCCCAGTGCGCTCCTCGACGTCCTCAGGTCGGAATCCGACCAGTGAAGCGGTCGGTATCTGGTTGAAGAACCTAGCGATCTCGCCAGAACCCGCCAATCGCTCCTCGACAATCACCTGAGCCATGCTCATCGCCAGATGACCCTCGTAACCGGGCATAACCGGAAGCCACAGATCGGCGTTCGCCGCAGTCATCGACATGCGAGGCTCGGCGTGAATCAGATACCCACGCTCGTCCTTTGACCTGAAATCACCGTATCGTACCGAATATCCGACCGAAGACTGCCAAGTGCTGAGCCAGTCTGCGCCGATCGAAAGAATCGTGTTCGCATTGGCAATGTCGTAGTAGGGCGGATCTTCTTGGTCGTAAACAAAGCGCATCGCGTCCTGCATCACGCCGTACTCGGTCGGATCGAACTTGATGTGACGTCCACCGTAGAGGGCCGCGAAGTTGATCGACACCCACTCGAGATGCCCACCGAGCGGGTTCGTGACAACCGCCATGTTGTCACGGCCAGCTTCGACAGCGGTCTGCATCAACTGCTCAGCGCGTTGCCAAGAAATCGGATCGTACAGACCGTCCTTGCTCTGGCGAAGCATCGGCTCGCTGATCCGGTCAGGGTGGTACGTAAGCTGAATCGCCGCGTCGTGCCTCGAACTCTGCTTGCCTCGGTTAACCGGGTGATCCGGGTTACCCGCGATCTTCTTCGCTCGACCCTGCATCACCCGAACGATCAGACCATCGCCTCCCGGCATGTCCGGCCAAGTCGTCGCGTACCAAGCGTCCTCGCCGCGCACCAAGTCCTCCGGCATATCTACCGGACTCTGCACGATGAGTTCACGTTCCGGCAGACCGCAGGCGGCGAAAATCATCGTGCCAGCAGTAGCCTTCGCGCCTAGCGCCAGGAACTCTCTTCGACTCAGTTTCATCTAGGTGTTCAGCTCGTCTTCGTTTTCAAATCAGTGGTAGCCCAATCAGTGGTAGCCCAATCAGTGGTGACCCAATCAGTGGTGGCAAGATGCGCAGTCGGTCGGCGCATTGTTGTCTCGGTGGCAGTCTACGCACTGTCCCATCTTTAGCTCCTCGACCTGCGTCACAGTCTTGGACATTGACGCTACATCCCCGTGACACGTCGAGCAAACTCCTGCCGCACCTGTTTTCACTCCGCTCGTGCTGTTCGTAACCGCTTGTGGGTTTGCCGTCAAATAGCGGATATGCGGTTCATGCACAAACCTCACATGATCCGGCATTCGATGAACACGCTTCCAGTTGATCGGATGCGGATCGTCGCCGATCACACCCGCCGCCATTCGTATCTTGGTCAGCGGTTCGCTCTCGTCTTTTCCAATCACTTGGTGGCAATACGCACAGAACTGGACCGGCGGCACCCCGGCATTTGCCTGAGTAGTTACCGTTCGATGACAGAACGTGCAGTCCATTCCCAGACCTTGCACCTGGTCGCCCAATGAATTCTCGTAAACCCCTGTCCCGGCGTGAATCGTGTGAGAGAACGGAATCGGCTGCTCAACCGACTGGTCGAAGCCAAGTACGGGAATAGGTTGCCCCAGCCAGGCCGTGATCACAAATGCGAAAACCGCACCCAGCACCGCCACTACGCCGAGGGATCCGATGCCGAGGATCGGGATCAACACCTTCAACCACATCGGTGTGGTCCGGTGCTTCTCGCGCATGAACTCAAGCAACGCTTGCAAAACGTTTCAACTCCTGAGTCGCTGAGTTAGCTGAGGTAATCAATGGCTCCGCCCAAATATTCGATGGCATTGTAGTCAATTTCACTGCCAATACCTGGAATACCGGATGTCTAGCCAGTCCAAGTTGAGGGCGGCCATTACGAAACAGACGATGATCCCGACGAATGCGATGAGACCGACCGCGTAGAAGAGAGGGCGCAGCTTGGAGAAACTTGCGGGAATTGTGTTGGTATCGACCAAAGAAGTGATGAGCGCGTGGGCGGTTAGGAGGCTGAAACCCGAGATGATCGCACAACCCAAAGCGGCCCAGAGAAATATGAGCACGGTGCCGATCTGTCCCCACTCGGAGGGTGAAAGCGGTTGTGGATCCATGCGCCGTTCTCTTGGTCGATTCGCGGGCAGACGGGCTCTGACTGCCGGATTATCTTTCAGTTCTCGCTAAACGATGTATCCAGTGGCGCAAGATTTCGCTGCGCGCAAACATCTATCTTATTCGCCATAGCGCGCCAGTGTCAACGCGCGAATTTCCAGCACAGCGAAGCATTTTAGCAGTCATCCTTTTGAACCTAGAAACTCGATTTCCGATCCCGTCGGCAGCAACATGTAAGGCTCACCAAATTGCTCTGTAGCATCCAGTGACCATTCCGTCCCCGAACCGCTTGGTCGAAGACGAATTCCGTTGTTTCCGCCATAAATAAGGATCGATTCGCCAGCACCCGAGTCCCCGATCGCCACGACTCGGATTTCACACCTTCCCTCATCCGACCACCCGATCACTTCGCAACGACCTTCGAATCCGCTGACATCCTCGAGCACAACGCTTTCGGCAACGCTCTCAACACCACGCGCCTCAAACGTCTGCATTGGGAAATACCCGCAGTTCTCGTTATCTTCGATATCGATCCAGACCTGAGCCATCACAAAACCTCAAAAAAATAACATACACCACTCACCCCCATCATTCCTCGCGACAGAACCTGTCATTCCGAGCGCAGCGAGGAATCTCAGCCCCTTTCGCTAGGCGAAAGGGGCGCGAGCCCAAAACGAACGACAACCTGAGCGGGGTATGCCCATACCACCCAAACCACCAATCCCCCATCACCGAATACACTCCTCCCGCTACCACAAATCCCCTCTCCCGCTGGGCGGGAGAGGGCTAGAGCCTGCCCCGGACTTGATCCGGGGGTGAGGGCACAGGGAAGGGAAGGGCAAACCCCACTCAAACCACCACCTAATCCTGCCCATCCCAAAAATCAGCGCAATCCGCGGTTCAGACAAACAACAACACCCGTCAAAGCCTATCACACCCATCACACCCATCCCACTTCAAAACAACTTGACAACACAGCAACGCATGTATTACAACTACAGACAAGCGCCGCTCCGACCGCAGATCGGACCAGCGCCCAGAACATCGCCGCGTCGGAACCGGAGAGCGTGCACCCCTTCCTTTTCGACGCGACTACAACCACAACCGAATATTGAAATGGCGCGGGCGGGGTACACGGGGCCGCCAACACACGGCTCCCCGACGGTGCCCGCCACAAGCACCGATGTTTTAGCGAAACGCGCCGCAAATTCCGGTAACGGATGACGTTGTAGCTTCAGGGCTCGGATGCGGAGTGTTACGCTGGCTCCGCCGCAGCAAGCAAGTCAGACGGCGGCGTCCCCCTCGAATCGTCATTCCCGCGAAAGCGGAAATCCAGTCCGCCCCTTTCCCTCGGCGAAAGGGCGCGGGCCCAAGAAGAACGACGACAAGAGCGGGGTATGCCGACCGTTCAAGGTTCGGGCGAACGATCATCTTAGCCGGCGGACGTCTACCCGACTCGTCGGGCGGGGGAGGCTGCAGAACTAGCGAGGAGACCAACTGAGCGATGACGGGAGGCTGTACATCCAGCCGTCCCGGAGGGCCGACGGTCTGACGACGTCGGCGGGTCTGGAATATTGACTGAAATTGCAACCGCCTGTCGCACGCGACCCGAAAAGACGCGGCGATGCTTCGACAAAACAACACGTCGACCACGACGAAACATGACGGACACGTGAAACACAACGACATCGACGAATACGTCCCTGTCCGTCGCCACGTGTCCCCTCTCCCGCTGGGCGGGAGAGGGCTAGAGCCTGCCCCGGACTTGATCCGGGGGTGAGGGCCCGGGGAAGCGGGGCACCGCCACCCCTTCAACGAATCACGCCCAGAAACCAACCCGCCCCCTTCGCGCAGCGTAAGGGGGCGCGAGCGAAGCGAGCGGGGGATGCCCGGGGGCGGGAGAGGGCTAGGGTGAAAAAACCCTCCCAATCTCTCAAGGGGCGCCTCGCCCCCGACTAAACGCGTCTGCCGTCATGCCCAAACTTAGTAACATCAATCTCAACGAACCTTGACGTTCGCAACACCGTGACGGGTAACCAAAAAATGCCCGCACATTATCGGGAAATCCAGCGATGCGAATATCCAGAGAAAAACTCCACTGGCTCTATGAAACGATGTACCGAATCCGTCGCTTCGAAGAGACCATGCTCGAACAAACCTTCCGCGGAAACGCCATGGGCGTCACCCATCCCTCCGATGGACAAGAAGCCGTCCCAACCGGCATCTGCGCCCACCTCACTGAAAAAGACTGGATCGGCTCCACCCACCGAGGCCACGGCCACTGCATCGCAAAAGGCCTCGACACCAAAGCCATGATGGCCGAGATCATGGGCCGCTACACTGGCCAGTGCAAAGGCAAAGGCGGCAGCATGCACATCGCCGACTTCTCAAAAGGCATGCTCGGCGCAAACGCCATCGTCGGCGCATCCGTCCCCCTCGCGGTCGGAGCCGCACTGACCGCCAAATACCGCGGCATGGAAAACGAATCCGTCGGCGTCGCATTCTTCGGCGACGGCGCCACAAGCCAAGGCGTAGTCCACGAATCCATGAACCTCGCCGCAATCTGGGATCTACCCGTAATCTTCGCCTGCGAAAACAACCAATACGCAGAAGCAACACCAGCCTGGTACGCCGTCTCCACCGACGACATCGCCGCCCGCGCCGACTCCTACGGAATCCCCGGCGTACAAGTCGACGGCATGAACGTCTTCGCCGTCTACGAAGCCGCCGAAGAGGCAATCAATCGGGCGAGAGCAGGCGAGGGACCAACGCTGTTGGAACTGAAAACCTACCGCTACCACGGCCACTTCCACGCCGACGACCCCAAGAAGTACCGCAAGCCCGACGAAGAGGAGGAGTACCAAGAGCGCGACTGCCTCAACCACTTCGAAAACCTCGTCACCACGCAAGGCGCAATGACCGCCGATGAACTCGAAGCGATCCGCAACGACATCGAAAAAGAGATGCAGGAAGCCGTCGAATTCGCGCTGGACAGCCCGATGCCCCCTATCGAAGAACTCTACTCAGACGTCTACGTAAACTACTCCAACCCCGTAGCCGGCCTCCGCTAGTCAGCAATTTCCCAACCAGAAAGAAATCCGAAAACCATGACGACAGCAACCGAAGAAGTATCCGTTCTCAGCGATCCAGGCGTCCTCGTACCCGGCCCCGGCTTTGAAGTCCCAGGTTCCGTGGTGCGATACCGCGACGCATTCAACAAAACTCTCCGCGACGAGTTGGACCGCGACGCCGACGTCTTCATCATGGGCGAGGACATCTCCGGCGGTTTCGATCGCGATACCAACGAACCCCTCGATGCCTGGGGCGGCCCCTTCGCAGCTACCAAAGGTCTCGTCCAAGACTTCGGCCCAGATCGCATCCGCGACGCCCCCATCTCCGAAGCCGGATTCGTCGGCGCTGCCGTCGGCGCAGCACTCACCGGACTGCGCCCCGTCGTCGACCTAATGTACTTCGACTTCGTAACCGTCGCCTACGACCAGCTCCTCTCCAACGCCGCCAAATCCCGCTACATGTTCGGCGGACAGACAAAAGTCCCCTTGACCCTCTTCGCCCGATCCGGCGGGGGCACCGGACACGCCGCCCAGCACTCCGAGAGCTTCTACTCCATGCTCGCCCACATCCCCGGCCTCAAGGTAGTCGTACCCTCCGACCCGTACACCGTGCGCGGCCTTCTCGCCGCCGCCATCCGAGACGACGACCCGGTATTCCTGGTGAACGACAAGAAGCTGATAAACATGTCCGGGTTCTGTCCCGACGAGTCGTTCGAAATCCCGTTGGGCAAGGCCCGTTACCTCCGGCACGGCGACGACGTCACTCTGATCGGAATGTCATACACATCGGTCGTCTGCAAACAGGCCGCTGACGCGCTCGCCGAGGAGGGCATCGAAGCAGAGGTCGTCGATATGCTCAGCCTCTCACCGTTCGACGAGGAGATAATCCTCGAATCCGTCATGAAGACAAACCGCGTCGTCATCGTCGACGAGGACACCCCCCGTGCCAGCATGGCCTCCGAATTCGCCGCCATCATCGCCGACAAAGCATTCGACTACCTAGACGCGCCAGTCAAACGAGTCACCGGCCCGCACACTCCCGTCCCCTACAACAAAGGCCTAGAAACCGCCTTCATGCCCCAACCCGACGACGTTGTCGGAACCGTCAAGACCATGCTCGGGGTCTAAACGAGCGTCGGTTCAGGAACAGATAACCGCATCATCCTCGTCCGCCAATCGCAGCAACATCCGGAAAGGATAGATCCCCGTAGAATGCCCATCCGTCCACAAGAACTGCAGTGCGTACCGACCAACCTCCAAGTAATCCACGGCAATCACATCCTCCGGGACCATCGCCACATTCAATATCGGACGTCCACTCATCTCCTCCACACAAGCCGCACAAGCGCACTGCAACCGCAAATACCGATACGGATAAACACAAGTCCGCCCATCAGACCAAGCAATCGAAACTCCCTCACCAACGAGCTCCACGTCAGTAGCCGTAATGGCAGAATCTTCCATCCGAATATCCAATCCGACAGCGACGCGAAGCGACACGCATCGCCCAACTAATCTTGTCTAAGCGTATCCGACAACCAACCAAACAAACTCGAAAATCAGGAGCCAAGACGTGACAACAGACAGCGACGAAATCGTAGTCGGTCTAATCGGTGCCGGCGGAAACACCCAGCTAAGGCACATCCCCGGCCTCCGAGCACAAGCAGGCGTCAACATCAAAGGTCTGGTAAACCGATCCAGGGAATCTTCCGAACGAGTTGCCGGCGAGTTCGAGATCCCAGAAGTCTACGAAGACTGGGTCGAGCTCCTTGAAGACGACGAACTTGACGCCGTCTGCATCGGTACCTGGCCCTACATGCACGCCCCACTCGTCATCGAAACTTTGGAAGCCGACAAGCACGTGCTGTGCGAAGCACGCATGGCGATGAACTCCGACGAAGCATTAGAGATGCTCGATGCCTCCAAGCGTGCGCCTCACCTCGTCGCCCAAATAGTGCCAGCACCCCACACCCTCGAAATCGACCAGACAATCATCGGGCTCATCTCCGAGGGCTACATCGGCGATCTGGTCAACGTAAAGCTCCATGTAGGCACTGCAAGCACTTTCCCAGACCCAGACGCTCCCCTCCACTGGCGACACGACCGCGACCTCTCCGGCAACAACATCATGACCATGGGCATCTGGTACGAAGCCATGATGCGATGGTTCGGCCCCGCCAAGACCGTACAGGCTTTGGGCCAAACCGTCGTCAAACACCGTCTCGACGAAGATGGCCGACGCCGTGCGATTTCGATACCCGACCACATCGACATCATGATGTCGATGGATTGCGGCGGCACGATGATCTACACCACGACTTTGGTATCCGCCTTCACTCGCGAACTGGATCTATCGATCCACGGAACCGACGGAGCTATCCGCGTCGAATACGCCGACGCCGACGATACCACCGGCGCAACGTTCAAAGTAAGCGGTGCGCGACGTGGCGACGACGCCTTGAGCCAAATCGAAATCCCGCCCGAGAACCGGGGCGCATGGCGCGTCGAAGAAGAGTTCATCAACGCCATCCGAGGCATCGAACCCGTCACCCACACCAACTTCACTGACGGCCTTAAATACATGCAGTTCACCGACGCTGTCACCGAATCGGTCAAAACCGGCAACATGGTGAGATTGCCCTTCTAAATAAAGTTCGCGAATTCTGCCAAAACGACTCGAATGAGTCGGCAGAGCAGGTTGAAAATCTCTACGTATGTACGCAGAGATCGAAAACTTCAACCAACAGATATCGGAAATCAGTCAGCGCTCGAACTACGTCGATGCCGCGAAGCTCGCGCCTATCATCGCGCCAACCGGGTTACCCGATCCGCCACATGACCGCATCGCCGATGAAATCGCCGTAGAAGAGGTCACCGCCGACACTATTGCAGAGAAGCTGCGGACGAAAGACGATCATCTCAAAAACACGCCTACGCACGAACGCCCTCGCGAACGAATGCACGAACTCGGCCCGTCGGGAATCACCACCACCGAACTCTTGGCCATCATCCTCGGCTCCGGAGTCCAAGGCAAAAACGTAAAAAACGTAGCCGATGATCTCCTGATCAAGTTCGACGGACTACGCGGCCTGAGCCGAATCAGCCCCTTCAACATGCGAAAGATCGAAGGCATCGGCGATGTGAAAGCCGACGTTCTCACCGCTGCATTCGAGTTGGGACGCCGTGCCGCACAGGAAGAAGTAGAAAACTCCCATCAGACCTACGGAAAACACATGCCCAGCGGCGAACTGATCGCGTGGTCGGTAGCAAAGCAGTTCACAGCACGCCTCCGCGACAATCCGCAAGAAGAGATGTGGATCGTACTGCTCGACGTCAGAAACCGCTATCGCGGCAAAACTCGCGTCTATATCGGATGTTGCGACCAGTTAGTCGCCAAAACTGGCGAAATCCTGAGCCGCGTCGTCGAACGGAACCTGCCCCGTTACGCCTTGATCCACAATCATCCATCCGGCAAAGGCGATCCGAGCGGAGCCGACATCTCCTTCACGGAGAGACTGGTCGAGGCAGGGCATCTGCTCGACGTCGAACTGGTCGACCACGTGGTGCTGGGCGAGGACCTTCATAGTTTTGTCAGCATGAGGCAGAAGAAGTTGGTCAACTTCGGAATTTCGCACGTTACAGCGCGGCGGATTAGGGACGATGACGATATCTCCGCGACAAATCAGTAAGGGAGGACGCTAACCGCCATCGCCTCCGATGGCATCACCGATCTTCGACACGAGCATGTAGACGCCAATCGAGATCACGAGCGTACCGATCGCCACGAGAAGCCCGGAGAAGGCTGTGATGAGCATTACGACATCCGACATTTGATATCTCCTTGGGTATTTATTTCGGGAAAACAAATCCCGTTAATGACAGATTATGCCACGACTATCCGTAAATGTGCACTGGGAATTGGAGAGCATCCGTCGAGGAGCTTTAGGGGTATCGACACAAGGAATAGCAGGCGGCCACGATTGGAATCGAGCCGCGGAACGACAATTCAGAGTCGACTCGACTATGCCGCCAGCCAATGGGATCGATTGATCCAAGCAAATCTCGTGACTGGCCCGCCGCTCCGCAACTCACCGCCTTCCGATTCGCCTGCGACTACAAACCCGCAATTCCTCAGATGCTGCGCGATATCAAAGCTCGGAGTATCGTCAGATCTGCTTCCATAAGCACCAAAGATCACCGCACCATCATCGGTAACGACGTTTACCAAAAGGTGCGCCGCGAACGCGGAGAGATACTCCGTCGGGACTAGATCCCATATCGCATAGATCCATCTGAAGCGTTTCGGAGGAAGCCAATTCCAAGCGTTAGCCACCCAGAACTGATGCTCCAACCCGGGAAAGCTGCGTATCGCATCCATGATCAGCCGAGTGTTCATATCCACGCCATGCGGGTTCAATCTCAATCCCCGCTCGCCAGCCCAACTCACAACCGACTGGAGCAGATACCCGTTCGCACAACCCAGATCGAGAAAATCGCCGTCTCCGTCGATCGCTTCAAGCAGGGGAGACCTCTCCGCGCGCCATCTCTCGGCTCCACCGCTAAACCCCGATTGCCTGATCGGATCGTCGTACGACAGGTACGCGGTCTCCAAAACCCGTATCGAGTCCAGATGCTCTTCGGGTAGGTTTGCAGGCGTTTGATTTGATAGCGTGGAATCCATCAGTGTTACGATACAAATCGCGGTCAGATAGCCAAGAAACAGCGGCAAAGACCCTCGATTCAATCGGAAAATCCCTCTTGAAACCCCTGGAGACGGCGGCATGAGCTCAAAGGTGGCGATCGACTTCAACGCAGATATCGGCGAATCTTTCGCCTCTTACACCATGGGGCTGGACGAGGAGATCGTCAAGCACATAACCTCGGCCAACATCGCCTGCGGTTTTCATGCCGGTGACCCTGACTGGATGGCGCGGACTGTCGGTTTGGCGGAAGAGAATGGCGTAGGCATCGGCGCGCATCCGGCGTATCCAGATTTGGCCGGCTTCGGACGCCGTGACATGCAACTCACTCCTGACGAAGTCGCAAACGTCATCACCTACCAGGTCGGAGCATTGACGGCTTTCACCAAAACGAAGAAGCTCAGGCACGTCAAGCCGCACGGCGCACTGTACAACAAAGCAGTCGGAGACGAAGACATCGCCGCGGCGATCGTGAAAGCGATAAAGAAGATCGACGAGGATCTGATCCACGTCGTGCTCGCAAACTCCGTCTGGGAAGACGTTGCACGCAACGAGAACGTGCGGGTCGCACGAGAGTGTTACGCCGATCGTGCCGTGACCCCCGAAGGCACTCTAGTTCCGCGATCTCAACCCGGATCGGTGATCCACGACACCGACGAAGTTACCCAACGTTCGCTCCGTCTCGCTATGGAAGGAAAGGTCACGGCATCTGACGGCAACGATATCGACTTCTCAGCCGACACGATCTGCCTCCATGGCGATACTCCTGGGGCTGTCGAGATGGCTGCGTCCGTAAGATCGCAGTTCGAAGCCAACGGGATCGCGGTCAAAACTCTTTCCGAGATCCTCGATTAAACAGCCTGAGTTACCCCATTAATCCCGACGGTGACGCAGTATCCCCGCATCATTCCCGCAAGCGATTCGGCATTGCTGATTGAATTCGGCAATTCGATCGACTACGACATCAACGACCGTGTCTACGCCCTCCAACGCGAGATAGAGGCGTCCGATGTATACGCTGCGGTCGAAGAGTTCATCCCTTCCTACCGCTCATTGCTGGTGGAGTACGACGCCTCAAAGTTCTCTCACGCTGAGATGCAATCACGCGTCTCCGAACTGGTCGCAACTACATCTTCAACCTCCGGTTCAATGGCAAACGCAGGTCAAGCAACACGACAAATCCCCGTGGCGTATGGCGGCGAATACGGTCCCGATCTTGGAACAGTGGCCGAACACACCGGGTTGAGTGTAGAAGAGGTGGTTTCGATCCATTCAGGAACCGACTACCACGTGTTCATGTTGGGCTTTGCACCCGGATTTCCGTATCTCGGAGGGATGGACGAACGAATTGCCTGCCCGAGGCTGGCAACGCCACGAACGTTGGTCCCTGCCGGATCGGTGGGTATCGCAGAGGCTCAAACGGGCGTCTATCCGAACGCAAGCCCGGGCGGTTGGCAGTTGATAGGTCGAACTCCCATGGCGTTGTTCGATGTCAAATCCGATCCACCAGTCGCCATGCTTCCCGGAGACAAGGTGAACTTCGTCCCTATCTCACACGACGAGTATGAATCGCAGGTTGAAACCGGTTAATCGACTTGTCGGCTGGCGGAAACATAGAAATCATCGCACCGGGGAACCGGTTGACCGTGCAAGACCTCGGTCGGCGCGGAAGCCAGCGTTTCGGTGTCTCAGTGAGCGGTGCGCTCGATCTGCAAGCCGCTGTGATCGCTAATCGGCTGGTAGGAAACCCGATTAACTCAGCCCTTCTGGAATCTACATTCGGTGGCGTATCGATCAAATTCGATCGCGAGACCAAGGTCGCCGTAACTGGTGCGGACATTGCGGTTGACATCGATGGCTTCGCTGTAGAACCCTGGGAAACGTTAATTGTTCCTGCAGAAGGGGTTTTGACAGTTGCAATGCCCGTGCACGGTCTCTACTCGTACATCGCGATTGCTGCGGGCATCGATGTGCTTCCTGTGCTGGATTCGAGATCTACGCACGTCGCGTCTGGACTCGGAGGATTGGACGGGCGAGCACTCGCAGCGGGTGACACGTTGCCGATTGGGGATGACGCTGAAGGTGCTTCGAGACCACGTGCAGGCACATCTGCCCCTGCCGATTTAGTTCCGGCTTGCGATGACAGATCGCGAAGCGTGCGCGTAACAACGGGACCGCAATACGAAGCTTTCGATGAAGAGGCTACATCCACTTTCTTCGAATCGGCCTTCACAATCAGCAATCTGACAGATCGACAGGGCGCACGTTTGGACGGGGCCGAAGTAATAGCGATCGATGGGAAACACGACATCGTCTCGGATCCCGCCTACATGGGGGCCGTGCAGGTGCCGGCAGACGGCAAACCGATAGTATTGCTCGCCGATCGACAACCAACCGGTGGTTACGCCAAGATCGCTTCGGTAATCTCTGCAGATCTTCCCGCCGTCGTGCAAAGAACCCCCGGATCCGAGGTCCAATTTGAACTCGTCGATATCGATGAGGCGCAGAAAATTACGCGCAATTTCCGACGTTCGATCTTGGAGGATGAGCTACAAAAGCCTACGAGCCACCACGCTACGGATATCGCTGTGAATGGTGAACTCTACAATGTTCAATTGGTGCATTCGACAAAGAGCGTAGTCGAAATTGGCGACGCAGGCATCGTGTATGCGGCGTTTGACGATGGTTCTGAAAACGTCGTGGTGTACGAACTCATAGAACACACGACTGGTTAAAGAAAAGTTCGCGAATTGGATATCGAACCCATAATTGACGGTCTTCAGGTCAGCGGCCTCGGGATGGGCATGACCAGCGCGGTGCTCATCATCCTGGCCATCTCGGTGCGCGCCGTTTCGTGGGCAGATGCCCAATTACGACGTCGAGAAGCTGACCGTCAAGCGCAGCAACAACCTGTTCAAGTTGAGGTCACCCCACCAGAATCTCAAACGCACGAAGGTCCAACCGACGGCAAGGCAAGGGCCGCGGCAATCGCGGTAGCTCTTGCCCTCTCCCAAAGGCAAAACGCAGGTCTTGAACCTAGCACGGTAAGCGCAGCGGGTAATCCTTCAACTGCCGTTTCCGACGCGTGGTTGACCAAAGGCAGGGCTCGCCAACACGCCAGCCGCGAAACCGGAAATAGGACTAGGGACTGGAGATGACGAGTCGTTACCGGATCACCGTTGAAGGTGTCACCTACGATGTCGAGGTCGGCGATGTTTCAGCGTCACCGATTCAAGTAACCGTTGACGGCGACGAATTTGAAGTCGAGATACCGGACGTCGCACCTGCCCAAACAGCGCAACCCTCGCAACCACGGCCCGAACGAAGGGCCGCATCGAGGCCGCGACCAGCGCAACGTGCGCGCCCATCTGCCGCCGCCGCATCCGACAGCCAAGATGTGGTTCGTGCCCCAATGCCGGGCAGAATCATCCGCGTCAACGTCTCGACAGGAGACGCGATCCAGCGAGGTCAGGCGCTCTTGGTGCTCGAGTCGATGAAGATGGAGAACACTATTGCCGCGCCGCGCGACGGTACGGTTTCCCAAATCCACGTCTCAGCCGACGATTCGGTTCAACACGGACAATCACTGGTGGAGCTTGATTGATCGATGGGTGAAGAGGGCGTACTAGACCAGATACTCGTCGGTTTCGAAGCGATCGGCGACGATCCGCGCATCGTCGCGATGTGGGTAATCGCAGCAGCGCTACTCTACGTGGGCGTCGCCAAACGCAAAGAACCGCTGTTATTGGTCCCCATCTCGATGGGAATACTGTTCGCCAACTTGCCACTAGGCGAATTCATTAGAGCAGGCGGCCACGGCGAGCCGACCGGAATTCTCCGGACTTTTCAAAATGTCGGACTCGAAACCGACATCTTCCCTCTACTAATCTTCCTAGGTGTCGGAACAGCAACCGACTTTTCCCCGATGCTGTCAAACCCAAAGACGTTGCTGCTGGGTGCGGGTGCGCAAGCAGGGGTGTTCTTCGCGCTGATGGGAGCATTGTTGCTGGGTGCGCTGGGTTGGTTCGAATTCGGGCTGCTCGAGGCAGCATCAATCGGCATCATCGGCGGTGCCGATGGACCTACGACGATCTTCATCGCCACGCGAATGCGGGAATTGGGCGAGTCGTTGCCTCATGTCGAGGTTCGCGACATCGTGGGAGCAACAGCGGTCGCAGCCTATTCCTATATGGCGCTCGTCCCAATAATCCAACCGCCGCTGATCAAGTTGCTTACGACACAAAACGAACGCCGAATTCGTATGGAGTACTCGAGCGAACCAGTGTCGCGACGGTCGTTGATCCTCTTCCCCATCATCACAACGCTCGTCGTCAGCGTGTTGGTTCCTTCTGCATCTCCACTCATAGGCATGTTGATGCTTGGCAACTTGATCAAGGTGTCTGGTGTTGTTCCCCGATTGGCAGACGTTTCCGAAAACTCGTTGATGAATGCCACCATCGTGATCTTGGGGCTCTCGGTCGGTGCCACGATGCCTGGTTCGATCTTCCTGCAACCCGAAACTCTCGGCATCTTCGTTCTCGGATTGTTCGCCTTCGCAACGGCTACGATCACGGGTGTTTTGCTGGCCAAACTTATGAATCTAGTCACCAAATCAAAGGTGAACCCGATGATCGGCGCAGCCGGAGTATCGGCGGTTCCGATGGCCGCTAGGGTGGTCCAGGACATGGGGCAAGATGAAGACCCCGAGAACTTCCTGTTGATGCACGCGATGGGGCCCAACGTCGCCGGAGTCATCGGAACCGCGACGGTTGCCGGCGTTTTGATCGCCGTCGTTCCATCTCTCGTCGGCTGATTTGCAATCGCCCAAACCAAACTCGCTGTGTAACATCAATTGCTGTAATCCATCGCGGGCTTGAAGCCGCCATTCAACGGAGAATCTCCAATGCCAGATCTCACCATGCGGGGCGTCTATCCGATACTCTCAACGCCGTTCGACAAAGATGGCAACATAGCGTTCGACGACCTGGAAAACCAAGTCGAATGGATCATCGATCAAGGCGTGCACGGCATCGGGATCGCCATGGCGAGCGAGGTCTTCAAGTTCACTGAGAGCGAGCGTGACGCGGTTTTGAAATCGGTTGTGGACACGACCAAAGGTCGTGCCAAGGTTGTGATGAATACAGGCGCTGAGGGGACGGACGCCACAATCTACTACTCAAAACGCGCAGAAGAGCTCGGAGCGGACGCGTTGATGATCCGTCCGACGAGCTACATCCCAACCGTAGCTTCCGAACACATCGAGTACTTCGTCCGAATAGCTGAGGCGGTTACCATCCCGATCTTCTTGCAAGACCAGAGCACCGCACCAGTGCCTCCCGGAATGGCGGTTGCGTGCGCGAAACGCCATGAAAACCTTTGTTACATCAAGGTGGAGACACCACCGACGATACCGAGAATGGCGGAGGCACAGAGCCTCGTGGCCGACGGAACGAACCTCATCCTCTTTGGAGGTATGGGAGGAGCGTTCCTAATCGAGGAATTGCGTCGCGGTTCGGTTGGTACGATGCCGGGTTCGACACTGCCCGATAAATTCGTCGACGTTTGGAATCTTTGGGAAGCGGGAAACGAGTCCGAAGCGGTCGCGGAATTCGACAATTACGCTTCGATAATCCGGATGTTAGCGCAGGGTCAAGGCCTCGCGAACTGGATCTACAAATACATCATGTGGCGGCGCGGAGTATTCAGCAAAGACGGCATCTATGCCCGCGGCCCATCGCTCAAACCCGATGCCGCCCATTTCAAGGAAATCGATGAGTTGCTTGATCGCCTTGGGCTGATCGAGGTGTCGGGCTAAAAAGATCCGAAACCGCACGAGTTGAAGCCAAACCACAGTTGCCAAACGCGAATTGGACTGAGGCCCAGTGCCAGATTCCGTGGGCGCTGTGGTGTGGATGAGTGCAACTGTCGGCGCGTTGACGCGTCGAAACTACCCAACACAGCTGACAGAACCGACCGAGGACCGCGATGGAATTGATCCTCGGGGCAACCACCGACTTGGCAGGGTGGCAACTCTCCCTGATGGCGTTGATCTCGCTCGTCGTCGGGCTTACTGGCGGCGTTGTGGGGATTGCGCTCGGAGTCATTCGTTTGCCGATGCTCACGATCTTCGGTGTAGACCCACTGGTAGCCGCTGGAACCAACCTCATGATCAGCGTGATGGGCTCGACGATCGGGACCCTCGAAGCCATTTTGGATAACCGGGTGGTACCGAGCGTCGTATTAGCGATGGGCGGACCAGCAATCGTCGGTGCCTTCATAGGCGGTTACTTTGCCGATATGGTTCCGACGCTGGCGTTGCTGGCTGTAGTGACGTTGCTGATGGCATGGTCCGCGCTGTTTTTGATCGCTTGGTCGATCAGGCTTATGAGCTTGCGCCGACGCTACCCCAGTGCGCGGACCCGACGCGCCTTCACTGGCGGCGGCGGAGCGGAAATTGAACTAACGCTCAAGCAGATCAGCCGCGAAGGAATCGCGGGTTTCGTGATCGGCGCAGTCGGCGGTGCTGTCGGGTTAGCGCTCGGTGTCCTGCGTATGCCGGCACTGTTGGCGATGCGGATGGATCCCCACAAAGCCGCAGGAACCAACTTGGCGATAACAGTGTTGGTCGGGATTGCTGGGTTTGCAGGGCATCTTCTCAAGGGTGGCGTAGATTGGCACCTGATCGCGATCGTAGGGATTCCCGGGGTGATCGGGATGTTTATCGGCACCAGAATGGCGAACCGATTCGATGCACCTGGACTGCGCTTGGTAGTCGGCATCGTCGTGCTGCTGGTGGCTCCAGCCGTTTTCTTGAGCGCGTTCCGCAACGTAAACTAACCGCAACTGACCAAATGCCGAACCGAACGAATGCAGAATAACTTCCATGCCGCCATGGCTCAAGAGCGACCGTTGCAGGTCGTAGGGGTCATTAATGCGTACGCCGCGATTCAGGCGGAAAAGGCGGGTTTCAAGGCTATTTACCTCTCCGGCAGCGGCATCGCGACTGCTTCATACGGTTTGCCTGATCTCGGCATGACGGGACTGTCGGATGTTTTGATTGATGTCGAGCGGGTTAAATCGGCGTGTGACCTGCCGTTGCTTGTCGATTGCGACACGGGTTGGGGAGCAGCACTTTCGATTGCGCGAACGGTTCGAGAAATGGAACGAGACGGAGTTGCCGCAATCCACATCGAGGATCAGGTGCAGGAAAAACGTTGTGGACATCTTCCGGGCAAGATGGTCGTAGAAACTGAGGAGATGTGTGACCGCATCAAAGCCGCGGTGGATGCCAAATCCGACGATGACTTCATAGTCATGGCCCGAACTGACGCGTTAGCCAACGAAGACCTTGACAGCACGTTGGATCGATGCGAAGCGTACGTCGAAGCTGGTGCGGATGCAATCTTCGCCGAAGCCGTAACCGAGTTGTGGCAATATCGTGAGTTCGCCAACCGCACGAACGTGCCGATCTTGGCGAATCTCACCGAATTTGGTAAAACCCCGCTGTTTCCCACCGACGAGATCGCTGAAGCGGGGGTCGCTATGGCTTTATACCCACTGTCCGCGTTTCGAGCGATGAATCGCGCCGCAGAAGCGGTGTACGCTGAAATCAAAGCCTCCGGTACACAACAGTCGATGGTGGAGACGATGCAGACGCGAGACGAGCTATACGAAACTATCGGTTACCACGATTACGAGCGGAAGATCAACGAACTATTCGCACAGCGCAAACGGACGGACTGAAAAATATGACAATGACCGCCAAGGGTTTGGCCGGCGTAATCGTCGGCGAGACGGCGATATCAACAGTTGGCAAGGCTGGAGCGGGTCTAACCTATCGCGGCTACAGCATCGGAGATTTAGCAGCACACGCGACTTTTGAGGAGGTCGCGTACCTCCTGATATACGGCAAACTTCCGAAACAGAACGAACTAGACGCCTACAACCTACGGCTTGCAAGGTTGCGCGAACTGCCGCCTGATGTCTGTTCGATGCTGGAATCGCTCCCGATGTCCACACATCCGATGGACGTGTTACGGACTGGTGCTTCGATGATTGGTTCGCTCGAACCAGAAGGCCAGGATGGTAGGGGAGCGCCTTACGCTGCTGATCGCCTGATGGGCACGATGACATCCATGCTTGGTTACTGGCACCGTTACGCCCATTTCAAACAGCGCGTCGACACCCAATCCGACGAGGTCGGTTTGGCGGGGCACTTCCTCAGATTGATCACCGACAAGAAACCCAACGAGACCGCGCGACGTGCGCTGGACACAATCTTCGTCCTTTACGCCGAGCACGAATACAACGCGTCTACGTTCACCGGCCGAGTTGTCACCAGCACCATGGCTGACACGTATTCGGCGGTCGTAGCAGCGATTGGTGCATTGCGTGGACCATTGCACGGTGGCGCGAACGAGGCCGCAATGGAGCTGATCGCCTCATTCGACACCCCGCAAGACGCGGAGAAATCGATCAAAAACATGCTCGATGCCCGCAGATTGATAATGGGCTTCGGGCATCGTGTCTATAAAAATGGCGATCCGCGTTCAGATATCGTCAAAGAGCTCGCGAGAAAACTCGGATCCGAAAGTGCGAACACAACATACTTCGACATCTCGGAGCGGATCGAAGAAGTGATGATGCGCGAAAAGGGCCTGCACCCTAATCTCGATTTCTACTCCGCGACTGCTTACCATCTGTGCGGCATACCAACCGAGATGTTCACTCCGTTGTTCGCGGTGAGTCGGACGTCAGGTTGGGTTTCCCATGTGATCGAACAACGCGCGGACAACAGTCTGATTCGACCGAACGCTGAATACACAGGCCCTCCGGCGCAAGAGTACGTCGCGTTAAAAGATCGCTGATGGCGGACCATTACGACGACGTAATCGCCGAAATCGCGTCGTACGCATGTCGGTCCGGCGAGATAGGAAGCGATGAGGCGTATCGGACAGCGCGACTCGCGCTGATGGATTCCATTGGATGCGCATTACTCGCCCTTGGATTTCCAGCGTGTCGAGACTTTCTGGCGTCCGACGAAGGAGACGGAAACGTTCCGATTCCGGGTATCTCTTATTCGAGATCATCTTCACAAGCAGCTTTCGAGATCACTTCTGCGATCAGATGGCTCGACTTTAATGACACGTGGTTGGCCAACGAATGGGGTCATCCGTCTGACAATTTCGGCGCGATACTTGCCGCCACCTACTCGGCATCGCAAATGTGCGAGCGCAGACTCTCGGTCCGCGATGTCCTCGATCTGGCGGTCCGAGCGTATGAGATCCAAGGGGTTTTAGCCCTAGATAATGCATTCAATCGCGTTGGAATCGACCACGTTCTGTTGGTCAAAGTTGCGTCGGCTGCGGTCTCAGCGGCTGTCCTTTCAAACGGTGACGAGGATATCGTCGCATCCGCAGTCTCACACGCCTGGCTCGACGCCACGCTGCGCACTTACCGGCACGCACCGAACACGAATGCACGCAAATCTTGGGCAGCCGGAGACGCAGCATCTCGCGGCGTGACTCTAGCGTCGTACGCGATGCGTGGAATGCCGGGAGTTAATTCGGCATTGACCGCACCGAGATATGGATTTCAAGATGTGTGGTTCGGAGGTCAGACAGTCACGTTGCAAAGACCGTTCGGTTCCTACGTCATGGAGAACGTGCTGTTTAAGGTGAAGTATCCGGCGGAATTTCACGGTCAAACAGCCGTCGAAGCTGGTGTTGCGTTGCACCCGAAGGTCTTTGGGCGGTTAGACGACATCAAGTCAATCGAAATCAAGACGCAAGAACCGGCGATCAGGATCATCGACAAGCGCGGACCGCTCAACAACCCCGCCGATCGCGATCATTGCATCCAATACATGAGCGCCATGGCATTGATTAACGGAAATGTCACGTCGGAAGATTACGAGGATGAGGCTTCGCAGGATCACCGAATTGACGCGCTGCGAGAAAAGATGATTGTTTCCGAACGCGAGGATTACTCGCGGGAATACCTAGATCCGGAGCGCCGTTCAATCGCAAACGCGGTTCAGGTGCATTTCAACGATGGGAGTTCGACCGACGAGGTTGAAATCAGGTACCCGATTGGTCATCGCTCGAGGCGCGATGAAGCGATCCCGCTCCTCTTCGAAAAGTTCGCTGCGAACGTTGCGGAGACCTTCGGTGAAAACCAATACGCGACCCGCATCCTCGAATTATTCGATGATTTAGAGAAGCTGGATGAAATGCCGGTGACGGATTTCATGGACAAATTGAACACGAAAAACCAACACGGAGGAACTGGCTAGCTTTGGTGAAAAAACTGACGGGTAGCGACCTGCTGAATCTCTCGCTCAAGGCCGAAGGCGTCGATACGCTATTCGGCATCGCGGGAGATCACATTCTCGACATGCTCGACCGGATGGTCGATGAACCGTTCCGTATGATCGACACGCGGCACGAATCAGGCGCGGTCCACGCCGCCGATTCCTATGCGAGGATCCTACGCCGAGCTTCAGTAGCACTATCAACTACACCCGGCCACGCCAATGCGGTCTCCGGGTTGCCGAACGCATTGCATTCCGAAGCACCGGTAGTGAACATTGCGGGTAGCGCCGATTCGTCGAATCTCGGGCGTGGGGCGATGCAGGAGTTCGACCAAGTTGGCATCGCCACTCCCGTCACTAAAGGCGCATGGCAGGTTCCGTCGCCGCAACGAATCCCCGAGTACGTTTCGTTGGCTTTTCGCACCGCGTTGAGTGGTCGCCAAGGGCCGGTTCACTTGACGATCCCTCACGACTTTCAGTCTGCTGAAGTAGATGCCGCCGATTTCGAACGATACGCCCCCAGTGAATACAGCACGCCCACAAGAGTGATGGCGGACACCGACAGAGTTCGGGAAGCGGCAAGACTCCTCAACTCGGCGGAACGGCCGTTGATAATGGCCGGATCTTCAGCAGGTGCCACCGCCGATCCCGATGAAGTGCGTCGACTGGTTGAAACGACACACATTCCCTTCGTTTCCGAGGATTCGGCGCGTGCGCTAATTCCCGATTCTCATCCATACAGCATCGGCTTGGGATACCTGCCGCTCAACCGTGCCGCCCAGATGGTCCGTGAAGCGGACGTCGTGTTGATGCTTGGGAAGCGTCTGGACTACACGCTCGGGTTCGGAGGCACACCGCCGTTCGGAGCGGGCACTAAGTTGATCGTCGTTGATCCTTCGCCAGCCGAAATCGGTAGAGCACGAGCAGCAGATGTCGCAGTTCTTAGCGACTTGGGCCCAGCTTGCACGCAGTTGGCGGATGAGGCTGAGCGTTTGACATGGGACAAGCATTCTGACTGGGTTGCATCACTCCATCGTGCTCATGAAGAATGGCTTGCCGAGTTGTATGAACTGGCGACGCCATCCAACCCAATGCATCCGATGGTCGTCAGTGAGACTGTCCAGAAATACATGGAAGATGATGCCCACATCACCTTCGATGGCGGTGACTACTGCCATTTCCTGCGAGCCTCGATCCCGCGTGAACGCCCCTTCAGATTCCACAACGTGTCGAGCTTCGGCATGATCGGTGTTGGCATCGCATACGGACTAGGGGCGCAAGCCGCGCTGCCTAACACCCAATGCATCGTCGCTGTCGGTGACGGTTCCTTCGGTTTCAATGGAATGGAACTCGACACTATGGTGCGCCACAACCTGCCGGTGAAGATCCTCTTGGGCAACAACTCAATCTGGGGGATCGACTGGCAGATTCAGAAAGGTATCTACGGGCGGCCAGTGTGGACCGATCTAGCCCGCGGCACTCGTTACGATCTGGTAGCCCAAGGACTTGGCGCATACGGCGAACACGTTGAGACCGTAGAACAGCTTGAACCAGCGATCAAACGAGCATTCGCGCACAACGGTCCAGCGTTGCTCAACATCGAAGTTGGCCAGATCATCAGTCCAGTCGCAGAAGCGGCGATCGACCGAAAGCTCGGTTCACACGGATAATAGGTCCGAACTACAGGAGTTGACGACATGACGACGAAAGTAGACAAGACGCGCACACCGGACGGCAATGCGGGTTACTTCGATCCTGAATATGTAGAGCGCCGTCGTCTGCTACCCGGTGTTGACGCCCGATTGATTTGGGGCGAGAGGATCATGATGGGAATCATCGATATTGAACCCGGCGCGGTAGTACCGTGGCATTCGCATCCGCACGAACAATGCGGTCGAGTTTTGGAAGGCACTGCGTGGTTCGAACTGGAAGGTCATGAAAAAGCGTTGTTGACAGCAGGGGAGCACTACGTGATTCCCGGCAACGTACCGCATCAAGTCACCGCGACGGACGAGGGATGCACGGCACTCGATATCTGGTCGCCGATTAGAGAGGAATACATCTCCGACGACATCGGATTCTTTAGCAACGGCGAGTAAGGCAAATCAAAAGAAAACCCACCCGTTAAGCGCTTGCGCTAGATCCAGGCGGGTTTTTCTTTGTTCTGCTTCAGGTCGTTCTACTGCTTGGTTTCCCAGAAGATGTTGCCAATCTCTTCTAGTGCCGCTTTGAACGCCACGGCGGCATCCATGTCGACTCCCTGCTTAACCTGGCTGCCGAGTTTGCAAGCGTTCCAGACCTGCTCGTGCAGGTTCGGGTACTTCTCAAGGTGCTCGGGTTTGAAGTAATCCGTCCAGATGACGAGAATGTCGTCTTTGGCCTTCTTTGCGTGTTCTTCCTTGGCAGCGACGTAACGGATAAGATTGTTACGTACCGAGACATCCGACAGGTCGCCCGCTTCGAGGATTAGCTCGGTCATCCGAATGCAGGTTTGGGCCGCTTGAATCGCATCATGCGGGTCGTAGATCCCACATGGAATGTCGCAGTGCGCATGGGCAACGCCGAACGGGGACAGGCGATCAGCTAATCTTTTGACACTTCCTAGCATCGTTGTGGTTCCTTTCGTGTTTCCGCGAGACCACCTCACGGACAGGTAGGGCGATAGTCGATAACTGGTTCGATATCAACATCAAGAATAGACTAATCCGATGTTCGCCGGATTCAAAAGGTTCGGGCGAGCGATTATCGAAGCGCCCGGCAAGATCGTCGATCGACTAACCAGCAAATGGGTGCTGGTGGTCGGACACTCCATGCACCCGACTCTTCATGATGGTCAAAGAGTCAGGGTGAGTCGGCGCGCATATCGTGTTGGAGAACCAGAGCGTTGGGATGTGGTGCTGTTTGAGCATCCAGAACGCGAGCGATTCTGGGAGACCAAGCGTGTGGTCGGACTTCCACGCGAAGCGGTTCGGCTCCATGGCGGTCGATTGTTCATCGATGCGCGGGAGATCGAAGAACCATTTGTCGAGGGAAACCAACCTCGAATCAACCGGATCTGGGAACTGCAAGCCGACGAATACATCTTGCTCGGCGACAACCGACGTCGGTCAACGGACAGCAGGGAATTCGGGCCTGTTCCACGACGGAACATCGCGGGTCGGGTTGTCCTTGAAACTGAATCCAGCTAGGATTGCTCAGCCAGAGCGACTTTCAGCCGCTTCTGTAACCATCTGCTGGATCAACGTGTTGGTTCGTCTGGCGATGTCGTGAACGAGCGGAACGATCTCGTCATCGTCGCTCATCTTAGAAGGGTCAGGTAAATCCCAATCTGCCAATCTACTCACGTTGACCGAGATGCAAGTTCCCGCATCGACTCCACAACCCATCGTGACAATCCTGGGGTCATTCTCCAACATCTCGTCGGTCAGGAGTTTAGGCACTTCGTTTGAAGTATCGATCGTGAATGATTCGAGCACTCGACGCACATCTGGGTTGATGTTGTCGCTCGGATCCGTTCCAGCTGATTCTGCGCGTAGACCTAAACCAAGTTTGACAGCGCGGTCATTGAACAGTGTCTTGGCAATCACGCTGCGGCCTGCGTTATGAGTGCAGACGAATAAGACGTCGATCCGTTCCTCACTCATATCGGCTCCTCGTTATCTCAGCGATTTCCTTTTCGCCGTCTGGCAATCCAGGTTCAATCACCAGTTTGAATAGTAGCGCGCCAATCGGAGCGCCTACCAATGGTCCCAAGATGTAAACCCAGAAACCAGCTTCAGGTCCAGGGATCGCGATTTCGCCCCAACCTGCGAACCAGGCGACGATACGCGGTCCGAAATCACGCGCCGGGTTCCAACCTGCTTGGGTTATCGGCGCAAACAGGCTTATCAACGCGGCAACTGTGAATCCGATGAAAAACGGTACCATTCCATTGGTCGGAATGCCGGCGTTGCGTTTATCTGTCAAGGCGAAGATCACCAACACAAGGATCGCCGTCCCAAACGCTTCGACGGCGAAAGCGTGTATCGGCGATATGGAGAATGTCATCGTGTCGAATAACGCAGGATTTGGGAAGTATTCGCCAAACGCCATCGCCGATTTCTCACTGCCGATTTCACCCCGAGTGATTTCTTGTTCGGCTTCGTAGCGGTCAATGAAAGGGTTGAACAGGATCAGCACCAACACCCCTGCGATGATCGCGCCCACGAGTTGCGAGCCCCAATAGGCGAACAACCGATTGATCGGAAATTGATCACTGCGGAAGATGGCGAAAGCTAGGCTAACGGCAGGATTGAGGTGTGCGCCGGAGACCCCGCTGCTGATGTAGATTGCAATCGTTACACCGAATCCCCAAACCGCCGCGACTTGCCACAGGCCGACTTGCGCCCCCGTGTAAACCGCGGCGGCGACGGAGCCGATTCCGAACAGGACGAGAATGAAAGTTCCGAGGGTTTCTGCCATGCAGGCCCAGATCAATGAAGAGCCAACGGAGCCACCGGAACGGAGATTGATGAGATTCACGAACCGTCTTCCTGAATCCATCGCGCCACATCGATAGCGAAGTAGCTGATGATCTTGTCGGCTCCAGCGCGTTTGATGCTTAATAATGCCTCCATCGCGCTGGTTTTCAAGTCGATCCAACCATTCGCAGCTGCGGCATGGATCATCGAAAATTCTCCGCTGACGTTGTAGGCGTAGAGGGTGTGCCCTGGGAAATTGTCCTTCGCCGATGAGATCACATCCAGATACGAAAGCGCTGGTTTCACCATGATGAAGTCGGCACCTTCTGAGATGTCGGCTGCAATCTCATTCATGGCCTCTTCACGCTGGCTCGGAGCCATCTGGTAACTGCGTCGGTCCCCGAAACTAGGTGCCGAATCTGCTGCATCCCGGAACGGACCGTAGAACGCCGACGCATATTTTGCCGAGTATCCGAGGATCTTAGTGTTGTGGTGGCCGGCAGCGTCCAGCGACGCTCTGATGGCCGCGACCTGACCGTCCATCATTGCCGAAGGTGCGACTATCTGCGCACCAGCGTCCGCGTGAGAAACAGCGGTTTTCGCGAGGAGAGGCAAAGTCGCGTCGTTGTCAACCTCACCCTCATCAGTGAGCTGCCCGCAATGTCCGTGATCGGTGTACTCGCACAGACAAACGTCGGTGATCGTGACAGCGTCGGGGAAACGATTTTTCATTTCGGCGACGGTGCGTTGGACAGCTTCTTGATCGGACCAAGCGCGCGAACCGATAGCGTCTTTTTCGTCGGGGATGCCGAAGAACAGAAATCGGCGTATTCCTGCCTGAAGAGCACGTTCCGCTTCACGCATAGCCTCATCGACGGTCACGCGCGATATTCCAGGCATTGACGGAACCGGTTCGCGCTTGTTCGTTCCATTGATCACGAACATGGGGTAGACAAATTCGGAACCATCAAGACGTGTCTCTGCGTTCGATGACCGTTTAGCCGCATCGCTTCGTAGCGGTCTGAAGCGCTGAAACTCTGGCAGGGCAGTAGACGGCATATCGGTTCAATTGTCGTTTTCGTAGTGTTCGCGTATTGCCGTGACGATGCCTTCGATCGACTGTTCCTTGGGGATGATGTCCACACGCATCGAGAAAGACTGGGCAGTGGCATCGGTCACTGGTCCCATGCAGACTACTACGCTGTTGTTAATTGGGGTTACATTTCCGTCGAGCAGTTGCCGCAGGTTTTTGACGGTAGACGAGCTGGTGAACGTCACTACGTCGATTCCGTCTTTGAACGCCTGGTTAGCGATCTCAGCTGAATCTTCCGCCAACACGGTTCGGTAAGCTGCAACATCAGTCACTTCCGCACCGAGATCGCGTAGACCTCTAGAAATCGTTTCACGCCCGATGTCTGACCTGAACACGACGGCCGATTTAGGTTTCTCGTCGGCTGATCGGAACGCGGCTACAAGACCTTCGGCAGTAAAGGTATCAGGAACCAGATCGGCATTGATCCCTTGATCCTTCAATGCCAGCACGGTCGCAGGTCCCACCGCTGCGATTTTGCATCCTGCCAAAGCCCGTGCGTCTAAACCCTTCATCCGTACGCGGTCGAATGTTTGATGGACGCCGTTCGGGCTGGCAAATGCCACCCATTCGAAGTCGTGCAATCGGCGTATCGCTGAATCGAGAGGCGTCGTGTCTTCGGCAGGCACTGATCGGATAACCGGGCATTCGACAACCGTTGCTCCGAGTTGCTTCAGTCCTGAAGCGAGCCTACTGGCTTGACTGCGGGCGCGCGTCACCAGAATTCGTTTGCCGAATAGCGGCAGCGTGTCGAACCAAGCAATTTGGTCACGCAGCGACACCACGTCGCCGATCACGAGGCCTATAGGAGATGTAAGTCCTTCCCGTTGAATGTTTGATGCGATGTTGGCAAGCGTGCCGATCGCGGTTCGCTGTTGAGTTGACGTTCCGCGGTAAATCGCGGCGACCGGTTCATCGGGACGACGTCCGCACGAGATCAACGTGGTCGCGATCTCAGCGATTTTCGATGCGCCCATCAACACAACCACAGTGCCCCCGGTTTTTGCGATTGCATCCCAATCGACTCGGGAGTTGGGCAGATCTTGCATCTCGCTGCCGGTAACGACGGTAACGGACGATGCCATGCCTCGATGCGTGACTGGGATGCCGGCATATGCCGCGGCACCGATCGCCGAAGTTATCCCTGGAATCACCTCGAAAGTCACATTCGCCTGTGCCAACGCGAGTGCCTCTTCTCCACCACGACCGAAAACAAACGGGTCGCCTCCTTTTAGCCGACACACTGTTTTGCCCCGACGGGCACGATCAATCAATAGTCCGTTGATTTCGGATTGTGTTAACGCGACGGACCCCGGAGACTTCGCAGCCGAAATTAATTCGGCTCCGGTTTTAACCTGTCGAAGCAGTTCCGGTGGTGCTAGGCGATCGTAGATCACGACGTCCGAACGGTGAAGTGCTTCGAGACCCTTGACCGTGATTAGCCCGGGATCTCCCGGTCCAGCTCCGACCAAGTAAACAGTGCCAGATTTGGTCATTACATGCGCGAACTAGCTGCCAACCGAGGCAAAAGTTCTCGAGCCCCCTGGTTGATTAGATCTGCCGCTAGGCGCTTCGCAAGCTCGATACCTTCACCGACTTTCGACGTTCCTCCGCTGCGCTTCAAGTTGACACCCGAAGGGTCAGAGACCATGACCGCGAGAGTGATCACGTCGTCGTCGACGCGTGCGTGAGCGCCGATCGGCGCGCTGCAACCGCCACCAATTTCGGCGATAAATGCGCGTTCAGCATCAACGGAAATTCTCGTCGCTTCATGCTCGATTGCTGCGCACATATCCCTTGACCTCGCGTCGTCGGATCGTGTCTGCAAAGCCAACGCGCCTTGGCCGGGGGCGGCGACGAACGACATGCAGCTTAGATATTCCGAAACTCGATCGGCCATTTTGATGCGTTTCAACCCTGCCGCAGCGAGAACCAAAGCATCGATAACGGAGTCTTCGTCATCGAGCATTTGAATCCGAGTGGTCACATTTCCGCGGATTGGTTTGAGGATCAAATCGTCACGCTCGACGTTTATCAGTGCCCGTCGTCGTGCGCTTCCCGTCGCCACAATCGATCCCGTTGACAACTGCGACAATCCTTGTCCGTTTTTACTGATGACCGCATCGCGTGGGTCTTCTCGGTACGGAACGCCCGCGATCGTCAATCCTTCAGGAATTACGGAAGGCAGATCCTTCAAGCTGTGGACTGCGACATCGATTTCGCCGCGGAGCAATGCCGCTTCGATCTCTTTTACGAAAACCCCAACCCCAATTTCGGAAACGGCGATGTCGGATCTAGCATCCCCACTCGTTTCAATTAGCGAGATTTCAGTCTCGAGGTTTTCGAAGTGAGACTTGAGCGCAACAGCGACTTCATTCGTTTGCGCAATTGCCAAACGACTGTTGCGACAACCGAGAACTAACTTTCCACCCAAACCGGTCATGGTTAGGATTTTAAGTCTGATTATTGAGTGCCGCGCGTTCTTCGAGCGCGTCGACGAGCATCTGTCGCGCGGATTCGGGATCGCCGTGTTGGAACGCTTTCAGCATCTCGTCTGTAATCGACTGCGCCCAATCGTCGGGCGTGACCGGCAACTCGCGCGATCGCACGTCTTTTCGGACATCGGCCAGCATCGGCCCCATATCAGCCCATTGGAGGCATTGGCAGTAATCGTGGTCCGAAATCCGCTCTCGCAGTCGGCGCGCGAGGGCAGGGCTCGTACCGGCAGTCGAGACTGCCACAGTAACGTCCTGTCGTTGGATCAGTGCTGGCGCGATGAATGTGCAAAGACGCGTGACATCCATGACGTTGAGCAGGATGTTTCGTTCCGCAGCTTCCGTGGAAATCGCGTCGTTGATGTCAGGATCAGAGGTGTCAGCGACGATCACGACCCAAGCACCCGCCAAGTCACCGTTTTGGTAACGACGTTTGACCCATCCAATTTCACTGGAATCAGCCATCGACTTCAGGTTCACCGAAGTTTCGGTTACCGGACTGAAGAGTGTGACGTTGGCACCACATTCGAGCAGATATTTGACTTTGCGTTCGCCTTCGTGCGGATCGCCGCCAAAAACGAGGCAATGACGGTCTTGGACGTCGACGAAAACGCCGTAGTATCGGGGCACGTCGGATCTACCTCAGCGACAACGCGGCGCGTTCGACATCGACCTCGTCGTCGACGAAGTAACGCACTCGTGTCTTCTTGTATTCGCGGTGGCTGTAGAGGAGTTGGTAGTCGTCCAACTCGGTGTCGGCCGCGATCGCAGCGGCAATGTCTTCGCATTCGTCTCGCGTGACCGCGTGGATCATGGTGAAATGGGAGAACCGCCAATCAGCGTAACGGGGTCGTTCGTAACAGTGGGTTACGGCCGGGTGCTGCGCCATCGTTTGACCGACCTCGATGGATCGTTCCTCTGGCACATTCCACACCGCCATTGCGTTGGCGGAAAAGCCGGCGCGCCGGTGGTGCAGGACGGCCGCATATCGACGCATCAAGCGACGATCAACCATCTGGTCGCACTTGCTGAAGAGTTCAGCCACCGTCATGCCCAATCGATCCGCCATTCCATCGAACGGACGAGATACGAGCGGAAGATCATCTTGAAGTTCCCGCACGAATTCGATGTCTTGGTCGGTTAAGTCAGTTGCTGCAGTCGGTACGTTGGCGGTTGTGCCATTTTTCGATCCGTTAGCGAATTGGGCGTCGGGAACGAAATAACTCGTCGCATTTGAAACGTTGTTCACCATGTCGAAGTTGACGCCGATCTTGAAGAAACGGATCGTGGGCAATAGACGTGCAGTCTCGGCTCCGCATAGTCGCGTGAGTTTGTCAACTTCCTGGCTGATATCCTTGCCCGGCGGCAATGCCAACGTGAACCACAGATTGAACTCGCCGTCTCGGGCGTAGTTGTGGCTGATTCCGGGATGGGCGTTGAGGATCTGTGCGCCGCGATCCAAGTCCTCATCCGAAAAACGCATCGCGACGAGAGTAGATGTGTAGCCTAGCCGCCTCGTATCGAATATCGCGCCGATCTGCCTGACGACATTCTTGCGTTTGAGGATCCGTACCCGATCTATCACCTCAGATTCCCGGATTCCGCAACGATTGCCGATTTCCGTGAACGGTTCCCGAACTAGCGGGAAGTCGGACTGCAAGATGTTCATCACCTCGCGGTCTACTGCGTCAAATTCGTCGCGATTCAATCTAGAGAAGCGGTTTGGTATTCGATGGGAAGCCCGAAACAGGGCTGGAATCCGATTATAAACCTGACCGATTCCGCAGTTCAGTTTGAGGAATCTCCCGCGTTATGCGCCACGTGAGCCCAAAACGTCGAGGGCCATGGATGCGGCGAGATTGCCGCTCTGAACCGCGCCTTCCATGGTTGCAGGTAATGAGGTGTCGGTCCAATCACCCGCCAAAAACAAGCTGGGTCGACCCGTCGATGGGCCGATCCGGTGTGCATCCGACTGGGGTGCGATCTTGATTGTGGCTTCCGGAGTTTTCACGACGGCGGAATTAACCAAGTTATTGCCTCTGGCATCAGGGAATACAGTCTGGATCTTCTCTTGAATTCGATGCAATATCGCATCTTTGGAAAGAGCGGCCCACTCATCCGCGCTGCTGAGTGAAATGACGATGTGTTGCGCGTCATCTGAAGTCTTGCCCCGTAGTGCGGAGTCGTTAAACACCCATTGGAGACCCTGATCGACAAATGCTGTGAGACTCTCGCTCATGATCGGCCGCTCGTACCAAAGATGAACTGCGACGATAGGGGAGTATTCAAATGCTTCGAGCGTCGATCTGATCCCCGCTATATCTGGATCATGGTCTGGCAGGACCCTCGCCAACGCGTTCGGTGGCAGACAGGACACCACAGTTTTTGTGGTCAATGTCGTTCCGTCCGAGAGACGAACTTCGACTTCATCGTCGTCTAGATTCAACGACTCGACACGGACGTTGGTTAAGAGATCTGCGCCTTTCGACCTCAAGAACGCCTCGGCCGGCTTTCCGATCAAAGTGGAGAGTCCCATCTTGGGGTAACCGATTGCGGCGTAGTCGGTCGGCCCTAACAGCGCGACACTGATGAACTGAATCGCTTCGTGGGCAGTCACGTCTTCGATACGGCAATTGAATACCGGAAGAATGAATAGGGACCAGAAGCGCGTTACTGCAGCCTCAGATTGACCGTGGTCGCGCAACCAACGAGCGAATGAAACTCGTTTCCTTTGGTCGGTTTCACTTTGGTCGGGACGTGACAACTTGATCGTGAACATCATCCGAGCGACCAAGATTCGATCTCTAATGCTTAAGTGCCTGTACCTGACCAGCGCGGCAATGTTGCCGATCAGCCTGCTCGCCTTTAAGGAAGACACCGAGCCTTGGAAGGAAACGGGCACATCTAAGGTGCTTCCGAGTTCGATGTCATCACGAGTACCCAAAACATCGAGAAGATCCAGGAATTCGTGGCACACACCCAGGATCACGTGCTGACCGTTATCGATCTCTTCGTTGGTGTCGCGATCGATGAACGAGAATGCACGCCCGCCTAGGAACGGCCGTCGTTCGATCAGCGTAGGTGAAACTCCGTTTTGCAGTAATCGAACCGAGGCCGCAATCCCTGCGAGCCCACCGCCCAATACGATGACGTCTTTTTCAGCCAAATCTGAACTTCAGGTTTCAGAGTTTCACGGACCGCAATGCCCACCGCCAGCCGGTTCCCAAGGTGATCGACAGCTTTTCAGAGGTCGACAAGCTGACGCGTCGCGAAAGCACATCTTCTTCGCTCTGCTCGATCTTGTCGAGGATTTTCGAGTAGAACCCGCTCATCAGTTCGAGGCACTGTCGTCCTCGGATCGCCAATGGGATTACGCGTTCACCGCTCTCGTAGTAACTGCGGGCTCGTTCCAATTGGTACTTCATCAATGCTCGGAAATTGTGAGTCGCATCCCCACCAGCGAACTCGGTTTCGTCAACATTAAATTTGCGCAGTTCGTCTTGCGGCAGGTAGACGCGTCCGTTGGCGTAGTCTTCGCGGATGTCGCGAAGGATGTTGGTCAATTGAAAGGCGATGCCGAGATCATTGGCGTATTTGATTGCCACTCGATCGGTGTGACCGAAGATGCTGATGCAGATGATTCCGACAGCACTTGCGACACGGCGACAGTACACACTAAGGTCGTCGAAGGATTCGTAGCGATCCGTACCGATGTCCATCCGACATCCATCGATGACGTCTTCGAAGTACTTCTTGTCTAATCCGAATCGGTCAACCGCGTGATCCACGGCAGTGAAGATCGGATCACCCGCGTACCGTGTACTAGCAGCATCGTTTAAAGCCGATTGAACGACGTCCAATTCGGTGCTCGGATCACGGTCTGAGGCGGGTTCGTCAACGATGTCGTCGCACAACCGGCAAAAGGCGTAAGTGGCGTAAATCGCTTGTCGCAATTCGCGAGGGAGCGATAAAAAGCTGACGTAAAAGTTTGAACTCGCAGCGCGTGTCAAGCGAGCACATTCTTTATATGCGACCTTGATCTCTTTGTCTGTGGGCTTTCTCATGCAGATTCTGCGTTCAATCACACTTTTATCGCTCACCAACCGCCAGAAACGCCTTTTCAGGCACGGGAGTCATTCCCAACGTTTTCCTTGCGATAATGCTCGCCATAATCCGGAGCTTTCTCGACCGAGTAACGGTAGGGCGAACAGTAAGTGTGTCGTAATCGAGACCTTCAATGGAGTCGAGCACAGACAGGCCACCGGCGGTGATCGCCGCGAATTCAAGCTTGAAATCTCGGCGGAGATGACCGTAAAGTTCGTTGCCGACTTTGAACATCTCGCGAGTGCGTTCGACCTGAAACTTCATCAACTCGCGAAACGCATCGGTAGGGGTCCGGTCGCGTATCGTCGAAACGTCGACGCCGTAATGCGCAAGGTCGGCTTTCGGAATGTAAACACGCCCTTTGGCAAAATCGCGCACAACATCTTGCCAAAAATTGGCTAGCTGTAATGCGATGCATGTTTGGTCCGAAAGCGCTGCTGTTTGATTCGAGTAACGACCAACGACGTAGAGGACGAGGTGGCCAACCGGCGTTGCCGAATAGGTGCAGTACTCTTTCAACGCTTCGAAGTCTTCGTATTCGGTGTACCGCTGATCGCGGCGATTGGCCTCAATCAAGCGTTGGAATGGCTTGGGAGGGATATCGAATTCGCGAATCGTATGCTGCAATGCTTGAAACCACACCAGATTAGGTTCCCCGTCATAGCACAGCATCAATTCCTCGTCCCAACGATCCAACAAGCCGAGACGATCCCCTTCAACCTCGTCACCTAGGTCGTCGACCAACCGGCAGAAAGCGTAGATGGAGTAGAAGTGGGGGCGAATTTGGCGTCTGACAAAGCGGCTCCCTACGTTGAAGTTCTCGTAGCTGCTGTTCGCTAGTCGACGACAAGCCTCGTAGGCCGAAGGGATGTCCGGAGCGTTGCCGGTGAGATGTGTTGCTGCATTCATATGGAGGCCCGCCTCGACCGCGGCATATTGCAAAGATCATGAACTACGTTCGACGAGAAATTCGCCTAACTCGATAAAGTCATTGCGGATCTCGTGGTCGATGTCGATGCCATCGATGATTTCGGCAGCGGCTGACCAGTGTTTTTTCGACATCGCGTCACAGAATTCATAGGTTTCTTGATCAGCCATGATCTGGAGGACGTCCTCGACATCATGGCCGTCGAGTTCGGGTTTCTGGTAAATCGACCGTATTCTTTCGTATGCGATGCCCGTCGATGCGGCGATGGCATGAACCGCGGGAAGGGACTTTTTCTTGTTGTAGATGTCGCCACATACGGGTTTGCCGGTTTCATCACTGCCCCAGACTCCCAGTATGTCGTCACGGATCTGAAATAGCCTCCCGAACTGGTATCCGACGTTTCTTAACCCTTCGGAAATCGTTGAGTCGCCGTCACCATCCGCAGCCACCAAGGCCCCGGCGTACAGGCTGGTCTCTATCAAAGCGCCCGTTTTGCGCTCGATCATTGCGAGATATTCTTCGATCGAGACGGCATCGCGCTGCTCGAACGAAATATCCATGTATTGACCCTCAATCATCCGCATGTAGGCGTCGGTGATTAGGTGTTGTGCCACGGTGCTTTTGTCGAGATCAACTCCAACTTCTAACAACCGCGTGGCGCATCGATCAGCGACCTTCAACATCGTATTGCCTGAAATAATCGCTGTCGGGTCGCCCCAGACAACCCAAATCGTCTGACGATGATGTCGAAACCGATCACGATCTTCAATGTCGTCGTGGATTAACGAGAAGTTGTGAACGTACTCGAGCGCGGTGGCGATCGGCAATGCGCGTCTAATATCGCCGTCGGCAGCGTTAGCCCCGAGCAAGGCTATAGTGGGCCTGAGTCGCTTGCCCTCGGTGGCGAGGATGGTCGAACCACATTCGTCCGCCCAACCCATGTGATAACGGTGAATGTCGCTTAGTTCGGACGTGTGATTCTCTAATTCAGTTCGCAGCGCTCGATCGATCACAGGTTGGTATCGATCGAAAAAAGCAGGTAGTTGGGTGCGTTCTGTAATAGCCGGCATTTGAGTAGAAATAGTGATACGCAATATCAATATTACGCAACAAAACGCCATCATTTTAGTCGCCAACGCGACGACGCCCCGCAATTTAGCAGGGCGTCATCGTCAATGGAGGTTTGTTGCTGCGAGTTTAGGCTGCGATTGCTAATCGCTTGGGCTGTCCTGTTTCGTTCTTTGGCAGCTCGATCTTCAGGACTCCGTCCTGGTAACCGGTTTTGGCACCGTCGATGTCGACGCCATCAGGGATACGTAGAGCCCGATAGAACTTGCCTGATCGGCGCTCGCGAACCAGATAACGACCGTCTTCATTCGTCTCTTCTGTGGACTGCGTCGCTGCGATCTTCAAGACGCCATCGTCTACAGTCACATCGATATCATCGACGTTGTATCCGGGTAGCGACGCCTCGATGGTGTAGTTGTCTGCGTTCTGGATCACGTCCACGCCGAGACGGAACGGGGTGTTGGAACGGACCTTCACAGGTGTGTGATCGGCCCAGAAATCTAACGGCCAACCAACGGTGCGAGGGAAGCGGTTCCAACGGGTCAGTGATGTCATGTATTTCTCCTTGTTCTTGGATTGTGATCACTTACATGGTGTCAATGATAAAACTAGATACGCTTAATATCAAGTTTCATTGCCAAGGTGTTACAATAAGGATCAAGACACACATCAATCGAACACCTACAATCGCCTTTCGATAGGTTGATGTGTCACTCGACGAACAAGGAAAAAGATGACGATTTCACCCGAAAACTTCACTCACGGCGCCCGGGCCATCATTCAGGCGGCATTCCAGATCGCCGTTCAACACAAGGACGTTCAACTGGACGTCGAGCACATCTTGATTGCGATGGCGGATGCGAACGAAGGTCCAATAACTGAAATTCTGTCGAACCTAGAAATAGATTCTGAGAACCTGCGCACCGATGTCTCAAGGCTTCTTGAACTCAAACCCAGAGGTATTCCGCGCGTCCGCGGCAACCAGGTCCAGATTTATCCCACGCCGCGAGCGGACAACGTGATGATCAAGGCTCAGTCGATCCAGCGGAAGACGTTCCGCGACGATTTGATGAGTGTTGACCACTTGTTGATCGCGATCGTGGAAGAGGCGGACGGCGAATTGGCCAAACTCCTTGCTAAGCATCGCATCACCTCGGATCGCGTTTATGTCGCCGTTCACCAGGTACGAGGCGCAGCGCGTGTCACGTCACCCGATGCTGAGCAGGCTTATGGGATCCTGCGGAAATACACGACCGATCTGACACAACTCGCTCGTGAAGGGAAGCTAGACCCCATCGTCGGTCGAGATCCAGAAATCAAGCGAGTGATGCAGACGCTGACGCGACGCAGCAAGAACAATCCAGTCCTGATTGGCGACGCAGGAGTGGGTAAGACCGCCATTGTAGAAGGATTGGCGTTGATGCTCGTGAGTGGCGATGTGCCATCGATGCTGGCCGGGAAACGCGTGTTGGCCCTCAGCATCGGCGTCCTACTCGCAGGTGCGAAATTCCGCGGCGAATTCGAAGAGCGTCTAAAGGGCGTCATCGATGAAGCTCAAGCGTCAGCAGGGGAGATCATACTTTTCGTAGATGAGTTGCATTCCATGGTCGGCGCCGGAACAGGAAGCGATGGTTCGCTGGACGCAGCGAACATGATGAAACCCGCACTTGCTCGGGGAGAGCTTCAAGTAGTGGGAGCGACGACGCCAGAAGAGTATCGGCGCTTCATTGAGAAAGACTCCGCGCTCGAACGTAGATTCACGCCGATCTGGGTCGAAGAGCCAAATGAGGATTCTGCGGTCGAGATGTTGAAGGCCCTCCGCAAGAACTACGAAGCGCATCACCGCGTCGAATTGACCGATGACGCGTTGAAGGCAGCGGCTCGGCTAAGCGACCGTTACATCACAGATCGTCAATTGCCGGACAAAGCTGTCGACTTGATTGACGAAGCTGCTGCGAAGGCGCGTATCGAACGTGCGCCCGTCGTCGCTGTCGATGAAAACGGCGAGCAGATGGAACCCGAGCCACTGCTTATTGATGAGGCAGACATCGCGGCATTGATTTCTGAGCGGATAGGTGTTCCTCTTGATCAACTAGTCGAAGAAGAAGTCGACAAACTGCTCAAGCTTGAGGATCGTCTCCACGAACGAGTAATAGGGCAGGACAGAGCAGTTGGCACGCTCGCTGACGCGGTTCGCCGCGGTCGAATTGGACTAAAGGACGCGAGCCGCCCGACGGGCGTATTCCTGTTTATGGGTCCGACTGGTGTTGGCAAGACTGAGTTGGCGAAAGCGTTAGCTGAGTTCATGTTCGACGACCCGAACCACATGATCCGATTGGATATGTCCGAATTCGAAGAACGTCATTCGATTTCGAGAATGATCGGCGCTCCCCCTGGATATATCGGATACGACGACGCTGGTCAACTGACGGAGGCAGTTCGCCGCCGCCCATACTCCGTAATTCTCTTGGACGAAATCGAAAAGGCGCACTCGAATATCTACGACAGCATGTTGCAGATCTTCGATGATGGCAGATTGACCGACGGACACGGACGCACGGTCGACTTCACCAACACCATCATCATCATGACCAGCAACCTCGGGACTGCGGATCAACGACGCGGTGAACTCGGATTCGGGATCGGTCGCGACGAATCTCGGACTAACGGTTTCGATTCTCCGGGGCTGACGGATCGACATCAAACTGCGCTGAACTCGAGATTCGCACCAGAGTTTTTGAACCGCATCGACGAGATTGTGGTATTCGATGCGCTGGGTAGATCTGAGATCGATCAGATCGTTACTAAGTTCATTCGCCAGGTCGAAGATCGGCTGGAGGACAGAGGTATCACGATTGAATTGACGGACGAAGCGAAAGGATGGGTGGCCGGGCGTGGTTACGACACGTGGATGGGTGCTCGACCGATGGCTAGAGCGATCCAACGACACATCGAATCGCCACTGGCCCTTGAACTCATTAAAGGTGATATTAGTAACGGGACGCACGTAGTAATCGACGTTACAGATGATCAAGTATTGTTCAAAACCGTCGAAATTGATTTGTTTGAAACGGCATCGGAATCTGGCGATTTAATCACGGTGTGAATAGATCGCCCGATTACAATAATCGAGGATTGGCCTAACCCGGATATCCTTACTATCGCCGGGTTGGCCACCTCGGGTTGATGGCAAGAGACGACGAACTAACGGTCGACAAATTGACCGTCGAAACCGTCAGTTCAGATGGGAAGCCATCTGGTGGTATCGGCGAGTCATTACTCGGATTACTGTCCAAACATCCCAAATGGGTCCAAGCGGGCATTTGGACTGTCGTAATCGGTTCAACCATCGTCGGCGTCGTTCTGTCGATTGGCGGATATCTGCACGTCAGCGATGCGGGTTATCTGGCAACGTTCTACCTGAACCTGATCGGTGCGGCGACCATCATATTGCCGTTGCCCGGGGTATTGGCTGCGTGTGTGGCTGCCGAGTCATCATTTGGTTTGAATCTGATCCTCATCGGATTGGTGGGAGCAGCGGGAGCCACTATCGGCGAGACCACGGCGTATCTAGCCGGTTTCGCGGGCCACAATGCAGTAACGAATCTGCGCTGGTATCCGAAAATCCACGATCTGATGGAACGCAGAGGTGGGATAACCCTGTTTCTCCTTTCGATCATTCCAACGCCATTCTTCGACTTGGCGGGAATCGCAGCGGGAGCGTTGAACTATCCGTTCCGGAAGTTTTTGGTCTACATACTCGCGGGCAAGGCTATCCGATTGACGTTAATGGCATACGCATGCCGCCAAGGGATCGATTGGCTGAAGACGTTCTACGAATTCAACTGGCCACTGTGATAATTGGTGGACGGACCTTACGAAGCGCGTATTGACGGATTCACCAAACCGAAACCAATTCATCCTCTGCCGGGATCGCAATCCTGCCCTCCTCTGATCAAAATCTGAGCACATCGGCTGTGATGTCGGTTGTTCTCCTTGCCGCAGGCAGTTCGGCGCGCATGGGAGGTGTCGACAAACTCGATCTGGAGATCGGCGATAAGTCGGTAATGTGGCATTCGTTGGAAGTGTTCGACGAATGCGATTCCGTTGAATGCGTCGTGGTCGTCACTCAAGAATCTAAAATCGAAACGATTCGGCACGACATCGAATCTCGCCGGTTTTCAAAGCGAATTGAAGTCGTATCAGGTGGTGAGCGCAGACAAGACTCGGTTCGGCGAGGTCTCGATCAAATCGAACGAATTTCGAATGGATCGGAATTTGTCGCTGTTCATGATGCGGCCCGACCTTTTATCGATCGACAAATGCTGGATAGGGGATTGGCCGTAGCCCAACGCGTCGGAGCCGCGATCCCAGTCGTTCCATTAACAGACACCGTCAAGCGAATTGAACATGGGATCGTCTCTGATACTCCCGATCGATCCTCGTTATTCGCTGTTCAAACTCCGCAGATTTTCCGAACCGAAATCCTAATCGCCGCACATGAAACGGTTACTGATGATGTAACCGATGACGCTTCAATGGTTGAAGTCGCTGGTGGGTTGGTGGGCACATTCGAAGGTGATTACCGCAACATCAAGCTCACGACGCCATCCGACATCGCAATCGCTCGCGCCATCGCTTTGGATGACAACAACGATTCTGATCAGCGGTACGGCATTGGATTCGATGGACACAAACTCGTTGATGGCGGTCCGCTCAAGCTAGGCGGGTTAGCGATCGATTTCGATATGCACCTGCAAGGTCATTCGGACGGGGACGTGTTGATGCATGCTGTGGCGAGTGCGATTCTGGGCGCGGCGGGACTGGGCGATCTCGGTGGCAATTTCCCGTCGAACGATCCTCGATACGCAGGAGTTGACAGCGGATCGTTCGTCGCAGAGGCAACTGAGAAAGCCAAGTCGCTTGGTTGGCACGTTGATCATCTTGACGCGACGGTCATCGCGCAACGTCCAAGGCTGGCACAGCATGTTCGGCAATTCGAGTCGAACATTGCGGGGGCAGCGGGTGCCGGAACGGACCGAATCAACGTCAAAATCACATCGACGGACGAGGTAGGCGCGATTGGTGCAGGAGAAGGGATCGCCGCGCAGGCGATTGCAACGCTTCGTAGGTGAAACGGTGCGAGTTTAGAATCTCCGGTATCCACGAACCAAAAAACCCGACACAATGCAGCTCTACAACACACTCACGCGCCGAAAAGAAGAGTTCAAGCAGATATCTGACCCTGTTCGGATGTATGTGTGCGGTGTCACGACATATGACGAGCCCCACTTGGGACACGCTCTGTCCACGGTTGTGTTCGACGTCTTGCAGTCGTACATGCAGTACCGCGGAATAAACGTGAAACGTGTGCAGAACTTCACTGATGTGGATGACAAGATCATCGATCGCGCGGCTGAAAACGACATCGATTGGTTCGATCTGACGCAGGAACACGTTGATTCGTTCTTCGAAGCGATGGATGGCCTGAATGTAAAAAGGGCAGACGTCCACCCGCGTGTTACAGAGGAGATGGAAGGAATCATCGGTCTCATAGCCGAACTCGTGGAATCTGGTGCTGCTTACGAAGCTGGAGGCTCGGTTTACTACCGCGTACGCCGAAACGAGCGGTACGGCAATTTAAGCGGCCGCACAGTCGACGGGTACGCTGAATTGGCGCGGTTGGAGCCTGATCTCCTCAAAGAAAATCCCGAAGACTTCGCATTATGGAAGGCTTGGAAGCCCGGCGAACCGTCTTGGGAAAGCCCCTGGGGACCTGGTAGACCGGGATGGCACATCGAGTGCAGCGCGATGGCGCGGCGCCATCTCGGAGACCAAGTCGATATCCACGGTGGCGGGTTAGATCTCGTCTTCCCTCACCACGAGAACGAAGTGGCGCAATCTGAATCGGCGACTGGCGTCGTCCCGTTCGCACGATTCTGGGTTCACAACGGTTTGCTTAGGATGCGCGGTGACGAGAAGATGTCGAAATCGCTCGGGAACGTCGTAACTGTCCGCCAGGCTCTCGAATCCCATTCGAACGATGCGATTCGGTTATGGATCTGCCAAAGCCACTATCGGAGCCCAGCAACTTACGACGAGGAAAACTTGGTCGCTGCCGAACGAGCGGTGCGTAGGCTACGGCAAGCCACAGAAATTGAAAACCTGGGTGCGGATTCAGGCGACGTTTACGATGCGGATCACATCAAGCAGCGCTTTATCGAAGCGATGGATGACGATCTCAACACACCTCGAGCGTTGGCTGCGATCTTCGACTTGACCAGGGAGATCTTCACTCAACAGGCGCAGCGATCCAACATCGGCGAGGCTCAAGCAACTTTACGTGAGTTGGTAGGTGTACTCGGTTTGACTTTGCAGGAACCCGACGCTACGGACTCCGGCGACGATGCAGAGATCAAGGCGCTGATTGAGCGACGCACGCAAGCTCGTGCAGATCGTGATTTCGCGACCGCGGATGAGATTCGAGATCGCCTAGCCGAAATGGGGATTGAGATTTCAGATACGCCCCAGGGAACGACCTGGCGACGAAACTAGGCGTCCGATGAGCGTCAGCTAAATCGAACGTTAGCTATCGCTATCGCAACAAAGACGACGGTCAAGACGATCGTTGCTCTGAACAGCAGTTTCTCGACGCCTCGACGGACGCGGAATGTGCTCTCCGACTGTCCGAATACGGATGGGTTGTTGCCGCGCGCCTGCAAAAGCAGGACGACGATCAGGACGACCGCAAGAATGAGGAGCGATATCTGGAACCACATATCTACAAGGTTAATTCAGCGTGACGATCCGACGGCGGTGGGTTGGAACGCGTTCAATCGTCCATCGCTTCACTCAACATGCGCATAACGACCTGTGCATCGGCTCGCCCTCGGGTTGCTTTCATCACTTGACCCATCAGGAATCGGATAGCGTTCGATTTACCCGAACGATAATCGTCGACAGCGGATTGGTTATTGGCCAACACTTCATCGATGATCGGTGTCAATTCATCGGTATCACCGACTGAAGCCAAACCTAGGCGCTGTATAACCTCTTCGGGGTCGGCAGCATTGTCGAACATCTCGCCGAACACCCGTTTCGCCGAATTGTTGTTGATCTCGCGTTTTTGGAACTTGCGGACCAAGATAGCCAATGATGCGGGAGTAACCTGCGTTTGATTGACGGTGTGAACGTCGTTCTCGTGCATCAGACGCGCCATCTCGCCGTTTAACCAGTTAGCTGTTTCTTTAGCGAAATCGGCTTGGTCACGCTCGGATTCACCGGCTACCGATCCCATCACGGTCTCGAAGTACTCCGCCGAAGCTCGAGAGTCGACCAGAAGCGATGCGTCGTAGTCCGACAGTCCCCACGTCCCCATGAATCGCTGTTTCTTGGGCAGCGGCAGTTCTGGCATCTTCGCTTCGATCTCACCGACCCAATCGCGACCGATGTGAAGCGGGGGGATGTCGGGTTCTGGGAAATATCGATAGTCGTGCGCATCTTCTTTAGATCGTTGGGTGACGGTCAGTTTCTCTCCATCCATCCACCCGCGTGTCTCCTGAACGATTCTCTCGCCGCGTCGAATGGCCGCGACCTGCCGTTCGATTTCGTGTTCCACTGCTTCGCGCACTGCACGCACGCGGTTCATGTTTTTTACCTCGACTTTTTCGCCGAGCTCCGTGGAGCCAACGGGACGGACACTGATATTAGCGTCGCAACGGAACGATCCCTCCTCCATGTTGGCCGTACCCACGCCGAGATAGCGGATGATTGCTTGCAACGCAGTTATGTATTCCTCAACCTGTTCCGGTGTCCGCATGTCAGGTTCGGTCACGATTTCCATCAGAGGAACGCCTGCACGGTTGATGTCCAGCAAGGAGTGCATAACGCCGCCCGTTGGCGAGTCGATGTGGATCAGTCTCGCGACGTCTTCTTCCATGTGAACGCGGTTGATGCCGACGCGGCAAGGTTCTTCGGTTGGCAGATCGATCCAACCATCGACACAGATCGGTTCGTCATATTGCGAAATCTGGTAACCCTTCATTAGATCGGGATACGTGTACTGCTTACGATCGAATTTGGTAACTTCAGCGATGTCGCAATTGAGGGCGAGACCGATGGTGATCGCAGATTCGACTGCACGTTTGTTTACGACGGGCAACGTCCCAGGAAGGGCCATTGAAACAGGGTCGACCAATGTATTGGGAGATGCTCTTTGGTAACCCGCCCCCGACCACGAAAACATCTTGCTCTTTGTGTTCAGTTGGACGTGGGTTTCGAGTCCGATTACCGCTTCGAATTTAGTCGCTTCAGTCGTTGTCATGTGCCGTGTCCCCGATTGCTGCCAATCGTTTCAATTGTCTATCAACGAGGATCGCAATTCCTCAGACGTCTTTACGCCTTCACCACGCCTCAGGGCCAATGAGCGGCACGAAGACGCATTCCAAGCCTTCATGGACGTCAAAATCGTCGTCAGTCCGAACCACAGTGCACACCCGTTGGCGTGTGCGTGTACCGACCGGGATCACCATTCGGCCTCCGGTCTTGAGTTGATTGACAAGTGACGGCGGAACAGCTGGCACCGATGCTCCAACCACGATCCCATCGTAGGGGGCCGCAGGTGGATAGCCCAAGACTTGGTCGGAAGCCAAAACGACCTCTACGTTATGGAAGCCCAACCGTTTAAGTCGCATTCTCGCGGTATCCGCAAGCTCGCTGATCCGTTCGACAGCAACCACTGTCTTAACCAATCGCGAAAGTATGGCGGTTTGGTATCCCGACCCGCATCCGACATCAAGAACCCGCTCCGATTGAGAAGATAGCCGTAGTCCCGTGATCATGTGGGCCACCAGACTTGGTTGAGAGATGGTTTGTCCCTTGCCAATCGACAACGCCCGGTCCTCTTGAGCTCGATTACGGTCTTTTCCTGACACGAACTCTTCCCGAGGAACACTCAATGTCGCTTCAACGACCTCTGGCGAGATGTCGCGCCTAGATCTAAGGGCTCGTTCGAGCTCGGAATTCTCTTCTGGTGCTCGGTTCGAGCCGCGTTCACTCCAAACTTCGGCTATGCGTTTCTTGATTTGAAGCATTTACAGGCCGTCAAATGGAGGTCTGGATTGGCGTCTAGAAGGTTGGATAATGCTAAGGATACGGGGTTGAACGAAACGCAACCGATCCACCCAACAATGGTCGTATGGTGATCATTCAGCTATTCCATACCAAACTGGTAAAATTATGGATAGAACCTTCTGGGTTGTCTGATTCGTCACCGAGCCCAATTGCGGGCCGATAGAGAGACTGATCGTCGGGCACCCAAAACAATCTCGACTACTGAAGTCGAATCACTAGGACTGGGAGGCCAATTGACCACCCAAGACAGACTAACCATCTCGCGTGAAACGAAGCTCGAGGATACGGGCTATAAATGGGGATTCACCACCGATGTGGAGATGGAACTTGCCCCTAAGGGGCTAAATCCTGACATCGTCCATCTCATTTCGGAGAAAAAGGACGAGCCTCAGTGGCTGCTCGATTGGCGTATGAAGGCTTTCGAGCATTGGAGCAAGCTGCAACAGGAAGATGCCGAGCCGCGCTGGGCCAAGTTGCGGTATCCGGAGATCGACTACCAAGACATCTACTACTACGCCGCTCCGAAATCTCTCGACGACGCCCCGAAGAGCTTGGACGAAGTCGATCCCGAGATGCTGGAGACGTTCGACAAGCTCGGTATCCCGCTTCATGAACGTGAGCGCCTCGCCGGCGTCGCGGTCGACGCAGTGTTCGATTCGGTGTCGGTTGCAACCACGTATGCCGATCAGTTGGAAGAGCGCGGAATCATATTCTGTTCCTTTACTGAGGCGGTGCAGAACCACCCGGAACTCGTCCAGAAGTACCTCGGATCCGTTGTCCCTTACACCGACAATTATTTCGCCGCATTGAACTCGGCCGCATTCTCCGACGGGTCGTTCGCATACGTGCCGCCTGGAGTGCGTTGCCCGATTGAATTGATGACGTACTTCCGGATCAACACTGAAGGCACGGGTCAGTTCGAACGCACCCTGATCGTCGCCGACGAAGGCGCATACGTCAGCTATCTCGAAGGATGCACGGCACCGATCCGCCGAACGAGTCAGTTACACGCTGCGGTAGTCGAACTCGTGGCACTCGATCGAGGCGAAATCAAGTACTCCACGATCCAGAACTGGTATCCCGGGACCAAAGACGGGCAGGGCGGCGTCTATAACTTCGTGACCAAACGCGGTATGACGGGCAACGACGCCAAGATCTCGTGGACTCAGGTCGAGACCGGATCGGCTATCACATGGAAATACCCGTCAGTGATCCTGCGAGGCGATAACTCGGTGGGTGAGTTCTACTCGGTCGCTCTCGCAAACAACTACCAGCAGGCCGACACCGGCACCAAGATGATCCACATCGGCAAAAACACGAAGTCGACGATCGTTTCGAAAGGCATCTCAGCCGGTCACGGCGAAAACACCTACCGCGGCGGCGTCAAGATTCTTCCCGGTGCTGAGAACGCGACGAACCACACGCAGTGCGACTCATTGCTAGTCGGGGATGAATGCGGAGCACACACCGTTCCCTACATCGAGGTTCGCAATCCCACTGCTCGATTGGAACACGAAGCCAGCACATCGAAAGTCAGTGATGAACAGCTTTTCTACTTGATGTCGCGTGGCATCTCCGAAGAGGATGCACACCACATGATCATCACCGGATGGAGCCGCGATGTCATTAAGGAGTTGCCTTTCGAGTTCGCCCTTGAAGCGGGGCAATTGTTGAAAGTCAGCTTGGAGGGCGCCGTCGGGTAGTGAAACCGCGAAACACTGCTCATTTGATTTATCGGGTAAGACCGTTGGTTGCTGCTCCAAGCACCGTCAAACAATCACTCGCGGAACAATCAATCGCTTCAATTTTGGACTAACCGCGCGAGAACCTGCATGCTGAAAATCGAAAACCTACACGCCGCTGTCACCGACAGCGAAGAAGAGATTCTCAAAGGGATCGATCTTGAGGTCAATCCTGGCGAAGTCCATGCCATCATGGGCCCGAACGGCAGCGGCAAGAGCACACTTGCCAACGTTCTTATGGGTAAACCTTCGTACACGGTCACCGAAGGCGACATCACCGTCGATGGCGAGAGCATCGTCGACCTTATGCCTGACGAGAGGGCGCACTTGGGCCTCTTTCTTGCAATGCAGTATCCGTCTGAAGTACCCGGGGTCCGACCTTGGCAATTCCTCAAAGCAGCGAAAGACGCGATCGACGATGCGGCCGGGCAGAAGAAGATGTCAGTACGGGAATTTTCGCGACTCTTCGACGCGAAGGTAGAAGAAGTGGGCGTAAACCCTGAACTGATTAAGCGCTCGCTGAACGAAGGGTTTTCCGGCGGCGAGAAGAAGCGCAACGAGATGCTTCAGATGCAGGTGTTAAGCCCGCGTATTGCGATCATGGACGAGACGGACTCTGGTCTCGACATCGACGCTCTGCAAGCCGTCGCCGACGGTGTGAACAACATGCGCTCACCTGAGCGTTCCTTTGTCATCGTAACGCACTACCAACGACTGTTGCACTACGTCAAACCCGACATTGTCCATGTGCTGGTCAAGGGGAAGATCGTCGAGACTGGCGACGAAACATTAGCCGAGCAAGTCGAAAAGAACGGCTATCGCGATTACGTCGCGGCGCGATGAGGTCAGAAAACGTATGACCCTCAACGTTGCAAAAATGCCGAGTAATCCCTGCCGGCATTTGGACTTATACCGGCAAGACTGGGAGCAGTTTGTCGCAGCTCAGTCAAGCAATGGTACGGAATCGAATCCGACGGACGCACTCCGAGTTGCTGGTTGGCGCGAGTTCGAACGCATCGGATTTCCCGTGCATCGACGTGGCAATGAGCTCTGGAAATATACCGATCTTCGTGCGCTGGACCGATTGGAATTTCAAATCGGAGCCTCCAAGCCGATTAACCGAGATGAGTTAGAGGAAAGAATTCCGCTTTCCGCGGCATGGTTCAACCTCGTGTTCGTTGATGGGAAGTTGGACACGTCTCTTTCCGATCCGGTTGGTGTGCCAAATGTTGTTGATCCTCAATCGGTTTCACGTTTCCAAGGACTCGGTGAACTGGCTGTTTGCGCCGACAACGCCTTTGTGTCGTTGAATTCGGCTTTCACATCTGAAGGTGTGTTCATCGACGTTCCAGACGGAATGACGGTGGACAAACCGCTTCACCTGGTGTTCGCGACGACTGAGCGAAATGATGGCCCTCGAGGAGTCTATCCGCGTGTCGCCGCGTCAATTGGATTGGGCGGAAACGCGACTGTCATTGAATCTCACGTTTCAATGTCCGAATCGACTCATATGTCGTTGCCAGTGGTTGAGATTTCACTCGCTCAAAATGCGACGCTCGCTCACTATCGTGTCCAAATCGAAAATGAAAGTTCTTACCACTTTGCTACAACCAGGGTCGCGCAAGCTTCCGGTTCCAGCTACAAATCGACTTCGTTTACTGTCGGTTCATCTATCGGCCGAAACGATGTGTTTACAGGTCTTGATGGTGAGTACGCAGAATCGACGCTGCACGGTGTTTATCTAACTACGAATCGCCAACATCACGATAACGAGATCAGCACAACGCACTCCGCTCCGCATTGCACCAGCGACCAGTATTACAAAGGCATTCTGTCAGGGAGTTCCCGTGCCGTGTTCAGCGGCAAAATCACCGTAGAGCGCGGCGCGCAGAAGACCGACGCCAACCAGAAAGATCTGAACCTGCTCTTGTCGCACGGGGCCGAGGTTGATACGAAACCGTCGCTAGAAATCTACGCCGATGATGTGAAATGCGCGCATGGCGCGACCGCTGGCCATGTAGACGAAGACACGCTCTTTTACCTGCAATCACGAGGCGTGGAGTACGACACGGCACAAGCGATGCTGATTCGAGGGTTTGCAGCCGAGATACTCGACGAATTCGAGGATGATGATCTGCGCGAATTCCTCGAACGCAAGCTTGACGAGTTGATGCCGGCATTGCAGGAAGCATCAGACACAATCGGCACTGCTTAGTCTTGCGGCTAAAATGGTCGCACCGCGTAGGATTGTCGAGCCGAGTGCTCGACTAGGAAACATTCCCGATGCGCAGTGGATTTGGACATCTCGACGAAGTTAATCGATACATCGTCGAGGACCACATTCGCAATCCACGCAACTCTGAACCAATCACCGACTTCAACGCCGAAGCACAGATCGACAATCCTTTCTGTGGCGACGAAGTGACAGTTCAAGCCCGCATCGACGAAGATCGTGTCGCATCCATCTACGTCCTGGGGACTGGTTGCGCTATCACACAGGCCTCCGCTTCGGTCATGGCCGAAGTCGTGGACGGTATGAAGCGCTCCGAGATTGCGGAAATGGCATCGACGATGCGTCAAATGCTTGCTGACGGTAAACTACCTCACGGCGAATTATTAGATGCAATCGGTGACGCAGTTGCATTACGTGACGTATCGAAGTTTCCCGTGCGTATCAAGTGCGCGCTTCTCGCATGGGCAACCCTCGAGGACGCGATCAACAACTACGGCGGCTAGTTCAGCCTCGGATCCGTTCACCGAGCCATAGGCGCGTCAACCAAAACGAATCCGCTCGGAAGGTGTTCGGAGCAACGTTTCGCAGGTGTGACCACCATAGCCAGTGCGAAACCTGGGCACCGGCCATGAACATGTATGCACCACGGAAGATTTCACGTTGAATCTCCAACATCAACTCTCGCCTCGCAATCGGATCCACCTCCGAAACTTGCAGGGCGATCAGATCATCCAATTCAGGTGTTGAATAGCCTGTCGTATTCCAAGGTCCTGCGGAGTGATAGACGGCTAGAAGTCGAGAACTTGCGCTGCTTTGGGGCGGGGGAGCACCAACATAGATGTCGTATCCGCCGTACAACCAAATGTCTTCCGCAAAGTCGCGCGTCGAAACTGCTTCTACGGAAGCTATCAAACCCAATCTTTGGATCGCATCGGCGAGCGACACGGCCGTATCCAGATAAGCGTCGCCAAATTCACCTACGCTGATTTTCAGGATTATTCCTCGAGGTAGGCGCAAACCATCTAACAGATTGGACAGCTCCGACCGATCATTGAAGTATGTTTCGATCTCAGTGGATGTTAGTAGCCAGCTGGGATCGTTCAATGGCAAGCCTGCGCTGACAAACGACTGCCCGGAGTGAATATCGTCGATTAACCCGACCGGATCCCACGAGTACATAATCGCCGAGCGCAAAGTCGTCGACTCAAGTGCCCACTTGGTTGTGTTGAATGCAACCTCGACACCGGCGGCGGGATCATGTGTGCTTGTCCAACGCAGGTCGGAGAATCGCTCGACGGCCGCGGCCAAATCGGCGACATCTGGTTGAATGAAGTCGAGCTGGCCGGTCCTTAACGAAACGACTCGGGTTCTAGAATCCTCGATAATCGCGACATCGATGCCGTCGAGCAACGGCAATCCAGGAATGAAATACTGGTCGTTCCCCCGGTATCGCATCCTGTCCGCGTCGAATGATTCGAGAACCCATGGGCCGGTTCCAATTGTCGGTCCTTGTGTGAGATCGCCTGCGAAGTTGACGACTTCGGGAGCGACGATCGCTGTCCTGGCGTCGGCAAGCTTATCGAAAATCTCGGCGTCCGGAACCATAAGGTCGATTTCAACCGTGTCGTCACCTACGGACCGGATATCCGCCACGGTGTTGACCAGATGCGAATTAGCAAGGGTAGGGTCATTTAACCGGTCAAGGCTATAGACCACATCGTCGGCGGTTAGGGTCCGATCTAACCCCGGGTTAGTCTCGTGCCACTCAACTCCTGATCTGATCTTGATCGACAACGTGAGATCGTCATTGAGTTCCCAATAATTGCAGATGTCGCAGATGATTTCGTATGCAGATGCGGATTTTCGAGGGTCGTACCGGGATACCAAAGCATCAGTGCCGTAATTGGGCTCTTCAGGTTCGATCCATCGGTAGCGGAAAATCCGTGAGTAAACGATACCCGGCCCCCAAGCCGCCAATACTGGGGAAACAGATTTGTGAACATCCTGGTGGGAAGGCGCGATCGGGATCGCAGTCTTTAGCATCCCGCCGCGATCACCTGAAACCGTAACCGGACGGACGGGCGCAGGAGTCACGGGTACAGGAGATGTGGTGATTGTCGGAACGGAGGTGGGCGTGTCCGTAGGTGGAATGGGCGTTGGCGGTAAGGGCGTCGGCGTTGAAGTTGGTGGGGATATCGTCGCTGTCGGTTCAGGCGGTTGCGTCGGAGGGATCGGCGTTAATGTCGGCAGAACTTCGGTTGGCGTCGCTGTTGGCGGCTGGACCTTTACCGTTGGCTTCGCAGTAGCCGTAGGAGGAACAGGAGTCACAGTTGGTATCGGCGTCGCTTCGACGACGGCAACCGAGGTTGACGTAGGTTGTGGAGTGCTAGTCGGCGCGAATGTCGGTACAGGCGTGGGTTCCTCTGATTGGCACGCAAGTGCGGTCAGGGTCACGCAAGCAATAATGCAGACCAATGCAGCACGCGGCAGTTTCGCTAGGGTCACCGCTGAACCCGTCTGAACGAATCGACTGTTTCCCGTAATCCATCCTTGAAAGACGTGGTTGCCGCCCAGTTCAGATCCCGTTCAGCTGCGGACACATCCAGCCATATCTTGGAAATGTCACCCGCCCGCGGTGGCCCGTATACCGGAGATGCATCGCTAGGCACCAATTCGGTGAGAGATTTGTGGATCTCATTGACGGATACGCCGTAACCAGTTCCGATGTTGTACGGACCAGAATTATCTGAATCTGTCAATGCGAAGACACCTTCGATGAAATCGGATATGAAGATGTAATCGCGTTCGTCATTGCCGTCGCCAAAGATTGTGACCTGTTTTCCGTCCAGCATTGCTTGTGAGAAGATGGCTATGACTCCAGCTTCCCCGTGAGGATTCTGACGGGGCCCGTAGATGTTTGCAGGGCGGACGATCCGATAATCAACGCCGTATAGATGTCCGTAGACGCGCAGGTAGTTCTCGACCGCGAGTTTGGACGCGCCGTAGGGAGACATTGGCGTTGCAACCATCGATTCGCTGGCTGGCAATGAGGCCGCGTCAAGATCGCCATATATAGCGCCGCCCGTCGAAAAGAACGTGAACCGGGGATTGCGCGAGAGTTGGCGTGCAGCTTCGAGAAGGTTGAGCGAACCTTGGACGTTGATTTTGACGTCGAGGATTGGCTCTTTGGCAGAAACTGCCACCGAGCCCTGCGCCGCGAGATGATAGATCGAACTGGGTTCGATTTTGGCGACGATTTCATGCAAATGCGGGTCGCAGATATCCACTTCGATGAATTCGCATTTCGGGTTCAGAAAATCGACCGACGACGTAGACAAGTCATCGACGACGTATGCATCTTGCCCACGTTCGATCAGTGAATCAACGAGGTGTGAACCCACAAAACCAGCGCCACCAGTTATCAATGCGGGTCCCGTGTTGTGGGGTTGGTTGGTCAAGAGACGCGTCGACTCCTATTGAGGATGGTTGATAGTCAGAAAGACGAAATCGTCGGGGAATCGGTTTCAATCGTGTCAACTTCAATTATGCGACAGTGACCAGCGCGGACACTTCACCTCTTCGTGCGGGATTCCGCTGGGGGATAGAATTGGCAGGCGTTGACTCAAACTGAATTTCGGAGATCCGATAGATGGCCGACATTAAATTGACCGCTTCCCGCCACTCGGCGTTTTACAGCCCATTGATTTCGATGGTCGCTGGCGGGTTCCTCGAAAAAGAAGGACTTTCAGGCACCTACGAGCCCGCGGATCCAAATCAAAACTCTGTCACAGAGGTTGCCGAGGGCAGGGCACACGTAGGACAGTCAGCGGTTTCCGGAAGTTGGAGCGCATTGGACGCGGGACAAAAACCTCCCGTCGCCCACTTCGCTCAGATCAACGCTCGAGACGGATTCATAGTGGCGGCACGCGAATCAGACACCGATTTCAACTGGGAAAAGCTGCTCGAAGCGAAGTTCTTATATGTGCATGGCGGGCAGCCTGAGGCGATGCTTCGCTATGGGCTGTACCGCGTTGGGATCGATCTTTCGGATATTTCGGGAATCGAGTCCGGTGGAGGTGATGAGATGATGAGCCAATGGCGGAATGGAGATGGAGACTACTTCCACGAACAAGGAGCATTTCCACAGCAGCTTGAACACGAAGGCATCGGTCACATCGTTGGATCGATCGGGGAAATCGTAGGCCCGACCGCGTTTAGCAGCCTGATGGCCCGATGGGATTACTTGGACTCCGACGAAATGAAGCGCATAACCGCGGCGTATCGAGCGTCCCGGAAGTGGGTAAACACCGCCGATCCCATGGAGGTTGCGAAGGCAGAGGAACCATTCTTCCCAGGCATCGCGGTTGAAGCCACCGCATCCGCCGTTGCGTATTACCAGCAGCTTGGCACATGGGACGGTGACATCGCGATTCCTCGCCATCTATACGATTCGGCACTAGACGTATTTGAACACTCAGGGATGGTAGGAAAACGGCATCCCTACGAAGACGTGGTGGTACCGCCGCCGGCACATTAACAACGTATCGCCAGTAGGGAACACAAATCCTTGACTGGTAGCATTGAAATCAATCTGCAGAGATCACTCGGGCCCGTAGCTCAGGGGTTAGAGCAGTCGGCTCATAACCGATCGGTCGGGGGTTCGATTCCCTCCGGGCCCACCACATCATTCCTGGTTTGGCAAGTTACAAATAAGTGTGGTCGACTCCTTGCCCCTAAGTTGGCAACGCGTTTAAGAGGTGAACGGCTCGCGCTGCATTTTCACAGATACGTCGAGGCTTGAAGGTTCACCTGCTATCAGGATGCCGCGGGTAGGCGAGACATCGTAGTAATCACGACCGACTGCGATGCGGACGTGTCTTTCGTCAGCGATGGTGGCATGAGTCGGGTCGAAGCCAAACCAACCTAGATCGGGCAGGAGACACTCAACCCATCCGTGCGTCGCACCATCAGGCGTAGTTGCGCCGTTCTCGTCAGCCACGTACATGTATCCGGACACGTAACGGGTCGGGATACCCCATGAACGAGCTATCGCGATCAGCACGTGTGCGTAGTCTTGGCAGACACCTTGCTTGGTTTGAAGGATGTGATCGATCGTCGACGATGCGTTAGTGGTACCAGGGACGTAGCTGAAATTTCCGTGCAACGTGTCACAAAGCTGCAAAAGCGATTCCATCGGGTCGGATCCCGGAGCGACGCGTTGCTGAGCTATGAAGTCTTCGAGTGCAGGAGACTTTCTCGTCAACGCGCTTTCATGGGTGAAATCCCATTGCTCAAAAGAGTCACCCCATGACCTGATCTCGTCCCATGCGTCGGGGTTAAAGGTAGTGGACGAGCTAGTTGATGTGATGTTGTCGACTTCTGAGCGTGCCGTGATCTCCAACGAAGCGTGTTCGAAGTTAATTGTTATCACATGCTTGCTGTTGCCAAACGCGTCTGTCTCGGGACTGAGGAACACGCTTGGTTCAGTCTCAGCTTCGAAGCGACGAACATGCTGATCGAAATCGCTCCGTGGTTCGAGACAAATCCACATTGCTGAACGAGCGACCGTTTTGCTGTAACGGTACCGAGAGACATGCTCAATGAAGTAACGAACCATCTCAGCCATGTCACGCCGACCCTCGAGCTTCCTGAAAAGCATATTCGAAGTAGGTCTCCGAGAGCAGCACGTGCAGCTGCCGAGCATAGTTCAATACTTGGGTCATGACCTCCTCGCGGTCGTCGCGATCAGGCCAATCGTATCGAAGCAGGGCAGACATACGACCCGCTTGTCGACGCAACGCGTTTGTCGTGGTAGAAACTGGTCCGTCTTGGAGCGAGCGAAGTTCTTGTCCTGCTCGATCTACGGATCGAAGCAAAGACTCCGGTAATCGATGATTGGACACGAGCAAGTCCAAGGCAAGGTCGGGTTGGACTTCGATGCTGTAGGTTCGATCGTATGCACCGGAAGCGTGGAATACCCGGAGCAAGCTTCGCCAACTAGCCTCGGCAAGTTCGCCGGTTTGGTTTTCGAGTTTCTTCTGGGTCAGCAATAATGAGCAGCCAAACTGGATGCGTTCGATGAACTGGCCGATCCGATAGAAATGCCAACCTTCGTCGCGGTACATGGTTGCGGTTGCGACGCCATTGAAGCGATCAATGCCAGCGAGGAGTTCGGAGTAAAACGATGCCGGCGACGTCAACCAGATGTCGGTAAGTTTGATGTCGCGAATACGAAGGTATTCCGTGTTCAACGCCGTCCACATCTGCTCGCTGATGCAATGACGGATTTGCCTGGCATTTTCACGTCCGCGGTTGATGCAGCTGAGAATCGACTCGGTGTTGTTGAGTTCGAAGGTGAGTTCGTCAGTGAGGAGGAATGCATCAACAAGAGTGTAATCTTCGACGACGTCATCGCCTTGTATGCCTCCTAAGGGGAGGCGGTCGATGGCGGTGTAGATGCGTTGCCAACCAAACTCTATCTCGTGGATAGGGCGATCTACGAGCGCTTCTGATTGGATGTGCAGGAGCCGACACATGAAACTCGCCCGTTCCATGTACCGGGCCATCCAGTAGATTCCGCTGGCGCTGCTGGAGAGCATTTCGGTTAATCGTCGAGGATCCAGATGTCTTTGGCACCGCCACCTTGGCTCGAGTTGACGACCAGGCTGCCGCGACGCAGGGCGATGCGACACAGTCCGCCAGGGACAATGCGCGTCTGGTCGCCGCGCAACACGAATGGACGCAGGTCAACATGACGGGGTTCAAATCGATTTTCTATCAGGCAAGGTGCACGTGAAAGATCCAAGACAGGTTGAGAGATGTAGTTCTTGGGATCTTCCCGTATCTGCTGAGCGAATTCGTCGCGCTCCTCAGCCGTCGAGTGCGGACCAATTAACATGCCGTATCCGCCAGACCCACCTACCTGTTTGACGACAAGGTCTTGGAGGTTATCGAGGGTGTACTCAAGGCCTTCAGGCTGGCGGCAAAGGTTGGTTTCGACGTTTTTGAGTATCGGCTCTTCATTCAGGTAGTAGCGGATCATGTCAGGAACGAAAGCGTAGACGCTCTTGTCGTCAGCAACGCCGGTACCTGGTGCATTTGCGAGAGTCACGTTGCCGAGCCGGTAGGCGTGCATCAGGCCCGGTACGCCTAGATAGGAATCCGGTCTGAACACCAATGGATCGATGAAGTCGTCGTCAACTCGACGATAGATCACGTCAACGCGTCGCAGTCCCTCTGTTGTGCGCATGTAGACGAAGCCGTCGTTGACGATGAGGTCACGACCTTCGACCAATTCGGCACCGATTTCACCGGCAAGGAACATGTGCTCGTAGAAGGCTGAGTTGAATACACCGGGAGTTAGCAGCGCAATAGCCGGATCGGTAACGCCAGGCGGCGCGACCTCACGGAGTGTTTGAAGCAGAAGTTTGCCGTAGTGCTCGACATCTAACACGTTTGATCGTCGATAAGCGTTGCGCAGATTGGCTTTGACTGCTTTGCGTGTAGCGATCATGTACGACACACCAGACGGTACTCTGAGGTTGTCCTCGAGAACTCTGAAGCCGTCGTTCGTACGCACCAGATCAGTCCCGCAAACTGAGACCCAAGCACCGTGCGGTGCCGAAAGGCCTCGCATTTCGATGCGGTATTGTGGGCAATCACGGATTACGTCGGTCGGGATTACACCATCAGCTACGATGCGCGCCTCGTTGTAAACATCTTCCAAAAAAAGGTTGAGGGCGCGCAACCGCTGGTCGAGCCCCGATTCGATTTGACGCCATTCGGCGTTGGCCATGAGGCGCGGGACACAGTCGATGGGAATTATCCGCTCACCAGCATCCTCGTCCCCGTAAACGATGAACGTGATCCCTTCGTTGTAGAACGAGCGCGTGACACGTTCTTGCATCGTGCTGATTTCTAGCTCGGTCAGATCCGTTAGAGTGGAAACCAACTCACCGCAATGCGAACGCGGATTCCCGTCCGTGTCGAACATCTCGTCGTAGAACGAGGGATGTATGTCGTATTTGTCGAAATCCAAGTTGTCGCTTGGCAGATCTGAATCGTTATTTCGGCGATACAGTTGATATGCCGCCTAAATAGGATACCAACCCGACTACGCTTAATCGGACCAAGCTTCGTTCAACTGCTCCGGCGGTAATTTCTGCCAAGCAATCCCGATCGCTCCCTGCCCCGCGTATAACCCGATGAACGGATGGAAATCGGAAATATCCATCAGCTGGCAATCGCACGCATCACGGATCTGATTAGCGATACTTCGCGCCCGATCCGGCGCATCAACGTGCAGAACGACGAAACGAGCTTGGGAATCACCTAAATCATCGGCGATGTTTCGGAGCATTCGACGAATTGCGATACGCATCGAAATCGGTTTGGAAATCAACCGGAACTCGTCTATGTCAAACGTCACGATCGGTTTGATATTGAGTGTGCTCGCAATTCGTATCGCGCTCCGGGGGGCATTGGCGATGTGATGCATTCGGTTGAGTGTGTCTAACGCCGCTATAGTCCTCAATTCCGATTTAGCTTGCCGAATTTGAGCAACCACGCCGTCAGCGTCAAGGCCGACGTCCGTCGCGCGGGTCGCGTCCATAACTAGCATTTTCAAAGCGCCGGAAATCGTGCCCGAGTCGACCACGCGAATGTCGACGTCGATCCTTTCGTTGCGAGCAGTTTCGGCAGCTACCCGCGCGGAATCGTACGAGGCACTAAGCCCAGCTGCGACCGGGATACAGATTACTGATTCGGCGTGTTGCGAGGCTTGTCGGATAGTTTCTAGCCATTCTTCAGGAAGAGGGGCAGACACCCAAGCCCGTTTCTCAGGCTCGTTGGCGATGCTTGCGTAGAGTTCGGAGTAGTTCAGATCCGCACTGTCGGTAAAGGATTCGTCGCCGATTTTGATGCGCATCTGTGCGACAGGGATGTTGTGCGTGGTGATGAATTCGCGAGTTAGGAGTGCACAAGAGTCGGCAGCGATCGCAACTCGACGCGACGATCCGATCATCGGCATCGTATCGTCCGAGCGCTGAGCCATTGGTCGATCAGTGAGTGCAGGTGGCACCCCCGGCGCGATTCGAACGCGCAACCTAAAGATTAGAAGTCTTTCGCTCTGTCCGTTGAGCTACGGGGGCGCAGTGACGGATGATTCAGATTCTATCCCGACGCGATGGCTAGGACTAATTTTCTCTCAGCATGCGCTCGACGAAAAGCTTGACTAAAGGTCGGTCAGCATCGCGTTCCCAGTCTTCCATAGAGTCGTGGTAAAAATGGCGGTGGAATTTCTCCGCGATCGCAAAGCTCGCTTCCAGCAACTGATCTTCGCGCTCATTGGCGATTCTAATGACCACATTTTTCAAGGCGCGATGACTGTTATGTGCCCAACCTCGTTCCATCGCTACTGCTATCACGGCGTGAGCGGCTGCGCCCCAAAGCTTTTCAGCACCTTGGAGAACATCTCCTACTAAGAACTCTTGGTCGGAGATTTCGAGGAATTCGCGGGCTGTTTGGGCGTGTTCGGTTGTTAGCATGGTCTGATCTAAAGTGTTCTAAGAACTCAATTCATCAATACAATTGTATCATATTATGCGTCGTAATGGTACGCGGACATCCAATTCAGTCCAGCGGTTCCGCGAACGTGAGCATTCGAGTCGGGTTGTCGATGAGCATGGTGTCGATGTCGGCTTGGGATGTGCCGCGGGCTCGCATTCGCGGAACGACCCTAGCGATGATGTGGTCCCAACCGTGCCCGCCGTATTTCTTTATGCGATGCTTCGAGCAGATGTCGTGAGCATGAAGTAGCTGTTTGACGTGGCCTTTGGCGATCAAATGCTCGACTTGCTCAAGACGGTGCTGGTCGGACGCCATGTACGTTTGCGGGTTCATTGGATAGAAGGTAGATTCGTGGCCCCAGAGGTCGTAGTTCATGTACGCGCCGGTAGCAGCAACTTCTTCCAGCACACCATAGTCGAAGATGGTGCGTTCAATGTGTCCCATCACAGTTCGGGATAGGTCACCGCCCCAACGATCAACGGCTTCCAGCAGCTGGATCGGGGCATAGTTGTCTCGGCCCGGATGGATGAGCAGGGGAGCGCCAGTTGCACGTTGCGCTTGGACGGCAGCTTCAAGGGTTTTCTTCTCAGTCTCTTCCCAAGGCCACGAGTTACCGATTTCTCCGATGATGCCAGTTTTGATGTCAGTGCCGTCGACACCGACTTGAACGTCGTTGATGATGAGTTCGGCCAGGTCATCCACGGACGCGTTCTGGATGTCTTCGCCGTGTGTGAGGTAAACGTAATGACCACCACCCATCACCACGTTTAGGCCAGTGGCTCGCGAGATGCGCAACAACGCCGCGGGATCTCGGCCGATGCCAACCGACGTAACATCTACGATCGTGGAACCGCCAGCGTTGTAAAACTCGCTCGCCTCGTCAACAGCGACGTCGACGTCGAGCAACCGGAGATTGTCGATGTTGCTATTCCAGTAGTGCCGAACCCACCAAAGGTTTTCCATCGTCACCGGATCGTTCATCCGCTTCAGGTTGCTTGCACCGGGTAGTTGCTGAAGGACTGGGATGAAGTCGATCAGAAGATGTTCGTGCGTGATCGTTGCACCAACATCACTTGGATCGATGAGGCCTTGGACGGTCTGGACTTTTCCAGCTATGGATTTCGCCATTTTGATGCCTTCCTCTCGGATCGGTTCGATGCGCGTTGGATGCGTGGCGCGACGGTTCAGAGATCTCGCCATGAATGTTGCTGCTCCCAACCGAGAATTCGCTTGGCTTTGGCGGGGCTGATAGCCGAGGCGTAACCGGGCAGGGAAGTGCGAATCTCGGCTTCAGGATATGCCATCGCGATCGCCTCTTCGGTCGGCACGTCCAAGAAGGTGTCGGTCGCGTTGATGAAGAACGCTTCGTGACCATCCCACTCCTTCTCAATCGCTATCCGGCAAGCAGCAGCGGACTCTTCGATGTCGGAATAGCCCCAGAAGTCCATTGCGTTTCGTCGCATTGGGTTGGTCCTGCTTGGGTCCTTGGCATTCTTGCGCCCAAGCTGCTCCTCCTTCGATCCCAGCCAGTGGAAACGCATAGACGCTATCTGCATCTTGCCAGGATTGCGGCGGATAAAGGTGTCAGCCATGATTTCGCCGTACCACTTCGACATCGCGTAGGAATCTTGGCAAAGTGTGTCTTGCTCCTCATCAAGTGGGAAATAAGGGCGAGGCACGCGATGTCTCGAGAAAGCGGCCCCGATTGCGTTGATGCTGGACGCCATCACAACGTTGTAGACGCCGTGTTTCTCCGCCGCTTCCAATACAGCCCAATTCGACATCGTGTTGACCCGCAGAACTTCCCACTCGGACGCGATAAGGGGGTTGGGGATGGCGGCCATGTGGATGACCTTCTCGCAACCTTCCATTACCCGAAGAGCTTCGTCTGGATCGGTAACATCGGCGGCGATGAACTCGAAACCATCATCTGACTTCGGAGGCTTTCGATCAGTGCTGACGACTTCGTATCCGTTGGCGAGCAGGTCGCGAACAATGACTTGGCCCATCTTGCCTGAGCCGCCAGTTACCAAGACTTTGGTCATTTAGATATCCTTTTGGTTCGTCGCAAATCGCGCTGAAATCCAGCACTGAAAGGCGAAGAAACTGATCGCGGTTTTAGCGAGTTAGAAATCCGGCTCCATACTGACGGATAGCCAGCCGATGGGACCGCGGTCGTCGGCATACCAGAGCCGGTTGTCCTTGATGGTCATGCCGTGCACTTGGACGGGGTGCGGAACGCGGAACACGTCGTAGCAACGACCGTCCTCAATGCGTTGCCGGCACACAATGCCGAATGACGTGTCGGAGACCCACATGTGACCTTCCTCTTCGGCGAAGGCGATGCCGTGGACGCGGTAACCGGGAGCTTTGAAGCGGTGAACTTCCTTCCAAGTATCAGCCTCAACTACATGGACGAACTGAGAGGGAGGGGAAGCGATGTAGATGTGACCGTCTTTCCACTCGAGACCATGGTCACCCGTGGGTTGAGCGGCGCGCCCCATCGAGTCGTCGAAATGCTCGCGCGTGGCGTTGATGCCAGCGCCCGGTGACGGGAACTTGTCGATCGTAGCGCCAGTCTCGCGGTCCACAACGAAGATGTCGCACGAATATGTCGAAGCGATCCAGACGTTGCCTTCGTCGTCCAATGTGATGCCGCTGGAGTGAACGGTTTCGGTTGGCGCCTCGAAAAGAGTTTCGCCAGTCTGCCAATCGAGCTTATAGACGTTGTCGTTGCCTTGGTCGATGTACCAGAGACCGTCGTCTGCGGCCTGCAACCCATTGGGCTTTGGCCCAGGGGATACGAACATCGGAATGGGGTCGGCGACTTTATATGCCATTTGGTTTGGCTCCTTTGTTTTCGTTCGGTTAATGCCTCAACATTTCAAAAGTCTGGCTACATGCTAACGCTTTGGAGACCGACGGGGCACGGCCTTCGCAGTACCACAAGACATTGTCTTTGATCGTCACTGGGCATTTCGCACGGTAACCGGTATTTTAGGAATTCACCTGCTGCCTTGTAAGCCATGGTGCGCAAATGTAGCTAACTTTAGCGACAATCAAACCCGCTTTTACAGATTGCTCTCTCGGATGACCGTTTGAGGATCGTTGACAAATGAGTCAAGCAGCGTCTGGCAAGCGCCGATCCCCTCAGGTGGCAAAGCGAAACCGTTTTCGATTACCGGCAGTTGGTCAACGACCTCCAGGTACCAGGTGTTGTTGAACGCCCTCACGGTTTCTTGGATCAATGCGTTGGGTGCATTTAGTGAAAGATGCACCGAGAACATAAAAGTGACTGGCCCGACGCAGTCGTGTGGTGCGATCGGCATGTGATACGCCTCGGCCATCCCGGTGATGCGCTTGGCCTCCGAAATGCCGCCGACCCACGAGATGTCGAACATGCAGATCGTCATCGCCTGCTTCTCGAACATCTCTCGGAACGCCCAGCGCGTGGTGACGGTTTCGGACGCGGTCACGGCGATATGTGTCGACTTTCTAAACTCCGCGAGAGTGTCGATGTTGTCCATCGGCACGGGGTCTTCAAACCAGAACGGGTCATAAGGTTCGACATTCTTCGCGATACGGACCGCGGAAGGGAGGTTGTAGATCGAGTGCATCTCGAGCATAACGTCGATCTTGTTGCCGACTTTTTCCCGGATCAGTCGGAATGGTTCGGTACACATCTCGAGATCGGGCCCTGAGATGAACTGGCCGTTAGATTTATTCGCGACCTGGTCAAAAGGCCAGATCTTCATGGCTGTGTAGCCCTCAGACAACAAATCGTCTGCAAGAGCGCCAGCATCGGTAAGGAAGGCCTGTTGGTCCTCGTATCTGTGCTCAGGACGATAATCGAGATCACCTGTTTCCAGTCTTCCGACGCGATTTACGCCATATGAGTAACCTGCGCAGGTGTTGTAGACGCGAATCGACGGTCGACTCAGACCGCCCAAGGCTTCATATAGCGGCACACCGGCGCGTTGGGCATATAGATCCCACAACGCCATGTCGATGGCGGATAATCCGCTCATGTCGGCTGCGCGAGCCAAGACTTTGCCGCCGTGACCGTTCAGCTTATTCCAATGCCAATCGAGTTGGGTCGCATCTTTGCCGAGCAGGTATCCTGCGCCGTCTTCGTGCACCCAGGCTTCAACCGTTTCGGGGCCGAATGCGGTCTCGCCCAGTCCGATTCGGCCATCGTCGGTATAGACGCGCACCCAGCTTATATGTGAAGCTGCTGGACTTCGAAGCGTTTCGATGCGAGTGACGATCGGCGGTTTCTTTGCCATGTTGCAGTTTGAGAGCAGGTCGCGAGGCAACATTCAATTTACCACGCCGCAATCGGGTGCCGACTCGCATAGCCGTTAACGATCAGGAATAGAGAATAGGTTGACGGATCGAATGTAGAAATTGATATGACCCTCGTCCAAGTAGCCACACTGTCCCTCATGCAGGGATTCACTGAGTTGCTTCCCATCAGCAGCAGCGGTTACATGGTGATCGCGACTTGGGTGCTTGGCTGGGATCAGCCTTCAGCAGCATTCGATGCAACGGTGCACTTCGGTTCGTTGGTGGCGCTCGCACTGTTTTTCCGGCGGGATTGGATGTTGATACTCCGTACCGCTCGTCAAGGTCGCAGTATTCCTTTAGGAGGAGACGATGATCTTTGGTCGATGCAGACCCTTGAGCGTTTTCGGAAGATAGGCGATGTGCGACGGCGATTGTCCATACGGATGTTTATGCCATCTCGCAATCTGCTCAAAGCGGTCGGCCTAGGATCATTGCCTGCGATTGCTATCGGAGCGGCAGGCTATCAACTTTTTACTTCCGATGCCTTTCGAGCACCTGAGGTGGCTGCCGGTATGTTCATTGTGACGGGTGGGGCATTGCTACTCGGTCACTACTTCGCCAATCAAAGGTTGACGGGTAAAGATCAGCGCGTGCGTGCGAAGGGGATCGATTACGCCGATGCCTTGATCATCGGATTCGCGCAGGCAGCGGCATTGATACCGGGGATTTCTCGCTCCGCCGCCACAATATCTGCGGGACTAACGCGCGGAATGCCTTTAGTGGTTGCAGTCCGCTTTTCGTTTTTGCTCTCGGCACCAGTAATCGCGATTGCTGCTGCTGCATCACTTTTTGAGGTGCTCGTTTCGCCGTCAGAGACGCTGCCGAAGTTAGATGAGTTAGCGATCGGATTTGTGATCTCTCTGGCAGCATCGTACGTCGCAGTCAACATGTTCGTCTGGCTCGTGCGACGATTGGGCACGTTAACGCTATGGCCGTTCGCGGTATTCACCGCGGCTACGGGCATGATCGTGCTGATGATCGTGTTCAGCGGCTGAATCGCCAAACAAAAACCAACGGCCCCATTCGCGAGAAACAGGGCCGTTGGCTTACTCTGAGAACCTGCGATCTGGGTTTCTCGATTATCCGCTTTCAGGCAGCACCGCCATCGGCAGGACTTCGCGGGATGCCTCGAGCTTGGGTTCGAGGGATTGCATCCGGTCTCGACGCTTCAGCGAGCTCGCTACCTCAGGGTTTTGTCCGGCGGATGGCCAGTTGCCGCGTAGAACTGCGGCGACCTGCTGAGAGGCGCGCTGTCGGGCGAGCCATGCTGAGCGGGTCGATTGACCAGCCGAGTGCGGGGCGACAATCACATTGTCCATCTTCAAGAGCGGGTTGTCGGGGTCGACCGGTTCCTGTTCGAAGACGTCGAGGCCAGCACCGCGCATCTTACCTTCACGAAGGGCTTCGATAAGCTCAACTTCGCGGACGACACCGCCGCGGCACACATTAACGAAGTACGCAGTCGGCTTCATGCAGTCGAAATGCTCCTTGCGAATCAAGTGATGCGTCTCTTTATTGAGAGGGATCTGGACTGAGATGTAGTCCGAGCGCTCGAAAAGCTCGTGGAGCGAGAAGACTTGCTCGACGGCGTACTCCTGTGCGATCCAGGGCGGACAGTAGGGGTCGTAAGCGATGACCTTCATGCGCCAACCATTGAACATCTTGCGTGCCACCTGGCGACCGATGTTGCCGAGGCCGACTAGTCCAAGAACCTGCTGGTCAATCGGCTCGATGGGAGGGACATCGTCGCGCCCCCATTTGCCGGCCTTCGTTCTCTCGTTGTACTGAATGAGTTGCCGGTTCAGGCACAATATCATCGTCACCGCTTGGTTCGACACCTCTTCCATGCACATCCCTGCGCCGTTGGTGATGATGATGCCCATCTCGTTGCAGACATCGGTATCGATCTGGTTGAAGCCGTGGGAGTAGACGGCGAGCACCTGCGCTTTTTCGGCAGCGCGAATGACCTGCTCGCCCTGGTAGGGCGTTGAGCGCATCATAAGCGCGTCCGCATCTCGAACAAGCTCGATCGCTTCGCCTTCTGAATCTGGGTTCGCCTTCACGAACTCGACATCGAGATCGGCCATCTCGGCGCGTTCGTAGTCAAGGGGGTCGTCCTCGTCGACGCCCATGATCAAGACTTTGTGTTCGGCCATTGCTAAGAGTTTCCTTTCGGAGATTGTTGCTGTCGATTTGGCTTTGTCTGAGGTTTTAGTGTCCCGCCATCATCACTTCCCACGAGATGGGGTCTTTGCGAGTTGGTGCGTGGTGTTTGACGTCCGGATTGATAAGCGACATCGGCCAGTAGCCTTCGGCGATGCGGATCGCTTCTTCGCCAAGTTGGGTATTGGCGCGTTCCCACGCGACCTCGCTATAGGAGGCATAGTGGTTTGTTACTGCCACGTTGTCCATCTTCAAAAGCGGATTGTTGGGATCGACCGGCTCCTGTTCGAATACATCGAGACCAGCACCAGCGATCTCGCCGTTTTGAAGCGCACGGATCAGCGCGGGCTCATCAACGACAGGGCCGCGTGAGCAGTTGATGAAGTACGCCGTGGGCTTCATCGCCTTGTAGAAGTCGTCGCTGAACATGTGGTACGTGCCTTCATCGAGGAAGACGTGAGGAGAGACGTAATCTGAGCGTTCGGCGACTTCCTTCAATGTCGACACGATCTCGACGCCATACTCTTTCGCGTCCCAAGACGAGCGGTAGGGGTCAAACGCGATGACATTGAGTCCGAAAGCCTGCGCCTTGCGGGCGACAGCTCGACCGATGTTGCCCAGACCTACGATTCCGAAGGTTTCTCCGGAAATGTGGCCCATCGGGGGGAGGTATTGCCGCGTCCACTCGCCGGCCTTGACGAGTTTGTCGTGCAGGACGAACTTGCGGGCGCAGACCAGGAAGAGCATCATGGTCTGGTTGCTGACTTCCTCGGTGCCGAATGACGCGGTGTTGGAAAGGACAACGCCGTTTTGAGAAGCGGTGTCGAGATCCATACCGTCATAGCCGTGGCCGAACGACACGAGGCCTTTGCATCGACCGTTGTTGCCCATGTGAGAGAAGAGCGAAGGGTCCCAGCCATGACCTTGATTGATCACACAGTCGGCGTCCTTCAACGCCTCGATCAACTCGCCTTCGCTGTGTCCCGAGTACGTCACGAACTCGGCGCCCCATGAGCGTGCGGCACGAGACTGCTGCTCAGTCGTGCTCGCGTCATGTGTATCTCCGCCTTGGGGGCCGAGATACAGAATTCTTGTTCCGTCACCTGCCATGTGATGTCTCCTAGTGTTGGTTGCTAACGTGGAAGTTTAATTCTCAATCTTCGGTAACGATGCTTTCTGGTGCCTCACCACGCCAAACTCGCTGCATGTTCGAGAAGGCGAAGTCGACACGCCTTGGGTAAGACTCCCAGCTCTTGCCCGCGACATGCGGTGCCACGACGACGTTGTCCATCATTAAAAGGGGGTTGTCTGCTTCGACAGGCTCGATCTCGAAGACGTCTAGACCTGCGCCCCAAATCTCACCGTTGCGCAACGCTTCGATGAGAGCGGTTTCATCTACTACCGGTCCGCGACACGTGTTAACAAGCAGTGCGGATTTCTTCATCAACCCCAGTTCACGGGCACCGATGAGCTTGTGCGAGCCTGCATTCAAGTTGGTGTGGAGCGAGACAACGTCCGACTCCATCAGGAGTTCATCGAGTTCGACGCGTTTGGCGCCGTAGGATTCGGCTTTTTCGGAGCGGACGAGGTCGGTGTAGAGGGTTTCTGTCTCGAAACCGCGGAGCAAACGTGCGAGAGTCGAACCAATGCGTCCGGCACCTACGATTCCTACAGTCTTGCCCAACAGTTCGTAAGAGTCGTAGCCATCGATTTCGGGACGCATCCAAGCGTCATCGCGGGTGTCGTTGTGTGCGATTGGCAGGTGGCGGTGGCACGCGAGGATGAGCGTCATCGCAAACTCCGCAACCGGGATGGCGTTTGCGCCGCCGTTATTGGCGACTGGAATGCCCAACTCTCCCGCGACCCGCAGATTAACGCCGTCATAGCCTGCGGAACAGAGCTGGACTAGTTTCAGGTTGCGGCCTGCACGCAGGATTTCTTCATCTACGCCGTGCCCGAACGCAAGGACGAAATCGGCTTGTGACGCGAGTTGCCCAACTTCATCCGCGTCGGTTTCGGCAGTGCAGACGTTAAGTTCATAGCCGTCGGGTTTCATCTCCTCGGCCATCTTCAACAACGGCAGGGCAGGGCCTGATAAAACCATCACATTCGGCATTTGGTTTGCACCTCTGATTATGGCGTGCGTTGGATGCGCGTCTTCGACAGCAACGATGCGTATTCTATATCCGTCCTCAAGTTCGATTGACGTTGCGGATGTGGCTATCCTTTGCATCATCAAGCCACTTAGACAAGAAGAGCAAAACCGGCAATAGTGGCCCGAGTCTGGCTTCGTTGTATCGGTTCGCTACGAGTGCGATCAAGACCTCGGAGATTTTCGGCAGCTTGTTTGCCCTAATGAACTGATCAAAGACCCAAACAGACGAACGTGCACAACTCCATCGCATAACATTCCTCTCCATGGATGCCCTCGACATCTTGGAGACGCTGTGCCTACAACCGACCGTTTCCTATCATGAACACCGGGTTGCCCGTGAAATAACAGGGATTCTGGCCTCGAACCAAGTCAGCGCGCAGAAAGACCGGTGGGGTAATGTCCTCGCCCAACTTCCGGGCGACGAAACGATGCCTCCTCTGGTGTTCGTAGCCCACATGGATCACCCTGGGTTCGAAGCCATCGAAGTAATCGAAACCGATGAGGAAACCGAAACGATCATCGCCGAGCCCCGCGGTGGTCTTGGTGCTAGGGCGTACGACGTGGGAACGGGTGTTCGAGTAGTGGCTCGGAATGGATCTATGCTCCACGGCTACGTTGAATCTCACGGACCGTTGCGGCGCATGGGTAGGTTTGCGAGAACGGACCGAGTCGTGATTCGTCCGGAAACCAACGCATCGGTACGGAAGGCTTCTCATCTGACATATCCCGCTGGAGTCGTGTTAGATTTGCCGAGTTTCAGTGTGGACGGCGATTTAATCCGTGCCCGGCAGCTCGACGACCTAGCCGGATGTGCGACGATCTTGGCAGGTTTGAATCAGGTGCGAGCGGAAGGATCGAATGGACGACCGATCATTGGTCTGTTTACCCGTGCTGAAGAGGTCGGGCTGATCGGAGCGGCGTTGGCAGCGGGAGACGAGACCATCAACAAGGATGCGATAGTCGTCTCGGTCGAAACGAGCTTGAAGAGCGACATCGTCAAGCAAGGGCAGGGCATCGTGATCCGGGTAGGTGACCGAATGACGACGTTCGATCATGAAGCTGAAGCCGTCCTCCATCTTGCGGCGAATCGAGTGCACGAGCGCGCTGGTGAAGGCGAATTTAGGTTCCAACGCGCATTGATGAGCGCAGGTGGATGCGAAGCGAGCGCGTTCAAAGCCCATGGATACAAGGTCACTGGTACGTCATTTCCGCTCGGCGCTTGGCACAACACCGAGGACGATGGTTCGATCATTCCCGAATACATCCACACCGACGATTTCCGATCCGGCGTCGCGTTAATCACCGAAGCGATGCGAGATCAAGGGCGTCAACGCCAAAACGACGTGTTGCGATACCTAGCTTCATTTCCAGAGACCGGTGCGATGCGGTTGCGAGAGACGCTCAACTAACTGCGCGTTTCAGCGGATCTGAGATGGGTCAGACAACGCTGGATGTAACCTTTAATTCATGCCGAAAGTCGATGGAAGTTACCTAATCGCGCGGACGCTCAAGGAAGAGGGCGCTGACTGCCTTTTCTATTTGATGGGTGGCCCAAACTACGAGATCGTCAACAATTCTGAGGATTTCGGTATCCGTGCTGTCGATTTCCGACATGAACAGGCAGCGGCGATGGCTGCTCACGCCTACGCCCGGGTAAAACGCAAGCCAGGAGTGACAACGGCCGCATCTGGTCCAGGCACGTTGAACCTTTTGACGGGCATCTACAACGCGTTCGTGGACGCGGCGCCGATGGTTACGCTAGGAGGCGCCGGACCTCTCAGGGATATCTATAGAGACGGGTTCCAAGAGGTCGATCTTCCAAACATATTCGCTCCAGTGTCTAAGTCGGTGATCCGTCCAACCCAGCCCAACCGCTTCCCAGAACATATCTCGACCGCATTCAGGACTGCGATGAGCGATCGTCCCGGCCCCGTGTATGTCGAATGCAACGAGGATGTGCTTTATCGGGAGGTAGAAGAGGACGAGGCGGACCCGCCGACTCGCGTAACCACGGTTGCAGCGCCTAGCGCGGATCCCGATCTTGTCGCCGACGCGGTAAAGATATTGGAGGGTGCCGAACGACCCATATTGTTGGCTGGAAGCGGTCCTTGGTGGTCAGGAGCCTGGGAAGAACTGCAGGAATTCGTTGATCGAACCGGCATACCGTTTTACACAACGCCGATAGCGCGCGGCTTGATACCTGAAGACCACGAGCTATCGTTTCCGGCGGCGAGGTCTACCGCGTTTAGGGAGACCGATGCGGTTTTGGTGGTAGGCACAAGATTTAACTGGATCATGACATTCGGCCGCAGGATTTCGCCGGCAGCCAAGATCATTCAAGTCGACATCCACGCGTCGGAAATAGGGCACAACCGGGGTGTGGACATCGGAATCGTTGCCGATGCAAAGGCCGCAATGCGACAGATCAATGACGAACTATCTCGTACCGGCGTCAAATCGAAAGCAACATCTGAATGGGTCGATTACCTTCGTGATGTCGAAATGAACCGACGCGAACGATCCCGCCAACTCGAAGAATCATCTCAAGTTCCAATCCATCCGTTACGGCTATGCAAAGAGTTGCGCGAGGTGATGGATCGAGACGCTATTCTGACGGTCGACGGCAACGAGATCTTGCACTACGGTAGACAGTCGATCCCGACATATGTGCCCGGCCACCGACTGAATTCCGGCGCGACAGGTTGCATGGGCGTCGGATTACCATTCGCCATCGGTGCCAAGCTGGCGAAGCCGGAAAAGCAAGTCGTATCCCTCCATGGAGACGGCTCGCTCGGCATGAACATCCAAGATTTCGACACGGCAGTCAGACACGACCTCCCGATCGTCGTAGTTGTGTCCAACAATGAAGGGTGGACCGCCCGCGTCGAAGGCATTCGGAAACCGGGCCGCGAGCTTGGATGGACCCGATTCGATGTCATAGCCGAGGCGCTGGGCGGACACGGTGAAGAGGTGACTGAACCATCGGAGATCCGTCCCGCGCTGGAACGCGCATTTGACGCTGGCGTGCCAGCCATCGTAAACGTCCATACGGATCCAACTGCCCGAGCCTTATCTCGTTTCGTCGGCTCGAAAATGGAGTAAACACGGGAAACTAATCATGTCTGAACCTGCCGAAGATTCACGAACCAACACCTACATCATGTTTTCGAGATTGACCGAACGTGGTCGAGATCGCGTGAGAACGCATCCCGAGCGCATATTGGAGGTCAATAACGAAGTAGAAGCGCGCGGTTGCCGGGTGGTAGCGCAGTATGCCATGATGGGCGATAACGACTTCGTGACGATAATCGAGGCCCCCGACAACGGTGAGATGTCACGCATCGCCATCGAACTAGGTGCGCGAGGCACCATCGACACGACGACTTATTCAGCCATACCGATAAGCGAATTTATCGACATCATGCAGAACAACGGCGATTAACTGGGCGGGCGACGGCTGCAATCGAACTCGACGATCGTTTGACTTCGAAGGATGCGAACAGACGCAGTTTCTCAAACTTCTGATCAATCGCTTAGAGCCGCGATCTACACCAAAGGGCTCGATTGGAAATTGATCCTTGTCGGGATCGTTCTCATCGCTTGGGGCCAGATTCAGCTGATCCAAGACGGTAGTCACGAAGAGGACGGTTTCTTCGGGTCGGGACGCCTTTTCTTGATCCTAGGTTTCGCCGTGGTGGCGTTGGCTACCAGTTACTTCAGGGCCCGTTTGCAGACCGAATCTTGGAGCATGACGCCTCATAGATCGTTGCGCTTCGATCTAAGCCGCTTGCGCAAGATGTTTTTTGGGATCGGGGTGGCCGCACTCGCATTCCTAGTTTTGAGGCTACTGAGTGGCTCAACATCTGGTAACGACATCTCGATATGGCTAATTGCGCTGTTGGGCTTCTGCATTCCATTTGCGCCATCGTTTAAGAGGATTTTGGTCGGGATCAGAAAGGCCCGGAAATCAGTTCGATCCGTCGACGTGGTCGTTGTGAGCCTATTGGCAACGATTTTCATCATTTACGCATCTTACGATTTGACCGATTGGTACTACTCGGCGATCGGTGACGAGTTTGCGTTTTACGACTTGGCGAACGACTTTATCGAAAATGGCATATCTGCGCCATTCAGCCAAAACGGCGTCTACGACTTCCATCCCCGTTTGGGACTGTTGATGAAGAGTCTCGTGATGGATGCCGTTGGGTCAGACAACTTCGGGTGGAAATTCAGTTCCGTATTGATGTTTGCCCTCGCGATTCCGGCGGTTTATCTGACCGGGACGCTAATGGGTGGGCGCATCGCTGGGACGGTTGCTGCCGCAACGTTGGCGTTTAGCCACTATCTCATTGAATTCAGCCATATCGGCTACGACCATATCGATTCGTTGCTTCCTGTAGCGTGGGCATTCGCGTTGTTCTTTTTGGCGATGCGAACAAAGAGCCCGTTTCTGTTTTTCGTCGCTGGCGTTGTAACGGGTCTCTGCGTGTACACGAATGTTGCGGCTCGGATCGTGTTCCCGGTCATAGTCGTATTCACCATTTGGCGCGCATTCATCGGCGATCGTAAAGATTTCCACAATTGGGCGATTCCATTGTTCGTCGGTGCAGCAGTCACCGCATTGCCCACCCTCATCGTCGACGGATCCGGGCTTGTGGACCAGATGCTGAGTCGCGTAATCATCGGGCAAGGTGAAATCACGGAACTTGGGACGATCGACCGTCTGATTCGGAACTTCCAACTGAACTTATACGCTTTCAATTACAACGAACACATCACGCACTATGTGTCTGGATCGCTGTTGGATCCTGTGTCGGCGGTGATTGCAGTCGCTGCTGTGGCCTTTGCCTTAGGGAGAATCGGCGACTCCGATTCGGACTTCTTGATCATTTGGTTGGCGTTGGGATTTGCCGCGACAGGAGGAATCAGTCCTTATGATTGGCACGTCGCAACCACTCGGCTCTTCCCGCTGATGATTCCCTTGTCGTTGGCAATGGGTCTATTCATCTCGAAGTTCGTTTGGCCCATCAACATCAACATTTTCACGGCCGGCAAATCACCGGTGTTGAGTTCGAAGCTGGTCACTATAGTCGCTCTGATATTTGTTGGCTTGCTCGTTTGGATGCTCAACTATCAACGCTCAGAGTTTGACACGCCCAGTGTTTTCCACGGTTCTCCGAACGCAGTGACGATCGGAGCGATCAACTCCGACCACTGCGCTCATCTGCCCGGCGAACGAGTGGCTATAGTCTCAAGAGATGAGCATGTGGTGCGTCGAATCCTGAATTCATATCAACCGGGCACCATCCAATTGGACCCGAATGCGCCTGAACTTCCTGGTTCACCGGTTTTCCTCAACCACCAACAGGCATCGGAAGGTGGATTGGGTGATGCCGACCGCTTCGACTGCATAATCTTCTCCTATCCTTGGGAACCTGAACCGACACGCATCTTGAACGACTTGCAGTTGGACAACCCGTATGCGCTCGTAATTCCTTTCTCGGATCTTTCCGGGAAAACTACGATCAGCATCTACAAACCGTTCTAGAAACACGGCTCCGCATGGAGGAGTTTTGGCCGCCGAGAACCTGTCCACGGTAGGTGACGTAGAATCTTCCACAACCGCCGCAACTCCTATATGAACGTCAAAAATGTCAGCTGAAGCAATCGAAAGACGTTCGATCATTATCTCGATCGCGGCGAGTACGTCCTTCGGCGTTCTCGGCATCGTGATCTCGATTGCGAGCCACTCAGGTGCTGTCTTCTTGGATGGTTTGTTTTCACTGACATTCGGCGTGGTGGGATTGTTGACGCTATACGTATCCCAACTAGTCTCGAGACCGAGCGACGAAACCTATCCGTTCGGGTATGCGACCTTCGAACCGATGCTGAACCTTTTCAAAGGATTGTTGATCAGCTTCGCATTGGTCTATGCGGTCTGGACAGCCGTTAGGACAATTCGGCAGGGAGGGCAGGACATCACGGCTGAGGGTGGAATCCTTTATGCAGTTATTGCGGTAGTGGGTGGTGCGATTGTCGTATTCATTCTTAAGCGATACGCCAAACAGTCAGGTTCACCGATCGTCGATGTGGACGCTAAGAACTGGACCGTCGACACGTTGATCAGTTCCGCTGTCGGCATCGCATTTGTCGCGACTCTACTCATCCAGAACTCCGACTGGTCCAATTGGGCCCCGTACGCGGACCCGATCATCATGTTGGCAATCGCCGCCATTGCGGCTCCTCAGCCGTATCAAACGATCCGGGACAACCTACGTCAGATTGTCGGCAAAGCGCCGCCGAAAGACGTCCAAAGCAGGGTGGCAAATCTCGTCGAGGAGGCGTTAGATGATGTTTCCCATGACGAAACGCATCTTCGTATCGTGGATGTCGGACGCTATATCCACCTGCATGTTTACGTGATCATCTCACCCGACGCCAGCGAATCGATCGACATCCGGCGACACGACCAGATTCGGCGCCACATTTATAAGCGAGTTTCTGAGGAATTCAGGCATCTATCGCTCGACGTCGGATTCACGATGGATCGACGCTGGGCTTTGAACAGTGTCCCTTCCGAAGACTCCGAAATGGTTGTAGTTGTCGACGATTTAAAGGGAACACAGGAAAAATAGTCCGACAATCGAAATTCACCTCTCTTTTGATCGGTGCGACAACTTTCGTTTTGTTGGCGGGTTGTGGCACCGTGGGTAGTCTCGCGTCTCCCACACCTTTACCTGCGAATGAACCTGAACCTACCCCCACACCTTCGTTCACCGATTCGGCAAAAGCTGAGATCTCCAATCTGTTCCAGAAACAATTAACCGCCATCCTCAGCGCTGATTGGCAGTTCATCTACCACTCCTGCAATCCCAGCTACCGCGCCCGTCGTGACCAAGAACGCCTCAAGGGCGACGTCGAGCAGTACCTGAAACGTTTCGATGCTGCACCAACATTACTTGACGTACGCGATCCCGTCGTGGCCAAAGGCAGAGACGACCGGTTTGATCTCAACTACGACCTATACATCGAAGGTGAGTTCTCGCAGACGATACGCGTAGGCGGGGCGTACGTATTCATCAACGGACAGTGGTACGACGACGGAGTTTGGTGCCGCTAAACCGACGACGGAACGGTCGATTGGCGGACGATTTGCTCCGGACTCGAAGGCATCACGGTGAATTGTTCCTCGTAGAGCCGTCGATAGAGATCCGACTGATCAATCAACTCATCGTGCGGACCTCTAGCGCGGATGCGGCCACCCTGGACGACCAAAATCTGATCGGCAGCGATCACAGTAGATAGTCTGTGAGCGATCGCAATTGTCGTACGACCCATGCGCAACCTCGCGATGGCTTCACGGATCAACCGTTCAGACAGAGTGTCTAACGCGCTTGTTGCCTCATCAAGAAGGAGGATGCGCGGATCGGCAAGAATGACGCGTGCGATCGCTAGGCGTTGTCTCTCTCCGCCGGACAGCATGTAACCGTGTTCCCCGACGATTGAGCTGTATCCATCAGGCATCGCCGCGATTGTGTCATGGATTTGCGCTGCTTCGGCCGCCTCTTCAAGTTCCTTCTCAGAGGCAGAAGGACGGCCATAAAGGAGGTTTTCACGCACTGAGGCATGGAAAAGGAAAGGGTTCTGTGACACGACGCCGACGAGTTGGGTCAGATTGTCGTGAGTGATGTCCTTGATGTTGACCCCGTCGACCTTTACCGCACCTTCATCGACGTCGTAAAGGCGCGAAGCGAGGTAGCCGATCGTGGTTTTGCCTGATCCACTTGGTCCTACAAGAGCGGTCAATTCGCCCGCACCAGCGGTAAAGGAGATACCGGACAGCGAGAATGATTCGTCGTCCGATTCATGTCCGTTGTCTGGGGGAACGACCGATGCGTCACGGGCATTGGGCCTCCCGTCACCTCGACCTCCACCTGCGGACACAGGTGGGAGCGGCATGTCTGGAGCGATCTGTCCATCGCCACCTGGAGGTCCGCCGCCTGAACCTCTCTCGAAACCGCCGGACGGACGCTGATTGGCTTGCGCTTTGAATTTCGCGTCAAGGCGCTCCAACTCAGATTCTTGGTAAGAGAACGAGACGTTGTCGAACACCACCTCGCCCTGTGCCGTCGAGGGATCAACCTTGACGGGGTCAGCGGGGTCCACGATCGTCGGTCTGATGTCCATGTACTCAAAGATGCGCTCGAACAGAGCCAATGAGCCCGTGATCTCGACGCCGCGCTGCAACAGGTTGGCCATCGGGAATAGCAGACGGGCTTGGATCGTAGAGAACGCGACAATGTCGCCCAATGTAACGCGATCGCTACCGTCGATGATGAAAATCCCCCCGATCAACCAGATGAACGCAGGTGCCATCGTGAAGAATGCTTGAACCACGATGAAGAAGCCGCGGCCAGTCATGTACTGCCGGATCGAGACCTTTGTCAGTCTGGTGTTGGTGTCCTGGAATTCTCGGAGTTGTTCGGCCTCGCGCCCAAACGTCTTGGCAACGATGACGCCAGATACGAACAGGGTTTCGCCAGTCTTCGCGGTCAAATCGGCGAGTGTTCGTTGCATCTGACTCGTTAATCTGCGCCTACGTGCACCGACAATCTTCGATAGGTATGCGAATATAGGCATGGTGCAGACAGCGACGATCGTGAGTTCCCAGGAGAGGATCAACATCGCCACGAGGGCAGCAGCGACGACGGTTACGCTCGACAGGATGTTGACGACCGTATCGGTGAGGACGAGTTGCGTGCTCGAAACGTCGTTGGCAAGGCGGGACTGGATATCGCCCGTCTTGGTGGACGAGAAGAAGGAGATCGGCTGTTTTAGGAGATGGTTGTAAACGGTGTGCCGCATATCCTCCATAACTTTGAAACCGACCGCGGCATTGAGACGCGACTGGATGAAGTTAAGGATTCCGGAAATGCCGGCCACAACTACCATGCCACCAATCAGCCAGAGCAACAGATTCATATCCTGTTGCGGCAAAGCGTCGTCGATAACGCGTTGGATCAGGAGGGGAGTGACGACGCCAAGGGCCGAAGTAATCAGAACCAATGCTCCCACTATCGCCAAGACCCACTTGTAATCCGCGTAAAGGCGGATAACGCGCCTGAATGTGTCACGAGGGAACGGACGATTACGCGCTTCTTCGGTCAACCTGCCGAATCCTGGGTCGCCCATACCTCCTCTCATGCCTCCACCTCTCATACATACCTCCGAGTTATTGCGTAGGCAGTTAAACGTATCGCGTTTGACGGGATGTTACTTCATCGCACGCCAACATCCGCCATTCGCTTAAGTGCAAAAATGCGCAACAAGGTGAGTTGGTAGCCCGTAGGGGAGTCGAACCCCTGTTTCAGCCTTGAGAGGGCCGTGTCCTGGGCCACTAGACGAACGGGCCACCGAATTTGTTGCGCGAACTCGGGTGAAAAGTCCGGGTTCCCTAATTTTAATGGCTGCCGATGCAGGATTCGAACCCGCGCTCCCAGATCCAGAGTCTGGTGTCCTACCACTAGACGAATCGGCAACGTTTTGCTCAGCAATATCCTATCAGATGCCTTGATTCCAGCCTTCGAACTGACATCGAATGGCGCAGCGCGATGGGCGATCGAATCCGTTGTTTCCCAGATTGAACCGGGCGCATTCGCCAACAATTTGTCATCTCTGATCTGAACTCGTAACCGCTTGATTTGGTGTAGACTACACGCATCTTCGGACGCAACAGACGCGTGCGGTGATTGGGTTTGCTCGGATGATACGAATCTGGGCGGCAATCGATGTCACACCATATAAAGGGAGAAAAGTGACTTGATATCAAGAAACAAGACCAGATATACGCTGGCAATGCTCGCGACGTTAGTTGTGCTCGCAGCGTGGGCGTGTGGAGGCACGGAGACCGTCGTTGTCAAGGAGACCGTCGTCGTCGAAAAAGAGGTGGAAGTGCAGGTGGAGGTGGAGAAGCAGGTGACGGTTCAGGTCGAGGTTGAGAAGGTCGTCGAAGTCGAAAAGGTGGTTGAGGTCGAGAAGGTCGTCGAAGTGATGGTCGAGAAGGAGGAGGTCGAACCGACCGCCACTCCCGAACCGGCACGACAAGAGCTTCCCGAAACCGAATCACCCGCCGGCACCCTAGTGATGATCCCAGAGGGCGTTGCGCCTGGCGTCGGCATCAACCGGTCACAAGCTCCGGAATCGCTGATGTATTGGGGCGTGTCCGAGCAGCTCTTCCGGCCCAATGACGACGGAACACTGGTAGGCCCATGGCTTGCCGAGAGTTGGGAAATCTCAGATGACGGCTCTCAAGCAACGGTCAAGATCCGCAGCGGCGTGCAGTTCCACGACGGGTGGGGCGAACTTACCGCTCACGACTTTGTGTGGAGTTTGAACGACACGAACGCCGTTACCACTCCGGAAAGCATTCACGGTCAGGCTGGCGACTTCGCCGCGTTCATGGATGCCGCCGAAGCCACTGACGACCGTACCGTCATTCTTAACTTCAACGCTCCTGAGCCACGATGGACGACGCTCCTGTTCAACCAAGCTGGCGACGCGTTTGGCGTCTTCTCTAAGAAGGCATACGACGAGATGGGTGCGGACTGGATGCGTGAGAACGTAATCGGCACTGGACCTTACATGGTTGAGGAATGGCGCCAATCCGACAGCGCCACGCTGATCGCACAGGACACGCACTGGGACAAGACGGCCGAGGTTTCAACACTTCGTTTGATCGACGTTCCTGAGACGGTAGCCCGAATCTCAGCTCTCCGTTCCGGCGGTGCAGACTGGGCGGTCCTTCCAGTTCGTGAAATCGGGCCCCTCACACGCGACGGCTTTAAATCGGTGACCACAGGCCGCCAAAGCGGTGTGCCGCTACAAATGGCTGGCAACTACTGGGAATCGACGCAAGTCAAGACTGGTGAACCGACCGAGCAAGTAACGTTTGTGCACGACATTCCGTGGATTGGAAACCCGTTCAGACCTGACGATGGGAATAACCCAGACGGCATTGACGACATGGAGCAAGCCCGGCTCGTCCGTTGGGCGATCGCAATGTCGATCAACCGAGACTTGGTCAACGAATCGCTCTACGGCAACAACGCGAATCCGTATTACGTCGGCATGTTCCACATAATCGACACCGACTGGGACGATAAATGGAAGATCCCGTACGACCCGGTTATGGCCAACGAGTACCTCGACATGGCGGGCTATCCGAGAGACGAAGATGGCAAGCGTTTCGAAATGCCGATCTACGGGTTCACATCGCGTATCGAATTCACTGAGATCGCTGACGCCGCGGCTGGTTTCATCAACCAGCTAGGAATCGAAACAAGCGTCATTAAGATCGCCTACTCGATCATCCGTCCAAGCTTAGTGGGTCGAACCAACACGACGCCGTCAATTCAATGGTGTCGGTCTGACCTCTGGAAACCTTACGACTGGGTAACGGGAGAAGAGGAGACGAGTTTGACACGCGGCGGTTTCGGCTGTCACATCGAAATCCCGTTCATCTTGGATACCGTCCAAAAGGTGGCTGCGGAGACCGATCCTGCGAAGCGCAAGGAGTACAACGTCGCTCTCGCCGACTACCTGTGGGAGCAGCAGTTGAAGATCGGAATCGTCGCACTCCCGTTCGTTTCGGCTTACAACCCGAATGCGATCGAGTCGTGGAATATGCGACCTGGTCCTCAGGCACCGTATACATCGCCGGAGCTGATCGTTCCAGCGAGGTAACACTTGCCAACTTCACTGTGTCGCATGCTTGAATAAATGTTTGCGACACAGTGAAGCATTGCGACGGACCGCGCGTCGGTTCGACGTCGCGGATTCTTCGAGGGCGACGCGATCGATGGGTCGGTCGCGTCGCTTATGTGCATCGTTCAGATAGAGCAGTCAAGTGCGAAAGTTCCTGATACGCCGATTCTTCGCCGGCATACTTTCAGTCCTCGCGGCTACCGCTATCGTTTTTGCATTGTCGAGAGCGGCGGGAGATCCGCTTTTGTTGTACGCGAAGCCCGGAGGGTACGGCGTCACTCCTGAGCAGGAAGAAGCTCTGAAAAAGAAGCTCCGTTTGGACCGACCGTTGGTGGTCCAATACCTTTTGTGGGTGACGGATCTTCTTCGGGGTGATTTCGGCAGGACTTTGCTAGCTGAACAATTGGTGACGCGAGTTGTCGGGGAGAAGATGGGGGCAACGGTTCAACTTGGTGTTGTGTCTTGGGTCTTAGCCACAATCATGGGAGTGCCACTCGGTGTGCTGTCCGCGGTTTTGCGTGGCAGCGTTTGGGACTATATGGGACGTGCTTATGCACTAGTCGGCCAATCGTTGCCGACATTCTGGCTGGGATTGATGATGATTCTGATTTTCAACAAGCAGCTGGGTTGGTTGCCCTTCGGGACGCGAGGCACCACGGACGCGTTTTTCTTTTCTTGGGAAAACTTGCGCTTTTTCGTTATGCCGGCCTTCGCCGTCGCTTGGGGTGCTGCGGCGGTGTACTTACGTTTAACTAGATCAGCAATGTTGGAAGTTCTCGACTCTGAATTCGTGAAATTGGCACGGGCCAAGGGGGTGGGTGGCACGAAAATCATTTGGAAGCACGCATTCCGGAACGCACTCATACCGCCGTTGACAGTGTCTTCGCTCATGATGGCTGGGTTAATTACTGGCAGCGTCGTGATTGAGGCGGTGTTTTCATGGCCTGGACTCGGGCGCCTTGCGATTCAAGCGGTCTGGGACAACGATTTTCCGATCCTGACTGCCACCGTTCTGTTCTTCGCCGTTGTATTTGTGACCGTAAACTTCATTACGGACGTGCTCTACGCGGTGATCGATCCACGAATTCGCTATTAAAACCTACCGACGACAATGGCTTCTGAAACAACGGCACGAGACTCTGGCACGGTTCAAGACGCGGTAGCACCGACCGCGCAAAAGTTCCGATTCTCGCTTGCCTATGCGTGGTACATACTTCGCCGTTGGCCGTTGATTCCCGGTTTGATCATGGTGGCGCTTGTCGTCGGCGGCGTATTTGCGGACCAACTGGCACCGTATGACGAGATAGAACAGGATATTAGGTTCCGTAACGCACCACCGCGTATTTTCGGTTCGAACTCTGAATACTGGTCAACTCAAGACTATTCACAGGCCATGTTTCGTGCCGAGGGTAGCGAGGGGAAGGACCCTAGCAACCGCTTCTTGCTTGGAGGGGACCACGTAGGTCGAGACGTGTTGAGCCGTGTCATCCACGGCGCCCGTGTTTCATTGGTCGTTACTTCTGTTGCGCTGTTCTCGGGCCTGATTCTTGGAGTGACTATCGGTGTTTTATCTGGTTACTATGGCGGGATCGTCGACGAGTTTTTGATGAGGATGGTCGACGTTTGGTACGCAGTGCCATTCCTGCTGCTTGCGATGGTTGCCGTGATCATCTTCGAAGCCAGTCTGAACCTAATCATCCTTTTGTTGATCTTGCTCGCGTGGAGCGGATATGTACGAAATCTACGTGGCGAGGTACTTAGTCTCAAACAGCGGGATTTCGTAGCGGCAGCTAGGGTGGCAGGAGCCTCTACATTCCGGATTATCTTCAAGCACCTTCTGCCCGGTCTCGTCAACACGATCTTCGTTATTGCAAGTTTGAGGGTTGGACAATTGATTCTGGCTGAAGCTTCGCTGAGCTTTATCGGCGCCGGAATCCCTGCACCAACGCCTGCATGGGGCGTGCTTATCGCCGAAGGCAGAGAGTACGTAGAGAATGCCTGGTGGCAGACGGTATTCCCGGGAACGGCGATATTCCTAGTGGTTCTCGCCTTTAACTTCTTAGGCGACTGGGTCCGAGACAGGTTGGATCCGAGATTGCGCCAGCTAGATTGAACCGATTAGGTATCGATCAACTCCGCCAGGATATCTTGGAGTTGATTGTGTTTGATGTAACCCTGATGGATCGTCAACACGTTGTGATCGCGATCGAGGAAAAAGGTCGTAGGCGCAGATGTGATTTGATAAGCGAAGTGGATCGCGCTTCCGATGTCAGGTATTGCAGGGTAATTGGCCTTCATCTTGCCTAGGAACTCGACGCCATCCGCGGCGGTATCGAATCCTACGGCTTGCACTCCCACAAACACTATCTCGTCCCGTCCCGGTGCTCCCCATGTCTGGTAGGCATGCTCGAAATTGGGGATCTCCGCTCGGCACGGAGGGCACGAAGGGAACCAGAAGTTGATTACGACTGGTTTGCCTTCGTGCCGGCTGAGATCAAAAGGGCCGTGGTGGAACGTGTCTCCTTTGAATCCAGGGGCATCTCCGAAACCTGCGAAAGTCTCAGTGTTGGCATAAATGATCTCCGGCTCTGTGATTTCGGCGCCGGATTGTTCATCTGCATCGGTCGATAACTTCACTTCTACTGCGTCGCCTTCGATCGGTTCATCTTCACCTTCGATTTGAGCCGTCGCTCCACCCGCAATCTCGGCCACGATCTCGGATAGCTGCTCCTCGTTAATCGCACCTTGCCAGACGCGGAAGCTATTGTGGTTCGCGTCTAAGAAAATCGTCGATGGATATGAGAAGATTTTGTAGGCGATCTGGATACCTGAGGCTTGATCGGGCAAACCAGGATAGGTAACGCCAAGTTCTTCAAACAGCATCGCGCCGTCTTGGGGGGTGTCAATTCCCAACTGCTGCACACCTACAAATACGACTTCGCCGCTTCCAGGGTCTCCGAATTCCTGATAGACCTTCTCGAAATCTTGAAGTTCGGCACGGCATGGAGGGCAAGACGGGAACCAGAAGTTGACGACGATTGGTTTGCCCTCGTATTCGCGGGTATCAAACGTCCCATGTGCGAAGGTAGTGCCCGCGAATCCTTCGGAGTCGCCGAAACCCGCGAAAGTTTCAGATTCGAAGGTATCGGGTAGTCCAGAGGATTCGGTCTCGACCGCAGGCGCTTCAGGCTCGGTTTCCGTCTTCGGTTCAGACTTCGTTTCAGCCGCGGGTTCTCCGCCACTTCCCGTATCGGTTTCGGTGTCGCTCCCGCATGCGACGACGGCGACAGACATGATCGATACGATCAACAGCGCCGCGAAACTCCATACGGACAAACGACGAATCTGCATATTCAACTTCTCACCGCCAATCGTTCTTCGTGTCTGTTTGCTACTAGATGTTACGCAATCCCTGCGACATCAGTTTTGGCAACGGATCCACCGGACGGGTTGGAAGATGCTATCCCGCAATAACGTCAGCCGCGATTCCGTCGAGTTGATCCTGAATTGCGTCCACGACTCCGGCGACTGGAACTCGGACCTGCGCCATCGTGTCGCGGTGCCGAATGGTTACCGCGTCATCTTCCTCGATTGTTTCGAAGTCAACCGTCACACAGAGGGGCGTCCCAATCTCGTCTTGCCTCCGGTAACGTCTGCCGATGCTTTGCGTCTCATCGTATTGCGAACTGAAACGTGAGCGCACGGCGTCGTAGACCTCTCGGGCTTTAGGGGTCAACTTAGGGTTCCGACTCAATGGAAGGATTGCGACTTGGTACGGCGCGATGCTTGGATGGAAGCGCAACACAACGCGCGTGGCGTTACTGACCTCCTCCTCGTCGTACGCATCGATCAGGAAGGCTAAGGCAGACCTATCTGCTCCCATCGCCGGTTCGACGACGTAAGGAACGTATCGTTTGTCATTCGGTTGATCGTAGTACGAAAGATCCTTACCTGATCTATTGATGTGCGCTTTGAGGTCGTAGTCGGTGCGATTAGAAATCGTCTCCAACTCTCCCCAACCCCACGGGAATAGGAACTCGACATCGGCACTGCCTTTGGAATAGTGCGGCAACTCGTCTGCTCCGTGCTCGCGAACCCTCAGTTTCGATCGACGGAGGCCTAAATCGGCAAACCAATCCATCGAGAAATCGATCCAATAACGATGCCATTTTTCGTCGGTGCCCGGTTCGCAGAAATACTCCATCTCCATCTGTTCGAATTCGCGCGTCCGAAAAGTGAAGTTGCCCGGCGTGATCTCGTTGCGGAAAGACTTGCCTTGCTGCGCGATGCCAAAGGGGATTCGCACGCGACTGCTGTTGACCACGTTGTCGAAGTCCACGAACATCGCTTGCGCGGTCTCGGGACGCAGATACACGATGTTGTCGTCGCCTTCGACAGGTCCGATATGCGTTCGGAACATCAGATTGAAGTGACGCGGCTCGCCCAAATCACCGCCGCAATCTGGACACGAGTCGCCTTCAAGCAAGTCGACACGATGCCTTCGATGGCATTCCATACACTCAGCCAAAGGATCGGTGAAGCTGTCGACGTGCCCACTGGCGACCCATACATCGGGGTGCATCAGTATCGATGCGTCGATGCCAACCACGTCCTCGCGGTCACGGACCATCGACTTCCACCACTGGTCCTTGACATTTCGCTTGAGTTCGACGCCGACCGGGCCGTAGTCGTAGAGACTTCCGATGCCTCCGTAGATCTCGCTGCTTTGGAAGATGAAACCTCTGCGCTTGCTGAGGCTGACTATCGTTTCGAGCGGGACGTTATCAAGAGTACGTTTCACGGCGTCAGGTGGGCTTTCGCTGGGTGTGGATTAGCGCGCAACGGCGGTGTTCCGTAAAACGCCGCTTATTTTCAGTGTAAAGAGCTAATGTTTCGTTCTGCGCGCCCAGCGGATTTTCGATACGGGATTACGAAACGAAATTGAGCATCTCGACTGCGAACCACAGCGCCATCGCACCCCCACGGTCATCAAACCCGGTCACGGAATCTCGTATCACATATTCTTCGACGCTGTCGAGTGGGCCAGTTCCCACGCAAACCCGGGTAATGTGACCTTCATCACTGACGCCATCAGAAATCCCGCGCCAAGCTTCGCGCAACACAGGCCCCCATTCCTCGGCATCCAACCAGCCGCCATTGATACCGCTGGCGATTGAGATACCGATCATGCAGGTGGAACTACCTTCGGTGTACGTGTCAGGACGGTCAATCACTTGGCGCCACATTCCCGAATCTCGGTCTTGGTGAAGCTTCAATCCTCGAAGATGCTCTGTGTGCCGCTGAGCCAGTTGTTCTCGCTTAGGTCCGCGGTATCCGATCAGCGTTTCAGAGAACCCCAACGATGCGAACCCATTGCCTCGTCCCCAGAAATAGGGCGAAGCCAAGCAATGCCAGTAAAGCCCATTCGGTTGGAGCAGCTTGTCAGCGCAATCGAGCATGAAATCGGCTGCTAGGTCCGCGTAATGAGGCTCTCCAGTGAGTCGAGTTGCCCGTTGGAGGATGGTTCCGGCGAAGAACATGTCTTCGACGCGATAATCCCGGTCGAGCACGCTGGCAAAGCCATCGTAATCCAGTTCCATGAACCGATTCGCGGTATCGACGAGCAATGATCTGCAACGCGGATCATCCGCCATCAATGATGCCCAGTTGACGCCAGCGTAGTTTGCGGTTCCGTCGGTGTCGTCGAATATTACGCCTGGATCGTTGAGGTATTCCGCTGTAATGGATTCGATATCAGAGCGGGGATTGGCATAGCCATCGTCCAACGCGGCGAGCTGTAAGCGTGCGGTCAACGCAACGCCCTGCGTGTAGACCACTGGTCTCTCCAATTTGTGGCCGTATGCTCCCGCCAAAATTCTCGCTTTAGCCAGTACATCGTCCCTTATCGAGCTCATTTGCATCCTCGGTTAATGGAAATGCCGCCTTTTGGACTGCGCACGTAGAGTCGTCCGTGTTGGCGTACGTTTGCCGTATCATTTACGCAGACTGAATGATACAGCCACTCATTTGCGAACTGGGAGATAACAAATGGCCGACAGCACACCGCAGCAGCTCGGAGGAAAGAGCGCCTTAGTGACCGGCGGAGGACGCGGTATCGGACGTGGTATCAGTATGATCCTTGCGTCAAGGGGAGCGGAGGTCTGCGTGTCGGACATCATCCAAGAAAACGCCGAAGAGGTTGCGGCAGAAATCAACGAAGGTGGCGGCAAAGCGTTCGCCACCGGCGGCGATGTAACCGACATCGATTCGATTTCCGCGGTTGCCGAAGAAGTAGTCAATACCTTCGGCAAGCTCGACATCTGTGTGCCGAATGCGGGCGTGATTGGCGGACCTGGATTCATGTCTCGCCGCGACTACATCGACGCTGACTGGGACATGACGTGGGAAGTCAACGTCAGAGGCGTGGTAAACACCGCCGATGCAGTCGCAGATCACATGAAAGAGCGGATGTACGGCAAGATCGTCATAATCGCATCTCACGGCGGAAGGGCACCGCGAGGCGTTCCCGACGAGGGCCGAGGAAGCGCGCAAGGTCCATACATGGTGTCGAAAGCCGCGGCGATCCAGTGGACCCACTGGCTGGCCATGAATCTTGGTCAGTTCAACATCAATGTGAACGCCGTTTGTCCGGGACGACTCTGGACTCCGATGTGGCAGGCGATCGCGCAAAACCACAAAGAGTTGAACCCGGATCTCACTCACATGTCGATCCGCGACATTTTCGAGATGCAAATCAAGGGCACGATGCCTTTGGGTAGGGAGCAAACGCCGGAAGACGTTGGCAAGGCCGTAGCCTTCCTAGCGTCTGATGACGCTTCGGAAATCACCGGCCAAGCGTTGAACGTTAACGGCGGCGGCATCATGAACTGATGCTGTCGGCCCGTGCTAACGCGGGACTCAGTGAATTTACGGCCCTTCAAGGCAGAGAACAATGGCAGAGATTTCAACGACCGTCGAGATCCAACTGAATGTGCCTAGCGATTACGCATTCCGTTGGGTCATAGAACCAAGCAATATGGTCTATTGGGTCAACGGTGTTCGCCGAGCCGATTGGATACGCCGCCAGGAGCGCGAAATCCCTCGGCCAGAGGACACGTGGGACATGCTTTACGAATTCGGCGGCAAAGAGAACGAAATCATTATGGAAGTAGATGTGTGCGATCCGCGTGACGGCTCGTTTGAATACCACACCATTGAAGGCAACTATCCGATCCGAAGCCAATATCTCTGCCAACCATCAGGAAACGGTACGCTGTTCAGGATGACGAGAACGGCATTTTCAGACAGCACGTTCACCTCGATAATGTTCGTTCTCACCGGATTTATCAGCAAGCCGATGATGCGAAAGCAGAACCAGAACGAGATCGAAAAGATGAAATCCGTAATCGAGATGCAGATCCCCGGGATTCGACGTTGATCTTATCTCTAACCGACTAATTGCGAGGATACAAATGAACGACCGCGACCTAATGTTCCTTCCGGCGCACGAGCAGCGCCAAATGATGCTCGACGGCGAGATTTCGTCGGTCGAGTTGACCGAAGCGTCCCTGCGCCGCATCGACGAGCTGGACGGACAGTTGAACGCCTTCGTCACCCTGGATGCTAGTGGCGCGTTGGAAGCGGCGGCAGAATGTGACCGGCAAATCGCCGATGGCGCTGAACCCGGCATATTGCACGGTGTTCCCATCTGTGTGAAAGATCTGGAGTTGACCAATGGGCTTCGAACCACCCTCGGATGCTCGGCGTTCAAAGACTGGGTCCCCGATTTCGATTCGGCGGTGGTCGAAAGGCTACGAGCCGCCAACGCGGTCATCTTGGGGAAGACCAATACACCCGAGTTCGGCAATTCAGCCGAGACGTTCACCGACATATTTCCCTCCGCCAACAACCCGTGGGATGTAACGCGTCATCCAGGAGGGTCGAGCGGCGGGACGTCGGCTGCAATAGCCTCCGGTATGTGTTCCTTGGGCTCCGGCACCGACGGTGGTGGATCGGTGCGACTGCCAGCTTCGTTTACCGGCATTTTCGGCCACAAGCCCACGCATGGACGCACTCCGCGCTACGGAGGGCGATCCAACCCGTCATACAACAGCACGAGCACGACAGGACCGATGTCTCAGGACGTGCGATCATCCGCAATGATGCACATGGCGATCTCCGGCCACGATCCGCGTGACCCCGGCTCGTTGCAGTCTCCCGTTCCCGACTGCATATCCGGTCTCGAAGACGGTATCGATGGGTTAAAGATCGGGTTCTCGATGGACCTCGGATTCGCGTATTTGAATGATGACGTGGCCCGCGTCACTGAAGAAGCGATAAAGGGATTCGAAGATGCTGGAGCGACGGTGGTGAGCACCGATCTGAGCTTCGATCCGTTCCCGACAACGTATTGGTGGAAGATTTGGGTCGCTGGCCAGGTGGCAATGTATGGCTATCTAGCGGAGGATCCGAACGTCCAGCTGACCGAATACACGATGGAGATGGTCAATGCTGGCTATGGCGTAACCGGAGCCGATTACGCATCGAGTCTGCGGCAAGCCGAGGTGCACCGCATTCAAGTCGGTCAGTTCTTCGATGAGTTCGACCTGCTGGTAACACCAACGACGGCAATTGAGGCATGGCCTCACCAACAGACGCCGATGGAAGTCGGTGGCCACAAGCTTGACGATGACATTGCAAACCCGTCGGCGATACCCTTCACCGCACTGTGGAACATCCTGTGGAACCCGGCTGCGTCAGTGCCGTGCGGTTTCAGCGATAGCGGAATGCCACTCGGTTTGCAGATCACGGGTCCGATCAACGATGATCCGATAGTGTTCAGGGCAGCGCGTGCCTACGAACTGGCGCGACCGTGGACCTCAAAGCGACCATCAGTCTCGTAACACCGTCGAAAGGCGTTCGCCATGAGCGAAAACTATGATGCCGTAGTCATTGGCGGTGGTGTCATGGGATGCGCCACGCTTCACTACCTCGCGCAACTTGGCGTTACTAAGACGCTACTCATTGAGCGGGATACGCTCGCATCGGGGTCAACTGGTCGGTCGATGACGATCCTACGAATGCATTACTCCAATCGCGTTACGACGGAGATGGCATGGTGGAGCAGGGGAGTGATGGCGAATTTCGAAGATGAAGTTGGTTCCCCGAGCGGGTTAAAACATAACGAGTGGTTGCTCTTCCCCGGCAAGGGAAACGAAGCACCGGCGCGTCGCAATGTTGAACTTGCCAAATCCGTTGGCGTTGAAACCGAAGTGATTGACGTCGACGACGCTTCAGCACGTTGGCCGTACATGAATTTCACCGATAACGAGTGCGTTGTCTGGGAGGGGAAAGCCGGTTTCGCCGATTCCCATCTCGTCACTCAAGGTTTCGCTAACTCTGCTAGGAATCAGGGAGCGAAACTTCAAATCGGTTCAACTGTCACCGAAATCCTCCACAAGAACGGAAGAGTTACCGGCGTTCGAACCGAAGATGGCGACATTTTCGCTGGCATGGTCGTCCTCACTGCAGGTCCTTGGACCAATGTGTTGTTGGAGAAGCTAGGCGTTCCGCTGTCGATCCACACCGTCAGGCATCAGGTGATTCGTCTTGAGCAGCAGGCCGGCTTCACCGACGATGCCGAATCGTTCCATCCGATCGTTGTACATATTCCTTCCGGACTTTCAGCTAGACCCGATACGCCCGGTCATGCGCTGATCGGATACCGAGAGGATGAAGTTGACCGTGATACCTACAACCAAGGTGTGGACACGGAGGTCGCCATCGAAGGGATGACCATTCTGTCCGACATCATTCCGGCGTATGCCGACGCGACTTGGATGGGAGGATGGTCAGGGCTATTTACCGTTTCGCCCGATTGGAATCCTGTGATCGATCGAGTGCCAGGGTTCGAAAACCTCGTGGTCGGGGCAGGCTTCTCAGGTCACGGTTTCAAGATGTCCCCTGCAATCGGGCGTTCACTAGCGGAGCTTGCTACCGGAGCACAGAAAACGATGTTTGACCTGCACCCTTTGCGCTTCACTCGGTTCGAAGAGGGTGATCTACTCAAATCGGCATACGGCGGGAACGTCTTCGCCTGATCAACTGATGGTGCCGTAGACCACGCCGCACACGATGCCGAAGATGACGTGCGAGATAAAGAGCGTCACTGCGCTTTGTCGGGAGTAGTTGAGTGCGAATGGGCCAGGTGCTTTCATTTCGCCTCTGCGGATCCGCGGGTGAAGCAATCGGAAATATGTGAGTGTCACACCCGTCAACACCCACAGCAACACCCCGACGACAGCACCGACGAGCCAAGCCACATTTTCCAATTCAAAGGCGTACGACACCGCTGAAGTGAAGATGCCGTAGAAAATCCCGACGACCAATAGAACGGCTCGTCCCATCAGTTGCTGTCGAAACGGATTCAGCGTGAAGGCCGATCCGATGAGCACCACGATTCCCACTTGATCGAGCGACGGTCGAGCAACCTCCCAAACCTGCAAGAAGAGTATGGCGGCGATTGTTCCGATCAGACCGCCGAGTATTGCGACATCCAGACTCACCGGATGCTCCATGTCATCTTGATTGCCTACCAGTCTGCGACGGAGCCGTCAGCGAAGTAGGTTTCTCCGCCAAGTTCCCGATGGTAGCCGACTGCATCGCCGTCGAAGACCTTCATCGCTTCCGATTCGTCGACTTCAACTCCGAGGCCAGGCGTGTCCCACAACTCGATGTGGCCGTCCTTAACTACCCAGTCGTTTTTGATGATTCCATTGCCCAGAGCCTGATCGACTTGCTCTTGGACCAAGAAGTTGGGCACAACCGCGTCAACGGTCATGCAAGCTGCCAAGGCGAGAGGCCCGATGGCGCAATGGGGCATGATGTGTTGGTAGTAGACCTCGGCATAGTTTGCGATCTTCTTCAACTCGGTGATTCCGCCGCAGTGGGCAACATCGGGTTGCAACAGTGAGACGCATTGCTGTTCGATGACGCGTCTGAACTCCCAGCGTGTCAGTAGCCGTTCGCCAGTTGCAATCGGGAACGGAACATGGTCGGAAACCAGTTTCAGAGCGTCCTCGTTCTCCTGCGGTACCGGTTCCTCGACAAACAGCGGGCGCATGCCTTTGAGTTCGTTGCAGACTTCGATGGCTAGACCCGGTGCCATCTTCCCGTGAAAATCGAAGCACAACTCTACATCATCACCAACCCACTCGCGCATCATGTATGCCGCTTCAACGAACTTGTCTATGCGAGAGGGCGGTTCGTGGGCACGCCAAAAACCTGCCGGTCCCGATTTGTAGGCGGTGTAACCCATCTTGCTCAACATGTCCAGACGGCTTCGCGCTTCCTGCAACGCCTCGTCGGACATGTCACGGATGCCCCAATGGGCATAGACTCGGATGCGGTCTCGAACGTTGCCTCCCAACAGCATGTAGCTCGGCACGCCGTAGTGTTTACCGGCAATATCCCATAGGGCCGCATCGATCCCGGCGATCGCCGTCATGTTGTGGGCCCCACCGCGGAAGAATGACGAACGATACATCTGCTGCCAATGATGCTCGATGCGCAGAGGATCCTTGCCGATCAGATACCCGGCGAACTCATCGATGGCAGCCGGAACCGACGTCGGTTTGCCTTCAAGCGTGCTCTCCCCCCACCCTTCGATGCCAGTGTCAGTTGTTATTCTGACGAGTCGCGTTCGTTGCCTAGGTGAAAACTGATCGACGCGCGTTATCTTCATGTCACCTGTTCCGCTGATGGTTCTCGTGCCGTCGGCACGAGTCTACAACTCAAGCGAACGCCGTTAGTCGATATCGTTCAGGTACTCAATGAAGTGCCGAACATCCGCAGCACGACGGCGGATCTGGTCTTCAGCCAACCAGTTCTCGTAGAAATTAGTGTGCAATTGAGAAGCTGAAGCGAAGTCTCGACGAAATTCTGACGAGGAGGCCTCTAGTTCAAGTTCCGCCATGATGTTGTAAAACTGGGCGGGTGAGTTGTGACGCAACCCTCGGCGTTCGGCTACCGATTTGAGCGCTTGGGCTGCGGCACCCCACAACTTCTCAGACGCCTGCAAAAGATCGCCGTTCTCCAGCTCGACCATCGCTTGGTCAAAAAGTTGCAATGATGTTGATCGGTACTGTTCGGCAGTTGTCATCAGGGAATAATCTCACTTAGCTATAAGTTATCGTTCACAGTGTCTAGGATATCTTCACACAATTTCAACGTCGCCACGGAGGATTCAAGGGTGGCAGCCGGCGGAGGATAGTCCACGTCGTCGATGACGCTTTGGACGAAGTGTCTGGCTTGCGCTACGGTGTCGTTCTCAGCCTCTTCTGGCATTGCAATTTCAGTCCGCTCGCCGTTGCGCAGCACCCATCCTCTTTGGACACCTTCGAGGTATACCGAGATATAGTCTCCGTGCAATTCGTAGCGCTCCAATCTGCCACCTGATGTGTATGCCGATGTGAATTGGCAGACGACATCGTTCTCAAATTCGATCAAGGCTGCATGAACATCTCGGTAAGTGCTCGCCGTACGTTTGACAATGGCGTGGGTGTTTTTGACGGGAGCGTCGGCGAAATGCGTGACAATATCCGCGGAGTGGATCGGCGATTCCAGCAACATGAGGTCGAACATATCGGGTGAAAAACGTTCGTCGTCGATGAATTCGTGGATGTCCTTGTGGAACTCCGCAACGATTTGACGCAATTGTCCAGTTTCAGCAATCAAATCTATTGCAGTTCGTATCAAAGGATTGAACCTCCGATTGAATGCGACCATGACCTTTGAGCCGTTGCGCGTTGCCGTTTCAAGCAACTTCTCAACGGCCTCAACCGATAGTGCAGGGGGCTTTTCAATCAAGACCGGCACGCCGCGTTCGATCGCTTCGTTTGCAGCGACACCGTTGAGGTGCGCGGGAGCGGCTACAACGACCGCATCAACATCACCAGAATCGACCATTTCGGCGACGTTCGCGTAAACGCTGATATCGTCCAACTCGGAAAGCGCAGTGTCGCGCGCAGCTTCCATTGGATCGGAAATCGAAGCAACGTGCGCGCTACGGATCTCGTCAATCGCCCTAACGTGCCAACGCGCACGCCTTCCGTAACCAGCAACGCCGATCCTCAATGACATACAAGTCCTCCAGATAGGCGACCACGTTCAATTGAACGCTTACAGGATCGCCACGATGGGAATAGACTTTATCCAAACCCAACGCCATCGGTGCACCACGTATTCGGAGACGGAATCATGATCGCCACCGCGATTGACTTGACTACTATGAGCGGCAGAGACGTACGGATGGGCTCCCGCACTGGTGAGTTCGCGCAACCCACCTCTGGTGCTGCGCCCGACATCGTCCAGACCAACGTCGCGATCCTGCCGAAAGATCTGGCTTTCGAGTTCTTGGTGTTCTGTCAACGCAACCCGAAGCCATGCCCGGTGATCGAAGTGTTGGAAGCAGGGCAGACGGAAGCGGTGCTGTCGGCACCAGAATCTGACATTCGAAGCGATGTGCCGATGTATCGCGTCTATCGTTACGGCGAACTCGTGGATGAACCTCTCGACATCGCCGACCATTGGCGCGACGACCTTGTGACGTTCCTTCTCGGATGCAGCTTCACGTTCGAGCACGCTCTGATCCGTAACGGTGTGCATCTGCCGTACTACGGCACCGACAAAAACGTCGCGATGTATAAAACCAGCATCGAAACTGCGCCAGCAGGACCATTCGGTGGCCCGATGGTGGTAACGCATCGATGGGTGCCACGCGAGAAAGTCGTCAGGGCAGTGCAGGCCACTTCTAGATTCCCTGCTGTCCATGGTGCGCCAGTCCACATTGGGGATCCGACTGAAATCGGTATCACCGACCTTTCGAACCCCGACTTCGGCGACGCGTGGGATCCGCAATCGGACGACGATGTGTCGATGTTTTGGGCCTGCGGTGTTACGCCTCAGGCCGTAGCGATGGCCTCGAAACCGGAACTCATGATCACGCACGCACCCGGTTACATGTTCGTGACCGACATGCACGACGAAGATCTGGCGGTCATGTAGCTTGACCCAACCGACTAACACCCGAAACCTAGAAAGCCAACAAACTCAATGACCGATAACGACCCGATCGCCCAAATTGAAGACATCGTCCTCCAGTACGACATGCGCGGCATGACCGCACTGAAACCTCACATGCCGTCAAATTACATGGAATCATGTGCCGACCTGCTATTGGAGCAGGCGGGCAAGGTGTTCATCGTCACCGGTTTTTACATCTTGGCGGCGGAAGCGACTGAGACCGACGGTCCGCCAGGAGCAGTAGCCATCGGCAACGCGCTGGCTAGGCTGGGTAACGAGGTAGCTTACGTAACGGATGAACTGTCTTCCGAAGTCGTCAGGTCAATCGCAGATCACGAGGTGATCGAGTTCCCGATAACGAACCACCGCGAGTCCGCCAACTTCGCCAACGAGCTGATACAGGAACATTCGCCGAGTGCGCTTCTCGCGATCGAGCGCGCCGGATTAATCGGTGACGGAACCTATCGGAACATGCGTGGTATCGAACTCACGCCTTACAACGCTAAGATCGACCATCTTTTCGATCAGCACCCGTATTCAATCGGTATCGGTGATGGCGGAAACGAAATTGGCATGGGCAATCTGCAAAGCGTCATTCCGACAATCGATCACGAGTTTTTGCCCAAGAATCCATGTGTTACCACTACGACGGAGCTGATCATAGCGAGTTGCTCGAATTGGGGTGGTTTCGGGCTCATCGCTGCGTTGTCGCTCAAAAACGGCGTCAACCTGCTACCGAGCGTCGAGGAAGCCAAGCAGATGGTGCGCGACATTGTCGCGGTAGGCGCTGTCGAAGGGATGAGTGGCGAAAGCAAAGAGTGGGTGGACGGCCGAGATCTCGAAGCTGACTCGGTGTGCCTCCGTGACTTGCACGCCCTTTTGGAAGAACAAGGCGTAGGTTAGCGCTTCTCGCCCTATCTCCGCCGCCTTAACAACCTCTGTCTGGTCACTGTCTCCTTGACCAACGTGATCAGTGCCACCGCTCCGAGGCCGGCAATTCCGCCTGTGAACCATGTCGCTGACGATAGGGCCATGAGTTGAGCGATACCTCCGATGAGCGGCGGACCGGTAGCACCGCCGACGTCGGAGATGAACCGCCAGACGCCTAAGAACTCACCCGGGTCTTTCAATGGTGCTAAATCGGATCCTAGTGTAAGCACGAAACCGCTGCTCATTCCGTTTCCGAGTCCCGCGATCACGCCGGCGATCATCAACATCGTCATGCCGTCTGCAAAAGGTAGGAGCGATAGCCCCAAACCCATTATCAGCAGCGCGGGAACTCCCACATATTTCCTCCCGAATCTGTCCATTGTCCAACCAACAATTGGGAACATCGTCGAATCGACGGCGTAAGAGACACTCGCGACGTAACCGATCTGGTCAGTTTTGAGTCCCATCTCGTCGCCCCACACGGGAATCAGGAATTCACGAGCGGCGCGAATGAACTGAAGTATCACGGCAACCAAACCAGCGGTCATGAAGTCCTGTCGATGGGCAACCATCGTTGTGCCGATGCTAGTAAACACGTTCCTATGACCTTGCGGATCGACCTTGTCACCTCCGGTCCTGATCATCGCGTAGAACACGAACATGCCCGTCAACACAGCTATTCCCGCTTGAACATAGAACGGTGCTCGAATGTCAACATACTCGGCGAGCACCCCGCCGAGTATGGGACCGATGATAGCGGCGATGCGACCTGTGCCGCCGTAGAGCGATAAAGCCTTGCCTCGATGCCGCGTCGGCACCGCGCGGGCGATGAATGCGTGGCGAGAGATCATCCAAAACGCGAAGCTGGCTCCAGCTGCGAAACGAGAGACGAAGAGAAGCGAAAAGTTCGGGCTGTTAGCCGCGGCGACGGCTGCAACCGCGAAAAGGAGTATCCCGACAAGCATCGTCCTCCACATCCCGAAGCGTGACACAAGGATGCCTGCTGGAACGTCGAATGCGAGAGTGCCGAGATGCTTAGCCCCGACAGCGAGACCGATTAGCGCTTCGGTTGCCAAGAACTCGTCTTTGGCGAATACCGGCAGGACAGGGATCAGCACTCCTTGACCGACGGCCAGTAGAAACGCGGGAGCATAGACGGTCGGGATCAGCGACACGATAGAGAATTGGGAGCGCAACCCTCTTCTCGGTCTTGTTCGATTGGCAGGCGTCGCTCTCACTGTTTGCAGATGACGGCGTGTCGCCCTGAACTATGTCGCGCTGATGCCAACGATGAAGCCGCTGTCTAAACTCTGCAAACTTCTTTAGCATAGAATCGACTCGAAAACGACATCACTAAAGCCGATACGAGGTCAAAACGGAGGCCGCGCATCCCAACCCGGGGTTACCGCCTCCCGCTTTTGACCCGCATCAAGTTTATTCGGGAGAAAACTAATGTCAGACATCAATTCACGGGGCTACGTCAACGCCGACGCGCTGGTCTCGACCGACTGGGTCGCCAAGCACGGCAATGACGATGGCGTCAGAGTCGTCGAATCCAACGAGGATCCGCTTCTCTACCCATCGGGGCACATCACTGGCGCAGTCGAGATCGACTGGGCGGCCGACCTGAACGACCCGCTTCGCAGGGACTACCTTGACCGAGATGGGTTCGCCGATCTCATGTCCTCAAAGGGCATCTCCAACGACACCACAGTGGTCCTTTACGGCGATCGCAGCAACTGGTGGGCCTGCTACGCGCTCTGGATCTTCCAGCTCTTCGGTCACACCAACGCCAAGATCATGGACGGTGGGCGAATGAAGTGGGAAGCCGAAGGTCGCGAGCTGACCCGCGACGTTCCGAACGTCGCAGCAGCTAGCTACAGTGCGCCAGAGCGAGACGATTCGAAGGTGCGAGCGTTCCGCGACGACGTCTTGTCCCACATCGGCAGTTCCGGGAAGCTGATCGACGTCCGCAGTCCTGAGGAGTACAGCGGCGAGCGGCTTCACATGCCCGATTACCCGAACGAAGGCGCACTCCGGGGTGGTCACGTTCCGGGTGCGGCGAACGTTCCGTGGGCAACCGCTGCAAACGAAGACGGAACCTTCAAGGATGCTGCCGCTCTGCGCGACATCTATGAGGGCAACGCGGGTTTGTCGTCCGACGACGACGTCATCGTCTACTGCCGAATCGGTGAGCGATCCTCACACACGTGGTTCGTGCTGACCAACCTGCTGGGATACTCCGACGTAAAGAACTACGACGGTAGCTGGACCGAGTGGGGCAACTCAGTCGGCGTCCCGATCGAAAAGTAGACCTACACACTACCGACTAAGAACGCGGACGCCGGGAAATCGGCGTCCGCGTTGTTGCATAAACGGGTTCGTTGAGTTGTGATGGACAACGTACCAGATCCTCTGACGCAGATGCTAGAGGAGCTTGACTCTCTGGATAGGGTAGAGCGTGCCCAATATCTGATAGAACTATCGGACGAATTCAGCGAAGTCCCAGAATCGGTTGCAACGAGGCCATTCCCGGAAAACCGTCGAGTGCCCAAATGCGAATCCGAAGCTTTCGTGTGGGCGCAGGATCAAAACGACGGGACATTGAAATTCCACTACGCCGTCGAAAATCCTCTCGGGATCTCCGCCCGCGCCATGGGAGCCATCCTCGACGAGACGATGTCGGGCCAACCGCTCGATTTAGTCGCGAACGTGCCACCCGACATAGTTCATCGAATCTTCGGACGTCAACTCTCGATGGGTAAAGGTGAAGGATTAGCGGCGATGGTTGAGTTGACTACGTTCGAGGCGCGTCAACGGCTGAAATCGCGCTAACCATTCGTTGCTGTTGCAACGGTTACGTCACTAATGCGGTTTCAATGGAGTTGATCGGCGGCAGCAGATCAGCCAGCAAATCCCAAGTGTCACCGTCGTCTCGGCTGTGGAACAGCTGACCGGTGCTAGTTCCAACATAAACGCCACACGGATCGAGGGCATCCATAGCCATTCCGTCTCTCATTGCGTGTAGATACGCATTCCGTTGCGGCAATCCGTCCGTCAAAGGTTCCCAGTTCTGGCCTTTATCGCGACTTCTGAACACTCGGAACTTTGCGTCAGTGACGTAGCGCATTCCACCGCCTAGTTGCTTACCCACGACTTTATCCTCTGGCAACACGTAGATGGTGTCGGGATCATGCGGATGTATCGCCATGGGTAACCCGAACCTCGATGGCAGGCCTTCGCTGATGTCAACCCACTGTTTGCCGCCATCATCGGTTCGGAACACGCCGCAGTGGTTCTGTTGGTATAAGACTTTTGGCTTCGCGGGATGCGAAAGAAGTTTGTGAGGACATTGTCCGACTTCCGGAAAGGGTTCTCCCATGAAGTCAGCCCGTACCCCACGGTTCAACGGTTGCCAGGTTGTTCCACCGTCCTCAGTACCGAATACGCCCGCGGCTGACACGCCTACCCACATCCGATCAGGGATAGTCGGGTGCAACACGATGCTATGGAGGCACATACCTCCAAATCCTGCCTCCCATCGCTCCCGCGTCGGGTGCAATGTGATCCCCTCAATCTCGTGCCACGTTTCACCGGCATCTTCAGTCTTGAAAAGAGTCGCGGGTTCCGCTCCTAGGTACAACACATCGGGAGATTCTGGTAAGCCCGGCATTACTTGCCAAAGGGTGTTCAGCTTGATGTCGGGTTTCGAAGTAATTTGTGCGGCCTGTTGGGCGTTTTGCCAAGTTGCGCCGAAGTCATCGCTGCGATGAATTTCAGATCCGAACACAGGGTCGTACCTGACCACCCATAAACGGTGACTACGTCGACCATCGTAGACGAAATGGAATATGTCAGACCCCGGCCAGAATGGTCCAGACATTCCCCAATTGGAACGGTCCCGGTTGGCGGAAAAGATGAAAGCACCTTTCCGGGTGCCTACGAGCACCATTACATCGCCTTCGCGCGGTTGCAACGCATTGGTCATTCTTCTGTCTCTCTATGCCCGGGCGCCGTATCTCAGCGAGGTGAGCAAGCGTTTGGACGCCGTAGCGATTTCATCCACGGCAGCATCAAACACCGCCGCGTTAGCTGCCGAAGGGGCGCGATATCCGCTTATCTTTCGGACGTACTGCAACGCCGCAGCCGCGATTTCGTCGTCGCTGGCCGGTACTTCTCGTTCCCTAAGCACCTTTATGCTTCTGCACACTTTATTCTCCCTTGAAAATTTGGTTGAGGCGGAGCCGATTCATCGGCTGGAGGATTTGAAAGCTACTGGTCGCAGCGCATGATTCTCGGAATACTCTCGGATCGCCGCAACGAACTCATCGCCGTATTGTTCGAGCTTGACGTTGCCAACACCGGAAATAGTAGCGAATCCCCGCAGAGTGGTCGGCATCTTTGAAGCCATGTCTCTGAGACTCGCGTCGTTGAACACAACGAAGGCGGGGACTTCTTGCTGTCTAGCAATTTTCAATCGTAGCTTCCTTAGGTGTTCGAACAGTCCCGGATCAAAGTCGGCTCGTCGCTGCGTCGGTTTCCTTCGCGAAGTCTGGCGCGAAGTTTCAACTGCTACTGGCCTTGAAAGCGCCAGTTGCTCGCGATCTTTCAAGAATTTTCGACCCTTCTCAGTGACACCCAACGTCGCGTACTCGCTACTGTTCTTGTAAAGCAACCCTTCTGCCATCAAAAGACTGGCTAGCTCTTTGATCTCGTTGCCCGAGTGATCCTTTGCGATGCCCCAAACAGAGAGCGTGTCATGCTCTAACTCTCGGATGCGTTTCGATCTCCCACCGCGCAGAACGTCGGAGACATGTGTGATGCCGAATCGTTGACCAGTGCGGATCACTGCGGAGAGTATTTTCTGGGCGATGATCGTCGCATCGAATTCTTCACGTGGTGTGGAGCAGATGTCGCAGCCTTGGCAATCCGGTTCCCTGACACCGTTAGTGAGCGTCTCATCCCCGAAATAGTCGAGTAGGAAGCGCCGACGGCATGTTGTTAGCTGTGAGTATTCAATTACCTGATCGAGTTTGTCTCTGGACCTTTGGCGCTCTGCATCGTCCTCGATTTGATCGATGAAGTACTCCTGTCTTGACTTGTCACCGTAGGAGTACAGCAGCACGCAGTCGCTCGGCAACCCATCTCTGCCGGCACGTCCAGTCTCTTGGTAGTAGGCCTCAAGAGACTTGGGTATCGAGTAGTGGACCACCAGCCGCACATCTGGCTTGTCAATGCCCATTCCGAATGCGATCGTTGCGACCACGATCGGGAACTCGCCGGCGATGAATCCTTCCTGTGTCTGCCGTCGCACCCGTGTATCCAACCCAGCGTGATAAGCGTTAGCATCGTGACCGAGATTCCGTAGGTCAACAGCCAACTCCTCGGTCTCTTTGCGGGAGTGGCAGTAGACGATCACGGGTTGACCGCGCCGATTTTCCAGCAACTCGACTAGTTGATCGAACGCGTTGCGTTTGGGTCTGACTTGGTAGGTGAGGTTTGACCGATTGAAGCTCGCCACGAATCGTTGACGTGAGATTAATCCGAGTTGATTGACGATATCGTCTCGGACACGAGGCGTGGCGGTTGCCGTGAGTGCGATGAACGGCACGTTTGGAAAGTTGCGTCTGAACAGGCCCAGGTTTCGATAGTCGGGACGAAAATCGTGGCCCCACTCCGAAATGCAGTGCGCCTCGTCAATCGCGACCAAACTGATGTTGAGATTGCTCAAGAATGCTTGAAAACTATCCAACGCAAGGCGTTCGGGTGCAACGTAGAGAATCTTGAGATCACCGCGCAGTGCCTCGCCGCGCACGCGAGACGCCGCCTCGTATGTCAAGGTGCTGTTGATGAACTCCGCTTTGATGCCGATCGCCTTCAGGCTATCGACCTGGTCCTTCATCAAAGCGATCAAAGGGGAAACTACCAACGTGACGCCCTCGAACCGTAGGGCGGGGAGTTGGTAGCAGAGGGACTTACCGCCGCCAGTGGGCATGATCACCAGCGAATCCCGGCCGGCGATTACGTTCTCGATGACCTCTTCTTGGAGCGGTCGGAATTCGTCGTAACCGAAATACTGTTTAAGAAGTTCTCGCATCACGCCATTCTCGCCCATCAATCTCATCTCGTTCAACACCAATGGCGAAAAGCGGGAAATCTCACTCGCGGTATCGCTCGAGCAATCGCCGTGCGATGACGAGCTTCTGAACCTCGTTGGTGCCTTCGCCGATGATCATGAGCGGGGCATCGCGGTAGTAGCGCTCGACGGGGAAGTCTTTGGTGTAACCGGCACCGCCGTGGATTCGCATCGCCTCCATGGCGACTTCGCCGCAGATCTCGCTGGCGTATAGCTTCGCCATTCCTGCTGCCAGATCGACTCTTTCCCCAGCGTCCTTTTTCTCTGCCGCGGTCATCGTCAACAGGCGGGCGGCTTCGATCTTGGTGCCCATATCGGCTAGCTTGAGCTGGATGGCTTGGTGTTGTGCGATCGGGACGCCGAACGTTTTTCGTCGCTGCGCGTATGAAATGGCTGCTTCGAATGCCGCGGTCGCTACGCCAACAGCCCGCGCGGCTACGTTGATCCGGCCAGATTCCAATCCACCCATAACTTGGTGGAAACCGCGTCCTTCCTTGCCACCGATGAGGTTTTCTTCACCGACGCGACAGTCATCGAACAGCAGTTCGCCGGTGTCGACGCCGCGGTAGCCCAACTTATCGATGTGTTGGCCGACGGATAAGCCCGGGTTGGGTTTCTGCACGATGAAGCAGCTCATGCCGCGATGCGCCGGCTCTGCGTCGGGATCGGTCTTGGCGAGGACTGCGTAGGCGTTGCCGTGTTCGGCGTTTGTTATGAACATCTTGCGACCGTTCAAGACGTACTCTTCACCGTCTTTGGTCGCTGAGGTGCTGATGCCTTGAACGTCACTTCCGGCTTCCGGTTCGGTCAATCCTAGGCCCCCTCTTATTTCGCCGGTCGCCATTCCGGGAAGAATGCGTTGTTTCTGTTCTTCGGTCCCGTGCTCGGCGATGATCGAGGACATCAACAGGTGGGTGCCGATGGGACCGCAGACGCTCATCCAACCTTTGCTTAACTCTTCAAAGATGATGGCGAGGGTTACGTGGTCCATGCCGAGGCCGCCGTACTCTTCGGGGATGGTGATGCCGAAGAGCCCTATCTCGCGCATGGTGTCGACGAGTTCGGCAGGGTAGATGTCGTCGTGGTCGTACTGGGCAGCTATGGGATCGACGTCCCGTCGTACGAATTCGCGCACGAGATCGACGATTTGTGAACGGGCTTCTTCAGATATGGGCGGCATATCTTCGAACCTTACTTGTTGGAAACGACAGATATGTGCGGCCGACGATGGCGACGGCTAGTCGTCAATCTCTATGCTGCCCAGGGTGATGTTGCCCGTAATCATCAGATGCGGCGTATCCGAAGCAGAACCGGCGCGAGACCTCTTGTCTTCAACTTCACCCAGGGTGACGGAGTTGTCGATCGAGACGCCCCAATCGGATGGGACACGGAGGTGCAGCCCGCCCATCGTCAGAGAGACGTCCAGTTTGGCGGGGCGATTCACGACAGTGGCGTCTCGAAGGTCCAATTTGACGTTACCCATGGTCACGTTAACCGAGCCACCGACAAAATCGTTGGCGTCGACGCGTTCATTGGTTTCGCCAAACGTGCATGAGATGTTGACCTCACGATCGCTCGTAGTGGTCGAAGTTTCCCCGATCTCGACCGTACGTTTGTTGGATCGGCGGCGCATCCCACCAAAGATGATCGCACCGCCGATAGCTATCAGAATCACGGGCCAATACTGATAGGCGTCGACGTCAAGATTGCCGAGAAGCAGAAATACGCCGATGATGATCAGGATGATCGGGAAGAATACCTGTTGAGACTTGCGGGTTATCAAGATCCCAAGACCGAACGCGATAAACGCAATCGATGCGATCCATCCGATGATGTCTCCGATGTCAATGACATCGAAGCTATCTAGGAGAAATACTCCTCCCAATCCGATCAGTATCAGACCGGCTACAAGTCGGCCGGTCCCACGCTTTGATTTCATGGTTGCGAGATTCTCAGCCAGCGCGCGCGGCGGCCGCGCTGATAGCGCGAGCGGTGTAGACCTTGGTCATGGCCTCGCGGTACTCCGAGGATGCGTGAACGTCGTCGTTGAAGAGGCCTGCGAGTTCTGCTCCGCCGCGTTGCGCAGCGCGGTTAATGACGCTTTCGGTCAGTTCTTTACCGACGAGAATGCGTTCGGCGCGACGCGACCTGACGGCGTGCGGCCCAGCTCCGGTGATACCGATGCGGGCAGCAGTGCAGACGCCGCCTCCGTCGATCGTCACGGATGCAGCGACGCCAACGATTGCGTAGTGCGATGCCTTGTTTGCCAACTTGACGTAGGCGCAGCCGCTACCGTCGCCTTGGGCTGGAACCGTGACACCGGTCATTATCTCGTTGGGCCTGAGCGCGGTCTCGAGATACCCGCGGAAGAATCGGTCGGCTGCGATCGAGCGCTGTGACCGGGCAGACGCGGCGTTGATCTCGAAACCTAGCGCTACAGCTACCGCGGGGAGGTCGCCCGCAGGGTCGGCGTGTGCCAAGGAACCGCCGATGGTTCCCCAATTTCTAACCTGGGTGTCGGCGACTTCGGAAGCCGCTTCGGCGATGGCGCAAGCCTTCGAGTTGATCACGTCTGAGGTGATCAACTCGTAGTAGGTGGTCATCGATCCGATGGAGATGCTACCGTCGTCGTTCTCCGTGATGCCCTTAATGCCTTCGACGTTTCGCAGGTCGACGATTGCCTGAGGCGAAGCGATACGAAGCTTCATCATCGGGATCAACGAGTGACCTCCGGCGAGCAGCTTTGCGTCGCCTCGGTATCGAGACAATGCTTGAGACGCCTCTCTCACCGTTGTCGGCGAGTGGTACGCGAAAGGATCTGTTACTCCGGTTGTCATGTTCAGTTACCCCTTCTCGCTGCTGCCGAACGTCGTGCTCGACGTTCCTCTTTGGCGTCCTGTATCGTTCGCCACATCTTCTCCGCGCTCAACGGCATGTTCAAGTGGGTGACGCCCAAGTGTTTGAGGGCGTCGACGGCCGCGTTCACGACCGCAGGCGATGCCGCGATCGTTCCGGTTTCGCCAGCACCTTTAGCGCCTAAGGCGTTCGTTGGCGTAGGAGTCACCGTTCTGTCAGTCTCGAAGCTTGGGAAGTCCTCGGCGGTCGGGACCGCGTAGTCCATCATGCTTCCGGTCAGGAGCTGTCCATCGTCGGAGTAGACGGCGCATTCCTGTAGTGCCTGGCCTACGCCTTGTGCGATACCGCCGTGAACCATTCCGTCCACGATCATCGGGTTGATCACGTTGCCGACATCGTCGATTGCGACGTACCGCGCAAGCTTCGTCTCGCCGGTTTCCTCGTCGATTTCGACGACTGCGATGTGAGTGCCGAAGGGCCAAGTGAAGTTCTCCGGGTCGAAGAAGCTTACTGCTTCGAGACCTGGTTCTAGGCCATCAGGCAGGTTTTTCGCCCAGTAGGCACCTAGGGCGACGTCGCCCCAAGGTATTTCGCGTTCCTGGATGTCCTCGACGTAGAACGTTCCGTTCTCGAAGCTGACTTGTTTGGCATCGACACCCATCTCGTGAGCGGCGATCTTCTTGGCTTTCTCGATGACCTTGTCGAGGCTCATCATCAGCGCTTGACCGCCGACGGCGAGCGAGCGGCTGCCGAACGTGCCGGTGCCGAACTGGTGACGTTCGGTGTCGCCGTGTACGACCTCGATGTTCTCCATCGGTATTCCGAGGCGGGATGAGGTGATCTGCGCCAGAGTTGTCTCGTGGCCCTGGCCGTGAGGCGATGTGCCCGTGAACACGGTGACAGTTCCGGTCGGGTGAACACGAACCGTGCTCGATTCCCATAGACCGGCACCTGCGCCCAACGCTCCGGCGACTGCCGACGGCGCCATGCCGCAGATCTCGATGTAGGTCGAGAATCCGACGCCTAGGAGGCGTCCTTCGCGGCGAGCTTCGCGCTGTTCCTGACGGAATCCTTGGTAGTCGAAGATGTCGAGGGCGGCTGCGAGTGCGCCTTGGTAGTTTCCTGAGTCGTAGGTGACTCCGATCGGCATGTCATGTCCACGCCTGAACGGTCGGACGAAGTTGCGGCGGCGAACGCCCAAAACGTCGCGGCCGATGGCGTGCGCGTAGCGTTCCATCATCCGCTCGACGACGTATGTTGCCTCTGGTCGTCCTGCTCCGCGATACGCATCGACAGGAGTGGTGTTGGTGAACACTCCTTTAACCTGACACGACAGGTTTTCGAACTTATAGCACCCGCCGAGCATGAGGCCGAACAGAATCGTCGGTATGGCCGGGGCGAAGGTCGAGAGGTATCCGCCCAAGTTGGCGTAGACGTGGACCTTTAGACCGGTGACGATGCCGTCTTTGGTGCCGCAGATCTCAGCGTCGGCGATGTGGTCGCGACCGTGGGTCGTTGCTACATAGTTCTCGGTTCGGCTCTCGATCCATTTAACTGGACGCTCGAGTTGCTTGGCGATGATGCCAAGAATGACCTCTTCGGCGTAGAGATACAGTTTGCAGCCGAAGCCACCGCCAACGTCAGGGGCGATAACGCGCACCTTGTGTTCGGGGTGACCGGTTACGAGGGCGAACAGTAGGCGTACGAGGTGAGGGATCTGGGTAGATGTCCAGATGGTGAGCTGCTCGGTTCCGGCGTTGTAATCCGCCATGATGCCGCGCGGCTCCATGGGGTTCGGGATCAAGCGCTGGTTGACGATCCGCTCGGAGACCACAACTTCGGCTTCTGCCGCTGCCGCCTCGTAGTCGCCGGCACCAACTGCCCAATCGAACGCTAGGTTGCCTGGCGCGTCGTCGTGGACCTGGGGCGCGCCATCTGCGGTCGCGGCCTCGGCGTCCGTGATGGCGTCCAAGGGTTCGTAATCGACGTCGACGAGTGCGACGGCGTCCGATGCGGCTTCGGGTGAACTTGCCACCACTGCAGCGACGGCGTCGCCGACGTATCGGACCTTTTCAATTGCTAGGGGAGGGTGTTCGGGAGTCTTCATCCCGGTGGCTTCTTCGTCGAGGACCCAACCGGCGGGAAGGCTGCCGAGTTGCTCTGCGAGGTCTGCGCCTGTGAAGACTGCCACTACGCCGTCGGCGTTAGCGGCTGCTGAGACGTCGACGCGGTTTATCTTTGCGTGACCGTAGGGACTGCGGACGAGAGCGAGGTGCAACAGTCCGGGCAGTCGAAGATCATCGACGTATTGTCCTCTACCGGTGATCAGCGCCTGATCTTCGACGCGCTTGACCTCCTGGCCAATGAGGGTTTCGGTAGTCATATCTATGCACCTCCCGAGATCTCAGCGGCATGCTGAACTGCGGCGACGATGTTGTGATATCCGGTGCACCGGCAGAGATTTCCTCTCAGTCCGCTCCGAATTTCGGATTCGGACGGTGAAGGGTTCCGCTCCAGAATTTGTACCGCGGTGATCATCATGCCGGGAGTGCAGAAGCCGCACTGCAGGCCATGTTTCTCGCGGAAGGCTTCTTGGATAGGGTGCAATTCGCCGTTGGATGCCAATCCTTCGACGGTTGTGACTGACGCGCCGTCTGCTTGGACGGCAAACATTGTGCACGATTTTGTGGCGTTGCCATCGACTAGGACGGTGCAAGCGCCGCAGCTGCTGGTGTCGCAGCCGACGTGCGTTCCCGTCAAATCCAGCTCGTCCCTTAACAGTTGGGAAAGCAGGGTACGGGGAGGCACTTGCACTTTGTGCTCCGTCCCGTTGACGGTGATCGTCACTTCTACATTCATGAGCCCGCTCCTCACGGTTATGATTGACTGTGAAACTGTCGCAAGTTTATCCGAAAATCGTTAGCGCGTTGGCACCGAAAACGATTTCTTGAGGCCAGAATCGTGAAGATTAACGGTGAATACACAGTTAATGCCCCCCGACAGAAGGTTTGGGAAACACTAAACGATGTCGAGATGTTGGGAGGAATGATCCCGGGTGCGAAGGGTTTAAGGGAGGTCGGACCGGACGAGTATCAGGCGACGATGGATGTGGGGATCGGTCCTATCAAGACGAGTTTCACCGGGAAGGTGAAGATAGCTGAGCGTGATGAACCTGTCCATTACGTGTTGAAGATGGAGGGTGATTCGAGGCACGGGTGGATGAAGGGGACTGGCGTAGTGGATTTAGAGGAGTTGTCGGAAGATTCGACGCGGGTGGAGGCGGCTGGCGATGTGCAGGTCGGTGGGATGATTGCTCGTGTGGGGCAGCGGATGTTGCCTGGTATTGCGAAGCAGATGATGGCGACGTTCTTCAAGAATGTTGAGGCGGCGGCTAACGAACGTTAGGGTCTGCTACAGCTGAGATGAAGTAAAGCTGGCGCGTCCCTCATCCGGCCCGTCACCCTCACCCTAGCCCTCTCCCATCAAGGGAGAGGGGATTCTCCACCTGCCCCTCCCGTCTGGATTCCCGCGTTCGCGGGAATGACGGAACACTAGAGTTTGTTGCCGTGTTTGTCGTAGGTGAAGCCTAGTTCGTCTACGGTTCTTTGGGAGTCGATGGTGTAGCCAGCGGTGGCGATTTCGATTCGATTTCCGTCGGGGTCGTCGATGAAGAAGTAGCGTTGGCCGTTTGCGCGGTCGCCGGGGCCGGAAGTGATTTCGATGCCGGCGGCTTTGACGGTTTCGAGTGCGGCGTCGATGTCGTCTACTTGGAGGGCGACGTGGAAGCCGGCGGGGGTGCCGTCTCTGGGTTCGATGAGGTGGACCATTGCGCCGTCTTCGGCTCGTGTCCAGACGAGGGGATTGCCTTCGATTTCGTGGGGGATGACTTCGAGGCCGATGAGGTCTCGGAAGAATGCGATGGACTTCGCGCGGTCGTCGGTGGGGATTCCGACGTGGTTGATTTTTTCGACTTTGAAGCCGGCCATTTTATGCACCGTCCTTCACTTGGACTATGAGTTCGATCTCGACGGCGATGCCGTTGGGCAGGCTGCCCATGCCGACGGCGGATCGGGCGTGTTTGCCGTTTTCGCCGAAGACTTCGACCATGAGGTCTGAGAAGCCGTTGATGACTGCTGGTTGCTGGGTGAAGTCGACTGTGCCGTTGACCATTCCGAGGGCTTTGACGCATCGCTCTACTGAGTCGAGGGATCCGAGTTCCTTTTTGATGGCGGCTAGGAGTTGGATGCCGACGAGTCTGGCGGCTTCGTAGCCTTCCTCAACTGAGAGGTCGCGTCCGAGTTTGCCGGTGACCATTTCGGAAGAGCCTCCGCGCCGGGGGCCGTTTCCGGAGAGGAAGAGGAGGTTTCCTACACGGACCGCGGGGACGTAGTTGGCGATCGGGCTTGAGGGTTGAGAGAGATCGATGCCGAGTTCTTCGATACGTGCGTCTGCGGACAAGGTTGCGACTCCATTCTGGCTACGCGGTTGGGTTTTGTTGGTCAGCTACTCCATGTTAACGCGTTGTCAGAACTGGGATTTTTGGGATTGGTTGGATTTTTGGGATTTGGTTTTGGTTGTTTGGGGTTTTCGGTTGGGTTTGGGCGCGTTTAATTCTCCCTTTTAGGGAGGATTGTGTTCGACGGGTTGGTTTGTCGAAGCCTCGCCGCGTCTTTCGGGTCGCGTGCGACAGATGGTGGTAGTTTCACTTTTGGTCCAGCACCGCCGACGTCGCCAGACCGTCGGCCCTCCGGGGAGCATCTGAAAGATCCGTCCCCGTCATCGCTCGATTGTCCCTCTCGCTGGTGCCGTAGCCTCTTCCATCCGGCGAAACGGAAAGACGTGTGCCGGGTAGAAGGGCCGTTCGCTCGGATCTTGAACGGCGCCCCGTGCGCGTCCCCCTCCCCGCTCTGGATTCCGGCTTTCGCCGGAATGACGGAAGGGTCTCCCCCCGGCTCCCTGCCTGCGTGGAATGATGCGGGTGCGTTCGGTGGCCGCGTCCCCTTCGCATGTGCGAAGGGCATGGCGGGACGTTGTCCGTCTGGCTCGCTTGTGATTGTCGGAGTCCGCAATACCCTCCGCATCCGAGCGCTACAGCGACAACGGTCTTCGTAACCGGTTTTTCGGCGGCGTTTCGCCCGTCCTTTCAGACGTCTTTCAGTGGCTTGTGGCGGGACACCGCCGGCGGGTCGTGTGTTGGCGACCCCGTGCTACCCCGCTCGCCGCCGTACTTCATTCAATTGTTCCTGCTGCGTCTGAAAAGGTTGCATGCTCTCCGTCTCGACGCGGCGATTCTTCGTTTTCGGTGCGCCGTTCCGATGGTGGTGGGATCGGCGCCTGCTTGTTGTTATAATACATGTGTTGCGGTGTTGTCAAGTTGTTTTGAACTGGGATGGGCGTGATGGATATGATGGGCTTTGACGGGTGTTGTTGTTCGGGTGGTTTCTTCGTCTGAACCGCGGATTGCGCTGATTATTGGGATGGGCAGGATTTGGTGGTGGTTGTTTGGTTTGTTTCGGTGGTGGAGGAATCGGTGGTTTGGGTTGGCGCGGGCATCCCCCTGCTCGCTTCGCTCGCGTCCCCCTTCGCGGGCGAAGGGGGGTGAGATTCCTCGCTGCGCTCGGAATGACAGTGGGGTGGCTCGGAATCAGGGGGCTCGAAATGACGTAGGTGGTGGGGATGTTAGTGGGGCGACGGAATGATTCTCGGGATGGCGTTGGGGTGATTGGGATGATGGGATTTAGGTGTTATCGGTTTAGGGCGGCTTGGCAGGCGGTTGTTATTTGGGTTGGGTTGTTGGGGTTTAGTTGGTTGGCGGTGCCTTCTAGTTGGTCGGAGGCCCATTGGGCGGCTTGTTTGGCGTTGTTGGGGGTTGGGTGTTCGAGGTATGTTTGGCAGGGGTTTCCTTCGTTGAAGCCTGCGAATTGTTTGGGTGTGGGTGCTTGTTTGAAGGAATCGGCTTGAGTGACGGTTGGGGCTTGTTTGAAATCGCCTGCTCGTTCTGCGGTGGGGGCTTGTTTGAAGCCTTCGAATTGCGTTGTGGTCGGGGCAGCCGCGATGGTGGGTGCGACTTCGACTGTGGGGGCGCGTTCGATAGTGGGGACGGGTCGGAACTCGGGATTGAAGTCTGCCACTTCGAGATCTTCGCAGGCGGATATGGCCACGATGATGGTCAAGGTTGCGGGAATGAGGGCGAGATGCTTTAAATGGCGGGTCATTTTGTTGTTGGTGATTATTCTGGGAGATCGTTTCAGGAGTACGCGGCGGGCCCGGACATTTCCCCTTGGGCTTTCGTTCGCATTGGGCGGGGTGCCCCCTTTGTCCCCCGTATCGGAGTACGGGGCAGGCCCCGGACATTTCCCCCGAGCGGGGGAGACCCTATGTGGCTCACGTATGGCGGCGGATCAGTTTTATAGAGGTGTTGTCGGCGTGTCTTCCTCGGACTCTTACGATGTCGGGGTAGCTTCTGATGAGCTTTGCGAAGGTGCTGTATCCGAGTTGCTTGACGCTGAAGTTGGGGCTTAGTTGTCGCATGGTGTTGTACAGCTTTTGAGCTGGTACAACGTCTTGGTCGTTGATGGATGCATTCATGGCGCGTAGGATGAGTTGTCTTGTGGCGGAGCGTTTTTTCTTGTTCATCTTTCGGCGTGCGACTCGGATGCCGCCGTACTTGGTTCTCAAAGTGCGGTTGTAGGTTGCCTCGACTTTGGCTTGGAGTGTTGTATTTATCGGGATGAAGCGGTCGGAGTGTCGTTTGAATCGGGAGCTTTTGGGTGATGATTTTGCGGCGACGATGACGGTTTTTCCGAGTTCTCGCAGTCGTTGGTACAGGGCTAGGAAGTCTTGGTCGGAGGAAAAGATTGCGAAGGTGTCGATGTTGATATCGGGGTTGTGAAGAATATCGATGGCTTCGATGACGAGGCGGATATCAGCGGAGTTGTGTCCAGTTGCGAGGTTGGTTTGTTGGATGATCTCGATGCCGATTTGGCGCATTCCTTCTTGGACGTTCTGGATGTTTCGGTTCCAGTCTCCGATAGCGCGTTTGAGGACGATTTTGCCGTCTTGTTCCAGTTGATGGATGACATCGTTGATAGATGAGATGTTGTTAATGTTTTCGGCGTCGATGAGGACGGCGATGTTTGGTTTTTGAGGCGTGAGTGTTGAGTGGTTATGTGGGTTGTTCATACATATATTCTATGACATCGTTTTGAGCTTGGGTGCGGATGATTTGGAAAGATTTGAAGGATGGGGGTGTTGTCTGAACCGCGGATTACGCGGATTTAGGGATGGGATGGGATGGGGTAGCAGTTTGGATTTTCTGCTGCGGTTGGGTGGCGAGGTGTGTTGTCTGAACCGCGGATTACGCGGATTTAAGGATGGGCTGGGATGGGGTGGCAGCAGTCTGGATGTTCTGCTGCGATTGGGTGGCGAGGTGTGTTGTCTAAGAGAATTGGGCGGGTTTGAAACCCGCCCCTACGGTGTCGTGTTGTTGGGGATGCCCAAGGTGCGCGCCCCCTTTGCCCCCCGTATCGGGGTACGGGGCAGGCCCCGGGCATTTCCCCCGCAAGCGGGGGAAACCCCGCCCATCTGGATTCCCGCATTCGCGGGAATGACAGTTTGTTAGCCGCTGGCGGAGATGTTTGGGTTTGGTTCGGTCATGGAGAAGGGGTCTAGGGCGGCGTCTAGGGCGGTTTCGTCGAGGTCGGTGACTCGGAGTGCTACTTGGCGGATGGTTTCGCCGGTTTCGGATGCTTCGTGGGCGATTGCGGCGGCGTCGTCGTAGCCGACGATGGGTGCGAGTGCGGTGCAGATGGCGAGGCCTTGGGCGACCATGGAGGGGCCTTGGTCGGTGGCTTCTATGCCGGAGATGCACTGGCGTTGGAGGTTGGTGCAGGACGTCGCCAGCAGGTCGATGGATTCGAGGAGGTTGTGTGCGGCGACGGGCATCATGACGTTGAGTTCGAAGTTTCCCGACTGTCCGGCGATGGCGATGGTTGTGTCGTTGCCGATGACTTGTGCGCAGACCATGCAGACGGATTCGGCGATGACGGGGTTGACCTTGCCGGGCATGATGGATGATCCGGGTTGGACTTCGGGGAGTGCGATCTCGCCGATGCCGGCGCGGGGGCCGGAGCCGAGCCATCGGAGGTCGTTGCAGATTTTTAACAAGCTGACGGCGACGGTTTTGAGTGCGCCGGACGCGGAGACTACGGGGTCGATGGTGCTCTGGGACTGGAAGTGGTTTGCGGTCTCGGAGAATGGGATGCCGGTGCGTTCGCCGAGTTTGGCGATGACGCGTTCGGCGAATTCGGGGTGCATTCCGATGCCAGTACCGACAGCGGTGCCGCCGAGGGGGAGGACGGCGAGTTCGTCGAGGGCGCGTTGGACGCGGGCGCGTCCGTATTCGAGTTGTCCGGCGTAGCCTAGGAACTCTTGTCCGAGGCGGATGGGTGTGGCGTCTTGGAGGTGAGTGCGGCCGGTCTTGACGACATTCCAGAAGTCTTTCGACTTTTCTCTGAGGCCGTCTTCTAGTTCCTGCATGGCAGGTAGCAGGTTGTTCGCAATGGCTACTGCGCCCGCGACTTGGATGGATGTGGGGATGACGTCGTTGGAGGATTGGCCTTTGTTGACGTGGTCGTTGGGATGGATGGGTTCGCGGGAGCCGAGATCGCCGCCGAGCGCTTCGATGGCGACGTTGGAGATCACCTCGTTGGCGTTCATGTTTGTGGAGGTGCCGGAACCGGTCTGGAAGATGTCGACCACGAAGGCATCGTCGAACTCGCCGTCGATGACGCGTTGCGCGGCGGCGACAATGGCGTTGGAGCGTTCGGCGTCGAGGGCATCGAGATCGAGGTTGACCTCGGCGGCGCATTGCTTGACCTGTCCGATGGCTCGGATGAAGGAGCGGGAGAAGCGGAGGGCGGAGATGGGGAAGTTGAGTTCGGCGCGGCGGGTGTTGGCGCCGTAATAGGCGTTGGCGGGGACGTCTAGGACGCCCATGGAGTCGCGCTCGGAGCGGAAGGGGGTGGTCATTTATGCGGGTTCCTGTTGGTTACGGGTGCCCTCACCGGGGACCCCCTCTTAATCTCCCCCCGAAGGGGGAGACGATAAATCCAGTTAGTCGTTGGCGTGGCGTTCGTCGTAGTCTTTGAATGCTTGCTCGGCGGCGTTTAGGGCGTTGACGGCTGCGGGAAATCCGCCGTAGAAGAGCATCTGGGTGATGAGTTCGACGATCTGCTCTTTGGTCCAGCCGTAGTTGAGGGCGCCGGTGATGTGTCCGGGCAGCTGGTTGGGCTTGTCGAGGACGATGAGTGCGGCGACGGTGCAGATGCTTCGGATGTTGGTGGGGAGAGTTTCGCGCTGGTAGATGTGTCCGAATAGGGTGGCGTTGATGAGGTCGAATGCGTCGTCGGTGACGCCTTCGGTGATCGGGTTTGGTTTTGGCGCGCCGTCGTAGTACCAGTCGCGCCATTCTTTGGATTTGGCTAGGAGGTCTTCGTAGTTGTGCATGGGGGGTGGGCCTTTCGGGGGTAGATATGGGCTTTTTTGCGCGCAGTGTTTAATTTTGGCATAGGTGATGTCGGGCAACGTTACGTTTGGAAGGGGATGTTGCAATGTGGGGTAATCGCCGGGATATGCTAGATTCATGGTCAATTCCAAGGAGGATTTTCAAGCACAGTGATTAAGCCAACTCAAGTTAAAGCGCTTGACGGCTATCGAATTTGGATTGAATTTGAAGACGGCGTCCAAGGTGTTGTCGATCTTTCCAGTTATGCAGGGCGAGGGATTTGGCAGGCGTGGGAGGATCGATCGTTGTTCGAGAGTGTCAGGATCACTCCGCATCGTGCGATCGGCTGGGGCGACAGTGAACTGCTCGATATGTGTGCGGATTGGGCGTACCAGCAAGTCGCAGACGTGTCGTTGGACGACGCGGCCGTCAAGTTGACTCATGTCTGAACTTTGTCGATTTTTCGGAATAATCATTCGCATATACGCTCCCGATCACCCTCCACCGCATTTCCACGCGGTTTACGGGGAGTATGAGGCGCAGATCGACATTCGGACGCTTGAGGTTACCGAAGGGCGTCTGCCTAATCGCCAGCGAAGATTGGCGCTCGAGTGGGCCGCGATCCATCAAGACGAATTGGTTCGAGCATGGGACCGTTGCAGCGATGGACTGAATCCGGGTAAGATCGCACCGTTGGAGTGATCGGATGAGGCAATCAGTGATTCCGATAGCGGGGGATGGAGCGGAGGTATTTGCGGGAGATTAGGAGAGTGGCTAGGGTTAGGATGAGGCCGATGGCTGCGATTGCTAGGACGGCGGTGTCGGTGCCGATTTGGGTGGCTAGCCAGCCGATGTGTAGGGCGCCGATGGGGCCGGAGCCGATGGCGACGGCTAAAACGCCGAGGACGCGGCCGCGCATCTCGGGTCGGGTAGATGAGACGACGATGATGGATTGCATGGTGCCGAAGCCGGACATGCCGAAGCCGCCGATGAAGAGGAGGGGGATGGCGAGCCAGAACCATGGCGAGAGCGCGAAGGCGGCGATGATGCAGAGGAAGCCGATGGAGGCGTAGGTGTAGACGCGGGTGAAGTGTCTGGGTTGTGCGGCTGCGGCAATGGTGAGCGATCCGAGGGTGGCACCGAGTCCTTCAACGCTGAGGAGGAGTCCGACGAGAACCGGGTCGATCATGAGCTTTTCGGCGCCGAGGACGGGGATCATCTGCTGATACGGGAAGGCGAAGAGGTTCATGATGATGGTGATAATGATCGTCACCAACAGAACGCTGTCCCCCATGACGTGTTTGAGGCCGGTGCGGAGGTCGAAGTTGCTGCTCGTGGGGGATGTGCGGACCGTGGATTCCTGCCTTCGCAGGAATGACGAGTGTGTGATGAGCATCGAGAAGGCGAGGGCGGAGGCGATGACGAAGAGGGCGGTACCGAGGAAGTAGACGGCTTGCATACCGATGCTTTGCAGAAAGGCTCCGCCGACGATGGGGCCGATGACGCGGGAGAAATTGCTGGATGCCATATCGACGCCGAATGCCGATGAGACACGGTCAGGGGGCACGATGTCGGCGATCATGGCGCGTCGGACGGGGAAGTCGGTGGCCCAAACAACGCCGGAGACGAAGGCTCCTAGCGAGACGTGCCATAGTTTGATTAGGTCGGCGACGATCAGCAGGCCGAGGGTGATGTAGACGGCGGCGAGGATCAGGTTGGTTGTGGCGAGGATGGCGCGACGGTTTACGCGGTCTGACAATGCACCGATGAAGGCTCCGAGGAAGAGCATCGGTGCCATTCGTAGGAAGCCGACGAATCCGACTAGGAATGCGGATTCTGTGAGGTCGTACACGAAGATGCCGAGTGCGACGGTCTCTAGCCAACGCATCGTGCTTGTCGAGACGCCGATGCCCCAGAGTCGGGCATAGTCGCGGTCGAGTACGATCTTGAAGCGCGCCAACGGGTTGCCGATGCTGGTTCGGCGGCGACGTGAAGTTGCGTTTTTGGTGGTCACCGCACTCGGCTACCCGTGGTTGCGGTGTTCACCCTCACCCCCGGATCAAGTCCGGGGCAGGCTCTAGCCCTCTCCCGCCCAGCGGGAGAGGGGACACGTTGTCCTCTCAATGAGACCTTTGCAAAACCACCGTCATTCCGGCGAAAGCCGGAATCCAGAGAGGTGACGGTCGGTTGGATGTCATCCCATTGAACTGGACCTCCGTACGCGCGGGAATGACGAAGCGATGTCGTCGGCATAATGTGAGGGTTTTGCAATGGTCTCCCCAATGGGAGAGGGAAATGGCTGGCAGACCAGCCTGCCACTTGACGCTCAATGGGGAATTGGAGGGAGTTGGGGCCACGCGCTCGCCCCGCTGGGATGATATGACCCCCCTGCGTCTCGCTACGCTCGACGCGTCCTCCTTTTGCTTCGGAAAAAGGGGAGGAATCGCGGTTGCGCGAGGGTCTCATCGAGGTGGAGGGGAGTTGTGGTTAATTGACACGATGCCGCTTCGGGCGGATCTTCGAGCTAAGGGGGAATTCAGTTGGTGCCCCCGTTGACGTACTGAGGTGGGGAGTCGCTCCAATGTCCGAGTTTTTCGAATTGGGCGGCTTCGCGCCATGCGTAGAGATTGTTGTAGTGGCGGTTCAATCCGGGTTGTTCGTCGGAGGGCAGTGCGATGCCGTTGCGGATCAGGAGACCGTTGACCATTTGGCGGTCAACATAGACGTATCGGAGAAGGCGACCGAAGTCGTCTTTGTCGACCTCATCGGCTTCGAGCAGGACTTCGCGGTCGGCGACGAGTTGCTGGTTGGCAAGTGATCCGAGGTCGTACCATGCGCTGCCGAGAGGGAGCGGTTCGATGCCGATGTATCTGACCGTCGCCGTCTCGCCGTCGATTTCGACGATGATGGTGCGCATGTCGATTACCTCGACGACTTGAGCAGGTATGTATTCGATCTGCGGCGGGTCGTTTGAGCCTATGCCGCCGAGGAAGGGTCCTGCCAATCCGGCGACTAGTCCGAGAACGATGAGGATCGAGACGACGGCGATGCCGCCTTTGACCCACCATGAGCTTTCGGATTTGCTCTCAGTAGCCCAGCCATCGGCAACGCGATCGTCGGACGGTTCGTAGACGAAATCGTCTTCGTCGCTATGATCCGCCATGTATGCGCGGTAGCGCAGATCGACATCTTCGTCTTCTGCGCGACGCGCTTCGTCATCGTTTGGGTCTGGACGTTGTAAGCGGTCGCTCATCTTTGATCGTTGCGCCAGCGAATGAAAGCTACCAACTATCGCAACTCTATTCTCTTTGAGCGTGCCGAAAACACACGGTCATTCGCGACTTAAGAGAACATGGGCACGTGAATGATGCTGAGATCAGATTGTTTCATCCCCTTGACCGAGGGATTCTGCGCAGATATCGCGGGCTCAACAGGACCGTCGCTGCGGTCAATGCCAATCCGATTGCTGCGATGGTGAAAACGGCGGTGTCGGCACCGAACTGTCTGCCCAGGAATCCGACGAAGAGCGCACCGATCGGCCCGGACCCTATTGCTACTGTGAGTACGCCGAGCACCCGGCCGCGCATCGCTGGGCTGGTTGAAATGACGACGATCACGGATTGCATCGTGGCGAAGCCAGACATCGCAAAACCGGATACGAACAGCAACGGGATCGCGAGCCAGTACCAGGGAACTAGTGCAAACGCCATCAGAATTACCAACAAAAGGAGGGATGAGTATGTGTAGACGCGGGTGAAGTGCCTGGGTCGTGCCATTGCCGCAACTGTGAGTGCGCCTAACGTCGCGCCAACCCCTTCGACGCTGAACAGAAGTCCGACCAGCACTGGATCGACAAGCAACTTGTCGGTGCCGATGACGGGGATCATCAGTTGGTAGGGAAACGCGAAGACGTTCATCACGATCGTGACGATGATCGTCACCAAAAGGATTGCATCGGTTCTCACATGTCGCAAACCGCTCCTCAGATCGAAGGATCGACTGGGGACAGCTTCGGCAGTAGGGACATATCCGTTGGGACCAGTCCTTACGAAGAGCATCGATATAGCGACTATCGATGCCATTCCGAACATTGCCGAGCCGAGGAAATACACGCCCTGCATCCCGATGGCCTGAATGAAGACGCCGCCGACCAACGGTCCGAAGACACGGGCGAAATTACCGGATGCCATGTCGACGCCGAATGCCGCGGAGAGTCGATCGGGCGGCAAACTATCTCCGATCATGGCTCGCCGGACCGGGAAGTCGGTCGCCCATAACATGCCGCCGATCAATGCCCCAGCCGAGACGTGCCAGAACTCGATGCGACCTGTCACGACTAACACGCCGAGGACCAGATAGACGATGGCCAACGTCATGTTGGTCACCGCAAGTATCGCCCTTCGATTCACTCGGTCGGCGATAGTACCGATGACTGCACCCAGCAGCAACAGGGGCGCCAATCGCAAGAAACCGATGAATCCGACGGCGAACGCCGAATCTGTCAGCTCGTAGACGTATAAACCGAGAGCGACGGTTTCGAGCCAGAATACGATGTTTAGAGCTACACCGATGCTCCACAGCCGCACGTAGTCTGCGTTCAGCAGCAGCTTGAAGTGCGAAAGCGGGTTGCCCAATCTGGCACGTCGCTTTACCGGGACCTTACGCACCGTAAGCCCGCGTCGACGTTTCTTATCGCGATTGAGAGATCGTATGTTCAAGTTGGTCCGACGCTCCGGAATAGACACAACTCGGAATCGCAGGAATGAACAACTCGTTCAGGATTAGTTGGGTTACGGGGAGAATGCCGCCGAAGGCGAGGCCGATGCATTCAATCTGATGGGCCACTGTCCCGACGATGCAGTTCCTAGCGAGCGATAAAATGACCATGTCTCGGCCTCAATCTTCTTGCGTTTTGGAACTACCCAGGTTGTAGAGAACCAGTCGGTCTCCACAGTTGGAATTTTAATTTCCACAAGGGGTTTTAGAACGTAGATAAAATCGCAACTATGACGACGACTGCGCAACCTGTCGAGAGTGTGCCGCTGACTGCGCCGACGACCGGCGAGTTCAAGATCGAGCACGAGTTTTCTCCGAAGGGCGATCAGCCTCACGCGATCGATAAGATCGTCGAGGGCATTGCGGATCAGGAATTGAAACACCAGACGCTGCTGGGTGTTACGGGATCGGGCAAGACGTTCACGATGGCGAGTATCGTCGAGAAGGTGCAACGTCCGACGCTGGTGATCGCGCACAACAAGACGTTGGCGGCGCAGCTGGCGACTGAGTTTCAGACTTATTTCCCGAACAACTCGGTGCAGTATTTCGTGTCGTACTACGACTACTACCAGCCGGAGGCGTATATCCCTCGTTCGGATACGTACATCGAGAAAGAGACGGACATCAACGAAGAGATCGACCGATTGCGGCACGCTGCGACGCGCTCGTTGATGACGCGGCGGGACACGTTGATCGTGGCTAGCGTGTCGTGCATCTACGGTTTGGGTTCGCCACAGGAATACAACCAGATCACGCTGCGGTTGCGGGTTGGCGACGAGCCGGGGTTGACGAGGGTCACTCGTCGTCTCGTGAGCATGTATTACGACCGCAATTTGATGGATCTGCGGCGTGGGACGTTCAGGGTGCGTGGCGACAGTTTAGAGATCATGCCTGCGGATGAGGAGTTGGCGGTGCGGATCGAGTTCTTTGGGGACGAGATCGAGCGGATCACGCTGATCGATCCGTTGACGGGTGAAATCCTGAACGAGACGGAGGAGTTCGACATCTATCCGGGCAAGCACTTCATCACGCCGGAGGAAGAGTTCGCCGACGCGCTGAAGGATATCCGGATGGAGTTGGAGGAGCAGCTGGAGTTGTTCCGCGGTGAAGGAAAGCTGTTGGAAGCGGAACGGCTCGAGCAGCGGACGCTCTTTGATCTTGAGATGATGCACGAGACGGGGACGTGTCCAGGGATCGAGAACTATTCTCGGCCGCTAGGACGACGGCCTGCGGGGTCGGCTCCGTGGACGTTGCTGGACTATTTCCCCGAGGATTATCTGCTCTTCGTCGACGAGTCGCACATGACGCTTTCGCAGGTGCGGGGGATGTATCACGGTGACTATGCGCGGAAGACAAACTTAGTGGAGTATGGATTCCGGTTGCCGTCGGCGATCGACAATCGTCCGTTGACGTTTGAGGAGTTTGAGGATCGGGTTAATCAGGTTGTGTATGTCTCGGCGACGCCGGGGCCTTATGAGAAGGCGCACGAGCAGCAGAGAGTCGAGCAGATCATTCGCCCTACAGGATTGATCGATCCGGAGATCACGGTTCTGCCTACTGAGCACCAGATCGACGATCTGATCGACCGGATCCGCAAGACGACTGCGAAGAGTCAGAGAGTATTGGTGACGACGCTGACGAAGCGGATGGCGGAGGATCTGGCCGACTATCTGCGCGAGTTGGGGGTCAGGGTGCATTATTTGCATTCGGAGATCGACACGTTGGAGCGGACGGAGATTCTACGTGATCTTAGGTTGGGGGTTTACGACGTTGTGGTGGGTATCAACCTGCTAAGGGAGGGATTGGACCTGCCCGAGGTTTCGCTGGTGGCGATTCTTGATGCCGATAAAGAGGGGTACCTCAGGTCGGGAACTTCGTTGATCCAAACGATTGGCAGGGCGGCTCGGCACATCGAGGGTCTGGTGGTGATGTACGCGGACCGATACACCGAGTCGATGACGTTTGCGATATCGGAGACGAACCGTCGTCGCGAGTTGCAGGCGCAGCACAATGCTGACAACAACATCACGCCGTACAGCATCGTCAAAGACATCCGGGACATTACGGATCGGGTGAAGCAGCAGGAGCCAACGGTTTTAGCGGACGAAGGTGAGGCTTTCGGTGCGGAGATGGGTTTGCCGAAGGATGAGTTGACGCGGATCGTTAAGGACTTGGAGCGTCAGATGAAGAAGGCGGCGCGGGAACTGGAGTTCGAGACGGCGGCGCAGCTGAGGGATCAGGTTGTGGATTTGAGGAAGTTGTTGGCGGAGGGGGGAGAGTAATTGGGGCGTACCGGGAATTGGGAGAGTTTCAAGCGCAGAGCACCGCCACCAGAACCAACTTTTTCAAGATCGCAGATCAGTCCCTATTGGTTTATCTCTGATCAACTTGACAGCTTCCATCACGTCATAAGCCACCATTATCCCGGCATTTCCTGCGACGGTATACGGTGTTGCCGTCCCTCCTTCGCGTTGGACCTCCCTTGTTTCCATTTCGCGTCCGGACACCACTGCCGCGACCTGGAATTCTTGGGTGCCATCCCTTCGGAATACAACTGGCCCACCTGAGAATCCATGGTTGTTGAATCCTTCCCAATAGTACGGGGGTATTATCGTCGATATCGTGGCTCGTTTAACCATTGGGAGTGGGTAGCCGGCGTGACCCAGACGAGGCGATTTCATTAGTTCAAATATGCGTTGAGGAGGAAATCCCAAAAAATACGCATCTTGCCCGTAAACCATTCCCTTGCTAGTCGCAGGCAAAGGGAGTTCCCATTCTGGTGTCAGACGGATGTCCGCAGCCAATACGGATATGTCGATTTCGCCATCCGCGTGACCTACCGTACGCACTTTCAATGGCTCCCACTTGTCGTTTCGGAATACCCCAATTTCGTCGATTTCTTCAAGTGATTCTAAGACGTGGCGTGCTGTAACTAGGTATTCTCGACCGTCGACCTCGATTGCGAATCCAGTGCCGATCTTGGCAGCCTTGATACGGACTACCCTGTGAATTACGTTGGCGGTTATCATTTTCGTTCTGTTGCCTCGAACCTAAATGCAATGCGGGGCATGTAGCTGCTCTCGAGTCTATTGCTGCTGGATTTGCTCGAGTTTCACCATGTCGATAACAAAGAGAAAGCCATCCTGCAACGGAGTATGTCGATGACATCGATAAGAAAATCTGGAAGCTAACGTGAAGCCGTATCTAGTCGCAATAGATTCAGGTGTCAACGAGGCTTTTGGCAAGTTGAATAGGGCGTTGGATGGGTTGAGTGACGATGAGTTGCGCTGGAAGCCGACTTTAGAGTCGAACTCTATCGATTGGATGGTTTGGCACATGGCGCGGGTTGAGGACAACTTGGTCAATGTTGTGCTCCAAGCCCACGAACCGATTTGGGAACGCGACGGCTGGAGCGGACGTTTGGGCATCTACTACAGCGGCGCTGGAGCGGGGATGACGATGGATGAGATCCGCGAGATGGGGCGGATCGATGTCGCAGTGGTCATGGAGTACTACAGGTCGATCCGCGAGGAGACATCGGGATACTTTGAGAACGTGATGCGCGAAAATGACCTTTCAAGAGTCATCGAACATACAAATTTCCGTGGTTGGACCGGCGCTCAAGTCTTGGGTCGCCTCCTCTGCGAAGAAGCAGAACATCTCGGGCAAATCGAGTACCTACGGGGCATGATGAAAGGAATGAACCAATGATGCAGCCATTTCTTGTCGCTATCGATTCAGGACTGAATGAGGCTTTCGAGAAGCTGAAGAAGGCGTTGGACGGGTTGAGCGAGGATGAGTTGCATTGGCGGCCACATCTGGAGTCGAACACTATCGACTGGATGGTTTGGCACATGGCGCGGGTGGAGGACAACTGGGTGAATGTGAGGATGCGGGAATCGGAATCGATTTGGGACCGCGATGGATGGGCGGAACGCACAGGTGTAGATGAGCCGAGTAACGGATTTGGTCAGACGGCAGAGGAGATCCGGGCTATCCCGCCGTTTGATGTTCCGAAGATCATGGAGTACTACGAGTCTGTGAGGGCGGGCACGAGGGAGTATTTTGCGAACGAGATGCAAGAAGCAGATCTGAAAAAAGAGGTCACACATCCGCGTTATGATCCGGTGGATTACGCGTGGATATTGGGGCACCTGTTGTGCGAAGAGGCGGAGCATCTGGGGCAGATCGAGTATCTGCGGGGGATGATGCGGGGGTTGGATGGGTGAACTAGGATGCGAATGATTTAGAAGGATGTGAAGGATTCGGGGTGAAACCGTTCCTGCAGATAGTCGATGCTGGGCTTGATGAGATTTTCGGGGATCTCAAGAAGACGCTGGAGGGGCTTGACGAGTATGAACTTCATTGGCGGCCGGCGTTGGAGTCGAACACGATTGATTGGATCGTCTGGCACATGGCGCGGACCGAGGACTATTGGATTAACACCCGGCTGTCCGAAACTGAGTCGGTGTGGGGCGGTCAAGGATGGCAAGACCGCATCGGTGTATTTGTCGAAAGCACGGGATACGCCCAGACTCTTGAGCAGATCAGGGCGATGCCGAAGCTGGACGTTGCGTTGGTGATGGAGTACTACGAAGCGGTGAGGGAGCGGACTAAGCAGTATTTCGCCGATGAGATCGAGGAGGAGGATTTGAAGCGGGTCATCGGAGAGATGGACGGTGAACCGATCATGGTTGGTGGCGCGTTGGGTCACCTATTGGCGGAGGTGGCGGAGCATCTTGGGCAGGTGGACTATATTCGGGGAATGATGCGGGGGTTGAATGGCTGATACAAGAGTGAAGTAAATGCGCTAAGATGAAGTTAACTCCCCCTGATCTTCGGTGATGGGGTTGCGACCGCCGCGAAAATGGCGGTCGCTCGTTTTGTTGCAGGTTTCAATGTCTACCAACATTTACATAGATGGTTTGAATCTTTATTACGGAGCACTGAAAGGTTCGACTTTCAAATGGTTAGATGTCCGGCGGTTGGCTGAGGAACTGCTTCCAAAGGACAACATTCAGGACGTCTACTATTTCACGGCCAAAATGATGGTGTCAGGAGGCGGAGCAGGCCAACGTCAGCGACAGGATGTATACATCCGAGCGTTGACGTCATTGCCCAAGTTGAAGGTGGTGTACGGAACTCATCGGCGACGAGGCAATTCCTGGGAAGAAAAGAAAACCGACGTCAATATTGCGACGCAGATGATTTTTGACGCGTTTTCTGGGAAATTCACTCGTGCTCTGTTGGTGTCGAATGATTCCGATCTCTTCGCACCTGTACACGGATTCGAGATGATCTGAATCTGACAATGATTGTGGCGAACCCGGTGTTGAGCCAAAGGGTGCATCAAGAACTTCGCCTTGCCGCAACGAGGGTTTTGGAGATCGAACCGAAACACTTAGCTGCTAGCCAATTGACGAACAGCGTCCAAGATACTTCAGGAAGGTGGATCAGAAAACCGTCAAGTTGGTGATCGATTTCGACAATTGCGAGTGTCGTTCATCCCATAATTTAGGACGACGAATGAAGGTACAACGGAGGTGCTGAAATGACCGAACCGCGCATGCCGCAATTGCAGGGGAATCCGATTTGGTTTGATCTGGATTCGCCTGATCCGGAGGGTGCCAAGGCGTTTTACACGGGTTTGTTTGGATGGGAGTGGGCTGATGTGCCGATGTCGGGCGGGAATGTGTATCACATGGCGATTGAGGGGGATGCGAATATCGCAGGTATGGGTCATGTAGGAGAGTTGGCACTGCCGGAGGGTTCGGCTGGGGTTTGGAGCAACCATGTCTATGTGAAGGATGCAGAAGAGACGTGTCGGCGTATCGAGGCGAACGGTGGTCAGGTGTTGTCCGGGCCGAATGATGCTGACGGATGGGGTGTGACTGCAAAGGTTGCGACGCATGAGGGTGCAGTTTTTGGGTTGTGGCAGAGCTTGATGGGGCATGGTGCGGATGTGTTCGGAGTGCCGGGCGCGGTTTGCTGGGTGGAGTATCACACTCATGATTTGGAGGCGGCGAAGGGGTTTTACTCGGAGGTGTTTGGGGTGGGCTTTGATGAGATGAGGGTGCCTATGCAGGACGGCTCGGGCGGCGAGTTTGTGTTGACGATGTTGTCGATCGACGGCGAGCAGATGCCGTGTGCTTTTGCGGAGTTGCCGGATGCTTCCTTGCCGGCGACTTGGGCGACGTATTTCATGACTGAAGACATCCATGCGTCTGTCTCCACGGCGCAGTCTTTGGGCGGAGAGTTGGTGTTGGATGTGATCGATGTTCCTCCTGGGTCATTGGCGGCGTTGACCGATCCGCAAGGTGTGAATTTCAGTCTTTGGCAACCTGCGGGAAGTTGAGAATCTCGATTTTGTCGCGCGAGTTTGGCTGTTTCGGATGATCTGCGTGGACTCGTGAGTTTTATCCTTGCAGGTTGGTCTTGAGCCACGATTGAAGCTCGGATCAAGTTAGGAGACAGAGTTGAGCGGTTCTTCAAAGCATGTGCAAGGGACTCCCGTTTGGTGGGATTTGGCGTCGAGAGATGTGGATGCAACCAAGGCGTTTTATTCGGGTTTGCTCGGATGGGAGTGGAATGATTTGATGTCGAATCCGCAGGGCGTGTTCACGGTGGCATCAGTGAGTGGGAAGACAGTTGGAGGTGTATACACGTACATGGAGGGGATGCCTCTGCCGCCTGAGCCGTTCAACTGGGTGAATGCTTTTTGGGTGAACGATGCGGACGCGGCGATGGAGCGGGCGGTTGAGAAGGGCGGATCGGTGGTGATGCCGGCGTGCGACGATCCTGCTGGTGGTGGTCGGAAGTCGTTACTCATGACCCCGGAGGGTGCGCCGTTCGTGGTGTGGAGCGGCGAGAAGGGGGTAGAGAACGAGGCGTGGGGAGAATTGGGTGCCGTTTGCTGGACTGAGTACTACACGCGGGACGTGGCGGGCATCAACGAATTCGTTGGTCATTTGTTTGGGTCGCGTTACCAGCGAGTGGATTTGTCGCGTCCTCCAACTGGTGATGAAGACGCGGAGGGAGAAGTGGAGTATCAGTATTTCTGGTTGAAAATCGACGGCGTCGAACCAGACCGTGGCGGGATGATGGAGATGGATGAGGTCTGGGGCGATATGCCGTCGCACTTCATGGTGTACTTCCGCGTTGAGGACTGCGATGCGTCTGCGGCGAAGGCAGCGGAGTTGGGCGGTGTGGTCTGCGTCCCGCCGACGGAGATACCCCCGGGCAAGTTCTCGGTTATCAACGATCCGCAGGGTGCGACGTTCAGCATCATGTCGTTGCGTCCGATGGAGTAATCCAAACTCAGGCGATTTGGCACGCGGGAATGTACCGTGGCGCTTCGAAATTCCGCAACAACCACTTCAAGGAAGGTCAATTCAGATGTCGAGAGCAGTGAGTTATCCGCAAGGGATTCCGTCGTGGGTCGATTTGTCGACGACGGATGTGGAGGCGGCGAAGAAGTTTTACGCCGCGCTTTTCGGTTGGGAATACGAAGACAATCAGATGGGTCCTGAGATGATGTTCTCGCTGGCTCGTGTCGGCGGCGATACTGCTGCGGTGATTTTCACGCAGCACGGTCAGGAAAAGGAGATGGGGGCACCGCCGCATTGGAACGTGTACGTGTCGGTCGACGATGTTGACGCGATCGCAGAGAAGGCGAAGGAACTCGGCGGGAACTTGATGGCTGGCCCGTTTGATGCGCCTCAACCGGGTCGAATGTGTGTGGTGCAGGACCCGACTGGGGCATTCGTGCAGTTTTGGCAACCTGGCAAAGGAGCCATGACGAAGGTGAGGGAGGAAACCGGCGCGTTGTGCTGGGCGGAGTTGCTGACGACGGATCAAGGTGGTGCTGGAGAGTTCTTCACGAAATTGCTCGGAGCCGAACTTGACACAGATACGATGCCGACACCTGAGGGCGATGAGTACCACATGCTGATGGCTGGAGGATATCCGGCGGCTGGGATCATGTCCCTGCCGCAACACCTGATCGATCAGAACGTGCCGCCGCATTGGGAGATCTACTTCCGAGTCGATGATGCCCAAGCAGCGGTCGAGACTGCGACGTCTATGGGTGGTCAAATCTTATTTGGCCCTGCAGTGATACCAATGGCCGGAACGATCGTGGTTTTCATGGACCCGCAAGGTGCTGTGTTCGGGATTCAGCAACCAGAGTAACCAGAGTAAAAGGATTTGCGAAATGAAGATAGAGAGTTACACGCAAGGAACGCCGTCTTGGGTCGATCTTTCGACGACTGACGTAGACGGAGCGAAGCGGTTCTATTCCGCGTTATTCGGGTGGAATTATCAGGACAACCCGATGGGCGACGGTCAGGTCTACTCGATGGCGCAGATCGACGGTTCTGCGGCGTGTGCGATGTATGGCCAGCAACCCGAAGAGGCGGAGATGGGTTTGCCGCCGCATTGGAAGATCTACATAACTGTCGACGATGTCGAGGCCATCGCGGCTAGGGTCCCTGAAGTCGGGGGTACGTTGATCATGGAGCCGTTCGACGTATTTGTAGCGGGACGGATGTGCATTGCCCAGGACCCGACAGGCGGAGTCATTCAGCTCTGGCAAGCGAATCAACATATCGGCGCTGAGGTTCGAGATGAGCACGGCGCAATCAACTGGGCCGAGTTGTTGACGACGGACATGGACGCCGCGGGGAGGTTTTATTCCGAATTGCTCGGTGTGAATGTTGCAGATAGCGGGATGCCGACGCCCGAAGGCGAACCGTATCACATGATCTTCGTCGACGACGAACCGAAAGGCGGATTCATGACGTTGCCGCCACACCTGCAAGAGATGGGCGTGCCTTCGCATTGGGAGGTAATATTCGCTGTGGACGACGCAGATTCGGTTGTGCAAACTGCGAAATCGATGGGAGCAGAGGTCATGTTCGGGCCCATAGACATGGGAGAGATCGGCATTGTCGCGGCGTTGCAAGATCCGCAAGGTGCGGTTTTCGGCATCAATCAGCCTCCGAAAGGTTAAAGCCACAATTCGTTTGGCCAATGCCGCTGATTGAGAGTTACATGCACGGGACGCCGTGTTGGGCGGATCTGGCGACATCGGATCTCGAGGGCGCTCGGGAGTTTTACTCCGGGTTGTTGGGATGGCGGTACGAAGACGAGCAGATGGGCGAGATGGGCATCGGTACGTATTCAATGGCGATGGTCGACGATGTGGCAACGGCGGCGATTTACGAATTCGGCCCGGGCCAGTTGAGGGCTTTTGATCAACCAGCGTGGCATGTCTACATCTCGGTCGACAACATTGAGGATGTCGTTGCTGAATCCCGATTATGCGGTGGAGGCGTAATCGCCGAAACAACCGACATCGATCGAGCAGGTCGCGTTGCCGCGATCACCGATCCGCTAGGCGTCGAAACTACCCTTTGGCAACCTGGCGAATTCAGCGGCAGCGGTGTAAGGGCTGAACCCGGTGTTTTGACTTGGGTGGAGCATGTGAGCACGGATCGCGAACGATCGGCTCGGTTCTACAAGGAAGTGTTGGGGGTTGACTTGGCGACGGCTCCGATGGGCAGTCTGGACGCATATACGACTTGGATGGTCAACGACACCGCGGTAGGCGGCATGTTTCAGTGGCCCGATGAGATGATTGCCGATGGGGTTCCTTCGATGTGGTTCGTATATTTCCAGGTGGCGGATCTTGATGGATCGGTAGAATACGTGGAGTCGAACGGCGGCAAAGCGATGGCAGATTCGGCGGTGGTCACGGATGTGGGTCGAATCCTGGTATTGCGAGATCCTCAAGGTGCGGATTTTTGCCTAGTAGAGCCTGTGACCGGCAACGGTTAACGGCGAAGTCGAAGGGATTCAGATATGAAGATCGAAAGTTATAAGCAGGGGACCCCATGCTGGATATGCCTTGGCACTTCAGACGTTGAAGGCGGCAAGAGGTTTTACAAGGCGCTGTTTGGTTGGCACTACGAACAGACGGAGATGTTCCCTGGGATGTCGAACAGCCCGATTGCGTTCAATGCGAAGAAGGATGATGAACTGGTCGGCGTCATCGCGCCTCAGATGGAAGGCGATCTAAACGGCGCGTCTTGGGGCTTCAATTGGGCTGTCGATGATGTGAGTGTGACCGTCACGCGTGCCGCTGAACTCGGAGGTACGGTGAGTACGGAGCCGATGGAGATGCAGGGGCAGGGCAAGGTTGCGGTGGTGACCGACATAAACGACGTCGAGACGATCTTATGGGAAGGCAAAGAACACCTCGGCGCCGGGCTGATGTTCGAACACGGAACGTTCACTTGGGCGCAGCTGATAACCCGCAACAGGAATGCATCCAGCAGCTTTTTGATGAGGTTGCTCGGGTTGGGTCTCGATTCCGGACCTGCGCCGGGAGGCGGGATGAATGATGTGTTGATGCTCGGTGACGAACCGATGGTCGGGATCATGGATATGCCTGACGAGGTAGCGAACGCCGGAACACCGAATCACTGGATCGTCTACTTCCATGTTGACGATGTCGACGCGACATTAGGAATGATTGTCGAGCACGGTGGACATGTGGTCATGCAACCGAATCAGCTTGCACATATTGGCCGGATCGCGGTCGCGAGCGATCCCCAAGGCGCGATGTTCGGTCTGGTTTCACCTGCGGATTAGGAAAAGAGCCAATAGCGATGCCCGCGTACACAGATTTAACTCACGGCACTCCCTTCTGGGTCGACCTCGAATCGCCCGACATTGCTGGCTCGATGTCGTTCTATTCCCGTTTGTTCGGTTGGGGGTATGAAGATGCGCCGCCTGAAGAGGTCGGCGGTCGGCGGTACGCGTGGGCAGAGAACTCGACTGGTTTTGCGGCAGGCATCTATCAGCAAGATGAACCGCAGATAGCATCGTTGGAACGTTCGCGTTGGGTTGTCCAGATTCTGGTTGACGACATGGCGGAGATAGTTCGACGAGCAGATGCTTTCGGTGGTGCAGTAGCAGTTGAGCCTTCACAAGTTGGCGAATACGGGATCAGCGCGACCGTGGCTGATCCGACTGGGTGCGAAGTGACGGTTTGGCAGCCTTTTCAGTCGGGTCCCACGATCAAGCATGAGCACGGTTCGATGCAGTGGTGCGAGTTGATGTCGATTGATGCCGAATCGACGATCGCGTTTTTCCAAGAGGTACTCGGTGTCAAAACCGACCCGATGGAGATGCCGGATGGATCGACGAACGCGATCGTAGTGACTGGCGATGGGCCGGTGATGAGCATCAGCGCGCTGAGCGGGTTGTCCGATGAGTTGGTTGAACGGGCTGGCGGTTCGATGTGGGTGGTCTATTTCAACGTAGATGATGTGGATGCCGCGGTTGAAAGGGCGGTGTCGAACGGCGCCGAGTTGCCGGATCCGCCGTGGGATGTGCCCGGCGTGGGTCGCATGGCATGGATTTATGATCCGCAGGGAACCTTGACGGCTCTGATCACTCCACCGGCGGCTTAACGGCATTTCGCGGTTCGATTGTGTGTAACATTTCATGCGGAACACACGATCTGGGGGACACGATTAATGTCAACTGCCAATTTCGGGGAACGTTTAGCAGGCAAGGTCGCCATCGTCACGGGTGGCGGAGGTGCGATGGGAGGGGCCCAGAGCAGGCTGTTTGCCGAACATGGAGCCGCGGTGTGTGTCGCGGACTTTCGGATGGAGGCTGCTGAGGCGGTGAGCGCCGACATCAAAGAGGCGGGCGGCAGAGCCATCCCTTACGAGATCGATGTCAGGGATGAGGCGGTTTGGGACGATTGCGTCAGCGCCACTGAAGAAGCGTTTGGACCTGTCAGCATTCTTTGCAACAACGCTGGGGCGAATTTTCGTGTGAGTTTCGACGACCAGACACTCGACATGTGGAACATCATCATGGAGACGGGTCTGACGGGCGCATTCTTGGGGATCAAGGCGGTTGTGCCGTCGATGCGGCGCGCCGGCGGAGGTGCGATATTGAATATGGGTTCGCTGGCTTCGATCCGTCCTGGCGGCGGTTCGCCTGCATACGCAGCTCAGAAGATGGGGATGGTTGGATTGAACCGTGCAGCGGCCGCGAGTTACGCGAAGGACAACATTAGAGCGGTGATCATCTCACCGGGACACGTGGACACGCCGTTCATTCGCGGTAACAACGCCTATAGTCCGAACGACGCGGGAACGAGCATCGACAATCCTGAGAACTATGAAGGGAGGCGTTCGAATACGCCGATGGGACGATTGATGTTGCCGGAGGATCTGGCAAACGCATTCTTGTTCGCCGCTTCGGATGAAGCTAGCGGGGTCACTGGATCGATGATCACGGTTGACGGCGGTGCCGCCTTATGATTGAGGCATGAGGTTCCTCATCACTGGCGCGAGCGGGTTCATCGGCCAAGCATTAACTGCCAAACTTCTCGAACGTGGCGACGAAGTCGTCCATTTCGTACGCCGAGAGCCTGATCCCGAAGCCACCGTATCTGAATTCAGTTGGGATCCATCCGATCCCGATTCAGTCGACACTGACGAGTTGGGGACGGTTGACGCCGTGTTCAACTTCTCTGGGGCGTCGGTCGCGCAACGATGGTCGCGTGAGTATCTGAAGGTGATTGCTGACAGTCGGATCGTGACGACGAAGACGTTGGTGGGGATTTGTCGGCGCATGGCAACACCGCCTTGGGTGTTGGTGACGGCTTCTGGGGTTGCGATCTATGGAGATCGTGGCGACGAACAGCTGACTGAAGCTAGCGCCAAGGGCGAAGGGATTTTGGCGGATATAGCGGTTCCGTGGGAAGCGGCGACCGCTGGCGCATCGGAGTTCGGCGTGCGGGCCGCGACGGCACGTTTCGGAATGATTCTGAAGGGGGATGCAGGTCCATTGCCAGTATTGATGCGCCCATTCCGGTTGGGGATCGGAGGTCGGTTGGGGAATGGACGGCAATGGACGCCGTGGTTACACATCGAAGATGCGGTTTCGGCTCTGTTGTTCATCGCAGAAAACGACGAAATCGAAGGGCCGGTCAACGTTGTGTCGCCGGGCGTCGTCCGCAACTCGGAGCTGTCTCGAGCGATCGGCGACGCTCTCGGGAAACCTAGTTTTGGTTGGATGCCCGCGGTGGTTGCTCGGATCGTGATCGGAAACTACGTCCAAGAGTTGGCGATCGACAGTGCCTTGGTTATCCCGGAGAAGCTGATTCAGGCGGGGTTTGAGTTTAAGCACTGGGACTTGCGCGAGTGCCTCGAGCGGGAGATCGGCGTTAAACCGGCTCGGGATACCAAGACCGGATAAGAAGCCTGAAACGGAGCTGACGCTGATTGAGCGTCTAGTTCGATCCTTGTGCGATCATCTGGCGGAGGACGTAGGGTAGAAGCCCGCCGTGGCGGTAGTATTCGGCTTCGATTGCGGTGTCGACGCGGCATAGGACTTCGAACGACTTGGTAGATCCATCCTCGGATGTCGCCGAGACATTGAGCGTCGCGCCTGGTTCCACGGTGCCGGTGACTCCTTCGATGGTGAAGGTTTCGGATCCTGAAAGGCCGAGCGATTGCGCGGTTTCGCCGTTGGTGAATTGCAGCGGGATGACGCCCATGCCGACGAGGTTGGATCGATGGATGCGTTCGAACGATTCGGCGATGACGGCACGGACGCCCAGCAGCATGGGGCCTTTTGCCGCCCAGTCTCGCGAACTGCCAGTGCCGTATTCTTTGCCTGCTAGAACGATTAGCGGAACGCCGTCTGCTCGGTATTGTTCGGCGGCGTTGAAGATCCGCATCGTTTCGCCTGTGGGGTGGTAGATCGTCCAGTCGCCTTCGTAGTCTGGGGTGAGCTTGTTTCGGAGGCGAATATTGCCGAACGTGCCTCGCATCATGACGTTGTGATTTCCACGTCGTGAACCGTATGAGTTGAAAGCCCTACGGGGCACGTCGTTTCCGATGAGGTGTTGGCCCGAGGGCGCGCTTGGCGGGATGCTTCCGGCGGGGGAGATGTGGTCGGTGGTTACCGAATCTGCGACGCTTACCAAGACGCGGGCGGCTTCGATGCTTCCTCGAACTTCCGGTTCCAGTTCGAAGCCTTCGAAGTAGGGCGGCGGCTGAATATAGGTGCTTTGCGCGTCCCACTGGAAGAGCTCGCCGGTTGCGGCTTCGAGCTCTTGCCACTGTTCAGGACCTTCGTAAACGGCACCGTAGCGATCGTTGAACTGGTCGACGCCGACCGCGGATGCGACCGTTTGGGCGATCTCGTTTTGGCTGGGCCAGATGTCCGACAGGAAGACGTCGTTGCCGTCGTCGTCGGTTCCCAATGCATCCACCGTGAGATCGACATCGATCCGCCCGGCGAGCGCGTAGGCGACGACTAGCATCGGGGACGCGAGGTAGTTGGCTTTTACTTGCGGGTGGACGCGACCTTCAAAGTTGCGGTTTCCGCTTAGGACGGCGGCGGCGACGAGGTCGTTGTCGTTGACTGCATCTGCGACGTCTTGGGGTAGAGGGCCGGAGTTGCCGATGCAGGTCGTGCATCCGTATCCCACGGTTTGGAAACCGAGTGATTCGAGGGAATCGGTAAGTCCTGCACGATCAAGGTAATCGGAGACGACTTTTGAACCCGGTGCGAGGCTGCTCTTGACCCACCATTTGCGCTCCAAGCCGCGTTCGACGGCGTTGCGAGCAAGTAGGCCCGCACCGACCATGACGGACGGGTTCGAGGTGTTAGTGCAGCTTGTGATTGCGGCGATCACAACCGAGCCATCGGTGACATCTGCGCCGTTGGTCGATGCGTCGGGGAAGGCATCTCGGAAGTTTTCGGATACGCCGCTGAGCAGCACGCGATCCTGAGGGCGCTTCGGGCCGGCCATGCTCGGTTCGACATCGCCTAGATCGAACTCAAGCGCGGTGGTGTACTGCGGATCGTCGCTGTCAGTGGGGGTCAGGTAATTCGCCTTGGCGTAAGCCTCAACGAGGGCTACGGTTTCGTCGGAACGTCCAGTGCGACGCAGGTAGTCGAGGGTTTGATCGTCGATGGGGAAGAAGCCGCAGGTTGCACCGTATTCGGGTGCCATATTGCCGATAGTGGCGCGATCGGCGACTGGAAGTGATGCGAGACCGGGGCCGTAAAACTCGACGAAGCGTTCGACTACGCCAACGTTGCGGAGCATCTCGGTGATGGCCAAGACAAGATCGGTTGCGGTCGCGCCTTCGCTGAGCTTGCCTGTGAGCTTCACTCCAACGACCTCAGGGACGAGCATGTAGTAGGGCTGACCGAGCATCACCGCTTCGGCTTCGATGCCGCCGACACCCCAGCCAAGGACGCCGAGTCCGTTGATCATGGTCGTGTGGGAGTCGGTGCCGACGCAGGTGTCGGGGAAGGCGACGGTTTCGCCGTCGATTTCCGTTGTGAGGACGGTGGAAGCGAGGAACTCGAGGTTTACTTGGTGAACGATGCCGGTTCCGGGTGGAATGACGAGCATGTTGTTGAAGGCTGACTGCGACCATTTCAGGAGCTTGTAACGCTCAACGTTGCGTTCAAATTCGAGATCGATGTTGCGTGCGAGTGCACCTTCCGCGGCGAAGTAGTCGACTTGGACGGAGTGGTCGATGACCAAGTCGGAGTGGACGACCGGATTGATGATGCTGGGATCGACTTTTTTGTCGGCGACGGCATCACGCATGGCGGCAAGGTCGACGACAACCGGGACGCCGGTGAAGTCTTGCAAAGTGACACGTCCCGGCATGTATGGAAACTCAGTTGCCGGCGCCTGCGTCGGTGACCATGACGCTACGAGGCGCACGTCGTCTTCAGTTGCTGGCCCAAGATGGGCGTTGCGAAGCGCATTTTCGAGCAGCACGCGTATCGAAAAGGGCAGCGATGAGACGTTACAAACAGCAGCCGCTTCGAGTGCTCCTAGGTCGTAGTAGGAGTATTCGCGTCCGAGGACTTCCAAGCGTTTGACAGAGTTGAAAGGTTCTGGTTTCATGCGCTGCGATGGTGGTTTTTGTAGTCGATCCCGCTTCAATCTAATTTATCAGCAGCAAGGAATCGCAGATTGTGAAATATCATTGCAGCGCAGCACTTGAACTACCACTGATGTCGATTTGAAAGGCGGATTGCGACCATGGCACACCACAAAGACCAGCTGATTTTCGTCGGGACGTACACCAACTTAGGCGCGAAGGGTATATACACCTGCAAGATGGATGGGCATACCGGACGATTGACCGAGTTGTCGGTCGCGACGGACAGCGGCCCGAACCCGTCATTTGTGACGCTTCACCCTAACGGCAAGTATCTCTACTCGGTTGCGGAGGTTAACGACTTCGAGGGTGACGATGCTGGCGGTGTCCATGCCTACGCGATCGGCGAGAACGGCAAATTGTCGTTGATCAACAAGGAGTCGACGAAGGGGACAGGGCCATGCCACCTCGTGGTTGAGGCGAATGGCAAGTACCTCTTCGTTGCCAATTACGCTGGCGGCAGCGTGGCAATGTTCGAGATAAATGACGACGGAAGTCTGAACGCTGCTTGCGATTTCCACCAGCATGTCGGCGGTAGCGGCGTCGAACCGACGCGCCAGAACGAGCCACACGCGCACTCAGTCACGATGTCTCCGGGCAACAACCAGTTGATCGTGTGCGACTTGGGTCTAGACAAGGTCTTGGTCTACGACATCGATCATGACGGCGGCAAGATCGTACTCAACGAGGATGCATCGGTCGATTCTCCTCCCGGCGGCGGCCCACGACATTTCGCTTTCCACCCGAACGGTGAGAACGCGTTTGCGATCAACGAAATCGGTTTGACGATCAGTTGTTACGACGTTGATCAGGGGACGGGTGGTCTAACTGAGACGCACTGGGTTGGAACTGTGCGACCAGACGTCACGTACGAGGACGGCAACAGCACGGCAGATATTCACGTTTCGCCGGACGGTAAGCATGTGTATGGCTCGAACCGCGGTCACGACACTCTGGCGATCTACGGTTGGGACGAATACGCCCGGATGCTCTACTACATCGGCAACGAGTCGACCCGAGGCAACACACCGCGGAACTTCCAGATCGATCCGACCGGAACGTGGGTGCTCGCGGAGAACCAGGACTCCGGAACTATCCACACATTCAAGCGCGATGCCGAGACTGGCAAGTTGTCGCACACAGGTCACATGATTTCGATACCCGGACCCGTCTGCATTCAAATGATGGATGCTTAGATTTCGGGTCGGGCACAAGCGAAGGTAGGAAATTTTGCCATCAGAAGATTACCGGCGCAGGCCGGAGGTTGAAGCGCGTACCGTCGATCTACTTTACGACGACGGACTCCCGTTCAGAGATCTCAACAACAACGGCGAGATCGACATTTACGAAGACTGGCGTCAGCCCGTTGAGACCCGCGTGGCTGATCTGCTTGGGCAGATGACGCTCGAAGAAAAAGCGGGGATGCTGATGATTGATCAGATGAACGCTGATGCGCACGGCCAGGTGCCAGTGCTGGCAGGAGAACTGGTCAACCAGCACGAGATGAGGCGTTTCATATTCCGGAACACGGTTACCAACACGCCCAACCTCGAAGGCGGCAATCCGTTCTTCGGTGCACAGATCACGCCATACGAGACCGCGCAGTTCGCGAACGCGGTGCAGGAACTTTGCGAATCAACGCGACTCGGTATTCCGGCGCTGTTCAAGTCGAACCCTCGAAATCACTTCGAGGAGGGTTGGATGGGAGGATTAGACGCGTCGGTCGGAGCGTTTTCAGCCTGGCCCAAAGAGGCAGGGCTGGCTGCAACTCGGGATCTTGATTTGATCGGTGAGTTTGCACGGGCTGTCGCACGGGAATGGGTGGCGGTGGGAATCAGAGGGATGTACGGGTATTGTCTCGATCTTTCGACCGAACCGCGGTGGTTCCGTATCACCGAGACGTTCACCGAGGATGCTGGTCTCGCAAGCGAGATTGCGACGGTCCTCGTCGAGAATTTGCAAGGTCCGGAACTGAGCAACCGAAGTGTGGCGGTGACGATGAAGCACTTCCCGGGTGGAGGACCGCAGGAGGGCGGATCGGATCCTCACTTCCCATTCGGCAAGTTCCAGACCTACCCGTCGGACAATTTTGAATACCACCTCAGACCGTTCATTGCTGCAATCGAGGCGGGTGTGTCGTCGATCATGCCGTATTACGGAGTTCCGGTCGGTCAACGTTACTTGCCTAACGATGTCGGGATGTCGTTCTCGAAGGGCATCGTGACAGAGCTTCTGCGCGACAGGCTCGGATTCGAAGGCAACGTCAACTCGGACACGGCGATTGCGACGACGATGCCTTGGGGAGTTGAAGATAAAAGCGTAGCCGAGCGAGTGGCAATGGCCATCAACGCGGGTGTTGACGTTCTTTCCGGCTTCAGCGACAGCCAGCAGATGCTCCAAAACATCCATGAGGGGTTGATTTCGGAAGATCGTGTGGACGAAGCGGTGACGAGGTTGCTCACCGAGCAGTTCAAGTTGGGTCTGTTTGAGAACCCGTATGTAGACCCGAATCGCGCCGGATATGTCCTCGGCGACCGTATTGTTCAGCAGAGAGCTGAAGCCGCACAACGCAAGGCCGTTGTTGTCCTTCAAAACCGCAACGGCACATTGCCGATGGATATGCCAACTCCGAAACCGCAGCCGAACATGTTTGCTGCTTTAGGGATGCACACTGACGGCAAAGTTGAGGAACCGACTGGCGAACCGATCAGCAAACAGATCTATGTCATGGGACTCGACGCTGACGTGGTTAATGGACCCCGATGGAACGAGTTCGATGTGGTTTCGGGCGACTACGATGCTGAAAAAGGCGAGACACGCCCATCAGTACCGGACGGCACGGATTACGCCATTATCCGGGTAGTGATCGGAAATAGCAGCAAAGTTGGCGGCGGTTTCTTGCCGGTGCCTGACGTCGAAGAACTCGATCTGATCGCGTTCTCGGACATGGAAAAGTCGAGTTCCTGGGTTGTGAGACCATCCCTGAAGGACATCGAAGGTGTAATGTCTGAGATTAGGGCTGATCGGACGATTTTGGTTATCAGACTACGGCAGCCATTTGTGCTCGACGAGGATTGCCGTTTAAGAGATGCTGGGGCGATTCTGGCTACTTTTGGGGCGAGCGACTCTGCGTTGATGGATGTCCTGACCGGAAAATGCCAACCCGAAGGAAAGCTACCGTTCGCGCTGGCCGAGAGTGCGGAGGCTATCGTCAACCAAGATTCTGATGCGCCGGGTTACGCCGAGGAGGATATTTTGTATCCGTTTGGGCATGGGTTGGGGAGTTGAAGCGTAATCGAGGTGCGCTTTGGCCAATGCAGCACTCGGACTGCGCGTTTCATGACCATATCATTATGCGATCATGAAGATATCATGATAGATTGATGACTATGGCAACCCTACAAGTAAAAAACGTGCCCGACGAAATGTACGAACAGTTACGTCAGTTGGCGAAACAACGCAACACGACCATCAGTGCGACGGTGTGTCGCGCTTTGGACCGAGAACTTCAGACCGCTACATGGTGGGACGAATGGGACAAAGCACCGCGTAGCAATCTCAAAATCAACTCCGTCGAGTTGCTCCGGGAAGCACGTCAGTTACGTGACGCGGAACTTGGATGACTAGATACGTGATTGACGCTTCGGCCCTCGTCGAAGTCGTTTTGGTGACGGATCTCGGTGAAATCGTTGCGCGCACCATCCGCGATTGTGAATTGACCGCCCCGGAATTGATTTATACCGAGGTTTTATCGACATTGCGCCGAGGTGTGTTGGCTCGTACAGTGCCAGAACCAATTGCGACGGAGGCAATGCGTCGTCTTATCAACGCGCCGATTGAGCGCCAGTCGCATGCCGGATTGGTCGCCGACGCATGGCAGTACCGGCACAACGTAAGCGCGTATGACGCGTTCTACCTGGCGGTAGCGCACAAACACGGAATCCCTTTGATAACCGTTGACTCCCGGCTGAGCCGTGCTCCTGTGTCGAACGTCGCGATCATCAGCATCCGATAAGCAGTCATTGCAACGGCAACCAAGGCTGCAACCAATGAGGTGAATCTACGAGTCTGACCTCGTCGACCCACTTGACCCAGTCGTAGCCGCGTCTGCCGGGGGCAACAAGCCGCATCGGAGCGCCGTGGCCGTGCCAGAGCAATTCACCTCCGACTCGGGTCGCGAGCATCAGTTGGTCGAACTCTGAGGCTTTGTAACGCCGGGTGTATCCGGTTACCGAGTGGACGATGCAGCTTTGCGCGGTGATGTCGAGGCCAGCGGCGTCTACCAGATCTGAAAGCATCACGCCTGTCCAGATCTGATCCGAATACCATCCGCTGGTGCAGTCCAAGGTTGTGTCGAGATCAGCGTAGCTCGTTTCTAAGCTGCCATTCTCTAGGTCGAGAAGGGATATTTTCGACGAATTACCGTTGGCATCGACGATTTTCAAACGCCAATCTGCGACATCGATCTCTGCAGGTTTGTCATCTAACCAAGAAGTCGTTGGGAATCGGTTTCCTTCGTAAGAACGTCGCTCGTGAGAACCGGTGAAACGTCGTTCAGCACCGCCAGTTGGGATGGCACGAATGATGTTTTCGCTGGCGAACCACGCGGCGGTACCGACTGCCATAACGGAGCCGAATCTCAAGACTTCCCTTCGTTCGGCACTGTAGCCGACTCGAAAACGGGCGGTGTATGCCCACGCGTGCCAGACGATGAAGGGGAGGAGGGCAGCACCAGCGTAGATGTGGAGACTCATGCCGGTTATGCCTTCAACGGACCAGAAGCCTCCGATGCTCCAAACAACGCCTATGCTCAATGCCAACAGGAGCAATACTGAAAGTAGAACCGCGACGTTTCGTGGTCTTCCGCGAGGCGGTCGCTTGATCGAGTGTAGGGCGAGGGCTGATTTCCAACCCAACACGGCGATGATGCTGTAGCCGAGGACGCTGTGGGCCTGCAAAACGATCTCGTGACGGGCATTGCCGCTCATCAACCCGATCGCGCCAGTAACCAGCTCGCCGAAGACGAGCGTGAGAAGGATTAGATTTACCCACTTATGACGCACTGGCGTTCTCCAAGCGGGATGTCAGTTGAGTGATGGGCGCGCCTAAACGTCGTCCATCTTTTCGGGTGTCATCAGCTCCCAAAACTCTATGTGTTGGCTTTCAATGTGCTCGCGAACCTTGCCGCCGACCTGCAAAGCCTCTGCAGGAATGCCGCCGCGGGAAAGGAACGGAGACCCGAGGGTTTCTTGGGTCCACTCAAGCACCACTTGGTCGGCTTCGCCCGGCACGGTGCCTGGGTTGAAATAGACAGTGCCCTTCGAGCGTCCGGCCGACTCATACAGGTCTTGTTGTTTACGGACCAGTGAGGCTACGAGTTTTCCCTGGCGGTACTTGGCCTTGTAGACCCTTCGGAGCATGTACATTCGATTTCCTCGTTATTGCTGAGATTCGCGTAGGGAACGGCGCGTTGAGTGTGGAAAACGCGTGTCGCTCGTTGCGGGTACCATAATATTTGGAATTCGTCCGCCCCTGTACCCGCTCCGTTGAAGATAGGCATAAATCGAGAAAACGCGCCCGGAGAAAACCGTGTTGCAGCAACGCCTGATCTGGCGTCGAAGTTAGTTTCCGCCGGACACGAAGTCGTTGTCCAAACAAATGCTGGTGTGCGGGCTGGTTTCCCGGACGAGACCTATTCCGAGGTTGGAGCGTCAATGCTCGATTCCGCGTCCGAAGTCGCCGAGAGCTCGGACATCCTTTTGCACGTCGGCAAGCCTTCGGGCGATGAACTCAGTTCAATGCGCGGTGGTACGGCGTTGGCGGCAACGCTGGATGCAAGGCGAGATACCGAGGTCGTCAACGCGTTGGCGACAGCCGGAACGACCGCGTTCGCGATGGAACTCGTGCCTCGCATTGCCCGCGCCCAAAGCATGGATGTGTTGTCATCGCAAGCGTCCATCGCCGGTTACAAGTGTGCGTTGATGGCTGCGGATTCCCTCAGCCGGTTCTTTCCCATGATGATGACTGCGGCGGGGACGATTCCGCCTGCAAGAGTGCTGATCCTTGGTGCTGGGGTGGCTGGTTTGCAGGCCATTGCCACGGCCAAGCGACTTGGTGCCGACGTCTACGCGTTCGATGTAAGGGCTGCGGCAGGGGAGCAGGTTGAGAGTCTTGGCGCCAAGTTCATCACACCACCGGAATCGGACGACGCTGAAACCACCGGCGGATATGCCCGCGCACAGACCGAAGATGAAAACGCCCGGCAACGGCAATATCTCGCCGAGCATATAGTCCGTGCAGATGCAGTGATTACCACCGCGGCGATTCCGGGTAGGCGAGCACCGTTGCTGATCGAAACCGAAACCATCGCAGGTATGAAACCGGGCAGCATCGTGATCGATCTTGCCGCCGAAACAGGAGGAAATGTCGAGGCCACGGTCGCCGGTGAAGACGTGGCGGTGAATGGTGTGACAGTCAAAGGTCCTGTAAACGTGCCTTCATCGATGCCGTATCACGCGTCGGTGACATACTCCCGCAATTTGGATTCGCTGTTGAGCTTGATAATTGGTGAGGATCTTGCGCTGAAACTGGATTTCGATGATGAAGTGATCGATGCGATGTGCGTGACGCACGGCGGCGAGGTCAGAGGGCACACGATCGGACGATGACGACAGGAGACCAATATGTCGATTGAGGAACTGCTGGTATCCATCACGGTCTTCGTTCTGGCGATCTTCGTTGGTTATCTGACGATAACTAGGGTGCCTCCGACCCTGCACACCCCTTTGATGTCCGGTTCGAACGCCATTTCGGGCATCGTAATCGTCGGGGCAATCATCGTCGCTGGTTCCGTAGGCGGGTTGCTGGGAGCCATCCTCGGCGTGATTGCCGTTACGTTGGCGACGATCAACGTAGTCGGTGGCTACCTGGTCACCGATCGGATGTTGCGGATGTTCCATCGCAGCGATGATGAGCGCCGTTAGACGCAGATCATGGAATTCTCCTCGCAGGCACTCGACAATCTGACGCTCGCCGCGTACATCGTGGCATCAGTTCTGTTCATTACAGGATTGTTGTGGTTGCGATCTCCGGAGACGGCTCGGGCAGGGAACCGTTTGTCAGCGCTTGGAATGTTGATCGCGGTCGTGTTCACCGTCATCGATCGCGACATCGTCAGCTACGAATGGATCATTGTCGGATTGATTTTAGGAGCCTTGATCGGAGCCATCGCAGCACGTCAGGTCCAGCTGACAGCCATGCCGCAGATGGTGGCCATCTTCAACGGATTTGGCGGTGCTGCATCGGCGGTGGTTGCGGCAGCACAGATCTTGAGCCAGAACGACATCGGCGATGTCGATACTGTCGTCAGCGTAACAGTGGCGCTATCAGTTCTAATCGGATCGTTGACGTTTACCGGCAGCCTCATAGCGTTCGGTAAATTGCAAGGGATCGTTGCGACGCAGCCCGTGTTGATACCTCTGCGGCACGTCGTTAATGTGGTGTTGGGTCTTGGTACATTGGCCATGGTTGCGACCATCATCGTGGATCCGAGTATCGAGTGGGCGTTGATCGCCATGGCAGCCATCGCGCTGATCGTGGGCATTTTGATCGTGATTCCGATTGGCGGTGCGGATATGCCGGTCGTGATCGCATTGTTGAACTCCTACTCCGGCCTGGCAGCCGCAGCAACAGGTTTCGTGATCGACAATCCGATGTTGATCATCGCTGGTTCGCTCGTGGGAGCTTCGGGTTTGATTCTTACTCGCATCATGACGCGAGCCATGAACAGGTCGCTGGGCAATGTGATGTTTGGCGGTTTTGGCGTCGCCGATTCGACTGGCGGGGCGGCACCGGGCGCAACCGCTGTTGACAGACCTGTCCGATCCGTCAACGCGGCGGAAGCGTCGATCCTTCTTGGATACGCCGATTCGGTGATCTTCGTTCCCGGCTACGGACTCGCAGTGGCACAAGCCCAGCACCAAGTTCGAGACCTCGCCGACATGCTCAAAGAGCGCGGGGCACAGGTTCGATACGCAATCCACCCAGTAGCGGGTCGAATGCCGGGTCACATGAATGTTCTGTTGGCCGAAGCGGACGTTCCGTACGACGAGTTGAAAGACTTGGACGAGATCAACGATGACTTCAGGCGTGCGGACGTGGCGGTGGTTGTCGGTGCGAACGACGTCACGAACCCAGCAGCAAGAACGGATCGAAGCAGTCCGATCTATGGGATGCCCATCCTCAACGTTGACCAGGCTCGTTCCGCGATAGTGTTGAAGCGTTCGATGGCATCTGGGTTCGCCGGCGTCGAAAACGAGCTGTTCCACATGGAGAACACTATGATGCTGTTCGGCGATGCAAGAGCTTCGGTGGAAGATTTAATCGCCGAGATGAAGGAACTCTAATCATTGGTGAAATGAGGTCGGATGCTATGAAGATTCATGGGGTAGGACAGGTTTCAATACCGGTTTCGGATGTCGATCGTGCGGTCGAGTTTTACCGAGACGTGCTGGAGATACCGTTTCTGTTCCAAGTCCCCGGAAGTCCAGCGATGGCGTTCTTCCAATGCGGCGGAACGCGGCTTTACATCGTGAAACCCGAAAACCCTGATTCCAGAACCGGCTCTTCAGTCGTTTATTTCACCGTCGATTCCGCTCAGGACGCGGCTGATGAATTGAAATCCAAGGGCGTTGAGCTGGAATCCGAGCCGCACATCATCCACCAAACAGATAGCTACACGCTGTGGATGGCTTTCTTCCGCGATCCCGACGGAAATCTGATGGCAGTTATGAGCGAAGAGGGCGACTTGATGGGTTAGCCCTAACGTACGGAGCATCGCTCGAACTCGTCATTTCCGTTTCGTTAGGAGCAGCCGAAGTCCTAGGGCTACGAGGACGACTGCAAACGTTGCCCAAATGTATCGCGAGTCGATCTCGATGACGTCGAAAATACTGAGCAGCAACCAAACACCGATCGCTACGAAAATCAGTCCACAACCGATCCTGAAAGTTTGGTTGTTTTTCTTCATGCCGAAACTGAATTGTGAGTAGTAGACGCGGGGCGGATGCTGAACGCGGTTAGGAAGTCGGGGATCGTCTTGGGCGTCGCGCCAGCCAGGGCTCTTGCTCATCCAGTGTGAGCGGATTTTCGCTCTTGAGACCTCTCGTACGCCATAAGTTCAGGAATTGTAATACCGCGGCCTTCCTTCTTGGCTTGCAGCCAACGATTGAATGAGCGCTCGCTTTCACCAGATTTAATTCCAGCAAGTAGGTGCTCGACACCGATGTCTTCGTCTAAATCTGGCCAGTGAATGGAGCCTCCGTTGCCGCATAACTCCCAATTTTCTCGTTCTGACTGGTCAGCATGAACAAGCCTCGGAAACCATTCTAGCGGCACAGAAATCGTCCGCCCATCTGTCAACTCAACACTGAGCTTTTCAGGAGAAATCCGCAGATCAACGGCCATAGCTGCACGAGTTTCAACGTTTGAAGTAGTCATCCCAATGCTCTTTCAACATCTCGGCATGTGTTTCTATTATCCGCGCTATCCGAGAGAGTTTCGTCCTTGAGAAGCCTCTGTCGTTCGCAACTGATACGGGATCCAGCCAAATCTTGGCTTCGTGTCTGTCCCGCCGAACGTGCACATGCGTAGGTTCGTCGCGATCACCTGCGTAAAATCCTACGCGATACGGTCCTTGTCGAAGAACTATCGGCATACGCCGTGCAAAATCAAAAAAACTCAGTGGTCAGAATCTTATCGAGCGTGCTTCACTCCTACCACCCGCCATATTGATGATCGGGCGGCGTCATCGGCTCCTTGTTCCAGAGGGTTTCGAGGAGGTAGCGTGGCTTCCAGTCGAGTATGCGGATCGTTTTGTCGCTGTTGAATTTATGATGCGGAGCTTCGGGGAAGGTGAAGAAGTTCTCGCATCGGGAGGGCAGACGGTCGAGCGGGACCTCAAGTGCAGCTTGGATCGCGGTTCCGCAATCGGTCCATGCGGTCGTAAATGGTGTCATGTCTTCGTGGTAGGTGGCTTCGGGGACACCGCGCCCCATGCCCCAGTTCCAAGTGTGGCGCATGTTGTAGAAGAGCATCGTGATCACGTAGATGCCGTATTGTTCGCTGAATACGCGGCAGATTTCTTGTCCTAGCCCTTTGGAGTGCGCGTATAGGCGCGTGCCGAATTGCGGTGGCATGTCGGGGTTCAGGTCGAAATCCCAGTTTTCGTAGGTTTCGCCGACAAGTTGGAAGTGCGGACCAGTGTTGACGACGCGCTCGATGCCGTGTTCTACCGCGGCGGCCATCATGTTGTAGTTGCCGCGAGTGCTCACGTCGAACGCGAGTTTCCGATCTTCGCGCAGCACGGATAAGTTGATGATGGCGTCGCAACCTGCAGCGACGTCGACCACTCCGTCAAGATCATCTGCGCTGATTTGCCGGAAATCGCCTTCGAACTCTTCGCCTGGCGGGTTGATGTCTGTGAGGATGATGTCGTGACGATGCTTGAGTGCTTTCACGACCCAAGGGCCGAGCATTCCGCTACCGCCGAGTATGAGAACTTTCATCTTTGTTGTTTCCTTCGAATGAATGGCGAGTGTTAAAACCCGAGGACTTCAGCGGCTTTCGCGGTGGGGTATCTTTGGTTTTCCACCGCAGATTGGATGTGGATGTCTTGCCACTGTTCGACGTCGGCATCCAACGCAGCGAGAACGGCCCGGCCAAGATCTTTCGAACACAACGCAGCCATTCCGGAGTTGGTACCCAGGGAATCGGCTCCACCTTCGGTGAGAGGCCATCCGAGGCGGAGGTTCACGACCTCAAACTTGCGATCTCGGGCGTATTCCTTGCAGATGATCTCGACGAGATGCGCGCACAGTAGGTTGATGTCGCTCGCCAATGGTTTACTTCGCCAGTTTTCGGTGACGACGAGATTTTCCTCGTACTCGTTCATCAAGCGCAACGTGCTGAGGTTCACCACCCGTTTGACACCAGCGTTTGATGCGGCCCAAAACAGGTTATAGGTGCGCCGGGCGTAGTAGTCGAGGTGGAATGTGGCACCCATGTCCACCTCGTCCTGGTAACCGATGTTGATGATGGCGTCGATTCCGGACACGAGTTCGTCGGTGGCTTCATCGTGCTCGAGGGCACAGACGACGACATCTTGAGCTTCGTATGGTGCCATGGATGTCAGGCGGAGGTTATGTTCCGAATCGGCCAATTCGGCGACTACAGCGCGACCGATGGCAGTCGGTGATCCGTTGATTAGTAGGTTCATGGGCGTTTGAGTTGTGCGGTTGTCACGTTCTCGGATGATGATATCGCGGAGGTCTTACGGATGCTTCGTTGCAACCGCCCAAGAATTGATCGATACTTGGCTCGATGATGTTTGCCAGCCTGGACACTCTTCCTTTCGCAGCGCTGTAACCTAGCGATTCGTGCTGCGGGATATCGATGTCGCAATTGTAGCGGCATACCGATGACCAGCCCGAATATATTTTGTGATTATCATGATAATCTTAAATTTATTTTCGAAATATCATGATCAATTGTCTATGAAGTAGCGTTTGTCATGCTATACTCGACGGTATGTTTCAAAGATCACTGAAACTGCCGCCGGCTGGCACCGAGACGTTCTTCCTTTGGGGCCCACGCCAAACCGGCAAGAGCACTTTACTACGAGACAGCTATCCCGGCAGCCGCTGGGTGGACCTGTTGCGTAGCGACGACTTCCGGAAGTACTCGGCGCGACCAGAGCTATTGAGGCAAGAGATCGACGCGGACGGGGCTGATCGCACCCAGCAGGTCGTCATCGACGAGGTGCAGAAGATTCCAGAGTTGCTCGACGAAGTGCATTGGATGATCGAAAATCGCGGACTTCACTTCGCGCTGTGCGGGTCCAGCGCACGCAAGGTGAAGCGCGGAGGAGCAAACCTGCTTGGCGGTAGGGCGATCCGTTACGTGTTGCAGGGGATAACAGCAGGAGAGCTTGGCGTCGATTTCGACCTCGACCGGATTCTCAACCACGGTTACTCTCCGCGCATGTACGAATCGCCTCGCCCGCGAAGGTTGCTGGAGTCTTACATCTCTGACTACGTGACCGAAGAGATCGCAGCAGAAGGACTAGTACGCAACCTCCCGAACTTTTCGAACTTCCTCGACGTTGCGGCACTGAGCGATTGTGAAATCGTGAATTTCACCAACGTCGGACGCGAGTGCGCCGTCTCGCAGCATGTCGCAAAAAGCTACTTCGAGATTCTTGAAGACACTCTGCTCGCACGCTGGCTGCCAGCCTTCCGGCGAAGGCGGAAACGACGAGTGATCTTGTCGCCTAAGCTTTACTTCGCTGACGTAGGTCTGGTCAATCGTTTGGCTCGGCGAGGAACCGTGATCGCTGGTTCCGAGCAGTACGGCAAGGCGTTCGAGAACTGGGTCCATCACGAGTTGAACGCGTACATCAGCTACCGCGAGATCGATACCAAACTGACGTATTGGCGGCTGGCGAGCGGGATCGAGGTTGATTTTCTACTCGAAAACCTGACGTTAGCGGTAGAGGCGAAGTCCAGCGCAAACATAACGATGCAACATTTGAAGGGCTTGAAGGCTTTGAAGGACGAGTACCCGGAGATAGGTCAGCGAGTCGTTGTTTGCCGGGAGCCACGCCCGCGGCTGACCGAAGACGGTGTATTGATACTTCCGGCCGAGCGGTTCGTTGAACGGCTTTGGAGGGGCGAGTTGATCAGTTGATCGTCGGCGAGAAGAATCGGGTTGCCCGTTGCGAGTGCTCGAGCGACCGCGATGCCTTTAGGCTTCAGGAGCCTCATTTGTGTATTGATAGAAGCTAGATTTGGCAAACGGAGGGATATGTTTACATGCGGTTAATTGTTGCATTAAATGAATTAAAGGCAACATTACTCAAATCCTCTCTTCGCAGCGGTAATAGGAATAGTTGACACAGACGGATTTTCAACCGAACTCGCGATACGTGGTACAGTTCGACCCACGATTGCTAACCGCAGAACGACAATCGTCTGGAGGAACTGCAATGTCGTGTATCACTACTGCACGGGTTGGGGGATTGGGGCTGATCTTAGGTTCGGCACTTTACATTCTTTCGACACTATTGATGCCGGGTTTTTTGTTCGAACAGGCTGAACCGAACGATTTGAATTCGGTCGTGGACGCGATCGCCGCACAACCCCTTCTGACCGATATCGCGTCGTTGATGGGCGGCGTGGCTGTCATGTTCATGCTGTGGGGATTGATCGTGATGTGGCAGACCGCGGGTAGTAATTGCGCTCTGGATACGTTCGTGAAATTCGGTGTGGCGAGTCTCATGGTGACAGCCGTCTCACTGTTGTTCGCCCAATTCCTCACCTACCTCACCTCCCATGTGCTTGAGCATGGCATCGGTGCTGGCATCGGGCCGGATCAGATGGAAACCCTTCAAGCGACAGGGCGATATCTACAGGCGATGGCAGGTGTCGCGCGGTTGATGGCTGCTTTGGCAGGTCTTATGGGTTACGTGGTTCTGGGATTTGCGCTGGCGCGGAAATTGAAGCCGGGGTTCAACAAGACGCTCTCTTTCATCGTCGGCGTTGGCGGGATCGTAGGTTTGATCATCATGGCTATCACCGAACAGGCTCATGATTTCGTAGATGCTCTGGCTCCTCTGACTACCGCCTTGTCGATACTCTTCCTTCTCTGGTGGATCGTTATCGGCATCGGTGTTTACCAAGAACACCCGAGGCTAAAGATCGGCGAAGTCTACGAGCATTGATCGTCTCGTCAGGCTGATCTCCGAGGAACTCAAGCCCGACCAGGTCTGGTCGGGCTTGTCATTTTTCTGCGGTATTCTGTGGTCAGTAAATTGACGCACAAAACTAGGGAGGCTTTCGATGGGGCGAGCGCCGATCATCACGCGAATCGAGCTGTCTAGGTATCGGATTCCGACGCACGATTTGGCCACGGACGCCAGTTGGGCGATGGGACAGTTCTACCAACCCGGCGCTAAAGGATCACGGGGACGGGTTGGCATCAAAATCCACACGGATTTGGGTGTGACCGGCGAGTACATGACCGGCACTCCGGCGACGTATGAACAGATCACCATGATCGCCTATCTGTTGATCGGAAGAAGCGCACTGGAACGCGAATGGTTCTACAACCAAGCGAAGTCAACGCTTCGAAAACACGACCGGATGGGTGTCGGACCTGTCGACGTCGCGTTATGGGATCTGGCTGGCAAGTACCACGACGCCCCGATCTACCAGCTTTTGGGAGGCCATCGCAAAAAACTTCCATGCTACGCCAGCACCTATCACGCCGATCGAGAACCGGACGGATTGAGCAGCCCTGAGGCATACGCTGACTTTGCTCAGATGTGTTTGGAGATGGGGTATCCCGCATTCAAGATCCATTCATGGGGCGAGGTAGACATCAATAGGGAAATCGCAACGGTTAGAGCGGTCGGGGAGCGCGTAGGCGGGAAGATGGCACTTATGACAGATCCGTGCTGCGTCTACGACACCTTTGCGGATACGCTCGCCGTAGGCAGGGCATGTGATGAATATGACTACTACTGGTACGAGGACCCGATGCGCGACGGCGGAGTGTCGCTTTACGCTCACAAGCAGTTGAAGAAGATGATCAAAACCCCACTGCTTCAGGGCGAACACCTCCACATGGTCGAGGCGCACACGGACATGGCCATCGCGGAAGCTACCGATTTCTGGCGTGCCGATGTCGACTACGATGGCGGCATCACCGGCGTGATGAAGATCTCCCACGCGGCTGAGGGATTCGGGATGGATGTCGAGCTCCACATCTCATCGCCGCCGCATCGTCACTGTATGGCTGCCATGCGCAATTCCAACTTCAACGAAATGGGGTTGGTTCATCCGAAGATAGTGGAACCCGGCCCGCGAATCTACAAAAGTGACTACGCCGATCAGATCGATTCGATCGACAAAGACGGCAATGTTACGGTGCCGGAAGATCCGGGACTCGGGGTCGAATACGACTGGGATGGCCTCGAGAAATATCGTCTAGATACGACCGTGATCGAGTGATGCCGCAGAGTCGACACTATCCGCGTCTTAGCGATGCCACTCCGCGACGTTCCAGAGTTCGCTGTCCCAAGCGTTCATCCTGACACCTTTCAAAGTGTTGAGATGCGCTGACACTAGCCCCCGGTTGACTAGCGGTATTTCGTAGTAGCCCTGGACGTAGATGTCGTTCAGTTGCTTGATGAGTTCGGCTCGCTGCTGCCCGATGGGCGTTTCGGCCAACACATCGTACAGGTCGTCGTACTCGGCGTTGCATGCCCGCGCGATGTTGCCCAACGACCAGTTGTCGTCGCGGGTCGGAATGTGTTTGCAGAGCAAGTCCGAAAGGTAGTTTTGCGGATCGATGCCAGGCCCGTTGGCGTACATCTGGACATCGGCGAAGAAACGTCGATACGTGGCTTCGGCATTTTCGACCGGGTCGCCACCGAAAAACAAGCTGGCATCGTGATGCACGATCTCGATTCCGATGCCTATCTCCGCCCACCAATCTCGGACCAGTTCCTGGGTCTGCTGCCGGACATCATTTGTGGAGGTCTGGTATCGAACCTTGAGCGGGACACCGTTGTATTCCCTGATCCCGTCGCCATCAGAGTCGACGACGCCGTTCTCGTCTAACAAGCGATTAGCTCCTGAGATGTCCTGAGTCAGGCAGTCATCATTCGCGTCGGAGACGTAGTTCGGCGGTCCGACGATCATGTTGCAAGCCGGTTTACCGGCGAAACCGTAAAGCTGTTCAGAGAGCATTCTTCGATCGATCGACATCGACATCGCCTGTTGGATCGGACGGTATGTCAAGAACGGGTGGGGATTATCGCCGTCGAGATATTCCGAGCGGTTTGCACCTAAAGATGGGTCGGCATTCGTCTGGTTCAGAACGATCCGCTCCACGAGGCTGGAGAACGCCGCTACTACGGTTCCGTTGCCTTCCGATTGGAGTTCTTCGAGCTGTTGCGGTTCGATCTGCAGGTTCCACGCGTAGTCCGCTTCGCCCGTTCCCAAAACCGATTGCGCGGCAGTCAACGCCTCTCCACCGCCTTTCAACTCGACGCGGTCGAAATACGGCTCATCACCGCGGAAATGCGGGTTGCGTTCGTAAGTCGCACCTTCGTTCGGAGTAAAACTCAGGATGCGGTAAGGGCCTGTACCGAGTGGCGCATGGTTCTGCTCGGTGCATGAGCTCGCCGCCTCTCCAACGCAATCCGTGAACTGGCGCTTGCTGATGATCGGTGAAGCGCTGCCGACGAACGCTGTATACGGGTAAGGCTTAGGACCATCGAACGTTATCTTGACTGTCAGGCTGTCGATGGCCTCGACTTCGGTGATGCCATCGAAAGCGCTCTCGGCAGTGCATCCCGTATCGGGGTTGGTGCAATAGACCCATGTGAATACCACGTCGTCAGTGGTCATGTCGCTTCCATCGGACCATTTGACGTCTTTGTTTAGCTTCCATGTGATCGAAGTCAGGTCCGACGAAATCCCTACGTTCTCGATGGTCGGGACTTCGGAAGCGAGGGCAGGCACCAAGTTGCCGTCAGGATCGAACTTCGCCAGAGGTTCGAGAGTGAAGGCCGCGGCATCGATGTCTTTCAAGCCGGCAGAAAGGTATGAGCTTGGAACGGACGGGGCCTGCCAATAGAGCACTGTTAAAACTTGCTCTTCTTCATCAGTGACTAATTGGCATCCGAGCAATCCAATCCCCAAAATGATCGCCACTGGAAGTTTCAAAAGGTGTCGTGCCACGGTGTTTCTTTCACTCCGTTGATTGAGGATTGGTTTCTGTTCCTTTATTTTCGACGCTTGAGTTTTCTTCTTCGTCCTCGGAAATGGCGTCGTGGTTTGGCGGTCGATCCCACTCGTCTCCCAAGTATCGGGCAATGTCCCTCGCCATCGACACGAGCGGGGCTCCCAAAATGATTCCCCAGATGCCGAAGAAGTGGCTGCCCACAATGATCACAATAATGATGGCTATGGGGTGAAGGTTGAGGGTGTGGGCTTGAACACGAGGCACGAGCAACGTGTTTTCGAGCAGCTGCACACCAAGGTAAAGCAGGGCGACCCAGATGACTTTTTCGGGCGCGGTGGCTAGCGTAACCAATATTCCCGCCGCGCCTCCGATGAGCGGACCTACGATCGGGATCATCTCGGATATACCTGCGACGATGCCAAGAACAAACGCGAACGGCACACCCATGGCCGTCAAGCCGATAGCGACCGCGACTCCGACAGATAAGCCCAAGATAAGTTGACCCCGAAGGTAGCCGCCCAACGTTTTGTCGGCGATCTTGGCCAAGTCGATCAGATAGGGACGGAGAGGCGTTGGGAACGGTTTAATCAGGGTTGGGCCGATCTCCCGAGCGTCTTTGACCATGTAGAAGACCAGCACAGGGAGGGTCGCGAGTCCGATGATGAGCGAAAAAGTTTCGGATATCAGGTTGATCGAGCTGGGCAAGACCTCCCAAGCTGCGTCAGCCAAGATCTCGCCCATGTTGGCGATGTTCTCTTCGATCTTCCCGCGGAATTCGTCGGGGACTAGATCAGCGTAGTCGCCGATCCATCTTTCGACGGTGACGCGAGCCTGGTTGAAGAACGTCGGGAAGTCCTCGATGAACGCCCTTCCCTGATCGATGGTCGGCGGCACTACGAGCGCCATCAGCCCGGCCACGACACCGGCGGCGACGATGAAGATGAAGCCTACGGCGATGCCGCGGCTTAAGCCGGGACGGCTCTCACGCCATGGCATCGGCCTGACGAGGATGTTGGTCAGCGGCAGCAGGATGTATGCGATTAAGGCGCCGATCAGGACGGTAATGAGCACTGATCCAAGAACGTACAAGGCGACGAGAAGCCCGGCGAAAAGCGCCGTCGCGCTCAACATGAGAAAGCGTTTTCGTTTGAGCGGTGGGGCAGTCACGGCGCGGGTTGTCGACTGACTAGTCGCCTGTGTCAGGCAGCAGGGGGGATCGCTAGCTCCGGCAAGGGAATCGGAGGATGCTGGGCGAGTTTAACCGCCTCTTGATGATCGTTAGACATAGGTGAGAAACGCTGTGCGGCATTGAGGACTTTTGGCAGAAGATTGACATCGCCACAACTCGGCGCGGTGTGCATTGGTTGTGAGAGGACCCACCATAGCGAGCGGTCGATGTCGTCCTGTGTTCGATGGGGATCGTACCAGGTGTTGGTCTGTTTCTCGCCATCGCCCCATCCGCCGCGGGCGATCATTTTGATGGTCTGTACTCCGATGTTGCGGGCTTGGCACTCGGCGATCAGAGATTCGATGTCACGGCGGTAGTCGGGATTTCGATCAGATGCCGGATTCAGGGGGAACATGACGGTGTCGAAATCGAAGCGCTCGAGGGATTGAAGGATTGTCGAAGGGACCGACGGGCCGTGACCAGTGATGCCCAGCCACTTGGTTAGACCTTGTTCACGCATCTCGAGAAGAGTTTCAAGTGAACCGCCGGTAGCAGTGCAGAGATCGAGCTGGGTCATATCGCCGACGGAATGAAGCTGGAACAGATCGAAGTTATCGACGTTCATGCGCTTCATGATGCTCTCAACGTCACGCCATGCGCCGTCGCGGTCTCGGACGGCAGTCTTGGCCCCAACGAAGATGTCGTCTCGGATCGCAGGCATCCAAGGAGCAACCCGCTCCATGGCTTCGCCGTACGTCGGCGCGATATCGAAGTGATTAACACCGTGATCCAATACGAGCTGAATGGCTCTGTCAGCATCATCTTGTGTCAGCCAGCCGACAGCATAGGTTCCAAACGAGATTACAGTGCTGTCGTGGCCGGTACGGCCTAGGGTTCTTTTCTGCATCTGCCAGTGCTCCCGTTTAACGCTAGTCCGCAATTATCAAAGTTGCACCGTTAAGCCGCGCAAGTTTGCGGTCAAATGTATACAGGGGCATAGCTGGTTGTTGAGCGGCGGCGGCTAGGATCATCAGATCAGCGAAGTCGACACCGCCCCGCATGTAACGATACAGGCTGCGCGTCACGTCTTCATGATTTTCAATCTCCAAGTCGGCAGAAGCGATCAGCTCAAGTACGGCTTCGCCAATGTCGGTCTTCGGATGGTCATAAACCCTCTCTAAAACCCAAATGAGTTCCATCATGACTTCGCGGCAGATGAAGCCGCGGTTTTCCGGTGTCAGGCTTGAAAACAGGCGCTCGGCCGCTTCAGCTTGAGCGAGATCGTCGCGGACCAACAATCTCATAACGATGTTTGTGTCAATAGCGATCACAGCCCGGCTGCGGCATCGCCGATTGCGCGGTCGATCTCTTCCAGCGTTTTGGGTGGCCCGTGGTATTGCAAACGCCCGTAGAGCCTAGCTGCTGGTAGTGCTGGGAGCATCATTACCTTGCCATCAAGAATGGCATACCTGATGCGATCCCCCGGCTTCACGCCAAGCGCATCTCTGACCTTCTTGGGCAAGGTGGTCTGGCCTTTAGATGTGATGCCGGATTCGATCATATTTAGATCCCTTTCATCCTCTCTTTCATCCTTGCATAACATGATATCGCATTACTTTCACCTAATTGGTATTGCAATCGAACCTTCTCTCCCTTCTGGAGAGTTTGGTGTCTCTGGACCAGCTCCCTTTCCATCTTCCAGAACACTTTTCGACTTCGGCCCGTTCAGCATCGAACCGATCCAGGTGTAACGAACGCTGACGTGGTAGCTGACCAGCAGGATGCCGGTCACCCCGAGGATTATCGCTATCACTTCCAAATGCACGTTCAGTTGCAGGTCCGCAGCGATACGTTGCGCCGGAAAGATCAGCGCGAGATGCCACAGGTAGATCCAATACGACGCGTCCGAAAGATACCGGACCCAGCAGCGATGCGCGGACGCTATCAGTTTGAACAATCCCATCGCCCCAAAACACATCATCCATGCGTACGCCACCTGCAAAGTGGATGACGCGGCGTGCGCAAAAGGTGCATCGCTACCGAACTCGAAGTGGAGCCCGATGTAGAACGCGGGCAAAACCGGCAACAGCAACAGAAGCCAAAGACGTTTGACTGTGATCTCTGTCTGAAACATGAAAGCTCCGAACAGGAAAAAGCAAAGGTAATACGCAAGCACAACGGGATTAACCAATAAGTGCGAAGCGGTGTCGGGGCCCCACGTCGGCTCCGTCATTAATAACTGAGGAACCAACACCAACGGGATCAATCCCCACCACACTTTCCTGTCGTTGAATTTCACGCCGAGCGCCACGAACCCGAGAAATAGAGCGACGAGTATCAGGAGCATCCAGAGGAACCAGAGATGCTGTAGACCAGTGATCCAACCCAAAGCGAAAATCCAGGCAGCCACCCAGATGTTGAATTCATCGCCTTTGAGGAAAATGAACCACGCTAGATGGATCGGGATAATCGTGAATGCCCCGATCAAAAGGGGAAGGCCGACGCGTTGAAGGCGATGGTTGATCAACGATTTTCGGCCCCGTCGCTGCCATAGCATCGCGGTGAAGAAACCGCTCAGCAGGAAAAAGATCGGCATCCTGAACCCGTGGATGGCGAACACGATGTCGTCGTAGGGCAGATCCGGCGAAATCTCCTTCGCAACGACCGTCCATTCTGACCATACGAGAAACATTGACGCGTGCAACACGACACCAAGCAACATAGCGAAGGCGCGGAGCGCGTCTAATTCATGGAATCTGGTCATCGCTGCGCCGATGAGTGGGCAGGGGATAAATCCGAATTGCACAATTTCGGACGTAAAATCCAATTATGGACGAGGCGAAATGCGAGCGTTAATTCTGATACTCGCGGTGTCGGCTACTGCGTTAATCGGAGCCTGCGATTTGCTCGATAGGTCAGGATGCCCAGACGGAATGGAACGCTGGGTGGAGTACGAGCTTTACATGGGACGTAGCGGAAGCAGTGGCGAAGTTGTAAGCGATACGGATTGGGACGCGTTTTTGGCGGATATCGTCACACCCCGGTTTCCGAATGGACTGACCGTACTCGACGGGCGCGGTCAGTGGCGGAACGGCGAAGGTCAGATCGAGAAGGAGCGTTCGAAGGTTCTGTTGATTCTGGCACCTCGCGACGATGAGGATGCAGATGATCTGATCGACGAAGTGGCCGCCGAGTACAAAGCGCGGTTCGACCAGGAATCGGTTCTTAAGACGGTAGACAAAACGTGCTTGTCGTTTGAGTAAACCCGTCCTTTCCGCGCAACACTGTCACTTTTCGTAACGAGAATTCGGCGCGATACTAGGTATCATGAATGCGACAGGCGCGTCTTGTCCGACGCGGATGGTAATCGCAAGCTATTCGGTTCGTTGTTTATTTTGTGATTGACTAACCGTTCAAGGGACTTGATCTGCAAAGGAGTGTCATGCAAACGGTGGATGATCCCGGTGTAGATGCTGGGAGAGTGGACGAATCTGACCGGGCAGGTCGAGGTGAGGTACCTGTGGGCGAGCCGATTGCGATCGTAGGAATGGCGTGCCGTTTCCCCGGAGCGAACGGTGTAGAAGCGTTCTGGCGTCTGCTAATGGCGGGCGAGAACGCGGTGATCGAGGGTGAACCGGGTTCTGGTGTGGGACGCATCGGAAAGCTCTTCCAGGATCCCGATATCCAGAGCGAGGCTTGTCGATTCGGCGCGTATCTGGACGAAGTCGACCTGTTCGATGCCTCTTTCTTCCGCATATCTCCGGTTGAAGCGCAGTTTCTCGATCCGCAGCAACGGCTGATGCTCGAAACGAGTTGGCAGGCGTTGGAGGACGCGGCGATCGATCCGGAGAGTTTGAAGGGAACCCGAACCGGCGTTTATGGAGGCATCAGCAACAGCGATTATCGGATGATAATCATGGAATCGAGCGACGCCTCGGAGCCCGCTGCGAGCCTTTACTCCGTCAGTGGCACCTCGTACAACACTGCGATCGGCCGAGTCGCATACGCCTTGGGATTTCAAGGTCCGGCGATAGCTGTAGATACGGCGTGCTCATCTTCCCTGGTGGCGGTGCATCAAGCCGTCACTGCTCTGCAGCAGAGCGAGGCTGATCTGGCGCTCGCGGGGGGAGTTCACACGATCCTCTCCAGCAGACTTCTCGAGTTGCGCGGTAACGCAGGCATGTTGGCGCCGGACGGTCAGTGCAAAACATTCGACGCGTCAGCGAATGGCTACGTGCGTGGTGAGGGTTGCGGGATCTTGGTGCTGAAACGGTTGGGCGAAGCTGAACGCGACGGTGATCGGATCTGGGGCGTGATCAGAGGATCAGCTCTGAACCAAGATGGTGCTAGCCAAGGTCTCACGGTGCCAAGCGCCGAGGCCCAAACGGCGGTGATTGAAGCCGCATTGGCTCGATCGGGCGTGTCTCCCTCGGAAATCGATTACGTAGAGGCGCACGGTACAGGAACACCGGTAGGCGACCCGATCGAGATGGAGGCCTTGGGCGCGGCTTACGGCCGCGAGCGAGATTTCTCGCGGCCATTGCTGGTCGGTTCCGTGAAGACGAATTTCGGGCACCTTGAGCCAGCGGCTGGGGTAGCGGGGGTGATGAAAACGGTCTTGGCGATGAAGCACGGTGTGATACCGAGGCACCTGAACTACAACGTTCCCAACCCAGACATCGATTGGTCCAATCTCCCGGTCGAGGTGACATCTGAGGCAACCGATTGGCCTTGCGAGGATGACAAACCGCAGTTGGCAGGAGTTAGCGGATTCGGGTGGTCTGGAACTAACGCCCACGTTGTGTTGGAAGGGTATGGCGTCGACGATGCATCGAAGGCGGGGAGAAACGGGCTGCATCCCAACTCAGGTTCAACCATCAAAATCGCCGGGGATTTGCACGCCGAGATCGAAAGAGACTCGACGGACCTAGTCCATCGTTCGAAGCGCATCCTCCCGTTATCCGGAAAAACTCCCGACGCGGTCCGCGACAATGCAACGCGTTACCTGGATTGGCTGGACAATCAGCCGCCAAGCGCGCGGGACGATGTCGAGGAGTTAGCGGATGCTGCCTGGACGGCTGGCGTAGGACGTAGCCATTTCGAATACCGGGCGGGTGTGACGTTCGATGACGCCGAGTCTTTGAGATCAGGGTTGCGGGAGATCCGCGAAAACGGCAGCATCTTCGGTCCAACTCCCGCTACCAAAGTCGCGTTCGTTTACACCGGACAGGGGAGTCAGTGGGGCGGAATGGGCGAGTCGTTGTACCACCGAGAGCCGGTGGTTCGGGCGGTCCTTGACCGGTGCGAAAGGGTCATCCTCGAAGAGCGGGGCGAATCTCTGCTCGATGTGATGTTTGGACGCTCCGGTGCGCAGGGCAATTTGGATGACACGGCGTGGACGCAGCCTGCGGTCTACACACTGGAGTGCGCGTTGACCGCGTTGTGGTCATCTATCGGTGTCGAACCAAGCGTAGTCATCGGGCACAGCTTGGGCGAGTTCGCGGCCGCGCAGAAAGCGGGAGTTTTCAGTTTGGAAGACGGGCTCAGGTTCGTCGCGAAACGCGGTGAATTGTTGGGTTCAGTTCCTGAACTCGGCGGAATGGCTGCGATTTTCGCTCCTAAAGGAGAGGTCGCGAGTGCTGTCCAAGAGCACAACTCCGGCGTTGACGGCCCAGGCCTCTGTATTGCGGTTGATAACGGTGTTCACCAAGTTGTGAGCGGCCCTGTTGGTGATGTCGAAGCGATCACTGCTCGGTTCGAAGCGGAGGATGTGCGGGTACGCCTACTCAGGAACCAGGCATTCCACAGCGCATTAGTCGAACCGGCTTTGGACGAGTTGGAAGACGCGTACCGATCGGTCCAATTCTCGAAGCCATCGATAGATTTGATCAGCAACGTGACTGGTAAGGTGATCGATCCGAACCAAGATATCGATAGCGAGTACTGGAGGCGTCACGCCCGAAACTCGGTGGAGTTTGAAACAGGTATCGACTCGACGGCGGATTTGGGTGTTGACCTCGTAATCGAGGTCGGGCCGAACGCGGTTCTTGGTCCATTGGTTTCGATGGCGTGGCCTTCGACTACTGCTCGTGGCCAAGCTACAAGAGAACCGAAAGTGCTTGCGAGCCTGCTTCGGAACTACGACGAGTTGCCAGTTGATGAGTACGACGATGGGTTCGTGGCAGGTGTAGCTGGGGCATACGAAGCTGGTTTGACCGTCAGGTGGGAAGGGCTTTTCGCTGGAGAATCGCGTCGTCGTGTATCGCTGCCTTCATACGCCTTTCAGCGAGAGCGGCACTGGGTGGAGGAACCAAGGCGGAGACGCGTCAGTTCCGGTCACCCGCTGCTGGGTGAACGGCATGAATCGCCGCGCGGCGAAGTGCTGTTCGAGAACGAGATGTTTGCAAATGACCCGTCGTGGTTGAATGACCATCGCGTGTTCGGCAGAGTGATCATGCCGGGAGCGTTGCACGGCGCGTTGGCAGCTTCTGCCGCGCTGTCCGAAGTAGCGGATGTCGTCGAGGTGGATGATCTGCAGCTGCACAGCCCAATGGTGTTCCCAGAAAACGAAACGGCAGATTCTGGAGACGAAGTTGGGCGCCGAATTCAGCTGGTCTGGGATGATTCGGAAGATGGTACCGCTAAGCGAGTGGAGATATACAGCCAAGGCGATGATGATGACGGCTGGACGCTTAATGCGGAAGCGAATGCACGGTTAGGCGACAGCGGTAGTACGGTTTCCGAGCGTTTCGACATTGCGTCCACCAAGTCCCGCTTGGTTCCGATGGATACGTCCGTTTTCTATCAACAGAAAACGAGTATTGGCATCGAATTCGGTCCCGCGTTCCGATCGGTTCAGGCTCTTTGGACCGGTGACGGCGAAGCGATAGGCGAGGTTTCATTAGCGGAGTCGTTGCGTGGTGAAGCAGTGGAAGCGCACCCGGTTGTGTTGGATGGATGTTTTCAGGTTTTGTCAGCGGCTAGGAACGATGCCAATGATGGCGGTAGCACGACATATCTGCCTTTCGGATGGGAACGGATGTGGTTGTCAGGACAGTTGCCGGATCGAGTTATCTCCCACGCTCGGATGCGCGAGCGGACGCAGCAAAACGATGGAGACAATGATGCTGCCACGACGCCGGAAACATTCACGGGCGATCTGCGCATCTACACGCTTGAAGGCGAATTAATCGGTGGGTTCGAGGGATACACGGTAAAGCGGGCTACCAAGACGAGTCTGCTCGCCAGCACTGAGGATGTCGAAGATCTCTTATACGAGGTCGTTTGGCGAGACGGACCGTTGGAGACGGCGGTTGTTCCGGCGGATTTCCTGCCAGGCCCAGAAAAGCTATTCGAAACGTGGGCGCCTTTTGCAGAGTATCTGCACGAAGAGGGTGTTGATGCCGCAAGTCGAACCGCGTTGCTGAACGATCTGGAGCGTTTGTCGTGGTCGTATGCGCTTGCGATTTTAAGGAGATTCGGGTGGGAGCGTAAGAAGGGCGAGAAGGTCAACATAGACGAGTTGCACGCGCGATTCGATGTGCTGCCGGAACACACGCGTCTTTTCCGTAGGCTGTTTGAGCTCCTAGAACGGGGCGGTGTCGTCGAACAATCCGGAGGTGAATTCACCGTAATTATTGGCCCAGACGATCCCCTGCCTGATCCCATGCCATCTGATCCCGAAGAGTTCGCATCTGGGATGTTGGCTCGGTACGAGCACGGAATTACGGAAGTCGGGCTGTTGGCGAGATGTGCCGGTGCATTGACCGACACCCTGACAGGAGAAGCGGACCCGCTGACGTTGCTATTCGGCAGCGGAAGCCCAAGCGCCGCCGACCTCTATGTGAATTCTCCGGCAGCGATCGCTGCCAACCGGATGTTGGGCAAAGCTGTGACGGCGATGTTGGCGGATCTGCCGGATGAGCGTCGGTTGAGGATTCTGGAAGTTGGCGCCGGCACGGGATCAGCCACCGCATCAGTTTTGCCGGTACTGCCCGAAGGCCGTTACGACTACGTCTACACAGACATTTCGGCTGGCTTCTTCGCGGAAGCAGAGGGTCGTTTCGGTGGTGCGGAGTCGTCGATTGACTATCAGGTTTTAGACATCGAGAGAAGCCCGATCTCTCAAGGATTCGATGCCCATAGCTACGACATCGTGATCGCCTCCAACGTGTTGCATGCGACACGGTTCCTCAATGAAACTTTGGCGAACTGCATAGAAATCCTCGCGCCTTCGGGACTCCTGGTCGCGCTCGAAAACATGCGACCGCAGGGCTGGATGGATCTAACCTTCGGACCACTGGACGGTTGGTGGCGATTCGCCGACAAAATCCGGCCGCATTCCGCTCTTTCAAGCCCTGACATTTGGCGAACGGCGCTGGCTGATTCCGAATTCGCCGAATTCGAAATTCTTGGCGTTGTCGGTGATGAGGAAAATCCAGATCGGGGAGTGATTGTTGCACAGGGTCCGGTCGAGGTGAGCGAGTCGCCTGGGACCTGGATCGTGATGAATGACCGCTCGGGAATTGCATTGAAATTGGCTGCGCATCTCGAACAACGTGATCAGACGGTATTCCTTGCGAATGACTCGACGCGTCCGGATGGATCTAACGGGCACGAATTGCCGGGCGTCGTGGAAATTGACGTCGAAACCGCGGATCGAGACTCTTGGAGGTCGCTATTCGAAGGTCTACCAACGGAACCGCCAATCAAAGGGATAGTTCATCTGGCGGCGCTGGACGGTCACGGTGCCGATGCGGACAACTCGCAGTTTTCGAGTGACACGGAGCGAATTGGCAGCAGTGCATTGGCCATGATTCAGGGCATAGCGGATGCTGATTTGTCCCTTGGGAACGGTGTCTGGTTCCTCACTCGAGGAGCGCAGGTTTTGGAACGCGAGCGGTCCGGCGAAATCGCCGGCGCGATTTTGTGGGGATTGGGCAAGGTTGTTGCCCTAGAAGCGCCACAATTGACGCCCCGCATGATCGATCTTGATCCTGATCAACCCATCTCGGTGCCCGATCTAGTTGATGAGTTGATGCATCCAGACGAGGAAAACCATATCGCTTACCGTGACAGCCTGCGGCAAGTGTCAAGACTTGAAAGATTCGGCGAAACCAAAGAACGGTTGTCATTGCCCGACGATTCTCCGTGGATCATAAAGCCCGACGAAGCGGGCGAATCTGGGAGCGTGCAGGTCGAAGTACCGTCAATACGTCCTTTGGGGTCAGGCGAAGCACGAGTGGCGATTGAGGCGGTGGGCGTGAACTTCCGCGACGCGGTGGTCGCGATCGGCATGATCGATGATGACGTCTTGGGCGGCGAAGTAGTCGGACGGGTTGTGGAACTGGGGCCAGATGTCGACAACGTGTCAGTGGGTGAACGCGTCGTCGGCTTGTGCTTCAGATCATTTGCCAGCGAGGTCGTTACCCGCGCTGATTTACTGGTACCCGCTCCGCCGGGATTCACGTCGGCTGAGTTGGCAACGATCCCGTTGACATTTACAACTGCCGAGCTTTCGTTTGAGATGGCGAAATTACAAGCCAGTGACAAGGTGTTGATCCATTCTGGAGCCGGCGGCGTGGGACTCTCAGCGATCCAAATGGCCCAAGCTGCGGGGGCGGAGGTGTTCACGACGGCAAGTTCGGGTAAACACGACTATCTGCGCTCGTTGGGAGTGAAGCACGTATTCGACAGCCGGCAGACGAAGTTCGGCGAGGAGATTCTCGACGCTACCGATGGGAAGGGCGTTGATGTTTTATTGAATTCCTTCGTTGGGGAGGATTACCTCGACGCGAACTTGTCGTGTTTGGGCAAGGGCGGCCGATGGATCGAATTGGCGGCGGTGGGCATATTCACCGAAGAAGAAATGGCGGAAGTCCGACCAGATGTTGAATACCAAGTGCTGCAGTTGGACGATCTGAAGACGAACGATCCAGAGCGCGCTGGAATCGCGTTGCAACGCGTGATGGAGCGGGTATCGTCTGGCGATCTACGACCGATAACCCACAGCACATGGCCGATGGCGGAAGCAGGTTCGGCGATGAGCCACATGCGCGCCGCCCGCCACATCGGTAAGTTGGTTCTAACCAACCCGCCGCTGGACAATGGAACCCTGCGTGGCGATAGGACTTACTTGGTTACCGGCGGTCTAGGCGGGATCGGGATCGCATTGGCTCGCTGGCTAGCAGATCATGGTGCTGGCGCGATCGTATTGAACGGACGTCGAGATCCCGACCCCGAAGCTGCAGAGGGGATAGACGCGTTGCGACAGCGAGGTGTAAGTGTCTATGTAGCCCTTGCGGACGTAACCGATGCGGCTGCGGTTGAAAAGATGTTGAAAGAGATAGACGCGAGCCAGCTTCCGCTCGGCGGTATCATCCACAGTGTCGGCGTTCTTTCTGACGCGGCTTTGACCAACCAGAGTTGGCAGAGTTTCGAAGACGTGCTGTGGCCGAAGGTGGTTGGTTCATGGCACTTGCATCGAGCCACCCTAGATCGAGACTTGGACCTTTTCGTCCTGTTTTCGAGTGTGGCGGGTGTTCTTGGCAACTCTGGTCAAGCGAACCATGCAGCGGCAAACGCGTTTCTGGATCAACTCTCCGGGCACAGGCGCGCGCTGGGTCTACCGGGTCAAACGATTGCCTGGGGCGCATGGTCAGGCATCGGAGAGGCTGAGGAGCAACGTGAGCGCATCGCCGAGCAGTTGGAAGCGGCAGGAACCGGGTGGATGACGCCGCAACAGGGACTCGATGCCTTTGAGATGCTGATCCGTCAGGACGCCACAAACGGCCTCGCCGCTTTGGTGGATTGGCCGACATTCGCCGATGCACACGGCGGTTCCCACAACTTGCTCGAAGCGTTGCTGGCGACTGACGACGACGGGCTAATCGCCGCATCTGCAACTGAAGATCTGATGACTCGACTTAAGTCGTCACCTGAATCAGATCGAGAGCGCATACTTTCGGAGTTCCTCCAGGACGAGTTACAGGCGGTCATGCGCTTGCAAACATCTCCATCGCCGGATGTCGGTTTCTTCGACCTCGGTATGGATTCATTGATGGCGGTGGAGTTACGCAATCGGTTGAATCGCGCGATCGAAGGTGAGTACGTCGCATCCAACACCATCGTGTTTGATTTTCCGACGATCTCTGAGATGGCGAGCCATCTGGCAGGTGAGTTGGGCGAACTCGGCGGAGATAAACAGGTATTTTCGATCCAGGCACCGACCGCGGTCGAGACCGAAACATCGTCCGACGTTAAGCCGCGGACCGACATTGATGGAGTGGCTATTGTGGGTATGGCCTGTCGCTTCCCAGGCGCGCGAAACCTCGACGAATTCTGGAAACTCATCGAGGCGGGAGGCGATGCAATCACCGACGGACGTCAGGATGGCGGCGAATGGCGCGGCGTGGTCGGCGATCCGTATGCAGAGCAAGTCGTATTGCGAAAGGGTGCCTTCGTCGACGACGTAGATCAGTTCGACTCACGGTTCTTCAGGATTTCGCCATTAGAGGCGCGAACGATGGATCCCCAGCAGCGGATGTTGTTGGAAACCACATGGCACGCAGTCGAAGATGCAGGTATCGACCCGGAATCGCTGCGGGGTAGTCGCACTGGCGTGTACGTGGGTGTCGGAACCAGCGAGTACCGAGATGTGATCGCCGCGAGTGACTTTCCCGACAATTACCTCGGTACTACGTCGAGCGTCGCCGTCGGCAGGTTGGCGTTCACCTTGGGCCTGGAAGGTCCTGCGATGCCAGTCGATTTGGTCTGCGCATCATCGCACGCTTCGATTCATCAGGCCGTCCGCGGATTAAGCACCGGTGAAATCGATATGGCGTTGGCAGGCGGTGTTAACGCAGCGTTGTCGATCCCCTTGACCGAGTACATGGTGGACCTTGGAATGCTATCGCCGAAAGGGCGGAGCAAGCCGTTTGATGCAGATGCCGACGGATTCGTGCGCGGCGAAGGTTGCGGCATGTTAGTGCTGAAACGATTGCGTGACGCCGAAGCCGATGGCGACCGTATCTGGGGCATGATTCTCGGTTCGGCGGTGAATCAGAACGGAGCGAGTGCGGGATTGACCGTCCCGAACGGGTCAGCACAACAACGCGTGATGCAAGAAGCGATCGAAGTTGCTGGAATTGATCCGTGCGATGTGGATTACTACGAGGCTCATGGTGGCGCCTCCCAGTTGGGAGATCCCATCGAGCTACATGCCGCGTCCGCGGCCTATGGAATCGACCGCGATGAAAACCGACCACTCAAGGTCGGGTCCGTGAAAGCCAACCTGGGTCACTTGGAACGGGCAGCTGGCGTCGCAAGCGTCATCAAGGTTGTGTTGTCGATGAAGAACGGAGTGGTTCCGAGGCAGATCAATTTCGACGAACCCAACCCTCACATCGATTGGGACCGGTTGCCGATTGAAGTCCCGTTGAACAACGCTACATGGAATGGTTCTTCGGAACGGCCGCCGCTGGCAGCGATCAGCGGTTTCGGGATGTCAGGTGCGAACGCACACTTGGTGATGTCGGGTTACGGAGGCGTTAGCGGCGAACGGCAATCGCACAACGGTGTCCCAACAGTCGTTGGTAAAGGACATCTCGTCGAAAACACCTTTGGCGACCAGTCGTCGGATAGAACTGGTGACGACATCCAAGACCTGCCAATGGACAAAACGCGACTGTTGCCGCTATCAGCGAAATCGGAACCGGCATTGAGGGACTTGGCCAAAAGGTATCTCAACTGGATCAACGGTCAGGACATCAACGATGAAGCAGTTGAAACTAACTTGCTCGCTGACATGGCATGGACATCGAGTTCTGGACGCAGCCACATGGGGCACAGGGCAGGAGTGGTTTTCGACGACGCAATCAGCCTTCGCGAGGGCTTGACCAGGGTCGCCTCATCGGCCGCTGACTCTGACAGGGATGCGCCAGATGCGCCGCGTAGGGTCGCGATGGTCTTCGCGGGTGGTATCGAGGAGTGGGTCGAAACGATTGAATCGTTCTACGCCAGCGAGCCCGTGTTCCAGGACGTCTTGGATCGGTGTAGTGAAGTCTTCACAACGGAAACAGGCTCTAGGTTGTGGAACGGACCGTTTGGATCGAATTTCGAGGAAACCCAACTCAGCGAACCAGATTGGGTCAACGCCATAACCTACGCTGCTGAGTGCGCCATGTCAGCTCTCTGGGAAAGCGTGGGCGTGAAACCACAGGTTGTTTTGGGACAAGGCATCGGCGAGATCGCCGCCGCCCAAGCTTCCGGCGTTTTCAGTCTCGAAGATGGCTTGAAGGTCGTCTTACGTTACGGTCGACTTACCCGGACATCGGATTCCGAAGCAAGTTCAGAAGGTGAAGAAAACGTTTTGTCGGGCGTCGAGATTTCAGAACCGTCCAACACCTTGGTTAGCAGTGCAACGGGGCAGCGGTCGGATTCTGAGGATCTAACCGCTTCCGACTACTGGTGTCGGCATGCGACGTCACGAATGTCATTCGTCCGATGCATCGAATCGCTCGGCCAACTCGGTGTAGATGCGATTATCGGCGTCGGTTTGGATTCGGATGCCGTCTCAGCCGTATCGGGTATAGAGCAAAAGGCAAGTGAGAACGGTGTAGAAGTAGAGGGGATCTCGTGGCTAGCAGCATGTCCTGACACCGAAACCGCCAGCGGTGGATTCGCGGCAAGTGTTGCGCGCACATACGAACTGGGGCTTTCCATCGCGTTCTCGGGTCTGTTCGTCGGAGAAACCCGGCGTAGGATCGGACTACCGCTGTATCCGTTTCAGAGGCGGAGACACTGGGTTTGAAACCGGATTGGCATTATCAGCAACATTTGGACGCAATTGATGGATACTCACGCGCTTATCACTGATTCGACGGCAGCATATTAGGCTTTCGTGTTAACGTTTATTTCGTTGAAAGCATAATCGAACATGCGCGTTCAGTGGAATGGAAAGGACAACCACACATGGCATCAACCGCAGACCGGATCAAAGCTCTCGTATCCGAGAATCTGGAAGTCGACGGAAAACCTGTCGGCCCAGTGAACGACTTGAGCAGCAGTCTGAGCGACCTGGGCGTGTCTTCTGTAGACATCGTCGCGTTTGGTCGTCTCGTTGTCAAAGAATTCGGCATCTCGATGGCTGCTGAAGACTGCGGCAAAATCCCGAATTTGGCAGCGTTAGTCGATTTTGTCGACGCTCAATCCAGTTAGCAGATCCAAATAGAGGTCATTGCGTCCCGCCACGGTAAACTGCGTGGCGGGACGTAATTGTTTTGTTGCGTCTCTTTTGCGGCTCACACCGTGCGTAAATGAACGATGATCCATGACAATCAATCCAACGTGTGGTGGAGCCCGTTCAAGCGAATCGGCGACGTTGAAGTTTTTCACGTGGATCTTGCTCCGAACCAAAGGTTCGAAGCCGTTGCGTTTGGGTGTTTGAACTCGGACGAAAGGGCTAGGTGGCGAAGGTTTATGTTCCCAGGTCCGAAGCGCCGCTTCGCGTTGTGCAGGGCGGCACTACGCGAGATTTTGTGTCATCGTGCTGGGTGTGTTAACGACCAGCTGACATTCCAAGAATCTGAATACCGCAAGCCTTTTGCGGTCGTCGATGGCCGCAAACTGCGGATCAGCTTCAACGTGACACACAGTGGTCAACACGGGTTGTTGGCAGTAGCTCCTACGGGAAGGCTTGGCATCGATATTGAAGAGCGCATGAACAATCGACACATCGATCTGCTGAGCGAAACCGTATTCGGGCCGAACGAACGCGCCGAAATAGGCACCGTCGAAGGGCAACGCAAGATTGCAATGTTCTTTAACCTGTGGACGGTAAAAGAGGCGTTGGTCAAAGCATTGGGTGTGGGTATGTCCTTGGATACATCGGAGTTCGAAGTTCCGGTGAACATGAGGCGTGGCTATAAACGTGCAGTGTTTGAGTTCCCTCATTTGCCGGACTCAGAGTGGCAGATCGAGGATTTGAGTAACTGCGATTTCGCGGCAGCGGTCGCCTTCGAAACAAAACCGTAAACTGTTGAAGAGTCGATCAACGGCACCGCCGATTCATGGCCAAAGGGTCAAGGGTAAGTGACGAATCCGGACAAATCGTGGGATCTGCCTGAACCAATTGAGGTGCAAGAAGTTCGTGTCGACCAGGACACGATCATCAAGGTGCGACGCCATGGTACCACTTCGGGGCCCCGCCTGGTCCTGAGCCACGGAAACGGGCTCGCCATCGACCTTTACTATCCGTTCTGGTCGTTGCTTGAAGACCAATTCGACCTCATCGTTTACGACATCCGAAATCACGGCTGGAACGATGTCGGTAGGATCGAAGATCACACGATTCCTACTCTGGTCCGTGACCACGATGTCGTTGTGGCGGCGATCGACGAACTTTTCGGCCGCAAACCGAAGGTTGGCGTCTTCCACTCAGTTTCTGGGCTGACCACGCTTCTCTCTCCGAAGAAAGGCAATCAGTTCGCAGCCCGGGTTTTGTTCGATCCACCCCTGTGCAAACCTGGCCGCGGGTACGCCGAATTCGAAGCTGCGGCGACCAGTACCGCCAAGCTGATAAGACAAAGGGCTCACGTATTTCGATCAAGGGAACAGCTGTCGGATATTTTGCCGTTTACACCTAGTTTCCAAAGGGTGATGCCAGGCGTAGCCGACCTGTTTGCCGAGACGACGCTTCGCAAAAGGGACGATTCAGAAGGTTACGAGCTGCGGTGCCCGCGCGAATATGAAGCCCAGATCGTGGAGTACGCGGGAATCTACGCAGTTTTGGTTGATTTCGGGACGTATGCCTGTCCGACGAAAGTCATCGGAGCGGATCCGCTGCTCCCATACTCCTATCTGCCCACGCTGGAACTTAGCGACACTTTGCATGTCGACTACGATTTCCTGCCAGATGCTTCTCACTTCTTGCTGCTAGAGCAACCGGAAGCGTGTGTTGATGCGTTGCTGGAGTTTGTAGACCCGGTATTTGGACGGTAAACGGCCGTGCAAATCGGCATGAGATCTAGCGTTATTCAGAACGGGTGACGCGCACGGTGACGATATCGACGCCGTGATACTTCTGGTGTCTCACCGATGATGCGTAGTGGCGCAACAATCGAAGCGCGATGTCCGATTGATCGATAGTTTCGGTCTCTTCGCCCAGGTACGCTAGGCGATCCTCGATGTTGGCGTCATCCGACACGGTGACGAACTCCAGCTCGACCTCAGCCTCTTCGGGACGGGCAGTGATGATGAGGCGCGGAGGATTTTCGGCATTCAGATCGGTTGAAGAGTTCGACAAAATCGCCACCGTTTCTTCACCCGCCGAGAGGAGTCGATCAGTTGACGACTGGTTCCAACCTGATCCTTCGGCGACGCGTCGCAAGAACTCGTTGACACTGCCTATGGCAGTTCCGTCCAGCACCGTCTCTAAGCTCTGCGCTCGCGGTTTCGAAAGGTTGAGAAAAGCGGTAAAGGCCACAGCCACCCCCGTACCTACGGTTATCCCGTTACCCAGTAAGGGTCCCCACGGGTGCGGCAAGAAATCGGCCAACAGGTTGTGATGCTGCATACCGATACCGATACCGAACGAGAGTGCGGCGACCATCGCGTTCTGGGCGTCGAGCCCCGCTCGAACCAGGGTGTTTATTCCTTCAATGAATACGAGGCCCAAGGCGAACACCAAAAAACCGCCCAGAACTGGATTTGGAATCGACAACAATGCCCCGTTGACTTTGGGCAGGAACGCCAGTAGCAACAGCATCCCGGCCATCGCGTAGCCGACCGTCCGAGATGCGACGCCGGTAACGCTCACCAGCGGCACAGTCATTGATGAATACGTCGAAGTCGGAGGTGTGCCAGCGACGCCGGAAAGGAAAATCCCCGCGCCGTTTGCGTAGATTGAGCCCTGGATCAATCGGAAATCGGTGGCACGCGGTTTCCTGTAGGAGATCCGCTGAACGATCATCCCGTCGCTTATGTTTTTGATCGATTGGATGAGAGTGACGATCAGGAACATAGGCACGAGTGCCCAAAACCCGATCCCCGGCGTCAAATCCAAACCCTCGATTTGAATTTCAGGCAAACCGACTAACGGCGCGTCGAAAAAGGCCTCGGGATCGTAAATGCCTAGCAACGCGGCTGCGATGCAACCCGCGACTATCCCCAAAGTTATCGACCACGGCCTCCACAGGCCTGGTGCCCGCAAAACCAGCGCCGCTGATAGCAACGCGGTGAGCGCCGCGACTGATGTGCCTGCGAAAGAAGGTGCACTCTCGGGCACTTCGCGTATCAGGTCGATTGCAAATGGGAGTGTGACCGCGGCGATCAACATCAAAACCGTTCCCGCCACAGTCGGGGTGATCACTTTCCTGAGCAAAGGAAGCCACGTCGCGATAGCGCAGTAAAAGATCGCCGACAACACTATAAGACTCGCGAGCATCGTGGGTCCGCCTTCCGCGAGAGCGAGGATCGAAACGGCAATGTAGTTGGTCGTGACGCCGCATATGATCAGCCGTCCACCCCCGAAACGTCCGATTTTCGAAGCCTGCAGCGCCATCATCAAGCCCACGATGATCAACGTTGCGAAGGCGGCCCAGTTTAGGAAGGTGGCATCTTGACCCGCCGACCGTACCGTGATCGCGACCACGAGGATAGTTGGCGCCAATACGAGAGTCACGCCTTGCAAAGCGGTGCCGGCCAGAGACCACGGAGGACAAGAATCGTCCGGTTCGTAAAGGATCCGTGAGTTTTGGGAGTTTGCCGCCACGCGCAACCTGTGATTTCCTAGGCAAACAGATTCGCCAAGGGTTTTTGCAGTTTATACCGGCAGCGATGGTGGGCCCGGTGGGATTCGAACCCACGACCTTCGGATTAAAAGTCCGCTGCTCTGCCGAACTGAGCTACAGGCCCGTGCCTGCTAATCGATTCTATTTGCCGAATGGCTCGCCTTCGTCTGCCAGCATCGCAGCCGGAGATGGCTTCGCTATGCCATGGGGCGACTCTCCAGCGACGGTAGCCCTGAGCCGTAGCCCCAAGGCACGCATCACCTTTAGGATGGTTGCGAAATTCGGATTCCCGTCGGGCGAAAGCGATTTGTACAAGCTTTCTCGACCAAGCCCCGTCTCGCGAGCGAGCCACGACATGCCTTTGGCGCGGGCGATGTCGCCGAGTGCGGCGGCGATGATCTGATGGTCACCGTCTTCGAGGGCAGCCTCTAGGTACGCTGCGACATCTTCGTCATCCTCAAGGTGTTCGGCAACATCCCATCGGGTAGTTTTTGTGGTTGCCATTGCTATATTTCCTCAAATTCCTCTTGCTATCTCTTGGGCGATCCGAATATCCCTGCGTTGCGACGACTTGTCGCTGCCAGCTAGCAGGATCACCAATTCGCTCCCGCGTTCGCAGAAGTAGACCCTGTAGCCGGGTCCGCAAGGGATCCGGAGCTCGGACACTCCTCGTCCTACCGACTTCGCGTCACCCTTATTTCCTAACGACAATCGCCGGATACGAATGTCGATGCGCGCCTTGGCGTTGCGATCACGGAGTCTTGCGAACCAACGGGCGTAAGTTTCGGTCTGCCTAATTTCGATCATAACACAAAACGTATCTTTCAGGATACATATAGCTGGGAAATCCAACTGTCCGGAAACACGTGGACTTAAAATTGATTCTCTAGACAACCGATTCTGCACTAATCCGCCATCGCGATGCCCGATCTCACGTTCACCGCCGACGAAGTCCGCGAACAATTCCTGAAATTCTTCGAGGAACGGGAGCACCTGCGCCTGCCTTCGGCGTCACTTATACCCGCTGGCGATCCCACACTTCTTCTGACCACCGCCGGCATGGTGCCGTTCAAAGCCTATTTTTCGGGCGAATTGACACCACCGTCACCAAGGATCACGACCGCACAGAAAAGTTTCCGAACCACCGATATCGAAGAGGTTGGAGATGTCTCACACCTGACCCTCTTCGAGATGCTGGGCAATTTCTCGTTCGGCGACTACTTCAAGACCGAATCTTGCAAGTGGGCGTTGGAGCTTTGTCTTGGCGTCTACGGTATGGAATTCGACAGGATCTACCCCACGATCTATCTGAACGACGACGAAGCGTACGAGATCTGGCGCGACCTCGGTGTTCCCCCCGAGCGCATTTCGAGGCTGGGCGACGAAGACAACTGGTGGGGCCCTGCCGGCGACGAAGGCGCGTGCGGCCCATGCAGCGAACTCAACTACTACCTCGGCGATTTTGACGATCTGCCGCCCGTCGATTCGCCAGTCCGAGGCACCACATGGGGTCCCGGGATCTCGGACGACTTCCTCGAGTTCTACAACTTGGTGTTCACGCAGTACCACCGCGATCGCGACGGCAACGACGAACTCCTCCCCAAAAAGAACATCGATACCGGAATGGGCTTCGAACGAACCTGCCAGATACTGCAGGGCAAGAGCAACGTTTACGAAACAGACGTGTTTTCGCCGCTGACCGACTTGGTCGCCGGCAGGGCAGGCCTTCGGTACGGCGAGAGTGAAGAAGCCGATCGTGCCATCCGCGTCGTCGCTGAACATGGTCGCTCGGCGTCGTTCCTAATCTCAGACGGCGTAGTTCCTGGCAATGCGGGCAGGGGATACGTATTACGGCGTGTAATCCGACGCGGGATGCTGTTCGGACGCGAACTCGGTCTCTCAGGGCCGATATTGCCGCAGATCGCCGAAGCGACTTCGTCCCAGATGTCGCATGTATATCCCGAACTCGCCAGCAACCTTTCCTTCGTGCAACACGTCCTCCAGCGAGAAGAAGAGTCGTTCGAAACAACGCTGGATCAGGGATCACGGATGCTGGACGAGGTGATCAACGAGGCTCGTGACGCGAATGAAGATACGGTGTCCAGCGCATCGGTCGTGCGGCTCTACGACACTTTCGGCTTTCCACTCGAGATGACCGCTGAGGTCGCCGCCGAACGAGAGATAACCGTCGACCTCGAAGCGGTGGAGGCCGAGATGGAGGAGTTGCGGGCACGATCGCGGGCTTCCGCGAGTATGTTCGCTTCAGATACAGATGCCGATTCACTGTACCGGTCGTTCGGCATCGAGGAGGTGCCATTCCTCGGGTACCGAACGTTGGTTGCGGATGCCGAAATCCTTGGGATAGTCAAAGACGGTCAACTCGCCAACAAGGCGTCGGAAGGCGAAAATGTAGAGATTTTGTTGGCGGAAACGCCTTTCTACGCCGCCCGCGGCGGCCAGATCGGCGACACCGGCTGGATGCGAAACGGCGACGCGACGGTTCGAGTCGACGATTGCCAAGCACCCTACGGTCACCTAAACATCCACTCATGCGAAGTAGAGAACGGCGAAGTCAAAGTCGGCGATGTCCTCACCGTCGAAGTCGACGGGGACCGACGCGAAAAGATCCGCCGAAATCACACCGCGACGCACTTAATCCACGCCGCTCTTAGAGAAGTGCTCGGCAGCCACGTTCGCCAGTCCGGTTCGCTCGTCGCCCCAGATTACCTCCGCTTCGACTTTACGCACATGGACGCCCTAACCCTCGACGAGATCCGAGAAGTTCAAGATCGTGTCAATCTGGCGATCCGCGAGAACATTCCCGTCGAAGTCCATTGGACGACCTACGGCAAAGCGGTCGAAGAAGGCGCTCTGGCTTTCTTCGGCGATACCTACGAGCACGACGTTCGCACGATAAAGATCGATGCCCCGTGGAGCTACGAACTCTGTGGCGGTACGCACATGGACGCGACCGGCGGTATCGGCATATTCGTCATCGTGTCGCAGTCGGGCATTGGTTCGGGCATTCGACGCATCGAGGCGCTCACGGGCATAGGTGCCGAACTTGAAGTGCAGAGGCGGTTCGGGATTGTTGACAACGTGGCTGCTACTTTGCGCGTCGAAGACGATCGCGTGATCGATCGAACGGAAGCGCTACTGTCGGAGTTGGAGGATGCCCGGCGACGAGCCAGCCAGCTCGAGGAACAGCTGCTGAGACGATCAGTGGATGGTGAAGCATCGACAGCCGAAATCCTCGATTTCGATTTGAGCGTCAATGGTTCCGATATTCCTGTCCAGATTCGCAACATCCCGGCTTCAAGTGTTGACGCCATGAGACGAACAGGCGACCATATGCGGGATCGTCTCGGTAGTGGTCTCGTCGTACTGGGAAGCGTGGTTGAAGATCGGCCGGTGATCATCGTCATGGCCACTTCCGACATCGCGGGCAAGTCGGTTCACGCTGGCCAGATAGCCAAAGGCATCAGCGCCACTATTGGCGGAGGAGGAGGAGGCAGGCCTGACGCGGCACAAGCTGGAGCGCGGGACGCTTCGCGTATTGACGAGGCATTACAGAACGCCAAGTCGGTAATCGAATCGCTTACATAGACAACTTTGGAAACGGCAGGTTCATCATGACGAGTATCGATCGCAAAAGTCGCACGGGCAGATGCTTGGGAGTCGACTACGGTTTGGCGCGGGTCGGATTGGCGGTATCAGATCCGTCGCGCACCATCGCTTCGCCGGTGCGCGCCATCGAAACCGACGATGCCCTTTACCGAGTGAAACAGTTGGTGGAAGAGCGTGGCGTAACCGAAATCGTGGTCGGGGTCCCCCTAAACATGGACGGAAGCATGTCGCAGATGGGGCAGGAGGTGATCTCTTTCGTCGCGCAGCTGCGTGCCACAGTTGAAGTCCCGGTTGTAACTCGGGACGAGCGATTGAGCACGGTAGAGGCGGAAAGGGCGTTGAACGAGGTCGACACGGCTGCGCAACGACGCCATCGAGCTAAAGGTAGAGTAGATTCGGCCGCCGCTGCCATTATTTTGCAGTCCTATCTCGACGGCGTTTAGAACGTCCATCGCCGACACTCAACACCGCTTCTATACGGCGATTACCTACCGCCCTCGGTATAGCATTTACCTAGACGACGAAGGCATTCACCAGATACGCATTCATCAAAGATGACCACAAGCAACTTCGGCATCATCGGCTACCCATTGGGGCACACATTGTCGCCCGTTTTTCAGAACGCGGCATTGCAACATCACGGCATCGACGAGTTGTTCGAAGCGTGGCCCACGCACCCAGATGACCTCGAAGCAAAAGTCGAATCCTTTCGTGCTGACGGTTTCCTGGCGAGCTGCGTCACGCTTCCGCACAAACAAGCCGTAATGCCGATGATCGACGAACTGGCCGAAACGGCGGTTGCAGTCGGCGCGGTCAACTGGATCATCAACGACAACGGTCATTTGACCGGGCATAACACTGACTCGCCCGGGTTTTTGCGCGCTCTAACCGAGCTAGGCGGGTTTCAGCCAGATGGCAAGTCAGCGCTGGTTTTCGGCGCCGGAGGGGCTGCTAGGGCAATCGTTCACGCCTTAAAGTCGGCAGGCGTTTCGAAGATGACGATCGCCAACCGCACGATTTCACGAGCCGAAGAGCTGGCAGTAGATTTCTCCGACGATCGCCTCAACATCGCGACATGCGGCTTGGACGACGACGGGTTAAACGGCGTGTCACTTGCCGCGGACCTTTTGGTCAACACCTCCTCGATGGGTATGGACGGCGGTCCCGCGCCCGACTCGACACCGGTTACGGCGGATTCAATCTCCCCGAATGCAGTTGCTTACGACGCCGTCTACGCCCCGCCGATGACGCCATTCCTAAAGGAGGTCGAGAAAGCAGGGGCTAAATCGCTCCGAGGCTTCACAATGCTGCTGCTCCAAGGGGCAGTCGGTTTCGAATTGGCTACTGGTAAACCGGCACCCGTCGATGAGATGTTCGAAGCAGTGAGACGGGTCACTTCGTAATGACGCATTTCCGATATCTGACCGCTGGCGAGTCCCATGGACCGGGTTTGACGGTCATCGTCGAGGGCGTACCAGCAGGTTTGCCAATCGACGAAGACTACGTCGAAGAACAGATGGCCCGGCGCCAAAAAGGCTACGGCTCCGGCGGTCGCATGAAGATCGAGAAGGACCGCGCCGTGATCCGGGGCGGAGTGCGTCACGGCGAAGCACTAGGTTCGCCCATCGCGATGTGGATCGAGAACAAAGACTTCGCCAATTGGACCGACGCGATGTCAGTTGCGGCAGTCGGCGACGACGTCGACAAGAAAACACACACCCGCATAGTGCCCGGCCACGCCGATTTCCCAGGCGCGCTGAAGTACATGCACCACGATGTCCGCAACGTGTTGGAACGCGCTTCAGCTAGAGAAACCGCGGCACGCGTCGCGGCTTCAACCGTCGCCAGATGCGTCCTCGAACAATTCGGTATCGAAATCAAATCGCACGTCATCAGTTGCGGCGCCGAAAAAGCACCAAAGCTGGATCCCTCCGAAATCAATTGGGACGCAGTCGAGGCATCCGAAGTTCGCGCTTGGGATGCGGATGCAGATGAACGTTTCAGGGCTGCAATCGACGTCGCGAAGAAAGAACGCACAACGATCGGCGGTGTAATGGAGATCATCGCGTTCGGAGTTCCGGTCGGTCTTGGCAGCCACGTGATGTGGGATCGCAAACTCGACGGCCGTCTAGCTCAAGCGATGGTCAGCATCAATGCGGTTAAAGGCGTAGAGGTCGGTTTCGGGTTTGACAACACGGCGAATTGGGGCAGAGACGTGCACGACGTCATCGTTCCCGACCCTTCAGACCCGCGTCGATTCCGACAGCTCACCAACCACGCCGGTGGAATCGAAGGCGGAATGTCGAACGGAAATCCGGTCGTGGTTCATGTCGCTGTCAAACCTATCGCCACGATGACGCGACCGTTGCCGAGCATCGATATCAACACCGGCGAGGTAATTGAGGCGGCCTACAACCGCTCAGACATCTGCCAGATCGCAAGGGCATGTCCAATAGGCGAGGCGATGATGGCACTTGTGCTCGCGGACGCGTTCCTCGAAAAGTTCGGTGGTGATTCGATCGCCGAAACCCGTCGGAACTACGATGCGTACATCGAATCCCACCAAGAGTTCGGTGTCGGGGCCGTCGCTTGAGGGTGAACCCGAACGGCAACATCTACCTAATCGGTTTTTCGGGCACGGGCAAATCGCTGAGCGGCATCAAAGCGGCAGAACTGCTCCGGTTGCCGTTCGTGGATATGGACGATCTGATCGAGTATCGATCTAAGAAATCGATACCCGAGATCTTCGAAGAGGACGGCGAAGAAGAGTTTCGTAGGATCGAGACTGGAATCTTGAAGGAACTCTCCGAGAAAACCAGCAGGCTAGTGTCGACGGGAGGCGGTGTGCCGGTGAGCGAAATCAATCGCGAGATCATGCGTTCGAGTGGGACGATCATCCTCTTGACCGCGTCGCCAGAGACCATCCACAAAAGACTTACGACGCGTCGTCACCGAAATCGGACGCTTAGACCGCTTTTGGGCGACAACGCCCCCAAACAGCGAGTGGCGGGTCTGCTCGCCGAGCGCGAAGAGGCCTATTCGTGCGCCGACAGGACCATCGACACAGAAGGCTTATCTCACGCCCAAGTTGCAGCGGCAATTCAAACCGCATGGAGCGAACTGTCTGACTGCGACGAGGAAAGCGGGTAGAGGAATGCTGAACTACAGGCCAACGCCGAACGAACCCGCGGCGACTGTTAAAACTTCGCAAGGCGATTACCGCGTCATCGTCTCGCGCGGGGCCATAGAGAGTATCGGACCAGAGATGGGCCATGCCGGTGTCAACGGCAGAGCCTTCTTGATTGCCGACTACTCGATGTTTCCGTTGCTCGTCAGACGCACTCACGAAGCGTTGGAACGCGGCGGCTACGAAACTCACGCCCTCATCCTTGAACTCGGCGAAGCTGCCAAGACGATTGAAACGGCCACCAAAATCTACGAATGGTTGGCTGAGCAACGGGCCGAACGGATCGACTGTTTAGTTTCGATGGGAGGCGGCGTAACCACCGACATAGTTGGATTTGTTGCTGGCACCTGGCTTCGCGGCGTGCCTGTGGTTCATGTTCCGACATCGTTGGCCGCGATGGTGGATGCATCCATTGGCGGCAAAGCCGCCGTGAATCTTCCCATCGGGAAAAACTTGGTGGGCGCCTTTAAGCAGCCGCGCCTTGTCGTCCACGACATCGATTTCCTCGACACACTTCCTCGAAGAGAGCTCGCCGCTGGTTGGGCGGAAGCCGTCAAACACGCCCTGATCCTCGATGACGAATTGCTGGATACATTCGAGAAGAATACGGAGGATTTGGCAGCACTTTCTGGCGACTTAGTCGAGCCGGTAATCCGGCGTTCAGTTGAGATCAAAGCGGATATCGTCTCCGCGGATGAGTTCGAAACTGGAAATGATCGCGTGCTGCTCAACTACGGCCACACAATCGGACACGCAATAGAAGCAGTTACCGAATACGGCACCTATCTTCATGGCGAAGCCGTCAGCATCGGAATGATGGTAGCAGGCGGCATCTCGCAACGCATGGGGCTGATCTCAGAAGAACTCCTAGATCGACAACGCACGCTATTGGAACGCTTCGAACTGCCGGTGACGCTGGACGGGGTGGATGCCGATACCCTTATCGAAGCGACCGCGTCTGACAAAAAGTCTAGAGGCGGCAAGATCCGATGGGTGCTATTGCGCGGTCCAGGCCGTTCCACAACGAACCGCGACGTGTCGACTCGAGTAGTGCGGTCTGCGTTAAACGACGTGATTTCCCCTCTCCCTCAGGGAGAGGGTTAGGGTGAGGGCACTAACCGCCAGCGACCGCGGGAACGATGCTCACCTCATCGCCGTCCGAGAGGGCAGTGGTGGTTCCGCCGAGATACCTAATGTCCTCGCCATTGACGTAGATATTGACGAAGTGACGGAGTTCCCCCGATTCGTCGCAGAGGCGCGCCTTGATGCCGGGGAATGACCCATCGAGAGACTCGATCATCGCCGTCACGTCGCCGCCGTCGGCGCTAACCGTCGACTGCTGGTCGGTCAGCCGCCGCAACGGCGTCGGTATCTTAACTGAAACTGCCATTCTCTCTGTTGCTCCGTCAACGTCCGACACCATGCGCGGTGCCCACATCTAGTTTCTGGTGTCAATCACTAGGATTCTAGATGATGAAACTAGACGCCACGAAAGACAGAGTTAGGCCACGTCTTTCTTCGTCATCCACTCCATCAAGAGCCAGATCAAACCTGCCACGAAGAAAGCGACTACTATCGCTATCAGCACTGGGATCATCTTAGTGTCTTCACTCCTTGAAGCTGCCGGGGACCGCGCCCGGAACCAAAACCCGACTGGGAAAACCAAGCCGAAAACGTCCGTTCAAGCCCCGAACAAATCTAACACAACCAATCACTCAAGCCGCCGCGGCCATCATCATATCGTCGAACGACGAGACCGTCGCATCAATCGTGGTAACCCGGATCGAATCAGCAACCGCATCCATCGTCTTCAACCCGCTGCCTGTAATCAGCGCAACCGTCTCCTCATCACGCGCGATCGCACCACTCTCAGCGAGCTGCTTCAACGCAGAAATCACAACACCACCCGCCGTCTCGGCAAAGATGCCTTCGGTCTCGGCGAGCAGCCTGATGCCGGCGGCAACATCTTCTTCCGGAACGATGCAACCCTTACCGCCAGACTCGGTTGTGATCTTGGCCGAGTAGTAACCATCTGCCGGGTTGCCGATGGCCAGCGACTTCGCAACCGTATCAGGCACGACGGGACGGGGGTGCGTCTGACCTTCTTGGACAGCCGATGCCACCGGTGCACAACCCTCAGCCTGCGCCACGTGCATCGACGTCTCAACATCCTCAATCAAACCAAGATCGGTAAACTCCCGCAATCCCTTCCAAACCTTCGTCAACAACGAACCCGAAGCCACTGGCACGATGATGTGACGTGGCGCACGCCAACCAAGCTGCTCAGCAACTTCGAATCCCAGAGACTTGCTACCCTCCGAGTAGTACGGCCGCATGTTCACATTCACAAACGCCCAACGTCGCTCATCCGCCAATTCGCTGCAAAGCCGGTTCACATCGTCGTAATTTCCCCGAACCAGGATCACCGAGCCAAAGATGGCCGCCATGTTGATCTTCGCCCGTTCGAGATCGTGCGGCACGAACACCATCGTGTTCAACCGAGCCTTACGACCATGCGCCGCGGTAGCCCCAGCCAAGTTCCCAGTCGAAGGACAAGCCAAGGTATCAAACCCAAACTCGACGGTCTTGGTAGCCGCAACCGAAACAACTCTGTCCTTGAACGAATGCGTCGGATTGGCGGTGTCATTCTTGATCCAAAGGTTGTCGAGTCCCAACACCTCGCCAAGATTGTCAGCCTTGATCAGCGGCGTCAGTCCCGCCCCGATGTCAACAGCGTTCGCAGAATCGGCGGGCAGGAGATCGGCATATCGCCAGAGCGTAGCCGGACCTTGTTCGATCGACTCTCGACTGATCGACCGACTTACGGCGTCGTAGTCGTAGGTGACCTCAAGCGGCCCGAAGCAGAAATCGCACACATAGAGCGGCTCGATAGGGTAATCGGTACCGCATTCCTTGCAACGGAGGCCATTGACGTGTGGCACGGGATTGGTTCCTTGATATTGCGCTGGATGCTGACACTCCTACGCATGGGAACCTCTGCGGTTAAACCCGTGCCGGGAGTGACAGCAGCAGCTTTGTGATCCTAAGCTCGCTGATTCACCGACTGTTTTGAGCGCCACATTGGGATCGGCGCACCAAAACAAGGTATCGGCTTGATGTTAAATGTCGTCAGGCGTTGTTGTCAATTTCCTGCAATTCCACGCCTTCCGGTGCCATCGGATCGTCAACCAACAGAAGGGAAAAACTCAGCGTGTTCACCCAAAGTTGGATGGTTACGCTTAGGCACAAGCAGTTTCCTACGCACCGACAGAACCAGCTCGTTCCGCTGGTTGTAACCGAAGCAATCCACCTGAACCACGCCGCGATCGCCCTTGGAAGACTCCCACTTATCGATGATTTTCGCTTCTGAGTAGATCGTATCGCCGTGGAATGTAGGGGCGTGGTGCGTTATCTTCTCGTACTCGAGCGCGACGCCACCACGTCCCGAAATGCTTGGGACACACTGACCAATCACGATGGCGAACACCAAGATACCGTTGACCAAGCACTGCTCATGCGCAGTGTGATTCTCGGCATAGTTCGAATCGATATGGACCGGATTCTGGTTCTGCGTCAATAACGAAAACCACGTGTCATCAGCCTCCGAAATCGTCCGCCCAGGCCAGTTTCGATACGTGTCACCAATCTCAAAATCCTCAAAAAACCGTCCGAATGTGCTCTCGCCGTTCTCGCTCATGCTCAATCTCCTAACTCGTCGACTACGATCTCCAATGCTGTATCAATCCTCACGCACGATGCCAACGTTCGCAAGTACGTTCCGCGCACGAGCCACCACCGGCGCGTCGATCATCTCGCCGTCGAGTGACACGCTACCACGACCTTCACGCTCGGCGTCCCTAGCAGCATCTAAAACCCGGTTGGCTCGCTCAACTTCATCAGAAGTTGGCGAAAACACCTCTTCGATGGCATCGATCTGCGCGGGATGTATCGCGAACTTGCCAACGTAACCCAATCGTCGAGCCAAACCAGCTTCGCTTCGCAACCCATCCGGATCCCTGAACTTCACGTACGGCGTATCGAGCGCTTCAACATCGGCCGCTCGCGCCGCAACCGCCACCGCAGATCGGGCGTAGAGCAACGACGCTTCACCGTACTCCGCAACGCTCCCCGCCATCGTCGCGTCAACATCAACCTCTCGATTGATCCCCATATCGGCACTGTAATCCTCAGCACCGAAAGCAACCCAGCGAACCCGGTCTGAAGCGCTGCATATCTGGTACGAGTGCACAATCGCACTCGCAGTTTCAAGCCACGGCAGGATACCGATCGTCCCAGCTCTTATGCCGCTTGCTCGTTCAAGCTTGGCGATCATCGAATCGACCTCGGCGATGTCCGCGGGCGACTTGACCTTCCCGATGCTGACCCCGACAATATTCGGGCTGACCACAGCACTCAGATCCTCCTCCGTCAAACCAGTAGACAGTGAATTAACCCGCGGCATGATCGGCTTTCCGAGTTCGGACAAAGCTGGCAGGGCATCGGCGGTCACACCCCGGGCTTGGTCCTTGTTGGCCATCGGCACGGAATCCTCCATGTCCGGCATGTACGCCGTTGGCGCATAGCGACCAGCCTTGCTCAGCATATCCTCACGGTTTCCGGGTATGAAAAGTGGACATCCCATGTTAATGTGCGAAAATGGTTTTGGGTGCATTCAGAACTCCTGAGCCGTTAGTTTAGAACCTGACGATGAAAAGACGACACAAGATTTATATAGCCCTGCCGCTTCGTCCGGCAATCCGTTCCGCACTCGAAAACGCCATTCACGCGGCGAACAATCTTGAGCTTGGCGACTATGAAATAACCGACAGCATCTCCGATGCTGAGATCGTGATCGCCGGCAGCGTCACCATGGGAGACGAAATCGGACAACTACCTGACTCCGTTCGATTCCTCCAAATCGTCGACTGTGGTTCGGGTGCACCAAACGTAACTGATGAAAACCTGACGGTCGCAAACGCTTCTTCTCTTTTGGTCGAAGACCCCGCAGATTGGGCGATCGACCAATGGCGAGAAATCGTGCGCCGATCCGCTCACGACAAACCAGACGGTCCGCATGTCGCCGGAATTATCGGCTTCGGAACGTTGGGGTACGAACTTGGCAGGCGTCTGAACGAGTTGGGCGCGAAGATCTGGATCAACGACATCCGAACACCTAGGCAACAGTCTTTTCAAAGCGTAGGAGCCCGACGATCCTCGCTCGACATGCTCCTGTCCAGCAGCGAAGTCGTCTTCGTCGCAGTCCACCACGGCCCTACGTCGAATCCATTGCTATCCCAACGCGAACTACGACTGCTTGACGTCGGAGCAACAGTGATCAACGTCTCCGACGAAAAAGTCGTCGACAGCGAAGCCGTCGAGACGTTGAACAAGCAGGAAGGCCGGCAGATCGACTATCGAGCCATCCCATCCGACCTCGGCTCCGGCTCCGCGTCGAGGAGACCTCAAGCCGTAACGCATTGGGTCCTAGACAACCTAGGTAACTGGGCCCTCGGCCACCAACCTCGCTGCATCGTCGAAGCGGTTACCCACCCATCCGCCGGCGACCCCGCATTCTGGGCATCAAGAATGCACCCCCCGCAGACGCCGGTTTAGGATCAGCTTGATCCATTCCGATGCCCGTCCCCCGGCATCAACTCCGTAGGCTGCGTAAACTCCCCAGCCAACCGTATCCGACGCTGCGCTTGTTTAAACTCCTCGTCCTGAAACTCCGACTTCGCAATCTTCACCGCGCACACCTTGAACTCCGGCGTCTCCGTGATGAAATCGTAAGCGTCCGAAGTCACATCGTTCGTCCGAGTGATCTCAGGGAACGCGAACGACATAAACACCAAACCCCGCGGCGACCTCTCCGTAACCCGTGCCGAAACAGTAACCTTCCCCCGCCGCGACGACACATCCAGCAGATCCCCGTCCACAAACCCCATCTCAGCAGCATCCAACGGATTCATCTCCAACATCTCGTGCGGCACTAGCAGTTGAAAACCGCTGGCTTGACCCGTCTGCGTTCCCGTGTGATACGTCGAACGTCGCCGACCGGTGGTCAATAACCACGGAAACTCGCCATCCGGCTCTTCCGCAGGCGGAATGTGATCAACCGGTGCGAAGAAGCCGGGGAATCCCGACGAAAACTCGTCACCGTGCAAATACTCAGTTCCTGGATCGTTCTCGTCGCCGCAAGGCCACTGGATCCCACCCTCGCGATCGAGGCGTTCGTACGACAACCCGCCATAAATCGGCGTAACGGATTTCATCTCTTCAAACACATCGCTAGCCGATTCCATGCTTTGCGGCTTTCCCATCCGCTTGAACATCTCAAGCAGTATCTCGACATCCGTCTTAGCCACTCCGGGCGGCGCAACAGCAGGGCGTACGCGCTGCACTCGACGCTCGCTATTCGCAAAAGTCCCTTCAGATTCTGCAAACGCACCCGCTGGCAACACGACGTCCGCCAGCTGAGCCGTCTCAGTCAAAAAGATGTCCTGCACAACCAAAAAATCCACCGACTTCAAAGCGTGCTCGGCGTGATTGGCGTGCGGATCAGAAACGATCGTGTTCTCGCCCATCACGTAGACCGCCTTCACCCGACCCTTGATCATCTGCTCCATCGCAGTGATCTTAGTGATGCCCCGACGCCGAGGCAACGGCTCACCCCAAGCCTTCTCGAACATATCTCGGATACCGGGTCGCTCAACCTTCTGATACCCAGGCAGATCGGTCGGAATACATCCGGCATCCCCAGCACCCTGAACGTTGTTCTGACCTCGCAGAGGATTAACTCCCCCATACGGCACACCCAAAGTCCCGCACAATAGACCCAAATTCCCCAGCGATTGAACATTGTGGGAGCCGCACGAATGCTCCGTAATCCCCAGCGTGTAGCAGATAGATGCTTTAGGTGCAGCCGCCGCAAATTCACGCGCGGTCTCGATTATCTCCTCAGAAGTGACCCCGCAGATATCCGCTGAATACTCAGGCGTGTAAAGCTGAACGTGCCGCGCAAACGCTTCGAAGCCTTCAGTTCGGTGTTCGATGAATTCGTCGTCGTGAAGCTCCTCGTTGATGATTACGTTGGCGACGGCGTTGAAGAACGGAATATCCGTCCCGACCTTGATCTGCACATGCCGCGAGGCCCACTTCGTCAACTCGATCTTCCGCGGATCGACAACCACCAACTTCGCCCCGTTCTTGACGGCGCGCTTCATGCGCAAAGAAATGACTGGGTGAGCCTCAGTCGTGTTCGAGCCAGCCACGAGCAGGAAATCCGAGCCCGCCAACTCCTCGATCGAGTTCGACATCGCCCCTCTTCCCACCATGACCGCCAGACCGGCGACCGACGGAGCGTGTCAAGTACGAGAACAGTTGTCGATGTTATTCGTGCCGATTGCCACCCGCGCGAACTTCTGCATCAGATAGTTCGCCTCGGTCACCACACGCGCCGATGCCCAGCACACGATGGAATCCGGACCTTCATCCTCAATCGCAGCCTTGAACTTGCTCGACACCAAGTCGAACGCCTCGTCCCAAGACGCCTGACGGAAACTGCCATCAGTCTGCTTGATCAGCGGATGCCGCAACCGATCCTCGCTCCGCACAAACTCCCACGATGCAAATTGACCCTTAACACAAAGCGATCCGCGGCTAGGCGCAGAAAAATCAGGTTCCGCACCGATGATCTCACCTTCGTGGGTAAGAAGTTCGATGCCGCAACCCACGCCGCAGTAAGGACAAACCGTCTGCGTCCGATCAACATCCTCAGCATCGATGTCCTGACTGACAACCTTCCGATCCGTCAATGCCCCGGTAGGGCAGGTGTTGATGCACTGGCCACAGAACGTGCATGGCGAATCGATCAGCTCGTTGCCGAAAAACGTGAAAATGCTCGATTCCTGCCCACGACCATCAACCGTGATCGCCGCCGCTTGCTCCCAGTCGTTGCAGATATTCGTGCAGCGATAACACGCGATGCAGTAGTCGTAGTCACGCTGAATAAACGGATTCTCGTCGTGCTTCGCCTTCAACCGAGGCACCAATCGCGGAAAAGCGTCCCATCGGGCGTCATACTCTTCAACCGCACGATCAAACTCCGTAGGCCCTACCTTATTGGTATAGGGGTTGGCGTTCGGCGACGCCATCTCCGAGAGCAACATCTCGAGCAGCGTCTTGCGATACTCGCGGATGTCGTCCGTGTGAGTAGCAACATCCATCCCTTTCTCGGCGAAGGCAGTGCATGACGCTACTTGCTCAACGCGCCCATCAACTTCGACCTCCACCAAGCACATCCGGCAAGTCCCTTGCGCCCCCACACGCTCGTCATAACAAAGAGTTGGAACCTCAAAACCCGCATCATTCACCGCATCAAGGACGCGAGACCCATCTGCACATTGCACTGCAACACCATTCACGCGCACATCGAGCCACTTTGTGCGAGTCGCGGAATCGGGTTTGGACGAGATCGTCGTCAAGGGAAAGAAGTGAACTTGGATTTAACCCACATTCTAGCGAAGGTGCATTACGACAGTAATACCTACGACCAGTGTCGTCGGCAAGACTAACACGACACAGCCATGGTGTCGTCGAATGGGGGGTGACATCTCTCGGAAACGCGACATCGACGACCAACGAACAACAGGGCAGGGGAGAGGTGCCCAAACTATCCAACCCACCAACATCGATGAGAAGGGCGTTCTTGCTACTCAATCGTCTGGACGCCCAAAACGGCACCACTTTCGGGCCCCGAGGTGCCAGACATCGTTTTGACCGTATCAAGGGCCTATTTCGAGACCCGGCCGCGACATCGGTCCAGCCTCTTGACCGGATTCCAAGGCATCCACCAAACCCCCGAATATCTTGCCGCAAGATGCCGATTGTACGGCTAGACCACATATTCTAACTTGTTCAAACAAAGTCAAGTAAAGTCACTGACCCAATTTCTCCGCCGTTTAGCTTTAGCTGTCATTTTTATTTATACTTTGTCAATATTATGATGGCAATATATCAAGACGAAGTTGATAAATGTCGATACGAGTATAAGAAGTTATTTGAATTTGCGCGCAAAGTGTTGAAACTCACTTCAAACTTGGTCTAAACTAGTTCAATACATCGAACAGGAATTCTCCGCCAAACCTAATTCCAAAGGCGGATCAAGCCCTCGGAGGCTTAGAAATGACAACCGTCAACTACTTGAGGATCACGAAATCGGTCGAGAAAGCCGAGAAACAGTTGGGTGGCCCACTGCGCGAAATCTTGCGTAAAAGGCTGAACGAACCCGGTAACACCGTCAGCAGCATCGCAAAAGAAATCGACATTCAAAAGGCAACCCTCAACTACTGGATGGCGAAACTCGGCATCAACTACGGGCGCGTCGCACACTACTTCGACGAAGAAGTCAGGGTCCTCTCGCAGGAAGAAGCAACGCTGCTCGATGCAATCTTAGAGATGGAACTAACCATCGACGACCTCGGTGAGTTCAATCCTGAGGGCGGCAGGGCAGTGCGCCGACTAGAGGAACGCGGAGTTCCGATCGAAGAGTTGGCCGAGTTGAACGCATCGCAGGTCGTCGCGCTCCGGCGCATGGCGCGATTAGGTCTCACCGACGAACAAATCGACCTTATCGACGCGGGTATGCTCGACTCCCTCGCCAAACTGATTCGTGAAGGCGTTTCAAGCGGCGATGTGGCCAATCTGTCGAGAAAAGAAATCGACTTTGTCATCGAAACGCGTTCAGAAGGCATCGAACTCGACGAACTGAACGAAGTCGGGAGCGAGTGGTTGGAATTGATCCGTGAAGCCAAGCAAAAAGGCATCGACCCCAAGTCGTTCGCGGCGATGGATTCAGAAATGATCGGCGTCGTCAGCCGAGCACGGGAACGGGGAGTGGATATGTGCGAAATTGACGCGTTGACCGGTGACGAGTTGGAACTGATAAAGCAGTTGCGTCAAAAGAAAGCCCAGAACCCCGAAGGCGTCCAACACCTCCTCGGTATGGTCAACCTCTTGTAAACCGACGAAATATTGGCGGTGCGCTGTCGTAAAATTGGTTGAGTCGGAAACGCCAGAACTGGGAGAGCTCGGCATTGCACATCGCTGGTATTGGATTTTTGCGCGCAAAAACAGGTCGCATCTTCGTAGCGACCTCAAGCTTAGCCCTCCTTCTAGTCGCATCCGCGCTTCTCACAGGTTGCGCCGAAGTAGCTAAACCGACTGCGACAGCCGTCGCGTTCGAACCGACTCCCGCCGCTCCAGGCACTCGCGACCTCGTGCTCGCTGGCGCATCAGCCGCCGACCTCGCCGCGTTCGCAGCCGAGCCGATCGAACTACCAGAAGGCGATGCCAGCAACGGCGAAGCACTTCACACGACCCTCGGATGCGCAGCTTGCCACTCCACTGGCGACAACGTCATCGTCGGTCCCGGCTGGAAGGGCCTCTACACACGCGCTGGCGAACGCACCGACCTTGAAGCTGAGGACTACCTGATCCAATCCATCACCAAACCCTCGAAATTCATCGCCGAAGGTTTTACTAACGTCATGCCCGCCTTCGACTACCTCTCCGATCAGGAACTAGCAGACCTGCTAGCCTTCGTCGAAGCGAACAATTAGCGGTTTCTAACGACTCCGGCACACGGTAGCGGCAGGTTTGAAACCTGCCCAAACGTGCGCCCCTGCCAACTCCGCGACCCGCGAACACCGCCGTCATTCCCGCGAACGCGGGAATCCAGAACCGCCAACCCGACTAATCAACGCGGCCTGATACCCCGCTGAGAATCCGGCATCAATGTTCACTACCGATACCCCGGCTGAACACGAGTTCAGCATCGTTAACATCGCCGAATAACCCTCGAGCCCCGTCCCAAACCCCGTACTGGTTGGCACAGCTATCACCGGCGCTTCAACAAGCCCTCCAACCACGCTCGGCAACGCACCATCCATACCAGCCACAACTACGACAACACGCGCCTCCTGCAATGTGTCACGGTGTGCCAAAATCCGATGGATGCCAGCGACCCCTACGTCATTGATCCGGGTCACCGCGCAAAGCATCAGGTCAGCAATAACCTCAGCCTCATCAGCGACAGGAAGATCAGCGGTGCCCGCGCAAACAATAACAATCCCACTCGGTTCACGTGCAAGATCACGGCGGTCCGCCCATACGGCGCCGCAAGACTCAACGAAATTCGCGCCTGGGATTAACTGCTGGACAGCATCAAACGCAGTCGAATTCGAACGCGTCACCAAGACGACACCGGAATCGTCGAATATCCGCTTGGCGATCTCGGCGGTCTGTTCCGGCGTCTTGCCTTGACCCATGACCACCTCGGGAAAACCGGTCCTGCGGTTCCGGTCCATGTCTAGCGTGGCGAATCCCATCTCAGCACTCGGCACTTCGCCAATGGCCTCAAATTGGGAAATTTCGCTAGGTTCGTCCGGCATCTCGCTTGCTTCTCGTTCGAACTGAGTTTGAACTCAGAGGATCATCAACCACGCTGTATCATTGACTGCCAAGAAATTGAGAGTCGCGTTTATGGCTTTTGCTTAGGCACAACGTGATTCTAGAATTTGCGAGTCCAACGAACTCGCTGGTATGAAGACTAGCCTCTGGATCAAGCGGTATGAAGATCACGTCGATACAGGAAAATCTAGCGCGAGGACTGCGCGTCGTGAACAGGGCAGTGCCATCAAGGGCAACTCTGCCAATCACGCAGAACATCTTGATCGAAACCGAAGACGCGAGGCTCAAACTCGCCGCTACTGATCTGGAACTCTCAATCACAACGTGGGTAGGTGCGCAGATCGAAGCCACCGGATCGATCACGTTGCCAGCTCGGCCTCTCATGGACACGATCAGCAGCTTCGGCATGGGACGAGTTGAGATCGAGGTCACGGACGAACCATACGGTGCCAAAATTCAGACCACGACGCAAAGTGGAAGCGGCCCAACCACCATCGACACCGACCTACGAGGTGCGCCCAAGGACGATTTCCCACCATTCCCCGAGGTTTCTCCGAAGCATCGGGTGCGAGTCGACTCCGGCATCTTGCGCAACGCTCTGGATCGAACAGTGTTCGCGGCCGCCAGCGACGACGCTCGCCCCGTGTTGACCGGCGTCAAGATGGAAGTCGACGGTGACAAAGCAACCTTTGCGGCGGCCGACGGTTTCCGGCTGTCCGTCGAATCGGCACAGCTCATGGAAGCCGCTGAAGAGCCGTTCGAGGCCTTGATCCCGGCTCGCGCACTGTCGGAACTGACCTCGATGATGGCAGGAACCGTATCGCCGGTCGAAATCATGGTTTCGGAAACCGGGGGCGAGGCGATGTTCCGCATCGGCGACGACATCGAGATGATCACACAGCTCATCGCAGGCACCTACCCGGACTACAAGAGCCTAGTGCCAGACAACTCCGATTCGACGATGACGATCCCGGTCGAAGGCGTCGCCCAGCTGGCGCGCTCGATGCAGGTGATCGCCCGCGAAGGTTCCGCAATTGTGAGGATGGTGGCATCCGACAACGAGGGGCAGGGGAGGTTGACGCTGACTGCCAACGCCGAAGACCTGGGCAACGCTGAAGGATCGCTTGACATCGACCTTGAAGGCGAAGAAGGCAAGATAGCCTTCAACGTCAGGTTCCTCAGCGATCTCGTGAACCATTCCCAAGGCGGAACATCCAACCCGGTTGAGACCGACGGTGACGGACCGCCAGGCACCGAAAACCTCATCCTCTCGATCTCAACCCCGTCAAGTCCAGCCGTCTTCCGGCACTCGAGCCATCCCGGCTTCACACACGTCGTGATGCCGATGTACGTTCAGTGGTAACCGCGGACGATATCACCCGAAAAACTAGCCTTGGCGCTTCCGATCTAGTAGCGCTGTCCGTCGCGATATTGGCGTTTGTCTCGGCCTGCGACTCGGCACCGCGAGAGTCGTTCCTGACCCCGAGAGTCCTGCCGACGTTAGCTCCGACCTCAACTCCCGAGCCGACGCTCCCACCACCGACGGTCGCCAGTGACGTCTACCGCTACGATTTCGATTTCGTCGAAGCATTCGGCGGATACGAATGGGAGCGGCCAGTCGATATAGCCTTTCTGCCGGACGGCGAATCAGCGTTGGTCGCCGAACAGGTAGGCCAAGTCCACCGCGCCTTCTTAGACGCGCGCAGAGATCCGATACTCGTCTTCTCCATCAAAGAACGCGTCAGCAGAGAGTCAAACGAGGAGGGACTGTTGTCGCTCGCTCTAGACCCGCATTTCGAAGAGAACGGCCGCGTCTGGATGTACTACTCGGTGCAGCAGGGCTTCAGAAGCACACGTCTGTCCTGGTTCACCGTCGATGAATACATCGTCGACTGGAGCAGCGAGCACGTCGTCTACGAGCTGACGCAGCCTTTCCCCAACCACAACGGTGGAAAGATCGTCTTCGATGACGAAGGGTATCTATTCCTCGGCTTCGGCGACGGCGGTTCAGCTGCCGACCCGCAAAGCAACGGACAGGACCTGACCAACGCCTACGGCACGATCATCCGTCTCGACATCTCAGAATCGACCGACGAAGAGCCGTACCGAATACCCGCCGACAACCCGTTCCTCGAGGACGATGACATTCCTGACGAGATCTGGGCGTACGGCCTTCGCAACCCTTGGCGTATGTCGTTCGATGAAGAAGGCGGTTTGCTCTGGATCGGTGATGTAGGGCAGAGCCACAGGGAAGAAGTGAACATCGTGGACGTCAACGACGGCGGCGGCACCAACTTCGGCTGGAGCACCATGGAAGGCACCGCATGCTTCAAACCACGAAACGACTGCGATCAATCGGGGATCGTGTTCCCCATCGACGAATATCCGCCGCGGTCGGGCCACTGCTCAGTTATCGGAGGCGTTGTGTATCGAGGCGACGACATCCCGATCCTCCGCAGCAAGTACCTCTACTCCGATCACTGCAAAGGCGAACTCCGGGTATTGGATACTGAGAACCTCGATTCGGCTGGCGTAGTAGTGAAACGAATCGCTCCCGGGGATGTGAAATTCGATCGGCCGGGCATCGCATCTTTCGGCACCGACCGCGACGGCGAAATCTACATCCTCCGCTTCGACGGCCCGATCCTGAAAATGGTGCCGCATTAATTCACCACCAACCGGCAGGGGCAGGTTTAAAACCTGCCTGTCAACGTCTCCGCAAGTGTTGAAGAAACTCGTTCCTTGAGATTCCTGCGTACCTGAGTAGTGCGACTAACGTTCCGCGCCGCAATTCGCGGTGTCGGGGTACGGACAAGGTGGTGCCGCGCGGGTGCTTCATGACCATATGGCTCCCTCTCATGCGAACAAAGACGAAGCCAAAGTCCTCCATCGCCCGCACGAATTCGTCGCCGAATACAACTGGAAGTTGCGCCATTTCAGACGGTGGCTTCTAGCCGAAAATGACCTTCAACATGACCGTTAGATGAGGTTTGAGGGCTTTCTGGAACACGTTCTCGATGCTTCTTCAGGTTTTCCGCTATAGCTTCTTCTAAAACGACTTCCAGATAAAGTTCGATTGCCTCCTTTATGTTGGTTTTCGCGTCGGCGATGCCTTTGCCTTGAGACACGCAACCGGGGAGGTCAGGACAATATGCTGTGATCCACCCATCCTCATCAGGTTCAAACATTATTCGCAATTTCATGGCTACCTCCTTGAACCGGGCAGTTCAACGGCGCTTGTATCGATATATTAATCCCATCGGTAGGGGCAGGTTTGAAACCTGCCCAACAGGATGCCCACTCCGCGAAGCGTAAGGGGGCGCGAGCAAAGCGAGCGGGGGATGCCCCTATCCCCCCGTCTGCGGCCTACGCTGCGGCCGATACCGATAGTTCCTGATGCCAGGGACGAGTCGCCAAATCGCGAACACCACGATCACCGATACAACACCTCCCACAATAATCACGTTCCCCGCGCCGATAATCCCTCCGACGAACGAAACCTCCATCTGACCCAAGTGGTTCGCACCCATCGCCGAGAAGGAGTGCGCGCTGCTGGCCCGACCCAGCATGTTGTCAGGCGCCGTCAACTGCACCAACGCCTGCCGCATCGTCATCCCGACAGCGTCGGTGCCGCCGAGGAGAGCGACCAGACCAAGCCCGATGGCGAATATGTAGTTCAGCGTCCACGAGAAATCGAAGAAGCTTAACGTCAAGTTCGGATTATCGACAAGATCAACCCGGTTGAATCCCCAAGCGAACAGCAGCAACGCGTAGATCAACGTCGCCACCAGCACGATCATCCCCTTCCGCCGCCATCGTTCGGTGATGAAGACAACCATGCTGCCGCAAACCCCACCGAGTGCGTTGGCTGAGGTCAGCAGGGCGGTTCCCTGCGCACCCATGCCGTACAGCTCGTGCGAGAAGAACGGGAACAGCATCCGGTAGAAGCTCACGATCGTCACGCCGATGTCAAGCAGGTAAAGACCCGGAAGTATCGGATGCGTCCGCACAAAGTGGAAACCCTCGATGATCGTCCGGAGTTTGACCCCGCCGGAACTGCCACTCTCGGGCGCACCAGAAGCCCGGATCATCAACGGAGAAAGAACGCTGAGCCCCGCAATCGCTGTCGTGACGAGCAGGGTAGGGGCGATCCCGAAATTGATGTAGAGCGGACCGAACAGGAACGGCACCGTGATCGCCGCGACCTGCATCGTCGATGTCGAGATCGTCACGGCATTGGTCAGATGCGACCGCGGAACACAACGAGGCAGCATCGCCGGACGCGCCGAACTCCCGAGCATGTTCACCATGCCCGTGAGACCAGTCACCACCCAGATATGCCACGGCGCCAAAAACTCGCCGTAGGCAAGGACTGTGAGAGTCGCTAGCGAGATGAACGACACCGACTGCGTCATCGCCATCAACACCTTACGGTTCATCACATCGGCAAGCGCACCACCGTAGATGACGACAGGCATCTGCAAGAGTTGCACCGCCCCCAGAATGCCCAACTGCGCCGCCGAGCCGGTCTCGTCGTAGATCCATTGGCTCGTCGACAGCAGCCGCAGCGTCATCGCCATTGTCATGGTGACCTGAGCGGCCCACATGATCGAGAAGTTGTAGTGCTTGAACGAAGACCAGGGCCGGATGCGCTCGGATCTAGAGTGCGCTGTGCGGGTGCCGGTGGTCAATTCATGGCTCGCCACAAGGCGAGGGCAGAGGGACGAGATTTCCCAAAGTCAGAGTAATCGAAGGTGATTGCATGATATACCGCAACCTCCCCTGATCAACGTCTGTCCCCGAAGTGACTCTCATCCGGTAATTTCAGACAGATACGCATCAGACCCCGATGCCAGAAGCGTCGTCAGATGCGTGTACAGATACCTCACACCTTGATCCAGATACCGTCGTGTAGCAGCAGAATTCCCAGCCGAACCCGAAACCTTTCCCGCCGCCGCAATCGTCCCGAACACTCGATCCATCGCCTCTCGCACCACCGGCGCATCGGGGTTCCCCGGATATCCCAACGATTGGGAAAGGTCCGACGGCCCCACGAAGAACACATCCACGCCATCGACAGCCACAATCTCATCCACGTTCTCCAACGCCTCAGCATCCTCGATCTGCACACAAACCAGCGTCTCATCGTTAGAAATCTCGGTATACCCCGACATCGAAGACCCACGACCATAATCAGACGACCGGGTCCCAGCAGCCAACCCTCGACGACCGGCAGGATAATACTTCACCGCTTCAACCGCATTCCGCGCATCCTCCGCCGTGATCACATGCGGCACCTGAACCCCCGACACGCCTCGATCCATCAACTGACCAATCGCCTCAAACGAGTTCATCGCTGGCCGCGCAATCGCCGTCAAACCCGCCGCCTCAGCAGCCATCACCATCAACTCCACACTCTCAACCGAAATCGACCCATGCTCGCAATCAATCAACACCCAATCAAACCCCATCCGACCAACAATATCCACAACATGCGGCGAAGGAAACATCACCGACACCCCAAAAGCCGGCTCACCAGCCATTAACTTCCGTTTCATGCGATTAGGTTTCAAAAATCTCCTCCTAGCCTTTCCGAGCAGCAATACCGAACATCCACAACACAATAGCACCCCGTCATTCCCGCGAACGCGGGAATCCAGAATCAATAAAGCACGCCTTTCCCGCGAACGCGGGCCGCTTGCGGGACGGAACGTCCATCCAGAACCAATAAAGCACCCTTTACCCAAACCCACGCCGCAACCGCGTTGCTGTTATCGTGATTGCCTAGACATTTCCAACCATCACCAGATCGGAGCAACCAAAGTGGGCGAATACGATGGCAAATCCGTAATAGTCACAGGCGGCGCACTCGGCATCGGCGGCGGCGTCTCCAGAGGCTTCGCAGCAGCCGGCGCAAGCGTCACCATCATGGACATCGACGACGAAGCGGGCGAGGCACTAGAGAAAGAGCTGACAGGGCAGGGCGCAACCGCCCAGTACATCTCCGCCGACGCCGGCACCATCGAGGGCTGCCGCGCAACCGTCGACGCCGCAATCGACGCTTACGGCGGCATCGACGTCGTCATCAACAACGTCGGTATCCAACCGCCATCCTCATACGTCGACGCCGTAGACCTCCCGGAAGAAGCCTGGGAGCGCATCATCAACATCAACCTCCGCAGCCGCTTCCTCATGGCCAAATACTCCGTCCCATCCATGCGCGAGCGCGGCGGCGGCGTCATCATCTCCGTCGCCAGCGTCCAAGGCCTACTCTCCATGCCCTTCGTATCCGCATACGCCGCAAGCAAGGGCGGAGACCTCTCGCTCACTCGGCAGATGTCCATCGACTTCGCCAAAGACAACATCCGCGTCCTCTCCGTAAACCCCGGCACCATCAACACACCCATGGTCTGGAAAGCCCTCGAAGGCACCGGTGACGACCTCGAACAAGGCCTAATCGACTCCGCCAAAACCCACCCCCTAGGCCGCATCGGCGAACCCGAAGACATCGCCAACGTCATGCTCTTCCTAGCATCCGACAAAGCCTCCTTCATGACCGGCTCGTATGTAAACGTAGACGGCGGCATGATGGCAGTAGGAGCCTGGGCCGGCACAGTAGGCGCCGCCGGCAGCGACTAAAATCCGCGTAATCCGCAACGCAGACAAGCCTCAGTACCACACCTTCAGACCACGACGGCGCCGCCATTCCTGCGAACGGTAAACCTTCAGCAGCGCCTCCTGGCGCTCTCGGGGCGCGAACCAAATCATCGGCTCAGCCGGCACCCAAGGGGTTGCAAACGCCAGCGCCAAAGCATCCGCCTTGTCTGGACTCTGCCGTCCCGATTTTCGAATCTGGTCTTTACCCTCCAACTGAAGCTGACCCCGTGACGTGTAGCTGAACCTCAGCGACGCCAACTGCGATATCAGCTCCGAATCGTCCGGAATGCGGATATCACCATCCGCAAACCGTTGTCGCAGACCCTCGAACATCTCCGCTCGTACATTCAGATACTTCTCCGGATCACGGGCTCGGTTACCACCGTTCACCCCGATCGCAGTCACACCATCCAACTCCTTCGCCCGATCCACAACTCCCGCTCCAACGCCAACCTCATCAACATGCAACTTCTTCACCTTATGTCGGCGCGCAACATCCATCACACGACCCGTCGTGCGCATCAAGTCCGACCTCCCGAAAGCGTTGATCTCCAAAACCTCCGGCCCACGCCGCACGATCGCCACCGTCTGATTATCGCCGTAACGCGCAACATCCACCCCCATCACAAGCTCACGATCCTCCACATCCACCAACTCACGCTCCACCGCAGCCTCGATCAGACGCAGCGAAATCAGAGTATCGTCTGCCTCGCTCGGAAATTCACCCAGAACCCGGAACTGATACTCCGACGAGTTTTCTCCCCGCTGCGCCGCAATCATCTCCGCCCACTTAGGCGTAGCCATACCAGGAGGACTGGTGTCATTACCGTTCAGCCCCCTTCGCGAAGCGTAAGGGGGCGCGAGCGAAGCGAGCGGGGGATGCCCTTCCGACTCACCAACAACATCCCGAAACGCCGGAGTGTCAAACGCCGAAATGTGAATCGTCTTCCAACGATCACGATGGGTGTGGAACGCATCGTAAAACGTCCCCGCCAAGTTCGACGGATTGCCAATCATCAGCATCTTCGCGTTCTCTGAGGTCAAACACCCGAAGATCGCATCGAATATGTACTCCCGAACCTCAGATGCCTCATCCACAATCACCAAAATGTTCTCGCTATGAAACCCTTGAAAACGACCAGCCGTATCCGTCGAAAACCCATACGCAAAACGCTTGTCCGAAATCTCCAGACGCATCGACGTAACCTTCCCGCCGATAGCAGCCGCATTCTTACCGTGAAGATGCCGAATCTCACGCCACAGCATCTCCTTCACCTGACGCTCCGACGACGCAGTCGTAATCACCGTCGCCTCATCGTGCACACTCAACCACCACAACGTCGCCAAAGCCGCCGTAAACGTCTTACCCGAACCGTTGCACGAACGAACCGCCACGAAATCATGATCCCGCAACGCCCGCAAAACATCACGCTGCTTCCCCCAAGGCCGAACACCCAGAAAACGCTGCGCAAACCAAACCGGATCCTGACGAGCAACCACCCGATCACTCAACATAAACTTCCCCGGCAAATCAACCCGATCTCCCAACTCCATCAACAATTACCTCCTGTCAATTCCAATATCAACAACCCAAATAATAGCACAAACATACCACTACATGCCGCGGTCGGACCAAGCCCACTCGCCCCCTTCGCAAAGCGTAAGGGGGCGCGAGCCCAAAAACGACCGACAACAAGAGCGGGGGATGCCCCTACTACCCAAACAACCAAACTCCCAATCACAGCCCATCACCACAATCAGCGTAATCCGCGGTTCAGATAATTCCATCACCCACTATCATTCACATCACCCACCCCAAACCATGCCCACCCTAGCCCAAATCCCCCAGCAAACCCTCCGCCTAACTCTCTGGGCAGCCATCATCGCGCTCGGCCTCCTCGCCCTGTACGCCACCACCGAACCCTCCCAAGCCCAGTCCCTCACAACCGCCCGCGGCGCCTACATCATCCAACTCGACCGCGCAATCGACCCCGTCGCCGAACGCTACCTCACCCGTGAACTGGCCCTCGCACAAGGCGAATACACTCTCGTCGTCATCGTCCTAGACACCCCCGGCGGACTCCTCGACTCCACCCGAGGCATGGTCAACACCATCCTTGAATCTCGCACCCCTATCGCCGTCTACGTGTCACCCTCAGGCGCTCACGCCGCCAGCGCTGGAACCTTCATCGGCGCCGCCGCAAACATCCTCGCAATGGCACCAGTCACCGAGATCGGAGCCGCCGCCGTCGTCGGAGGGCAGGGCGAGGACCTCGGCGATACCATCCAAGTCAAAGCCAACGAAGACGCCGCAGCACTGCTCCGGGGCATCGCGACTGAACGCGGGCGAAACGTCGAAGCGCTCGAAGCCACCGTCTTCGAAGCCAAGGCATACTCTGCCGAAGAGGCGGTCGAACTCGGAATCGCCGACGTCGTCGCACAAGACCTCGACGAACTCCTACACTGGGCCGAAGGTCGAACCGTCGAGACCGCAGCCGGCGAGATAAAGCTGGAAGGTCTCCTAAACTCTCGCATCGTCGAGAGCGAATACAGCATCTGGGACCGTTTCCTCGGCGTCATCGCCAACCCCAATCTCGCATACCTCCTCATCTCACTCGGCGGACTCGGCCTCATCGTCGAACTTTGGAACTTCGGCTCCTTCATCCCCGGCACCATCGGCGTCGTCCTCCTCGTACTCGGATTCGCCGGAGTAGGGCAGCTCCCGTTCCAATGGGCAGGCGTTGTCCTCATCGCACTCGCACTCGCACTCCTCGCCGCCGAGATATTCGTAACCCCCGGCTTCGGATTCTTCGGAATCGCCGGAGCCATCGCACTCGTCCTCGGCGGACTCTTCCTGTTCCCATTCCCGTCCATCGACGCGCCCGAACTCCCCGGCGGCCAGATCCAAGTCTCCCGCTGGCTACTCGCAGGCGTCGGAGTCGTAGCCCTCCTCTTCATGATCTGGCTGATCCGAGAACTGCGCATAGCCGCACGCCCAGGCTCCTACCTCCCAACCGGCACATCAGACCTCCTGATCGGCACCACCGCCCGCGTCACAAAAACCCTAGACCCCGAAGGCGAAATCTACGCCGGCGGCGAACACTGGACCGCACACACGTCCGACCGCACTCACATCGACGTAAATCAAACCGTAAAGATCATCGAAGTAGACGGCGTAACCCTCGTGGTCGAACCCGAAGACCGGTAGGGGCAGGTTTCAAACCTGCCCGCGGCCAACGCACCGTCAACGGTAGGGGCGGGTTTCAAACCCGCCCGCGGCCAACGCACCATCAACGGTAGGGGCAGGTTTCAAACCTGCCCGCGGCCAACGCACCGTCAACCGTAGGGGCAGGTTTCAAACCTGCCCGCGGCCAACGCACCGTCAACCGTAGGGGCGGGTTTCAAACCTGCCCGCGGCCAACGCACCGTCAACGGTAGGGGCGGGTTTCAAACCTGCCCGCGGCCAACGCACCGCCAACGGTAGGGGCGGGTTTCAAACCTGCCCGCGGCCAACGCACCGCCAACGGTAGAGGCGGGTTTCAAACCCGCCCGCGGCCAACGCACCATCAACGGTAGGGGCAGGTTTCAAACCTGCCCGCGGCCAACGCACCGTCAACGGTAGAGGCGGGTTTCAAACCTGCCCGCGGCCAACGCACCGTCAACGGTAGGGGCGGGTTTCAAACCTGCCCGCGGCCAACGCACCATCAACGGTAGGGGCGGGTTTCAAACCCGCCCTCGCCAAACCACAACCCGCCCGCGGCCAACGCGCCGCCAACACCCGGTCATTCCACCTGAGGATTCTCCGGATCTATATCCCATCGCAATGGATTCTCCTCGATATACCGACGTATCCGGTCCAATCCCGATTGGTCACGAACAACGTGTTCGAAATAACCACGTTGCCAAAACGGCACTCCAACCGTTCCACGCAAGACATTGATGCGCCGCGCCGAAAACGTTTTAAAACCCCTCACAATCTCTGGAACACCATGCCGACTGGTAGGGGCGGGTTTCAAACCCGCCCTCGGCGCGCCACCAACCACCTCCTCGCCTCTAACACCGGTGTGGTCCGGTATCGAATCTACCCTCTGCACCCGTTCGCTACCCGCATCATCCAACATCAATATGCCATGCAAATGATTCGGCATAACTACCCACGCGTCCAATCGAACACCCGGATAATGACGCGGCAATCCTTCCCACGTGTGACCCGCCAAATCACCAAACTCGTTCGGGCGCATTCGACCATCCACCACTTCGCCTAACACACGCTCCCGATTACGGGTACAGATCGTAATGAAGTAGGCACCCGCCTGCGCGTAATCGTAAGCAGGCAACCGCAGCGACCGCCGCCTGACCCGTTCTACCTCATACATGACAAATCAACTCCAACATACACCATCAATAACTCGTAACGATCCTAACACAAATTCGCTCTAATGTACCAAACATCATCGACGGCTCGGCCACGTTCCAATCCCTTTGCCAACAACAAACGGTAAGGGCAGGTTTGAAACCTGCCCCTACAAACCACCTACCGCACGCAACTTTTCGACCATATCCTTCGTAAAACGATTCAGATCAACCTCAACCACCAACTGCGATAACCTACCAACATGGTAGGGGCAGGTTTCACAATGCGTAGGGGCAGGTTTCAAACCTGCCCGTGGGCGACGGTTCGAAACCTCCGCTATGCCGACACAAGGAGCAAATCATGGGTCTAATCAATTTCGTCCGCGACTACGAGAGGGTAGCGCGCTTCCGCCTTGGCAGGTTCGAGGGCATGATGGGCCCCGGCATCGTAATCGCCATCCCCGTCATCCACCAGATCCAAAAGGTCGACACCCGCACCGCCGTCCTCGAGATTCCGCGCCAAACCAACATCACCAAGGACAACGCACCCATCGACATCGACTTCCTCGTCTACATGAGGGTCGACATCAACCAGGCCGAGAGGGCAGTGCTCGAGGTCGAACACTACACCTCCGCCGTCGTCGGACTCGCCACAACCACGCTGCGCGCCGTCGTCGGCGATATCAGCCTCGACGAAGTCCTTTCACAACGCGAGCGAATCAATGAACTCATCAGAACCCGCCTCGATCAGGAGACCGGCAGATGGGGAATCAAAGTCACAAACGTTGAAATTCGCGAGATCGAACCACCCAACGACATCCAAGCCGCGATGACCCGCCAGATGTCCGCAGAGCGCATGAGGCGCTCCATGGTCCTCGAAGCCGACGGCCAGCGAGAAGCCGCCATCACCGTCGCGGAAGGGGAGAAGCAGTCAGAGATCCTGAGAGCCGAAGGCGACAAACAGGCCGAGATCCTCAAAGCCGAGGGCGACCAGCAGGCAGCCGTATTGAGAGCCAACGGATTCGCCGACGCGCTGCAACGAATCCAAGACACCGCCAGCGGCCTCGGCGGAAACACCATGACCCTACAGTACATGGACGCCCTCAAGGAGATGGCAGCCGGCGAATCCACCAAATTCGTCCTCCCCATGGAGATGACCAAGCTCATGTCCGGTATCGGCAACGTCATGGGTGGCGCGAGCACCACCGAAGACCAAAACTAAGTTTCTCGAAGAAAGAGGCTAATAACCAACGGCGGGGCACACCATAACCCCGCCGTTTTTTATGTTCAAGTTCGGGTTATATTAAGTTCATTCCAGTTCGGTCATTTAGTCCCAAAATCAACCTCATAGTTTTACGTAAAAAATTCGGCGTTTTGTGAGCAATTTAAGGCCATTTACCCACAATTACATGCCCGCACGGCCTAAATGCAATTTCCGCCACCACCGCATCGCCATACCCAATCACCGTCGCATATCTCCCTGCATTAACGCCAATCCGAGTTCGAAATCACCCCTCCAACGCTCTTCGAGGCTCACAACGAAGCCTGCCACACCCTAGACCTCGGCTCGAACCCCGAAATCACTCGGAACCCAACCAGGTCAAGGATCTCCAGTCTCACACCCACGATCCCTAATGAATTGATCGCCGCCTGACCGGTCATCGGCCATCTGACAACGCGCCCCCACCCAAATCTTCACCAATTGTCAATGGCATTTGGCGTAGCTCCGAATCCCACCAGACCGTCTCGAGGGGAGAGCACTCTCTCGGGTCAGATCCGAGTCGCGACCGGCCTCTCACCCAATGAATGGATTCATCATCCCCAAAACACAACCGTGGCAAAACAGCACCTGACTCTTTTCATACTTCGTCAAAAACTCAAGTTGCCGCCAAATTGCCGTTTCAGCGGCAACTTTGCGGCAACTTCCCCTTCAAATTGCTGTAAACTTGCCGAAAGTTGCCGCAAATTGCCGCGAGCCGCGGCAACTTCAGCAAAACATGAAAACATGGCCAAACTCGCCGAAACCGAATTTCCCGAGGCCGGACTCGACGAATCCGTCGATTTGGCGCGCCGAATCTACGACGATCTCGGCGGAGAGGTCCGCAGAGACGGCCTCGCTATCGTGCTCGGCATGTCCTCCTCCGGAGGCGCTTTCGCCTCACGAATCGGAGCATTACGCATGTGGGGACTGGTTTCCGGCCGCGGAGTCCTCAAACTAACCGAAGACGGCATCCGCATCTCCGAAGTCGCCAGCCTCTCACAACGCGCCGCAATCATGCAGCGCCTAGCCGCCTCCGTCCCCCTATTCAACGAACTACACGAAAAAATCGGCAACACCACCATCGACCACAGCGTCCTAGCAGTTCTGCTCCAAGAAATCACCGGCGCAGAAATGGGCGAAGTGATGCGCCGCCTACCCCTAGTTGAGCGCATATTCGAGGGCATTAGGGAATATCTTGACGAATCCTTCGACCCCGAAGCCGTATCAAACCACGAAAGCCACACCTCCGAAGAAACCGAACCCCTCCCACGCGGCTGGATCGAATTCCGCTACGACGACGGCTCCCTACGACTGCGCGAAACCCCCGAAAACCTAGACGTCCTAATCGGAACTTTGGAAACCAGACGCGACCGCCTGATTGGCAATCGGTGAATCGAGCGTTATTTCGGTTCGATTGCTAAATCAGCCTAGCAGCCGATCGATGACAGTGACTAAGGAAGCGACGATCGTGGAGCTTACTGCGACAGTTCCGACGATCCAGCGGACCACTTCGGCTCTCAGGTTAGCGTTGTCGATTCTTAGGCCAGCTACGTCGGATTTGAGTTCGCCGTGATGTGCGGTGATTTTGGTTTCCAACTCGCCGAACCGCGCTTCCATCTTCGCGTCTTGCTCCCCGAAACGCGTCGCCATTTCAGTTCTTAGCTCGCCAGCCAAGCTGGCAAGGTCTTCTTTCGTCGCCATCCCATCAAGACGCGTCTCGATACGGACGAGCCTAGCTGAGATATCGAATTCAGTTTCTTGTGTGGCTGTGGTCAATGAATTTTCTCGTTATGTGACTCAAGATGATACGGAATTTGCGTTGTCGTTGAAGTGATTATATCGGACAGGTGTTGTTTTTCGCAACAGGCGTGGCGAAGATTTTCGTAGTGGACTTACAAGTAGTCCTTAATCTTCTCAGCCAACCGCTGCGTCATCCCAGGCGTCGAAGCCAACTCGATCTCCGTAGCCTCCCGTATAGCCTTCACCGAACCAAAACGCCGCATCAACGCGCGCTTCCGCGACGGCCCAACCCCCGGTACGAGATCCAGAGCTGACTTAAGAGACGTTCGCCCCCGCGTTTTGCGGTGATAAGTGATCGCAAAACGGTGAGCCTCGTCCCGGACCTGCTGCAACACAAACAGCGCCGGCGCATTGCGTGGCAGCCGTATCGGATCCGAACTATCCGGCGTGAAAAGCTCCTCTTCCTTCTTTGCGATAGAAGCGAGAGGAATATCCGCCACACCAAGATGCAGCATCGTCGAAACAGCCGACGAAAGCTGTCCCTTACCGCCATCAATCAGCACTAGATCGGGCGTTATTCCAAAGGAATCGCTAGGTTTCGTAGGATCGCTCTCAGTAGCTGACTTCTCACGAGCAGCATTCAAACGCTTGAATCGCCGCGTCAAGACCTCACGCATCGAAGCAAAATCGTCGTTTCCTTCAACCGTATTGATCCTGAATCGTCGATACTGCGAGGTCGCAGGCGCTCCATTCTCGAACACCGACATCGCAGCCACCGAAGAAGTGCCCTGTATATGTGAAATGTCGTAGCACTCAATCCGATATGGCCGGTTCGGAAGGCTCAACGCCTCTTGGAGATCATCCAAAGCACGCCCCATCAAATCCGAGTTGGACTGCCACTTCAGTTTGAGCTGCTGAAGCCCCTGTACAGCGTTCTCACGAGCCATATCCACGAGTTTTCGCTTGGCACCTCGCTTCGGAACGTTGATCTCCATCTTGGCCCCACGTCGCTCGTTCAGGAGTTCCTGCAAAACGGCTGCATCTTCAACGTCGGTCTGGGTGAGGATGCGTCGAGGCATATGAGGGTTGCCAGCGATGTAGAACTGCTCAATGAATTTGCCGATGATGTGGGAGTCGCTGTCGTCAAACGTGCCGGCCATGATGAAGTTGTCACGACCCACCATGCTGCCTCTGCGGATGAAGAAGACATCAATCCACGCCTCGTCGCTGCCTTTCTCACAGGCGATAACGTCCATGTCTTCCTGTCCGATCCCGACGACCTTTTGATCCTCGTAAACGATCTTCATGGCATTGAGGCGGTCTCGAAGCGCCGCGGCGCGTTCGAACTCGAGGTTTTCGGCCGCTTCGGCCATCGACTCTTGGAGGTCTACGACGACCTTGTTCGTATCTCCCTGAAGGAACGAGATGACCTGGTCGATCACCTTGTCATACTCCTCCTTATCGGCGAAACCGGTGCACGGAGCGACGCAGCGCTTGATGTGGTACTCAAGACATGGCCGCTCCTCCTCGCCCGTAATCTTCATCGTGCAGGAGCGATATGGAAACAGCTTTTTCAGGAGGTCAAGCGTGGTTCGAACGGAGTAGGCAGAAGCATAAGGCCCGAAATACCGCGCACCATCACGCTTGGAGCGCCGTCTGGTGAAGTAAACGCGGGGAAACTCGTCTTCAAGATCGACCTTGATGTACGGGTAGGTCTTGTCGTCCTTCAACCGGGCGTTGAAACGTGGTTTGTGCTGCTTGATCAGTGAGTTCTCAAGCAGTAGAGCTTCGCGCTCTGACTCAGCAACGATGTAGTCGAAATCGTGGATCAGCTTGACGAGCCGCTTCGTCTTGCCAGTAAGCTTAGTCTCGTTCGAGAAATACGAACGGAGACGGTTGCGAAGGCTGACGGACTTGCCCACATATAGGATTTGGCCGCTCTTGCCCCGCATCGTATACACACCCGGCTCACGAGGTACGGCCGCCAAACGCTCCGCGAAGAGATCGGCGCGGGAGGGGGAATCGGTTGTCGGCGAGCTAGCCATGGGGATGAATTGATTTTACGGCGTACCGAAAACTCGCGGTCACAACTGAGGCGAACATCGCACCAGTAGCCTAGTGAGTGGGAAAATAGCCTCGGTTCATCGCTCCGACGAACCGAATAGTGCATGTGGGACGGTCTAAAGAACGACGGTGAAGACGGTCAGTGCGATGACGATGCCAACTGCCAGGATGCCCATTTTGCGAATTTCGCGGGGGAAGGTGCGGGCGTAGACCTCTGAGCGGGTCCGTTGCGTCCTGCGGGCGCCTGTGGGGCGTTGTCGTGCAACGGCGGCCGATGTGGCAGCGAGGATGGGGGACGGCTCGCTAGCAACTACTTCGGCTTGTTCTTCATCAGCGGCCTGTTGACGTCCGGAAGGCTGTTCTGTTTGGACGAATACGTTGGGACGGCGTCCGCTTCGGCGTCGATTTCGATTGCGAGGTGGCATGTCGGAGTGGGCTATTTCGGTTTTTTCTGGATGGTCGTTCCGCCCGCTGAAGCGCCCGCCTGCGCGGGAAGGACGGACTGCGTTATTGCGATTCTAGATGACGGTTAGAGTTTGCCGTCGTCGTCGAGGGATTGAGCGGCCAAAACGGTCATTCTAGCGGCGTATGAGATGGTCACGTCGGATGTGTTGAACATGAAGTGGTACAGGAACGGGTCGATCGGACTCGTCTCGAACGCTTTTTCGAAGTAGCGGTGCTGCGCTGCATCCGAGTGGGCGATGAAGTCTCGTGCTTCGTCCATCGAGATGTTTTCGCGTTCGGCTACCCTCTTGGCGCGGTCTTCCATTCGCCCTACGACCCCGACGCGTACGACGTCGTTGCGTTCTCGAAGGATCGCGGCTCCGCCACGACTGAGGATCACGATGTTTCCTTGGTCGGCGACATCTTGAATGACCTCACGGGTTGTGGCGATGAAACGCTCGTCGTCAACCTCTTCGGCAGTGGTGTGAGGTTCCTCTTCGTATTCGCTGTATTGACGGGAGATGAGGTCCTCGACGCCTGGACCGAAGTAGGGATCGCCACCCATTCCTGCGACGGCAGAGCGCTCCAAAACGCGTTGCACACGCAACGCTAAACGGTTCACCAACGAAGGGACGCGACGCTCCTGGTCGACTAGGGCGCGCATTGTTGCGTTGACGCGGCGGGCAATCTGGGCGAGGATGAGCCGATCGACGAAGTCGATCTCCAACTCACGCGCTACTAGCCGTCCCAGATCGGGTGCGCCTGCTCCAACTCTTCCTTCGACAGTGATTATGGGCATATTTGCGGTCTCTCCTATGTCCCGATTGCTTCCGGATTTTCGGGTTGCAGATGAAAGCGGTCAAAGGTTTGATACCTCCATTATCGCCTTAGATGCAATACATAGTAAAAATCCGAATTTCCCGGTTGTACCATCAACAAGGTTTAGAGGGTTTGACCGTCGATACGGAACCCAAACAAAACCGCTAGGACTAGCTAATCCGATATGCCTGCAGGCGCATTGACATCGCAAAGTTGGCGCACCAACTCGTCCGTAACGTTCACGCCTCAAAACCGTCCGGTGATCGGCTATGACGGCGTTGTGGCATCGACGAAGGCTCTGGGATCGGCGGCAGGTGCGGAGATGCTGGCGGCGGGCGGTAATGCCATCGATGCGGCAGTTGCCACGTTCTTCGCCTTGTCGGTTGTTGAACCGATGAAGATGGGTATTTACGGTGCGGGGTTCATGAACATCCGCCTCGCAGATGGTCGCAGGATTGCGATAGATAACTACTCCCAAGCCCCAGCCGCAGCGACAACAGACATGTTCACACCGGTTTCGGACGAGTGGCCGAACTATATGCGGGCGCGGGGAGATTTGAACCAGACTGGGGTGTTAGCTTCGGGCGTCCCGGGGGCGTTGAAGGCATGGTGCGAGATCCTTGCGGATTTCGGGAAATTGAGCCTTTCGGAGGTGATACAGCCTGCGATCCGCTACGCCGAGAGCGGGTTCCGGGCCAGCGAGTACTACTGCGGTTTCGTCGAAGACAACGCCAATGCGATGCGGCAGTTCAGCGCGACGAGCAGCATCTTCATGCCGAATGGAGAAGTTCCTAAGCCGGGAGATCTGGTCATCCAGCGGGATTTTGCCAGCACGTTGAGGCGGATCGCGATTGAGGGAGCGGAGTATCTGTATGGCGGAGAGTTGGGCGAGGAGATCGTGCGCTATTCGCAAGCGCACGGCGGGGTTGTCTCGATGGAAGACTTGCGTGGTTATCGCGTGCGACGCGACGAACCAGTTTCAGGAGAGTATCGCGGATACACGATCACCGGGCCGAGGCCCTCATCAGCTGGCGGCGTTCATCTGATGCAGTTCTTGAACGTGTTGCAACTACGAGACATCGGAGGAATGGGTTTCGGGAGGAGCGCAACCATCCATTTGATGGCAGAAGCGATGCAATTGGTGTTCGCCGACCGCAACCGGTATCTTGCCGACCCAGATTTCGTTGAGATGCCTTTCGACCGGTTGCTGTCGGAGTTCCACGCGAAGGAGTTGATGAGTCAAATCCTCCCGAATACTGTGATGCCCGATTTGGCGTCACCAAAGCTCGCGGAGTCGGACAACACGTCGCACATCACGACTGCTGATCGTGAAGGGAACATCGTTGCGGCGACGCAGACGATCAACCACATCTTCGGCTCGAAGGTAGTGGTTCCGGGTACCGGTGTGCTGTTGGACAACACGATGGCGAATTTCGATCCTCATCCGTACCTGGCGAACTCGGTCGAGCCGATGAAACGCGTAGCGAGCAGCATGGCACCAGTAATCGTCTATCGCGGTTCGCGGCCGTCGTTTGCACTAGGTCTGCCGGGCGGTATTCGAATCTGGACTTCAGTGGCACAGGCAATCGTGAACATCATCGATCATGGGATGACCCCGCAGGAGGCAGTCGAGGCGCCGCGAATGTTCACGCAGGGGCAGGAGGTCGAGTTGGAGGAGGAGTTCGGCACGGAGGCAGCTACATCGTTGAGGAATATCGGTCACGACATCACAATGGTGAAAAATGTCGCTGGCGGTATGAACATCATCGAATTCGGGGATGATTCGACGCTGGCGGGATCGTCGTGCTGGCGTTCGGATGGAGGTGCAGTTGCGGTAAGTCGTGGCAAGGCGCGTGAAGGTGTTGGTTTGACAGTGATCGAACCGAGCGGGGCATCGGAGGCGGCGGACGAGGTGGTTTCTTGAGCCGTGCGCTGTCGGAGATACTCGTCGCCCGTTCGAAACGGTTCGAATTGGTCTGCGCCGAATGTGCTGCGGTGGCTGATTGGCCGTCAGTGCGGAATGTGCGTTGTTTTTGCGGCGGTGTCTACGACATTCGGTATTTCGACGCTGCTGATGCTGTAACTGGGCTACCTCTCTCGAATCGATATCCATGTGTGGGTCTGGGTCAGGGTAATTCGCCGTTGGTGATACTCGACGATCTGGCAGAGCAGGTAGGAGTTGCGTCTCTCGCGGCCAAATTGGAGTTCTGTGCACCGACTGGATCATTCAAGGATCGCGGCAGTGCGGTCTTGGTATCTGCGGCGGCTGAGGAGGGGATCGAGGAGTTCGTGGAGGATTCTTCGGGCAACGCGGGTGCTTCGATGGCGGCTTATGCCGCACGGGCAGGGATTCGTGCGCACATATTCGCTCCCTCGACGGCTGCGAAGGGGAAGTTAGATCAGATCAAGATATTCGGTGCGAAGTTGCATCTGATCGACGGACCGCGACAGGCAGCGACTGATGCGGCGATGGAGTTCACGGCACGCGAAGGCATCCCTTATCTCTCACACGCCCTAAGCCCTTGGTTCGCCGAGGGTACCAAAGCAATGGCTTGGGAGATTGCGGATTCTGGATTTGGAGCCTCGGATATTGTGGCGCCAGCGGGGAATGGGGCGTTACTGATAGGTGGTTCTGCCGGTTTCTCGGACGAAAATCGTCCGCGCATCCATTGTGTTCAGTCCGAGGCGGTTCAACCACTGATCCGCGCCATCAGGAACGAAAAATGGACTGCTGAAGAGGCACGACCGACGGTTGCGTCAGGTATATCGGTTAGTTTGCCTCCACGAGCAACCCAGGCTGCACGAGCCGTTGTAGTTTCTGGAGGGACGGCGATCGCGGTTTCGGACGATGCGATGATCCGCTGGCAGCAGCGGTTGGCATCGGAGGCTGGGATCTTCTGTGAGGTTACTTCTGCCGCAGCGTTCGCCGGGTTGGAAGCGCTGGTGAACAGGGGAGACCTTGACCGCGAAACAAGGGTGGTGGTTATCGTTACGGGCTCGGGGCTCAAGGAGCCGTTGAGCTAGTAGCACTTAGCCGTCGATCGAAGGCGGTAAGTCCAAGTGGCTTAGGTTGGGTAGATCGCCGCAGGTTGCCACTTGGGAAAACGTTCCGCCGGGAACCGATACCGCTATTGAGTGGTTGCCGTCAAGGATGGTGCTGACATGGCGCTCGGTGAGATAAGTATCTGAAACTCCACCGATGGCGGGTTCCAACGTTTCAACCCATTTGAACTGCGATATGTCTCGGTGGTTCGCGCATCGCCCCTCCCGAATGCTGATCTGCTGGATCGTGCCTGGGGCAGGGCGGACTGTAACCCTGATCTGCGTGCCTCGGTCGAGCTGACGCACAACTCCTGCACCTTGCTGGGAATAATCCTGGATGCCAATGTTGAACCCGACTTGGACCTTGCCGTTATCTCCGTCTTGGAACACAGTCGGAGTAGGGGTGATCGCCATCGCGCCAGGCGTTGCTGTGGGCAGGACGATGGCTGTCGGTTCAGCGTCGCCGCTACAGGCGACTGAGAATGCGACTACCGCTGAGATCATGGTCGCAAGTACGACGATCCGGTTATATCTGTTATATCTGGCGCTAATTTTCGCAAGCATGAGTATCGATTCTATTTCGACGCGCTAGCTTCTTTGAAGGCCTCGGCGAAACCTTCAAGCGAGCCGTGCAAGACTTCGTCTTCGACACAGTACGAAGCTCTAAAGTATCCACTCATTCCGAATCCGATGCCTGGAACGACCAACACCAGTTTGGATTTGAGAAGTTCGACGAACTCGGTGTCTTCAGGGATGGGAGATTTCGGGAACAGATAGAACCCGCCGTCTGGCAGATTGGTTTCGTAGCCGATCTCGGTTAGGGCAGAGTGGATGATGTCGCGCTTGCGTCGATATTGCGACATGTCGACGGTCGATCGTTGCAGATTCGCGACAACGCGCTGCATGATCGCTGGGGCGTTGACGAATCCCAGCGTTCGAAGCATGAATACCGATGCGTCCAAGAGATCGACCTTGCCGGGGTCGTTGGGATTGACCGCCATATACCCGATCCGCTCTCCGGCCAACCCCAAGTCCTTGGAATGGGAAGTCGCGACGATCGTCCTCGGGTGGTGATCGAAGACAAACGGGTAAGGCTGGTCGGTGTAGATCAGTTTGCGGTAGGGTTCGTCGGTGATCAGGTAGATCTCAGTCCCGTGTTGGGTTTCCGCGGATTGGATGAGTTCGGCGATCTGAGCAATCACCGCGTCCGGGTATATGACCCCTGATGGGTTGTTCGGTGAATTGATGATGATGGCTCGCGTTCGTTCGTTGATGACTGATGATAGGGAGTCGAAATCTGGCATGAAATCGGGGGTAGATTGCGCTTCGCGGTAGATGCCGTTTGCATGTTGCACGTAGAAGATGTACTCGGCGAAGTAGGGAGCGATAATGACGACTTCGTCGCCGGGATCCAGGAGGGCTCGGAGCGCAACGTTGATCGCCCCAGCAGCACCGACGGTCATGATGATGTCGCTAGGTTCGAAATTGGTTCCGGATTCCTCGGTAAGGGCTTCTGCAACGGCAGCGCGGGTCTCGGGGAAGCCGGGATTAGGCATGTAGCGATGCAGACCCTTGTCTGGCTCTTGGGCTATCTCTGCAATCGCTTGCTTGAACTCCGCAGGTGGTTCAAGTAGTGGGTTGCCTAAGGACAGATCGAACACGTTTTCTGAACCGTGAACGGCCTTAAGCTCTATGCCTTCTTCAAACATGCGACGAATCCAGGAGCTTGCCTTCATCTGTTCTCGTGCAAGTTTTGATATCGCCATTGTGTGACCTTTCGAGTCCGTAGTATTGCGGCTGTCAGTTTCGTCGGCGATTGCGTCGACGGCGTGTCGTGGGACGTCCGACACGTGGTTTGCGGGTTTCGTTCGACTTCTCTTCTTGCGGAGCAAACATTCTGGCAAGGAAACCCGGACCTCCGCTGTTCGGGATCACTACGACGTATGTGCCCGCGATCTTGTCATGCCAACCTTGGTGATTCTTGTCGAAGATAACCCAGATGATGCCGATGCCGAAAGTGATCGTGGCGACAAATCTTCCGACCATCTCACGGGGAATAGCTAGCGCGACGCCGGGTTTGTTTCCAGTGTTGTCTACTACGGAGATGCCCGCGACCCACTTTCCGATGGTCCGCCCGAAGATGCCAGTCGGGACGATGAAGTAAGCGAGGAAGATGAAGACGTCGATGATGCCGGTTTGGACGTTTGGTAAGGCGAACACTCCTTCCGTGCCACCAAAGACGGGTGTGGCGACGAAAACCACCATCAAGAGAATTCCGATGTCGATGGCGAAGGCGTAGAACCGTCGCAGTGGCCCCGCGAATTGGAGGCCTAATTCTTCAACCGATTTGGCTTCAGACGGCTCCACGGCGACCGGCGACGCTTGCGAATCGGCGTCGTTAGTCGTTACTTGGGGCGGATCCTCGGCAGCGGTGGAACGAGGGCGATGTCGGCGGCGGGAGGTGGTCATGGGGAGACGATAAGAGATTCTATCGTTTGACCAAGATTGGCAATACACTTACAAACGCTGATCGAGAATCGATAACTGGAGCGAACATGGGCAGACTTGATCGTAGGACGGCATTGATAACCGGTGGTGGCTCGGGGATAGGTGCCGCCTGTGCCGAGCTCTTCAGCGCCGAAGGTGCGAATGTTTTTTGTGCTGATCTCAATGAGGAATCGGCACAGCAGGTTGCGGATCGCGTGAATGCCCGGGGTGGCTCAGCGGCAGCAGGTTCAGTGAACGTCACGAAGCGAGGTGAATGTGACGATGTCGTCGCCAAAACCGTAGAAGCCTTCGGCGGAGTAGACGTCTTGGTCAACAGCGCCGGTGTGACGCCGCGCAAAGCACCGTTGGAGTGGGATTTCGAGCAGAAATGGGACTGGGTGATTGACATCAACCTGAAAGGGACGATGTTGATGTCTCATGCCGCATCACAGGTGATGCTCGCCAACGGTTACGGGTCGATCGTTAACTTGGCATCGATCATCGGTCTTGTCGGATACACGGCGGGTTTCAGTGACGGCTTCAATCCGTATCCGCATTCGAAAGGCGGCGTGGTTCAGATGACGCGCGACATGGGTGTGGCGTTTGCAAAGCGCGGCGTGCGCGTAAATGCGCTTTGCCCCGGGTTTACCTACACTGCATTGACCCAGTCGTTGACTGACGACGACGATACGAGGAACGTGCTCGAGTCGCTGCACCCGATGGGACGACTGGGCGAACCAATAGAAATCGCCTACGCAGCTCTGTACTTGGCTTCTGACGAGTCATCGTTCGTAATCGGAACGTGTCTGCCGGTCGACGGTGGATACACGGCGCAATAAGGGGAGGTGCGGAAATCATGAAATCCAGCGCAGAAACGACTAGTGCGACCGGAATGGGACGCTTGGAAGACAAGGCAAGTCTGGTCACCGGTGGCGGATCCGGCATCGGGGAAGCCGCATCAAAACTATTTGCAATCGAAGGCTCCAAAGTTGCGGTTGCCGACGTCAACTACGAAGGGGCAGAACGAGTAGCAAACGAGATCATTCGGGATGGCGGAGAGGCAACGGCGATTGAACTTGACGTATTGGATCAAGACAGTTGCGCCGCTGCCGTGGATGCGACGGCTGATAGGTTCGGAAGCGTAGACGTCTTAGTCAATAGCGCAGGTGTTGGTTATCGACAGATGCCTGAGATCAGCTACGAGGAGCGGTGGGATCGAGTCGTTGGCGTCAATCTCAAGGGCACGGTGATGATGGCCCGCAAAACCGCCGAGCAGATGAAGGAGCAGGGCGGTGGTTCAATCGTGAACATCGCCTCCATACGGGGCCTGATCGGGTATCCGTCCTTCATCACAGACGGGTTCAATCCCTATCCCCATTCGAAAGGTGGCGTCGTGAACGCGACCCGTGACATGGCGAATGGTCTGGCGAAGTCGAATATAAGGGTCAACGCCGTCTGTCCAGCGTTTACGGTTACTGAGATGACGCGCGGTACGCGCGAAAATCAGGAAATTTACGACAAAATCGTTGCCCTGCACCCGATCGGCAGGTTTGCAGAACCTATCGAGATAGCCCGTGCGATTCTCTTCCTAGCATCCGATGAAGCATCGTTCATCACGGGGGCGAACCTCGTGATAGACGGCGGGTTTACAGCGCAGTAAACGCTAAAGCAATCGACGACGGTACGCGTCGATCAAGCGGTCGCAGCAGTGAGTTCCTGCTTGGCGGCGGTGCCATTCGAACTGGGTTCGAAGCGCGGTTTGCCCTTGACATCGAATACTTCGTCGGCACTTGCGATCAACCAAGGGTCCGCGCCGTAAACGACGTCACGGTCTTTGCCGTGATACGGGAGCAAGTTAAGGACGTGGCGGATCGCATTGATGCGGGCTCGCATCTTGTCGTCTGACTTGATGACGTACCAAGGGGCAAAATCCGTGTGCGTGTGAAAGAACATCGTTTCCTTCGCTTCGGTGTAGTCGTCCCAGCGGTGGTACGAGGCTAAATCGACTGGACTTAGTTTCCACTGCTTCAACGGATCGCGTTGGCGACGTTTGAAACGGCGTTCCTGCTCGACTCGGCTGACCGAGAAGTAGAGCTTGATGATCCGGATCCCGGAGTTCGCCCACATCTCCTCGATTAGAGGTGTGTCCCGAAGGAAATCGTCGTACTCCTCTTCAGTGCAGAAACCCATCACCTTCTCGACGCCCGCTCGGTTATACCAAGAGCGGTCGAACAACGCCAGATCGCCGACAGTGGGCAAGTGACGCACGTAACGCTGAAAGTACCACTGTCCAGCTTCCTCATCGGTCGGTTTTTCCAACGCGACGACCTTGGCACCTCGGGGGTTGAGATGCTCCATGAACCGCCGAATCGTGCCGCCTTTGCCAGCGGCGTCTCGGCCTTCGAAGATGATGACGACCTTTTCGCCTGTTTCTCGCACCCAGTTCTGCATCTTTACCAACTCGATTTGCAGCGGGAACTTGTGCTCGTAATAGGCGTCGAGACTTATCTTTCTCTGGTACGGATATGCCCCTTCACGGAAGAATTCACGGCGTTCCTCTGAATCCAAGTCATCAACATCGACGGGAGCCCTGAAATTCCGGAGTTTCCCACGAGTCATGGAATCCTCGAACGCGTCGCCATACTTGGTGCTGTAGAACCCGTGGGCGCGCTCGTGTTTCGTGCTTTCGTATTTGGTCGATGATTCCTGGGTCATGGCAAGGGCTCGCGTTTTGAGTGCGACAGTAGCAGATTTGGTTACAAATATACCAGCGAGAATTTCGGTTCCGGAAAACGCCATCAACTCACAGCGTGTTCAAGGTCGCAGTCGGATATTCGGGCGCTATATCGAGGGGAATCTCGTTGCGGCTACAGTTTCGGGAGGTGCTATTCGGTCAACGATAAGATCGGTGATCCATTTGGCCATCAAAGGTGACAGCAAAATGCCTTTCTTGCCAGCACCATTCGCGTAGTAGACGCCACGTGTCGCGCTTGAAGGGCCGACAATCGGAAGGCCGTCCGAAGCGACCGGCCTCAGGCATGCGGTCGATTTGACTATCGGTGAATCTGCTAACGAAGGCAAATAATCGGTTACGCCATTCAAGATGTGTTCGCGTCCCTCATCGGTTACTCCTCTGTTGAAGCCACGATCCCACTCGTAAGTCCCCGCCCATACAGTACCGTCGAGTTTGCGTCCAACGTTGAAGCCGTTGAAACCCACTCGGTTTTGTAGGTCGACGCCGGGACGGGAAAGGCGCAAGATTTCGCCCTTGATCGGTTTGATCGGAAGGGGAGGCAGACCGTTGATTTCGTGAGTCCAAGGCCCAGTAGCTACGATGATGACCGGAGCGTCCAAGTGGGTTTCGTTCGTGAGTACCACGCACTTTGCTGATCCACCTTCGGATCTGATTTTTCTCACTTCGCCATCAACGAACTCGGCTCCACTCGTCATGGCTTCAGACGCCAGCGATTGCGTGTATGACAAACAATCAAGTTCCCAACCTGAGTTGACAACAGAAGCAGCAAACATTCCCGGCCGGATCGCAGGCTCCAAAGAATAGATTTCTTGCTCGTCGATGATCTCGGCTTCGAATCCTTCGGAACACATCCACTCGACATCAGACTGCAACCCGTTAGCGGTGGCTTCGTCAGCGGCAAGCGATAGCGACCTCACCTTGTGCAGCTGCCAATCGCATGATGCTCTTTCGCGGAGTTCACCGTAAAGGTCTAAGTGCATCGCGATTGCGTCACGGTAGTACTGCGTCATAGGTCCAGGAACGCCGCTCCCAAAGTGGGCAGAGAGCCCACCCCATGCAAATCCGGACGCGTTGGACGCGACGCCGTCTCGGTCGATAACTATTGGCTTTAGGTTTCGACGCGTCAAACTTAGGGCAATAGCACAGCCAACTGCGCCGGCACCGATTACTATCGCGTCTGCGCTCTGACGAAATGACATATCAGATTATCCAGAGTGCACGGGCGGAGGAAGAGGTTGAAGTTTTCTTGGGTGTTCCTTCAACCCGAAACGGCGCTCGTCATCGAACCCGGCAATGAAACGGTGAATGTTGAACCAGCATTGAGTTTGCTCTCGATTCTGATCTCGCCACCGTGGGCTTCAACCAGCCTTTTGACGATAGTAAGCCCTAGTCCGGCGCCTCCGGTGGTCCTTGTGCGTGAGCTGTCTACTCGGTAAAACTGCTCGAAGACTTGATCGATATCTTCATCGGGAATACCCGAACCGGTGTCGATCACGTTCATTTCGATACCTCGGGTGGCATCTTGGCGCAGCACCTGCACAACGATGTTGCCACCCTCATCTGAATGATCAAACGCGTTGTTCAAAAGGTTTTCGACGACTTGTGTCATTCGCGTTCGATCAATGTCCACCAGCGGCAACTCAGCGTCGAATTCGCATCTCAACTGGATGTTTGCATCGATCGCCCGCGGTTGAAAAGCCTGAACGACGCCAGCGACCACCGTATCTATGCGATCCGGTTGTTTGTCCAGATTCAACGCTCCTGCGTCTGCTATCGCCACTAGTCGCAGATCGTCGACCAATGCTGATAGATGGAGGGTTTGCAGGTGAAGGGTGTCGATAGTTTGATCTTCAGATTTGACCACGCCATCTTTAACCGCCTCTAAGTACCCGCGGATATTCGCCAACGGCGTGCGGAGTTCATGGGCGATGTCGGCGGTCAATCTGCGTCTGCGTATTTCAGCGGTTTGGAGCTCAGATGCCATCGTGTTGAAAGCTGTGGAAAGTCTGCCGACCTCACCTCGGTTGGCGGTATCGACGTGTTGGTCGAGGTCGCCTTTGCCGAGCTTCTCAGCAGCTTCCGCTAAATCTCGCATCGGGTGGAAGGCTTTGCGAGTCAGAAAAATGATGAGCAACATGCCAGCCGCACCACCTGCGATCCCGCCCATCACCAATGATCTCCGGAGTTCGTCTTGCAGAGCACTCAGTGTGGGTTCCATCGCTGAAGCTGAGGCAAGGCTGTCCAAGGCAGAGCCTGTCAGGCCGGTTGATGGAAATGAAGTCTCTGACATTTTCTGAGCAGCGAGTGACAACGCGTCGGAACCCTGAGATTGAACTGGTTCTGCATCAGACCCGCCACCATCGTTGTTAACCATGACGACCTCGTCCGTATCGGAGTCCATCTGGCTGAAAATGTCGCCATGGATCGGAAACTTGAATCCGGGATGCGGCAAATCTCCTGGCTCCATGAACACGACGCTGCAATTGGCCGCGTCACCCAACTCCAGAGCAACAGCATTCGTGTTTGATAAGTCGGAAAACTCATCATTTGCAAATTGGTCGTCGGAAGGAAAACCATGAGAATCAGCGATAACTATTCCCTCACCGTCTAACACAGCTACTCGCTTGTCGAATAGGCGCGCTACTTGATGCACCGTGTAATCCAGGTGGTACAAGTTCGTGTCTTGTTCCAAGACCTCAAGCAGCAGTTGCCGTGCGCGCTCCTCGCGTGCAGTGTTCATCTCGCGCTCGAACTTGTCAATAGCCAATCGTGCTGCGTTAGTAGTCCACATCGACACGCTGAATATCGACAAAGCCAGCATCGCGGCGAAAATCGCCAACAACCGGAATTGGATCGTGTCTGTCCATTCAGGCAACTTCAAAGCGGTAACCCACCCCATAGACCGTTTTCAAGTGCCGTTCACCCCCCGTAGCTCGCTCTAGTTTTCTTCGAAGGTTCGATATATGGGTATCAACTGTGCGATCGAAACCGTCATAGTCGTACCCGATCGCGTTTCCGATGATGTGCATTCGATTTAATGTGCGACGATTCGACTGGAGGAACATAACGAGCAATCGATACTCGGTTGGGGTTAGAGTGAGGTCTTCGCCAGATACTTGAACTGTACGAGCGTCAAGATCGATTGTGTAAGGGCCTGCCGCTATCATGCCAGACTGTTGCTCTTCGTTACCCAATTCTCGTGCCGTGCGACGTAGCACAGCCCGTACCCGCGCCATCAGTTCCCGAGGGCTGAAGGGCTTGGTAACGTAATCGTCAGCACCCAAGTCCAATCCCGCCAGCCTTTCCTCCTCATCGACCCTCGCCGTGACCACGATCACTGGAACGTCCGAATCCATTCTCAACACGCGACAGACTTCACTGCCATCTATCCCCGGAAGCATCATATCGAGGATGATCAAAGAAGGCGCGCGGGAATGGGCTAAGTCAAGTCCTGCGTGACCATCGGGTGCGACGACAGCCTCGTAACCCTCGTGTTCGAGATACAGCTGGATCAGCTGTGACATCGCGGCATCGTCTTCGATGACCAAGATCGTTCGTTTCTCGGTGACAGTTTGAGTGGTCATCGAATGAGGCTTGTCGGTGCAACAACCATCGTCATCAATGTGTATTGTTTGCGGAGATTAGAATCTCCAATGAAAGGGTAACGCGCGTTCGGGCATTTTAGGTGCGGAATTCGCAATGGAATCGCAGATTTCGATTCCGACAGTTTACGCGTTGATATCGAAACGAAACAATCATGGGTCGTAACGGCAAGATTCGGCGCGCTCCTGGATTCGATGACCGAGTCGGGAGTGATTTCGAACGCATCGATGGTGCGATTCGTAACGCGCGCGATGTACTGTATGCCCGCGGTTATCAACCTATCGAAACGCCACTCATCGAACGGACCGAACTGTTCCTGAGGCGTTCGGGGGGATTGCTGTCCAGTCAACTCTTCGACTTCACCGCGCCAGATGGCAGCGAGATAAGCCTCAGGCCTGAGTTGACCGCTCCCGTAATACGTCACGCATTAGAAAACGACCAGAAGCCGTTGCCTTGGCGTTATCAATACGCTTCGCCGATATTTCGTTACTCGGAGCGTCCGTATGATGCCCCGCCTAGTTTAGTGCCAAGTAAACGTCAGTTCGTCCAAGTCGGGGCCGAGTTGATCGGAGCATCGCAAGCGGCTGCGGATGGCGAGATTATTGCAACCGCTTACACTCTGGCGCGAAGGCTCGGCATCGAGCGTGTCTCGATACGTATTGGACACGTCGGATTGATATGGGAGGTTTTGGCGCAGTTCAATCTCTCCGATCGCGCAAGGGCATTCCTGGCGGATCACGTGTCGACGCTAGGACGAACCGATAATGGTGGCGACGCGGTCGAAAACGAAGCGATTCGGCTCGGGTTAAAGCCGACAAACGAGAATATCGGCGTCGAAACCCAAGCATCCGCGGCAAACCTCCTATCGCGTCTGGCATCGGGTTCTATCCAACTTCCCAATGGGTCGGAAAACCCTAGTCGATCAACCGATGCAGTGGTTGCAGGTCTCCGCAGGAAGCTAGAAAGCAACGTCAACAACGCTGGTTTTGCTGAAGCCCTCTCGCTTATGGGAGATCTTGCAAACGTTTCGAGTGAAGCCAAAACAGTGGATTGTCCGGACGCCATCGAACGGGCCAAAGAGTTGCTGTTAGACCACGGCATCGGGCCTACTGCTAGCGCGCAGAACTTTGAGTCGATCATCAAATCAGCCCTAAAGTCAGCGGGGAACGACATCGAAATCGCCGTCGATTTCGGATTGGCTACCTCAATGGCGTACTACTCGGGAATGATCTTCGAAGTTTGCGCGGATTTGGGTGACGAGAAGGTTCAGATCGGCGGCGGAGGTCGCTATGACGGACTAGCTGCGTCGCTGGGTTCGGCTTCCGACCTGCCGGCGCTCGGATTCGCATTGAACCTCGATACGATCCTGGAGTTGACAGCCGACGTTGACAGGAACGAACAGGGCAGTGGGTATGTCGTGCTCGTTCCCGTGAACGACGCTTCCGCTGACTTGGTGCTCAGTGCCGCAACCGAGTTGTTAGAGCGCGGCAATCAAGTCGTGAGTATTTTCGAACCGGATGCCGACGTCGAATGCATCGCCGAATCGTTGGGCGGCGCCGAAGTCGTCAAGGTCAAGATCGTTGATGAAGACCTCGGAACCTATGAGTTGGTCTCGGAATGACGGACACGCTCAGACTCGCGATACCATCGACAGGCGCCTTGGAGACTGGTGCGTCACGGTTGCTCGCCGATTCAGACGCGGCAGTCAGTCGCGTTAATTCCCGACGCTACACAGCGGAGATTCCATCAATTCCTGGGATCGAAGTGATTTACCAACGCCAGTCGGACATTACGACCATCGTCGATTCCGGCAACGCTGATCTTGGAATCGTTGGTCTGGATCGCTATCTTGAGAGCAGATTAGAGGATGGCGACACGCTCGTAGTGGCTCCAGATCTGGAGTACGGTCACTCCCGGTTGGTGATCGCAGTGCCAGATTCCTGGCTCGACATCACCACGATGTACGACCTATCTGACCTGAGCTTGGAGTTTCACGAGAAGGGCAGGGATCTACGGGTCGCCACGAAGTACTCACGTCTCGTGAAGCGATTCTTCAACCGCAACGGCATCAATTATTTCTCGATGGTCGCAATCAACGGAGCGCTCGAAGCGGCACCGCGCATCGGTTACGCGGACATAATCGCCGATATCTCGGATACCGGCAACACGTTGCGGGAGAACAATCTGAGGCCGCTGGCTGATGGAGTTGCCATCGAATCGCAGGCGATAATGATCGGCAACGCCGAACTTCTGGCGGATTCTGAAGACAAACTCAATCTCACGCGCCGATTGCTTGAACGGATCGAGGCTCGGTTGCGGTCGCGTTCTTACAGGCGAGTGACAGCGAACGTCAAAGGTGAATCCGAAGGCGATATTGCTGAGATGATTCTCGCGTCGCCCGAACTGTCAGGAATGGCAGGACCGACCGTTTCGAGGGTGTACACCAGCGACGGCAATCGTTGGTTCGCGGTACAGATCGTTACTCGAAAGAAAGACGTTTTGCGGGTAGTGGACAACCTGCGCAGGCTCGGCGGAACGGGAACTGCAGTGAACGATTTGCAATTCCTCTATCAGAGTGAATGCGGCCTGTACTCACGGCTTCTAGAGAACCTCCAACAGTTCGCAGGGGCGTCATACTAGTGCTGAAACGCATCTACGGCTTGGACGCCGCGTTGGAGGCGTTTTCAAATCGCAGCGCGCTCGTAGAGGGCGACGACCCCTTGACCAATGGGGGTGGCATCTACAACGAGATGCTCACACCTGAAGCTTTTGCTGATCGTGTGCTCAATGATGTCCGAGAGCACGGCGACGCATTCATCAGACGAATTACTAAAGCACTGGACGGGGTTGATCTAGGTGAATTCGCAGTTCCTGTTTCGCGCATCAAATCTGCCAAGAATCACCTACAGGGCAACGAATTCAAGGCGTTAGAGATGGCGGCGGAAAGGGTCGCGGCTTTTCAGCGCAGAACGGTGCCTGTGTCTTGGCGAGACGATACGGCGGGTTATGGCGAGGTGGTGCATCCGGTAAAGGCGGTTGGATGTTGCATTCCTGGTGGCACCGCACCTTTGGCATCGACTGTGATCATGACAGCAGTACCGGCGAAGGTTGCTGGCGTATCTGATGTGTGCGTAGTAACGCCTGCGGGTACCGACGGTCAACCGCACCCGGCGGTGCTGGCCGCATGTGACGTGGCCGGTGTGGACGCTGTTTACTCGGTAGGTGGTGCTCAAGCGGTCGCCGCGTTGGCGGTTGGGACTAAGTCGATTCCGAAAGTCGACGTCATCTGCGGGCCAGGCAGCATCTGGGTTACCGCCGCGAAAAAGCGAGTTTTCGGGCTGGTTGGCATCGACGGCATCTATGGACCTACGGAAACAATGGTGATCGTCGACGACTCCTCGGATCCAGCCGTAGCGGCCGCGGATATGCTGGCTCAAGCCGAGCATGACGTGTTGGCATCACCAGTGTTAGTCGCACTTTCCGAGGAAGCAATTGATGCCGTAGAAAGCGAATTTGCTACGCAGTTGGAGATGTTGCCCAGAGCGGAGATTGCGTTGGCTGCGGCAACTGGACGAGGTGCAGCGGTAGTGGTGGACACGATCGATGAGGCGCTCAAAGTCGCCGAGGCATATGCGCCGGAACATCTCTGCTTGGGATTTGCGGGTGCTGAGAAACATTTGGACAATGCACGCCACGCCGGCGGTATTTTCGTTGGTGAGCGATCAGGCGAAGTCATGGCAGACTACGTTGCCGGACCTAGCCACGTTATGCCGACAGGCGGATCGGCAAGATTCTCTTCGGCGCTATCGTCACGCGATTTCGTTAGGGTCACGCCGTTCCTAGATATGGACGACGAAACGTTCGATTCCATCACACATGCGGCATCCGATCTGGCTCGGTTGGAGATGCTCGAAGCGCACGCTCGCGCGTCGGATATCCGGCGTCGAAAGTAATATTGCTTCATCAACAAATTTGATAGGCAGGCGATGATGAGAAATTTGCGTGACATGATGCGTCCACACCTCTACAACCCCAAGGGTTACGTAGGCGCTCAACATTCACACCACTTGGCAACTGCGGCCGGCATCGAAACCGATGAGGTAATCCGTTTAAACGCAAATGAAAATCCGTACGAGCCACTGCAAGAGATCACGGACGCGCTAATCGGCTTGCCCATCCACGAGTATCCGGATCAAGATCTCATTCGGATGCGAACTGCGCTGAGCGGCTACACAGATCGCCCTACTTCACAGATCATCGCCGGCTCTGGTGGCGACGAAATCATCGAACTATTAACCAAGCTGTTCGTGGCGCCTGGCGAAACAATGATCGATTGTCCGCCGACGTTTGGCATGTACGAATTCTGCGCACGGATTTCCGAAGCGGAATTGATCAATGTACCACGTCGCGACGATTGGGAAATCGACATCGATGCTACGACCGCGGCGATTGAACGAACCGGCGCCAAGATACTCTTCATCGCTTCGCCCAACAATCCCACGGGGAACCTACTGCCGGACGACGACGCACGGGCGATCCTCGACACCGGGATCGTACTGGTGGTGGACGAGACGTATTACGAGTTCTGCGGCGAAACTACGGCAGGGTTATTAGACGAGTATGAGAACCTAGTGGTGCTCAGGTCGTTCAGCAAGTGGGCGGGCATCGCTGGACTGCGGGTTGGATACGCCATCGGGTCAGAACTGATCATCGATCATCTAATGACCATCAAGCAGCCTTACAACTTGAATATCGCCGCTGAATCTGCGGCTCTCGCCGCTCTAATGCACAAAGACCAGCTATTGGCTCGCATTGACACGTTGACGAGCGAGCGTAAGCGTGTAGAAGCGGTGATTGACGAACTCAACGGCATCAGCTATTCGCCATCAGATGCGAATTTCCTACTGATGAAATTCGATGATTTCAGTGGAGACGAAGTTTACGATTTCCTCGCGCGCAGGGGCGTCTTCGCACGGCAATTCAGCGGGGATCGTTTGGAGAACTCAATCCGCGTCAGCGTCGGTACGCCGCCGCAAAACGACATCGTGATTGACGCTCTCAAAGAGCTTGTTTGAGCACTTCAGATGCACCGAAATCTGGGGATTGAGGCGCGTCGAGTTTCGATAATTGAGGGTTGAGGTGCAGTTATGAGCGATCGAATTGCAGAGATATCCCGCGAAACTGGCGAGACGGACATTCGAGTTCGCCTCAATATCGACGGGCAGGGCGTTGCCGAAATCGACACACCGATCGGTTTCATGAACCACATGCTCCACGCGCTCGCCAAGCACTCGATGATGGATTTGTCGGTAACTGCAACAGGCGACATCGAGACAGGTTCGCATCACACTGTTGAAGATACGGCCATCGTAATCGGTCGGTGCATAGCTGAGGCTTTGGGTGATTGCGCCGGGGTCGTGAGGATATCCAGCAAGCACGTGCCGCTCGACGAAGCCCTTTCGCACGCTGTCGTTGATTTGAGTGGCAGAGGATATCCCGTGATCGACATGGGATCTAAATCCAACGCTGGTGATTTTTCGCCGGATATGGCGCGCCACTTCTTCGAGTCGATGGCCTACGAAGGGCGCTTCAACCTGCATTTGACGGTCCTGCGCGGCACAAACGAGCACCACATGATCGAATCGGCATTCAAAGCGTTCGCTCGGGCGCTCCGCGAAGCTGCATCCGCCGATGATCGATCGGCCGGGGTTGTGCCGAGCACCAAGGGCACCGTGTCGAGCTAACCGACACCCGTATCTTCTTCGTTACCTGCGATAGTTGCCTCGTGAGGGGGCCAGGTTATCGCGTTTGATTTACCCGGATCGTCAGGAGGACGACTATGCAAGATCAAACCCAGCGAGGAAGATCGATACTCGATTGGGTGTCGATCATCGTCATACTGGCTGCAGCGTTCGTTTCAACCCTTGATACCGACATTCCGGCGCTATTGCACGCGAAATGGGGTCCGGCAAACGGTTGGGTCGACGACATCGCGTACGCGGCGGTCATATTCTTCGGAATCGAGTACGTGGTCCGATTGGTCACTGCGCCAGACAAGCGGGCGTACGCGCTCTCATTCTTCGGAATCATCGACTTGATCGCCGTCGTTGCCGGTTTGGCGGCGTTGCCACAGTTCGCTTTCCTGCGATTATTGCGAGTGCTACAGATCGTCAGGCTCTTGAAGTTGGCACGGTACAGCAGCGCTTTGGCTACGCTCGCCAAATCGTTCTCCACGATGCGGGACGAGATCGTGATGTTTGTCAATGTGACGGGATTGCTCATCTTTATGGCGGCGTTTGGGGTTTACCACTTCGAGCACGCCGCACAACCAGAGCAGTTCAGTCATCTGGGAGATGCGTTGTGGTGGGCCGTAGCGACGTTGACGACGGTGGGATACGGAGACATCTACCCGATTACGATCGGCGGCAAGATCATGACCGCGATCGTGGTCCTTTGCGGATTGGGCATCGTGGCGGCACCAGCTGGCATAGTTGCCACTGCAATGGCTACGGCGTTACGGCAAAAGAACGTCGAAGCGATGCCGATTAACGACGACGACGCGGCTCAATCGACGATTTCGACTGAATAAGTCTCGATCACCGGGTTTGCGAGCAGGGTTTCACACATCTGACGCGCCGTTTGGGATGCATCATCAGCGTCGTCGGCCTCAATGCGAACATCGAAGAACTTGCCAGCATTCAGCGACGCGATCTGATCGAAACCCATTCGCCCAAGCGCGCGGTTGATCGTCTCGGATTCGGGATCGTGGACGCCCGGTTTGAAGTAGACGCGGATATGGGCGAGATACGTGCCGCTCATGTCGATCCGACGGCGATCACCTGACCGGAGTCATACCAGCGACTTGAGGTTCGAATCCACGGTCGAAGTACGCGTCGATGAATTCCAATATCTTTGGTTCGTCGACTTCATCCAACCGCAGGTGGTGGCGCCAGGCCGTGAGCGTGATCACGGTGTTAGTGGACGGGTAGGGCGAGATTATGAACCCCGTGTAAGTGTCGTCTTCGTTCCACTCTTTGGCGATTTCCTGGAACTTTTCTGCGATCGCGGTGCAACCATCACCGGAACACTTCGTGGTGTCGTAATGCATCCCAATTCCGCCGTGTTCGAGGTTATGGATCAGGACTTGATCAGGAATCACTCGTTCGTACGGTCCCCATGCGGCGGGAGCACGCTCGAAGTTGTTGGCTTGGCTCCCGAGGGTATTCCAGTGTGGGCCCGACGTTGGCGGGTAGACGCTGTAAAGCGTTTCAGGAACGATCGTATCGGGCACATGGGCGCGACCGTCGTCGGGGTCCTCGTCTACCGGACCACCGGCATTGTAAGGTCCGCGTTCACCAGCCAACTGAGTGTCTCTCGACACGAATCCCTGTTGGAACACTAGAGCGAAGATGATGAAGACGGCTCCGACCGAGCCTAAGGCGATGAGAACCGTCCGTTTGCGGCGTTTGCGGCGATTGCTACGTGCTCGGCGTTCCTCACGAACTTGGGATCGTGTCATGCCGCGCCGATGGTCGGGGCGCGATGTAGCTACTCTGTTTCTTGACTGTGCCATGAACTCACGATTCTATTTCACGGGGAAGGCGCGACGACTCAGGCACCGAACGATTGGCCGGTGAGCCGTTCGTACGCAGACACGTACCGTTGGCGAGTCATGTCGAGAACGTCGGAAGGTACGTTGGGCGGAGGTGGTTCGCGGTCCCAACCGCTTTCCAGCAACCACTCTCGAAGATGCTGCTTGTCATACGCGGGCGGAAACGCGCCTGGTTGCCAGTCCTCCTTATCCCAGAAACGGCTCGAATCGGGCGTGAGCACTTCATCAATAAGCGTCAGCTTGCCGTCGACAAATCCGAATTCGAACTTCGTGTCCACCAGAATCATGCCGCGATCGGCCGCGTGTTCATGGGCTCGTTTATAGAGCTCAATGCTCACGCGTTTTAGTTGCTGGTGCAGCTCCGCTCCGACGAGATCGATCGCTTCCGCTTCAGTTAACGGCACATCGTGTCCCTCTTCGGCTTTGGTCGAAGGCGTGAACATCGGTTCGGGCAATCTCTCGGCAGGGCGGAGTCCTTCGGGCAGTTCGGCTCCGTTGAGAGTGCCGTAGGCTTCGTATTCGGCCCAGCCCGCGCCGGCAAGATAGCCGCGTACGACACACTCCATATCGATGCGGTCTGCTTCTCGTATCAACATCGCGCGATCGTTCCACTCAGGGGGGAGGTAAGCCAGCGCGCCACTCCGTTCGAGATCAGATTCATCCACCATCGCGATCATGTGGTTGTCGACGATGTCGCCAATGACGTTGCGGAACCAGAACGCTGACATCTGCGCTAAGAGGACACCTTTTTGCGGGACTGGATCGTCCATGATGACATCGAAGGCAGAGATGCGGTCAGTGGCGATCATCATGAGTACCCCCTCGGACACGTGGTAGGTGTCGCGCACTTTGCCGCGATGGACAAGACCGGGCATGTAGGTGGACATCACCGTTGCCGACACGTTCAATTCGATGCCGAGACGGTCGAATATCTGGTCGACCTGTTCGATGAAGTAGTCGTAGTCGAAGAGTTCGGCGATTGCTGCCTCGTCGAGGTGCTGATTGACGATCAGGTCTTCGCTGATAATCGATTGGAATTCAGTTTCTTGGTCGAGAGCCTGCATCGCGGCATTTTGGACGGCATCGTATGCCTCGCCACGTTCTACACCCGCTTCGACCAATGCGAGCATGACACGCGGCGAGAAAACGAGTCCATGCGTCATCTCCATGTTGCGGCGCATTCGGTCAGGTTTGACCGTCATGTTTGCGATGATGCCAGTCATGAGATCAAGGATGTAGTCGAGGGCGAGCGAGGAGTCAGCGAGCACCACACGTTCTGCTGAGGAGTGTGAGATGTCCCGTTCATGCCAGAGAGCGACGTTCTCGAGTCCGACGATGGAGTTTGAGCGGATTACGCGCGCCAAGCCGCAGATGCGTTCGGAAAGCTCAGGGTTGCGCTTATGCGGCATCGACGATGAGCCCTTGCTTACATATCCAGGCCTGCCGAACGGCTCCTCAACCTCGCCGACCTCGGTGCGTTGGAGCGCACGGATCTCGGTCGCTATCTTGTCCAAAGTTGCGGCTACTAGCGCCAGTACCTGAAGGTATTCGGCATGGCGATCACGTTGGATGACTTGGTTTGAGACTTCGGCCGGTTTAAGGCCTAGTTGAGCGCAGACGTGCTCTTCGATCTCGATTGGAATGCCAGCGAAGGTGCCGACTGGACCTGACAACATGCCTACGGATACGCGTTCACGCATCGATAGTGCGCGTTCGCGGTTCCGTCGCATCTCTGACCACCACAACGCCAGCTTGAGACCGAAAGACATGGGTTCAGCATGGATGCCATGCGATCGCCCCATGCAAAGGGTGTGCTTGAACTCCACGGCTCGCGTCGCGAGCGCATCCATCAGAGCATCAATGCCAGAAATCAGCAGCTCCGTCGCATCCGTCATCTGCATCGCAAGGGCTGTGTCCTTGACGTCGTTCGAGGTCAGGCCATGGTGAATCCATCTACCCTCCTCGCCGAGGCTAGTCGCGACTGCTCGAGTGAACGAGACCAGATCATGTCGGGTTTCTTCGAACTGGCGGTCGTACTCTGCTCGGGAAAACTTAGCGCCGCGTATCTTCGCCATGTCGTCGTCGTTGATGACACCGAGTTTTGACCACGCATCGCACGCGGCGATCTCAACCTTCAACCACAGGTCAAACTGGTGATCCTCGGACCAGATCCGGCTCATTTCTGGTCTTGAGTAACGGGGAATCATTTCGGGAAATGAGTCTTGCGTCGTTCAGTTAGGGTTTGGGACGGGAAACCTGAATGGTAAATCAGGTTCGAATTAGACGGCTCCGGCGGCGATGTCCGATCGGTACCGGGCGCCATCAAATTCGATGCCTTCGGCTATCCGATATGCCGACATTCGGGCATCCTCAATTGATTCCGCCGAAGAAGCGGTGGCGACGAGCACCCGGCCACCAGCTGTCACAAGCTCGTCCTGCTCGTCATTCGACGTCCCGGCATGGAAAACTATGGCGTCATCTTCATTGGGCAAGTCGCCCTCGATTGGGAAACCAGTCTCATAGGCTGCCGGATAGCTGCTGGATACGACTACGACGCCAACGGCGAACAAATCGTTCCAGATCACAGGCGTTTCGTTAAGGCGTCCCTCCGCAACAGCGAGGCACACTTCGGCAAGGTCAGAATCGAGTCGCAGCATGAGCGGTTCGCATTCTGGGTCACCAAAGCGACAGTTGAACTCGATCACTTGTGGGCCCTGATCGGTCAACATTAATCCGGCGTACAGAATGCCTTGATAGTGGCACCCTTCCTCGACTAGTGCGGTGGCTATCGGCTGCAGGATCGTGTCTCGGATTTCATCGAGGTCAGCGACAGGGCACAGGTCCGGGGAGGTATACGCTCCCATGCCGCCGGTATTTGCTCCAACATTGTTGTCGTAGGCACGTTTGTAATCCCGAACCGCGACTGGGTTAGAAACCGTCTCACCATCGACGAACGCGAAGACGCTGAGTTCAGGGCCGGAGAGACGGTCCTCGATCACGATTGTTTCGCCAGCAGTGCCAAACGCTCTGTTCCGCATCAAATCGGTGATGTCCGCTACCGCGTCGTGGTGGGTATCGGGTAGTGTGACGCCTTTGCCAGCAGCTAGACCGTCGGCTTTGACGACGATTGAGCCTTCTGGGAGCGACTCGACATATTGAACTGCCTGGGATGCGTCGTCGAACGTCCAACTCTCCGGACACGGAACACCATAGCGATACATGAGGTCGTTGGCCCAAGATTTGGAACCCTCGATCCGCGCGGCGGCTGTGGATGGGCCGAATGTCGGGATGTCCCGCGAACGGAGTTCATCGGCCAATCCGAGAACCAGAGGAGCTTCGGGACCGACGACGACCAGATCCGGTTCGATATTCTCCGCGAGGCTGACTAGTCCGCTGACATCCTCGGCACCAACATCGACGAGTTCGGCGTATCTCGCTATTCCCGGATTCCCTGGGGTGCAAATGAGTTCGGATACTCGTTCGGACTTAGCGAGTTTCCATGTTAGGGCGTGTTCCCTGCCACCAGAACCGACTACGAGAATCTTCATCGTTTAGTCAGAGTTTCGAACGCTGATCAGCACGTTGTCGACGCGGAATCATTCCCACTCGATCGTGCCGGGCGGTTTGCTCGTCACATCGAGAACCACACGATTGATTTCGGGGACTTCGTTGACGATTCGGTTAGACATCCGGGCGATTGTTTCGTAAGGTAAGCGTGCCCAATCGGCAGTCATGGCATCTGTGCTGACAACGGCGCGTATCGCCACGACGTGCTGATACGTCCTCGCATCGCCCATCACGCCAACAGTCTGAGTATTTGTCAGGACGGCGAAGCTTTGCCATAACTGCTCGTAAAGACCCGCGTCCTTGATTTCGTCTACGACGATCCAGTCGGCGGCGCGTAGGATTTCCAGCTTTTCGTAAGTGACCTCGCCCATGATGCGGATCGCCAAACCTGGTCCTGGAAACGGCTGACGGTTGACCGACTGCGGGGACAATCCCAATTCGCGTCCAGCTTCCCGAACCTCGTCCTTGAACATGTGACGTAGCGGCTCCACAAGACTGAGGTCCATCTTCTCGGGTAGACCACCGACGTTGTGGTGAGTCTTGATCTTGTGTGCAGCTGTGCTTTCGGGAGAAACGGATTCGATCACGTCGGGGTAGAGCGTACCTTGTGCGAGGAAGTCGACCTCGCCGATGTCCCGAGCTTCTTGCTCAAAGATTCGGATGAACTCCTCGCCGATCCTGCGGCGTTTTTCTTCCGGATCTACGACGCCTTTGAGAGCGGACAAGAAGCGTTCGGTGCCATCTACAAACCGGAGATTCACTCCTAGCTGGCTCGCAAATACGTTTCTGACGCGGTCAGCTTCTCCGCGCCGCATCAAACCGTTGTCGACAAAGATGCAAGTAAGACGATCACCGATGGCCCGATGGATCAAAGCAGCGGCAACGGACGAATCTACGCCGCCAGACAGCGCGCAGACCACTTTGCCGTCGCCGACCTGTTGGCGAATCCGGAAGATTGAGTCGCGGACGAAGTTCCGAGGTGTCCAAGATCCAGATGCGCCACAGATGCCGTGAACGAAGTTCCGGATAATCTGATCGCCTTGCTCGGTGTGCGTGACCTCTGGATGGAACTGAATGCCGTAGGCGCGCATCACTTCATTGCCCATCACCGCGCAGGGCGAGTTCTCGGAAAACGCTAACGAAGCGAAACCGGGAGGCATCTCGGAGATGCGGTCGCCATGGCTCATCCAAACGGGAACGGTCGTATCCAGCCCGGAGAAAAGCGGATGTGCCGCGCCATTCAGGCGCAAAAGCGCGTGACCATACTCACGTTCGATACCAGCGATCACGGCACCGCCCAGCTGATGCGCCAATGCCTGCATGCCGTAGCAGATACCCAACACCGGCACGCCAGCATCGAACACCCACGATGGAATTAGGGGCGCACCGTTGTCGTAGACGCTGTTTGGCCCACCGCTCAGGATGATGCCTTTTACGTCTTGCAGATGCAGAACGTCGGGACCCGCATCGAAAGGAATGATCTCGCAATAGACGTTTGCTTCGCGTACTCGACGAGCAATGAGGCGGCTGTATTGCGAACCGAAGTCCAGAATGACGATAGATTCAGTGCGAACCGGAACGGATGGAGACTCTCCGCTTAAGCGGTCGCCTTCGGCGATCTCGAGGTAGGTGTTCAGCTCGATGTCGTCGGACGTGGCGACGCGGTGCGAACTGGTCTCGGTGTTAACTTCGGACATATTTTGAGGCGGTTCCCAACTTGGATTCTAATGCGTCGTAAGCCTGCCACTTCGGAGAGGAAGGAATGGCGGTTTGAGGGGTGTACGATATTGATTGGTGCGAACATAACCGTCGAAAAGCAGGGCATTACTTAGTTGCAAAAGATAGATTTGAGCGAGGCAGTCGACGCGGTCAGATCTGGCGGCGTGATTGCGTTTCCCACTGACACTTTCTACGCCTTGGGAGTCGACGCGATGAACGAGTCGGCAATCCGTAAAGCATTCGAAGCCAAGCGACGACCTGCGACCACACCGATGCCAGTTCTCATATCCGCCCCTTCGCAGGCTGATGCTTTCACCGCCGGATTTGATGAGGACTCGCACGCTTTAGCCAAACAGTTTTGGCCAGGTGCGCTGACAATCGTGGTTGAAGCCCGCGACGAGGTGCCAGAAGTTCTCATGGGAGGTCTTGGCACGGTTGGTTTACGAGTGCCAGATCACGATTTGGCTCGTCAGTTGATCAGTGAAGCCGGCTGCGGCATCACCGGGACTTCCGCCAACATCTCTGGAGAGCCGCCATCGAAGGATTGGCGGAGCGTGGAAGTGTCGATGGGCGACGTGCTGGACGCGATTGTAGTTGGGGAGTGTGGTGCCGCTTTATCGGCATCGACGGTCGTTCGAATCGTCGAGGGTGATGTTGACGTATTGCGAGAAGGGCCGATCGCCAAGGCTCAAATAGAACGCGGATTGGCGGTAATGAGATGACGAATTCGCCGTCTAGTGTCGAAAACACGCTACCGTCGGAAGCGGAAGACCAGTTGGAAATTGCCATCCAGGCTCGCTTCGAAGGCCGGGATCTGGAGATCTACCGGATGATGGCGTTTCAGCTTGGTTACGATGACGATCGCGGCAGTCCTGTTGCGGCACCGGTTGAGCGCCGATTACACGGATCGCTGCTTTTGGCTGTCGCACAAGCCCTGCATGGTGACTACTCGATCGCACTTAAGTACGCAGTTTCGCTCGAATTGATGCACAACTTTGCGATGATCCACGGAGACGTTCAAGATGGCAACACCGAACGTTTGGGGAGACCATCCGTGTGGTGGAAGTGGGGGCCGTCACAGGCGATAAACACCGGCGATGGGATGCACGCGATGGCGCGGCTCGCCCTGTTTGAACTCTGCGACGAAGGCGAGCGGCTGGAGCGCGTCAACGCTGCGCTGGCAATCGTCGACGATGCCGTTGCGAATCGCTGCGAAGGAGAATACCTCGATATCTCATTTCAGGAACGCCCCTCGGTGACTGTCGACGAATACTTTGACATGGTGACCAAACGTGTCGGCTCGCTGTACGGCGCCTCGGCGGAGTTGGCATCGGTATTACGCGACGATTTCAGTTCCGAACGGCGGACAGCGCTACGAAGTTTCGGTGAGAACGTTGGGATTGTGAAGCAGCTAGTCGCTGATTACCGCGCATTTTTCGGGGAAGGCGAACGCGACCCGATTGAGCAAGGGCGCATCATTTCGAAGAAAAAGAGCCTCCCTTTGGCACACCTATTTGACACCGTGCAGGATCCAACTATCCGCCGCAGGGCTGGCGAGATGTTCATGCAGCGCGTCATCGATCCCTCTCGCATCTCTGAACTGATTTCAATGACGGCAGATGCCGGCGCTCGGGAATTCACATTGGAAACGATCGAATCTCACTTGTCTCGAGCTGAAACGGCGGTCCGTGAAGCCGGGTTGGAACGTGATTCGGTAGCGAGATTAATGTTGTTGGCCCGCGATATTGGTGACGTGAATCAGATCGAACCGCGTGCCGTTGTGGGCGACTAGCGGTTGCTGGAGAGTTCGTTGGCAACAGATCTACCCAAGATCGAAGACGCCGACCTTCGTGGCAAAAAGGTGCTTATGCGCGCCGACTTGAATGTGACGTTTCGACCAGGCACTACAGAAATCGCCGACGACAGCCGTATCCATGCCACGATGGATTCCGTAAAGCTCCTGCGAAGCAAAAAAGCCAAGGTGATCTTGTGCTCACACCTAGGTCGTCCCAAAGGGCGAGTCGTTCCGGAAATGCGTATTGAACCAGTGCGCAGAAGGTTGTCGCAAGTGTTGGAGGCGGAGGTCAAATACGCTGGGGGTCCAGTCGGTGACGAGGCGAAACGAGTCGTGAACGACTTGGACGAGGGCGATGTCGCAATCCTCGAAAATCTAAGGTTCGATCCGGGCGAGGAAGCCAACGACCCGGATTTCGCCAAAGGCTTGTCATCTCTTGCGGAAGTTTTAGTCAACGACGCGTTCGGCGCGTCCCATCGTAGTCACGCATCCATCGTTGGCGTTGCGGCAATGTTACCGACCTACGCAGGGCTATTGATGCGAGATGAGATCGTAGCGTTGGAACGTGCAATGCAATCTGATGAACGCCCCGCTATCGCGGTTTTGGGCGGTGCAAAGGTTGCCGACAAGCTTGGCGTCGTGCATCACCTATCGCCAAACGTGGATGCGATTTTGATCGGTGGCGGGATGGTTTCTGCGTTGTTGGCGGCTCAGGGAAAGCAAACGGGGTCTGTCAAGATTGCTGAGGACGAGTTATCTGCCGCGTCGCAACTGCTCGAAGACGCTGCTGTCGCCGAAAAACTCAGACTTCCAAGCGATGTAATCGTCGCCGATGAGTTTTCGGAGAATTCTGCAGCGAAGGAAACGAGCGTCGACGAAGTTTCCGATCGAGGTTACATTCTCGACATCGGCCCCAGTGCCGTAAGCGAATACATTGGGTTGCTAGAGTCGGCGCGAAAGATCATTTGGAACGGCCCGGTGGGATTATTCGAGTGGGAAACGTTCGCATCAGGGACGGCTGCAATCGGAAAGGCAATCGCGACGAACCCGAGTGCGTTCAAATTGGCAGGCGGCGGTTCCACGGTCGAAGCGATCAATGCGCTAGGCATTGCCGACCACATTTCGCATGTTTCCACCGGTGGCGGGGCGTCGCTGGAGTATCTGGAAGGCAAAACGCTCCCAGGTATCGCGGCATTGCGAAGCTCCTAGCAAATTCGAAAACGGAATCGTCACTGTGGACCCCGATTCGGGTGGTTGACGTTTCATGAATGGGGGAGTATGGTTAATCTGCGCGGTTGGAATTGCGAAAACAATTCAAGTGCACGAGAAGGTGACTAGGTTCAGAGCCAAATTTGACGATTCGCAAACCGTTAATCGCGGGTAACTGGAAAATGAACACCACGCCTCAAGCGGGCGTGGTTTTGTCGCAGTCGATCTGCCGAAACATTGGCGATTCCGACGCTGTTGATGTTGTGCTGTGCCCGCCATTCACTTCACTCATCGCAGTCTACGGCGTTCTGCAAAATACTCCGGTTATGCTCGGCGCGCAAAATGTCAACCAGCATGGGAGCGGTGCCTACACCGGAGAAATATCGGCCGAGATGCTGGGAGGATTGGTTGATTACGTAATCGTCGGCCACTCGGAACGTCGACAACATTTCGGCGAAACCGACCAGATGGTCTCCGCCAAGGTTTCCGCGGTTATTGATTGTGGCATGACGGCGATAATCTGCGTCGGAGAGGATGATGTTGAACGCCAACGTCGGCGAGCCGAACGATTCGTACGCCGACAAATCCGTTTAGGCCTTTCCGGTATCGACGATCCGTCCCGGATTGTGATCGCATACGAACCGATCTGGGCAATCGGCACAGGTGCTGCTGCCACTATCGGACAGATCGAATACATGGCCGCTTCAATACGCGAAGAACTCTGCGAAGTTTTTGACGCTGAGATTGCCGAAGAGATCCGTGTTTTGTACGGCGGAAGCACGAATGCGGGGAACATCGGCCAGATCATCGCAAGTCCTGCGGTGGATGGAGCATTGGTCGGTGGTGCGAGCCTCAATGACGGCGAGTTCACATCCATGGTCTCGATAATGGCCGATTCATTGGCGGCGGCTTAACTCAGTATCAGATTGGTCGAACGTAAATTGCGGTCTAACCGCATCGGTATCGTGGCGATTGTTGGTGCTACGGCGACCGGAAAAACATCCCTGGGCATTGAACTCGCGTTGCGCTTCAACGGCGAGATCGTCAACGCTGATTCACGCCTGTTTTACCGGGGAATGGACATCGGGACCGCCAAACCGACCCAAAGTGAGCGGCGCGGCGTGGAACACCATCTGATCGACATTCTCGATCCACGGTCAGCGTTCAGTTTGAGCGACTTCTTGCGGGAGGCAAGAACGGCAATCGCAGATATCGAGGAACGCGGAAAGTTTCCGATCATCGTCGGAGGTTCTGGTCAATACATTTGGGGCCTGTTGGAGGGTTGGGAAGTCCCTGAAATTCCGCCAAACCCCGGTTTGAGAAGCGAACTCGAGACTCAACTCCGAGACGAAGGGATTGAAACTCTCCAACGGCGGCTCGAATCCACCGGAGCCAAGAACGTTGACAAAGTGGAGATTCTGAACCCCCGACGGTTGGTTAGAGCCATAGAACGCGCGGTAGCAACGGGTGACGCAATGGGTGGGGCGAGCAAGAGCGACGAGCCGCCGTACGACGCCTTAGTCATCGGCTTGACTGCACCGCGAGAGTTATTGCACACACGAGTAGAGCAACGCGTTAACCAGATGTTCGCCTTGGGTTGGAAAGATGAGGTAGCGCGTCTGATGGATAGCGGCGTTACTCCAGAATTGCCGTCAATGTCGGCGATCGGTTATCGCCAACTGGTGAATTTGATCAATGGCGAGATGACATGGGAAACTGTGCGTGATGAGGTTTTGATCGGCAATCATCGTCTGATCGGACAGCAGAACAATTGGTTCAAAGCACGCGACGACAGGATCATGTGGATTGACATAACGGACGACGATTACCACGAAAATGTGTCGTCAACCGTTTACGATTGGTTGCTTTCCCGAGGGTGCACGGGACTTGAAAGATAGAATCGCTGGGTAATCGACGAAACTGATGCGAGGTGTATTGATTGGCGATTGAATTTGCGAAGTTGCACGGTTGCGGCAACGACTACATAGCTGTTGACGGACGTTCGATCGAACGTGACTGGGCCGCGGTCACGGAAGCGATGAGCCGTCCGGCATTCGGTGTCGGTTCAGACGGGATCGTTCTGTTGCAGGATTCCGATGTCGCTCAAGTCAGGATGCGGGTCTACAACCCGGACGGCTCTGAAGCCGAGATGAGCGGCAACGGGATCCGATTATTCGCGAAGTTCGTGCTGGATCGTGGCATCGCAGAACCCGAGGATGGTGGACTCACGGTTGAGACTCTGGGTGGTGTCCGTACAGTTTGGCCGGAGATGGTCGACGGTCGCATGAGATCCGCTCGGGTAGCGATGGGTCCCGCGACGTTTACAGCATCCGAAGTACCTGTCGATACTTCCAACTTGGGGGGTATCGAAGAGGTAATTGCCGAAACCGTTGAGATTGGTGGGGCAGAGCTGTCAATTACGTGCTTAGGCATCGGAAATCCGCACGCTGTCGCCATCATGAACGCGCCGGTGGAAGAATTCGCCCTGACGGATGTCGGACCTTTTGTCGAGAATCATCCGATGTTCCCGCAGCGCATCAATTTTGAGATAGTGAATGTCCATGCCCGTGATCGAATCCGAGCACGGATTTTCGAGCGTGGCGCAGGGGAGACCTTGTCATCCGGAACCGGTAGCACGGCTTCGGCATTCGCATGTCGAAAACTCGGTTTGGTGGATGATGCGGTCGACGTGGTGGTTGATGGCGGCGTGTTGAGAATATCTTGGGATGAAAACGACGAAGCGTTCTTGGAAGGCCCTGCCGTTGAGGTCTATACAGGCGTGTGGAACGAGTAGCAACGGCGATCCAATCGAAAAGGAATTAGGTCAAAATCATGCCCGAACTAGCGCGACGAGTGCAGCAACTGCCACCGTATCTGTTTGTCAACATATCGCGAGCCATCGCGGCAAAGAAGGCTCAAGGGATCGATGTAGTCTCATTCGGCATCGGTGATCCCGATATCCCGACACCGGACACAGTTCTTGACGCACTAGATCGCGGTGCTCGGAAGACACCGAACCACAGATATCCGGAGAGCGAGGGCTTGCCCGAATTCAGACAAGCTGTCTGCGATTTTTACGCGCGACGGTTCGACGTCGAACTCGATCCTGAAAGCGAAGCGATCAACCTGATTGGTGCCAAAGAGGGGATCGCGCACGCGGCTTTGTGCTTCATCGATCCGGGCGATATCTCCATTTCACCCGATCCTGCATATCCCGTGTACGAGATTGGGACGATGTTTGCGGGCGGATCGACGCACTTCGTACCTCTGAAAGAGGCAAATGGATACCTGTTGGATTTCTCGGACATCCCTACCGATGTGGCTCGCAAAGCGAAGACCTTGTGGTTGAACTACCCGAACAACCCGACTGGAGCGGTAGCGGATCTGGCGTATTTCGAGGAGGCGGTGGCGTATGCGAAGGAGTTCGATCTGCATCTGTTGCACGACGCTTGCTACACGGAGGTCACTTTCGATGGGTACGTGGCTCCTAGCATCTTGCAGGTCGAAGGTGCCAGAGACGTTGCCATGGAGTTCCATTCGCTGTCGAAGACGGCGAACATGACCGGATGGCGTGTCGGGGCGGCCGTCGGCAACTCCGAGATGGTTGATGCCTTGATGCGAGTCAAGTCGAACATCGACTCTGGGCTTTCACAGGCGATTCAGGAGATGGGTATCGAGGCGTTAAACCTGCCGCAGGATTGGATCGACGCCAACAACGCCATCTACAAACGGCGTCGTGACAAGGTCGTTGCGGCGTTGAATGAGATCGGATTGCAGGCTACTACACCGAAAGCCACGTTGTACATCTGGACACGAGTTCCAGACGGGTATACTTCAGCCAGCTTCGCTGAAAAGATGCTGCAAGAACGCGACGTCGTCGTTACGCCCGGGGCATCATACGGTCCGTCTGGTGAGGGCTACATCCGCCTGTCACTGACGATCCCCGACGAACAGATCGACGAAGGGATACGTCGGATTTCGGGTTGGAGCATCTGATCGGGCGGGAATTTCGGAGAAACATTGTCTAGACGTAAACGCTTACATTGGACTGCTGCGCGGCGTGAACGTGCATGTCTGGTGGGTGCCCAAGTCCGTAGGCGGCGCAACGGTTGGTCTCTGGAAGATTCGATCGCTGAATTAGACGCTTTGGCGCGGGCGGCGGGGGCGAACCCGGTCGCTACGGTGACTCAGAAATTGAACGTGCCATCGCCGACGTATGTCGGGTCTGGAAAACTCGAGGAGATCGAGGAAGCCGTCGACGAGATGCGCGTTGAGACGGTTATCTGCGACGACGAATTGACGCCGGCGCAGCAACGTGTGCTCGAGGATCGGTTGAAGATTAAGGTGATTGATCGGACGGCGTTGATCCTCGACATATTTGCGGGGCGTGCGAGGACGCGTGAGGGCAAATTGCAGGTCGAGCTGGCGCAGGTGGAGTATCTGATGCCTCGGCTCGCCGGGCAATGGTCACACTTGGAACGGCTTGGCGGCGGCATCGGAACACGAGGTCCGGGTGAATCACAGATTGAGACTGACCGCAGGTTGATGCGGGCGCGGGCGCGTGATTTGCGACGCGCGATTTCGAGTGTCAGAGATCAGCGAGGAGCCCAACGGCGGAGACGGACGCGGGGTGAGTTGCGAACGGTTTCCCTGGTGGGATACACGAATGCGGGAAAATCGGCGTTGTTCAACACTCTGACGGGTTCTGATATTCGATCTATCGACCGACCGTTCGAAACGTTGGATACGACGACACGACGGTTGTTCCTGCCATCGGGCATATCCGCAACGCTCAGCGACACCGTCGGTTTCATCAATAAGCTCCCGCCGATATTGATCGACGCGTTCCACGCAACTCTGGAAGAGGCAATGTTTGCGGACCTGCTGGTGCATGTGACCGATATATCGAACCCACTTGCGGCTGAGGCGGCTGAGGTCGTCGATGGCGTCTTGGAGGAGCTTGGCCTCGGTGATACGCCGCGCGTTTTGGTGTTGAACAAGCTTGATCTCGTTTCGGATGGACCACCGATTGACGAAGACGAAACGGACAACGGCGCGGTTATGACATCGGCGGTTAAGCGTTGGGGCATCGAGAGCCTACGGATTGCCATCGACGAGGCTTTGGATGGTGAGGGCGGCGCGGTCGTTAAGGGCGGTGACGGCGCGCAAGTCGTGGCTTAGCTGTCTGGTCGGCAACATACGGTCGTATGGGTGGTTGATGAGGATGGAATTCGCAGAAACAGGTTACTTCGCACTAGACATGTTATGTAAAGCTGGAAGTGGGTGAGCCGCTTGCCGGAGGTTTGAAGCAATCGGTTTTGACGTGCGCTTCGTATACTTTCATATCGATGCGACTGTTAATCGGACGGCTTTCCGCCGCGTATCTCATGACACGATCTACCATCACTGACCGCTTCACTTTGTTCTTGGCATCGGCACTCTCTTTGGCGTTGATGTTCGCTTTCGCTTGTAGTTCTGGCGACGAGGAAGTCGTTGAGGTTGTGACAGAAAACAACGTCGTCGCGACTGAGGTTGTCGAGGTTGTTGTTGAGGATGAAGCTGCTGTCGACACCGAACCAGAAACCACAGCCAATCAGCCGGAAAACGAAGATGTCGAGACCGACGGTTCGGACGAAGTCGACGAAGACATCGCCGTCGCCGCACCCATTTTCAACCAAGACCCATTCATCAACGTCGTGGAATCGCCTGCGACTCGGCAGTTGCCGGATGGTGTGCCCGAGGATGTGGCGGTGATTTGGGAAGCGTTCGAGTTTATCAACAACGAGTATGTGGATTACACCCTGATCGACCATGCGGAGATGTCCGAGGAGGCTATCCGTGGGTTCATTGAGGCACTTGGCGATCCGCATATGACGTACATCTCCGCAGATCAGATGCGGATGAGCCGTGACGATCTGGCGGGTTCGTTCTTTGGGATTGGAGCCACTGTAGCGCAGGCGCCAGATGGTAAAGGTGTGATCATTCAGTCGCCGATGGAGAATTCGCCTGCGATGCGAGCCGGAATCAAACCTGGCGACCGGATCATTGCCGTGGATGGCGTTGACTCGACGGAATGGACTGTGAGCGAGGCGGTGCTGGTGATCCGTGGTGAGGAAGGCGTGCCTGTCATTTTGACGATAATCCGTGTCGGAGAGACGGATCCATTTGATGTCGAGATCGTTCGTGGCAAGGTTCCGCTCGTGTCTGTTCACTCCCGATTGATCCCGGATACGTCCTATGGTGAAATGGACATTCGAACGTTTACCGACGAGACGCCCGGCGAGATTCGGAAGCATATGAATGAGCTGTTGGATCAAGGCGTGGATGGCGTAGTCGTGGATTTGCGCAACAATCCGGGCGGTTTGCTGCACGCGACGTTGGATTCGGCGAGCGAGTTCATTGCCGATGGGATGCTGGCATACGAGCAGGATAGGAATGGTGCTCGGAGGGATTTCTATGCGAGCGGTGATGCGAACTTCGCGAACGTGCCGATCGTTGTGCTTGTGAATGAGTGGTCCGGAAGCGGCGCGGAGTTGTTCGCGGGTGCGATCCAAGATCATGGTCGTGCCATTCTGATCGGCGAAAAGACGTTTGGAAAAGGGAGCGTGAACATCACTCGGACGTTGTCGAATGGTGCGGGTTTGAACATTACGATCCGAAGGTGGTATACGCCGAACGGCAATGTGATTGAGGGTGTCGGGTTGACGCCGGATGTGTTCGTGAAGGCGGATCCGACGCCTGATCAGCGGGATGTTGACTGGGTGGAGCCGCAGATGGATGCGGCGATCAAGCAGTTGGATTTCCAGACGCAGGTGACTACGGCGGTGGGTCAGTAATTTTGTCCGACTATCCGCTCGAGTAGCAGCGGCCCCCTTTGTCCCCCGTATCGGAGTACGGGGCAGGCCGCGGACATTTCCCCCGTGAACGGGGAAAACCCTAATGCCGTGTTGGGATAATTGAGGGTATGCAGAGGTGTTGACCTCTGCCCTGTCATGGCTCGTAAAAAGCGCAAGAAGAAGGCATCTGGTGATGGTTCGGTCACGTCTGGGACGATGGCTACGAATCGGCGCGTGCGGTTTGACTACCATTTGCTGGACGATTTCGAGGCCGGGATCGTGTTGAAGGGGTCGGAGATCAAGTCGATCCGTGAGGCGAAGGTGGATATTTCGAATGCGTATGTGCGGGTTGCGGATGGTGAGGCTTGGTTGGTGAATGCTTATATCGCGCCTTACGACAACGCTGGTGTTTGGAGTCAGCATGAACCGTTGCGGGATCGGAAGTTGCTGTTGCATCGGAGGGAGATCGAGTTTCTGCGGGGGCGTGTCGAGCAGCAGGGTTTGACGATCGTGGTTCAGCGGATCTACATCGTTCGCGGGGTTGCGAAGGCGGCGATTGCGCTGGCTCGGGGCAAGCAGCAGTGGGATCGCCGGGAGACTATCCGGAGGCGGGATCAGGAGCGGGATATGGCTCGGGCTATGCGGAGGTAGCGCCCTCTTTGTCCCCCGTATCGGAGTACGGGGCAGGCCCCGTAGATTCCCCCGCTAGCGGGGACACCCTAATGCCCTGCCATCGGGCATCCACTGCGTTCTCGCTTTGCTAGCCCCCTCTGGTGCTGGTGGGGCGTCTCCCCCACATCCGCCCCATCACCCTCACCCTAGCCCTCTCCCATCGAGGGAGAGGGGATTTGCCCCCCTGCCCGGCCCTGGATTACCGCCTTCGCGGGAATGACGTAGGGATGAGCGTGAATGATGGTGGTTAGGCGGGTTGTTTTGCTTTTTGGAAGTTGATTGATGGGGCGTATCTGACGGGTGCGCGGTTTGAGCCGGGGTGGCCGGGGGTGTTGTAGAGTGCGCAGCCGTCGCAGCTGGATCGGATTCCGCAGGGTGAGGGTGTGAGGGTTGTTTGAGTTCCGAAGGGTTCGCCGGCGTCGGCGAGGGATGGTGCGCTGGTGATGGGTTTGGCGAGGATGGATGCATGGTTTGCGCGTGTGGCCTCTGCCCTGTTGTGTGTGAGGTGTTCGGTGCCACCGTCGGTGCGGTCCATGCGCTCTTGATGCAACAGGCTGTCGAGGCGGAGCTGCTTCGCGGGTTCTGGTCGGTGTCCGGGGAATGTGATGAATGGCCATGCCCATTTCTGCACGACCCCCATGACGGTGAGTTCCTGCCATCGTGTGATCTTGGCTCGTCGCCGGTTCTTGAGAATGCGCTCGACGCTGATGGGACCGAGTCCGGGTGTGCGCATGAGTTGGTCTCGGTGCGCGGTGTTGATATCGACGGGAAATGCGTCGATATTTTCGAGTGCGATGGTCTGTTTGGGATCGAGTTCGAGTGGCAGGAATCCTCCGCGATCGAAGGATTTTGTGATTTCGTTGTCGTCGAATTTGTAGACGCGTTTTAGCCAGTCGAGCTGGTATAGGCGGTTGGTACGTTGCATTGGAGTTGCGGGGTGTTCTGCGAGAGGCGTGTGCCTGACGGGTCGGAACGGCGAGTAGTAGACGCGTTTGAGTTCCCAATCGGCGTATAGCTGTGAGATGCGGTTGAGGATATCGAGGTCGGTTTCGTCGGCGGCACCTACGACGAGTTGCGTGGCTTGTCCGATGGCGCCGTTGGTAGGGCCTCGTTTGAGTTCGTCGATCCAGGTCATGGGATCCATGATGTCGCGCTGGTAGTGCTTCATCTTGGAGAGTTTGTTCATGTGGTCGACGGTAGTGGTTTCGAGGTTTACGGAGAGTCGTGATCCGAGTTCGTGGGCGGCTTCGACGATGTGTTTTTCGGTGCCGGGCATGACCTTGAGGTGGATGTATCCGTTGAACTTGTATTTGTTGCGGATAAGATCGACGACCTTGACCATTCTTTCGGTGGTCTTGGAGCCGGTACCGGCGACGCCGGAGCTGAGGAAGAGACCGTCTACGGTTTGTCGTTCGAGCAGATCGTTGAAGGTTTTAGCGAGTTCGTCGACCTTAAAGCCGTAGCGTTTACGGGGGACCCAGTGGCTGTTCGGGCAGAAATGGCAGTCCATTTTGCAGAAGTCGGTGAACATGACCTGCATGAGGTTTGTGAACTTGCCGTTGGGGAGACGGGAGCGGTAGACGCCGGGTCCCGGGTTGTTGCGCGGTATGGAGTATGGTGCGCGTTCTTTGACGGGCATCGGGTTCTGCCCTGCTTGTGCTGAGGGTAGGATGATGTCGTCGGTGGCCATCTTTCCGAGGTGTGCCATTTTGGTCCAGCGGTCGGGTCTTGTTTTGGTGAGCATGGTGCTATTTACATGGATGTACAGGAAGTACAGGATTTAGGGTGTGTTTAGTTGATCTGCTCGATGGTCGGCAGGTGTTTGGGGCCCTCACCCTAGCCCTCTCCCGCCCAGCGGGAGAGGGGACACGTTGTGTTCGGGAGGATGATTCTTCGTTGAATGTCCGGACTGGTCAAGTTTCGGTCATGGGTTTTGGTCGACGGTTTTTTGTCGAAGCATCGCCGCGCCGTTGGAGTGCGTGCGAGGTTGTTTGCGTGTTGTTTGAATTTCGGCTCCGCCGACGTCGCCAGACCGTCGGCCCTCCAGCGGCGCCTGGCTGGCTTACCGCCGTCATCGCTCGGTTATTGCCCTCGCTGGAACCTGTCCTCTCCACCCCCGACGAAAGGTGGAAGTATTGTGCCGGAATGAGGTAAGGATCGTTCGCCCGGACCTTGAACGGTCGTCCGCGCGTCGCCCTGCGTAATCTCTTCCGGGCGGGAAGAGGAAAAGGCGTCGCGCCCCCGAGATCGGGGAGGGACGGTCCGTCTGGCTTGCTTGCTTCGGCGGAGCCAGCGTAACACTCCGCATCCGAGCCCTAAAGCTACAACGTCCTCCGTTTACCGGATTGTGGCGTACGTTGATCCCCAACATCCAAGGGAGTTTGGCGGGCTCCGTCCGCGGCCGCCGTCAGCGACCCGAGTACCCCCGCCCGTAGGCCGGTTGTTTGTAATTGTCAAGTTGCTGCATCGAAAAGAAAAGTGTGCACACTGACCGTTTCGACGCGGCGATGTTTCTGGCGGCGGTCCGGCTGGCTGCCGGCTCTGCGCTTGGTTACTATATTAATACTAATGTATTGTGATTGTCAAGTTGTTTTGAACTGGGATTTTCAGGATTGGAATGATGGGCTTTGACGGGTGTTGCTGTTTGGGTGGGTTCGGTGGTGGGGGGATGGTGGTTTGGGTGGTAAGGAGCATCCCCTGCTCGCTTCGCTCACGCCCCCTTACGCTGCGCGAAGGGGGCTGAGATTCCTCGCTGCGCTCGGAATGACACGTTAGTTGCGCTCGGAATGACAGAGAGGGTGGTTGGAGGGAGAAGGGGTTTAGAGCGGAGGGCGCGTGACCCCCTGCGAGTTTCGCTGCGCTTGACTCGCGTCCCCCTTTTGCGCAGCAAAAGGGGAGGGTGCGCGTAGTTCTGGCGATAGTCGCTTCGCCCTTGCGTCGGCCTCTATTGATGTTGGGGACTGATTACTCAGTTAGCGGAGTCGCGTTCGGCGCGGTATTGGGCGATTACGGCGTCGTCGGGCGGGTAGTATTTGCCGGGGGTTAGGTTTTCGCGGTCTAGGCGGGCGCGGATCCACTCTTCGAGGTCGTCGTATTCGATGGCTTTTTGGGCGATGTCTGGGGCGACGTAGCGGGGGATGCAGACTACGCCGTCGTCGTCTGCGACGATGTAGTCGCCGGGTTTTACGAGAACGCCGTCGCAGTTGATGGCGTCGTTGGTGGAGAACGGGGTCCCGATGCGGGTGCCGAGGTTGGAGGTCTTGTCGTAGCCGTAGAGGGCGATTCCGTAGTCCTTTACGGTGTGCATGTCACGGATGCCGCCGTCGCAGACGAGCCCATCGACACCGCGCTGCTTGAGGCGCAGGAATTTGATGTCGCCGCCGATGGACATGAGTTTGGTGCGCATGGATTCCATGACGACGACGTCGCCGGGGCCGGCGAGTTCGAATGCGGCGTATTCGGGGGATTCTTCGCCGCCGGGTTTTTCTGCCATGAGATCGGCTCGGGCCGGTAGGAAGCGGACGGTGATGGCGCGGGCGACGAGGCGGACGCCGGGGTTCATCGTCCTGATGTTGGGCATGTAGATGTAGCGGGGGTCGTGGCCGTTGCGTGCGAGGATGTCGATGACGGCGGTGGAGTTGACGGTCTTGAGTTTGTCGATCGCGGCTTGATCGAGGACGTGGTCTGGAGTTGGTTGGATGATGGCCAAGGTTTGTGGGGCTCCGTCAGAGTTGCTGCGTTGCAGGGTTTGATTCTAGATGTCTGAACGGGGATCCCGTATCGGAGTACGGGACAAGCTTTTGGGATTAGCGGGGTGTGTGGGATTAGGTGTTTGATTGTTTGTCGAAGTCTTCGCCTTCGTCGGCTAGTTGGGCGAAGTTGGTTATTCCGATTTCTCCTTCGGGGAATTCGGCGGTGATTTTGAGCTTGCCGCCCATCGCTTCGATGTAGGAGCGGAGGCTGGAGATGTAGGCGTCGGTGCGTTGCTCAAGTTTCGAGACGGCTGGTTGGTTGACGTTGAGAGTTTCGGCGAGATCCTTTTGAGTCAACTCCCGGGCTTGCCGTAGCTCGTGCAGAGGCATCTCGGCGATAGCTTGCCTAGTCATCTCGGCGATGCGGCGCCGCCGCTCGGGCGAGAAGTTCTTGGTGAGTTCGCTGAATGGTTTGTGGCCAGCCATCAGATCAACCCTTCCTTTCGTATTTCTTCCAGATATTGGTCGTACAAGCGATCGGCAGTCGCAACGTATTGCTCGTAGAACCGGTCGTTTCCTGTCTTGTCTCCGCCGATCAGTAGGATGGCGGTCCGCTTTGGATCGAATACGTACAAGGTTCGCAACGGGCGGCCGCCGCTCTGTGTTCGCAGCTCGCGCATACCGCCGTGTCGGGAACCTTGAATGCCGGACGAATATGGAAAAGGCAATCTCGGTCCGAACTGCATCAACAGGTCAACGCCATGCGACAGCGAGTCCTGCTGCTGTTCGGTCAGACCGCTCCACCAATCCTCAAACTCGTTCGTGTACTCGACTTCCCAAGACATGTCTATTATATTCCGTACATGGAATAGTCGTCAAGAGGAATGTAGAACACTTTGAAAAATCCTAACTATGTTAGTCAATCGGATCCCCACTCCCCTGCGAAGCGTTGGGTTAGGCGGGCGATGTTTTGGGCGCCTAAGGTGAAGTCGTCGATGGTGATGTTTTCGTTTGGGGCGTGGATTTTGTGGGTCGGGTGGTCGATGCCGGCGGAGGTTATGGGGATGCCGAGGGTGCCTCCGAAGTCGTACATGGGGCCGGAGCCGGCCATGGTGGGGTAGATTACGGCGGGTTTGCCGTAGGTGTGTTCGGAGGTTTCGATGGCCATCTGGGCCCATTTCGACGAGAGGTCGGTGCGGAAGGGATGGACGCCGCTAATCAAGTTTAGTTCGACGTTTTCGAAGCCGTGGTGATCGAGGTGTCGGCGGGTCTTGTCGAAGATGTCGTCTGGTCGCATGTCGGGGACTAGGCGGAAGTCCATCTTGGCGCTGGCTTTGGCGGGGAGGACGGTCTTCATGCCGGAGCCTTGGTAGCCGGAATCGAGGCCGGCGACGTTTGCGGTGGGCATGAAGAGGTGTTTGCGGGGGAGGTCTTCTGAACCTAGGCCGGCGACGAAGGATTCGTTGCCGAAGGTTTCGCGCCACTCGTCGGAGTCGTCGGGTAGATTGGCTAGAGCCTCGTCCTCTTGGGGCGTGGAGTCGCGGATGTCGTCGTAGAAGCCTTCGATGAGGATTCGGTCGTCAGACGGATCTTTGATGGAGTTGAGGGCGTTGATGAGGGTCCAGGCGGCGGATGGAAGGATGGTGGCGTACGAGGAGTGTGCGTCGCCGCGGAGGAGTGAGACTCCAAGTTCAACGGCGAGGACGCCTTTGAGGCCGAGGTAGATGAGGGGATGGTTTTGGGCGTTGCGACCTCCGCCCTCCCATATGCAGGCGTCGGCGGAGAGTTTCGACTTGTGGTTTTCGATGAGGCCGGGGATGTTTGGAGAGCCGGATTCTTCTTCTCCTTCGGCGAAGATTTTTAAATGGCACGGGAGGCCGCCCCAGGTTTCTCGGAAGGCGTTTATGACGGCTAGGCGCGCGGCGATGTTGCCTTTGTCGTCGGACATGCCTCGACCGTAAAGGCGATCTCCTACCCTGGTTGGTTCGAAGGGATCTGTTTCCCAGAGCTCGATCGGGTCGGTTGGTTGGACGTCGTAGTGGACGTAGAGCATCAGAGTCGGCGGCTCGGCTGCTGTGTTGTCAATACCGGAGATGGCTTGGGCGCGGCGGAACGCGTCGGGATCGGCGGGAGCGTAGCCGTAGACGGATGGGAGGCCGTTGTTGGGAGCGTCTAGGATCTCGGTTTCGAAGCCGTACTCGGTGAAGATGTCGGCTACTAGCTGTGGTGCTTTGTCGAAGCCTAGGCGTTGGGCGGAGACGCTGGGTTGGCGGACGAGGGTGAAGAGGGTTTCCAAGGAGCGGTCAACGTTTTCTTCGATGTGTTGTAGTACGGATTGCATTTTGTGGACCCTGTCTTGATTGATTTGAGTGGTACGCCCTTCCCTGCCCCGTGCCCTCACCCTAGCCCTCTCCCGCCCAGCGGGAGAGGGAACACGGTCTTAGACGAGATGGGATTGGTAGGTTGTTGGTCGTTGATCGGTTTCGGGAGGGTTATCGTTCGGCGGCGCCGGGCATTCCGGGTTCTAGGGGGACGGATTCGGGTGGGACGCCGCCGGCTAGGAATCCGCCGTCTACGGTGATGGTCTGGCCGTTGACGTAGTCGCCGAGGTCTGAGGCTAGGAATAGGCAGGCGTTTGCGATGTCTCGGGGGACGCCGCCGCGTCGGTTCGGGATGTAGTCGCGGGCGTAGTCGACGTAGCCTTCGAGCTTGCCTCGGTTGTGTTCTTCTTCAGGTGGGAGGACGCGGCTGTCGATGTATCCGGGTGCGACGCAGTTGGATGTGATGCCGGTTCCTGCGAGATCGACGGCCATGCTTATCGCCATGCGGTTGAGGCCGGCTTTGACGATGCCGTAGACGGTGTCTTGTGGCCAGGCGCGGTAGCTGTGGACGCTGGAGATGGAGATGATGCGGCCTCCGCTGCCCTGCTTGATCATCTCTTTGACGGCTCGCTGGGAGCAGAAGAGGTATCCCTTGAGGGCGTGTCCGACGAGGAAGTCCCAGAAATCTTCGGTGATGTTGACGAAGTGCGGGTCGGCGGATGCGACGGCATTGTTGACGAGGATGTCGATCTGGCCGTGGGCATCGAGGAAGTCGTCGAACATTTGGTTGCGGTCGTCGGTGCTTCCTACGTCGGCTTGGTGCCAGGTGGCTTTTCGTCCCATGGCTTCGATTTCGGCGATGATGCTGTCGGCGTTTTCGTCTCGTTCGACGTCGTTGATGCCGACGTCGGCACCGTTTTCGGCGAAGACGCGGGCGATGCCAGCGCCGATGCCGCGTCGGGAGCCAGAGATTAGGGCTTTTTTGCCGTTTAGGAGTTCCATATCAGGTGTGTCTCCAAAGGATTTGTGGTTATTTGTTTGATGCCAACTTTAACGCTGATTCGATGGCGTCTGGGACGCTGTTGAGTTTGTACTCGCCGTCGCCTTGGTTGTCGGCGGCAATTCGGGAGAATAGGATGTGGGCTTCGGTTACGGGGGTGTTGGTGGCTTTTTCGACGGCGTATGCGTATGCGCCGAGTTGGGGAATGTAGGGTTCGGCCATTTCGGAGATTGAACGGTTGAAGGATCGGTCGGTTTTGAAGTCGGCGATGCCTAGGGTGCCATTGGGCAGGCGGTAGATGAGGTCGACGCGGCCTTCGATGGCTGTGGTTGAGCCGTTGCTCGTCGGGATTGATACTGCTACTGGGGTTTCGATCCAGACATCTTCGCGATCTAAATCTGCTGCTCGGCGCAGGAGTGGCATGGCGAGGGTTGCCGATGTGAGGCGGAGTATCTCGTCGGTGTTTTCGGATACGCCGTGTTTTTCGGCTTCGCTGCGGGCGATCTGATTGATGTTGGGGTTAGGAGTTTCGAGGCACCTCTGCACCGCGGCGTGGACGGCGCTGCCGATGCTGGTTGCGGCGCGGCCACGGCCGGTTGTTTCTTCGGGATCGATTAGCGGGGTGTCGTCGGGTTTGTCTGCGGTTGATGGGGTTTCGGAGTCGTCAGATGGTGATTTGAGGCTGCTTGGGGAGATCCAGGGACGTTTGGAGGCAGTTTGCATTACGCGGTCGTGGTCGCGTTGCCATGTTTTGCGGTCAGGAGGTGTTTGTGTTGAGCCGTTGACCTCGGTTGATTCGGCGGGTTGTGAAGTTAGGGTTGCCCACTCGATGGGGATCGGTGACCATAGCTGTGGGTTGTCGCCGCCAGTGAATTGCTCGATTTTGGCGGCGTAGCTTCGGGGGTCTCGTTCTTTGCGGTTTCGGCTGACGAAGAGGTAGTCGCGGGCGCGAGTGGCTGCGACGTAGAGAATCCGTGTTTTTTCCAATTCGTCGGCGGCGTGGTTTCGGTCGCGAAGTGACTCGTAGCCGTCGGTTTGGAACGGGGCTTTGTTGTCTCCGCCGATGCGGACGGCAATTTCGGGTTCGGGATCTTTGTGTGTGGTGGGTTTGATTAGAAGTTTCGGGTTGTCTGAACCTCGAGAGCCGCACAGATCGGGGAGGATAACGATCGGGAACTCCAAGCCTTTGGAGGCGTGCATGGTCATGAGGCGGATTTTGCCTTGGTCGAACTCTAGGGATGGTTCTTCGCGGAGTTCATCGTCGGACTCTTTGAATTGCTGGAAACGCTTGAGGCATTCTCGTAGGGAGTTGGCGCCTTCTTCGGTGAATCTTCTCGTGATTTCAACTGCGAGGTCGAGCCGTCGCAATCCGGGTGTTGGGTCGTTTTCGAGGTACATCACCTCTCGGGCTTGACGTTCGCGGATGAATTGTTCGACTAAGGTTGCGGATTGGATATTGTCTCGGTGTTCGTAGTATTCCCGAAGAACTTCCATCGCTTTCTGTACCGGGGAATGCTCGATTCCAAGCGGGAAGTCTGCTGTGCAGCTGAATTCGCCGCCTGCTTGTGCCCAACCGAAGAGGTCTCTGTCGCTGCAACCGAAGTAGATGGATTTCAAGGCGCCGACGGTTGCGGGTTGGTCGGACGGATCGTCCATTGCGGTGAGGCAGTTTATTAGGTCACGGAACTCTTGTGAATTGAGGACCGCGGCTCCACCGGTCGCGGTGGAGTAAGGGAGGTTGAGTTCATCGAGGACGCGCGTGTAGATGTCCCAACTGGTTCTGGATCGGGTCAAGATTGCCAAGTCGCCAGGCCCCGAGGGTCTTTCATTCTGGTCGCGCCGATCTCGGACGATGACTTCGCCGTTGCAAACGGCTTGTGCGATGGATCCGACTTGTTCGGCATCGATTTGGCGCACGTCGTCGATCGCCATCTTTCCGTGATCGTCTCCGAAGTGATAGACGTTTCCGAAATCGCTGCTGGTCGCGGTCTCTTGTGCCCTGTCCAGGGCGATCCAATCGGCTTGGCCGTTCTCGGATGGCATCCAATTGCCGAAGATGTGGTTGACCCAGTCGATGACTGGCCGCGTGGATCGTCGGTTTTCCCTGAGTGTCAGGTATTTGCCGCCGGAATTCGTTACGTCTTCTTTAACGGTTTGGCTGACTTGAACCTCTGCTCCGCGGAATCGGTATATCGACTGTTTGGGGTCACCGACGATGAAGAGAGATCCGGGTGCGACTTTGTCCTCGCCTGGCGGGATGGTCAGTAATCTGACAAGGCGCACTTGGTTCGGGTCGGTATCTTGGAACTCGTCGACGAGGACGCGGTGGTATTGGTTCTGGACGCTTCGGCGGATGTCGGGGCGCGCTTCGAGCATATCGATGAGCCATGTGATGGCGTCGTAGTACGAGACGGTGCCGGCGCGTCGGCGTTCTTCGACCACGGTTTGGACGAACTGGTTGGCGTAGCTGTAAAGCTTGATGGTTAGGGCTTCTCGGGCGTTGTCAAGCGCGTTGGTGATCGATTCGGCGAAATCGTCCAGCGTTTCACCGGCGGCTTTTTTGCCTTCACTTCCTCCCCAGTTGCCCTGTGTTCCGCTGTTGCTGAAGGTGATGCCGATCCAGTTGATCAATAGCTCTTCGGCGTCATTTTCGGATTCGACTGCTTGACCGCGGATGTGTTCGTCATACCAGTCGACGACGTCTTCGAATTTGACGAACAGCTTGTCCTCGGAATCGGAGCATGTTGCCATGACATCCCGAAGGTGGTCGACTCGGCTTTGGAGGCTGGCAATGGTCTCCATGGCGATTCGAGGCGGGGGATTGAGTGTTGCGCTTTTGGTTTCGCCATGTTTCTCGTTCAGAATTTTAGCGAGGTCGTTGACACGATCGAAGGGAGCAGCGAGTTTGAGCCTCATTGCTGTTGACAGCGCTTCGGAGAAGGAAGGATCACTTCCCAGCTTTTCCACCGACCATTCCCGCCAGCGGTCGCGGAACATTTGCAGCTGAGCGAATTTGTCTTGGTTGTCGATTGACGGCGGTAATCCGGCTTCGAGCGGGTGTTCTTGCAGTATCGAGTGGTTGAGGGAGTCGATGGTCTGAAAAGCGGCGGTGTCGATGCCATTCAAAGCATTTTCGACGTGTTGGTTCGATGGATCTTCAGATCGGAGCTCTTCGAGCCGGCCTCTGATGCGGGACCTCAATTCCGAAGCGGCGGCCCGGGTGAAAGTTATGGCAATGATTCGTTCGATGGGGACGCCGTTTTTGAGCAGCGCGGTGATGCGCTCGACGAGGGAGTGGGTTTTGCCGGTTCCGGCGCCAGCTTCGACGTAGATGCTCGATTCGAGGTCGGTCGTGATGACCTGTAACGAATCGGCGTCCGAGGTGATATTGGTTTGGGATGAAGTCAATTCGACGGTTTTTCGGCCAATTGCACGTATTTTTCGAGGACGGGATCAGATTTCTTACGGTCCCATGCGATCAGGCGGTCAGATGTGCAGACTGCGTCGTAGGGGCAGTATGTGCAGTTGTTGAACGAGGATCTGCCGCCTGGGTTCGCGGGGAACGCGCCCGATCGAATGCCGTTGACTAAGGTTTCCAGTTCAGGTTCGAATTGGTCCAGCGCGTCCATCAAATGCACCTTGTTGGTTGGACGCAGTTGCGTGCTTCCGCTGACGAATACGAACCAGAACGCGGATTGAATATCTACGGTGTTGCCGAGCAGATGGCTGGCGACTGATGAGTAGATCGGGAGTTGCAGCCTCTTGCCGGAATCGGTGATGTCTTCGCTCTTAATCTCTGAATAACTTCGCGTGCCAGTTTTGAAATCGAAGACTAAGGCTCTGTCACGTTCGGGTGCGATTGCGATGAGGTCGATTTTGCCTCGGAACTGGACCAAGAATCCGTCTTTCAGTTGGAATTGGCCTAGTGAATCGGCGTCGAAGCCGAATGATTCTTCGGTTAGTAACTCGTCTTCGTAACCATCAAGGATTGACAAATGTGTGCGGTGCCATGTTTCGAGGTCTCTGGTGATCTGAACTTTCTCGAGATCGAAGATTGCGTCGTATCCGATGAACTGTTCTTTTTGGAATCGATCCAGCTCTGCAGTGGCGATTTCGCGGAGGGCATGCCGGCCTGTTGCGGAGCGGTCAACAGGGGAACTCGCTAAGAACTTCTCGAGGATGGAGTGGACGAGAATGCCTCGGTCTAGCGGCGAGAGAGTAAGAGATTCTTCAGGGTCGATGCGTTCGTCGACTTTGAGCTCGTGGGCTAGGAAGTAGTTGTAGGGGCACTTGGCGTAGCTTTCGAGCGCGGTCGCGGATGTTTCCCATACTGGCAACGAGTTGATGTTGGTGTTGCCGACGTACCCGTCCGAGGGTCCGAAGATGTCGGAAGCTCTGGATGCCGAGATTTGGTGTCCGGCAGCGAGATTGGCGAATGATGGATCGGCGAGGAGCGTTGCCCGTTCACCTGGGCGGTTGGAACGTATCGCTACGTCATTGAGTCCGAACTCGTATTTGGAAGGGGCTTTTTCTTTGACGTCGGACAATTCCGACAGCGCGGTTACTGGTTCGACATAATCGCTCTTCGGATCCATGAGGGATTTGACCGGCACGTTCGTTTGGTTGTGCGCTTTTTGGATCTCGTTGACGAACCATGGGGAGGGATATGACTCGTTGGTTGCGCCAAGTAGGGATTTGTTCCAGTACATGCGGACGTACGGCGCGGAGTAGAGGGCCATCTGGAATGTGTCGTGGTTGTATTTCAGATGGTCTTTCTTGGTCAGCAATCTCTCACCATCGGAATCAAGTTGCAGTTTCAGGCTGTCTGGAAGGAGCGGATCGGATCGTCCGGGACCGGGGAGGATGCCCTCTGCCATTCCAAGGATGTGGACGCTTTTGAATGCGGTTCCCGTTCCGGCTGACAGAGGGGCGACGAGGACGGATGACCCCCATCCGGATGATGCGCCAACGGACGTTTGGAGAAGTCGTCGGAGTGTGCGCGAGAACTGATCGCGATTGACGCTTGAATTGGAGACTTCGTCGAGTTGCCGGACCTGGTTGAGAGCGTCTTGGATTTGCTCGTAACCTTCAGTTTTGTTGTCTTCCGGGGCGAGGTAGGTAGCGGTGATTTTGTCCAACCATTCGACCCATTGAGACCACACTGTGAGATTCGACGTGTCAGTCAACTCCGATAGGTTTGTGACGAATCGCTTTAGGAAGCGGGCGTTTCTAGCGGCTTCGTCGAGTGCTTCGGGATCTGAGCCCGAGGTGAATTCATCGGCGGCGCTTGCTCTACGGGCACGGTATTCCATCAGTCCCGCGTAGCGATCGAGCGAGTGTTCCCAATTGGTTTCTTCATTAAAGCTGGAGATTTTGGCGTGGCGTGATGCGATTTCCCATGGGACCGAGGGAACTCGTGATTTGGTAATCGGGTTGATGACTGGCGACGAGCTTATCCACGAAGCGAAGGCGGCGCGGCGCATGTCCTCCGAGAGCATCGTCAGGAAGAGGGCGATGAATTTGCCTGCGGCGGTGTCGGCGAGAGTCCGGATGGACGGTCCGCAGTTGGCGATGCCTGCCGCGTCGAGGGCATCTTTGATGCGGGACGCGTAGTCGGATGACGGATAGAAGACGGCCATTTCGCCGAATCTGATGCCGTTTCGTGCGTCTTCGACGATGTTTCGGATTAGCGCTCTCGGTTCGTCGGCAGCACCCATCGTGGAGTAGAAACAGGTTTGGCGATGGGCGTCTGGGTCATTGGAATCGTCAGGTACATCGGGCGTGATGTTGATGGATGTCGCAGTTGGAAGTTGCTGCAGCGTCTCCCAAAGCGTTGCGTGTACGTCTGGTGCCGCTGATGGTTTGGCGATGATGATGTCTTGGGCGAGAACGCGCGATGTGATGCTCGGATCATGAGTGATGGTTTGACCAGCTATCCTTACTTTTTCGTGACGACTAACGTATCTATCGGCACCTAATCGGTATCTGCGATAGATTTCGAGCAGTTGGGGATAGATGGCTGAATTGGATCGGTTTACGAGATCCCGCAGGGCTGCGTCGGTGCCTATATCTAGGAGAGCGAGGTCTTCGATCGTGCGTTGAACGGCGGCGATGGTCGAATCGTTTTCCGCATGTTCAGTTAATGGGCCACGGGTTTCACGGGAAGTTATGGCTTCGTGGAACAGTTCAAAGGCGAGAAGGGGCGATAGCGAGGGTTTGTCGAGGCGGTTAGGTGTGGCGTCGTAGAGGAGATCGGCGACGTCTGCGATACGCATGAATTCGACGTTGAATAACCCGGTACCGCTCGTTTCGCACACGGTGTCGGTTACGGCGCGTTTTAAGAAGAATGCAGAGTAGCTGGACGGTGTGATTACAAGGATTTTTGAAAGTTGGTTACGTTGGCGGATGTCGCGAACGAGACCAGATAGATGTGCGACGAGTGGTTTGCCGTTTGCGACGGTATCAGATGTGGGACGAATTGAAGCCTGGATCATTCTGGGTTTGAGTGGCGCCCCCGGTGAGAATCGAACTCACGCACCTGGCTTCGGAGACCAGTGCTCTATCCACTGAGCTACGGGGGCGCGGTTGCGAGCGTAAATGATATACGGCATCTCAACCATTATCGGAGGCTGGGATTAGTGCGCGCTGGCGGCTGGTCGGGTTCGTCGGCGTTGGTTGGGGCCGAAGGCTTTGACTAGGAAGATGGGGGCGATGATCGTTGTGATGACGGTCATGACGATGGCGACGGTGAAGATGTCTCGGTCGATGATGCCGCTGGCGCGGCCGATTTCGGCGACGATGAGGGCGACTTCGCCTCGGGGCAACATACCTAGTCCGATGCGCCAGGATCGTTTCTTGCCGAAGCCGACGGCCATCACGGGCAGTCCTGCGCCCGCGACTTTGGTGACGATTGCGATGACGGTGACGGCGAGTGCGAAGAGCGCGAGTTGAACGAGGTCGTCGGATTCCCATATAGCGGTCAAGTCAACCTGCATTCCGATGACGCAGAAAAAGACCGGGACCAATACGCTGCCACCGTTGCGGATGGCGAAGATGGTGTATTCCTTCAATAGCGTCGCAGAGAGGGCAAGGCCCATGGAGAACGCGCCAATGATCATGGCGAGACCGAAGTAGATTTCGGCGACGCTGGCGGCAATGAAGCCTAACGTGATCGCGAGAACCAAGGTTGCGCCGTCGGATTTGAACCACATCGTCATTCTGGAGATGCGATTCGCGAGCAAGCTGCCGATCAGAGTCAGTCCGAGCCAGAATCCCACGGCTTTGACGATTAGTAGGGCGACGGATCCGCCGGAAACTGAGCCTTCTGCCTCGATGCCGACGACTATGGCGACGAGGACGATTCCCAGCACGTCGTCGACGACGGCTGCAGCCATGATGATGACGCCTTCGATGGAATCGAGGCGGCTGATGTCACTGAGAACGCGGGCAGTGATGCCCACCGAGGTTGCGGTGAGGATCGCGCCCACGAAGAGCGCGGGTATTGCGTCTTCGATCGAATTGAAAGTGGCGTAACCGAACCACCACGTAACGAGTGCGCCGAGGCCGAAGGGGAAGATCACACCACCGAGGGCGACGAGCGTCGCGGGTCGGATAAATCTCAGAAACTGTTTGCGGTCGGTTTCCAGGCCCGCTTCAAACAGGAGTAGTACGGCTCCGAGCTGGCCGACGAAGTATAGGGCGAAGGGTATTGCAGGTTCAACTGCATCCCCGGCGTGGGATGCGGCTTCGGAGATGTACGGCCCGACTTCGTGGAACATGGGTCCGGCGAAATCGAAATAGCGGATGCCGCCGAGCGCGTGGGGTCCGATGATTATTCCTGCTCCTAGTTCGCCGATGAGTGCGGGGATTTTGAGGAAGCGTTCCGCGAACTCGCCTCCAAGTTTTGCGGCGACGAGGATCACCGAGAGCATGATGATCAACTCGGCGGAGAGGTAGAGTAACGATTCTCCGTGCAATTTACGACTATGTTTAGGTGTTTATCTTGATCGACGCAGAAGCCCAGAAGGGTGATCGGCGGTACTCGTGCACGTGGATCGCCTTGGCAATGAGATTCTAATACTGCGTGGGTTATCGGATGTTTTGCAGATTTGCGAATACGGTTTTGGGAAAAAGTACGTCTTTCGCGTCGCTTGGCGTTCCAAGCCCCAAAAACTTGCCGGTCGATGCGTAAACGCGCAAGGGTTGTCTGGTCGAATTGATCGGCAGGTGAGGCACTTGGATTTGTCGGCCGTGGAGAAATGCTTCCGTTTGGTCGTCGTTTAGTTCAACGGCGTTTAGGTGCATGAGCACATGGTCGGGCTTTAGCAAGAAGCGTGCCCATGCGTCGTCATTTGCTTCATCGATCAAGGCTTCCAGGGTTGTGGAGTCGTGGATCTTGAAAACTCCGGCCATCTCGCGACGGAGAGCGGTCATATGGGCACCACAACCTAGGCGTTGGCCAAGATCATGGGCGAGGCTGCGGGCGTAAAATCCACTACTGCAATGTATCCGAAGTTGGATGTCGGGGAGTTGCCATGAGGTCAGTTTCAAGGACTTGACCGTTACACGTCTCGGTTCTCGGGTTGTCGTGATGCCCTGTCTTGCGAGTTTGTATAGGGGTTGGCCTTCTTTCTTGATGGCGCTGTACATCGGGGGGATTTGGTCGAATACACCTGTGAAGTCGTTGAGTGCAGATGAAACGTCAGTTTGGGAAATGCCGGACGGATCGTTTCGATCGGTTACATCGCCCTCAGCGTCGTAGGTGTCTGTTGCTTCGCCTAGGCGCGCTGACATCAGGTAGACCTTGTCGCCTTCGAGGACGTAGCTGGAGAGTCTTGTCGCGGAACCGATGCAGATCGGGAGTACGCCGATTGCTAACGGGTCTAGGGTTCCGCCATGCCCTATTTTGAGGCGACGTTTTCGGAGACCGAATGCGGACCGGAGTTTGGCGACGACATCGGAGGATGTCCATTCCGGCGGTTTATCGACGTTTAGGAATCCTGAAATTGAGCTTTGCGGCTCATCCATCGAAGAATCCTCGGGCGTAGCGCCCTCTTCAGCGACGTGAGGAGATGCTCGAAATCATGTCCAACATGCTCTGCCCGTCTTCTAAGGAAGTGTCAAGCACGAATTCGATTTCGGGCGTGCGACGCATCTTGGCACGGGAGCTGAGTTCTCGCCGTATGAAACGGGTTCGTTGTTTCAGATATTCGAGCGTTGGTTCGGGATCTCGGTTCTTGGCGTAGACGCTGGCCGCGACGCGGGCTGATGTCAGGCCGGAGTCGCAGGTGACGTCCATCACGGAGACCATGTCTGGCGGCTGCAGCTCTTCGTCGATGATCTGGGAGATTATTCGCAACAGGTTCGTTTCGACGCGCTCGATTTTCCTGGACATGGCGAAAAGGAAGATCGGAAGGAACCCGATTAACGGGTATCCACGGAGCGCATCTCGTAACAGGTGATGATGTCGCCCTCTTCGTAGTCGTGGAAGCCGTCCAAAACTATTCCGCCTTCATAGTTCGTTGCGATTTCCCGGACGTTTTCGTCGAAGTGCCGCATGGAAGAAACGGCGCCTTCGAAGAGCTCTTCGCCGCGCCTAGAGACGATCATGCGAGCGTTACGGCGCATGACGCCCGAATTGACACGGACACCTGCGATACGTTCGCGTCTGCCGTGCGCAAAAGTCTGGAGAACAGTGGCGCGACCAAGGGTGACTTCCTGTTGCTCGGGTTCAGTCATCTGCCTGGCGGCGAGTTTGACGTCATCGATCATCGTGTAGATGATGTCGTAGGTTTTGATCGGTACGCCCTCTTGGTTAGCTAGGCGTGAGGCGGCAGATTCGACGGAGGTTTCGAAGCCAACGATCATAGCGTCCGATGCTGACGCGAGCATTACGTCAGATTCAGATACGGGGCCGGTTGCGGCGTGTAAGAGTTTGACCTGAACATCGGGTGACGAGAGTCCATCCACGGCGCGCCTGATGGCGTCGATGGTGCCTTGTGCACCGGTCTTTGCCACTAGGTTCAACTCCGCAGCGTCGTAGCTTTGGCGGTGCCGCAGGACCTGAGCAAGAGTCGACGGTCTAGACGTGTCGTGACGGCGCTGCTCTTGACGCACGCGCGTTTCTATGCGCTGGCGCGCTGTTTTTTCGTCTTCGACGACTTCGAATTGTTGTCCCGATTCGGGGACACCGTTCAGACCGAGGATCTCGATGGGCACTGAAGGGCCGGCTTTTTCGACCTCGTTACCAAATCCGTCGACCATGCGACGGACATGTCCGAACTTGTCGCCGGCGACGATGGTGTCACCAATGCTGACGGATCCAGAACGCACAATGACGGTGGCGACGGGACCGCGGAATCGGTCCAATGTTGCCTCTACGACAACGCCGATGGCTTCTCTGTCGGGATCAGCCACGAATTCCGAGACTTCAGCGAGAAGTAGAAGCGAATCGATCAGATCCGAAACCCCGTCGCCCTTGAGTGCGGAGACTGGGACTGCGAGGACATCGCCACCGAGATCTTCGACGATGATGTCGTGCTCAAGAAGCTCGGTCGTGACACGGGTCGAGTCTGCGGCGGGCAGATCGATTTTGTTGACGGCAATGACGATCGGGACTTGTGCGGCTTTGGCGTGACTAATGGCTTCGACGGTTTGAGGCATTACGCCGTCATCAGCGGCAACGACGATGACAGCGATATCGGTGGCCTGCGCGCCGCGCGCTCGCATTGCAGTGAAAGCCTCGTGGCCCGGAGTATCGATAAACGTGATGAGCTGGCCGCCGTGATCGATCTGATAGGCACCGATGCTCTGGGTGATACCGCCTGCTTCGCCATCGACTACGTTAGAGCCTCGGATAGCGTCGAGGAGCGTCGTTTTTCCGTGGTCGACGTGACCCATGACCGCGACAACCGCGGGTCGTGGTTCAGCTTTGCTCTCTTCATCGTCGAGACCGACCCGGTCGGCGGCCTCGGATTCCTCGGTATCGGCAGGTTTGCGTACCCGTACGCCGAGGCGAACGGCAACGGAAGCTGCCACCTCGAAATCGACGGAGTCGTTCATAGCGACCATCATGTTGAGGCGCATGAGCTCTTTGATGATCTCGATGGGCGAGCGTCGGATCACCTCGGACAACTCGGCGACGCTGATCTCTGCCGGAAGATCAACGGGGCCGGCGAATTTGATTGCTTCGCGACGAGGCGCGGGGCGATCATTCGCTCCGTTGTTGTGGCGGCCTCGGCCGCGGCGGCGTTGTCTTGTTCTTTGTGATCTTGCCATAGATAGTCGATGGAAACCGATGCGGACCTAAGTCATTTTGGATCGAGTTGCGCCTTCAAAAGCTCTAGGAACTCGTCCGAAACATTGGCTTCAAACTTGAGGGCTCTCTTAATCTTACCCCTAATTTCGTGAAGGTCGATTTCTGCGTCCTTTCGACACACGTAGCAACCTCGTCCTTTCAGCCGTCCCCGGTCATCGATGACCACGGAGCCATCGTCGTGCCGCACTATTCGCAACAATTCACTCTTAGGCGACTTTTCGCCACAGAGGCTGCAGGTGCGAATCGGTACATGCCGTTCGTTCGGCATCACGAAATCTCTGGACGGGATGAACCGGATCCGTTGGATCAGCGCCGCGCCCGGCGCGGACCTCCGCTACCTCGACGTCCACGCCCAGATCCTCTCCGGCCTTCCTCGTCGCGGTATCCAGAGATGTCTTCGGCGAAGCGCAGACCAGAATCGGGAGCATCAGTAGCGACTTGGAAGTCGTCCGGCAGGGCCCAGAGTTCGTCAGAATCGATGTCCTGCTCGAGAGATTCGAGTTCGGCCGCTTCACGTTCTGCTTCGAGTCTCTCCTGCTCTTCGATTTCCAACTCTTTGAGTTTTTCTTCGAGTTCCAGGAGTTCGAGGTCGAGATCCTCTTCCTCGACTTCTTCGTCGACCGGCTGTGGTTGGGGACGCGGCATGTTGGGCACGAACAGTGATGGACCCGGAGGAGGTGTTGGGGCTTCAGGAATTTCCTCGATGACCGGTTCGGCTTCTTCGACGAATTCTTCCATCGCGGTATCGGCTTCGAGTTCTGCCATTACCTCGATCTCTGGTTCGACCTCCGCTACCTCAACTGCTTCGACCTCGGATTCTCCATCTGTCACGGGGATTTCCAACGTGGGGGCAGCCTCGACTTCGTCAGCGACCAGAGCAACTTCTTCAAGCGCAGTCTCTTCTGCGGCGGCCAGTTCCGCTTCGACTTGTGCGGCGATGGCAGCGGCGGCGGCGACACGCTCGGCTTCCTCTTCGGCGGCAATGCGAGCGGCCTCGGCTTCGCGTTCCCGCTGGCGTTCGATCAACTCCTCGGCGTACGCGGCCGATCCCTTGATATCGATGCGGAAGTTGGTCAGACGCGTCGCTAACGAAACGTTCTGCCCTTCTTTGCCGATCGCGAGCGACAGTTGGTTCTCGGGAACGATGACTTCGGCGGTTTGTTCGCCGGTGATCAAAACGTCTTCGACTTGGGCCGGACCCAGTGAATTTGCGATGAAGACTGCAGGATCGTCGCTCCATTCCAGAATGTCGATCTTTTCGCCCATCAACTCTGTGACGATGTTCTGAATGCGAATCCCACGCAGTCCGACGCACGCGCCGATCGGGTCGATATCGTGCTTGTTTGAGTAGACAGCTACTTTACTGCGGGCGCCGGCGTGCCGAGCTATGGATTTGATGTCGACGAGGCCTGACTTAACCTCGGGCACCTCGAGCTCCATCAGACGCCTCAACAGCATCGGGTGTCGGCGCGAAACTATGATCTCTGGCAGTCCATCGCCTTCGGCGGTGTGATCGCTGACTCGCACGACGTAGAACTTCAGCTCCATCCCTGTGCGGTAACGCTCGGTAGGGCTTTGTTCGTCTGCGGGCATCGTTGCGTCCGCTTTGCCGAGGTCGACGAATACGGTCGGACGAGAGCCGATCATGTCGTCGGGTCGTTGAGACGCAACTCTTCGGACGGGGGCAGAGATGATCTCACCCTCTTTGTCCGCGTATTGCTCGAAAACCAAACGTCTTTCGGCGTTCCGCAGACGCTGCATCAACACCTGAGTCACAGTTCGAGCGGCGATTCTCTGCGGTGTGAAATCGAGGACGCCAGTGATTATGTCGTCGCCCACTTGGGCGTCGGCGCTCAGACTGCGGGCTTGCTCAACGATGACTTGGCCGCGTGGTTCGAGTTCGTCGATTTCATCGACTACGTGAACTACTGTGTTGATGACGACGTCGCCGCTCTCGGGATCGAGTTTGACGGTAACGTCTTGTTCCTCGGCGGCGGGGTCTCTGCGATAGGCGGCGGCGATGGCGTCTTCAAAAGCAGAAACGACTGACTCTTGCGGAAGGTTTCGTTCCGCAGAGAGCTGCATTACTGCTAGCAGCATGTCGCTCTTCATCTTGTGTGACCTCCATCACTTGCGACGCGACGAGTTTGGCAATATCGCACAAAAAGAAAAAGTGGGCGTGCGCCCACTTCCTCAACACATCGCTCTCGCAACGCGCGTTCTTAATGACTCAACTCTATCACGCCGTTTCGGCTTTCGCATGGAGATTTGGTGCTCTCAAACGGAAACTGACGCACTTTTTGTATTGATTGTTGTTCAGGATGCGAGTAGCTCGTTTATTGCGTCAATGGCTCCGTCGATTGGATGGATGGTCGATTCTGATGGTGCTTGCCGACGATGTTTGACTTCGACGCCGCCATTTTGGATGCTTCGCGGGCTGACAACGACGCGAACAGGCATGCCGATGAGGTCGGCGTCAGCAAATTTCGCGCCAGGAGCTTCTTCGCGGTCGTCCAATAGCGTGTCAATGCCTGAGTTCTGCAGTTCGGCATATAGCTTTTCGGCTTGATCGCGCACGTCGTCGTTGTTGTGCATATTGACGGCGACGATGACGACTTCGAATGGGGCGATCGATCTCGGCAGTGTCATGCCGCGATCGTCGTGGTTCGCTTCGACGGCAGCGGCAAGCAGGCGCCCTGTCCCGATGCCGTAGCAGCCCATGTAGACGGGTTGCAGCTTGCCACCGGCATCGTTGAACGTCACGTTCATTGCGTCGCTGTAGACGGTGCGAAGCTTGAAGATGTGCCCTACTTCGATGCCGCGGTGCTGCTTCAGGTATCCGTCGTCGCATCGGGCGCACTTGTGACCTTCAACGGCGTCGGCGATGTCGCCGACGTGGTCGGCGGTCCAATCACGACCGTAGTTGACGTTTCGATAGTGATATCCCGCTTCGTTGGCACCCGCCAGAAGGTTGGCGTTTTCTACGGCTGAGTCGTCAGCGATCACGAATTTGCTGTCGATGCCCATTGCGGATGCTGAACCAGCGGGGAAACCGGCATTCTCTACTTCCGCGGGAGTTGCCAGTCGCGGTTCTGCCCCACCTAGCATGTTGCGGACTTTGGTTTCGTTGACCTCGTAGTCTCCTCGGATCACCAGGATGTAGACCTGATCGTCGATGGTGTAGAAGACGGCTTTGGCGGTCTTCGAGCTGGGGACGCCTTCGAGTTCAGCGAGTGCGGCGATGGTCTTGACGCCTGATGTGGCGAACTTCTCGACTGGCCAGAGTTGTTCTTCTTGATTGTGGGTTTTTACGAACTCTGCTTTTTCAAGGTTGGCTCCATAGTCGCAGGAGTCCGAATCGCAGGTCAGGACTGTGTCTTCGCCGCTATCGGCCAAGAGGACGAACTCGGCTGAGTCTTTGCCGCCGATGGAGCCGGAGTCGGCTTCGACCATGACGGCGTTCAATCCGCATCGCGAGAAGATGTTGTGATATGCCTGCGCCATAGCGTCGTAGCTGGCGTCCAAGCCGGTGTCGTCTGAATCGAAGGAGTACGCGTCCTTCATCTCGAATTCGCGGACGCGGAGCAGCCCGCCGCGTGATCGTGTCTCGTCGCGGAATTTGGTTTGGATCTGGTACAAGGTCAGCGGCATGTCGCGGTAACTGGTGATGCCGTAGCGCCCCATGATCGACACCGTCTCTTCATGGGTTGGGGCCAGAACCATATCGCGCTCTCGTCGGTCTTGGAACGAAGCGAGCGGGGGTACGTAGGTGTCTGCCCTGCCGCTTTCTTCCCATATCGAGCGCGGTTGAACGACGGGCATTGTCACCTCTAGAGCACCCGCGTTGTTCATCTCTTCTCGGATGATGTTGCGGATCTTGTCGAGGCTGCGCCAGCCTAACGGCATGATGCTGAAGATGCCGGCGGCGACTTGCTGTATGAAGCTTCCGCGGCTCAGGTATTTGTGGCTGATGGTTTCAGCGTCTGCGGGTGCTTCACGCGCCGTCTTGATGTAGTACTTTGATGCTCGCATGAGGTCCTGTTGACGGATTGTTTAAGTAGCGGGGATCAATTGCTGCTGCCCCACCGGTCTTCGACATATTGGTCGACCATTCCGATGAAATCTTGCGCGATGGTTGGGCCCGATAACATCGTTTCGCGTTTGCCGTCCACGAACACAGGTGCTCGGGGACTTTCACCGCTGCCTGGGAGGGAGATTCCGATATCGGCGGCGCGAGATTCGCCGGGACCGTTGACGACGCAACCCATGACGGCGACTTTTAGTGTTTCTGAACCTGGGTACTGAGTTTTCCAGTTGGGGAGGTTGATGTCTATCTGTTTTTGAATGTCGCTTGCGAGTTCTCTGAATAGGGTTGATGTTGTGCGGCCACATCCTGGGCAGGCGGTAACGGACGGTCGGAAGGTGCGGATGCCGAGGGCTTGAAGGATGTCTTGACAGAGCTTCACTTCGTTTGCTCGGTCGCCACCAACCTCCGGTGTCAAGCTTGCACGTATGGTGTCGCCGATGCCCTCTTGTAGCAGTATCGAGAGCGCGGCGGTCGTTGCTACGACGCCTTTTTGCCCCATTCCGGCTTCGGTTAGGCCCAGATGGAGCGGTATTCGGGTGATTTTCGAGAGGTTTTGGTAGGCCGACACCATTTGGCCAAGTCTCGAGACTTTGCACGAGATGATCATCGCATCTTCGGGGAGGCCGATGTCGACGGCAGCGGTGGCGCTGGCGATGGCGCTCTCCACTAACGCCTCACGTTCCACGTCGTCGCCACTCAGGGGGTTGGCACGACGGGCGTTGTCGTCCATCTTTTGAACGAGGAGTTCTTGATCCAAGCTGCCGGCGTTGACGCCGATCCTTACGGGTTTGCCAAGGTCGCGGGCGATCTCGATGAATGAGGTGAAGTTTTCGTCATGGCGCTTGCCTCGGCCGACGTTGCCGGGGTTGATGCGGAACTTCGCCAATGTATTGGTGCAATCGGGATGGTCTCGCAGGAGGCGGTGACCGATGAAGTGGAAATCGCCTACTAGCGGCACGTCGCAGCCTTGATATGTGAGACGTTTTGCGATCTCAGGCACTGCCCTAGCCGCGTCGTCGTTGTTGACGGTGATGCGAACGATTTCGCTGCCCGCGTCGGCTAGAAGTTTGACTTGGGCGACCGTCGCCTCTACGTCGGCCGTGTCAGTGTCCGTCATAGATTGGACGACGACTGGACTTCCTCCGCCGACGGGAACGCGTCCGACTTTTACGCGGTGCGTTCTGGAGCGCGGAGTTGTCGGGATGTCGATCAAGGATTCCATACTCCCATCAATTATCGACTACAAGAAACGTTCGCCGCCGATTAGACGTGCGATGTCGCCGAAAGAGATGGCGATGATCAGTGCGATGAGGATCACGAACCCTGCCATGTGAACGAGGCCTTCTTTTTCGGGGGAGATCCGTTTGCCGCCGCGAATGACCTCCAGAACGACGAATGCCAAGCGTCCACCGTCGAGCCCCGGGAATGGTAGGAGGTTGATGACCGCTAAGGAGATGCTCAATGTGGCAGCGAGCGTCAGGATGATCGTTATGCGCGCGCTAATCGCGATGTCGGCAGTCGCAACTTCGCCGGATAGCTGGCTTAGTCCGACTGGACCGACGGCGACAGGTCCTTCGAATTGCGGATTCTTGGATCCCGATATGGCACCGAATATTGAGTTTCGAGCGAGCGTGATGATCTCGAACGTCTCGTTGATTCCTTCGGGAATGGCGCGAGAAATCGGGACGCCGCGATATGCGATGTGCGGGTTGACCATTTGGAGTTGGACACCCGCGGCGCCTTCCTGCAGGTACGTGACGGATCCGAGGTTGTGGTTGAATTTCCGTGCGTCTTGGTAGTGGATGCCGGCGTCGTTTGGGTTGTCGGTAACGCGTATGATGTCGCCGATACTTGCGTTTGGCACGAATTCGCTGGCATCGGTTACGCCTATTTCACGCAGATCGTCCCTGACAGCGCCGTCTGCAACTACTGAAAGCTGGTCATTGAGACCGACCCTCTGGTTGTAAACGCGCGCCACGCCTAGACGCATCTGCGTCGAAGGGTCGGTCACCTCATCGACGACTTGGTGACGTGGAGGATCCCAACGTGCGATCACAGTGACGATCTTCGTATCGCCTTCCAGGTAGTGGACGGTGGGTTCGGCGGGTCGCGCGAACGGATCGGGGATGCCGCGTTGGATTTCCCATTTCGACTCGCTCCCGAGTTTCTTGACCACTGCGCTCTGCAAATCGTTGAAAGTTGTGATCTCGACACCGTCGACCGCAACGATTTTCTGGAGCGGGCGTATCCCGGCCTCGTGTGCAGGGGATCCGGGGAACACGTTTGCGACTACGACGTCTCCCGCGACGTATTGGACCGGGATTAACACCACAATGGTGAATACGATGAATGGGATGATTGCGTTGACGATCACCCCCGCAACGATGACGGATATCCGAGCCCAGGCCGACTTGCCGGCCAAGCTGTCTTTCGCGTCTGGATTTTCCTCGCCGCGCAGCTTGACGAAGCCACCGAACGGCAACCAATTGATCGACCACACCATGTCGGCGATGGTGATTCCTTGTGCGTCGACCTCTTTGATGCGTCCTACGAAGACTGATTCCGTTGTCTGGGCTAATCCGGAATCTTTCTTGTCGAAAGGCCGAACGATTAATGCTTCGATTCTGCTGTCTTCCCACTCTCGTCCGATGACCGTCACCATCTGCCCGATTTGCAAGGAATCTACGCCACTTTCGGTCTCGTATCTGGTGTCAAGCGAAGTCGACATGAACGTCGAGCCAGTCCAGATGCCAAACGCTCTGGGCGGCAAGCCGAACCCGAATTCGAGCACCTTCACTTTGTGAAGTTTGGCAACGAAGTAGTGACCAAACTCGTGGAGGATGATGAGAGGCCCGAGAATCAGCAGCGCAACGATTAGGCCATATACGAAGATCGGACTCATCTAAACCGCAGCCTCGTGGCGAGACATGGTGGTTTGATAGGCCCATTCGGCGACTTCGATCGCATCTTCGATGGTGAAATCGGCTTTTGCTTGGTGAGCATCCAGCGTGGTTTCGATTTCACCGGCGATGTCCGTGAAACCGATCTTCCGACTCAAGAAGAGATTGACGGCTGCTTCGTCTGCTCCGGTCAATGCGGCGTTGTAGGTGCCGCCTTTTCTGGCATGCGTGATGGCCATATCGAAGCAGGGGTATTTCGAAGGATCCATCGGTTCGAATGTGAGTTCTCGTGCGGAGATGAGGTCAAAATCGGGAAGCGTCTCATTGAACCGTCTCTCGGGGTAGAACAGCGCGAACTGGATCGGATGGCGCATGTCGGGGAGGCTTAGTTGGGCCTTTATGGAGCCGTCGTCCATCTCGACGAGGGAGTGCACGATGCTTTGGCGATGGATTACGACGTCTATCTCATCAAGAGTGGCGTCGAACAGCGATGCCGTTTCGATCACTTCGAAGGCCTTGTTCATCAACGTGGCTGAGTCGATTGTGATCTTTTTGCCCATCGTCCATGTCGGGTGGTTTAACGCTTCTTCGGGAGTTACGCTGGCGAGTTCGGCGTTGGTTTTGTCACGAAATGCTCCGCCAGACGCGGTGATGATGTAGCGACGGGGTCTTGAAACCTCGCCAATAATGCACTGCCACAGCGCGCTTGGTTCGGAGTCGATCGGAATTATTGTCCCCCCGTTATCGTCCGCGATCTGTTTGAGTTGCGAACCTGCCATCACGATCGACTCTTTGTTGGAAAGTCCGACCGGTTTGCCAGCGGCAAGACTTGCGACGGCGGCTGGCAATCCCTCGAACCCGGCAGTTGCGTGCATCACGAAATCTACGTCTGGGTGCGTCGCCAAGTCGATCATCGACATCCTTTTGGCGTCACCAAGTTCGTCGACTAGCTCGTCTTTGCAGCTGAAATATTTGGCGCCGAACTCGCGCGACTGACGTGCCAGTTTTTCGACGTTGTTTCCGGCAGTGAGGCCGATCACTTCGAAGTCATCGGGAAACTGACGGATGACATCGAGCGTCTGTGAACCCACCGACCCTGTCGAGCCGAGGATTGCGATGCGCTTTTTCATCCGAGCCATCTTTCGACGAAGTATATGAGCATGAAATTGGGAGCCAGAGCGTCTAAACGGTCCAAGATACCGCCGTGACCCGGGATAATGCCCCCAGAATCTTTGACGCCGGACAATCGTTTGATCCAGGATTCGGTCAGGTCACCAGATACGCCGATTATGGCGATCGCTAACCCAACACCTACGATTCTAGGTGCTGTGTAGCCAAGGGAAAGTATCTCTGAAAGCAGCCATGATGCCAGAACGGCTGCTGCAACGCCTCCGATCAACCCCTCCCATGTTTTGCCGGGGCTAATGCTCGGTGCGAGTTTGTTTCGGCCGATCACCTTGCCCACCAGAAAGGCGCCGGAGTCTGCTGCGAAGACGACGAGGATGCAGTATGTGAGGATCTCCCGCCCATCGTCTAGCGAGGCGATGAATGGCAACATCGCCACTGCCACGGCAACTGCGGCACCGTATGCGTAGACGATGTTTCTCCGGACGGTTTGATGTTGACGAAAACGGGCGGTTAGGACGATCTCCAAGGCAAACAGCGCGAAAACAATTCCGACAGCGCTGGCGACGCCTTGCGAATCTGTTGGATCGGCAAATGCGGCGACTGCCACGCAGATCGCGACCACAATCCCGCCGATCGCCGCCGTCGAGATACCCCGCATGTCTAGCGCAAAAGAACTGCCGACCATGCGGCGGATCTCGAAACCGACCACCGCCGCGACAGCGATGGCGGCTACTGAGACGGCCCAAAATCCGAGGAACAGAACAGCGCCCAAGGCTGGCAATCCGATCGCTGCCGAGACTAGGCGCAGCTTGAGTTCGGATGAGTTAGCGGTGGAACGCGTCTCAGCGGAGTTGGGATCCAGTGACACGCTTTCAGTTTCGCCGAAAACCCTTAATCACGCCGGACGTTGGCCGAATCGCCGCTGCCGTGTTGAGTATGCCTTGATTGCGTCGTCGATCTCTTCTTCGCCGAATTCAGGCCAAAGAGCGGTTGACGAGTAGAACTCAGCATACGCAGATTGCCAAATCATGAAATTGCTGATCCGAAACTCGCCACCGGTGCGAATGACCATGTCAGGATCGGGAATGCCTGCGGTGAACAGATATTGAGCGACTGTGCTTTCGTCGATGTCATCGATAGGTACGCCTTCGGCAACGATGCGTTTGACCGCGTTCACGATTTCGTGGCGTCCACCATAGTCGAACGCAAGGTTGAGAGCGATCGTGGTGTTGTCGCAGGTCAATCGTTCGGCTTGCTTGATCTTGTGAAGCATCTCTGTCGGCAATCTACGTTCGTAACCGACATGGCGAAGCTTGACGCCATTCTTATGAAACTCTGCTACGCCCCGAGTGATCGCCTCAGACGCTAAGTCCATCAAACCTTGAACTTCGTCGTCCGGCCGATTCCAGTTTTCGGTGGAGAAGGCGAAAAGCGTGGACTCTTTGACGCCGCGAGATGCAAGGCAGCGCGTAATCCGTGCGATGTTTTCATAACCGGCACGGTGACCGTCAGCGATGCTCAATCCGTTCTTGCGCGCCCATCGTGCGTTGCCATCCATGATGATCGCGACGTGGTGAGGGATCTGCAGTTCTGGTTGCAGCCCGTTTCCGATCAATGACTGATCAACGGGAGCGTTGCCAGCTTTGGTATCCAAACTCATATCGTCGTTGAATTGGCGTCCATTGACGCCGATTTGAAATGGCACTCTAACTAGCTTGGGACGATTAGGCGAGGATTTGGGTTTCCTTCTCGTCCAATAGCTCGCCGATTTTGTCTACCGATCCGTCAGTCAGGTCTTGCAGAGACTTCGACGCTCGTCTGCAATCGTCTTCGCCGGCTTCGCCTTCGTCTTGGATTTCCCGGATCATGCTCTGCGCGTCGCGACGCACGTTGCGGATGGCCACCCGCGCCTCTTCTGCGCGCCGTCGCGCCATCCTGACGAGTTCTTGTCGGCGTTCTTGTGTCAGTTCGGGAAGTATGAGGCGAATGGTCTGTCCTTCGACGCGTGGATTTAGACCCAGATCGGAGGTTTGGATCGCTCTCACGATCGCGGTTGCAGCTTCTGGGTAAAACGCCTCGATTTTTATGGTCCTGGCGCTTTCGACCGATACCAACGCCAGCTGGTTCATCAACAGAACGTCGGTTACGCCTCCCATATCTACGGTCACTTGCATCTTTGCGACTAGTGACGTCGAGGCTTGATTGGTTCGGAAACCGTCTAGGTCGTCTTCGAAAACGCTGACCGAGGAGTCCATGCGGGATTGTGCGTCTTCCAGAGTTTCTTCCAGCATATGAACACCTCTTTCGTTGGGTGCGACTAGGTCACAGGGGACAGTCAGATGCTAGCGCACATGTTAACCAGTCTGAGCGTAAACCTGCGCTGCCTGTTGCGGCATGTGCAATTGCTCGCCTGCCGCATCTATCGTAATTCGGGTGCCGACGTGGCCGCCGCTTACGAGCCCGGTCAAGTTGCCTGGTTTGAACATGTCGAACACCAATATCGGCATCTTGTTGTCCATTGCGAGAGACAACGCGGTGGTGTCAAGGGCACGTAAGCCGAGTTCAAGCGCCTTGTGATGGGTGATGTGGTCGAACTTCTTGGCTGTGGGATCGACAGCTGGATCGGCGTTGTAGACGCCATCGACGCCGTTCTTCGCCATAACGAGCACGCCCGCATTGATCTCTAGCGCGCGCAGACTGGCCGCGGTGTCGGTCGACATGAACGGGTTACCGGTTCCGGCGGCGAAGATGACTACTCGTTGGCGCTCGATGTGGCTGAGCGCCCGCGATCTGATGTACGGTTCGGCGACCGTTTCCATCGGAATTGCTGTCATGGTTCGAACCGGAATGCCATCGCGTTGGAGCTGGTCCTGCAACACGAGCGCGTTCATGACCGTTGCCAGCATTCCCGCGTGGTCGGCGCTGGAACGATCCATCCCTTGCGCCTCGTAGTCGGCGCCGCGCCACATATTGCCGCCACCCACGACAACGCCGATGCCTACACCAGCTTCGTGTACCGGCTTAATCTCGTCAGCGATGTACTTGACGGTTTCGTTGTCGATTCCGAAACTCTTGCCGCCCTTGAAAGATTCGCCACTGAGTTTAAGCAAGATGCGGCTATACCGTGGCGTCAACCGCACGCCGACATCTCCTTTGCTTATTCGCCGAGTGCGAATCGTTCGATACGACCGATCTTGACGTTTTCTCCGACCTTAGCGATCAGTTCGGTAACAAGATCGGAAACTTTTACGCTGCCGTCTCGGATATACATCTGGTCGAGGAGGATTTCTTCCTCGGTAACTTCGCCAGCGTCTTCTGGCACAGACTCGCGGTCGACGTATTTCGGGTTCATCGCCGCGACTTGCATCGCCAGATCGCGGGCAAGAGCTTTGAATTCCTCAGTTCGGGCGACAAAGTCGGTCTCGCAGTTCAGTTCGACTAACGAGCCGACTCGGGAGCCGGTGTGGATATACGACTCGATGACGCCTTCCGCCGCTTCGCGACCAGCGCGCTTCGCCGCCGATGCGAGTCCCTTTTCCATCAGCGCTGCGGCGGCGGCTTTCATGTCGCCGTCTGCGTCCTCTAGCGCTCGCTTCGAGTCCATGATTCCAGCACCGGTCATGTCGCGCAGCTCTTTTATCTGCGCGGTGCTGATGTTAGCCATGTCGTGACAACTCCGTTTCGGTGGTACCTTGGTTTTGCTTTATTCGAGATTTAGTTGGATTGCTCTTCGGAGGAATCTCCGGCGGATTTCTCTTCTGATTCCCGTTGCGCACTCGCTTGTTTTGCCCGTTCGGCGGCGGCAGCGCGTGCGGCGGCCATCGCCGCTTCTTGAGCCTCGCGTTCAGCTTGCATCGCATCGCGTTCGCGCTTCCGTTCATCAGCGAGTTCAACGCCTTCGGAAATTGCCGCGGCGATGTGCTTTGACAACAGCGAAATCGAGGCATGCGAGTCGTCATTTCCGGGTATCGGGTGCGTGATGATGCTGGGATCGCAGTTGGTGTCGACGATTGCAACTACCGGAATTCCGAGGAGGTTAGCCTCTTTGACCGCGTGTTTCTCACGGTCGATCCCGACGACGTACATGACATCAGGGATCTTGGCGGTCTCTTTGATGCCACCGAAGAATTTGTTGAGGCGTTTCACCTCTGTCTGCTTCATGAGCAGCTCTCGTTTGGTATGCGCCTGTACTTCGCCTTTTGCGAAGTTTTCTTCCAGCTCAATGAGCGCTTGAATACGCCTCGATATGGTGTTGAAGTTCGTAAGCGTCCCGCCTAACCAGCGCGATGTGATGTACGGCGCGCCGACGGATTTGGCCAAACGCTCGATTTCGGTACGGGCTTGAGGTTTCGTGCCGACCATCAGACATTCGCCGCCGTTGGCGACTACTTCACGAATGGCCGCTTTAGCGCTTTCGATCGCTTCCAGTGTCTTGTCCATATCAAGCACGTGTCGTTTCTTGTGCTTGAGTCGGATGTAGTCTTTCATGCGCGGGTGCCATCGCTTCGAAAGGTGGCCGAGGTGCACCCCTGCGCGGTAAAGTCCCTCCACTGTCAAGGGCTCAAGTTCTTCTTGTTCGGCTGTTGCCTCTGTCTCGGCAGTCGCGGTTTCGGTGGTCAAGGTTGTCGGATGATCTCCTGACTGTCTGCTGCAATCGTGGGCGCGCGAAGCGCATCCAAACCATCAAAACGACGTTTGGAACCAATGTTCGATGGTATCACAGGATGAGTGCGCCAAATTGGATCGCGCCAGTTCAACCACGCTGTATATTTCAATGGCGAGATGCGTCTAATCACGCTGGGGAGTCGTTATTCTTTACAGGAAATCAGCGAACTGAATACTTCTGCCGTACTGGGATTCATCGGAGCGAACAATATGAAGCTGCTCGGGGCCGACGCTCAACCTACAACGCCCACACAACTGGTTGCAGCCGTAGGTGCTGTCGTTTTGCTAGTGATCGCGTTCGTAATCGGGATTTTGCAGGGGCCGGGGGCCAATGATGCCGTGGGGGGCGTGTTGGGCGTCCAAAGCACGTCAACAACGTGGGTTTCAAACATCGGCGATCTGCTTCCCTTCGGGTTCGCGTTCGTGGCGGGTATGGTTGCGGCGGTTAACCCATGCGGGTTCGTGATGTTGCCGGCGTATCTGACGATCTACTTGCGGGACGCATCCGATGTGGAAGACGAAGGCGGAGTTGCTGGCACAGTCAAACGCGGGTCCAAAGCGGTCTACGTCAGTTTGGCGATGGGATTGGGCTTCGTGGCGCTGTTCGGCACTGCCGGTTTATTGGTTTCAGCCAGCCAGGAACTTGTGAAAGAGGCGCTACCTTGGATTGGCTTCACGCTCGGTATCCTGATGGCTTTGCTCGGGGCGTATATTTTGATCGGCGGCAAGATCTACACGGGTGTCGCGCAGCAGATGGCCGACCGAGTTGGCGATCCGCGCGTCTCGTCGCTCGGCGGCTACTTCCTGTTTGGAATCAGCTACGCGCTCGCGTCGCTCAGTTGCACGTTGCCGATCTTCCTTAGCGTCGTGACAAGTTCGTTCGGGCGAGAAGGAATCTTGTCGGGGCTGGTTCAATTCGTCGCCTACGCCGGAGGCATGGCGTTCTTGATCATGATCGTGACGATCGGCATCGCACTCTTTAAGAGTGCAATTCTCAACCCGCTACGACGTTCGATGCAGTACGTCGAGCGCGTTTCCGCAGTGATTTTGGCGGTCGTTGGCGCTTACCTCGTCTTCTACTGGCTTACCGAAGGCGATCTTTCGACTTACTTCGGAGCCGGGTAGAAAACGCAACGGCTTGACGACCGATGCGGTTACGCGGCCTCTACCGGGTTATGCAACACACCGATCTTGTCGATCTCGACAGTTACATCGCCACCGATGTTGATCGGCGGGGTAGTTCCTGAGGTACCAGTCCAGAGCATGTCGCCGCATTCGAGCGTCACGTAGCGACTGATGAAGCTGATCGATTGGGCGACATTGAAGATCATCTCGGATGAGTGACACTTCTGTCCTTCCACGCCGTTGACCAAGCCGCGGATGTTGACGTCTTGGGGATCGATATCGGTGACCATGAACGGGCCTGTGGGACCAAATGTGTCGGCAGACTTGGCGCGCCACCACTGCGTATCGGCGTCGGGGCCGCCCTGCCAGTCACGAGCGCTGACATCGTTACCAGCTGTGTAACCGAAGACGTAATCAAGTGCTTCGTCTTCGCTGACGTTCTTGGCTTGCTTGCCCATGATGACGATGAGTTCAGATTCGCAGACTACTAGACCGGAATCCGCTGTCAACTTGATGGGGTCACCTGGACCGATGATCGCCGTTGGTGTTTTGTAGAAGGGTTCGGGTCGAGTCGGCTCTTGCGCGCCGAGGAGGTGCGAGCGGTAGTTGCGCGCCAAGCACAACATCTTGACCGGGTTCGGGTTCGGCGCAAGTATCTTCACGTCGGAAAGGCTGTGCGTCGCGCCCGTCTTCTCGTACGACTGACCGATCGGCGAATTCGAAATCTGGGTAATGGTGCCATCGTCTTCGACGATGCCGTAAGACGCTCCGTTTCCGTTCTGGAATCTGACGAACTTCAATCTGTGGCTCCCTCTGGGTTGGTGTTCTGAATTCTCATCGCAAGTGTAAGTCAATCGATTACATGGTCGGCGAACGATAAACGTTAAAATCCACTCAGCGGGTTACCAAGGGAGATAAGGCTACAGCCATGTTGGACATCAAGATCGTCGGCGGAAAGGTACACGATGGAAGCGGCCTTCCCGGGGTCGACGCCGATGTTGGCGTAAAAGGCGATGTAATCGAGACCGTCGGTGACCTCTCTACCACAGAAGCAGCGCTGACAATCGATGCAACTGGTAAGTCGGTCACGCCTGGTTTCATCGACCTGCACACTCACTCCGATGCTTCGTTCTTGGTCGATCCGCTCGCCGATTCGAAACTGACACAGGGCGTGACCCTCGAGTACTTTGGCAACTGCGGTATGAGCTTCTGCGCGCCACTTTACGGAGCGGCACGAGACCAACTGCGCGAACGACTCACCAGAGGCGGCGAAGGTACGTTCGAGGTTGATTGGCAAGACTTCGACGGTTACCTGAATGCGTTGGAGCGACGCGGCTCGGCAATCAATATCGCCACGCAGGTGGGCCATGGCACGGTGCGGTCCGCGGTGATGGGGATGGACAATCGCGGGCCAGACATCGACGAACTACAGCACATGATACGACTCGTTGAAGAGAGCCTCGATGCTGGCGCTTTGGGGATGTCGACGGGGCTTTGGTATGCGCCCGGTTCGTACTCGTTGACTGATGAGGTGATTGCGCTCAACCAGCCGGTCGCGGATCGCGACAAGCTCTATTCCTCACATATCCGCTCCGAAGCTGACGATCTCTGCGGTCTATTCCCTGCGCACGCGGAAGCTATCGAGATCGGACGACGGACCGGTGGTCGGATACAGGTATCGCACGTCAAGGCCGTAGGACCTAAATTCTGGGGTCGCGGGCCTGAGATCCTCGAGGGCTTCGAGCGTGCGATAGACGAAGGCATCGATGTCGCGGGCGATCAATATCCATACTCCTGGTCAAGCACGGGGTTCAGTGGCGCAATGTTCGCTCGCTGGTCGCTAACGGGCGGCAGAGAGGCGACGCTGGATCGGCTCAAGGATGATGACCTGCGAGCCAAGATGCGCGAGGACACGAGGTATTACATCAGTCGCAACCATGGTGCCATCGGTTCTGTAGTGGCTCACTTCCCGCCCAACTCCGATTACGAAGGCCGGAGTCTCCAAGACATCGGAGACGAGATGGGTTGCGAACCCGCGGAAGCCGCGCTTCGGCTCTACGAGCAGTCTGACGGCTCCTACGTTTTGAACACGATGGAGGAAGCGGATGTCGAAGCGATTGCGCAGTGGCGGTTGATGGCGGTCTGTTCGGACGGTAGCTCGCTCAGAACGACCGGACCGCTCTCGAGCGGAGTACCGCATCCCCGTAGCTACGCTACCAACTCCCGACATCTGGAGACGTTCGTCAAAGAGCGCAAACTCATGCCGTTCGAAGAGGCGATCTACAAGATGACGGCTCTGGGCGCTGCCAGATTGAACCTGAAACGGCGTGGGCGTATCGCACGTGGGATGTACGCCGACATCAACGTGTTCGCTCTCGACAATGTGAAGCAAAACAACACGTTCAACGAGCCGCATCAATACTCGACCGGCATGGACCACGTTATCGTCAACGGAGTGCAAGCCATCGCCAACGGCAAGGTCACCGGCGCTACTCCCGGAAAGGTAATCCGCGACTTCGAAGGATAGGCATCCACCTGCCTTAGTAACACTGCCAGAGAGGTACGACATGACTTGGGATCTCGTCATCAAGAACGGAACGGTAATCGATCCGGGTCAGGGATTGCATGCCAAGCGCGACATCGCGATAGCGGGCGGCAAGATCCGAGCCGTTGAAGAATACATCAGCGACGGCGACACGCACGATGTCATCGAAGCCGATGGGCTGATTGTGACGCCGGGATTGGTTGATCTCCACGTTCACGTCTGGTGGGGAGTCGCCCATCTCGCGGTCGAAGCCGACCCTTCCTGCCTTTATCGAGGTGTGACTACCGCGGTCGACGCCGGATCGGCAGGTGCGAATACGATTGCGGGATTCCACCGCTACGTGATGCAGGCGGCAGACACTCGAGTGCTCGCCTTCCTGCACATCTCTGGCATGGGGCAACTTGATAACGAGATCGGCGAACTTGAAGATGTGCGATGGGCACGGGTTGAGAAGGCTGTTGAGGCAGCGAAGATGTTCCCCGAGGTCATCGTGGGCATCAAAGTGCGGCTGTCGGAAGGCATTCTCGGTCACAACGATCTTGTAGCGATGGAACGGGCGCTTGAGGCGTCGAGTCAGCTTGGAAAACCTTTGATGATCCATATCGGCGGCACCGTCAATCCTGTCGAAAGGTATCTAGAGCAGTTGCGGCCTGGCGACATCGTCACCCATAGCTTTACTGGTAACCCTCCAGGGATCGTGGATAACACGGGTAAGGTGATCGACACTGCCCGTGACGCGGTGGATCGTGGCGTCAACTTCGATGTGGGGCACGGCGCAGGATCGTTTTCGTTCGACGTAGCGGAGAAGTGCGCTGCCGACGGTTTCGGTCCTGGCACGGTCAGTTCCGATGTTCACCGGTACAACATCCGCGGTCCGGTTTATGACCAGCTAACGACGCTTTCGAAGTATCTCTACCTAGGCTTTTCACTTGACGAGGTGATTGCGTTCTCCACCCAACGCCCTGCATCGGCGGTTCGAATGACCGACACGATCGGTTCGTTACGCGTCGGCGCGGACGCCGATGTTTCGATAATCAGGATGTTGGAAGGCGATTTCACGTTAACTGATGCTCGAGGCGCGACAAGGCAAGGCAAACAACTGCTCGTGCCGGTAGAGACGGTGCGAATAGGTCGCCGCTATCCGCCGCATCACTCCGCGCACCCCCATCTGGTAGGTCATCATCACGGCCACTGAAACAGACACGACTACTCCGCCGATATTGCGGATGAGTGGTGTAGTTAAGCGGTACGGCGCGGCGACGGTCCTTGAAGGTGTTGATCTGGACGTCTCCGCTGGAACTGTGGTCGCGATTCAAGGAGCGAATGGGTCTGGCAAATCTACACTGCTCCGCATCGCAGCCACACTGACTAGCCCGACGGAGGGCGGACTCTCGATCAACGGGGTCGATGCGGCGCGGCGATCTGCTGATGCGCGTCGTCATATCGGAGCGGTGATGCACTCGCCGATGCTCTATTCGGACTTGACAGTGCGCGAAAACCTTTCGCTGTTTGCGACGCTGTGTCAGCTGGAATCAGCGGATCGCCGTGTCGAAGAGATCGCGAATCGATTGCAACTTGAACCCCGCATGGGAGAGCGAGTACGCGGTTTGTCGCATGGGTACCGGAAGCGGGTCGCTATCGCGCGATCGATTCTTCATATGCCGCCGCTGCTTCTTCTCGATGAACCGGAAACTGGGCTTGATGATTCATCTATCGAAGTCCTGATGAAGATCATCGGCGAGTGGAAGGCTCATAACCGAACGGTCTTGATGGCTACACACAGCGGTGATTTCGTGACCTCCGCCGCCGACGCTGCCTACTGGATGACCGCTGGAAAACTAGAGCCAGCCGCAATTCTTTGATGTTCGATTGACTGCGACGTTGTCGATAATCTGGGCGCTGACGCTCAAGGAGTTACGCATCGAGGCGCGCAACCGCGATGTTGCGATTGCGATAGTGATGTTCGCTTCCTTGGTGATCGCCATCTTTGCTATCGCGATCGAACCGACTGCACGGAACGCGATCGCCACAGGTCCTGGAGTCCTTTGGGCGGCCATCACATTCGCCGGAGTGGTCGGATTGACCCGCGCCACTTCTCACGAGCTTGAGAACGAGGCCGTAGGGGCTCTGATGATGGCACCCGTCTCGCGAGATCTCGTGTTCATCGGGAAATCGCTGGGAAACCTGATCTTCTTGACGATCGCGACGCTCATCGTTTTTGTCGTCTTCACCTTCATGTTTAATCTGCAGGTCTTTCGAACTGACATCTTGCTCGTCGCGCTGCTCGGAGTGATCGGGTTTTCTGGGGTTGGCACGCTTTTCGCTAGTCTCACCTTCCGCGTTAGAGCGCGTGAAGTGTTGCTGCCGATGCTGTTTCTCCCTTCGGTGTCGCCGCTGCTGTTCGCAGCGATCCGGGTGACGTCGTCGTCGGTTTCCGGAGAGGCGTGGTCTGCATCGATGTCTTGGATACAGCTGGCGGTCGTTTACGACGTGGTGTTCGTCACCGCGTCCGCCCTGCTATTCGGCTATGTCCTTGACGACTGACACCTGGACAATGATGAGGCAGTCAATCATTACCGAATTGCTCAGCAGTTGTCAGGCTCCCAAAATACAATTGAAATTCGCCGCGAATCGAAACAAATCATCGTTGCCAATCGCCCAGTTCTGATGGGAATTTCGAAAATCAGCCGCCAAACGGTTTTGCACGTAGCGACGTTGCTCGCGATGGCATTCGCACTTTGGATGATGTTCGTTTGGGTGCCCTCCGACATTAATCAAGGTGTCATTCAGCGCATCCTTTACATTCATGTTCCGGTCGCTTGGGTCAGTATGGTTGCGATCGTCGGCGTTGCGATTGCGAGCGTCCTGTATCTCGTTACTAAGAAGGAGCGTTGGGATCGTCTCGCCCTGTCGATGGCAGAAGTCGGCGTCATGTTCGGCGCCGTGATGCTGATTTCGGGCATGATCTGGGCGAAACCCGTTTGGGGTGTTTGGTGGACAGGCGAAGCCAAACTCACGACGGCACTGATCCTGTTCTTCATATATGTCGCCTACCTGATGTTCCGGGCCTATTTCCCTCCCGGTGATCAACGCATGCGATTGGCTGCGATTATTGCCATCATCGGTGCGATCGATTCGCCGATCATCTACTACGCATCGGTTCTTTGGCAGGAGGCGCACCCACCTCTAGTAGTGGGACCCATTGCTGAAGAGGAGAATCTGGTCGCCGCTCAAATTGGTTTGACGCTGCTCGTAAGCGTCATAGCGTTTACGTTCCTGTTCTTCTCGCTACTAACCGCTCGACTAGGGTTGGCAAGGATGGAAAGTGAGTACGAAGTGTTGAAGTTCCGAACGCCTCCGCAGGCGGCAGGCGTAAATTGATGTCCCGACACTTTAAGGCGATTCTCGTCGCGACCGTCGCGGTTATCTGTTTAGTCAGCAGTTTCGCTCCCGCATCTGCGCAGTCTCCACCAATCGCCACGGGCGTCGTTACTGACGTTGAAACCAACGACGGAGGCGAATTGACAGCGTTTTCGATCGTCATCGGAAACGGGACCGTCATCCGATTCACAGTTTCTCCAGAAACCGAATTCGGTTTAGAGAACCGTGTCGGTGACCGTTGGGTGTCTGATCAAGGTTCGGAACCCAAGGAAGCGGCAACACGTCTGAAGGACCAGCAAAACCGTTTGGCCCAGATTTCGGTTCAAGCTGATGGTAGTGGCACCGCTACTTCCGTCGTGCAAGCGGTATCTACCGAAGTCGGCACCAACCTTGGTTACCTCTTCGCGGTCGTCGCAATTGCGTGGGTAAGCATCATGGCGTACGTCGTATACATCGGTGTGCGACAACGGACGATCGCTTCCGAACTCGCCCGGCACAACGACGATAATCAAAAAGACGAAGTCTGATGGAAAACGCCGAGCAACAAGACACCCCTTCAACGCCTTCTGCGGCCGTGAGCAGTGCCAAATCGACGGTACTACTGAGCGGGAAAGCCAAGATTGCAGCGGTTGCCGGTCTGTTCCTCATCGGTGTTGTCTATCTCGCCGCCACTGCTTTCAGCGAGGCTACGGTCGAATATCTGAGCATCAACGAGGTGGTCGAAAACGGCGCGTACGGCGACGCCCAGTCAATTGGTGTTCTCGGCAAACTTGTGCCCGGTTCTTACATCAAGTCACCAGACGGCGTGACAGCTAACTTCCGCCTTAAAGACGAAGGCGGGTCAATTGAACTCCCCGTCGTGTACTCGGGTGAAGTCGGACAGGTTTTCTTCAATGACCACTCCGAGATCATTCTGAACGGGACCATGGGGTCGGACGGCGTCTTGGAAGCGCAACTCCTGACTGTCCGCTGCCCTTCGAAGTACCTCACCGAGCAAGAGCAGATGGAGTTGGACGGTAAGCTTGAACCGCCGCCCTATCAGCCTGATTACTTCAGTTCCGAACCCGACGCTTAGTCATCGGTTCGTCCGTTTACACCCGTAGGCGTAACCGTCTTAACTGGGGGTTGAATGTGCCAATCGCGAACGTCACAATCAAGACGAACGCGCATCCGATGATCAATGCCGTCGCTGGATCTAGTCCATCCGCGAGCGCACCGAACACAAATCCGCCTGCTGGGAAGCCTCCCCAGGCGAGTTCGTAGATACCTGCCAGTCTGCCCCGCACGTTGTCGGTGATTGCCATCTGCATTGAGATCGTTCCCAATCCGATGTGGATGGCGTTCATCAGCCCAAACAAGAGAGCGAACGCGAATCCGAAATAGATCGTGGCGATCAATGCAAATGCGATCGCACATCCTGCGGTCAGAACGTTTGAGGTGAGCAACGCATAGCCAGTTCGCTTGAAGCCTCCGCTGAATCCGAGGTATAGACCGCCGATGAAGGCTCCGACGCCGACCATTGCGAATAGTTGGCTGTATTCACCTGCACCTACGTTGTAGACCTCCCTAGAAATTGGCGTCAACAGGTAGATGAAACCGCCCATTAGGAGCGCGTTCACAAACGTGAAGGTCAAATTGCCGTTCAAGACCGCGTTGTTTCGTATCACCGACGCGATCTCGACGACATCGTTCCAAATCGGTTGATGCGCGGTCGATATGCCGGTCGACAGAGGCCGATACGTGGCAACTATCACGAAATTAACCGCCATGAACCCGGCGATCGTGATGTAGGTCCATTCGTAGCCCCAGAACTGAACGATTGCGCCCCAGATCAGCGGTGCGATCACTCGTCCGAGGTTGAAGAACGAGTTGTCGAAGAAAACGGAACGAGCCAGAATGTTTCGCGGCACCATGATGGGAAGCAGCGAAAACCTCGCCGTCCAATCCAGCGCCAAGGCCGAGCCGTGGATCGCGCCCGCAACCTGAATATGCCATGGTTCGACGCGTCCCGTGATTAGCAGCAAACCCACGACCAGCATGGAACTGCATGTCATCACTGATCCGCACATCAACAACACTTTTCGGCTGAAACGGTCTGCGAGGAAACCGCTTACGATCGATGTCGTTATTGACGCGACAACAACTGCCGCACCGAGAATCGCCAACTGCAATGCTGAGCGGGTGATGTCGAAGATGACGTAGGTTTGGGTCACCGTCACCATCTGGTTACCGATGCCCCATACGACGGTGCCGACCAGGAACTTGCGCAGCTCGATCGACGACATGGTTCGGCTCAGGCGCGCTGCCTCGAGCCTGGCTCTGCCAGGTCGCTTTCGAGGTATTACTGTGCTATCACGCGCCAATTCCGTTTCCCGTGGGTGCTAAAATCCGAAATGAATCGAGATAAGCGGTATGCCGGACATCACAAACATCGCATATGCGTCCCTGATCGCCTTTATGCTAGGTGCGCTTCCAGCGGCGTACCTTGCAGCGCGTCTCCACGGCATCAATATCTTTGATGTTGGTTCTCGTCAAGCCGGTGCCACCAATGTATGGAAAAACGTCGGACGCAAGACCGGTTTCATCGTGTTCCTGATTGACGTTGCTAAAGGCGTCATAACGATCCAGATGTCTCGTTACATTTTCGAACTATCGGGCCTTTGGTTTCTACTACCTTCCATTGCAGTCATTCTCGGACATTGGTTCTCGCCGATGACTAAATTCAAAGGTGGTGACGGCGTAGCTAGCCTAGGGGGATTGGTGGTCGGACTGTTCCAATGGATCGCTCTGCCAGCAAGCCTGGTCGCGATTATGTTCGGACTTCCTCCTCTACGCTACAAGTTCGCGCACCCCTCTTTGCAGGCTGGTGTGACAGGATGGGGCGTTCTGCTTCTAACCATCGCAATCGTTGGGCCGAGTGACCAGCGCCTAGAAAATCTGCTGCTCTACGTCGGGATTTCCTGCCTCGCAATTGCAGTCCTGCTCAAGAGCGTGAGATTCCACAAGAGCAACGCTCATTTCTTCAATGCTGAAGAAGAAGCGTTGGACGAAGTGGGCGAGTTCGACGACCGCCATCCGGCAAACTCCGAGAGTTAGACCGCCGGCAGAGTTAGGCGGTCATCCACCGCTTGCTGCCAAATCCTGATCCGAGCCGTCATGTCGCGCACGCGATCTCGACACTCCTGATCATCGAAAAGATTGTGCATCTCGTACGGGTCGGCGTTCAGATCGTAGAGTTCGCACTGATCTCCGGGACTGAGATTCAGCTTCCAACGGTCGGCTGTCACGACGGAGCGCCAAGACACCTGCGCCATACGCTCAATGTCGTCGTTACCCAATGGCACCGTCGGAGGGTGCTCGTACCACTGCATGAACACGTCATCGCAAAGCTCGGTCCTGCCCTCGAGAACGTCCACTCGACTCTTGCCTTGTAGATGATTTGGCATCGAAGATGATGGCACGCGCATCAGCTCTAACAGCGTAGGAACGATGTCGACGTGTCCGATGTTGCCACCGACTCGTGTTTGAGACCTGTTTAACCATGGCACGCGCATTAGTAGCGGTACACCTGAGATCTCCTCGTAAAACGCGCGTTTGGTACCCAACATCCCACGATCACCGACACCATCGCCGTGATCGCTCGTGAATATAACGACGGTTCGGTCAGCTTGTCCAGATTCCTCAAGCGCGTCAAGCACCTTACCGACGCCTCGATCCATCAAGGTCACGAGACCGAAGTAACGCGCTCTCAGCGCTCTCCAGTCATCCTCCGTCCGCAGAGGTCGCTCTTCCGCTCCTTCATCAAGCGAAGGAGAGAGGTGGTCATAAACCTGGAAGGTGTCAGTTAATTCGCCACTAAGGTTGTGTTGGGCGCGTCGTCGGTGCCAGAGCGGTGTGTTGTCGTCCGGCATCCGCAGGAATATGGGACTGGTTGGCACGTCCGCAGGGTCATGCAGGTCGTTGAAAGGACCGTTGTATGGAGGATGCGGTTCGAAAAACATCGCGGACATCATCCATGGCTGGTCAGTATTTCGCCGAATGAAGTTGGCAACGTTATCGCCGAGGAACGTCGACATCGTGTGTTCTTCGGGCAGCATGCTCCGCTGTTGCTGCGAAAACGCGAGCCCGGCGTCAGTCCTTTGATGCGGAATATAGCCGTGCGCCCCCAGAAACTCGAAATACTCGGAATGTCGTAACCGATCTGCACGTCGAGTGTGAGTCGGGTTCGATTCGTGTTCATCCTCCGTGGCTACCCACTCGTCAAACCCGTGTTGACGTACCAGATCATTTCCTAAGTGCCATTTGCCGAATTTCGCCGTGTAATACTCATCGGGTGCCAATTCGGCGATTGACGGCGAAGAATCTGGCAGAGGAACGCTGTTCTTGATCACGCCCGCGGTATGGGGATACAGACCAGTCAGCAGCGAGGCACGGGCGGGCGAGCAAACCGCAACTGTTACGTAGCAGTTTTCGAAGACGAAACTCTGGTCTGCCAAGGCGGTGACGTTCGGAGTTACGACGACATCATTGCCGTAGCATGCCATTGTGTCGCGGCGTTGCTGATCAGTGCAGATCAGCAGGATGTTGGGACGGTCCGGCACGATTCGTCCTCCCAGATCGGTCATCAGTGCGTCAATTGCTGACCATTGATGTTATTGGTAGGAAGGCTAAATCGCGTAGCCTGCTAGGAGATCTGCCGGTTGCCGATTCGGCTGCTCCGCAACGATCTCGTCGATCTGATCCTGGAGCGTAGGTCGCTCCTCTTTGTAGATCAGTCCGAGCGGGATTCCTGGACGTTCCAACAGGTCTTCGGCCGACTGGCGGCTGGAGGGATCGTGATCTTCAGGAATATCCCAAGCCATTCCGGGAATGCCTTTGCGACGGTTGCCCTTCAAGATGTCGTACGTATCGTTGTACGTCGTGCACGGCGACTGGACATGAACGATGGAGAATCCTTTGTGGTTCATCGCGTCCTGGATGAAGTTGGCGAGATCGCGAGGCTTGCTCGAGTAGTGTGAAGCGATGTACGAGACGCCGATGGTCATGTAGTACTTCAACGGCATCATCTGCGCTTCGATCTTGCCGTACGGGGTCGAACTAGTCTTCACCCCCATCTCCGTCGTTGGCGACGATTGGCCCTTGGTCAAGCCATATACACCGTTGTCCATGACGACGCAGGTCACATCAACGTTTCGTGCCGCCGCGGGGCCGATGTGCTCTCCCCCTATGGCGAGGAAGTCGCCGTCGCCGGCAACGACAACAGCCTGGAGATCTGGTCGCCCCATCTTCACTCCGAACGACAACGGCAATGTTCGGCCGTGGATGCCGTGTAGACCGAATGGTTGGTCGCCTTCCATCAGGTGGACCATGTTGCCGGAACAGCCGATGCCAGCAACGATGACGTAGTTCGATTGAGGTATCTCATGCTCGGCGACGTGTCGTTCGAGTGCCCATTCAAGTGCACGTCGAACACCGAAATCGCCACAACCGGGGCACCAAACGAAGTCGTATTCCGGGTTGCGCTTGCTCACGCTAGAACCATTCCTTTCTCTGCCCGCAGTTCTGAAACTCGGGCTCCGATGCGCTCTACCAGCGTCGCGGGCTTGAACGGCATGCCCGTGTATTGCGTGACCGATTCCGCACGATATCCGTGCTGACGGAGGATCGCTGACCATTGTCCCATGAAGTTCAATTCTGGCACGATGACGAGGTTGGCACGACCTAAGGCGTCGTGAATTTCATCTGGAAGCGGGTTCAATGCCAACGAATAGAGCCAGCCGACATCTACGCCTTCAACCTTCAATCGCTCGTATGCTTCTCGAGCCGGGCCTTTCGAAGATCCCCAGGACATGATCATCGCTGTTGCGCCCTCGCCTTCGATCTCGAAGTGGGCATCTTTCAGGAGATCAAGCTTCTTGAATCTGCGCTCGGTCAACCTGATATGGTGCCGCGGCAAGTGGGTCGTGTCGCCGATCTCGTCGTGTTCCGAACCGTTCGCAACATAGGCACCGGGACCACCTGGTATCGGCATCGGGGAAAGACCGTTTTCGCCCCAAGACTCGTATCGAGCGTAGCCGTTCGAGCCTTCGTAGACGGAGCGGCTCTCGACATTTACGTCGTCGAGATCGGGTTTCCGTATGTTCTCGCCCTTCTCCGCTTGCCCAAACTCGCTCATCACGATGATGGGGCCTTGATATCGTTCCGCCCAATTGACCGCCAATGCTCCGGCATCGAAACACTCTTCGACAGAACCTGGCGCCAAAATCGGGATACTCATGTCGCCGTGGCCGGGATTTAGACAAGCCATCAAGTCGCTCTGCTCGGATTTTGTGGGCAATCCTGTGGACGGACCACCGCGCTGGACATCGACGACGACACACGGTATCTCGGCCATCCACGCCAAACCGATGCCTTCGCCCATCAACGATAAACCGGGGCCGGCGGTCGCAGTCATTGACTTTTTGCCTGCATAACCGGCGCCCACGATGGCACTTATTGCCTCGATTTCCGAAGAAACTTGGTGGGCAAAGCGACCAGGTCCAACAAGGTTTTGCTCCATCCAGACCAAGATCGTCGTCGCCGGTGAAATCGGGTATCCGACGTAGAAATTGACGCCAGCCGTTACCGCGCCGAGAGACAAAGCCGCGTTGCCAGTGATCATGATCTGGTCGTAGTCGGGCGGCGTCGGTGCGGCAAGCCTGCCGACCGAGAAGCCGCTGTTCTCAGCAACTTCTGCTCCCAGCCTGATCGCGACCTTGTTGGACGAAATGATTTCGTCGTCGCCAGGTCGGCCACGGGTGAACCGCTGGGTGATGAACGCGTCGATCTCTTCCAGCGAGAATCCGATCAGATAGGCGACTGCGCCGATCGTAACCATGTTGGCGGCTCGGGTGTTGCCTGTGGATTTCGCCAGCTCATCGGCGTCGATACCGAAGTACTGCCCGCCGCCTGGCAACTCGAACTCACCTGAGTTGTAGATCGCTACGCCGTTTTCGGAGAGGTCGTCTTTGTGGTTTTCGTATGCGTACTCGTCGAGCGAAACCAAAACGTCAACGGAGTCGCCGGAACATAAAACTGGGGTAGTTGAGATTCGGACCTGAGATGATGCCGGGCCGCCCATGATTTGAGACGGGAATGTTGAGAATGTCGAGACGTAATATCCCGCATTTGCCGCCGCGCGAGCCATAGCGTCCGCTGAAGTAACGAGACCTTGGCCGCCTTCACCGGCGAACCGAATAACGAAGTCCTGGCTATGATTGTCCGACATATTTCTTGAAGGTTTTCTCCTTCGTGTGTCCGGGGAGCGATCTGCGGTGAACTGCGCGCAATGAGCCGCGGAATCGTCGCATTCCTATATCGTAATGATACTTCCAAGCACGAATTTTAACTATCAATGACTGTCTCTGAAAATCCACGCGTCGTTTACAATCCCGTGCCAGAGTGACCGCGTTTGGGAAATGAATGTACTTAAGCCAAGAGCGATGAAAACTGTCTCGCGTTGGTCTGCCGGCGGTGTCGTAATGCGCGAAAACGGGGATGATCGCATCGAGATAGCTGTCGTAGGCAGGATCGGTGAGAACCTTTGGGCGTTGCCAAAAGGTACGCCCGACTACGACGAAACGATCGAAGAGACCGCCCTCCGTGAAGTCCAGGAAGAGACTGGACTTGGTGTCGATCTAGTTTCCACGATCGATTCAACTCGATATTCGTTCGTTCGATCAAAAAACAACCGCCTACTCAGCGACCGTGAAAACCCTCGTTCCAATGTCAAGGTCAACAAGACGGTTTATTGGTACCTGATGGAAGCGAACGGAGGCAGCTTCGAACATCACGATCACGAGTATGACGTCGCATGTTGGATCGAACTCGACGCTGCCTTGGCGAAACTCACATACCACAGCGAAGCTAAAATCGTCCGATCGGCTGCCCGGATCTACAAAAAGATCAACTCATTTGAGGACGCGGTTTGTTTGCCAGGGCAACTAGCCACACTCCGTTCGAAACGCATGTCTGACGCTTGGAACGACTTCCAGTGGCGCACCGACGCTGAACTGTCCCGCCTAGACGCCGCCGTGCCGCTGGGGCTTTCATTCACCGATTTTGAACGCTTCTACCGGGAAGATCTTCGTAAGAGCAACCCCAAATCACTCAAGTTTGCCATCGAGGACGAGAACGGCGTTCACATCGGCAACTGCATGTGCTACGACTACAACAAACGGCGGCGTCAGGCCGAATTCGGGATCATGATCGGTAACCCTGATTACTGGGGGCAGGGGTATGGCGCCGACGCGACCAAAACCCTTCTTGCACACATCTTCGCTACTACGCAGATCCGCCGCTTGTACCTCCACACCCTGTCATCCAACCGGCGGGCTCAGCGTTCGTTCGAAAACGCCGGGTTCCGCGCCTACGACAACGTGTGGCGAGAGGGAAAGAGCTTCATCCAGATGGAAGTTCTCGCACACGAGTGGTTCCGAGAAAACAGTTGAGCCTCGGCGAGTATCATTCACTCAGCAATTCGAACAGCGTAATTCACTAAGGGAAGGACGAAGATATGCCCAAACTTCTTTTGCTCACTGGCGGTAGGCACCCGTATGAAGAGACGACGCCTGTCATCACAGAGTTCCTATCAAATGCGGGACACGACTTGGACGTTTCGGAGTCCGCGGCGCAGTTGAACGGCGATTTAAGCGGGTACGACGCGATCGTGCTCAACACCCTGCGTCAAGAGATGACTGAAAACGATCTGTCAGAGGGAGAACGCGACGCGCTCATGGGTTACGTCTGGACCGGCGGCGGGTTGGTTTCGATCCATATCTCCGCGGCGTCATGTCCTGATTGGTCTGAGATGAAGAAGATGACTGGCGGCGGTTGGGTTCTCGGCGAAAGCTGGCACCCGCCCTTCGGTTGGTTCCAGGTTCATCTCAGCAATCCGGACCACCCGCTTGCCAAAGGCGTCGAACCGTTCTGGACCTATGACGAGTGCTACTGCGGACTCGACATTCAGCCCGGCATCGATGTCTTCATGTACGGTGTGGTTGAAGATGAAGACAAACCACTCGGATGGTCATACACCTACGGAGAAGGCTCGGTAGCCAACATCGCCCTAGGTCACGCGGGATCGAGCACCGAACACCCGCAGTTCCAGAAACTGATCCTCAACAGCGTCGACTACGTCGTCTGAAATTAATCGACCCAGCGGTTCCCCTGTCTTGATCAATCCTGCCTTGGCGCAGGGTTGATCAAGTCCATTCCAATCGTCTCCGGCACCACCGCCGAAAGCTCTTCAACGGTCCAGCGTCCGTCCTTGTAGATCGAACGGTGGGGAACTGGGTGGTTCATCAAGCTCACGCGGTTTCCTGTGCAGTGGAAGATGTTGCCTGACACTCCATCGGCTGCATCGGTACATAGCCAGACGACCATAGGTGCGACTTGGTCGGGATCCGACGTCAGCGTTCCTTCCGCCGGTGGCGGGAATGGCCCGGCGCGCATCGCGCGGGTGCTGTCGGGCACACTGTCGGTCATCCTCGTGCTCGCTCCGGGTGAAATGATGTTCGCTGTCACGTTGTAACGAGCAAGCTCTTTGGCCACAACCCGCGTGAAACCGGCGATCCCATCTTTCGCAGCGCCGTAGTTCGACTGCCCGCCTTGTCCGTAAAGGCCAGAAACCGACGAGAAGGTCACAATCCTACCGCTCTTCTGTCCACGGAAAATCTCCGACGCTGGGCGGACAACTGAATACGTCCCTTTGAGATGAACTGCGATCACATCATCCCACTCTGCTTCCGACATGTTGAAGATCATCCGGTCTCTGAGGATTCCGGCCGGCGTGATCACGATGTCCAATCGTCCGAACTCGTCCAGAGCTTGCTGCACGATGTTCGCACCGCCTTCACCTGTGGCTACAGAGTGATACGACGCTGTCGCGCGTCCTCCCAATTCACTGATTTCCTCCACAACTTGCGCCGCCGGTGTCGAGTCCTCACCTTGCCCATCCAATGCCGCGCCAACATCGTTGACAACTACCGAAGCGCCTTCGCGCGCCAAGAGTTTGGCAACACCGCGGCCGATGCCTCGTCCCGAACCAGTAACAACTGCAACCTTGCCCTCGAGTCGCTTGCCGTTCGTTGATTTCATAACGGTTGGCGCGGCCGCACCCGATCCGGGATTGATTTCAGCGAACTCGCTGCCGCCAGTTATAGCTTTTGAGCCTTGGAGGAGCACCTTCGGAGCGAGGACATCAAGTTCATCTAGCTCCCAGTAGCCGGGCGGGTTCGATGCGTAGATCGTGTTGACGCGGCGTGGCAATGCGAGATGCGTTACGTTTCCGCCATATACGAGGAACACTTGACCGTTGATCTGTGCTGCTCCATCGGTTGCGAGGTAGGCGACGAAGGGTGCGACGTCTCGGGGTTCCCACGGCGGTTCGTCCGGTGCCGGCAACGCACCCCGTTCGACCATCATTTCCTGTATGTTGCCCGGAATCGAGGCGATCATCCTGGTTTCGGCTCGAGGAGCGATGCTGTTCGCTGTCACTCCATATTTGCCTAGGTCCTTCGCCAAAACCTTCGTGAAACCAGCGATACCGCTCTTTGCAGCTCCGTAGTTTGACTGGCCGATCGACCCGACCAATCCGGAACCTGACGAAAAGGTGATGATTCTTCCGCCACGCTGTTGCCTAAATATCGGTGCGGCGTGACGCACGACGGTGAAGGTGCCCTTTAAGTGCACCGAGATCACATCGTCCCACTCTTCTTCGGTCATGTTGTAGAGCATTCGGTCGCGCAGAATGCCTGCGACCGTCACGACGATGTCGATGCCGCCGAACTCGTCCTGCGCCTGCTCGATGATGCGAAGACCACCGTCCCAGTTCGTCACCGATTCCGTAGATGCTGCGGCGTTACCGCCGGCCGCCACAATACCGTCGACCACCTCTTGCGCAATCGAGGTCGAACCGCCTGTTCCGTCCAGTTCCGCGCCGATATCGTTGACCACGACGCTCGCGCCGTTTGCCGCGAGTTCCTCGGCAACCCCTCGACCGATGCCTCGACCGGCTCCCGTGACTACAGCTACTTTCCCCTCAAGTTGCAACTCAGTGCTCCTATCGTTGCTAGTGTTAATCGCCACGCATCGTCAGCGCGACGGTGGCTTTTCCAGGAGTAGTGACCCTTCCGTCAGCATCCCGGAACTCGATATCCAAATCGACGAGGCCAATCCCGTCCTCAACACGTTTCCCGGTTATCGTACCCGCGCAAGTGACCTCACCGGCGTAATCGATACCTCGATATGAAGTCTCCAACCGCTTAACCGCTCCTATCCCACCAGCCCAATCAGCGAGCCACTGCGACAACAATGCCGTCTTCAGCGCGCCGTGAATGATGATGTCGTCGTGACCCGCACCCTGCGCGTATTCGGTGTTGTAGTGAATTGGTGTGAAATCTTGAGACACACCGGCGTATTGCACAAGCTGCCGCGGAGTCACGACTCGCGTAACCGTTTCGGGCCCACTTCCGACTTCGACATCCTCGAACAGAACCTTGGTCATTTGATACACCCGAATTAGACCGAACCTGCCGGGCGACCGTATGTGATTGTCGTCGACTCTTGAGTAGCAACCAAGGCGCCGTCCTCACCTGTATAGCTAACTTCGGTGATCTTGAACAGCATCGAACCTAATCGGCCGCTCTTCTCAAAGATGTCATTCAGCTTTCGCACCACGGTAATTTCATCTCCCGCTACGACTGGGCGAATGAAATTAAAGCTGCTCCCGCCGTCCAATATGTCGTGAAATGGCTCTGGGAACGGTGGGTCGAATGGCGCGCTTAAAAATGACCGCAAAACCAACGGGTTAGCTTCGATGGGCGACACTTTTTCGGAATGCTGGGGATCACTTTCAACTGGCGGCAAATCTCCGCGAATGGCGGCATTGAAACGCGCGATCTCTCGATGCGAAACCTGATAGGTCACCGGCGGCGATTCTGTGCCGATGAACGAGCGCATTTCGTCTGTGATGACCGAGCCCAACCTGGCAGCGGATCCTCTGTAGCGTCATTAGTTCAATGCCGTGCCTCGCACGACACTGAAACAGTGTAACTAACGGGATCTACGGCGGCGACGACGACCTACACGGTTACCTGCACGTTGCGCCCTTCGAACCGCCTCTTCTCTCAACTCGCCAGCGCTCTTCGTTCGTTCCTGGGCACCCGGACGACCCCAAGCCCGCTCTCGCACAAGCATCAAGACCACAACCGATGTCAGCATAGTTGCAGCAGGGACGTAGAGAATACCGATTTCCTGAGCGAAGGCGAGGATGAAAACCCACAGCAACACCGCGCCAACGATGAGGTTCAATTTGTGCCGACGCTCCGAGTTTCCGCTCGGAGGTACCGACAATATCGCGCCGAGCGTGATCACAACCGGCATCAATGCGAACACGAGACCCAAAATCCCATTTGATTCGGCAATACCGACTCGCCGCGCCTCAGTTTCTCCGTCGGCGTTGATCTCCAGTATCTCGAACGACGGCCATAGAGCGAGGTAACCGAATGCGGCGATCGCCATCAACAAAGCCAGAACCGCAAAAACGAAAGTCCGGTCTGGCATCTTCGAAAACAACGAGAGACCTACAGCTTTTCTAGTCCGGCCATACTGGCTTGCAATTTCTTGATTCCGTATTTCGGATCGGAAAACGCCACAGTCACGTGCAAATCATCCCGCACCATTCGTGAATTTACGACTACACCGCTCCCAAACTGTTGGTGACTGACGCGCTGCCCAGTCGTGAGTTGGAACTCCTCCGGTAAATCGTCAATGCTGGCCTCGGCAATCTTCTCGCGGCTTTCCCGTGCCTCGCGTCGCCGCCGAAGTCCACCAAGTGGATTGCTATCAACAGTCACACCGGCACTCGACGAAAATGCAACTGGGGGAGGTGGAGTTCTCGTTGCCAACGGGGTGTATGCCACAGTTCGCACGTACTCCTCTGGTATTTCTTGGATGAATCTCGATTCCATGCGCGCCCCTCGGAAGTACATCGGCCAAGTAATGTGGAGTTCGCGTTTCGCCCGCGTCATGCCCACATACATCAACCTCCGCTCCTCGCCCTGGGCAGCGTCATACTCCTCGTTGGTTGGCGCGAAATTGGACATTGCATGCGGTAACAATCCCTCGCACACACCTGCGATGAACACGGTTTCGAATTCCAATCCCTTAGCCTGATGCAACGTAATCAGTGTCAATGCACCCGCAACCTCGCTCGGTATACCTAAGTTCGCTTCATCCGCCCCTATGCCTTCGTCCATCGAATCAACATTCGCGAAAAGCGCCGTGTGCTCAAGAAATTCCGACAAGGCCTGACGAGGATCGGTTCCTTCATTTGGAACCGAATATGCCTCAGCCAGCGATTTCAATTCATCAATGTTTTGGTTTCGCTCCGTCGCCGTCGTCTCATCTTTCCGTACCCAATCGGTATAACCACTGCCCTTTAACGCGTAGTCCAAGAGATCATATGGAAATAGGGTCTCCGAATTCACCACCATTGTCCTGACGAAGTCAGCAAACGACCGCACCTTGTTCATCGCGGCACGTCCCAATTCGAGGAGATGGGCTTGGTCGTGATCTGAAGCCAACAAAACAGCGTCCAACAGGGACATAGCATTGACCACGCTGTACTCCTCGATCTTTCTCAGCGTCGCCGGGCCGATTCCACGCGGTGGCACGTTGATGATCCGTCGCAGCGACGTTTCGTCTGACGGGTTGACTACGATCCTCAGCAATGCCAACGCGTCTTTGATCTCGCGGCGTTCATAGAAGCGCACACCACCGATCAATCGATATTGCACTCCCCGCCTGCTGCACTCCGTCTCGATAGCCCTTGACTGCGCGTTCGTGCGGTATAGAACGGCGATGTCGTCGAGGTTGCCAGGACCGCGGCGACCCTCGTCGCCATCATCTCCCCTTGATGGTCGGGCCCGCTTCTCTACGATGTCCAGAATTACAGACGCCTCGTGCTCGGGATGCTCTGTCACACCAATCTCGACAGGTTCTCCTTCCTCGTTGTTGGTGAACAGCACCCGCTCGATTTTTCGATCGTTATGTGCGATTAAACCCGCCGCCGCTGAGATGATCGTCTTTGTAGATCGATACGATTCGCTCAATTCGAACACCTTGCAACCCGGCAACACCTCGGCCAACATGTCCATATTTTCGGGACGTGCGTTGCGCCAGGAATATATCGACTGATCGGGATCTCCAACCACACAGATGTTGCGATAACCGTCCCCGAGAATCCGCACCAGTTCGAATTGCAACGCGTTGGTGTCCTGAAACTCATCCACCATGATGTGCTCGAAGCGGTTCTGCATTGTCGAGCGGATGTGAGGATCCTGGACCAGTACGCGATACGGCTTCAGTAGTAGATCGTCGAAATCCACTCCGTTTGATCGGTGTAACGTGGCCTCGTATTGCTGATAGATGTCGGCATGCAACTCGTGCTTGTAGCCAGTTCCGATGCTGGCGAATTCGTCCGGCAATTGGTTATTGTTCTTCGCTCGCCCAATGTCTCCTAAGACCTCGTTGACCTTTGCCTCAATATCCATATCGTCCAATATCTGCTTCAACATCCGCTCTTGATCGTCGCGGTCGTAGATCGTGAAATCTCTGCCCAAATCAGCGGCATCATGGTGAATTCGCAAGAAGCGCGCGCCGAACGAATGGAACGTGCTCACATTCGTTTCGGCGGCGTTCGGAACAAATCTGCTAGCCAACAGATCGCAACGTTGCCGCAACTCGGCCGCGGCTTTGTTAGTAAACGTCACACCCAATGCGCGCCACGGTTTAACACCGGTGGCGAGGATGTACGCCATGCGGTGCGACATCACCCGTGTCTTGCCGCTGCCGGGTCCTGCCACGATGATCAACGGGCCGTCGATATACGAAGCCGCAGCGCGTTGAGCCTCCGATAGGCCCTCGAGAACGGCTTCAGGATTTGTGGTTTGAGCAACCATTTTGGCTATGAGAATTCAATATTTTTACGCCTGTAACACAACTATTGTCGCACACACATCAACTCAATCGGCGGTTTCTGCAAAACGAACTGGCGTCCCCTCGCGGGTGGTTCAGATCCGCCTTGCCAAGCCTTCGAAGTGCGTAAAGCAGGAGACTGAACCCGGCGCGTTCTTCCACTCCTGCCATCCCGCCGATATAGCTTCCAACTCTTGTCGTGTTGCTATACCGTACTCCAAAGCCTTGACGGCGATGTCGGATTCCAAGATCCGCTGCGACCACTGATCGCCCCACCACGTCTTACCACTCTCCTCGTAGAAAGTCCAAGTGCTCGTCGTGATCTGCACATCCGTCAGCATCTCAGCCGCATCCATCCATTCTTGGACATGCCGACCGGCCCATGGCGTCCCTCCATTGCGGATCGCGACCGCATCGTAAACCCGACGGAATTCCCTCAACGACTTCAGATCAGGATAAGCGGCGAAAGTTCCCCAATCTACCTCCCTCACGGCAACTAATCCACTTGGTTTCACCAAGCGGCAGGCCGCCTTTAACGCCCCAACGGGATCGCCGAGATGTTGGAGAAGCTGGTGCATGTACACAACATCGAACTGTTCGGGTTTGAGATTCGACTCGTAGATGTTGTCGACTCGGAATTCCAGATTCGAAGCACCGGTCTCCGCCAATCTGTTCTTCCACTCCTCAGCCAATCCTTCAGAAATGTCGATCCCAACGACCGATCCGTTACCGCCGACAGCTTCGAGCAGACCAACTGTGATCGTCCCGGGACCGCAACCGACGTCAAGCAGGTTCACTCCCGGCTTGATGTGAGGCAGCAAGAACGCAGCGGCATCGTCCGCGGTTCGTGCCGAATGTGCTGATAACACAGCCCGGCTATGCCCGTGAAGATATGTCTCCCGCGGGCCGTCCGTCACTCTATCGACCAACGGACACCGAGTTCACCGAGTGGCTGGCTGAGCAACCAGATCCAAGATCGGATCGATCAATTTGTGCTCCGCCATCAGCTGGGCGATGCGAGCCAGCTTGTCAGGATGGGCAAATGTCGGCGTCGCCATCGCGTCGAGTGCCTCCATCGTAGCGTCGGTGTCACCATCGACCACGATCAATGGGATACGCTTGGTGCGAGCTTCGTAAAACACGTAATCAATCGGCTTCCCGCCGCCCGTCAGCACCAACGCACGCGTCGTATCGCTCTGCAGTGCCGATATCTGTACGTCTGGGCGACCTGAGCGCACGATGACGCAAGTGTTTTCCTGCGACATGAAGTAGAACGGTCCCCAGTCCAACACCAACCCACCGATTAGCACGTTGTCCACAAGCTCGTTAGTGGTGTCAATCTCAAACGCCAACTGCCCCGCGAGGTGACCCAACAGGTCGTCGACCGTAGTCGCTGCCAACCGGCGGTCCTCAGGTAGCCAACCGAGGCACTTGACACCGTTCGCCAACAATTCCGCCACCATCCGATCAGCGTGAACATTTCGATACCGCGGCACCTTGTTGAACACGACCCCAGCAAACCGCTCACCATAGGCATCGGCAACCGACGTCACATCGTCGTCAAGAGTCGCCAACAACACGACATTTGCGTCTAACTTCTCTGCAAGCTCTAAGTCCGCCGCTACATTACCGCTCGATCCCTCGATTACCGCTACTTCGGAGGCGGAGACGTCAACTGCGTCCGGCGAGACCGACTTCACACCAGTATCGTCAGCGAATAGTTCACCAGAATCGACACCCGACAATACCTCTACACCGTCATGTCTCAACCTAGCCACCACTGCCGATGCAAACGCCGATTTGCCACTCGATTCGGTGATTGACGAGACAATTATGGACGGCATTTGAGGGGCTCAGAGGGTGGTGGTCAAACCCTGCTTTATCGGATTCAATCCAGCCTAGGATTATACCAGCGCGCCAAAGATAAAATAGTCGTTACACCCCGTGCCGAGGTAGCTCAGCTGGTAGAGCAATGGACTGAAAATCCATGTGTCGGCGGTTCGAGTCCGCCCCTCGGCACCACGTGGTGCCCTCCTGTCACCTCTACCCTCGTTCGATCACGCCAAAACGTTGGTGCCGAAGGTGGGAGTCGAACCCACACGGGCTAAAGCCCAAAGGTTTTTGAGACCTTCGCGTCTACCATTCCGCCACTTCGGCGATCCAATATCAATTCTAATCCTGCAACCGATCCCCCGATTTCGTTGCGGGCCGTGGCGCACTTCAAATTGGTTTGGCAAAAGCTACCTGCGCTAACATTCAACTGAACCACGAACCGTCGTCCAGTCGAAGAAAGCAGGGACTCGATGGAAATCACAGATGTTCGCCTCGACATGTACAAGTGGCCGAGGGAAGTCCCCATAACCAACGGCCTTTATACGTATACCCACAACTTGCTGAACATCGTCGTCATCGAGACGGACGACCCAAACATCACCGGTATCGGCCTTGCGGGTGGCATCGAAGCGAGTCCAGAGGTTGGCGATGCCATTATCGGGCATTTCAAGAAGATGCTCATCGGCTTGGACCCGCTCGACAACGAGCGGATCTGGCGGGAGATGTGGCGACCTAAACTCGTCGGTAGGCGGGGCATCACCACCCGTATGCTCGGCGGTATCGACATCGCCCTATGGGACATCAAAGGCAAGGTGGCCGGATTGCCCGTTTACAAACTCTTGGGCGGATACACGGATCGCGTAGACACTTACGTGGCAGGCGGCTACTACGAAGAAGGTAAAGGCCTCAAAGAGCTAGCCGCCGAGATGGCCTCAAACGTCGAATTGGGAGCCCGGGCTGTCAAGATCAAGGTCGGAGCGGTACCGATAAACGAAGACATCGAACGTGTTCGCGTTTGCCGCGAGACGATCGGACCGGACGTCCGTCTGATGGTCGATGCCAACAACGCCTATCGTCACTACGAAGCGATCGAGTTCGCCCGTAAAGCTGAGAAGTACGACCTGTTTTGGTTCGAAGAGCCCGTCGAACCCGACGATTACATCGGGCAGCGCGAGATCACTCGCGCAACCTCAGTGCCCGTTGCAGCTGGCGAGAATGAATACACTCGCTACGGGTTCCGAGACATGATCGACCACCGCGCTGTCGACATACTCCAGCCCGATGCGCTCGTTCTTGGTGGCATCACTGAGTTCATGAAGGTTGCCGCCCTAGCTCAAGCCCACGACCTCGACGTCGCTCCCCATGGCTCGCAGTACGTCCACATCCATCTCGTCGCGGCGATCCCAAACGGCCTCATCCTCGAGTACTACCGCGATACCGTCGACCCGATGCACGGCAAAATCTGGCAGCACGAACTTTACATCGAAGATGGCTACGTCTATGCTCCGGATCGTCCGGGATTGGGTTTGGAACCAAAATGGGACGTGCTTGAAGAGTTCCGCGTCTAGTCATCGATCCGTCCGACAATCTGACTCCTCGAATGAATGAGAACGACACTTCGGATCAGACCCGAGGTGTCGGAGCCAAGCTCGCAAATCTCCTGACCATATTCGCTGTCGCCTTGCGGCTCGGCTTGACTTCATTCGGCGGGCCTATTGCCCACATCGGATTCTTCCGACAGGAGTACGTCGAAAATCGCCGATGGTTGTCTGAACGACGTTTTTCCGACCTTGTCGCTCTGTGCCATTTCCTACCCGGTCCGACCAGCAGCCAAGTAGGTATCGCTGTCGGAATCACTCGAGGCGGGTTGCTCGGAGGACTGCTCGCATGGATCGGGTTTACCGCTCCTTCGGCAGCCGTGCTCATCGCATTCGGATTCGGTGTCGCCGAGTTCGACAACCTTCTCGAAGACGATTGGCTCAAAGGATTGAAGATCGCAGCCGTCGCGGTGGTGGCTCAAGCGTTGTGGGGTATGGGCACAACGCTCGCACCTGACAAAGCCCGCGCGTCGGTTGCCATCGCTGCCGCCGTGGCTATTCTGTTCAGCCCTTTGACGCTGAGTATCGTAATCGTGATTATCCTCGCGGGCGCTTTGGGTTGGTGGCGCTTCCAACACTACGTCGAGGGGGCCTCTACCGAAGAAGGCCGATACGCCATCCCCAAACCTCTGGCAATCGCCGCCATTGTCGTCTTCGCCGCTATCTTGGTCGCATTCCCTCTTATGCGACAAGCCATCGACAACTCAACATTCGCAATATTCGACAGTTTCTTCCGCAGTGGCTCGCTCGTCTTCGGCGGGGGGCACGTCGTCCTTCCTACCCTCCAATCAGAGGTCGTTGAAAACGGTTGGATCACGGCTGAGGAGTTCATCGCAGGATACGGTGCGTCCCAAGCCATTCCCGGGCCGCTCTTTACCTTCTCCGCTTATCTCGGCGCCGTTATGGACATCGGGCCGGGCGGCGTAAACGGTGCGCTCATCGCCTTGATCGCGATCTTCCTTCCTTCCTTTCTGCTCGTGATCGCGATCCTGCCCTTCTGGCACCAACTCAGTCAAGTATGCAACTTCCGCGCCGCGCTTGTTGGCATCAACGCCGCTGTCGTTGGCATCCTTGCCGCATCCCTCTTTGAGCCGGTTTGGACTTCGACCGTCAAAGGTCCTGGAGATTTCGCATTGGCGGCGGCCGCGTTTGGTCTTCTGATGTTTTGGAAAATGCCGTCTTGGGCCGTGGTCATCTTGTGCGCGGCGGCAGGTGCCGGCCTCTCGTTCATCGCATGACCTCTTACACAGACGCGCTATCGTATTAGGTAAGCGACCATTTGGAATTAGTGGACACGCGCATCATGAAATTCAGTATCCAATCACTACCCTTCCGCTCAGTTGCCTTTGTAGCTCTGTCGAGTTTGATCGCCTTCACGGTGTTCAGTGGGTGTAAAGCCGAGATCAACGTCGTCGTCAACGAAGAGAGCGAAGGGGAAATCGAACTCATTGCAGCCGTCAGCGACACCATCTTGTCGCTCGCGCAGATCGGAGGAGAAGATCCGCTCGGCGAATTGCTTGGAGCACCATCTGAAGAGCTCGAAACGCCAGGCCTGGAAGGAGCGAGCATCGAACCTTACTCTGAAGCTGGTTACACCGGGATCAGGATCAGAGCAGACTTCAATCCCTACGATCCCATATTCGGTGACTTGTCAGAAAACCGTTCGATTCTGGGCAACTTGACCGAAACAGTTGGAATCGGGAATTTCAACTTTGCAAGAACCGAAGCCGACGACGGCTGGATCGTCGAACTTGACCAGACTACCGATGCATCGATCACCGAAGGACTCGATGATTTCGTCGGTGAGATTCCCGGCGACCTACCCTTGGCCGTCGGTGAGTTAGATTTGCCATTCATTCTTTCACTCGAACTGCCGGGTGAGTACGTTGAACACAACGCCGATCGCGAAGTAGACGGCGTCCTGATCTGGGATGCTAATCTCCTTGAGGGTGTCAACATCTCCGCCACGAGCCGCGACCCGGGATCTCAACTCGAGCTGGTCCCGATCATCATCACCTCGATCTTCGCGGCGATTTTCCTCGGCATCGTCATCTACGTAGTCACGAGTCGAGAGCGCAGGCGCAAACGCGCCGAGGAAGACGCGGCTTTGGAGCCTACTGAAGTCGACGCCGTCACCTCGTCCGACAACTCATCCACCGAGTAGCCGACAGTTCGACGCCGGTAGTAGCATGTAGGTGTGGATGCGCGGAGTGATGATGTTAGCGCCGTGACAGCGGCCTATGACGCGTCGCAGGAGCCATTGAAGCATGGAATCGGTCTTTAAAGCAGCCGTCCAAGAGTTAGATGACCACAAACCGATGGTCGTCGCGACCGTCGTTCGCACCTCCGGTTCGACGCCCCAAAAATCCGGTGCGAAACTGCTCGTCCGAGAAGATGGCAGCGGCGTGGGGACTCTAGGTGGCGGATGCGTCGAAGGCGACATCTGGTTCGCCGCGCAAGAACTCCTGAAGCGGGGTGGCGACGCGGAAGTGCGAGATTACCAGCTGAACGAAGATCTAGCGGCGCAAGATGGATTGGTCTGCGGCGGCACGATGTACTTCCTGATCGATCCCATCCGAGAGGTCGACCCGTATCGAGAATTCGCGGCCAAAGCAGTCGACGCGTATGCCGGCGGATCTCCGATGGCAATCGTCAATGTCACCGGCGCACCGGCAGGTTCCGAAGTCACCGTCGGCGCCAAGATGCTGGTGCGTGAAAATGGCGAGACCGAAGGTGGTCTCGGGGATGAGGTCCTCGAAGCTATGACCGTCGTCAAAGCCCGTGACCTCATGGCCATGGGGAAAAACGACTACCTCCGGCTGGATGATGGCGTTGAATGCTACATCGAGGCTTACACTACTCCTCCGACGCTCGTATTGATAGGCGGCGGGCACGTCAGTAAAGCTATCGCTCCAATCGCCAAAAGTGTCGGATTCCGTATCTTCGTGTTCGACGACCGCGAGCAGTTTTCCAATCCCGAACGCTTTCCCGAAGCGGACATCACGATGGTCGGTGATTACCGAGACGGTTTCGACAAGATGCCGATCAATGCCAACTCGTTCGTCGTCGTAGCATCGCGCGGTCACCAGTTCGACGACGCGGCAGTTTCAGGCGCTCTGCGGACACCAGCAAGCTACATCGGATTGCTTGGCAGCAAACGTAAGACGATCCTGATCTTCGAAGAGTTGATCCGCAACGGATACGACTCCGAAGAGTTGCGGCGCATCAACGCACCGATCGGGCTAGACATCGGCGGGCGTACTCCTGAAGAGATCGCGCTGAGTGTAATGTCCGAGATCGTCGCGTTCAGGCTTGGAGGCAGTGGTGGCAGCATGAAGCTCCAGGAACGGTTGCTCGACAAAGCCATAGAACGCGCTTCAAAGTCGCAAAACGTCGACCACGCTATGGCGGCCGGCGGATAATCCGACCCGGAATCGTTCGTAGACCGATGCGTGTGGAAGCCATCCTGTTGTCGGCTGGCGAATCGTCGCGAATGGGCACGCCGAAAGCGTTGCTCGATTGGTTCGGTTTCCCCCTAGTTAAAGCGCAGATCAATTCCCTAATCGATGGTGGAGTTGAGCGTGTCGTAGTCGTGACCGGCGCGCATCATGAAGAAATCGAGGAAGTGGTTGCGACCGGGCCCGATATCGCGGTCGTGAGCAACCCAGATTGGGCTCAAGGCAAAACCACATCCATCAAAGCTGGATTGGCCGCCATCGAGGACGGTTGTGAGACGCTATTGCTACTCGCTGTCGACCAACCCCGTCCAACTTGGGTAGTGAAGCAGGCATTGCGATCGCATGCCGCATCCGGACGTCCTGTCACGTCACCCCGTTACAGCGGTCATGGTGGACACCCTTTGATATTCGACGCTACGATCTTCGGGGAGCTCGCGAAAATCAGCGAAGCGAAGGAAGGAGTTCGCGAGATCATGAAACGGTACGAAGACACGATGAACCGAGAGTGCTTCGAAAATCCCGTTGTGCGCTTCGACCTCAACACTCCTCAGGACTACGCCACTGCTCTCTCGGCATATCCTTCTCTGGCGAGCAACAGTTGACGGAGACGTCCCACCGAAATGGCAACAGACTTAAATGCAGCACGGGAATATCTCCAAGGGTCGGAGGTCGTCGGCTGGTTGACGCGCGACTATCGATACACCAATCCGATCTTCTATGCGGCGTTGGGTTACGAACCGAGCAACCTTACGCGGCCCGTTTGGCTTTGGGTGCCCGCCGATGGCGAACCGAAATTGCTCACGCATGATGTCGATGTCAACCGTTTCGAGCGAAGCGATATCGATGCCACCGTTTACAGCAGCCGCGACACGATGGTTTCGGCCTTGAAGACGCTCTTGCCGGACCACGGCGCGGTAGCGATGGACTATTCACCAATGTCCGAGTTGCCGCGGGTGGGGCGTGTAGATGCCGGTTCGGTAGAACTCATCCGTTCCATGGGATTGGAAGTCGTTTCGTCGGGTGATGTCGCCCAATACGCGACCGAGCGTTGGAGCGACGCCCAACTCGCTTCACATCGCTACGCCATGTCTGAAATTGTTCACTCGATGCACGAGGCGTTCAACTTCATCAGCGAAAATGTGCGTTGGAAACTCACTGAACACGACGTCGCCGAGTTCATTCGCGGCCGATTCGATCGTGCCGAACTGTTTACCGACGAAGGACCGGTCGTAGCATTCAACGCGAACTCATCCGACCCTCACTACGACCCGACGCCACAAGATTCAGCGGTAATCCGCCGTGAAGGGTGGCTATTAATCGACGCATGGGCGAAGCCGTCTTCGATCGAACCGTTCATCGAAGAAGGATCAAGTGACGAGGGCGAACCCGTCTACGCCGATATCACGTGGGTTGCCAAGATCGGTTCCCAGCCAAGCACGGATCACGTAAAGGTCTTTGATTCCGTCCGTCGCGCCCGTGATTCTGCGTTTGAATTCATCCGCGACCGGCACCGAAATGGCGAAACCACGCAAGGATGGCAAGCCGATCGCGTTGCGAGAGATTCCATCACGAACGACGGTTACGGACAGTGGTTCGTGCATCGACTTGGTCACAGTATTGGACCCGAGGTGCACTCGAACGCGGTCAATCTCGACGATTGGGAAACCCACGACACCCGTCAACTGATCCCTGGCATCTCCGTGTCCGTTGAACCGGGCATCTATTTGCCGGAGTTCGGTGTCCGTTCAGAGATGGACATCTTCGTGAGCGAATCCGACGTTGAAATCACCGGCGAAATCCAGGAACGGATCCATCAGATACCCACTTGAATCATCGGTTGACGGACGCCATTAATCGCGTCAGTCATGACATAACGTTAGGCGATGGATCGGTCAAAATCGCAACCGTCGGGTCGAATACGCAGGTCCTTGTTCCGAACGCCGACACCGTTCGCCGCATTCAAGTACCCCGCTTTTCGTCTCCTATGGTTCAGCGCAAACTTCGTCGCTCTCGGCATATGGGCTGAACGCTTAGCCGTCGGGTGGCTGGTACTTGAACAGACAGACTCGGTGCTGCTATCTGCCGCGACGTTTGCCGCAGGTTCTGCACCCGGCATCATAGCTGCGCCCATTGGTGGCGCGGTCGCGGATCGATTCCCCCGAAACCGACTGCTGCCTCTGACGGCACTAATCAGGGCAATTTCGATACTCTCGATTGCGCTCATTGCATTGAGCGGCTTTTCCAATCCGTGGCCGATATTTCTGATAGTCGCGTTCGAAGGCGTTATCAATTCCTTCGATATGCCCGCCAAACAGGGGCTTATCACCGACATCGTGCCGCGCGAAGCCCGGATGAACGCCATCTCAGTTCACTCCGTTGGTACTAGAGCCGTCGCGGCAACCGGTGCGCTAGCCAGCGGAATCATCGCGGAGTTCGTAGGAATCCCTGCCGCCCTATTCTCAGCGGCTGGAGCGGTATTGGTAGGCGGCATCGTCGTACTGTTCGTGCCGACAGTCCAAACTACCGTCCGACAAACCGGGGCATCCGTTAAGCGCATATTCAACGACGCGATGGTCGGCATTAGGTCGATGATGCGAATCCCGACCGTGTCCACGCTTCTCTGGATGGCGATAGTCGTCGAGATTTTCGGATTCGCATACGACTCGGTAATGCCTGCCATGGCACGCGACGAGTTACATGTCACCGAGTCGGGCCTTGGGACGTTGAGATTCGCCGCAGGGGTAGGTGCGGTTGTCGGTGCGATCTTCCTCTCGTTCCTCGGCGATTTCAGACGCAAGGGACCGCTTCTTCTAGCCATCACCGCAGGCTACGGCATCGGTTTGATGGGAGTTGCCACTAGCCCCAACCTTCTTGTAGCGCTGATTCTGGTGGCGATGGTCGGCGCTGCTGCGTCGATGTTCGATGCGATGGAGTGGACGCTGCTTCAAGCCAACGTCCCCGACCGGCTTCGGGGCCGAGTAATCGGCGGCTGGGTATTCGCCATCGGTTTCGGATGGGTCGGTCACCTCGCCATGGGAGCTGTTGGCGAGTTGGTCGGCGTGCGATGGGCGATTGGAGGGGCGGGTTTGGTGGTGGTCGTAACCAGCATTACGGTTTTGGCTCTGTCGCGAGTTTTGAGAAGAGCTTAATCCGCTCAGTGTTTACCTCGCCCCACAAGCCTGTAAACAGGCCTGCATGTGACCGCGGGACTCGGCGGCGATGGTGCAGCACTGTTCCAAGCTATAGTCTTTGGCTCCGATCACTTCTAGGTTGAGTGCGCCATCGTAGCCGTGTTCGTGCAGCACCCGCACGAAGTCGAGCAGATCGATGTCACCCCTGCCGTTGGCCTGGTCTTCGGGTTTGCCGGGTCCGGATTGTGTGCCTTTGCAGTCTCGGATGTGGACGTGCTTCACTCGAGACATCACCGCCGCGATGGCTTCGGACGGGTTCTCTCCTGCCCTGTGGATGTGCGACGGGTCCATGTCGATGCCGAATGCGGGCGAATCGATGGCGTCCATCACTCGCAGGGTTGTCGGCGTGTTGTAGATACTTGCGCCGACGTGCGCCTTGACGCACACCGTGACGCCGTGGTCTTCCCCAATCTTCGCCATCTCGGTCAACGACTTGATCGATTCTTTGAGACTCTCTTCATCGTTGGATGTCCCACCCGGACCGCAGTTGACGACCGGAATTCCAAGCGAGAGAGCCGCCATACAGGCTCGTTCCATCACGCCACGATCGCGTAGCGGCTGCTCCATGGCCAATAATTCGAGTTCGTATTTCTCCGAAAGGTCGTTAATCTCAGGAACTATTTGCTGCCAGCGATCGATGACTAGATGCTCGCTCATGCCGTCGATGGCAGATAGTTCAATACCGTCGTAACCGGCCATGGCGATGCCGCGGAAGGCATCTTCCATGCTGTGACCCCCGAAAAGGACGGAGTTGGCTCCGAGTTTCATGATCAATTTCCTCCGATGTCGACGACGGTGCCTTTTTCCCAAGATTCGATAGCGGCTTCGATGATGAGTTGCGCTTTCAAAGCATCTTCGCCAGAGCCATCGATTTGGTCTGGCTCTGCGCCTCCGATGTTTTGATCGATCCATCTCGTGATACGACTATGGAACGTCTCACTAAAGCTCATCATGTCGCCGAGATAGTCGTAGTTTTCGACTTGTCGCGAACGGCGCGGATAGAACTCCAAGTGTTCGCAAGCGTCCAAAAGCACGAATCGAGCTTCGGATCCAACGACTTCGAGCCGCTCTAATCCGTAGCTACCTCCCGCGTCGTAACTGCCCGTGAGATGTCCGATAACGCCGTTCTCGAAGAGCATATTCACTTGGACGTTCGACCAGATTTTGCGGCCTTTTCCCTTTTTGAAAAAAGCTTGCACTTGTTTAACATCGCCGCAGAAGTAGCGCATCACGTCGATCGAGTGCGGATGCAGTGCGCGCATGTGGAAATGAGGCGAACTCTCGTTGGGGTTGTTGATCCACATCGTCATGTTGACGATGTTCAATTCGCCCAAACGCCCAGCATCGACCCACTGGCGCGCGCGAAGAGCTGCCGGGGTGAAGCGGTGATTCAGGTTGATGCCGTAGCGGAGGCCTTTCTCTTTGGCCAACGCGACCATCTCGCGCGCTTTCGGTATCTCATTGGAGATCGGTTTCTCGCCCAACACGGGGATACCTGCGCCGAGCAACGCCATCGTCGGTTCATAGTGATCGCCGCCGTTTTCGACGCCTGCTGTGCATACGCTGGCGATGTCTATATCGGCTCCCTGCACCATGTCATCTACGGAAGTGAACGCTTGGCAGCCATACCGCTCGGCGGCAGTAATTGCCTTTTCTTGGAACGCGTCGCAAACCGCTACGACCTTGCATCGTTCATCGGCATGATAGATGTTGGCATGTTGTGTGCCGATGCCACCAAGACCTACAATCCCAACCTTGAGTGTCACGGATGCTCCTCTCCTCGAATAGTTCGCTTGAGTTCGAATTAACGAGACTTTGCCTGTAACCGCCTGGCCGTTGACGAGTCGCCGATGTACATCGTGTCGTAGGCTTGCTGGGACGACTTGAAGGAGCCGACGCCTTCATGGCCATGCCAATCACCCTGGTTATAGATCGGGTTTTCGAGACCCGTCTCGCCTTCCCGTTTGGTGATCCAGCTCTCCATACGGAGGCTCAAAGCCTTGACGACATCGGGATGGGTTTCAGCTACGTCGTTGGTTTCGAGCGGATCCTCGACGAGGTTGTAAAGCTCGATCGGCAGCTTGAAGTGGAAATCGGGCTCGAGTGCACGTATCAGCTTCCACTGCGGTGTGCGCCAACCGTGTTTCCGCATCCAGGTGCACTCCGTGATGTAGATCTCCGATTCGTGAGACGCCACCTCTCCCCTAGCCATACCCATCAGACTGCGACCGTCGAAATCGATGTCCGTCTCGATCTCGGCTAGTTCCATCAGCGTCGGCATCAGGTCCTTGTGTTGGTTGTAACCGGACACTCGCATGCCAGCGGGCACCTTTAACGGGTATCGAACAATGAGCGGCACATGAAGATTGGAATCGTACAGACCGTGATGGTCGAAGAAACACTCGTGCTCGTATAGCGTCTCTCCGTGGTCGGAGTTCAGGACGATGATCGTGTTGTCCAATTCGCCGCGGGTTTCTAGGAACGTGATGATCGTCTGGATCGCGGCGTCCATGTAGGCGATTGCACCGTCGTATTGGGCTATCACGTAGTCCTTGTCGGTAACTCCAGGGGGCATCCAGCTGGCATGGAAATCGCGGAATGGCTTGAACGAAAACACGGGTTCCATCGATTTGTTAGAAGGATCTAACTCGTCTCCGTGGTAAAACATCCTCTCGAAAGGCTCAGGCGGCAGATACGGAGCGTGCGGGTCCATGTGGCGGAGCAGAACAAAGAACGGTTCATCGGCGTCGCACAGCCACTCCAACTCCGGTAGGAACACGCGATTCAGATCCTGTGCCTTGTCGCTACGACCTTCTTCCCAAGAGCCCCAAGCTTTGTAGTCGAGGTAGGTGTCGAATCCCCTTGAACTCGGATTTCCGGACAATCCGACACAAGCCGTGTTGTAACCCTCGCCTTTTAAGAGTTCAGACAGCATCGTCACTTCCGATCGCACTGGCCCTTGGTGTCGAAGCGCAACGACTTGCGATGAAAAGACATCCAACCCGCTCATCATCGAGGTGTACCCACTCGTCGTTGGGATATGTGCGCTGAACGTGTTCTCGAACAGCGTTCCTTGTGATGCGAGCCGATCTATGTGGGGCGACGTTAGGCGCGGATAGCCGTAACAGCTGAGATTGGGAGCCCGAAGCGAATCGACGCCGATTATCAGGATGTTTGGTTTGGTTGCTGAACCGTTATCGGTCGCCATTTGAGTGCTCCTATTCGACATTTAAGCGTTTTACAGGGTACCCAATTTGAAACGCGGGCTAGATCAGCACCTCTGCACCGACCCGCTGAGCGATTCCAACCATTTCGTCGTAGTTAACTTGCAAAATCGGCACGCCGTTTGCCAGGCGATCCTTCACGGCTTCTTCCTCGGGATCGCCCGCAACCAACACGCGGTCGACGCCCGGTTCTGTCGGGGTGTCGTGTAGCGCACGGATCATTTCGTCCATCATCGACTTGAACTCGTCGACGGGACGGAACGCGGCTATGTCGATAGCCATCGCAAACGACATGTTCTTGCCGCCTCCGATGAACGAGCTATAGCCGCCACCTGACAACACGCCGCAAAGGATATCGACCATCATTGCCAATCCGTAACCCTTGTGGGCGCCTTGCTCTCGAGAGTTCCCGAGCGGATTTTGGGCCCAGTGTTCGCCGCGGTCACCCGGCGGATCCGTTACGGGCTCGCCTTCCGCGCCTACTGCCCAGCCCTCGGGTATCGGTACACCCAAACGTCTTGCGAGACCAATCTTTCCGCTTGCGACGGTGGATGTAGCCATGTCGAGGACAAAATCGGTCTCTTCGCCGGCGGGCGCGGCAAAGGCTATCGGATTCGTGCCTAGCATCGCCCTTCGGCCGAACGCGGGCCTGACAGCGGGACCGGCGTTCGTCATCGCTATTCCGATCATGTCTCGCTCCAATGCGAGCATCGCGTAGTACGCAACCATCCCTATGTGATGGCCATCTTTGATAGTTGCCATGCCCAAGCCGTGTTCGGCGGCCTTGTCCATCGCCATCTCCATTCCGATGTGAGCGGATGGATGACCTAATCCCCAACCGCAGCTCAACAGCACCGTCGTATCGGACTCGGATATCACCTCGATCTCCTGCGGCGATTTGAAGGTGCCGTCGAGAATCGACTCCGTATACCGGACAACGTTCGTTGCGCCGTGGGTATCAACGCCACGGAGACTTGCCGAAGTCAACGCATCGGCAGTGATTTGCGCGTACCTCGTGGGTGTGCCGACGGCCTCGAATATCGCCGCAACTTGCTTACGCAACGGCTCCGCAGGAACCCGAATCGCGTTGTCATCCGGGATTTTCAGAAAATCGAGCGCCATCAGTAACTCCTTGTCGAGCTTGACATCATTTCAGTGGCAATCCAACGCCCTGTTCCCGGGCTAATTCCACAATCCGTTCACAGGCCGCAATGTCTTCTAATGCAAGTCCTTGAGATTCAAAAAGCGTGATTTGCTCGTCGTTGTCTCGACCACTCATGCGGCCGCCGACAATGTCGTGGATCGGAACTGCCAAGTCCCACGAAAAACGCCCAACCTCGGCGGCCCGCATGAGTTCGCCGCACTCGAACTTCGCCTGTTCAACATCATCAACCGCCACGATGTCACACGCAGTGATTGCTCTGGTGTCGATTTCCCTCTTCAACCAAGAGTTGTTGCCAGCAGCGTTGATGTGTGTTCCACTTGTCAACCACTCGCCGAGCAGTACGGGTTCTTGGGCGCTGGTGATGGTGGCGATGATGTCGGCATCCGCGGCCTCTTCGCCGCTAGAAACCGGTGAGACTTCGAAGCCCATCGCGGCAGTCATTCGTTCGGCGTAGCTGTTGCGGTTCTCCTCTGAACGGCTATGCACCTTGGCGCTACGGATATCGCGGACTTGCGCGACGGCTGCCAGTTGAGTCTCTGCTTGATATCCGGAGCCTATGATGCCAACAGTCTCGGCATCCCCGCGCGCCATGTACTTCGTGGCGACGCCCGAAGCCGCGCCAGTGCGTATCTGCCCCATCCGATTCGCTTCAATCACCGCCGCCAAAGAGTTAGCCGACGTGTCGTAAAGGAGAACGTGGAAGTTGATCCCGCCGCGACCGCCAGCATAGGACTTAAGTCCCGCAATGTTGTGCCCCAGCCACGATGCAAACATGACGTTGTACGCGCCCGAGCTTGTCGGCACTCTGCGGCGAGGCTCGTTGTGGGCATCACCACTCGCCCGAGCGATAAACGCCTGTTCAACCACATCAACGGCATCCTCCATCGTGAACAAAGACTCAACTTCTGATTCCGTGATGTAAAGGGGTGTCGTCATTTCAGCTCCGAATGTTCAGTTTCTTGTTTGGCTCGTATGGATGTGCGTACATGTGGTTCAGTGGACCGTGGCCACCCCCGATTGACGGCGCATTGAACATCGCGTTCCACACGAAACGCTGTGCCGAATCAACCGCTGATGCGAGATCGACGCCATGAGCCAAATGAGCTGCGACCGACGACGCGAACGTGCATCCTGTCCCGTGGTTATTGGTCGTATCGATCCTCAACGAGGTGAAGTGCTTGATGCCATCTCGGGTGACTAGAACATCGTTTATACGTCCACTGCCATCGTCCAAGTGACCACCTTTCACAACCACAGCGCCAGCGCCCATCGCTATCAACTCGCTACCCGCCAACTCCATATCCTCTATCGAATCGATCTCGACATCTGTCAACACCTCGGCTTCGGGTACGTTGGGTGTTACGACGGTCGAGATTGGAACCAATCGGGTTTTTACGCTATCAACCGCGTCGTCTTGCAATAAACGTGCCCCCGTCGCCGCGACCATGACCGGATCGACTACCAATGGCGCAAGTTCAAAGCGTTCGGTTGCGGCCGCAACGCATTCGACGATTTCGGACGACGACAACATCCCCGTCTTAACAGCATCGACACCGATGTCGGTGACAACGGCTTCAATCTGGTCTGCGATGACTTCAACTGGCACCTCAGCCACAGCGGTCACACCCAGCGTGTTTTGCGCAGTGATGGCTGTGATGGCGCTGGTACCGAACACCCCCAACGCCGCGAACGTCTTCAAGTCGGCTTGAATACCCGCTCCACCACCGGAATCGGATCCAGCGATCGTCAGTGCGCGCGGTGGAGGTGCGGTGCTCATTTCCATATAGAATACGCAAGCGTTATGACGGATGCACGTAATCATGACCTCTCAAAGGTCGAGGCATTGATTTTCGATGTGTTTGGGACGGTGGTTAACTGGCGTGATTCGATAATCGCCGAGGTGACGAAAGCTGCCACTGAGCACGGCGCACCCGAAGGTGATTGGGGACGATTCGCCGATGAATGGCGGGCGTGGTACGGCAAAACTACCCGGGAACTCAGCCGCGGGGATGGCCCCTGGCGTCTCGTCGACGAAATACATCGCGAAAAGTTGGATGTCTTGCTCGATGAATTCGGCCTAACGGAAGTGATGAGCGAGGAGTCGAAGCAACACCTGAACCGAGCATGGCATCGACTTGATGGATGGCCAGATTCGCCGTCCGGATTGCGACGATTAAAGTCGAAATACATTATCGCCACTGCTTCCAACGGCAACCTCGCGTTGTTGGTCAACATGGCAAAGCACGCTGATCTACCTTGGGATGCGGTCATGTCTCCCGATGTCTACGGCGCATACAAGCCTTCCCCGAAGGTTTACCAAAACGCGTCCAAGCTGCTTGGGCTTAGAACAGATCAGGTGATGATGGTCGCAGCGCACACCGGAGATCTCGAAGCTTCGGCGAGAGAGGGACTGGCGACCGCTTTCGTCCATCGTCCATTGGAGCGTGGAATTGACAATCCCGTCGAAATGCCTGACACATCAGGCTTTGACGTCGCAGCAACAGATTTTAATGATCTCGCAGACCAACTCGGTTGCGATTAATCACGAGCCAACACCAATTAGCTAGAGGACTACCAATGCCTTGGACATTTGAAGACGCTGCACCAATGATCGGGACGATAACCGAGGGGAACTGTTGGACGGGCACGCACATGCTCTACAGCAACATCGCGCACAACCGCATCATGCGATTGGATGTGCAGTCGGGTTTGGTCGATGTTTTTGCAGAGAACACGCAAGGCACGAACGGGCTGAATTACGACGCCGACGGTAATCTCTACGGCTGCGCTAGCACGGGACGCACTGTCGTCAAATTCAACGATGACGGCAGTTTCGAATCGGTGATCGACAATATCGATGGCCTGCGCTTCAACGGTCCGAATGATCTCGCGATCACACCATCTGGTGCAATCTACTTCTCCGATCGGGTGGGCGATTCGAGTCCAGAAGTTGGAATCCCGTACTCGGCGATCATATCTGCCGAACAGGACGAGAACGGCAACTGGGTCTGCACACGGCGAACGTTCGATACGACGCAACCCAACGGCCTGGTCTTTTCGAAGGACTACAAGACCTTGTACGTCGCACAAAGTGACTTCCGCGCCAGCGAAAGCCGCGATCTCCGCGCGTATCCGGTCAACGACGACGGATCGCTCGGCGATGGCAAGATCATCCATGATTTTGGACCGCATCGCGGCATCGATGGCATGACGTTGGCCGATGACGGGAGCATCGTGGCGTGCACAGGGTGGGAGATCTCAGGGCCAGGCGGCAACGTGACTCACTTCGATCCCGACGGGATGATCATCGAACAGCACCCGGTCGCAGCGCAACGTCCGACCAACTGCACATTCGCCGATGGTGACTTGTACGTCTCGTCCATCGAAGGGCATTGCTTGGTTTCACGAGACACGGGCTTGAATGGACATCTCCTCTACCCGCAATGACATTGCCGTCATTCCGGCGAAAGCCGGCGCTTCAGCGGACGGAACGTACATCCAGATGGGTAGCGATGTGAGTAGGTACACATAGATTGGACTGGATTCCCGCCTGCGCGGGAATGACAGGGGGTAGACATGAACGACTCTTGGGAATGGAAACTGATTGCGCAGCACGATTCGCTGACCGAAGGCCCCACTTGGGACGGTAGCGGATTGCTCTACAACGAGTGCTACGCTGCGACGACGTACCGTTGGGACCCCAAGACGGGTGAGAGCGGCGTTTGGCGATCCGATACTAACCAAGCCAATGGCATGAAATTCGACCGCTCGGGCAGGCTGTTCGCGTGCGAAGGTGGTGGAAACCGAGTGGTTGAGATCGATCCGACAAACCCGAATGCAGATGCAACCGTCATCGCGGACGCCCTCGACGGTCCTGGCCTCAACATGCCGAACGACCTCGATATAGATGGCCAAGGTCGCATCTACTTTTCCGACCCCAACTACTCCGGCGAACCCAACAACCTTCCCCACGAATCGGTCTACTTGGCTGAGCACATCTTCGGCGGCAACTGGACCGTTAAACGGGTGACTTTCGACACGAATCGACCAAACGGCGTGCTCCTCTCCGCAGACCAATCCCTCCTCTACGTCGCCGAAAGTCCGACTAACCGAGAGTTCAACCGACAATTTCGCTCCTACCCAGTGCTGCCCGACGGCACGCTTGGAGACAAAACGGTCCTCTTCGACTTTGGACTAGGGCGCGGGATCGACGGAATGGCACTGACCACCGACGGCCAGATCTTGGCGACGGCGGGTGAACCAACCGCGGGGCCGGGCTCAGCGATTTACGTATTCGAACCAGACGGGTTAGTCAGAGCAACCCACCGAACACCAGCCGAAAGCCCGACTAACTGCACATTCGGCGGACCAGCGCTGGACGTCCTCTTCGTGACATTCGCAACTGGACACGTCTACCAAGTCAAAAACACTGGCATGACTGGGCACCTCGCCTACCCGCGACGGATGTTCTGAACATCTCGGATTATTCAGGTTCTTAAGTTAATCCAAGAACTCGTCCGTCCAAGCCTCCGCCTCGTCGAGGCCCGCGTCGATTTCGCCTTGTTCCTTCATGAACTCGGCGACGTTCGCCCAGCGTTCGGCTGTCATCGTGCCGAATTCGCCTGTTTCGTCGGCTCGCCAGGCTTGCGACGTCAGTAGATCTATGCTCGGGCGTTCGATGTCTTCGATCTCTTCTTGCTCTGGGTTGAGCGCAAGCAGTATATCGATCGCTCCTTGGGGGTTATCGAGTCCGTATTGGTAACCTTTCGTGAAACCTCGCACGAATCGCTCAACTGCGTCTGGACGCTCTTCCAGCATTCGCTCGGAAGTCACCAGCATCATCTCGTAATACTGGGGCACGCCGAATTCTTCGGGATAGATTACGGTGACTGGGTAGCCCTTTTGCTCAAGCAAGATGCTCTCGTGCGACCAGTACGCGCCGATAACCGCGTCGACAGTGCCGGCTGCTAACGTTTCCCACAACGCCCATCCGATATCTACGACTTCCACATCATCGAGGGTCAATCCGTCGGCTTCGAGCATAGTGCCCAGCATCTTGACGTTCCACTCGATGCCCGGGTAACCAACTTTCTTGCCTTTGAGATCCGATGGGCGGGTGATTCCAGACGATTCGAGGGCCATCAATGAGTTCAGCGGTCGCTGCACGATCGCTTTCAAAGCGACGATCGGCAGACCTTCATTGCGAGCCAACAGAGTGTCGGTCTGGTAGAAGATGCCGAAGTCCCGTTCATTCGACGCTACGATCTGCGCGACGAGGGCCGGGTCGGCAGGTGGTCGTACATCTACATCAAGGTTCTCTTCGTCGAAATATCCCTGATCCTGGGCTACGAATATGCCTGAGTGGTTAGCGTTCGGGTACCAGTCAAGTTCTACGGTGACTGATTCTCGTTCGACTTCGGGTTCAGACGTCCCGGCGGTGTAGCAGGCCACCAAGCTCAAACTCGCAGCAATAAGCAACGAGATCGCGATCAATTTGTTGAAACGGATTATGCTCGTCAATTCGACACTCCTTCGTTATCTGACTGATGATAATTTCGCAACACGCGAGTTTGGGCAAGTGAGATGAAGATGAACATCATCGACGCCATCACCGACAGCGTGAAGATCGCGGCGAATACTTTGTCCGTTTGATACCTGGAACCGGACGTTTTTATGAGCCACCCCAAACCTTCACTGGCGCCGATCCACTCCCCGATCACCGCTCCGATCACCGATACCACGGCTGCCACCTTCAAACCGGCGAATAGATACGGCAACGCGGAGGGCAGATGCAGCTTGAGGAACATCTGCCACTTGGTCGCGCCGAGCGTCCGGAACATGTCGATCATGTCGGAATCAACTGAACGTAAGCCAGTCATCAAACCAATGGTGATCGGGAAGAAGGTGAACAAAACGACGATAACGACTTTCGGGGTCATCCCTGTTCCCGTCCAAATGATGAGCAACGGAGCCAAAGCAAAGACCGGAACGGTCTGAGACGCGATTAGGAACGGATATACCGATCGCTCCATCAGGCGCGACCAGAACATTCCGGTCGCCATCACAAATCCGAATGACGTCGACACGATGAAGCCGACCAAGATTTCGCGAAGCGTCACCCATCCATTGCTGATGAACAATACCGGATCGGCGAAAAGCTCTCGAAGGATTTGTGAGACCGGGGGCAACAACCACTCTTGGACATCAAATGCACGCACGCACACTTCCCACAAAACCAGTCCGAGCATGGTGATGACCAGTGCGGCACCCCAGTTTCGAGCGAATGTCTGTAATCGAGCCCAAATGGTCTGGGTGCGTTCACGAGGCGAAAGAGCCGAATGCTCGGAGACGACCTGATCTTCAGCTTGTGGTACCGCGCTCATTGGATCGAACCACCGCTCAATGCAGATAGCAATTGCCATTTCAACTCGACGAATCTCGGTTCTCGCACCACGTCTTGGGGTCGTGGTCTAGGCAGATCGACATCGAGTTCTAACACGATCTGTCCGGGCCGCGGCGACATCACCAGCACTCGGTCGCCCAACATCAACGCCTCTTCCACATCGTGAGTGACCATGATCGTGGCGCGATGCGTACGATCCAACACGTCTGACAACCATCGTTGCAACTCCGATCGCGTGATGGCGTCCAGAGCCTTGAACGGCTCGTCCAGCAATAGAACATCGCGTTCTGGCAACACCGCGCGCAGCAATGCCACCCGCTGCCTCATCCCGCCGGACAGCGTTGATGGATATGCCTTTAAGAAATCAGCAATGCCAAATCGCGTCGCTAACTCCGTCGCCTTCGATTCTGCCTCTGGGCGTTCAACGCCTGCGATTTCAAGGCCGAGAACCGCATTTGACAGGACGTTGCGCCAAGGGAGCAGAAGATCCAATTGGTGCATGTAGGCAACGCGACCAATGCGTTCGGCTTCGCTGTCGCCGTCGAGACTCACGACACCCGTGTCAGGGGTTACCAAACCCGCGACGATGTTGAGCAGAGTGCTCTTGCCGCAACCGCTCGGGCCAACGATCACCACGAACTCGCCGAGGTCCGCGTCCAACGAGATGTCCTTAATTGCCTCGACGGACGGTCCGTCAGGATTGGTAAACGACTTCGAAGCGTTTTCGACGCTGACCGCGACGGTTAGATTTGGACTCGAAACGAGCGAATCTTCCAATGAACGGTCGGTTAGCGAGGTTTCCGATGTTTGAGACATCGGCGGTGTCTTCCTCCGCTGGCATTATCCAGATCAGGTTTTGTGGGTCGGCGGAATAAGTCCACCCTCTCAGCCCGGCTTTCCGAGCTCCCCGGTCCAACGTAAATTCGATGCGCAGGGACCACGATTGATAGTGAACCGAATTATACCAACACGAGAATGAGCGCGATCCGTCGCAGTTGCCACATCACGAGTTCGTCTTTACAATGCTTTGCCATGGGAACTCACGACATCGGAGCGAGAGGGAATTTCGTCCGATCTGTGTCGTATCCACCAGACCAAATCAATCTGGCTCTGTCTTGCCTCTACATCGCCGCCGAGGCCGCCCCCACCATCGATGTGACCGCCTATATGGGGCGCATCAATGAATACTCGGATCAGGTGCGGCAAAAGATCCAACGACGGCTGTCGTTATTCGATTCGATCTACACGTTGAACGAGTTTTTGTTCGATGAATTGGGTTTCCAGGGCAACGACGGCAACTACTACGACGTTCGCAACAGCTTGCTCAACGAGGTCATTGATCGGAAACTGGGGATCCCAATCTCGCTCTCGATCCTCTACATGGAGATCGCATCTCGCATCGGATTGAACTTGACGGGTGTGAACATGTCTGGGCATTTCCTGCTCGCCGCGGGTGAAGGAGAAGGGCTTTTATTCGTTGACGCTTTCCGTCAAGGCAGGATTTACTCCAGGTGGGAATGCCTGAGGCTTCTTAACGGATCGGCAAGACCGCCTAGTGATCCAGAGAAGTTGGATCGTTTGGAACGCGCCTATCTCCCTCGCGCAGGTAAAAAGATGATTCTGGCTCGCGTTCTCAACAACATGAAGATGATCCACACGCAAACAAACGATTACGAAGCGGCGATCGCCGACGCCGAGCGCATCCACAGCCTCATGCCCTGGAACTGGCGAAACATCGGAGACATATCTCACTTGCACGCACGAGCAGGCCGCGCTCGCGAGGCGTACGACATGTTGTCCCGCATGGTACAGATGATGCCGCCGCACGAAGACGTGTCTCTCCAGCTCGACTCGCTCGAAATGTTGAAGCCGTTGGCAGAAGTTGATGGTTTTGTAGATCCAGAAAAGATCCACGAAATACCTTTCTTCCGTATATAGCAAAAAGCGGTTCGGAATTCGCCGCATAGCTTAGGGAGAATGGAAGCCATATCTACCTCAAACAGGTTGATGATCAACTACCAAGAACTCACCGATCAGGAGCTGTTGGCTGAGATATCGGAGAAGAATGCCGATGCCTTCGCCGCTCTATACGATCGATACGGAAAACGCGTTTTCGGGTTGGCCGCCCGCATCCTCAACGATGCTGTCAAATCCGAAGAAGTCACACAAGACGTGTTCATGCGAGTCTGGCGACGCGGCCACACGTACATGCCGGACAAAGGCAAGTTCACGACTTGGTTGTTCCGGATCGCCCACAACCGGACTATCGATGAGCTTCGCCGCCTCAGACGCGACAAATCGCGGTACAGCGACGACATCACTGAGCGTTGGGATCTCGAATCCGACGATATTTCTCCTCCGGATGCGGCTGTGGCCAATTCCGAGTACGAGCAGGTCCGTAATGCGTTGGGGGTTCTGCCAGAACCGCAACGACAAGTCGTTTATCTTTCGTACTTTGAAGGGCTTACACAAACACAGATCGCGGAACAAACCGGACAACCACTCGGCACCGTCAAAACTCGGATGCGATTGGCCTTGAAGAAACTACGCGTTGCGCTAGACAAAGAGATCTACGGCGACGAGTAAAACAACTCAGGACAAAAATATGCGACGAGACGAAGACATCATCGGCGACTTTCCTGCGTACGCTCTTGGCGCGCTGGATGAGGACGGACGGCGAGCAGTCGAGGAGCTGGTCGAGCGAGACATCGATGCTGCCGATGAACTGGCCGAGATGCTGGATACCGTTGCCGACTTTTCCGCACGCGTCGGCGAAGCGACGCCGCCAGCAACTCTACGTCATAGCCTGTTAACCGCCGCCAAAGCCGAAGCTGGCGTCGTCAACCAGCAATCGGCATTCTCATCCCTCGTATCTCACCTAGAGCGACGCATCACGATCGAGGAAACCGAGTACGAGCATGATCTGAAAACCATCTGGCAACGATTAGGAAGCGTTATCACCGCTGGTCGGCTGGCATTCGCTACTTCACTCGCCGCGTTCGGTGTAGTCGCGATCATGACCGTCCAATTGGGATCCGACAACGTTGAGCTCAACCGCAAGTTGTCCGACATGGAGCGCGAGGTCGCCGCAGCGTATTCGCATACACAGGCGATGATCGACGACATGGTGGAAACCGAGCAGATGTTGGTTCAAGCTCATGATCGGATTTCGAGGCAGGACCAAGAGATCGTCAAGATGTCCCAAGTCAACGACGCGTTACGGACTTCGATGAACGATCAGATCAGCCTGACCTATGCCACACTCCGTAATGAATACGCGAGCCCTGAGTGGCAACCCGAGGCGACGCTCACCAGCGAAGGTTACGTTTATCTGCTCGAACACAAGACCCGCCCCCTTGGCGCCCTCGTGATTGGTGGAGTTGAACAGGCGCCTCCGGGAGAAGAGTACCGGCTCTATCTAATAGGCGACGACGAACCGCACTACATTGCATCGTTTGACATGAACGAGGCTGGATACAGCACGATCTTGTTCCAACTCAATGCTCCGTTAAACAGCTACAACGGAGCTCACATCACCCGGGAACGGGTTATCGATGCGCCCGACCCTTCCCTAGCATCGCCTGAGAATCTCTACGAACCACAGTAGTTCTTCTCAAAAAACCTGTGCGGATGCGCCTTCCGTTAACACGTCGCGGGTAAAAGCCCTAGAATCTGGCCTATCTAACAACCATCGGTAGCGAGTAACGTCGTACCGACCAATGTTGAGGGTCCGACTGATGCGGCCAAACGCCCCTGTCGCGGGTAGTCTAGTCATCTTCGCGTCGCTAACCGCGTTGGTTTTTGCTGCTTGCTCCAACACTCCTGAGCCGACCTCGACACCACTTCCCACCCGCGCGGCGGCACCGACACCAACGCCCACGCCTGTGCCTTTGACACCAGATGAGGTCGTCGCTAACGCCATCGACTCTCTGGTAGAAGCCGGAAGCATTTGGTTCCTTCTTGAACATGAGAACGGTTTCACCGAAGCGTTGGGCGGTCTGGAACTCACGCGCGTCGAGGGTGCTATCACCGAGACCGGGATGAGCATCACCGCTGAGGCCAACCTCGGACGGATTTACATCGAAGTCCAAGCGATTCTGATCGGCACGAATACCTGGTTAACGAACCCGTTGACAGGCGAATGGGAGCTTTTGCCCGACGAGCAAAACCCGATAGGATTCCTGCAACCTATAGCAGCGGTTAAGGGGGTGCTTGAAGGCCTTACTGCAGCGGAGTATATAGAAGCCCCGGAACCGGGCAAAGACTACCAAATCACCTCACCACTTCGGGCTGAGGCACTAAAGTCCTTGCTCGGCGAAATCATTCCCGACGGTACCGGTGTCGCCGAAGTCGTGATCGACCACGAAACCTTCGAGATGAAATCGGCGCGCATCACTGGTGCCCTGCAGGTAAAGGATTCCGAACAGACCGTTCGGATCTTAGAAATGAGCCGTTACGGCGAAGAGTTCGTGATTGAGCAGCCGATCGAGTGATGTCCGCTTTCTCAAAAGGAAATCCATGTCCTGATTAGGTGGGTCAAAAACGAGATCGGGCCTTATCTGCTCTTCCTCCCACTGTGTTACGGCGTGTTCATCGCGGCCGACGATATGACGTTGGTCGTCACGATTTTGCCGGACATCATGCAGAGCCTCAAGGTGCCGGTCAACGACATCGACCGCGCATCTTGGCTGATCATCGCTTTTCTCATCGGCTACTCCGCAACAATGCCGATAATGGGCCGAATGTCCGACCGATGGGGATACCGGCGGGCATTTTGGTTGGCGCTCGCCGTCTTTATGGTCGGATCAGCAGGCGTAGCAATAACGCCGTCATTCGCCGAGACTATCGATTCGGTACCGTTTTTCGATCCCTACCGTTGGACAATCTTCTCCAGAGTCGTTCAATCGTTGGGCGCAGGAGCGGCGATCCCTATCGCCCTCGCTGCCGCCGAAGAACTCGTCGGTCCGACTCGCCGGATCGTGGCGTTCGGCATGGTTGGTGCGAGCGCCGAAGCTGGAGGTGTGTTCGGCCCCGTGTGGGCTGGCGCGGTGACTGACTGGATCGGTTGGGAATGGACATTTTGGTTGAACATCCCACTCTCATTGCTCGCAATACTGGCCTTGGTATTCATGCCCAAGGGCAGATCGCATGACACCAAGATCGACCTACCGGGTGTTATCGCCTTCGCTATCGGATTGACCGTACTCACGATCGGCCTGTTCCGGATCTCCAAACCTGACGTGATCATGATCGTCGCGTTCGTCACTGCTACAGTGCTAGCTGGATTAATCATCACCAGGTTGCGGACATCCCATGACCCCGCAATCCCACGCGTGCTATTCGGCTTGACGGACTTCAACTGGTCGAATGTTACCCACTTCTTGGTCGGAGCGGCGTTAATGATCGGCCTCATATCGGTTCCTCTCCTCGCAGGCACGATCTACGGCCTTTCCGCCTTAGATTCTGGTCTGTTGTTGATGCGGATGACCATCGCCTTGGGCGCTGCGGCGTTCATCGGCGGCATCATCGCTACGAGATTTGGTGTTCGCATACCGACTATCGCTGGGTTGATCATCGCAGCAATCGGCTTTAACTTCGTTTCGACTTGGGGGCTTGAGGTCCAAGAGCCAGGCGCCTCGATCGATTTGGTGTTCATTGGCACCGGCCTCGGATTGGTTATCGCCCCGATTACAGAGAGTGCCCTGCGAAGGGTGCCAGAAGAGGACCGCGGTATTGCTTCCGGTCTACTAACTCTTTCCCGGAACATAGGGATGACGGTGGGGTTGGCGGTCGTCGCGTCGCTCGGTGCAGAGCAGTTCTTAACGACAGCACCGAATATCGAGGACATGATTGCGAACCCGGATTCTGCAAACGAAGCAGGCTTGGCAATCTTCTCAAACTTCTTCACTTATGCTTCAACAGCCTGCATCATCGCCGTCATTCCGGCATGGCTGATGACAAGGAATTACGAACCGAATCAAGACGAGATCGAACCTTCCACTGCCGGTGTTTGACGATCTCCGCGCGGTGATACAGTTTTAGGGACTCGCAAACCCTATCGAGGTGAGATTTACGATGAGCCGAGACCCTTCAGCCTTCGAATCTTCTGTTCGTTGCCCCGACGATTTCGACGAATATTGGGCACAAACCGAGGCCGCTACCATGGCCGTTCCGCTCAATCCGCGGCTCGTGCCAGTGCCGATGCGTTCAACGCCTGAGGTCGAAGTCTTCGAGGCACACTACGACAGCTACGGCGGCTTGGAAATTGCAGGTTGGTACTGTCGCCCACGCAACTTCGAGGGGAAACTGCCCGGATACTTATTCGTTCCCGGCTACGTCAGTGAACCGAAGTTCCCAACTGACTTGGCGATGAAGGGTTACGCTGCGTTCTCGGCGGCACCTCGCAATAAACTACGCAGCAACTCGGTATTCAATCCCGGTTATCCCGGACTTTTGGTCCACAACGTCGACAAGCGAACCGAATACGGCTATCGCGGGTTCTACATGGACGCTGTAAGGGCCTTCGATTTCCTTAGCGGGTTGGACGAGGTAGATGCATCTCGAATTTGCGTCCAAGGCGGCAGCCAGGGTGGTGCGCTTACGCTGCTCGTTTCATCACTACGGGCAGGTCAAGTTGCCTGCGCATCAGCTGGTGCGCCGTATCTTTGCTCAATGATGGATTCGGCATCGCTCACCCGGTCATATCCATATGAAGAGATCAACGACTACCTTCGGCTCCACCCTGATCGTGAGGAAGCGGTACGCGACACTTTGGATCTTCACGATATCCACAACTTTGTCGACAAGATCGAGTGCCCGATCATCGTCAATATCGGATTGATGGACGACGTCTGCCCTCCCGAAACCGGTTTCGCCGTCTTCAGGCAGATCGGTAGCAAGGACAAGAAGCTATACACCTATGAGGACTGCGCCCACGACTCGGGTTCGGGCGTCGGTCACGACAAAGTCTTGTATGCGTTCTTCGAGGAACGTCTAAACCCAGTCGCGCTCTGATCGCGCACGGAGGACCTACTGATGAATGACTACTGGTCTGCGCGCGTAGAAGCTGCCACCAACGCGGCGAAGGGCGATGTCTCCATAGAAGACTTGCCGATCCGCACCAACGAGACATCGAACGCCTACTCAGTGCGCTTCAACGGCGTTGGAGACTATCCGCTGTACGCCTACCTGCACGTCCCGAAATCTGAAGGACCACACATTCCGTTGTTCCAAGCACCGGGATACGGCAGTGTAGTAGGAGTGCCCCCGTACGAACGGCGTGCCGCATACGTGGTCATGGCATTGTGCCATCGCGGGCAACGGTTGTCGAATTCGAGCTACAGTGCCGCCTACCCAGGACTTCTGACCGATGGACTGCCCGGCGAAGACACCTACGTCTGGGGAGATATTGTTTCCGACTGCATCACGGCAGTCCAGATCCTGCTCCAACAACACAATATCGACACCTCTAGATTGGCGATCACGGGTGGGGATTTAGCTTGGCTAACCGCTGCCCTGACAGACGGCGTCCACGCTCTTCAGAGCGGCGCACTGATGTTCGCCGATATCGACAACCGCATGAAGGGCAATCCAGACTATCCCATAGCCGAATTCAACGATTTCAAGCGAACTTACCCCGACTCGTGGGACGAAGCGCGAGCTACGTTAACGAACTACGATCCAATGTCGCTCGCGGGGGGCATCGACGCAAGCAAAGTCATGCTTTCCGCCGGCGCGTCGGAGAAGAATTACTACGACAAATTGGCGTCCAAACTGTCTGGCGAAACTACAGTCAGAGTCAACTTAGGCAAAGGTCATCTCGATCACATCGCCCAAGAGGAGTGGTTGGCCGCAGCGTGCGGAATCGAACCGGGACCCGCGCATTACCCGCGGATTTCATAAAAGTCGCGGTTGTCGTCTTTCTACTTGGCGGATTTCAGAGCTGAGCCGTCCTAACCCGTAGTCTTTAGAGTCGACGTACGACATCGCATCGGCAATTGTCTTGTGTCCAGCGCGATCCCGGATTAATTTGTGCATTGCCAAACAAATCCGACGATAGTCTGAATGTCCTGACGCACCGGTTCGCAACTCCAACATATGGAACGCTTGTCGGGCGTTCAACTCGATGTTGTACCGTATCCGGTAACCGAACGGCACCACATATTGCGCCACATCATCGCCGTGGTCTCGTTTGACATCGTTGTAAAAATCCGCCATCTCGTCCATCGATTCAGTCCAACGGGCAGCTACGTCATGACCGAGGGCCTCGATTTCAGGTGGTGGATCGTATCCGTGCAGCGGCGACAATCGTTGCCATTGGATTGTCATCATTCTGTGGCGTTGTAGATCCCTGAAACTACCAAAATCTGACAATACATCGAACCTGTAGTAGACACTCTCCATTCCTCTACCGGGTTTATGTCGACGGTTAGATCGATCGCCGACGTACGTCAAAATGACGCGCCTTCGATCATCTTCACTCATCATGGTGGCAAGTCTCCGTAATTCATGTTCTGGAAGGTTCGAATACGGGTACAAAGACGCTGCTACGATTTTGACCTCCGCATTACGGTCCCAGTCCACAAGCCTTACCTCGTCGCGAGTTGATTCGAATTCGCGTATTTCATCATTGCCGATCTCCTCAAGTGCTAGTTCGTACATGTCGGCGGCCACGTCCCTCAAATAGCCGCTCCACGCCAAACCACGACCTTTTGCGTCAACTCTGGTCAGAAAACCTCCGATAACCTTTCGCAACTCTCTCAACATCATTCGTGAATATTCACGAGATTCCCGTAGCGGGCTTGCTTTCATTCGCAACAACAGCGTCTCGTAGGACTGCCCGGTCGCGTACATTCCCAGGTTTGATGTTGTGGCCGCCGGTAGCAAACCTCGAGCCGTGTCACACGCCCTTGCCCTCGTTGCGCTACGGTACGCCCCACTCGTTTCGTTCTTACCCATTGGGAACATGACTTGGAAATATGCCGTTAGGGCACGAACAATGAACGAGTAACTCTCGAAAAGCCTGTCCATCGTCATGGAATACCTCGCCGACAGCTGCCCATCTGCAATTTCGGGTGGGATGTGATATCTGAATCGCTCGTATCCGTCCGCTCCTATTAGTTTCTGATCGAAGTAAATGTAGCGGGTGCTTTGTTCGAGATAAGCCGCCAAACGGCCCCGTTCAATCACCTTAGCGAGGATCGCTGATACTTGTTCGCATGCTAGATGCGCTCCGCCGAGCTGCGCAACCGAATCGTCGCCGTACTGGACGAATACGCGCTGATACAGATCCTCAGCGCGTCGCTTGGCGACATCGTCTTGTGCGTTGTCTTGGTATGTAGCCTGTTCTGCGATCGACTTGATACCGATTTCGGGCTGTTCGTAGAACTCATCGAGGAACATCCGCCGAAGGGATTTGTGCGTCCTGCTATACCGGGCGAACATCGCCCCCTTGACGATTTCCGGCAGATTAACGATCGCGAATACAGGATCGTCGGTGTTGGTGAAGAAGCGGTTAAGAACCTGCGCTTCTTTGTCGGTGAATGACTCGCGGGCGTACACGGTGCGTCAATCTTCGCACATGATCTGAAAGTCGCGTGACGATGATCAGAAACAGATCACAGGATCAACCGAAGCGGTCGTTCCAAGTTGTCCTTGACCTCGTTGAGCAGCACCGCCGCCTCTGCCCCGTCGCCGACCCTGTGATCAGCCGAAACCGTGGCGTTCATCACTTGGCGCACGACGATGTCGTCGCCTTCGACTACAGGTGTCGGTTTGACTGCGCCGACGGCCAATATCCCGGCTTGCGGGGGGACAATGATTGCCGCGAACGTGTCAATTCCGAACATGCCCAAGTTGGAAGTTGAGAACGTCCCACCGGTTAACTCTTCTTGCGTCAACGTTCCACCGTCGCCGCGTGCCCGACTTCCAAGATCCTTAGTAGCGTTAGCAACGTCCACAAGCGACATGTTGTGGACACCGATCAGTGCGGGCACAATCAGTCCAGCTTCGAGCGCGATCGCAACGCCGATGTTGACGCTATCATGCCCCTCTAATCGATCATCCAGGAATGTCGTGTTCCACTTCGGATATTTGACGATGGCCATCGCCAAAGCTTTGACGATCATGTCATTTACGGACACTCGGACCCCCGACGCCTCTAGTTCCGCGTTCAACTGAGCGCGGAACGACATCGCATCGGTCATGTCCACACCCGTGGTGACGTAGTAATGCGGCGCCTCGGTCTTGCTGCGAACCGTAACGCGTGCGATTGCCTGCCGCATCGTGGTCAGTTCGATGTCTGAACCATCGATCGTCACTGAAGGTGCTGCCGTGCTCGCGCCAGATGGCGCAAATGCAGGCGACGGCGTGAAGCCAAGCACGTCGTCACGCGTTATGCGACCGCCCGGTCCTGTTCCGAGTATCGCCGCGATATCAAATCCCTTTTCTACCGCCAGTCGTCGAGCTAGTGGCGATGCTTTTATCCGACCACCTTCAACGGTCGGAGCCGCCGGTGCAGGAGTTACTTCGACAGTGACAGGTGCCGGTTCGGGCGGAGGCGCAACGACCGTCAATTCAACTTCAGGCTCGGGCGTGGATTCAGGCTGTTCAACTGCCGCTTCCACTGGCGTAGCTTCATCGACATCCGGAAGTACATCACCCGCATCGCCGATGTAAGCGAGCAAGGAACCAACTGGCGCTTTAGAACCATCACCCAAGACGATTTTCCGCAGGATGCCAGCGTTGTAGGCTTCCATCTCTACGACTGTCTTGTCCGTCTCGATCTCGGCGAGTTTGTCGCCACGAGCCACGTCATCGCCCTCGCTCTTCAACCACTTGACAACGGTGCCTTCGGTCATGTCGGCACCCATCGCTGGCATCGTGACTTCGTGGATCAATTCCTATCTCCTAGATCGGTTGATTGTTGCAGTTCTCGGTTTGAAATAAACCGTGATTTCAGAATGAAATAATCTTGCGCGTCGCCTCGATCACATCCGAGGAATCCGGCAAGATGTCTTGTTCCAATCCTCGGTTGTACGGCCACGGCACATCTTTGGAACCAACCCTCACTATGGGGCCGTCAAGCCAATCCAACGCTCGCTCTTGAACTTCGGACACGACTTCAGACATGATTCCGCCCGTCTTCCGAGCCGTATCCAACATCACCGCCCTGCCAGTTTTCTGAACCGACGCTACCAATGTGTCGTAATCCACGGGATGGAGCGAACGGAGATCGATTACTTCGACGTCGACGCCTTCACCAGCTAACTCATCCGCGGCTTCTAGCAAAACATGAACGCCGTAACCGTACGAAACCAGCGTCAAGTCTTCACCGGACCGCGCTATTCGGGCCTCGCCGAGCGGAATCTCATAGTAGTCATTGGGAACTTCGCCGCGCGAGCCGTAAAGGTGGGAGTGCTCAGCGAATATGACGGGGTTGTCTGATTTGATCGATGTCCTTAGCAAACCAAGAGCATCTTCTGGTGTCGATGGGCAAGCACAATACATGCCGGGAACCTCTGCTAACCAAGTCTCGAAGCTCTGCGAGTGCGTCGCACCCAACTGCACCCCTGCGCCGGTCGGTGCCCTGATAACCATCGGTACTTTGATCTGTCCACCAGACATGTATCGAAGATTGGCCGCCATGTTGACGATCTGGTCGAACGCGACGAGCGAGAAACTCATCGACATCAACTCAATTACCGGGCGCAAGCCTGCGGCAGCGGCTCCAATCCCTGCACCCACGAACGCCGCTTCCGATATCGGTGTGTCCTTGATGCGCTTGTCGCCGTATTTCTCAAGGAACCCTTTGGTGACCGAATAGGCGCCGCCGTACTCACCGATGTCTTCACCCATGATGAAGACGTTCTCATCCTCCTCAATGGCCTCCGCCAATCCGAGCGTTATCGCTTCTCTGATGGTGATTTCAGCCATGGCTTCTAGAGACGAGTTCGAAACGACACGGAACGCCGTTACGCGTAGATGTCGTCGTACGCCTCCGAAAGATCAGGATCAGGGCTATTCGCCGCGAATTCGACCGCGGCGTCTATCTCAGCGTCCACACTATCAACGATGTCGTCCAGTTCGGATTGCGTTGCGACTTCATGTTCTAGCAACTGAGCGGGATAAGCGATCACCGGGTCACGTTGACGCCACATATCGACCTCTGATCGTTTGCGGTACTGATCTCCTGGGTCGGCGAATGAGTGCCCGACGAACCTGAATGTTTTCGCCTCAATAAAAATCGGGCTCCCGTGAGCCCGAATGTGATTGATTGCTGTCTGTGTCGCCTCGCGTACCGCTAGTACGTCCATGCCGTCTACCGATACTGTTTCAATATCGTATGCGCCCATCACATCGCTGAAATCTGCCCCGCGAAGGCGAACTCTGCCCACCGCTGATCCCATGCCGTAGAGGTTGTTCTCCATGAAGAAGATGATCGGCAGCTGCCAAACAGACGCGAGGTTCATCGTCTCGTGGAACGTGCCTTGGTTCGTAGCACCGTCACCGAAGAAGACCATCGTCACAGCGTCGTTTTCCATATATTGCTGAGCAAGCGCTATACCAGCCGCCAAAGGCAGTTGAGCTCCGACGATGGCGTGTCCACCCATGAATCGCTTGGCGGCGTCGAATATGTGCATCGAACCGCCCTTGCCTTTGCTAAGGCCGGTTCGCTTCCCGAACATTTCGGCCATGATCCGGTTGGTGTCCAGACCGCGGGCCAGCGCTTGTCCATGGTCGCGGTAGTGCGTCACGATGTAGTCGCGATCTTCCAGCGGAGTGATCGCACCGATCCCGGTAGCTTCTTGACCGATGTAAAGGTGCAGGAAACCGCGGATGTTGCCAAGCGAATAATGTTGCCCGCAAGTCTCTTCGAACCGGCGGATCAACAGCATCAAGCGATACATCCTCAACAGTTCGTCGCGGTCGAGGTGAGGGGCGAGGGTTGGGGACTTCGAAGGGTCGAAACCGTTCGTGCTTGAAAGTTCTTGGGATCCGTCCGCGGTCGCTGTCCTGACGATGCCGCGGGCGGCAACCTGGGGTTTTGCGGATGGCTCCATTGTCCCGAACGTCTTGAATCCCGTCGATCGAACCTGCTTCGCAAGGTTCGACGAAATCCGTCAAACGGCGCGTTAAGTCGAATTTCGATTCTATACCAAACGAACGACCCGACGAATCCGCGCGGTTGGCGGTCATCATCGCCCATCAAGCGCACTGAAGATTTGCGGCTCGTACAACGTTTTCCAGTAGCATCGCCACCGTCATCGGGCCAACGCCACCAGGAACCGGGGTTATCGCTGATGCTTTGTCTTTGACCGGTTGGTAGTCGACATCGCCTGTCAAGCGGAAGCCGCTTCGCCGTGACGAATCCTCGACACGCGACACGCCGACATCGATCACTACCGCCCCTTCTTTCACCATGTCGGCAGTTATCGTGTTTGGCATACCTGCAGCTGCCACCAAAATGTCGGCTCGGAGCGTATGCGCAGCAATATCCTGAGTGCCTGTGTGACACATCGTTACGGTCGCGTTCGCGCCGCGTCCGCGCTGCGAGAGCAGGAGGGCAAGCGGCCTTCCTACGAGCGTGCTTCTACCCACTATGACCACATCTGCGCCATTAACATCCACATTCGTCTCGATCAACATCCGCTGTACACCCAAAGGTGTCGCGGGAACAAAGCGAGGTTTGCCCAGCGAAAGCAACCCCGCGTTTTGGGCGTGAAGCCCGTCAACGTCCTTCAATGGATCGAGACCGTCGATGATCTCGTCAGCGTCGATGTGATCTGGTAGAGGCAGTTGCACGAGAATGCCGTGGTACCGTTCATCGTGGTTCAGTTGATCAATGACTTGCTTCAGATCATCTGCCGATACGCTCGCGTCAATGTTTTGCGTCGTGGTTTCAATCCCAACCTCTTCGCAAGCGAGTTCTTTCCGACGAACGTACGACCGAGAAGCCGGATCGTCACCGACAAGCACCACAGCCAATCCGGGAGAAAACCCGTGAGCCTGTCGGAATTTCTCCACTTCGATCGCAACTTCGCCGTGAACTTTCTTGGCGATCTCGTTACCGCTGATGATCCGCGCTGTCATGTGTTTTAATCTTCCGCTTCATACGGGTACGCTGATTTACGTAAGCGTTCCTAACTCTGCTCCGCGGAATCGAACTTGACCTGTCTTCCGCGTACCGCAATCATGATATACACGGGCGTCGACCTCATCGAAATCAGAAGGATCGCAACGGTGCGCGATCGATACCCTGTCCGATTTCTCAACAAGATTTTCACTTCTGGTGAGCAGCGTTATGCACGTAATCGCGCTCCTCAATTAGCCAGCCGTTTCGCCGCTAAGGAAGCCGTGATGAAAGCCTTAGGCACCGGCGTCAGAGGCATCCCTTGGAAATCGATCGAGGTGACCCGAAAGCGCGGCGGCCCACCTGAAATAACGTTGCACGGCAGCGCGGCTGCACGCGCCAAAAGGATGGGTGTGACGCGCATCGCGTTAAGTCTTTCGCACTCCAAAGAGTTCGCCGTCGCATCGGTAGTGCTTGAAGCGAGCGACGACGCGTGGCGTCCTTAGTTGATCACAGACGATGCCTGTTACAGAAAAAATCGTTACCGCGGCCGAGATGCTAGCCGCAGAAAATCGATGGTTCGCCTCCGGCGAGATCGACATCGACTCCTTGATGGATCGGGTAGGTAAGGCTATCGCGGAATGGGTCCTCAACGACTTGGGTGATCAAGTCAACAATTCGCGCGTTCTCGCCCTCGTAGGCAAAGGAAACAACGGCGGAGACGCGTTAGTCGCTGCACGGTACCTGCTCAACGAAGGCGTCAATGCCACAGTCGCTCTAGTCATGCCGCGTGATGACGAAGACCCTTTCATCTCTGACTTCCTAAGCTGCGGTGGTTCGGTTGTCGACCTAGGAGGCAGAGTCGGACTGCGAAAACTATCAAACTTATGCGCCAAAACGAACTTGATTCTCGATGGTGTGTTTGGGTTCAGCATCTCTAGGCCGATTGAAGAACCGATCTCAACGATGTTTGATGTTGTCAAATCGAGCGGTCGAAAAGTCGTCGCTATCGACATGCCGAGCGGAGCTAATCCAAACACCGGAGAATTCGATCCCAACGGTCTGCCCGCCGACGTATGCCTATCAGTCGGAACGCACAAAATAGGCCCAGCGGTAAGGTTTGGGGACGCGCCATACGGCGACGAAATGGTTGCCCTTCAAGTAGGTATGCCGCCGGATTTAACGCGACACATCAAACGCGAGGTCAACACGCTAGCGTTGGCGCGCACGCTCCTACCGTCAAGAGGTCGCACTGGACACAAAGGCGACTTTGGGCGGTCGCTGCTGCTTGCTGGCTCGAACACGTATGTCGGCGCAGCTTCACTCGCCGCGCAAGCCTGCGTGAGAACCGGAGTCGGGTTGGTCGCCCTCGCGACACCCACGAGCGCCTACCAAGCGTTGGCCGGAAGCATACCCGAAGCGACTTACGTTCCTCTGGACGAAGACGTAAATGGCGTCGTACCCGGTCCCGCTTTCGCCGCGCTCCAAGAACGGCTTCCGGATATGGATTCTGCACTCATCGGTGTAGGAGTAGGCCTTTCCGACGGATCGAGGGAACTCCTTTCGCGGCTTACGTCCCAACGTGATATTTGGGAAGATTGCACTGTCGTTTTCGATGCCGACGGGTTGACGCTCGTTTCGCAGATGCCGGGCTGGTCAGAGGTATTCGATGGGAACTTGGTCATAACTCCGCACCCTGGTGAGATGTCTCGATTACTCGGAATTTCCGTGTCCGAAGTCGAGGCTAATCGCCTTGAGGCTGCCCAAACGGCCGCTGAAAGGTTCAATTGCACAACGGTTCTCAAAGGCGCAACGACGTTGATCGCATCTCCAGATGACCGTCTAAGAGTGAACATGATGCCGAACGACGGACTAGCCCGCGGTGGCACTGGAGACGTGCTAGCCGGTTTGATTACTGGTCTCGCCGCCAGCACCGACCCATTCGATGCCGCATCTCTCGGTGTTTACGTCCACTCGTTAAGTGCGAAATCGGCTCGCGATGAACTCACTCCTTACGCCATGACGGCGAGCGATTTGGTGTCGCATCTTCCTCAAGCCTTCCGTGCGTTAGCATCGTAGCCAGAAACGTCCACAATCGCCACCAGGACTCAGGCAGGATGGCGCAGTACACGAAACCCACGCTCGAAGAGATCGTCGACGAATACGTTCGGAGAGCACGCTCCAAGCTACGCCCTACCGAATACGATCGCAGCGAACGTGATCAGATGACGCTCCACCACGTCATCGAAAACGATGAATTTCGCATCCTCGATCACCTCATCGCAGTTAAAGACCGCCGCGTCGAATGGATCTGGCGATCACAAGATTTCTGGCCGACCGATCAACTCACAGATATCACGTTGTCAGATGTCGACCTCAGAAACTACGGCGTCATTCACGGCAGCAAGACGATCACGGGCGTCAAGTTCACTATTGGCCCCCGCGAACTCGCCGGTCCAGACCCAGACGCTTGCCTCCCATACGTCAACGACTTCCTCCATCTCGAAGCTCACTACCGGTGGGACGGCGATTCGATGACTCTGCAGCGTGCGCGCATCGGTGTCGATTTCAACACGAAAGACGCACTCACGCTCCGCGCGCGATCCGTGGAAATCGAGTTGGCGCGGTTTTGGAACCTAGGATATCGATACCGTTCCTCCCTTGGTTCACGACTGATTGTCGCAGTCGAAGGCGACGACCAATTGAAGATCGATGTACCGACGGAGTTGAATCGCCGCCAGGTCCAAGAAATGTTCGACACTGTCATGGCGTTCCGTTCAGGAGCACCTATCGAGAACTTCCCCAAACAGTTCGTGGTCCAAAGAGACTGAAACGGCAGAGGCAACTTAACTCCGTTTCCGCTTCTCCAGCCTTTAGCGATGACCGATCCAAAATACGCACCGTTAGCCAACCGGCGGGTTGTCCTTTGCGTGTCTGGATCCATCGCGGCGTACAAATCCGCGTATGTGACCTCTGAACTGGTCAAACTTGGCGCCCGCGTCAACGTTGTGATGACTGAGTCAGCCCTGAAGTTTGTCGGTAGTGCGACCTTCGCGTCGCTGAGCCACAACCCGGTGACCACATCTTTGTGGGATCAGAACTCCGAAATCAGCATCGACCACGTCGCGCTGGCGACTAAAGCCGACTGCATCGTAATCGCACCAGCAACCGCCAACACTATCGCCAAAATAGCACTCGGCATCACCGATGACGCATTGACTGCCACCGTTCTAGCGTCTAGCACCCCACTAGTAGTCGCCCCAGCGATGGATGCCGATATGTTCGGCTCGGAATCAACACAGTCAAACGTCGCAACTCTGATCGAGCGAGGTGCTATTGTGATCGGCCCTGAGGCGGGTCGGTTGGCGTCGGGTCTCGTCGGCCAAGGACGAATGAGCGAACCTCCAGAGATCGTCGACGCGGTTCGCGCAGCGATAGGCGCAAGCAACGGCGACTTAATCGGTAGACGCGTAGTCGTAACCGCAGGCGGGACCCGCGAGCCAATTGATCCAGTACGCGTCATCACCAACCGATCCTCTGGGAAAATGGGCTACGCAATCGCAGAAGCTGCGCGCGACCGCGGGGCCGAAACAATTCTCGTCTCTGCTGCCAGTGGAGTTAGACCGCCGTGGGGCGTCGAGACCGTACACGTCAGATCCGTTGATGAGATGCGAAACGCGACGTTACCCGCAGTAGTAGATTCCGACGTGTTGATAATGGCAGCCGCGATCTCGGATTTCCGTCCAAGCAAGGCCGCGAACCAAAAGATCAAGAAACGAAGCGGCGACGGGTTATCTATGGAGTTCGAAACGGTAGAGGATTGGATGCCTCAAGCCACCGGACCGCGGTTAGTAAAGGTCGCGTTCGCTGCCGAGACAGGCGATGCCGCCGTGAAAGGCGCGGCCAAGATGGCCGCAAAAGGAGCAACTCTGACTGTTGCCAACGATGTCACCGAACCCGGCAGCGGCTTCGGAACCGACACGAATCGCGTCGATATTGTGAGCATCGACGGTTCGATCGAGCCGCTCCCACTCATGAGCAAGTACGATGTCGGCAATGCGATACTAGACAGGGTGAAACCCCACCTATCTGACAACGACTGACAAGACTTCCCGGTTCAACGTGAGACTCTACTGGCGACAACGAAAACGCGGTTTCGACCTCATCGTCGAGGATGACGATGGCGACGTCTTCAACGTAGGTGGCGTGCGCCACACGCGTCGTGGCGGTATCGAAGCGATGGCGAAAACTATGGGCTACGACCCGGGTCGCGCCATCAAGAATCTGCCGTCGATGGAACACGGCATGATGTTCGTCGAGCAATTCGAACCGTGGCGAGACTTCTTCCCCGGCCACCCTCTTGAACTCGAAACCGACGTTGTCGTGCCCGAAGAGTTGGCTTAGCGCAAAACATCCTACATTCGCTTGACCCAGCTCGAAAGATTCATCGACGAAGCACGCGATCTCGCGTCGATGGTCGCACAATCAGTCGATCGGATCGATGCCGAAAGGCGAATCCCCGAAGATGTCGTCCGCCCGATAATCGACGCAGGTTTCTTCAGGCTCCTTTTGCCCAAATCGATGGGCGGGGCTGAACTGAATCATCCAGATTTTCTCAAAATCGTCCGCGTTTTTGCCGAAGCCGATGCCAGCGTCGGATGGTGCATCAATCAAAACAACGTCTTCTCAACCAATGCTGTGCGCGTCAACGAATCCGTTGCAGAGGAGATTTGGGGCGATCCGAAGACAGTCGTCACCAACGGCCCTCCAAGGCCCGGCACAAAGGCGATCATGAATGGCGACAGTTATTCGTTGACAGGTCGATGGGACTTCAGCAGTGGCATTTCCCACGCCTCTTGGGTTGCCGCCCTTACGCCGGTATTCAATCAAAACGGCGAAGACACCAAGGAAATGCAGGTATTTCTGATCCCCAAATCGCAAGTCGAAATAGTCGACGAATGGTTTGTGGGCGGTTTGAAGGGAACTGCGAGTCGCAGCTTCACGGCGACTGATCTCTCCGTCCCAGCCGAACGATCATACGGTCTTAACGAACCCTCCAGAGAACCGGGGCCGCTTTACGTGATCCACACAACACCGATGTTCGCTTCCGGATTCGCCACGGTCGCGCTTGGTGTAGCAAGGTCCGGCCTCGACTTCGCCATTGACTTGACGAAACGCAAGATCCAACACGGCGGTTCTTCAGTGGTCAGCAACGACGCCACAACCCAACGCCTTATCGGTCAGGCGGAAGCATCGTGGAACTCCGCTCGGGCTTTTCTAGGCGAAGCTACCACAGAAATGTGGCAAACCGTCTCCTCTACTCACACTCTGCCGACTCCGGAACGCATCAAGGTCCGGTTGGCCGGCACTCACGCAATCCGCACCGCCGCTGACGTCGTCAACACCGCCTACACGATCTGCGGATCAACAGCGATTTTCGAGACCAACACCATCCAACGCTGCTTCCAAGACGTCCACGCTATCCGGCAACAAATCCAAGGTCGTCCCACTCACTACGACACAGCCGGTCAGTTCTACCTCGGACTGGAACCGAAGGGCATTTTCTAAATTCCTTCAGGATCGGCCTATCGTGCGAGGCAGTTCGACCGGTTCAGGATCCTCGGTCTCGATCATCCACCGCGCCAAGTGACTGCGCATCTCCGAGACCACGCCAGCATACTTCGGGTCGTGCGCCACGTTGTACAGCTCCCACGGGTCGTTTACGAGGTCATATAACTCGTCCTCAGGATCAGCACCATCTAAGGTACCCGCGCCTTCCGCCATCGGGTCTGTCACGTATTTCCAATCGACAGTTCGGACCATCTTTCGCCGCCCTTGCGCTTCCCTGCCCCACAGCGTCTCGATCAACGCATGATACCCCGATGAATTCTCCAATTCGTCCAAGTGCGACATCGTAACCGGAGGTCCGCCAGCGCCATACTCGGAGAACGCTGCGACGCGCGGCTCAGCGCTGGTCGCGGTCGGCAGCGATTTGCCTTGAATCCGACGTAACAACTCCGGTTTGATCTTCCCGTCACCACCCAGAGTCGTTGTCGCATTCTCCACTGAGACTTCATTGGGCAAATGCCCTGCCCAGCCGTCGTCGATCCCTTCGAAACTGGCCAGTCCCTGCAGCTCCAACAGCGTCGGAAGAATGTCGATCGTGTTTACCAACGACCCATCGATATCACCGGTTGGCACTCCACCTTCGGGATACGAAACAATCATAGGCACCCGCGTCAGACAGTCGTAAAACACTCCGCCTTTAACCGCCATGTTGTGCTCGGACATGAAATCGCCGTGATCTGCTGTGAACACGATGATCGTGTCATCCAACATGCCGAGTTCTTCTAACTTGTCGATTATTCGTCCGATCCCATCGTCAACCATCCTCGTCATCGCGTGATGCACCGATACCAGATTACGAATGTCCTCTTCGCTGTCGTCATCCAACCCCATCATGGCGTACAGAACGCGATTCACCTCAGGTGCCGGGCTCACCTTGCCACTCGGTGGATATGGCGCGTCGTCGAGGTAGTCCACACCTCCGTTTTCGTCAAATTCACCGCGCCGTAACGGCGGAAAAACGATCTTGTCAGGCGGGAACATTTCGGCATATTGGCGTGGTGCTTCCCTAGGCTCGTGCGGATCGGGATAAGAAACCAGCAACGCGAATGGTTGGTTAACGTCATCAGTCCGTCCACCTTCACCGAAAGTTTCGCCTGACGCTACCCCTTCAAGAAACGCCTCAGTCTGGGCCGTAATAACGTTCGAGCCATAATCTTCCAGCGGATGATCCGACACCGCGTATGCAATCGTCGGACTCTGAGCGTTGTCACGCAGATTAGCGCGCGTCTCGTGCGCTTTGTTGATCGCCTCTACCGGGCGCACCCAGTCCATCCCTCGCGTCCCGGGAATCGAACCGAGATAATCGCCTTGCGGCAATCCACCGTGCGAGATGTCGCAATAGACATCGAAATCGTCGAGATCCACAAAGCAGTGGTTTTTCCCTATCAATCCCGTCGTGTATCCCGCATCCTTCCAGATCTGAAACGCGTGCGTCTCACTATCGGGCATCAATGTCTCGTTCCGACGGCAACCGGTTGAGTGCGGATATCTCCCCGTCATCATCGAGGTGCGAGCCGGCACGCAGAGCGGGTGAGGCGTTACTGCGTGGCGATACATCACTCCGCGCGCTGCCAATCGCTCTAACGATGGCGTTTCGATCCCGACCTCCGAATACATCCGCAACCCAGACCACTTCAACTGGTCGGCCATAATGAACAGCACATTCGGTCGTTTCACTTGCTTACCTTCCCTTGGGCTTCTTCCCGAATCTGTTTCAATGCCATTTTGTGTTCGTTAGGCAGATACTTCACAGCCTCCCGCGTAGTCACCGACGAAGCTATGGCTACCCTCGGTTTCATCCATTGGAACACCATATCCGGCGAATGCTTCGAAACCTCACGCAATACCCAGCCAATCGCTTTACGGATGAAGAACTCCTCTTCTCCCAACATCGCGTCCGCGTAACTGAGAAATTCGTCCCAATCATTTAGACCACGCCTCAGATCCGGCAGCAACGCGAGCATCGCCGTTCTTCGAACCCAAAAATCGTGGTCTATCGACCATTTCGCTCGGATATCTTGAGCATTGGACATCTCCTCCAAAGCAGGAGCAACGACTTTCATTGCAAGTTCATCGATGAGCGCCCAAGTATGAGATTTACGTAGCAATCCTTCAATAAATCCGAAATCATCTTGTTCAATCAGATCCGTCCGGAAGGCGAGGATGTTGACGGCCGACTTCCGCAACTCATATACATCCCTCTCCCACAACTCTGACACTAATTCGAAAACCTCCGATTTGGTCAGTTCTTTGCTGGTCCGTACAAAGGCGCGCGCCACTTTGCGTATGGCGGGTACGGCGACCCCGAAATGCTCGATATCCGACTTTAGGTAACGCTTTTCGTTGACAGCTCGCTCAGCAGACGCGTGACGCCGAAGCTCAGTCGCCAATTCGTCGGCGACCGTGACGACGTTCATCTCCATCGGATCACTGCGCTTCGCACAGGTCCCACGCCAACGCGATCATGCACTTCGCACCACTGATGAGCGATTCAATGCCTACCGATTCATCGGTCCCATGCGCCCTGGACAGCATCGGATCATCGTCGGGATGCGTGCCCGCGAAACCGTATGTGATGATCCCAAGATTTCTGGTGAAACGCGAGTCGGTGAACCCGTTGCTGACAGCTGGAATCCAGTTGATGTCGTCCCGCGACACTGCCAACGCCTGCGCTCGTTTGATCGCCTCGGCAAGGTCGGTCTCGAAAGGCGACGAGTTCGGCACCGACATGTAGTCGATTTCGAACGAAACACCTTCGACATCGCCGATCGTCTTCTCGATCTCGCTCCGTACGTAATCCTCGTCCTGGAAAGGCAAGGATCGCACGTCACAGGTTACGGTGATGTGCTCCGGCACGCTGTTGGACTTGATGCCCCCGCTGACCATCGTCGGAGTCCAAACCATCCGAGAAAGCGCCCGCAACATCGAGCCGAGTCTCGGCGAATTCTCCCAGATCTCCTCGATGATCCGGTCGATATTCTCTGGTGTCGGTTCCTCCTCGACTCCGAAGACGTTGAGATGCTCGAAGATCGGCAACGACGTGTCGATCTCGGGCTCATATGCCTCGATGCGCTGCAAGACGCGCCACAATCTATTCGATGCATTAATGCCTTGCCAAGGAACCGAAGCGTGTGAGCTTTCCCCTTTCAAAGTGATCTTGATCTCCAACCGACCCTTTTCGCCCGTTCCCAAGAGGTAAGACAGCGCTCCACCCTGCTCTACAGGTGTCCCGCCGCCTTCGTTAACCGCGAAATCTGACTCCAGCGATTCCGGATGGTTGTCCGCAAGCCAACCGAATCCCCAACGTCCCCCGTGCTCCTCATCCGCGCCGCTCACCAGTCTCAACCCGTGCTTCAACTGAACGTCGTTACGCTTCAAGATCGCCATCGCCATCATCTGCGCCGTCAGCAACGCTTTGCAATCCGAAGCACCCCGACCGTAGATTCGCCCACCGGAAACCTGTGCGCCGAATGGTTCCCACGACCATTTCGACTCATCCTCAACCGGAACGGTGTCAGTGTGCGACATCAGCATCAAACGACACCGCGGCTCACTCCCCGGATACACGGCGATGATGTTTCCTCGTTCAGGATCCCTCGCCAGTATCTGAGTCTCAGTGATCCCCTCCGAGTGAAACCAATCTTGGATAAATTCCGCCAACGGCGTTTCGTCACCGGTCGGCATCTGACCCGTGTTCACTGTCGGAATCTGGATCATCTGCCGCTCAAGCTCAACGATCTCCGCCGCCGAAGCATCCACCTCGTCAAGTAGCTGTTCTAGTGTTGCCATACTCACATTCCAGTTTTCTGTTCATAGGATGGGTTCGGTTAAATCTTCACGAACGTATTGCTCTTTGAGCCATCGACCGAACTACCGTCGTCCGGGCCGTAGATGTTCGGTATCCTTCCGAGTTCGCGGTCCTTTTTGGTGCGTTCCCATTCTCGTTCGAGATCGGCGGTGTGACCCCTGAATCTTGGCATGACGTATCTCGCAAATAGCTCTTGCGAATACATGACGTGTCGCATCGGCATCCACTCATGGGTCGTCAACATCAATCCGCCGATGCCACCGGTCTCGTCTACCAACGCCTCGATCTGCTCGATCGCATCGTCAGGCGTCCCGATAATCCACCTTCGTTTGTCCACGATCTCCTCAAACGTCAGATCTGCAGGGTTTTGATCCGGGTGCGTCAACCAGCTCCGCGGCGTGTTGATCGTGTAGAAGTAGTTGTGCACGTCACGGACCGCTCCGTGTCGAGCCTGCTCGAACGCCTCCTCGCGCGTGTCCGCCAAATGAACGTAAGTCACCACGCGCCAGTCATCCTTGTTCGGCGACGTGCCGTACTTCGCCGATGCGTCAACCACCTCGTCCCATTGCCGGGCCAACGGCACCGCGTCAGGCGGGCCGCTGCCTGCAATCGAGAACATCATCATCTCGTATTGCGCCACAAAATCCAATGAGCGTTTGCTGCCCGCAGACGGCGTGGCCAGCTTGAGCCTCGGCTGTTGATAAGACCGTAACTGCAACGCCATCTCGTCGATGGTCCAGTACTTTCCGTCGTACGAAATCGGATCGGGCGACTCTAGGAGCTTCACGATGATATCTGTGGATTCCCGCATCATCGCGTTCAAATCCCTGGGCGGAATCTTGAACCGTTGAGGATCGGTCGGCAATCCGCTAGGTCCCACCCCGAGCACCGTCCGTCCACGTGTCAGATGATCCAAAAACGCAAATCGCTCAGCGACGTGAAACGGGTGATGGAACGGCAACGAAACGACACCGGTTCCGAGCGTGATCCGGGTGGCCGTGGCCGACGCCTTTGCCAGCACCATCTCCGGGGTGGGCATCGTCTCCCAAGCAGCCGAGTGATGCTCGCCGATGAAGTACTCGTCGAAGCCCATCTTCTCCGCGTAGTTGATCAAGTCGATATCGCGTTCGAACGCCAAAGACGGATTCTCGTTCGGCGTATGTAACGGCATCATGAAGAACGCGAATTTCATCTCTTACTCTCCGGTAGTTGCGGGTAAATCGCGTATTGCGATTTTAGTTGCACTCAGTCGGCTTGAAACCCTTGGCTCGAATTTCCGAAAATCACACTAGCACCCGCACGTTTCACGGGAGCTTTAACTGGCACACGCATCTGCGCGTCGACGGAGACCACGGAAATCATGCGCAAATCGTACTCAACTTTCGGAATCATCGCCGCCCTACTCTCACTCACGATCGCCGTTGCCGCATGTAGCAGCGACGAGGTGATCCATGAGGTCGCATACGTAGTAGAAAACGAAGACCAGAACATGTTCGTCCTTGAAAAATCTGGCGAATACTCCAAGGTCATCAACGACTCAGTCTCAAACCCGAAGTGGGCACCCAACCTGAGCAAAGTCGCCTATATCGCCGACGCCGATAGCGACGGAGGCGAGCTGATGGTCTGGAATCGCGGTGAAGGCACCATCGAGCGCATCCCTAGCTCTCCGGAAACCGTCGCGGAGTTCTTCTGGTCGCCCGATTCCCGCATGATTGCCTACCAAGCAAATTCAAACGACGACAAACTCACCGAGGTCTACGTCTTCAGTTTCGAAGACGGCGAAACGACTCTTCTCGCCTCCGAAGCAGCCGGCAACGTCGAACTTGGCAACTGGTCTGGCGACAATGAGTGGATCGTCATGTGCCTGATGCTGGATGACACCGAAGGCATCTACAAGCGATCCGTTCATGGCGTCGACGAAGTCCAACTCACGGACTCCCAGGACAGTCGACCTCGATTTTCGCTCGACGGCAAGCGCGTCGCCTTCGCACGAACCAACAACAATGGGTCCACCGACATCTACACCCTGATCGTCGATACCGGGAATGGTCCCAGCGCAGCGAAGGCGTTGACCACCGACTCAGGAGACGAAACAAACTTCGAGTGGGCGCCCGACGGGCGGAACATCATCTACGTAACCGAAAAAGATGGCAATCCCGAGATTTATGCCGTCGATATCGACAAGAGAACACCTCGTCGTCTAACCCAAAACCGGATCGAAGACGCCGACCCGAAGTGGTCAACTGACGGCTCGCACATCCTCTTCCGATCAGATGCTGACGGTCAATACGATCTGTTCGCCATGAACTTCAAATCTGGATCGCAAGAGCGAATCCATTCCGCAGACAGCAGTATCGTCTCCGCCGACTGGTAGATTTCAGCTGATCCCGCCTATCTGCGAGACTTCAGCATCCGAGAGATCCAAGAATCACGTCGCTCATCGGGATTTCCACCAGCTTGGACAGCGTCGCGCGACCTGCTCTTGCCGTTTTCACCCCTAATATCCGGGGGCGAAACGCGTGAACTGGAAATCGTCGCGCTGCCCCGACGCTCCACCCGTTTGGCTCCGGGAGCGCCAGACCCTTCGCCCAACACTGAGGACAAACTTCGGCGTTTCTCGGTCTGACGCACACGATTAACCGGACGAGGTGCCGCGTGGCCGTTCGCTCCGCTCTGCGTGGTCGCCTGCGACCTGTAGGTATTACGTCGCGCAGGATACCGATCGGTGAATGACCGGCGAACGCTGTTCTTGGCTCGTGAAGCGCCTTTGTCTTCGCCGTTCGGCGAGGCGGCTTCATCGGTTACGCGTTTCCGTCGCTCCGCGGTGCGCATGTTGTGGCTCGCTTGGCCTGAAGACATCCAAAGGTCGTCGAAATAGTTGTTGTTGAACTTGATCAGCACATCTGAGAACCGCGCCGCCTCTTGCGAGAGGTTTGAATCAAATGCCGCTACTTCCACCTGCTTGCCCGTGTCCTTCACCACCTGCAGCGCCGGATAGAAATCGGCGTCTCCGCTCACCAAAATCGCCGTGTCGTAATGATCTTCGTAGGCATGAGAAATGAGATCGGCGGCGATCATGACATCGACACCCTTCTCCACCATGGTGTCGCCCCGCTGCTTCCAGATCCCCAGCTTCACCTCAAGGTAATCAGTTTCGTAAAGAGCGTTGAGGAATCGATCCTGCGATTCCGCCAGTTTCGGATTGTCCGGTGACTCTTGGCGGATGTTGTAGTAGTAGGTCCGGATCAGTTCCCGGTCACCACACAGCTTTTCTGCAAACTTCTTGTAATCGAGATTTCTTTTGTCGGTGTTTTGCTTAAGAACGTGATACAGGTTGCTACCGTCGATAAATATCATCACTCGACGGCGCGCAACGCTGCCGTTGGTTTGGCTTTGCATTTGTTGAGTTCCTTCTCATGTCGACCGCACCCTCCCGCATTTCAATCTTGTTGCTGTTGTTTTGAGGCTGAGTTAAATGTCAAGCAGCATCGCATCCGTGCATCTTCGTCGCAGGCGAAAGGAGGATATGGTGCGGTCTAATAACCGTTTCCCGTCTGTTACCTCATGATCCGAGGCATACTCGCCCACATACACAATTGAAGTGTAACACACCCTTTCTACAACCGTTTCAACGGCTTCATGCGACATGTTGCAAACCTTCTGATGGCGATCACCATCACTTCGGGTTAAACTACTTGCACATGTAACAACCGACAATCAACCTGCGATTGGAGTAACCAAAATGACGATGACAGCGACCAAATCGGAGGTCGGGATCACAGTTCCGTCTCCATGCGAGATGCCCAACGGCTTGCAGTGGTACAACGACGAGTTGTACGTGATGGATCAGCTCACCGACAACGTCTACGTTATCAATGACGCTGGCGACGTCCTGCGAACCATCTACACGGCCACGGAGAACGGCTCCGGCATCACCGTCGGCGACGGTCATATCTGGACCGGATCGAACGGCACCACCGTCTCCCGCCCCTACCGCAGCACCGACACTCACCTCGGATACGTCATCAAGGTCGACACCGACACCGGCGAAACGGTCGACCGCTTCCGAACCCCTGACGGCGGCGGCATCCACGGCATCGAGTGGGACCACGACGAGAACCTTCTTTGGGTAACCGCCTTCAGCCCGAAAGCCATCATCCTCGTCGACCCGTCCGACAACTTCAAGGTCGTCCACCAGTTCGAGGTCGAACTCGAACGACTGCACGGCCTCGCGCTGGAAGGCGACGACGGCATCTGGTGCGCACACACCACCGACAACGTCATCGTCCTCTACAACAAAGAGAACGGCACCGAGATGGATCGCATCGTTATGGGACCAGAAGACCCCTTCGTCCACGGATTTTCCAAGAGAGGCGACGAGTTCTGGTTCGCTGACGCCAACTTCGCCGGCAGCCACGGCACCGCAATCCGCGGCGAACCCGCCATCGGCACCATCGCACGCTGATATCCACATCCCTCCCCTTCGCAAAGCCCAAAAGACCGACAACAGGGACGCGTGCGAGCGAAGCGAGCATGCAGGGGGTGCCCGAAGCACTAACACCTTGACCGCTACCATTGTCCCCTCTCCCGCTGGGCGGGAGAGGGTTAGAGCCTGCCCCGGACTTGATCCGGGGGTGAGAGCGCGCATTGAACCCAACCATGACCGTAGTAGATAGCCATCATCACTTCTGGGACCTAGACCTACGACCCTACGACTGGATGCCGGAAGGCAGTCCACTCAGGGTCAACTACGGCCCAGAAGAGCTCCGTCCCCTGCTTGCAGAAGCTGGCGTCGACAAAACCGTCATCGTTCAAGCTCACGCGTCAGTCGAAGAAACCAAATGGTGTCTCGAAATCGCTGAGAACACCGACTTCGTCGCTGGAGTGGTCGGCTGGGTTGACCTGAGCGAGCCGAACGTCGGCGAAATCCTCGACGATCTTCAACAAAGCCCCTACTTCAAAGGCGTTCGCCATCTGTGGGAGATGGACGAAGACCACGGCTGGCTAGCAGGCGACGCGCCCATTCAAGGTCTCAAAGAGGTCGAACGTCGCGACCTTTGCTACGACTTCCTGGTCCGCCCGCCGAACCTGCCCTTCGTCCCACGCATCATGCAGCACGTCCCTGACCTACGAGCCGTCATCGACCACATCGCAAAACCCAACATCAAGGAACGCGAAGTCGAACCATGGCTCACTCGCCTCCGCGACGTCGCGTCTATCGACGGAATGCGATGCAAACTCTCCGGCATGACCACAGAAGCCGACATGGAGAACTGGACTAACGCCGACCTCCTGCCCTATGTCCACCACGTCATCGGCATGTTTGGAGTCGATCGCATCATGTTCGGTTCTGACTGGCCCGTCTCAACGCAAGGCACCACATACCCGAACTGGGCCGAAACGGTTCGAGAATTGACCAAAAACCTTCCTCAAGAGCAATCCGACTACATCTTCGGCAACACCGCAATCGACTTCTATCGCTTGGAAATATGATCTACTAATAGGTATGATCTACTAAAACACCCTCTTTTAACTGCCGTATGAGCAACTTTGCAACCACCACTCCCCTGTTAGAAGCCCGCGATCTCACCAAGCTCTACGGCTCCGTCCAAGCCCTCGACGCCGCATCATTCACCGTAGGATCTGGAATCACCGGACTCCTCGGACCCAACGGCGCTGGCAAAAGCACCGCCATACGCATCTTCCTCGGCCTTACCGACGCTACCTCAGGTTCCGCGCTGGTAATGGGCGCTGACGCCCGTATACCCGAAGCGCGCAGTCGTATCGGATACATGCCAGAACACGACTGCTTGCCATCGAACCAATCCGCCGCAAACTTCCTTACCCACATGGCCGAAGTCAGCGGCATCCCGCCATCGCGCTCCCGGGCCCTCGCTGCCGACACCCTGCGCCACGTCGGACTCTTCGAAGAACGCTACCGCCCCATCGGCGGCTACTCCACCGGCATGAAGCAGCGCGTCAAGCTCGCTCAAGCCCTCGTCCATGACCCAGTCCTGATCCTCCTAGACGAACCGACCGCAGGTCTCGACCCGACCGGGCGTACCGAGATGCTGAATCTTATCCGACGTATAGCTCGCGAGTTCGGTATCAGCGTCGTACTCTCAACACATCTCATGCAAGACGTCGAGCGTACCTGCGACAACATCGTCCTATTGGACGCCGGACAAGTGAAGGAATCATCCGACGTTAAGTCCCTCACCGAAGAGACCGAACTCATATACGTCGAAGTCGCAAACCACCGCGACCTCTTCATCTCGGAGCTAACCAATCGCAACATCGAACACGCATCCGAAGGCGTTGCAATATCGATACCCGACGTCGACGAATCGAAATTCGACACTATTCGCGACGCTCTCGTCGCATCCGAAGCCCGACTCGTCCGCATGGGCCCACGCCAACGCGCCCTCATCGACCTCTTCCGTTCCTGATCCGTGACTTCCGACCAAAATACCGAACGCACCGGAACCGTCTTCGACATCGGTTATCAGACCTACGAGGGCGAACGCGAAGGTCGCAGCCGCGCTTGGCAGACGATATTCTGGGACGGCGTCAAAAACGGCATGGGTATCGGACGCGGTGGATGGGCGAAAATTCTGCCTTGGCTAGTCGTCTCCCCAGCTATCATCACCGGCCTCGTTTTCGCCGCCATCGCCGCGTTTTTTGAACAGCTCGGCCTCGAAGTCGACACTGGCGAAGGCGCAGAAGTGGTAGACCTCCCTAGCCACGATGACTTGATCGGCGTGATCGGTTTCCTGCTCCTCATATTCGCCGCATTTGTAGGTCCAGAGTTGATTTGCCCTGACCGCCGAAACCGCGTCATTCACCTCTACTTTGTACGACCAATCACCCTCCTCGACTACCTCGGCGCAAGATGGATCGCACTCGTCGTCCTTATCCTCGCAGCCAGTTTGTTGCCCCACATCACACTCTGGGTTGGACTGCTCGTCGGCGTTTCCGACTCCCTCGGTCACATCCAAGACAACTGGACTGACATCCCTCGATTCGTAGGCAACAGCGCTGTTTTCGCAGTGTTCGCCGCATCGCTCACATTTGCCGTCAGTTCCCTCACCGACCGCCGCATGATCGCAACGCTCATCGTCATCAGCGTCATCATGATCTCATCCTTCGTAGATCTCATCGTCGACCTCTTTGAACCTCCCGACGCCATTAGCGACCCGATCGCCCTACTCGACCTGATCGAAATCAACACCGGCGTCTTGCCCTCCATGTTCTTCGGCACCTACAACGAAAAATTCGACCTCAACATAGCCGTACCGATCGTTTGGGTTGTCCTGCTCACAGCGGCATCCATCTTCGCAACATGGCGCTTCTATTCACGACAGAGATAACCAAGTGCAGACCCAAACCGAGATAGAAACCCGCGGCAACGATGCCGTCGTGTCGTTGGATTCCGTCTCCAAGTGGTTTGGGAACGTCGTCGCAGTCAGCGACATCACCCTAACTATCGGATCAGGCATCACCGGCCTCCTTGGTCCCAACGGCGCCGGCAAAACTACCCTCCTTCGCATGATGTGTGGACTCTATTCGTCCTCCGAAGGCGAGGTCCGGCTCCTCGGCACCGATCCGCGCACCGACCACGATGTCTACAAGCGCATCGGCATCATGACCGAGAACGAATCGGCTTACGAATTCATGACCGGCCTAGAATTCGTCCGCCTCTCGGCCCGCCTGAAAGACCTTCGACGTGAAGAGAGCCACCTCCGACATGCCATCGAGCGCGTCGACATGTCTTTCGCCCTCGACCGCAAAATCTCCACCTACTCCCGAGGCATGAGGCAACGAATCCGCCTCGCCGCCGCTCTTGTGGGTGACCCCGAACTCCTAATCCTCGACGAACCGCTGAACGGCGCAGACCCGACCCAACGCATTCGGTTCCAAGAGATCCTCCACCAGACCGCCGAGGAAGGGCGCTCCGTCATCATCTCCTCTCACATCCTCGAAGAAGTCGAAGAAGTCAGTGAAAGCGTCGTCCTCGTCGTCAACGGAAAACTAGCCGCACAAGGCGATTTCCACGCCATCCGCGCCGCCTTGGACGACCGTCCCTATCACGTCAAAATCGAGTGCTCCGACCCCAAGCAACTCGGTGGCGAACTCGCCAAACTGCCAGCCGTCCAATCCGTGCAGTTCGATCCCGACGGCTCGATTGTGGTGCTGACTGCCAACGTCGCCGTCCTCCAACTCGATTTACCGGTCTTGGCTCAAAGCCTGAACATCCGACTCACACGACTCCAACCGATCGACGACTCGCTCGAGAGCGTCTTCTCATACCTGGTCGAAGGCTGATGGGCACCATCGCAGAAACAATCTTCATCCTCGCGATCCGACAATCCATGTCGATCCGCCGAGTCGCAGTTTTGCTGATACTCGCCGCAATCCCGCTCGTCATCGCCATCATCAGCGAGATACTGGGCACCGATTGGGACGGCGAAGTGACTCAAGGCTTCATCCAAGGCCTCATCTTCAACACCGGACTACCCCTGATCGCCCTCATCGTCGCCGCACCCGTCTTCGCCGACGAAATCGAAGACCAGACACTCACCAACCTCATGCTCTCACCCATCTCAAGGTGGCAAATCTCCATCCCTAAGATGCTCGCAGCCGCAGCCATCGTCGCCATCCCATTGGCCATCAGCACCTTCATCTCCGTCCTTCTCGTCTTCGAAGACGAATCCTACTCCGCAGCCATCATCGGAGCATTCGGCATACTTATCGGCACCATCGCCTTCGTTTCCCTCTTCGCATTCGTCGGCACCCTCACAACTCGCGCCGTCGTCTTTGGCATCGTATACGTCTTCGGCTTCGAAGCCCTCATCTCCACCGCCATACCAGGCCTGAAATACGTCAGCATCAGCGGAAACACCCTCTCGATACTCCAAGAACTGAACTCCACCCTCATCGACGCCCCCACATCCGGATCGAACCAGCTTCCCCCCATCGAATACGCCATCATCGCCCTCATCGCCGTCATCATCATCTCCAACATCGCAACCGTCTGGCGCCTAAAACGCATGGACGTCCACTAACGATGCGTCATTCCGGCGAAAGCCGGAATCCAGAGGGGATGGGCAGAAGAAATCCCCTCTCCCTCGATGGGAGAGGGCTGAGCCTGCCCCGGACTTGATCCGGGGGTGATGGTGAAAGAGGGGATGGAACGCCGGACGCCATCGCCGAATACGCGGCATTCGCATTGCGCGATACTCTAGTGTCATTCGACTCGCAGACGCTTGTGAGTCTCGTCCTCTGATGTCCAGCACGCAAAACACTGTAGCGTCCGCGCGCCAAGAACCAGCATGGGACCCCGCCGCGCCCGAAAACGCATGGTACAAGTGGCGCGCATTCTGGGCCGTCGGACTCTCCCTCGTCACCATGGTGATGAGCTTCAGCATCATCTTCCTCGCACTACCCGCAATCGCCGAAGACTTCGGAATCACCTTCAAAGAAGCATCCCTCCTCGTCATCGCGCAATCCCTCACCATCAGCTCACTCATGGTCCCCCTCGGCAAGGTCGCCGACATGATCGGACGCAAAAAGTTCCACCTCATCGGCATGGCGCTCTTCGGCGGAGGTGCCATCGCTTGCGCATTCGCCACCAGCCTCACTTTCCTAATCGTCACCCGCGTCATCATGTCCATCGGCAGCTCCATGGGCCAGTCCGTCTCCACAGCCATCACCACATCCGTCTTCCCAGCCAGCGAACGCGGCAAAGCCCTCGGAAGCCAGACCACCGCCGTAGCCATCGGAGGCGCAGCCGGGACCGTCGTGTCCGGCGTAACCCTCCAATTCCTCCCCTGGCAAGCCCTCTTCATTTTCATGGCCATCCCGACCGCCGTCGCATTCTTCTGGGGCCTATACATACTCAAAGACGAACGCATCGGTTCGTTCTCAGGCGAAAAACGCCCCCCATACGACTGGCTAGGCGCCGCACTATCCGCCATCGCGACCGCAATCATCATCCTCACCATCACCAATCCCTTCGCCCTCGCATGGGGATCCCCGATAATCATCGCCGGAGCATTCACCGGCATCGCCACTCTTGTTGTCTTCGTCTGGTGGCAGCTCAAAACCCCAAACCCCATGGTCGACTTGAGACTCTTCAAGATAAACGTCTTCAAATACTCCATAATCACCCGCTACCTCGCATTCATGCGCTCTTCCGCCACCCTCTTCGTCCTCCCCATCTACCTCGTCGCCTTCCGGGGCTGGCCCGAGATCCTAGCCTCCGGCGTCATGCTCATGATGGCCATCGGCATGGGCATTGGAGCGCAAGTCTTCGGCAGACTCTCCGACCGCTACGGCGTCCGACCATTCATGATGGGCGGCTTCTTCTTCCTCGTACTCACCGGCATCGCACTCGCCACCCTCGACGACACCTCGAACCTCATCTACATCGCCGTCGTCGTCCTCATAAACGGCCTCGCTATGGGCGCATGGTCCGCACCCAACGCAAGCGCAACCATGGGCTCCGTGCCACAATCCTCATACGGACTTGTAAGCGCAATCATCAACCTGACACGCAACCTCGGAAACGTCTCCGGACAAGCCATCATCACCGCAATCATCGCCGGAGTAATGATCGCCCGAGGCTTCAACATCCCCCTCGGCGAACTCGAAGACACGCCCGAAGCCGGTTTCGCATTCATGGACGGCTGGAGATACGCCTACCTCGCCGCAACCGGCGTAGTAGCCTTAGCCTTCATCACTTCTTTCCTGACAAAACCAGGCAAAAACGAAGCCCAAGCAACGTAATCGAATCGGAGGACAACCCGTGAGCGCAGAATCCTTAGACGGCAAAATCGCACTCGTTACCGGCGGAGGCACCGGCATCGGAAAAGGCATCGCCCGAATCTTCGCAAACAACGGCGCTAACGTAACCATCGCCGCACGCAACCTCGAACGCCTACAAGCGTCCGCCGACGAAATCTCCGAAGAATCCGGAACTACCGTCACCGCACTATCCATGGACGTCACCGACGAAGATAGCGTCGCATCCGTCTTCAAGTCCGTCATGGACACCCACGGACGTCTCGACATCCTCGTCAACAACTCCGGCTCCATCGAAGGCGACCCCATCGAGGTCCTTTCCTCTGAAAAATGGCTTCGCGTCATGAACACCAACGTCACCGGCATGTTCTACTGCACCAAGCAAGCCTTCAAAATCATGCGACCACAAGGCGGAGGCCGCATCATAAATATCGGATCCATCGCCGCACAACGATCCCGACACTCCGCAGCCGTTTACACCACCTCCAAACACGCCGTCTGGGGCCTCACCCAATCCGCCGCCATCGAAGGCCGAGACATCAACATCTCCGTCAGCGCGCTACACCCCGGCAATACCATGGTCGAACGCCGCGCCGACGCCCGTTCCGGCTCCGGCCGAGACGAAGGTCCAGAACCCATGATGGACGTCGAAAACATCGCCCGAACCGCCCTCCTAATGGCAACCCTCCCACCAGACGTCAACATGCTAGAAGCCATCGTAATCCCCAACCAACAGCTCTACATCGGCCGAGGCTAACCTCCTCATCTAACAGGTAGGGGCAGGTCTGTGACCTGCCCGCCCCCTTCGCTTCAGCGTAAGGGGGCGCGAGCGAAGCGAGCGGGGGATGCCCGGAGCAATGGAAAATCGGTCACTAAGTGGCAATCGTCTCTGGACACTTAGTTACTACCAAGTCCCAACCTAACCTCCCGTCATCCCCCATTACTCCCGTGTCCCTCACGAATCCACACTTCCGAAACGCACGCGAACTTCGCTCGTTATCCGCCGATATGAGCCCGAAAATCGCATCCGCGCCCACAACTTCAAACCCAAACTCAACCAATAGCCCAATCGCCTCACTCCCGTAACCCCTACCCCATAGCTCCTTAATCCCAATCATCAAATCGATCCGCCAAAGATCACTGTTTGGGAACTTCTCAACAATCCGCCGTAAATTCATTCTTTGTAGCCAGCACTCCCCAATCGACTGCCCTTCAACCTCCATGATGAAGCAATATGCATGAGTGGAAATCCATCGGTAAATCGACTGAATCTCCTTTAGCGAGCGCGGCTCGAAACCCTCACTCTCAACGTTTTCCATAACCTCAGGGTCGTTGTTCCACGGAAAAAGCAACTTCCAATCCCCTTCAGTCATCGGACGCAAAGTCACGCATTCACCATGCAGCACCACGTCATGAGTTGCCAATCCGGCGACATCGTGATCGTTCCGATATTGAAGCTCGGGGATTACCACGGTCGCAGATTCACGTTCTGAATGCCCGCCTAGCCCTCATCACGACTTCTGGCTCAACGCGGCACCGAAAGCGACTCCCACGCCGACCCCTATCGCGATTCCAACAGCGACGTTATCCATTGCCGCGCCTATGGAAACGCCAATCCCAGCACCGAGCGCGATCCCGACCCCGATCCAAGTAGCGTTTGGTTGCTTCATTCTGTCACCATTTGCACAAACATCTGGCAGCCATTTTAGAAAACGGCCACACCTTGGTGTTTAACCAGCATTGCCGATCCCTACGCCTCCCCGCGATATACTCTCTTACGGCAATCAAAGCCCACCCAAGGCACCAACAAACCCAATCAGGAGAACCAAATGTACATCCTCATGGTCCGTCTAAAGGTCAAAGACGACCGCATCGACGACTTCATCGAAGCCTCCATCGGCGACGGCGTCGGATCCGTCCTCGGCGAGCCCAACTGCTACCGCTTCGACATCATCCAAGACGATGAAGACCCCACCAAGTTCGCTTTCTGCGAGGTCTACGAAGACGAGGCCGCATTCCAGTACCACACCATGGCCTACCACTTCCACCAGTGGCGCGACGCCTCCGCCGACATGTTCGCCGAGCCGCCCGAAGTCTCGTTCTGCCGCTCCGTTTACCCCGCCGGCCCCGCCGACTGGGACGCCTACCGCCCCGGCGCCGTCGATGACCCCGCATTCCAGAACGGCACGCTACACGTCATCCACGCGCCCCAATACGTCCAAGCCGACAAAGTAGACGATTTCATCGCCGCCGTAACCCTCGATGGCATCGGCTCGACCCACGAAGAACCCGGTTGCCTCCGCTTCGACGTCTACCAAAACGTCAACGACCCAACCGAGCTATACCTCTACGAGGTCTACGCAAACGCCGCCGCATTCGACTACCACGTCGCAACCCCACACATCAAACAATGGCGCGACACCGTAGCCGACTGGTACGACGAAGAGCGCCGAGACGCCTCCATGGCCGGAACAATGGGCGCCCGCCGCGGCCGAAACGTCTGGCCACCCGACAACTGGAACTGGTCCTCCGGCAAACCCGCATTTTAGGGTTTCCCCCGCTCGCGGGGGAAATGTCCGAAGGACAAAGGGGGTCTATCCCTCCCCTTCGCTTTGCGAAGCGAACGCGTAGTGAAGCGAACGCAGGGGATGTCCGCCGGCACCATCCCCTCTCCCGCTAGGCGGGAGAGGGGATGGGTGAGGGTGAGGGGGGCGAACAAAAGGGCGGAGCAAGGTAAACAAACACCACGCAACCGTCAACTAAAATCCTTTCCCAAACACCATCACTTCCTCCTGACCCCATGCCCAGCAAACTCCGCGTACTAACAAACCGCCGCCCAAACACACATCCCAACACCGATCCATTCCCCGTAACCGAACCCGTGGAATGGATCTACGCCGAATACACCGACAACAAACCAAATCCCGAAGCCCTCCGCGGTGCCCACGTCTACATCGGCACCGACTTCTCCAAAGAGATGGGCGCCGACGCCGACGCCCTCCGCGCGATCCTCATCCCAGCAGCCGGATACGACCGCATCGATCCCGACGCCGTCCCTGATGGCTGCACCGTCGCCAACGCCTATCACCACGAAGCGCCCATCGCCGAGTGGGTCATGGCCGTTGCCGTTGCACTAGACCACCAACTCTTCAAGTCCGACCGAACATTCCGTGAAGGGTCATGGGAAATGTGGCCCGGCAGACACGGCTCATACCGAGAACTCATGGGACGCACCTTCGGCATCGTCGGATTCGGCGCTATCGGTCGACGCGTCGCGAGACTTGCCCAAGCCTTCGAAATGCCCGTCATCGCCGCCGGTAGAGCAGACTCCACAGACGGCGAACTCTACGGCGCAAACTACATCGGAGGCGGCAAGGAAGCACGCGAACACGTACTCCAAAACTCCGACTTCGTCCTCATCTCAACTCCCCTGATCCCCGCAACCGAAGGCCTCATCGGCACCCACGAACTTGGGTTGATGAAGCCAACCGCCTACATCATCAACCCCGCCCGCGGACACATCGTCGACGAAGCCGCCCTCTACAACGCCCTCAAAAACCGAACCATCGCCGGAGCCGCCATCGACACCTGGTACCAATATCCCGAATCCGCCACCGATTCACCCAGACCCGCTACCCGCCCCTTCTGGGAACTAGACAACATCATCATGGTCCCCCACCACTCCGGCGCAACCCACGGCACAGCATCCCGCCGAGCCCAAACCGTAGCCCAAAACCTAGACAACCTCTCCCGCAACCAACCCCTAATAAACATCATCCAAGAAATCTCCCGCTAAACCGCCCCCTCTCGCAAAGCACTTCCCCCTCCCCCTCTCAAAGGAGATCAATAGGGAGTTAGCGAAACGAACGCAGGGCTATGCCCGGCAACCCCGAGTGTCATTCCGAGCCACCCTCACCGTCAATCCGAGCGCAGCGAGGAATCCCTGCCCCTTTCGCTAGGCGAAAGGGGCGCGAGCGAAGCGAGCAGGGGGATGCCCTCCCCACCCAAACAACAACGCATAATCCCAGCCCATCCTTCAATCCCCGCGATCCGCGGTTCAGACTTGACATTCACGCAACACATGTATTACATTAACAACCAAGCGCCTCTCCGACGGCCATCGGAAAGCGCCCAGAACATCGCCGCGTCGAGGGTCAGCGCAACCTTTCAACGCATTGACACAACTGAATATTGAACTCGGCCTACGGGCGGGGAACTCGGGCCGCTGACGGCGGCCGCCGGTGGAGCCCGCCACATGTCTCGGATGTTGGACCAAACGTACGCCACAATCCGGTAACGGAGGACGTTGTAGCTTCAGGGCTCGGATTCGGAGTGTTACGCTGGCTCCGACAAAGCAAGCAAGTCAGGCGGACGACGTCTCTTCCCTCGGCAAAAGCCGAAGGGACGCGGAAACCATCCCTCTCCCTGCCAGGGTGAGACCCAGGATCGGCGACCGCGCAAGGACGCTCGCCGTTCAAGGTTCGAGCGAATGATCCTCTTAGCCGGCAGACGTCTACCCGCTTCGCCGGACGGGGGAGGCTACAGCACTAGCGAGGAGCCCAACTGAGCAACGACGGGAGGCAGCATCCAACGCCGCCCGGAAGGCCGACGGTCTGACGACGTCGGAGGTGCTGGAACATTATCTAACGTTCCACAAGCCAAATACACCGTTAGCGCGACCCCGTCGGCTGCGGCGATGATTCGACACTCAAACGTCGACCAACAATCCCCTCTCCCTTAGATGGGAGAAGACCAGAGCCTGCCCCGGACTTGATCCGGGGGTGAGGGTGAAAACCCGTCCAAACAACAAAAGGGGCCAAAAACCCCCGATTAAACGCGCCCAAAACCGAACAAACACCAAACTACCACATCCCCTACATCCCATCCTTATAGATTCCCCCACCACCCTCACCTTTGGTCGATAATTCATTCGCAGCATAGTATCCAACCGCCACGTTCCGGATTTCAGATCGATGGACATCCTTCCCTTAACCCTCAATCGACCCCTCGTATTCCTAGACATTCAAACTACCGGACCAGACAGACGCACCGCACGCATCGTCCGACTATCAACCCTCCGCATCGAAACTGACGGATCCGAACAGTTCCGCTCACAACTCATCAACCCTCGAACCCCCATCTCCCCAGGCGCCACCCAATTCCACGGCATCACCGACGAGCATGTCGCCGATTGTCCTCCCTTCAGCGCATACGCAAAAGCCCTAGAACTTCATCTCGAAGACTGCGTCCTAGTCGGCTTCGGCATCCGCCGCTTCCACCTCAACGTACTAAAACAAGAATTCGAATTCGCAGGCATCGACTTCAGCCTGCAGAACCGTACCGTCGTCGACGCGATGGAAGTCTTCCACAAACTAGAACCTCGCGACTTCAACTCCGCCTACAGTCGATTCGTCGGTGGCGAATTCGTGCGACCAGCGACAGCTGAAGCATCGGTGGAAGCCGTCAAAGCGATCATCACCGGACAGCTAACCCAGAACCCCGAAATCCCGAACGATCCAGACGCCTTACAAACTTGGGTTATCGACGAATCTGCCGAAAATTACATCGACGACCAAGGCAGGTTCACCCTATCCGACGAAGGCGATCCCATCATCAATTTCGGGCGCTACCGCGGTCACACCCTCTACGACATGAGCGAAACCAACCCCGACTACCTGCGTTGGATCGCCGAAAACGAATCCTTCACCGACATCCAACGCCAAATCGCTGCCGACGCCGCCGAAGGAATCATGCCCGACGTCGAATAACCGCGACGAATCAAAAATCGGCATGGGAATGAGGTGAGGAGATGGAGCGGAAGACGGGGTTCGAACCCGCGGCCTTCTCCTTGGCAAGGAGATGCTCTACCACTGAGCTACTTCCGCTCAAGAACTGTCGACCGACAGTTTCTGATTATGCATTATGCACCCGATTGGTGCAGACCGTCAAGGCAACAGCAGTTCAGAAGGTCACTCCGACATCCTGACCAATAGCTTGCCAAAGTTCGCTCCGTTCATCAAACCGATAAACGCCCTCGGAGCCTCTTCAAACCCATCAACGATGTCCTCGCGATACTTCAACGAACCATCCCGCACCCACGACTGCAAACGGGCCCGAGCGATCTCATGATCATGGACGAAGTTGAACACGAGGAATCCCTCGATACGAGCCTGTTTCGTGATGAGGTTCCACAGGTTGCGAGGCGCCAACTCTGGCTCCTCGAGGTTGTACTGCGATATCTGACCACAGACCAACACACGGCCCCTGAATGCGAGGTTCTCGATAGCCGCGTCTGTGACCGTTCCCCCGACATTGTCGAAATAGATATCGATCCCATCCGGAGCAAGTTCCACCAATCGTGCGGCAACATCTTCGGTCTTGTAGTTGACCACCGCATCGAAACCAAGTTCGTCGATGCAGTACGCCGCCTTCTCATCGGACCCAACAGTCCCGATAACGCGGCAACCATTCATCTTCGCTATCTGCCCTACGACAGCACCGACCGCACCAGAAGCGGCCGATACCAAAACCGTGTCTCCCGGTCGTGGTTGCCCTACCGCCAACAATCCGTGATAAGCGGTCAATCCTGGCATCCCTGTGCATCCGAGCGCAGTGGAGATCGGTGCGGCGTCGGAATCGACGATACGCGCAGTATGTGCAGGAACCACCGCGTACTCCTGCCATCCCGTCTGACACGCCACGATATCCCCTACCGCAACATCATCAGACCTCGACGCGATCACACGCCCGACCCCTTCGCCAACCATCACATCTCCGATCCCCACCGGCGTGGCATAGGATCTGCGGTCACGCAGTCGACCACGCATGTAAGGATCAAGCGACAAGTACAGCGTCCGAACCAAAATCTCGCCATGCTTCGGATCGTCAACGTCACTCTCAACGATAGTGAAGTCGCTTTCCTTTGGATATCCGAACGGTCGTTCGGCCAACGTCCAACTTCGGTTCACCAACTCAGGCATAGTGCAGTTACCCCGTTCAAATCACCGAATGTCGATGCCGCCAATGTTGGCAACCGACTATTCATCAGCTTCGTCGTCTTCGTCAACAGGAGCAGACGAAGGTTCCCCGCGATACCGTGCGCTCCGAGACGCCCAGAAATACACGGGTGCCGCCAAGATGAAGAAAACTGCCAACGCAGCGACTCCAGGTGCCCAACCTTCAACTCCCGAACCGTCGAGCGAGTCATCGAGCCATGTCTTGATGCCCGCACCGGCCAAAGCTGCTACCGTCACGCCGAGGATGATAACCACCCATTCGACGAACTCATTAGGAATGTGTAATCTCTTCATGCGCCGTCGCGCCTCCTGTCGAATGAATCCCATAATAATGCACTCTCCGGCCGTCTCATACCGAGCATCCAGCGCTGTCGTCGCACCAGAGGTTGTATACTGCGCACAGCACAAAATCGACCTCTCATACTGCTGATCATGACGACCACCACCGCACCATCTTCCACCACCTCGACGGACCAATCTCCGTCCGAAGATGCCGTGCTCAAAGTCGAAGATCTGCACGTCTATTACGAAACTGCGGCTGGCGACGTCAAAGCGGTCAATGGGGTTTCTTTCGACCTGCGACCGGGCGAGCGACTGGCGCTCGTCGGCGAATCGGGTAGCGGTAAAAGCACAATGGCAACCGCCTTAATGCGCATGACCCGCCCACCAGGCAAAATCGTGTCGGGAAGGATCCATTTGGGAGGTCGCGACCTTCTCCAACTCAGCGAACAAGAGATGCGTCGCGCTAGGCTAGCCGAGATCGCTCTAGTTCCGCAAGGCGCGATGAACTCCCTAAACCCGGTTATCCGGATCGAGAAACAGATCATTGACGGCATCTTGGATCATGTCGTAGAAGAATCCGCTGCATCGTCGACCGGTTCGGACGGCTCGTCGACCGCAGTCGCAAACGATCAGGGCGCCTTACTGAAAAAGCCGACCCGATCCGAGCTGCGCGAAAGAATCGCCGACCTATTGACAAACGTCGGGCTTTCACCGTCTGTCGCAAAGATGTATCCCCACGAATTGAGTGGCGGGATGAAGCAACGAGCTGTCCTCGCTATAGCCACTTGTTTGACTCCCAAAGTCATCCTTGCCGACGAACCTACCAGCGCGCTAGATGTGGTTGTTCAACGTCAAATCATGCAGACCCTAGGACGACTTCAGTCCGGCATCGACGCCGCGGTAGTCCTCGTAGGACACGATATGGGGCTAGTAGCCCAGTTCGCCGACACCATCGGCGTCATGTACGCAGGACGCCTCGTTGAGCTCGGGCCGGTCAACCAGATCTTCGAGGATCCACAACACCCATACACGAAGTTATTGATCGATAGCCTGCCGTCATTCAGCCAAAAGAAAGAGTTCGTCGGCATCCCCGGAATGCCGCCTCGACTGCTGAACCTCCCTACGGGATGCGCGTTCTATCCTCGCTGTCCTTCCGCAATGGATGTCTGTCGTGACACTGACCCCCTCGATATCGAGGTGAAACCGAATTGGCGCACCGCGTGCCACCTGCATACAGAAGCGTATTCGAATGGCTAATCTCCTCGAACTAAAAAACGTCTCCAAAATCTTCGGGGGCGGCCTGTTCAACCGTTCGAACGTAACCATCGCCGTTCAGGACGTCTCATTAGCCATACCTGATGACCGCCCCACGATTACAGCCATTGCTGGAGAGAGCGGAAGTGGGAAGACGACGCTGGCTCGGTTGCTCCTTGGTGTCATTCCGCCTACTAGCGGGGAAGTTCTTTACCAAAACGAGGATGTACAGCAGATGCGTTCGCGCGACTGGCTGAACTTCCGCCGCGAGGTTCAACCGATCTTCCAAGATCCGTTCGAGGCCTACAACCCGTTCTATACGGTCGATCACGTCCTCCATCGCCCGATCCGCAATTTCAAACTGGCTTCCAACGCTCGCGAGCGCGACGACCGCATCGCTGAGGCTCTTCGTATGGTCGGATTGCAACCCGACGAGACGCTCGGCCGTTATCCACACCAACTGAGTGGCGGCCAACGTCAGCGTGTGATGGTTGCCCGGGCTCTTCTCCTCCGCCCACGGATCATTCTTGCGGATGAACCAGTGTCGATGGTCGACGCCTCATTGCGTGCCACGATCCTACGAAGCATCCGCGACTTAAACCGCGATTTCGGCATCTCTGTGATCTACATCACGCACGACCTTACGACCGCCTATCAGATGTGCGACAACATCATCGTCATGTATCGGGGCACGGTCGCCGAGGCGGGAAGCGTCGAGCAGGTCATCCAGAATCCGAAACATCCTTATACCCAACTCCTTATCGATTCCGTGCCGCAACCCGATCCCAAAGCGGCGTGGGGTGAGGAAGACGATGAATCGGTCGAACGAATCGATGAAAGCTCAATCGTTACCGATCTGTGCAAGTTCGCACCTAGGTGCAAGTTCGCATTCGACGATTGCACCGCCTCTGCACCGCCTTTGTACACGATCGGTGCACAGCAGTTAGCGAGTTGCTTCCTGTACTCAGATTCGCCTGTTGCCGAAGATCCAGACGTTGGTCAAGCGTTCGAGTACCCGAACTTCGAACCCGCCGAAACCGTCAGCTAATCCGCAGTCCTTCGTTACTGCGCCGGTTCTTCGATCTCTACGCGCTGGTTCGCCGTGACGCTGTCGCCAACCTGTACGACCCCGCTCGGCCATTCAATCTCTATCTGGTCGACCTTTGTCGCCGATCCCAATCCGAAGTGCAGGTCGATACAGTTCATGCTGAGGAACGAAGAGCTGCCCAACACATCCTGGACCTGAGTGGTCGGCTCACCCGACCCGTCAAGATCGGCGGTCACCTTGACACGCGCACCGATTCCATCGGCATTGCTGCCAGTGCCGTCAATCGCTTGACGTCCGATCAACCTGATCGATAGCCAATTGCCTTGGCTAGCGTTACTCATCCATAGGAACAATGGACCTCGGAAAAAGTCAATCGTCTGCTCTCCGATGAATACCGGCCCGTTGCTGTTGGTACCCAGAAGGTCAACCGTCCCGTCTCCGTTCAGATCGCACTTCGCCAAACCTTTGCCGTTCTCGTGGAACTTCCGGTCCATGCGTTGTCGGTCACGATCGAACTCTGGATCATTCGGATCCACAGTTTCATAGTTGACTCCTTGAATGTCCAGAAGTCGAGCTTCAACGGTGATGTCCTCGAACTCACCTGCCCCGTCACCGCGCAACATCCGTCCCGAGCCGGTGTATTTGAAACCATTAGGACCTTCTCCCCTACCGCCCATGGCTCCAAGCCAATACAAGTCCTGGTCGCCATCGTTCTCATAGTCGAAGAACGCAGTCCCAAAGCCAAAGTCGTATGCAGCTAGACCAGACGGCTGCTCCGCATTTTCCCAATCGGGAAGAATGTTTTGCGGATCTAAAGACTCCGGCGGGAACGCTTGGCTTATAGCGACATCCGTCTCTGGCGCCACATTCTTGAAATCGCCGATCATCCCCATCTCCTCATCTTCCTTCACGCCATCGTTGCGGAGCAGGAAATGGTAGCACGTGCCCCATCCATAGGCATGGCTGTATGCGCAATCGCCAGATGGTACCGGCGGTATGTCGTATAGCAAGAAGTGATAGCCGATGTTCGTTATGAATATGTCTAGGTCTTCATCCGAATCGACATCGCCTAAAGCGAAACCCATCCATGCTCCGACGCTATCAACGCCCATCGCCTCCTCAACAGAAGTGAACTTGATATCGTCACCGTCGCTGTCGTTTCGATATACCTTGAGCGTGTCGCCATCATCGGCCAACCATAAATCTAGATCGCCGTCAGAATCGTGATCGAAAAACATTGAAGCGAGCGTCTGCCCTGTAGGATCTCCGATCCGGTTTCCGTTGGCATCCTTCAATGAAGGGTCATAACCCGTTGTCATCTCGCCGGTATCGGGATCTTCCCATTGCATCGGCACGCCATCGGGATCCAACATCTTGATAGGCGGGCTTATCAAACCAGCCCGCTCTGTCACGTCGCTGAACGTCAGGTCGCCGTTGTTGATGTAAAGCCGGTTGTAATGACCGTGGTGGCGTGGATCGTCGAATCGAATGAAATCCTGATCGAGCCGATTGCCGACGAACACATCCAGCCAACCGTCGTTATTCACATCCCCACACGCGATCGTGATTGCCGATTGCACATTCACGTCGTCCCCGAATGCCGAATCGGTGATCTCTTCAAACTTTTTTCCGCCAACGTTTCGCAGCATTCGATCTTTGATGGCGTTGGTCAACGCGGCATCGCCAACTGCTGAACGGTAGTCGAGTTCGTCGCCGATCAATCCGTAGCCAGCCACGTAGAGGTCTTGATAGCCGTCGTTGTCAAAGTCGCACGCGGCGGCAGCGGTGCTGTTCGCAAGCGACAGGTCCGCGTCCAGTTCAATGCCGACCTCCGTGTAGACATTGTTACCGTCGTTGCGAAACAGTAGATTTGGTCCGCCCGGAGCTTCTGGTAGCTCAGAATCCGAATTCGCCTGCGTGACGTAGAAATCCATATCTCCGTCGCGGTCAAAGTCGAAAAAAGCCGTCCCAGGGTGCCAGTTGTTCACGAACGCGTTCTTCCCTAACGCGTCCCGAGCGATATTCGTGAACGGCATGACCGGTTCCATTCCCGCCATCGTCACCGGCTCAACTTCCGGGGTAGCGGTCGGAGGTATCGCCGTGGGAGTGCTAGGGTCGAGCGTCGGTGGAGCAGTTCTCGTCGCGGTCGGGGGTACAGAGGTAGACGTCGGATTCTCCGACGAATCACATGCGGCCGCCATTATGACTGCCAAGATGATCGAAGATATGAGACTTATGCGCATGGGTTTAGATACTAACCTGCGAGTCTCGAATAAACACCAAGATACGTACATTAAAAGCGGGTTGCGGCTCGAAAACCGCAACCCGCTCCGATGTCCTTCGCAACGGCTGTCACCCCGTCGCCGATGTCCTTGCTACTGGGTCGGTTCCAAGTTCAAGGTGATCATGTACCAACCGTTCCACGGCGGATACGGCGCAACGTACGGGTCTTCAACACCTGGCCAGCCTGACCAGTAGTGCGTGTTGTGGACGATAACGTGCAGCTCTTCCGCAATGTGGATGACGGGCATGTCACGCAGGAACAGTTCCATCGCGCCACGTGCCAATTCGACGTATCGCGGGTCGTCCGGCGAGTGGAGCATGCCTTCCATCTCGTCCAAGAGAGCGTCCATCTCGGGGTTCTCGTAACGTCCGCCTTGGACGGCACCCTTGTAGTTTTCGCCCGGAGGCGCGGAGTTCTTGGAGTGGTATGACTTGAAGGTGTCGTAAGGCTCGTTGATTGAACCACACTGCACCCAAACCACTTCGGTCTCGCCCATGCGGAGGCGGTCGCCGATTGTCGCGGGCTCGCCCTGCTTGAACACGGCGTCGAAGCCACCTGCTTGCAGCTGCTTCTCGAGGAAGGGACCTTGTGGCCTCATCCACGACGGGATCTCGAGCGTGATGTCCACGCGTTCGCCGTCTTTGGTCCAGAAGCCTGCCGAGTCCTTCGAGTAACCAGCGGTCGTCATCCGCTCATCAACTTTCTCAAGGCTGTGGTTGTTCGCGTCGTACTTGTCTAGGATGTCCTGCATCAGAGGCAAGTATTGCTTCACACCGTAGGAGGAAATCGGGACCACTACAGCCGGTACTCCACCTTCGTAGGCAAGTCCGGTAATCTCGTCTCGGTTGATGGCGTGGTTGATCGCCCATCGGACGTCTGCGCTCTGGAAGTGCTTCTTCTGGTTGTTCAGGATCAGCACGAAGTTACAGCCGTCTGGCGCACCCCATACCGGGCCTTCGAAGTTCCATGATCGCAACGCGTCGTTGAAGCCCTTTGCGGCCTCGAACGTGCCTTTGAGCAACGGCGGTCCAACGTCTAGCTGGTTGTTGATGTAGAGCTGGCCAGCGATGTCGTCGTTAGCAACTGGGATGTACTGTAGCCTTTCCACCTTCGGCGGGTCGCTGAAACCGATTTCAGATGCCCACCAGTCGTCGCGTCGGTCGTAGATCTGCACTTCCGGCGTGGAGAGCGAGAGCTCGAACGCGCCAGTGCCCAACGGCCAACCCTTTTCGGGGTCGTAGTTGTTGAACGTCAGCGGGTCTTCGTTCTCCCAAACGTGCTTCGGAACGATCGGGACGTGGTTTTCCCAACCAAAGCCGAACTGGACCTGGAAGAATCGTGGGTCAGGTCGTGACAGGTTGATCGTCAGGTTGTAGTCGTCGTGGACATCAACACCGGTGATCATGTCGGCCCAAAGGTTGGAGCGGTTCAGATCTGGTGCGTTTTCACGAACCATATCGATCGTGAATTTGACGTCGTGCGCGGTGAAATCAACACCGTCCGACCACTTCGCGCCTTCTCGGATTTTGACATCGATAGCGTCGAGTGAATCGTTGTATTCGAACGACTCTCCAAGCCACGGGATGATATCGCCCTCGTTAAGGTTCGTGTAGAAGAGGTACTCAATGAGACCTTTCTCGGAAATGTGGCGTGCGTGCGAGTTACCAGGCAACCACCAGTTGAAGTTCTCAACGTTGTCGTGCTGCGTCCGGTAAGAGTCGCTCCAGTGAGTGATCACGAGCGTTCGGTTACGCGGAACGTCCTTAAGTGCGCCGGGGTCGGGTGTCGGGGTGACTTCCTTCTCGACGACGACCTCTTTCTCAACCTCTACGGTTTGAACAACGGTCTCTCCTTGAACGATGACCTCTTTCTCAACCTCAACGGTAACCGGGACCTCGATCGGCACCTCTTCCTTGACGACGACTGTCTGGACCACCGTCTCGGTGCCTCCACAAGCCGCCAAGGCCGTTAAGGCGATCATCGACGCGGCCACCACCAGTACGGCGAGCGGGCTCAACCTCTTTAATCGCATAATCTCCGTGACCTCCTGACAACGCCTTTTACGACATCGTTGATTTGGACATCTATTGTCTGCGGATTCCGTCACGCGTTCGCACGCAACGCGAAATCACGCCGCTCAGAATTATCCGAGCGACGCGCTAACATTATCGGAAATCCCGCGGTTTGTCAATCGCGGGCGAACAGGATCAAGCGTTAGTCCTCCGGCGGTTCGCATCGAAAGATTCGACGACTGCGGACCGCCAGAGAACTGATCGGGTGCTATTCCGTCGGTTCGAGATTCATTGTGATCAAGTACCAACCGGTCCACGGCGGGTACGGGGCCGCGTACGGATCCTCGACGCCTGGCCAACCGGTCCAGTATCGAGTGTTGTGCACGATAACGTGCAGCTCTTCGGCGATGTGAATGACTGGCAAATCGCGCAAATACAGCTCGAACGCCTGCCGCGTCAACTCTACGTATCTCGGGTCGTCCGGCGAGTGGAGCATGCCTTCCATCTCATCCAAAATCGCGTCCATCTCTGGATTCTCGTACCGACCGCCCTGTACAGCGCCGGCGTACCGTTCTCCAGGAGGTGCCGAGTTCTTCGAATGGTAAGACTTGAACGTTGTGTACGGCTCAGTGATCGACCCGCACTGGACCCAGACCACCTCAGTCTCGCCCAAACGCAACCGATCGCCAATCGTAGCTGGTTCGCCTTGTTTAAATGTTGCGTCGAAACCGCCTGCCTGCAACTGTTTCTCTAGGAACGGGCCTTGCGGTCGAAGCCAAGACGGGATTTCCAATGTGATCTCAACGCGTTCGCCGTCTTTAGTCCAGAACCCTGCCGAATCCTTCGAATAACCTGATTCCGTCATTCGCGCTTCAACCTTCGCTGGGTCAGGATCGTTTGGGTTGTATTTGTCGATGATGTCTTGCACCAATGGCAAGTACTGCTTGACGCCGTAGGATGATATCGGCACCACCACTGGCGGCACTCCACCTTCATACGCCAAATTGGCGATTTCGTTGCGGTCAATCGCGTGGTTGATCGCCCATCGAACGTTTACGTCGCTGAAGTGCTTCTTCTGGTTGTTCAGTATCAACACGAAGTTACAGCCATCTGCAGCACCCCAAACGGGCCCTTCAAAGTTCCACGAACGAAGTGCGTCGTTGAATCCTTTGGCCGCTTCAAACGTGCCCTTCAACAACGGCACACCTGCGTCGGTCTGGTTGTTTATGTAGAGCTGACCTGCGATGTCGTCGTTGGCGATCGGGATGTACTTCAATCGTTCCACTTTCGGCAAGTCATGGAAACCGACCTCAGCGCCCCACCAGTCGTCTCTGCGGTCATAGAGCTGAACCTCAGGAGTCGACAACACCAACTCGAATGCTCCCGTTCCCAACGGCCAACCTTTTTCGGGATCGTAGTTGTTGAAGGTCAACGGGTCTTCGTTTTCCCAAACGTGCTTCGGCACAATCACGACGTGGTTCTCATGACCGAACCCGAACTGCTCTTGGAAGAAGCGAGGGTCAGGACGCGTCAACTTCACGGTGAAGTTGTAGTCGTCGTGGACAGTCACACTCTCGATCTTGTCCTGGAAAAGGTTGGATCGGTTCATGTCTGGAGCGTTGGCAATCACCATATCGACCGTGAACTTAAAGTCGTGTGCGGTGAATGGAACGCCATCTGACCACTTCGCACCCTCGCGAACCTTCACATCAATCTCGTCCAGCGTGTCGTTGTACTCAAACGATTCACCTAGCCACGGGACGATGCTTCCATCGTTCAAGTTCGTGTAAAACAGGTGCTCGATCAATCCCTTTTCTGACGCGTGGCGAGCGTGCGAGTTGCCGGGCAACCACCAGTTGAAGTTCTCGACGTTGTCATGCTGCGTTCGATACGAACCGCTCCAGTGCGTGAACACCACTGTTCGATTTCTCGGAACGTCCTTGACCGCATCTGGGTCCGGCGTCGGCGTGACTTCCTTCTCAACGACGACTTCCCTCTCGACCTCTACGGTCTGGACAACTGTCTCACCCTGAACAATGACTTCCCTCTCCACCTCGACCGTGACGGGCACCTCAACCGCCACTTCTTCTTTGACCACAACCGTTTGCACCACGGTCTCGGTTCCGCAACCTACCACCAGCATCATCGCTACCATCGAAGCCAGCAATACCACCGGGCTAAGCTTCATTACCCTCAACATGTCCTCGACCTCCTGAAGTCTCAGATTTTCGGCATCGTCCTATCAGGACGCAGTTTTGCGATATTCGTATCTACGCGCACGAACTCAGACGCTTCCACAACGCGCCATGCCGACACACATACGTTATTCGAACAATGCGAAGGTGTCAATCGCGGACAAAGGGAAATTGAGTGGATCATGAATTACGTTTGGTCGACGAAGCAACGACTTTGCGTTCCAACGGGTTCTTTTATCGAGCACCCAACAAATCCGTGACAACAGAACACGCTGAGAGGAGTATGCGAATTGTGTTCTATCACACACAATCCATCTCCATGCCCCGCGCGCAGTGATTCGTTGGATTAGTTTCAAATGCCCCAAGGATCCACGCGCTGTGTCTGGCGCTGGCGAAGATAACCCTTACGCGGTGCTGCATCCAACGCCTTACAGTCTTGACTAATCTCGACAATCCGTTTAACTTAACGTCAGCTTCCGAGAAAATCCGAGGTCGTCGGCATCTCGGACACGAACGAACGCCGTTCACCATCGCTTAATGAATCCCGCATACATCGCCAGAAGGTTCGCCCTTTTCGTGCTCACCGTTGCGGTGGGAGTAACCATCGTTTTCCTGCTAACCAGATTGGCGCCCGGAGATCCGATTGAAGCCAAAGTGTTGGCGTTAGAAGCGCAGGCAGGCAACACTGGTGGGGACATCGGCCCTATCGTGGAGGCTTACCGTGAAAAGTTCCAGCTCGACGGTCCGTTACACACCCAATACCTGACCTACCTCACCAACTTGGCGAAAGGTGACATGGGATACTCGATGACGAACTATCCCGCGACGGTCGCCGACAAGATCTCAGCAGCGCTCCCGTGGACTATCGGAATCGCGTTTACCACCACCGTTATTGCGATGCTTTTCGGCTCGCTCGTTGGAGCACTCATCGCTTGGCGAAAGTCATTCAAGCTCGTGCAGGCGACTCTGCCGGTGTTGATGGTCACCGCCGCCGTCCCCTTCTTCCTGTTTGGATTGGTTCTGCAGTTCTTCCTCGGTGTTCATTGGAAAGTTTTCCCAACAGCGTTCGGCGTCGATCCGGGATTCATCGTCGGATGGAACTTCGAGACGTTATGGCAGTTGGTTGAACACGCGACGCTTCCGGCAGGGGCCGTGATTGTCGCCAGCACCGGGCTTTGGGGATTAGGAATGCGCGCCATGATGGTTACAACCGCTGGTGAAGACTACATGGTGATGGCAGACTCCAAAGGCTTGAAAGAGACCCGGATTTTCTTGAGCTACGCGGTACGCAATGTGCTGTTGCCGCAGACTACTAGTTTCGCCCTTTCACTAGCCAGCATCGTTGGTGGGCTCTTGCTGGTTGAAATCGTCTTCAACTACCCAGGAATTGGTCTATTGCTGAGAAATGCAATCGGAGAGAGCGATTACTTCATGATCCAAGGCGTGACACTGATCACGATCTTGGCGATCGCCATCGCCCTATTCGTAATGGACCTCATCTATCCGCTGATCGATCCGCGAATCTCGTACGAGCGCTCATGAACGTCGATCAAACAACTGACACCGAGACCTCGGCAGTCGGTGCCGCGGCGGTGGCGTCGAGTTCGGCTGGCTTTGTAACCCGCGCGTACGGATTCTTTCGTTACAACATGAAAATAACGATCGGGATGTTTTTAGTCCTGATCATCGTGGGGTTCGGTTACCTAGGCCCATTCTTCGTCGACCTGGAACGCGCCGAAGTCGGCACGTTTATTCCGCCTGGCCAACCACCGTCTGCGGAAAACTGGTTGGGCACAGACGCGCAAGGGCGCGACATGTTGGCGTGGCTCATCGACGCGACTCCCGATTCGCTTAGAGTCGGGGTTATGGCTGGCGCGCTAGGCGTAATCATAGGCGCATCCGTCGGGTTCATTGCTGGTTACTACGGCGGGTGGATTGACACGATACTGCGAACAGTCACCGACATATGGTTGGCGGTGCCTGGCTTGCTTTTCCTGATCGTGCTGGCCAGCATGGTTGATGTGTTGAGCCTAGAGTCGATGGCGGTCGTCATTGCCGCCTTCTCATGGATGGGCGCGGCCCGCGTTATTCGTGCTCAGGTACTCTCTCTCCGCGAACGCCAATACGTGGAAATCGCCAAAATGTCCGGAGAAAGGGGAATCTACATCGTCTTCTTCGAGTTGATGCCCAACCTCATGCCCTTCCTTCTCGCCGCATTCGTTGGTTCACTCATCGGCGCTATCTTGGCGGCGGTCGGACTAGAATTCCTCGGACTCGGAGCAACTCACATATCGACCCTGGGCAACATTCTCTACTGGCAGAACTTCTACAACGCAGTGATCAGAGGTATGTGGTGGTGGTGGGGTTCGCCCATTGTCATCTTCATCGTGCTTTTCGCGGGGCTGTTCATCGCATCCATCGGCCTTGACGAGTGGGCCAACCCGCGGCTCAAAGAACGTGCGTAACCTTCGGTGACGCCGTTTGAAGATCACTGACATCCGGCTGTCGGTCTTCGAACTGCCGACGCAGACACCGTTCTTCAACCTCGAAACCGAGAAACTCGGCAACCGAGATGTTTGGCGTTCGAGGCCGACTCGTACGCATCCAACCGAGTATCACGTCCTTCACGTCTATACCGACGAAGGAATTGAAGGAATCTGCACCGTCGGCGACGCTCGCTATACGACGATGCGGCCGGTCGATCTCGAGCATCTCCGGCATTTGGCTCTCGGTGAGGACCCGCGCGATCGAAAACGGCTCGATTCGAAGGTCCGCACCGCGGTTCGTCACATCTTCACGATGCCGGGAGCGTTTGGTGCTTTCGACAACTGCCTTTGGGATATTGCCGGCAAAGCTGAAAACAAACCTGTTTATCAGCTGATCGGAGCGACACGGGATTCCACGCCTGCGTATTACAACTACCGGGGCGGCGGCACTCTCGAGGCCGCGATCGAAGATTGCGAACATGCGCTTTCGATCGGGTTTACGGCGGTTAAAGACCACTTGTCGTGGGCGGTGGCTAAGAACGTTGAGTGGTTTGGCGAGATCCGGCGAGCGGTTGGTGACGACGTCGACATAATGCATGACGCTGCTGGTGCGCGATACGACTTGGACGACGCTGTCGAGGCTGGTCATGCGCTTGAGGATCATGGGTATAGGTGGTTCGAGGAGGCTTTGCCGGATCGTGATTTCAACGGTTTGCGAACGCTGTGTGACGAGTTAGACGTACCTGTAATGGCGTTGGAAACGCTGATGCACGAGCCGGAGATTTCGAGGGTTTGGCTCGAACAAGGGGCTTGCGATCTCGTTCGGGCTCACGCTCGGCATGGCACTACTGCCCTGCTCGCTTTGGCTGAACACGCTGCCGGATACGCCACGAACGTCGAGCTCAATGGGCCGGGTGGTCTCTTCGGTTTGGTCCATACACATCTGACGTGCGCCATTGGGAACACGTCGTATTACGAGTACTTCCCTGGTGGTTCTCGTGACGAGTTGGGGCGTGAGATCGGGCTATTGAACCCGCCGGTTCCGATTAACGGGAGGGGAACTCCGCCGAATCGTCCGGGGTGGGGAGCTGTTTGGGATCGTCAGTACTTTGACTCGGTGCGCGTAGCGGAGCTTTAACAGGCGCATTCGGAACCAACAACCGAAGTAACAAGTCAAATTCATCACGACCGACTTCAGCGATCAACCGACGCGCGGAAATTGTGGTATATATTTCGGGACGCGTCGGAACTTGTGACCGTTTGGTTTCACGTGCCGCTTGGCATGGGTATGCGTAAGGTCGGTGCCGGCTCAGATCCTTATTAGGAGGGTAAGCATGAAATTCACGAATGGGAGAAAGCGGATTGCAGCCCTGATCCTTTTGCCAGGGCTCCTTTTAGCTTCTCTGTTTATAGCTTGCGGCGAAACCGTGACCGAGACGGTGATCCAAACCGTCGTCGTCGAGAAGGAAGTCGTCGTCGAGAGAGAAGGCGAGACGGTAATCCAGACCGTCGTCGTCGAAAAGGAAGTCCAGGTAGCTGGCGAGACCGTGGTCCAAACCGTCGTCGTCGAGAAGGAAGTCCCGGTTGAGGTACTTCAGACCGTCGTTGTCGAAAAGGAAGTCGTCGTCCAAAAAGAAGGCGAAACCGTAGTCCAAACCGTCGTCGTCGAAAAAGTCGTCGAGAAGGAAGTCGTCGTCGAAAAGCAAGGCGAGACGATTGTCCAGACCGTTGTCGTTGAGAAACAAGTCGAAGTTCCTGTCGTTCAAACTGTCGTGGTCGAAGTAGAAGCCATGGCTCCCGGTGAGCTTGTTACCGGTAACCCTGAAGGCACGTTGATCATCGCCGAAGGTGGCGTCGGCGTTCCGGTCGGATATCCAGAACAATGTGTTCCCGGTTGCGGAAACCAGAAGTTCCGCATGGGCGCATACGAGACGCTCCTCTGGCTAGACTCCAGCGCAAACGCGGTTCCGCGGTTGGCTACTTCTTGGACAGTGGCCGATGACCAGTCGTGGGTCGACTTCGACATCCGCCGAGGTGTCCAATTCCACGGTGGCTATGGCGAAATGACGGCCGAAGACGTCGCTTGGTCATTCAACAACGCCAACCCGAACACCAACCCCGACTCTCGCCACGACCAGGCCGGAGACTTCCGTGCGATGGCCAAAGAGTTTGAAGTCATCGACCCGAGCAAGGTTCGCATGCACGTCAACTTGTGGGAAGTCGGTGTCCTTCGACGAAACCTCAGCCCCTACTGGCAAAGCATGGGTGTCCATAGCAAGAAGGTATTTGACGAATTCGGACCTGAAGGCATGGTTGACCAATTCATCGGCACTGGCCCGTTCGTTTTCGAGACCTGGTCATCGGACGACCGGGCGGTCCTAAACGCTCAGTCCGCGCACTGGCGCAAAGTCCCGGAGATGGCACGCGTCGAAATCCTAGCCGTTCCTGAAGCTGCTGTCCGCAAGACGATGCTCGAGACCGGTCAGGCACACGCTGCCAATATCTCGCTCAAGGACGTCCCTGGACTCGTTGAGGCAGGCTTTATCGCCAACCCGACTGCGGCCCGAATGAACGGCCTCTACTTCGGCGGTAACTACTGGCAAACCCACCACTACGCCGAAGGGACAGAGCTAGAACGGCCCGGATACGACACTTCGCTCCCGTGGGTAGGTGAGTATGGCAACGAAGAGTCGATGCAGAGCGCGATCAATGTTCGACAAGCGCTCGCCGCCGCCGTTGACCGTGAAGGCATCAACGCCGCCATCCTCAACGGCCTTGGTTACGTGAACCACATCACCAACCTTTCCGTCAATTCACAGACGTGGGCTGAGAATGCCGAATCCCACGGTTGGGCATACAACTTCGACCGTGAAGAAGCGAAGAGGTTGATGAATGAGGCTGGCTGGGGCGATGGTTTTGAAGTAACTATCTGGACCGGTGTAGGAACGCACCAGGAGATCGTCGAAGCGATCGCTGCAGAGTGGCTAGCTACCCTCAACGTAAGGGTTAGCCTCGACCACTCGCCATACTCCGAGCACCGGCCAAATCTCGTGAACCTGTCGTTCAACCAGATCCAATACCGGACCTGTGGCGACAGCTTCTCAGCATTGAGCGTCGACTTGCCGAAATCGAACGAAACCACCTCACACAAGATCGGTGGCACTATCTGTGCCGCGAGCATCTTGCCGAGATGGGATGAGATTTTCGACAAGATGACGAAAGAGCTGGACCGCCGTAAGCGAACCGAGCTGGCGATCGAGCACTTCGACTACGCGAGAGAGGTCTCGATCAACGTCGGTGTGAACGAACAACCCGCGTTCAACACATTCGATGGCGACAAGATCAAGGACTGGCCCATCCCGCCGCAGATGTGTATCGGCGGATGCACGTGGTTCAACCTCGAAGAAGTCGACTGGCAGCCATAGGCACTGCCAAAGAACATTAGACGTCAGGTCCACCTGATCCGACGCCAAACCAAAGCACCCGTGCGTTCGCCCAACAGTGAACGCTCGGGTGCTGATCAACGACACCGTTAACCGATGCGTAGTTTCCTAGCACGCCGAGTCCTTTACGGGATCATCGCTATTCTTGGTGCGTTGCTAGTCATCTTCGTCCTCTCGCGTCTTTCCGGCGACCCGCTTGACCTCTATTTGGATGAATACGGCGGTGCGTTAGCTGAAGAGACGCGCGAAAAGTTTCGAAAAGAGTTGGCGCTTGACCAACCGGTCGTTATCCAGTACGTGATCTGGGTTGGCCGTTACGTTCGTGGCCAATATGGCGACAGTCTCATTCACCAACGCCCAGTCATCACCGTCGTGCAGGAGAGGTTTTGGACCTCGATCCAACTTGGGGTGATCGCATGGACATTCGGGACAATTCTCGGCGTTCCGCTGGGCATAGTGTCTGCTGTGCAACGAGGACGGCTACTCGACTACATCGCGAGGGGTATTGCGTTGATAGGTCAAGCCGCACCAGTCTTTTGGGTAGGGATAATGGCGATCCTGGTATTTTCAGGCGAACTGGAGTGGCTGCCAGCCGGCACGCGCGGAGACGGCTTCGCTATCCGAAACTACATATTGCCGTCAATCGTGCTCGGGTGGTTACCCGCCGCCGCTTACCTCAGATTGACGCGTTCTTCGATGCTCGAGGTGCTCGAATCTGAATACGTCAAGTTCGCCCGGGCCAAAGGCGTTGACTACAACCGCGTGATTTGGAAGCACGCGTTCCGAAACGCCGTCATTCCCCCTCTCACACTATCGGGTTTGATCCTCATCGGATTCATCAACGGCACGACGGTGATTGAAACCGTGTTTTCGTGGCCGGGCCTCGGACGTGTCGCAGTTCAAGCTGTGCAAGGCAACGACTTCCCGTTGATCTCCGCCATCACCTTTTTGACCGTCGTTTTGTACGTCGTCGTCGTACTGACGATGGACGTCTTGTACGCGATCTTGGATCCGAGGATCCGATACGCATAACCAGTCCCCATGGCTTTGGAAACTCGACAACAGAACATTTCGGACGCCGCGGCGACGCCGTCCACGATTAGTCGACGACATACGCTCGGCTGGATAGGGTACGGCTTTTACATTCTGCGTCGTTGGCCGGTTATTCCCGCCCTGATCATAATCACCCTAATTGCGTGTGCCATCTTCGCCTACCAGATCGCTCCGCACGATCCGTACGTCAACAACTTGCTGGATCGAAACGCGGCACCATTGTCGACTGGCGCATCGGGCCAGTTTTACATCCTTGGAAGCGATTTCATCGGCCGTGACCTGCTTAGCCGGATCATCCATGGCGCCCGTATTTCGGCGTTGGTGGTGGCTGTTTCCATCACGGTTGGCGTGACTGTTGGAACGACGTGCGGCTTGTTAGCTGGTTACTTCGGCAGACACATCGACGAGGTCATCATGCGTATTGTCGATGTCTGGGCCGCATTGCCATTCATCATGCTCGCGTTGATCGTCGTGAGCATCTTCGGGCAGGACTTGAAAATACTGATCGCCCTACTCGCCCTCATTTCATGGCCAGGTGCCGTCCGTCTCGTAAGGGCGCAGACACTCAGCTTGCGCGAATCCGACTACGTACAATTCGCCCGGGTCGCAGGAGCATCCTCAACCCGCATCCTCTTGCGGCACATCCTGCCGGGTGTGATCAATATCGTTGTCGTCAGTGCCACCTTAGGCGTCGGAGGCATCATACTTACTGAAGCGACGTTAAGCTACCTCGCCGTCGGCATCCCGCCGCCCACGCCGGCATGGGGAGCGATGGTCGCCAACGGACGCGAATACATCGGTGACGCTTGGTGGCTGTCTGCCATACCGGGTTTCGCCATCTTCCTAGTCGTAATGGCGGGAAACTTCCTCGGCGATTGGATGCGCGACCGGTGGGATCCGAACTTGCGGCAGTTGGATTAGCCTATCTAGCCACGAGTCCTGACGACCAAACCGAAGGGATTCGTCAGGATGATGCAGCCAACTGATGAACAGACTCCGAATCAGGAACCGCTGAGCGAATCAGTAAGCCCTGGAAATGCCAGTTGGCGGCACGTATCAAAGAGCGCGCTATCAGAATTGATTGGATGGCACGCGGTTCCAGCCGCCATCATCGTGCTTTACTGCTTCCTCGGCATCTTCGGGCCAACGCTCGCGCCTTACGCACCTAACAAGGGCACCGTCGCCGACCGATTGTGTCCTCCGTTCGCGATCGACGCGTTGACCATCGCGCAACACCCGACGTCCAGTGCCACAGATTGCAGCGCGACCCACGTTCTCGGCACTGATCACAACGGCCGAGATATATTCTCGAGGCTGCTTTACGGTGCCCGAACATCGTTGTTGGTCGTCGGCCCTAGCGTCATCATCGGCACGGTTGCCGGCGGCGTCATAGGTGCTGTGATCAATGGATGGCGTCGAAGAGGACGGTTGATCGCATACCTGATTGCGGGTGTCACCATCGTCCCGTTCGGAATTTTCGTTGTCAATCAACCTGAAGCCTTCGCGTTCTTTGTTTGGATAGCACCGCTTCAGAATATAGACGATGCTGTGCGATGGTCTTTCATCATGTCGTTTTCATGCGTGACCGCTTTGATTGCGCTCGCGCTCATCGCAGTTGCATACCAGTTCGACGATCAGTGCCTTCCTCATTGGATTAGTGGCGTAGACACGAAACACGGAATTTCCGATTTCTACTCGCGTTTCAGTCAACAGGTGATCGCGTTAGGCCCTTGGATCGTGTTGGTGGTCATCGCAGGCGCCGGGTTGATATTGCCCCACTCTCTTTCCCCGGATTTCCAGACATCTGCGGTTACGTGGTCGTTCGAACGCGACTACCTTTCCGAGCACGTCGGCACGTTCAGTCCACTTGTTCCGATAATTCTCCTGCCAATCGCCTTTGTGACTTTAGGTACCTGGTGGTTTATCCATCGCCTTCTATGCAGGTTGACAACCACGTCGGATCGCAGTCCAGCGGCAATCGGCAACGTTGATGATTCGCTCCAAGAACCGTTGCTGAACGTAGCGGTTCCTTCCGAAGACGGCCCCGATCAGACGGAACTCAAGGAGCCTGAGACCGTGCATGATCGATCTTTCGCAGATTCGGTTGCGATTGTGAAGTTGCGGCGTTGGCTACCCGGGATCATTGCGATCGTGGCGTTACTTATGATCGCGCGATTCGCCGTTTATCAGGCTTGGCCAAGCGTACGATACCTGCTTCATGATTCGAGTATCAGTCGGGAAAGTCCTGCCGCCAAGTCCTGGCAAGAAAGGATCGAAGTGTGGGAATGCGCAAGAGAAGTGCGTTCAAAGCTGTCAATGTCCCTAAGAGAGCTTACACCCGAAGAACGCGATCTCAATTCTAGTCAGCGTTGCTTGGATCTTTACTATCTGCACCGCAACGCGCCGTCTCATCACGCAACGTTCGACTTCGCACTGAGAACAGTGTCACAGACGTTGACATTGGCACTGATCGGTGCTGCGGCTGCGACTGCTTTGGTTATTGCTGCATCGGGAAAGTCGACTCCGATTAGGAGAGCGGTCCAGTTCGTCGTTGGAATAGTCGCTTTGACAGGATTGACGATAACTTTCGGGCGAACCGCCTGGCTGGTCGGTATCTTCCATTGGATCGAACCAACGGTCGTGATATGGAGCGACAGAGGATTCGCGATTCGAGGCGTGCTTGCCATCTTCCGAGATTTTTCGGTTGCGTTAGGGATCGGATTTGTTATAGCCGAGACAGTGATCGCTATCTTGCACCGTGCACGAACCGTTCCCATGTTCAACCCGGTGTCTAGCTGGGCGTCATTGTTGTTGCCTTGTGTTTGCCTCACGGCAGGTTTGATGGTGGTGTTTCACTATCCATTCCCGTCATTCCAGCTGATAGTCGACGATCAACTGGCCATCATCGCCGATCCGTCCGAAGACCGATTCTATGGTTCGAGTTTCCCGTTCCTTGGATCGATCCCGTTCAGCAACTGGCTGTGGACCTACTGGTTCGCGTTGATTGGGTACGCCGCGATAGTAATAGGCTTTTTCGCGGCGGCGATTTGGGGATTCAGACGATATGTCAGGAGTGAGGTAAACGGCGGCGATTCAACGCTCGTCAGTCCAGATAATCCATCTCGGGGCGCAGATTCCATCTGAGGACGTCGGGTGGATCGATGTTTTTGGCCCATGCTTCCATGAGTTCTTGTTCTGACTTGAGGATGCGCATTCTCGCGGCGATGTGGTCCGGGTCCCAACCGTCTAGAACCCGGTCCATCAAATCATCTCGCACACCCTTACAACTGGGATCTTGAGCCCTGTCGTTAAGTTCTTGAGGATCGTCTGCCAAATTGAAAAGTTGGGGTTCGAAGCCGTGGTAGTAGTTAAGTTTCCAGTCGCCGGAGCGGATCATGCGGTTCTGCACTCCTCCGGGGCGGGCGTGGATGTCTGCGCCGCCGAGATTTGCGGAGATGCCGGAGCCGACGGAGGAATCGTTCATGCAGTATTCGCTGAAGACGGCATCTTTCCAATCGGCAGTTGCAGGGTTGTTGACGAGGTCGATGACGCTCATGCCGTGAGATTGCGGGAGTGGTTGCGCTCCGGCGGCGGCGATCATCGTGGCGGCGAGATCGAATTGGTCTACCGGCGTGTCAATGACCCGGCCTTCAGCGATACGACCAGGCCAGGAGACGATCGCTGGAACGCGGGCGGCGTCCTCGTAGAAGGTCTGCTTCCACCAGAGACCGTGCTCGCCCACTTGCTCTCCGTGGTCGGAGGTGTAGATGATGATGGTGTTGTCCATGTAGCCGTTGGCTTCGAGCGCGTCTAGGATTTCGCCGATCAACTGATCGGTGCGGTCACACAAAGCCCAGTAGGCGGTTCGGGCACGGGTGATCTCTTCTTCAGTCACTTCGACGATGCCGGTGCGTTCGCGCCACCATTGGATGTAGGGGTGGCAGTTCTCGATGGGATCTGCGGGAATGTTGGGCATTCCGACGCGACCTTCGTATTTGTCGTAGTCCACTGCCCTAGCGACGAATGGTTGGTGTGGGAGCATTAATCCGATTGATAGGCAAAGAGGCGAATCGTCGAGGCCGGAGCGTCGGGTTATTCCTTTGTTGTTGATGTAATCGACCGCGGATTGGGTGACATATTCATCGTGGACTTCGTACGCGCTCTGACCGCGTCCGGAAGCTTCCAAGCTGACGCGTGCAGGACCAGCAGTGCCATGCAGCTGCCCATGATCGACTGGGCGGGGGCTTCCGGGGTAGTTTGGGCTGTGGTCGCCTACGTAGCGTCGGGAGAAGCCGTGGAGTTGGTCGGAGCCGTTGAAATGCATTCTGCCGATCTGCACCGGATCGTATCCCGCGGCGCCGAGAGAGTGGGCGTAGGTCGGGACTGCGGAACTGAGGATCTGGTCGTTTGTCCAGACTTCGGTCTCGTGCGGGTAGCGTCCGGTTACGAGCGAGGTTCTGGATGGGACGCAGATGGGGGAGCCGCAGTACGCGCCGGTGAAGATGGCGCCTTGTGTAGCTAGGCGGTCGAGATTTGGGGTCTCGACGATCTGGTCGCCGTACGCCCCGATTACCGCCGGGTTGTGCTGATCGGATTGTATGTAGACGATGTTGGGTTTTGAGTTGTCTGGCATGAAGTTTGGCCTAACTTGCGGTTGCGACGGCTTGTTCGTCGTAGAGGTAGCAGCTGGCAACGCGATCGTCGTTGATTTGGAACGCGGCGGGGTGTTCGTCGTGGCACTTTTCCATGACTTGCGGGCAACGGTCGGCGAACTTGCAGCCTGTGGTTACGCCCGATTCGTCGATTGAGAGGAGGTCTTCAGCACCCTCTTCCCATCCGCTGTCCGTTCGCATCTGGGGGATTGATTCAACGAGTAATCGGGTATACGGGTGTTTAGGGTCTCGGATCACTTGCTCGACACTGCCCTGCTCTACGACCGAGCCTTTGTACATCACGAGGATGTCGTCGCAGATTTGGTAGGCGGTTGTGAGGTCGTGGGTGACGTAGACGACTGAGATGCCGAGGTCTCGGTTCAGTGTGCGGATCGACTCGAGGATTGTCGCGCGCAGCGAAGCGTCGACCATCGAGACGGGTTCATCAGCCAAGATGATGCGGGGCTTGAGTAGCAGAGCCCTAGCGACCATCATTCGCTGACGCTGACCGCCGCTGAGCTGGTGCGGGTATCTGCCCAACATCTCGTCGGGGCGAAGCCCTACCGTTTCCAAGGCTTCTCTGATGAGGTGCGTTCTTTCGTCACGAGAGCTGGCGAGCCCAAATTTCTCGATGGCCACATGCAGCAGGTGGTCCGCCTTGTAGAACGGGTTGTAGACCTCGAACGGATCTTGGAAGATCGGTTGGACCTCGCGCCGGAAGTTTCGTCGGGCTGCTCGAGACAGCGTAGCGACGTCTTGTCCTTCGTAGATCACGTTGCCGGTTGTCGGTTTGATTACGCCGAGTAAAAGGCGGGACAGGGTGGTTTTGCCGCTGCCGCTCTCTCCTGCTACTGCTGTGATCGTGGGGCGATCGGAGGTGATCGCGAAGGAGACGTCCTCTACGGCAACGGTAGTGTTGGAACGATTGAAGATACCGCCGCCGAAGACTTTAGTGACGTTCTGCATTTCGAGGAGGTTAGGCAATTGCATCCTCCGTCACCGCTACGTCGTCGTCGAAAATGTGACACGTCACCCATCGCTTGGTTTCAATCTCCAAACGTCTCGGCTCGATCTCGGCGCATGGCTCTTGGGCGAACGGGCATCTTGGAGCGAAGACGCAGCCGGGCGGCAGATTTACCAGCGGCGGCGGGATGCCGGGTATCCCTTCCAGTCGCTCCCGTCTGCTTTCGAGGTCGGGAACGCTGTTGATGAGCATCCGCGTGTATGGGTGTTTCGGATTTGCGATGATCTGTTCAACTGTGCCGATGTCGACCAGCTTGCCGGCGTACATCACGCCGATGCGGTCTGCGAACTGTGCGACAAGACCCATGTCGTGGCCGATCAAGATCACTGCTGCGCCGGTGTCGCGTTGGACGCGGCTGAGGGTGGTCATGACTTGGCGCTGCACTACGACGTCTAGTGCACTGGTTGGTTCGTCTGCGACGATGACCTTTGGGTTCATGCTTGTCGCGGTGGCGATCGCCACGCGTTGCTTCATCCCACCACTGAGTTCATGTGGATACATGCGGGCAACCTGATCGCGAAGGCCAACTCGTCGCAGCAGAAATCTGACGTGTTCTTGAAGCTGGGGTTTGGAGTCTTTGATGCCGTGATCGACCAAACCATCGATGATCTGGTCTTGTATCGACATCACTGGGTTCAGCGCGTTCATTGCCGACTGGGTGACTAGTGCGATGTCGCGCAGTCGCGCCAAGCGCATGTCCTCCTCGCCGAGATCCACCAGGTCAACGCCGTCGAGCAGGGCTTGGCCGCCCGCGATGTAACCGGGCTGTTTGGTCAGGCGCATCAACGCCATTCCGAGGGTAGTCTTGCCACAACCCGATTCGCCTACGAGGGCTAGCCGTTGGCCCGGTTGCAACACGAAGCTGACGTCGTCTACGGCTTTGACTGTACCGGCTTCCGAGTCGTAATAGACCTGTAGGTTCCTGACATCAATCGCCGGCAATCCGCTTTCCACCGAGTACCTTGATTCCCGAAGGTCTTCGACCGATGCCGGGGGTGTCCTATCCGTCTGAACCGTCGTCGACTGCGCCATCTACACTCGCCTGCGCAGTCTGGGATTTGCCCATTCGTCCATTCCGCGCGAGAGCATGAACAGACCGATGAACAGGATGACAATCACGACGATTGGCGGTGACCACCACCACCACCAGCCATTGACGAGCGATCCGTACCAGATGTTGTGGTAGATCATCATCCCTAACGTGTTCGAGCTAAAGTCTCCGAGACCCAACGCCTCGAGTCCGATTGACGCCAGGATCGCGGACGACACTGCGAGCACGAAGTTGGCCACGATGAACGGCATCAGATTAGGGACCATCTCTTTCACAATCACCTCGGGGCCGCTCATCCCCGACAACCTCGCCATCTCGACGTATGACCTCTGCTTCATTACGAGGACTTGAGATCTCACGACCCTGGTTGGCCCGAGCCAAGCGAGCATGGCGATGATCAGCGACAGTTGGATGAAGGTCATTTCGCCACCGCCCACTTCACGCCACGCGATCGTAATGATGATCAGGATCAATATCCCCGGAATCGTCTGCAACGTGTCGACGATGAACCTGATGGTCGCGTCGAGTACTCCCCCGTAGTATCCGGCGGCGAATGCCAAGAGTGTTCCCACGACGGTCCCCAACGATCCCGCGATCAGTCCGATCATGACGGTCTGGGGGATTCCTTGAGAAAACGAAGCGAGAATGTCTTTACCAAGACGATCAGTGCCGAGCAGGTGTGGTCGTTCCTCGTTGTCGTACGCGAAACAGAGTTCGCGCGGGTTTTCCGATGCGTAGCAGGGATGCGGATTCTGCAGCGAAGGTTTCTTGTTCGGGGGTGCGAACGCGAGATCTTTAGCATCTTCCGGAGCCGTCATGATCGTCCCAAATGTCCAGAACAGAGCGATGATCGCGAGCAACACGATCCCGGCGATGATGGACGGGTTTCGTTTCATGTAGCGCCCGAAACCCGTGGCGCGCATCAACGCATCCGATCCGGCTGTGCTGTGGGGTGATCCGACAGGTTCTGTCGACGCAGTCGTTGCCATTGGTCTTTACGCTGAGGAGTAGCTGATCCGAGGATCTAGCAAGGGGTATATGACATCGATCACCAGCATGGCGAAGGCGATGGCGAGGACGATGATAAACACGACCCCTTGGATCACAAAGTAGTCGAAGCCTGTAATCGCTTCATAGAGGACGCGACCGATCCCGGGATATCCAAAAATCCGCTCGACCAATATCGCGCCTGAAACGACGTGCGGCAACGTGAGCGCTAGCGCGGTGGTTTGAGGCAATACGGCGTTGCGCACTGCGTAGCGGAAAAAGGTCCTCGTCTTTGTGAGCCCTTTGGCTTCCGCCTGCAGCATGTAATCTTCGCCCTGCATAGTGATCATCATTGATCGCATGCCCAACGCCCAGAACCCTATTGACGCCAGGACGATCGACAATGCTGGTAAGAGCGAATGCCTGAACACCTCCAGCATGAATCCAATATCGCTCCAATCGGGGAGCGTCGTCGGTGAATATCCGCCGCCCAACGGCAGAAGTTTCGCCTGAAACGCCAGGAGCCAGATGAGTATCAATCCCAGAAGATAGTAAGGGACGGCAGCTAGCAGGAAAAACGGCGGCAATATGAGTTCAAAAGCTGCCTTGGGGCCGTATTGCCAAGCCAACACGGCGCCGCCTAACGTCCCCACTACGAAGGCGATCAAAGTGGAGGTTACGAGCAATCCGATGGACCAAGGCATCGCTTGGTTAACGAGTTCGCTCACTCGTGTCGGGTACTTGGTTATCGAGTTTCCGAAATCGAACCGAACCGCGGTCGACAAGTACGTCAGGTATTGGAGAACCAAAGGGCGATCAAGTCCGAACTTCGCGTTATACGTGTCGATCAACGCTTTGTAATCTTCGGCACGTGTCGTCACGCCTTCTGCCGCGAGCAGTTCCAGACGTGTGGCGATCGGGTCCTGCCCAGTGAATCTGGGAAGAAAGAAATTGAAAGACGTGGCGACGAAAATCACCGCCACGAACATACCGATTCGTCTCGCCAGATAATCTACCGTCATATCAATGACATATCGCTTCGCCGCGTCGCGAAGCGCGCTCCCCCAACGATATCGGAATCGCCCCTCCCGATCGGGCGCCGATTGAGTTTCTGCGAACTCACGACGCCGGTCAACGGACTAAGGGAGTCGTCAGCCGGCGTCGAAGCTATCCGCGTTTCCGAGAAACGCGAACTATTCCTATTCCCTGCCGGTTCCTTCCAGCTTACTCAGGATGTAAGGGAAGCCAGTGTGCGGGTGGATTCCGTTCATGTAAGGCTCGTAGCCAGTAGCGTCGCCGGGCCAGCCTTCCCAGTAGTACTCGTTACGAGTCACACGGTTGAAGAATTCTACCAGCGGGACATCCGGCTGGTCTTCCAACCAGATCCGAAGTGCCTGTTCGGTGAGTTCCAGAACCTTGTCGACGTCCGGTTCCTCAGCCATCGAGGCGACGACTGAGTCGAATTCGGGATTCGAGTACGACCAGCGGTTTGCGCCTGAGTCGGTCGTGAACATCAGCAACGATCGGTAGATGTCACCAGACTGCGAACCGTTGTGCCCTACTAGAGTGCACTCATAGTCGCCGCCCTTGCCGTTTCGCGCCCAAACATCCGGCGGTTGCGCCCAAGATGACTCGATTCCGTGCTGCTCCAACAACGCGGCAACTACAGGACCGAGGTCGGTGAAGTGAGCGGAGCTGATGATGTTGCACTTTACGACGTTGCCATCAGCGTCAGCCCAGAAGCCGTCGGAGTTCTTTGAGTAACCTGCCTCTGTCATAAGGGCGTCGGCGGCGTCTTTGTCGTACTGACCGACCTCGTACTCTTCGGCCAGAGGCTCCATTGCCTCGTTTACGTGCTTGAGACCCGCGTACTGCGGCCAGGGCCAGTCATTGATACGACCTTTGTTCAGGTATGCCTGAGCGTTAAGCCGGTCGCGGTCGATGTACTTGGTGATCGCTTTGCGAACGCTGGGGTTTTCGAGGTGCGGCTGGAGGTTGTTCAAGTGCAGCGAGATCGGCCACCACGAAACCATGCCGTACTCGCCATCTGGATCGCGGCCAGTGTAGGTGGTCGTGTTGGGGTTCTCGCGTAGGATCGTCTCGACGGTATCGACACGCAGGTCGTGTGTCTCGTCGATCTGGTTTGTGATCATCGCCTGTGCGAACTGAGTGTCGTCGTCAATGTTGTAAAGCACGTAGCGCTCTACTTCTTGGAACGGCACAAATCCGGTGGCGCAGCCCCAGTAGTCGTCGCAGTTCTTCACGCGGTCCAAAACTCGGCGGAAGTTGTCGGAGTAGGACAGTCGCCAGGGACCCGTCGTCACAGGGCCAGCACCGTCGTTGTAAGCGTCGTATTCGGCCCAGTCTTTGTCGTTCCAGACGTGTTGCGGAACAATATAGGTGCCCGAGTCGCCTTTGTAGATAACGACTTCGGCGTGGAACCTCGGCGCCGGGAAGTTGAAGTGGATCTTTACCGTCAGATCGTCAATGATTTCAGCTTCTTTAACGAAGGTTTGGAATACTCCGCCGCCACGAACCTCGCTGCCCAATGCGGCGAGGGTGTTGAACGTGTATGCCACGTCTTCGGCGTTGAACTCTTCTCCGTCGCTCCAGAGCACACCATCTCTTAGGTTGTAGGTCAACTCAGTTGCGGACGAGTTGTAGGAGAAATCTTCAGCCAACCAGGGGTAGCTGTTGCCGTTGAGGCTGTCAGCGTAAAACAGCGGCTCATGGAAGAAGATAACGCCCTTCTGGTGGGTTCCACCAAGTGCGTAAGGGCTCCACATACGAAGCGCTACGCCGCCGCCGAAGCGTGTGCCAACCACAACAGTCTTGTTGCGGGGCACGGCCGAGACGACTTCGACTTCTTTGACGACTTCGACTTCCTTCTCGACCTCTTTGATGACCTCCACCTCTTTAACGACCTCGACTTCCTTCTCAACCTCAACTTCTTTGACCACCTCGACCTCTTTGACGACTTCGACCTCTTTCTCAACGACGACGGTCTGAATAATCGTCTCGGGTTCAGGTGAGCCACAGGCCACCGCGAATGCCGCGATCGCCATTATCGGCAATAACAACAAGCTCTTGTGAGCCTTTCTCAAATCAAAATTCAAGGGTTGACCTCCATGTGTTTCTCGGGAACAGCTTGTAGCTTCCGCGATATGCCAAGACAAATTGGAACATGCGCTGATGCCACGCAGTCTCTAAATCTAATTTGCTCGTCCCAAAGCGTCAAACCTAACCGCCCGTTGACACGTATGGATACGGTACAGCGTGTTGTACGCTGAAAATCTTAGGTGCATCGCGCCACCGCTACGTTCGACGCCGATGATCGACAACATTCAACCATTCCGTTCCAAAACAGCGCGAATTCTGCGCGGGTTTCTGATCTCATTCGTGGGGATTTCGGTGATTTGGACCGCCCTGGGATGCACATCCGAAGAGCCTACTGCCACGCCGATATCCACCGAACCACCGGCCACTTCAACACCGGAACTACCCGAAGCGGCACCACCCACCGGAGATTCGTCTTCAGTGGAATCTCTTGATGAGATGATGAACGAACCGGTTGCACCGTTCACAAACATCGCCCCGCTGGTGCTCGTAGACCCCGAGACCGGCGAAGACTTGTGGATGATCGAGAACCGGCATCCTGGCGTGGCGATTTTCGACTATGACCGCGATGGCGACATGGATTTTTACGTGACTTCGGCCGAATCTGAAGCCTTGTTGCCTGATACCACCGGCGGGCCCAACAGGTTGTTTAGAAATGATGGCGATCATGTCTATACTGAGGTAGCTGAAGAGGCTGGCGTGGATCTTCCGGTTGCGAACAGCACGGGGGTGGCCGCCTGCGATATCGACAACGACGGGTACCAGGACCTTTACGTCGCTTCGTACGGCCGGATCGGCGACAACTTGGATTATCGGGCAGCTCGGTTCTACTCGAATCTTCCCGCCATAATCAAAGATCGGTTGTTCCGCAACAACGGCGACGGTACCTTCGAAGAGATCACTGAATCGGCTTTAGGGGATGCAGCGAACTTGCGATCCGCATTCAGTGTCGGGTGTTCTGACGTCAACAATGACGGATGGATCGACATCTTCATCAGCAATCGGGTTGATCAAGACTTTCTCTGGTTCAACCGCCCTGATCATCACGGCCACTACAACGTCCTGTATTTGAATAACGGCGATCTGACTTTCTCCGACGTTACCGAAGAAGCAGGACTGATTTACGGCCCTATTCTTATGCGCGACCCGTTCGGGGATGACATCGGTTGGCCGGATCCGATAACCGGCGAGATAGTGCCGGGTTACAACCCGGATCTGATCGATGCCTCAGGAGAATATGTCGGCGAACCTACAGGTCAGACGCTCGCAGCGCTGTTCTTCGACCATGACGATGACGGCGACGCAGATGTCTGGCTCGCAGACGATGGCAGCCGATTGAAGGTGTTCCGCAACGACTCCACAAAAGACGAGGTCAAGTTTACTCAGATCAGTCGAGCGATGGGCATCGACATGATGGGTGCTTGGATGGGTTTCGCACTCGGTGATTACGACAGCGATCTGGACCTCGACATCTTCGTCACGAACATCGGATACCACCCACTTACCCGCGAGGCACCCACCACACCTTCAGGTGACTGCGCCTATGGGCACCAGTACGGCTGGGGGACGTGTTTCCATTTCCTGCTGAGGAACGACGGTGTCCGCGAAGTCGAAGGCGTCGGGACCGTGGGAGTGTTCAACGACATCGCGGGAGCCACCTATGTAGCGCCAAACGAGGTGATGCCGCCGATGGCGCTGGATCCGACGCAGATCAACGAAGAGTGGCAGGTTCCCACGGGACTCGCTGCATACGATTTCGGTTTCGGCACCGTGTTCTTCGACTATGAAAATGACGGCGATCAAGATCTTTACTGGCTGGGAGCCATGTCTGATCGCGGCGAGGCGCCGAGTGGTCACCTGTTCCCCGGAGCGGGACGCATGTTGAGGGGGAACGGAGCCGGCGATTTCCAAGACATCACCGTCGAAGCCCGAGTTCTCGACATCCTAGGTGTTGACTATTCGGTATTGGATCCAGACGATCCGAACTTCGATCGTGCGGATCAAAGGATTAGCCCCGCGTTTCACGAAAACGGAAAGGGGTTGGCCAAAGGCGACTTGAATGGCGACGGCTATGTGGACCTCATCGGCACCAACAGCAACGGATGTCGTTTAGTGGGTCAAGACGAATGCAACTGGGAACCTGGTCCCCTTTTCATGTGGATGAATGCTGGGGGCGAACGCAGCTGGTTGACCATTCGCCTTATCGGTGGCATGTTAGAAGGCGATAGTGGTAGCAACGCCGATGGAATTGGTGCGCGCGTCTTCGTGGAATATTCACGCCCTGACGGCTCAAAAGGCGAGCAGGTGCAGGAACTTACTGGCAGTTCTACGTTCCTGTCGATGAACAGTCTGGAATTGACTTTTGGTCTCGGTGATGCGGACAAGGTCGACACGATTCGGATTGAATGGCCTAGCGGCACGGACCAGACGATCGACGGCGTTGTTGCGGTGAATCAGCGCATCGAGATCACAGAAGGTCAACCGCTGCAATAACCTGACAGCTAGTCTGATTGGGACATCATCCATCGTGTTAGAACCTCAAAGACCAAGGAATTTAGATCCGCAGATCGAACGCGCGATCGCGATGACGCGGATCGTCAAGCCTCCGGGCAGAGCCTTGTCAACGTTTGGCTCGACGGTAATCAATTACCACGTCGTCTCCCAGCCGGTATACGAGGGGTTGTTCGAAGAAGAACACCAAGACACCGTCATTCGGCACGGATTGGTAAAGGCTGACCGTCCCCAAATTGTGACTCCTGGTTACCTTTCGAAGACCGAGGGGTTCGGCAAAGAGGCTTCGGAGTACCTCGACTACTTGACCAATCGGTACGGTGCCGATTCGCAAGGACTTCTCTACAAGTACAAGAACGAGCCGCAATCCACCGATACTGTTGCGGGAGAGCCGGCGCAGGTCGCATCCAAAATCCGGGACGAGCTTGAAAAAGAAGAGAAGCAGCTTCACACCGTGTTGCTAGGTGTCGACGAGTTGTGGGACGTTTCGGTGATGAAGTTCATCTACGAGTTCACCAACCAATCGGCGCAAACCAACTTCAGCGAATTGGAAGAGCGGAAACTTTTCGACGACGAAGGCGGAGTTCCTAGGGACGCACGACTGCGGATCGAAGACCTTCTGCAGAGAGCTCACCGTGGAGAAGTAGATCCCTCAGTCGTGCACGAAGAGTTGACGCGATGGGGTTTGTTTGAAGAGTACCAGGAAAGGTTTTTCAGACTTTTCCGTCGAAGCGGCTAAGCGTCACGCACCTCGACGCCTGCTGAGATCATCTCCTCGATAGCCTTATCGGAGTCGCCGGATTGGAGATCGACTCCCTTCATGCAGCTCCGATACACGACGGTGTTGAAACCTCGCCTGCTTGCATCAATTGCGGTTTCCTTGACGCAGTAGTCGGTTGCGATGCCTACGACTTCAACCGTTTGAACGCCGTACCGGTTCAGGATGCTTTCCATGGCAGTATCTGTTTCGGTTTCGGTTTCGGGATCGCGAACCGAAAACCCGGAATACCCGTCTTCGCCGCCAGTGCCCTTTCGGACGATCTCGGCGTCCACTGCCACGTCTAGTTTCGGATAAAACGCTGCACCCCAACTCTCGGCAACGCAATGGACTGGCCAGATGCCACCGTCTTTCGCGAAGTGTGGAGTCACTTTAGGATGCCAATCTTGGGTGTAAACAATAAGTTGACCTTTTGAGATCGCGGCACCTACCTTGTCGTTGATGCTCGGCACTACCGATGCAGCACCTTCGACCGATAGGTTCCCGACAGGATCGACGAAATCGTTTTGCACATCGACTACGATCAGCGCGGTCTTGGATGAAATCACGATGACGCTCCCGTTGAAATCTGATCTGGCTAGTTGCCGAAAGTTTCGCATATCCTATTTGATGCGAATGAAACCGCCCGCAGATCAAGGGTGTTGAAAACGAAAGGCTTTCTCTGATGACTGGTCGTTACAAGGCAGCGATTGTTGGTTGTGGTGGTATCGCTCACGCCCACATGGACGGGTACTCGATGGTTGACGACGTTGACGTCGTTGCATGTGTAGATCCGATTCCGGAAGCCCGTCAGATGTACATGGACGACTGGGGCATTCCGAACTCATACGCCACATTGGAGGAGTGCGCATACGATGCTGAGCCGGATATTGTCAGCATCTGCACCTGGCATTTGCTTCACGACCCACTGACTGTCGAAGCGGCTGGCTATCCCTCGATCAAGGCAATCATCTGTGAGAAGCCTATGGCAATTGGGATGGGTCGGGCCAACCGCATGGTCGAAGCGTGCGAAGCGAACGACACCAAGCTGGTCATAAGCCACCAGCGGAGATTCACTCCGGGATGGAACAAGGCTAAAGAGCTGGTGGAAGATGGTGCGATCGGCATCCCGCTCCGCGTAGATATCCGGGTTAAAGAAGGCCTTGCCAATTGGGCGACGCACTCCATCGACGGTGCGAAGTTCATCCTCGGCGATCCCAAACCAAGATGGGTGATGGGCGCGGTCCAACGTACTACAGACAAGTTCGAACGAAACACGCCGATCGAAGACTGCTGCATCGGATTGGCGATGTTCGACGATCCGTTGCAGTTCTTCATCCAATCTGACCTTTGGGACAACGATTGCGACGCGGGCAAGTTTTTTATCCGAGGCACAGAGGGCATGTTGCACGTCCGTGAGACGATTCTCAAGCTCTTTAACGCTGAAACGGGCGGATGGCAAGATGTCGATCTTAATCTGCAGGAGGGAGACCAAGCGATCGGCGGCAATATGAACGCCAAACAGGTCGAAGAGCTCGTGCGCTGGTTGGATGGGGGTCCTGAACACCGGAACGCTGGTCACATCGCCCGCGACACGGTAGAGATCATGATGGCGATGTATGAATCGGCACGTCAGAATAAGGTCATACACTTGCCGATGGAGGAACAGGAGTATCCGCTCGATCTGATGATCGAGGAAAGCAAAGTCGTCGTCGAAGAACCTGGCCGTTACGATATCCGCGGATTCTTGGACCGTAGCAACATCGACGAAGCGCGTTACACGCAGCTCAAAGACGATGGTATGAGCCATCACCAGATCATGCGGATCTTGCACGACGAGATGGCGCGGGGTTAGCTCATTCGGGCTCAATTCAGTTTCATTCTTCGGCTTTGCGGAGATTAAGGCGCCTATTCACCGCACGGATGCGGAGATTAACCCTCCTATTCTCCGTAATTTTGCGTAGAATAGTGCTGGATACGGAGATTACGTTGTATAATCTCCGCATATGCTCCGCACAACATACATACACGAACTACCCGATTGGCCGAACTTTACCTGGCGTCAAGACACACTCATCGATCAACTCGCAGAGATAAGGCACCAGCAAGGCCTCCTACTTGGTCGCATGGCCGATATCGGTTTCGATCTCAAGCAAGAGGCCGAGTTAAATGCGCTGACCGATACCATCGTCAAAACCAGCGAGATCGAAGGCGAAGTCCTCAACATCGATGAAGTCCGCTCGTCGGTCGCTTCTCGCCTTGGCATCGACGTCGGAGGGCCGGTACCCTCCAGCCGAAACGTAGAAGGAATCGTCGACCTGATGATCGACGCTACCGGGAATTGCTACGCTCCACTGACTAGAGAGCGGCTATTCAGTTGGCACGCGCGGCTGTTCCCCGCCGGATGGGATGCCATAGGGCAGCGCATAACCATCGGTGACTGGCGCAGGCCGGGCAGAGGACCGATGCGGGTCGTATCCGGTCCTCGACACCGCGAACGCGTCCACTTCGTAGCTCCGTCGGAAGACAGGCTCGAACACGAGATGCAAGCCTTCTTGCAGTGGTTCAACGCGCTGGAAAAATCGGACAACATACTAAAGGCGGGGCTCGCTCACCTGTGGTTCGTCACCATCCATCCCTTCGACGACGGCAACGGACGCATCGCCAGAGCGATCGCGGACTTGACTTTGGCCAGATCCGACGGCATCTCGCAACGTTTCTACAGCATGTCGGCTCAAATTCGTAAAGAAAGAGCCAACTACTATGAAATCCTTGGGCTGACCCAGAAAGGTGCCATGGACATCACTAACTGGATGGTCTGGTTCTTGGATTGCCTAGGGCGCGCCATCGAAGATGCGCACGAGACCGTAACGTCGGTGATTGAGAAGGTTAGGTTCTGGGACGGTATCGCCGACATCGAGATCAACGATCGGCAACGCAAAGTCTTGAGACGCCTAGTAAACGGTTTCCACGGAAAGATGACGTCCACTAAATGGGCGAGGATGACTAGATCCTCTCAGGATACGGCCCTCAGAGACATCACTGACTTGATCGATAAAGGGATACTCGAGCGCGGTCGTGCAGGCGGACGCAGCACGAGCTATTCGTTGGTGAGCGTCGAAACGAAGTAGTCGCGACCGGAGCGGCGGCTTGACCGCCGCCCCGGGTCACAAGGCTTTACTGGCTGCTCGGCATCTTCGAATAGATGTGGTGAGCTAGGCGACCGATCGGCATCGACTGCAGCCAAACTTTGCCGTGACCTTGCAGGGTCGCCAGGAACAATCCTTCGCCGCCGGCGAACATCGAGCGGAGGTTGCCCGCGCGTTGGATGTCGTAGTCGATGCCGTCTTGGAACGCGACGATACAACCGGAGTCGACCCGAAGTCTCTCACCTCGTAGCTCTCTTTCGATGATGGTGCCACCAGCAGACATGAAGATGTGCCCGCCGCCCTGCACTTTTTGGAGAATGAAGCCTTCACCTCCGAAGAAGCCCGCACCCAAGTTCTTCTGAAAAGCAACCGTGATTCCGGTATCAGGTGAACCGCATAGGAACGCGTCTCGTTGGGCGAGGACTGTGCCTCCAAGACTGCCTAGGTCGATGGAAACGATCTTGCCCGGTGCTTCAGAAGAAAAGGCGACTATCTGGCCCTGGTTTCCCTGATTCTTGAAATGTGTCACGAAGATGCTCTCTCCCGCCAACATGCGAGCACCGGCGTTCATGATTCCGCCGAGCAATCCACCTCCGCCTCCGCCGGGACGCTTGCCCATCTTCGTGTCGAATTCGATACTCGGTTCCATGTACATCATGGCACCAGCCTCACCGATCACCTCTTCGCCCGGCGCCAGTCGGATCTCAAGCATCTGCAAGTCGTCGCCGATGATTCGGTATTGAAAGTTGCCGGCGTTGGTTACTGCCGTGGCTTCCTCGGTGTGTCTCATAGTTGAACGGTTCCTTTCTGGGTCGCTTACTCACACTTATAAAACTTGCACATTCGGCTTTAGTTCACCTTGGGCACATAAGAACTCCGAAATCTCTCTCAACATATTGAGATACGACGGTCTGACTAAATTGTTTTCTATGCCGCCGATTTAACGTCTTTGCGCCGCCGCGCTCACGGCGTCGAAAACCATGTTGGGATAGTTACGACGGAAACCGATTCTTGACAGCGTCTCGGCAACCGGTGATTCGATTGCAGGTTCCCCGTCCCACTCCGCGATGACCACGCGACTGGTACTGGAGGATTCGGTGAAAGCCTGGATTAACGCCATCAATGCCTGTTCGATAACGTCTTCCGAAACATCAGCAGTCTCGATTCGCGAACCATTCGAGTGGGCAACCAAAGCGGGGCGATTGTCGACGAAGACAATCTTCGTACTGCGGCTTCGGCTCGTAGCGAGAAGTCCCGATCCCGATTTTGACGAAATCGACGCCAAGTTCCGATCAAACGCGTACGCCGGATCATTGGTTGCGACAGCGCACGGTTCCATTGCGGCGTGATCATCGTTCGCAACGGATCGCATAGCCTCGATGAAATCGGTCTGCGCAAACTGGACGCCCGGCAGTCCGGTAACAAAATAGCCTCTACGAACCTTGCCGCGCAGCTCCAACAAATTCAACGCATCATAGATCGGACGCCACTCCCATCCCGAGTTGTCAAGTTGGATCGACCGTCTGGACACCACACCATGTCGCCGTATAAGCATCTCGGCACGCTTCGTAGCCAACTGCTCCGTATTGAGATTCGGTCCTAAGAACCTAAAACGGGCCGTGGTCGACCAATTGGCACCGGGCTCTAGAATTCCCTGCGTCTCTCGTAGCCTGTGCGCAAAATCACGCCTAGCACTGCGTCTGTTTCTTAGATGTGATGCCGCGCGTCCGGGCATCTGTCGTTTAGGCGTCGACACCGCTTCGCGCATCTCCGAAGACCTAGATATCGACATCGCAATCGACCACGAGTCGCAAGTCAACAGCCCACGCAAAGCCAAATCTCGAAGTATTGCGGCAAGTCTCGCCGGGGTCATCTCAGGAATACCGGCAAGTATGGTCTCCGATTCAGCGATACCTTCAGTCGCGACGAATTGGTAAACATCGGTCGCGTCGCCATTCAAGCCATCAAGATTTGCGACGATAGCCTCCAAGGTGGCAGATGGCAGATAGGCCCTAGCATCACCGTTCCTTATGAGTGCTACTTGCTTCGCCTCTCGCTGGTCATCGCGACAAAACACCCACGTAAATTCACCGTCTTGGATCAGACCGTTCAGATCAATATTCCTGAATCGATCAACCCGTGTTGGCAACACGTTTCGCACCCACTGCTCGGGTTCGATCGCAATCCCTTGGAGCAGATCAACCGCATCAGCGGTCGCATCGCTACCGGAAGATTCCATCGACCTAGAGATGCCATGCCTGGTCAATAATGCGACTTGGTAGGCCAACGGATCGGAGGGTTCGACTTCGGATCTGAGAATCGACAATGTGCGCTCTTGAATCCGCGCCAACGTCGAGATATCCATCCACTCCTCAACCGTTTCGTCGGTGAAGTAGCCCCTAGCCGCACGCGAATCGGACAACATCTCATCCAAGGCGTCGTGTAACGCGTCGGTTGCAATCGGATAACGGCTTTGCATGACAGCGATCGAAACCGGACCGCTGCGGGCAAGGAAGCGGGCGACCACTTTGCGCACGGCCGCGTAATCGTATGGTCGACCCATTGCTTGGCGGTATTCATGCGCCAGCGACGTGGCTACCCACCTCTTCTGCATCTGTCCGTCGACAACAAAATCCATCACCTCAACGCGCCCCTGAGCATTGAGGGCGCGAATCCATTGCTCCCAACCAACGCTGCTCCTATCTGCGACCTCGTCGTCTGATAGATCGCCGATTTCTGCGAGCAATTGCGCCAACTCAGTTTCGGTTCGGGCAGTCGTACCCACCGCGGTCCGACCAGCAAGCGATGCGATGTCCTCAATCGCCTCCGGACGGAGTAACCCAGCGGCTTCAGGATTCTTGAACAGTTTAGCGAGGGCGTCACGGTCGATATTCAACGCATGCAGACCGCGCTCAGCCTTCGGTGTATCCCACTGGTACATCCAGAAGTTGATGAAGTTGTGATCTAACGCCCGTGCAACTGGCGAAGGGACATCACTATGGACGTACTTGACCTCAATTTCGCCTGATTCGACGTTGTCGAGGATGTGTTCCAGACCCGGCATATCCATGAAGTCTTCAAGAGCGTCGCGATACGTCTCCAAAACGATCGGGAAATCCGAGAATGACTTTGCGATGGCGAGTAAGTCCTTTGATCGCAATCGTTGCAACCAGAACGGTGTACGCCTGAACTGGCCAAGGCTCGGCAGGAGCAACGCTCGATAGGCGTTCTGCCGGAACACTGCGCCGAAAAGCGGTGAATCGATCATCCCTTCAAGGACGTGCTCCTTCGCCATCTGGCTAGTCATCTCTCCGATGAATTCAACTGGCGCATCGCCATCGGCTGCGGGCAACCGGAACATGAATCCGTCGTCTGAGACCTGCACCTCTGGCTCGATCTTTTTGCGCTGCTGCAACTCACGCGCGATCGCTACCGACCATGGACCGTTTATCCGACCGCCGAACGGAGAATGGACCACGATACGCTGATCGCCGATCGAGTCCTGGTATGTCTCAACGATTACTGTCTTGTGTGACGAGATATCGCCCGACCATCGGATCTGTCTCCGGACGTAATCAATGATCTGCCTCGCGCCGGCTTGATCGACCGGGTACTCCGATTGCAACCACTCGACGACATCCGTTGGTGCGTGTTCATCTCGAACGTAAGGTCTCACCTTTTTAGAGACTTCAGCGCGAAATGCCGCCAACGTGTGTGAAAGATCCAGCGGGCGCCAGGGAAAATCGCCGCGCCAAAACGGCATCCTCGGAGCTGCGCCCGGCGCTGGTTCCGCAATCACGCGATCATCGTCGATTGTGGCTACGCGCCAAACCTGGCTCCCAAGCATGAACGCGTCGCCTTCGCCAGACTCGAACACAAACTCCTCATCCAACTCGCCGATGCGCGTTTTCCGGTCTGGCAACACCACTGAAAACGCGCCACGGTCGACAATTGCGCCGCCATTGCTGATCGCCATCATCCGTGTACCGGGTAGCTGTTGCAACACATCACGAGTTTCGTCCCAGTGCACACGAGCACGCAACGATGAGAACAATTCACGCGGGTAGTGACCGGCAACCAATTTCACTACACCGATGAAGTTCTCGAATTTCAGATCGGCGTATGGATACGCGCCTCTGATCACGCGAAACAGGTCTTTGATCCGCCAATCTTGGACTGCAACAGCCGCCACAATCTGCTGCGCCAGTACATCAAGGGCGTTTCGCGGCACCGCCACTTCTTCGACTTGCCGCTGCTGCATCCCTTTGGCAACGACAACGGCTTCCATGAGATCCTCGGGATGGGTCGCATAGATCTTTCCGCGGCTAGTTGCGCCGACGCTATGCCCTGCCCTGCCGACACGTTGAAGACCCTGAGTGACGGTCTTTGGCGATTGGAGCTGGACGACGAGATCGATACTTCCGATATCGATACCCAACTCCAGCGAACTCGTTCCAACAAGCGCGGGTAACTCTCCAGCTTTTAGCTGCTCCTCGATATCTCTTCGCAAGGTATCCGAGAGGCTCCCATGGTGCGCCATAAACGGACCTTCATCTTCGCCAGAACCTAGGAATCCGGTTTCAACCACTGAGCCTCCATCCTCGCCGCCTTGTCTCGCGACATGTGCTGCATTCAACCTGTCAGCAGTGTTTTCCGCCTGTCGCCGACTGTTGGCAAAGACCAGTGTAGTGTCATGTTCTTCGATGTCATCCAAAACCGTCGGTATCAGCTTGGGCCAGATCGAGCCCGGATCAGCGCCAGCCGCCTCTGGCATCCCGTGGACACTGATCTCGATGCGTTTCGAACCGGGGCAATCGACTATCGATACTGGACGAGGCTCGATCTGCAGATGCTCTACGCTTCCGTTGCCAACCGCAACGGTCTGTCCACCCAACAGCCGCGCGACCTCGCTCAAGGGCCGTTGCGTCGCAGAAAGTCCGATTCTCTGAAATCCAGGCGCTATCTGCTCTAGTCGTTCGAGCGTGATGCTGAGATGGACACCGCGCTTGTTGGCGCACAGCGTGTGGATCTCGTCTACGATCACTGTTTCGACCGTGCTAAGGATGCTCTGCGCGCGAGGCGACGTCAGTATCAAGTACAAAGATTCTGGCGTCGTTATCAGTATGTGCGGAGGGTTACGAACCATTCGGGCACGAGCAGACGAAGGAGTATCGCCCGTCCGCACATCCGCACGCACCTCGGGGATGTCGGCACCCAGCAATTTCCCTGCCTCTTCGATGCCAATCATCGGCTCTCGCAGGTTACGCTCGACGTCGTAACCCAACGCCTTCAACGGCGAGATGTAGAGCGTTCTGATACCGCGTTTCTTTGTCAGGGCCGCATCAGAGTACAGGGAATCGAGTGCCGACAAGAACGCTGCCAAGGTCTTGCCGGAACCTGTTGGTGAATGGATCAGGACGTTTTCGCCGCTCTTGATCTGCGGCCACGCCTCACGTTGCGGTTCTGTCGCAGTTCCGTGGCACTCTCTGAACCACTTCGCGACCGGCGCGCTGAATAGTTCCAACACATCGGTCTCTGTTGAAATAGCTCGCACCATGATTCACACCGTCGGTACGAGTTTAAGCCGCGCACCAGTTTCAGGCCTCGATGCATACGCGATCTAAAGGATTCGTGCACATCCAGGCTAGTTGGCCCCGGCACTCCACATCCGTCGACCCACGATCAGCGCGATCACCGTATACAGCGCATCGGTTATCGGGAAATAGATCATGTGCGAATTGACCGCCAAACCCGTCTCACTGTCGGGATTCAACGTCCAGAACCACTCCCAGAAAAACAGCATCGCGAGCACGATGGCACCATAAAACACTGCGGAAGTCCGCAGATACGTAAGTGTGTCTGGTTCGGCACCGTCGATGGCGCGTTTGCGTGCGATCCCCACTGCCAACGCGATAACAACGCCAGCCGCCATGAACCAATTAAGAATCTTCCAAACCGGGTATTCTTCCGAACCATCGTGATACAGCGGGGTTGCCGCCAAATTCACTGCCACAGCGATAGCCGTAATGATGAGAAACGCGGCGATTATTCGTCTTGCGATTTGCATCTCTGAGTACTCCTCAATCTAGTTGTCTTTGATCAGTTTTAGGCTTACCAAAGCTTCATCGAATCTTCGAACAGCGATTGCAGCTCTGCAGCTCCGGTCGGTCTCGGCGCCAGCTTGGTGACACGATGCTGCGGCAGCGTCCCCGCCACGAAGGCATCAACGTCGGATTCGTCGTAACCTACGCCCCTCAGACCGTTTGGCATATCAAGATCCTGAAGAAGTTGAATGATCTGCTGTGCCAGCACCTCGCCAGCATCAGTTTCGTCAACACCATCAATATCTGCTCCCATCAAACGGGCAGCCTCTAAGTGACGCGCCGAATTTGACGAAGCCGTGTATCTGAAAACTGCCGGCGCGTTCAAAATCACCGACAAACCGTGAGGAATGATCGGACGGTCGTCGGGATATCCCTCAGGCTGGAAATCCCGTGCGTTCCCAGCCACCGGGTATGACATCCCATGTGGCAGGTGCACACCAGCTGTCCCGAAACCTACGCCGGCAGCAGTGGCAGCGAGGCACATGTTGGCCCGGGCTTCGTCGTCTTCGGGATTGTTCACTGCACGCCGGATGTTTTGCGAGACAATCTCAACCGCCTTCGCCGCCCAAACATCGCTCATCGGATTTGATCCCTGATACGCCGGTCGATGCGCTGGATCGATAGCGGCCTCCCGTTGTGTGTAAGGCAACGCCGTATAAGACTCAAGACCGTGGCAAAGCACGTCAAACCCGCTGAACGCCGCAACGTTACGTGGCATAGATCGAGTGTTTGCCGGATCTACCAACCCCATGTTCGGCTTCAACGCCCGGTTCGCGATACCAGTCTTCGCGTGCATCTCCTTCATGTCGAAGATCGCAACGCCGGATGTTTCACTGCCCGTTCCTGCCGTGGTCGGAACCGCGATCAAAGGCTTCAAGGCACCTGGAACCGGTGTTCCCCTGCCGATCGGGGCGTTCACATATTCGACGAACTCCGCCGGATGCGAGTCATATAGGTTCGCTGCTTTCGCCGTATCCATCACCGAACCACCTCCGACGGCGACAAACCCATCAAAATCTCCCTGATCGGCGAACCGAATAGCATCGGCGAACGAAGCATCGGTCGGCTCCACGCTCACATCCGCGTATACCACACACTCGATTCCCTCGTGCCTTAGCGATTCCAACGAAGTTGTCAATGCTGTCGATTCGAGCAACGATTGATCGGTTAAAACCATCGCGCGTTTCACACCCAACCGCTTCATCTCGAACCCCAACTCAGCCGTCACCCCGAAACCGAACTTGATGCTCGCAGCGTCCATCGCGAACGCGGTTTCCAATTGCTCTGCCATCTCGTTTCTCCGCTCGAATGTTCGGCTCTACGCAGATTCGCCCTCAAGTCAGGATTAAAGTATGCACCAACCCACATCACGCACCCTTCAATTGACATTTGACTGGTTACCGAAAAGAATTAAGCGTCGACCTGTACGAGCTGACAATGTCGCAGGTCTTTTGGCGTAGGCAAATCGACGGCGATGCGACCTTCAGTCTCTTTTTTCGCGGCTACCCTAAAAATCGCGGCTACTACATCGCAAGCGGCGTCGATCAAGCGCTCGAATTCCTCGAGAACTTCCATTTCTCCGAACGCGACATCCATGCAATTCGCGACTTGACTCTGCTGGACGAAGATTTCGTCGACTTTCTACAAGGAATCAAGTTCAGAGGACACGTTCGCGCTGTTCCCGAAGGCACGATCATGTTCGCCGACGAGCCCGTATTGGAGGTATCTGCGCCTTTGATCGAAGCTCAGATCGTCGAGACGATGCTACTCAACATCGTCACCACAGCATCACTGCTCGCCACAAAAGCATCCCGTATCGTTCATGCTGCCGGAGGTCGACCAGTCGTGGACTTCGGTTCTCGCCGCACTCACAGCGAAGAATCTGCCATCGAAGCCGCTCGCACAGGGTACATCGCCGGTTTTGCAGGCACGAGCAACGTTAAAGCCGCCGCGTCGTTTGGCATACCGGCACTCGGCACGATGGCCCACTCTTACATCCAAGCGTTCGACGACGAATTAGCAGCATTCGACGCCTACGCCTCCGAATTTCCCGACACAACGACTCTCCTTGTGGACACGTACGACACTTTGGAAGGTGTGAAAAATGCCATCGACGCAGCCCAACGTGCTCGCAAAAATGGAAAAACGGTGAACGCAATCAGATTAGACAGTGGCGACCTCGCCGAATTAGCAAGATCTGCGCGCACGATGCTCGATGATGCAGGTCTACGCGACATATGGATATTCGCCAGCGGAGGCCTAGACGAATACAGTATCTCTGACTTGGTCGCATCGAACGCCCCGATCGACGCCTTCGGCGTAGGCACTCGCTTCGGCACATCCGCCGATGCTCCTTACATCGACTCTGTCTACAAACTGGTGGAGTTCAACGGGCGCCCTATCACCAAGTCCAGCACCGGCAAACGCACGCACCCATGGGCGAAGCAGTTCTACCGCAAGTTTAGTGACGGGATAATGTGCGGAGACGAGATCACCCGGTCCACTTCCACAGCACCTGTCGGCTATTCTGATGGGCAATTGAAAACGACTATGAAATCTGGTCACAGGATGAACGCCTCGGAATCGATCGACTGTATTCGCGAACGAATCGCATCGAATTTGGACAAGGTTCCTCAGCAACATCGAAGATTGCGCGACCCAGAACCGTATCCGGTCCGATATTCGAACGACCTCCAAATCGACCCTTAGAGCGATCTATCAAACGCGCTATGTCCGAAATCCAACTGCCCACACAAGCCAGAGCCGTTATCATCGGCGCGGGCATTGCAGGCTGTAGCGTCGCGTACCACCTGACCAAACTCGGTTGGAAAGACATCGTCGTTGTCGACCAAGGTCCGTTATACGAAACCGGAGGCTCGACGACTCACGCGCCCGGTGGCGTCTTCCAAATCAACGCATCGAAGACGATGACGAACTTCGCCCAGTACACCATCGACTTGTGGCCACATCTCACACTTGACGGCGAACCGGTCGTCAACCCCGTCGGCACACTCGAAGTAGCGTGGACGCCCGAGCGTTGGGCCGACTTGAAGCGTAAAGCTGGCTGGGCTCTAAGCTGGGGCACGGAAGCCCACTTGGTGAGCACCAAAGAGGCTCAAGGTCTGTTCCCGTTGCTTTCCGACCGCATCCTTGGCGCCATTCATGTCCCGTCCGATATCCAGACCGATGCCGTGCGACCAACCGAAGCGATGGCCCGATTCGCCGAAGCCAAAGGCGCATCCTTCTTTGGCAACATCGAAGTCGCTGGTTTCGACATCTCGGATGGGCGAGTTCGCGGCGTCAAAACCGCTAATGGCGACATCAAAACCGACATCGTAGTTTCCGCAGTGGGTATCTGGGCACCCAAAATCGGCAGAATGGCGGGGGTTCCCATTCCACTCTCACCCATGCAACACATCTACGCCGTAACCGTTCCGCTTCCCGAACTCGCGGACGAGATCGAGGAGATCACGCACCCGATCGTACGCCACCAAGACAGATCGATGTATTTTCGGCAACACGGCCAAGCTTTAGGTATCGGTTCTTATCTGCACGAGCCACTCGTCGTCGACGCAGACGACATACTCCCTCTCAACCAAGCGCCAATCGCGCCGGCCGAAATGGCATTCACGCCAGAACACTTCGAGGCGGCACAACAGGCCGCGGGCGAGGTGGTGCCCTGCTTAGACGGCGTCGAGCTAACACGCAAATTCAACGGTCTCTTCTCATTCACTCCCGACGGCTTCCCCATCCTCGGCGAAGCGCCGCAACTTAAAGGGTTTTGGTCGGCACAAGCGGTGTGGATAACGCACGCAGGCGGCGTGGGAAGAGCTGTAGCTGAGTGGATGGTGAACGGCGAACCAACCATGGATCTACGTGAATGTGACATTGCGCGCTTTCATTCACACTCCCTCAATCCGACCTTCATCAGGATGAAGGCGTCGCAGCAATACGACGAGGTTTACGACATCATTCATCCGATGGTGCGCAGTTCGTTTCCGAAAAACCTCCGGTTGACGCCGTTCTACGAACGTCAACGCGAACTCGGAGCGGTATTTTTCGAAGACGCCGGGTGGGAGCGACCCCGCTGGTACGAATCTAACGCCGACAAATCCGACGTCGAAGCCGTTCCGGGATCTGTGCGTTCTGGCTGGGAAGCACAACACTGGTCACCGACTGTCGCCGAGGAGCATGTTGCGACCCGAACAAGCGTTGGCATCTTCGATGCAACTCCCTTCGCAAAATTCGATATCAGCGGCTTAAACGCTCTCGAAGCCCTGCAGAATTTGACGACCAACCAGTTGGATCAGCCAATAGGTTCGATCACTTACACCCCGATGCTCACGCCAAGTGGCGGTATCAAGGCAGATATCACTGTGACGCGACTGTCCGAAGACCGTTTCTTGGTAATCACTGGAGGAGGAGCGGGCCCTCAACACCTCCAGTGGATCAAAAACCACATTCCCGATGATGGGTCAGTGGTGATTGAAGACCAGACTTCGTCGCGGTGCGGCGTGGGTTTATGGGGCCCGAACGCCCGCGATGTGCTCGACGCAGTTTGCGAAGAAGACGTATCCAACCACGCCTTCCCGTACATGACGGCTCAATCGTTGAATGTCTTCGAGGTGCCTGCACTCGCCCTTCGCATCTCATACGTCGGTGAACTCGGATGGGAGATCTATGCACCGTTCGAAAGCGGTCAACGGCTTTGGGACATACTTTGGCGAGCGGGGACAGACTATGGCATCACCGCCCTTGGAACCGGGGCTTTCGATTCGCTGCGTCTCGAAAAGGGTTACCGATCTTGGGGTACCGACATCCACGCAGACTACAACCCGTACGAAGCTGGTATCGGATTCACCGTCAAATTCGGCAAAGGCGATTTCATCGGCCGCGATGCTCTCGAAAAGATCATATCGAACGGCATCACACGTAAGCTTTCGTGCATCACACTGGACGCGGATGAGCATGCCGTCATGGGCAAGGAACCGATACTTGATGGCGACAGCGTCATCGGATACGTTACCAGCGCCAACTTCGGACACACCATCGGTAAACCCATCGCATACGGTTATCTGCCCATCAGTCACACCGAACCCGGAACGAAAGTTGACATCCTCTACTTTGGCGATCGACTTTCAGGGACGGTCGCCAAAGAACCGCTCTACGATCCACCAGGCAGCAAACTCAAGATTTAAGCGAAACGAGGGAACCAAGTGCCACAGACACTAGTCATCGACGGCCTCAAAAATCGGCACTGGCCGATAAACCTCCGCCAAAGCGGCAACAGCGACGCCCGCATATTAATCTCCACGCGCATCAGGAAATCGCCTTGGTGGCATCTGTCGAAAGCGGCAGGTTGTTGGGCCTACACCACATACAACCACCTCTACCACCCCCGCGCATACGTCAAACCCGAAGATGGTGGACTTTTGGAGGAGTACAAATTCCTAACCCAGCATGTCAGCATGTGGGACGTCGCCGTCGAACGCCAGATTCGGGTCAAAGGTCCCGACGCCGCAGATTTCATCAACCTCCTAATCACGCGCGACGTCCACTCGATCCTCCCACCAATGCAGGCCCGCTACGTGATCCTGTGCAACCAGTACGGAGGCGTCATCAACGATCCTGTGCTGCTGCGGGTTGCGGACGACGAGTTCTGGTTCAGCATCTCCGACTCCGATGTCTTGCTTTGGGCTCAAGGGGTGAACTCCTTCGCCAAATTCAACGTTGAAATCCACGAAATCGACGTATCGCCTCTTCAGATACAGGGGCCAAAATCAGCGCCGCTTATGGAGAAGATGTTTGGTCCTCGTGTCCGGAACATCCCTTACTACGGTCTCATCCACGACACACTGAATGGGCATCCTGTGACCATTTCTCGCACCGGCTTCTCTGCTGAGGTCGGTTTCGAGATTTACCTCCACGATGCAACACTATACGCAGATGATGTGTGGCCATACATTCTGGAACAAGGCGAAGAATTCAACCTTGGTGTGATTGCACCCAGTCACATCCGTCGTCTAGAGGCAGGAATCCTTTCGTATGGACAGGATATGGACATCGAGAATAATCCTTTTGAAGTCCGTCTTGGTTGGCAGGTCGATCTCGATAAGCAAGCCGACTTTATCGGAAAAGATGCGTTGCGCAAAATCAAATCCGAGGGCGTTAACCAGCGGTTGGTCGGTCTCAAAGTCGGTGGTGAACCGATTACGTGGTACAACGAAGACTTCTACCTAGTCAAAGACAGTGAAAACGGCGACGACGTCGGTTACATCACCAGCGCGTTCTGGTCACCCAACGTGGGATCGAACATAGCTCTCGCGGTCATGCCAAGATCACATTGGAAACGCGGCACCAAAGCCAAAGTCCAGTTGCCCAAAGACGGCATCGTTGATGCGAAGGTGGTCCGTGTGCCGTTCTTCGATCCGACCAAAGAGGTTCCAAAAACGGTCTTGTAACGGCAACCTAGATCCCCAAGGGCCAAACCCACTGGATCAACGGAATTGCGACTGCCACGATCACGACGACGAGCGGCAATCCCAAACGAAGATAGTCGCCGAATTGGTATCCGGCTGGGACCATGACAATCGTGTTTGACTGATGTCCGATCGGCGTGAGAAACGCAGACGATGCTCCAATCGCCACAGCCATCAAAAACGGATCTGAGTTCGCGCCGAGCGTAACAGCGACACCGATCGCGATCGGAGCCATTAAGATCACTGCTGCCGCATTATTGACAACCGCCGACAGCAATAACGTCGTCACCAAGATTACCCCGAGTGTCGACCAAGCCGGGAGCAAACCGCCAATATCCGCTATCGCAATCGCTATTCGAGTAGCACCACCGCTAGTTTCCAATGCCACTCCCACCGGTATCATCGCCGCCAAAAGAATGATCACGGGTAGATCGATAGCCTGGTACGCAGCTTGTAGCGTCAAGAAGCGTGTCAGCAACAACACCGTCGCCGCTGCCACAAAAGCTATCTGAATCGGAACGACATTAAACGCTGCCAACGACACCGCACCAACGAACACCGCTAGCGGGAAAAACAGACGTCGTGGCTGTCCTATACGGAGCTCGCGGGCGGCAAGCGGCAACAGTCCTAACCGCGGCATGGCAGCTTGAACCAACTCCGTCTTACCTTGAAGCAGCAACACATCGCCTGAACGCAAACGTATTGTGCCCAAACTACGTGCAAGCCTAGTTCCACGTCTCGAAACCCCCAGCAGGTTCACGCCGTACGTCGCATGAAGGTGCAACGAGCGTGCAGTTCTACCGCGGACGGGGCTGTCTGGGTCGATGATTACCTCAACTAACGAAACTTCTTCAGAGCTCAACGTCTGGTTAAAATCTTCACGCGTGTCCCTAGATCCTTCGAGAGCGAAACCTGATGCGTCCACAAAATCTTTCAAATCATCAGGGTCGGCTTCCACGATGAAGACATCGCCAGCGTCGACGACCTCGTAACTCGACGGAGCGCCGTACAACACGTCCCTTCGCAGCATGCCCACGATCGCCACATTTTCCTCAGCCAGCTCCTCTAGGTCACGAACCAACTTCCCCACGAATCGCGACCTCTCAGGCACCCGTACCTCGGTCATGTAGTCCTCGATCTCCAACGTGTCCCCCAGGGTCGACGGCGCTTGTCGAGACGGAAGCAACCGCCAGCCCACTAGCGAAATGAACAGGATACCTACGACGGCGATCCCGATACCAACTGGGGCGAAATCAAACATCTGAAACGGTTCGCCGGCTACCTCCTGTCTCAAATTCGAGATGATGATGTTGGGCGGAGTACCGATCAGCGTCGTCAATCCCCCGAGCAAGGAAGCAAAAGCCAATGGCATCAGATAACGAGACGGCAACTGCTTGCTCCTTCTCGCAATCCGAATCGCGACCGGCATGAGCAGACTCACAGCTCCCACGTTGTTCATGAAGGCAGAGAAAAACGCCGTCATGCCCGATAAGCTCAAAATCCTGAACGCTGGGGTGCTTGGGATTCGTGCATAGCAGTTCGATATCACATCAATGACACCCGAATTCTGAAGCGCTTTGCTCAGTATCAATACGGCTGCGACCGTAATTACCGCCGGGTGTCCGAACCCCTGAAATGCTTCCGAAACCGGCACTATTCCCGTGAAAACCAGAACCAGCAACGCAAGTACAGCGACCAGGTCGTACCGCCACCTTCCAATGACGAACAGGACGAGAGCTACGGCGAGTACGCCGAATACTGTCAACTCATCCATGTAAATCGATGCCCATCCAATGGTTAACTCTCCGCATCAACTTTGGCCTCCACGTTTTCGTGATTTTCGCACAACTTTTCGCGGCACCAAACCCCGATTCAAACCAACAATATCCTTCTGAACAATCCACATGCCAGCGTCCATTAAATGTGGCCGGATACGGCTGAACAATGATTCAACACTTTGATTCGGATCGATCATCGGAATGCCTTAACATGAAACGCCGTGCCGACAGATCAACCCAAATGACCAACCAGGAGAACTCACCTATGCCCCTCAAAATCGCTGCAAATCTCACGATGATGTTCAACGAACACGACTTCATGGATCGGTTCGCGGCGGCGGCGAGTTGCGGGTTCAAAGGCGTTGAGTACCTCTTCCCGTACGATTACCCAGCCGACGCGATTGCCGAAGAACTCGAAAAGAACGGTTTGAAGCAAGTCCTATTCGACTTTCCAGCGGGAGATTGGGCCAACGGTGATCGGGGAATCGCTGTCCAACCGGAACGCGTGCGCGAGTTTCAAGATGGTGTCGGTCTCGCAGTCGAATACGCGAAAGCTCTCGGGTGCACTCGCCTGACCTGCCTTGCTGGCATACCTGATGAAGGTGCAGATCCTGCCGTTTCCGAGCAGACGATGATCGATAGTCTGCAATTCGCAGCCGATGCTGCATCAGACATCGGAGCTAACGTTTTGGTGGAACCACTCAACACGCGCGATGTGCCGGGCACCTACGTCTCGAAATCTGCGCACGGTGCGCGGTTAGTTCGCGCCGCCGACCGTCCGAACGTCCGGCTGCAATTCGACGTTTACCACACCCAGATCATGGAAGGCGATCTCGCACCCAACTTCACTGACTTACTACCGCTAATCGGTCACGTGCAAATCGCTGACAATCCCGGACGTCACGAACCAGGCTCAGGCGAAATAAATTACCCCTTCGTCCTAAACCACATCGACCATAGCGGTTATGACGGATGGATCGGTGCGGAATACATGCCTGCTGGCGAAACCGTCAGCGGGCTCGGTTGGGCCTCTGACTACCTCTAATCGAGAATCAAGCGGTCGCTGCCAACTCGTCTGCGCCGCCACGCACCCGCGCAGCGACATCTGGGAAGTAGGTGTCGAGAATTTGATCCACGATACCTTGTGCGTCCAGATCCAACTGCCTGCGTTGGTCTGCCGCGGTGCCGTGTTCGATGAAGGCATCTGGCATTCCGATGCGGTGGACTGCCACACTGTCGATTTCCGCATCCATCAATGTTTCCAAGACAGCTGAACCAAATCCGCCGGCTAGGACGTTTTCTTCGACCGTAACTATGTTGCCAACTTTCCGCGCCGTGTCGATGATCAACTCTGTGTCCAACGGCTTGGCAAATACCGGGTCGATCACGCCACAAGAAATTCCATATTCGGCGAGCTGGTCGGCAGCCTCCATCGCCGCTGCGCAAGACTTGCCCAGAGCAAATATCGCCACATCTTCGCCATCCATGATCGCTGCACCCTTGCCGATCGGCAGTGCTCGGAGCTCATCATCCAATGGCACACCCTCCGCAGCGCCTCTCGCGATACGGATTGCAAACGGGCCGTCATGCAGGTACGCCGTGTAAATCAGGTGCTGGAGCTGGTTCTCGTCACGTGGGGCTGCGACTACAGCATTCGGCAGGCAACGAAGATAGGTCACATCGAACGCGCCGTGATGAGTCTTACCGTCCTCTCCGACGATTCCGGCTCGATCCGCAATTAGCTTCACCGGCAAGTTTTGTAAACAGGTATCGTGCAGTATCTGGTCGAACGCCCGTTGCATGAATGTCGAATAGATCGACACAAACGGGTTGATTCCTTTCGACGCCATGCCCGCAGCCATGCTGACCGCGTGTTGCTCTGCAATGCCGACATCGAAGACGCGGTCGGGGAACTCCTTCATGACGTCCACAAGCCCCGTCCCCTCAAGCATCGCCGCGCTTATGCCGATGACCGATTCATCTTCGCGCATGATCTCGGTGAGGGTTTGGGAAAAGACTTTGGAGTAGGTTGGCGCTCCAGTCGCGGCACCCAACGGCGAGCTGGGTTGATGAAACTTGACGGGGTCTTCCTCAGCCGGTTCGAACCCGTGGCCCTTGTGAGTGACGATGTGGATCAACGGGACGGATCCGGTCGACATTCGTGCTTGCCGAAGGGTTTCCTCTAGCTGCTTGAAGTTGTGACCATCGATTGGCCCGAGGTACTGGAATCCCATTTCCGTCCATAACATGGTAGGAACGATCAACCCGGCCAATCCCGTATTGAACCGCTTCACGATGCGGTACATCAATTCGCCTGTCGGAACACGCCTCGAGATCGACTTCATCCGCTCGATCATCGCTTGGAATTCGGGGTGGGTGATCAGTCGTTTGCGCCAGTTGGTCAGAAACCCGATGTTTTCAGAAATCGACATCCCGTTGTCGTTCAGGATGACGATCATCTTTTCCGGGTTGAGATGAACGATGTTGTTGAGGGCTTCGAAGCTCGAACCTGATGTCATCGCGCCATCGCCAACGACAGCTACAGTCCACGAGTCTTTTTTCAGATTCGCCGCGCTTTGCGCTATCCCGAGGGCGATGGAAAGGCCCGTTCCTGCGTGCCCTGCGGCCAGCGTGTCGTGATGGCTCTCGACAGGCTCTCCGAACCCTGACAATCCACCCTCCAAGCGGATGTCTTGGAACTCATCCCGTCTTCCAGTAACGAGCTTGTGCGTATATAGCTGATTAGTCGTATCCCAGACCAAGCTGTCATTGGGACTGTCGAACGCTCGATGCAATGCGAGCGTCAACTCGACCACACCTAGATTTGAAGCCAAGTGACCACCTCGCTCCGTGATAACCGAAATGATGGTTTCACGCGCCTCTCGTGCGACCTGCTCGATTTCCTCAGGAGTCAACGCCTTAAGGTCGCTGGGAGCATCTATACGGTCCAATATTCGCTCGGCCATCAAAAATCTATTTACCTCTCGATCGCGGATACCGGTCAAGCACCAGATGGTTCCACGATGCATACCTTCCCTGCTTAGCAATATACCACTCAAGTGAGACTAAAGCTCAATATGAACCTGCATTACTAACTCCTATCCTTCGAAACGCGGCGTTCTCAACCAGTGATAAATCGCTAATAACGTAACGCACGCATTACTCCGTCCACGTAAAATGACCTCACACTTTAACTGAGGACATCAAAAGAACTGCTAGTAGTTTGCAGAATCTAGCAAAACTGCCCCGTTTCGAATACGACATTCAAACATTACGTGGAGACGTCTTCGGGGGATTAACCGCAACGGTCGTGGGGTTGCCTGTGGCACTCGCGTTTGGCGTCGCGTCCGGTCTCGGAGCCGTAGCCGGAATTTACGGGGCGATTGCCGTGGGCTTTTTTGCTGCGGTGTTTGGTGGGACCAAATCTCAGATATCTGGTCCTACTGGTCCCATGGCCGTCGCTATGGCGGCTGTCGTCACCCTGACCGGCCCTGAAAACCTCGGCGAGGCTTTTGCAATCGTTATCTTGGCGGGCATCATACAAATCCTGCTAGGAGTTCTCAAGATCGGCCGATTCGTCGCCTACACCCCTTACTCCGTGATCTCAGGCTTCATGTCTGGAATCGGCGTCATCATTATCCTCCTGCAAACCTTGCCATTCATCGGAAAGGCCGGTGCCGCTGGCGGGCCTTTAGCAGTAGCCCGTGAGTTGCCCAATGCGGTCAGCGACCCGAACACTAGTGCATTTATCATCGCCGCTGCCACCCTCGCGGTCGGAGTGCTGTGGCCTCAACGACTGCACCGCTACTTCCCATCCACTCTCGCAGCGTTAACTACCGGCACGCTACTCGGAGTTTTGTGGCTAACCAGTGCGCCCGTAATCGGTGAGGTACCTTCCGGGCTCCCTAGCATCGAACTGCCTCAACTGTCCGGTGGCTTCTTCCTCAAAGCCGTTCAGCCTGCGATAATCATCGCTCTTCTCGGATCGATCGATAGCCTCCTAACGTCGCTGATTGCCGACTCCATGACCCGAACGCGCCACAACCCGAACAAAGAACTCATCGGACAAGGCATCGGCAACGCCATCGCCGGCATCATCGGCGGTCTGCCCGGCGCCGGTGCGACTCTCGGAACCGTGGTCAACCTCCGAGCCGGCGGCAGGACGCCCGTCTCCGGTGTCATTCGTGCCGGGATACTCCTCGCACTCGTTCTCGGCTTAGGTCAATACGTCGAAAACATACCTCTCGCGGCCCTCGCCGGAATTCTTGTAAAAGTGGGTTGGGACATTATCGACTGGAGATTCATCACACGCATCCATCGCGTACAGAGGGAGCACCTGATCGTCATGGTGATCACGATGTTCCTGACAGTGTTCCTTGACCTTGTCACCGCAGTCGCGATCGGACTCATCGCCGCAGGCATGGCAACAGCTAGGCAACTCGAACGCTTGGAGCTCGACAGTGTCATCTCAGTGCCGATACTCGACCAAGTATTCTTCGCCGGATACAAAGCTGCCCGAAACATGGACATCTTCTCCGCACGCGTAGGCATGGTTGCGCTTAGGGGAAGCTTCACTGTGTCGTCGTCCAGTCGGTTGATCACCACTCTCAGCGAAGATATCCGCCACCACGAAGTGGTCATTCTAGACTTCTCAGATACCGTCTACATCGACGACAGCGCGGCATTGGTCGTCGAGCAAATGATTGATGTCGCCGCCACTGAGAACACGCACTGCATATTGGTCGGTCTCGGCGGAGTCCCGGAAACCGCCCTGCGAGCGCTTAACGCGATAGATCAAGTCCCTGAGGAGCACATCGTGGACAACTTGGATGAAGCAAAGGTCGTAGCCCTCAGAATGCTTGATCTCAGCATTGAACTAGAATCTGCCGACACTGAAGAACCCGCCATTTTCGAACCGGAACGTTCCCCGGACACGGCGTCATAGCCGAGAGAATTTTCCAGACTTGGTTCTACCCGTAAACTTAATTTTGTGATGTCAGACAAACTCCAACAGGGCGACCGCTTACCCGACCTCTCCTTCAAACTCGTAGACGGCGATGAAATGAGTCTGCCCAAAGGCATGACCAGCCGCTACATCGCCCTGCTGTTCTTTCGCGGCGCTTGGTGAAGCTACTGCCGAAGGCAGCTAGTTAGCTATCAAGAAAAACTCGACGAACTCAAAGCCCTCGGCGCCGACGTCCTCGCCGCGACTGTTGGTGAGTTGGGCGAAGTCAAGGCGATGAGCGACGAACTGGGCCTCACGTTTCCAGTCGCTTACGGCTTGACTGAACCCGAATTTGCATCGATCGGCGCATGGTGGACTACGGATCACCACGGCCGCTACATTCAACCTACCGAGTTGCTAATCTCCCGCGGTGGCGTGGTTTTCGGCTCAATGTACGCTTCCGGACCCGTCGGCCGCATGTCAGTGGACGAAGTCATAACCGCAATTAAGTCCCGCGAACAGCGGGGCTGACATCGTCCCTGGACAACCGCGAAAAGGCACAGCCCCATTGCGGGCCGTCAGAGCGTATACGGTCGCCCTATCCCCCTTGAGTGTTACGCATGGAGCGATGTGCCATTGATAGTTTGCAATACAAACTAGTTTGCATTACAATGCTACATAGCTGGACTTGAGATCACTCTCCGCAACCCTTCAAGGAGCATCACCATGGAAACATCCGCAAACAAGCCAACGCCGCAAGAGAGTTGGCGCTCGATTCACGAGACGATGGATCACGCTCGAAACGAGTTGTACCTCGCCGGGACATCCAACATACTCCTCCTCTGGGGTGGGGTTATGGCACTCGGATACCTCGCGCAGTTCGCATTCCGGACTTTGGCGACCGATCTAGCGGAGGAATATGCCTGGTACCCCGCACCCATATGGATAGTTATGGTCCTTATTGGTTTTGTGGGTAGCAGTTTGATCGGGTCGCGGGCCGGGCGTAACCTCGCCGATGGCGAATCCGCACGTCGAGCGGGCATCAAGGTTTTCCTTTTCTTCCTCGCCGTCGGTTTAGCGGCCTTCATCGTGCCGGGCGCTGCCGGATTGTGGAATGAAGAAGCAGCAAGCAGCATCCCCGGTGTCGCAATTGGCATCGCTGCGCTCGGATACGTCTTATTCGGCATCATGGTGCGCCCGTTCATCGCCGTCATCGGCGTGTCGTTCGCCGCAGCATACTTTGTTCCGTTCCTTCTCCTCGACAGCGATATCTCCGAGATCGTGACTGCTGTCGCGATGCTGGCAATCGTAATCGGTGGCGCCGCCTGGCTACGGAAGAAAGGGGTCGAATGACGCACCAACCGATCACACTTGACGAGACGATCCACCAACCGACACGGCTGCGGATCATGACGTTGCTAGTATCCCAACCCGAAGCCGATCGGCTAGCTTACGGCTTCGTCCAAAAGACGTTGGGACTGACAGGCGGAAATCTGACCACTCACCTACGGAAACTCGAAGACGCCGAGTATCTCGTAATCGCCAAGGAGTTCCAAGACCAGAAACCCCGCACATGGCTTCAAGCCACACCTGGCGGACGAAAAGCGTTTGCGCGATATTTCGATAACCTGCGCAAGGTCCTCGATCCGGTCTATCGGGCATGAATCGAAATCGACGCTAAGAGTTCGCGATCACCGCATCGTATAACTCTGATTGCCGTTCAATTGCCGCGCGATATCGCTGTCGATGCGTATCGCGCGGCTCGTAAACGGTAGCGATCTCTGGCATCACGTCATCTAGGCCTTTCCATGCCCCCAACGCGTTGAGAGCGAGTATCGCGGCTCCGCGGCTCGTCGCCTGTTCCTCACGGGGGACGTGCACCTCGCCTTCCAACACGTCCGCCATCGTCTGGAGCCACCAAGGCGAGTTCGTCATCGCTCCTCCCCCTGCGATGAACACCCGATCCTCGTCCATCTCGTCTCGCAACAAATCTGCCACCATGGAAAATCGGTAAGCTAATGATTCCATTAACGCCTGCAAGATATCCAATCCAGATGTCGAAACGCGAACTCCGTTAAAGACGCCGCTCGCGTTGGTCGACCAACCCACCGCCCTCTCGCCAGCGATAAACGGCAACACGGTCAACCCGTGACCATCTGGAATTGCCCCCGAAAGCGCATCGTTCAACTCGTCTAACCCCGGCAAACGAAGATTGGCTGACGCCCATTCGACCACGTTCCCGCCTTCGCTGAACGCCCCGCCGAGTAATGTCCTGTCTCCACGCAGAACGTATCCCCAAAGTCCTTTTGGAACCACTGGCGGCGAAGCATCGCCGGGATGGTCAACAACCAATCGCATCGCGGCTGTGGTCCCTACCGTCAACGCTATATTTCGACGGTCCGTGCAACCCGAACCCACATTCACAGCTGCCCCATCGCCGACCGCCAAGAAGAACGGGATTTCCGCCAACTGGGGCCAACGCATCGAATAAACCGGGCACAGACCCGACAACCCTTCGCTGTAAGGTGCCAATCGAGGCAGATTCGATCGTTCCAAACCCACAGCATCCAATAACACATCATCCCAACTCAAATCATGCCGATTCAGCAGACCGCTCCATGCCGAAACGCTGTAACTCGCTGGCACATCTGTAGAGCCGAACCATTGGGAAAACATATAAGTCGAAACATCCAGCCACTTCGCCACTCTCTGAGAAAGCGTCGGATCAGTTCTCGCTAACCACATCACCCGACCCGGAACGTATGACGTGTGCTGCATCACCCCCGTGCGCTGGTATGCATCCGCAACATCGATAGACGCTTGCAGTTCCTCGACGTCCCTCGACGTACGCGTATCTGCATACGTGTAAACGGGTGTAACCGCACTGCCTCGCTTGTCCACTCCCAATATCGTGCTGGCCATCGCGTCGAAACCCACCGCCGCTATTTCGCCAGCCTCATCTCCAGCTAACTCGATAGCTCGATCGATAGCGGTTTCCGTAGCCCTCTGTATATCTTCGGTGTCTTCCTCATGCGTGCCATCCGTCGCGGTTCGTTGTTGATGAGGGATCGAAACCAACGTGTGCGCCAGCGCATTCGCCTCGCCATCGTACAACCCGGCTTTTACAGCTGAGCTTCCGATATCAACCGCGAGGATGTAGGGCTTTGGAGGCATCGTTAGCCTCTTGGAAACGCGTATTTTTCGAGCGCATCCTCATCCACCTCCACGCCAAGTCCAGGACGATCAGTCACCTTGTAATAGCCATTTTCCGGCTCGAACGGCTCCTTGAGGATCCGACTCTTCACCGCGTTGGCGTGATGACTATGCTCCATGATCATGAAGTTCGGACACGAAGCCGACCATTCGACAGTGGCGGCAACAGCCAATATCCCGCCGCCCCCAACGTGAGGTGCCACGGGAATGTTGTATGTGTCGGCCAGCGTCGCAATCCGGTGACCCTCCGTGATACCTGTCCGGCCGATATCGTGCATCAAGATGTCATAGGCGCGTCGTTCGAACTGTTCCCGCATCTCATACCGAGTCCGCGTCCACTCCCCGATCGCGACGGCCATATCTAGAGCTCGAGTGATTTCAGCTTGTCCCGGGATGTCATCGGGTACCGTGGGCGATTCGAGCCAAGTGAATCCCAGTTTCTCAAGCTCCCTGCCCAAAAGAATCGAATTGGCGACCGTCTGGCGCATATGGGTGTCAACCATCAGCATGATGCCTGAACCAACCCGTTCACGAACCTCCCGAGCTATTGCTGCCACGCCCTCAACGTCTAGAAGCAAATGAAGTTTCAGCGCCTTGTAACCGTAACCAACGTGCTCTTCAGCCATGTCAGCAACCTTGACCGGATCGGTGCCGCCCATACCGGCGTATAGAAGGATTTCGTCTCGGTATCTGCCTCCAGCGATCTTGTGCACCGGCTTGTCAACAGCTTTCCCGACGATATCCCAGAGGGCAATGTCAGCACCGCCTATGGCATCGATATAGAACCCAGTCGGGTGACCCCGTTCGCGCATCGCACCGTAGTTCCGCGTCCATATCGCTTCGATGTCGAAAGGATCGCGCCCCAAAATCAGAGGCCGTACGAGTTCATGGACAATCGTGGCCGTAGTGTTCGGGGCAACTGGTGATTGCGCCTCGCCCCATCCGACGATCCCGTGGTCCGTCTCAATCCGGATGACGGTGGTTTCGTGGTGATGTGAGTAGATCGACGTGAATGCCGTGCGGTCGACATAGTAATCCCCGAACTCGATCGTGGCTGGGCGCGACGAACCCTCGGATTTCTCATCGCTCCGGTCGCTTATCCGTAACGGGAACGCTCGTACGTCGACAATCTTCATTTTTCACCCCTAGTCATTCCCGCACAGCCGGGAATCAGAACAAAACCTCACTGCATGGTAGCCGATACCGTCTTCACTCGTACTACCGAGGTTGGATTGAAGCTTCTTGTAGTTGCATACTTGAGTACATGGAGTTCATGGAACGCGCTCTGGAATTGGCGGAGGAAGCCGCGGGAGGATTGTCTCCAAGGCCACCCGTTGGCGCGGTGATTGTGGGAACGGACGGGAAGACTATCGTAGGCGAAGGCGCAACGCAACCCAATCCCGGACCGCACGCCGAGGTTGTCGCAATCAGCCGTGCCGGAAGTGCGGCCAGAGGCGGCACGATCTACTGCACGCTCGAACCACACCAGAACCAATTAACCACGCCGCCGTGCACCAGCGCCATCATCGATGCGGGAATCAAACGCGTCGTCTGCCCCACCATCGATCCAAACCCAATGGTCGACGGGCGCGGCTTCCAATACCTCAGGGATGCGGGAATCGAAGTCATCACTGAGATAGACGAACGGCTCACGAGACGATCCAGCGAGCTAATCGAAGGATTCGCCAAACACATCCGAACCGGATTGCCGTTCGTGACGGCCAAATGGGCGATGTCCCTAGACGGAAAAATCGCGACACGATGCCGCGACTCCAAGTGGATCACCGGAGAAGCGGCTAGAGCCCACGCACACACGATCCGTTACAGATCGGATGCTGTGATAACAGGTATCGAAACAGTCCTCGCGGATAATCCCAGGCTGACTGCTCGACATCCAAAAACACAGGTTCGCATGGGCGGTAGACCGTACCTGCGGATCGTAGTTGATAGCGAGTCTCGTATGCCGGACGATGCTGCATTGTTGGAAGAAGACGGGGAAGTGCTTCAAGCCGTGGCAAAGGCCGCAATTCCAAGCAGTAGCCGTAATGTAATGTTGATACCGAACGAAAATGGCGAGACGGTGGATTTAGCCGCGCTCATACAACGCTTAGGTGAACGCGGTTGCACCAACGTACTCGTAGAAGCTGGCGAGAAATTGACAGGGGCACTTTTCGACCTGAAACTGGTCGACAAAGTGGTGGTGTATCTCGCAACCAGCAGGGTGATCGGAGGGTCCGAAGCACTGTCTCCTGTGGGCGGGAATGGGCCAGCAACGATCGGCACGAGTGCGAAAATCGAAAACACGCGAGTTGAAGCATTGGGCGAGGATATGGTGATCCTCGGCTACGTTAAGTACGCGGAGGAGACGGAATAATGTTCAGTGGGATAGTCGAGGAAGTTGGGCGGATCGCGAGCTACAACCCGTCAAACGGAGAACTCGTCGTCCGAGCATCGCGTGTGCTGGCTGGCAACGACGGACTTCGCATCTCCGACAGCGTGTCGATCAGCGGCGCTTGTTTGACCGTCACAGGCGTATTGCCCGGCAGTTTCCTTGTTACCTTGACACCCGAAACTAGACGCAATACCTGGTTCGAAGGACTGAAGACTGGGAGTCATGTCAATTTGGAAAGGGCTCTGAAGTACAACTCGCGTATCGGCGGGCATCTCGTTCAAGGGCATATCGACAACGTAGGGACCACCAAGGAAGTGATCGACGATGGCGGTGCCAAGCTCGTGACCATAGAATGTCCTGAACAGGTTTGCCGCTACGTAGTTGAAAAGGGCTTCGTCGCCGTTGACGGTGTTAGCCTGACGACGTTCAAATGCACGAGGAAAAGTTTCACATTCACGTTGATCCCATTCACCGCCATTCACACCACCTTAGGCGTGTTGAAATCCGGCGACGCGGTTAACATCGAAACTGACCTCACTGGCAAATACATCGAACGCTTCACCGCCCGTTAGCGGCCACCGACCAAATGTCCACCGAACCCCGACGGATAACGACTGACGCCGCGGCATCGGTCGAACGCGCCGTAGCTCGTGTGCGCCAAGGCGGCATGGTCATCATGGTGGATGACGAGGATCGCGAAAACGAAGGCGATTTCGTCATGGCCGCCGAGGATGCGACGGCCGAAACCATCAACTTCATGGCGGTATACGGCCGCGGATTGATCTGCGTGCCGATGGAAGGCGATGACCTCGACCGACTCGACATGCCGATGATGGTCCGCCATAACACCTCACCGCATTCAACCGCGATGACGGTCGCGGTAGATGCCGCATATGGGATTTCGACCGGAATATCTTCAGCCGACCGCGCACACACCATCAGACTGTTGTCGGAACCCGAAGCGTCGGCAGACAACTTCGTCCAACCCGGTCACGTGTTCCCGCTTCGTTATCAAGACGGCGGTGTTCTCGTTCGTGCAGGTCATACCGAAGGTTCGATCGACCTCGTTCGTGCGTCGGGCAAACGTGCCGCCGCAGTGGTCTGCGAGATCATGAACGACGACGGCACGATGGCACGTCGTCCTCATCTGGAAAAGATCGCTGAAAAGCATGACATCCCAATCGTCTCGATAGCCGACATCATTTCTTATCGACTCAGCCGGGAGTCTTTCGTGCGGCGAGTAACCGAGACTCGACTGCCGACTAAGTGGGGAGAATTTCGGTGCGTCGCGTATAGGAGCAATGTCGATCCTGCCGAGCACATCGCTCTCGTGATGGGAGACATCGATCCTGAACTCCCCGCCCTCGTACGTGTCCACTCGGAATGCTTAACAGGCGACATCTTCGGAAGTCAGCGTTGCGATTGCGGCCAACAGCTCGACATCGCAATGTCGCAGATCGCACAAGACGGCGTCGGCGCTCTCGTCTATATGCGCCAAGAGGGCCGCGGCATCGGTCTCATCAACAAACTCAAGGCGTACCGCCTCCAAGACAACGGACTAGACACCGTTGAAGCCAACAACGAACTTGGCTTTCAGACCGACCTCAGGCACTACGGCGTCGGCGCGCAGATCCTGCTCGACATCGGCATTCGCAAATTCAGATTCCTCACGAACAATCCCAAAAAAGTCGCTGGGCTCGAAGGATTCGGGCTCGAGATGGTCGAACAGATTCCGCTCTCTTCCGGCGCCAACGATCACAACCGCAAATATCTCGAAACGAAACGCGATCGCATGATGCATCAGATCGAGATAGGCGATGACGAGCAAATCGCCACTGAAACCACGGCTTCTGGTCCTAGGCGACAATTCTCCGCGTGAATTCGACCTCAGCAGCATGACAACCCACGAAAAGAGCGCGGGCGAGTCGCCATCGGAACTGCTGAACGGCACCGGACTTCGCATCGGCATTGCCGTAGCCCGCTTCAACTCCGACATCACCTTCAAAATGCGCGAACTGAGCCTTGCGCGCCTCGCTGAATTGGGTGTGGAAGTCGACGAATCGCACGTATTTGAGGTACCTGGATCCTTCGAGTTACCGTTAGCCGCCCGCGCCCTCGTGGATCCCCCGGTAGAGGCCGACGCCGTAATCGCAATTGGTGCGGTGATCCGCGGGGATACCGACCACTACGAGCACATCGCGAATGCCGCGTCTAGTGGATTGTTGAAAGTTTCTGAGGACAGCATCAAACCAGTGATCTTCGGTGTTCTAACCACCGATACGGTTGAGCAAGCCGTCGAACGGATCGAACATGCAAGCGGATACGCTGACGCTGCAGTCGAGATGGCCAACCGCTTGAAGCAGCTACGACGCCGGCCGAGGGGTATCGGGCTGGTCTAAGAGGAACTGGCTTTGTGTTGCCGTTCGTAGGAACGGCGACTAGTCGCTGTTTGCGGCCATCACGTCAATCAACTCCTGCACCGCGTCGGCAGATGACTTCAATGCCGCACTCTCGGCATCGCTCAACTCGACTTCGATGATCTCTTCGACTCCGCCTGCGCCGAGTTTCACTGGCACACCGACGTAAAGTCCATCGATGCCGTACTCACCCTCGAGCATCGCTGCGCAAGGAAGAATTTCTTTGCGGTCAAGCAGGATCGATTCGACCATCTGCGCACTCGCGGCGGATGGGGCGTAGTACGCCGATCCCGTCTTCAGCAACGCCACGATCTCCGCCCCACCATCGCGGGTGCGCTGCACGATTTCCTCAAGACGATCGGCTTCGATTAGTTCGGAGACGGGGACTCCACCGACGGACGTCGCCTTGATGAGCGGCACCATCGTGTCGCCATGACCGCCGAGAACGTACGCCTGCACGTTGGTAACCGATACATTCAGTTCTTGCGCAAGGAAGGTGCGGAACCGCGCGGTGTCGAGAATGCCAGCCATCCCAACGACACGCTCCTTCGGGAAACCACTGACTTTCTGGGCAAGTTGAACCATGGCATCGAGCGGGTTGGAGACGACAACAATTATCGAGTCAGGTGAATATTTGACGACCTGCTCAGTGACGCTCTGCATGATCCGCATGTTGGTGAGGAGAAGATCGTCGCGTGACATCCCTGGTCGACGTGCGATGCCGGCAGTGATTACCACAACATCGGAATTCGCGGTGGGTGCGTAGTCGTTGGCACCGGTGATTTGAGCATCCGTGCCGAGAACCGGTCCCGACTCAAGAATGTCGAGGGCCTTGCCCTGCGGCATATCTTCGACGACATCGACTAACACCACGTCGGCATAGCCGCGCTCATAAATCCGCTGTGCCGTCGTTGCGCCAACGTTGCCTGCACCAACTACCGTTACCTTGAATCGCATGTCGTTTGGGTCTTCCTCTGTGAGTGGTGTTTTTTCGTCAGGATGTCAGTTGGCGTCTACGTAGCCTTGCCACTTCGCCTCAAGATCAGGATCGTTTACTGCGGCAGCCACGTAGGCTCCGTACTCATCGCCAGTCGCCCCAGTGTCTCGGCCAGTGGTCACGATCTTCCTCTCGTATTGGCCGCAAACTTCAAGGGCCATATCCAGCCTCCGGCCGAGGTCCGCGTATCCGATGTGCTGTAGCAACATCGCTGATGCCTTCAACATCGACGAAGGGTCTGCGTATTGCGCCCTGCCCTCGGTAACCATGCGAGGTGCTGATCCGTGAATCGCCTCAAACATCGCGTATCGAGTCCCAATGTTTGCTGCACCTGCGGTTCCCACGCCGCCTTGGATCTCTGCTGCCTCATCCGTGAGGATGTCGCCATAGAGATTCGGCATGACTAGGACTTGGAAATCGGATCGTCGCGCCGTGTCGAGAAGCTTGGCGGTCATGATGTCGATGTACCAACCATCCCATTCGATCCCGGGGTACTCCCGTGAAATGCGCTCGGCCACCTGCAAGAAGCGACCATCGCTCAACTTGACGATGTTTGCCTTTGTAACAACCGTCACCCGATCCCGCCCGTTCTGCTTAGCGTGTTCGAACGCGGCACGAATGATGCGCTCGGAACCGGGCTCAGATATCAGACGGAAATCGATCGTGAAGTCGTCAGTCACGTCGATGCCATCAGAACCGAGAGCGTACAAATCCTCCGTGTTCTCACGGAAGAAAACCCAGTCGATCCCCTCCGATGGCACTCGCACTGGTCGAACATTTGCGAAGAGGTCGAGTTCCTTCCGCATCCCGACGTTGGCAGATTCAAGATTGGGCCAACCATCGCCCTTCTCCGGCGTAGTCGTCGGACCCTTCAGTGTGACATCGCACTCTTTGATCTCGGCCAGAACATCGTCGGGAATGGACTGAAGGTGCTTTGCGCGATTCTCGATCGTGAGGCCCTCAATGTCTCGGAACTCGATCTTGCCGCGCGACACCTCTTCGTCGAGCAGGCGCTCAAGTACGCCACGTGCGGTGTCAGTGATCGCGGGCCCAATGCCGTCTCCACCAATCAACCCGATTTTGATGGTGTCAAGTGCGTTGTAATCAACGAAATCGGCCGACTCCTTCATCGCCGCGACGCGCTCGATCTGCTTCTCCAGCAGACTACCGAAGTGTTCTTTTGCGCGCTCTATAGCTGCGTTTGCCATTCAGTGTTCCTTTAGTGCTTAACCCGTTGGTCCTTTGGATAAATCGGGCCGTGGGTTCACTCCCACTTGTGTGGTTTACCTTCTTTCGGCAGTAATTTACCCGTATCCTGCCGTATCGCGTGTGTTGCTTCAGTTTTCCGTGCGTTCTTGGCGGTCACATTACGTACACCCGACAATCCCTCGGAACCCAATGCCTCAACATGGCCAATAGCAACAAACAAAACATCCGCGGCTTCATCGCACACCGCCTGACCGTCATCGTCTGCGACGGCTTCACGCAACTCTCGGATTTCCTCGAGCAGGATCTCTTTTCGTCGGTCGATGATGCCCGCTGGAGCGATATTTTCGAAATGCCCGGATCCGAATCCCCACCGATTGTGGAAATCCCACACTTCTCGCGCCATTTCAGATACAGCTTGCACGAACTCCTCTTCCGACACGGTATTCGGCGCGTAACGAGGTCGGTCAGCAATACTCACAGGGGGATATTTCCGTGTTTCTTCGACGGCATATCGTCGACTTTGCTGCTGAGCATCGCCAGCGCATCGATCACCCTAGATCGTGTGTCGCGGGGGTCGATGACATCATCGATGTATCCGCGATTCGCCGCCACATAAGGGTTGGCAAAGCGCTCGCGATAATCAGCAACAAGCTCCTGCCGCTTTGCATCAGGATCATCAGCCGCAGCAATTTCTCGCCGCGAAATCACGTTCACCGCGCCGTCGGGCCCCATCACTGCGATTTCCGCTGTCGGCCATGCCAAATTAACGTCGCATCGTAATTCTTTGCTGCCCATCACGATGTACGCCCCACCGTAAGCCTTCCGCAAGATAACCGTAATCTTCGGCACCGTCGCCTCGGAATATGCATAGAGCATCTTGGCACCGTGCCTGATGATTCCGCCCTGCTCTTGCGCAGTGCCTGGCATGAAACCCGGAACGTCCACCAACGTCAGCACCGGAATGTTGAACGCGTCGCAGAAGCGGACGAAACGTGCTCCTTTGTCTGATGCGTCAATGTCGAGAACTCCAGCAACCTCGTTCGGCTGATTGGCAATTATTCCGACGGTTGAACCCGCCATGCGGCCGAACCCGACCACGATGTTGCGCGCAAACTCCTCGTGAATCTGCATGAAATCGCCGTCATCGACAAGTTCCTCAACAACATCTAAGACGTCATACGGCATGTTCGGATCGTTGGGGATAACGCTGACGAGTTTTTCCGAACGACGGTTCACTGGGTCTTCGCTAGGATTCGCTGGTGGTGAGGCCGCGTTGTTGGATGGTAGGAAACTCAGTAATCGACGGACATCGGCGAAACAAGCATCTTCATCAGCTGCAGCCCAATGTGCTACGCCCGAAGTGGTCGCGTGCATACCGGCTCCACCCAAATCCTCGTGCGACACATCTTCGCCGGTCACCGATCGAACTACATCAGGGCCGGTGATATACATCTGCCCTATCGACTCGACCATGAAGATGAAATCAGTCATGGCGGGTGAGTAAACGGCACCACCAGCGGAAGGGCCGGCGATGATCGTAATCTGTGGAATTACCCCAGAGGCGAGCGTGTTACGGCGGAAAATCTCACCGTAACCGGCCAGCGAGTCGATGCCCTCTTGAATACGCGCTCCGCCAGAGTCGTTAATGCCGACTACTGGTGCACCGACCTTAATCGCATGGTCCATGACTTTGGAGATCTTCTGTGCCGCAATCTGCGACAGAGAACCGCCAAGGACCGTGAAATCTTGAGCGTAACCAAAAACGGTACGCCCTTCAACCTTGCCCCAACCCGTAACTACCGAGTCGCCTTCAAAGCGCTGTTTATCGAGCCCAAGATCCGTCGATCGATGGGTGTTGAAGGTGTCGATCTCGGTGAATGCGCCACCGTCAAACAGCTTCGACAGTCGTTCCCTCGCGGTCAGTTTCCCGCGCTTACGCTGTGACTCGATACGTCGTTCACCACCACCAAGCTTGGCTGTGGCGCGTCGATCTTCCAATCCGTCCATGCGGCTTTCGAAGCCGTTGCCTGTGGCCGATGTGTCCTGACTTTGTGCTATGTCGAAACGCCTCGTTGAATCGCGAAATCCAGCATGATCTCGCATTGTCGATTTTGTCCGTATGCCAACTTAGAATCCTAACTTATGCCGCGAGTTTGCGATGGAAGCGGCGACTACCTACGTCACCTAACTTTGACTTCAAACGACACGCTACATCCTTCTAATTCGCTGGAGATCAGCGGTCGAACTTTCGTTTGGGGTGCTCGAACTTACATCATGGGCATTCTCAACGTCACGCCAGACTCGTTCTCTGGCGACGGAACCATGCGAAACGATCCGAATTGGGTAACCGCTTCAGTTGACGCGGCCCTACGGATGGAAGATGATGGCGCGGACCTGATCGACGTCGGCGGAGAATCTACTCGGCCGCCATCTGTCTATCCAGATGCTCGCCCGGTCCCGGCGCACCAAGAACTCGAAAGGGTCTTGCCGGTAATTTCTGCCCTCAAACAGCGTTGCGATATACCCGTCAGCATCGACACCCGTAAATCCGAAGTAGCTGATGTCGCGCTGACCGAAGGAGCGAACATGGTCAATGACGTGTCCATGCTCTCTGATCCTGAAATGGCGTCGGTAGCTGCAAAACACGGTGCACCCATCGTCATCAGTCATATACGCCCTCGCGCACATTATGACGATGTTGTGACAGAGATCGTCGACGAGTTGGCCGGTTCGGTTTCGAACGCACAAGACGACGGCGTTAAACGAGCGCAGATCATCATCGATCCGGGTATCGGCTTTGCGAAGAATGCGCAACACAGCCTCAAAGCGTTGAGACATCTGGAATCCATCAAGTCGGAACTGGAGAACCTGCCTGTGCTCGTCGGCGCGTCCCGAAAATCGTTTATCGGCGCCATCCTAGATGCAGAACCTGAAGATCGCGTTGAAGGAAACGCAGCTTCGACCGCTCTTGCGATTGCCTCTGGCGCCGACATCATCCGCGTCCATGAAGTCCGCGAGATGGCTCGCGTTGCGAAAGTGGCAGACGCTATCGTGCGCGGTTGGGATCCGAAGAACAGCCAATCAAACAGCGAACGTGTTCGACGCGCAGTCGAAAGGAAGACCTGATTGGGCGTAAACGCCGAACCCACTATCGCATATGTCGGCTTGGGTAGCAATTTAGGAGATCGCATCGGCTTTCTCCGAAACGCCGTCGACGGTCTCACCCAGATCGGCGAGGTGATGGCAATATCATCGGTCTTCGAAACCGAACCCTTCGGCGTGGAGGATCACGACCAGCCAATGTATTTGAACATGGCGGTGTGTATCAGAACCAATCTAACGTCGGAGAAGGTTCTTGCAAACTTATTGGAGATTGAACGAGCTAACGGACGTGTGCGGCATCATCGACATGCTTCACGCACCTTGGATCTCGATCTGCTGTTGTTCGGCGAAAAAGTGATCGAACGCGCAATATTGACAATCCCACATCCCAGGATGACCGAGCGTTCGTTTGTAATGCTCCCGCTAACTGAGATTGCGCCTAGTGTGGTTCATCCAACGATTCACCGCACGATGTCGCAGATATCCGATACCCTGCCTGATCAAGGCGTCCGCAACATCGGAATGCTTCGAGAATTGTCGGCTAAGAATCCTGTCTCAAGGCCTGTATGAAGATGTACGCCGCGACCGTTATGAAGATTATCCAGATAAAGATCCGGGGGCTTATTTTGTTGAACACAGTAGATGATGACAGCTACTTGGGGTCCGTTCGATGAACAACGGGCCATTCTCAGCAATCGTATCGGACATCGACGGCACGCTGTTGACACGAGTCAACGACAAGATTTCGCCGCGCCTGAAGGCCGCCGTTGCAGAGGTAACGGCCCGTGGTATTCCGTTCTCGATCTCGACGGGTAGGATGCGCAGATCGGCATGGCACGTCCATAACGAAATTGGCGCGAACGCCACGATGATTTGCTACCAAGGGGCCATGGCGATTGATGCCGAGACTAATAAGGTACTCCGACACGAACGTCTCGACGAACAAACGGCTTTCGCAGCGATCGAGTTCTTCAAAGGACGCGAGCTAGATATACGGGTCTATGTGGATGATGACGTATTCGTCTCGCACCAGAACGAAGAAGACTTTGACTACGCGCAACGTAATCGTGCCACGCTGGTCGAAGTAGACGACCTGTTCCCTCTTGCGGCTCGGATGCCGACCGTCGTGCTCGGCATATGTGATCCAAGTGACATGGGCGGACACGTCGACGAAGTTTCCAACCTCCTAGGCTCCTCGGCGGAGGTCACGCGTTCTTTACCCCATTTCTGTGAAGTAGGTTCACCACTCGCTGGCAAAGAACGAGCGTTGCACTGGTTGGCTGATCGGGAAGGGCTAGATCCTTCTGATTACATCGCGTTCGGCGACGGGCTCGGTGACCTAGAGATGATCCGTTGGGCAGGACGCGGCTACGCCGTCGGTGATGCTCACCGAAAAGTTATCGACACTGCCGATGAATTCATCCCGGGACCAGACAGCGATGGCGTTGCGATCGAACTCGAAAGTCTCGCTTCAAACAGGATGCTTCAAACGAACCATTGCCGATAGAGTGAGGCCCCCGTCTTCTGTAGTCGGTCGGACCTTTCACGAATTGACATATAATGCGGCGCTAGTCAGGGGATTCATCCAAACAATGAATTGCCTTGATTGTTGATTGCCACAACACTGACCTGATCTGAGACATGTCAGTCACCTACCTGCTAAAACGTGTCGGACTGTTTGTCCTCGTCGTTTGGCTTGGCGTAACGATCAACTTTTTCCTACCTCGTCTCGCACCGGGCGACCCCATTCAGGAGTATCTCGGACAACTCGCGCAAGCGGGGATGTTCGTCGGAGACCCGTCGGCCGGATTCGTCGAAGAATATCGGGCCAAGTTCGGTCTGGACAAACCGATGTGGGAGCAGTACATCAACTACTGGATAGACGTGTCGCAGTTCAAATTTGGCTTGTCCATCGTCGACTATCCCGTGGAGGTGACAAGAGTCATCAGATCGGCGCTCCCGTGGACCCTAGGCCTGTTGTCGATAGCAACGTTGATCGGTTTCTTCGTGGGGACGCTGTTCGGGGCGTTGATGGTGAGCGCGCCCGGGCGATGGAAATACCTCTTCGATTGGTCAGTGCCGTTCGTGATGATTGTGCACTCGATCCCCTATTTCCTCCTTGGCATCATCCTCATCGCGTTGTTTGCTGTCACTTGGGCATGGTTCCCGATTGGCAGCGGCTATACGTTCAGCGAGTCACCGGAGTTTAGCCTTCACGGGTTGTTCACATTGGCCAAACATGCCTTCTTACCCGCTCTGTCTTTGGTTGCGGTTGCCGCCGGTGGTTGGGCCATTGTGATGCGATCCATGATGGTCATAGTCCAAGGCGAAGACTACGTGCAGATGTCACGGGCGATGGGGCTTAAATCGTGGCGCGTCTTCTACTCCTACCAGGTCCGCAACGCTCTTTTGCCTCAGATAACGTTCCTGGCACTGAGTTTGGGATTCATCGTGTCGGGCTCGGCATTGGTCGAAGTGGTTTTCACCTACCCTGGCATCGGATCCTTGCTCGTTGAAGCGATCACCGTCAAAGACCTTCCCCTTTTGCAACTAATCCTGCTAGTCGTGATCATCGTCGTGACGTTGTTCCTCGTTTTGCTCGACATCGTTTACCCGATATTGGATCCTCGGATCCGGCATGAAACCGAGTGATACGGCGGTGATGTGATGGTTGAGCGTACGACCAACGTCGCGCCGTCGGTATCCCTGACTCGACGGTTCCTGAGGCTTTTATCTGGAAATATCCTTCTGCTGATTGGTTTGATCCTGCTGTTGGCTGTCGGCGCATTCACTTTGTACGGGTACCTTTTCGTCGACCTCGAACTAGCCCGGTTAAATTCAGCGCCGATATCGCAGCCGCCATCTCTCGAGCATTGGTTTGGAACTGACGCAGTCGGCAGATCAATCCTCGCTCTATTGGTGATCGGCACGCCGAAGACGCTACTTGTCGGACTTTTGGCGGGGGTATGCGGCATCACGATCGGGACGTGCTTGGGATTCTTCGCCGGCTACGTCCGCGGTTGGGCTGACACCTTCATCAGAATCGTTTCTGATGTCCTCTTCGTCATACCCATCCTTTTCCTACTGGTGTTCATCATCGAGTACTTTCCAGTGGGGGCAGTCTGGATAATGGGCATCGTGATCGGCGTGCTTTCATGGATGGGCACCGCACGCACCGTCCGCGCTCAGGTGTTGACGCTAAGGGAACGAGCCTTTGTCAACATGGCGAGAGCTTCTGGCGCAGGAACATGGCGGATCATATTCCTCGAACTCATGCCCAATCTCACGTCATACCTCGCCGCGAGTTTTGTGCAAGCGGTTTCTGGTGGAATCCTATTCTCGATCGGCTTGGAAGTCCTCGGATTAGGACCTGCAAACTCTCAGACCCTCGGATGGTCAATTTGGTGGGCGAATGATTACGGCGCGGTGCTCAGAGGATTCTGGTGGTGGTGGGGCTCGCCAGTCGTCATAATCGTGATCATCTTCCTCGGGTTGTTCCTTACTTCATTGGGCCTCGATCGCGTCGCTAATCCTCGCCTGAGAGGCTCGTCGTGACGTCGAACAATGGCAATCCGGTTCTGAAGGTCAGCAATTTAACCGTGGAATATGAAACCCCACGTGGGATGTTGCGTGCAGCTGATGACGTTTCATTTGAGCTATGGCCGGGTCAGAGGTTTGGATTGGTGGGCGAATCTGGCTCCGGTAAAACCACGACTGCTTTAGCCCTGATGCGATTGACGCAGCTGCCGGGGCGTATCGTAGGAGGGGAAGTACTCCTAGACGGCGTAGATCTGCTTGGGCTATCCGAAAATCGGATGCGCGAAATGCGGTTGGCGCAGATTTCCTATGTTCCGCAAGGGGCAATGAACTCGCTAAACCCAGTGATCAAGGTGGGAAATCAGATCGCCAACGGATTCAAAGACCACATTAGCAACATCGGTAGATCTGAGATTTCCGAGCGGATCGTCGAAGTCCTGCGAAGCGTCGGGCTCGATCCTGCAGTTTCTCGAATGTACCCACACGAACTCAGCGGTGGAATGAAGCAACGAGTCGCCATCGCCATCGCAGTGTCACTCGGACCAAAGGTAATAATCGCCGACGAGCCAACTAGCGCCCTCGATGTTGTCGTGCAACGTGAAGTCATGCTGACGCTGCGACGTTTGCAGGAGCAGATCGGTGCTGCGGTGCTGATCGTCGGCCATGATATGGGCCTCATGGCTCAATTCGCCTCGCATGTCGGGGTGATGTACGCCGGCAAACTCGTCGAGGTGGGCCAAGTTTTGGACATCTTCGACGATCCATTTCACCCCTACACCCGCGCCCTGATTGCCAGTCTCCCTTCCACGAGCCAACGCCATCGATTGACGGGTATTCCAGGCCTGCCTCCTGCCTTGCTGGAACTGCCGACCGGATGCTCGTTCAATCCCCGTTGTGATTCTGTGATGGACGTGTGTCAAACCGCGGATCCGATGTTCGACCAGATCCGCGACGGTCGTTGGGCCAGTTGCCATCTTTACGCAGATTCAAAGGTTGCGAAATGAGCGCAGTCTTAGAAGCCGAACACCTAACGCGCGTGTTCAGTCGCGGCCTTTTCAACAAAGTCCACAACGTCGCAGTCAACGACATCAGTCTTCGCATCGACGAGGACGACCCGAGCATCACTGTTATCGCCGGTGAAAGCGGCAGTGGAAAAACAACTCTCGCGTCTATGCTCCTCGGGTTCATGCCCCCCACCAGTGGCGAGATCCGATACCAAGGACAGAACATTCACTCACTCAAAGGCCGCGATTGGCGCGAGTTCCGCCGTAATGTTCAACCGATCTTCCAGGATCCATTTGAGGTATTCAACCCTGTGTATCGCGTAGATCGGATCCTGACACAACCTGCGCAGCTATACGAGATCGCCGAATCCGAAGATCATGCAATGGAACTCGTGGAAGAAGCGCTACGGCAAGTCGGCCTACGTCCTGCGGAGACTATTGGGCGGTTCCCGCATCAGTTGAGCGGCGGCCAACGTCAACGTATAACCGTCGCGCGTGCTTTCCTGCTGAAACCTAAGGTGATCGTTGCAGACGAACCAGTATCGATGATCGACGCGTCTTTGCGAGCGACGGTCTTGGAAAGCCTTCGCGCCCTTAAAACGGAACTCGGTATATCGATCATCTACATCACTCACGATCTCACCACTGCGTACCAGGTGGGAGACACGATCTACGTGCTTTACAAAGGTTCCGTGGTCGAAGCAGGCAACGTGGAAGACGTCGTGCAGAATCCTTCGCACCCCTACACTCAACTGCTGATGGGTTCGATTCCGGTTCCTGATCCGCGGGTCCCTTGGGGCGAAAACCTCGCGCCGATAACATCTGGCGACGAGCGCGAGACCGAAGTAGAAGGATGTGCGTTCGCGCCTCGTTGTCCACACGCGTTCGACCGTTGCGAAGTCGTTCCACCCCACTATCAGTTGGAAGACGACCGCGCCGTCAAATGCTTCCTGCATGAAGATCGTCCGATCACCGATCTCGAAACATTGATGTCCGCCAAACCTGCAAACACAACCTCGTGAAACCGAATCGTTTGTTATCTTTCTACTCCGTGACCGCAAGCAAATCTAACAACACAAGCAAAGGAGACATCCGGAATGTTCAAGTTACATAAGATCATCATGATCGCACTCTTGAGCGCAGTCATATCCGGCGTCGCGCTGTTGGCTTGTACTTCCGAGAAAATCGTCGTGCAGACGGTGGAAGTCCAAGTCGATCGCGAGGTCAGGGTTGTCGAGACTGTCGTCGTCGAGAAAGAGACGATCATCGAAGGCGAAACCGTCATTCAGACGGTAGTCGTCGAGAAAGAGCGCGTTGTCGAGGGCCAGACTGTCGTCGAGACTGTCGTGGTCGAAAAAGAGGTGCTGGTCCAGAAAGAAGTCGCGGTTGAGGTCGAAAAGATCGTAACGGCAACAGCTGAACCGACCGCTACACCGCCACCTGCATCGGGAACAGAGGGTCTACGCGACGTTCCGCGTGACCGCACTCTAGTTATCGCAATCGGCGGCCAACAACTCGACCCCGCCAACATGAATCTGTTGTCGGGCGGTGGACTGAGCCGGATCAGGACATTCTCCAACAACTCTTGGCTCGAGTTCCTGTTCTACTTTGGTCACCACGACGGCAAAGTTCGTCCGTGGCTGGCTAAGGATTGGCAGTACAACGACGCCAACGACGAAATCACGATCACGCTCCGTGACGATGTCCACTGGTCGGACGGAACACCATTTACTTCGGAAGACGTGCGCTACACCTGGCAGGACCTCATAATCGAAAACCCGTCTAGCGCGTTCCACTTCCGCATGAAAGGCGCAGTTGAAAGTGTCGAGGCGCCAGACGACTATACGATCAAGCTCAACCTCACGCGGCCAGACAAGCGCATCTTCTTCATACTGTTCCAGGAGAACTCTGAAGAACAGCTGCCGGTCCTGCCGAAACACATTTGGGAAGGCAAAGACCCTGAGACGTTTGAGAACGTCGACATCTCACAGGGCTGGCCAGTCGGAACCGGCGCTTTCAAACTCGTGAAGGCCGCACCGGAAGCATTGATCTTCGACCGCGACGACAACTGGTGGGCCGCCAAGGCAGGCGTCGCACCGTTGCCTGGTGTCGAGCGCATCGTCTTTGCCCCTTCAGGTGACGAGCAATCGATCGCACTGCGTCTCGCTCGCAACGAAATCGACCTGCAATTTACCTTCCAGCCCGGATTATTCGAGTTGACGCGCGTCCGGAACCCGAAAGTCATTTCTTGGCAAGATGAACCCTTCATCCACGACCCGAACGGTTGCATGATCTCGATGACCATGAACAACAAGGTTGCGCCATTCGATGACCCCACAGTCCGCAGAGCGTTGAACTTCGCAATCGACAAGCAGTCCGTTGCAAACCTGGCGTTCGAAGGCACTACCATGCCGATTGCCGTTCCGTTGGCAGTGGGATTCCCGGGTCCAGCAGCCTACTATGCAAAGATCAAGGACTTGATCGACGCGGACGGCACGGATCAGCACAATCCGGATAAAGCCGCCGAGATTATGGAAGCTGGTGGATACTCCCGTAACGATGATGGTTTCTGGACTGATTCGAGCGGTGAGGTTCTCAAGATCGAGCTCTGGAACCCGTCACCAGCCTATTGGAAGATGTCGCGTGCTGGCACCGCGGTCGTTGAGAGCGCCCAGCGCGCTGGTTTCGACGCGGTTGAACGCCGTGGTCTGACCGGATTCTGGGGCAAACAAGCCGTTGGTGATCTGCCGTCATGGTTGACTTGGCACTGCGGCAGCACTGTGGATCCGTACCAGACGTACGTCCACTGGCATTCCAACAACTCCGCTGACATCGGCGAAACCGTCGCGTACTTCCTCTCGGCACCGCGTTACGAGAACGCTGAGTACGACGCCATCATCGACCAGATGGGCGAGTTGGACGCATCACCGGACAATGCCGAGTATGTAGACCTCTTCCGCCAAGCGACGGAGATCATCCTGCAGGACATGCCGGAAATCCAATTGGTCATTGACGGGCACATCAATGCCATGAATACGACCTATTGGACAGGTTGGCCGACAAGCCAAACCGCAGACCTCCGTTCAGAGCGCATTTGGGCCGAGTTCTACCACGCCATCATCCGGCTGCAACCCACGGGCGGGTAGCTCTAACCCCGCGTTCGAAGAACGAAAACATCACAGGGCCCACTCAAGACAGTGGGCCCTGTCCTAATCTCGCACAAATACACTTATGGGTTGGCAGTCGATCCTGCGGTTTCACCCCATGTTTCAGCTGACGCGTCGCACAACCTCTTTCATATTGACCGTATTCTTTGCCGGATCACTCACTTACTTTGTGCCTCGTCTTCCTGCGCTATGGACAGACCTAGGTTCGATGCCTTCAGCAATCGATTTCGTGAATTGGTGGCTGTGGGTACTGCAAGGCGGATTCATCAGCGACAAAGTGACGCAGGCGATTCCTTGGACTCTCGCGTTAATGGGGTTGGCCACGGCAGTATCTTTCGTCGTAGGTTCGATTGCCGGCGCCCTGATGGCTTCGCCATTTGGACGGATCGGACACGTCGCCAGATGGTGCACACCCGCAACATTGACGATGTACGCCACGCCCTATTTCATCTTCGGGATGATTCTGATCTGGCTCTTTGTGTGGCTGATAGAAATCTTTCCCACAGGAGGTGGGTACACGTTAGGCGAAACACCGTCCATGACGTGGCATGGGGTACGCACGTTGCTTTGGCACGGGACGCTACCGACCTTAAGCATCATCCTCACGGGCACCGCCCACTGGCTCGTATTGATGCGCGGCATGATGGTCACAGTCGAAGGTGAAGACTATGTGATCCAATCACGAGCGATGGGTCTCAGAGAGTGGCGAGTCTTTACTTGGTATCGGATGCGAAACTGCGCCTTGCCACAATTCACGCAACTCTTCCTGAGCATGGGCATCATCTTCACTGGCGCGGTTATGGTCGAGATCGTATTCGCCTACCCGGGCATCGGCTACCTGTTACAGCAAGCGATCCTCGGCAACGACGCTAATACGGTTCAATCAATCGTCATCACAACCGCCGTCATTTTCGCCGTGTTGTTGGCAGTCATGGAAACGGTCTATCCGTTGATCGATCGCCGGATCAGCCGAGGTTGAGCTTAGCTCAAGGTTCGACCAATATCTCCCAGTCATAGCGCGCTCTCAGATGGATGTCACCGTTGACTGCGTCGACGCCGACGATGCCGTATCCGTACGGCACTCGATACGGAAGTGGATCGTTGGGGAACGTACCTCCGATCTGCACCGCCCAGATCTGCCTTTGCATACGCGGTGAGTCAGGGGTATAAAGATCCGATTTGGTGAGCTCTTGCAGCCTGCGCAGTCGCATCGATCCTACTCGAACTCGAATCTGATCGTACCCCGCGAATTCAATGTCGTCCATCACCTCGACAAGCGATGCCTTGGCTATATCGATGGCTTCGGACTCCGAGACCGGCGGGTTTGGATCGATCGTCGCGACCGGATCCTCTTGCTCCCCGCACGCGAGGACGAAGGAAACAGTAAGAATGACTATGCTCCAGCGAATCAAATGACTTTGCCAGTCGACCCGCATAAACGTCCAAGTCGACTGAACAAATTTCATCAGCTGGCTACCGATATCGACTCGACTTTACGAACGACGTCTCGTGTGTTGACGAGATGCTTGCCCAATCCGAGCGTTTTCGAATCTATGCCCATCGCCAAACCCAAAAGCTGAGGGAGGTGAATGATGGGCAGATCGGCCTTGCCCCGGTTGTTCTGACGCCGCGCTTTTGGTTGGTAGCCGTCGAGATTCAGATGACACAAAGGACACGGCGTCACCATCGCATCGGCGCCGAGTTCGCTGGCAGTTCCGGTGTGGTTGGCAACCATTCGCAATGAGTTGCGCTGGTTGATGAGCAGAATCGGAAAACCGCAGCACGCCGTCTTCCCTGGGAAGTCGATCACGTTACCGCCAACCGCTTCGATAACCGTCTCGAGCGAAGTCTGTCGCTCAGGGTTTTCGTCGAACCCGAGTGCATCGGACGGGCGCACTATGTAGCAGCCGTAAAACGGCGCGAGATTCACGCCCGACAGTTCCTTGACAAAGGTCTTCTTGAGGGTCTCAACGCCGATGTCTTCGACCAGAACCCAGAGCAGGTGCTTGACTGTCGTGTTCCCGCTGTATGAAAGTCCCTCTTCAGCGAGGTAACCGTTGATCTCTTCGAGATAGTCAGCGTCACGGCGCACTCGTCGATCCGCTTGAGCCATCACTCCTTGGCACGTCGAGCAGATCGTCATGACTGGCAGTCCAAGCTGCTCTGCCATTGCGAGCGTACGGATGTTGAGGATGTCGCCCAGTTTCTGATCTTTTTCCTGCAATACGCCGGCACCCGTACAGGAAGCACCCGTCAACTCAACCCACTCGATGCCTAACTGATCCATCACAGCTACGGCGGAGTCGAACAGTTCGGGCCCTGCCCCGCGCGCGACACAACCCGGATAGAAGGCGAATTTCATGAGCCCCGCTCGCTCTCTACTTTGTCGAAGATTCGAGTAATCTTTTCGTTTTCCTCAGCCTTGTGCGGCATGATCGGTGGCATTTTGCCCTTCAACGCGGACTTGACGCCGATACCGGCCAAATCGATCAGCCGAGGCACGTTTGTGTAACCTGCCGATTCGACCGCCAACCGAGCCTCGTCCAATCGTCCATGTTTCTTGACCGATTTGCTGAACGACTCGGTGTGCCTATAACCCGAAGTGTTTCGGTTTCCAGCTTCGATGGCCATGTCGCGCATCTCCATGATCCGATCCATAGGCGCAACGTCTTTCGGGCATACCTCCACACACTTGAAGCAACGTGTGCAGTCCCAGATCCCGCCTTCAACTTCGTTCAGTTCCTTCAACCGGTCGTCCCGCTGATCATCACGCGGGTCTTCTACAAACCTCCACGCTTTGGCGAGCGCGGCTGGACCGATGAATGCATCGTCGACCTCCAGAACCGTACAGTCTGAAACGCACGCGCCGCACATGATGCAGTTCATCGCCGTCAGCAAATTCACCATCGAATCGTTGCTAGCAACGAATTCGCCTTCGTCGGGCTCGGCATCCGGTTGGAGATAGGGGTCAACTTGGCGGACTTTGTCGAAGAATGTGTCGAGCGTAACCACCAAATCTTTGATGATCGGTTGATTGCCCATCGGCTCGACGACGATAGTCTCTCCTTCTTCGACGGTGTCGGCAATCCGTGTCTTGCAGACAAGTTTGGCGTCCCCGTTCACACGCATGCCGCATGAACCGCAGATCGAGGCTCTGCAGGCACAGCGGAGAGCAAGGGTTCCGTCTACCTCCTCGCGGATCTGGATGAGGGCGTCTAGGACGGTAGCACTGGGGTGTAGTTCCAGTTCGAATTCATCCCAACGACGCTGCCCTTCTCCCATCGTTTCGGGGTCAAATCTGCTGACCCTGAGTTTTGACTGCATCAGTAGACCCTCTTGACTGGTTCCCACTTCGTGATCGTCACAGGCGATGTCTCGACACGAACGCCATCTTCGCTATCGAGATCTTGGTATGCGAGCGTATGCTTCAACCACTTCTCGTCATCCCGCTCCGTGATGTCCGTGCGGAAGTGTGCCCCACGGCTCTCTTTGCGGGTCAATGCCGAGTGCACAATCGCTTTGGCTACGTCGGCCATGAACTCCATTTCGAGTGTGAAGATCAAGTCGGTGTTGAAGACCTTGCCTTTGTTTTGGACGGCGATATTCGGCATTCGCGCGTCTACATTTTCGATCGCGGCCTTGGCGCCTTCCATCGACTTCTGATCCCGGAACACACCGATGCCCTTGGTCATCTCGTTCGCCATGTAGTTGCGGACTGCGGCCCAGTTCTCGTTAGGTTCGCGATCGAAGAGCGCTTGTATCCGCTTCTTTGTGGCTTCCAAATGTTCTTCTGACCCAGATCCTGCATCCACTGATTTGACGTACTCAGAAGCATGGACGGCTGAGCGACGTCCGAAAACAACGGTGTCGAGCAGTGAATTTGCGCCTAAACGGTTTGCACCGTGAACACTCACATTTGCGCATTCGCCGGCACCATAGAGTCCCGGAACCACAGTAGCTCCGTCGACATCGGTTTTGATCCCACCCATTATGTAGTGGACCCCGGGCCGAACCGGCACTGGTTGCTCGGCGAGATCGATGCCCAGAAACTCGACGGCGACCTCTTGCAAGTAGCCGAGTCTGTCTTCGATGAACTCGCGTCCGAGATGCCGCAGATCGAGTAGCACGTTCCCGTCGACTCCGCGTCCTTCGTTGATTTCAGTCTGTTCTGAGCGCGACACCACGTCTCTAGAAGCGAGTTCTTCGTACTGCGGCGCGTACCGCAGCATGAAGCGTTCGCCTTCTGAATTCAGGAGGTGAGCTCCTTCTCCCCTAGCCGCTTCCGACAGCAAAATACCTGTCCGGGCAAGTGTCGTTGGATGGTACTGAACCATCTCCATATCCATCATCGGAACACCCGCTCGCCAAGCCAGAGCTAAGCCGTCGCCGGTGCATATGATGGCGTTCGTAGACGGCTCGAACACTCTCCCGGCTCCGCCCGCAGCCATGATGACTGATTTCGCCCAGATCGAGTGCAGCGTGCCAGTTTTGATATCGAGAGCCACTACACCCACACATCGGCCATCTTCGATGATCAGATCAGTCACGAACCACTCTTCGTACGTATTCAGGCCGTACTTGAGCGCCTGTTCGTAGAGCACATGAAGAATCGCAGATCCAGTGATGGCGCCCACGAAGAACGTTCGAGCTACCAACTGGCCGCCGAACCGTCGAGTACCTAACCGTCCGTCCTCCCCGCGACTGAATATGACACCCATCCGCTCGAGCTCGATGACGGCGTCTCCGGCTTCACTCGACATGATCTCGACGGCGTCTTGATCGGCAAGGTAGTCGCTGCCTTTGATGGTGTCGAGCGCGTGACCTTCCCAATCGTCGCCGCGGTCGGTCAAAGGTGCATTGATTCCGCCTTGAGCCGCGTTGGAGTGACTCCTGACAGGGTGAACCTTACTGATAACCGCTACATCCAGCCCCAACCTCGTCGCCTCGACCGCTGCCCGCAAGCCTGCCAGACCAGCACCGATTATCAGGACATCATGCTTGTACATCCACACTCCTAGCTTCGTCAAGATAGGCGGATGCGCGGGTGACCGCCGCTATCGTCAGCGCATCATCTATTTCGCCGTCCATGCACATTCGCCGCAAGTCGTCGACGGTCGTTTCAACAACCATGATGTCTTCAAGTTTATCTTGCGGCAAAGGGTCGAATTCCAGACCAGTAGCCACGAAACCGTGGGAGTATTCCTCGCTGTAACCCGAAACTGGAGTGAAGCCGCCGATGGGCATTAACTCCGACGCGCGGTAGCCTGTCTCCTCACGCAACTCCCTCGCCGCTGTGATCGCCGGAGGTTCATCACCGTCACGTGTCCCAGACGGTAGTTCCAAGGTGTACCTGCCTAGCGCGGCACGCCATTGCTTCACAAGGAGTATGGTGCCCCGCTCGGTTATCGGGATCATTACCGAGGAGCCAGGATGAGCAATGATCTCCTTCAGCGCAGGTTCGCGATTTCCCATCTTGAGCGTATCGACGCGCAACGTCAACTTTTCGCCGCTAAACACGGTCTCGGAGCCGATCCGTTCCGCCTTCAACGGCACATCGTGGTTGGACACCTCTGTCAATTTCCCGTGACCTCACTCCGACGCACTGCTCCGATCCGCATCCCAAGGCGTTGGGATAACCCTTCCCAGAACGCGCTCGGCGTACCACGCCTTAAGAATTTCGCTGTCCGTTCGCTTAGCGACAGCTGTACCGACTCTCCGTCGCTGATTGTTCGGTTTATGTAACCATCAACGGTCAATGCTGCGTCCTCCGTCGCATTGAGAGTCAACTTGAGATCGCTGCCGGCGTCGAGCAACACTCCACCAACCTGGCTCATGTGGCCTGCTATCGGTTTCAACAAAAATACGCTTGAGTTCGGTGCGATTACTGGTCCACCTAGCTGGAGGGTGTATCCAGTCGAACCGGTCGGCGTAGCAACGATTAAACCATCCCCTCGGTAAGTTGAAAGTTCAACATCGTCGACTACTGCCTCGACTTCAATCACACGAAGTTCGGCACCGCGGTGAATAGTCACATCGTTGAGGGCGTGCAGCGATTCTTCCTGATCGCCATCCAACACGGCTTTGATCATCAATCGCTCATCGATGCGGCCGTTACCCTCCAGATACCACTCGATCCCATCCAACGCCCCATCTGCTTCTATCTCGCTCATAAAACCGACGCGTCCCATGTTTACGCCAAGCACCGGAATTCCATGGAGCGAAGCGGCATGCATCCCTCTCAGGATCGTGCCATCACCGCCCACCGTCACGATCAAGTCGGTGTCTCTAAGGCGATCATCTGCCTCTTCGTGCGCCAGAGTAGATTCGTTAGCGGTCCACCAGCGGCAACGGTCTTCATAGTGCTTCGCGATACGGTCAGCAAGCTCCGCAGCCCGCGGCAACAGGCTGTGATGAGCAATGCAGACTACGTCGTAGCTCGACACGTTACGCTATCCGTTGGTCGTGTTGACGAGGCCGATCCATGCCTACGCCAATCAAACGATGGTCAGTGAATCGTCGATCAACTGCAACACCAGCCACGGCACCACGCCGAAGAGCAGTGCGCCGGCAACTCCGACAACCACAGCCGCCATCTCGCCGACACCGGGCTTGATCGGCTCGGAATCTTCCGCCTCTCCAAACAAGATTAGCCCAACAATCCGCAGGTAGTAGTACGCGGCAACGACCGTGTTGATGACCGCCACAACCGCAAGCCAAACCAACCCTTGGTCAACCGCGGTGCTGAAAATCACTGCTTTCGCCATGAAACCTACCGTTGGCGGCATTCCCAGTAGTGACAAAAGTCCGATGACCATCATTATTGCCAGAATTGGGGAACGCTTGAGGAGTCCTCGCAGACCGGCAATCGAGTCGTCGCCGGTTCGGTGGATGATCGCCGTGAATCCAAGGAACACGGCTAGGTTAGTGAATGCATAACCTGCAAGGTAGTACATCACGCTTTGCGGTCCGGCACTTGCGCTACCGCTCGATGAAGCTGCGGACACCGCCGCGAAACCGACCATGATGTAACCTGCTTGCGCGATCGTGGAGTATGCGAGCAGCCGCTTCATATTGCTCTGGGACAGTGCGAGCAAATTCCCAACCGTCATGCTGACTGTGGCGATGAGAGCAAACAATATCTGCCAGTCTTGCTCCACCGCCTCGAAACCGGACATCGAGTAGAGCAACCGCATCAGTACGGCAAATGCTGATGCCTTCGAGGCCACTGATAAGAACGCCGCGACTGGCGTCGGCGCACCTTGATAAACGTCTGGAACCCACATGTGCCATGGTGCGATCGCCATCTTGAAGCCGAAACCCGCCACGATCAGTAGAACCGCTAGCATAACCGCTAACGATCCGAAAGGCACTCCTGCTTCGAACGGAAGTGTCGACAAGCGCGCAACGATCTCGTCGATTCTCGTCGCACCGGTATACCCGTAGAGGAACACCAAACCGAACAACAGCAACGCCGTCGACAACGCCGACAGGATTAGGAACTTGGCACCTGCTTCAATCGAGAAACCGTCACGTCGCAGCGCGGCTAAGGCAACTGCCGGTAATGCCGTTGTTTCCAACGCTACGTAGATGGTGATCAACTCACTCGCACCAACCAACAACATCATTCCAGCGGAAGCGGTCAATAACAGTGTGAAGAACTCACCTAACGAGTCTTTGAATTGGGTTAAGTATGGTACTGACGCCAAAATGACTGCTGCGGTCGCGCCGATGATCAAGAACTGGAAGAACAACGCGAACCGATCGGCGGTGAAGCTGCCGTAAACCACCGGATCGGAAGTCAAATCCCCTACCCAACCGAACCACAGGTTGAGCGTCATCAATAATGGTGCCGCAAGTCCGATGAAGGCGATCCATGAGAGTGAGCGTTTGCTGCCGTAGCGCTTTCCGCCAAACATCCTCTCCGCCAAGAGCGCGTCCGCCGACAGCAGCACGATTGCTAGCGCTGCCATCGCAATGACGGGCGATAACGCCCAGTAGTCCTGAGCAGTCACTAGCGCAGTATCCCTTCAATGCCGATCTTAAACACGTCGACGACCGTCTTAGGCCAAATTCCAATCACAAAGATCGGGATCGTCAATACCAAGATCGGGATCAGATCCAGCGGTTCGGCATCGGTCAACTCTTCGAACTTGTCTTCAGGTATGCCACCTTCAGGCGGTTTCGATCCGAAGAACGTGCGCTGGATCATCCACAGGACGTATCCAGCGGCCAACACAACTCCGAATGCCGAAATACTCGCCGCCCAGGGCCAAACCGGGAACGCGTTCAAGAACACCATGATCTCCGATACGAAACCGGACAATGCAGGCAATCCCAGCGAAGCGAATCCAGCGATGAAGAAGAAGATACCGATGACCGGCATTCGTACCCACAATCCGCCGAGGTGAGGGATGTGCCGGGTGTGAGTTCTGTCGTACGCCATACCGACCATCAGGAAGGCCAGTCCCGTGATCGTCCCGTGCGTGAACATCTGTAACGCAGCTCCGTTGATTCCGCCCAACTGCGTCGCCGCTGTGCTTCCACCAATCGCGGTTAATCCGAGAAGCACGAATCCCATATGGCTAACCGACGAATATGCGATCAACCTTTTCATATCGGTCTGTCGAATAGTGACTACGGCCCCATAAACAACGCTTACGGCTGCTACCACGGACAGAATGCCAGCGGCGTCGTGAACCGTGAACCCGTTCGTTTCCTGGAAGAATCCAATGTTGATGCGGATCATGCCGTAACCCGCCATCTTCAGCAAAACTCCAGCAAGCATCACGCTGACAGCTGTGGGCGCGTCGGTGTGGGCATCCGGGAGCCAGTTGTGCAAAGGCCAAACTGGTAGCTTCACCGCAAACGCCACCAAGAAGAATGTGAATATCAGCGATGCGGGAGCAATCAGGTCAACGCCCGAAATCTGCTCTGCGATGCCCGCGATACCTAGCTGTGGAACCGCAATCATCGTCAACGTGTCGACCGCTCCGGTCAGATACACGGCGAAGATCCCGACAAACATGAACGCTCCACCAGCGAGGGTGAACAGTACGAACTTCATCGCCGAGTAACGAGGCCGTCCTGATCCCCAAACCGAGATGAGCATAAACATCGGGATGACTTCAAACTCGAAGAAAACGAAGAACAGCAGGAGATCGAGGCTAACGAACACGCCCATCACAGCCGCTTCCAACAACAACAGCCAGACGAAGTACTCCGACACACGCAGCTCGATGTTGCGGGAAGCAAACGCCGCAGCCATTCCCAAGATGCCCGTCAGCAGCACCAACGGCGCGCTCAATCCATCGACGCCCAAGAGATAGGACGATTTAATCGTCTCCGCAGACAACCAATTCAGGTGGTCTACGAACTGCACCCCGCCTGCATCTCGGTCGTATCCCAAGAAGACGATCAGAGACAAAACGAACGTAGCAACCGTGCTGAGGATCGCGAACCAACGAATGATCCGATCCTCGAGGTTGGCGGGCTTGGCGAGCAGGATGATCAGCGCCGCCAACGCAGGCAGGAACACCGTGATCGTCAATATGCCGTTGAATTCGCTCATACTACTGAGCCACCACCACGAAGATCACGATCGCCACGATCAAACCAACCACCGACACAATCCCATAGGTTTGAACCTGACCGTCCTGAACTTTCGCCAACGCCCTACCCGATCTATCGACCCAGCGATACAACTGGATGTTCACGTTGTCTAAACCCGAAATATCCAGTCTGTCAACCAATCGAGCGAAGTAGCGGTAAAAACCTCGCGAGACGATCAAGTCCTCGTATAGCTCATCAAAGAAATACTTCCGCCTGAACAGCGTTTGGATCGGCTGGGTCATTCGTTCGAGCCACGCAGGAACAAGGTTCGGCCTATTGGTCAAGGCCCATGCCAAAGCGATTCCCCCGAGCGCCAGAATGGTCGAGACTCCAGCTATCAGGAAGTCGAACTTAGGTTCAGAACCGGCGTGCACCTGCGCATCGTGATCGTGGAAAACATCGGTGTTGCGCTCAACCACAAATGTCGCGAACGCGTGCTTGTTGACCACGCCTAGGTCGAACACCGGGTTTGCGAAGAATCCGATGAAGATCGCCAGAAAAGCGAGTATCGAGATCGGTACGATCATGGTCAGCGGCGATTCTCCGAGGTGCACATGCTCCAAACCATCCGGCGCTTCTTCGCCCGACGCATCAATGTCCTCTCGTTCTTTGTCACCACCGCCGCGGAATTCACCATGGAACGTCATGATCACCGCACGGAACATGTAGAACGCGGTCATCAGAGCAGCCAACAACCCCATCGCCAGGGCGAACAAAGCGATCGGAGTCTCACCATGGAATGCATGCGCCAGTATCTCGTCCTTCGACCAGAACCCAGAGAGCGGGATTATGCCGGCCAACGACAGGCTGGCGATCACCATCGACCAATAAGTGATCTTCATGTGATCCTTGAGCCCGCCGAGATATCGCATGTTGAACGTCCCGCCAGCATGGTGCACCGAACCAGCGGCGAGGAATAGGCAGGCTTTAAAGAACGCGTGGGTGAATAGGTGGAAAACCGCGGCGCCATACGCCCCGACACCCAATGCGAACATCATGTATCCGAGTTGACTAACCGTCGAATAGGCCAACACCCGCTTGATGTCGTCCGCCACGAGCGCCATCGTCGCCGCGAACACCGCCGTAATCGCGCCGACCACCGTAACTAGGAACATGATGTCGCTGTTTTCGAACAGCGGGAAGAAACGCGCCACCAAGAAGACACCAGCGGTAACCATCGTCGCGGAGTGGATCAATGCCGATACCGAAGTCGGTCCTTCCATCGCGTCCGGCAACCACGAATGGAACGGGAACTGCGCCGATTTTCCGATAGCCCCAAGCAGGAATCCCAACGCGATCCACGAAGCCACCGAAACTGCCATCATTCCGGCAGTGATCGCGTGATACATCTCTTGAATGTCGAGCCACGAAGGGTCGACCGAATACAGATAGAGAATGCCAAGCAGGAACCCGAAGTCGCCGAAGCGCGTCATCAAAAACGCCTTCTTCGCCGCCGCTGCTGCGGACGGTCGGTTCATCCAGAAGCCGATCAACAGGTAGGACGAAATTCCGACCAGCTCCCAGAACACGAAAAGCTGGATGACGCTTCGCGCCGTGACCAGACCCAACATCGACGCCGTGAAAAGCGCCATGTACGCGAAATAACGGGTGTATCCATCGTCTCCGTGCATGTATCCGATGCCGTAGACCTGCACCAAAAAGCTCACGCCGCTGACGACAACCAACATGATTGCCGTCAGCTGGTCCAGCATGATGCCGAAACCGATGTCTACGCCACCGACCGCGATCCAACTGTGCATCTCAAACTGCTGCGCGCCGTCCGATACCACTTTGAGCAGCGCCAAGAACGAAAGCAGGAACGAAACCCCAACTGCGCCCGCCGTCAACCATCCCGCCAATTCGGATTTGTTGCCGGTCAGCTTGATCGAACCGACCTCAAATGCGGGCAACCAGCGCAGCACCACCCCATTGATGACGAACGCGGCCGCGGGCAGCAGGATAATCAGCCAGATTGTCAGTTCTGATGCCAAGTCGAGGTTTGCCTAGAGCTTCCTGATAATCTCATCCGCCACGTGCTCCCTCCCCTTGGGAACCATGACCATGAACGGCACGTCTTCGGCCCAATCCAACACGTCGCCGACCGGCAGTATCTTCGCTGGCAAACCTTCGCCGTCGAGCAGATTCTTCCAGCTCTCAGCGATCTTCAGAGTTTGCGTCCGCTTGTATTCGACCCACATCGTCTAGTTCTTCATATCCGATGCTTGAGTGATTTCAACCGTCTGCTTGGCGCGATAGAACGCGAACACCAACGCCAAAGCCAAGGCAGTCTCCGCCGCAGCGATCGATATGACGAATACGGCGAATGCATGACCTGTCAAAGATGCTCTCACTGCGCTTTCAGTTATGTCACCGCCTGCGTTTACCAACGCGGCAGGTGCGATAAACCGAGAAAACCCGATCGCCGCCACTAACACGCCGTTGAACATCAACTCGAGTGACATGATCACCGCGATGATGTTGCGGCGAGCCAAGACCCCGAACAGGCCTATCGAAAACAGAGCGCCTGCGACGACTAGGACAACCTCGAGTGTCATGCCGCTCCGTCCTCACGTCGTCCTCGGATGACGATCAGGGCGCCGATTAGGGCCGCAATCAAGAGCAACCCCAATGTCTCGAACGGTAAGATCAATTCGCGAATCAAGAACGGCCCAATGTGCGACGAGCCGTCAACGAAAGCACCTCCCCGCGCATCCTCCGCATCGCCATCGACTGCGGTTATGATCGCATCGTCTGATTCAGATGGATCGGCTTGATATTGACCCGTCAGACCAGCCACAGCATCAGGATCGGTTATCTCATCAATCGGCGTCCACTCGGTGTTGTATGCGACGAAGATTATTGATGCGAAAAGCAGCAACCCAGCGACGGCGGAAACCAAACGGTTCTGGGATAGAGTTCCAGCGTTTGCCAAATCACCTATGAACATCACCGCGAACGCAATCAAGATCGAAATGGCACCGACGTAAACCAAGACCTGGACCACGCCGATGAACTCGGCGTTAAGGATGAAGTAGATCGATGCGACGCCGATGAACGACATCGCCAAAGCGACCACTGCTCTCACCAGATCGCGTTGAGTTACGACGATGATCGCGGTAGCGATTGTGATCGCGGAGGCGACGTAGAACGCTATCGTCGCCAGTATGCCCGAGTCGAACGGCCCGTTCATCGCTCCTCGACCCAGCTTCGATCCAACGTCTCTTGATCGGGCTTCTCGTGGCGACCAGCGCTGTAGTGGTCGTCCCGCTCACCGTCTCGGAAAGGATCGTAGTCGCGCTCTTCGAACTGTGGCCTGAACCACGAACTGGGCTGCTTCAACGCCTGTCGCAGTTCATCGACCGGGATCACCAGCGCGTCACGTTCGTACTTGCTGCGTTCGAACCTGCTTCCCATGTGCAAAGCGTCGTACGGGCACGCTTCAACGCATAGTCCGCAGAACATGCATCGCCCGATGTCGATGTCGAAGACGTCGATGTTGTAACTCTCGCCTTCTTGAACATCGAAGCCGCCGGGGCTCGTCACGATCTCAATGATTCCTAAGGGGCAGTATTTGGCACACGACGCACAACCGGTGCATCGGTCCTCGTACCAAGTGAACTCATTACCCCTGAAACGCCTGTTCTGCGGGATGTTGACCGGCACGGAGTACATGCTCATTGCGGCCTTTGCCGCGGTTACAGGTTGTGTCGCAACCAGGCCAACTGCCGATTTGCCTTCATTCTTCGCAGCACCGACAATCCCAACCTTCCGATTCGGATATTGGATCGTGAATGGCGTCTTAAGCGCGTTCCTGAGGGTCACGCGCATCGCTTTCAAAATACCGAGGCCGATCATCGTGTCGTACCTCCTGAGTAGGCGACGTCATCCGGAATCTCGTCCGTCGCAACCGGATACGCTGGGTGTTCTGTCGTCGGTGACGGAGAAATGTAGTCTCCTGGACGCAACAGCTTGCTGATCGCCCAGATCGACACGAAGAATACGACCCAGTTGATCACAGACATGATTAGCAGCTCAACGATGCTGGGATCTGGCCAGATAGCGATCAAAATCGCGGTCACGAAGATGTTGATCAACGTGAGCTCGAAAAGGCCTTTCCAAGCCAATGCCAAGATCTGATCTACACGTAGCCGCGGCCACGAAAAACGCATCCACATGATGAACAACAAGACCAGAACCGTCTTGCCGGCGAACCAGATCTGAGACGGTATCGGATCCCAACCGCGCCAACCACCGAGGAACAGCGTCACGATCAGCATCGACGCAACGATAGTCGCCAAGAACTCAGCCAGGAAGAAGATACCGAACTTCATGCTGCTGTAATCGTTCAGATAACCAGCGGCGAGTTCCGATTCCGCCTCGATCAGGTCAAACGGCGTGCGGCTGGTTTCAGCTTGTGCCGCAACAAGGAACACGAACAGGCCAAGTGGTTGTACCAGTATGAACGGAATGTCTTGGGCGTCGACGATAGCGCCGAGCGACATCGACCCTGCGAGCATCAGAACTCCGATGAGCGACAAAGCCATCGGGATCTCGTAGCTGATCAGCATCGCGACTGAGCGCATTCCCGCGAATATCGAGATTCGGTTACCCGAAGCCCATGCCGCCAGAACGACCGAGATGCCTGACATCGACGTAATCGCGATGACGAAAAGGATGCCGACGTTGAGATCAACCACGAACGTCCCGACTCCGAATGGGATCACCGCCAAGACCATCAACACGGGGAAAACCATCAGTATGGGTGCGAGATTGAACAGCCATCTATCCGCCTCGTCGGGCACGATGTCTTCTTTGAACAGCGTCTTGATCGCGTCCGCAACCGAGGTAAACATCCCAAACGGTCCCCATCGGTTCGGACCGGTGCGGTTCTGGATCCGTCCCAATATTCGACGCTCGCCCCAGATATAAACGATCACCGCGCCCAATCCGGCATTGATAACTACATTGATGATGATGAACGCCGTGATAAAGAAAGCGATCCATTCCAAACCAGCCGGAAGTATCGCCGTGTCGTAGCCGCGCGCTGCACAACCGTCGCTCCCGCTAGCGAGGTAGCAGTAGATGTTGCGGAACAGCGAGTTGTCCAGGAACGCGGAACTCAACGGTCGACCTCGCCCATGTTGATGTCCACGCTGCCGAAGCTGACGAACATATCCGCCAGTAGTTCACCGATCAGCATCTCCCGCAGCAATGTCAAATTAATCAGCGAAGGTGCCCTCACATGACAGCGGTACGGCGATATCGACCCATCGCTCACGAGATAAAAACCTAGTTCACCCTTCGAGTGCTCGATCGCCGCGTATGCGTCGCCTACGGGAGGACGCAGCAACCAGGGAACATCGTCGTGGTGGGGTCGTACCGGACCCGGCTCGATCATCTCTTCGCATTGGCGGATGATCTTGATACTCTCTCGCATCTCCTGCACCCGTACCCAGTAACGGGCGAAATTGTCGCCTGCCGTGTGCATTGGCCGATCAAACTTGATCTGGTCGTAATAGTCGTAAGGATCTCGGTGCCTCAAGTCCCAGTCCACACCAGCCGCTCGAAGCATCGGCCCTGTGATCGAGGCATCGATCATCTGCTCAGGCGTCAAAACCGATACGCCCTTGGTTCGCGAGAAGATGATGTCGTTGTCAGTGAGTAGATCGTCGAGGTCATCGATGCGAGGCGGTAACTCGTCCAAAACCGCGGTCATCGCCGGCCAGAACTCTTCCGGCGCATCCATGAATACGCCGCCTGGCCTCAGATACGAGTTCGTGATCCTTGCGCCGCAAAGCATCTCAAAGAGGTCGAGGATCTTCTCTCGCTCACGCATCGTGTAGATGAGTGGCGTGCCCCATGCACCAAGGTCTTGAATCAAGAACCCCACAGCCACCAAGTGGCTCGCGATGCGCTGAAGTTCCGAGGCGATCATGCGTAACCAAACGCCACGAGGCGCAGGTTCAACTCCAGCGAGCTTTTCAACCGCCAGCATATACGCCTGGTTGTTGAGCATCGAGCCGACGTAATCCATACGATCGGTCAAGGTCACAACCTGCACGTAGGTACGCTCTTCTGCGAGCTTCTCAGAACCACGATGCAAGTAACCGAAGATCGGTTCTACATCGATGATCTCTTCACCGTCGAACGTGACACGCATCCTAAACACGCCATGGGTCGATGGATGCTGCGGACCGAGGTTGACGGTGATCGGCTCTGTTCGGACCTCTGTCGTCACTGCCCCTGACCGTCCTCGATCTCACCTGCCAAAGCGGTTGGAACCCTTCGCTCGTCTTCCGGCACGATTGACTGTTCGTAGGTCGCGAAGTCCTTCCTCAACGGATGGCCTGGAAAACCTTCCCACAACATAATCCGCTTGTGATTCGGATGACCCTCGAAGATGATCCCCATCAAATCCCAGATCTCGCGTTCTTGAAGGTCGGCACCGCGCCAGATGTCGATCACACTCGGAATCCGTGCATCATCCCGTCCCATTCCACACTTCGACTTGATTACCGCGGTGGCGTTGCGGGTCAAAGACGTCAGGTGATAGACGACCTCGAAATACGAGATGTAATCGACCGCGGTGACGCTGCTCAGCAACTCAAACTTGAATTCGGCATCATCCCGCAACAACCTCATCACTTCAGGAACTGAATCGGGTGCGATCCAGATATCTGTGCCGCTGGTGTCGATAACAACGTCAGGGATCGACCGATGGATCGAATCCGCTAACTTGGCGCCATCCCACGCCTTGGTCATGCGCCACCCGCCGGATTGTCCGTCAACGAGTAGCGACGGATCTTGTCATGCAGTTGCATTATTCCGTAAAGCAACGCATCAGGCCGCGGTGGGCAACCAGGAACGTAAACATCGACTGGAACGATGTGATTCACTCCGGGCACAACCGAATAAGACTGGTAATACGGGCCGCCGCTCGTCGCACATACGCCCATCGATATGACCCATTTCGGCTCGGCCATCTGCTCGTAAAGACGACGCAGCGGAACCGCCATCTTCCATGTAACCGTTCCAGCAACAATCATCAGGTCCGCCTGCCGCGGCGTGGCCCGAAACGCCTCCATACCGAATCGAGAGATATCGAAGCGTCCCATCGCCGAGGCAATCATCTCAAACGCGCAACATGCCAAACCGAACTGCAACGGGAACAACGAAGACTTGCGCGCCCAGTTAAGCAGGTAATCAACGGAAGTAACGATCACGTTACGCGAGTGATCATCATCCATGTGCATGATCGGTTCGGGCAATGGTGAAAGCCGTGTGGCCTTCATCAGGTTGACTTCGTCACCTTCATCCCGATCCATGTCCCACGTGACGTTGAACAGCGGGTTCCGAGGGTCATGCCCTATTGGAACTCCGTAGGCGGTTTCGATGTCGGAGGTCAAATGTTGGTGCTCCGTGTCCATTCGAGCGCGCCCTTTCGCCACGCGTACAGGTAACCCAAAGTGACGACAACCAAGAATACCAGCACTGCAAAGAAGGCGATCAGGCCAAATTCTTTCGACAGAACGCCGTATTTGATCGCCCAGGGAAAGAGCAGCACCGTCTCAACGTCGAAGACGACGAAGAGGATGGCGTAGTAGTAATACCGAATGTTGAACAGTCGGGGTTTCGGGCTGAACGGACGAAGCCCGCTCTCGTAAGACGTCCGTTTGACCAAGGATGTCTGGCTCGGCCTGACTCTAATGAACTGCGCCGCGTAAGACAGCAACAACATGCCGATTGGGACACCGACAGCGACCAATAGGAACATCAGGAGTATCCCGTATTGGCGAAAGTAATCTTCAAGCATCTGGGAGTTGTCCGCTCTCTCGACGATACAGCTGGCGCGTTTCGTCTAACAGTCCCGGTCGCGTGTCTCCAGCGTCGCTTGACGCTCGTTAGTTGATTTTACCCGCTCGCGTCGTTCCTTGACGGCTAATTTCCGCTTAGTCAAACCTGTCTGGGAAAGTCTTAGTTGACGCCTTCGAAAACGATCACGCCACGCCCATCTGCACCGCGTTCGAGATCGTCGTAGGCTTCGTTAATTTCATCCAGCGTGTACTGCCGCAACGCCAACCCGCCGATTTCGAGTTTCCCAGACCTGTAGAAATCGATTAACGACCTAAAGGTCTCATGCGGGCTCGATGATCCGTAGTAGCTACCCACCACCGTTTTTTGGTTGCGGACCATATCCACCATAGGAATATCGGCATCGGTTCCTTCCGGTGCGATCCCGATAATGACGCAGATCCCGCCCTTGCGCGTCGCATCGTACGCGCTCCGCGTCGTCATGCTGTGCCCGAACGCGTCGAACGCCATGTCAACGCCTCCGTCCGTCAACTCCATGATCTTCTCCACCGCGTCCTCTGCCCGCGAGTTAACCACGTCGGTAGCTCCGAAGCGATAGGCGAACTCCAACTTGTTGTCCAGAACATCGACAGCGATGATCTTGGAAGCACTGAGCAACCTAGCGCCTTGGATTACGTTCAATCCGACGCCGCCAACCCCAAACACCGCGACCGTCATCCCTGCCTTGGCATTAGGTTGATTGATCACGCCACCCACGCCAGTGGTCACCGAACATCCGATCAGCGCCGCAACATCCATCGGTACATCGTCCGGAATCGGATAGATCGCTTGCTGCGGACAGACTAAGCTCTCAGCGAACACGCCCAACTTCGCGAACTGATGCACCTCAGTCCCGTCATCATCGAAAATCCGGAACGTGTTGTCGTACTGCCTGGTCCCCGTCAACCGGTTCGTGTCGCACAAATTCTGCAATCCAGAACGACACGATCGGCAGTGCCCGCAGCTTGGTACAAACGACAGGATGCAACGGTCGCCCGGCTTAATGCCGGATACGCCGTCACCGACCTCCGCAACGACGCCAGCTCCCTCATGTCCCAGCACTATCGGCATCGGGAAACTGGTCTGTCCCTTCATCACGTGATGGTCTGACGCACAGATCCCCGCCGCGCCGATATCGACCCTCACCTCACCATTGCGAGGTGACAACTGCTCCAAATCCTTTATCGGCATCGGCTCATTCGCCGCGTACAACACCGCTGCTCTAACCATTTTCAACCTTCGTTGTGTGCTTCTCGGACGTTGCCATGATTACAAAACGAACGCGCCAATGCGCGTTCGACACCCGTGCGTCGGTGAACCGTTGGTTGACCCTAGTTTCCGCTACCTAGAGCAGCGGGCTTTCCCTCTCCCGCTTGGCGGGAGAGGGTTAGGGTGAGGGCAAACCCTCAGTTCATCTGGATCATTGCGCCAGATTCGATCATGTTGGCGACCTTCGCCTTGAGCTCCTTGACCTCCATGATGTGAGGCGACTTACCCTGAACCTGCTTGTCCCAAAGTACTTCACCGTCAACGGTGACCTTGAACGCGCCGGAGTGACCCGGGGTCAGGCTGATCGCCAACGCGGGGCCAGCTGCTTGGAAAAGCTCGGCGGCCATGTAGGCGGCTAGGTTGGCGTACCCACACGGCACGCAGTACTCGATGTCTGCTTCCATCTTCCAGTGGTCGGACATATTCGATGTCTCCTGTTTCCAATCATTCCTACGCAACGTAGGCAGTCTAAGCAAACTCTATCAATGGCTCGTTAAATCCGCAAAAATTACCCATGCGATAATGAACTCAAGCATTCGCGGCGGAAGTTCGCTTCCGTCACCACCTAATAACCGATCTTCGATCAGGAGGACGCTCAACATGCCATCGAGATGTGAACTCCGTCCAGTCAACCGCGACGATGTACAACGAATCGCCGACTGGCTCAAAGACCCCGAGGTCTCAGACAGCTGGTTCGGACGCTACACCTACGGTGACGCCGCTCACCTCGGTTACGAACCTGAGGAAATGCTAAACGCCACTCAGGAACAGTGGGACGAGGTATTTCACGACCCGCACCACGAACCTCATCGCGACATTTTTTCCATCTACTCGGAAGACGCCGAGCACATCGGTGAGGGTCAGCTCTCAATCGACGAGCCGCTTGGAGACGCCCAGATCTCCGTCTTGATCGGCGACAAAACCAAGTGGGGCATGGGCTTCGGCACCGCTGCCACCCTCGCGATGCTCGAACACATCTTCGACCATCTCGGCCTGTACCGCGGTTGGGTAGACGTGCCGGCGTACAACACCGCCGCTCGAACCATGTTCGAAAACATCGGTTTCGTCCACGAAGGAACGCTGCGAATGAGCCGCCCTCACGAAGGAGCTCGCCACGACTCCGCGGTGCTAGGCATCCTCGTAGACGAATACCATCAACGCTTCCCGAACGGCGTAAGCAGCCACGTCATCGGCTGGGAAGATAACGTCTGATCGGGCGACTTACTGACCAGTCATCCCCGCTGGCAACATATCCAGATACTTGTGCGCGTTGCCTGTAACGAGCAGGACCACTCGTTCATCACGCCAGACTAATCCGCCTTCGATCAACTTCACAAGAGCGGCCAGCGTTGCACCGCCCTCTGGCGCAGGGAAAACACCTTCCATCTTCGCCATATCAACCATCCCTGCGACCATCTCCTCGTCCGACACCGTGACGGCGGTACCCTTGCTCTCGCGTACCGCTCGAATCACGAGGAAATCGCCGATGGCCGCCGGAACCCGCATCCCCGCTGCGAAAGTGCGCGGCTCAGGAAACGGATCCGCGAACTCCTCACCCTTCTCGTAAGCCGCAACCAATGGAGCGCAACCCTCCGCCTGAACACAAACCATCCGAGGTCGCTCCGACCCGATCCAACCCAACTTCTCCATCTCGTCCATCGCCTTCCAGATGCCTACGATGCCGGTGCCTCCACCGGTCGGGTAAACGATGACATCCGGCACCTCGAAGCCCATCTGCTCGACGATCTCATACCCCATCGTCTTCTTGCCTTCGGCCCGGTACGGCTCGCGCAGCGTCGAAACGTCGAAGAGCCCCAATTCTGCCGCCGCCTGCTGTGACATCTGCCCGGCATCCGTTATGAAACCATCAACTAGCGTCAGTTTCGCGCCATATGCTTTGCACTCGATCTTGTTGGCGATCGGCGCGTCTTTTGGCATGAAGACGTGCGCCTCCATTCCACCTGCCGATGCGTAAGCAGCCATCGCCCCGGCCGCATTGCCCGCCGACGGCATCGTCAGCCGTGTCTGCCCCAACTCCTTCGCCTTCGACACCGCGGCACCAAGCCCTCGTGCCTTGAACGAACCTGTCGGATTGACGCCCTCATCTTTGATGTAGAGACGACCTAACCCGGTAGCTTTCGCTAGACGGTCCGCCTTGAGCAGTGGCGTTCCGCCCTCCCCGAGCGAAATGATGTTTGCATCATCAATGACCGGCATCACCTCCCGGTATCGCCACATGTCTTGCCGTCGATCCGGCAACGACTCCTTCGTCAGAGTCGCCGCCGCTCTTTCAAGGTCGTAGCGAGCGAACAGAGGTTTGCCGTTCGCTGGATTGGTCCGATGTGGATGTGATGCGTTAAATTGCTCGCCAGTGAGTGTGCACTCCAAGTGCGTGATTGTCGATCTGCCCACGTAAATCAACCTTCCGTAGCATCAAGCACGGTCACCTTCAATATCCGATGAGGCTGGGTTGACGGCGACAAACGACCGATCTCCTCGAACCCCATCAGTACTTCCAATCCCTCGATAACCCTACCAAAGACGGCGTAGCAAACTTCCTCAGGATCCGCGCAATCCTTCTGCTGGTCCGCAACATAAGCATCCCAGTCAGATTTGGGTTCCAAAGCGATCACAAACTCGCTCGAGCCGCCGTTTACCACTTTCGAAACCATCGAAATCGTTCCAGCCACGTCGTGCTTGGCATCGGGGTGATACTCCGAGGGAATGTAGTAACCCGCGGTGCCGCCGAATCCATCGATCTTGGAACCGCTAAACACCGCAGATCCCTCTTCGACGGTATGGAAAGCCATCCCGTCGTAGTAGCCCGCCTTAGCCAAATTCAAGAAATTTTCAACCGTAACGGGAGCAAGATGGTTGTAGAGATCGATCCGAATATCCCCTCCGTCTGTCTCCAGCAAAACTTGATAAGGGCCAAGTGACCCATGAGTTGCGTCATCGGTACGATCTTCTGAGACATCACCGGACGGCACGCTTAGCGCGGTCGATCCCAACGTACGATCAACCGGCGTTGGTAGTTCGAGCGGACGGGGCCGCCAGGACGTGACCGTCGGCTGGAACTGATTCCCCAATGCGCGACGGAGTCCTGTTCCATCCAGATCCATCAACCAAAGGTTGCCGCTTTCCTGATCCACAAATGAAACCTCCGAGCCATCAGGTGAGATCGCGGCGATCCCGACACTCAGATCTCCGACGTCGATCTCATCAATTTCGCCGGTGGTCAAGTTGGCAAGCACAAGTGCCTCACCAGTCGCGTCCAGACGCGTTGTCACCAAAATCTGTTCGCCATTCGGATGCCAAGCCAATCCGCTGGCTTCATGGGCTTCCGCGATGATGTCGCCAAAATCCTCACCCACGTCGACGATCCTCAATCTGAAACGATCATCGCCAGGCGAGGAGGTATACATGATCGATGCACCATCCGGCGACCAGTACGGAAATAGATGCCGAAGCTCCACGCCTTCATCTGCCGTCAACATCCGGGCATCGTCGAGTGAAACGACACTGTCAATTTCGCCGTTTTCGTCGAAACTCAACTCAGCAACGTAGATGTCGGAGGAGTTCTCGATCGTCTCCACGAAGGCGATCCGCATGCCATCTGGCGAAATTGAGGGCATGATGAGGTCGTTCTCGCCCGAAACTATCAACCTAGATTCACCCGTAAACGGATCAACGTCGAAAATCTCCCGCACCTCATTCACATTGGACGAATACACCACTCTAGAACCATCTGGCCACCACGATGGCGTGTCCTCGATGAAATCGTTCGTTTCGATTTCGCTGGAGAGCGGCACTAAGTCGCCAGTCGCCAAGTTGATCATGTAGACCACTGGCCCACGCGGTCCAACTAGGTCGATAACCAAAAAGTCCGAGCTTCGGTCGCGAACCTCGATATCTATGGCGGCAGTCAGCTGATCCTCGTTGCCAGCACCTCCGGCCAACACACGGGCGACAACCGCATCCTCGTAAACTCCCGGCACGAAACCCGCGGTAAAACTGTTGCCAACACCAAGCCTGCCGCCACCCGTCACTTCGAGATAGACATCAACGTCTGTAATTGGGTTGCCGTTCCCATCCAAGACCTGCAACGGCACCGGCGAACTCGAACCCGCAGGAACCGAATCGCGTTCGAAACCGAACTCGATCATAGCCGCCTTCGACGGGAGTATCGTCAGCGGCACATCAACAAAGACTTGCACTCCATCCTTGAATCCCCTTACTCGCACCGTGTTTTCAGGGAACTCGCCAGATAAGGGACCGGCGACGAACACTCCCGCATCAGCGAATTCGCCGGCATCTTCATCCTCTACCTCCCATCGCACTTCGTCCAACTCCAATTCATGCCCAAACCGGTCGAAACCGATCACGCTTAACTGAACCTCATCGCCGGTTTTGAGGTCGAGCAATGAACCCTCAACCTCGATGTGATCCAAAACTCCCGCTGCGACTTTTCCCTTTACGATCTGCCCAAGGGTCACATCGCCGACGGTCCCGGTGACCAACACCAACGACGCGTTGTCACCCGAAATCGTCTCGCTCGGAGTGTAGTGACCCGTCTGGTCGATTTCGTCGCCGGGTCGCAAGACCTCCCAGATGATTTCCGCTTCTTCCAGTATGTGCCCGACGTGATCCTTTACCTCGGCATGCATATCCACAGTCCACGTAACCCGCGTATCTATCAACTCTGGCGTTATCTCCAGGGTCGTAGCTGGCCCGTGAACCACAGAGATCGGAATCACTGCGTTGGCTGTGAAGTTCCCTCGCGTGAAATCGACTCGAACACCCTCCGCTGCCGAACCGATATCGGTGCCAGCGGTGAACAACCCGTCCTGATCAATCGTCCCGATCGCTGGATCGGCCCGCCAGACCAGATCTGGCTTATCGACGACGTTCCCCAAGTGGTCGAAAGCCTCAGTCTCGAACTGGAATGTCTCGCCACCGATAAGCGTCAGCTCCTCCGCATTCAAGATCAACCACCCAGCATCGCCCGGTTGAACAGTGATCGTCGACTCCGCGACTTCTGTTTCATCGCCGCGTGTAGCTGACAATCGAACCGTAAATGTGCCTGCGTCGAGATAGGTGTGACGAGCGATCGTCCCTGCCATCGTGTTGCCATCACCAAAGTCCCAGAAATACGACGCGCCATCCGTGAAATCATTGGCTTCGAAATCGATGTTTAACGGCGCCATCACCGTGCTAGCCGACATACCAATATCCACAACAATCGGAGGCGGAGGCACCGGCGTAGCAGTAGGTGGAACCTCTTCGGCACAACCAACCAGTGCCAACATGGAAATCAAAACCGCTACGACGGCAACTGACCAGCTTTTATTTGCGCACGAGAATTTCATGATTTGCTATACGGAAACCTGCGCCTGCGCGGATTGACTAACGCCAAAAGATGACTGGTCGACCCAATCGATGTCGTAAAACAAAATGTCCGCGAATGCCTCGGCCCAGAGTTTGCCAACCTCTTCAGTTCCCGCCAAGGTTCCACTTTCTTCCAACACCGACGTCATATCCAATCCGGGCATTCCGCAAGGGACGATGTGAGAGTAGTAGCTTAGATCCGTGCTCACATTCAAAGCGAACCCATGCATCGCCACTCCGCCGCTGATCCGAACCCCGATCGCCGCGATCTTTCGACCGTTCGGATTCTCTCCTTTCGCAGGCCTGTTCCCAGGTTCCCCGTCGATCCATACACCGGTCTTGCCGACCACTCTGTGGCCCCGTATCCCGTATTCCGCCAACACTTGAATAACCGCCTCTTCCAGCAATCGAACATAGGCCACAGGCCCTAACTTCAGCTCCCTGACGCTGACAATCGGATAGGCAACTAACTGGCCAGGTCCGTGGTACGTTGCTTCACCCCCGCGGTCCGTCTCAATCACCTCGCCATCGTCCGCCAGTATCGCTCCCTCGCTCGTGACGAGATGCGTCTCATCGGCACGTCTCCCCAATGTCACAACGTGGTCATGCTCAAGCAGAAGCAACGTATCCGGGATCTCCTCGGCTTTCCGTTGCGCGAGTATCGAACGCTGCAACTCAAACATCGGGCGATACGGAACTCGCCCCATCCACGCTGCTCGGATTGTCGGACGCCCGACGCCCATTACGTTGCGGCGCCCTTGGAAATCGATTCCAGTCGCCTCTTCACGTCGTTCATGAACTCCAATGCTTCCGCCCCGTCGATGATCCGGTGATCGAATGACAAGCACATATTCATCATCGATCGGATCGCGATTGCGTCGTCGCCGTCGGGCGATGTGACGACCATCGGCCGCTTCACGATCGCCTCAGTCGTCAAAATCGCGGCTTGCGGATGGTTGATTATCGCGCCGCCAAGCATCGACCCCAAAGCACCCGTGTTGTTCAACGTAAACGTGCCGCCCTGAACATCGTCCAACTGCAATTTGTTGGAACGCGCCGCGTCAACGAGCCGTGCCATTTCCGAAACCGTCTGCTCCAACGTCAAACCATCGGCACCCCGAACAACCGGCACCACCAACCCTTGCTCCGATGCCACCGCCACTCCCACATTCACGTCCCCCTTCAACACAACTTTCCCATCAACCCAACTGGAATTGAGCAGCCGATGCTCCCTGAGTGCCTTCGCGACGTTGTGCAACACGATGGGAAGGTACGTCAGTCGCTGCCCGGTACGTCGTTGGAACTCGTCAAGGTTTTCGTTCCGATACGCTACCATGCCGGTAACGTCGACCTCGATAGCACCCCAAGCGTGGGGGGTCTCACGAAAACTGCGCGCCATATTCTCAGCGATCATTCGCCTGATCGGCGACGGCTCAACGATCTCGTCTTCACGTTTCGCTTGCGGCGCAACGTCGTCTTTCATCGCCTCGAGATACGCCTCGACATCACGTTTGGTAACGCGTCCACCATTTCCCGTGCCTTTGATCTGCCCCACATCGATCCCATGCCTCTCGGCCAACCGACGCACAACTGGCGAAATACGTCCACCAGATTCGCTACTGCCACGCCGTCTCCCGCGGCCTCTCGCTGCAGGCACTGGAGATTGATCTGCTCCCTCTTCACGTTCAGCCTGGAGGCTGGTGTCCGTAAATTCACCACCTGTCGGACCCACATTCGCTCCGACAATCATCGACCCAACGCGACTCGCCGCTTGAACCGAGGGGCCCTGAGAATCGGCGTTCGGAGTAACCGGTTCTGGCGTAGGAACGGCCCCCTCAACCTCCATCTCGGCGATCGCCGCTCCCATCAGAACCGTGTCGCCCTCGCTCACCAACAGCCCGACGATCTTGCCATCCCGCGGCGCCGGAACCTCCATGTTCACCTTGTCGGTGATCACCTCGACCAAAGGATCATAACGGCGTATCTCATCCCCGGGACTAACGAGCCATTTCCCGATAATCGCCTCGGTGACCGACTCGCCGACATGCGGCATCTCTATCGTCAGCTTCGCCATCTATCAGATTTCCGCCAACCTGCGAATTGCATCGGCGATCCGCTCCGGCGAAGGCATGAACTCCGCCTCCTGCAACGGGCTGAACGGCATCGGTGGAATCTCCGGCGGCGTTACCCGCATCACCGGAGCATCGAGATCGAAGAATCCATCCTGTGCAATGATCGCACTCACCTCAGACGAAACACTTACCGCACCCGTATCCTCCTGAACGATCATTGCCCTACCCGTCCGCGACACCGAATCCAAGATCGTCTTACCATCGATCGGTCGCAACGTGCGGAGATCCACCACCTCGGCTTCGATCCCATCCGACTGCGAAACCGCCTCTGCCGCCTGCAATGAGTGATGCAGCATCAACCCATAAGTGATCAGCGTCAAATCACTGCCCGCCCGCTTGATATCCGCCTTGCCGATCGGTTCCGTGTACTCCTCGTCCGGCGCATCACCACGAACCAAACGATAGGTCCGTTTGTGCTCCAAGAAAACCGTCGGATCATTCGATCTGATAGCCGACCTCAACAACCCTCGAGCGTCATAGGGCGTCGCCGGAGCGATCACCTGCAAACCCGGAGTATGGGCAAACAAAACCTCGATGCTCTGCGAGTGATACAACCCACCACGGACTCCTCCGCCGTAAGGAACACGCACCGTCATCGGCGCCGTCTTGCCCCCGTTAGTCCCATACCTAACACGCGCCGCCTCCCCTACGAGTTGGTTAATCGCAGGCCAGACAAAATCTGCGAACTGAATCTCGGCAACCGGACGCATCCCATTAACCGCTGCACCCAGCGCAATCCCGATAATCGAAGATTCCGCCAGCGGCGTGTTCATCACCCGCTCTTCGCCGAACTCTTCGACGAACCCTTCAGACGCCAGAAATACGCCGCCCCTTGGTCCGATGTCTTCGCCCATCATGAAGATGTCCTCGTCGCGGCGCATCTCCGATCGCAGCGTCTCACGCACCGCCTCGATCAGTGTCATCTCAGGCATGAGAGTTGCCTCCCAGGCCCTCTTCCAAAACGCCGCGATACATGTCTCCTACCGGCGGGAACGGCATTGCCTCCACCTCATCCGTCGCATCGTCCACCGCCTGACGCGCAGTTTCCTTAAACTCGGCGTCCGTGGCATCATCCAAGATCCCGTGCCGACGTAGCAACTGCTCCGTTATCATCAACGGATCCATATCTCTCATCCGCTCGATATCCTCCGCCGAGCGATATCGGGTGTGATCATCGTCCGTCGTATGCGGCAACAACCGCTCGACTCGCAACTCGACAAGAGTGGCTCCGCCGCCTGATCGGGCCCGATCTACAGCCTCCTTCACCGCCTCATACGAAGCAACGATGTCCGTCCCATCTACCTCCACACCGGGAATCCCGTACGCAGACGCCCTCGAAGCAATCGATTCCACCGGCATCTGCTGATCTAGCGGCACCGATATGGCGTACCGGTTGTTCTCGCACAGAAACACGACCGGAACTTCGTGGATGCCCGCAAAGTTCATCGCCTCGTGGCAATCCCCTTGGCTCGCCGCGCCGTCGCCGAAAAACGAAATCGTCACCGCATCGCGACCCTTCATCTTGTCCGCCAAAGCGACGCCTACAGATTGCGGCAGCTGCGTACCCACGACATTTGAGAACGAAAACAAATCAACTCGCGGATGCGCCCCATGCAACGGGAACTGCCTCGCCGCACTCAAAATCTCACCGTCCCGCGCCAAGAACTGCATCAACATCTCAGTAGGCGTAGTTCCCAACATCAACATCGCCGTCAACTGGCGGTAGTAAATCATGTACCGGTCACGGGCGGGATTGGTCGCCATAACTGTGGCAAGCTGCGCAGCCTCATGACCCTGCGCCGACGCCGCGATCGCCGCCTTCCCTTGCCGGTTCAACGTCCAGATTCGGATATCCAACTCCCGGCTCAAACACATCGTCTTATACGCCTGCAACAGACGGTCACGGCTCAGTCCGTCCGGCAGGCGAAGATCCGCTTCAGAGGCGGCAGCAATAGGCACTTGAGTCATATCGCGGATTATAGTTTGCATCTACGTTTTGCACTCAATCCGTTCCCTCCCAATCGAGCGGATATACTCGATTACCGAGCAAAGGCGACGAACCACGTGACGGTTCGGCTAGGAGACTAAACGCATGACGAATATCTTGAAGGCGACGGCTTTGATTGCGAGTGCGACCACAGTCGCACTGTTTACTGCGTGCAGCGACGACGGCGGAGATAGCAGCGGCGGAGGCTCCAGCAGCTACGATCCCAACGCTTCATACTCGGTCACCATCAAGACCAATAAAGGCACCATCGAAGCCGATCTCTACAACGACATCGCCGGCGTATACGTCGAAAACTTCGTCAACCTAGCCAACGACGGGTTCTACAAAAACTCCAAGTGGCACCGCGTCATCCAAGGATTCGTGATTCAAGGCGGCACGAACGCTGAAGGCAAGACCGTTCCCCAATTCGAAGACGTCTTCCACCCGGACATGATCCACGACGATGCGGGCATCCTGTCGATGGCCAACGCAGGTCTCAACACCAACACCTCACAGTTCTTCATCACCCACGGACCAACACCTCACCTCGACCCATTCGTAAACGGGGAGATGAAGCCGTGTGCAACACCCGGAACCTCATGTCACGCCGTCTTCGGCAAAGTCACCAGCGGCATGGACATCGTCCTAGCGATCGAGCAGGGCGACGTGATGGAATCCGTCGAGATCCACGAGAACTAAGCTCGAACCTCCAGATCAATACATCCGCCGCGTCGGCCGCGCACTTGAAGGCGCGTCCCAAGTCATCGGATCAAGCGCAAACGTGTCCAATTCAGCGTTGCGCGCCTGTTGAGATGGTCTCAACCTATCCGATACCCTGACGTCCTCCCCGAGCGGAGAGCGATCGAAAACAAACGTCTCGGGTCCAATGTTGAAATGCTCGTTGTCCGGAATACGGTTGCGTCCCGTCTCGAGCCCTTCACCTCGAACCGTCATCCTCAACAACCCGTCCGTGTTCGGTTTGTAGTCGAATATCAGACCCCAATTCGAGAATACGAACCGACCACCCAATAGCGGCACCCCCGGCAACGCTGCAGCAGGGATTATCGACTTGTGCATTAGCCAGTCCCATGCCGAGCGATGGAACGATCCGAAATCAGCAACCAGTTCACGCTCACCTTTGACATCCAGTCGATACAGATAGCCGTACGGCTTAGGCCGCACCAGCGCCACGAGGATCAGCATCAGCAGGACAAACCCGACCGTTCCGCCGATAGACCCGACCACAACGAGCGTCAACGGAAACGGTGAAGTAAGTTCAACGCTTCTCGTCTGATCAACTGCTCTCGCCTCAAAAGCGCGGTCAAGATGCGTGCTCACCACCCTCGCACTGAACACATAGTCGGCCGCCGTATCCACACTTGCAAATACCCGCAGCTGATAGACCTTGTCATCAACCACTTCCACCGGTTCCAACTCCACTTCGATTTCGGTCCCATCTTCGGCGTTGACCATCGTCACGCTCACACCATCTTGTTCGGCCAAAAATGGATGTTCACCCAATAGCAAATCGACCGTCGCCAGATGCGTCCTCGCATTCGACACCACTGGATCAGACAGACCAACCACTTCGATCGCAACCGAAGGGAACGGCTCGACCACAAAACCTCCTGCGCCTTCAATTGAGGCCGATATGTTCGGCCATCGCAGGGTTAAGCCCGCTTCATTGAAGCCGACCAACTCCTGGGCAGGAACCATCGCCGAGAAGGTTCCATCCTCGGAAAATTCATCCCCGTCCTCACCCAGATCGTTCAACTCGTACTCTTGCTGCGCTCCGTCTGGTGACGTAACGACCGCGTCGATCGTCGCCGACGAGTCGATCAGCGGCAGTTCGCCCAACATTGCGTTCGCCGTCATAACGATCGGCACACCCGTAGGGAATGGAGCGACAAGGGGCATATCCACTCGTATGTCGTTGATGACGTCGCTGTACATCGTCAGCGAACCGGATCCCTCGGTGCTCCGTAGCGCCCAGGAACCAGGCTGTGGATTCCGCACCGTGAAAAACTTCATCCCCGATATCGAGATCACGCTCACAGAACCCACCGAATCCCCGATCTCCTGGCCATTAGGCTGCTCAATCACATTCGTGGTCGTCTCGTCATCAAACGCGAAACCCGCGACCAGATACGTGGAGTGAGGAGGCACATCAACATTGATCGTCTCGCCGGTCGATGATGCGGAACCAACTTGCAACGATGGATTCAACTGGACACTCAACTCGTTGTTGATGAACTCAACGACGCCGTCCAAGAATCCCAGATCATAGGCCCAACCGCCTCCCGCGCTGCTGATTTCCGCCAAGACATCACGGTCGCCACCAGGTGTCGTCGCTAGCGAAACCGTACCGACAACAACGTCTTGCGCTGCGAGGTCTGCTGCCGTGTTGGCCAATCCAGCAACTCCCGCTGATTCGTGGAATGTGAAGCCTCCTGCTGAAAGCACGACCAAACGTCCGCCCACACCAGAACCAAGCGTTCCAATGAACGAAGCGTAACTCTCCAACATCTCCGACAAATTAGCAGCCTCCGGCTCACCCCCCACGTTCGCCTCGAGTTCCACCGCTATCTCATCAACCGCGACCTTAGCGTTATCCGCCGAATCAAACTCGACCGGCTCCTCTGCGTGATCCGAATACTGCCCGACGAAGATCAGTCCGGTCTCCGCTTGGGACAAAACCATCTTTGCCGCAAGTTGCGCCGCCTCCACGTCTTCGATATTGTTCAACGTCACGTCGAACGCGACGATTGTGAAACCATCGGAAATCGAACGACCTTCCTGTGCATCGGCAACTCGACTTCCATCAAACGCTGAGGTGAGCAACGCGACGACCGCTGCAAACGCCAATAAGGCCATCGCGAGCGCGGGTTTTCGATGAGTGATCAACATCAGATTTGGGACAGAACGCCCGGGAAATTCGTAACGATTGAATTACGTTCTGATTTTATTAGGATGCGAGACCTGACCAGCGAACCTCGGTTCGCTTACAGTTCCATACGTATCTTTTGCCTTAGTGGTTGACAATGTTTCCCAAAATTGTGCAAGAATCGACGCTTATGAATTTCCCGCAGGAGATTCCCCGCACAACCGAAACGAACCGATTGCCGAGAGGCTGAGATGAAGATCACCGGCGTATCCTCCACGCTCTACCAATTCACTATGGCGCGCCGAATGGGCGACGCCAACTCGCCCATGGGCCGGGCACGCGGTAGCGGCTGTGTCGTTGAACTCCACACCGACACCGAGCTCACCGGCATCACGACCGGCGGCGGAGCGGCACTTCCCATCATCCAGTCGCTCGTCGAAGGCGTCCTCATCGGGCAGGACCCGCGACACGTCACCGGCCTTTGGCAGCGAATGGTCAACAAGCACTTCAAAGGCGGCCACGACGGCATCGCAAACGACGCCATATCGGCCCTCGACATCGCCTTATGGGATCTGAAAGCGAAAGCCAACGACGAACCCCTCTACAAAACCCTAGGCGGCGTCAGCCAACCGATAAACGCCTACGCCAGCGGCCTCGACATGCCACTTTCCGACGACGAGATCTTCGGTTTCTACCGCGGCATGGCTGAGAACCACGGCTTCAAAGACGGCAAGTTAAAGGTCGGTCTGGACCAAGACTTCGACCTCAACCGCATCGGAATCATGAAGGATGCCTTGAGCATCAACACCGACGAGCCCGGCCTGATGGTCGATGCCAACGAATACTGGTCTCCGAAACAAGCCATACGCAAAGTCCGCGAAATGGAAGAACAGTTCGACCTCATGTGGATCGAAGAACCCGCACGACGCTGGGACTTCCTCGGCCTCCGTCGCATCTGCGACGCCGTTCGAACCCCCGTCTGCGCCGGCGAAAACCTCGACACGTTAGGCGACTTTCTCCCGTACTTCCACAATCGCTCCGCCGACATCATCCAAGTCGGATCCGGAATGACTGGCATCACCTGCGCCCTTCAACTCGCCGACGCTGCCTACGCCTTCAACCTTCCCGTCACCCTAGGAGGTTCCGCCGGACACCACCATGCCCACCTCGCAACCGTCATCCCTAACTTCGTCACAATGGAAGTCGGCAATGCCGATTCCGATGATGGCGTCACGTCCCACGACATCACCTTCGAAGATGGGAAAGCCATACTCGGCAACAAACCCGGCCTCGGTATAGAAATCAACCGCGAAGCCCTGGAAGAAGCGAGCGTAGCCAAGATCCCGCCCGGAAGCGGACCAAGCCCCTTCGGCCGCAGACCCGGCGCCGGCCTCTACGAAGTCCCACCAACCGACGAGGAAAAAGCCGAATCCGCCCGCGGCATCACCGGGCAATCCGAAGGCCGCCACGCCTATTAGATGTCGACGGAAATCAGAATGGTGATCACCGAGCGATTCCCCTCTCCCTCGATGGGAGAGGGTCAGGGTGAGGGTGAACACGACAGCAAGACCATGACCAGTTACAAAATGGAGAATTGCACAAGCTACGTGCAACTACTACAAGAGACAACCAAATCATGAAAATCACCGGTTACCGCGTAGAAACATACGAGATGAAAATGGACCGCCCCATCGGCGACGCCAACGGCGTCGTGGGCGAAGACATCTCAGGCGGCTCCGTCCTTTGGATCGAGACCGACGAAGGCATCACCGGCGTCGCGCCAGGCGGAAACGCCGCCATCGGACGCCTCTTCCACCTCATCGAAGGCGAAGACCCTCGCGGCGTAATCGGTCTGTGGCAACGCATGGTCGATTTCGTCTTCAAAGGCGGAAACGAGGGCGAGATGAACGCCGCCATCAACGCCATCGACATCGCATTGTGGGATCTGAAAGCCAAGATCGCCGACGAACCGCTCTGGCTCACCTTCGGCGCCCGCGAAGGCCGCACCAAAGCCTACGCATCCGGCATCGACCTATGCCTCGACGACGATGCCATCTTCGCCTTCTACCGACGAATGGCCGAAAAAGGCATCGACTCCGGCAAGCTCAAAGTCGGTCTCGATATGAATGCTGATCTCCGGCGCATCGGCATCATGCAAGAAGCTCTCAGCATCGCAAACGACCGACCTCGACTCCTCATCGACAGCAACGAGTACTGGTCCGCCAAAGAAGCCATCATCCGTATCCAGCGCATCGAGCAAGACTTCGACATCACATGGGCCGAAGAGCCCGCCCGACGCTGGGACTTCGACGGACTCCGCCAAGTCTCCCGAAACATCAAAGCAGCCGTCGCAAGCGGCGAAAACCTGAACCACATCGGCGACTTCTACGGCCTCGTTTCCCAACAAGCCGTCGACGTCGTCAACATCGCCGGTAGTCACAGCGGCTTCACCGGGTGCAAGCAGGTAGCCAACCTCTGCTACGCCTACGAACTCCCCGTCACCATGATGAACTGCCAGGCCAACTACGCCGCACACCTCGCCGCCGCCCTCCCCAATCACATGATGATGGAAGTCGTCGACCCCGGCCGAGAACACTGCATCAACTTCAACCACACCATCGAAGACGGCTTCATCCACCTCTCAGATGAACCCGGACTGGGCATCACCATCGACGAAAAAGCCCTCGCCAACCTTCAACAAAACCCACCCGAACCAAACCGCCGCCGCCGCAACCCCTTCCCCCGCCGCCAAGGCGCCGGCCGCTACATTGTCCCACCAACAAAGGAAGAGGCGCCATGGTTGGTGGGCTGAAACCTCACCTAGGCATGGCTAATCCGCCGCGCTCCCGCGCGCAAGATAACCCCCAGTTGCCCCCATCACCACGATCAACATGATGTCCACAACCACCCAAACCACATCATGCATCACCTCTTCGCCAACTTCCGCCGCCCCGTTGACAAGCAGGTTCAACCAGTTGAACAGGAACAACGCTGCCAGTATCATCGTCCCGAAGTACAACACGTTCGACTCCACGTACTCCCGATTCACGCTACCGTCGCCGCTCGCTTCGTTTTTGAGTTTCCGGTTCAGGTTGAAGTAGAACGCTAGCGCGATCGACACCAACGAGATGTAGTTCATGATCGCCCAAACATCTCCCGAGTCGTACAGTCGCCACGCAATGAACTGCACGGCGATAACAATCGAAACCAAAATCAGCAAAACCCCGATAATTCGTCTGATCCCTGCCATCGCCTAGGTCCTCCTTCGAACTCGTCTACTCTACTCCGATCGCAACTCCACTAAAGCAGTCGCATCGATACTTTTACCGCGTCACATCCTCGACGCTTTCAACCATACGTGATATCCCGTGATGCCGGACACCAAGATGAAATAAGGATTGATCACCCACCAGTGAAGAAGGTGTCGCGTCCTCGAAAGGTCAGACGCCTCACCGATATCCCAGAGCACGTAGAACCAGTTGCTGAAGAAGATCATCGTCAGAATGATCGACGCATAGAACAGCACGTTCACCTCGAGATACGTCCGACTAACCGTGTCGTCATCGGACAAAGCCATCTTCCGGCGCAAGTTCACCAACAGGCTGATGACTATCGCCAACGCCATAATCGGATTGATGTAATCCCACAACGCTCCCGTGTCCCAGAGTTCGGCATGGCCCGTCAACACGTTGAAAAACACCACCACCGCAGCCAAGACGTTGAACGCCCCGATGATCCTACCCACTATCGCCATCAACAAACCTCATTTCCCAGATTGCACACTACGCAACAGATAACGTCCGACAAACAGATTTACGACTACGAACAGCACATCAATCCCGTACCACATCAACAACCGAAACTCATACGGCGGCTTTTCATCCGACTCAAATATCTGAGAGCTGAACCACAGCCGGACGAAGAGCAGGAAAAGCACCAACGAAGCGATGAACATGACCTTCGCTCCAGAATCAGGAGTTTCCCGAATCCTGAGGATGCTGAACACCAGCGCCGCAACCGCTCCGACCGCCATCAGGTTGCTCACCGCGTCCCAAACCGTACCGTTCAGATCACCTCCATACAATGGCGACGCCACGAACTGAATCGCCACCACAAGCGCCAAAACTACGTGGATATAGCCAAACGCTCTCTTGACCGTATTCATCACTGCAACCTTCGTATCTAGTCGTTCGACACTGATCCGTTACTGCGTAGCAGATACCTGCCCACTACGATGTTGACAACCACGAACAGCACATCGACCACTATCCAGATCAACCCCCGGAAATCGCCAGGTTCATCATCCGTATCCCGGAATATCTCCCACGCAAACCACTGCTCGAAGAAAAGCAGGAACAGAGCACCCGCCGCAATCAACATAGCCGTCGACGCGACCCACTCACGCAAATCTGAGCTATCCGCCGCTCGCGAGCGCAGGTAGCTGAACACCAACGCCGCTATCACTCCGATCGCCATGAAGAAGTCCAGCACATCCCAAACCTCGATCACCAGCTCGTCGTCATACATCTCGCTCGCAAGAAACTGCAACGCGATCGCCACGCCCAAGACGATGTGAACGTATCCGAATATCCGTCTGATGGCATCCATCGCGACTCCTCCGCCCGTTAACCAAAGCCTCCGGATCTCAATACATGTGCGGCTGCAACGATGCCGCCAACGTCATCTCTAAGTCCTGTATCGCCTGCGTCATCGCCTGACCGATCAGATCGAGCCTGCGAACCTGCTCGATACGCGGCGTTACCGTCTCCAACTCCTGCGCCGTGAATATCCCCTTGAATATCCCACACGCATCCGCCAGACAAATGATCACGATATCCCGAGGATCCGGTATCTCGTCACTAAACAAAACACCCATAATCCGCAACTTCACCTCCCGCTGCGCCTCGCCATCGATCGCCGGATATCGCCGCGACTTGAACACCCACAAAAATCGATCGTCCTGACGCTCAAGAATCCCGTTCTCCACCAACCGGTTCAACGACGCCTCACGAATCTCATCCGCACGCACCGCCGTCCTCTCAACCCAGTACCGCGCGTCGTTCTCGCCGCCTTCCGCGATGTCAGCCAATGTCGGATCCAAGAGGCTATCGCCCGTTGGAGTGCTATCCAACAGCATCAGACGCTCCAGATCCGTGTCGATACGGTACTCCAACGCCAAATCCATCAACACGCCGCCAGCCATCGCATAGTCCAAGGAAACGTTGGGGACGCGAGCGAAACGACCGTCGTCATCATGCAGCAGCAGAAGGACTATTTCCTCAGCAAACCTGAGCATCACCTAATACCTTTCCCTAAATCAGTCAGCGTTCTGAACATCGAACTAGCCAACCGTATGGAACCAAGAGATTCACCGTCATTATAGACCCAATAGAGACATCATCTCTTTGCACCCTCATTTCATGATCGCCTCCAGCGCATCTTTGCCGTTCGATCTGTATCGCCCGTGACGGAATCCCTATCTATCCTCCAAATTCCTAGAAATATTCCGCTCGTCATCGGGGACAAGATGCTCGCAATGCGTCTATAATTCCGCCCCAAAGCGTACGACAACAGCCCAAATCAGTAGAGCGGCAAAACATGAGCAAGCCAGTCAGCCACGTCGTCAAACGACCCGGTCGGAGAGCAGGCGACCCCGATACCGATATCCCAATCGCTGAGGATCTGACAACCGTCCCCGGCTCTCCCACCATCGACGGCGACGTAACCTACTACGCCAGAGAATACCCCGTCGAATCCCAAACCGTCGAAAAATCCGCCGACCGCGAGTGGGGATGGACCGTCTACATCAAAGAGGTCTACGACTACCGCAAGAAACACGACGAGGCCAGCGAACCCCTCATCGAAGCCGCCGCAGAAACCGGCGACATCGAGCCTACCGCTGAACCCCAACCCGGCGTCGATCCCACCGAAGACATTCGCTCCAAAGCCCGCGAACTCGGATTCGGAGAAGTCGGTTTCACCCATTACGACCGCCGATACACATACCAGAGCAAAAAGCCGTGGGTCAAATTCACCCACGCCATATGCCTCGCACTCGAGCAGGACTACTACCAGACCCAGACCATTCCTAGCCTCGAAGCCGAGTTCGCACACTTCGGAACCTACGAAATCGCCGGCGCACTCGCCCTCAAACTCGCAGATCACATCCGATCCCTCGGATACCACGCCCAAGTCCACAGCCCTAACGACAACAGCGGCGTATTCATCCCGCTATTCGTCGAAGCCGGACTCGGACAACTCGGCGCAAACGGACAGCTACTCTCGCCCCACTTCGGCTCCCGGGCGCGACTGATGCTCATCACAACCGACGCTCCCGTCGCGTTCGACGAACCCGTCGACTACGGCATCAACAAGTTCTGCGAACAGTGCCAAGTCTGCGTCGTCCGATGCCCCGCACGCGCCTTGCTGCGCGAAAAAGTCTGGTACCGCGGCGTCCAAAAGAACAAACTCGTCTACGATCGATGCCGCCCCATAATGGTCACCTACGAAGGCTGCGCCGTCTGCATGAAGGTCTGCCCCATACAGCGATACGGCATGAAACCCGTCATGGAACACTACGTCGAAACCGGCGAGATCCTCGGCAAAGGAACACCTAACCTCGAAGGCTACGAACTCCGAGAAAAAGGCTACTTCGGACCCGGCGAACTACCCCACTTCGACCGCGAAACCTTCGAATTCCCGCACGGCACCAAAGAAGAGTGGCTCTTCGAAGAGTTCAAGAAGAAGGTCGAAGAAAACGGCGTCCCAGAAACCGATGACGCCGTCGAATTCGCCGCCGAACTCAAAAAGATCGTTGAAGCAGGCGTCTCACGCACCGACGAATGATCCACAGAGTTCCGGCGATTCTAGGGTTTCCCCCGCTCGCGGGGGAAATGTCCGAAGGGCAAAGGGGGCGCGTTCTGCTCCATTAGATCGCCCCCTCCGACTCAACAACTAACACCCATCCAACCCCAATGTTCGATAAACCCGCGCTCGACGCCCTGTTCGCCGACCTAGACGGGCGCTACAAAAACACCCCCGATTACGACCAGCTCCTTCGCGACGCACACCTAGCCATCGCCCTATCCGACGCCGACCGCGAATACGAATCCCAAATCGACGAACGCGTCGCAACCCTCATCCAACAACACAAACCCGCCAGCTAACACCCTGCCTCCCTTTTTCCCAAGCGAAAGGGACACCACTCCTTCCCTCCCCCTTTAGGGGGAGATTAAGAGGGGGTCCCAAGGGGATGCCCTACTCCAACGTCATCTCCGCCGGCACTTCGATCTCGCCGCTCCGCAACCAAACGCCTTCTCGCAACTCGGCAGGCAGATAGCGAACATCCGGCAGTATCTCGTCACCGCCCGTGTTCACGAAGCCCAACTCGATCCGACCGTCCGACATCCGGCGCGTGCGAATCTTACCGATCGCACTCTCGTCAATTTCAACATCGCTGCTCGTATGCCAAACACCGACACTGGCAGACTCCGACAGATAGCGCACTTCAGGGAAGACTTGCTGACCGCCAGCGATCTCGACACCATGCTCGATCCGACCATCCACTCCAAGACGGGCGAGGATCCGCAATCTCGTTGGAGGCGGAGGCAACTCGCTTGTAGGCTCCAGCAAAGCGCCAAGCTCATCGACGTCAGCAGGTGACAACATCTGAGCGAATCTCGCGTTGTCATCGTCCGCCGCCGCAGTGGCGCACAGCACCGAGTCGATCGCCGAACCGTACACCGAAAGCGCCACTCGCAACTCCGTGTCAATCTCGATCAACTCGTCCACGTCTCCAACGCCAGCCGACTCTAACGCGCTGCGTAGCGCAGAACCCACTCCACGGCACGACGCATCACCCGACAATTCGGAGACCATCGACTGCACTTCGGAATCTTCCCAACCTTCTTCTGCCTCGCGGGCCGCGCTCACGATCTCGCCAGCCTTGACTGTTGGCGCAATCACTCGCTCTACATACGCCAACTGCGAATGAACCGACTTCGCCTCCGAGAACCAAAGCGGATTGCCGCTACCCACACCCTCCGCGATCCGGCGCCAAGACCCGGCAAGCAACGCATACTGAGCCGCCGCGCGGTCAGCACTATCGACAAGCAGGTCCTCTACCGCTCGCGGATCCACTGCAACACCACTCGCAATCGAATCATCCAACCCAGAATCTGAGAGCGCCTGGGCGTACTGCTCCGCGAACTTTATCGACAACGTCTGCGAAGACGGGTCGAAAATACTGATCGGCCACTGTTCATCAGACTCCGGCAACGCCGCGATCGCAGGTCGATCGAAAATCCCGCTCAGATATTCAGAACCGACTCCTGCCGTATAGATCGCCTTCGCTCGTACCGCCATATCCACTTCCGCCTCAGCATCATCTGCCTTGGCAACAAGCACACTCACCTCGCCTTCGTCGTCGGTCTCAGATGACACTCTATATTCGACCTCGTCAACCGACACGGTTGTCTCGTCGAACTCTAGTCCGCTTAAGACCGTAAATTCCCGCCACTGACCGTGGAAACCGATTTCCTCTCCTTCAGGGTCATCCACCACGACTACCAACCACAACCATGAAGTTCCCGAATCCTCCGTCACAAGCTCGAATGGATCAACTTCATCAGATTCGGTGCTCGTTGAGTTCGCTGTTGCGTCGCCCGTGTGGTGCGAAACACCGCCCGGCCAACCCGTTTCGGGATCGATCGTCAGATCTGTTCGGCCCCAATCGTCCGGCGCTATCGCATACACCCTCACGCTTCCCTCATCTGCCGTCATCGTGCCATTACCGACATTGCCGACGCGGTAATCGACTTCAAACGGTACCCCCACTACCACTTGCTCAGGAACTACAACAGCCTCGACCTTCATTTGGAAGCCGCTCTCCTGCCTCTCCGCTTCGTCCACCAGATGAATAACCAGCTCGAAGTCCGCCGAAGCCAATGTAGCGTCGCGCTCCAAATACGTCGTTGCCTCAATAAAGTATGTCCCAGCCTCCAGGTAACGCTCGATGCGAGAATTCCGACGTTCCCCACCATCGTCATTTGCGGCAATCAACCCTCTTGTCGGAGAGACGAGTGACAAGACAGGATCACCTTCCACTGACTTCACGTCGATCCGCACACGCCCTCCAGTCGCCAACTCAAACGCGTAACCGAACGCCGGATGCTGCACCACAAAACGTGAACCACAAGTGTCCAGCGTCCACGTCGCTGTCGCTGTTAGATCCGTACCCAGTTCAAGCGATCCCAGATGCTCCGGCTCACAACCCTCGACCCGGCTTATCGACAAGCTGAAATCCGCCGCTCCCTGACGCCGACCACCAACCGTCGTCGCCTCCACAAAATAGACGCCAGGAACAAGATCGCGCTCGATACGAGCATCCAAACTTCCCCCGCCGTCATCGTTGTCCGTGATCCGCTCGCCATCCGAATCCAGCAGATACAAGTACGAATCCGCCTCCGACGACTTCAAATCGATCCTTATCCGCCCACCTTCCACAACCTCGAAACGATAGTCATGAGCGTCACTATCCAGATGAAAACTCGAATCACAATCCTCCGTCGTCCACCGGCCCTCAGCGTTCAGACCAACCTCCGAGTCACTTCCCAGAACCCCAAGATCAGTCACCTCGCAACCAGCCTCATCCTGTGCCAAAGTCCCAACACCCCCATCCAACACCGCCGCAAAACCAATCAACATCAAACCCACCACCGCAAACAACACGACCTGCGCCAAAGACTTCACTCTTAACATCAAAATCGATCCTCTTTCTTCATTCGTCCAAAGACCATTATTCGCACCAGACCTATCCAGAATACTTCATACTGATACGAACTATCAAAACAAATCGGTTTTACCTCCCCGACAACACCCCCTTCAACAATGTCATTCCGAGCACCCAATGTCATTCCGAGCGCAGCGAGGAATCTCCCGCCAGATGCCTCAACAACGCTCAGCATGACACCCCCGGCCGGCGAAAGAGGCGCAAAGCACACGGTAGAGCCGGGTTTCAAACCCGCCCTGCCCACCCAAACCGCCGATTCCTCCACCACCGAACCAAACCACCACCACCACAGCCCCTTTCGCTAAGCGAAAGGGGCGCGAGCGAAGCGAGCGGGGTATGCCCAAGCGTCGCAGGCGTTCTCCCCTCTCCCGCTGGGCGGGAGAGGGCTAGAGCCTGCCCCGGACTTGATCCGGGGGTGAGGGCCCGGGGACGGGTGAGGGCGCGCCCAAACCAACACCCACTCACACCACCGAAACAAACCAAACAACCACCACCAAATCCTGCCCATCCCAAAAATCAGGGCAATCCGCGGTTCAGACGAACAACAACACCCGTCAAATCCCATCACACATATCACGCCCATCCCACTTCAAAACAACACTTGACATCACAGCAACACATGTATTACAACTACAGACAAGCGCCGCTCCGACCGCAGATCGGACCAGCGCCCAGAACATCGCCGCGTCGAGATCGGAGAGCGTGCACCCCTTCCTTTTCGACACGATTGAACACAACTGAATATTGAAATGGCGCGGGCGGGGTACACGGGGCCGCCAACACACGGCTCCCCGACGGTGCCCGTCACAAGCATCGATGTTTTAGCGAAACGCGCCGCAAATTCCGGTAACGGATGACGTTGTAGCTTCAGGGCTCGGATGCGGAGTGTTACGCTGGCTCCGCCGCAGCAAGCAAGTCAGACGGCGGCGTCCCCCTCGAATCGTCATTCCCGCGAAAGCGGGAATCCAGTCCGCCCCTTTCCCTCGGCGAAAGGGCGCGGGCCCAAGAAGAACGACGACAAGAGCGGGGTATGCCGACCGTTCAAGGTTCGGGCGAACGATCATCTTAGCCGGCGGACGTCTACCCGACTCGTCGGGCGGGGGAGGCTGCAGAACTAGCGAGGAGACCAACTGAGCGATGACGGGAGGCTGAACATCCAGCCGTCCCGGAGGGCCGACGGTCTGACGACGTCGGCGGGGCTGTACTTTTATGCCGATACCACCACCTGTCGCACGCGACCCCAACGACGCGGCGATGCTTCGACAACCAAAACGTCGACCACGACAATCCCTCTCCTTTGACGAGAGATGCAACAACCATCCCCTCTCCCGCTGGGCGGGAGAGGGCTAGAGCCTGCCCCGGACTTGATCCGGGGGTGAGGGCCCGGGGAAGCGGGGCACGGCCTCCCCTTCAACGAATCACGCCCAAAAACCAACCCGCCCCTTTCGCCAAGCGAAAGGGGCGCGGCACCCCTACCCTCCCCCTCCCAGGGGGAGATTCAGAGGGGGGGCGCAGGGCATGCCCAAGCGCCGAAGGCGCTCATCCCTCTCCCGCTCGGCGGGAGAGGGCTAGGGTGAGGGCAAACGGCGAGAGGGCGCGGCCCTCCAACCAATCGCGCTCATAACCAACCACCATCTCCACCCATCGGCGATAAGATTGATACGGCCAACCGACCCCACCCCCAAAGGTCCAACACATTGCCACTCCCTCCCATCCCCAGCACCGTCAACGCCGATTTCTCCCTCATGAACGCAAAGGAACTGCGTTTGGCGCAGGAAGAACTCTGGGAATGGATCTCTAACGCAGAATCGGCATCCTACGAAGATGCACCCGACGACGACCTACTGGATCAAGCCCGCGACGCCCTCAACGAAATCATCGCCGAGCGTCGCAACCTCCACAGCGACGAACCCGCACCTCGAGGCGGATAACCGGACGCACAACCCCAACCACCCGCTTTGATAAACTGACGACTAGAAATCGCACGCCGTTCATGCGTAGCCAAATCCGGAGGTTCGCACCATGGCACAAACCGCCAACGTCGTCACCAAAGAACAAATCTACGAAGCCCTCAAAGACGTCTACGACCCCGAAATCCCGGTCAACGTCGTCGACCTCGGCCTCATCTACGACGTCGACGTCGAAGACAACGAAGTCTTCGTCGAGATGACCCTCACCGCGCAAGGCTGCGGCATGGGACCCTACATCGCCCAACAAGCCGAGTGGCGCATCGCAGAGGTCGAATACGTCGAGGACGTCGAGGTCGACCTCGTATTCGATCCGCCGTGGAACCCCGACATGATCACGGAAGACGGCAAACGCCTGCTCGGCATCGATTAACCGACGCCATCTTCGCCACAGTTCTCCCGCATTGACCTCGCCCCGAAAAACCACCCCTGCCGAAGAAGCGCGCCTCGCGCAAGCCCGTCGGCAGTTCCAAGAACGTAAACGCATCGCCGATTCCCTCAAGTCGATCGGCCGCCGCATCGGCGTCTACAGCGGAAAAGGCGGCGTCGGAAAAACCACCGTCGCCGTCAACCTAGCCGCCACGCTGGCGAAACAGAATCACGACGTCGCTCTCTTCGACTGCGACATCGACTGCCCCAACGTCACCCGTGTGCTACGCATCTCTGAAGGACCCGTCGAACGCGACGGTCAAATGGTGCCTTCGCAACGATTCGGCGTAAAAGTCATGTCGATGGCCTTCTTCCAAGAAAACGAGGAAGAAGCAATCATCTGGCGCGGCCCCATGATCCACAACGCCATCAACCAGTTCCTCCAAATGACAGATTGGGGCGAGCCCGACTACATGGTCGTCGACCTGCCCCCAGGAACCTCCGACGCCCCCCTCACCGTCATGCAAACCCTCAACCTCGACGGCTTCGTAATCGTCAGCACTCCCCAAGAACTCGCCGCCCTCGACGCCAAACGCTCCATCAACATGATCCGCAAAATGAACCTCGACGTACTCGGCGTCGTCGAAAACATGTCCGGCGGAATGTTCGGACAAGGCGCAGCCGAAGAACTCGCCTACGAGATGGGCATCCCATTCCTCGGCGCAATCACCCTCCGCCCCGACTACCTAGACGCCCTCCAACCCCCAGTCTTATCCAACAACGAAATCGCCACCGAGTTCGACTACGTCGCGCTAGGCGTCACCCGCCAGTTAGCCGGCACCCCTGCCTGAGCTACCAGCGAGCAGCTCCACCGTCTCTCGCAAGCTCCGGGATGCATCCACCGTTTCCGGCCGTTCGTCTCCGATAGGCGACGACTCAACCAACCTGAAAATGTCAGCTGCGCCCTTGTGCATGTGAGGTGTAGCACCCGCCGAACCGAACGTAGCAGATATCTGCTCCATCTCGTCGATCCACCGAAAAGCCTTCGCACCCAAACTCTTCACACCCTGCATGTTGCTCAAGACACCTTGCTGGCTCGACTCCATCTCCGCGATGAACTCGTCATATATGCCTAGGTTCATCGCGGAAATCAACGCCGAAGCGTTCAACGCGGCGGCCCCCTTGCTCAACGAGGCGTAGCACATCTTGATCGCGGACGCCCTTCCAACTTCACCACCCATCAATGGAACTGAGATCCCACGACCATCCAGTTGCCCCATAATCGCTTCGTGCGGACCGGAAGCATAAAAACGCGGAGGCTCGCCCCTACCCGGCGGACTACCAATAATCCCGCCATCGATATACTTGCCACCCGCCTGCTCGATGATCGCTGCCATCTGCATTGCCACCGCAGGCGCAACTGGGTTGCAGTCCGCAAACGGCAACGGCTTACCCGATTTCTGAATCACCGACGCAACCTGCCGCGCAACATCAACCGCGCGCTCCGGCACCAAGACCGACAGCACTAAGTCAGATCGGTCAATCATCTCGCCGAAATCTGGAACGTCAGTAATGCCAGCGATCTCCGAAAGCTCTCGCGTGCGTTCACTGCGTTCGGCGAGGCAGGTGATCACTTCGAGACCATTCTCTCCCAGTGCTCGACCGACATTCGAGCCCATATCTCCGGGGCTCAAAATCGCAACGGTATTTACGACATCCATAAGCAATCCTCCTATTGCTGAATCAACATGCGCGGTTAAAAGTGCCAACCAGTCAGCCCGTTCGGCGAGAAAAAAGTAGCCCCTCCCACGAAACGAGAGGGGCTGAGATAGCGAAAGCTAACCTCGGACGGCTGCGGCGATCGACTCGCCGACGAGTCTGGCTTCGCCCGGGTTGAGGCCGAAAACATGGATCGTCAGAGGAGCATTGTCCATGGTTCGCGTCCAGACCGGAGGATCCGAATCCTTCAACTTGACCACGAGATCCTCATTAGTGAATCCGACTACATCGGGATCGACGCCGATCGTGACTCCGAACGGTTGGTGAGCAATGATGTTGTCGATCAATTCGGCGTGCACGCCAGGAATGCCCTGGAGTGGCTTAATGATCTCAAGGCTCTCCTGCTCGGCAGCAGCCAATCGACTTTCGTGGTCGAGTCTGAACCAACGCTGAACCGCTGCGACACAGCCCATGATCTCTTGGCGGTCCACCTTGTGCGGACGCCCCACTCCCCTGATCCGTCGCGATTCGTATCCGACGAACGAGTGCCGGCTAATGGCATCGATGATTTCCTCAGATCCCATAGCAAGTCCGGTAGAGTGCGGCGCACCCATGTACTTAGCTGCGATGCATTGGAAGTCTGCGCCCATACGGACATACTTGCCGAAGTTCTCAAGCGGGAAGATCTGCCCGGCGGCGTCAACAGAGGCGTACACGCCAGCGTTTTTGGCGATTTCGATGACCTTGTCGAGCGGTACCACGTTCGGGTCTTTCGGTGCCTGCTCAACGACAGGAACGTGAACAGCGCACGTCTTGTCGGTGATGGCAGCGCGGATGTCATCCTCGGTAGTGCCATTCTCATCACCTGCAAATACCAGCTTGGCACCCGCGAGTTCGAGGCATCGATCGTACCAGTATTGCTCGCGATGCTGAAGAACGATCTCGTCCTTCAACCCTGAGGTGTCGGGCAGCTGCTGGATCAGATCGTCATCACCACCCGCCATAAAAGCTGCGGTTGCCAGAGTCAGGGCCGAACCCGCGCCGGATGTGATGTATGCCGCAGGCACACCGGCCAATCTCGCGATCTCGTCGCCGGCCGCTTTTTCAAGCTCGATAAGGGGAATGAACGCGCTGTCTGCGCGATCCATCGCTTCCTTTACTTCGGGCACGGGCGTCGAACCACCCAGCAAAGTTACGCTTCCAGTTGCGTTGATGACGGGCTGAGCTCCAAGCTCCTTGTAGATTGCCCCCCACGCCGATGTAACCATTTTCAACCTCCAGGTCGGATCAATTGCACAAACCGCGTTTCAAATTCGTTCCAGCGGTTTGTCGGTTTTGTATTCTAACGTTGATTTGTTGATTTCACACCTTAGGTAAACGTCAACCGAATGCATCGGGCGACAATGCCGATCCGCAGCACGCAGGAAATCAGAAACATGCTTACCGACACGAGCGAGATTACGCTAGTCACTGAAGCGACGGTTGACGCCAAACAGTGGGCTCCAACTGACGAGAACGGTTCTCCACGAAACGCTCCGATGCTGCTGGTGTCTTCGAAATCGGATTCGTCACACTGGTCGGAATTCGCTGAATCTGTGTCAGCTAAGGGTGATGTCTACGCGGTTTGGGATGTCAACTCGTACACACTCATCCAATCGATTTGGGCGATTGGAGAACCCGCCTCGGTCGTCGCCCACGGTCGAAACGCCGGAGACATCGCGCTTGAAGCGGCCAGGTACTCAAAAGGCGGCATCCGGGCGTTGGCCCTCGTGGACTACGGCCTAGAAGAAGGCGAGACCCCCGCGTTTGACAACACCACCTGCCCGCTCGTACTGGTGCGGGGTCGGCAAAGCGAGATCGCTGATCACCAGCAGATCGTCCTCGCTCGCGGCGCATTAGGCAGCAAATGCAATTTGGTCGAGCTCGAAAACTGCGGAAGTCGTGCAGCAGAATCTTGCCCGCAAGACTTCGCGGCCACTATCGAATGGTTCTTGCAAGAGCACTCGATCTAGTCGAGCACTCTTAATCGTTCAGCGATACCGGGCGTTCCGGCGACGTGACGAGTGGACAATTACTCCGATACCCGCGATCAACAGCGTAAAACTAGCGAATAGCAGTACGTAGGTCAGGTTCGTCGCGGGAGCTCTGCCACCAGTATCTGGCGGAATGGCTTCCGGGGTTTCGACCGGACCAGGGTCCATCGTTGGCATAACGACTGGTTCGGTTGTCGCGACCACTATCGGTGTCGGATCGACTTCCACTGCCGCATGAAGCCGCAAACTTGCGATCGTGTCTGCGTCCCATCCGTGCACGTTGGGATCTAGGTCGCCAACGCCTTCTATACCAGGATGCTCACGACGACCGTTCTCGCCGGGCCCTTCTGAAAACGCAGCCCCGTCCCCGCCTAAACACGGAACAGTAGCGGTAGTTTCGTCGTTGTTTTCTGCGCCAGAATCGAAAACTGTCGCAGTTGAGGGGGTGTGAGTAACCCGGACCGTAGATCCTGTTACATCGGTCGAAACCACAACGTATCCGTCGTTTGTGCAAGCAAACATGCCGAGCACCGAGACAGTCGTTCCGATGAATGCTCGAGCGTTATTGCGGATCGATTCTCCTGGCAAGATCGGGCCACCGGTATGCCATTGACGCACCGATACAACTCCCGGCCGCTCTGACAACGTGTCCAAAAGCATCGAACCGTCCCCACCTTCAGACAATCGATCGATCCCCGGCAACTCCCTTGGGCGTGTGTAAGAGAGTACATCCACATTTTTGTCGTGGACTACAACTACGGGAGGCGTTATGGGCTGTCCGAGGGTTTCATTTTTGAATGTCGCGCCGACCTCGAAGGCTCTACGCGGTTGCTTTCCGCGTGCGTCAACCACGATCTCCAAAACAGTCCGGTCCCACTTGAATACGTCTCCCAGATCAGCGTTTCCATTCAACCCTGGATGTCTCTCGATCGTACCTTCACCATCCGCCGTATCCGGATTGGATACACCCTCACCATCTAAACAGGGAACGGTAGCACGAGACTCATCGTTTTCCTCGGTTCCAACGTCCCACACGACACCTGAGCCGAACGCTGGTGATGCGGGATCGGTCAATACCGCCGTCCCCACGACAATCGCGTCGTTCGTGCATGTGAGCATGCCCAAGATGCTGATATGGTCTCCCGGCTCCGCTTCCAATCTAAGTAGCGTCTGCTGCGAATTGGGTTGCAGCACACCGCCGAACCGAGCCACGCTCTTGACGCGCGATCGCGAACTGAGTGACTCCATCAAAACCGGTTGGGCTCCTGATTCTGCGAATTCCTCCAAACCTTCAAGACGACCCGCAGATTTTGGCAACAACACAGCGTTGCTTTCATGAACAACGACGATCGGCGGCGAGATCGGTTGTCGGGCCGTGATGTTTCGAATCGTTAGTTGGTAGGACTCGGATTGGGCGTCGGTCAGCGCGTCGTCGAGCACCAGATCCGCGAGAACTAAGACGACGGATAAGACTGCGACTAGTGCGATGATTGAAACACGGTTCAAGAACACACCTCTTTGTTGACGTGGCAACACGGTCAGGAATTTAGGGGGATCCTGCAATTGGATACGAACAAGAAGCGGAAGCCGTTCTGTTATCGACTCCTCAACAAGGCTAACTCAACGCACCTAGTTACTTTCGTCTCCGTAGCGCGTCTAACTGCCAGCCGAACCAGAATCCGCTATTTTCCGCCCAGTTGCTGGTAGGCAACGAATTGGGAAATCTCGCGTTTTCAGAACATGATTACCGAGCGAGCGACCTCACCCGCCTTCATTGCACGGAACGCTTCGTTGATATCACCGAGTTCGAGCCTACGCGTTACCATCTCGTCGAGCAGCAACCTGCCCTGCTTGTAGAACTCCACGTATCTGGGCATGTCTACCTTGAATCGGTTGGAACCCATGCTGCACCCTTGGATCTTGCGTTCGCGCATTCCCGTCGTCGGGATCTCGATCTTGGTGCCTTCGGGAATCATACCGATGAGCGTCGCGGTTCCACCTGTGCCAAGCGCATCCCAACAGGCCTCCGCAGCGTCTTTTAGACCGATGGCTTCGAAGGTGTAATCGGCACCGCCGTCGGTCAGGTTGATGATTGCATCAACTGGATCGCTGTCAGAGGCATCGACGATATCGGTGGCTCCCAAGTCCATCGCCGTCTTGAGCTTGTTTTCCGAGATGTCGACAGCGATGATGCGCAGCGCACCAGCAATCCGAGCACCTTGGATGACCCCGAGGCCAACGCCACCTGCGCCGAAAACGGCGACGGTCGAACCGGGCTCGACTTTTGCGGTGTTCAGTGCAGCGCCGACTCCAGTAGTAACTCCGCAACCAATGAGCGCGGCTCCTTCGAAGGGCATGTCCACGCGGACCTTGACGACGCTGTTCTCATGGACCAACATCTTCTCCGCGTATGTGGCGAGGTTAGCCATTTGAGTGAGGGGTTGATCGTTCCACGAGAGCCTGGGTGGTTCGTCTTCGCCACGCATGGGTTTGGTTTGGCAACGTGCCGGATGTCCGGTGATGCAGTGACGGCAGCGTCCACAGTAGACGGAAAGACAAAGGATGACGTGGTCGCCCGGAGCGACGTCTTGGACTAAATCGCCGACCTTTTCGACGATTCCCGCACCCTCGTGACCCATCACCGCGGGTGTCGCCATCGTGTAGAGACCTTCGACGAAGTGGAGATCGGAGTGGCAGACACCCGTCGCCATCGTCTTCACCAAAACCTCGTACGGACCAGGATCATCGACGTAGATGTCTTCGACGGTTAGCGGTTCATTGACCTTCGAAAAAACTGTTGCTTTGGGCATTATCGTCCGCCTTTCCTATCTGTTGCGACGCAATTGGTTGAGATGACTAGTCGTCCTCAAGAGTGGAGGTATCACCTTCAGGCAGTCCAAGTTCTCGCGCCTTCAGCAAGCGACGCATGATCTTGCCGGATCGCGTCTTGGGCATGATGTCGATGAAGTCGATCTCGCGCGGTGCGACGCCCGCGGAGAGCCGATCACGTGCGAAACGCATCAACTCGCGGCGAAGCTGCGTTCCGGCTTCGTAATCCGGGTTCAGGGTCACAAAGGCCTTGACGATCTCCATAGCGATCGGGTCAGGCTTGCCTATGACCCCTGCTTCGGCGACAGCGGGGTGCTCGATTAGCGCAGACTCGACCTCAAACGGCCCGACAAGGTGACCGGCGGTGTTAATCACGTCGTCCGCCCGGCCCTGGAACCAGAAGTAACCGTCCTCGTCGATGCTGGCTTGGTCGCCGGTGATGTACCAGCCCTTCTTGAAGCGAGAGTTGTACATCTCGTCTTGTTGCCAGTACGTGTACATCATCGACGGCCAACCTGGGCGGACGGCTAGGCTGCCGGCCGAGCCGGGTCCCATCTCGTTGAACTGATCGTCGAGGACGCCCATCGTGATGCCGGGGAATGGTCGGCCCATTGAGCCAGGACGAACCGACATGGAGGCGAAGTTGGCGCACATGATCGCGCCGGTCTCTGTCTGCCACCAGTTGTCGTGGATCGGCATGTTGAAATGCCGGTTGCCCCAAACTACCGCTTCGGGGTTGAGCGGCTCGCCGACGGATCCAATGAAGCGGAGCGATGACATGTCAAACTGGTCGACCACATCGCCGCCTGCGCGCATGAGCAGTCGGATCGCAGTCGGCGCGGTGTACCAGACCGTTACGTCGTAGTCTTGAATGACTTTGTACCAACCCGAGGCGCTGAATCCGCCTTCGTAGATGATCTGGGTAACGCCATTGGTCCATGGCGCCATCATGCCGTAAGACGTGCCGGTGACCCATCCAGGATCGGCGGTACAGAAGTAGATGTCGTCGAACTTGAAGTCGAGCGCCCAGTGCCCGGTAATCCACTGCTGGATGACGGCTTGGTGCCGGTGCAGCACACCTTTAGGTTTGCCGGTCGAACCCGATGTGTAGTGCATGATGGCGAAGTCGTACTGCGTGGTATCGGCCATCGTGAAGTCGTCGGGGTTTGCCGCCACCATCAGTTCGTAGTAGTCGAGATCGCCGTCGTGCAAAGGTCCGCCTGAGCGGCCGTCCTTATCAACTGAAATAACGTCCTTCAACGTCTCGATATCAGGCAATATGCTCGAGATTTTCTCGCGCAGGTCGGGGCTCGTAACGAGGTATTTTGCACCCGCGTCGAGCATGCGGTCTCGGACCGGATCGGGTCCGAACGCTGAGAACAAAGGAGCGATAACGCCGCCTGCTTTGAGAATGCCCATGGCAGCTATATAGAGTTCCGGCAATCGATCCATGAAAATGAAAACTCGATCGCCCAATTCGATTCCTAAGTTCTGCATCACCGCACCGAAACGGTCGGACTCACGCTTGAATTCAGAGTAGGTGTAACGCTCCTCTTCGCCGTTCTTACCGACCCAGATCATCGCGAGCTTGTCGCCGTGACCATGCGCGACGTGGCGGTCGACCGCTTCATAGGCATTGTTCAACCCGCCGCCCGGCAACCAGTCCATCTGCTCGAATGCGTTGCTCCACCAATCAAAATTGGCACGAGTCGCGGCGTAGTCCGTCAAATTCGGTTGCTTCGCGGGATCAGCAACCGCCGCCTTATCGATCTGTTCGAAATCCAAGTCGCTAGCTCCTCGTCATCAGTTCGGTTTAACTTGAGAATCGGTTATGCGGAAATCTTACCGCGTGCGGTTCATCTTCGCATCTTCATAGAGATTCTTACCGCGTAACGCAAGTTGTAGAATCGTAAAAGTCGAATGAAATACGTGCTTGCGACCGCATCTCAGCGTCGCACTACGCGCAACGAAGACCCCTCCCTCATGAAAGTCCTGTTCCTCGAAGACCAACTACCGACCGCGCGCGCCGGCGACATCCGTGACGTGAAGAACGGTTTCGCCCGCAATTTCCTAATTCCGCGAGGTATAGCGGTTTTGGCGACCGAGCACCAGCTACGCCGTGCAGAAAAACTCCGGGGCGAGGCCGAAGAGCGTCGTTTGCGCGAGCTGCAAGAGTGGCGCGACATCGCTTCCGAGCTTGCCGAAAATCCGGTTGATCTCACAGTGCGAACTGGGCCCACTGGCCGGCTCTACGGTTCGGTGACCAACACCATGATCGCCGCGCGATTGTCCGAACTGACCGGCAGGTTGATCGAACGCAAACGCGTCCGAATGCAGGAACAGATCAGGATGGTTGGCGAATATCGTCTGCCGGTCCGGTTCATGGAAGAAATCGATGCGACGATCACGTTGAACGTCGTTTCCGACGATGTGGTGGAGATGGAAGAAGGCGAAGAAACAGCTGACCCGCACGCCATCACCGACGAGATTTTGGCTAGCGGTGAAATCGACATGCATGGCTGGGAAGAGCCGCAAGCGGTCGACGCGCTGGGGCTGATAGCTGGTCGCATTTTGGCTCGAAACATTGCGCAATTCAGAGTGATTCACGGCAAAGGCGAAGGCACGCTCCGACAGGCTGTTCGCGATCGCTTGAACGCAATGAAGACCGAAGGCACGGTCATTATCTGGGGTCCGGGCAGAACCGACGGCGATACCGACGCCGACAGCCTCGAAGCCGTCTCTTGGTTCACCGTTAGCTGAACCATTTCAACCGCTCGAAGCGACATCAAAAGTCGCTGATTCGCCTTCAAAAAAGGCAACCAACCCGCCGTTCTTCGGGATAGGATTTTATTCAATCCCAGTTTGATTCACCGCGCTGTCCCCAAAATCCAAATACGCACCGTCGCCGAATGCAAGAACCGACCACCTTTCCCTCAGACAACAATCCACCTTCCAATCTAGACGCCGAAATCGCAGTCATCGGATCGCTTCTAATTGACGGCGATTCCATACTCCGAATCGAACCTTTCCTAAAACCGGAACACTTCTATGGCGAACAGAATGCTGAAATCTATCGGGCGTGCCATGAACTCTTCATGGATTCGGTCAACATCGATCAAGAGACCGTACGCAATCAACTGATTGCCAAAGCCGTTTTGGAAGATGTCGGGGGTGACGCGTATCTAAGTGGCACAGTCGCTCAAACGCCACATGCCGTCAACGTCGTCGAGTACGCAAAACTCGTCTACAACGCGTACATCATCCGGCAGATCGCACACGCCGGAGAGGACATCGTCGACATCGGTTCGGACTACGCTAACACCCGAGATGTTGACAGAGCGTTAAAGCAAGCTGAAGAGATCATTTTCAAGATCGGTCAGCGTTACGAATCCGCCGATTTCAAGCCGATCAGAGAAGCTCGATCAATCGCCGAATTCTTCGATCCACCTACTGTCGCTGACGACGAATCAACGCAGCCAATCGCAACCGGTTTCGAATCGCTGGATCGCGTGCTGGGCGGCTTCCATCGCTCCGACATGATCGTGCTGGCAGCTCGACCAGGGTTCGGAAAGTCGACATTGGCGCTGAACATCGGACTAAACGCCGCTAAGAACGGCAAAACCGTGGGTATATTCAGTCTCGAAATGGGTATCGATCAAGTCGCGCATCGCATGGCCGCGGCTCATGCCCGTCTGAACATCCAGAATATCCGCAACGACACACTGAATGATTTCGAACGTGACCGCCTGAGCGACGCCTACGGTTTTCTCAGCGACATGAAAATCTACGTCGACGACGCGGCGCTTCAGACGGCAAGCGCACTGAGCGCCAAAGCGCGCAGGCTCGACCTGCAGACCGGATTAGATTTCCTGATCATCGACTACATGCAGTTAATAAGCGGATCTTCTACCGGGCGTGACGCCAACCGTGTGCAGGAAGTCAGCGAAATATCGCGCTACCTCAAAGCAATCGCACGCGACCTCAACATACCAGTATTAGCGGTTTCGCAATTGAGCCGCGCTGTAGAACAGCGGAAAACACACGAACCTCGACTCGCAGATCTGCGGGAATCCGGTTCTATTGAACAAGACGCTGATGTCGTAATGTTCATCCACCGCGACGACAAGAACATGTCGGAAGACGAGTGGAATCGGCGCAACCCGACCCAGGTCTATCCCCGCGGTTTGACGGACATTATCATCGCCAAACATCGTCACGGTCCGACAGCAAACATCGAAATGTCGGTGCGCGATGAATGGGGTCTGTTCTCCTCGGTTGCCGAACCGGCGGTGGATTGAGGGCCGATACATGTCCCTCGATCCCATCAAAGGGTTTCCCTTACCCGATGACTACGCAACCACTCGGGTGCCGAACGCGGTTCTAGGCCGCTTCCTTACCAACGTTGCAGAACCTGATGTCGTCAAACTGATCCTGCGCGCCGTTTGGCTCTTGGAGCGTCAACGCGGCTACCCAAAATACATCACACGCGAAGATCTGCGCAACGACCGCGTACTATCGCAGGTTTTGACCGGTGGTACTCGGTTCGAACGAGCTTTGCAGGACGCGCTGTCCCTCAACGTGCTGATCGAAGTCGTAATCGACCGACGCACTTGCTTGATGCTCAACACCACATCGGCCGCACGCGCCGCCGTTAGCACGATAGCGTCGCAGGATGGACTGGACCATGACGACAACGGTTGGGATACCCCCGCAACTAGCGGTTTGCCGCCCGATGCGTTTCGCGCATATGAGGAAAACATCGGCATACTCACGCCGATGATCCGCGAGAACATCCTAACCGCGTTGGAAGATTTCACAGATGACGACATAACTCACGCCGTTAGAATCGCAGTTGAGAACGAGAGCCGTAGCTGGTCGTTCGTCGCCGGCGTTCTCAGGCGCTGGTCAAAAGAAGGCATCCCCAATGACCGAAGAGACGGAAAATCTACAGGAGAATCCGAACGAGGACGGGTTCCAGAAACTGAACTCCGCAAATACTTGGATGAGCAACGGAAACGGAGCCGTACACGCTGATCAAAACGATCAGGGGCGCTCGTCGGATGTTGATGTTGAATGCGCACGATGCAATGATTCGTTGTGGGTTCTAGCTTCTGACGGCGGTTCAGGTAACAAACTTACTGTTGTTCCATGTAACTGTCAGTCGGCCACCAAAGATTCACAATCCCAGCTTCGAACATACTCCCAACTCGGCCATCTCGAACGAATGACGTTCGAAGCGCTGATCCCAGAAGGGCGTAAAGGGCGCGCCGACGAAACCATGTTCCGCGCGGCGACCGAAAGCGCCGCAAGATTTGCGAATGAGCTGGATGGATGGCTAGTCTTAGAAGGTTCGACAGGATCCGGTAAAACTCATCTTGCCGCCGCGATTGTCAACGCAATCATCGAACGCGGATCACCAGCGAAATACGTTTCGGCTCTGGATATCCCAGATCTATTGAGAAACGAACGATTCGACGACTCCGAGGATAACGAAGGTGGAACTTTCGCCGCGTTAGTCGACGCCCCAACGCTCGTCGTCGACGACCTCGGCGCTCAACAGTCCGCAAGTTGGATCGATTCCAAGGTTGACCAACTGCTGACTCATCGCTTCAACGGACGAATGCCGACTGTGATCGTCCTAGCAAAGCCGATTTCGGAATTACCTGAACGCATAGCACTCAAGTTGGACGACCCTCAACTAGCGATGCTTGTGCGCCTGACCGATCTCACAACGACAGAAAATGTCACACGGGTCGATATTCCAGCGTCGATGCGGCAACGTATGACGTTCGAAACCTTCTACCCCGAAGGCGCACTCTCAGCGAATTCCGACGAGCGAGCTTCGTTGGGCATGGCACTTGCAGCGGCGCAAAACTTCGCAAAAAACCAAGACAAATGGCTGTATCTACATGGTCCTACAGGCGTAGGCAAGACCCACCTAGCAGTCGCCATCGCCAACGCGATGGTTGAGCGAAATGAAACAATTACGTTTTGGTCCGTTCCTGATTTACTCGACCAGTTGCGACACACCTATTCAAACCCCAACGAATCCACGTTCTATCGCCTGTTCGATTCAGTCCGAAATAGCGAGTTGCTGATATTGGACGATTTCGGAACCCAGCAGATGACCGATTGGGCACTCGAAAAGTTGTACCAGCTCATCAGCCACCGTCACGATCGACTGCTTCCGACCGTGATCACGAGCCAATTCATCCTGTGGGAAGGTGCGGACAACCGAAACTGGAGTGCCGTGCGCGGGAAGCATCAATGGGAATCGATCAGGTCTCGCCTTAGCGACTCCAGTGTCGTCACCGAACGACTCATGGCCGCACCAGACTACCGCAACCGCGGCGGCTAAGTTACACCTTACCGTCCACAAAGATGACTTCGGCGAACAAGGGTTGGCAGATAGCTACGGTCAAGTCGGTAACGCGCGAGACCGACGACGTCAAGACCTTCATGCTCGAGCCTGACCCTCCGTGGTCATCGAGGTTTGGAGACCTGCCGTTTGTCGCCGGCCAACACATCGACGTAAGACTGACCGCACCCGACGGGTATCAAGCTCAGCGGTCATACTCCATTGCATCTGCCCCAGAACGAACTTCGGGCATCGACATCACAGTCGAGTTGCTCGAAGACGGCGAAGTTTCGCCGTACTTCCATTACGTGTTGGAGCCGGGTGATCAGATCGAGATACGCGGCCCGATCGGCGGTCCGTTCACATGGCGAGCGAAACCCGACACGAAGCTGCTGCTTGTCGGCGGCGGATCAGGCATTGTGCCGTTAATGTCCATGCTCAGACACCGCGTCGCATCGGGAGCAGCCGAAACCATCCCATCCGCCTTGCTGTACTCGTCTCGCACGGAGCAGCACATCATCTACGAGGGCGAATTGAACGGGATGGAAGCGGCGGATGACAAGCTCGCAGTCTTGCACACCTTGACACGTCACCAACCGCCCGGATGGACCGGTCGGCGTAGACGCGTCGACATTGAACTGATGAGAGATGCACTCGATGTCGTTGACGGACTCGATCCAAACATGGGTGGGGACGTTCTCTGCTACATCTGCGGACCAAGCGATTTCGTCGAGAACTCTGCGCAGTTCGCCGTTGAGCTCGGCATCGCGCCCAAAAACGTCCGGACTGAACGCTTCGGACCAACCGGAACCTGACCACGATCGTCCTCTAGTACTGGAGACCGCATTGAGTAGACCAAACTTCGTTCTGATCGTGGCCGACGACATGGGATACGGGGATTTTGGGATCTTCAGCGAAGGACGCGTTCGGACTCCCTACCTCGATTCGCTGGTTGGCGAGAGTGTCTGCCTATCGCAGAACTACACGGGCAGTCCCGCGTGCTCGCCTTCACGCGCCGCCCTGCTCACTGGGCGATATCCAATCCGAACCGGAGCAGTCACACCTCAGGAAACGTTGGGTTACGACCGCATCGCTTTGCGGGAAACAACGCTCGGTGACATCTTCAAAGCCAATGGTTACGCCACTGGCCTTGTCGGCAAGTGGCACAACGGGGCTCTCGATCCTCGATATCATCCGAATGCCAGAGGATTCGATGAATTCGTCGGATTCCGAGGCGGATGGGCCGACTACTGGCATTACCGTTTGGATCGAAATGGGGCGTTTGAGCATTCTGATGGCACCTACATGACTGGCGTCCTGACTGATGAAGCCGTTGGATTCATCGATCGGCATTCCAACGAGCCGTTCTTCCTTAGCGTCATGTACAACGCGCCGCACACGCCACTTCATGCACCCCAAGACTTTGTGAGCCCGTACATCGAAGCCGGTTTCAACGTCGACACAGCGATTGTCTACGCCATGATCGAAGTGATGGACCGTGGCGTGGAAAGGATCTCAGACGCTTTACGTCGTAACGGTGTCTACGAAGACACAGTCTTCATGTTCACTTGTGACAACGGTCCAGCATTCGGCGTCCGCTGGGATCACGTCTCTCCAGGTGGTACCGGCGACACCACGCGATACAACTGCGGCCTAAACGGCGCCAAAGGATCGGTGCTCGAGGGCGGAGTGAAGGTCCCGATGATCCTGCGATGGCCATCAGGCTTAGATGCAGGCGTCGACAATCATCAGATGGCGCACTTCGTCGACTGGTTGCCTACATTCATGGACATGGCCGACGCGTCGACACTTGACGGCATGCGTCCGTTGGATGGCGCTTCCGTCCTGCCTCAACTGCGAGGAGAAGAACCGCCGACCACCCCTCGGCGATTCTGGCAGCTCAACGTGTACTCGCCAATCGGTTACAGCAACGCAGCAGTCCGAGAAGGCGATTGGAAACTCGTACGCCCTGCCGTTTCACTCGAACCAGCGACATCGGAAGATAGACGTTTGGCCGAGGAATATGTGTTGATGGACATCGCGTACAAATACGAACCCGAAAGAGTTCCCACGATTTTCGATTGGCCGGAACCGAACTACATCATCGGCGATCCACCGCGCCCGATCCTTTACAACATCGCCGAAGATCCGCTGGAAAAGCTCGACCTTTGGGACGAACACCCACAACGGGCCGCCAAAATGCTCAACGATCTCGAAACGTGGTTCGATGAAGTCGAAGGCGAGCGTAGGACGATTCCCGATGCCGAGCGTATCGGGGTCTGAACCTCCGTTGAATTAAGATTGAGTGTGCGTATCGCCGCCGCTCTGCATGCGCTTAAAAGCCAACGTAGCTCAGTGGTAGAGCAGCAGTTTCGTAAACTGCAGGCCGTGGGTTCGATCCCCACCGTTGGCTCCACTCAACCACCTCAAACGTGCGAATGGTGTGCCGTGCAACGATCGCGAATTCGTGACGCACGACAAGTGCTAGACTTGCACCAACTTTGACCTCTAACGCCCCTTAAGCCGATGGAGCACATGATTTGAGCGACCAGTTGCTGATTGCGGAGCAACCCGACCTGCATGACACGCTCATGATCGCCGCGTGGTCCGGTTGGTCGGACGCGGGCGAATCGGCTACTCGGGCACTGCACCATCTCACGCAGGATCTAAAGACGACGAAATTCGCCGAAATCGACGCCGAAGACTTCTACATCTTCACCGAAGAACGACCGTTCGTAGAGAACACCTCCGAAGGTGGACGAAAACTGATCTGGCCGAAGAATGAATTCTTCTATCTGAAATCCGAATCTGAACACCACCCGGACATCGTCTTTCTAATTGGCACCGAGCCGCATCTCAAATGGCGGACTTATACATCGCTCGTGACGGATGTCGCCAACGCGATGAATGTCGACATGCTCGTGACCGTTGGTGCGCTCTTGGATGAAGTCCCTCACACGCGCTCAGCCGTAGTAATGAGCACAACGATTTACGAAAACCTCGGAGCACGCTACCAACACGTCGACTACTCAAAACCCAACTACGAAGGCCCGTCGGGCATGACCTCGGCGACGATGGACGCGTTCGCACGGCGGGGTATCATGTCTGCTTCGATCTGGGGACATGCCCCACGGTACCTCCAAGGGGCCCAAAACCCAGCCATCACGCTTGCGATCGTCGAAGAGATCCAACGATTCGCCAACATCGAGGCAGAAACAACGGAACTCGAACGTGAAGCCGAAGATTTCACATCTCGAGTCGACTATGCGTTGCGTAACACCCCCAAAGCGGTCGAATACGTCAAGAATCTTGAAGAACGGTACGACTCAGAGATGACTGTAGCCGACGACCCGGAACCCACCGCTTGGATTGAAGAACTCGACGAGTTCTTGCTGACGCGCAACTCGGATGATGATGACCAACCACAGAGTTCGGGATAAATCTATCCGGATCTGACGTCGCGAACTCACAACGCGAAAACCATTAAGCGAAGAGACAGCTATGAAACAGGTAACCCTCATCGGCGTCGGCCAGATCGGCGCATCCATCGGTCTCGGACTCAAGGTCGAGCACGGTAAGAAATACCGAGTCGTGGGATACGATCCTGATCAAGATATCCACGCCCGAGCAGAGAAAATAGGCGCCGTCGACGACGCCGAATGGAACCTCGACACCGCTGTGCGCGATGCTGATGTCGTCGTAATTTCGCTCCCCGTAACTCGCGCCTACGAGACGTTGGAGAACATCGCACCCTACCTGAAAGACGGTGTCACTGTAACCGACACGTGCAGCACCAAGCGTTCGATACTTCACTGGGCGGACGAGCTGCTCCCTCAAAACGCCTCTTTCGTGGGAGGTCACCCGCTAGTTAAGGCAGACGCCACAGGTCGTGACGAACCGTCGCCTTACCTGTTCACGCAAGCGCCTTACGCCATCATCCCCCAACCACGGAGCCGACCGTCAGCGATCCGCGATGTCCAGGAAATCTGCAACGACCTCGGCGCTCGCCCGCTGTTTATGGACCCAGACGAGCACGACAGTTTTTCCGCCGCAGTAGAAGGTGTTCCCGCTTTCGTTGCCGCCGCCGCGTTGAACGCTGCGTCGGATTCGCCCTCTTGGCACGAGATCAGCAAGTTCGTCGGCAAAGACTTCGTCTCGATGAGCCAGCCGATGGCCAACGACCCGGCATGGATCAATGGCATGGCCTCTACCAACCGAGACATGCTCATCCATTGGATCGACCAGATCAGCATGAAACTCGCGGTCATGAAGCAAACCTTGGAGAGGGACGAAGAGGTTGGCGATCCAGATGGTCCCTTGGCTGACATGCTGGTTAACGCTTGGGAGAATCGGTTGCGCCTTGATTTAGGCATCCAACCGTCTCCTCCAACGAGCCAACCGCCACCGGAACGAATGCCGAGTAGCGGAGAAGCCACAGCCTCGATGTTGATGGGTGGCTTCATCATGCGCGCGTTCCGTGGCTCGAAGGACAAAGACGACCCGACGAAATATGACCGACGGAAAATGTGAAATCACATCGCGCACGATTGCGTGAAGGGTTTTCCAAACATGGATTTAACGGTTAGTGGCCCCCGTCGATTGGCTGGTGTGGAAGCCGAATCTCGTGACGACGGGATGTCAATCTGTGGTGTAGGCACGATCACAGGTGAGACGTATCAGAGCCAGGACGAGCAACCATCGCTAGGCGGCATCGTTGACTGACTTCGACGTTGCGGAAGAGTCCGACGATTTCAATCCGCTCGTAGTCGTCATATCGGGACCTTCGGGTGTCGGCAAAGACGTTCTGATCGAAGGTATGTTCGAACGCGGCCTAAACTACCACTTCACGGTCACCGCAACAACTCGAGATCCCCGACCACAAGAAAAGCAGGGGATCAACCACCACTTCTTGAGCGTCAAAGAGTTTCAAGCGGCGATCGAGAAAGATGAACTTCTAGAGTGGGCGCGCGTCTACGGCAACTACTACGGCGTCCCGAAACAGCAAGTCCGCGACGCGTTATCCGAACGAAAGCACGTCATCATCCGGGTAGACGTCCAAGGCGCTTTGAGGATCAAGGAGTTGGCGCCAGAAGTGTTGATGGTTTTTATCCATCCCCCGAATATGGCAGTTCTGCAACGCAGATTGGCGCGGCGCGGTGTCAACAGCGAATCCGACGTCGCCATGAGGATAGATGCGGCAGCGGACGAAATCCAACAATCAACAGTGTTCGATCGCCAGGTCATCAATCATGAAGGCAAACTAGACGCGGCGGTCAACGAAGTAATCGACGCCATCCACCAAGAATCAAGACGCGTGCCACCACGCACCGTGAACATCTGACGTAACCAAACGGGCAGGATTGACATGAAGATCGTAATCGCCCCCCAAGAGTTCAAAGAGAGCTTACGCGGTATCGAGATCGCTCAAGCCATGAGAGAAGGCGTATTGCGCGTCTGGCCTGACGCCGCAACGGAGCTCGTCCCCGTAGCTGACGGTGGTGATGGCACTCTCCAATCGCTCGTAGACGCTTCTGACGGCAAGATGATGACCGCCACCGTCGCTGATCCCCTCGGCCGTCCGATCGAGGCTATTTGGGGTGCTCTGGGCGATGGTCGCACAGCGGTAATAGAAATGGCCCGATCGTCGGGCTTAGCGATCTTGGCGCCCGATGAGCGCAATCCCTTGGTCACAACGACCTATGGTGTCGGTCAACTCATGTCGGAAGCTCTCGACGCCGGTTACCGTCACCTGATCATCGGCATCGGTGGAAGCGCAACCAATGATGGCGGCGCGGGTATGGCACAAGCGCTCGGCGCACGCCTTTTGGATTCGGACGGCGATGAACTCGATCGCGGCGGAGGCGCACTATCCGAGTTGGATAGCATCGACACATCGGATCTCGACTCAAGACTGGCGAGTACCACAATCGATGTCGCCTGCGACGTCAACAATCCTCTTTGTGGCGAAACCGGTGCATCTGCTATCTTCGGACCACAGAAAGGTGCTGACGCCGAGACGGTTGCATTCCTCGACAACGCCTTAAATCGCTTTGGATCGCTCCTCAAACGTGATCTTGGACGCGACGTCATGGATACTCCGGGAGCAGGGGCGGCCGGCGGTCTAGGAGCGGGTCTCATGGGGTTCACCAATGCCATCCTCCGCCCCGGCGCAGACATCGTGATCGAAGCCTTGGATTTGGAATCCAGACTAGAAGGCGCGGCCTTAGTGATCGTTGGCGAAGGTCAAACCGACCGTTCAACGATCTTCAACAAGGCACCCGTCGCGGTCGCTCAGCGCGCTGGATCGCGCGGCATCCCGACGGTCGCCATATCAGGCAGTCTCGGTGACGGATTCGAGCAAGTCCACGACTACGGCATCGCCGCTGCCTTCAGCATCTTGGATCACTGCATGACCTTGGAAGATGCGATGTCGGAAACTGCGACGCTGGTGACCGACGCAACCGAGCAAGTTTGCAGAGCTTTGAAGGTTACTATCGCGGCTTAACGTCGTAACTCCATTAACCAACCAAGATCATGTGGGTTTCGATCGGCCCGTGTATGCCGTGCACGATAGTTGCTTCGATATCCCCAGTCCTCGACGGACCTGAAATCAGATTCATTGCTGCGTGACGATCACCGTTAGCGAGATCGACGTGCTCAAGCAGGAATAACTCGTCCAACGACGGCAATACCTGACCGCGTTTCATCACGGCGATATGCACGGGAGGAGCGAGCGATGTCAGTCTTGAAACGCCCTTCTTTGGGTGGATAACCAGAGTGCCAGTTTCGGCAATGACGTAGTCGCCGCCCGTTATACCGACATCAGTCTGGAACACCTCTTTTCGATGAGCCGAGCGTTGTTTTTGCCGATCTTCGACGGACGCGTCTTTGTCAAGAGCCATGTTTTGCAGATTGATGCCTGCTCGCTCCAACGCAACATCGATAAGTGCATCATCCAACACCTCGTGACCGGATCGCAACGCATTCTTAGCATCGATCTCCTGACAAATGTCCGAAATGAGATCGCCCACATCCTCGATGGTTCCTGCTCGGTGAACCTTCCAACCGGTCGTCGCTAGCGCATTGGCAGCGTCTTCTAACAGGGCGGCGGAATTGTCGGCGATTTCTCGACGAGATTCCTCGGCCGCTACCTTCGCGTCGTCCAATTCGGGGTAGCGCACGGGCGGCCGACCGACATCCGACGGCGGTTGCGTACGCCCTAACGCGCCGCTGACATTGGACAAGAATTCTGCGCGATCCATGGATTATCCGTTAGTTGGCCAGGGGTTGCTATCCCTCGGACTTCTTTCGCTCCGCGAACATCTTCCCGAACGATTTCGCGGCTGGAGCAGGAAATTCACGGCTGTCGGTCCATCCCGAGATGGGTGGCGGAACCTTGTTCAACCAACCATCCCGGTTGAGAGGCGATGTAACCAAGCGTCCAACGCTTGATCCCGCTTCGAAACGGCCGCGGCTCATCATCCCTTGCCGCCACGCTTTCCAAGTCATTCGTTCCCCGAACCCCGATGCTTTGTGAGCTGGGTCAGGATCGCCTTGCGCGGTTTGGGAACGTAGTTCAAGCAGCATTCGAGGGATGTTGATCTTCACTGGACAAGCTTCATGGCACGCCCCACACAGTGAAGATGCTGCGGGTAGTTTCGAACCATCCTTCAATCCCGTTAGAACAGGAGACACGATCGACCCGATCGGACCCGGGTACACCCATCCGTAGGTGTGTCCTCCCACTTTTCGGTAGACCGGGCACGAGTTCATGCAAGCACCACAACGAATGCAGTTCAGCGCTTCACGTAGAGATTCGTCTCGCAACAGTCGATCACGACCGTTGTTCATGATCACAAGATGGAACTCTTCCGGACCATCTTCTTCGTCATACGCTCGCGGTCCATTCACCATCGTGACGTAACACGAAATCCGTTGACCCGTGGCCGATCTGATCAGTATCCGCAACATCGCGCTGAGATCTGCCGCTGACGGGATCAGTTTCTCCATCCCCATCGCCGCGACGTGGATGCGCGGCATTGACGTCGCCATGCGTCCATTGCCCTCATTGGTGACTAGGACGATTGAACCGGTTTCAGCGACGGCGAAATTCGCACCCGTGATCGACATGTCGGCGCGCTGAAACACCTCCCGAAGCATCTCCCTTGCCTGGGCGGTAAGCTGTTCAGCCGTCTCACCTCGTTCCGAGTTCGCTTCCTCTGCCAAAAGTTCGGCGACCTGCTCCTTCGTCTTATGAATCGCAGGGGCGATGATGTGATACGGTGCTTCACCCGCCAACTGGACGATGTATTCACCCAAATCCGTCTCGACGACTTCGATCCCGTCGGCTTCGAGAACGTGATTAAGTCCCATCTCCTCCGACACCATCGATTTGCTTTTGATAACTGTCGAGACGTCGTTCTTGGACGCCAAGCCGCTGACATAGGCGTTTGCATCTGACGCGTCACTTGCAAAGTAGACGTTGCCGCCGTTTTTCTCGACGTTCGTGGCGAGCATGTCCAAGTAGTAGTCGAGGTTTGCGATCGTGTGATCTTTAATCGCTTTGCCGAGGGTTCGTTGAGCCTCCCAATCGTCTGTATCTCCGGCAGCCGCGAGGCGTGCGCGGTGAAATCCGTTGTAAACCACCTCGTGCGCTTGTTGGAGGCGAACGTCGGCGAGTGCGCGAGAAGCTGCGCTGGTGAATTCCTTGGTTACGACTTTCATAGCGTCGTAGTCCGATGCGACTCACTGCGAGAGTCCAATAGTTCGGCGATGTGGACGACCTGAACATCAACGCCGCGCCGACGCAATCCGCCCTGCATGTGCATGATGCAACCCGTGTCTCCTGCAATCAGAGTCGACGCACCCGTTGCAACAACGTTGTCCAGTTTCTCGTTCAACATCGCCGTAGATACATCCGACATCTTGACCGAGAACGCGCCGCCGAAACCGCAACACACCTCGTCTCTTACCATCGGCTTCAACTCCAATCCATCGACATTATCGAGAAGGGCTTTGGGTTGGTCATCGATGTGCAGCTCTCTCAGCAGATGGCAACACCGGTGATACGTCGCTTCAACATCCTTACTGACGTCCAAATCCTCGATACCCAGCACGTCGACGATGAATTCGGTAAATTCGAAAATGCGCTCAGACAGTCGCTCAGCACGAGCCACATTTTCAGGAGAGCCTCTGAAGAGATCTTTGTAGAAGTTCCTGACCATTGCGACGCAGGAACCTGACGGACAAACTATCGGACCATCCGTCGCTTCGAAGATATCGAGAAACCTCGATGCCACCGGTCTAGCATCATTGCGAAAACCGCTATTGAACGCTGGTTGCCCGCAACACGTCTGGTCTGGTGGAAAATGCACTTCGATGCCGCGGGATTCCAGAATATTCACCACGCTGATGCCCACATTCGGCATGAATTGGTCAATAAGGCAAGTCACGAAAAGATTGACTTTTCGAGGCACGCGGTTGGCATTGGTTTCACCCATAACTCATTCAGCATAAAACTCATGAATGGCTAACGGATATCAACCTCATTGCTAAACTTGGATGAATGTGACGGCGCGCTGAATGATCGGTGTGGGGCGCGCCTGCAATCCTGTTAGCGAGGCGCGTAAATTGAGCAACGGGCGGCAAGATGTAACCGTAGTCGGAGCGGGCCTGATTGGGCTGTCAACGGCGATGCAACTCCTGCAACGCAAACCCGGCCTAAAACTCACGGTCGTCGAAAAGGCAGGCGGCCCAGGATCGCAACAGTCAGGCCACAACAGCGGGGTCATCCACTCCGGGATCTATTACAAACCCGGTTCGTTCAAGGCACGGTTCTGCGTCGAAGGCCGTGCCAGCATGACGCAGTTCTGTATCGACAATGAGATCCCGGTCTGGACATGCGGGAAGCTTATCGTTGCAACCAATCCCGCCGAAGAAGCTAGGCTCGACGACCTTTTCGAGAGAGGCACGAACAACACCGTTGAGGGTCTTCGGCTCGTCGACCAAACGGAGATGGCAGAAATAGAACCTTTCGTCGCAGGGACCAAAGCACTTTACGCACCCAAGACTGGAATCGTCGACTACCGGAAAGTCGCTGATGTCTACAGCGAGAAAGTCCAGTCTCTCGGCGGTGAAATCATCTACAACTCGGAGGTGAGGAACATCAGCAATGGTTCCGTCGGATCCGACGGAACGAACTACAACATCGAGACCACGTCTGGCGAAATCGAAACCAAGTATCTTATCAACTGCGCCGGTTTGCACTCCGATCTGATCGCCGCCATGAGCGGAGTCAATCCCGGACTGCGCATCATCCCATTTCGAGGCGAGTACTACACACTTGCAAAATCGAGCGAGCACATGGTTAAGGGCCTAATCTATCCGGTTCCCGACCCAGCGTTCCCGTTCCTCGGCGTCCACCTCACTCAGACTATGAAGGGTTGGGTCGAGGCCGGACCCAATGCCGTGCTGGCTCTGAAACGCGAGGGTTACCGAAAACGCGACTTCTCCTTCACGGATTTCGGACGCACCGTGACTTTCCCCGGTTTCTGGAAGATGTCGATGAATAGCTGGAAGATCGGTCTCTGGGAGATGAATCGATCATTGCGCAAAGGCGTATTTCTTAAAAGCTTGCAAAATCTGATGCCTTCTCTCAAGAAATCAGACCTAGCTCCAGGTGGATCGGGAGTTCGAGCGCAGGCGGTCCACAGCGACGGCACACTCTTAGACGACTTCCGAATCGACGAAAGTGCAACGGCGGTTCACGTCCTCAACGCCCCTTCGCCTGGCGCTACATCGTCGCTGGTGATCGGCAACTACATCGCCGACAAAGCGGAAGCGAACTTCAGCCTTTAGCTAAATCGGCGGACGAGTTCAGTTCGCCAGCATCAACAGCTCAGCTGTTTCGAGCGATTTCTTGACTTCCATTAAGAACTGAACCGCATGTGCGCCTTCAACTACGCGGTGGTCGTAGGTAACTGCAACGTACATCATCGGCCGGATGGTGATCTGCCCATCAACGACTGCCGGTCGATCCACGATGTTGTGCATGCCGAGAATTCCGACCTGCGGCGGGTTTAGTATCGGCGTCGACAACATAGATCCAAATACGCCGCCGTTCGTGATGGTAAATGTGCCGCCAACAAGATCGGCGAGGTTGAACGAACCCGTGCGAGCCTTGTCTGCGAACCCGCGTATTTCGCGCTCAATCGTTGCGAAAGACTTTTCGTCAGCCTCCCGAATCACGGGAACGACGAGACCGTGATCGCTCGCCACTGCGATTCCGATGTCGAAATACTCCTTGTAAATCAACTCGTCGTCGTCCAGTTCGGCGTTCAGAATTGGGAACGCATTCAATCCCTTCAACACAGCCTTCACGAAGAACGACATAAACCCGAGTTTTACGCCGTTAGATTCGAGGAATTGATCGCCGAAGTCTCGACGGATACGAATCACTTCATGCATATCTACTTCGTTATATGTAGTCGTCATGACAGCTTCGGACTGAACTTGAACCATTCGACGAGCCGTAGTCAATCGCCTTCGAGATAGACGCTCTCGTCGAACAGGTTTGTCATCTGCCATTTGACGCAACTCTGCGATTCGCGCGCTGGTGTCGGATTCAAGAACTGTGGTCGCAGGCGTTTCACTCGAATCGATTTCCTTTGAGGTCATCAACTCGGAGTCACCGCTCACCTCTTCCGGGTTTTCGACTTCCTCAATCACGACATCCACAGCGACCGGTTCATCGATAGGTTCCGGGGAGACTTCGACGAACGGGCTCAGTTGGATCGTCACAAAACCGTCGTCTTCTTCCTCTGTTTCCACTTCGGCGATGTCGTCAGACTCTAAGGATTCGCCCGATTCTGCCAATGTTTCGTTGTCCAATGCCGATTCTTCTGCGGTCGAATCTTCCTTAGATTCAGCATCGACTTGGGAGGTAGCATCACCAGACTGAAATTCACACAGCGCTTCGCCCGGCCTGACAATGTCGTCGACATCCTTCAATATCGTTCCAATGACGCCGTTTCTAACTGCGTTGATCTCTTGCACAGCTTTGTCAGTGTGCAACTCAACAATTGGCTCGCCCACAGCAACGGTCTCGCCAGAAGCCTTGAACCACTTGCCGACTGATGCTTCGAAAACCGATTCGCCGAAATCTGGTGCGACTATCTCTTCCATCAATAATCTGTCCTGTTCCTGTGGATCACTATCTCCAACTCTACGCCCCCATCAGTTCCGCTCACACTTCGCTGTCGAGTTTCAAGGCGATCTGTATCAATCTGTCCTGCTGTCGTCGGTGCAACCAGTTCGAGCCAGAAGCCGGGCTGGGGCTTCGCGGGCGGCCGATGTAACTGACGCCCGTTTTAACGATCGACGCGATAGGAGTACGTACAAAATCCCACGCACCACGGTTACGCGGTTCCTCTTGCAACCACACCACTTCCTCGTAGTTCGCGAACGACCTGAATGCTTCAGCGAGCAACTGATCTGGGAAAGGATAGAGCTCCTCAAGAACGATCAGTCCGATATCTTTGACGTCTGCGATCTTGGGGTGCGTCGCCAAATCCACGAACACCTTGCCGCTGCACAGGACAATGCGTTTGATTTGATCTGTCGGCGAGTTGGACAGCGTGAACTTCCGGATTGGTCGGAATTTGCCCTCCGTCAAATCTTTCAGCGAACTGGCAGCCATAGGATGCCGCAAGAGGCTTTTTGGCGTCATCACCACCAACGGCCTCGCCTTGTCCGGGTCGCTCTGCATCGCAGCTTGAGTTCGCAACAGGTGGAAATACTGAGCGGCGGTCGTCGGGTTCGCAACTCGCATGTTGCCGCTGGATGCAAGGTCTAGAAAACGTTCTAGGTGGGCATGGGAGTGATTTGGGCCTTGGCCTTCATACCCATGAGGTAGCAGTAAAACGAGATTCGAAAGCTGCCCCCACTTTTCGCGGGCCGACACGACCATCTCATCAATGATCGCTTGAGCGTTGTTAACGAAATCACCGAACTGAGCTTCCCAAAGGACGAGACTAGATTCTGAGAACACGCTGTAACCGTGTTCAAAACCGACAGGACCAGCCTCAGACAACGGACTGTTGAAGATCGAAAACCTCGCCCCTTCAACCTGCTGCAAAGGGCAGTACGTGTGACCTGTGCGCTTATCCCATACAACGGCGTGCCTTTGGCTAAACGTTCCGCGTAGACAGTCTTGGCCGGTCAACCGAACATTCACGCCGTCCTGCATCACAGATCCGATCGCCAACGCTTCGGCGTGCGCCCAATCTACCGACGGATTCTTGGCTGACAACGCGTCGACGCGTCGTGAAAACGCACGGTCAACGGTGGTGTGCAGCTCGAAGTCATCAGGTATTTTGCTGATCGTGTCATTGAGCGCGATTAAGGCTTCCTCGTCGATTGGTAATTCGAAGTAATCTTCACCCTTCATTGATTCAGGGGTTAAACCTAGATCAGCGGGTTCTAGCCGTTTCTCACCCGCGCCTGAACCTTCAACCGCATCCATGGCTGCACTCAACGCTTCGAATGTCGAGTCAACGTATCGATCAGCTTCTTCTTGCGAGACGACTTCCTCGCCAATCAATCGTTCCGCCCACTGTTCACGCAGTGTCGGATGATCGACTACTTTTTCGTAAGTGGTTGGCTGTGTGAATCGAGGTTCGTCATTCTCGTTGTGACCATGCCGCCGATATCCGATCAGATCAATCACAAAGTCCTTCCGGAACTTCAACCGGTAAGAGACTGCCATCTTGGCTACCAGAGCGCACGCCTCGAGATCCTCGGCGTTTACGTGCACGACTGGGATTTCGTAGCCACGGGCGATATCAGAGCAATATTGTCCCGAATAGCCCTCAATTGGTTCCGTGGTAAATCCCAACTGGTTATTAGCGATCACATGGATCGCACCACCCACCGAGTATCCCGCCAGATTTTCCAGGTTCAATGACTCAGCGACTATACCTTGACCAGCAAAAGCAGCGTCACCGTGGATCAGCAACGCCATCGATTCCATGTGGGGATCATCGTCAGGCAACGCCGCATCCTGCGCAGCCCGGACGGCTCCGAGAACTACAGGAGCCACCATTTCCAAGTGACTCGGATTGGGCAACAATCGCAGCTGAATGTCCGTTGAACCGTCTTGATTCACGTCCACGTCAGCCCGAGAACCGAGGTGGTACTTCACATCCGTCATCCAACCTGCTGCTTCCATCGCGGCAAGGTGCGCAAATCTTCCTTCCAAGAATCCGGTGAGTAGCGACTCATAGGGCTGTTCCAGGAGGTGCGCGAGCACATTCAATCGACCGCGGTGCGGCATACCCATCACGATCTGTTTCACGTTGAACGCGGATTGAAGGATTATCTGGTCGATCAGCGGGACTAGCGCGTCCAAGCCTTCCAAGCCGTACCATCTCTTGCCCGGGAACGTCGCGTGGAGATACCTTTCAAATCCGTCGACCTTGGTGAGAAGATCCAGCTGATAACGCCTCTGCGAATCCGACATGAACTGCATCGCAGACTGGTTTTCGACCTGGTCTTGTAACCACAGCCGTTCCTCGACGCTGTGGATGTGGTCGAATTCGTACCCGATTGTGCCGCAGTACGAAGATTTCAGATCATCGATCGCCTCCCCAATCGAAGGCTTGGCTAGCCATGGTCGTATTTCGTCGTTAGCTTCGGCCAAAAGAGACGATGACGAAGCCAAAGTTTCTGGCAGCACGCCAAAGCGTTCCGGTTGCAAGTGGTCATCAGTCCTCGGCATAAGACCTAACGGATCGATGTCTGCGGCATGATGTCCGTCTTCGCGGATGTGACTGATTAACCGCTCTACCCGCACCACTTGATCCACCGACACAGCGTCGTGGGTAATGATGACAGCACCAACTTCGTTCGAGACCTCTGGTTCGCCGTCGGCCGTTACGTCCGCTACCTCGTCTACAACCGCTACGTCAGTCGCGCCATCCGCATCTGTCGTTGATTGCGAATCTTCTTCGACATCGTAGATGTATGAAAAATCCGGATCCAAATGTAAACCGGTGTATTCGAAATCGATGTTGGAGTTATGGAAACTCGCAGTCTCGTCGTCCGGTACCCCACCGTCTATAACCCCGGCCGCATACGCCTCGTTGATGCCCCCGAACACGCCGAACAACTCGTCGGGTTGTCCGTTGCTGGATTGATTTCGCGTTGTACCGACCATGTCTTCAGTGTCAGCTAGTTGCGGCAGTCAGTGACCTCGATCATGGCGCGCACCAAATGACCCATCATTTCATTGTCGCAGTTTGAGTTATCGATATTCCACTTCCGATCGATAGGGGAAGTTTGCACCACAATCCAACCAGACAATTGCGTTAACGCATACGACCCGGTGATTGCCAGAAGTCGGCATTGGTGCCAAGTACCTGTTTAAGCTCATCTGTCGCTGATGACAGCGATTCCGCCACCCCTTCTGGCAAGTCGTAGTCAAATGTCGGTGTGTTCAGAGCAACCTCGGCAGCGTTGCGTGCCCCGACTAGCAGACTCGTGACGCCTTCTTGCGCCAAAAGCCAAGCCAATGAAATCTTCGCCGGGTGCTCGCCGACCTCTCCCGCGATTTTCAGAACCGACGCAATCGCGTCAAACGTTGCTTCCTCGCAACCGTCCTCGCCATGGATCGCTTGCACGCGGTCTTTGTTGAAGTGGCGTGTCCGCGAAAGACCTGCGGGAACATCGTCAGCGGTCGCATACCGACCCGTTAACAGTCCCTGTTGCAATGGGCTGTAGCAAATGATGCCGACATCGTTGGCGACGCTTGTGGGTTTTATCTCAAACTCCAGTGCCCGCCAAATCAAGTTGTATGGAAGCTGGTTAGTGACGATTGAGCCGCACTTCAGGATATCCGTCAAATCCCTGACGCCGAAGTTGCAGACACCGAGTGCGCGAACCTTTCCGCTGTCCTGTAACTTCAACAACTCTGACATCGTGTCTTCCACCGGGACATCGTGGTCCGGCCAATGGATCTGATACAGGTCGATGTAGTCAGTTTGTAATCGTTTGAGGCTTCCCTCGCAGCGTTCTGCAACCATCGAAGGATGCAAATGCGCGTTGCTGATCTTGGTTGCGATCACGGCCCCACCGCGTCGCCCTTCCAACGCTCGACCGAGCACCTCTTCGGAATTCGCATCGTCGTCGTATCCTTCCGCGGTATCGAAGAAATTCACTCCGGCATCTAAAGACGCATGAACCGCAGCGATTGAGTCGTTGTCATCTTGCGAACCCCATACCTTCCCTCCGGCAAACGGCCAGCAACCCAACGCCATTCTCGAAACTTGGATGCCGGAATCGCCCAGCATTGCGTATCTCATCTCTGGTCTCCTCGACTCGCCGTGTTTTTGGGGCTTAAGCGTGTTCTCTATCGCTTTGGCGGGAGTGCAAGGGAGTCGAACCCTCCGCGCACATCGAAGGATGCACGCCAGCGGATTTGAAGTCCGTGAAGCCCACCGGGACCCATCCACTCCCGCGTCAACGTCATTTCACGATACCAAAGCAACGGTGGTAAAGACTCTTTGGATCGCAAATCCAACAAATGAGAAGGGCGGTTCAATGAACCGCCCTTCTCGCTTCATCGTCTGTGTTGACGAGATCAGGCCGTCATCTGCAGTACACCCTGCAACTTGTCTTTCAACACGCTCTCGGGGACTGCGCCAACTACCTGTTCCACAGGACTGCCGTCTCGGAAAATCAACAAGGTCGGGATGCTCCGAACGCCGTATGTACCGGAAAGACCCGGGTTTTGGTCAACATCGACCTTCGCAAACTTCACCACGCCATCGAAATCGTTAGCGAGCTTGTCCACCACGGGGGCCACCATCTTGCAAGGACCACACCACTCAGCCCAGAAATCAACCAATACCGGAATGTCAGATGAAAGTACCTCGGCTTGGAAATCAGAATCGTTTACATCGATCGGGTGCGCCATCTTTTAAGCTCCGTTTCTATGATGTTCTATCGCCATCCGCAACGCCGCGCGTCCTCGCGAATATTGAACGGCCTCTTAATGACGATTCTACAAGCATGTACGTCGGGTCATCTTCAAGCTCGGCCGGTTACCCGCTCGTCAAACCGAAACCAACTCGCCTTCTGGTGCTTTGGCTTTGGCCGTCACTTCTAGGGTCACTCTCCGGACGTCCAGTCCCGGAACCGTTGGTGAGGGATCAGGATATTCGCACTCTTCCATGTAAGTGGCGAGTTCGGCGAACAACGTTGTCGTCTGGATTATGCCACGCAAAGCATGATCTGAGACGGTAGCCAATCCTTCGGCTAGCAGCAAACCATTGATGTCTCTGACTGCAACCGTGTCTCTCTCCGTGATTCCGAGCGTTTCAAAGTCATCAGGATGCAGTTCGATCTGTTCCTCACGGTCAATCACATTCAAATAGCTTCTCTCGGCGAGCGTGGTATCCCGGTCGGGTTGGTGCAAAACTCGACCCGGAGCAAAATACAAACCGTCCCGAGCAAAGGGCGCAAAGTCCGGTTTATTGATTTCGAAGTTCGATCTCACATCGCTTCGTGAAACCTGCGAATTCGTTATCACGCCGCCGGCTTCGAGCACAAGATGACTCAATCCTGCATACTCCGGGATGGTCTCGCTAATGGCGCCGAAGACATCGCTAGAGGATGAGTAGTTGAATCCTGTCGAGCCCATCGCCTTTGCCAAGCCGCAGAAAACCTCCCAGGCGGCCAACTCGTCAAATCTTGGCTTGCTAGTCTGGCGGACCAGCTGAACGCGAGATTCCAAGTTGGTCACGGTCGACGTTTGCTCGGTGTACGGCGCCGCCGCGAACACGATATCGGCCTTGCCAGTTATCTCGTTGTCAAAGACTGATGAGACCACTAAGGTCTCGAGCGAACCGATCGCAGCGTCGAAATCGCGGTACTGGCGGGCAGTCGGATTGATTCCATCGGCCATAATGATCGCTGCTTTAATGGTGCCATCCCGCATCGCGTCAAATATCTCAACTACCCCTTTAGGTTCCGCGGCTGGGTATTCTGAGCTCAATCGCGCTGCTAGCGGGGAATCTGCGGACAAAGGTCTACAACCGACCTGTTCAGATCCCCTAGAGTTGGCGCCGAAGTACAAAGGGTAGACACCCTGTCCCGGACCGTCGGATGTCCCGTTAAGTAGACGTAGGTTCATCACAGCATCGACGAGCGCGTCGTGTCGCACAGTCGGCACCGTATCCGCCCCGAGGAGAACCGCCATCTCTCGATAGCTCGCCAGCGCCTCAGCCGCATCTGCGAAATCTTCCGCCGGAACTTCGCAATAAGCCGCGATCCTACCCAGGTCATAATCCCATAAGGCAGATTTGAAATCCTCTGCGTTGCTCGTTTGCTCGCGTATGAAATCGACCTGTTCTAACGTCGCATCAAATACCGCGCGGACAATACCCATCACCGCCATGTGCGCCGTTCCTATTCTCGGCCTCAACCAGACATCTGCGTAGCGCGTCAGCTCTGTCTCGCGCTGGTCGATGACCACAATCTTGGCGCCGCGCTTCGCTGCTCGCTTGACCGGAACCGCCAACACGTTTTGATCCTCAGTCGGATTACCAGAAACGACCAGCACCGATTTTGCGTTTTCGATGTCCCAGATTGATCGTTTGGTTTGCTCGATGTCCCATCGCTCATCGATGTGGTGCATCAGATCATCTATGAAGTTGTGTGCGCTATCGACGTTGTTCGTCTTGAGAACACTCCGCGCAAACTGTTGTGCCACGAAATTGTCTTCGTTGCTGCCACGCGGCGATGCGATAACCGCCACCTCGTGTGGTTCATACTTCGACAAAGCCCCAGCCGCAGCTTCGAACGCTTCCTCCGTCGTGGCATTGGTCAGGATGCCATCTTTGCGGAAATATGCTCGCTTCAACCGTTTACGATGGTTCGGGTAGTCGTAACCAAACTTTCCTTTGAAGCAGGCTTGACCAAGGTTCGGTGCACCATTTACATCGCCTCTGAACCTAATCACCTTGTCGAAACGGTTCACCTCAGCGATCATTTGGCAACCCACAGCGCAATTCGTGCAAGTAGTCGTTTCCTGACGTGCTGCCTTTTCCCATTTGTATTCACGCTCAACCAACGCACCCGTCGGACACACATCGATGCACGCGCCACAAAACTCACAGCCCGATTCCATTAGAGATGTGCCGTGCGAAGTCCCAACCAACGAGACTCCAGATCTCGACACCAACGTCAGCGCAGTGTCGCCTCTGATTTCGTCGCACACCCGGACGCACCTAGCACAGACGATGCAAAGGTTGTAGTCGCGGTCGTAGAGGGGGTCGTCGGCGTGAATCGGGAGGTCGCGCCGGTTGTAATTCAGCGGCGTCCGCAGATCCAGCTCAACGGAACGAACGGTGTCCTTCAGCTCGCAACGCTCGTTTTTCGGACAGATCGTGCATCTGTCCGTTACGTCGACGTGACGTTGACAAACGTCCTGCGGCCCACACAATTCGATTCTGTGGCAGGTCAAACAACCGTGCGGATGCTCTGACATCAGCAGTTCTATGATGCCCCGACGCAATTCGCTGACCGATTCGTTTTTCGTCTCAACCACCATGTCAGGCATCGGCATCGCGGTGCACGATGCCAACGTCATCTTCCGCCCGTTCGCCTCAGTATCCACGACGCAGGTACGGCACGCGCCGTACGGTTTCATGTTCGGGAAGTAGCAGAGATACGGAATGTAAATCCCTGCATCTAGAGCCGCTTGAAGGATCGTCTGCCCAGGCTCGGCCTCAATCTGTTGACCGTCGATGGTGAAATTGATGGGATCAGGCATGTCGTCTTTCGCCGCGAGTGATCAGGTCAGATGTCATGGACGCGTCCGACTCGGGAAGATCATGGAACCATCACCGAACGGCCCCGACTTTTCGAGTTCGCCGCTGAATCGCTTTTCGAACTCATCGCCGAAGTAGTTGATCGCCGATGAGATCGGGTTGTACCCAAGCTGCCCGTGTCCGCAAAGCGATCCGACCTTCATGTTGTTGCCCACGGTTTCCAGCAGCTGCATATCGCCAGGTTTAGCTTCGTTCTTGCACATGCGATCGAGCACATCGAGCATATGAGTATTGCCGAGCCTGCACGGGAAGCACTTTCCGCACGATTCAAACTGATTGAATGCCACGAGATTTCGGATCAGATCTACGATGTCAGTTGTCTCATCACCAACGATGATGCCTCCTGAACCTAGGATCGCACCTGCCTTCGCCATGGCGTCGAAATCGATTTCGGTGTCGAATGCTTCTTCGCCTAGCACTCCACCGAGCGGGCCACCCGTCTGCAAAACCTTGATCCGTTCCGATCCATCGGCAACACCACCGCCTATGTCATCCAAAACTTGCCGTATCGTCATGCCCATCGCCACTTCGTACATTCCAGGACGTTTGATATGTCCTGTCAGACATACCAATGCCGTGCCTGACGAAGATTCTGTCCCGATACGTTTGAATTCGCCGCCGCCCTGGGTCACTATCGTTGGAGCGTACGCGATGGTTTTGACATTGTTGATATTTGTCGGCTTCTGGAAAAGCCCAGCCTGTGCCGGGAACGGAGGCTTGTACCTCGGTGTGGATCGCTTGCCTTCGATGGCCTCCATCATCGCGGTCTCTTCACCAGCGACGTAGGAATCACCAGTGAGCGAAACCTCCATCTCGAATGAAAACTCTGAGCCGAGCACGTTTTTGCCGAGCAACCCGTTCTCATAGGCTTGGTCAATCGCGTGCCGAGTTGCTTCGATCGGGATTTCATGCCCCTGCCGGATGAAAACTACGCCATGCGTCGATTTCGTCGCGTAACCATTGATAATCAAGCCCTCGATCAAACGGTGCGGGTCACTCTCGAGTATTCCTTTGTCGTTGAATGCACCTGGATCGCCTTCTTCGCAGTTGCAAAGGACGTACTTGACAGGATCTTCGCTCGGTGCGAGGAAAGACCACTTCAACCCCGTAGGGAATGCCGCGCCGCCGCGTCCACGCAGACCCGATGACTTGACCTCTTCAAGTACCTCCTCGGGGGTCATTGACAGCACCGCCTTGTTCAGCGCCGCGTAACCATCCTGCGCGATGTATTGAAATATGTCGAGGGGGTCAATTTCGCCGAAATTGGCAGTCAGAACTTTCGTCTGATGTGAGTTGGCAGGTAGATTGTTCCAGTCCGGCAGATGCGAAACGTACTTGTCCGAATGACCAACATACGCGTACGCCGATTCGTGCAATGGGTTTTCATCTCTACCGTCGATGTAGTGCGCGACGATCTGCGGCACCATTTCGGGCGTCACTTCGGCGTGGACGATCCGACTAACCCTGGGGATCAAAACGTCGACCATGGGCTCCAGATACATGAGGCCGTTGGCACCGACCATTGAAAGATTGATCTTGCCTTCGCCGTCTGGACCGTACGGCTTCAATGCCTCGAACACCGCTTCTGCGCCAGCTGCCTGACCCGATGCACCGAGTCCCACTCTGAACCAAGGCTTATCGCCTTCCGTCAACTGGCTCCAATGCTGGCGCGCACGAGCACGAAGCATCGCGTACTGCGTCTGTTGACTCATCACCACCGCGTATGTGTCGACTGGCGGTTCAGTGCGCGATACCATTTTCGAGTTCCTGTTGGAGGGTAGAAATGTATTGCCGCGCGGATTCTGGACTCGCCTGTCCCGACAACACGTGATCTCGCGCTATTACGGGTGCTTGAGCACAAGCGCCCAAACAGGTGCTGTAACGCAAAGTGATCTTACCGTCGGCGCTCGTCTCTTCCGAATCAACGCCCAATTCGTCCTGAACCGCCTCCAAAACCTTTTGAGCTCCCATCAAATGGCACGTCGGCCCCCAACAAACGTCCACAGTAGTCGCACCAGGTGGCGTAAATCGGAAGTTCGTATAAAACGACGCTACGCTCCAGACATCATTGATGGTGGAATTGCAGAAGATCGCGGTCTCTTCAATCGCCTCGTCGGGTATGTAGTGCAAATCGTCCTGGATTGCCAGAAGCGATGACAAAACGGTGACGCTGGGTGCCCGTTCCTTACCGGCGGTCTGGGATTCGAGTGCTCCTCGGATGCGTTCGCGCAGTTCCGGTCGGGTTTGTTGCTGCGTTGTCGTCAACCTTGCTCCAACGTCGTAGAAAGGCTCCGTATCAATTCGAGGCGCGTTGATCTAGTTGCGTTGCCTTATTGATGGAATCGTAACAGAGCAACCTCGGTGAGCGCGGCGTACGGATGACTGCCAGATCACCGATTAGAACCTTCAGCCTCCGCTGCGGCCATGTCGACAGTAGTGTCCCGCCGCATCGTGGGCATCATCACTACTTGCTCGACAATGGTCCGCTGGGGCATCGCGGCGCAAAGGAAGATAGCCTGTGCAATGTCTTCCGCCTGCATCATCGTCGAACGGTCGTCCGAGTCCGGAGGTCTTGGTCGGTTTTCCAATATCGGAGTATCAACTTCTCCAGGCATGATCGCACACGCTCGCACGCCGTACTTCGTCAGTTCCGTGTTCATCCCGCGAATCATGTTCAACGATGCAGCCTTAGCTGCGCTGTAAGGTGCACCCCCGAGCAATCCCGGGTTGAGCGCAGCCATCGAAGAAACCGTGACCACGGTCCCCTCGCCACGTTCGATCATGTTCGCCAACACCGACTGTGTGAGCCGGTACACTCCTTCGACGTTCACCTTGAACACCGAGTCCCATTCTTCAGGCCCCACATACCTCAATGACCTAACACGACTGCTATGACCAGCGTTGTTGACTAGGATATTGACTTTCCCAAACCTCTCCAAGCTCCAAGCACCTAACGCCGCCGCCGCATCGCCATTCTCCAAATCCGTAGGTCGCACTTCGACTTCTACACCGTGGGCGCGTGTTGATTCCGCAACTTCATCAAGTGGTGCTTGGCGCCTACCGGCCAGAACGAGGTGAGAGCCAGCCTCGGCGAACATCTCTGCCGCGACCTTCCCGATGCCGGTGCCAGCTCCGGTGATTATCGATACCTTCCCATCCATTACACCCATTCGTCTATTCTCCTGATTTCCCCAACTTGCTTCCGTAAAACTCGCATATAGGTTAACTCAGCGGACAAACTCAATACGCAGACCGGACTTATTCAATTCGAACGCCATCCAGACCACCCTTTGGCTGCATCCGACATGATCATCTCAGACACCTCGCGCCCCATCCGAATTGAATAGTTGGTGCCTCGATCCTCTGGATAGATCTGCGTCGTGTTTGCCAGGTAGATCCGTTCGAACGGTGTCCGGTGGTCAGGTTTCTTACCGCCGTAGTTTGTTCCGATGATCGGCTGTGCCGCGCTTACTGCGTTGTAGTGCACATCCTTCACCCAGGAACGATTGAAACCCGGGTTGAATTTAGGCAAGTGCTCGAAGTAGAGGTCGGTCAGTTCATCGGGCGACATTCCGAACAACTCGTCGTTTCGATGGAGATAGTTGGTCAAATACACGACGTTACGACCGCCATACCACTCCTTCGGCAACATGTTCGTATGCTCGATGATGCCCAGGAATGGCACATCATCAGAAGCGATATTCATCCAGTAGTAGTCGGTCAGTGGACGATCCATCTCTAGGATGACCACAACTGCCGCAAGATACTGAACCGACTCCAATCGCTCGAGATAACTCTGCGGGATCTCGTCCATCAAACTCGGCATGCTGAAGGATGGGACAGTGGAAAGTACGCAATCAAAATGTTCCGTGTGCTCTTTGCCCACACCCACGGATTCGATCCCCACTTGACCTGACTCATCCATCGGCAAAATCTTCACGACGGGATTTTCGATCCTTATCTCGCCTCCGCCGGTTTTGATCTTGTCTGCCAATGTATCGAACACGACGTCAAAACTACCTGTCGGGTATCCCAAAACCTCTTTCGCCAGCAAGCCTTCACGTGATGCGAACCTCGTGTGAATCTTCGACCAGAACCACGGCATCCCAACTTCGGCGTAAAACCTGCCGAACTTACCCCTCAACAACGGATTCCACAAGACATCGTAGGCTTGGCCGCCAAGTTTCTCGCTCAACCATTGGTCAGCGGTATAAGGCTCTAAACTTTCCCAGTCTTTGATCCTCTGAACCTTCAGCGTGAAAAGGCCCATTCGAATTCGTTCGTACAACGAAATGGCACCGAAACGCAGCAGATCAAACGCTGTAGTGGTTTTGTGCAACCCGCCGTCAACGTAGGTGCCGACATTCGAGGGGTACCACTCCATGGCATCACCGATGCCCAACTCATCCATCAGATCCAATATGGCCCGGTCATTTGTGAAAAGGTGGTGATATCCCCGTTCAAGCGGGTAGCCTCCGACGGGTATCGTAGACGCCTGCCCTCCGATGAATGGCGCCGACTCGTACACCACTACATCATGCCCTGCCCTGCCAAGGTCATAGGCAGCCGCAAGCCCAGCAGCACCTGCACCAACGATCCCCACATTCACGACTTCACCTCTGCTGGACGATCAATTCCGTTGGCAATGCCCTCGTCTGGCGTGACTGCTGCCCTACGAGCCGCCCGTGCCCCGCGAGCAAGATTCGCCATCGACGTCTTGTCAGCGAACAGCAGCAACGCACCTGCGATCGTCACTGGCGCCCAAAGGACAACATGAACGGTCAGCGCATACGCCGCCGCAATCTCAGCTTCGATACCCAAAGCCGTGAGAGCAGCCGCACCGAAGAAATCGAACGGCCCCCAACTTCCTGCGCTAGACGGGAGGACGCCAGCCAAGTTCGCCGCCGTTCCGAACGCGACGATTGCCGCGACAAACTCCAGCTGGCTATCAAAAGCGCTTCGGATGTCAAATCCCAGAGCGATCACGTAATACATCCCGATCTCAGACAACCAAACTGGCATCGACAGGACTATGACCCTAACTAATCCGCGCCACGTCCTAACCACCGTCAATCCCGCGATAAGGTTCATCGCCGTTCCTACGATCTTAGCCCGAAGTCTGGTTGGCAAGAATTTCAAAATCGTCGCCAGCATGCCACGTACCCGCGACGGAGACACAATCACCACGTAGGCAACCACAGCAAACACCGCGATGAATGGAAGCAACGCCCCAACGGTCAGGACGGGCAGTCCTCCCGGCACATCCTCCGCGATTGTCCCGACTGTCGATTGCACACCGATCGCACCAAATACTGCGGCAATGGCGACAATCAGCAGCAAAGCGATCACATCCGACGCGCGCTCCAACGCCACGGTGCCGAATGTGGCCATCGTACTGACGCCTTCCCGCAGCGTCAGGTAGTAGGCACGCATCAACTCGCCGATCCGCACCGGAATCAAATTGTTGGCCATGTAACCAACGACGACTACCGGGAACAGTGCTCGTTTCGTCTCGCCATCCGAGATCGGTTTCAGCAGGTACCGCCAACGAATAGTCCGGAACCACAGGGCCAGCGTGTATAGCAACAATGATGGTGCCGCATAGGCGTAATTCGCTGATCCCAACACCTTCCACACTTTTTCGAAATCGACGAAAAAGACGGCCATGATGCCCAAAAACGCGACGCTCCCGAGCAGGCCTATCCAGAATGCGCGGCTTTTGATCACGATGCCAGGGTCATCTCATTGCCCACAAGCCGCGTCAATCTCAACGCGGTCATCGGAGCGGCGCCGACGGGGTGTCGTTGCGGAAGTAGACGTACGAGTCGACGTATCCGTTGTCTTTGGTCAACTTACGATGGAACCAGAAATCCGCTATCGGACGCAGAAGCGCACGGTTGGTTAACCCGTTCCACACATCCGCTGGCGTCTTGTTTTTGTAAACCTCAGGGAACCACCACCGATGGATCATGTGGCGCCCTTCGCCAAATCCCTCCGGTAGAGAATCTTTTACGGCATCATGATTCTTGGCGTTGATCACTGCCACCGTCCGATAATCATTGATCGCCGCGTCCTCGCCTTCGAGGCTGATGTAACCCACGCCTTCAAATCTACGCAAATACCAGTTCCACGGCCAAGCAAAACCGTCTCGGGTGTCGATCGCAATGCTGAACTCGCTCTTGTTCCACGCTAACTCGCGAGCTTGGTAAATCTCCTCGGCCGTCTGATGCAGATCTTGGGTGGTTTGCGTATAGACCAGCATCTCGTGCGGCACATCTCCATACTTGTAAACCGCATTCCAAGTGGCACGTAAAGTAAACGCGAACATCACCACAACTAGCACTACTGCGACGACGGCAAGCACTTGCCGGAAGCCTTGCGACATTCCGCCCTGGATCAACAGGAGCAATGCCACTCCGCAGAACGCGATCAAAGCCCACAGTTCAAAAAACTGGCTGAGATCACGCGAATTTGAGATATCGAAATTGTCGTAGAACTCGAAGAATACCAATCGGTACAGCGCAATCAGAGCCAGCGGAACGAGTGCGAAAGCTACCCATCCTTTCCGGTACCAGACGATTCTCCAATCAATCGATTTGATCAGCGTACCCAGTCCGTGACCCGACACGAAAATGAATGGAAGAGTTAGCTGGGCCAATAACCAAGGCATCTTCTCCCCTGCAGTCGACAAAGCCAAAAAGGTTGCGAGCGCCCAAAACAGTGCGAACTTCAAAAACTTTGGGGCGTCCAATGTCAACGGAACGAAAAGCAGGGACGCGTAAGCCAACGCCAAGAATGGCAGGATCAGCAGATCGGACGGTGGATTTGCCGTTTGGTAATACACCGTGTACATCAGTGCCGTCGAGATCGCGAAACTCGAGATACTTATGAGGATCAATCCGATCGACCGCCAACCCGTTCGGATCGAGTAGTAGAGGGCTATTCCAACGGCCGAAAGCATCGGCAGAAACTCGTAGATCGAGCTGATTACGAAGTAGTAGTACCAAGGCTGGTCGCCTCGTCTGACGTCGTGCTGTGCAAGCCAATAGCCCAGCGATTGCCAAACCCCTGTGATGACTCCGGGATAGTGACTCCCGAAGTTGGTCATGATCACGGCGTAGATCGCCCAGAAGATGGCCAATGCGACCCAGAATCGCCGCCAGTTCCACCACGCACCGATCCCAACACCGACACCAAACACCAGCAACGTGATCACGGCTGCAACCGCCGTCGCTGTCGAACCATCTGGCGCACCCGTCACAACTCCTGGTGTGCCCTCAACCGCCGCGAGAGTCAAACCCACCACGTCTTGGAATATCGCGATACCGGCTGCGTAGAACGGTGCCGTGATGCCGACAAGCATCACCAAGACGTGACCAGAAGGACTGATCTCGCTAAGTTTCATGTTGCCGAGCAAAATGTCCCGTATCTCATAGCGAGTAACCCAAGCGAAATAAGCAGCAAAGATCACGACGAAGATATAGGCCGATTCCTTCGTCGCCATAGAGAACGCCAACACCGCAGCCGCGATATACAGCCATCGATACCGTTGCTCTACGATGTAACGCCACATCGCCACCACTAGCAAAGCGATAAACAAAGCCATCAGGATGTCATTGCGAGCAAAACGTGAGAAGTAGAACAGCGCGGGCGAAAAAGTCAACATTACGGACGTCAGCAATGCTCCGATATCGCCCAACTGCTTCCTCATCAGAAGCGGTACCAAGATCAGCGCCGAACCGAACAACACCATCCCCAACCGCATCGTGAACTCCGAGTCGCCAAACAAAAAGAACATCCCGGCGATCAACTCGAAAAGGAACATTCCGTGTGTCAGCGGCGAGTGTTCATACTCGTTGCCGATCGCGATCTGGTAACCGTAATACCCGTGCAGGCTCTCGTCGTGGTGGACCGCCTGTTCGCCGAGGCGAACCAATCGCATTCCCAGTCCTACCAGAAAGAGGAGAGCATAGATCGTGTACTGGATTCGCGGCGAGAACGAGAACGCTACTTCAGTCGATGCATCGACTACCGATCTGGGTGCGCTGGATAGAGTTGTCCAAGCACCGTCGACCCAACCAGCGCGCGGATTGTTCGACAGGACGGATGATCCGCTAGACACGTCTTCAGTTCGATTATGTGCCGCGTCCAAGCCTATTCTCCCAAGGCGAAGATGATCACTTCTTGGTTTTCAAAAACGCGGCTGCCGATGCGATCGAACTTCGAAACATCTAATCCAGTATATTTTTCACGCTCATTTGGACTGACCACCAGATAGTCGGCACCGTAACGATCGATCAACATCCGCGTCTCGGAATCATCCGAGCTGTTGTAGATACGATCAACGTCCATTTCCCGATCTCTCCAAACCTCGTCTCCTCCACGCCATTGGCTCTGGTGCCCAGACCAACCCAAAATCGTAGGACTACCAGTCCAACCGGAAAAACGGCCAAATTTGCTGTAACTATTCCCCACCGCCTCGACGATCACATCGTCGTTTCCAACGTTCTCACGGATCCAATCCATCGCTTCTGGAACCGCCGATCCGCTCCTTTCAAGGAACATCAGACCATCAAGCGTGAGTTCGGTTGATGTCTCGGAAGATTTCGTCGCAGTGGCGGCAAACGGATAATAAAGCGAGATCGCTATCAGAAGACAAGCAACAAACACTCCCGCTACGCTGGTGTACCGTAAACGCCCGGGGAACTTAGGATGCTTTCGAATCCAGTAGTAGACACCGTACCCTCCGATAACTGCGAAAAATATCCACACTTCGTAATAAAACTTGAACACAGTGTTGTGCCGACCACCAAAGAAGTCGTGCAATCTGAAGAGCTCCGCCACGTACAGCAGCAACGCAGACAGCGTCAACAAGATCAGCAACACCTGCACACCGTCATCTGCGCCTCGCATCCCTCGACGATAAGTCGTCGCGAAAAACACGACAAACACCGCGCCCAATAAGGCTGACAACGGCAACCGGGTTAATAGGTCAGTACCAACAGCGTTGTCGTTAAAACCGTAGTGAGTAACCGTCCAAGCCAGGTAAAGAAGCGCCACCAAGATCGCGGAAGCAACCCACGGGAACCGTTCCGAGACGATCCGTGGTGACACATACCGCCCCATAGAGTCCCGTACCGTCGCCAACTCCCGCTTCAACCCAGGCACCAATATCGCGATAGCGAACACTGTCATCAACGTCATCAATCCCCCCCAAACCGTAAAGAAATGGATCGGACGAGTCGCGTATTTAGTCGGGATTAGCGGCGGAAACTGGATCTGACTGTCTGCAGTCACAAAATAGTAGTTCGAAAAGAGCGCGGCACCGACCGCCGCAATCATCGCTAGCGGCGGAATACTGACACGCAAAGCCGCAAGATGAACGTGACCATTCTCTCGGTAAGACTTGAAATAAACCACGCCGCCCAAGGCGAGCAAAACCCAGAGCATATCCCACGTGTTGATGAATCCCGCGCTGCCCACCGCCAGCACCAACACCGCGGTTCCGACGGGATTTCGCATGAACCACGCAAGCCCCCATCTGACCCTCGAAAAGAGCAAATTCGCGACCAACGAAATCATCGTCAACACGAACGGGATCGACATCAAATGTGGGTGAAGGTCGCCGAGCATCAAGCTGAAAAACGGAAACTCCTGGATCGTGAAATCCAACTCGGCGCCATCGGCACCAAACCTGTTGATAATCCTCGACGAAGCCCACCACCACCAAAATCCTTCAGGCCTCCAACCAGTGCCTTGATCCGTTAAATCAACACCTTTGATGCCCAACCATTCATAAAACCCATCCGTTCCGATTCCGGCTAAAGAAAGCAATTCCCAAAACCCGTTCAGGTTGGAGATAACCAACAACAGTACGGTAGCGATCAACCCGCCCGCGAGCATCTGCGAAGTATTCGCTCCGTCCCGTCGAACGAGATTTGCAACCAGTGAAAAAACAGCGGTGGCTGATAGCGCCGCGATGGATGCCAACGCCAGGTTGTATGCGACGCTCGGTACAACGCCGGACATCTGCGATATCCCGCCGAACATCCAGTACCCGAAGTAGTAATACGCGATCGGAAATCCGCTCAACCAGAGGTCCGTTGGAGGAGCATGTTGCGTGCCGATCACCGCGTTCAGCATCGTCAGGTCCATCGGCTTCTCGGTGTGATCGATGTCCGGGTTCATCGCCTTCACCAGCGCAAACACCATGAAGAACGATAGGAACATCAACTCGGTCACCCCGAGCTGCAACCACCTACGGCGAACGAATTGCCACAAGCCTTGACGTTCCCGGAACAGCAACCATCCCCATCCGGTAAGTGCCACTATCACTGCGATCAACCACCAAGACCAAGCCACGTTCGGCAAGACCTTCACCAAGCTCAGAAACCACGCCGTAGAACCAATGAGCAGCATCCCGATCGGCCTGATCAAACCGAATCCACGGTCCATTAAATTCGGCACCGCCAGATATGCGATAGGAAACGCTGCAAGACCGATCGCGTAAACGGTCAGCAGCCATAGGATCAAATCGGACATCAGAATTCGGTTACTTCGCCGTCTTGTACGCCGTCATCGCACAAACGGTTACTCGATCACAGGGCCGGCAGTATCGTCTCGGCGAACTCACGCGCATCGAACGGTGCGATGTCTTCAACGCTTTCGCCCGTACCGATGTACCTCACCGACAATCCCATTTCGCCCCGGATCGCAAGTACCACACCGCCCTTAGCGGTGCTATCCAGCTTTGTCAGTATCACTCCGTCGCAGCCAACCGCTTCGGTAAACATCTTCGCCTGCGCAACGCCGTTCTGCCCCGTATTGCCATCGATCACCAGCAAAACACGCGGCTTGAAATCTTTCGCGTGACGATCGAGAATCCGGCGCATCTTTTTCAGTTCTTCCATCAAATTGTGAGCGGTGTGCAACCTACCGGCGGTATCAATTACGACGAAATCGGCTCCGCGGGATTTAGCTGCGCTCAAAGCATCGAAAACAACCGAACCCGGATCCGCGCCAGCTTCCGACGAAACGAACATGGTGTCCGTCCGCTTGGCCCACGCTTCAAGTTGGGAGATCGCACCCGCCCTGAACGTGTCCGCTGCCGCGATCAGTGGAACCCGGCCATCTGACTTGGCGGCTTGCGCCAACTTCCCTATACTTGTCGTCTTGCCGGAACCATTCACTCCCACGATCATCACGGCAACCGGACCGTCATCGAGAAACTCAGCTTCCTTCTCTTCGTCGGTCAGTAAACCAGCAATTTCAGTCCGCAGGATTTCATAGACGTCCTCGGTCGTCCGAGCACCTCTCCACTTCGCCTCGTCCTGAACCTTCTCAACCAACCCCATCGAGGTCTCGACACCGACATCGGCAACGATCAGTGCCTCCTCCAAATCCTCCCAAAAGAATTCGTCAATTTCTGAACGTCGGAAAACACCGCCAACGACGTTCGTCCAAGATCGGCGCGTTTCAGCCGATGTCTCAGTCGTCTTCTTGCCTCTTCCAAGTAGTCGGAGCATGCGCGGTGATGATCGCGGGACTACTCAGGGCGTTTGTAGATCAACTGTCGGCCGGGCGTCGGTTCTCGTTTTCGGAACGCCGACAAACTCAGCAAACTGCCTAGGCGCCGGACACCGCCTGCCGCCAACACGCGCACGGACATCGTTTCTGTCTTGGTCGTGCTTTCTGGCGCACGCGAGATCGTTCTTGGACGTTCCGCCCTTGCCTTCGCGAACTCGGAAGGGACACCGGCGGCAAATCGCGCCCGAGCCTTCTCGGCAGCGCTCATTTGCGCTTTCGACTTGCTGATTCCCAAACCGGCAGCAACTTCCTTGCCACCGATCAGCACGCGTGCACGATACTGCTGCTGCCCATCGGAATCGTATCCTGCCGCTTCGGTTCGGTATCGCGGTGTTCGCAACCCGGCACCTTGTACCAGTTCTTGAAAAGCCGATTTCGGATCCTTGTCGACACCGTTCTCGATTACATTATCGATGCGTTCTGCCAATTGGGTGAGAACAAATTCACGGGCCGATGCGAAACCCTGATCGACGTATATCGCACCGATCACCGCTTCGAATGAATCCTCAAGCACCGAATCGCGCACATTCGGACTGTAGGCCTCCTCGCCCTTTCCGCGCAATATGTGGTCGCCGAGATCCAACCTCTGCGCCGCACGCGCAAGGGAATCCTTGCAAACCACGTGGGCACGCCCCATCGACATCTCGCCCTCCGTAGCGTCGTCGGAGCTCTCGAACAAAACTTTCGCGACCGTAAAGTTCAAAACCGCATCGCCCAGATACTCGAGGCGCTCGTAAGACCGAACACCACTAGTAGCGTCCGAGCCCCACTCATTGACGAACGACTCGTGTGTCATCGCCTGGCGCAATAGATCTGGGTTTGAAAACTCGACGCCGAGCTTGCTCTCAAGCTCGGCTATTTCGGAATCTGGGATGATCGCCGTCGCCAACTTCTCAAACCTCGACGCCTTGCGGCCAAGGCGGTTGCGGTCGCTTCAATTCGCCGAAATAGGGACGGTTGCGAGCCATGACGATCATGTTCTCAAATGCGGCTAGCGATTCGTCTTCGGGAGGCGTGAACGTCTTCAAGAACGCCGCCGAGCCATCCTCGAATATGAACGTGGGCGTTCCAAATATCCCTTGTTCAACCGCTTCTTCGTGGTCGCGACCGATCTCGGCGAGGCGTTCTGGCGAATCCACGTCCGCAATAAACTTCTCCATATCAAGACCGGCGCGCTCTGCGGCCTCAACGACCGGCTGGCGGTCACGGATGTCGCCACGTTCGACGAACTTGAAATGCTGCAACTGAAGCATGTACTGGTCGTGGGCGTGATAGCCCTGCATCCGAGCCGCAATACCTCCGCGCAGTGACCACAAGCCCCTACTCACGTAATCGTCGCCCTGCTCCCACGCTTTCCATTCCGGCCCCTCTTGCGAGTTCGCCTGCTCCAAAGCAAAACTGCGGTAGTTCAGTTCCAGATCGTCACCCATCTCGTCTTTCACCCGGGATAGCCAGATCCCAGCTTGCCGCACCCAGGGTCACGTGTAGTCGATGAAAACGTCTACTTTGATCGGGAGGTCGCTAATCATGATTTTGCAGACCTTTCTCGCGCAGGGACGAACCAATAGAAACTGAAACCAATGGAATCGTCGTCCCGTACAGTTGTGTTGATGGCTGAACTCGTAGAGATTCTACCAGTGAACTGATTGTTTCATTAGTTTGGCACTTTGATCTGATCGCCCACCAAAATGTCCAATCAACCAATTGCAAAGCCAACGCAGGAAATCCTGCACGAAATAGCCCGCGTCGCCGAAGAAATCGGAATTGACGCCTACCTCGTCGGCGGCATGGTTCGCGAAATCGTAGCTGGGATGCCTGAACTCACTACGAATCCCGATATCACCATCATCGGCGAGGCCGAAGAGTTCGTCAACGAGTTGACTGCCCGACTGCCAGAATGCCGAGTTGAATCCGTTTCCCAATTCCATACCGCAAAGATCCACCTCGACGATATCCCAATCGATATTGCTTCAGCCCGAACCGATATCTACGATCCTTGGGGATCGCTCCCGCAAGTTATCCTCGTCGACAACATCGAAAACGACTTGGAACGTCGAGACTTCACCGTCAATGCGATGGCAATCCAGCTCCTGCGTTCTGGTTTCGGAAATCTTATCGATCCATTTGACGGAACCGCCGACTGCAACGATTCGACCCTCCGGGTCCTCCACGACGATTCATTTCACGAAGACCCACTCAGAATGCTGCGCGGCATCAGATTGGCCACGAGATACGGGTATGACTTCGAGCCCAGAACAGCTGCGCTGCTCGACCGGTCACTCGATGATTTGAAGCGAATGGTCGCAGTCTCCCCGCAACGAGTCTTCAATGAATTCCGACTTTGGTTCAAACCACACGAAAACCTTTCCGACCTGATCAACAAAGCGCAGCAAACCGGAATCCTCGCCGCATTGGGCGTTGACGCAGACATCCCACACAACCAACTACGCCACATCAACCCAAACGCCGACGAAATTCAACGCTTCGCCGCCTTCGCCTACTGCATCCCAAACGACTCGCTCGAAGGCTTCGTCACACGACTAGCAATGTCAACGCATTGGCGCGCCATGGCGCAACACGTTAACACTACGCGAGAAGCAATCCAGCGTTGCCGCGACACCGAATTCACAGACGCCCAACTCCATCGCGCCCTCATGGGCATCAACACCCAAGTCCTCAACGCCATCATCAGCGTAGAACAAGACACGAACGTTACGACCCGATTGATCGACTTCCAAAGTCACCTGCGATACGTTCACAACTTCCTCAACGGCGACGATCTACTCGAATTAGGCGTCGAGCAAGGTCCCATGGTAGGACGTCTCCTCGAAGAACTACAGATCCGCCGTATCGAAGGCGAACTCAGATCCGCCGAAGACGAACGACGCTACGTCATGCGCCGTTTATCCGAAGATTGATCTGGTCCCGGAACATGTAAAGCTGCGCCCACGCTGCGTACTGTCCAAAACGATCTCGCGCCCATTCTCCTACGTCTTCATTCTTGATCTTCTCATCCAACCCATACAGTCGAATAGCTGCACGTCGAACATGGACATCCACGGGAAACGCCTCACCCTTGTCCAACGAGTAGGCCAGCACGCAATCAGCCACCTTCGGGCCGACGCCCTGCAGCTCCATCAACGCATCCTTCGCTTCGTGATACGGAGCGCCGCGTAACTTCAATAACGCTCCATCGCCCCAACTCTCCAGCATCTTCGCCGTCAGTGAAAGATGTTTGGCACGGTAACCCAGTCCGACCTTTCTTAGATGCTCCTCGCCAGCCTCTGCAACCACGTCTGGTTCCGGAAACTCATACGCCCAATCCTCGGATCCCAATCGGCGGCCCAACCGTGCGACGGATGCCACCATCTTCTTGATGCGCGGAATGTTCGAGTTTTGAGAGCAGATGAACGCCGCCAGACACTCCCAAGGATCCTGCCGCATCACACGTATCAGTGGTTGCTCAACCACATCAACACCAAAACCTGGTTCGCTCCCGAGGAGCGACCGAAGCTCGTTCACGTCGGCAGACGCCATCAAATAGTCTTCCACCTGACGCTGTGTACACCCAGCTTGATTCTCCGCGATCCCTTCGAGAAACACCGATCGCCCGTCGCATCTCAGGCCGATCACACGCGAACCAAGGACGCCTCGATACGATCCATCGCCAACTTCAAACCACCCAAACGCCTGCCCACCATCCAGCGTTTGCTGAATGTCAAAGGGCTCGATATCCAGTTTGATCGTGCGCGCGGTTTCTACGTCGGCACCAAGCGATTCCAGCGTCGTCGTCAAACCGGTTCTCCCGCCAACCACTTCTGCACGTAGCTCGAAAGAGTCCCCAGCGTGACCCGCCGAACCGTGCCTTGCGGAATCGACCTTTGGAACTGTCTACCATACCCTTTCGAAATGATCCGTCTATCTAACACGACAAAAACGCCTCTATCGTCGCGAGATCTGATCAATCTGCCGAATCCCTGCCTGAATTTCGTCACGGCTTCTGGCACGAAATATTCGCCAAATGGGTTGTCAAGATCCTCAGAACGCGCCTCGTGGATAGGATCCCGCGGCACTGGGAACGGCAAGCGCGTCATCACCAATGAGTTGATCGATGCATCCTGAAGATCGATGCCCTCCCACAGGCTCATCGCCCCCAGTGCCACGGCATTATCAGAATCGTTCAATAGCTGCATCACCCTAGATGCTGGACCGTCACGGCCTTGACCGAACACCTCGGTCTCTACAGACTTGAAACGATTGAACAAAGCATCTCGGGTCGTGTTCAACGCCGAGTTCGCCGTAAACAGAGCCAAGGTTCGGCCCTTTGTCGCGGATGCGATGTCATGTACCGCGTTGGTTACCGCTTCGTTGTAGCCCGGCGTGTTCGGTTGGGGGATATCCTCCGGAACGAGTATCAACGCCGCATTCTTGAAATCGAATGGCGATCCGATGCTCAACATCTCATCCGCGTCAAATCCTAGCGTCGTTCGCGCACGGTCGAAACTGCCAGACTCGCTGATCGTTGCGCCCGTCAAGACGTGCGCACGATTTTGACTGAACATCCGCGTTCGCAGTTCATTTGCGACGTCCAATGGAGCGCCGCTTAACGTTAGCTCCATGTTCCGACGCTGATTGACCGAACTCCAATAGACGAAGTTGTCATCCGGCTCCTCGATTAACGAGTAAAGCCAGTAATTCACTTCTCGGATACGCTCGTACAGCGCGTTCCCGTTGATGATCGCCGCGTCGGGTTGCCCGTCGGTTGCCGCCAAGTCGAGGAGCGATTTCAGTCCCAGCGATATCGAGTTCAACGCCGGATGCAACGATACCCACTTCTCATCAACTCCTTGACGCCATTCCTTCGTGATGCGCGTCATCCCCAATATCCGCATCTCCCTGGTCCGTTCTCGCTGCGTCACGTAGCCCGTCAGATCCCGCAACTCTTCGAACATCCGATTGCATTCCAACGTCGCCTTGTCCGCAGCTTCGACGATCCGTCGCTGTAAGTCCGGCACGGAAGACAAAACCTCTTCTCCACCACCACGCAGCGTCGCCAAACGCACCAACCTCGTCAACATCCCATCCGATCGAGTTAACGACCCCAAGTCATCCATGAACTGCGACTCGCGGATCTCAAAACCAAGGTGGCGTGTCGCCACGTCCCGCAGGTGATGTGCTTCGTCGATCACCAAAACTTGATGCGGAGGCAAGATGCTGTTCTCTGCCAACATATCACTCAGCAACAGCGCGTGATTGACGATCAACACGTCAGCCTCATGCGCATTGGCCCGCGCCTTGAGCATGAAGCAAGGCGGACCTTGACAAGGAAATCCGCCACCAACCGTAGTCGGTGGGCATCCTTCGGCAGACAACCGACTAAACGCGCCTCCATCCCAACCTAGGGAAAGCTCCGCGCGGTCACCGGTTTCCGTTTCTGCTAGCCACGTCAAACACTGCGACAACACACGCGCATCTGAATGACTATGATTCGCCTGCGAAGCCGCGTCCCGCCATCGTTGGACACACAGGTAGTTAGACCTTCCCTTAAGTTGAACCGCGTCCAGTTCAATGCCAGTCTCCCGACGCACAATCTCACGAACCGTCGGGAAATCTTTGTTCAACAATTGTTCTTGCAAGTTAAGCGTGTTGGTCGAAATCACTGCCTTGCCATTTGTACCGGCGACCATCAAAGCCGCCGGGAGCAGATATGCGAGTGATTTGCCAATGCCCGTCCCAGCCTCAACGATCAACTTCCCTTGGCCAGCTATCGCGCGTGCCACCGCGACCGCCATCTCTCGCTGACCGTCACGACTTTCGAACCCTGGCATCGTCTCTTCAACCAAACCTCCGGGCAGAAATGCCATCTCGGTCTGAACCACATGTTCATCCGAATATCCCACTTCGGTGTCGTCGCTTGGTTCAGACCAAGTAGTCATCCGACCTGGCAACCGCAGGCAGTCGCTCAATCGGCTTTCATCAACACCGAGACGTCCCACAGTTTCATCGGTACCGTCACCAGCCATCACCATGTTTGAAGCCAATTCGCTGACGCTCCAATTCGAACGCGAACCCAACGCCGATATCCGCGTCAACGCCGTAGCAGGCATCTTCTCGAACCGCTCAAGCAGGATCAGGAACAGATCCCGGGAAGCCAGTGCATCCGACAACGCCCGATGCGGATCGTCATGTACTACACCAAAGCGTTGTGCCAACCTACCAAGACCAAACTCAGGCCCAGCCGGCAACGCAACACGCGCCATCTGTTCAGTGTCGTAACTCAGCAACTCGACCCTGATCCCATGCGATCTCAAGAAACCAACATCGAACTCGACGTTGTGTCCGACCAACCTCGCATCACCGATGAACCCCTGCAATTCGTCTTTCACCAAAGCCCAGTCGGGAGCGGCATCTACATCTGCCTGCGAAATGCCAGTCAAAGAAACGATGAATTCAGACAACTTCTTACGCGGGTTCACCAACGCATGAAATACGCCGATCTGCTCGTCGCCGCGAAACTTCACCGCTCCGACATCGATGATTCGATCCGAAGCGGAGTTCAGCCCCGTAGTCTCAAGATCCAGTGCCACCAACGTTTCGGCACGGGGAGAGACCGCGCTATTCGTGTGGGAACTTTCGGAAATCAATACTTGGTTTGGGAATGACCGTAGACCAGCGATTCAATAGCCGGCATTCGTCAGCACCATCTCGATATTGGATTCATCGGGCACCAACTCACCGCGATCGATCCGTTGCATTGCATCGACAATCGATGCCGTGACCGGAGTCTCGACACCGACTTCAATTCCCTTCCTCAAAACGTGGCCGTTCATGAAATCGATCTCCGACGGCCTTCCATTAGCAACGTCTTGCCCCATCGACGGATGCCAATCACCCGTACCCGCACCTGCGTTGGCACCCAACATGCCATCCAACTCTTCGAAAACCTCGCCGTCGTTCGACGCAGCAGACCATTTGTCAGGCGAAGAACCGCCGAAATTCACGACATCTAATCCCAACGCTAGCCCAACACTCGCCGATTCCGACGCCAACCGAATCTGCAACTCCCGCCCGCGCGGTGAACTGGCAACGGTAGCCGAACCGCACATCGTCGCACCAACCACTGGGTTACCCATGCTGTTCTGACACAACTTCGCCCATCGCTCGCCCCAAAGGTTCGTGGTCGTCTTACCGCCGTCGATCGGCTCCAACATCTCAACCAATTCTGCTGTTCGATCCGATTCCGAACCATCGTGTTCGCCGGCACGAAACACGATGTGCCCCAAATCACGCCGTCGTTTCGTCCCCGCCCGCTGCGACAATCCTGGACCGCCGACACGCACCGCGATTGACGACATGATCAACCCCACACACCGTTCCGCCCCAACCGCGTCCGCCATGTCACCATCCGGCATGCAGTTCTGCGACGAAACAAAATACCCATCGTCCTTCACGAACCTCAACGCGAAGCGAGACGCCCACGACGTGTCATACGCCTTTACCGCGATAAACGTCAAATCGAATTTCGGCTCCAGCGCCAACGCCTGCGACTGGTGGAGATGAAATGCCCGGGGATGCGAAACGAACGGCTCGTGCGGCCCTTCGACCCGTAATCCATCCGAATTGATCGTATCCACCTGCTCCGCCCACGCATCAGCAAACACCACGTCATGGCCAGTGTGCGCCAGCCAACCGCCGATGTAACTCCCAACCGCTCCAGCACCCACAATCAATATCCGCTTCTTCCCGCTGTCGTTGCTCAACTAAACGTCCTTTGCCGCTCTCGGTCCGAAAATCGCATGTTGTTTAACGATAGACCGAATCAAATAGAATCGCTATGGTCAATCTACACCAGCAACCCAATTGCCTTACATCCAACGGAGCGAAAAATGGCCTCATTAAACGTGGGCGACACAGCCCCTGACTTCGACCTCAGATCCACCGACGGCGAAAACGTCTCGCTCAGCGACCAGCGCGGATCAAACGTCATTCTCGCATTCTTCCCTGCAGCGTTTACCGGCGTCTGCCAGACCGAGATGTGCACCTTCCGCGACTCCCTCTCGGCATTCAACGACATGAACGCCAAGGTCTTCGGAATCTCCGTTGATCCGCCCTTCTCACAAGCCGAGTTCCACTCCCAGAACGACCTGAACTTCCCGCTCTTAAGCGACCTCGGCGGAGCCACAGTCGACGCATACGGCGTCAGCCTGCCCAACCTCGCCGGCATCGACGGCTACAACGTCGCCCAACGCTCCGTATTCGTCATAGACGGCAACGGCAAGATCGCATGGTCCTGGGTCTCAGACTCTCCCCTAAACGAACCCTCCTACGACGACGTCAAAGCCGCCGTCGCCGCAATCTAGTTTTAAAATCGACGTCGCCCCTGTTCACTGCTCCCCTCGTTAACGAGGGGAGCGAAATAAAAAAACTAAAGTGCATATGCTCTTGACAGCATATGCACTTCTACGCATAATCAATTATGAACTGGCAGATTGGTTTCCACGACGACTTTGAATCGGAATTCGAAGAATTGCCAATCATCGTCCAAGATGCGATCTACGGACGCATGGGTATGCTGAAAGAATTCGGTCCGCAACTCTCGAGGCCGTGGGCAGACACTTTGTATGCATCTCGCCACGCCAACATGAAGGAACTTCGTTTTGAAGCTGATGGTGGAGTATGGCGGGTTGCGTTCGCTTTCGACCCTAATCGCCGTGCCGTGTTGTTAGTAGCCAGCGACAAATCCGGCGTCAACGAGCGACGTTTTTATCGGCGACTAATCAAAACCGCCGATGAACGTTATGACGACCACCTAGCACGTTCCCAACCGCGAAGGAGTTAATGGTGATTACGCTGGAAGAAAAACTCGCAAATCTCTCACCCGAGCGGCAAAAAAGAATCGAGGAGTTGACTCAAGAGCTCATCGCCCAAGAGATGACATTGCGCACACTCCGAAGAGCCCGTCAGATGACTCAAGCTAATCTCGCCAAGCGATTGCGGATTAAGCAAGAAAACGTCTCCCGCATCGAAAATCGCACCGATCTCCTACTCTCAACCCTCTCCAAGTACATCGAAGGCATGGGAGGGAAACTGCGGATCGTCGCCGAATTTCCAGATTCCCCGCCGATAACCATTTCAGCGATCAAAGACCTCGACGACGGATTGACCAAAGAAGAACGGACAGGATCCACTCACGACCCATCCGAAGTTCCACAAACTAAAGCGGCTTGATTCCTTCAATCCGCATCAGGTATGGTATTCCCCTTAAACCCCGCCGTCACCCCACCATCAATCAACAACTCCGAACCCGTTACATAGGACGCTTCATCAGAAGCCAAAAAGCAAATCCCGTTCGCAACCTCTTCCGGCTCACCCCATCTGCCCAGCGGCACCCTCTCTGACCTCCAATCGCGCTCCGATTCGACCTCGTAGATAGTCTCGGTAAACGGGGTATGAACCCATCCCGGCAACACCGCGTTCGCACGTATCCCAAACTTCGCGAGCTGTATCGCTGAAGCGCGCGTGAAATGCAGGATACTGGCCCTCGAAGCCGCGTACGCCGATCCGTATTCGCCCGCAAACTTCCCCGCCATCGACGACATGTTGACGATCGCGCCGCCGCCAGCATCTCGCATCGCCGGTAACACTGCCCGTGTTCCCATCAATATCCCAGTCGTGCTGATCTCCATCACTCGTTGCCACTGCTGCACGTCAACCTCATAAAGCGTTCCTCGATCCTGAGCGCCAGCCAGATTCACCAAAATATCCAAACGCCCAAATGCGTCAATGGTCTTGGCCACGACGTCGGACCAATTCCCTTCATCCAACACGTCTAGATGTGCGTAAATCGCGTCATATCCCTGTCCTCGCATCTGCTCAACCGATGCTTCGCCCTTGTCATCTTGGATGTCCGAGATAACGACCTTCGCGCCCTCCTCCAGCATCTGCCACGCTGCACATCCCCCGAAACCCATCCGAGCACCTCTCAACGCCGACGCCGAACCAGACAACAGCGCAACCTTTCCCTCAAACCTGTTCCTGTTGCTCATCTTTCCAACCTCCAAGGATTGCATCGATATCTTTCATGTCCGATTTTGTAGCGCAATGACCGCATTAGGTATCAAAAATCCGTAAATGCCGAGCGCCAACACGAGAGTGACTACACCGTGGATCCATCGATCCCGCATGAAAAGCATCACCGGCAAACCGACAACCACCAAAACGAGAGTGACGGCGAGCAGGTACCCGCCACTAGGAACCAAACTTAGCGCGTCGACATCGCCCAAGGCCAAATCCGCTACCAAAGCCGCAACGACGCCGACAATCGTCCACAAGACTACCAACCCGAACACGATGATCGTCACAAGATTCGACGAACCGCCTTCCTCGATCCGCCTCTGAATGAACTGCGGCGGCCTCGAGGTAAACAGAACTGCAGCGTGAGCCGAGGCAATCAGCCCCATCAAAGTTCCAACCAGCATCCCCGCCAAGGTATCCAACAGCGGCGTCATTCGTGATCCCCCACCGCAATCCTCGGCGCAAGCCCAACGGCGAACGCATCGCAATCCGGCCGCGCCTTCATCAGCAATGACCAAGCAGTCGCCATCTCCTTGCTGGGAGCAACCGCAAACATCGACGGACCAGCACCCGTCAGCACAATGTCCGCCGCGCCCAACCTAGCGAAGCCGTCATGAGCCGTTTGCCAACCGGGAAACGCATGCGGCGCGATCTGCTGGAACACGTTGAACATGAACGCTGGATGACAATCACCCTTGGTCACCATCCGCGCAGCCAACTTCCGCGTCAGGCTGCCGGCGGTATGGGTCGCCGGGCCCAACATCCCAAACATCCGAGCCGTCTTATGCCCTCCTTCAACCTCATCATCCGATTTTGGCGTAACGATAACCAACCAGTCGATGCCCGGATCCGGCAGTCTCTCCATAATCTCGCCGCGCCCCGTTGCCAGAGCCGTCCCGCCACCAATCAAAAACGGCACATCGGAACCAACTCCCGCACCGATTTCGACCAACTCGCTCTCCGTCAATCCCAACTCCCACAACCGATTCAAACCCCGCAATGTCGCAGCAGCATCTGACGAACCTCCACCCAATCCCGCCGCAACCGGTATCCGTTTAGTCAACGAAATCTTGGCACCTCGATCAATACCCACCGATTCCCTCAAAGCCAACGCCGCTTTGACCACAAGGTTTTCATTCCCATCGAGCGCAGGATCAGAGCATTCCAACGCGATCTCATCGCCTTCCTCGAACTCCAAGGTGTCATGAAGATCGACAGTCTGCAAAATCGACGCGAGATCGTGATAACCGTCCTCGCGCTTACGGATCACCTCCAAAGTCAGGTTGATCTTTGCGTATGCCCGTTCAACAATCACGATCCGTCACCCCGCTCCGACTTCGACAGGCCCCGCCTCATCCACCGCTCGCCATTGGGCCAATAACGATAACCACTCGTCGACGCTCAAAGTAGCCGGTCGCCTCTCGCTGTCGATCCCGGCCCGCCCGGTGAGTCCCTTAACCTCATCAGTCGTCATCCCCATCCCGTTCGCCAACGAGTTGTGGATCTGTTTGCGACGCCCCAAGAACGCCGATCTCGCGAGTTTGAATAGCTCGTCAATATCGTCTTTCGACACCAGCGGCACGCTTCGCGGCGTCAATTCAATGACGGTTGAGTGAACCTTGGGAGGCGGCCGAAAGGCGCTCGGGGGAACCGTGAATAGTGACCGAGGTTCAGCGTAAATCTGCACCGCGAGAGAAAGCAGGCTCATCTTGCCCGGCTTCGCGCACATGTCACGCGCCACCTCTCGCTGCAACATCACCACCATCTTCTCCGGCCTTCGCCCACGCTCGAGGAACGACCTGACGATCGGTGTTCCTGCGTAGTACGGCAAATTGGCAACCACCTTGTATCCGTTACCAGCCTTCAACTCCGGCAATCCATCGAAATCCACATCCCGCGCATCAGCCCAAATCACATGAACATTTGAGGCATCACCATACTGATCAGCCATCCGCCCCGCATACTTCTCGTCCAACTCCACCAGAACCAACGAACTACCTGATTGGTCAACAGCATCCACCAAATGACGCGTCAACGCACCATTCCCCGGCCCTATCTCCACCACCACATCACCAGCCACAATCTCCGTCGCGTCGACAGTCCTCCGCGCGACCGAACTGTCGCGTAAGAAATGTTGACCTAATTTCCGGCGCGGCATGTGGTCAGGCGGTCATTCGGATAAGTCAATGCGGCCGCACACCTCGATTTCGGAGACGAGCTCGAACGTAACATCCGCATCGGCTCGAATCAGATCACCCTGCGTCGCCCAAAGTTGACCGCTTACCGCTGCTTCCTTCCGGACCTGACGGGGTTCACGGGACTCTGCCGCGCAAGAACCCGACTCTCAACACCGAAGGTCGAATGCCAGTGGTTCGTGCTACGAAACCTCCACGAGGACTCCAGCCCTGCTGAGCGGATTGCAGGTTCAGGACACCGCTAGCTCCCCGCTTGGCACGGCCGCATCTTTGAATCGTAAACCATTCGCCAGACTCCAACGTATACCAATGGTGAATGCCGCAATCTACTCAGTTAAACTCGAGAATCATGACCTTGAACAGCGGAAATTCCGTGATTACCAAAGCCGTCATCCCCGTCGCAGGTCTCGGAACCCGATTCCTGCCGGTCACGCGCAGTGTCCCGAAGGCTCTTTTGCCGGTTCTAGAGAAACCGTTGATCCAATACGCCGTTGACGATGCCGTAGAAGCCGGTATCACAGACATCGCGATCATCGAAGACGCCCGAAGCGTAGGTTCCTACTTTCATTCGATGCCCGACCTAGAGGGCAAGCTACGAGAAGGCGGGCGAGACGAACTGGCCGACGAGATGGTCGAAATCTCGAGCCGCGCCCGCATAACTTCCATCAAGCAGCTCGAACCGCTCGGCTCAGGCCACGCAATCCTTCTCGCTGAAAACTTCGTTGGAGGCGAACCCTTCGTCGTGATCCTACCCGACGAAATCCTGTGGGGCGAATACTCATCCACCGCGCAAGTCCTAGACGTCCGAGACCGCTACGGCGGCAACGTCATCGCCGTAACCGAAACCTCTTGGGACGATGTCCATACAAAAGGTATCGTCGCCGGCCCAAACGTTGAACCAAACGTCATCTCGATAGATCAAATGGTCGAGAAACCGCCACGAGAAGAGGCTCCCAGCAACCTGGCAATCATCGGTCGTTACGCGTTGGAGCCTGCCGTTTTCGAACATCTCGGCAAGCTGCGACGCGGCGCTGGCGGTGAAATCCAACTCACCGACGCCATCATCGACTGCATGGATAGCCTACCAACCCACGGCGTTATTGTCGATGCAGAGAGATTCGACGCGGGCGTTCCCGAAGGAATGTTCGGCGCGACGCTTTATCAAGCCGCCAAAGATCCGGCGATGCGGCAGATGATTATCGACCTCGCAAAAGAGCTGCAAGCCCAAGACTCTGAATTCGCAACTGAACTCTCAGTTGCGTAGCTGCAACACAGCCATAAACGCCTCCTGCGGCACCTCTACCGAGCCCACCATCTTCGCCCTACGCCTCTTACCGGCTTTCTGACGCTCAAGCAACTTTCGCTTCCGCGTCACATCGCCGCCATAGCACTTCGCTAGCACGTTCTTGCGCAACGCACGGATATTCGTCCGAGCCACGATCTTGCCTCCCACCGACGCCTGAATCGGCACCGCAAACATCTGACGCGGTATCAACTCCTTCAACTTCGACGCCAGCTTCCGGCCCGTGGCCTCGGCTTCCGAAGAGTGCACAATGCTGCTCAATGCATCCACTTCTTCGTGGTTCACGAGAATATCGAGCTTCACCATACTCGCTTCTCGATAACCAGAAGCCTGATAATCCATCGACGCATACCCCTGCGTCGCCGACTTCAGCATGTCGTGAAAATCCACCAAGATCGCTGACAACGGAGCTTCATACTCCAGCATCACCCGCGCATTCCGTCCTGCACCGTTCGTAGTCGCCACTGACCCGTTCCCCGATCCCGCCGCCTGCGCTTGCAGATACTCCATCCGTTTGAACACCCCACGCTTATTCGTCACCAGCTCCATCACGTTCCCGTAATAGGTCACCGGAACGATGATCGACAGATCGACCCACGGCTCCAAGATCTCCGAGATGTCCTGTTTCTCTGGAAGCCGCGACGGGTTGTCGACGTAGATGATCTCGCCGTCGTTCAGCAACACCTGAAACTCAACACTCGGCGCAGTCGTGATCAACTCAAGCTCATACTCCCGCTCTAAACGCTCCTGCACAACCTCCATGTGCAACAACCCCAAGAACCCGCACCTGAAACCGAAACCAAGCGCCGAAGACGACTCAGGCTCGAACACCAGAGCGGCATCATTCAGCTTCAACTTACCCAGAGCTTCCCGCAACTCCACGTAGTCATTCGCATCCGACGGATACAACCCCGTAAACACCATCGGCTTCTGCTCTTCGTACTTGACGCGAGCCTCTTCCGCCGGTTCCCGCACCAACGTCATGGTGTCACCCACCATCACATCGCCCACCTCCTTGATGCCCGTCGCTACGTATCCAACCTCTCCTACCTTCAACCCTTCCGGCGCTCGGATCACCGTCGGCGAAAAGTAACCGACCTCCAAAACCTCGCCCTGCGCCCCAGAATCCATGAACTTCGCGCGGTCCCGCGCCTTGATCTGCCCATCCATCACCCGCACATACGCCACAACACCCTTGAACGAGTCGTACTTACTGTCGAACACCAACGCCTGCAAAGGATCTTCCAACTCACCCACCGGCGGAGGCGTCAACTCCACGATCCGCTCCAGCAACTCCTCCACACCTTCGCCTGTCTTCCCAGAAACCCACAGCATCTCATCCTCGCTGAAACCAAACGTATCCACCATCTCCGACGCCACTCGCTCCGGCTCCGCATTCGGCATGTCGATCTTGTTTATCGCCGGGATCAGAACCAGATCATTTTCAAGCGCCAGATACACATTCGCCATCGTCTGCGCCTGAATCCCCTGCGACGCATCGATCAGCAACACCGCCGCCTCACACGCCGCCAAACTCCGAGACACCTCATACGAAAAATCCACATGCCCCGGCGTATCAATCAGGTTCAGCTGATACTCGTTCCCATCCTGCGATGGAAACCCCAACCGAACCGCCTGCGCCTTAATCGTGATCCCCCGCTCCCGCTCCAGATCCATCGTGTCCAGATGCTGCTCCACCAACTCCCGCTCCGAAACCGCACCAGTCAACTCGATCATCCGATCCGCCAACGTCGACTTCCCATGATCGACATGCGCGATGATGCAAAAATTCCGTATGAAACGTTGCCCAGCCACACCTCCAATCTTATCGGAGGGGCCTACACCAGCACCTTGAGCATCCGTACGCCTACCCCCTACCCATGCTCCCCTTCCCCTTCCGAACCTTCACCCCCGTGCTCACCATCACCCTCACCAGAATCCATTGCCCCACTCCCTCCAACCTCCGGATGCGCGCTCCAAGACTCGAACGACTGACTGCTACCCCGTAGCAAGACCTCGGCCTTTTCTCCGGCGCCCAGGTCAATCGGCGTAGTCGGACCCAACTCGACCCCGTTCGACAGATGAACCTCGACCCGTACTCGACTCAGCTTAGACTCCGTGGTGTTCTGAACAGTCCCAGTGAAAGCATTGGCATCCGGGTCGTAAGACAAAATCAAACGAGCACCTGCACGAATCTCGTCGAATGTATCCCCCAACCCAAACTGCGTCCCAGACTCCTCGCCGCCGTCACCAGCTTCTGGACGCTCACTCGACGACTCCCTTGACTCCGCCTCACGACTATGCTCGATAGTCTCAGAACGAACCTCATCACCCGATTCGCCTCCATCGCCGCTACATGCCACAATCGCAATTGTCGAAATAATGAAGACGGCCAGTAGGACCGCGAACTGATTCATGTCGAGAGACTCCCTTGTCGTCTATTCAGATTCCAGTAACCTAATACGTGCCCGAAACTGATCGGGTTCTCAAATCTGCCATATACCCAAGACCCAACACAATCCCAAGAATCCCACCCATAATTCTGAAAATCGCCATTCAGACAATGCCCAACTCCAAACAACCCACCTCCATTCACATCCTCGGCGCCGGAACCCCCACCCCAACCCCCACCCGCTTCGGATCCGCATACGTCGTCGATGTCGACGGCGAGAAGATCATGTTCGACTGCGGTCCCGCTGCCACCCACAAACTCGTCCAATCCGGCCTCTGGCCCACCGAGATCGATAACCTCTTCTTCACCCACCACCACTTTGATCACGACATCGACTACCCCTGCTTCCTTCTCTGCCGCTGGGACCAGTCCATCGGCAAGGAAAACACCCTCAGCGTCTACGGACCGACGCTCACCGAGCGCATCACCCACGGCGTACTTGACAAAGAAGAAGGCATCTTCGCCCACGACTGGATCGCACGCGTAAACCACCCGCTCAGCCAGACCATCCACCAAAACCGCGGCGGCACCCTCCCGCGTAAACCTCCAGTCGTCTACTCTCGCGACATCGGACCAGGCACCGTCAGAACCGCCGACAAATGGGAAGTAAACGCCGCACCAGCCGAGCACGTCCAACCCTACCTCGACTCTCTCGCTTACCGCCTCGACACAAAAGGCGGCAAGTCAATCGTCTTCACTGGCGACACCCAACCATGCGATTCCGTAACCGATCTCGCCCGCGACGCCGACGTAATGCTCTGCATGTGCTGGGACGACCAAGAGGTGATGGCCGAAGACGGCGAATCCTACGGACAGTGCGGCACCACCGGCGCCGGACGCATGGCCCAAGCCGCCGGCGTCAAAAAACTCGTCCTCGTCCACATGGGACCCAACATCTCCAAACACGGACCCCTGGAAAAAGGCATCGGCGACATCCGCGAAGTCTACTCCGGCCAAGTCCTATACGCCGAAGAGCTAATGAAACTAGACCTGTAATCCCCTCTCCCGTTGGACGGGAGAGGGTTAGGGTGAGGGCCGAGGCTGATAGGGGACAGTTAGATCCGCCAAAACCATCCCAACAACATAATGCCCAACAAATCCCCCACCACCCTCTACATCCTCGGCGCTGGCGGCCCCCATCCAACACCATCCCGTTTCGGTTCCGCATTCATCCTCGACCTCGACGGCGACAAGCTCATGTTCGACTGCGGACCCGCCGCAACCCACAAACTCGTCAAAGTCGGCCTCTTCCCCACTCAGATCGACCATCTCTTCTTCACCCACCACCACTTCGACCACGACATCGACTACCCCTGCTTCCTCCTCTGCCGCTGGGACCAGTCCATCGGCAAGGAAAACACCCTCGGCGTCTACGGGCCAGCCCCAACCGAACGCCTTACGCACGGCATCCTCGACGAAGAAGAGGGCGTCTTCGCACACGACTGGTACGCCCGCGTCCACTTCCCAATCAGCCAGAACGTCTACGTCAACCGCGGCGGCACCCTCCCACGCAAACCGCCCGTCGTTTACTCCCGCGACGTCGGACCCGGCACCGTCAGGACTGCTGACAAGTGGGAAGTCACAGCCGCACTCGGCATCCACGTCCAGCCCTACCTCGACTCCCTCGCCTACCGGGTCGATACCACGTCCGGCAAATCCATCGTCTTCACCGGCGACACCGAACCCTGCGACTCCGTAATCGAACTCGCCCGAAACGCCGACGTCCTGCTCAGCATGTGCGGCAACGACGACGCAATCCTTGAAGAACGAGGCCTCAACTACGGACAAACCGGCACTATCTCCGCCGCACGCATGGCCCAAACCGCAAACGTCAAAACCCTAGTCCTGATCCACATGGGCCACCACATCACCCAACACGGCCCCCTGGAAAAAGCCCTAGGCGACATCCGAGAACACTTCTCTGGCCAAGTCATCTTCTCCGAAGAACTAATGAAACTCGGAATTTGACGCGTGACATCCTAAAACCGTTATAAAACTCCAAGCGGTTTACAATCTTTTTCCCGCACTTGATAAAGTGAACTTGGTGCTTTGACACGCGGATGAAAATCCGCATACTTTAGCCATGTAAATATCGTGACAAAACTGAATTTAAATAATGTCATTTGCGTGACGGTCGAATCATCGATGACTACGGTCCAAAACCACCTGCATTTCGTTTGCAAATGACCATGCGCACCCTCTCACCACTTCCAATCGAACGCGCTTCGAGTTCGGCCATCTAGCATGCCGAACATAAAGTACGACTTCCAGACCTTGCGGGGAGACGTGTTCGGTGGCGTCACATCCGCGGTCATCTCGTTACCGGTCGCTCTCGCTTTTGCCATCGCCGCAGGTCTAGACCCCGTCGCCGGAATCTACGGCGCGATCGCCGTCGGTTTCTTCGCCGCAGTATTCAGCGGCACTCGATCCCAAATCTCCGGACCCACCGGATCGATGACCGTTGCCATGGGCGTCATCGTCACCGCAAACGCTGACAACCTCGCCGTCGCATTCACTATCGTCATCATGGCAGGTCTAATTCAGCTTTTATTAGGAGCGCTACGAATCGGACGCTTCGTCGAATACACTCCCTACTCCGTCATCTCCGGATTCATGTCCGGTGTCGGGATAATCATTTTGCTCACTCAGACACTCCCATTCCTTGGCGCTGAGATCGCCACCGGAGGGCCCGTCGGAGCCATCCAAGCATGGCCTGACCTCATAAACCATTTCAATCCCAGCGCTCTCATCATCGGAGCCGCAACACTTGCTATCGCGGTCCTTTGGCCAGAACGTTTCAGCAAGTTCCTCCCCGCTACATTGGCCGCTCTGGTCATCGGCACATTCCTCGGAGTACTTTGGTTCAACGGCGCTCCAGTCATCGGTGAAGTCCCCACTGGATTGCCTGAATTCGTCACACCCGATATTTCGACCGGCACCTTGCTCAGGGCCATTCAACCCGCTCTCGTTATCGCACTCGTCGGCTCCGCCGACACCTTGCTTACCTCGTTAGTAGCCGACTCGATGACACGCACTCGCCACAACGCCGACCGTGAACTCTTGGGACAGGGAATCGGAAACGTCGTCACCGGGTTCATCGGCGGTCTACCAGGATCCGGCGCAACTCCCAGCACCGTCGCCAACATCAGAGCCGGAGGTTGGACACCACTCTCAGGCGTGCTGTGCGTTGCTATCCTGTTGGCGATCGTGATGGGCCTTGGGAAATATGTCGCATCCATCCCCATCGCTGTCCTCGCTGGCATTCTGATAAAGGTCGGATGGGACACCGTCGACTGGCGATTCATCACCCGAATCTTCCACGTCCAAAAGGATCACCTGCTGGTGATGCTCCTCACTCTAGGCCTCACCGTCTTTCTAGACCTCGTAACCGCCGTTGCTGTCGGCATGATCGCCGCCGCGGTCGCCAGCGCCAAACAATTTGAACGCCTCGAGCTCGACAGCGTGGTCTCTGTCCCCCTCCTCGACCAAGTCTTCTTCAGAAACTACGAGAACCTTGATGATATCGATGCGTTCTCAGCACAAGTCGGTTTGGTAGCCCTCAAAGGAACCTTCTCCGTCGCATCCGCATCCAAATTGATAAACACCATCAGCGTGGACATCCGCGACCACGAGGTCGTGATCTTTGATTTCTCCGACACCGTATACATCGACGACAGCGCAGCGCTTGTCGTTGAGCGAATGATCGAAACCGCAACGAACGAACAAACTCAATGCATCGTCATGGGACTAGACGGCCTTCCCGAAGCGACGCTACGTGCACTCAACATCCTGCAGGACATCCCCGAAGACCACTTCGCAGAAAACCTAGACGAAGCCAGAGTAATCGCCCGAACCATCCTCGACCCCCAAGCTGAACCTGCCGTTTAGACATCTTAGAGATGCTCTCTAGTGGCTCCTCACTTGCCTAAACTGCCCATAGGGCAGTCGTTGCAACTTCTACGCCACCTCCCGCTCCCGCCGAACCACATGCTGCCGCAACGCCCGATTAATCTCCGTCTGATATCCCCGACCATTCTCCCCAGCATGCTCCTTGAACCACGCCAACACATCCGCATCCAACCGTAACGTAATCTGCCGCTTCACCGGGCGATAGAACGCACCTCTCTTGGCATTGGACCAATCCAAGATCTCTGGCGCATCGGAAGTGTCGATATCCTCGTCCGCCATATTGCGGAGTCGCTCCAAATCGGCTTTCTGTTCTTCAGACAACTCAACGCGTCCCCTCCTCATACGAACGTCTTTCATGTCTTGTAGCTCTCCTCGCTGTGATGATGCGTGTAATTTGCCCGCCAATCGTCGGATCGAATACGGGAATCGTATGCACGACCATCACAAGCGTGTTTTCAACCATCCCAATGGTTCTCAATCGGGGCTCTTCAAAATGAGGATCCTCCGTCGTAATCGTGAAGGGGTCCGTGAACAACTGCGTCGCGGTTTCAAAATCGATGCCGTGCTTCTCTTGGTTTAGATCGTTCTTGTCCCGATCCCATATCCAAAATTCATCCGCCTCCGGATGAGACATCAGAATCCCTCCTGTGTAACTTCAATATAATCACTGCTGAACAGTAGTTACTTTATTGTAACTCAACCTGAACCATGCCGTTTCACCAATTTCCCCATAATTCCGATTCCACCCATTCATACCCCATGCCCACACCCCACCTGCGGCCAAACCCGACTCCGCTCCGCCCTCGCCTCGCACAGCTCCTTCACATCATCCAAATGCTCAACCATGTGCCGACTCATCACCGGACCAATCACCAACCGCGCTAACAACCACCCGATCACCGGCGCCTTCACCGCCAACCGACTCTCGTACGTCATCTCCGTGCACCCTCCCCGCGCCTCCAAAACAAACGCATCCTCCAACAAACTCAACTCGAAGATCGACCTCTCACCGTAACCCTCCGCCAGCCAAAAATCGATCCGCTCCGGCTCCCTCAAATGCACCCACTCAACAGACCGCGCAACATGCGTCGAATTTCTCACCCGCAACGGCGTATGAAACTCCACCAGCTTCCGTTCCCCATCATCCTCCAACACCCGCGTCGAATACTCCTCCAATCCCGACTGCCCATAAGCGGTCAGCACCTGGAAAACCAGCTGCCGATCCGCCCGGATATGCACGCGACGCGCCTCCAGCGTTATCGGTTTCACCTGCCCATTATCTCCTACGCAAGTTCGCCCAGCGCGTCAAATACGCGCCCTCTTTTACTTCACCTACGATTCCAACGATAACCTCTGCCAAACCACCATTTGACCACACCCCAACCAGACACCGACAGGCATGTCAAACCCCAAATAACAGACATCGACCAACTAGCCTCCCACACCATCCATCCCGATCACCTTTCTGTCATCCCGAACACACCCACTGCCATTTCCGAGCGCACTCCCTGTCATTCCGAGCGAAGCGAGGAATCCCAGCCCCTTTCGCCAGGCGAAAGGGGCGCGAGCGGAAGCGAGCGGGGTATGCCCCTACCACCCAAACCACCACCACCAAATCCTGCCCATCCCAAAAATCAGCGCAATCCGCGGTTCAGACGAAGAACCCACCCAAACAACAACAAATAATCCCAAACATCCCCCAAATCCCATAAATCCCAGTTCAGACAAAACTTGACAACACAACTACACATGTATTACAACAACAAACAGACGCCGATCCCACCACCGTCGGAACGGCGCACCGAAAACGAAGAATCGCCGCGTCGAGACGGAGAGTGTGCACCTCCCTTTTTCAGACGCAGCAGGAACAATTGAATGAAATGCGGCGGCGAGCGGGGTAGCACGGGGTCGCCAACACACGACCCGCCGGCGGTGTCCCGCCACAAGCCACTGAAAGACGTCTGAGAAGACGGGCGAAACGCCGCCGAAAAACCGGTTACGAAGACCGTTGTCGCTGTAGCGCTCGGATGCGGAGGGTATTGCGGACTCCGACGATCACAAGCGAGCCAGACGGACAACGTCCCGCCATGCCCTTCGCACATGCGATGGGGACGCGCCTCTATCCTCCACCGCCTTCACGGCAATGGGGAGGAGCTTGAAGGGGACGCGCACGGGGCGCCGTTCAAGATCCGAGCGAACGGTCGTTCTACCCGGCACACGTCTTTCCGTTTCGCCGGATGGAAGAGGCTACGGCACCAGCGAGAGGGACAATCGAGCGATGACGGGGGCTGAACTTTCAGATGCTCCCCGGAGGGCCGACGGTCTGGCGACGTCGGCGGTGCTGGACCAAAAATGAATGAAACCCACCACCTATCGCACGCGACCCGAAAGACGCGGCGAGGCTTCGACAAACCAACCCGTCGAACACAATCCTCCCTAAAAGGGAGAATTAAACGCGCCCTCTGTCATTCCGAAGTCCCTCTGTCATTCCGAGCGTAGCGAGGAATCTCCCCCGCCCCTTTCGCTCGGCGAAAGGGGCGCGAGCCCAAAGAAGTACGACAACAAGAGCGGGGTATGCCCGGGGCAGGAAGAGGGCTAGGGTGAGGACAAAGGGGCGCGCGTCCCTTCAACGAATCGCGTCTAAATCTTCGACATCTCCCGCTGCATCTGCCCCAAACCCATAGGTCCAAGCCCCAATGCGCGATTATGCCAGTCCTTCAAGTCGAACGCCGCACCCTGCGCCTCCCGCGCCCTCCGACGCGCCTCCAACCAAACCCTCTCCCCGACCTTGTACGAAATTGCCTGACCCGGAATCCCCAGATACCGATCAATCTCACTCGCAACAAAATCCGCCGGAAAGTGAACCCGATCCCGCATGAACTCCAGAGCCAGTTCCGGTGTCCAAACCGCACCAGGCCGGAAGTCCGAATCAAACGGAATCCGCTTCTCCAAGTGCATCCCGATGTCGATTATCACCCTCACCGACCTCAATGCCTGCGCATCCAGCATCCCCATGTAGTAATCCGGATTCTCCAGATACCCCAGCTCGTGCATCAACCTCTCCGCATAAAGCGCCCATCCCTCGACATAACCGGAAGTCCCCGCCAACAACCGCTGATACCTCGACAACTGATCCGACATAGTCATCGTCGTCGCAATCTGAAAATGATGCCCCGGAACCCCCTCGTGATACGCAATCGAAACCTCCCGCCACAGCGGAAATGACGTCTTTCCACCAGTCGGGTACCACGTCCTGCCCGGCCTCGAAAAATCCTCCGAAGGACCCGTGTAATACATCGCCAACGCACCGCCCGGCGGCGCAATCATCGCCTCAATCGTCTTCACCGGCTCCGCAATGTCGAAATGCGTCCCATCCATATCCGAAATCGTCGCATCCTGCAAGTCTTGCATCCACTCCCGAAACTCGTCCACACCATCGATCGCACGCTCCGGATCACTCTCCAACACCTCGACCGCCTCGTCTATCGACGATCCCGGCTTGATCCGCTCCGCAGCCTTTTGCATCTCCGACTGCACCCACCGCAGTTGTTCCCAACCCCATTCGTACGTCTCGTCAAAATCCAAACCGATCCCGTTATACGACCGAGAAGTCAGAGCGTAATGCTCGCGCCCAACCGCGTCCTCCTTGCGGGCCCTCCTCAAGTAATCCCGTCCAAGGTACACGGCGAAATCCGAGTACGCAGCGTTTGCGGTCTCGGCTGCTTCACTCAATCGCTGTGCCAGAGCCTCGTTAACGTCGTCCGAAGCCGCTCCAGATTCGGCGATCCCGTCAAAAAACGGAGGCGTACCGCCCTGCCCTACCCAAGTCTCAATCTGCTCGATACAACCATTAGTCTGTCGCTTGGAGGTCGTCTGCTCCCGATAGATGCCTTCCTCCAACGTCGCTCGATAAGATGCCAGCGAATCCTTGATCCCCTCCATTCGTGACGCGATGTTCTCCCAGTCCCCGGTCGTCGATCTCGGCATTAAATCGAATATTTGCCGCAGCGATTGAACCGGAGAATGAAGGATGTTCATCGCCGAGTAGTGCAATCCAATCTCGTACTGATCAATCGACCACGACATCTCCTCCTGCACCGTCTCGCTGCACCTCCGCTCCCGCGTAGTCTCAGCCCTTACTCGTTGGATCCGGCCCAGGACGTCCCGTTCTGCCCGATGAGAACGCTCCGACGCCTCGGGGGAAAAATCTGGCATCAGGTGATCGTACCCTGGCACACCCAAATAGGTAGCCGCGATCGGATTCAACTCGGCCAGCGTGTCAACGAACCCATCCGCTATCTCGTAGACCTTCGACATCAATGCGACCCTTCAGTTACCTTCGATCAAACGATATTTGAAACCGCCCAATCGGAATTCACCATCTTCTATCGAAATCATCTCACCCGCGCCCCGTCCATTCAAAACTTTAAACGTACCATCCGAGTTAGATTTGGCACTCGCCGGAGCGTGCAGGAGGTAAGGCGACGCTTCTTGCCCTGAAAAACGCAACTCCTCGTCTGAAATCGCCGTCACGCGCATCCAAAATCCAGGCTCAGTGAAATACACGCCTTCGTGCTTTCTCAATACCGAACCCTCATTTGACCCCGGCTCTTCATGTTGCACTGGCGGCGAAACGGCTGGCATCTCGTCCCAGTCGTCGATTACTGCGTCAAGCAGAGTCTGAGCCAATGAAACCGAAATCGCGTTCGGCCAAAGATTGGTCAAGACAATCACGCCAGTTTGGTACGGCGCGTGGAACATCGTCTGCGTCCCAAACCCATGAATGCCACCGCCATGCCCGTGGTAAACGCGGTCGCCCGACCGTGTTGCGCGCCAACCCACACACTGTCCCAATGTCCAATCACTATCTAGGTAAGCCGGATGCAACATCTCGCGTCTGGTTCGATCGCCGAATAGACGAGTTCCAGCGTCCTCTCCTGACCGCATGATGTGCGCCAACCACTTAGTTAGATCATTAACATTCGTCATCATCTGCCCAGCGGACGCGACACCGTTCAAATCGCAATAAGGAGCGATCCTCAAATCCTCGGAGTTCGGCGCTGGCTGACTATAGCCGACCATACGGTTGCTTTCTGCCACGTCGTTGGAGTCAAACGTTGTTTCTGCCATCCCAAGCGCATCGAATATCTCATTCTGCACAAACTGCTCAAACGCCTGCCCAGACAACCGGCTCACTACCTCACCCAAGAACCCGTAAGCCATATTCGAATATTTCCAAGCACTGTCAACCGGGATCACGACCTCGACCTCATCGATCCGATCCAACATCGTTCGCATTGTGGGGAATGCAGGTGCATCCCAATCCGTAGCAGGATGCTCGGTCGATAAGCCCGAGTAGTGGGCAGTCATCCTCCGAAGCGTCACATCCTCGAGATCGCCCTCGACTCCCGCTGCCGATGTGAACTCCGGCAGGTAAAGCAACAATGGATCATCCAACGAGAGCATCGACGCTTCTTGCAGCATCATCAACGATGTCACAGTGACCGTTTTTGTGTTGGAAGCTACCCTGAATACACTGTGTTCGTCTGGTAGCTTCCCGCTTCCCAACTCCGTCTCGCCGAAGCCTTTGAACCACGCCAACTCGGAGCCGCAAACAATTCCCGCCGCAATACCCGGGATTCTGTTCGCCAATCGCACCTCTTCGACGTAGTCCTCCCACATCTGGATTTTGGCGTTAGGATCAGGGCTTGACATCATGCCCCTTTATGCTCGCATCGGTTTAACATCACCAACACTGAATACTAATCGCCCGGCAATCTGCACATGAATCACACGATATCCGAAGCCACGATTGACGTAATCGAATTCGAAGTTCCGCGGCTTAGCATCAACGACGCAAGAGGCGGAATGGGTGGACATCTCACGGGCGGTGTCTTGCGACTGAAGACCGACTCTGGCTTCGAAGGCAACGCACACATCGGTGACCGAGGTGGCGGAGGCGCAGCGACGATCGGTTCATTTCAGAACGCATTCTCCGGTCGATTGGTGGGAACGAACGTATCTGATCGAGAGCTGTTATGGCACCAACTTCCGAGACTTGCTGCACACGCGCTCTGGTCCCATGTTGACGTCGCAATGTGGGACGCAGCCGGCAAGATTGCAGGGATGTCGATTCACGAAATGTTGGGTACGGCAAGGCGGTCCACAGAGGTCTACGCTACTTATCCCCCGCGTAACTCGACCGTTAGCGGCTACATCGCCGAAGCAGCGGAACTCGTTGAACAGGGTTTCACGGCATACAAAATCCATCCCGGAGCAATGCCGGCCGATCAGGTAATCGAGATGGTCGGGGCGGTTCGTCGCGAGGTTGGCGACAGTATGCGTCTTATGCTCGACCCAAACAACGGCTATGATCTGCGATCTGCCCTCAAGATCGGACGCGCCCTGGATGAGAACAACTTCCACTGGTTCGAAGACCCAGTGCCGTGGGACGACTTTCGCGCCATCCGGACGTTGTCAGAAACGCTAGAGACTCCGTTGAACATGAGCGACTCGGCGGCTTTTCTTTTTCATGACGCTGCACGAGTGCTCGAACAGGGATGGCCACCGACCATCCGAGGCACCGCTCGAAAGATCGGGATAACTGGTCTGAAGAAGCAGTGCGGTATGGCCGAAGGCTTCAACGTCAATTGCGAAGTCGGCACCGCAGGCAATTCGCTGATGAACTGTGCCAACCTTAATGTCATCATGTCAGTTCTGAACTGTGACTTTTACGAGTATTGGATGCCACTTGAAGCTCAACAGTTTGGATTGACACAGGAGATTCTTGTCAATTCTGACGGCGTATTGACCGCTCCCGAACACCCAGGACTAGGCTTCGAGCTTGACGAAGAGTTCGTCGCCAAACATCGCGTCGCCACGATCGCCTTGTAGCTCAGTTTCCGTAATATTTCACCGATAATGGCAAGTGCGGCAATACTTTGATCCGTTAACCGAAAGGCCAGCACGAAATGATGGATTACAGCAGCGGCGAAAAGATTCTCGAAAGTTTGGGAGTGACTCCCATATTGAACGCTGGCGGACCAGTCACCCGCTTTTCAGGGACACGCCCGCGCCCTGAAGCCATGCAAGCGATGATGGCGATGGTGGATCCGTTCGTCGAACTGCCTGAATTCATCGACGCCGCTGGCAAACGCATCGCTGAAATCATCGGTGTTCCCGCAGCAACCATCACCAGTGGAGCCTCCGGCGGTCTCACAGTCCAAACTGCAGCGGCGATGGCCAAAGACGACCCTGAGCGGATATTCCAACTCCCCATCGCTGACGACATACCCAATGAGCTAATCATTCAACGGAACCACCGATTTGGCTACGACCATCTTTACCTGACACCCGGCGCCCGTTTTGTGGAAGTCGGAAATAAGGAAGGTTGCACGCCTGAAGAGGTGGAGAACGCCATAACCGACAAAACCGCTGCCATCATTCATCTTGAATCACCGTATAGCGGCGATAATGTCTTACCTGTCGAAACGCTCGTTGAAATCGCGCATCGGCACGACCTGCCGATGATGACCGATGCAGCATCGCGCCTCCCTCCGCGCGCAAACCTGACGAAGTTCGTTGACGCCGGCTCTGACCTGGTTTCGTTTTCCGGCGGCAAGGGTATTCGTGGTCCGCAAGCCACCGGACTGCTACTCGGCAGCGAGGAGTGGATCGAATACGCGAAGCTGAACAACGCCCCCAACGCAACCGTCGCACGCGCTCAGAAAGTCTCAAAGGAATCGATCGCAGGCATCTTGGCAGCTGTCGAAATCTTCGTCAACGAAGACGAGGCAGAGGAAAACCGACGATACACCCGCCTGATGCAATCAGTGGTCGACCAAGTGATCGAGATACCCGGAGTCGATGCAGAGGTCGTTCATGACTACAACCACTACATCCCTCATGCCGTATTAAAACTCAATGACCGCTGGAATGGACCGCCCAAGAGCATCATCGGTGAGCGGATGCTAGAGGGCCCAGACCGCGTCATGATCCTCACGTTCCTCGAGGAAGTGCCAGAGTTTTGGGTCGATCCTCTAAACCTATCGGACGAGGAAGTTCAGATCGTCGCGGATAAGTTGCGGCGAGTGCTGTTGGAAGCGGCAAACGAAGGTTGATCATCATTCGAATGGAACTAATCGACGCTGGACAGCTACGTAATCGCGAATAGCCTCAAAACTCGCGCTTCCGCTACCGCGCTGTGGAATTTGGCAAAAGAGAAGACTTGAGAAACCACTCCCGCTAGGAGGTGCAAAGATGACCACCAAACTCCAAGGCAGACATGCTTTCTTGCAGGCTCTCCAGTCTGAAGGAGTGCGCTACATCTTCGGGAATCCTGGCACCAGCGAGGCGCCGATGATGAGCGTCATACACGAGTATCCCGATCTCGAGTATCTGATGGTCGTGCAAGAAGGTGTCGCGATAGGGATGGCCGAGGGCTATGCCCGTGCAAGCGGCGAAGTGGGTTTCGTCAGTCTCCACATCGACAACGGGCTCGCCAACGGCTTCAGCCTGATGGTCGACCAGAAAAAGACGGGGTCGCCAGTAGTGATCACCGCGGGCAACAAAGACATCCGCCACTTGGCGGCTGGGAGGAGTGACCTAGCGGACATGGCGGCGCCGTTCGCCAAGTGGAGCGCAGAGATCTCCCACCCGGAACAGGTGCCATCGGTGATGCGTCGCGCGTTCCAAGAGGCGAGGACCCCTCCTACTGGTCCCGTCTTCGTCGCAGTGTCCACTAACGCGTTCGACGACTCTGCCGAGATCGATATCTCACCGTCCGTACCCGTCTACGCCGATCCGTTTCCGGAGCCGAGTGCCATCGAAGAAGCTGCAGATGTTTTAGCGAATGCTAAGAATCCGCTGCTCGTGGTCGGCGATCGAGTACACGCCTCAGGCGGAGTGGATGCGGCAGCAGCTCTAGCACAGACTCTGGGGGCGAAGGCCTTTGGAGCAGCGGGCGGACACACCAACTACCCAAGTAATCATGAGCTGTGGTGCGGCCCCTTGTCGTTCAGGACTAAGGCGGGTAGAGACGCCATCGAAAACGCGGATGTGGTGTTAGCGGTCGGATGTGCGGTGTTCGATGACTTCTTCTATCAAAGCGGCAACTTCGTACCAGATGACGCAAAGCTGATCCACGTCGATATAAACAGCGGTGAGATCGGCAAGAAGGAACCTACCGACATCGGTATATGGGCATCTCCGAAACAAGCGCTGCTTCAGCTAGATGAAGCGGTGAAGATGCGGATGAATGACGAAGCGGCGGAAGCCGCCGGCGCGCGACGAACGAAGATCGCCCGTGACAATCGCGCCACAGCAGCGGCGTTCGAGGAGATGGCAGCATCCGGGTGGAGCCGGGCTCCAATCCCTCCCGCGTCGTTTGGCAAAGCGCTCGGCCACGCCATCCCGGAAAACGCCAACGTGTTCAACGACTCGATTTCTTCACAGGGGATGGTGTACGCAGGCATCGCGCATCGCACCGATCTGAACGTGACAGCCGCACGAGGCGGTGCGATCGGTTGGGGTATTGGAGCAACGATGGGCATGGCGTTGGCAAATCCAGAGAATCCCACGATCGGAATCGTCGGAGATGGTAGCGCGATGATGACCGTTCAGGGTCTCTGGACCGCGGTCAATTACGAAATCCCTGTGACGTACGTGATCTGCAACAACGCCCAGTACCGCATCCTCAAGGTCAACATGAACGTCTACCACGAGATGCACGATCAGCCTCCGCCGGAGGTTTACAACGCGATGGATTTCGAGACGCCGTTCGACTTCAAGGCTCAGATGGAGGCGTATGGCGGCGTGGGCATCCGTGTGACCCAAGCGGACGACATCAAGCCCGCGATCGAAGCCGCAGTCGCGTCAGGAAAACCGGCGTGCGTTGATGTGATTTTGGACGGCGCGGTTTGATCACCTGAATTCGATCGTTTTTTAGATGCCCGAAATCTCGAAGGCTAGGAATCGTGTCCGGTATGCGCTGAAAAACGCTGCGATTTATGGCGCGCTGGCTGAAATTTCAGACGATCGCGAAAGGGCCCGCGATTTTGGTCGCCTCCGAGAAATAGAGGTTTCATTGGCGCGTCGCTGGTCGGAAACGATCTCTTACGAGTTCGACACCCGGCGTGGGGGACGATTTTCGATCTCTCTGGCACTCCTGAAGCTGGGCACCAGAATCTTCAACTCTCGTCGGATATCCGGACTGTTGAGAAATCGATTTCGTCGCAGGCTGAGCGCGCATGTCGATGACTACCTGACAGAAGATGCCAGCAACCACGCGGCAGAGAGCATGACGTTGTTGGATCGGTTGTCGGGGGAGGCCGGAAGTGAAGTCGAACATGTAGAGCAAGGATCGATAGCGACGCGTTCAGGCGCTCTACGAGCGATGGTTCTTGGCGTCAACGACGGCATCGTGTCCAACACTAGCCTGATACTGGGCGTAGCGGCAGGTGCGTCGGATCCCAATGTCGTAATACTCGCAGGGGCAGCGGGTCTCCTAGGCGGAGCATTGTCGATGGCGGCCGGCGAATATGTCTCAGTGGTTTCGCAACGCGAATTCAACGAAAATCTCGTCCGTTGGGAACGGGCAGAGTTACTGCTCTGGAAAGACGAGGAGGAGGCTGAACTCGTGGACATCCTAGAATCAAAGGGCTTATCTGAAGCGGAGGCTAGATCGGCGGCGGCCCGGATCATGAGTGACCCTCAGGTGGCACTGGATGTACACGTTCGAGAAGAGTTGGGAATCGACCCCGATGATCTCGGCGGTTCACCCACTGTTGCGGCGACCAGTTCGTTCGTAGCTTTCGCAGTTGGCGCGGGTGTCCCGTTGATGCCCTTTATAGTCAGTTCAGACGGAACCACCACAGTCGTAGCTAGTGCCCTGGGTGCAGCGGCTGCGCTATTTTTCGTAGGGGGAAGCCTCGGTTGGTTGTCCGGTAACCACCCCGTATTCGGTGCTTTGCGTATGCTGGCGGTCGGGTTGATTTCGGGCGCGTTGACCTACGGATTAGGTTACCTTGTGGGTCAGCAAATAGGTTAATGAATATTTGAGACCGATAGTGAATTCAATATATTTTGCGGAGCGCGCCTGACGATCTCCGGTTGCAATTCTACCTAAATTTCAGTCAGGCTCTGGCGCGTCGTCTACGCAATGGTCGATCCAATACTGAGAACATGACTCGGCTATTGTCTTCATCAATGACAACGTTAACGTTCTTACCGACGATCTTTGCTGCCTTTTGGACTTGAAGTTTGACATTGGCACCATTTCGCTCTTCAGCATAGCCAATCGCCCTAGCGTCCCCGACCGCCATGTTAGATAGCGCGTCGACTAGGGCAATCATCTCAGGTGACCGAGATGTTGCGGCAAATCTCCGATTAGTCTCCCAGACCTCTTGCACCTCTCGTAGGGAAATGTTCTCGATTTTCATGTCGTCGTCATTCCTCGTTCACATCAAGCAATCACCAAACTATACATCGATTAACGACTCCAAGTAATACATGAATCGTTATATTTGGTAGCCGACGTATTTGTTTACGTTTGTTGATTCAGTTTTGGATGCCTGCCGAGTTTCGGTTGTGCTTTCATTCCATCTATTGCTTTGCGCGGTTTAAATGTATTTGATGGTTCAAAAAGCACAATTTGACATTCAACATATCAATCCCAACGAAGCAAGGTGAGCTATCACGGCTTGCGCGGCGTCGCCAGGTGATGACTTTGAATCGATTTGGATATCGGCAGAACCGTCGAATTGGTCGACATCACCAACTTGCGCCAACAAGAATATGCCGGTCCCATCGGCGTCGTTTTCCGCACTGGCGTTTCTCGTCTCGCTCGGGACTGAGATCACAGCACCGCCGTTGCGGGTTACTTCACGAGCGACCAGATCAAGCGTCGATTTCGACAAACCGGGGTCATCCAGCAGAGTGACCGGTCGGGAACCATCCTCCAACAGCATCTCAGCTATGGCGTTACCGATCGAAGCGTTGGTTGCTGCGCAATCGCCGATAAGCGACACGTTGAAACCGCGTTCACCAGTCTCCGGGTAAGATCTCCGCAGCTCCGTAATGACGCTTGGGAACGAAAACCACTCGGGAATATCTGCGCCGGTCTGTAGGCGGTCTCGCAGCTCGGTGCCGGAAAGATTCATCACTTCCGAGTCTTCATTCAACTCGTCAGTCGAGACATATCGGCCTGTCGTGCCGTCGTACGCGATTTCTTGGAAGGTGACGACCTCGATTTCCAGCTCGTCACGGTACTCCTCTACTAAGTACTGGGCATCATAGGGGCCGTAGAACGGATTGCCGTTGGCATCGTTGCCAGGTCCGGCGTGGTCTCTGCCGACGATGAAATGCGTGCACCCGTAGTTCTTTCGCACGATAGCGTGCCACACGGCTTCCCGAGGGCCGCCCATTCGCATGGCTAGCTGCAGAAGGCTCATTGTTGCCGAATTGTCTTCATAGCCATCCAGAACCGCCCGGTAACAACGGACACGCGTGTGGTACTCGACATCCCCTGGTTTTGTTAGGCCAACAACCGGGTGGATCAACAGATTCGCGGACACTTGTTCTGCCGCTCGCTTCGTCAACTCTGCGTGTGCGCGGTGCATCGGGTTGCGAGTTTGGAACGCGACGACGCGCGACCAACCATTCTCTTGGAAGATTTCCCGTAGCTCAGATGGGGTTTGACGCAGAGCCGGGTAAGTGTGGTGTTGCGAATCTCGCACGCCCTCCAACGAACCGCCCACGTAGTAATCGGCTGTCTGGTTAATGACGGTGTTGACGCCAGGATGCCCCTCATCTGATGTGCCGAATACTTTGACTGCTTCGTCCAGACGATCAGGTTTCCACACATCGCCCACGGTCAACACGGCCATCAAGACACCCTCCGGGTGCGTCAGAGCCAACCTATCGCCGCTCGAGAGCGATGCCGCGACACCGGCTGGGAGATCGAGGACAATCGGCATTGGCCAGAGCACGCCACTCGTGAGTCGCATTTCGTCGCGAACGCCCTCGTAGTCGTCGCGATTCATGAATCCTGTCAGCGGCGAAAAGGCACCGGTAAGTATCTGTTCAATGTCGCATAGTTGCCGCGGTGTCAGTTCCCACTTCGGGAGGTTGACTGCTTCCGATTCCAGCTCGGCACGTCGTTGCGGATCCACAATCAGGTTCACTAGGACGCCGCCATGTGGATCGATCAAGCGGTTTGCTTCGGATACGGCTGTATTTGACATTTACCTCTTCCGGCGATTTCTGTGACGCCGTCAATGACGTCGATTTTGTGGTCGTTGGGAATTAATCGGTTTGACCGCGCTTCGCCCATTCGGCATTAACGAACATGTTGAGCCCCGGGTCCGCGATCACTCCATTTTCAGTATAGTTTGGCGGTTGTGAGCGAATGAATTCTTCGTTCAATTCAATGCCCCAACCCGGTTTGTCCGGGATCGGAAAATACCCGTCAACCACTTCGGGGTAGTTGGTTCCCGCATTTTTGACTTGGGGATCGGCGAAATCATTGAAATGTTCGAGGATTTTGACGTTTCTCAACGTCAAACACAAATGCAACGCTGCCATCGTTGAAATGATGCCGCCAACATTGTGGGGTGCCACCATAATCGAATAACTCTCCGCAGTCGACGCAATCTTCTTGACTTCGAGAATACCGCCGCATTGCGTGATATCCGGTTGGATCACGTCCACCGTCTGGCTTCCCCAAATCTCACGAAATTCGGGCGCACCGTACAGCCGTTCACCTGTGGCGATGGGCAATCCAGTATGGCTCCGGACCGAGGTTAAGGCAGGTACATCTCCAGGTCTGACTGGCTCTTCGATCCAACCAATGTTGTAGCGATCGATATGACGAGCGATTTCTCGAGCTTGATGCGGGGCGAATCGACCGTGCATCTCGATCATGATTTGGGCGTGAGTGCCCGCGACCGATGCGACAGCTTCGATGAGATCAAGTGACTTGAAGAACTCGTCTCGATCAAGTTCCAGATCGCCATTGCCGAAAGGATCGAACTTCATCGCCCGATAGCCTCGGTCGATAACTCGTTGTGCCGCCGCGGCGAACTGTTCGGGCGCACGTTCGACCGTGTACCAACCGTTTGCGTACGCTTGAACGCGATCGGCGACTTGGCCGCCGAGCAATTTGTAGACCGGCTGGCTACAGGATTTGCCGATGATGTCCCAGAACGCCAATTCGACCAGCGCCAATCCGGTGTGCACCACCTCGCCCGGCTTGCCGAAATCGAGTAACGTCATGCGACGATAAAGCGCTTCGATATCGAACGGGTCGTGGCCTATGAAATGACGTTCGGCGTCCTTGAGATATTCGCAGACGGTATGCGTCTTCCCGAGTACCCGAGCTTCGCCGATTCCCGTTACGCCCTCATCCGTCTCGATGATGCAGTACGTGAGGTTGCGCCACGGTGTGCCCAGTACTACCGTCTGGAACCCTGTCGTCTTCATTTTTGAACTCACCAGCTTGCGATTTGCAGACTCAATGATTCTACAAAGCTACAAACGGAAGGCTCCGATCCCGACGGCGTACAATGATGTCTGACGGCGCGGGAGTAACTCAGTGGTAGAGTGCCTGCCTTCCAAGCAGGGTGTCGCGGGTTCGAATCCCGTCTCCCGCTCCACTCCGAAACCATCTTTCCGTGTTACCGCTTAGATCTCTCGCGGCAACACCTTAATCATCCCGCCTCGGTCCGTGGTTAACGCGGTACCTGGTTGTGTATGCGATTTTCGGACGTAAGCTAGACCGATCAAATCGCCGGATAACGGTGCGCGTGCGACCGATGAAATCCATCCAATACTTCTCGTCGTTTCTTCAGATGTGATCTGATCCTGCGGAGCAACGTCATCTCCATCCGAACTCGGCCGTGTCTGCGAAAACCCCACCAATGTTCGCTGCACTTTTTCGTAGGTGTCGAGTCGAGCGATTACCTCTTGCCCGACGTAGCATCCTTTTTCGAAATCGACCAAGTCCATCAAACCAGCTTCGAGCGGATTTACTTCCAACGTCAGATCGCTGCCTCCGATCGGAGATTGGTTTCGCACTCGTAGGTAGTGAAACAGTTCGTTCGAATCCGCCGGCAATCCCGCGCTTCCGATCTTTTGAGAGATCACCCTCTCACCCGACCGAGCGCAGACGACCATCCATGTGTTTTGGACTGGCGAATCAGTTCGAAGGGCGAATCCTGTTTCGGATCCATTGGTGCCAAGTTTCACTGTTGATCCTATGGCAGTTGAACAGAAATTCTGATCGGAAAACGCATCGGCTAGTGCCGTTGTCGCTTTAGGACCTACCACGTACCATCGCGCCATTTGAGCCGAAACGTCTGACAGTGCGGCGTCCTCGATGATCGTGTAGCGATCGATCCATTCCAAGGTTGGAGATGGATCAGGGGAATCAGACAGTAGAAGTATTTCGTCGGCTGATTGCTTGACTACCCAGAAAACGTCAACAATCCGCCCTTTCTCGTTCGTCAAGATCGTCTGGCAGGATGCACCCTCCTGAAGATCAAGAATCGAATTGGTCGTCAAGCGATGGAGTAGATCAAGGGTGTCAACGCCAGCGTGTCGCAGCGTTGAACCGAACGTTGGAACGATGACCGCTGCCCCGCGGTCTTGATATGCCGCCCAAGTGTCGTCGAGGTTCAGAGCGTTCGATTGCGCAATGGTCGCCATTGCGGTGAAATCACACGGCGAAAGAATCGCCGCATCCGCAAGTTCGCTTGGCGTTCGGATTGTGGAATTCAAACCCGCGACCATTCAAGCCGTCCGAGAAATCTAAAACGGTCCCTGCCAAGAATACGAACGCTCTTTTCGGGATATAGACTTCGATGCCGTTTTCGCTGATGATCTTATCGGTATCGTCCGGTCCATCGACCAACTCCAAGACGTATTGCAATCCTGAACAGCCACCGCCCTGCACTGCGATTTTGAGGCCGCAGCGTTCGCGTCCCGCCCTGCGCGCGAACTCCATCGCCTTAGAGGCTGCCTTCTCTGTGACTCGCACGGTACTGATGGGCACTGAGGGTTGTTGGGCGACAGTCATCGATTTCGTGATGGGATTTAGTTTGGGCTGATCACCGAATGAAATGATTCTCTGAGATCGTCGCTACCGCACCAGTCAAGCGCGCAAGATTGGTAGCGGGTTGAACATAGAATCGTATTCATCTGTCGGTACACATCTTATATCAACCCGATTGGTCAGGAATTCGATCAGCACGAAGCACGGAGACAGCGGCGAGACGTCGCTGCTCTATGGTGGTCGAGTGCCAAAGTCCGACCGCCGAGTCGAAGCGAACGGTATCGGAGACGAAGCGGTGAGCGCACTTGGCGTCGCGCGGGCGGCATGCGACTCAGACTTTTTGCATGACGAGTTGCTTGAGATTCAAAGGTTGATGTTTCTTGCCAACGCCGAATTGACCACAACTACAGATCGACTTCAACAGTTGCATCAGCACTTCGAGACGATTGGCGAGCAGCACGTTACCGATTTAGATCGGTTGCTGGGAGATTTAGAAGCGGAGGTTGAATTGCCTCCTGCCTTCACTATCCCCGGCGCGTCGCTGGCTTCCGCTTTGCTAGACGTGGCGCGATGCAAGGTTCGCGACTTGGAACGTGTGGCAGTCGCGCTTTACGACGATGGATTGATCCAAAACTCAGTTCTACTCGTTTGGCTGAACCGATTGTCCGATTGCATCTTCATGATGGCAAGATACCTCGACCGCGACTTGCCGGCCGAATTGGTTACAGGCACGAGGCGGCAGGCGTGAAACCATTTCGTCTCGCAATCATCAACACCGGCGCAGCGAATATACACAGCGTCGAGAAGGCTGTGCGAGTCGTCGGAGGCGATCCGGTCGTCACGACTTCCGCCGATGTTTTGGCATCATCCCACGCCGCGATTTTGCCTGGTGTCGGAGCTAACGATGCAGTGATGTCGCAGCTAAACAGTTTCGACCTGCCCGACCCGATCAGGGAATATGCAGCCTCAGGGAGGCCATTGCTCTGCGTCTGCTTGGGAATGCAAATATTGTTCGAACGCTCTGAGGAAGGTGAACTGCCCGGTCTGGGTGTGCTGGGTGGCGACGTCGTCAGACTTCCGTTGATGACATCTGAAACTAATGGGCGTTATCTGAAGATCCCCCACATGGGCTGGAACACCGTGCATTTCCGTGACGATGCAGTTCCTCGTCACCCGATATTCCAAGGAATCTCACAAGATTCGTTTTTCTACTTCGTGCACTCGTACCACTGTGCAACGAATAACCCTGAAGATGTCGCCGCTACTTCGCCACACGGTTTGGACGTGTGCGCAGCGGTAGTGAGAGGCAACATAGTGGGAACCCAGTTCCACCCCGAAAAAAGTGGGAAATCCGGTCTGGATATCTACGCCAGTTTCCTCGATTTCGCGAAACGAACAGCCTGATCGGTTCACGGAAACGACGCGGATGGAAGTCATACCAGCCATAGATATCCGACACGGACGCTGTGCCCGATTATTCAAAGGCGACTACGAACAAGAGACCGTTTTCGACGAGGATCCAGTGGACGCGGCCCTGCGTTGGGTTGACATGGGTGCTCGTCGGCTGCATGTAATCGATTTGGACGGTGCTAAAGACGGTAAACGTACCAACGCTAAAGTCGTCAGTCGAGTGGTGAATGCTGTGGATTTACCGGTCCAGATGGGCGGCGGCGTAAGAACTGTCGAGGATGCTGCGGCCGTACTGCAGATAGGAGTTCAAACAGTGATCTTTGGGACAGCGGCCGTCGAACACCCTGAATTGGTGGAAGAATCCATCGACAAGTTCGGACCCGACCACGTCTGCGTTTCCGTCGATGCGAACGACGGCGTTGTGCGCACGCGGGGTTGGCTCGCCGAAACGTCATTGAGAGCAACCGACTTGCTGCAAGAAATGTCGAAAAAACGCGCAGTACGCAATTTCATTTATACGGATACCGCGCGGGACGGCACGCTGTCACATCCGAATTTCGACGCTGTGGGCGAGGTCGTGAGGGAAATAGAATATCCAGTTATGGTGGCAGGCGGAATCGCAACAGTTGAAGACGTGATCCGGCTGCGCGATATTGGCGCCGCTGGTGCGATCACGGGCATGGCTATCTACACCGGCTCTCTGAACTTGGCTGAAGCCATCCGTTCCGTCAGCGAATAGTAAAGAATCGTCGTTCGCTATAAACGAAAAATCAGGAATCGACTCGAGAGACGAACATTGACCACAAGACCTACCGCAAGCTGGCACACGTTCAACGATCAAATCGATCCTCACGCGATCATCTCCTTGTTGCCGATCCATCGCTCGCAACACGTCGCTGTCCTAGGTGGGAACATCGATGGTCTTACGATCCCCATCGCCAAGTACGTCTATGACGGCAGTGTTATCGCCTTGGACTACGATCAATCGGTGCTTGACGAACTGACAACCGAAGTTGAGCGAGTCCACCTGACCAACGTCATGCCCACATTGATCGATGCCAACGACTTCAGCGCTACTGAGGTAGACGCGGACGGAATTGTCGTTATCGACGCGTTGCACGCGACTACTAGCCCCGCACGGCTCTTTTCGGCGGTATCTAAGCTCTTGCCCGGCGGTGGTTGGATGCTGATCGCCGATTGGTTCTCCACGAACGCGCGAGGTGACAACGGGCCGGCAAAATCCAAGCGAGTAGATCCCGGACGGGTCGAGAAATGGGCGACGGAGCACGATATGTCCCCGATCACTCGACGAACATTAGGCGTGCAACGATACGTGCACGTGTACCGCAAGCGTCGCGCAATCTCAAATTGAGTGACGTTTCTCAAAAATCGTGTTAACTAACCGCGTCATACCGTGTCTCGACGTTGACAAAGGTCGCGTCGTCAAGGGTGTCAGTTTCATCGAAATCAGAGATGCCGGCGATCCAGCTGAGCTCGCGAATCTGTACGACGCGGAGGGTGCTGACGAACTCGTTTTCCTCGACATCACCGCGTCTTCTGATGCACGAAACACAATGGTGGATGTCGTCATGCGGGTCTCCGCCGAGGTGTTCATTCCCCTAACCGTCGGCGGTGGGATACGATCCCGAGACGACATGCGCAGGATGCTTGAAGCGGGGGCGGAAAAAGTCAGCATCAACTCGGCTGCGGTCGCCAATCCTTCTCTTATTGAAGAGTGCGCTCGCGAGTTCGGATCACAGTGCGTGGTGCTTGCTATTGACGCGCGGCGTCGAGGCAACGGTCGCCCACAAAATGGCGACTTGTCCTGGCAGGTTTACACGCACGGCGGTCGGCGACCGACAGATCTCGATGCAATTGAATGGGCCGAACATGGGGCAAATTTGGGCGCGGGCGAACTGCTAGTTACCAGTATGGATTTCGACGGTCAGCAAACTGGTTACGACCTCGAAATGTTGAACGCTATTTCGAGCCGTGTCACCATCCCTCTCATCGCCAGCGGCGGCGCCGGCAAGGTTGAACATTTCTCCGACGCGATAATCGAAGGTGGGGCTGACGCCGTTTTGGCAGCCTCGTTGTTCCACTACGGAACTCTGAGAATAGCGGACGTCAAAGAACATATGTCGAAGGCCGGACTACCGGTACGCCCTGTAGATTGATCCGTCCAGAATTTGGCGAACGGAAACGATGATTCAATTCGATGACCGCGGCCTGTTGACCGCCGTTGTGCAACACGCGAACACCAGAGAGGTGTTGATGGTTGCTCACATGAATCGGGAAGCGCTGAAACGGACGATCGCTGGTCCTCACGTCTGGTTTTATAGCCGCAGCCGAAAAACTCTCTGGGAGAAGGGTTCGACGTCTGGAGACTATCTAAACGTCGTCGATCTTAAACAAGACTGCGACGGTGATGCATTGCTCGTAATTGCCGAACCCGTCGGCGCGGCGTGCCACACCGGTGAGTTGTCATGCTTCCACACCTCCGTTGATCCGAATGCGGAAGGATCCAACCGGAATGGTCCGGGCATTCTGTTCGATCTGGTCGACATCATTCATCAGCGCGCAGTCGAGATGCCGGATAACTCCTACACCGCTAAGCTGCTCGCTGCCGGTCCGAGCCGCATCGCGCAAAAGGTGATCGAAGAAGCGGGTGAGACAGGGTTGGCTGCTGCCACCGGAGACACTGAGCACGTAGCGTCGGAGATGGCCGACTTGATCTACAACTGTGTGACGCTGCTCGAATCCGTCGGTGTTCCGATTGAAGATGTCTGGGCTGAGTTGGCGCGCAGGCGACGCTGAAATTTAGCCGCTAAATCTAACCTAAACGGGCTGTTTTTGGTCGATCTCGATCGCCGTTTCCATCGCCGCTACTGCGACCTCGATCATCTCGTCGTCAGGTTGGGCGGTAGTGAGTTTCTGGAGCCAAAGGTTCGGCATTCCAACCAAGTCGGCGAACAGATTGCCGCTGTGTAACCCGGTGAACCTGATGAACTCGTAACTGATCGCCGCGATGACCGGGATCAATACGATACGCGATCCGACCAGCATCCACAAAGGTTCTCGAGGCACGAACATGAACACGATGATCGACACTACGACCACCGTCAGGAGAAACGAAGTTCCGCAACGAGGATGGGCCGGCGAGAACTTTCGGATCTCACTCGGGATCAGTGGAAGTCCATGCTCCAGCGCGTGTATCGTCATGTGTTCAGCGCCGTGATACCCGTACATGCGCTTGATGTCTTTCATCAATCCGATAGCCCAGATGTAGATCAGAAATATGACTAACCTCGCCAGTCCTTCGACAACATTGGCAAGGAAGTGTGACTGCTCTTCGACTGGACGCGACAGAAACAGCGGCAACAAGAAAAACAGCGCGATACCGAAGACGAATGCAACCGCGGTCATCAACCCCATGCCTAACGCCCCGATTTCGGCGTCTTCATCTTCGCCAGCATCTTTGATCTGTAGATTGGCCCCGATGGTGTACGCGCGCATCCCGATCACCAGCGTTTCAGCCAGAACCAACACACCGCGTACCAAGGGAATCCTCCGAAGCTGACCGTTCGCCCAACCAAGCAATGGAATCGTCTCGTGGTGAATTGAACCGTCGCCGCGACGAACTGCAACGGAACATGCTCGGGCACCGCGGATCATCACCCCTTCGATGATCGCCTGACCGCCGTACAGCGCCGGCGGATTGTGCGTTCGACCGCTCGTCTTCTCAGGTTCAGACATTTCGAGGTTGCAGACTGAGAGACTCAGACGAAACGCTCGCGGAGGCGTCGAACGAGAGCAAGAATTTCGACGTAGCCGAACTGTTCGGCGGAAATGCCGTCAGTTCGAATGACACGCTACAACCTGGGAAAGGATCACTCTTGCATCGACATGCCGTAACGGCGCATCAGGCGCTCGACCCGCCCCTCTGTGTCAACGATGCGTTGCTCGCCGGTCCAGAACGGGTGGCAATGGCTGCAAACCTCAACGCGGATCTCTTCCTTCGTCGAGCCGGTGATCATTCCTTCAACACCGCAAGCACAGATAACTCGTGCTTCGGGATAGTAAGTCGGATGGATGTCGGTTTTCATATCGAGTGTGATTCTTCGAGCAGTCGTCTCAACTAGACAGCTATCGCGTCGACGTTGATACGTCGCTTGTCTTGGCGGACATAGTCGAACCGCACCGTGCCGTCAACAGTAGCGAAGAGCGTGTGATCACGTCCCATTCCTACGTTGGTGCCAGCGTGAAAGCGTGTGCCTCGCTGTCGGACCAAAATGGAACCAGCGGTGACGATTTCTCCGCCAAATGCTTTGACGCCCAGGCGTCGACCAGCGCTGTCTCGTCCGTTCCTAGATGTTCCGGAACCCTTTTTGTGTGCCATGATTCAGCTCCGAATTTGATAGTGATCGATCAAACTTCGATGCCGGTGATTTCCAGCGAAGTGATCGGCTGTCGGTGCCCGCGCTTGATTCGGTAGCGGGTCTTGTTTTTGTACTTGAAAACCGTCTTTTTTCGTTCGCGGCCGTGCGACAGAATCGTTGCTACGACTTGGGCGCCTTCCACAGTAGGACTACCTACCTCCACTTCACCGTCAACACAAGCGAGCAGCACCTCGTCGAGAGTGATGGTATCGCCTTCAGGAAATGGCAACTTCTCGACGTCGAGCAGATCGCCGGGCCGGACGCGGTACTGTTTACCGCCAGTAGCAACTATTGCGTAGTTTTCGGACATCTCGTTGAGGCGCAATGAAGCGACGGTTCGCTTTGAATCAACTCTCCGATTCTACATTAACGCGATTGGCACGCCGACCAAGCACGGCGCGTATCAGATATGTATCAAGCCAAGGCTGCGAAGTGGCTTTGGTAGAAGATCAACGGATGCCCGTAACCGATTTTGATGTGTTCGATCTCGGCGAGGAAGACCATATGGTCACCGGCGGGAACAGTTTTGACCACCTTGCAGTCCATGCTCGCTAAAGATCCCGAAATCACTTTGGATTTGCCAAGAACTTCGGTTTCTGGCTGTGGCAACGTTTCCCTTACCTCATCAGGCACAGTGAAGTGCCTGGCAGTGCCACGTTGGTCAGTCGTCAGAACGCTGATGCCAAACCTTTGGTGTTGGACGATCAAAGGCAAGGTGTTGCGCTCGAGCCCGATCGTGACCATAGCCAATGGCGGATCTAGAGAAATGCTCGCGACCCCGTTCGCGGTCATACCGTGCACGCCTGTTCCTTCGGAATCGGCGGTTGTGATGACTGTCACTCCAGTCGCGAACAATGACCATGCGGTTCGAAACAAGTCCGAAGTGATCTCTGTGTTCGTCATGGAAATTGCGGGTGATTCCTGCAACGAAATTATACCGATATGACGTACCGGCACATCGATAATCGCGCCGCTAAACGACGGCAATTCACCTAGTGTCGTTCTGCCAAACGAGCGGTTGCGGGTCGACATAACCTGAGAGTTCGACAAAAGCTAGGCCAATCGATTTGCCGTTGCTGGTCTCACGGACGTCGACCCTTCCCTCCCAATACGCCGCAGCCTGATTTGCGTAAGGCAACGCGGGAACTTCCTGGTCGGCTACGGTTGGAGTCATCGTGACGTCGAAATCCAAGCTCTCGATGCGTAGCCGCCACGATGCAGGATATTCTCCGCCCGTTTCTGGGCTGGTCCAGTAGTCCAACACGTCGATGGTGATACCGTCGGTTTCAGCCTCCAACACTTGGTGGTTGGAATCTGAGGCGACCAATGTACCGTCAACGGCCAGAACTTGCCCTTCTGCTCCACGCACCTCAGAAACCATTAGAGATCGCCCGTCGTCCAGTTGTAGGGCGAACCATTGCCACCCGGCAGGTTTGCCGATAACGAAAAAATCTCCCCATTGATGATCGAACCATATTTCTCCTGTCACGGTGTTTTCTTGACCGTTGAGCGTGATGGTTCCCTCGGCCTGCATCCGCGGATAGGAGTAGTAGTAGGTCCAACCGAACGGCCAGTCCATCCATCCGATTCCTTGATGCAGCATCGTAGCGGTCGGTTTTGAGGTCCGCAGGCTCAGTTTCGTACCGTCCGACGAGTCGGACGCAGCGAGCGAATGTGAACCGTCAGAGGCGATTCTCAAAGCGAAATTCTCAAGATCTAAATCGAGTAGGCTATCGGTGGCCTCGTCGTTCAAAACATTTTGTGATGCGATGCTTTCTGAAATCAGTCCAATGTGTTCTTTGGAATCAACGTCCGTGATTCCCGCCTGGCCAACTTCGAACGTCGACGAACCATCGTCGTTCTCGGTTTGGAAAATCACGAAGTGGAATGAATATTCAGCTCCGTTTTCCGAGGCGAGATGTCCGTTGTAGTACCACCATTCGATGGGAGCGCGATGCGATGCGTCGTCCGCTGGGAGGTCCAACGAACGCGGAGCAGGTGTCGGTTCTGGATCGCGAGGAGCGGGTATCTCTCTAGGTTGGATCGTGGCGGTACACCCGGCAACGATCAAGGCACCCAAGACCGAGACCACGACCGCGATATTCCGTGCGATTTTCATCAGTTTGCTTGGATCTCCGGCAATATGCGATCGAGCCATGCCGGCATCCACCAATTCCATTTGCCCAACAATCTCATCAACGATGGTGCGACGAGGATGCGAACGATGGTTACGTCAATGAAGATGGCTAGCGCCAAACCAAAGCCGATTGCCTTTACAGTCAAAACCTCGGCAAGAACGAAACTGCCTCCGACCACTATCAATATGGAGCCTGCGCCAGTGATGATGGTTCCACTCCTTTGGAGGCCCAGTTTGACACTTTCACGATTGCTGCCCGTGGTTGTGTATGCCTCGCGGATGCGTGACAACAGGAATATCTCGTAGTCCATGCTGAGTCCGAAGAGGATCGCAAACAAGACAATAGGCGACGTTGCTTCGGTGACGCCCAATCCTTCGAAATTCAACAGCCCACTAAGGTTGCCTTGCTGGAAAACCCAGACGAGTGCTCCGAAACTGGCCAAAATACTCAATACGTTCAGAACGACCGCCTTAAGCGGTATCACGATCGACCTGAACAAAACCATCAACGACACGAACGTGAGCAAAATGACCACGCCGGCAACCAATGGGAAACGGCCGTAAAGCGATCCCACGAGGTCAGTGGTGTGCGCTGCGCCACCATCGACGTAGATCTTCTGGTTTGCCGGAACTCGGAAAGCGCGGATCTCATCGACAAGACGCCGCGCATCTGACGAAAACGGGTGCATGTCTGCGCTTACGTAAAAGAGAGCCACGCCTTCACGAATACTGTCGTTCAACAAGTGGCGGGCATCTGCATCGTAAATCGCTTCGGGGTGACGATAGAGGTTCTTGTAGTCCGTCACTCCAAGTGTCGGACGCAGATTAACGATGCTGGAAACGCGGTCGACGTTGGAAAGATCATTCAATGCCTGCCCGAATGCGTAAAGCGTCTCGAGGTTGCTATCTGCAAATGGATCGCCATCGAACGTGTAAGCGACAACCAGTTCCGTTGTGATGTCCCAACCAAATTCATCCTGAAGCAAGTCGAAACCTTGCCGGGACTCGAAGCGCTCCGGCAAGATGGTCGCATCAACGGTGCCGGGGCGGATGTCCTTAAACGGGATCGCCAATGCGACCAACAACGCAACCGTTGGTATGAGGAACAGAAACGGTCGGCGCATGACGTTCTCGGCCATCTTGGCCCAGACGTTCTCGCCAATGTGCCACGACGGTAAAACCGAGATGCGATTGACACGATGACCGACGATGCTTAGCACAGCCGGCATCAGCGTTTGAGCAGAAAGAAGAGCAATCGAGATCACGACTACGGCGCCAATCCCGATTGAATCGAGCACCGTCAGATCAAAAAGCAACAGCGAAGAGACGCCGATGACGCTCGTCACACCTGAGAACAGGATGGCGACACCAGCGCGTGAATGGGTTTCGGCGATGGCGTCTTGAACAGTCACCCCTTTAGCAAGTTCTTCTTTGAACCGGTTTACATAGAAGAGCGAATAGTCGATCCCCATGCCGATGCCGAGCAACGTGATGATGTTGAACGCCAACACGGACATGTCACGCCAATCTGCAACGTAGTAGATGACGCCGAGACCAACCGCAACCGCTACTCCACCAACCGCTGCGGGCATCACGGCAGCCACGACGGTCCCAAAAACCAAAAGGAGCGCGATTACGGCCAAAGGAAACGCTATGATCTCCCCACGACGGAAATCATCGCCACTCGCGATCACGATGTCTCGGTAAAGCGGCGGAGCACCTGTCATCACCAGATCCAGTTCGCCAGCATCAAGATCCGCATTGATGTCATCCAGAACGATCAACGACTCCTCGATGTCCTGATCGAGGTCGGCGGCAATGATTGCCATTCGGCCGTCATCCGAAACCAATGACGGTTCAGTCAGGTAAGACCTGACCTCGACGACGTGAGAGTTCGCTACGAGTTGTTCGATCAGCTGGGTAGCATCCTCAACAAACTCAGGCGAATACGGATCGAGTCCTTCCCGGCTGACGATGAAGATCAGTCCAATCTCAGATCGATCGAACCGTTCTTTAAGCAGTTCTCGGGCCTCAGATGATGGGAAATCTTCGTTCGAGAATCCGCCCGGCAAGAGTTTCTCTTGTGCCCGTGGTGCGACGGGCAGCATCACCAACAAAGCGATCGCCCACGCGATTACAACGTAGTAACGAAACCGATATATGCCACGCCCAAGTTCGCCCAACATTAGGAGTACTCAGGTCGCAAACGCCGCAGAACTCGCGTCCTTGGAGCCAGAGGCGAAGCGACTGTTTGCACATCGAAGACCAATCGGATTAACCCGAATGGTCCGAGATGCACGGGTGATGGCGTCCTAGGTCTTCTCGGCGACGGCGATAGCGGCCGCTGCATCGCGTTCGTCAAGGGCCACGATCTTCACGCCCTGTGCCGAACGACCCGTTTCCCGGATTTCCTTGAGCGACGTTCTGACGATTTGACCTCGAGCGGTAAGAACCATCAACTTCCCAGTCTCGTCGGTCCTCAACTCTTCGTCGATAACAGTGGCCGCAGCCACGTTCCCAGTGTTGCGAGTGATATTTAGCGTCTTCAGACCTTTGCCTCCGCGACCCTGCGGTCCGTAGTGCCGAAGCTTCGTGAGTTTCCCCCGCCCCTTCGTACCAATGATCAACAGGTACCCTTCATCGTCGACCACATCCATGCCTACCACTTCATCGCCTTTGTCCAACCTGATGCCTCGCACACCGCCAGCTTGGCGCGACCGCGACGCTAGTTCGGAACTGGCAAAGCGAATCGACTGACCTTTCTTGGTGACCATGATCAGATCGTCATCGTTATGTGCCATCGCCACCGATATCAGTTCTTCTTTCGGCTTTAGCCGGTAGCAGTTCAGACCGGCGCGGTTGATATTCGCAAACGCTTCAACCGGCATCCGCTTGACATCACCGTGCTTGGTCGCCAAAGCAAGATAGGTCTCAGGTGCTTGCATATCGGTCACAACCATCATCTGCCTGACAGTCTCACCTGGTCCAATGTTGAACCCGAGGTTGTGCACTAACGTGCCTCGCGATTGTCGCGACTGATCTGGTGGAAGCTCAAAAACACGCGTGGAGTAGACGCGACCGTGATCGGTGAAGAACAGCAGCGTGTCGTGCGTGTCAGCAACCTGCAAAAACCCGGTGATGTCGTCGGCCTTCGTCAGCCGTTGACCACTAACTCCTTTGCCGCCGCGATGCTGCTTGCGGTAAGTGTCAAGCTTGACGCGCTTTATGTAGCCACCTTGTGTCAACGTAATAACGACGTCTTCGTGAGGCTCGATATCCTCGCGTCGGAATTCGCCTAGCTCCTCGGGGTGAATAACGGTGCGACGCTCGCCGCCGTACTTCCGCTTGAGCTGGTGCGTCTCTTTGACCACCTCGGAACTCACCTTTGCAGGATCAGCAAGCAACGCCTCCAAGCGTTCGACGGTCTCAAGAAGCTCCTTGTACTCGTTCTCGAGCTTCTCCCGTTCCAACGCAGCCAAGCGACGTAGCTGCATGTCCAAGATCGCTTGGGCTTGAACCAGCGAGAACCCGAACTCAGCGATCAGGCTTGTGCGTGCCTCTTCGACGTCCGCCGAACCCCTAATGATCTGTATGACGCGGTCGAGATTGTCGATCGCGATCCGGAGACCTTCCAAGACCTCTAGTCGCGCACGAGCTTTCTTGAGATCGAACTCTGCCCGCCTGCGCACTACCTCTTCGCGGAACTCGATATAGTACTGGAGCACCTGCCTCAGGTTCAACACCCGAGGAGCACCACGCACGAGACCGATCATGTTCACCGAGAACGACGAGCGCAGCGAGGTGTGCTTGTAAAGGTTGTTCATCACGATCGCCGGCGAAGCTGAACGACGCAGTTCCAATACGATGCGCATGCCTCGTCGGTCTGATTCGTCTCGTACCTCTGAAACACCCTCGACCTTACGGGTCTTGATCAACTCCGCGATCCGTTGGATCAGCGTCGACTTGTTGACTTGAAACGGAATCTCGGTGAAGACGATACGCTTGCGGTCCTGCCTCGGCACATCTTCGATTTCGCCAGTTGCTTGCACGATGATGCGACCGCGACCGGTGGCGTAGGCATTCCTAATGCCTTCTGATCCCCAAATGTGGGCACCGGTCGGAAAATCCGGCCCCTTGACGTGCTGCATCAACTCTTCGACCGTTGCGTTCGGATTTCGAACGAGCATTACTACGGCGTCACACACTTCAGCTACGTTGTGTGGCGGGATGTTCGTAGCCATCCCAACTGCGATACCGGATGCTCCATTGACGAGAAGATTTGGCAACCGCGCCGGCAAGACCGTCGGTTCCTTCAACGACTGGTCGAAGTTCTCCTGCCAGTCGACGGTCTCACGTTCGATGTCACCGAGCATGTACTCGGTGATCGGCGCGAGTTTGCACTCGGTGTAACGCATCGCGGCAGGCGGGTCACCGTCGACACTACCGAAGTTCCCCTGACCGTCTACCAGAGGCTCCCGCATCGAGAATGGCTGCGCCATTCGGACGAGTGCTTCGTATACAGGGGAATCGCCGTGAGGGTGGTATTTGCCCAACACGTCGCCGACCAAGCGCGCACATTTCTTGTAAGAAGAACCGGGGCGCATCCCTTGGTCGTGCATCGCGTAGAGGATGCGACGCTGCACGGGTTTAAGGCCGTCTCTGACATCCGGGAGGGCTCGCGATACGATCACGCTCATCGCGTAGTCGAGGTATGACGAGCGCATCTCCTCTTCGATGCCTCTCGTCCGAATTTCGCCCAATTCGGAGCCGATTACCATGCCAATTTCACCTTGCAGAGATTGATCAATTCAGGGGTTCGCGCCTACTGCGAAAACGATTGAATTTCGACGCGCGCAAACTCGGATTCGTCTAACTTAGATTCTACCGTTTCCCTGAATCGACCGCTTCAAAAAACGACGCGTTCAACCTCAAACAATTAGCGTTTCAAGTCCATAAACGCCACTATTTGCCTGCAACGCGCTCTATAAACGCCAACCAGACACTGTCGAAACCGCGAGGCAAGCGGGTTGCTCCGAATATGTCCCACTGAACACCTATCACCCACCGGTGGCCGGGCATCTCAAACGCTTCTACGATGCGGTCATCGGCAATTGCCGAGGCCATCGTTTCAGGGGCCAGACTCGCCTGCGAAATACCGCTGTGATGATGGCAATTTATCGACAACCAACCCGATCCTCCGATGGTTGAAGAGACCTTGGCTCCGGGAGCAAGAAAGATCGAATTGCGCTGACGATCCGACTCTTCATACGGTACGTGGCAAGGTGTTTCTTCAGCGTCATCACCACCCAAAGCGACATTGAGCGTATGCGATCCACCCGCCGAGCCGAGGATCGGGATACCGATCTTGAAGGCTTCGTCGACCAAACGCGAGATATCGACGTCGACACGTTGATCGTCGGGAGCGTAAATCAACAGTCCGGTGGTTCCCGCAGGCAACCCAGTTGGGCATTTTGAGACATTCAGGACCGAAACAGATTCGATACCTTCGATGCCGACCAAACCTTGCGCCAAAAATCGCTCGGGCGCAACGACTGCCAATGTGGGCTTCACAGTTGAGTTGCCCGAGGTCGATTCGATCTCAGAAAGGAATGCCCCACAGCCCGAGCCATTCTGTCAACGAATTCTCGGTCTTCAGCCCCGCAGAGCGAACCGCCGATCCCAACATCCTCTCGGTCTCTCGATCTCGTTCGCCAGCATTCTCACCGGTGGGAACGAACGGGTAGTAACTGTTGCGGTCGAATCTGAAGATCAGATAGGCATTGACGTAACCAGTACCAGCTTCAGCACGTGGATTGACGGCGTGGTTTGCGAAGTCGAACTCAAAGACGGCAGCCAACAGATTAGAACCGCCACCGTTCATCTTCATGGCGTTTGCAACTGTGAAGGTAGAACTAAGGAGATCTTCAAAGTTCCCGTCGTTGAGGATCGCCCAACGCATCCCATGATCGTCATCTGTCAGCTCGTAGGCGGTCTTGGTCGCGCCGGGTCCTTCGTAAAGGATTCCGTCAAGATGTTCCGACAACGATCCAAGGAAAGCGACTCCATCATCGTGCCTGTAAACCACGCCGGCTTGTCGGCGCGGTGAAACCGCTTCGCCTTCGCGCTTGAAACTGTCGACCATCCGAGAAACGGATGACATCGAATCCCATAAAGTGTCGGTATTTTTGCGCCGACCGAAGAACCAGCCCATCAGTTTCGGTATCCGTAACGCATCTCGGCTTCCAGTTCCCGCAATCGTGCGATCCGTTCCTCGACTGGCGGGTGAGTGGAGAACATGTTCGCGGCGAATCCTCTGAGCGCAGGCACTATCAAGAATGCTTGCGCGGTCTGCAATCGTCGCAGGTCATCGTCCGGTATGTAGTCCATGCCCATCGAAATCTTCGCTAGAGCGTCGGCGAGCGCACCCGGGTCGCCTGAAATCTCCGCACCCGTGTGATCCGCACCATATTCACGATAACGCGTCAGTGCCAACACAAGCAACTTACCGACGAAGTAGACGAGTATCGTGACCAGATAGGCGATCATGAACGGGCCTGCACCGCCTCCGGTATCCCGTCGTCCGAACAGCATGTTGAAGAAGAACATCGTCATCAGAAAACTAGTAAGCGTGACGAAGAAGTTGGAGATAGCCAAAACCTTCATGTCGCGGTTCGCAACGTGGGCCAACTCGTGACCCAGAACCGCTCGCAACTCGCGACGCGTCAAGCGTTGCAGAATGCCCGTTGTGACAGCGACTAAGGCGTTGTCGGGGTTGCGTCCGGTTGCGAATGCATTGGGCATCGCTGAATCGATGATCGCGACTTTTGGCATCGGCATGCCGTACTGGTCAGCCAATCCACGGATCATTTCGTGCAGATTCGGAGCGTCTTCTTCAGATACTTCTTTGGCACCAGTCGACATCATCACCAAACGGTCCGACATGAAGTATTGGAAGATCGCCAATCCCAGCACGATCACCCCGACGAATGCGAGCGGTATTCCCAATCGCATCATCACGTACGCGAATACTCCATAGACGATGCCGATCAGAAGCATCGTGAAATACATCCGGGAGACGATGCCGGGATCGCGTTTGAGTTTTCGAACCGGTTGGGTGTGTTGCATTTGCCGTTCAGTCACCTCTGCTAGGGACCGCAGTGGTCACGCAGATGTTGAGGCGTTTCGTTTAGATTCAGTCTATTGCACTGTCAAGATACGATGCGTTTGGATTCCCCAGATGCATCTCGTGTACCGGCACCACCCGAACCATCCTATGACCCAAATCGCTCTGCCTCCTGAAATCGACGACCAGCAACTGGAGGAATTCGAACGCGTCGCGGTCGAAGCGACCGAAAAGGCGGGTGCATACGTCTTAGGTCGCATCACTACAGAGATGCAGGTCGAGTCGAAATCTGATCGGCCCGGACGCGACTTGGTGACCGATGTGGACCGAAATTCTCAGATCATCATCTCGGACATCATCACTGATCGATTTCCTGATCATCAATTCTTGGGCGAGGAAGACCAAAAGGAAGATGTCGATCCCGCCGCAGATCTTGTGTGGGCCGTGGATCCGATTGACGGGACGGCGAACTACGTCAATGGTTCAATGACGCACGCCGTCTCGATCGGCCTCATGTACCGAGGTACGCCGATCGCCGGTGCGGTCTGGACCCCTTGGCCAACTTCGGACGACGGAGGTATCGTCGTTCACGCTCGCTTGAACGGTGGAACGAAGCGGAACGGGGAGACACTGAGCGTTTTGGAACCCACGGACGAACTCAACCGGCCGGTTTCAGGAAGACTCTCGGTTTTGCCATTTAATGCTCGCAGCGTCTTCACTTTCGACAACCGATTCAGAGGGCACGGCGGAGATGTGCGGGTGACCGGCAGCGCTGCGCACGATATGACCGGCGTAGGGACTGGTTTGTATCAGTACGCTATCGGCGGAGCGGCGGCGGTTTGGGATTTCGCCGCGGCGACCATCATCGTCCGAGAGGCAGGCGGCGACGTGATGATTCTTACGCCCGATGGATCGTGGCAACCCTTCAAGAGTTGGCCGCAACATTACGCCAACGATGCTGACACCTTCAAGCACTTGCGAGACTGGCGCGGGATTATGCTCGCGTCACATCCCAAAACGATGCGATTCGTCGCCGAGAACGTCCGCTTCAAGCGTCCAAGCCAGATCGGCAAACTATGGCGTAGGGGACCATGGCACCAGCGTAGTCGCTGACCACGCTCCCGCCAGCGCTATTATCTTAGCGAGACCGTTCTCGAAACTTGTGGTTCAACCACCACTCGGCCGAATCGGCGAGCGCCATCCAACTGGCGTTGATGATGTTCGTCGACGCTCCAACGGTGTTCCAAACACGTCCTTCGGCGGCGGATTCGATCGTTACGCGCACCGACGCGCCAGTGCCCATCGTCTCGTTGACGACACGGACTTTGTAGTCCGTTAGGTTGATGCTTTCGACTTCAGGAAACTCGTCGGAAATCGCCTTACGTAAACCACGATTCAAGGCATCAACCGGTCCGTTTCCCTCGGCCGCTTCGAGGTAGACCTCTTCGCCGACTCGGATCTTTATGGTCACCTCCGACAGAAACGGATGTTCGACGCCATCGTCACGCCAACCGGTTCCGAAAGAGGCCCGTCGCCGATTCTCGACGATCACCATGAAGTCGACCAATTCGAACGGTGCCTCATAGTTCGGGAGGTTTCGTTGAATCAACAGTTCCAGCGATGCATCTGCGTTCTCGTACGCGAAACCGAGAGATTCTTGCTGCTTGATGTGCTCGACAATCCGCCGCGCATCGTCGCGGCTCAGATCTTCCTCAAGGCCAAGTTCGCGAATGAGGCGCATCACGTTGCCGCGGCCTGAAAGTTCCGAAATCGTGACGCGCGTTCCATTGCCGACGACACTCGGATCGATGTGCTGGTACGCAGCCGCAGACTTCTCCGTCGCCGCGGCATGCAGCCCACCTTTATGCGTGAACGCACTGACGCCTACATACGGCTGGAATGGGAAGGGTCTCCTGTTGACGATCTCAGAGACAATCTTTGAGAGCCCAGTCAACTCGTTCAACTTTTCGGGTTCGACGGCATTGACGCCCATCTTCAAATTCAGATTGCCGATTACACTCACTAGGTTCGCGTTGCCGGTCCGTTCGCCATAACCGTTGATGCATCCTTGGATCTGGTTAGCCCCAGCCCTAAACGCTTCCATCGCCGATGCGACGGCAGTATCGGTGTCGTTGTGGGTGTGGATTCCCAACACCGCGTCGTCCGGAAGTGCATTTCTGACCGCCGAGACGATCTCACCAATTTCGTGAGGAAGCGTTCCACCGTTCGTGTCGCATAGCACCAATCGTTCAGCACCTGCGTCATGCGCAGCACGCAGACAACGAACCGCGTAATCCGGATTTTCCTTGTAACCGTCGAAGAAGTGCTCGGCGTCATAGAACACCCGGCGACCGCGCGACTTAAGGTAAGTCACCGAATCAGCAATCATCGACAAGTTTTCTTCGACGCTCGTCTCCAGAACAACGCGCACCTGATACTCGGATGCTTTACCTACAATCGTCGTGATCGGTGCACCCGATTCGATGAGTGCCTGCATCGAAACATCATCGTCACAATCGGCGTCCGCCCGCCGTGTGTTACCAAACGCGGCAATCTCGGCGTTTTTGAGTTCAAGCGACTTGACACGTTCGAAAAACTCTTCGTCCTTAGGGGTAGCACCAGCGTAGCCGCCCTCGATGATGCCGACACCGAACTCGTCCAGCAGCTTCGTAATCGTGATCTTGTCCTCGACCGACAACGAAATACCCTCTTGCTGGGCGCCGTCACGCAGAGTCGTGTCATAGATCTCGACCCACTTGTCCATCGACGCATGTCCGCCTTTGGAATCCTTGCTTTCAGATTTCGTCGTTGTCATTTCCGTAGATATTTCGGGCAAAATAAAACCCGTCCTGATTTTGGACGGGCCTTTGTGGGGCGTAGTTTTCCCGCGTGCCCATCCGTCTCCTTATGGGACGGGCCGGCTCGGCTCGCGGTACCACCCATGTTGCGCAATCCCAAGCTGGTCTTGCGCCGCTCATTTCGATGCGAGATATCGGTTCGCGACCGTCCGGTTCTAATCGCTTCCCAACACGAAAGTATCGGGGCACTTTCTTCCAGAAACTACGGAGTGATGTCGAGGGTGCCCGGTGAAATTCAGACCAATATCAGGGCTCCTCATCTCCGATTGGCAACGGATTTCGTTGCCGCGCATGCGAGGCTCGTTTGATTCAGTATCGTACATTACGACTTTTTCGCGTTCAATAACGGGTCAAGCCTAGATGCCAGCATTTGACTAGTTGCTAGAATCAACCGTGACATCGGAGAAGCCACGAGACTTGCTTCGAAGTCAAGGAGAAATTCGCTTTGGAGCAATCAACTCACCTCGGCATCGTTGATGATCTGCAGGTCCTGACATACGGCGAGCCGGGGCAACGCACCTTCAATCTGACCGCTTACAGCGAACGCGGCACAGCGGTAATCTGGTTGGAGAAAGAACAGCTCTACAACGTCGCCTTCTCCTTGGGCAACGCTCTCGAACGGATGAACCCGGACGATGAGATTACCGACAGGTCGTTGCCCGATATGCCACCGGATTCCGAAGGAGATGTCGAGTTCAAGGCGGCACGCATCGCGATGCAGTACGACGCCGGGCGACGCGCGTTCCTGTTCGCAGCAGCAGGAATCAGCGCCGAAGAGATCGACGCCGGAACCGAAGATCCTGACCCCGTCATTCTTCAATTCGGCTTTTCACACCAGCAGGCTGTCTTCGTCGCCCAACGGGGCATGGAGATCGTAGCAGCGGGGCGTCCAATTTGCCCGTACTGCCACAGGGCAATCGATCAGGGCGAAGACCACGTATGCGAAAGGCGCAACGGGCACGACGCCGATCTTGGCGCGGTGATCATCGAAAATCTCGAGGACGACGAAGATTGATCGGCGATGCTGATGTGACCTCCGTCGTGGTTGAATCGTGACTTTGCAACCCGATTCGGTTGCAGGTTTGAGTCGAGGCGAGGTGGATCGGCGCCTAAGCGAGTGGCCGATCAACGGCATCGGACTCCATCCGGGCGGTTCGAACTACGTATTTGTCGTGCGCCTGGCCGAGGACGACGATGAGATCTACGGGATCTACAAACCCGCGGCTGGCGAGAGGCCATTACGAGATTTTCCGTATGGATCCCTGCACAAACGTGAATGGTCGGCGTATGTCCTCGCCGATGCCTTGGGATGGCCAGCGGTTCCTCCGACGGTGGTGAGGGAAGGCCCCCATGGCGAGGGTAGCGTGCAGCTTTTCATCGATGCAGACTTCACGAAGCACTACTTCAATCTGCGGGAAGAGCGATTAGAAGACTACACTCCTGTGGCAATGTTCGATGTCCTGATCAACAACGCCGACCGAAAAGGCGGCGCGTGTCTGCTGGACAAGGAAGACCGTATCTGGGCGGTTGATCACGGACTGACCTTCAACCCGCTGGCGCGACGGCGGACGGTGATGTTCGAGTTCAACGGTACGCCCTACCCCGAGGAGTTGCTGGCTTCGGTCGAGGGATTGATGACCAAGCTTCGTGACGAAGATTCGGGACTGCGAAATAAGCTCAACTCTTCGCTTGACGATCATGATATCGATGCGCTGATAAGGCGCGGCGAAGAGATGCTTGATAGTCGCACTTTCCCGGTTCTGGATCCAGATTGGAATGTGCCTTGGCCGATGATCTGAGAACTTTCGACATCGGTCAGGCTCGGCGGATCGCCTTGGCCGCACAGGGTTTTTACGAACCTAAACCCGACGTAGGGCAGGTCGGATTGGACGATCTGCGTCGGGTGATGCGGCGGTTGAATATCGTCCAGATCGACTCGGTCAACGTTCTTGTGCGAGCGCAGTACATGCCATTTTTCTCCCGTCTGGGCGGATACGCGCCCGAGTTGCTCCATCGCTTCGCCTATGAGGAGCGGGAGCTGTTCGAGTACTCGGTTCACGAGGCGTCTTTGGTGCCGATGGAGCACGTGCCGATGATCCGGCATCGGATGGATGAGTGGCGGCCCTGGCAACGATGGTCGGAGTTGATGGAGAGTCGTCCTGAGATTTTGGATACCACGCTTGCGGATGTTTCGTCGCGCGGACCGTTGGAGGTTGCGGACATCGAGGAGAAGGGTGAGCGTTACGGGTACTGGAGCACGACGACGGCGAAGCTGGTTCTGGAGACGATGCTTTTTCAAGGGAGGTTGGCGGTTTCGGATCGTGTGAACTCGGCACGTAGATACGACCTCTTCGAAAGGGTGGTGCCTTCGGCAGTCTCGGAACAGTCGGTGTTGCCGAACGAAGAAGCGCACCGGCAGATGATGAGGTTGGCGATAGGGTCGTTGGGAATTGGGACGGTAGCTGATTGCGCGGACTACTACCGCATCAAGCGACGGGAAGCAGCGACTGTGTTGGCGGCGCTTGAGGATCGCGGCGAGGTTGAGCGAGTGCGAGTGGATGGCGTAAGAGGCGAGATGTTTGCGGTGCCGGGCGTCGAAGTTCCTATCAATCAGCCCGATGCGTGTGCGATCGTGTCGCCATTTGATTCTGTCGCTTGGTTCCGAGATCGGTTGGAGTGGTTGTGGGATTTCGATTATCGGATAGAGATCTATGTTCCGGCAAAGAAGCGAAATTACGGCTACTACGTGATGCCATTCTTGATGGGTGATCGGTTCGTCGCGCGGGTCGATTTGAAGGCGGATCGTGCGAAGAGCGTGTTGCGGGTCCCGGGGGCGTTTCTGGAGGATGGTTGCGATGAGGAGATAGTTGCGGGGAAGTTGGCGACTGAGTTGAGGTCGATGGCGGATTGGTTGGGGTTGGAGCGGATTGTCATTGGCCGGCGTGGCGGGCTGACATCGGCGTTGCGGGCGGCGGTGAAATCGCTTTGAGCGATGGTGGCGGTTTCGAACGTATAATTCGGCGCAATTGTGCAGCGATGAAACGAGTCTGATTCATCGCGATTATCCAGATGGTGGCAGCAGGAACTAGGAGCCATGAGCACTACGACATCTCAATTGACCGACGAACAGATTGCCGAGTTCCGGAAGAACGGCTTTATCGGTGTCAACAACGTCTTCTCGATGGAGGAGGTCGAACAGCTTCGGAAGGTGACGGACGAGTTCGTTCAGCAGTCGGCGGAACTGACGGAGCACACGGAAGATTTCGACCTCGATTTGGCGGCTGGCCACAGTCCCGAGACGCCGAAGCTCCGGCGGATCAATCGCCCGCATACGCTACATCCGGTGTACGAGGCGGCGATGCGCAAAGAGGGGTTGCTGGACATCATCGAGCAGCTCATTGGTTCAAACATCAAGCTGCATCACACGAAGCTGAACATGAAGGCTCCGGGCGGAGGTGCGCAGGTCGAGTGGCACACCGACTGGGGCTTCTACCCGGCGACGAATGACGACATCTTGGAGATCGGTCTCACGTTTGACGACATGGAGATCGAGAACGGTTGTTTGATGGGTATTCCGGGTTCGCACACTTGGGATGCGTTGAGCCATCACCAAGACGGCTACTTCATCGGTGCGGTTTCTGAGGAAGAGTTCGACATGGAGTCGGCGGTTCCGATCCGTATCAAGGCTGGTGGCGTGTCGATCCACCACGTTAGGACTTTGCATGGCTCTGCTCCGAACATTTCGGATCGACCACGGCGTCTGCTTCTGATGGGTTACCAAGCGGCGGATGCTTGGCCTTTGAGGGGGGTCCCGGACTGGGACGCTTGGACTGGTGACATGCTGCGGGGCGAGGCGACGAATCGGCCTCGGCTCGAGCCGGTCCCGGTTGCGATGCCTTTGCCGGCTCATCCTGAACCTGCGGGTTCGATCTTCGCGTTGCAAGAGCAGCTGGAGACTTCGCACTTTGCGGCAGAGCTCGAAGCCGCGGGCATCGGTCAACTGCAGGAGCAGCAACAGCAGTAGTAGAAGTCGTAGGCATTGGGTTTGCTCGGTCGTCTGATTTGATCGTTGCACCCGATTTGTAGGAGCAGGCTTAAAACCTGCTCTGCCGCCAACACCTCCATTCACCACAGAAACTCCAAACAACCACCACCTAACCATCCCTTATCATTCCGAGCCGCTCGAATTCCCTCGCCTGAAGGAGGGGGTTAGGGGAAGTCCAGCCCCTTTCGCTTGGCGAAAGGGGCGCGAGTGAAACGAGCGGGGTATGCCCGGGCGGAGAGGACACATGCTGCAACCACCACCAAAATCCCGCCCATCCCAAAAATCCGCGTAACCCGCAATTCAGACAATGACGGGAATCCCCTCTCCCTCGACGAGGTCTTTGCGCAACTACGTCATTCCGGCGAAAGCCGGAATCCAGAGTGGTGGTGCAAACGGGACCCCTCGATTGGAAAGGGTCAGGGTGAGGGTGAAACGCTGGCCGCACAACACGGACATCATAGAATCCCATTCCATGACCCTCCTAATCCCAAAACGCGTCCTCGCCAACATCATTTCTCACGCCCTCGAAAACGACCCCGAGGAATGCTGCGGGTTCCTAATCGGAGACGGCGACACCGCCGAAGAGGTCGTGCGGACGCGCAACATCCATCCAAAACCCGTCCGCCGATACTCGATGGACCCAAAAGACATCGTCTCCGTCCAAGACAACGCCGAGGCTCGCGGACGCAAAATCGTCGCCATCTACCACTCCCACACCCACACCCAAGCTTACCCATCCAAAACCGACATTCAAAACGCCGTCGAATCATGGTGGACCGAACCCTACTACGTCCTAATCTCCCTAGTAGAAAAAACCCGCCCCATAGTCCGAGCCTACCGCATCACCGACGACGCCCAAGTAACCGAAACCCCCATAAAAACCGACGGCGACCCCTACGTCGAAACCACCACCTAACCATCCCCTGTAACCCAAAGCACCCCTCATTCCAACCACCCCTGTCATTCCGAGCGTAGCGAGGAACCTCCGCCCCTTTCGCTAGGCGAAAGGGGCGCGAGCGAAGCGAGCGGGGTATGCCCAAGCGCCGCAGGCGCTCTCCCCTCCAGCTACCACAAATCCCCTCTCCCGCTGGGCGGGAGAGGGCTAGGGTGAGGGCACAGGGAAGGGAAGGGCCAACCCGCCCAAAGCACCGATTACTCCACCACCGAAACCACGCAAACAGCCATCACCCGCCCCCTTCGCGCAGCGTAAGGGGGCGCGAGCGAAGCGAGCGGGGGATGCCATTGCCGCCCTACTCATCGACGCCATCATCACCGAACCCAACCAAGTAACCACCACAAACATCAAAGCCCATCACATCCATCACGCTCATCACAGTTCAAAACAACTTGACATCAACGCAACACATGTATTACATTAACAACCAAGCGCACATCCGACGGCCATCGGAAAGCGCCCAGAACATCGCCGCGTCGAGGGTCAGCGCAACCTTTCAACGCATTGACACAACTGAATATAGAACTCGGCCTACGGGCGGGAGTACTCGGGCCGCTGACGGCGGCCGCCGGTGGAGCCCGCCACATGTCTCGGATGTTGGATCAAACGTACGCCACAATCCGGTAACGGAGGACGTTGTAGCTTCAGGGCTCGGATTCGGAGTGTTACGCTGGCTCCGACAAAGCAAGCAAGTCAGGCGGACGACGTCTCCTCCCTCAACCATCGGTTTCCCCCGCTCGCGGGGGAAACGTCCGAAGGACAAAGGGGGACGCGTAAACCATCCCTCTCCCTGCCAGGGCGAGAACCAGGATCGGCGACCGCGCAAGGACGCTCGCCGTTCAAGGTTCGAGCGAATGATCCTCTTAGCCGGCAGACGTCTACCCGCTTCGCCGGACGGGTGAGGCTACAGCACTAGCGAGGAGCCCAACTGAGCAACGACGGGAGGCAGCATCCAACGCCGCCCGCAAGGCCGACGGTCTGACGACGTCGGAGGTGCTGGACTATTATCTACCGTTCCACCAACAAATCTACCGTCAGCGCGACCCCGTCGGCTGCGGCGATGATTCGAAAAACCACCAAGGTTTCCCCCGCTCGCGGGGGAAACGTCCGAAGGACAAGGGGGCCAAAACCCCCGATTAAACGCGCCAAATATCCCGCACGATCAGGTTTTGGTTAACCTTTCACGTAGTCGATGGCGATTGCGAACGAATCGAAGGGTTGATCTGCGATGAAAGTGACGAATGTCGAGACTCATCTTTGGGATCCGGGTCAGGGTAAGAATTTCCTGTTTGTGAAGATCGAGACGGATGAGGGGATCACGGGCTGGGGCGAGGCTTATACGCAGGCGGACCGGGACACGCAGGTCGAGGCGCATGTTAAGCAGGTCGCTCGGTATCTGGAGGGTCGCGATCCGTTCCATATCCGACATTTCCTGCATGTAGTGCACGAGGATTTTGCGACCAAACGTGGAGGGATGGATCTGCACTGTGCCATGAGCGGTATCGAGATCGCGCTCTGGGACATCGTCGGCAAAGCCACCGGACGTCCGATCTACGACCTCCTCGGCGGCCCTGTGCGACCTCGGTTGCGGCTGTATGCAAACGGCTGGTCCGGAGGAGCAAGTTCGCCGGACGATTACGGGAATATGGCGGCGGCGATCGTGGATGAGCGTGGTTTCACGGCACTGAAGTTCGACCCGTTCCCTGGGCCGTGGACGGAGTATCCGTCGCGCCAGGCTTTGGAGGAAGCGGTCGAGGTCGTATCGGCTGTCAGGAATGCGGTCGGGCCAGATGTTGAGTTGTTGATCGAGGTCCATCGTCGGTTGGCGCCGATGAATGCGATCCGGGTGGCTCGTGAGTTGGAGCCGTTGCGCCCTTACTGGTTCGAGGAGCCCTGCCCTCCCGACAACATTCCGTCGATCAAGGAGGTGAAGGAGGCGACCACGATCCCGGTGGTCACTGGTGAGGCGCTTTACACGCGCAACGAGTTCCGCGAGGTTTGCGAAACGCGTGCGGCAGACATCATCAATCCGGACATATGTAACACAGGTGGCATCTGGGAGCTGACGCAGATTGCGGCGATGGCGGCACCGTTCTACATCGGCGTATCACCGCACGGTTGGAACTCGACGTCGGTCGGCTGTGCAGCGGCGATACAGGCTTCGGCAGGAATGCCGAACTTCTTGATCTACGAATACATGGTCGGCGTCGAGGCGGCATCTCGGGAGGTGACGATCGGATATTTGGAGCCGGAAGACGGATACATTGAGTTGCCGACGGAGCCGGGGTTGGGGATCGATGTCGACGAGGCGGCGTTGGCGGCACGGCCGGCCGTTACGCGGACGAGGGGGAGCGTGCGGACGTTGGAGGATGAGAGGAATTGGCATTGATCGATAATCTCAGAGATTGATTGACAATTCACGACGTTTCAGTCACATATGTCGTATCATGTTAGAGCACTTTCTTAGAAAATTAAGCCGAAAGGAACCCTCTGATGGCAACTCATGAAAATCGATTAGTCGAAATTGAAGCTAACGTCAACCAACTTAAAGGCGCGTACGAACATTTTGCGACGAAGGCTGATGTCACCCGACTCGAAACCGATCTGGCACAACTCGAAAGCCGACTGACACGTTGGATAGCCGGCGGCGTGTTCTTGATCCTTGTGGGTTTGGCTGTCCAAGAGATTTTGGGTTGAGCAACTCGTTCGACGTTGAGTTGTTTTGGTACGCACCAATTTTTACGGCGTTTTGAAAAGGAATATGTGAGATGACAACGATGGGATCCACGGCGTCTGAAGAGGAACGTTTCGGGACTGATGTTGGCAGTCGGTTGGGTCGGCTTGAAGGTCACGTTCCGAACTTGGCGACGAAAGCTGATGTAGAGGGAGTAAAGGGCGATGTGGGCGTTTTGCAAGCCGACGTGACGACGTTGAAAGACGATACCAACGTTCTGAAATCTGACACGGCGGTTTTGAAAGATGATGTGGCTGTATTGAAGGCGGATGTGAGTGCATTAAAAATAGATGTGGGTGCGTTGAAAGTAGATGTCAGTGCGTTGAAATCGGATATGGGGATCGTCAAGGGCGAGGTCGCGGTGCTGAAATCCGATGTCCGAAGTTTGAAGACCGATGTCGGTGAGATCCGAGTGACTCTGAGATGGCTCGTCGGAATGGTTGTCGCCACATTGCTGGCTATTCTCGTGATATTGGGCGACCGGGTAGTTGATTTGACGGGTTAGTTGGTCGGAATGTGGCCTACAAGGCGACAAAACGAAGACGCCCCGCCTGGTTGACGGGGCGTCTTTTGGTTCAGAGGGGTGAAACTGTCGTTCCGCCCTCATCCGGTCCCTCGTTTAGATGTAGAGGCCGTTTGAGTTCGGTGCAACCGTGGTGCGTCGTTTTCGAGGGCTCCGATAGTGCGGTACACGCGCTACGGAATCTCCCAACAGCGAAGCGTGGTGCATTTCACGCTCGCCCACCAGCTTCGTGTCGAAGCCGTGGGATAGCCTCTGGAAAGCTTGGCTTAACGCTTGTCTCAATTCGTCTGCTCCTTTCGCAGTTTTTCAAGTTACGAGCGATCACGCGATCGCCCATAACCTCAATTAAACAACTGCGCGGTTGGGAATGTGACGGATTTCGACGGAGTTTTTGTTAACTTTCGAGACGCGATTAGAACGCGTTTTGATATGAATATGAAGTTATTCGCGAATAACATGTACCAAATAAGAGCCTATTCGTTGTTAATTTCGGCTTATTTAGACTTAATTCGTATATTACGAATTTCGTAACTCCAGACGGTATCGGCTGAGCAGTCAGGAGAATTGCTCCGAATTCAGCATGGTGCAGGCTCAGCGCGCCGGTCGGATGCGTTGGGTCGCCGATGCCGATTGTTCGATCTCATCCCATTCGAATAGTTGAGGGATTGCTGCGACGGTTGCCCACGACTGCTGCTGGTCGTGGCGGTGGGGGCTAGTTGGGTTTCCCGATACGCCGAGGGGAACGATCCAGCGTCCTGCGGACCAGTTGGATGGGTCGTGAAGGTATCGGTTGACGGGTCCGGAGCCGGTGCGGAAGTCCCAAGACGGGCGGGAACCGGTTGCGAATGGGACATCGCCGTCGCCTGCGCTGCCGACGGCGGGAGCGTTCAGGTTGTCGGCGGCTTCGGGGAAGACGGATGATAGGGGGTGTATCTGGTTGGTGATGTGGACCTCGGACCAGGTTTTGGCGTCGACGGAGCCGTAGTCGCGTTCGAGTTTTTCTGCGGCAGCTGTGATGGAGGCGGTTAAGAATTGTTCTACGGTTTCGCCGTCTGCGAGGTATTCGTCTCCGTCGCCGCGTTCCAGTGCGTTGGCGAACGCGGGTTTGAGTTGGCGTCTGAGGTGGTCAACGGCGTTGAGGTCGGGCGTGGCTTCGAATTCTGCTCGGTCGATTGCGTAGTTGCGCTCCATCAAGCCTAGGGCGATCTCGTCGTTGGTGGCGGAGTAGACGACTGCGGCGGTGGAATCTGCGCTGAGTGATCTGTCCCAGTTTTGGAGAAGGTTCAATGCTTTTCTTGCGGAGGCGTTGGGCATTGAGTCGGGTTGCAAGGTTTTGATGCGTGATAGGAGTTTGATGCCGGGGACGGTGGTGGTGTCGCCGTGGAAAGCGGCCATGTCTTCGACGCGGATCGATTGACCGCTGGTTTTTGCGGCTTCGATGTGGGTGATGATGCGGCGGGCGCGGTAGTCTGGACCGAAGGAGCCAGTGAGGAAGTATGGGTAGTCGTCACCGACGACGCGCTGGTTGCAGGTGACTGCCCATCCGGTTTCGGGGTTGCGTGATCTGGGCATCTCGTCGTCGGGGATGTAGCCTTGCCACTCGTTTTCGCCGGTCCATCCTTCGACTGGTCCCCAGCCGTTGACGGGTTGTCGGATCGGGATGAGTCCTTTGAGTGCGTAGCCGAAGTTGCCGTGGATGTCGGCGTAGGGATAGTTGTTGACGCGGTCGGTCCAGCCGCTGAGAGCTTGCTCGAACTCGTCGGCGTTTTTGCACTTCATGGCGTCGAGTGCAGCGTCGATCCACGGGGTTGCTTCGTTGGAGCCGGGGTCGGCTAGGGCGATGCCCCATCCGGCGTCGATGGAGCCGGAGATTATCGGGCCGTGATGGGTTGTGACGACTTCGATGGTTCGGGTATCGCTGCCTCGGATTTGGAGGTCTTCCTGAGCGTAGTTTGCAGGTAGCCATTCGCCTTTGAAGAGGTACTCAGCACCATCTTCGGTGCGACGTAGTTGTTCGACGAATAGGTCTTGGGTGTCAACTCCGCCGTGGGTCATGCCCCATGCGACGTATCGGTTGTGGGCGAAGTGCATGACGAGTGGCATGCCGGGGATGGAGTGTCCAAGGGCGTCGAACTCTGGTGTACGGACGTGGACTTGGTAGTAGACGTTTGGGACTTCTAAACCGCGGTGAGAATCGCCGCCGACCATCGGGATTCCGGATGCGGTGAGTTCGCCTGATACGGCCCAGCCGTTGGAGCCGCCGTCGATTTCGCGCAGGGGCGCGGTTGCGTTGACTGCGGCTCGTAGTTCTTCGACCGCGTTTTGGGCTGGTCCGTCGTAGATGACGCTGGGGGGGACGGTGAGGTAGCTGCCTGGTTGGTAACCAGGGGAGAGTTCGGCGGCTTTTTCGGGTCCGATCTTGGAGGCTAGTTTGGCGCGCCAGAGTTTGGATTGGAATGATCCTTCGGCGCTGTTGCGGACTTTGTAGACGAGGATGCAGTGCCAGGGTTGCCATGGCTCGGGAGTGGCGTCGAGGAGGTGGTATTCGTACGGGAGCGAGTTGTCGGATTGGATGAAGGCGTTGACGCCGTCGGCGTAGGCGTCTAGGGATGTCTTGGCTTCGCCGCTGGCAAGGTCGTAGTCGGCTTTAGAGACTTTTTCGAAGTTACGGCGGCGCATGAGTGTGTCTTCGGTGAGAGCGGATGGGCCGATGTATTCGGCGGCGCGGCCGAGACACCTCATGCGGTCAAAGTCCATCTGCCAAAGGCGGTCTTGGGCGGTTGCGTAGCCTTGGGCGAAGAAAGCGTCGTAGGCGCTTTCGGCGGTGATGTGGGGAATGCTCCACCGGTCGCGGTAGATGGTTGCGCCGGCGATGATTTTGGTCGAGGTGACGTCGGATGTCAGATCGGGAAGGAGGTCTTGGAGCATGAGTTGCGACGTATTCCTGACTGTTGGATAGGTGTCGATTGGACCGCTTTGGGTGCGTAAAGTTCAGTATCCGCGATACTACTTCTATTCGCCACTTGGAGAAAGCGTATGTCGCGCAGAATGACGACAGTACTGGGAAGGATTGTGTTCGCCGCGGTTTTCGTCGGTGTCGCGGCGTGTTGGTCGGCGGAGCCGGATGTTGGGGATTTGTCGGATGTTGTGGAGCCGTTTGAGATTGCGGCGTATGAGGAGTTGAGGCCTGATCCTGAGATTCGGTCGATCGATTTGCGGATCGATACGGGGTTTGATGAGCGTGAGAAATTGGAGCGGGATGCGATATCGCCGATCTACTCGCCGAAGTATGTTTCGGTGGACGAGGCGTCTCTGATCGATGAGGAGCTAGTGATGGGTGTGGAGATCAATGGTGATGCGCGGGCGATGCCTGTCGGGTTGATGCGGTTTCGGGAAATGGTGAATGATGAGATTGGTGGTGTGCCGATACTGGCGACGTGGTGACCGCTTTGTTACACCGGTCTCGTGCATGACCGGCGGATCGATGGGAAGGTCTATACGTTCGGTAATGAGGGTGCGTTGTTCAAGGGTGCGATGACGTGGTGGGATAGGGAGACGAGTTCGATCTGGTCGCAGCCTTGGGGCGCGGCGATTTCGGGCGAGTTGGAGGGTGCGACGCTGGTGCTTCTGCCGGTTGAGATACTGCCGTATGCGGGTTGGAAGGCGCGTCATCCGGATACGCTGGTGCTGGTTGACGAGCGTGATGACCGGATCAGGTTTTCGCCGCAACCGGCGGCGAAGACGTTTGTGCTTGGCGTTGATATTGGTGGAGAGGCGGTTGGTTTCTATTTCGGTAGTGTGGCGAAGGATGGTGTGGTCAACCATAATGTTGGAGCGCACGACGTGGTTGCTTGGGCTGAATGGGAGTCGCGAGAAGGGCACATTTTCCTGCGAAGGCCTCGTAAATTACGCGATGGTGCGAATGAAGCGCCGAACGTTCTCACTTTTTCGATGTCGGAGGAGAATCGACAGTTTGTGGATGATCAGACCGGATCTGTGTGGGATGTTGAGACTGGGGTGGCCGTTTCAGGCAAGTTGAAGGGTAATGTGTTGCAGCGAGTGCCGTTTATCAGTGCATTCGACTGGGCGTGGGAGGATTTTTATCCGGACAGCGCGTTTTATGGAGATCGGGAGGATCGAGGGGCACACACACCTTGACGCAAACCGCAGTACATCAGGAATGATTCCAGGTTGGAAATGCTAACTCGCGCCCCCTTTGTCCTTCGGACATTTCCCCCGCGAGCGGGGGAAATCTTGCCGTTTGCGCGGGTTAGTGAGGAAAACGGTTGATTTAGCCGATGATGCGGCCGGCTATGGCGTCGCCCATGTCGGAGGTGCCTATGGCTTCGCCGGGGCGAGTGGCGAGGTCTGGTGTGCGAGCTCCGTCTGCTAGGACTGCGGATACGGCGCTTTCGATGGAGTTGGCTTCGTCCTCCAATGCGAAGGAGTATCTGAGCATCATCGCGGTTGAGAGGATCGATGCGATGGGGTTGGCGACGCCCTGTCCTGCGATGTCAGGTGCGGAGCCGTGGATGGGTTCGTATAGCGCACGCTTGCCGGCGCGTCGCGGACGTCGTCCGTTGTTGCCGAGTTTAGGTATCGAGGAAAGCGACGCGGATGGCAGCATCCCCATTGAGCCGCCGATTACGGCAGCCTCGTCGGATAGGATGTCGCCGAAGGTGTTCTCGGTTACTACGACATCGAATTCCGCGGGGTTTGTAACTAGCTGCATCGCGGCGTTGTCGGCGAGCATGTGGATCAGTTCGACATCGGGGTATTCTGGGCCGAGCTCGGTGACGACTTCACGCCACAACCTACCGGTCTCAAGTACGTTCATCTTGTCGAGCGAGTGGAGGCGTTGGCGGCGTCCGCGGGCGATTTCGAAGCCGACGCGAGCGACGCGTTCGATCTCGCGTTCGCGGTAGGTCAAGGTATCTGTAGCGGATCTGCCGCGGGAGTTGGACCAGCGCTTTTTGGGTTTGCCGAAGTATAGCCCGCTGGTGAGTTCCCGTACGATAACCATGTCGACGCCGTCGAGTCGTTCGGGTCGAAGGGGACTGGCGTCGATGAGTTGCGGGTAGACCTTCACTGGTCTCAAGTTCGCGAAGAGATCGAGGCCTTTGCGGAGTGCGAGAATACCATCTTCCGGCCGGGTTTCGGCTGTCGGGTCATCCCATTTCGGACCGCCTACGGCACCGAAGAGAACTGCATCGGCACCTTTGACTATGTCTAGCGTCTCTTCGGGAAGCGGGGTGCCATATTCATCGATAGCGCGCCCCCCGCATGCGCCGGATACGAATGAAAAGGTGTGTTGGAACCTGCGTTCGATAGCGTCAAGTATTTTGACGGATTCTGCAGTAACTTCTGGGCCAATTCCGTCCCCGCCCAACACAGCGATTCGTATGTCCATATTGCGTCTATCTTCCGTTTCGTTTTCTTGCCTTGCTATTCGATTGGCACGCGTGCAGACACGGAGGTTCGATGTCGTAAACGTCTGAATTTTCCGCTTGCTTCTACCAGCGAGCGGTTCGGACAGCCTCGAAATCTGCGATTACGTCGTCGAATTGCAGGGTTATGTCGATGTCGTCTAAACCCTTTATCAAAGAGTTGCGACGGAAAGGATCTATCTCGAAAGAGGCGGTGAAGCCTTGGTCATCGGTAACGGTCTGAGAATCGAGATCCACGGTCACCTGGTACCCCATGCCTCTGAGGGCGTTGCCCATGATGTAGTCGACCTCCGATTGTAATAACACGATCGGCACCATGCCGTTCTGCATGCAATTATTTCTAAAAATATCCGCAAAGCTAGGTGCTATTAACGCTCTAAATCCCATCTCGTTAAGAGCCCAAGGTGCGTGTTCCCTCGACGAACCAGATCCGAAGTTCTGGCCTGCAACCAAGATGGATGCTCCTTGGTATCGAGCTTCGTTGAGGATGAAGTCAGGATTCGGGACACCGTCTTCCAGGTAGCGCCAGTCGAAGAACGCGTATTCGCCGAAGCCTGTCCGCTCGATGCGTTTTAAGAATTGTTTCGGGATAATCTGATCGGTATCCACGTTAGCCCGGTTTAGGGGTGCCACCCGTCCCGTTAACGTTGTGAACTTCTCCATTTCGCATTCCCTTGGGACGATACTTATCTAACGGCCACGCCGTTTGTTTTTTTCGTCCTTTTCACGTTGCTTTTCTTCTTGTTTCTTCAGAGCCTCTGCCAACGGGTCCACCGGAGGAGGTGGCGTAACGGTAATCAATCCGATTTTGGAAAACCGCATCTCCTGCAAGACGTGCAGTTGACGCAACATCAGCACCGCTACGACGCCTAAAACTATCAACAAAACATCAGACAATATTAGCAGGTCGTTCGCGTCGATCACCTCGGGCAACGTCTGTGGATCGACGAATCTTGGGACGGTTATGGGGTTGAATACCCACGCAGCGATCCACAAGATCCACCACAGATAAACGATAGCCCTCACCTTGCCGGAGGATTTCCATCCGGAGTTATCGGCAGGATCGACATGGGGGTCGCTGCCTTTGTAGAGCTCTCTGAGAACGGTTCCCGGTCGGAAGAGATTGAGGATGGGTATGAAGTGGTGCAGCACAGCCCATTCGGGTGTGTGTTTCTGGCCATACGCCTTGAGAGTCAGCAGGTTTCGACTTGCCCGATGGATCAGGGAAAGGTACGGGAAGGCGACGAATACGAGAAGGAAGATGACGAGGAGCCAAATCAGTCGCGATCGGTCTTGGCTGGCTTGGAAATCTTCGGCGTAAGTGAAGGCTCTCTCGCATCCTGGATAGATTGAACCTTCGCCCGAGATTGTGGAAACCACAGCATCGACATCTGGGCATTCTAGACCTGAGTTTCTGGCGAACTCCAAAAGTCCGTAGGATGTCCATACCGCGGTGCAGACGTTGATTGCTTCGGGATCTTCGGTCTCCAGGCCGGTGGTTACCGACTCGTCGTCAGGGACTTCCTCGGTTTGCTCGGGGATGTAGTCCTCGGAGTGCCAGCAGACGAGACCTTGAGCGTCGACGTAGTCGGAGACGATGACAGGGCTCAACTCACCGTCGGGACATTCGGTAGTTGAAGAAAAGCCGTCGAGATCGGCGCATTTGAATTCCTCACCACCCTCTCGCTGCGCATAGGTTCGCGCCGACTCGATCTGTTGGGCGAGGTCAGAACTGGGCGGTATGACGGTGATGCCCTGATCAACCCATTGCTGGAATTGTCGGGAGTTGCCGTAGTCGGTTATGGCGAGCCATACGAGTGCGAGGCACCATATGCCCATGACGACGGCGGTCCACTTGAGGTTCTGTTGGTTGCTCTCGTAGGTGTAGGGTTCGTATCGGGCTTCGCGTATCTCGTCGAGGCGATGGCGTCCGGTTATTCGAGACCATACCCCGGGTTTTGCGTCGTCTTGATCGCGCCGAACGCTGCGGCGTCTTGGAGGCGCGTAGATGCTGCTGGTTCGATCGGCTTGCGAATCATCGTCATCGGATGATCCCGGATTTGACATCCGAGTCTCGGAACGGGGATCGCCGTCATCTCGTCTTCGGGGACGACGGTAAATGCCACTTGAACGATGCGGAGTTGAATCGTCCATGTCACCTCCATCTTCGGAGGCGCGAGCGTCCGGATCGTCGGGAGAACGCGTCATCGTAAGATCGTGGCGCTAGTCCCAGTCGCGTACGTCGACGAAGTGACCGGCGATTGCGGCGGCGGCGGCCATAGCTGGGCTGACGAGGTGGGTGCGTCCACCTTTGCCCTGCCGTCCTTCGAAGTTACGGTTAGACGTCGAGGCGCAACGCTCGCCGGGGACTAGGATGTCGGGGTTCATGCCGAGGCACATCGAGCAGCCAGATTCTCGCCATTCGAAGCCGGCATCTGTGAAGATTTCGGAGAGACCTTCTTTTTCAGCGGCCCATTTGGTGAGCGTCGAACCCGGCATCACTTGGGCTCGCACGCCATCGGCGACTCGCTTGCCTTCGATGATTGCCGCAGCGTCCCTGAGGTCTTCGAGACGAGCGTTTGTGCATGAACCGATGAATACTCGGTCGAGACGGATGTCTTGCATCGCAGTTCCTGCGTCGAGTCCCATGTATTCGAGAGCGCGGTAGGCAGATTCCTGCTCGGCGGGGTCGTCGAAGTCGTCGGGTGCGGGGACGGCATCGGAGACTTTTGCGACCTGTCCGGGGTTTGTGCCCCAGCTGATGTAGGGTTCGAGCGATTCGCAGTCGACCTCGACTAGCGTGTCGTACGCTGCGCCGTTGTCTGTGGTCAGGTCGCTCCACTCTTCGCATGCGGCATCGAAGTCGCCGTTTTGCGGGACGAACTTTCGGCCGCGCATCCACTTGAAAGTGGTGTCGTCGGGAGCGATCATTCCAGCGCGTGCGCCGCCTTCGATGGTCATGTTACAGATGGTCATGCGGCCTTCCATGTTGAGGCCGCGGATGGCTTCGCCGGTGTATTCGATGACGTGTCCGGTTCCGCCTGCAGTGCCCATCTGGCCGATGGTGGCGAGGATCATGTCTTTCGCTGAGACACCTACAGGCAGGTTGCCATTGAAGCGGACTTCCATGGTTTGAGGTGTGCGTTGTCGGAGGGTCTGGGTGGCTAGGACGTGTTCGACTTCTGAGGTGCCGATGCCGAATGCGAGTGCGCCGAATGCGCCGTGGGTCGAGGTGTGGGAGTCGCCGCATACGATGGTCATGCCGGGCTGAGTATAGCCTTGCTCCGGACCGATGACGTGGACGATTCCTTGTCCGCTCGAGTCGACGTCGTAGAGGGTCACGTCGAAGTCGGCGCAGTTTTGGCGAAGGGCTTCGACCTGTTGACGGGCGATGGGGTCGCGAATGACCTCCGTGCGTGTCTCGTCAGTTGGGACATTGTGGTCAACCGTCGATATCGTGAGGTCGGGACGGCGAACTTTTCGGTTTGTCAGGCGGAGACCTTCGAATGCCTGAGGCGACGTGACTTCATGGACCAAGTGAAGGTCGATGTAGAGGATGGCGGGTTCGCCTTCTGGTTCAGCGACTAGGTGCGCGTCCCAGATCTTCTCGAACATCGTTTTGGGCATTTTCACCACCTGTTATCTGAGTGTTTTCGCCTGGCTCACGGCCCGGCAACGCGGCCCGTCAACCAACGTTTGCCATCACCTTCAGCTCGACCGCTTTCTCTGGCGACGAACCGAATTTGTTTTCGCCTCGGTTGCCTCGTATCAGTGCTACTGTCACGAGGGCTGATGCCCATCCCAGATGCGCGATGATTTCCACCGCGATGGGTGCTTCGGACCAATACAAGGCGACGAGCCAACCTGCGGCGAAGACCGCCAAAGGCGGGATCGTCCACATGTCGTTTCGGCCAAGGTCATGCGTCCGGCCAGCGAACGCACGTCCGATTAAGAATAACAACAGCGCCGCCATGCCGATGTCGATCCAGATGTGCTCGACCCCGAAGCGTTCCAGCACGAATATGGAGACTTGGGTGAGGCAGAAGATCAGCAGGACTTCAATGACGAATGTCCTCCGGTTGGTTCGCCGGAACCGTCTTTCGACGTTGGTGCCGGCAGATCTGTTACCTAGGAGGATCATTCGTCATCCGATGCGCTGTTTCGATTGGCTGACTCCGAGTTTACGCTGAATGATCGCGTCATTGTCGATCAGACAGTAGCGGTTATCGGTTCGCCTTCGAGTTCACCGATCATCAGCGCGCGGTTTATGGCGTTGACGTAGGCTTTTGCGGAAGCTACGACGATGTCGGTGTCGGAGCCTCGACCAGAGTAGGTTGAGCCTTCGTGATCGATGCGAATCGTGACTTCGCCGAGAGCGTCGATGCCTTCGGTTACTGAGCTGACGGAGAATTCGGTCAGTTCGACATCTAGGTCGATGATCGAGTCGATGGCTTTGCAGACAGCGTCAACTGGGCCGGTTCCATCTGCAGAAGCTGAACGACCATCGTTGTCGGGGGTCGTCATCGAGACCTTTGCGGTTGGCATCTCGTCATTTCCGCAGACGACGTGCACTTTGCCGAGTTTGTATCGGCGATTCGTGTCGGCGTAGCGGTGCTGCTCCCGCATCAGCGCTTCGAGATCGGCATCGGTGACTTCGCGTTTGTTGTCTGCCAAGTCTTTGAAGGCGACGAAGACGTCGCTGAGTTCGTCGTCGGTCAGTTGGTAGCCGAGGTCGCTCAGTCTCGAGCGCAGTCCTGCCCTGCCCGACAGTTTGCCGAGCACCAGAGTTTCGCCTCGCCATCCGACATCTTCGGGTCGCATGATTTCGAAGGTCGTGCGCTCCTTGAGGTATCCGTCTTGGTGGATGCCAGAAGAGTGGCGGAAGGCGTTTTGACCGACGATCGCTTTGTTGTATTGGACTGGAAAGCCGAAGATGCTGCTGATCATGCGACTCGTCGGATTGATCTCGCGGATGTTTACGCCGGTGTAGACACGGTAGTGGTCGGGTCTAGTGACCAGCGCCATCATTACTTCTTCCAGCGCGGCGTTCCCTGCGCGTTCGCCTAGGCCGTTGACGCAGCCTTCGACTTGGCGTGCGCCGTTTTCGATTGCGGCGAGCGAGTTGGCTACCGACATGCCGAGGTCGTTGTGGCAGTGGACGCTCACGACTGCTTTGTCGATATTGGCGACGTTCTCGAAGACGCCGGCGATTAGTTCGCCGAACTCTACCGGGTTGGAGTAGCCGACGGTGTCGGGGACGTTAACGGTTGTGGCGCCAGCGTTGATAGCGGCTTCGAGGATGGCGTAGAGGTACTCGGGTTGGGTGCGTGTCGCATCCATCGGGGAGAACTCGACGTCGTCGACGTAGGTCTTGGCTTTTGCGACTGCTTCGACGGCCATGTTCATGATCGTCTCGCGGTCGCGTCGCATCTGGTGCATCAGGTGGACATCGGACGAGGAGATAAAGGTGTGGATGCGTGTCCGTTCGGCACCTTCTAGAGCACGCGCTGCGGCTTCGATATCGCTGTCGACTGCACGCGCCAGGGAACAGATTACGGGGCCTTCGACCTCGTGGGCGATGCGGCGCACGGCCTCGAAATCGCCGGGAGAGCTGCCTGCGAAGCCGGCTTCGATGACATCGACGTTAAGTCTGGCGAGTTGGTGGGCGATACGCACCTTTTCGCCGACCGTTAGGCCGGCGCCTGCCGATTGCTCTCCATCGCGCAGGGTCGTATCGAAGATGATTACTTGATCTGCTTTGCTTGCTGTTTGTGTTGTCATGTTGTCGCTCCTATGCTCCGCATCACGTCGGAGCATGCGCAACGGTGGGATTCGGTTTGGAAACTGATTAAGTGGTCGATTCGAGCCACGGCATCATGGCACGTAGTTCCTTGCCGACCTCTTCGACTGGGTGTTCGAGGTTCTCCTGCCTCATCTGCTTGAAGCGGTAGAGGCCTTCGTCGTTTTCGGCGATCCACTCCCGGGCGAAGCGACCGGACTGGATGTCGTCGAGGACGCGGCGCATGTTGTCTTTGACCGAGTCGTCGATGATCACCGGGCCGCGGCTGTAGTCGCCGTATTCGGCGGTTTCGCTCACGGAGTAGCGCATGTATTCGAGGCCGCCCTGGTAGATGAGGTCGACGATGAGCTTGAGTTCGTGGAGCACTTCGAAGTATGCCGACTCTGGTTGGTAGCCCGCTTCGGTGAGTACTTCGTATCCGAGTTTGATGAGCTGGGTCACACCCCCGCAGAGAACCGCTTGTTCGCCGAAGAGGTCGGTTTCGGTCTCTTCTTTGAACGTTGTGGTTAGTATGCCGGCGCGACCGCCTCCGACTCCCTTGCCGTACGCGAGGGCGTTGTTCATGGCGTTGCCTGATGCGTCTTGCTCGATTGCGACGAGGCACGGGACTCCGAGTCCGCGTTCGTAGACTGCGCGTACGCGGTGGCCGGGTGCCTTGGGTGCGATCATGACGACATCGACATCTTCCGGCGGTTTGATCTGCTCGTAGAAGATCGTGAAGCCGTGCGCGAACAGTAAGGTTTTTCCTTCGCCCATATGCGGCTCAACGTCCTCCTTGTAGACGCTGCCCTGAATGGTGTCGGGTAGGCAGAAGGAGATGAGGTCGGCACGCTCGGCGGCTTCGGCGTTGTTCAAGACCTCGAGGCCATCAGCTTCGGCTTTTTCGCGGCTGCTGCTGCCGTCGTAGAGGCCGACGACGACGTTGAAGCCGCTGTCTTTCAGGTTCAGCGCGTGGGCGTGGCCCTGAGAACCATAGCCGATGACGGCGATGGTTTTCTCACGTAGCGGCGAGTCGTCGATGTCAGCATCGTAGTAAAGCTTCGGCATTTGGTTTAATGACCTTCCTAGATTTTGGTTTTGAGGGATAACCCGATTGGTGATCCCTTTACACGCTGCCGGAGACGCCGGGCGTGGCGTAGTACTCGTGAGGTGCTCCGTTGACCCAGTTTCGGGTGGCTTGGAACTGACCGTCTTCTTCGCCTTCGAAGAGAGTGCCGCGGAGGACCGCAACGCGGCCCGTCCGCATCACCTCTTTGATGCCGAAACGGTCTAACAGAGTGATAAGCGAATCGATTTTTTCGCGCCCGCCAGTCAACTCCAGCGTGACACTGCCAACACCGATGTCGACGATGTTGGCGCGGAAGACTCGACTGAGTTCCAGAACTTCGACGCGCGTCTCGGGCGTGGTTGTCACCTTTACCAGAGCGAGTTCACGCCAGATGTGGTTCTGGTTCGTGATGTCGACCGCCTCGATCACGTTTACGAGCCGTTCGAGTTGTGCGGCGCACTGGTTGACGACGCCGGGTGGACCTTCGAGTACGAAAGTGAGTCGCGAGAGGCCTGGTTTTTCTGAACGCCCAACAGCGAGACTAGCGATGTTCAACCCGCGACGGCGGCACAGGCCGGCGATGCGGGCGAGGACACCGGGCCGGTCTTCGACCAATGCGGTGACGGTTCTGGCTTCGAATTTGGATTCCTCGGTCATGCTAGACCCTCGTATCTTCCATCAGATCCTTGATGCTGCCGCCAGCGGGGATCATGGGGTAAACGTGTTCCACCTTCTCGATGACGAAGTCGACGATGACGGGACCTGGATGTGCGTTCGCCTCTTCGATGGCGGATTCGACATCGTCGATTTCTTCAACGCGCATGCCTTTCATTCCGAACGCATCAGCCAACTTCACGAAGTCCGGGTTTGCGGTGTACGACTCGGCTTGGTAGTCGCCCATGTAGAAGAGCTCCTGCCACTGGGTGATCATGCCGAGGTGGTTGTTGTTCAGGATGGCGTATTTGACGGGCAGCCGATTCTCGACTGCGGTTGCCAGCTCCATCATGGTCATCTGGAATCCACCGTCGCCGCAGATCGACCACACGAGAGCATCGGGTAGTGCAAATTGTGCGCCGATGGCTGATGGCACTTCATAGCCCATCGTTCCGAGTCCGCCGGAGCAGAGCCACGAGTTGGGCTGGGTGAACTTGTAGTGCTGCGCCGCCCACATTTGGTGCTGTCCGACGCCGGTGCAGACGATGGCGTTTCCTTTGGTGACATTCGAAAGCCCGCGCACGACGTGTTGTCCGGACAGGTTGCCGGTTTCAGGGATGTGCAGCGACGGGTGGTCAGCTTTCAGCTGCTCGACGTGACGAGTCCATTCCGGCCGAGACTTCCGTTCGGTCTTCGGGATCATCTGCTTTAAGACGTGTTTCAGATTTCCAACAACGTGTGCGTCGACTTGGACCGACTTGTTGATTTCGGCGGGGTCGATGTCGATGTGGATCTTCTTCGATCGAGTTGCGAATTCGTTGACGTTGCCGACGATGCGATCGTCGAATCGGCTGCCTGCGGCGATGATGAGGTCGGAGTCGTCGAGGGCGAGGCTTGCGTACGCTTCGCCGTGCATACCGGGGAAACCGACATGCAACGGATGATTCTCCGGGAACCCAGAGATACCCAAGAGCGTCGTGACGACTGGGATTTGAGCCTTTTCTGCAAGCTCGCGCAACTCGTCGAAGGCGCGGGAGATTATGACGCCGTGACCGGCGAGGAATACGGGACGCTCAGCTTCGTTTATGAGTTCGATTGCGGCGTCGATCTGGTCTTCGGGCGCGTTACTCGGGATGCGGTACCCAGGTAGTTTGACCTCTCGATCTCGTTCGTAGTCGTAGGTTCCCTCCTCCTGCATAACGTCTTTGGGGATGTCGATGAGGACGGGGCCGGGACGGCCGGTGCGTGCGATGTGGAACGCCTCGTGGACTGTCGGTCCGACATCTTCGACGCGGGTGATCAGGTAGTTGTGCTTGGTAACGGGAAGCGTTGCACCCGTAATGTCGGTTTCTTGGAACGCATCGCTACCGATCGCGGCACGTCCCACCTGTCCTGTGATGGCCACGATCGGAACGGAGTCCATCATTGCTGTGGCGAGGCCGGTAATCAGGTTTGTTGCACCGGGACCGGATGTGGCGATGGCGACACCGACCTTGCCCGAAGCGCGCGCATATCCGTCGGCTGCGTGGGCCGCGCCCTGCTCGTGGCGTACAAGGACGTGACGCAGTTCGGGGTATTTGCTCAATACTCCGTAGAGCGGCAGAATCGCGCCGCCGGGGAGACCGAATACGGTTTCGACTCCCTCGTTCAGCAACGCTTTGCAAACTATGTCGCCGCCTGTCAGTGTCGTGCCCATTTTTGTCTTGGTTCTCTTTGTGCCTTTGTCGCAAAAACGACTCAATAACGTCCAAATGAAAAATCCTCGTCCTAGATTTGAAAGGACGAGGATTAGCCCGCGGTACCACCTTCGTTGGTTGAGATTCGGTCGCTGGACTTATCTCAACCCACTTTATTCAAGCCGGTAACGTGGCCTATCCGCCTCACCTTACGAATCCTCGACCCTACAGAGTCAGTTGGGAGTTTCAGGTGACGAGCTCCCGGGCGAGTTCCCACGGTCGACGCGTATCCTTTTCAGCTGCCGGACACTCTCTCTTGCTATCGGGATCGTGGTACTGCTCCCGTTCATAGCATTAGCATTTGCTTATGTGCACAACAATTATGCCACACGCGACGAAATCCGCAAAACGGGTTTGTTTGTCAAGTTGAGACGAAATGGAAATCCGAACGATCACGCGTAACGACGTAGGCGATTTGCTTGGAATCTTGCGCGTCGTTGGGCCGCACGGTCATCGCGAGTGGCAGACGGCGGATGAGGCGTCGTTGTTGGCGACGCTCGACAACCCGCGATTGGACCCCGATTTGGGCGGATGGTCGTTAGCCTATGAGGGTAATGAATCTGTCGGGTATGTGATGGCGGAATCCGAGTTGAACATCGGACGAGTACTTGTGGGATTGGCAGCAGTTGACGGTCACGAAGGCGCGCTCGGTTCGCTGCTCGGGATAGGGATCGAGAAGGCGCGGGCGATGGCTGGCGGCGGTGAGTTCGAGGTGCATATTGCGGTGAGGGACTCAGAGCCGGAGGCGGCACACAATGTTCTTCGAGCGGCGGATTTCGACGTCGTTCGCACCGTTCTAAAGATGGCGGTTGAGGTTTCTGACGTCGATCTGAAAAGTGGTTCAGTTCCGGACGGGTTGGTTGTGCGTGATGCCGATATGCATGATGGCGATGAAGCTAGAGCGGTCACAGAGTTGCACAACGCTTGTTTTGTGGATAGCTGGGGGTTTTCGCCGAACACTGTCGAGGAGATCGCGGGACGTACTGCTGCGGATCTGGATCGTAACGGTTTCGCGCCAATCGTTGTCTTGGAGGACGTTTCGGACGGGTCACTACCCGCTTACAACTGGATCACGTTGGATGAAGGTGATGGACGTGTGGAGATGGTTGGCGTCCACCCGTCGATGCGCGGCAAGCGTCTGGGTTGGGTGATATTCAACGCGGGAGTTGAACGACTCATCGCGAACGGCGCGACGAGGTTGGTGTTGGATGTCGACTCGGAGAATCCGCCCGCCCGCACCATCTACGAATCGGCGAGTTATCGCACCTATTCGAAGGTGAGATATTTCGGATTGAAGGTCTCCTATGCCTAAGCCCTGGAACCTAGTGCTCGATCGAGATTGAAGGCGGCGGAGATCAGGGCGAGGTGTGTGAAGGCTTGTGGGAAGTTGCCTAAGTGCTCGCCTTTGGGGCCGATCTCTTCGGAATAGAGGCCGAGGTGGTTGGCGTAACCGAGCATGTGCTCGAACATCATTCGGGCTTCTTCGAGCCGAGAAGGATCGGATCGTCCGGCGCGCGTCAGAGCTTCGACCAGCCAGAATGTGCACATGTTGAAGGTGCCTTCCTCGCCGGTCAAGCCGTCTTGCGTTTCGTGAAGGTTGTATCTGTAGACGAGGTTGGAGTAGACGAGTCCGCCGTTTGCGGGCGATTTTTGAATGGCGTCCAGAGTTTTCAACATGCGCGGGTCGGACGGCGACATAAAGAAGACCATCGGCATGATGAGGTTTGATGCGTCGAGCGCGTCGCGGCCGTAGGCTTGGGTGAATGCCTCTACGTTGTCGCTCCAGCCGTAGTTGATGATCTCTTCGTAGATCTGATCCCGGGTTTTCACCCATCGATCGGTATCGCTGGGGAAGGATCGTTTGGCGGCGAGGCGTATCGCGCGGTCGATTGCTACCCAGCACATGAGTTTGGAGTAGACGAAGTGTGCACGACCTCCGCGGACTTCCCAGATGCCTTCGTCGGGTTGCTGCCAGTTGTCGCAGACCCAGTTGATCATTTCTCGGAGGTGTGACCAGAAATCGTAGGAGATCGGGGTTTGGTATTTGTTCGAGAGGTAAACGGCGTCCATGAGTTCGCCGTAAATGTCGAGTTGGAGCTGGTCGGCGGCGCCGTTGCCGACGCGCACCGGTTTCGAGTCCATGTATCCGGATAGGTGGTCGAGCGTGTATTCGTGGAGATCGTGGCTGCCGTCGATACCGTACATGATCTTAAGGGTGCCGTCGGCCTCGCTCTCGGAACAGCGATCTTGAAGCCAGTCCATGAATCGGCCCGCCTCTTCTGTTAGGCCGATTCTTAGGAGGCCGTAGACGCTGAAGGCGGCGTCGCGGATCCATGTGTAACGGTAGTCCCAGTTTCGGACGCCGCCGAGGTCTTCGGGCAAGCTAGTCGTTGGTGCGGCAACGAATGCGCCGGTCGGTTCGTAGGTCAGGAGTTTCAAGCAGAGGGCGGATCTGTGGACCATCTCTCGCCAGCGGCCGGTATACGTGCATTTACTGATCCAGCGTCGCCAATAGTTGACGGTGTCGTCGAAGAGGAGTTCGATGCGCTCCGCGTCGAACTTGTCGGCCATTTCCACGTGTTCGACGGCGTCGATGACGATGTACTCGGTGTGGCTTTCGCGGATTTCGAAGTCGACTTTGACGGAGTCGCCTTCGATCTGCGGTTCGATGGTGCTCCAGTACTCGATCGCTAGATCGGGCGAGATGAAGCGTACGCTGTCGCCTACGTAAACGGTGTAGTGTTCATCGCGGCCGTAGTTAAACTTCGGCGAGCAATCGATCTTCATGTGGAGGTTGCCGCGGATGCCGGTGACGCGGCGAATGAGCACGTGATCGGTGTCGGCGGTCAAACGTGTGCGGACCGGCATGAAGTCCACGACCTGAGCGACGCCCTCGTCTGAGGTGAAGTGAGTGACGAGCACGTTCGTTTCGGGGAGGTAGTACTGGGTCGAGCGGATGTCGTCGATCGCTGGTTTCAACGAGAAGTGTCCGCCCTTTTCGTCGTCGAGGATCGATGCGAAAACTGAGGGCGAGTCGAAGTGGGGCGCGCAGAACCAGTCGATGGTGCCATCGACGCCGACTAGAGCGGCGGTGTAGAGGTCTCCGATGATGCCGTGATCTTCGATGCGTAGATACACAGTTCTTTCTCCAAACGAATGCAGGAGGGGAATGATAGACGGAAATTATCGCAGAGATGCGGGCGAAAGGCGCGTCTGGACTACGGAATCGTATACGTTTGCCAAACCGTTGACGGTCGCATCCCATGAGAGAGTCATCGCTTTTTTACGGGCGGCGGCGGACATTCGCCGGCGGGTTGCACCGTCGGTGACGATTTCGATGACCTTGTCGGCGTAGAGTTCGGGATTGCGTTCGGCGATCAGGAAACCAGTTTCGGAGTCGGTAACGATTGCTCGCAAACCGTCTACATCTGCGGCTACTGCGGGGATACCGCAGGATGCTGCCTCTAGTACGGCGAGTCCGAAAGTTTCGTGGAATGATGGCGCGACGATACAGTCAGATTCGGCGTAGATGCTCGGGAGTTGGGATTGAGAAACAACCCCGGGCAGCTTGACGCGATCATTGAGACGTAGCTTCGAAATGCGCCCTAGGACGCGGCGGAATTCATCTGCGGAACCGCCGCCCACGATTTGCAAATCGGCATCAATGCCGCGCTCGATGACGATCGCGAAAGCTTCGATTAGAAGGTCTACTCCCTTAAGCTCGTCGAGCCTACCGACGTACAGAACTCTTGGCGAATCGTTAGTCGCAGGGCGCGATGGCGATGGGGAAAACTTGCCTGTATCGACGCCTGGCGGGACGACGGCGATCTTGTCTCGTGAAACGCCGAATTCTGCGACTAAGTGTTCGGCTTCACCTTCGGTCCAAGATATGACGGTATCAACGTCTCTTGCCACGCGAGCTTCGTTGAAGAACCGGACCTCTGGCTCTTCTTCCTCCGGCCAGAATCGCTTTTTGATGCTTGCCATCGTGTGGAAGCTGGTGACATGGGGAATTTCCCACATTGCGGATAGATCACAGCCGACCACGCCTGATAGCCAGTAGTGCGATGCGATGAGGTCATAGGTGAGATCGTTTTCAGTGGCGTGCGCCGCGACTGCCAAAACGAAATCGGGCAATGTGTCGGGCAGTTTCGATTTGCCTAGGGCCTGTTCGCCGATCGGGATGTGTACGAGTTTGTATCCGAGGTTGTCGGTTGAGCTGTCGGCATCGGCGTGGATTCGGGAGTAGATGTCGATGTCGTATCCGAGGCGCGCCAGGCGTTTTGAAACTTGGTCGACGTAGACGTTCATGCCTCCGGCGTCGGTGCCGCCTGGTTGAATGCACGGGCATCCGTGGACGCTGATTACCGCGATGCGCATTGGAAATCCTGGAAGCACGCTCGTTGAACAATCAGTTGAGCGCGACGTTTTGCGCTAGTTTCGTTTATCTAGGCGCGCGGTGTAGATTCTGCGGTCTACGGCGCCGAGGTGGTACTTGTATCGCTCGTCGCCTCGCATGAAATCGTAAACGGAGATGCCTTTGCCGATGGAGGCGAGGATGTTGATGGCGTGGTTGAGGAGGCCTACGGCGAGCCATGAGCGGTCGGGATCGTATCCGCTGTTGTAGAGGTATTTGGTCGTGCCGACTTTGAATGCGAGAGATGTTGCGACGGTTTCGCCGTTGAGGGTTAGGAAGTAGAGCCTTGTAATGTCCTTCTCGGCGAGTTTCACCGCCATGTCTCGAAAGAATGCTTCTCGCTCAGCGGTCATGAACTCCTGTTTGTCTATGGAGCTGCCGCGATGAAGAGCGATGAATTCGCCGATGCGATCGGCGATGTCTGCAGGGTCGGTAAGTTCGATCTGTTCCACTTTCCCAGCGTTGTGGAGGCGTCGGAGTTTTCGGCGCAGCTCGTGACGATGCTTTTTGGTCAGTGATGCGTAGTAATCGTCGACGTTGTCCGGCAACGATACGCGTGGGGCAACGCCTTCGTCCCAGATGTGAACTTCCCAACCGATTCCCGCCGCGACATCTTTGACTGCGTGGATCGTGTGTGAGTCTTCGGGTAATGACTCGAGTACCAGAGCTGTGATTTCTGGGTCGTTGTAGAGCGATTCGAGAAGCTGGTGCACGTCGTCGGTCTTCAACTCTGCGTCGTGCTTGAAGCCGAGGTAGTCGACGAGATCGGTGCCTCCGAGGAACGTGCAGACGCCTTCGTCGTTGGCGGAGTCGAGGCGGAGCGGGGCGATGATTGCAGTGGAGCCGTCTGGGCGCACGACGGAGCGCAACATCAGCTTCGAATCGCCTCCGAAGTGGTCCCACCAAAGCCGGTTCCATTCGAGGGAATCGAACGCGGAGCTGGCCGGCATCGAGTTGTAGATGCGTTGCCAATCCTCGGCTAGGTCGTCGAAGGATGGAGAGACGATGCTTGTGCCGGTCATGGAGGTTCGTTAGGCGGCGTCTTTGCCGAGAAGGGCTGCTACTTGGTCGACATCTGGTTCGACATATTCGAGTTCGACTAAGGCGTGGTTTTCGACCGTTGTGGGGTCTTTGAGGCCCATGCCTGTCAATATACAAACGACGTTCAGACCTTCGAAGTCCTCGCCGCTTTCGGCGAGTTTCAGAACTCCTGCCACAGATGCCGCCGAAGCGGGTTCGCAGAAGATGCCTTCGTCGCGTGCGAGCCGGATGTAGGCATCGATGATCTCAGCGTCCGTTACGGCGTCGATATCGCCATCGGATTCGTCTCGGGCGTTTACGGCGCGCTCCCAACTCGCGGGGTTGCCGATCTTGATCGCGCTGGCGATGGTTTGGGGTTCTTCAATGGGTTCACCGCGAACGATCGGTGCGGCTCCGGCGGCTTGGAAGCCCATCATTTTCGGAAGCTTGCTGATGCGCTCGTTGATCCGGTACTCGCTGAAGCCTTTCCAGTAGGCGGTGATGTTACCGGCGTTGCCAACCGGAATGCAGATCATGTCAGGCGAGTCTCCGAGTGCGTCGGAGATTTCGAATGATGCCGTTTTTTGTCCTTCGAGACGGTACGGGTTGAGTGAATTGACGAGTTCTATTGAGAGTTCGGTGGACAGGTCTCGGACCATCTTCAGCGCGGCATCGAAATTACCGTCGACCGCCAAGATTCGCGCACCATAGGCCATGGCTTGGGCGAGTTTGCCGAGGGCGATCTCGCCTGACGGCACGACGACGAAGGCTTGGAGGTTGTAACGGGCGCTATATGCTGCCGCGGAAGCGCTTGTGTTTCCGGTTGACGCGCAGATTACACGCCTGCGTCCTGCTTCTAAGGCTTTGGCAATCGCCATGACCATGCCGCGATCTTTGAAGGAACCGGTAGGGTTGCAACCTTCGAGCTTGAAGTAGAGGTTCTCGCAACCGATGGATGGCCCGATGTTGGAAGATTTGACGAGAGGCGTGCTTCCTTCGCCCATCGTGATCATCGGAGTGTCGGCACTAACCGGAAGGAACTCTTTGTAGCGTTCTATGACGCCGATCGTGCCGTTCAACGGGGTCCTCTCAAATCGCAGGTTTCGTTCGCCTGCGCATTGTCACCGTCAAACCGCGTCGTAGTCTTCGACGCGGATGAGGTTTTCGAGCGAGGCAACAACATCCAATTGTCGCAGACGAGTAGCCGCTTCTTGCATGCTGCCTTCTCGAGACGGATGGGTCATGATGACAAGGTCAGCGAGGCCGCGTTCATCGTCCGAGTCGAACTGCAAGACAGAGGCGATGCTGATTTGCGCTTCTCCAAAAACCCCCGCGATTTTCGCTAAAACACCGAAGCGATCAAGGCAGGAAAGTCGAACGTAGTAACGAACTTTCAGGTCGTCCATGTCAACGACGTTGGAAGATGCGGAGTTTTGGGCCTCCGGGGTGCCGTTGGTCGATTGGCGATTGCTCCCGTTGGACAACACCCCTTTAGCGATCCGCAGAACATCGCCCATCACGGCGCTGGCGGTCGGGCCAGCACCCGCTCCCCTGCCCTGCAACCATAGAGGTCCGAGTAAATCGCCGTTTAACTCGACAGCATTGAGGACGCCGTTGACTTTGGCCATCGGGACGTCGATCGGTACCAATGCGGGATGAACTCGGCACCGGACACCGCTTGATCCAGATCTAGCGATCGCCAAGAGCTTTACAGAGAAACCCAAGGCGCTCGCATATCGGAGGTCTTTGGCGCCTATTTTGCTGATGCCTTCTCGATGGATCGCGTCGGGGTGGGCTGATGCGCCGAATGCTAGTCGGGCAAGAATGGAAAGTTTGTAGACTGCGTCGTGAGCGTCTACATCGGCTGTAGGATCGGCCTCTGCGTAACCGAGTTCCTGCGCTTCGGCGAGAGCATCTTCGAAGGAACTGCCTTCCTCTTCCATCGAAGAAAGAATGTAGTTGGTGGTTCCGTTGATGATTGCACGGATGCTCTCGATGCGATTGGCGCTCAGGCTGTCTTGGATTACCGCCAATACGGGGATACCGCCGCCTACGCTGGCTTCGTAGGAGAGGCTCACGCCGTTCTCATCGGCAAGCCTGGTTAATTCGTCGCCGTGTTTTGCGAGCGCCTCTTTGTTAGCGGTGACGACGTGCTTGCCGGCACTCAGTGCGGCGGCCATGTAGGAACGGGCAGGCTCTTCACCACCCATGACTTCGACGATGATGTCGTTGCGGTCGTCGCTGAGGATTTGCTCGGGGTCGGTGGTGAGGAGGCCGGTTGGGATGCCGTCGCGTTCGCGCTTGATGTCGCGCACCAAGATGCCATTGATAGTTAGCTGAGCTCCTATCTCGGATTCGGTGTCGAGGATGACGCGGGCAACTTGAGAACCGACGACTCCTGCACCCAACAAACCTACGCCGGTAACGTTAGGGCCGTTCCGGTCGCTCGCTTGCTGATCAGCTGCCATCGATCAGCGCCCGGTTGACTGGTTAAGTTGATCCAGTGAGGTGAACCCCGTTTCCGGAGTGGCGGTAGGCACGATTGCGTTGAGTCGCACCTGCCTGTTTATCCAGTCATAGACTTCGCTGTTTAGAGAGACTGAGGTATCGAAATCGCCACGATGCTCGTTAATGAACCGGTCGACTGCGAGATTTGCGAGAATGTCGAAGTGGTCGTCAGCGACTTCGCGCGCTTCAGAGAAGTCGGACACAATGTGTGCGGTCCATTGTTGCGTGCTGTCGTCGTAACGTCCGCCGCTCAACCGATTGAGGGGAAGGATGCGCTCGCCTTTCGAACCATCCTCGTTGGCATGATGGCCGAACAGGACCGAGTCGAGATCGGTGCGGACGCCTTGTGGCACCCAACCGATGTAACCGCCGGTACGTTTCACATTGGGGTCTTCCGAATGTTCGAGGACGGTGGATCCAACGTCTCTGCCGGACGCCAAGTCGCGTTCGATTCGGTTGATGGTGCTCTGGCTGACGTCCAGCAAAACGATTTGGTAGACCTCTGCCTGGGGCTGGATGCGTGAGATGTTGCTTGCGACCTCTTCGCGCAGTCTGTCTTTGAACATTCCTTTTCGAATGAAATCGCGGTAAACCTCTTCGTCGAGTCCGACGCGGTTGAGGAACTGCTTCTTTGCCTCCTCGACATTGGACTCATATTCGCGAAGCGAAGAGTCTCCGGTTGTGTCGGCAACGAATCCGAGCAATGCTTCCAGTTGGGCGTCCACTTCGTGCTGTTCGACGGTGATGCCGTAGCGCGGTGCGAGGTGATAGGCGAGTTCGTTGGTTTGCAGCGTTTGCATCGCTTCGAACGCGGATGTTCCGAGTTCGAATGGGACGCCTAGGTCTTCACTGAGGCGCTGGAAGAAGCGAATGTAATTGACGATGTCGCCGCGGGTGTAGACCCTGTCCTCGACCTTGACTGCGATCTCGGTCGGGGGTACGACGTATCGCTGGTAGAAACCGTAGGCAGGTATCGCCAATACGAGTAGGACGAAGATCAGCGCACCGATGATGAACGGTCGGTTGCGGAGCGCGGCACGCTCGCGTCGGCGCATCATCTCGAAGCGAGAGACGCCGCGGCGATTAGTGATGCTTCGTTGACCAGCCCGGTAACTGCCTAAGGGCGCGTGGGAGAATGTGCTGCGTTGCTGTTCGTTCGCCATATCTGATGAACTACTTTAGCTAAATCGTTGTTTGACGTCTGGCAATCAAACGCCATTTTAACCCGCAAACCCTTCGTTTCAAACTCAACGGGAAGGGCTAGTCGGAGGACCCAATGATGGGTTGGCGACCAGAGGCCTAAGACTCGTCGTCGGATTCTTCCGAAGGTGCTTCCGCGGGGGCATCGGCAGATTCCGTTGCCTCGTCGGAGGTCGCAGGCGTCTCGGTTGCGGTTTCGGTTTCAGCGGCTGGAGTCTCAGCAGCGGCGGCCGTTGGCGCGACAGCTTCGGCGTTTTCAGATTCTTCGGATGTATCTTGGGATTGGGTCTCTGGCTGTATCCCACCGGTCACATATACGTGATTCGGGGCCATCGGGATTAACGCGAGGTGCTGTGCCCGCTTGATGGCTCGAGCCAGTCTGCGCTGGTTCTTGGCTGTGACGCCGATCCGTTGACCTGAAACCAACTTGCCGCGCTCGCTGACAAAGCGGCGCATCAACTGAACGTCCTTGTAGTCGATTTCCTCCGCCTTCAGGGCGTGTCGACCGCGGCGGCGGCGCTGGAATCCACCTGGCCCACCTCGTCGGGGGCCACCGGACTGTCGCGTTCTCTGACCTGTCGTCATCGTTTCTCCGAGTTATTTAGTGCGCAGTTGCGTTGCTGATCTTCAATTGTCGATTACGTCGGACGTTAAATCGAATCGACCTGTTCACCAGGGCAATTCTTCCAGATCGTCGCCTTCGGGCGGCTGGTCGTAACCCGTGGGAGAGTCGTAGCTCGCCGTCGGGGCTTGAGCTGGTTGTTGCGAGTAGCCGCCGGATGCTGATTGCTGGGCATCTTGTGAAGGTGGATAGGCTCCGTATCCGCCTTCCTCGCCTTCTTCGCGGCCGGTGAGGTTGATGACCCGGTATGCGGTTACTTCGAGGCTGGTGCGTGTGATGCCAGCTTGGTTGGTCCATTCGCGAGTGGCCAATCGACCTTCAACGAATACCCTAGCACCGCGCCTGACTCGTTGGGCAACGTTTTCCGCTTGTTGTCCCCAAACGGAAACGTTGAACCACTCGGTTTCTTCTTGCCATTCGTTGTTTGATTGGTATCTTCGGTTAACCGCCATGCTGAAGCCAGTGACGGCGCGGCCAGTTGCGGTGTATCGCAGCTCGGCGTCGCGGCCGGCGTTACCAATTAGGAGTATCAGGTTTAGGCTCATTGCTAATCACCAGGGTAAGTTTTCGAGATCGTCCTTGTCGTCTGAAAGGGAAGTCGGATTCTCTGTGGTAGCTGTCTGGGTGGCCGACGGTCGGTATTCGGATGTAGTGTGTCCGTTCGAGTCGTAACCATTGGGTTGTCGTCGGTTTTCGTCTCGGTTCGGATACCCCGGTCCTTGGCTCGGATCATTATCGCGAGGCGACAATGCGATCACTCGGTTGGCGTTGACGTCGAGGCTAGTTCGCGTCTCACCATTGCCAGCCGTGTACTCACGAGTGGAGAGGCGACCATCGACGAATACGCGGGTGCCGCGTTTGACTCTGTCAGATACGAATTCTGCTTGTCGTTCCCAAGCCGAGACGTTGAACCATTCGGTTTTTTCGCGCATTTCTTCTCGGACTTGATAACGGCGACTTACTGCCATGCTGAAATTCGCGACCGCGGTGCCACTTTGAGTGTAGCGTAGTTCGGCATCTCGACCTGCGTTTCCAATAAGAATAATCTGGTTTAAGGACATTAGAAGTTTCACCTTTTCGTTCTTGTTGCCACATTTGTGGTCGTGTTTTCACGACCTGTTGACAACAGGTTACGACAAGGTGATCACTTCTTCACAATCAAATGGCGAATAATCGCGCGATCGGCGTTGCAGGCTTGTTCCAGTTCGGGAGTGCGGGCGGCGTCGAGTTTGAATTGCGCCTCGACGTAGTATCCTTCGGTGTTCTTTTCGATCGGGTAAGCGAGGTTGCGCTTACCCCACGGGTTGACTTCGCCCACTTCACCGCCCAGCGACCCGACAAGCGCGCGAACCCGGTCGACGGATGCTTCGCCTTCCTTTGCGTCGGCTCCGCCGCCTAGTATCCACACGATTTCGTAGTCTCTCAATTGCAACCCACTCGGTTAGTTTTGAACGCGTTTTTACCCGTGCTGAGAGCACGGATTCGATGAATCCCGATTATATATTTGGGATTTCGTTGAACTAGTGGGGTTGGTTGCGGAGACCTGACGCAGGGTTACGAATCTATGCCGGGCACCGGGAACGAACTGGCGAATTCTTTCACCCTCTTAGAAAGGTCGGCATGTCGCGTCGTACCCGCGTCCACGTGTAGCGATTCGACTATGAAGCTGGCAACTGTTTCCATGTCGGCGGTGTCCATGCCACGCGAGGTGATTGCGGGGACGCCGACGCGGACTCCGCTGGTAACTCTGGGCGGGTTCGGGTCGAATGGGACCATGTTTTTGTTCGCTACTATTCCAACGCTGCGCATCTTGGTTTCTGCTTCGGCGCCGGTTACGCCTACACCTCGCATGTCAACGAGCATGAGGTGGTTGTCGGTGCCGCCGGACACGATCCTCATGCCTGAGGATGAGAGTGCATCGGCTAGCGCTGATGCGTTACTGACGATACTGCTTGCGTAGGTTTTGAAGTCGTCGGAGAGGGCCTCTTTGTAGGCGACGGCTTTCGCGGCGATGGTGTGGCCCATGGGTCCGCCCTGCATTCTCGGGAACACCGCGGAGTTGTATCTGCGTGCCCACTCTTTAGTGGTGAGGGCCATCGCACCTCTCGGACCCCGGAGGGTTTTGTGGGTTGTGCTGGTTACGATGTCGGCGTGAGCGACGGGAGAGGGATGGGCACCGGCGGCTACGAGACCGGCGATGTGGGCCATGTCGGCGAGGTGAAGTGCGCCGATGCTCTCGGCGATCTGTCCGAAGCGTTCGAAATCGATGGTTCGGGAGTATGCAGAGTAGCCGGAGACAATGATCTTTGGTTTCAGTTCTTGGGCGATGCGTTCGACGGCGTCGTAGTCGATCATCTCGGACTCTTCGTCGAGACCGTAGTGGACGAAGTCGTAGATGCGTCCGGAGAAGTTGACTGGGGAGCCGTGCGTTAGGTGCCCGCCGTGATCGAGCGACATTCCCATGACGCGATCACCGGGGTCGAGTGCGGCGAAGTATGCGGCCATATTGGCTTGGGATCCGCTGTGCGGTTGGACATTGGCGTGTTCGGCGCCGGGGAAGAGCTCCTTCGCGCGCTCAATCGCGAGTGATTCTGCGGCGTCGACGTTTTCGGTGCCGGCGTAGTAGCGACGACCGGGGTAGCCTTCGGCGTATTTGTTGGTTAGGACGGATCCTGTTGCTTCTAAGACGGCGCGGCTGGCGTAGTTTTCGGATGCGATGAGGACGATTTCTTCGCGGAGGCGGCGCTCTTCGGCGGCGATGATGTCGGCGATTGCGGGATCTTTGGATTGGAGGTTCAATTGATGGCTCGTTGGTTTTGACAGGTTCACGAATCGAGTCTATTAGTGCTGTAAGAGGTATCGACGCGCAAATATCATGAATCAGACGCATGTCGATTTGTCGTGCGGAACGATTTGGTTGACGACAAGGGCTAGGCAGTGGAACTAGAGCACTTCACCGAAATACCTGAACGCGCGATGGTGGTCTGCGCGCATCCGGATGATGCGGAGATCGGTGCTGGTGGAACGACGTCGCTTTGGGCTAGGAACGGTTGCGAAATCTCATATCTCGTCTGCACCACGGGCAGCAGTGGCAGCAACGATGAATCGATGACTTCCGACAAGATCGTGGATATTCGACGACAGGAACAGGCTGATGCCGCGGCGGTGATAGGCGTTACGAATCTGGTGATGCTGCCCTACCCTGACGGGATGCTAGAACCCAATCGCGAATTTCTCGGAGACGTGGTGAAGGCTATCCGGACGTATCGGCCGGAGGTGATTTTTACGCATGACCCGTTCCGATTCGATGGTTTCAACCATCGCGACCATCGGAACACGGGGATCACTGTGCAGGACGCGGTTTATCCGTATGCGCGAGACCATCTTCACTTTCCGGAGCAGCTAGAGGAAGGTCTTGAGCCGCACATCGTCAACGACGTGTTTTTCTGGCATGCGGACGAGCCGAACGTCGTGGTGGATATCACGACGTCGATCGACAATCGGATTGATGCCTTGAGCAAGCACTCGAGTCAGGTGCCTGGGTTGTCGAGGCAGTCTGGTTCCGATCGCGGAATCAGGGATCGCGCTCGGTCGGTCGCCGAGGGGATGGGTTTCGAGTATGGCGAGGCTTTCCGACGGATTTCTGCTCGCCGGCGACGGCGGTAGATTCAGGCGACGCCGACTCCGCGCAGTAGGCGAAGGATGATTTCGGGGACTGGTTTTAACAGTTCGAAGAGGAACCAGGCCAAGAGTGCGGCAGCAATCCCGATGACTGCGCCGCCGATCACGTCGGTTGGATAGAACGTTCCGACGTACACGCGTAGAACTGAGTAGAGGGTCGCGGCTGCCATCAGCCACCATCCGAGGCGGCGGTCTGCCAGCATTACTGCCATGGCGACGGCGAATACGACTGCCATCGGGTTTGCTGGGAATGACGGATCGGTGGATCGATAGAAGAGGAGGGTCATGGTGTCGCCGAGTTCGTCGAACGGCCTTTGTCGGTCGTATGCCGAGTCGATGATGTCGACTGCCAAGTTGGCGAGACCGATGGCAGTTGCTCCGATGAGCGTGGCGCGTTGATAGAGGCGACGCTCATTGATGTCGCGACCGACGAACCAAATGGCAAACATGACGGCCGAAAATGCGAGCGGCATCAGGTAGTCGGAAGCGAGGATTTTGGCAAGATGGTCGAATGCGACCGACTTGCCGACGAACGCGTTAAGCCACAGTACGAGTTCTTTGTCGAAAGCGTTAATTTCGGAATGTCCTTTCGACGATCGACGGAATGCTCCAACGGTGGGCCGATCGCATCAGGTTGCGGATGTCTTGGCTGCCGGTACGACGGAGGGCGTGCAGGGATGCGGTCAGAGTGGAGATGGCGTTGGTGTGTTTTAGGGCGTCTAGGCCGTCAGGGATTTGCTCTCGGCCTGCCCCTACCCCCTCCCTGAATGAGGGGAAAGCTGAGGGATGCGGGTTGCTTGTCTCGGGCACCCCCTTCGTAATCGCTTCGCTCCACGCGTCCCCCTCGCTTCGCGAAGGGGATAATAGACGAGTGTTGATCGTTCCTATGGCGGCTGCGAAGAGGGTTGCGAGGACAGCGGAGAGGATGAAGAATCCTGCGTATGCGGTACCGGCCATGCCGCCGTGGATGTCGTTTAGGTTGCGGGCGCCAGAGATCTCGTCGAAAGTCGCTGTTCCCCATGAGCGTCCCGCGGATGTGCCGTCTGTGACGGTACCTGCCGCCCATGGGCCTTCGATCCACATGGGGCTAAGGATGTAGGTGGCGATGCCAGTGATGATGAGGATGATGCCCAAGGCGCGGGTAAGGATGCGGTTAGGGAGGAGCCATAGGCCGCGGATGCCACTGATAGAGACCGCTATTTGTAGTGAACCGAGGCTGACCAGAAAGGCGAGGATGAGGTAATCGCGGGTCATCGCCGCGGCTGCGGTTTCGATTTGGTCGCTCACTAAGGGGCCCTCACCCTAACCCTCTCCCTAAGGGAGAGGGGAAGTGGGTCCTCTCCGAGGGTAGAGGGAGAACCGGGGTCGATTACCCGCCGCCGGGGGTTACTCCGGTGCACCAGTCCATGTAGTCATCGTTGTTACCGGTGACGCATTCGAAGTAGATGTCTTGGAGTTGCTTTGTGAGGGGCCCCATTTCGCCGGAGCCGATGTCGCGGTTGTCGATGCGGCCGACCGGTGTGAGGTGGGCAGCGGTTCCAGTGAGGAAGACTTCGTCGGCGAGGTAGAGTTCGCTGCGGTTGATGCGGCGTTGTATGACATCGATGCCGAGTTCGTTCTTGGCTAGTGTCATGACGGAGTCGCGAGTTATACCGAGAAGCGCGTTGGCGGTCTCGAATGGGGTGTGGATCTCGCCGTCACGGATCATAAATAGGTTTTCGCCGCTGCCTTCAGATACCGAGCCGTCGTGATTGAGGAGGATGGCTTCATCGAAGCCGGCCATCACAGCTTCCGTCTTGGCGAGGATGGATGTGGTGTACAGGCCAGTAATCTTGACGCCTGTGGGCATCATGGAGTCGTCCGGGCGGCGCCACGACGAGGTCTGGCACTTGATGGCGCCTTCGGCTTCGATGTAGGCGCCGAAGGGGAGGATCATGAGGGTGAAGTCGCTCTCGAGGGTGTGAAGTTTGAGGTTTGCGACGGCTTCTTGGGATTTGTAGGCGAGGGGTCGGATGTAGACGTCTTCGGCAAAGCCGTTCCGTTCGAGGAGGTCGACGGTGATCTGGCAAAGTTCGTCGACGTCGAATGGGATGTCCATACGGAGGATGTTGCATCCACGGATGAGGCGCTCGTAGTGTTCTCGGAGGCGGAAGATGTAGACCTTGCCGTGGGCCTCGTTCCAGTTGCCTCGGATGCCTTCGAAGGCGGCGGTTCCGTAGTGGAGAGCGTGGGTGTCGACCCGAACGTTGGCTTCTTCGAGAGGAACTTGCTGTCCTTTGAAGAAAGCCCAAGTTGTCGACGCCATTTCGATGTCTCCTGCGGATGTGGAATTAGGGGTAGTTAAATTGCCCGTTGCAATTATATTAGGGCGCGTTCACACGGACGCGACATCCATCGTTTGACATTACCCCTCAGGCGTAGAGCCTGCGGTCCGACTGTCTAATGTTCGCTGACGGTGTGATCAGCGATCCAGTCAAAGTTGATGTCTTCGCCGAGGCCTGGACGGGTTGGCATGTGTATCATGCCGTCGTCGCCCATGGGGTCGATGATGGAGTTGAGGTATTCGGGTGGAGCGTCGTAGTCGGTGAAGGGGTGGAGGAGGCCTCGTTCGTACCAGCGTCCGTTGAAGAAGCCGCCCAGGACGGCGAGGTTGCCGGGGCCGCCGCCGTGGATTTCACAGTCCATGTTGAGGGATTCGGCGAGGTGGCAGATCTTCATAGAGGGACCGATGCCTCCAACGTCCATAACGCCGGTCCTGAGAATATCGGCGGCTCCGTGGATTGCCCACTCGGCGCGGGAGTGGAACTTGCCTTCGACGAATTCGGGTCCGAGGATGGGGATGTCAAGATTGTCCGCGAGCCAGACGTACGAGGACATAGAGTGCTCGTCCATCATCTCCTCGTACCAGTAGTAGTTGAGGTCTTGGATTCCCTTGCCGAGCTCATATGCCTCGGTGCGTGAGTACCAATGGTTGGCGTCGAGCATGAGGGGGACGTCGGGACCCGCTGCCTCTCGGACGGCGGCGCATGCGGCGATGTCCATCTTGACGGAGGGTGCCCACGAGACTGGTGGCATCCAGGTGTGGAGCTTGATTGCGGAGTAGCCGCGTTGGATCAGCCACTCGGCGAAGCGTCCGTAGTCTTCTGGAGTGGCGAGACCATTGGGGATTTCGTCGCCGCACATTGTTGAGCCGTATGCCGGAACCTTGTCTCGCATGCCTCCGAGGATTTTCCAGACAGGCATATCGATCTTGCGCCCGAACCAGTCCCAGAGTGCGAGTTCAGCCAGACCAAGCGAGCGGTCGTTGAAGGCTCCGCCGCTGCCCCGCTGCCATCGTGCCATCGCCTGCCAGAGCCGCTCGCGGTCGGTGGCGTCCTGCCCCATGAGAACCTTGCGGATGAAGTTGTCCATCATCACCGGGCGGAGGGCATCCGGAGATCCGAAGGTGTAGCCGCTCGTGCCGTCTTCGGTGGTGATGGTGAGGAGGGTCGTTGTGGCTTCGTGGGGGTCGCCCGGGTGGGTGTGCCCGTCGGTGTCCTGGACGGTGTGGGAGGTGTATGTGAAGGTAGTGACTTTGATGTCGGTGATGATCATGGGTTGGTTGGCTCTTGATGATGTGGGATTTTCACCCTCACCCTAGCCCTCTCCCATCAAGAGAGAGGGGGAACGTATTGGTGCATTCACGATGTTAGTTCTTTTTTGGCGGATTCTTTGATTTCGTAGAGGCGGTTCAGGGCTTCTATGGGAGTTAGGTTGTCAGTGTCGAGTTCGGAGATTGAGCGGAGGAAGTCGGTGTTGCTCGGGGTGTTGAAGAGGTCTAGTTGGACGTGGTCGGGCGTTGTGGCGGGTAAGGGGGTGTTGTTGGTGTGGTTTTCTAGTTCGGTTAGGAGTTCTCGGGCGCGTTCGACGACTGGGGACGGCATTCCGGCAAGTTGGGCGACGTGGATGCCGTAGGAACGGTCGGCGCCGCCCTGCACTATTCGGTATAGGAACTGGATGGAGTCGCCTTCTTCGGCTACGGCTACTCGGAGGTTCTTGGCTCGTGGGAGCGTGTCACCGAGAGCGGTCATCTCGTGATAGTGGGTTGCGAAGAGCGTCTTGCAGCCGAGCGCGGGGCTGTTGTGCACGAATTCAGCGACAGCGCGGGCAATGGCTAGTCCGTCGTAAGTTGAGGTGCCGCGTCCGATTTCGTCGAGGATGGCGAGGGATCGGGATGTGGCTTGGTTGAGGATCGATGCGGTTTCGACCATCTCGACCATGAATGTGGAACGTCCGCCAGCGATGTCGTCGGAAACGCCGATGCGAGTGAAGATGCGGTCGACGATACCGACGCGGGCGAATTTGGCAGGGACGAAGCTGCCGATCTGGGCGAGAATAACGAGGATGGCGGCTTGGCGGATGTAGGTGGACTTGCCGGACATGTTGGGTCCGGTGATGATGAGGAGCTGGTTCTCGGAGTTGGAGGCGTCGATGTCGTTGGGGACGAATCGTCCGTAGCCGAGGACGTATTCGACGACGGGGTGTCGGCCCTCGTCGATCTTGAGGAGGTCACCGTTGTCGAGGAACGGGAGAGTCCAATCGTTTTCGGCGGCGATGCGCGCAAGCGCTAGGCAGACGTCGATGTTGGCGATCGCCTGTGACGTGCGCATGATGGCGGCGGCGTGTTCGGCGACTTGTTGGCAGACGCGGCGGTAGATGGATTGCTCGAGTTCGGATATCTGGTCCGCGGCTCTTAGGACCTGGTTTTCGAGCTCCTTTAGCTCGGGCGTGATGAAACGTTCGGCGTTGACCAGGGTCTGTTTTCGTTCGAATTCGGGTGGGACTTTATCAAGGTGGGAACGCGAGACCTCGATGTAGTAGCCGAATACTCGGTTGTGTCCTACTTTGAGGTTCGGTATGCCGGAATATTGTCGAGCGTCGGATTCGATGGACGCGATGCCGGCGCGGGCGCGGGAGGCGACTGAGCGGAGTTCATCGAGGTCGTGGTCGAAGTCCGGTTTGATCATCCCGCCGTCGGATGTTCGAAACGGTGGGTCTTCTACGATTGCGCGGTCGATAAGGTCTCTGATTTCATCGTGGCTTGCGACGCCGTCGCATAGGTTCGAGATTGAGTCACCGGACGAATCGGTTATGAGTTCGCGTAGATCGGGTGCTTTCACTATTCCTCGGTAGAGCGAGCGAAGTTCGCGGGGTTCGGATTGGCCTAAGGTGAGGCGGTTTACCAGGCGCGCCAAGTCGGGTGTGCCGTTGAGGGTTTGTTCTAGAGAAGAGCGCAGAGCAGAGTTGCCGAAGAGCGCGTTGACGGCTAGTTGGCGGGTGTTTAGCGAGTCGAGGTCGGTTAGGGGTGCCGACAGCCAGTCTCGGAGCAGGCGCGCACCCATAGGAGTGCGCGTGGTGTCGAGGGTCGAGAGTAGCGATGGGCCGCCTTCGACGGTTGGAGACAGTACTTCGAGGTCGCGGAGTGCGGCCGCGGGTATGTGCATGTATCGATCTGGGCGATGGCGACGTAGCGTTGTGATGAATGGGAGGCGACCGATCTGGGTTTGGGCTAGGAAGTCGATGGCTGAAGCGGCAGCGATTGTGGCTAGCGGCTGGCCTTCGAGTTCGAAAGGTTCGAGGTTTTCGGTATTGAAATGGGATTTGAGGTTCTCGGCAGCTAAGTCAGGGTCGAGAGTCGATTCGTCGAGTGATCGGATGACGGTCTTGTTTATCGCGGATTTGCGTGCGGTGTCGTTCGCGGTGATGTCGTCTAGGAGTAATCGGGTGTCGGTGTCTGCAAGGATTTCGGCTGGTTCGAGGCGTTCAAGGTGGTCGATGATGGCTGTGGTGGGAAGCTGCATTGCGGCGAATTCGCCGGTGGATGCTTCTAGCCATGCAAGGCCGGCTTGATGCCCTTCTATAACGCAGGCGACTAGGTAGTTATGTTTCGACTGTTCGAGTAGGGAGTGGTCGAGGACTGTTCCGGGAGTGACGATTCGCACCACTGCCCTGTCGACGATACCTTCGGCGTTTGGTTGGGACGTCGTCTGCTCGGCGATTGCAATCTTCAAGCCGGATGCGACTAGGCGTCCGATGTGGTTGTCAAGCGAGTGGTACGGGATGCCGGCGAGAGCGGATTTTTGTCCGCCGCCGACGTCCCGAGATGTTAGAGCGAGATCCAAAAGTTTGGAGAGGGTTCGGGCGTCTTCATCGAAGCACTCGTAGAAATCGCCCATGCGGAACAGGAGTAGGGCGTCGGCGTATTTGGCTTTGAATTGGAGGTATTGTCGGCGACCTGGGGACAGGCGACGAGGGCTGGAGCGTCCGGATTTTGGGCGCGCGGAGTTGTTTCGGGTTTCGCCAGAGGTGGTCGTCATGAGCTCTGCACGCGATTTTAGATGCAGAGCGCGGAGTTGCGTACCGACATTGGCGGGGTTCTAGGTGTCGGTGTAGATACGGACGTTGGTAAGGAGGTTGACGATGGTGTTTTCTAGGTCTTGGGTTTTGGAGATTTCGAACTCGCCATGTTCGCGCCATAGAACGTTTCCGTATCGGTCGACTAGCGCTACAGCCATATTGTCGATGTCTGAGACCTCTAGGTTGCGATTGAAGGCTCGAACGTCGGTGTAGAGCGTGATCGTACTTGCGCGGGATGTCGGATCGATGGTGTCGGAAGACATCCAGAATTCGAGTCTTTCTCGCATGAACCAGGAGATTTCGGCTACGACCGGGAGTCTGTAGGCTCGGATGTCGGGATAAGTCGATTCGATGTCTCTGATGTCCGGCATCCACGCGTCTGCGTCGAGAAATTGGTGCTTATCGTAGGCGATCAGGACGATGTTGTAGAGGCCTTCAAATTCGTCGGGGAGTTTGAAAAGGCGACCATTGACGTTGCGTCCATGGATGGTGGGAAACTGCGGTGAGAAGTGTAGTGCTTCGCCCTCGCGGGCATCTGAATCTTCGTGAAGGAGGGATGACTGTTTGGCGAGGACTTCGCCGGGCATCACGAAGAAGAAAGCGATGGCGGTTAAAGCGAGGATAACGGCGATGATGATGGGGAACATATGAGCGGTTGCAGACGTCTAGCGCGCCCGACTCCTTGGGACGTGACCCGTATTGCCATTTGTATAGACATACGTTTCATCGCCCGTTGTTGGGCTTACTCCCAGCCGAACAACCAAAAACGCCCCCCAGAGCAATGCTGGGGGGCGTTCGGTTTACCGAGTTAACGGTGTATCGGTCACTCCACGGGTTCCAGGTTCAGGAAGATGTGGAGGCCGGTGCGGTGCCAGAATCCCTCGTGGACGTACTGGTTGTCGTTGTGAGGCCATGAGTCCTCTTCCCAGTACGTGGTGTTCATCGGCAACGTGATGATCGTTGACGTGAGCGGGATGTCGGGCAGCTCGGGGAGCCATATCTCCATTGCCTTGCGGTAGAGCGGCAGTACGCCAGGGCTGTCTTCCGGCAGTGCAGTCATCTGCTCGACGTAAGAGTCGAACTCTTCGTTGCACCAGCGGTAGAAGCCCGGGTACGCGATGAACCCGATCTCACCCTCGGTCACGAGTTCGCATCGGTATCCCTTAAGTACGGGTTCAGGGTCGACCATCGAGCCGTGTCCCCAGATGAATCCATCGGCGTGACCTTGGAAGATCTGGTCGATGAAGTCGGTTGGGGTAGAGAAGCTGGCGTCGAACCCGCCACGCCGCAGATTCTGTGTGACGACCGGCGCGGCCGGCGTTGTTGACGGGTGCTGCGGGAAGGTCACGATGTGGATCCCCACGCGTTCACCGTCTTTGACCCAGAATCCTTCGTCGTCACGAGTGTAGCCTTCGCCTTCCATGAGGGCGGCCGACTTTTCGGGGTTGTACTCGCTGGTGTCGTAGGTCTCGAGCAGATCAGCGACTTCGTCGTGGTACTTCTGCATGGGCGCGTAGTACGGCCACGGGAGCTGCTGCACGATTTGACCGCCACCGAAACCGAACTCGATGACTTCGTCACGGTTGATGGAGTACGAGATCGCCCATCGGACGTTCTTGTTGTCGAACGGTGGTCGCTTGGTGTTTAGACCAAGGCCAACGGGCCACCAGTCTTCATATCCGAACGGGGCTTCGCCGTAGTAGTGAGTCGTCATGTTGGGGTTCTGCGCAACCACTGCCTTGTAGTTAGGCACGGTGAGCGAGAATGCCATGTCGATCTCGTTGGTGATGAGCAGCTGGGCCATCGTGATCTCGTTCATACCGGGTAGGAAGATCAGCCGCTCGACTTGGGGTAGGTCCTGGAATCCGATCTTGGCGGCCCACCAGTCGTCGCGGCGGTCCCAGATCTTCTTCTCAACGTCGGTGTGAACGAGACGGTACGGACCAGTCACTACAGGCCAACCCTTTGCGGGGTCGTAGTGGCCGAATTCCGCGAGCTCGTCTTCAGGTACGTTCTCGAAGATGTGCTTGGGGATCCACGGCACGCCGATGTCGGCGCGGAAGATCAGCAGGTCCCAGACGTAGCGAGGCGAGGGTCCAGTGAACTTGATGTGGACTGTCAGGTCGTCGACCGCGGTGGCTTCGTCAGTCCACTGGTTGACGGCACCGTGGCGCGCGGACAACGGGTTCGTGTTTGCCATGTTGAGCGTGTAGGCGACGTCGTGGGCGGTGAACGGCGTTCCGTCGCTCCACTCTACGCCCTCACGGATTTTGACCGTTACGCCGGTGTAGCCATCGTCATACTCGTACTCGGTGGCCATCCAAGGGATGAGCTCGCCGGTGAGCATGTTGAAGTAGAAGAGCCCTTCGCTACCCGCCTGGTAGAGGCCGCTGCGTGAGAGGCCAGGGGCGTGGGCGTTGAACTGTTCGATGTCGGTAAATGCACCGGGGTGCTCGCCACCGAGGCCGGCCATGATGAGGGTCCGGTTTCTCGGAACGTCCGTGTAGCCGAGCGGTACGGGTGTCGGGGTTACCTCAACCTCGACAGCGACCTCTTTTTCGACGACCTTTTCGACCTCGACCTCTTTGACGACCTCGACTTCCTTCTCGACCTCGACCTCCTTGACGACCTCGACTTCCTTGACAACTTCGACCTCGACCTCGCGAGTGACCTCCACGATGGTTTCGCTGCCGCACGCCAAAGCGAACGTCATGGTTGACAGCATCACCGCTAACACGATCAGCGGTAAGATGCGTTTGGTTTTAGGCATTTGAGTTCCCTCCTGTTTTGGTTCAATTTGCCTGATGGTTAACTTTGATTTCTGCGCAACTAAGATAACACTTTTTCATGCGTTTGCAGACCCGTTTTCTGAAGCCGGGCCGCGAATGTTGAAATACGAGGTGATGTTGTGGTCTGAGACCACGCCTGCGTCCCGATAGAGGAAGCATTTCGAGATGCGGTGTTGATCGAGCGCGTAGGTGTTTGGCACGGCTTCGGCGCAATCGGGAATGCCATCCGGACAACGATTGACGAACGGGCACATCGTTTCGTCGACGTCGATACCCGCGTAGGGCGGGTCATTGACGCCTCGCATATCAGCCCAGCGCCGGTTTGGATCCGGCATGGGGATCGACTGGACGAGGAGCCGGGTGTATGGGTGTTTAGGATCGTTGATGACGTGTTCGACATCCCCGGCTTCAACGACATGGCCCCGGTACATGATCATGATGTTGTCGGCGACTTGGTACGCGGTGGTGAGGTCGTGGGTGATATACAGGATTGCGATGCCGAGATTGTTGTTGAGTTCTCGCAAGGTTTCGAGGATCGTGGCACGCAGTGATGCGTCAACCATCGAGACGGGTTCGTCGGCGATGATCACTTGCGGTTTTAGCAGGAGCGAACGAGCTACCATCACGCGTTGGCGCTGTCCGCCGCTTAGCTGATGGGGGTAGCGTCCGAGTGTTTCGGATGGTCGCAGGCCGACGCCGGATATGGCTTCCTCGATGAGGTGACGGGCTTCATCCCGGCTCGACGCCAAGCCAAATCGGGCGATAGCGACAGTGAAGATGTGATCGATTTTATAGAAGGGGTTGTAGACGGAGAAGGGGTCCTGGAAGACGGCTTGGACTTGGCGTCGGTACTCTTTTCGGCCGGCAGAATTCATAGCGTTCACGTCGTTGCCTTGGTAAAGGACTTGGCCAAGGGTCGGACGTTGGAATCCGAGCATGATGCGCCCGAGAGTGGTTTTGCCGCTGCCGCTCTCCCCTGCTACCGCGGTGATCAGAGCGGGTTTGTCGGAAAGGGTGAAAGAAACGTCGTTGACGGCGTAGTTGTGTTCACGGTTCCAGAAGGGTCCGGACGAGAAGATCTGCGTAACATTACGCAGCTCCAAAAGAGGGCCAGAACCGTTTTCCTCGGCGGTGTCACGCATTGTAGCGGTCATTGTCATGCCGTTACAACCTCGGTGTGGAGATGGCACGAGACTTTATCTATTTCGCCAACGAGTTCAGGTACCTCAACGCCGCAAACGTCCAACGCTTCTGGGCATCGCGGCATGAACGGGCAACCTGGCGGTATTGCGAGTAACGAGGGAGGGAGGCCAGGTATGCCTTGCAAGCGTCGTTTACCAGCAGTGTCAGGAAGACTAGAGATGAGCAGACGCGTGTAGGGATGGCGCGGGTTAGCGAATATCTGTTCGACCGTAGCAAGTTCGACGAGTTTTCCGGCGTACATGACTCCGATCCGGTCGGCGAATTGCGCCATCAAGCCCATGTCGTGTCCGACCAGTATCACCGCGGCGCCAATCTCACTGCGCACTTCTTCCAACGTTTCCATTACTTGGCGTTGCACCACGACGTCGAGCGCACTTGTAGGTTCATCGGCAAGAATAAGACGAGGTTTGTGGCATATTGCCATTGCGATGGTTACCCGTTGTTTCATGCCGCCGCTAAGTTCGTGGGGGAACAGATTAAGGACGTTTGAGTTGAGTCCGACCTGCGCGACAAGTGTCGTTAATCGCTCTTCCATCCGTTCTCGAGACTCGTTGATGCCGTGATCTCGGAGACCGTCGAGCATCTGGTTTCGGATACGGCGGACGGGGTTGAGCGCGTTCATCGCGGCTTGCGGCACCATCGCAACATCCTTCCCGCGCACCGCACGCATATCAGGTTCGGAGAGTCCCACCAGATCGCGTCCGTCGAGTTGAATCGTTCCGCCGGCGATTTCTCCCGGCGGTTTGATCATGCGCATGATTGCGAGCGCAGTCGTCGTCTTACCAGACCCCGATTCTCCGACGAGACCGAGTTTTTCGCCTTCCACAATATCGAGATCCACGCCGTCTACGGCACGCACCGTCCCGGCGCGGATATTGAAGTACACCCGTAGATCGCGTATCGCAAGAACCGTGTCCGGCATTACAAGCTCTGCCTCAATCGTGGGTTGGCCCACTTGTCTAAACCGGCGGCGATCAGATAAAGGGAGATAAATATCCACGCGACCAGGATGATCGGCGGGCCGTACCACCACCACCAGTTGCTGATCACCGCACCGTAGTAGAGCGACCAGTAGATTGTCATGCCCAGCGTGGGTTCGTGTTGCGGGCCTAGCCCGAGAGCCTCCAGTCCAACGGCGGCGAGGATGCCGCTGGCCATGGCGCCGACGAAGCTTGCGGCAAGGAATGGAAACAGGTTGGGCATGAGTTCACGGAATATGATCTCGAGGTCGCCCATGCCGTTTAACCTCGCCACCTCGACGTAGTTGCTCTCCCTCATGCTCAAAACTTGGGCACGTATGACGCGCGTTGGCCACATCCAAGATAGTGACGCGACGATGAGGCCCATAGCGTTTACGGATAAGCCTGATGCTTCTTTGATCGTGGATGCCACCACTACGAGCACCGCCAAACTTGGAATGGTTATGAAGACGTCGGAAATGATGCGGATAAAAGCGTCAACAGGCCCCCGCATGTAGCCACCTAAGAACCCGAGCAATATGCCAATGCCTAAGCCGAATACTCCGGCGTACAACCCGATGCGCAGAGTCAACGGCGCACCGTGGACCATCAGGGGCAATACCTGTCGTCCATTGAAATCAGTTCCCAACCAGTATTTCGATTGCGGTGCGACGGTCTGAGGACCGGAGATTGGGTCGGCTTTTTTGGGATCGACGATTTGTCCACCAATGAGCCACAACGCGAGCAGCGCGATGAGCATAAACAACCCGATCGAAAGCATCCGCTCATGGAGTATGTAGTACCCGATTTGCGAGAATGCGCTATACGAAGTTCCCGAACCCGATTCGGCTTCGGCTTGGATAGCGGCGGACGATTGAGTCGGTTCGGCGCCTAAATCACGCATGGTTGGTACCTGGATGTCGTCCGTGTTTACGAGTCATGCGGCGCGCCGCACACGGGGGTCAATGAATGGATAAGCAATGTCAAGTATGAATGTTGATGCCGCCACCATCACGATGAGTACGAAAACAACGCCGTAGATCACGAAATAGTCGAAACCGGCGATTGCGTTGTACAACAATGTCCCCATTCCCGGATACCGGTAAATGACCTCAACGAGAATCACCCCCGAGAAGATCAAGCTCATCGCGAGAGCGAGGGAAGTTAGTTGGGGGAGAGTAGCGTTTCGCATCCCATATAGGCTGAAGACGCGGCTTGGCTTCAAACCGCGCATCTGCGCTAACGTCACGTAATCTTCGCCTTGGGTGGTCACCATCATTCCTCGCATTCCCAAAGCCCAGAACCCGATCTGGGAGAGAATGATCGACAACGCCGGCAAAATCGAGTGGTGGATGGTGTCCAGCACACGTTCCATATTCCAACCGTCGTAAACGGTTGTGACGCTCGTAGCCCCGGCGAGCGGTAGCAACGGCCACCATTCAGGCTGCCACTGATGGCGCACGGCAAACAGGAACATCAGCATTATCGCCAACATGAAGTAAGGAATCGGTGACAGGGTCAGGAAAATGGGCAGAGCTCCTTTTAACCATTTCGGCGCCCCCGGCCAAGCCAATGTTGCACCTGAGAGCGAACCCAGCGCAAACGCGGTTAAGACGGAGATCCCAACAAGGCCCAACGTATACGGCATCCGTTGCTTGATCATGTCCCACACCCTTGTCGGGTAGTTGATGAGTGACACGTTCAGGTCGCCGCGCACGAGACTCGACACGTAGCGGATGTATTGCAGGTAAAGCGGTTGATCAAGGCCGTATTCTTTTTCGTACGCTTCCACCACCTTTTCCATGCCCGTTGCGAGATTGCCCGTGGCGGCCATCATCACTAACCGTTCTCGGACAGGGTTACGGTCGCTGGCGATGCGGGGCAAGAAAAAGATTACGGTGGTTGCAAGCCAGACGACGAGCACGAACATGCCTATACGGGCACCGATGTAGGTGATGCTCATCTCGGACTTTTCGATCCCTCAGATTTGCCGCGTTCGATTTTGGGCGCGTTAAACCGTTATGCAGCGGTAGCGCGTCATGCGGCGAGTATATACGGAAACCGTGAGTGCCGCGCGGCTATTAGTATCGGACGACGGCGGTATCGCCGGCCAGCCATCGGAAGTCGCTGAACTCGCTTCCGGCGGGTGCTTCGAAGACGACGTGCCCGCGGAGTTCTTCGCCCTGGTTCAGCGTGAACCCGCCCCACATGAGTCTGAATTCGGGGTCTCGATAGCGGTCGTTGGGTGTATCGACGATGTAGGAGCGGTCGATGACATCGACCGGCCTCAATGCAATGCTGCCCTTGATGCGAAGCTCTGCTGCTTCGCGGTCGACGACCATTCGCACCGCGCCCGACGTTTGGTTCGTCAGCGTAGTTTCGATGATTACGATTTCGGTGCCTTGACCGGCGGGTTCGATTGCCCACTGGTGGATCGATCCTTCGCTCGAAGGAGCGTCGTAGACGACGTACGGCTGTGATCTCGGGAGTTCGGCACGTATCCAGAGTGTGCGACCGGCGACGTAGAGATCGGGGCCGGCTTCAAATGGGTTGGCCCATAGGAGCACTTCAACGAGGGCAAGTGAGATCAGCGAGACGACCGTCAGCGCGATCAGGACTATCGGCACTGCTTGTTTCGGGACGCGGATTTGGCGGCGCGCTAGAACAGCACCTGAGGAATCGACATCGAAATACTCGGAGCCTGATGCACCTCTGAACGAGGACGAGGGCGAGTAGTCGACGAAGACGCGGGAGATGCCGTTGCCCATGGGTTCGACACCGTTGACTTCCCATTGGAGGTCGGCGTCGCGGAGCTTCGGACCGTAGTCGTATTTGTTGTCGGCCGCGTATTGAAGAGCCGCGGAAACTTCGGTCGGATGTGAATCTCGTGCTTCGTCGCCTTCGATGAAGTTTTCACTGAGGGCGATGTCAGCGGATTCTTCGTCGTCGTTGTTTTCTTGGCGTTCGTCGCTAGCCATTTTTGATCCAGATTACCCTCAACGAGAGTCGGTCGTTGGTATCAAATATACAAACGCGAGGGGGAATTGCTGGGCGGTTCAAGGCGACAGTTTACGCGGATGTTGCGGCGTGTTGCATCGACGGCATGCCGCGTAGTTGGTCAACTACCTCGGCTAGTGCGTCGACTGCGTAGTCGGCATCAGCTTGAGTTGAATCTTTCCCGAACGAGAAACGAAGACTGCCGGCTGCAAGTTCGAGGCTCATGCCCATCCCGACTAGGACGTGGGAAGGTTCTACGGAGGCAGAACTACAAGCGCTGCCGCTGGAGGCACAGATGCCTTTGAAATCGAGACCTAGAAGCATTGGTTCACCCTCTAAACCGGGAACGGACACGTGGGCAATGTGGGGAAGGCTGTTGTCAGGGTGGTTATTGATGACGATGCCGGGCACACGTTCAATGACGGCAGATAGGAAGCGTTCACGAAGCTGGGAGGTGTGTTTGCAGAAGTGTTCACGTTCGTTTTCTGCGAGCGCGAGGGCTAAACCCATGCCAACTATGCCCGGAACGTTTTCGGTGCCCGACCTTCGTTGACGCTCTTGCCCGCCGCCAGCGATCAGCGCGTTGAGATTGACGCCGCGCCGCACGTAGAGGACGCCAACTCCCTTCGGGCCATGAATCTTGTGGGCAGATAGGGAGAGTAGATCAACGCCAAGGGCTTTGACGTCAAGAGGAAGCTTGCCGGATGCTTGGACTGCGTCGGTGTGAACGACGACCCTGGTGTTGTTTTCGCTCGCGTGATGTTTGGCCAACTGCACAATACGGGCGATGTCGTTGACAGTGCCGACTTCGTTGTTCGCGTACATGATGCTGATGACAGCGTCACGGTCGCTTAGTCGCCTTGCAACTTCGCTTGGATCGACCACGCCATATCGGTCGACAGGAACTGATATGACGCGGTGACCGTCGTTTTCGAGTTGCTCAGCGGCGTGGATGACGGCGTGGTGCTCGATGTCGGAGATGATGATGTCGCCTGGCTCGTCTAAGTTGGAGGCGACGCCTTTGATGGCCATGTTGTCGGCTTCGGTGCCCCCGCCAGTGAAGACGACTTCGCTGGTGCGGCAGTTCAGGACGGCTGCGACACGTGACCGTGCTTCGTCGATGGCGTTGCGGGATTCGCCAGCAATCGCGTAGAGGCTTGACGGGTTGCCAAACGCCTCGCTGAAGTACGGCAGCATGGCGTCGAGAACTTCACGTCGCACGGGCGTCGTGGCGGCGTGATCTAGGTAGATAATCCGTGGTGCGGATTCGTGCTTTTCGAGTGAAGTTGCCATGAACAAAACCCATGAATTAGTGTTACCGCTGATTTTACCCAACTGCGGTTCAAGACCGATGAATGAGTATGGACTTGCGGAGTACTCAAGTTGTTAAACTTGTTTGCTTGATTGACATCGAAACTGCGCCGCCGCTGCTTGCGTATATTCACTTACGATTGCGACGAACGAGCGTAGAAAGCACCGAACGAAATGATCAAGCTTGAGCACATGTCGAAGTACTACGGCCCTTATCCTGCCGTGCTCGACGTGTCGTTCGAAGTCCTCAAGGGCGAAATCGTAGGCTTTCTGGGTCCGAACGGAGCCGGTAAGACGACCACGATGCGCGTCCTGACTGGCTATACGCCGCCCACCCATGGCGACGCTGTGGTCGCGGGTTACAACGTGGTATCTCATTCTTTGGATGCTCGCCGGCATATCGGATACCTGCCTGAGACGGTGCCGCTCTACCTCGACATGACGGTCACCGATTACATCAGTTACATGGGCATGTTGCGTGGCATGAACAAGGAGTGGATCAACGAGCGGGTTCCAAAGGTTATTGACACTGTTCGATTGGGTGACTACCGCAACGCATTGGTCGGCAAACTCTCGAAGGGATTTCGCCAACGAACGGGGATCGCGCAGGCGATCCTGCACGCACCCGATGTGTTGATATTGGACGAGCCGACGATCGGGATCGACCCGATTCAAGTCGTCGAAACGCGCGAGTTGATCAGCGAATTGGGTGAAGAACACACATTGTTGCTGAGCTCACACATCCTTCCCGAGGTGAGCATGATCTGCCAGCGGGTGCTCGTGATCCACGACGGGCGTATCGTCGCAGACGACCGTCCCGACAATCTTTCCGAGCGGTTGCAGCACTCGGAGCGTATCGAGATGACGGTCCGTGGCCCCGAGCCGCGCGAGATCATCGGCGAGTTGCGTCAGTTGCCGATGGTAGTTGACGCCCGAAGCGACAATCGCGCCGAATCCGTCGCAAGAAACCAGCGCGATGGAACCATTTCCCTGATCGTGGATGCACGTCCTAATGCGCAGGCCACGGAGACGATCGCCAACAAGGTCATCGAGCGTGGTTGGGGATTGGTAAATCTCACACCATTGCCTTTGACGTTGGAGGAGATCTTCTTGGAACTGACGACCGAAGAGGATCTGGGCTGAACAGTGCGTTTCATCTGGCTAATCGCTAACAAAGAGGTTCGCACGTACTTCGCATCGCCGATGGCGTACGTCGTATCGGCGGCCTTCCTGGCAATCACTGGCTTCTTCTTCGTCGCATCCGTGTCGGACGCTTTCTCCGAGGCCACGATTCGAGGTTTCCTCGCAGGTGCAGTTTTCTTTATGATCTTCATGTCGCCTGCCATCACTATGCGGTTGCTCGCAGAAGAGCAAAAGATCGGCACCTTGGAGTTGTTACTCACTTCGCCGGTCCGCGAGTTCGAGATTGTGTTGGGCAAGTTCCTCGCCGCGTTCATTACCGTCCTCGCGATGCTGGTGTTGTCGCTCTACTTTGTGATCATCCTGTTCGTGTACGGCATTCCCGATGTTGGCCCGATATTGACCGGGTATTTAGGTCTGATCCTCTATGCGGCAGCGACACTTGCGATCGGCTTGTTCGCATCGGCTTTGAGCCCGAACCAGATTGTCGGGTTGGTTGTAGGAGCCGGTCTGTTGACGGGGCTCACGATCATTGACTTTGTGTCCGAACGGGTCACGGGAATTGGTTCGGAGATCCTTGACGCTCTGCAACTCGGAGCGTCGTTCTCAGTATTCGATTTGGACAGTTTCGGCGTCGCTGAAAGCGGTCACTTCGCTGACTTTGCCCGCGGCATCCTGTCGGTCGGTGATGTCGTCTACTACCTCTCGATAACGGCCGTGTTCTTGATGCTGACGGTAATCGCTCTTGAAACTCGTCGATGGCGCTGATGCTTGCGGAAGCGAAACGCTGATGCAATCGCTGGAAACGGTATCTCCATGACCACACAAGACAGTCAACAGCCCGAGGTTCCAGAGAGCCGTCCAACGATGGAGGACCTCGCCGACGAGACGCCGCTCCGCGAGCGGATCATGGCGAGCGCTCGCTCGATTCGTCAGGCGCTTGCCTTGGCCGGAACGTTGATCCTCGTACTTGGCGTATTGATCTGGATCTTCGTGCGGGACCTCGAAAACTACTCGTACATCGTTATGGGCATCGGTTTGGTCGTATTGATCGTCGATGCTGCAATTTCACTCGACGCGGTGAGGTATGCGATTTTCGGGCGCAGGGGCAGGTACGGGCTAAACACCGCGATAGTGCTCATTGCCTTCGTCGCAATTGCGGTCGTATTGAATTTCGCGATCTATTGGGCGGTTGGCCGTCCAGACCCGCCCGGTTTCTTGCGCGTCGATACCACGAGCACCAAGCAGTTCATCGTTTCGGACGCGACATTGAACACTTTGTCGAACCTTCGCGAGCCGATACAGGTGACGGCGTTCTTCCGTCGCAACACTCCGCAACGACAAGCCGCTTGGCGGACTACAGAAGACCTGTTGAGTGAATTCAAGCGCAGGTCAACCGAGCAGCCGTTGTCGTTCCGCCTTGTCGACCCGGAGTTGGAGCCTAACGTCGCCGTTGAATACGGAGTCACGCAGTTCCCATCGCTCGCAATCGAAGCTACCGACAGCCGCCGAACCGAGGTTATCCCTGGATTAAACCCAAACGATGGTCCGAACGTTTTCTCCGAGCAGGACGTGATTACAGGTTTGCTCGTGGTTAACCAGATCAAACAGAAGTCCGTCGTGTTCATCAGCGGACACGCGGTTCGTGATCTTCTCGATACGTCCCGAAGCGGAGACGGTTACGCGTTGGCTGCCGAATCGCTAGTGCGTGAGAACTACGCGATCTCGAATGAGACGATGCAGGAGCTTGGTCAACGCCTTTCCTCGAATAACCCGGAGTTGATGCCGGCGGCCGTGATATTTGCAGGTCCGACCAAAGATATGACCGAGAGCGAAGAAGGGATCCTGCTGGAATATACCCGGCGCGGTGGTAGTGTTCTATTCTTGCTCGAACCCGATTCGACGCCCGATTCGTTCAAGGGATTCCTTACCCGCTACGGTGTGGGCGTGGGCGAAGGCACGGTGGTTGATACTGCGAGCTACGTGGCACCGAACCCGACGTTCCTTCAGGTCAAGAACACGAACAGCCAATTCCCGCCGCATCCTCTGACCGAGGATTTCGATGTGATTTATCTGCCGGGTTCGACGCACTATTCGTACAGCATCGACCCGGAGACTATCCCACTCACGGATGAAGGTCTCCCGTACGTTCGGCTTGAGTTTGTGGCGATCAGCACGTTGAATAGTTGGGCGGAGAACGATCTTGAAAACATCGGTTTTGAGGTAGGGATCGATCAGTCGGGCCCGTTGCCGATTGCGATCGCATTGGAGGCGATTGCTGAGATTGGTGGAAGTCCACGACGAGATGGCGAGCGGTTGCTGAGCACCCAGATGGTGTTGATTGGTGATACTGACTTCGCGAGCAACGCGTATTTCGGTTCGGCACGCAACGGTGACCTGTTCGTCAACGCCGTCAACTACTTGGCTGACGACTATGAGCTGATCACGCTACGGCCTAAGCAAGTCGCATTCCGTGAACTCGTGTTGACCGAGTCCGAGCGCAATTTCGTGCGTTGGAGCGGTTGGTTATTGATGCCGTTCCTGATCGCACTTGCCGGAATCTGGGCTTGGTGGAGACGCCGCTGATCCATGAGTCTGAGAGTCTCACTGGTACTCGTAATCGCCGCCTGTTGGATTGCGATTGGAGCCTCAATCGTTGTCAAGCAGCTTGGACAAGTTGAGCGCGGAGAACAGCCGCCTTTCTTCTTCACGCTGTCACCTGACGACCTCCGCAACATAACGATCACTGGCGGAGAAAATTCAACGTCGTGGCATTACCGCGAGGACGACCGACGGTGGTACTTCGATGATGAGAACGATGTGCCCACTTCGCTCTACCGATGGGGTGGTATCACGCAGCTTCTGGGCGGCCCTCGTTCTCAGCGGGAGTTGAAAAAGACGATTGACAATCCCGCACTCTATGGCTTGGACAATCCGCAGTTGACGATCAAAGTGCGTTTGAGAGATGACCGCGAATTAACGGTTGAGATGGGTAATCTTACGCCTGATGGTGGGGCCAACTACGCTCGCCAAAGCGGGTACGAGGAGCTTTACACGGTCGACTACACGTGGGGTGAGGTCATGCTCCGTTTGGTTGATGAACCGCCCTACCCTGACTGGTTCTACAAAATGGACCCGGCCGAGGCGACCGAGATTTTGCTGTTCGAAGGGAACGAGGTGACTTCTGGGTACGCGATTGATGAGGAAAGAGGTGAGTGGGTCGTATGTGATCTACCTGCGATTAACGCGCCATGCAACGGCACGGAGCCTGCTGATGGCGAGTTGATCGGCGAATATTTGGAGCACTTCGGCGCGCCTGCAATCGACGGGGCCGAAATCCTGAATCTGACCGACTTCGATGCTTACGAGCCGTACGGAGTAGGACGGGACGCTCCTTATGTGCACATCAGGCGTGAGGTCGAGGTACGTGAACTGCTCACCGAGGTCTACCGAACGTCGATGATCATCGGCGACGTCACGCCAGACGGCAACTATCGGTATGCGGTGGCGAATGAGACGCAGGACATCATCAGGGTCGACAAGGATTGGGCCGACAAGATGTTGACGATGTTCGAACTCCAGCGTCAGTGAGCCTGTGCCGATTCGGGCACGTCACGCCTTAAGCTGTAAACGCTTACCAGACCTCGGCCGAAGCCAACTAAGCTTCTAATTAGGCTGTCTAAAGTTTCCGTGATCTGACCGATTGCCGACGGCTGGCGATCGTCATAACGCCGATTGCGACCAACACCACACCCACCAGCAATGCCCATGCAAAAGCATTCGTTGACGATGGGGCTGTTCCGCCCGTAGCGGGTGGTATTGCGGTAGGTTCTGGCTCGAGTAGCGGCGGCGGTGTGCCGGGGACTCCGGCAGCCACGGTGGCTGGCAGAAGGCTCGTGTTTCCGCATACTGTGAGAGCGGTGCCTACCTTGGTAGACGACGATAGTGCCGTTAGAGTACCGTCTGCGTTCTTAACTAAGAGATTGACGTCTGAGATGCGAGAGCGTAGTTGGACAGGCATGGGGATGCAGATCGCCACTGTGGCGTTGAGCCGGTATGACGAGACGGCATCGCGTCCGGCGTCGATCACGGAGATCGTGTACTGATTGCCGCTTAGTACGTAGCGGTGGTGGGACATGCCGGCGTTTGACGCATCGCCTGTATCGGCCATGTGGACGCCGACGAATTCGCCATTCGGAATCACGCCTGGCTTGGCTAATACAGAGAAATCGTCACTAGCGAATGTTCCACCTTCCTCAGGTGTAAATACTTCGTACTGGGCGCCTTCAGGGCCGGACAAGACCGTCGGGATATTGCCAGTTGGGTTTTGCGGTACCGAACCGTCGGCGATGGGTTCGCCTTGTCGACGAGCGGTGATCGTAAATGTAGCCGAGCAATCGTCTGCGTTCCCGATGCATTCAGAACCCGCGGTGGCGGTCACGGTGTAGGTACCGGGATCAGCTGGGACGCTAAAGCTCGCGCTCGTCCCGTCTTCGCTTACGTCCAGTTCCCCGGCCGAAGCGGACCAGCTGATGTCGGCATCATCGGCTAGATTTTGGTCTCTGACGTCCTGCCTGCCAAGTACGCTGACGGACAAAGCGACAGTATCACCGACCATGGCGTTGATTCTGCTGGTGGACGGTGAAATGCTGTTGACGGATCCTGTGGCTTCTGGAGTACCCGAAGACTGTGCGCCAATCGTGTTGTCGACTGAAGGCGTCGCGTGTTGCAAAACCAGAATGCCGACAATAGCGACGATCGCTATAAAAACCGCGATTTTTGCGCTGACTATCAATGCGAAGCCTCTTTTCGATCCGTACAACATCGTCGAGACATGAGTTTTCGTGTCGCGGTTACGCGGCACCAACGGACTAAGTAGCGTCGTTGACTCCTGCGATAACCAATTGATTCGCAAGTCTACACGCGACCATGCTAGTACCGAAACGTCGCAAGTTGACGCAACGATAAGTCTAAGTGGTTAGCCGTTTGTAGAGCATCAACAGACGCTGTGGGAGCATGCTGACATCGGGCAGAACCTCATAGTTGAAGTCGTCCATCATGACTTTAAGGTAGTCATGGCCCTGTTTGTCGACAGTTAGGCAGAACGGAATTATGCCCTCTCTGCGGGCTTCCATCAACGCCATACGCGTGTCATGGACTGCATATTCTTTCTCGACGCCTTCTCTGCTGTACCCGCGGTCTTGAGGTCGGCCGTCGGAGATTAGGAAGAGAAAGCGAGAGCGTGAGTCTTGGTTCGCGAGTTTTTGCGTGGCGTGACGGATCGACGGACCCATGCGGGTAGCATGCAGTGGTGCGATGCGGTCGATACGACGCGGAATCTCTTCGGTGAACTTCTCGTCGAGGTCTTTGATCACGTAGAACTCGACGTTTTCTCGACCATAGCCCGAGAATCCGTAGATACCGTAATCGTCGCCGAGTGTTTCGAGCGCGTTGACGAGTAGCACCACGCCTTCCTTTTCCACATCGACGATGCGTTTATAGGACTTACGGAGTCCTTCGGTGCGTCGCGATCGGAGCCAAACCATGTATTCGACCGGGTCGTCCGGCGCGCCCCAATCGTCGTTGGGCCGTTTGGCTTCTTCGATCGCCTCGGCGGTCGAAGCTGACATATCGAGTAGGAACGCCACGGCTACAGAGCGTTCGGTTTTGTTTCGACGCCAGTAGATCTTGTCGTCGGGGGTTACGCCGGCGCGAAGGTCAATAACAGCTTCGAGCATCGGATCGAAGTCAAGTTCTTCGCCATCTTCGAGCCGCTTCTGCTTGCGGTACATCTCCGGCATTACGAGTTCGAACTGCTTCTTGATCATCGTCAAGAGCGATGCACGTTCGACAAGGGTGTCGCGGAAAAAACCGGTGTCTCCGCTGCTCATCTCCTTCTCGTGAACCATGCACCAGCGCGGGCGGTATTCGTTGGCTCGGAAGTCCCATTCGTCGTAGACGAACTGGTCGGCGGCAGTTGGCGTTAACGGTCCTCCGTCTTCGTCGACGTGTTGCATCGGCCCCGCGGACTGGCTCTGGGCTTGCGGGTCTCGACGCTGCATCTCCTTGAGGAGGTTCTCGAGCATCTCGGCGAGTTCGGATGACATCTCCTCGCCTTCTTGGCCCTCTTGGATTTCGACCTCTGCAGAGTTCTTCATCATCTGCTCGAGCTGCTCTTGGGTTAGCGGCGTCATCTCGCCCATTTCGTCATCGGCGAACTCGGCACCGCCTTCCATCATCTGGGCTTGAGAGAGGAGCTGCGACAGTTCGGGTTTGAACTCGCCGCGGTAGTCGACTTCCTGCGGTGATGAGTAGTCCTGCTCATCGCCCATGTCCATGTCTTCGGAATCCTCGGCGGATTGCTCATCGTCTCCGGTTCCTTCGCCGGGTTGCATCGACTCGATGAAGGCTTGGATTATTCCTTGGAGATCCTCTTCCTCATCTCCGTCTTGTTCCTGCTCATCCTCTTCCTCGTCGTCATCGAGATTGTCGAACTCGTCTTCGTTGAGCTCTTCGTTTTTGACTTCGGTCAGCCATGCGCAAGCGCGGATAGTGGCTTCGGCGGCGTCTTCTACCAATGTGTCTTCGTTCTGCATTAGACGCACCAAGCGTCGGAGCTTGCGGGCGACTTCCATGTGGCGTTTGGGAGCTACGAGGTTCGCGGATTGTCCGAGGCTGAGCCGAATCATGAACTCGACCAATGCCTCACGAGCGGGCAGATCGGTCATGTCGGGACGGGATTCGAGCGCGTCGTCCTGCACTGCTTGGAAGCTGACTGCCAGTCCTCGGTAGGCACCCATCACCTTGGCATCGACGCGCGTGCTCTCGAAGATGGTGAAGACGTCGTTGCTCAGCTTGCGATCTGGGAAGAGATCGAAGAAGCGACTCATCGGAATGGTTACGTGTTCGCCGTCATCCGCGGCCTTTGGAGCGCCGTTGGTTCGCGAAGTTTCCTCGTCGTTCAAATCCTCTTCGATTTCGCTCGTGACTGATTCGAAGGCTGAACCATTGGATTGAGTGAGTTCTGGCCTCAAGTCAGTGAACATCGTCGATGGACGTTCGAAGCTGAATCTGAACGACCCGAACTCTATATGGCCTGTCTGATGTGTCGAGATGACCTTGTAAAAGGCGAAGTTTCGGTCTTTGTTCGGATGGCGGTTTATCACCTTCGGTAGGTAGATGGTTGTGCCCTCAGTGGTGGGCAACTCTCCTTGGAACCATCCGATGTTCTTGTCGACCAGCTGCTGTGCCGCTTGAACCTCGATCTCCTGTCCCGCCAACATGCGGCAGTACATCCGAATAATCTCGCGCACGCGGTCTAGCTCAACGCTGGACGACAAGGCGTCGAGCATCTCATGGGACAGCACGGATTCGTTCTTGAAGTACGACTCTGCCGCGTCGGGTTTCTCGACGACGAGTTGCATACCGCGACCGTGCCACTCGATGAGTTGCGGGAAGGTCACACGCTCAAGCACTCGCGGTCCCGTGGTAAGGAATGCTGATGATGCTTCTACCGAGCCTTCGGAAGCTATACGGTGTGTCAGATCGATCAGCGTGTCTCGGTGTTCGTGGCCGACGCCACCGATTGCACGTGCGCCGTCACGCATGACGCGCGAAGGATCAACGCCGTCTTTGGTCGAGAGGCGGTTAACGAGCGAGATGAAGCTTGCCCGCTGCTCGCGCGGCATCTCGACGAGGGAATGCTGTGCGGCATCGAACATGGGCTGGACGTGGCGCCAGGAGTTTTTGGCGACAGTGTTCGACAAACCGATGAATGCTCCAGCGTCTCTGCCGAGATTGGGGAAGAGGTCTGATCCCTTATCGAGAGCATCGCCGGCCATGTCGTAAGAACGGTGCGACACCTCCTCAAGGAATTCGGCGAAGCGCCTCAGCTCATCGAAGGACAGCGATTCCAGTAAGTTGGGCGTTGCTTCGAAGAGTTTGCAAGCCAAGGCAGAAGACTTCCAAGTTCCGCGATACAGGGATCTGCACGATTGCGCCCAGTCGCCAATGTAGCGTGGGCGTAGCCGCTCGATGGCATCGGGGCTGGCGCGGAAGAATGCCACCGCGAGGCTGGGAGAAGCGGTGCACAGTTGATCGCCGATCTTCACCCAGCTGATGAATTGACCCGCGGGAAGATGCCTCTGAACGCGCGGTGACGCGTTGAAAAGTTCAGCGCCTGCTTCCCACGAACGGACCGTTCGCTTGGAAATGGTGAGACCGAGTTGCGCCCATTCGTCGAGCTTATCGTCAGCCAATCGACCGGTCAACGCGTCCTTGGCCGTGTCAAAGTTCGATTGGACTGGCGATGGGAAGCTGCCAAGCTCCGTGCGGATTTTCATCATGAATTGTTCGTTATTTTCGGGCATGATGGTTCCGGGCTAGGTACGGCTCTAGGTGATCGGTTACGGGGTCTGTTCAGCTTCTCCAGCGTGGAGTAAGTCCATAGTGCTGTGGATGATTCTCGCAGTTGCGCCCCAGATGATTTTGCCTTCGTGTTCGATGGCGTCCCACTGTCGAGTGACGCTGTTGCGCATCAACGTTATCTCCCGGCGCGCAGATGCGTCGGCGAGTCGTTCGACAGGGATAAACGCGTAGTCGTCAACTTCTTCCTGTTCTGGAGTCAATCGTGCATTTTCGCATAGTTGACCAGAGAAGGGCCATACTTCGAATCCGGTTCCGGTGATCACCTTTGGAAGTGGGCCCCAGTAATCGATCTCCGACCGCGGCACGCCAATCTCTTCGTGCGTTTCCCTCAGTGCGGTGTCCATCAGGGAATCGTCGTCGGGCTCAGACACGCCGCCCGGGAATGCCCACTCGGTCCGATGGTTTCCGCGATGCGCTGCTCTTCTGATCAGCAGCATCGTCGGAGTCTTATCTTGATAGGCAAACAGAACCGTCACGGCGGCGCGACGTCTTGGTAGTCCAGGATCAATCCCCTCAGGCGGGTTGGTTTCGCCAGGCAGGTCGCGAATATGCGGGCGAGTCAATCTGCTCTTCGCGTGCGCCATGAACTCGGTTGCCGCGTCGGTGCTCACGGGAAGATTGACGAGACAACCTCGTCAATGCTCCGTTGGACTTGCGCGTCGTCAGTGATGCCCCAAGTCACGGCAACTTGACATGCCCTGCGGGGACTGATGCCTTCGTTGATCAGCTTTGCCGCGTAGATCAACACGCGTGTGCTGGCGCCTTCTTCGAGGCCATGCTCACGGAGATTTCGGATCTTGCCACCGAGCGCCGCCAACAAGCCTGCGTGCTCCGGGTCGCAGCCCGACTCGTGGGCAATGATCTCAGATTCGTGCTCTTCGTCGGGGAAATCGAACTCGAGAGCGACGAAGCGCTGACGCGTACTGTGCTTGAGGTCTTTGACTGCGTTTTGATAGCCGGGGTTGTAGGAAACGACGAGCAAGAATCCGTCGGCTGCGTCGATAACTAATCCCAGCTTGTCGATCGTCAGAGTTCGGCGGTGGTCAGTAAGAGGGTGGATGATTACGGTCGTGTCTTTACGAGCTTCGACAACTTCGTCCAAGTAGCAGATCCCGCCGGATTTGACGGCGCGGGTCAAGGGACCGTCCTGCCAGCGAGTCCCGTCGCGGTCAAGGAGGTATCGTCCGATCAAGTCTGACGCGGTTAGGTCTTCGTGGCAGGCCACGGTGACCAAGGGCAGTGAATCTGCTTGGCCGTTCGAGCTAGCGTCGACCTTTGAACTCGGCTTCGCTACCGTCAGCTGCTCGCCCAATCGCCACGACATGTGCTCGACGAAACGGGTTTTGCCTGTTCCGGTCGGACCTTTGAGCAATACTGGCACCCGCTGGTGGTACGCGGCCTTGAAGATTTCGACCTCGTCTCCTAGCGGGAGATAGTAAGGCTCCTCAGAGATCACATACTCTTCAATGATGGTCTGGTTGTACAACTGCTCAGTCGCCATTTGGCATCCAATCGCTGCTAAGTGTTGATGGTCGCTTCCCACAACTCGGTGACTCGTCGCTGCAAGGCATCTAAGTCGCCGTCATTACGGATCACTTCGTCCGATCGTTTAATCCTTGTCTCCGCGTCAAGCTGAGCTTGCATGCGTTTGCGGACGGTCTGCTCGTCCATTCCGGACGCTGCTATTAATCGTCCCAACCTTTGATGATACGTTGCTTCGACGGTCCACACAGCATCGGCGAGGTCTTCCCATCCAGCTTCAAAAAGCACGGCGGCTTCGATGACTGTAACGGCGGCGCCACAATCGGCATTTGCAGCCAATTGACTTTGCACCATGTCGCGAATACGGTGCCAAACAATCGATTCTAGTTTCTTGCGCTTTGATTCGTCGGCAAATACGATATTCCCGACGATTCTTCTATCGATTTCACCGTCTGTCCTAACGATTCTGTCGCCGAACGCTTTGACCAATTCCGCGTGGCCTGAGGTTCTCCTGGCATAGGCTGCATGCCCCAGACGGTCGGCACTGATCGTGAGAGCTCCGAGCCTTTCCAAGATGTTGACAGTCTCAGATTTTCCGGCCCCGATTCCCCCTGTAACAGCTATGGTGATCATGCAGGTTTGAGGCGACACGCGCAGCCTTTGAGCGCGAACTCCGCAAGTAGAATATTTTACATCTCCGCAAACGGCACATTCGGTTGCAAAAGCCGTCGAAGAAGCGTCGTTGAACCTACTTCCGACCTTCCAAATTGTCTCCTGAATCGTCCAACTCTGACACTGACAACAGCGCATTGTTGCGCTCTCTGCCGAGTGTGGACGCGCTGTTGAATGATCCGGCGTTGATTGAACTCGCTGCCGAATTCCCGCAGGGCGTTGTGGTCGAACATGCCCGTCAGAAGATCGCAGACGTTAGGGCCGAGATCCTCGATGGTCACGGCAATTCAACTGACGTTTCGGTTAAACGACTGGCCGTTCAGATTGTCGAAGTTGCCATCCGAAGTTGGGCGCCTTCACCAACCCGCGTCATCAACGCGACGGGCGTCATACTGCATACGAACTTAGGTCGAGCACCACTGAGCGATGAAGCTGCGCATGCGGCACAGATGGTGGCGTTGGGCTACTCCGACTTGGAGTACGACATCGGCACGGCGGGTCGCGGATCGAGGCACTCGCATGTGTCATCGTTGCTTAGCACGGTTTCAGGGGCGGAAACTGGGATCGCGGTGAATAACAATGCCTCTGCCGCCTTGCTGGCGCTCAGTACGCTGGCTGGGCATGGGGGCGATGTGTTGGTTTCGCGGAGCGAGGCGGTCGAGATCGGTGGCGGATTCCGAGTTCCGGATGTCATGGCGCAATCCGGTGCCAATCTTGTGGATGTCGGGACTACCAATAGGACCTACGCCCGCGATTACGAGGCTGTTATCGGTACCAACACGAGCGCGATCTTGAAGGTGCATAGATCCAACTTTGAGATCTCTGGGTTCGTGCACGAGGATCCGTTGTCGGACATCGTCGAAATCGCCAATCGGCATGGCGTGCCGGTTATCCACGATCTCGGGTCTGGATGCCTGGTTGACACTTCGGATTTTGGGATCAATCACGAACCGACGGTTCAAGAATCGGTCCAGGCTGGAGCCCATCTGACCCTGTTTTCAGGGGATAAGTTGCTTGGTGGTCCGCAGGCTGGGATCATCGTCGGGCAAGCTGATTTGGTTAACCGGGTATCGAAACATCCGCTTGCGAGAGCAGTTCGCATCGACAAGATGACGCTTGCCGCGTTGAACGCGACGTTACGGGCATACGTGCGTGGTGTGGCTGAAGACGAAATTCCGATACTGCGGATGCTGTCGACGGATGTGAGTGAACTTGAAACCGCGGTCAAAGAATGGTCGGGTGAAATCGATTCGGAGGTCGTCGACGGTTGGACTGCGGTTGGCGGCGGGAGTGCTCCGGGGCAGACGCTGCCGACGAAACGCTTGATGATCACTGCTCCGATTGCCGCTGGTGAGATTGCCGCCAAGATGCGCAGCTACACCAAGCCGGTGATCGGGAGGATTGAGGATGATCGGTTCTTCCTCGATCCGCGGACCGTTTTGCCTAGCGAGCGCGCAGATGTTGCGGAGGCGCTGCGTTCGTTGGCTTAGATGCTGACGCACGTCGGGTTTGACATCCGAATATCCTTTGCGGATCGGGGTATCGCAAAGTTTCCGAACCTAAATTGCTTCTGACATGACCCTTTTCGATGAGCGAAGGCAGGCGATCATGAATCGCCAAGCACCTTTGGCGACGCGCATGCGGCCTAGGGATTTGGATGAGTTTGTGGGGCAGCAGAAGCTGGTTGGGCCGGGGCGTGTCGTTAGGCGGATGATTGAGCGGGATCGCGTCCACTCGATGATTTTGTGGGGGCCGCCGGGGAGCGGGAAAACGACGCTTGCGCAGCTGATTTCGGGAGTTACGGAGAGTTATTTTGCGGAATTGTCCGCAGTTACGTCCGGTGTGCGCGATATTCGTAGCGAAGCTGCTGATGCGCAGCATCGGTTGGGTGCTACTGGAACTCGGACGATACTGTTTATCGACGAGATTCATCGCTTTTCGAAGTCTCAGCAGGACGCGTTATTACCGCATGTCGAGGCTGGGACGTTCATTTTGATTGGTGCGACGACTGAGAACCCTTCTTTCGAAGTCAATGCACCGTTGTTGTCACGAACGCGGGTTTACACCATCGATCCGCTTGATGACGACGATATGAGTCAGATCGTTGATGCTGCGTTGAGGGATGTTGAGCGTGGGTTGGCGTCGGTGAATCCGGTGTTGGATGATGATGCGAGGTCGTTTCTACTGCGTTCCGCTAATGGGGATGCTCGGTCGGCGCTTAATGCGTTGGAGGTCGCTGTCGATTCTGCTTCAGTTGAAGATGGAAAACGGCGCGTAACCGTCGATTTGGTGGAGCAGGCTATCGAGAAACGGTCGAGATACGACCGTCTTGGTGATATGCACTATGACACGATATCGGCGTTTATTAAGAGTGTTCGCGCTTCGGATCCGGATGCGGCGATTTACTACTTGGCGAGGATGATTGATGCTGGAGAGGATCCGTTGTTCATAGCGCGCAGACTCGTAATTTTGGCGGCTGAAGATGTCGGATTAGCTAACCCAAACGGTCTTGCGGTTGCGGTTGCCGCGCAGCAGGCGGTGAGTTTTGTCGGGATGCCTGAAGGTCGGATTCCGCTTGCGGAGGCGACGATTTTCTTGGCTTCGGCGCCGAAGTCGAACTCTGCGTATTTGGCGATTGATAAGGCGTTGGGGTTGGTTCGGGGGTCGCCGGATGAGCCGGTTCCGATGCATTTGCGGAATGCGCCGACGCGGCTGATGGAGGGTATGGGTTACGGAAAGGGTTACGAATATCCTCATGATGCGCCGGGTCACTTCGAACCGAGCGACAATCTGCCGGAAAACGTAAAGGAAAGTCGGTTTTATGAGCCGGGCGAGTTGGGGGCGGAGAAGCAGATCGGGGAGCGGTTGAGGTACTGGTGGGGGGATCGGTACGGGGTTTGACGGGGCGGGTGTTTTTGCCGCGAAGTGGTGTTTTGCCTCGGTTTTTGTTGCTTGTTTTTGCCGCGGCTTGCGGCAAGTTGCGGCAAGTTGCGGCAAGTTCGCGGCAAGTTGCCGCTGGAGCGGCGTGTTCGCGGCGGGGGTGTTTTGTGGTGGGATTCGGGGTTTGAAGTTGGCGATGTGTCGGGTATCGGCGTGTTTGGGGTGTGAGTTGTTGGTTTTCGTGGGATTTGAGGGTTTGCGCGGAAGTGGATTTTAGAACAAAGTTGCTTTTTGGCGCGGCAATTTGGCGGCAATTTGAGTTTTTGACGAAGTTCGAAAAGATGGGGTGGGCATCCCCCGCTCGCTGCGCTCGCGCCCCCTTACGCTCCGCGAAGGGGGCGGTTGGTATCCCGTTTTTTGATGTTTGTTGAAGTTTGTTTGAAGAGTGGGGGCTGGGGCGCGGGTTGTGGGGGTTTTTGGGATGGGTGCCCTCACCCCTGGCCCTTTTCGGCCCGGCTGAAGAGGGGATATGTGTTGGGCACGTTGCTGAATTTACCAACACAATGATATGGTTGGGTTATGTTGCCTGATTTTGAGAGCGGTGGGAATTTGCCGCCGGGGGTTCATTGGGCTACTTGGGATGAGATCGTTGAGAGATTCGGAACTACGCAGTGGCGTCGGGAATTGTTGGAAGGGTTCTGGGGTGCTCTGGACGGTTTGAAGCGCGCGGGTTGTCGGACGGTTTATTTGGATGGCAGTTTCGTGACGGACAAGGAGGTGCCTGGTGATTTCGATGCGTGTTGGGATGAGGTTGGGGTGGAAATGACGCTGATTGATCCGGTGTTGCTTGAGTTTGATCGTGGGCGTGCTGCTCAGAAGGCGAAGTTTCGCGGGGAGTTCTTTCCGGCGTCGTGGACGGCGCGGATGCGAGGGGATGTTTTCTTGGAGTTTTTTCAGATCGATAGGGAGACGGGCGAACCAAAAGGGATCGTGGCGTTGGATCTAGGAGGGATCGCATGATCAAGAATGAGAAGCAGTATCGGATAACGAGGGCGCAGGCGGAGCGGTTCGCAGAGACTTTGAGTGAGTTGGAGGGTGAGACGGCGGAGGGTCTCGGGTTGCATCCGCTGTTGTTGAAGGCGAAGAGGGATGCGGTGAGGAGTCAGCTTGCCGATCTCGAGGAGGAGTTGCGGGACTACGAGCGTTTGAAGTCTGGCGACTTTGAGTTTGGTGAACTGGACTCTGTGAGCGAGGTTCCGAGATTGTTGATCAGGGCCCGGATCGCGCGTGGGCTAAGTCAGAAGTCGCTGGCTGGTCGGTTGGGGTTGAAGGAGCAGCAGATTCAGCGTTACGAGGCGTCGGAGTACGCTTCGGCTAGTTTGGCGCGGATTCGGAGTGTGGCGGAGGTTTTGGGTGAGGGGTGAGGAATGGGAAGTGGGTGTGCCGGTTGCACCATGCGGCGTTCGACCTGTTGCTGCTGGGGCGAAAGGTTTAGCGGGGGTTACGTGATGAATACGTGCCATCTCGCCAAAGTTCGTACTCAACCGGATCTCCGAACTGACGTGCTTTTTTTGCGTAACGCGCTCCGTTTTTATGGTCACCTAGTTTGAACGAGCAATGGGCAGCGTCACGAAGCGCGAGGGCAAAATCAGGTTTTGCTTTGAGCACTTCTTTCAAATGAGATAAAGCTTCGTCATACCGTTCGAGCATCATGAGCGTGTATCCGAAGCCGTATTCGAGGTGAGGCGTTGGTGCTGGCAACACTGATTTTGCCCAGTTAAGCTCCTGAAGCGATTCTTCGTATGCCCCGAAATTTGCGAGTATGATGGCAGGTTCGACCGCTGGGGCATCCCATTCGGGTAACAGTAAAGCCGCGATTTTGCATTCTTTGATGCCCTCGTCGATCAAGTCGCGACGTCTGGTCCATTTGCCCAACATCCCTAGGAATGAACCAAGATTGAAGTGTGCCTCGCGGTTAGTGGGAAAGTCACGAACCAATGCGCGTCTTGTTGCGATGTTGTTTTGCCAATCTCGCGTTATCTCACGGATACCTCTGTAGAGAATGCGAGGCATGTCGTCGATTGATGACTCCCGTGTCAATCGTTGTCGAATCTCTTCGGCGGGATCAGGAGTTTGAGCGTATTCAAAATCACCCAAGTGATTTGAGTCGTCAATTGGCAAGTCCGACACGTCCTGAGCGAGTCCAGCGGCCATTCTAGGAAGGCCGGCTTCGATTGCAATCCGTTGAAAAGCCACTTCTCAAGGCACAGCGGCAACCATTATGTAGTTCTTCCAATCTCGATCCGTTTCCGCCGATGCGAGGTCTTCGAGTAGTGGAAATGTGGAAGGGTGTGCGGTTCCGAAAACCAAGGCAGCGACCTCTGCAGTTGGGTTTTCTTCGATTGGCGGACGTTGCATCCCTTCCACGTTTTCGGTGATGAGTCGCACGAATCGGTAAAGTGCGTCACCCAGATGCACGACTTGCTTTCTGCCGATCACTGGGACGAGAAGGTCTGCGAGGTGTGCAAAGGTAAATTGGCGTTGGATCTCCTGTTCGATTCGACGAGGATCGGTGTTGGAGTTATCGTGCGTAAGAACTTCGGCGAGTTCGGCGACGTTTTTTCGCGTAGGTCTTACGCGGCCATCGAGCCAATTGTCAACGGACGTGTCCGACTTCTGCATACGATCTGCGAGTTGCTCGCGCGTCAATCCAGCGTTATTCACGAGCCCGCGCAACAATTTGCTTTGACTGTTTTCCTCGGCCCAAATGGGAGTTTTGGATGTAGGAGGATCGAGTTCGGCGAGACGTGTCAACGCGAATGCCCGAAGAGCGAGATCAACAACCGCGAGACGCAGGAACCCGTTGATCGCAATTTCAGAGTCTTGGACAGGTACTGAGCGACTCTGCATCAGGGCCAATAGAGCGTCCCAACGTTTGCAGGCTACAGCTAACGTTGCACCCACAATAACGGGCATTGGTGTCCCGTATTTTTCTAGAAATGCAGGTGCCGGAACGACTCCGAGCTTTACGAACGCTTCTCCGAGTGCCCGGAATATCTCTGCGTGGCTTCGTTCGGATACCGGTTTACCTTCGAAAAACCGTCGGGCCGTCCTACCCTTTAGGACTCCGTGGTCAAGGTCAAGTGCCTTGACCACGGCGCCGATAATCTCGCCACTGTACGCAAGGTTGACTCCATGTGCGCTGTGTGCCGTTTTGCTCATCCCGGGTATCCTTGCCGCAAAGAGATTACTGGGCTATATAGGCAATCGCGTTCTTTTTCCGTGTTTTGCATAAGCGACCTTGTTGCACTAAGGTCTGGATCGCATTTAGTACGCGGCGATCTCCGTGTCTTCGGAACTTGCCGGCAATCGCGTTTTTCGTACGTGTCTGCCCGCAAAATTGCGCTATCTCCTCCTCGAGGATATCGAGAGCTCTGGGCAATTTAGTGAGCGGTGTGACCACTGTGCAACCTTGGTTGCCGTTCGCTTCTTCACCAGGGGTAAAATCGACGCGTTCGGGAAAGCGTCGCAAAAACGCTCGGAGTCGATGACGAATCACGCCTCCTTCGCCAGAGGATCCATATCCGTGTATAACCACAATGTCTGGCGTTGCCAATTTGTCGCTGTTTTCAACCGCATCGTTGTAAACGCGTATGAATTCTTCGATTGCTTCCGCCCATGTTTGCCCGTGAAGGTCGAGTTCAATGGTTCCCATTCAATTTGCTCCTTTCCTGTGGTGGATGCTGATTTATAGGCTAGGAGCCGTTCAATGGCTTGTCAGCACAAGTGATCTGGACAAAACTGCTCCTGAGGCATGAATCTGACAACAAATCGGCCGAACAACAAATCGAGATTGTCTAAACGCAAATTCGCGCACGTTGAAGCCCATCGAATTGCTAGGTCAGTCCCGCGTCTCGCCGCGTGACGACTTTCGGGGCTATGAGTCCCTTAATGGATCCCCTCGTATATGAGGACGCCGACGGTTGTGCGGGCACCCCGTCACCCTCACCCTAGCCCTCTCCCATCGAGGGAGAGGGGATATCGCCGCCCTTCCCTTCTGGATTCCGGCTTTCGCCGGAATGACGTGGTGTGGGTGCGGCGGAGGGTAGTGACGGTTGATCTGGGGCGTCTAACGCCTTTAGTTCCCCCTTGGGGCATTAAGGGGGAGGGACATGAGCAAGTTGTGTTTTATGCGGCTGCGACTGCTTGTTGGAGGTGGTTTTGGAGGGTTATTAGGGTGTAGTCGATGTCTTCGGAGTTGATGCCGTAGTGGGTGACCATGCGCATCATGGGGTCGCCGGCGTTTACTAGGATGCCGTGTTGTTTGAGATTGGCGGCGATGGTGGGGCCGGTGCCGGGTGGGATCTGGAAGAAGACGATGTTGGAGTGGATGTTTTCGGGGTCGATGCTGATGCCGTCGATTTCGGCGAGTCCTTGGGCGAGTTTTTTGGCGTTGTCGTGGTCTTCGGCTAGTCGGTCGATCATGTTGTCGAGGGAGTAGATGCCGGCGGCGGCGACGACTCCGACTTGGCGCATGCCGGCTCCGAGCATTTTTCTCCAGCGTCGGGCGCGGGCGATGAAGTCTTCGCTGCCGACGACGATGCTGCCGATGGGGCATGATAGGCCCTTCGAAAGGCAGAAGGTTGCGGAGTCTGCGGATGCGACGAGGTCTTTGACGTCGATACCGAGTGCGACGGATGCGTTGAAGATGCGGGCGCCGTCGATGTGGACGGACATGCCGCCTTCACGTCCGGCGTTCGCCATGGCCTCGGTCTGTTCGACGGTGAGGGGTTGACCGCTCATCTGGTTGTGGGTGTTCTCGATGCAGAGGAGCTTTGTCGGAGGAACGTGGTAGTCGTGGGGTTTGGTTGCGGCACGGATGAGATCGGGTTCGAGGAAGCCGTGGCGGTCGGTTTTGATGGGGTACAGGAAGAGTCCGCCGAGTACGCTTGCGCCTCCGGCTTCGCTGGAGAAGATGTGTGAGCGGTCGCCAACGAGGACTTCGTCTCCCCGGCCGCAGTGTGCGAGCATGGAGACTAGGTTGCCTTGGGTGCCGGAGGTGACGAAGAGTCCGGCTTCTTTGCCGAGCATTTCGGCGGATTTTTCTTCGAGCTCGTTGACGGAGGGGTCGTCGCCGTATACGTCGTCTCCGACTTCGGCTTCGAAGATAGCGCGCCGCATCTCGGGCGACGGCAGGGTGACGGTATCGCTTCGCAGATCTACACGAACTTCCATGATTGGGCGGCTCCCGCGGTTTTATTGTGGCGGATTGGTTGGTTACTAGAGTGAATGTTAATTGTGAGTTGTGTGGGCTGGGGGTTGTGGGATTTTGGGGATTATTGGGATTTCGTGTTGGTTGTTGGGGGTGTTAGTGGAGAGAGGGGTTAGGGGTGGGGGTGGGGGTAGAGACAGAGGAAGAGGCAGGGCAGGTTTGAAACCTGCCCCTACCGGCCCGGGCATCCCCCGCTCGCTTCGCTCGCGCCCCCTTACGCTACGCGAAGGGGGGCAGGATGGTTGTTGACCTTAGAATCGGGAGGTATGTCGATTGATTCTCAGGAAGTGCGTTCGGTGGATGCTCCTACGCGGCTGGGTTCCCGCGTTCGCGGGAATGACGAGCCGATGCGTGGGGATGACGGGGGGCTGCGCGGGGATGACGGGGGGCGCTATGCGCCTTCAGGCGGGTCCCCCTCACCCCTGCCCTCTCCCACGGAGGGGAGAGGGGGGAATTCGATTGGGTATCGGGTTTGGGATTTTTGGGTTCGGCGGAGTTGGTTGCTTTGGGTTTTGGCGGTGTTGGTTATTGCTTTTGATCAATCAACTAAGGCTTTGATTGTGGGTTGGTTGGATTGGGGGCAGTCGTGGCCGGAGGAGGGTTTTTTGCGGTTTACTCATGCTCGGAACACGGGGACGGCGTTCAGTTTGTTTCAGGGGCACAGCAATGTTTTGAGTTTTGTGGCGATATTTGCGGTGGGGGTTTTGCTTTGGGTCTATGCGACTACGGGTGCGAAGTCGTTTATTTTGCGGGTTGCGCTTGGGTTGCAGCTTGGGGGTGCGATTGGTAATCTGTTGGATCGGTTGCAACAGGGGTATGTGACGGATTTTTTGGATGTTGGCTGGTGGCCGATTTTCAATGTGGCGGATTCGGCGATATCGGTTGGGATGGTGTTGATGGTTTACTACTTCTTTGTGCACCGGGAAGAATCAGAGGCGACTGCGACTGTAGCGACGATACCGGACGACTTTGTTGCTCCGATTGCCGGTTGCAGACGATGTGCGGCTTCGATTCATTACGGGAGAGTGCATCACGTTAAGGCCGATGTCACCGAGACTGAAATATGAGCTTGGCGGTGCTGGTCTTCCGGTCCGCCTTGATTTGTTCCTGCGGCACGAAGTCTCTGAACTGTCACGGAGTGAAGTTCAGAGGCTGATTCGATCTGGCGCGGCGAGGCTCAACGGGGAAGTCGTATATACAGCGTCTAGCAAAGTTAAGGCTGGAGATGTTTTGGAGTTTGATGCGCCTGGTCCGCCTGAGCCAGATGCGCCGCCCATTCCACAACCACTGGACTTCGGCGTGACTTACGAAGATGAGCACGTTATCGTCGTCGATAAACCTGCGGGGTTGGCGGTTCATGCGGGTGCGGGGCGGAAGGATGGCAATTTGGTTAACGGGTTGCTTGCCCGATTTCCTGATCTTGCTGAACTGGAGCCGGTAGAACGTCCGGGTATTGTGCATCGTCTTGACGCCGACACTTCCGGTTTGATGCTTGTCGGTCGGACCAAAGCGGCGGCGGATAAGCTGGCTGCGGACATAAAGGACCATGCCGTTAGGCGTTGGTACATCGCGCTGGTCGACGGCAAAATCGAGGGGCACCCGTCGGGCATAATCGACCGTCCGATCGGTAGACATCCGAGAATTCGCACTCGGCAAGCGGTAGTTGCGGACGGCAGGCCGGCTCGCACGGCGTTTTTCGTGCTGGCGCATTACCAGGTATCGGGGCGACATCTGACTTTGATGCAGCTATCCCTCGAAACAGGTCGCACGCATCAGATCCGAGTGCACATGCAGGCTATCGGTCATCCGGTGATCGGTGATCCGGTTTACGGCGTCACTCCGCCGGGCATAGTTTTGAATCGCCAGTTTTTGCACTCCCACCGCGTAGAGTTCGATCACCCGGTGAATGGTGAAATCCTCAACTTCACTTCGCCGCTTCACAAAGATCTAGTTCGTGTCTTGCGAGAGCAGATTGATAACCCATCATTTAGCCAATGGGGTGCGGGTATCGTCTAATCTGGAAAGTATGACGATTTCAACACCTGCACGAGTTCGCTTTGCTCCTAGTCCGACTGGAGTGATGCATATTGGTGGTCTGCGGACTGCTTTGTATGACTGGTTTCTGGCGAGGAAGACTGGTGGCCAGTTCATTTTGAGGATCGAGGATACGGACCGGAATCGTTACGATCCTGATGCGGAGTGGCATATCAAGGAGTCGCTGAAGTGGCTCGGGTTGGATTTGGATGAGGGTCCGGATATTGGTGGGCCTCATGCGCCTTACACGCAGTCGGAGCGGTTGGACCTTTATAAGGATGCGGCGGAGAAGCTGATCGCTTCTGGTGCGGCTTACTACGATGACACTCAGCCTGAGGAGTTAGCTGCTCTTAGGCAGCGGCAGCAGGCGGCCGGTCAGGCTCCCGGTTACGACAACCGAGGTAGGTATCGGACGTCGGAGCAGATACAGGAGTCGAGAGATAAGGGGTTCGATGTTGTTGTGCGGTTCAAAGTGCCGGATCATGGTGAGATGCAGGTTGAGGATGAGGTGCGGGGGAAGTTGAGGTTCGATTTGTCGCTGTTGCAGGATTTTGTCATTTTGAAGTCGGACGGGTTCCCTACTTATCACCTTGCGCATGTGGTCGATGACTACGAGATGGGGATCACGCATGTGATTCGTGGGGAAGAGTGGATACCTAGTTTGCCGCGTCACGTCTTGATACAGGAGGCTCTTGGAATTCCGACGCCGACGTATGTTCACGCGCCGTTGATTACGGCTCAGGATGGTGCGAAGTTGAGCAAGCGGCATGGGGCGCAGTCGGCGTTGGAGTATCGGGATGCGGGTTACACGCCGGATGCCGTGCTGAATTATCTTGCGCTGCTCGGCTGGTCGCCGGGTGATGATACTGAGGTGATGTCGCGTGACGAGATTGCGTCTCGATTCGAGATCGGGCGGATATTGTCGCATCCGGCGAAGTTTAGTGCCGAGAAGTTGGAGTGGATGAACCAGCAGCACATTATGCAGGCGGACGAGGACGCGCTTGCTGAGATGATGCTGCCGTATTTGGAGCGGTCGGAGGAGGATGGCGGGTTGCCGGATGAGATTGATCGTCCGATTGACCGTGGTGTGGTGAAGGCGATGGTGCCGGTTCTGCGTGAGCGGATCAAGGTGTTGCCGGATGTTGTTGCGCTGTTGGATTTCCTGTTCGTGGATGAGGTGTTTCCTAATGCGGAAGAGATGGTTGGACGTCGGATGGATGAGGAGATGGTGTTTACTTCGCTGAAATCGAGCATTGCGGCGCTTGAGGAAGTGGAGCCGTTTACTGGCGAGACGATTGAGGCTGCTTTGCGCGGGTTGACCGAGAGCACGGGGTTGAAGGCTGGGCAGCTTTTCACGCCGATTCGTGTTGCGGTGTCTGCGAAGCGGATTGCGCCTCCGCTTTTCGAATCGATTGAGGTGTTGGGTCGGGAACGGACGATTGAACGGCTGCGAAATGGTCTCGTGCTGTTCGAAAGGCACGTCGAAAACCGTAGCGAGTGATGGTCAGGTGTTACCATCGTTACGGTAATGGAGACCCGATTTCGACGCATCCCAACGGGTTGGGCGACAGGAGAAACGATTTCAGTTGGTAGAGGTAAAAAACCGAGAGGGCGAGAGTTTCGAGGCGATGCTGCGCCGCTTCACGCGGAGCGTTCAGCACGAAGGCATCATCTCCGAGGCTCGTCGGCGCAAGGCATTCGAGCCGCCGAGTGTCACTCGCAAGAAGCAGATCGCGGCCAAGGTTCGCAAGAGCCGCAAATCGACCGAGAAAAACCGCTAGTTCTTGGTCTGCGTCGATCGGCGCATTCTATTTCGAGGCGATTCTTCGCATGAAGTTTGGCATCGTCGTATTTCCGGGGTCTTGGTCGGAGCGCGACATGCATTACGCGGTCGCCGACGTTCTCGGATATGAAGCCGAGTACATCTGGCACCGGGAGACTTCCATCGACGGCTTTGATGCCGTGCTTCTTCCCGGTGGGTTTTCATACGGGGATCATTTGAGGTGCGGGGCGATTGCTGCGCACTCCCCTGTTATGGCGGCGGTGAAGGATTTTGCTGATGAGGGTGGATTTGTGTTTGGTAGCTGCAACGGGTTTCAGATTTTGTGTGAGACTGGGTTGCTTCCGGGTGCGCTGATTCGGAATGATCATTTGAGCTTCAGGTGTGCTCCGGGCACGTTGCGGGTGGAGAGTTCGGAGACGGCGTTCACTGCGCTTTACGGCGATGGAGATGTGGTGTCGATGCCGATCTCGCATGGTGAGGGGAACTATCAGGCGGATGATGAGACGATTGCGATGCTGGAGTCGGATGGGCGGGTGATTTTCCGGTATGTCGACGATGAGAATCGGGCTACGGCTGAGGCTAATCCGAACGGGTCGTTGAACAATATTGCGGGAATCACGAACGAGCAGGGGAATGTCCTCGGAATGATGCCGCATCCTGAACGGGCTTGCGAGCCGTTGTTGGGGAGCGTGGATGGTAATCCGCTTTGGCGGTCGATTGCGGCTGCGGTTGATGGTGCTGGTAGATAGGTCAAGTGGCGCCGATTACGCAAGAGCTTCTGGACGAGGTTGCGCTTTCTCGCAGCGAGTATGAGGCGATTGTCGATCGATTGGGGCGGGAACCTAATCCGCTGGAGATCGGACTCTTTGGCGCGCTTTGGAGCGAACACTGCGGGTATAAACACACGAAGGCTCTGCTGCGGACGCTGCCGAATACGTCGGATCGATTACTGGTAGCGCCGGGTGCGGAGAATGCGGGTGTGGTGGATATCGGCGATGGGTATGCGGTCGCTTTCAAGATTGAGTCGCACAACCACCCTTCGGCGGTTGAGCCTTACGAGGGGGCGGCTACGGGTATTGGGGGTATTGTCCGGGATATTTTGGCGATGGGTGCACGGCCGATGGCACTGATGAACTCGCTTCGGTTTGGACCTCCCAACGACGACCGGCAGCGGTATCTGCTAAATGGTGTTGTTTCGGGCATCTCTGGGTATGGAAACTGCATTGGTGTTCCGAATGTCGGCGGCGAGATTGTGTTTGATGAGGCGTATTCGGGGAATCCGTTGGTCAATGCGATGTGTGTTGGGATCATCAAGGACGCGAAGGTGATGTCGGCGCGGGCTGATGCACCGGGGGATTTGATTGTGTTGGTTGGGGCGAAGACTGGGCGGGACGGTATTCATGGCGCTTCCGGTCTTGCGTCTCGGACTTTTGAGGAGCAGCAGGAGCTGCGGTCAACGGTTCAGGTCGGTAACCCGTTTCTTGAGAAGGTGCTGATCGAGGCATGTCTTGAGGCGATTGAACTACCTGGCGTTGTGGGATTGCAGGATTGTGGAGCGGCGGGGATTACGAGTGCGGCGGTTGAGATGGCGGAGCGCAGCGAGTTGGGTATCGATATCGATGTGGCGAAGGTTCATCGGCGAGAGACTGAGATGTCTCCGTACGAGGTGATGCTGTCGGAGTCGCAGGAGCGGATGATCTTCGCGGTTAAGCCGGGATATGAAGCGGGGCTTTTCGAGCTGTTTGAGAAGTGGGACTTGGATGCTGAGATCATCGGGACGTTTGAGTCGGGTAATCGGGTGGTGATCTCTGAGGGTGAGGAGCGGATTTGCTTGACGCCGGTGGTTACTCTGACGGATGCTCCGGAGTATCAGTTCAACTCGCCGAAGCCGAGTTGGTTGTCGGATTTACAGGATGTGGATTTGACTGGGTTGCCGGAGCTTGAGATTTCGCCTAACGATGCGCTGTTGAAGCTGCTGGGGTCGCCGAATGTCGCTTCGAAGCATACGGTTTGGCGACAGTATGATCACCAAGTGCAGAACAATACGGTTATTGCGCCAGGTGGTGATGCCGCGTTGCTTCGGATCCAAGGGACTCGTCGGGCGCTTGCGGTTACGACTGATGGGAATGGGCGACTGGTTTATTTGAATCCGCGTGCAGGTGCGGCGATCGCGGTTGCAGAGGCCTGCCGGAACCTCTCGTGTGTGGGTGCTGAGCCGGTTGCGTTAACGGACGGGTTGAATTTCGGGAATCCGGAGACGCCGGATATTCAGTACCAGCTGCAGGAGGCGATTGTTGGGATTGCAGAGGCTGCGGATGCTTTTGGTATTCCGGTTGTCAGTGGGAATGCGAGCCTTTACAACGAGTCGCCGGATGCGGCGGTTCAGCCGACGCCGATTATTGGTGCACTGGGTGTTTTGGAGAATGCTGAACGTCATGCGACGTCTGCGTTTAGGGATGAGGGTGACGTTGTGATTCTTCTTGGTTCGGAATCTCCTTGGGACAGCGCGGATGGATTGGGCGGGAGTGAGGCGCTTGCGACGTTACACGGCTCGATTGCTGGCCGTCCGACGGTTGATCTAGGGCTCGAAGTTCGTTTGCAGCGGGTTTGCCGTTCGGTCATTCGCGATGGTTTGGTAAAGTCGGCGCACGATTTGTCGCATGGTGGGTTGGCGGTTGCGGTTGCTGAGTCGGCGATCATGGGTGGTGTTGGAGTTTCGGTTGGATCGGGAGACTCGATTGAGGATTGGCTTCCGGCACTGTTTGGTGAGAGTCAGTCGCGTATCGTGTTGACGTGCTCCCCTGCTAATGCCGATGCCGTTTTAGCGGCGGCGGAGAAGGGTGACGTTCCGGTGGCTGTGGTTGGCGATGTGGGCGGTGATGGAATTCGGATCGGGGGTGTCGTGGACGTGACGCTGTCGGAAGCGTCGGAGACTTGGCTTAACGCTTTTGAGGGTGCGGTTTCGGGACAAGCGGGTTTGTAATTTGGCTTCGGCACTGATTCCTGGAACTTATTGGGTGGTGGATGGAAGGTTGCTGGCTGGGGAGTTTCCGCGTGCCCGGATGAATCTCGATTCTGAAGCGAAACTGAGGCAGTTCGAGCGAGCGGGGGTGACGTCGTTCATTGACCTTACGGAGGAGGATGAGCTTTCGTCCTATGTTCAGTGGTTGAATCCGAAGACTCAGACGCATCGACGGATTCCCATTCGTGACCAAAGCGTTCCGAATTCCGAAGAAGAAATGACGCGGATTTTGGACACTATTGACGCGGAGTTGGAGGCGGGTGAGACCATTTATGTGCACTGTTTCGGTGGGATTGGGCGCACAGGAACGGTGATCGGGTGTTGGTTGGCGCGGCATCCGGGCATCGCTGGCGAAGGTTCGGCGCTTGAGCGACTTGGTGAACTTTTCGCGCAATCGTCGAAGTCTGTTTATGCTCGTTCGCCGGAAACGCCGGAGCAGGTTGAGTTCGTCCGCCGTTGGGATCGTCGGTGTAACGGCGACTGAGTGGTCGTGGCGAATCGGTTGGAGGCGTAAAATTGAAGTTACTGGCCGGTAGACAGTAAACACGCGCTTCTCTATGCCTTCCTATCACGTCTGGACCGTAGGTTGCCAGATGAACATGTCCGACTCGGAACGGCTTGGCGCGGGTATGACGGGTTTGGGATTGGATCTATCTGATTCGCCGGAAGAGGCGGATGTTGTGGTGTTGAACACTTGCGTCGTGCGGCAGTCGGCTGAGGATACGGCGACGGGGATGCTGGGGAAGCTGAGGAAGGTTAAGGATGAGAATCCTGACCGGATGATTGCTGTGATGGGTTGCATGGTTGGTCCGACCGATACAGATTTGCGGCGTCGGTTTCCGCAGGTAGACATTTGGGCCCGGCCGCAGGATTTCAATCCAATCCTTGAGACTGTCGCGATGCGTCACGGCATCGAGAACGGCGATTTGGATGGCTGCTTGGCGAACCTTGTCCCGAATGATCCGAAAGTGGCGACGTTCGTTCCGATCACACACGGCTGCGACAAGTTCTGCACGTTTTGCATCATTCCGTACCGCCGAGGCCGGGAGACTAGTCGGCCGCTGGAGGAGCTGGTGGATGAGGCGAAGATGCTCGTCCAGCGTGGTGTGAAGGAAGTTACGCTTCTTGGTCAGAATGTTGACTCGTATGGGCATGATCTCGATGATCGGCGAGACTTGGCTGATCTGCTCGAGGCGATTGAAGAGGTCGACGGGATTGAACGTATCCGGTTCTTGACCTCCCACCCGAACGATATGTCGACGCGGATTATTCAGTCGATCGCTGATTTGCCCAAGGTCTGCGAGACGGTGAATCTGCCGTTCCAAGCTGGCGATGACGTGGTGCTGGCGAATATGCGCCGAGGTTATACCCGCGATCAGTTTCTCGAGAAGATCGATGAGATTCGGGACATCCTCGGCGAGGATGTGGCGTTGACTACGGATGTCATCGTCGGCTTCCCCGGAGAGGACGAGGAGCAGTTCGAGAACACGATTGACATTGTGGAACGAGTGCGCTTCGAGAAGGTGCATTCGGCGGCGTATTCGGAGCGTCCGGGTACGGTTGCATCAAGGAAATTCCCGGATACGGTTTCCCAACGTGAGAAAAAGCGGCGACACCAGCGTCTGGACGCTGTACAATCTGGGATTCAAACGGAGAAACATGCTGGTTTGGTAGGGAGTTTCACCGACATTCTTGTGGAGGGTCGCAAGAGGGGCCGGACGTTCGGGAGAAACCGCAACGACAAGATCGTTTACGTCGATAGCGACACTTATTCCGAATGCGCAGTGCGGGTTGGAGAAACGATCAAAGTCGAAGTGACGGAAGCGACGCCTTGGTCGCTCGTCGGTGAGCCGGTCCACTGACTGGCAGTGAAACTCAAGGAGGCATCATGATCTCCATCAACACAACATCCAAATCCATCATCCCGATCACCGAACTTGAACAGTCGGCATTTTGCCAGGTCGAGGGGAACCTGCGCACCAAAACGCTTGAAGAGGAGTTCCAGTCAGGCGTCCGCTGGCAGAAGGTTCCGACCCGATACCTTAAGCTGACGCCGGAGCAGGTGGAAGCTGGTATCCGATATGCCCGGCAGGAGTTGGGGACGAAGGTCGTTGTTCTCGGTCACCATTACCAGCGCGAAGACGTTATCCAGTTCGCAGATTTCCGAGGCGATTCCTACCTGTTGTCGAAGCATGCTGCCTCTACCGAGGAGGCGAAGTGGATCATCTTCTGCGGCGTCCACTTCATGGCGGAGACTGCCGACTTGTTGTCGGATGACGACCAGCACGTTGTTCTTCCGAACATGGCGGCCGGTTGCTCGATGGCGGATATGGCAGCATCGGACGACGTTGAAGACGCATGGGATGACCTCATGGACGTCCTTGGTGAAGGTAAAGACGGGATGGCAGAGATCATTCCGATTACCTACATGAACTCGACTGCCGCGATCAAAGCGCTTTGTGGCAAGAACGGCGGGTTGGTTTGCACTTCGTCTAATGCCTCGGAAGCGTACGACTGGGCTCTGGAGCGCGGTAAGCGGATACTGTTCCTGCCGGACCAGCACCTTGGTCGCAACACGGGACTGGCGAAGGGTATTCCGGCCGAGGATATGGTCGTGTGGAATCCGTTCCGACCGATGGGCGGATTGTCGGAGCAACAGATCCAAAACGCCAAAATCATCCTGTGGCAAGGTCACTGTTCGGTTCACACGCGCTTCACCGTGAAGCAGATCGAAGACGCTAGACGCGACGATCCCGACGTAAACGTGGTTGTGCATCCTGAGTGCGTGCGCGAAGTCGTTGACGCCGCCGATTACAACGGTTCAACGGAGTTCATTCGCAAGACCGTGGAGGGCGCGCCTTCGGGTACCTCTTGGGGGATCGGCACCGAGATCAACATGGTCAACCGGTTGCGCGACGAGAACCCGGATAAGCGGATATTCTGCTTGGATCCTGTCGTTTGTCCGTGTGCCACGATGTATCGCATTCACCCGGCGTATGTCCTTTGGGTCCTCGAAGGCATTATGGCTGGTGTGGGAATCAACGTCGTCCAAGTCGATGCAGAGACGAAACGGCACGCTTTGGTAGCACTTGAGCGTATGTTGGAAGTCGGCGGTTAACCCAAGACCGTCCAATGCCAGTTCCGCTCGTCGCTTGATGCAAAACAACGGACATTCGGTCATCGCGCTGGATAACCTCACCAAGCATTATGGCGATGTTGTTGGCATCCAAGATCTTTCGTTAGACGTCTCGGAGGGCGAGGTCTTTGGGTTGCTAGGGCCGAATGGCGCGGGTAAGACGACGACGATTCGGTTGATCCTCGATTTCATCCGTCCGACGGCGGGGAAGATCTCGGTGTTTGGGCTCTCGCCTCGAAGCGATGGGATTCGTATCCGTCAACGAGTTGGTTATCTGCCTGGCGACTTCATCACTTACAACCACATGACTGGCGCAACGGTTACTGAGTACTTCACCAAGTTGCGTGGCACCGATCCGGTCAAGTTGGAGATGCTCTGTGATCGGTTCAAGCTCGATCTATCGCGCAAGATCAGGGAGCTTTCGAAGGGGAACAAGCAGAAGATCGGGCTTGTGCAGGCGTTTATGAACGATCCTGATCTGCTGATCTTGGATGAGCCTACATCCGGGCTCGATCCCCTGCTTCAGCATGAGTTTCAGGAGATGCTTCACGAGGAGAGACAGCAAGGGAAGACTATCTTTTTGTCGTCACACGACATGTCCGAGGTCGAGGCGACTTGTGATCGCGTCGGAATCATCCGCGAGGGCGAACTGGTGACTGTTGACACCGTTTCGCATCTTACTGAGTTGAACCTCTGGTCCGTCGAGATCACGTTTGCGGAATTGGTCGACGAAGCCCTCTTCGATGGTCTTGATGGGGTTAGCGTCTCTTCGGTTCGCGATCGGACGTTCAAGCTGTCGGTCGGTGGCGAGGGCAGTATTGATTCTGTGATCAAGGCCGTCAGCGAGTATCGAGTGGTCTCGTTCCAGAGCGAGCACGCGTCGCTTGAGGATGCGTTTTTGCAGTATTACTCGGCGGATGATTCTTGATGTGCCGTGTATAGCAACGTGTTTTTCAAGACCTTGAACGACGGGCGGCGTTCGATGCTGCTTGTGGGGTTGCTGCAGTTCATTACTGGGTTGTATGTCTCGTTGCTGTATCCGGATGTTGGGTCTAGCATCGCGAACATGGTGGAGGACTTGCCGGAGTTTTTTCAGGCGTTTATTGGTAGCGCTGAGGAGTTTTCGACGCCGGAAGGATTTTTCAGCACGGAGCCGTATGCGGTGGTTACCCCGATCATCATGGTGGCGTTTGCGATCAATCGCGGGATGGGGGCTGTTGCTGGTGAGGAGCAGGGGTATACCCTCGACCAGCTGCTCGGTAATCCGTTGAGTCGCGCCTCGATACTGGTTCAAAAGAGTTTGGCGATGATGATGGAGTGTTTGTTGCCTACGTTTTTGGTCGCCATTTCGATAGCGATGGGAGCGGCGATCATGGATTACTCCGTGTCGATATCGGGGTTGGTTCAGATTTCGGTTAGTGTTCTGTTGCTTGCGTACGCGCTTGGGTTCCTCGCGCTGGGTGTGGGAGCGGCGACTGGCAGCAAGAATCTTGCGATGGCGATACCTGCTGTGGTGGCGGTGGTTGGTTATCTGGTCAACATCTTGGCGCCGGTTGTGGATGGGATGTCTTTCACTCGATATATCTCGGTGATGCACTACTACACTGGCGACAAGCCGCTGATCAACGGCATCACGGTCTGGCACGCGCTGGTGTTGGTGTCCATAGCAGCGATCGCCTTCGCAGTCGGGCTTTACCGATTCAACAACCGGGACCTTGGTTGAGGGGCGCTGGTTGTGTGTCGTCTATCGGCGGAGATGTTTGCAGCAGCCGGGAGCAGCGGCGTTGTTGCGTCGGCGGCCGCGTTCGCCAAGTTTCATTGGGACGCTATCAAAGATCGGAAGGCGTTTAGATCTGCGAAGGAGCGCGAGGAGCGTACGGAGGGCGAAACTTCGGACGATCGGGAGGACTGATCCGCGGTTGAGTGGCTTGGTTAGAACTCCAAGCCGGGCTGGGCTTTGATGCCTTGTTCTCGGTATGGGTGTTTGATCTCTCGCATTTCGGTGACGAGGTCGGCGAATTCGATCAGCGGGTCTGGCGCGTATCGGCCCGTGATGATTACGTGGAGCATTTCGGGTTTGCGCTTTAGGGTTTCGAGGACTTCTTCGACGGGTATCCAGCCGTAGTGGAGCGGATAGGTGAATTCGTCGAGGATGATCACATCGTGTTCGCCGGATAGGATCGCCTTCTTGCAGTTCTCCCACTGCTGGCGAGCGAGATCTTTGGTGACTTCCATGTCTTTGCTGCGCCAGGTGAAACCATCGCCCATTGCTTTGATCGGGATGCCGAGTTTGTCGGCGGCGCGTTTTTCACCAAAGCGTGCACCGGTGTGTTTCAGGAACTGGAACATCTCGACGTTCATTTCGCGACCCCAGGCGCGGAACAGAACGCCAAGTGCTGCGGTGGTCTTGCCTTTGCCATTGCCGGTGTTGATGACGACTAGGCCCTTTTTGATGCCAGGGCCTTTGACGGCTTGGGGTTCTTGGGTTGCGTCGGTGTGATCGATCATGTTGCGTTGTCGCTAAGGGTCTATCGCGTCGGGCCTACGAGCCAGACTTGGGGACTTCCGGTTTCGGGGTCCGCCTGAATTCTGGTTTCGACGCCGAAGACTCGTCTGAGGTTTTCGGATGTGAGGACGTCGGCGGGTTGGCCGACTGAGTCGACTGTTCCTTCGGACATCAGTACGAGGCGGTCGCAGTATCGCCCTGCTAGCGCCACGTCGTGAAGCGCGACGACGACCACTACTTCTCGTTTTTCGATCTCCTCCTGCAACGTTTCCATGATGGACATGCGGTGACGGAGATCGAGGGCTGAGGATGGTTCGTCGAGCAGGATGACGTTGGCCTGTTGAACCAATGCTCTGGCGAGGACGACGCGTTGTCTTTCGCCGCCGGAGAGTCTGTCGAGTTGGCGGTTCTCGAATCTGGCGGTTTCGGTGCGGTCCATTGCGTCGCGCGCCATTCGGCGGTCTCGTTTGCCCTCGAGCTCGAATCTGCCAAGGTGGGGATATCTTCCCATCAGGACCGTTTCGAGCGCAGTGAAGGGATGCGCATCTTCGCGTTGCGGCATGTATGCGATGCAGCGTGCTCTTTCACTGGCCTTCAAATCGCTAAGTGGGTCGTTGCCTAGCTTGACGACTCCGGCGTCCGGTTGTGCCAGTCCGGCGAGGACTCGTAGGAGCGTGCTCTTCCCTGCCCCGTTGGGGCCTATGAGGCCTACGATCTCGCCGGGCCGGGCTTCAAACGACACGTCGTCTAGGGCTTGGGCTTCTCCGAGCCTTAACGAGATTCCATCGGCGACGATGGATTCGTGCTTGGTCGTGGCTACCATGTCGTCACTTTCCGGTGTACGGCTCGAAGTCGGTGAACTCGATGTCGCTGAAATTGTCTGGAAAGAGCAACTGGGCTGTTTGTTCGATACCTCTGACGTTCCAGTGTGAGAGCGTTGTGTATTTTCGCGAGTCGACGACGTGAACTTGGTTGTTGATGATGGCCGAGACGTTGCCAAGTGCGGGGTGCGCTAGCAGATCGTCTCGGAACTCGTTCGCACCGAATTCGATTGGCTGGGCGATCAGGATGAAGTCTGGGTTCATGGACACGATGGACTCGACGCTGATGGTCTGGTGGCTCTCGATGCCGTCGCGCGCGGCTGCGTTCACCCCGCCGGCGGCTTCGATGATTCCGCCTTCTGTCGTGTCGCTTCCTGCTGAGTAGATCAAGTCGGAGTAACGAGAGATCGAGATTACAGCGGGGCGTTCAGGATCACCTGTTGGCGGGACTCGATCGCTCACAATTGCTAATCTGGTTTCGATTTCGGCTACGAGTTCGAGTGCTCGTTCCTCGACTCCGAGCATGTAACCCATGAGCAGGATGTTTGGGATGTTGCCCGCGGCGGAGTTTTCCAACGCGGTGCGAACTACGGGTACGCCAGCTTCGTTGATGAGATCGACGACGTCTGCGTCGGTGTATTTCGAAACGACGACGAGATCGGGTTTGGCGGCAAGTACATTTTCGACTCCGCTCTCGAAGGTTGCGAGGTCTTTTGCTTGTTGGGAGACGTTTGAGTAGGCGGGATCGCCGGTGAATGGTCCGACGGCGGCGAAGCGATCTGTTGCAACCAATGCCAGGAGGATTTCGTCGTGTCCTAAGGAGTAGGCGAGGATTCGTTGCGGCGGTTCGTCGATCTCCAACACGCCTTCGGACAGTTCGACCTGGCGCGGCCAATCGCGGTTTGAGACATCGATGATTCCGGCTACGGCCGGGTACGGGATTGCGGTTGGTTCGGGCGTCGCTGTCGGTTCCGGTGTCGCGGTTGCGGTTGCCGTTGGCTCAGGAGTGGCTGTCGGTTCGGGCGTTGATGTTGGGGCCCGGGTTGATGTCGGTTCCGCGGTGGCCGTGGGAACTACGATGACCTCTGGTTGAGGTGTCGCAGTCGGAACCGGTGTTGGTGCTGGATCTTCGGCGCAGGCAATTAGAACTCCCATCGTCGAAATGGCGATGATCGCGCCGATGGCTCTGAGTATCGATGTTGGGATCATTTCCGCCTTCATTGGGTTACAGCATTGACGCTCGGGCTTTGTTACGGGCGAGAAGAAGCACAAAGAACGGGGCACCGACGAGGGCTGTGACTACTCCGACTGGAATTTCGGCTGGGGCTATCGCGACGCGTGCAAGCGTGTCGGCGGCGAGAAGGAATATGCCGCCACCGATCGCGCTTAGCGGGAGTAAAACGCGGTGATCGGCACCGATGACTAGACGTAGGGTGTGGGGTGCGATCAAGCCGACGAATGCGATGGCTCCGCTGAATGCGACTGCGGCGCCGGTGATTAGCGATGCCACCAAGAGCAGCGTGTTGCGAGTCAGCGCGACGCGAACTCCTAACGCTCGCGCTTCGTCCTCGCTGACCATCAAGAGGTTGAGATCGCGGGATAGGACGATTGCTATTGCTACGCCGAAGATCACGAAGGGCGTCGCGATGCGGATGTCAGTCCAGGTGGACGCTCCGAGTCCTCCAGCCAACCAGAACAGCATTTCTCGTTGGGCTTGGAGGTCGGATGAAAAGAGGATTATGGCGGAAATCACAGCCGCCATGAACGCGCTCAACGCCACTCCGGCCAGCAGTAGCGCCGCCATAGAGAATCGGCCGCCTAACGATGCAACAACGTAGACGAGGGCAAGAGCTACGGTGGCACCCGCGAATGACATGGCGGGGAGGGCGAGCGCGAAAACCGCTTGCGCGCCGATTGCGATGGCGATTACCGCTCCAAGCGCGCCACCTGTTGATACGCCGATAATGCCGGGGTCTGCCATCGGGTTACGGAACAGGCCTTGCATAACAGCACCGGACACACCGAGTGCGGCCCCGACAACCAATGCGAGAAGGATTCGAGGCAGTCTGATCGTCGATACGATCGCTTCTTCGGTTTGGGTTGCTGACGCCTGGCCAATACCGAGTTGTTCGAGCAGTATCCCGGCGGTGTGAGATGCCGGAATGGTGTACGGGCCGACCGCGGCGGCGACGAGCATGAGTGCGAGTCCGACCGCCGTCAACACCAACGTGCCGACTACGAGTTTGTAGATGACAGGGGATTCGCCGAACCACATCAGGGCGCGCAGTCGGCGCAACAGGTTGCGAACCGCCATTGTGGCGGTGATCGACTTGTCTCTTTCAGAGCGCAGTTGCGACGCTCCGGAGCGCAATGTCCCCACGACGAAAAAATCCCTGCCGCTTTCGCTGGCAGGGTTCGCGTGGTCTGACCTAATCTCGCTTCGGAGATGAGACCTAGATCCGAGGCGCTCCCAATGGCGAAGAGCGGCCACTCAGCCTTGCTCGGCAGGTCTCCTGGCTTTCGGATCTTCACCGGTCCCGCGCCTTCCCGTCCGATCTGGACAGTGGCTTGAGCGGGTGGCTCCCCGATTACAGTGGCGCCTCCGCAGCGGATTTTCACCGCTTTCCCTATTTGCGTTCGATTTTCGAACGCCACCGGGCAAGGTTGGCCTTGTTTTCATCAAATGCTACGCGGCTTATCGCGAACTGTCAACACTGAGTTGCCAAACATCGATGCTTACAATCGATTACTTGGTTGTGGAGCATCAGCATTGCGGGTCATGTCGGCGAGAACAGGCAATAGATCGCGCCCACTTGGGAAAGTGGTGATGCTGCAAGGCACGGGTTCGTCAGTGGGCAAGAGTTTTTTGGTGACTGGTCTGTGCAGGGTTTTCGCGCAGGACGGATTCAGCGTCGCGCCGTTCAAGGCTCAGAACATGTCGCGTAACTCTGGGGTCACGCCTGATGGTCTTGAGATTGGCCGGGCGCAGGTCGCTCAAGCTCAAGCGGCTGGGATCGAACCTAGCGTTGAGATGAATCCCGTTTTGATCAAACCTGAAGGCAACTCAACGGCTCAGCTGGTCGCGATGGGAAAGATAAGTGGCAAAATCTACCCTCGCGAGTACCTGACCAAGCGAGAACGACTATGGGGTCTCATCACGGAATCTCTCGAAACCCTGAGATCGCGTTTTGACATCGTCGTTATAGAAGGCGCTGGCAGTCCCGCCGAGATCAATTTGAGGGCGGGAGACATCGTCAATATGGCAGTTGCACTTCACGCGGATGCGCCCGTATTCATCATTGGCGACATCGACAAAGGCGGAGTCTTCGCATCGCTTTACGGCACTCACGCTCTGATCAGCGAAGCAGAACGCGAGTTGGTTAAGGGTTTCATAATCAACAAGTTCCGCGGCGATCCAAGTCTTCTTGGCTCAGGTCTCGATCAACTGAAAGAGCTGACTGGCGTGCCGGTGGTCGGAGTGCTGCCCTACCTGAGCGATGTGTATGTGCCCGAGGAGGATTCGCCAGCCGAAGCGAGGAGATCCGAAACAGAATCCGATGCCGATTATGTTGACATCGCAATCATAGGCTTGCCACGGATCGCGAATTTCGATGAGTTCGATCCATTAGCCCACCATCCTGGTGTTCAGCTTAGGTACGTCAGAACAGCGGAAGAATTCGAAAATCCCGACTTGGTCATCATACCGGGATCCAAGGTCACTGTCGCCGACCTCGATTTCGTCAGGAATTCTGGGATTGAACGCAAAATCAGGGGCCATATCTGGAACGGGCGACCATTGATCGGCATCTGCGCCGGGCTGCAGATGCTTGGCAATACGATCCGGGACCCTCATGGCATCGAGTCAGACCGTCGGGAAACGGACGGATTGGGCATCGTCGACATTGACACTGAATTTGCCGATGGTAAGACGACTACGCGAACCGCGGCTGAAATCGTCGCCGGTCATGGCTTGCTTACGGGTGCGGATGGTACCGAAGTATCAGGTTACGAGATTCACGTCGGTGTGAGTGAATCGTCGTCTGGTGCCACCTCCATTGCGATGCGACCTATCCGCGGGTCGCACCCGGTGGGGTTCATTGACCGAACTGGGATGATATTTGGGACATACCTCCACGATCTGTTCAAAAACGCAGAATTCACGAAACGTATCATCGGCAATCTCGCCGCCATGAAGGGCATTAACCAATCCGACCAGGCTCCGACTTTCTCGCAATACGCGGAATACGACAAGCTGGCGTCGCACCTCCGTGAAAACATCGATGTAGGCGCGATTTACCAATCCATCGGGTTGAAGGACGCTTAGATCGTCACGATCATGTGGCAAATCAGTCCCGATTATGACCAGCTCGATCAAGTCATCTGAAGTTCTCGCATCATCACTGGCCAAGCATCGTCCGCGTAGAAACGATGCCCTCCCGCGCCTTCTACCAAGTGGCATTTGTCAGGTGCGCCCGCGGCTTGGTAAATCTTCTGTAAATCTACGAAGGCGCGTCTCGTCGCTTCAACTGGGAATATCGTGTCTTCGATACCGCAGACCAGCACTACAGGCCGCGGGGCGAAAAGGCCCATCACATCTGCCATCTCAGCATATCGCAGTAGACCTGGTACGTAGTTATCGGCGCAGTGGTAAATCGACATCATTGAGTCGCGGAATGTGCAGAAATAACAGGATGGCATCGCGAAATTAATCCGCGGCAATAGCGCGGCGGAGAATAAGCTGATCGTACCACCTCCAGAATTCCCCATGATGCCGATGCGCGACCAATCGACATCGGCTCGTGTTTCAAGGTAGTCGAGGCCACGATCGACGTCGAAAACCCTTTCGCCAATTAAGGTTCGTCCGAGCATCAACGCGTGCATCGACGCGTCATGGCAACCGTGTGTTGAAACCTGCTGTTGCACCAATTCACGTCGTTCGCCGAAGGATCGCTGCTCGATGCACAAAGCGCCGATTCCTCGCTGCATGCATTGGAGTGCGAAGTCGCGGTCGCCAGCAACTTCCATCGGGATGCTGTTGTCATCGCGTTCAACACCGATCGAATGGTGCATTCCGGTGGTGTGACCTTGGACGCAGATGAAGAAGGGAAGCGCGGATGTTGCGTTTGGGGGAAGACACAGGAATGCGACGATGTCAGATCCCGGTTCGCTGTGAAAGACGAGTTTCTCGATCGAGCCGTACTCGTGGTCTCGACGCCACAGACTTCGAGCCTCCAGCGAAATCCGGTCGTCGTCAGGAAATCCGACAAGTTCGCGGACTTTGGGGCGAAGGCGGGCTTGCCATTCTTCGACATCACCGCCGTCGTAGGACATAGAGGGCCGAGTAGCATCCATGAGTTGGCGATGGTAGAGCGAGGGCGATAGGGCGGGTTTGATATTGGACACAGGCATGTTGACCGGATCTCCTTCAAGGGCAATGCAGAATTATGCCATCTGAAGTGTCGATCAGTGCATACTCCAAAATCGGATGGAAACATTGGACAAAGCCGTCAAGGGCATACTTTTCGACCTAGACAACACGTTGATCGACCGGGAATCCGCGTTCGTTCGATTCGCCTCGTACTTCTACGACGAGCATCTTCGCAACGCGACAACGATGGCGAGGGACGAAGCAGTGGCCAAGATAGTGCGGTGGGACAACGACGGTTACGGCGACCGCGAAATTATGTTGGCGCGATGGGTCGCTGAGTGGCCCGAGGCCGCACTCAATGTCAAATGGTTGCTACCTTGGTATCGCTCGGAGATGCGACGGCACGTCGAACCTGATACCGATGCCAACAGTTTTCTCGCGGATCTCAACGAACGGGAAATGCTTTGGGGAATGGTCACAAACGGCAATACGACCACGCAGCGTTTGACCATCCGGGCAGCGGGACTCGATAGACTCACCTCTTTCATCGTCATTTCAGAAGAAGCTGGGTATCGCAAACCGGATCCGAGGATCTTTCGCGACGCATTGAATCTCATTGGTCTTACGTCGCCTCAAAATGTCCTGTTTGTCGGCGACAATCCTAAAACCGATATCGATGGCGCCAAGCAGTTCGGTATGCAGACGGCGTGGGTCCGCCGCGGTCGGGAATTTCCGGACAATCTCGTACCACCGGATCACGTCATTGATCACGTCGCCGAACTACAGAATATTGTCGGTGTCTTTCCATCAAGATCGCGTGCGAGTTAAACGAAGCATGGGCAATAAAGGTGACGAGTCAACGTCAGCGGTAGAAATCCGCATTGCGTCGGAGTCTGACTTGGAATCATTGGCTGAAGCGCACGCCCCTAGTATCAGTGCCGCACAGATCAAACGGCGGTTGGCGGAAAGCAGCAAGGGATTCCGCACCATGCTCGTAGCGATCAATGATGGTCGGGCGGTCGGTTCTGTCAGCATCGGAGGGGGCAGTTTTCAAAGACAGGGTTCGTTGCGTCTGTTCGCGCTCGACGTCGGCGCAGCGTATCAACGCAACGGGTTGGGCACCGCGTTGATTAATGCGGTGGAAGCGATTGCCGCTGAGAGGGGTCTGGGCGAAGTCAACCTCGAAGTCGAGATCGACAACGAAGGCGCAATCAGGTTGTATCGGAGGCTGGGTTACAAGGTATGCGGCGACATAGTGATGGACCGCTGGACGCGGCTCGGGGACGACGGTACCTGCGAGTCGATCGAGATGCCAGTGTTTGTGATGGTAAAGCGGTTGAATTGAGCCGGGATCAGTCTAGGAGCATCGATATGGCGGGCACCTCGCGCTCGCTGATGTTGAATGTCCCGTCGATGGGCCCGGCACGGAATCCGAAACCACCGAAAAGCGAACGCTTCTCTATGTCCTCTACGCATAGCCTTGATGCGATACGCTTCGCACTGCCTTTGCGCCCCCATTCGATCGCGGTTTCGATCAACGCCTCGTATGAGTCGGTAAAACGTTTGTGTACGAAGCCGTCAACGTTGCAAACCTGTTCAGCATCGATCCACGCGGTGGCGATGCCGACTAGACGTCCGTCGTCCGTCTTCGCGGCGAACCACTCGGCGGCGTGCCCAGGTTGAGCACCATCGCCTTTCGCTGGTTGAGGCGGCAAGGTAACTGGAGGGCGATTCAGGTGGTAGTAATACTTGCGACATAAACCCATGCACGAATTCTGACGTTCGTAACGTGTGGAAATCATGGACGAGGGCAGATTGCCGTCTAGGATCTGCCAATCGTGCGGGATCAACAGGAGAGGAATCATGGGTATCCGGAGCGAGGCATCCCCTTTGACGACCCGTACGGGCGATGGCGTCCGAAAGTAGTCGACGAGATACTCCTCAGGGGAGTCGCCAGTCGTCACGTTGGCCCATACGTTGGCACCAGCGATGCGCCGCCAACCCAAACGGTGATAAATCCTCGCAACATGGGGATCCATGGTGCCGAGAAAAACCACTTCGCCGTTCCGATCCGCGAATTCTTCCAAGGCCTGCATGCAAAGGCTACCGGCGATACCGCGACCTCGGTAACTCGGCCTTGTCGCCACCTCGCTTACGCCTGCGAACCGAGGTTCGGCGCGTGAAAAGGTGATTGCACACGTGCTGACGACAAGGTCCTGATCGCGTTCGGCGAAAACGACGTGATCGACGTGATCGGCTTCTTCGCCGAGGAAAACGCCGATCGGGACGTCAGGATCAATCGGCCCAAAGATCTCTGTCCAAAAATCGAAAAGCTCGTGGGCTAGAAGTTCACGGAACGGAGTTTCGTAGCGATACAGCAATGCTCAACACACCACGGGTCGTTTGTGCGCCCACGGTCGGGCTTTTTCGAAGGCGGCGGATGCGGCGAGCACGGTCTCTTCGTCGCCGGGTTTCCCGACGATGTGGAGCCCGACTGGCATTCCGTCGGAGTCGAAGCCGCAAGGCACGCTAGCGGCGGTGAAGCCGATCGTGTTGATGGGGTGCGTATGCGGCAGGTATCCCCACCACGGGATGCAGGTCGCCGGCTCGCCTCCGATCTCTTTGGGATACTGTTCGTGCTCGAAGGCGGTAGTGGCCATGGTCGGCGATAGAAGCAGGTCGAACTTATCGAACTGATCCCAGAACTGCTGAATCATGCGGTCTCGTTCGCCGAGGGCACGACCATAGTCGGAGACGGTTAACGTTTTGCCGTAGTCCAAACCGTAGCGGACATACCAAGTCAAATCGTCGGCGTGATCTTCTAGCAGATGACCATTCGTCGCGATGGCGCTTGACGCAGATAGGACATACCAGGTGTCGAACGGTGCGTTGAGGGTGATGTCTGACTCGTCGACGGTGCAGCCGATTTCTTCGAAGACCTTGGCACCGGCTTCCGCTGCGACGGCGACATCTGGATCGACGGCGGCGTAGCCCCATCCTAGGCTCCATCCGAATTTCAGACCTTCGATATCGCGGCCGACAGCCGCGGAGAAATCGGGTAATGGGTCGCGCATCGAGCTGGGGTCGCGCGAATCGTAGCCAGCCATCACCTGTAGGAGCAATGCGGAATCTGCCACGGTGCGCGACATCGGGCCCTGCTGGCTGAAAAAGTTGGCCGCAGGTGGTCCATCGGTACCGGCGTAGCTAGAAACCCGACCTTGGGTGGGTTTGATGCCGTAGATGCCGTTGAAGCTGGCCGGGATGCGTATCGAACCGCCACCATCCCCACCGGTCGCGAGCGCGCAGAGCCCGGCTGCGAGTGATGCCCCTGCCCCGCCGCTGGAGCCGCCGGAGGTTCTTTCGGGATTCCAAGGGTTGCCACAGGGTGGACCAAGGCGATTGTCGCTAGTTCCGAGATGGCCGAATTCGGGAGTATTCGTCTTGCCGAGCATAACGGCGCCTGCATCAAGAATCTTGTCAATGTACGCGGCGTTGGCGTCGGGGACTCGGTCCTTGTATGCCAGGGAGCCGCCCGTCGTTCGGACGCCTTTCGTCATCTGAAGGTCTTTTATCGAAATCGGGAGTCCGTGGAGTGGCCCTAGATTTTCGCCCTTGGCAGTTGCGGCATCAGCTTTCGCCGCCTGCTCGAGTGCGATCTCTGGTGTGACGGTTAGGAATGAGTGGAGCTGATCGTCGAGCGCATCGATGCGGGACAGGTACAGCTCCGTCAGTTCCGTAGACGATATTTCTCGATCCGCGATTAACGCTTTGAGTTCAGTCGCTGGGGCGAATGCGAGGTCTTGATCTAGGTTGGGCATGTTTGGCTCCGAGATTGATTACCTACCGATGGCGTAACTGTCTCTTCGGGGGTCAGCGCCACCGGTGAGCACTCCCCTTTCGTGGTCGACGACGATTGCTGTCATCGCGCCACCGGTCGGTGTCCAGTCGTCGAGGACGTGCAGGTCGTGGCCCATGCCGGCGAGTTCCGCCGCAGTCGCCGCGTCTATCCGACCTTCGAGGTCTAGTCGGCCTGGAAAGTAGGTGTGCGGCCAGAAGGAGTTAGGGAAGTTCCAAGTTGCGAAACGCGGTTCCTCGATGGCCCGTTGCGGGTTCAATCCGTGGACCGCGACGTTTAGGAATAGCTGCACCATTGACGTGCACTGCGTATCGCCGCCGGGCGTACCGAACGGCATGAATAGCTTGCCATCCTTGAATGCGATGGAGGGGTTGGGTGTGAGTCTTGGGCGTTTCCAAGGTTCCAGACACGAAGGATGCTCTGGGTCGAGCCAAGTCTGTGAACCCCTTGAAGACATCTGGATACCGAGACCCGGCACGATCGGGCTTGGAGCAAGCGGATCGCTGGGCGTCGCCGAGAATGCGTTGCCCCACTGATCCACCGCGCAAACGTAACTCGTGTCCTGCAATCGCCCGCCAGTCGCTGATGCCATCGCCACAGGACGCGCGCCGTTTCGCGATGAACCTTGGTACGGCCACGGGTTACCTGGATCTGGCATTTCAGAGAACGCCCGATTCACGTCGACGTCTCCGCGTCGAGATCGGGTGTATCCCTTCGACAGCAGTCCCTCAATCGGAACGTCAACCAAATCAGGATCACCGTAATACGCGTGTCGATCTGAATAGGCAAGATCAAGGGCCTGCGAAACGAGATGGATGTATTCGGTCGAGTTGTGACCCAACGCCGACAGATCATCGTCCTCGAGCATCTGCAAGACTTGAGCGACGACAGGACCTTGGCACCAGGCGTTGCAGGTATAGATCTCGTATTCGCGGAACCGGCTAGAAACAGGTGGTTCAACCTTCACCGAAAAGTCGGCGAGATCTTCCATCGTGATCCATCCGCCTTGAACATCCGAGAATTTGATCATCTCTTCGGCGATGTCGCCTAGGTAGAAGCGGTCGCGGGCCGCACAGAGTCCCGCTTCCCTGCCCTGATGAGATGCTCCCCGCTCCGCTTCGATGAGGCGGCGGAAGGTGCGTGCCAGATCGGTCTGCACCAAAATCTCGCCGGGGCGCGGAGATCGACCGTTAGGCATGTAGATTTCCCGGGTAGACGCCCAAAGCACAGATCCGCCTTCAGGGTCGTCTTCAGTTGATTGCAACCCTTCGCTCAGATAAGCCGATATCGGGAAACCGTTTTCTGCGAGGTCGAGCGCGGGCGTTACGACCTGCTCGAATGTCATCGTCCCGTATTTTTCTATCGCGGTGAGCCAAGCGTCAGGTGCGGACGGGACAACTGTGCGCAGAACACCGATAGGGATTTGCCCGCCGTAGTGCGTGTTGAAATGCTCGATGTTTGCAGCCCGCGGCCAGCGGCCAAGCCCGCTGATGGTCACGACCTCGTCCGACGCCGCGTCGTAGATCGCGATGGGTGCCACTCCGCCGAAATTCGTTGCGCTCGGAAGAGTGACATTGATGGCGATGCCGGCTGCGACGCCCGCATCGATAGCGTTCCCGCCCTCCTCCAAGGTCCTGTATCCGGCGGCAGATGCAAGGTAGTGCCCAGCCGAGACCATGTGCGTCGTGCCCATGATCGGCGGACGGTATGTATCTAGTGTTTTCGGCATCCCTTGTCCTCCGCACATGAAGCTGATTACGAGACGCGCGCCATGCTTGACGGCTACGGCGCGAATTATACGCCGCAATCGTCGGGTTTAGGATGGCACCATGAGCCTCGTGCGCACGGATAACGATCGCAAACGTGTGGCAGACGCTTTGGGAGACACGCCCGAGACTGCGATCCCAGCTCATCTGTTGAGATTGAATCTAGCTGACGCGTACGTTAGCGGTTCCATCTACCAATTCGGTGCTGTAATTGTTCGATCGAGATCGCTGCCAAATGAACCTTGGTGCTTCGGCAATGATCCTCCTGCCATGTGGAACCTGTTAACCCGGCTCGACGGATGGGGACGATGCGGCATGTCACCTAACGTGCCTATGGATCTCACAGGTCCGTTATCCACGCTGATACAGGAAGAAACTCACTTGCAAGTGCGATGCTACGGCGACGTGTATCACACTCTGACTGGACGATTGTCTTGGTTTGTCGCCCAAGAGGTTCGCTTGCTCAACCTAGGTGATTCTCACCTTCTGAAAACCTTTAGTAGAGATCCGCACAGATTGGGTTTCGACACGTTTGAGGATCTATTGACCGACGGCGCGGCCGCCGGAGCCGTTATCGATAGCAGGTTAGTAGCTCTTGCGCACACCAACGCAGTGACCGCTGGCTACGGAGATATCGGAGTTGCTACTGACGACGATTGGCGTGGCATGGGTTTTGCAACCGCTTCCGCTTGTATCGTGGCAAAACGTCTCCTGGAGCGTCGAAAGATCCCGATATGGAGTGCCGGAGAAGACAACAATGCATCGTTGCGGGTGGCCGTCAAACTCGGGTTTACCGAAGTATCGCGACGCATGTATCTCAACGTCCCGACCTGCGTAGGGGAGTTTGCAAATTCACATACCAAAACTTGAATTGCCAATCGATTGACCAGAACAACAGAATGGCATGCCAAGAATTCGGTCCATTCATGATTCGATTCCATTACGTAGGATCAGTCTGTGCAATTCGACTAATCCTTCGTCACTGTGATTTTGGGTGATTTACTCTTGTGGCGGATAAATCGGAATCGCCGATTAGTCAAATACCTAGGATCATGGAAAGACTAAGAGTCGATACAACCGTTGATACGAGTGCGAAACCGCGTCGAATCGCCATTGTCGGTGGGGGTGTGTCGGGACTGGGCACTGCGTGGGCTCTGAATCATCATCCTGATCGTTTCGATTTTCGGCTGTTCGAAGCGCAGGGACACATTGGCGGCAACGCATTCACAGCCGAAATGCCGCAAGATGACGGTAGCTCGATCCCATTCGACATTTCGGTGACGGCCTGTATCCCGTCCGTGTATCAACACATGCTGCTGTTGATGGAAAAGTTCGGCATCGATCTGATTGACACCAGATTCAGCTACAGCGTTAAGTACGACGGCCAGATTTACGCCCACGACTTCGACTCCGAGATAAGAGATCAACTTCAATCCGAGATCGTCAGGTTCCAACGATTATTGAGGCGCTTGCATCGGATCGGCTGGCTCACTCGATCTCAGTCAAAGCTACTGAACGCCCTCAATCCGTTCAACTACATCAGTATGAGGACGGTTCTGAACGTTGGGCAGTTTTCGGACGACTTCAGGTACAAAATCTTGAAGCCTATGTTCGTCAATTTCGTGTTGGCGACCAATATCTTCGACATGCCAACGGCTTTGTTCTCGCGGTATCTAGAGTTTTTCGATATCGAACACGCGACACCCATGCAGACGTGGGATCAGGGAACGAGACGCATTTACGAAAATCTGTCGGGCGACTTCCGACACAAGATCTATCTCAACCGGCCTGTGCGCAAGGTCTATCGACAGCCATCCTCAGTGGTAATCGAGGACGAAAACGGTGTTCGGGAGACGTTCGATGATGTGGTTTTCGCGTGCAACGCTAATCAGACCCTAGAGATCCTGGATAACCCCACCCGACTCGAACGTTACATTCTCTCTTCGATACGTTACGATGCCTCGCTTCACAATGAAGCGATTGTCCACCACGACGCGTCAGTGCTTCCAGACAACGAAGCAGAGCCTCTGAGAACGCGTAGCAATCACATAGAGCAGTACGGTTCGAAACCAGACAATTATGAAATCACCTACATCATGCACAATCAGCAGCTGTGGGCCCGAAATTCCGACAAGCCATGTCTTGTAACCTACAACCCCACGAATGCCATCGACGAGAAAAAGATCATCAAGCGGCAAAGGTTTCAGCACATCATCCACGATGTGCGGCATGTCGCGCTTCTGGTCAATCTCTTCCGCTTCATCCAGGGTAAGAGGCGTACCTGGTACTGTGGTGCTCACACCTTGGTTAACAGCCAAGAGACGTGCTTCGTCAGCGGGCTCGCGGCTGCTCAACAAATCGGTGCAGATTACCCCTTCGATGATCCGGAAGCCAAACGATCATTCAACTACTACGGAAGCATCATGTACGGATCGCGTTTTAGGAGGGCTTAACCTCAGGCCTTAAGCGGCGACGCTTTCGATCTCATCAGGATCGGGATAGAACTGGGCGCAGTAGTACCTGAAAGGCATGATCTTGCCGTCGGAACGGCAAAGGCGCGGGCGGGATCGATGCTGCTGACGGCTCCAAATGACGATGTCTTGGTTGACGTCGTCGACTTGCTGAGAAGCCATGAATTTGTTCATCAACGGGGCGCGCCATCTCGTAGGTAGAAATCCTAGGCCGATGATCATCCGTTTTGGATTGCGGACTTCCCGCACTTGCGAGACCAAATTCAGATCAATCAGCGTGCCATCTACAGGAGTGGCCAACACCCAGAGGCGCATATCCATGCCAATTGAGTTCTCTCGGATCTCCACGAACGAGTATCCCAGACCGAAAATGCTGGTCTTAGCTGAAACATCGAAGGTCAGATTGGCAAACCCAGCGATTTTTCGACTTCTCTTGAAGTTGAAGCGAGTTTCAAGAAGCGGTCCATTTATGGATGCCTCGACAATAGGCTCCACATTGTCGTATCCGTGCACGTAGCGCAAATGGGCCAGATCCACCGAGTTCTCGGTTGTCTCTTGCGGATGGCCGGCGAAGCGAAGAGTATTGACTTTCAGCTCGCTCCACCCGTCTAGTTCCAGCTGATTGTCGTGGAGGCTCCATTGCGGTTCTCTACCCTGGATTCCCCACCAAGCAAAGACCATTCCAGCTATTTCGCGAGTCTCGTACACTCGCAGTTTCGCGGTCTTGGGGGGTGGCGCGAAAGGTGTGGCGACACATTGGCCGGTAATATCGAATTCGTATCCGTGGAAAGGACAAATCAATTTGCCATCGCGTATGCAACCTCCAGCGTCGGGGCCGAGATCGGAGCCGAGGTGGGGGCAGATAGATTCGGAGACACAGATATTGCCGTTGCGGTCGGACCAGATGAGGACATTCTCGCCCATCCATGTCTTTTGGATCAGGTTGTTAGACTTCTGTACTGCTTGGCGAGTGCAGATGAAAAACCACCCTTCGGGAAATGGGGATGGCAAGCCAAGATTCGGCGTTTCTGTGCGTCGAGCTACTATCATTCATCGCTCCCCATTCGGTACTATTGTCACCGCCTCCCTACTCTAGTTGCAATCGCGCTCTGATCCTGTTCTGAAACGGATGCGTCCTGAATTCATTGGCAAATGTGCTACAGTATCAAACATAGTAACCAATCTAACTAATACATTGTATCAAGATGTTTGCAGGGAACGGCACTAAATGACACTCCTTACAGAGGTTGTTACAACGCAACAACTGACTCTGCCTGAAGAGCTCGTTCTAATGCTCCTTAGCGAAGAGAACGGCTACTTTTACCAGGTGCCCGGCTGGGATTTGAACTGTGCCCTCGTCGGTGCAGTGCTCGCCGAACTGTCGCTAAAGTCACGCATCGATACGGACATGGAATCCCTGTTTCTTTTGGACGACGCTGAGACGGGTGATTCCACGTTGGATCCGATCCTCAAGGAAATAGCGGGCGAAGAAACTCAACGAACCGCCCAATACTGGATCGAGCGGTTGGCACCGCGCGCCGAGTCCATTATCGATCTGACGCTGGATCGGTTGGTCGATCTAGACATCTTGGAATACCACGATGGCGACTTCTGGACGCTGTCTCCTACCGTCTGGAACACTGGCTTGCCAAGCAACGATCAAGGAGGGACTGCCTTTCAGTTCGTCAAGGCGCGTATCAGCGAGGTGATCTTCAACAATGAGATCCCCGATCCGAGAGACGTCATCATCATCTGCCTCATCAACACCTGCGACGTGTTCCGATTCATATTCCAACTCGACGAGCAGTCGGAGAAACGCATCGAACTCATCTGCCGGATGGATCTGATAGGTCGTTCCATCGCCGCCGCAGTCTCTCAAAACCTCGCCGGCCCATTACTTCGCCGCTCTGCTTTGGCTAAGAAAATCCCAACGGTGTCTTTGCGGAAATTGGTGCTCAATCCGCACATTCGGACTGGCAACATAGCCGCTATCTTCGCCGATCTCCACAAAGAATACGGCCCAGTTTTTCAGATTAAACCGCCGCTTCAAAAACCCATGGTTTTCTTGGCCGGGTCCGACACGAACCACTGGGTCCAAAGGCACGGGCGCATGTACTTAAGGGCCAAGGACTATTTCAACGACTTCGAGAAAATCTACGGCGCATCGGGCGTTTTGCCTTCCTTAGACGGCGCTGATCATTTTCGGCTTCGCAAAGCGATGGCGCCAGCGTACTCGCGTTCAAGACTCGAAGGGCAACTTGACAAGATTTACGTGAACGCTCGGAAGTTTATGTCGGACTGGGAAGTTGGCGAAGCGTACCCTGCCGTGATGTTGAGCAGGAAGATGATCAATTCACAGATTTCGCCTCTCGCAATCAGCGTCGATTCGCAGGACATCATCGAAGATCTTATGAAGTACAAGGAACGGGCGCTCACAACTCACATAATGAGAGCCCTGCCCAAGTTCATGTTGAAAACCCCCGGCATGAAACGACGGGCCAAAGCGATCGACGTGCTGTTGCAGCGGGTCCAAAACGTCCACACACCGGCCCAAAGAGCGGGAGCCCCTAGGGATCTCGCCGATGATCTGCTCAGTCTGCACGCGAGCGATCCGGTATTAGTACCGCAGTCGAATCTGAGATTTGCCCTTTCGGCAGCATTGGTCGCGAGTATCTACCTAGGCGACGCCTTAAGTTTCGCGGTCTATTGCATGGTGTCCCAACCCGAACTCCACGCCAAAATCCAAAGTGAAGCCGATGCGTTGTTCGAAAACGGCGACCCCGGAGGTCATGACTACACGCTAAAGGCGATAGACATTACTCACCGCCTTATGATGGAATCCTTGCGCATGCACCCGATCGTCCCGATGTCAATGCGGGACGTCATGAATTCTGTTGTGGTCGAGGACTACGAATTGCCAGTAGGGACACGCGTCTATATCGCTCAGACAGCCACGCATTACATGGAGAACATTTTCCCCGACCCCTTCACCTTCGATATTGATCGATATGCGCCGCCGCGCAACGAGCACTACAACATTGGATATGCCCCGTACGGGTTGGGGACACACAGGTGTCTAGGGCAACGGTGGATGGAATTGCAGCTAGCCGTCAATTTGCTGATGATCGCGCACTACTTCAACCTCGAGGTGTATCCCGAGAACTACACGCTCAAGTACAACGCGCTGCCTTCGTTGAAACCGAACAAGAAACTGCAGTTCCGCATCGCCGAGCAACGGCACGAACTATTAGCCTGAACCTTCAAACACTGACGGTTCTATCGCTCGTCGGCGGCTAGGACGACGCCTCTTCTTGTTCGTAACGTTCGTGAATACCTTCAATCGCTTCGTCTAGTTCGTTCCATTCCCTCTCAACCATTGAGCGCAGTCGCGCGTTCTGGTAAGCACCCCAGACCACCATTGCGGGTAGGACGACCAAGATGGAGAAAACGAGCGAGTAGACGATGGTGATCGTCGCGGTAACGCCAAACTGAGCAGAGGCCGTCAATGGCGAGGCGATCAATACGCCGAAACCCAACGCCGTAGTCGCCGCGGAACCTAATAACGCAGAACCAGTCGTCGTGACGGTCCGCACCGCCGCTCGTTCGGGATCGCGACTCTTCGCATATTCCTCGCGGTATCGGTGAATGACGTGGATGGTGTAGTCCACGCCGATTCCGATCGATAGTGCTGTAATGATCGACGTGATCAGTGTGTATGGAATATCTAACAACGCCATTGTTCCAAGCACGCATATTAGAACGAGCACGATCGGACCAACCGCAATAACCGACAATGCTGGCTGACGAAGCGTCAGCCAGAAGAAGATCGCGAGAATACCAAGCGCGGCGGCAACGGTGGTGCTGATCGCCTCTGTCTGCCGATCCGTGATTTGATCTGTCACCGCGGCCGAGACGATGCTGTCTGAGATCGTAGTGATCGCGGTGTCGTCGCCGGACCAAATCCCTTCTATCTCACCTTGGATCGCCTTCGTGCCTGCGGGATCATTCGTGTAGGTCGGGAACTGGATCAAAATCGAATCGACGCCTTGTCGATCGTCGACCAGCAGATGCGAAACGGCGGGATCCCTTGCCTCCAGCTTGTCCAAGAACTCTTGCATGATCTCCGGATGGAATTCGACACCGGCAGTAGCTTCTTCGAACAGATTGTCGAGCTCCGGATCGTATTTGTCGCCGGGCTCACCGCTGTCATGGATCCAGTCGCGCACGATGAGTTCGAAAGATGCCAGTATCGGTCCTGCCGCGGCCTGAGGACGTAGCTGTTCGTCCTCGAAACTACTTGTCAAGTCATGCAGATTCAAAAATGTACGGACATCTGTGGTCTCGGCCCTAATCAGCAAGTTCGCCATCTCCGTAGAGCCACCAACGGCCGCGTCAAGAGTGTTCATGTCACTAACCACTGTGCCGTTTTTGGGCAGAATGTCGCGAATATTGAACTCGGACTTCAAACCAGTTGCAGCAAATCCGAGCGCCACAGTTATAGCGATGATGACCACTATGAATGGCGTCGGATGACGCGTTACGCTTCTGCCTAGGAGCGCCGCTAACTGAGGAATGCCCGGTAACGCGTTCGAGACCGCACGCGGCGGCTTCAACGTGCCCTTCGCTTCACGACGCCGATCGATGATCGTACGGCCTGCCGGGATCAACGTGAGCATCACAATCAGGCTCAAACCGACACCCAAACCGGCGACGACACCGAAGTCGGCAACGACGCCGATCGGCGAGAACAATGTCGCCAAGAAACTGACGATCGTAGTTACAGCAGCAAGCACCAACGGGATCGTGACGTGATTCAGTCCTTTGCGCACTGCCATTACCACGCCTTCACCTTCCAACCGCTGTTCCCGGTAATGCGAGATTGCCTGAATGGCGTAGTCCACGGTGAGGCTGATCACGATGACCGGCACCATCGCGGTGAGCGAACTTGGTGGACCTATCAAACTGAGTCCATTCGGACCGAACCATCCTTCTGCACCGACGATCCAAACTATGGCGACAATAAGCCCGGTCAGCGTGAGCAACATGTCTGACAATGTGCGTGTGAAAAGGAAGAGCAGCAAAGCGATCAGTACCAACGCAATTCCCAAAAGCGGCGCCAACCCAGACTCGGTCGCGGTGGTGTATTCATCCTCCACGATCGTGGGTGAAATACTGCTTACGCTGAGGGGACCATCGTCGGTCGTCGCCAATTCGTTGATCCTGCGTTCGATGTTTGGCACTCGATCATCGTCGCTTTCCACAAACCGAATGTTGCCGATCGCCACCGGCGTCCCATCCACGTCGTTGCCGGTCATGGCGGCAATTGCACCCTGGATCTGCGGAACGTCGCTGACACCATCGATTTGTGCCTGAGTGACCGAATCGAAGCCGTCTACTTGGAGCGCCGCACCGATCACCAAAGAAGGAGCGAAAACAGGATCGACTGGTGCCAGCAGTTCAATCACTCCTGGTTCGTCGAGAATGCGATCTATCAGATCGTCCATCTGCGAAAGTCCGCCGGGGGTGAGGGCTTCGCCGCGGAACACTAATGTGACGATCCGGATCTCGCCCGATGACTCGAAGCTCTCCGATATCTCTTTCGTCGCGTCGCGGATCGGATGCCCCGGCGGTAGGAACGTGACGCTGGCCCCTTCGGTTGGCGGTGCGCGCAGATTAGCGCCTGCTGCCAAAACCACGGTTACGGCAAGAAGAACGACGATAGTGACCCATGGCCGAACCGTCACCACCCAACTCAATCGATCGAGTACCTTGCCCATGTCAGGCGATTATATGGGAGTTTCCTGCCGGACTGATTCGCCATCACGGTTACAAAACAGAGTTAAACAAATACGCGATCCATTTGACCGATTAATGATTAACCGCATACCGCAGTATCAGATCTTCACATCATTACCGCTGGTAGCGCATCTCGGGAATCGCCAGGGATGCTAAGCGGCAGAGGGTGCGTCCGTCAATTCGCGTTACTCGTCAGCTGGAACCACCGTCGTAGCAGGTAGGACCTAGACCGAAGGATCTGATCGGGATCACGCCGACCACGCCCGGTGTAAACCGAACGGACCTCAACTTCGTTGCCCTATGAGTCGGATCGCTCATACGGGATTGACCAGTCACGGATGGGCGTAACGGACTAGCTGGACCTGATCTCCACGCCTGCTGCCTCCTCTTGCAGGCGATAAATCACGTGCGTGTCTTTGTCTCCCCAGCCGCGGTTGCCACATTGGATTGAGATCTGCTCCACAATGCTGGCTACCGGAATCGGCACTTCTAGTTCACGGGCTAGCTCGTTTGCCAGTGCTATATCTTTTTGCGCCAGCGCCTGCCGAAATGATGGCGGTTCGAACTTTCCGCCGAACACCGTCCTCTCCAACCCCTCCCTTTGACTACCCAGTACCCCTCTGCTTCCCGCCTCCATCAGGGCATCGAGGTCAAGCCCGGCCTTCATACCCAGAGTTAACCCCTCAGCTGCGACCTGCCTTACAGCCAGCGTCATCATATTGTTGACCAACTTACATGTACTTCCCATGCCTAGCTCGCCCTGGTAAACGACCTTGTCGGCGAAAGCCTCGAAAACCGGCAGAAGCCGCTCATAAACGTCCTTATCGCCGCTGGGCATCACGATTACCTGTCGGTTCGCGGCGTTGGCAGGACTTGTCAGCACGGGGGCGTCTAGTACATGGACGCCTTTTTCTTTAAACACGCTGCCTATCTTGCGGATCAGAGACGGTCGACTGGTAGAGAGGTCGACATACACGTCGCCGGGATTTAGTCCGGTGAGAATTCCGTTGCGACCGAGGGTTATCTCTTCCACCTCCGCGGGACCCGGGACGCAACTCATGATTACGTCGCTTAAGGCGGCAACATCGGCAGGGGATGCGCCCAACCGAGCGCCACCCTCCAGAAGGGGGCGCGTTGCACCTTCCTGCGCATCAAAGACAACCATCGGGAATCCTGCCGCCTGAATATTCTGCGCCATCGGGATGCCTAGGTTGCCAAGCCCGATGAAGCCTATGGTTTGCATGCCAACCTCCTTTCGGTTAACGACGACTTTTTCGGCGTCTGGGCTTACGCACCTAGTCTCGACAGCAATACAACCCGACGTCGCACTGAATCCGCGGCACTTAGAAAGACGCGCGCGTGATACCAGCAGTCATGCTAAATTTAAACTCGAAGCAGTTTCTCCCAAAACTCCCCAGCACCACGTACCTGCGAGGCCTTCGATGACTACCGCTACCGCTGTTAGCAGAGATACCGACACTGCACTCATGGCCCACCTTTTGCGCCGGGCAGGATTTGGAGCGACGCGGGACCAGATTGACGAATACGTCGCCAAAGGCTATGACGAAACCGTCGAAGAGCTGCTTCATCCCGAATTCTCCTACCCCGAAGACCAAGACTTGCTGGATCGCTACTTCATCGCTTCTGTGGAGGCGAGATCCGTCGGTCACGCTGATCCGCAGTGGGCGTGGCGCATGGCGACCAGCACGAAACATCTAGAAGAAAAGATCGCCCTCTTCTGGCACGGACTCCTGGCGGTTGGTGGCATCAAGCTCGACCATGGGCTTGAGATGCTGACAGAGATCGATCTCTTCCGACGCTACGGTCTCGGCAAGTTCAACGATCTTCTCCTCGAAATATCTCGCAATCCGGGAATGATGTACTGGCTGGACAACCAGGAAAGTCACAAAGACGCGCCGAATGAAAACTATGGACGCGAGCTGCTCGAACTATTTTCGATGGGCATCGATGAGATGGGTGAAGGCGCGTACACCGAAGACGATGTCAAGGCCGCTGCGCGAGCCTTCACCGGGTGGGCATCGAAGCCGACCATGCCGCCTTTCTTCCTCGGGCCGTTCCCGATGGAGTTCCAGTTCGACCCGAATGATCATGATGACGGTGAGAAGGAGTTCCTCGGCGAGGTTGGTAACTGGAACGGCGAGGACATCGTCGAGATCACCGTCCGACAAAGGGCAACTGCGGAGTTCGTCTCCAGAAGGCTTTACCAGTTCTTCGTCGCCGACAACGCGGACGAGGATGAAGTCCAACGGCTGGCCGATGTGTTTCAGGCGAACGACGGCGAGATACGCGCCGTGCTGAGGGCGATCTTCAAGTCCGATCACTTCAAGTCTGAAGCGGTGCGATATCGCAAGGTGAAGAGCCCCGCTGAGATGGTGTTCGGCGTCGCACGCTTGACTGATCGTTTCGAATTGCCAGACTTGGAATCGTCGCAACTGGCTTCGCACGCCATGTTCATGGGGCAATTCCTGCTCAACCCACCCAGCGTCGAGGGTTGGCACGAGGGCGAGGAGTGGATAGACAGCGGCGCATTGGTCGAGCGAATCAACTACGCCTCAACTGAACTGGAACGCAGAGACGCGTCCGGCATTCAGCGAATGGTTGACCGTGTGCGTGAAGCGGGGCGTGGCCTAAGTTCAGCGGCGTACGTGCAAGCGTGTCTCGATGCGATGGGTTGCATAGACGTATCGGACCGAACGTTCGGATTGATTGCGGAACATGCATCAGGTCAGTTGGAACCAGCAAATGAAGATGAAGAAACGGATCGGGCTGTCGAGATGTTTCAGTTGATCGCCTCTACACCCGACTACCAGTACTGCTGATACAGCACACAGATACACAGGAGATATGAAATGGCAACGAACGGCCACAACGGGAATGGGAGAGCCAAGAATCTGGTTGTCATCCAGCTCTCTGGCGGCAACGACTACCTGAACACGGTCGTGCCCTATCAGGACGGCTTGTATTACGACTATCGTCCGAACATGGGCTTGAGCGGCGAGAGCGTGATCCCGGTGGATGACCGGATCGCATTCAACTCCCATATGGGCCCGTTCAAGAATCTCTTCGACGACGGCAAGATGGCGGTCCTGATGGGCATCGGGTACCCCGAGCCGAACCGGTCTCACTTCCGCTCGATGGACATCTGGCACACCGCGGAACCTGCGGTAGCGTCCTCAGAAGGTTGGCTTGGTAAGACCACCAAAGCCATCGATCCCGAGGGCAAAAACGCCGTGACAACCGTCAACTTCGGCCGCGGCTTGCCTAGGGCCCTCGCATACCCGGATGTTTCCGTCGCATCGGTCGGAGCACTCGAGTCCTATGGCTTGTACACGGGTTTAGCTGGTGCTTCGAACCGCGATGCGCTTCTTGACACCGTGAGCCGGATCTACCAACCAATGTCGGACGACGGACTTCCGTCACTGCGTCTGCTCCAGACCGGGCGCGGCATGCTCGACGGCGCCGACACCCTACGCTCAGCTCCCGAAAAGTATTCGTCCACGGTCGAGTACAACGCCGAGAACCCGATCGCGCAGAGCCTCAAGGGCGTCGCCCAGGTGATGTCAGCCGACCTCGGGACACGCATCTTCTACACTCAGCACGGCAGCTTCGATACGCACACCAACGAACTGGTGAACCACGCCAAGCTGTGGGACGAGGTGTCGGAGGCGGTGGAGTGCTTCTGGCAGGATCTGAACGAGATGGGTCAAGCGGATGACACGGTGATCTGGATGTTCTCCGAGTTTGGCAGGCGTATCGAGGACAACGGTGCCGGCACCGACCATGGTTCCGGAGGGGTCGCGTTTATGATCGGCAACTCTGTCAACGGCGGGTTATACGGTGACTACCCGAGCCTCAAACCGGCAGACCAACTGGAAGGCGATGTTCACTACAACACGGATTACCGAGACGTCTACGCAACCATCCTCGATGATTTCTTGCATGTCGATTCTGAGTGGGTGCTGAACCAGAAGTTCGATCGAAAGTCCGAATTGGTCGCTCACTAACGGCCTGTCAACTCGCCGAATACTCGAGCCCAGCAGATGGAGGTGGGCGCTCCAAAGCCCGCACGGAACAAGATGAGCGACTACTCGTATAGCCACACCCTCGGGATCGCCTCGTTTGAGGGCCGAGGTTTCATGAACCCGGTCGACGTTCGCTTCGCCAGCGACGGTTTCCTCTACGTGTTGAGCCGGTCGAACGCCGCCAACAGAAACGTCAGGGTCAGCGCTGTAACCCTCGACTCTGAATTCATGTTCGAGTTTGCCAACTGGGGAACTGAACCAGGACTCTCGACCCAACCAACCGCTATCGCCATCGGCCCGGACGACCGTGTCTACCTTACTGACGAATACACTCAACTTCTGTCCGTATTCGAAAAGGACGGAACCTTTTCGCATCGGTGGGGAGAGACCGGATCCAGCGAAGGCCAGTGGAACCGTCCGTCGGGATTGGCGTTCGATTCCGAAGGCAATTTGCACATCGTGGATCATCTGAACGCCCGAGTCCAGAAATACACGGCGGATGGGCGATACATCTCATCATTCGGCACTTTCGGCATCGGACCAGGTGAGTTCAACTATCCTTGGGGCATCTCGATCGACGCCGAAGATTGCATCTGGATCGTCGATTGGCGCAACGACCGCGTGCAACGCTTCACGCCAGACGGCGAGTTTATCTTCGCCTTCGGATCAAGCGGTGACGGTGTCGGGGAGTTCGACCGACCCTCCAGCGTTCACGTCAGCGCCGACGGCACCGTATACGTGTCCGACTGGAGAAACGATCGCGTTCAGGTGTTCGATACCAACGGCGGTCACCGCGAAACCCTCGTCGGTCACGCCACGTTGTCGAAGTGGTGCCAGGAATTTCTCGACGTCAATCCCGAGCAGGCCAGTTGGCGTGCCAATTCCGGTATGGCCGAGCAGGAGAAGCTGTTCTGGCGGCCCGCAGGTATCGACACGAATTCCGATGGACTCGTCTGTATAGCCGACAGTTGTCGACACCGTATTCAGATCTACAGTCGAGTCGCGGCACCCGCGCTGGTTTGACCCGCTTTGGACTGACGCTTTCGGGCTAGCACCCTTGATTTCGCGGGCGAACCAGAAAATCTTCGTCTCACCGCCGGACCTTCATTCTCGAGGCGGCGCCTGTGGATCTTCGCCAATCACGAAGTCGTCCAACAGCCCGTTGCGGACGGCCCATATGACGAGTTCTTGCTTGTTCCTCAAATCCAATTTCTCTTGCACGCGGTACAGAGTGTTACGAACGGTCACAACGCTGTTTCCCCGAACGGTTGCTATCTCAGCATAGGGCTTGCCGCGTGCGAACAGATCTACGGTCTCCAGCTCGGATGCCGTCAAGATCTCTGAAGGTCTACGAGACATGAGAGAGCCTTCGCCGCGGAGCATTGCGAACACCTTTCTAACCGATTCGTCCGGAAATCTCAGCCGCCCTTGGGCGACCTCCACGACGGTTTCGACAAAATCCTCGGGCCGCAAATCTTTGCGAACGTGCCCCGAGGCACCGGCGGCGACGGCATTCAATACCGCATCCTCCTCGGTCGAAGCCGTGAGAACAACGACCCGAGTATCTGGTGAAATTTCCATGATCTCCCTGCATGCATCGATCCCGTCTTGGCGCGGCATAATTGCGTCCATGACCACAACTTCCGGTTTTTTGTCTGCGAAAATCGCGACCGCCTCTACACCGTCGCCGGCCTGTCCCACCACGTCGAATAAGCCGGATTCTTCCAACACATCGCTCACACCTTTTCTGGTCACCGGATGATCGTCCACGACCATCACTCTGATCCGACAGGCAGACGGCATTTCAATTTCCTCCTTCATCTCCGATGCAGGGAATAGTGCAGGTGACGGTTGTGCCGCGGTCCCCTTCCGAACTATCCACGATCAGCGCTCCTCCCATCCTGTCGGCGACGGCCCTCATTCCATCGAAGCCACGGCCCCGTTCGGCGTAGTCTTCGGGGAGACCGATGCCGTCGTCCGATATGGACAGTGTGATCAGGTCGTCCTCACAGCTCAATCCGACCTCCACGCGACTGGCGCGTGCGTGTTGGAATGCGTTGGTGAGCGCGTTGTGTGCTATGGAGAAGAGCCCGGATCGAACCTCTCTAGGCAGGGGCGGCTCTTCACCCGACTGCAAAAACTCCGTGGGGATGCCGCTGATCGTCTCGAATGACCTGCAGTGCGACCAGAGCACGCGCCCCAGCTCCCTGCCCTCGACGATGCGCCCCTCGTCGATTGGACCCCTGATCTGCCAGACTGCCGACCGCGATAAATCGGCGGTGGCGTCCAGAACCTCGGCCAGTTGGTCGCCGGACTCGCCAGCGAGTTTCCTGGCCCGGTGTATTCCCACGTCGACCATAAATGCGGTCTGGGCAGTTGTGTCGTGGATTATCTGGGAGAGATCGACGCGCTCCTGCCTCATGCGACGCTCCCTGGACACCGCGGCCCGCCACCGTGCACGCTCGAACCGGACGACCATGCTGACGACCACGGCCACGAGGTACATCATCGAGAGCCTGGCAACCAGCACATGGTCCTCACCCGCATCGATGTCGAGTTCCGGGCCTGTCGTAACGATTATCAGAGAGTAGAGGACGGCCGTCGCCGTCACCCACGGCAGAATGAACCAGAGCGAAGAGAACACCACGGCGAACAAGGCGAGGGACGGGTAGTAGGTGACGAATATGAAGTTGTCGAAGTTGTCTTTGACCGCGATGTTGGCCGTGATCAGCGCGATATCAACAGCACTGAGGACCAACATCCAGCGCCATGTCATCGGCCTGTTCTTCAGTAGTTGCAGGTGCACGAAGCCGTTGATCGCGGCCAGCAGCACACTAAGGAACACCCAACCGATTCGCTCGGGATACCAGAGTTCCGGACGGCGCGCCAGCATGACGGCGACGACAAACCAGACGTACCAACGCGCCCAGACGGAGAGCCGGATCGCGTGCAGCACAACGTCCGGTTCGCCGCGGGATCCCAGCTTGATCCGCTTCCCTATGGCCGCGACGCGAGCGTTCAACGAACCAACGTTCAATTTCAAGGTCCTCCAGTCCGGGCCGGGTTGGTGTTCTCTGATCTGTAGCCTCCATCGATAGAGGTCATGTCCGAACTCTCACGATTCTCGAAATCTATATCAAACGCTCTTCACAAGCGAGATGCACATGTACCTGCGTGTATAGGCGTAATGCCACTTTCAAGGGGATGAAAACAACAACTCCATTTTGTCTCTTTTCATCTTGCGCAATTCTGGCAACCGTCGGAGCATTTCGGATCAAGCCGTCTGGCGCAATCGACCTTGACCCTGTGTTTTGACCTACGACGGTCGGTTGTAGAGAGATGGACGACGCGCGGACCACGACGGTTTTCGCGTATTTCGCTCATTCACCGAGGGCTGTATGAAGACCGCGGCGAATGATGCTGATAACGGTTTCGAACTAAATATCTGTTGGCTTAAAAACGAATGACGATATCCATTCACGTCGCTACGAATGCCTCAACCAGGCCGGCCACGAGATTCGACCAGTTCGTCGAAACCATGCGTCGGAACTTGGTTTTGAAAAAAGCGCGCTCGAACCGACCATTGAGCCTTTCCAAAGCGCTACGCCTGGCGATCGGAATGATCGCGATCGCGTTGACCACCACGTTCCCGCCCGGATCCCTCGCCTCCCAATCAGACCTCCCTCTAACCCCTCCCAACCCACCCGCCATCACCGCGCTCGTCCCATCCGCCAACTCCCTCAACGTCTACTGGAACCCACCCCCAATCGATGCCAACAACGCTCCAACCCACTACATCATCGACTGGCACCCCGGTTACCAGACCCAACCCATCACGTATCCAGACCCTCATAACGCCAGAGCCTTCGCCAATCTGACCCCAGGCACAACCTACAGCTTCCGCGTCATCGCCGTTAACGACGCCGGTAAATCATTCTCCGCTCCCGTCACCGGCATCCCCTTGCCAGGCCCCATCGTCGCCTTTGCACAAGTCGACGAAACCTCCATCACACAAACCACCGCCGACGTCAACGTCACCCTCCTAAACCCCGATGCGCAAAACCTCGACGTATATCTCCGCTACCGCGCCATATCCGACACCCAATCACCTCCGTGGATCGTCGCACCGGCCACCGCCACCACCGGAACCTCCGCCGCATTCTCCCTCTCCGGTCTCACCCCTGCCTCTCTCTACGAGATCCAAGCCTCCCTCGTTCAATCCTTCTTAGGTGATGTCGCGGAAGATACCTTGATAACACCCGGCCCCCCCGTCAAACCCATCCTGTCCCTCGTGCCCGGCGACGGTACCCTCACCGCCCATTGGTCCACCTTCCTCAACGGCGGCACCCCAACCAACTACCTCCTCGAGTGGAAACCAAGCTCCGAACCCAACTTCACCAACAGCGCCAACCCACCCGTTTCCGACTCCACCTTCGTCATCTCAGACCTCACCAACGGCCGGACCTACGACGCACGGATAACCGTCACAACCGACTTAGGATCCGCAACATCTGACGTGGTCTCCGTTGAACCTGCGTTGAAACCTGTTGTCTCCATGATCGAAATCGTCGAACTCAACGGGGTTGACTTAACCGAGAAGTACACCTCCATCAATCTCCATGCCGCGATGGATCCCCCAACCTTATTGGTCCGCATTTTGCCGAGATATGGGAATATGCTCGGACCATATCGTTACGGCGTGCGTTCGGGTCAACCCACCGACACCCTGATCTCTACTACTAGACTAGAAGCGGATCGAGAATACGTCTTCCAAGCAGTTCTCATCCAAGGAGACGAAACACCGAACTGGGACCTTAGCGCTCAAATGAATCTAAGGACCGAACCCGGCGTACCTTGGGCTGGAAACAGGCCGACAATCGTCCACGGCGACCGCGAATTCACCGTCTACTGGCAAAAAACCCGATACGACGGCGGTTCGCCTATCACTGGATACGTCGTGTGGTGGAGAAGCGATACACAGCTCTTCTCCTCTCAGCGCACTGTCGTCTTCGGACCCAACGCAAGAACCGCCACTGTCGCCGGCCTCCAAAACGGCATCAGATACACCGTCGCCGTCCAACCTCGCAACGCCCACGGCGGCCCCATCTCAAATAGAACCATCAAAACCACTCCAAGCACCGCACCCCGAATCGCCCCCACAATCCGCTACGCTGCACCATGCGCTACACAAATCGTCATCGGATGGACTGCCACCACCCTGACCAGCGGCGGCCTCCCATTTACCGACTTCACCCTCCAATGGCGGGGTATCGATCAGCAATTCAGCCCAACCGACCGTCAGGTCAACGTCGGTGGACTTTTTTCAAACACCACCGCAGCCCCGTTGGAACTCAACACCGAATACGCCTTCAGAATCCGCGCCCACAACGTCAACGGCCCGGCGTATCGACTCGTCACCGATCCCGTCGAAGGCACCATGACAACCGTGCCATTATGGTCCGAAGAGTTTCGAGCTTCTACTCGAGACGCGATCTGTTTTAGCGGACCCCGGTTCGGCAACATCCTCGCCGACAGCATCCCCGTCACATTCGGATTCTTCACCCTCGACAACCCCGCCGACATCTTCCTCCGCCACCGCGAACTCGGCACGGCGAGGTGGCACCCGACACAACACAGCGTCGCTCAACCCGCACGCACCTCCATCAATTTCGATCTCACCGGACTCAAACCCGACACCCTATACGAGATCCAGGCCTCTCCCCTCAGATCTTTCCCGATTAACGACAGCTGGATATTCCGCGCCCAGACCCTCCCAGCACCAACCACCGGATTCACCCCTGGCGCAAGGGCCCGCATCTTAAGAATCGAACCGACCATCAGTTCCGTGAACTTGAGCCCGGGCGATTCCATCGACCTCGCAGCGAACATCTACGGACGCCAGAACATCCTCGACAACACTCTCGCAGACCTTTCACCGGAAGACGGCGGACCGGTGTTCGATTGGCAAAGTTCACCAACCATATCCTTCGCCGAAACCGACGTCAGCCCCGGACGGCGCAACAACACCCCCGACGACCGCAAGGTTCGCGTCACGGCACCCGAAACCCCCGGCACTTACACCATCACCGTCGGCTTCACAAACCCCAACATGTGCCTCGGCGCCCGTCAAGACGAGACCGAACAGGAGCAACAGGCACGCTGCTCCGCAACCTTCCAACTGACGGTGAGACGATCATCGGTCGTCGATCTGTTTGAACTGCCACCGGTAAATCCGTCGGGATCGATCCCTAAGACGCTCACCGACCCTCAAGGCACGGCCTACGCGGTCTTTACGCCCCTCGACGGCGGCGTCTTCTTCGGGGAAGGCATCGAACTCTCGGCGGGACCCGGTGCGGTTGCAAGCAACGAGATTATCGGCATCAGCGTCACCAGAGCAGGAGAAGCATCCAACGCGGGACAGATCCACCATCGATACACCCTTGCGGGTTCAAGATATGAGGTAAGGGTGACAAACTCAAACGGCGAACCCGCGGAACACTACGTACTGAACAAAGCCGCGACTATATGTCTCCCGCTGCCTGACGAGCTCCGCCGACGCATCGACAAAATTGTGATCGTGGCGACAAACGGAGTCGACTCGCAGACGCTGCTCTCAACCAAGATCCGTATCACGCCCGGCGGCGTTCTCGCCTGCGGCGAAATTTCAAAGCTACCCGCAGATGTGGCGGTGGGAGCTCTGGAACGCCCACAACCACTGCCGACGCCATCTCCCGAAGTTCCAACCGATATCCTCCCTAAGACCGGCGGCTCGACCGTTGCACCATTCGCGCTCGTCATGGTCTTCATGTTCGGAGCGTCGCTCGTCGCGTGGTCGGTTGGGAGCGTTCTGTCAGCCGTTCAGCGCAACCGGCAGCGCCGATAGTCCCTAAGCCGACTTACAGATCGGGAACCGGGGCGCTGGACCGACTATGCTGACCCGCGTTGAGCGGATCGGCGCCGCGACCAGCGTCTGGTCGTTAAGAGCAGCAACATGCCTGCGACCATCCCGGCTGCTCCGGCGAGCAACATCCACATCGCGATGCCCGGAACGATGGGAACTCCTCCGGTGTCCGGCGACAGTTCATCGTCTGTCGGCAGATCCGCCGGACCGTCCGCCTCCGGAGGCGATCCGTCCTTGCCGGCAGCCACTTCGGCCGGCAGCGACGACAACGCGCCGCAGACCGAGACGTCTTCCGACGCGATCTTCACCGACGTCGACAGGATCTGCACCTGACCGTCGCGGGTCGTGGCAACCATCACGATGTCCCCGATGTTGCTCCGCAGGTCGGGCGGCAGCGGGATGCAGACCTTCGCCGCCTCGTCTAGAACGTATTCGGATAAGCTTTCGGCAGTCGCGTCGACCGCCGAGATCCCGAAGTACCGGCCCGACAGCGTGTACCGCTGCCAGGTCTCGCCCATGTTCGACGCGTCTCCCAACGGAGACATGGCGATTCCTATGAACTCGCCGTCGGGAACGGCGCCGGCGTCCGCCGTGAACGAGTATCCCTCCCCTGAGAAGCTGCCGCCCTCGACCGGGGTGAACACCGCGTACGCGGTACCGGCCTCGTCCGTGAGCGTCTCCGGAATCACGCCCGGCGGGTTCACCGGCGCCGTTTCGATGATGGGAACCGTCACGCGCCTCACAACCGTGATTTCGAAGTGTGCGCTGCAACGTGCCGTGTGTTCTTCAGGTTCTTCGTCTTCCTGCTGAGCCAGACAGTCGGTCGATTCGACCAGGCTCGCGGTGACCGTGTAAGGCCCGGGTTCATCCGGCGCGACGAACGTGACCTTGCGGTCGTTCGCCGAACCGTCGCGCCATTCGCGGCGGTTCACTGCCTCTTCGAACGATCCGGAGCCGCTGGAGCTCCAAACGATCTCGGGCCGCCCGTCTGCGGGAGCCTTGTCCGCAAGGCCGTTGTCGCGGATCCCCTGCCTTCCCCACACTTCGACTGCGAGCGCGACGCGATCGCCGCGGCTCACGGTGACGCCAGAGATCGCAGGTTCGATGCGGGAGATGCGCGCGATCGATCCGCCGCCGCCGCCTCCCGGCACGTACGTCACGCCTTCCGGCAGCGGCGTCGTCTCGAAGATCGTCTGCGCAATCGCCGTCGTCGTATCCGATCGATCATCTATCGGAGGACGCACGTTCCCCAACCAAGTCTGAACCTCGTACCGGTTGTCTGGTCTAAGGCCGCGGATGTCGAACACTACCTTCGTCTCTCCGCGCTCCACCAACTTGCTCAGAACCTCGCTCCACTGGCCCGGGTTCAGACTCCGGTAACGCATGTTCACCATCGTCCCTTCCGCCATCTCGTCCACCTCCACGATCACCGGCGTGCTGTCGGCAAGAATGTTCCCGAAACTGACCGTCGCGATGCAGGACTGCGTCGACGGAGTCGCCGTCGCCTCGCGAGACCACACCGCTGCCCCCATATCATCAAGGCCGTGAACTCGAATCGTGTACATCACACCGTTCTTCAACGACGTCAACGTGTACGACGTCGCATCCGCCGGAGCGCTAACCGAACGCGCCGTCGAGAACTGCTGATCAGCCGTTCGCCACTGGATCCGGTACGAACTCACCGTTACGTCGTCGTCCGTCGGTGAGTTCCAAGTCAACCGGACCTCTCCGTCGCACGAAGACCTCTGCAGGAACGATGAATCGTCCCTGATCGCCGTCCCGTCGTCGATCACCGCGATCGCAACGCTGGCGATCTCCACATCGTCGTACAAGTCACCCGACGACGTATGCGAAATCGTCGACATCCTATTCGTCGAAGCACCATCGCGGACACCCGTAACCTGAATCCTCTGAGGCTGATTCCAGTTCGAATTCGTGAACGTCAGACTACCCGGAGTGATCGTGGCCGCACCCGGACTCGAGCTGCTCGCAGCGACCGTCACATTCGCCTGTGGCTGCGACTGCAACACCACCGTGTACGCGCCGGCACGTCCCTCCGTGATCGACAGACTGAGCGGATCGATCGTCACCCCGGCCACCGTGACGTCCTCGATGTTCACCGTCACCAAGATGTCGTCAATACCCCCGAAGTTCGCTCCCGTAACCGAGTGCCGCAACGTGCCCGTATCCGCCAGCGCGTCGTTGTCTTCTACCGCGCTCACCGTGACGGTCTGCGGCGTGCTGAAGTCGGTGCTCGTGAACGTCAACGTCAATTGATTGACCTCGTTGTTGTCCGAATCGACCAGCTTTAGATCAGGGTTGCCCTCCGCCGAGATCGTCATCGTCACATTGCCGCCCACCGGGATGTTGTCCAGCACCACCGTGTACGAACTTGTCGTGCCCTCCGTGATATCCAACGACTCGACCGCCGGCGAGAAGCCCGGGTCGTCGTCGTCGTTGATCGTCACGTCGATGCTGTCCGCCGTAACGCTCGCATAGTCCGCGCCCGACACGGTGTGCGTGATCATCACGATCTCCGTCTGCGTGTCCGCGTCCTCCTGCGGCGCCGTCACCGTCACGGTCTGGAAATCGTCCCAGTTCGACGCCGTGAAAACCACGTCGCGCGACGTCACGTTCGAACCCGTGCCGGGATCGACGATCACAAGCTCCGCCGTGTTCGTCGTCGTCACTGTCACCGTGACGTCGCCGCCTACCGGCCGCGTCGCCAACTTGAGTGCGTATTCGACCGTTCCGAAACCCTCGCCTATAGCGAACGCCGGATCCGTCGGGCCTTCGACGCCGCCGACCCGCAGGATCACCGCTTGAACGTCAGGGTCCAGCACCGTCACCGCAACCGAATCCGCCGTCACCCCGACCGTCTGGTAGTCCGCACCTGATACCGTGTGCGTGATCGTCGCCGTGTCGTCAGAGCCGTCATCGTCCGCCGCCGCACTCACTCGCACCGTCTTCGGCGTGCTCCAGTCGTCCACGTCGAACTCGACCGTCGGCATGTTCACCGTCACGTCGTCCGTCGCGTCGCCGTCGTCGATGCCGATCGTGACCGGACCGGTCGGCTGCGAGTCGAGAACCAGCGTATAGGTCTTCGAACCGCCCTCCGTGAACTCGAACGGATCGTCCGCAGCCACTGTCACGCCGTGCATGTCGGTGTCCGTGATCGTCACCGTGATGCCTGGCAAACTCGCGACTGTGCCGTAGCTGGCCCCGCTCTGCGAATGCGTGATCTCCGCAGTATCTTCGTTCGCATCCGCATCGTCCGCAACCCGAATCTGAACCGACTTCGTCACGGTCGGAGTCGCCAAGGGGATGCTCGAATCCCAATCGGACGGCCGGAACGTCAGGGACGTTGGGCTCGTTGTAACGTCCGTGTTGCTGGAGGCGATCGTAACGACGACGTTCCCGCCCGTCGGCGCCGCGGTCAACGAAACGTTGTAACTATCCGTCCCCACTCCGCCTTCCATCTCGTCGATGGTCACCGAAGATTTTTCGAATGTTATCGATTCGGTGTCGTCATCTGTGACCGTAACGTTGATCGTTATCGGCCGAGTGGACAGCGCGGCGTAGTTCGTGTCGGTGCTGGAGGAGACCGCGACCTGCAGAGTGTTCATATCGTCCTGCGCGTCATAGTCGTGAGCCGCGCACACCCTCGCCGTCTGCGCAGTATCCCAGTTCGACGATGTAAATGTGAACATCACAGAGCTTGAAGTAGTGTTGCAGTCCGACGCCGACGTAACCGAGACATCGTGGCCGCTGCCCTGTGCCGTCACCGTGACAATCACGTCCGCCGACGGCTGCTGCGTCAACTTCACAGTGAACGTGTCGCTCGAGCCTTCGGCGGACGTCACTGCGCTCGACGAGGGGTCCAGGTTCGCCGTGTCGTTGTCCGTTCGCGTAACCCGCAGACTCTCCGTCTCAGTAGACGCACGCGTACCCGTCACCTTGTGCGTCAAAGTGAACGTCTCGTTTACCAGGTTCGCGTCCGCGTCGCCCGTGATCGTTACCGTCTGTGGGGTGTTCCAGTTCGACGCAGTGAACTCCAGCGAATCATCGTCCACCGTGACCAGCGTCGCTCCCGGGGGACCCGTGATCTCAATCTCCACCATCAGCGTGTCGCTCGCGGCCGGTTGATGCGACAACGCGACGGTGTAGGAGCCCGTGCTCTCCTCGGTAACGTTCAAAGTGTCGACAGACAGCACGGCCTCAGACTTGTCCGTGTCGGTGATCGTGATCGGGATTGGAGTCACCATGAGACCGTCATACTCCATCGGACCTCCCGGCTGCGTCACCGTAAACATGACCTCACCCGTGTCATCCACGGTGTCATTGTCCGGCGAAATTTCCAGACGAACGAATCGCCCGAAGTTGTTGCTCGAGTTGAACGTCTGTCGGGAACCCTGGCTTATGCTCGCGTTATCGATGTCCTGCGATACCTCTACAGTCACTTCGTCCCGAGGCAGCGTGGCCAGGAGGAAGGAGAACTCTTTCCGCACAGTGCCCATGTCAGGTTCAGTCGCAATGAGCGTGTTACCAGTATCGAGACTACCGAATCTGAGATCCGGAGGGTCGTCGTCGATGATCGTGATTACGATGTCTTGAATCGATGTCGAGTGGTAATCGCCGTTCATACCGCCGTGCTGTGAAGTCACGACGTGCCTAACCGTCACCTCCTCGTTCGCACTGTCGGCGTCGTGTAAAGCTCGAACAGACAATTCGAGTCCGTCACTCCAAACATCGTCACTTACGAGAACGAAACTTGACTGTCCGTCTCTCAATTTGTCCGCGATGCTGTATTCCAACTCGACCTCTACGTTAGCGTCTCTACCGTCGTGCCTGCTCGGATTGGACAGGGGAGTCACCGTCCACCGGGCTATTTGATTCGGTTCCGCCTCGTTTACCTCGAACGTTGTGGTGGTGTGTGATGCCCAACCAACCGGGTCCTGGTCCACCACCCTCAACGTTTGATCCGCCGCCGTGCCCTCGCCGTAACCCGAAACGCTGAAATCCAACATGTACGACTCGTCGTACGAGTCTTGGTCAGCGCGGACTTTGACTTCGAACGTCTCCGTGTTCGTCAACGACCAGCTAGAAGCCGCAAACGTCTTCGCAACTGTCTGTGGCCGTCCCCTCGTATTTGTCATTGTGTCAAAGATCGTCTTTTGGTCCGTCGTCGTCGTCATCGTTACCGTCACATCCCCACGCGGCTGGTGCGACAGACGCGCGTCGAACGACGCCGTAACGTCCAGCGTCGCGAGGTCCGTGGAAATCGTCGGGATCGTTATCCCCGCCGCATCCGTCACCGTCAGGTTCGGGTTCACCGCATGCCACGCCGTCTCACCGCTCGCCTTGAACTGAACCACCGCAACCTCGTTGTCCGTGATATTCACCGTCGTCGAAGGAATCGAATATCCGTCATATTCCATCGCACCTCCCGACTGCGTCACCATATAGTCGATCCGCACCTGGTCGTCCTCAGCATCTGTATCCCTCGTCTGAGTTAAGACGATCGGCACAATCCCGGTGTAGTTCGTGCTGTTCACCGTGATCGACGATGTCGCCGCTATGTCCGGATTGGTCCACGCTTTGCCCGTTTCCACCGCCGGATTCACACCTACTACCGTCGTCGTGATCGTCACCGGCGAGGTCGGTTCGGAAAGAAGTCGCACCGCGAATCTCTGCACACCACCGCCGGCTACCGTGCCGTCAGCGTTCTCCGTAAAGGTGGCCGAATTTGATATCCCCCTGATGAATGGCGTCTCGTCATCCGTAACGTTCACCGTCACCGTCCGCTCCGTAACGCCGTTGTACTCCATGTCGCCGCCAGACTGCGACGCGTTCAACGTGATCGTCGCCACCTCGTTATCCGCCGACGCGTCATGCGCTACGCTCACCGTTACCGTCTGCCCCACGTTCCAGTTCGTACTCGTGAACGTTAGATCGGTCTGATTGTCCATCGTCACCGTGTCCGTGTCCACCGTCACATCGGTGTTGGTAGGCTGACCCAACGTGATCGTCACGTCCGCAGACGGCTGCGTGTCGAGCTGCACCGTAAACGTCCCCGTCGCCGCCGCGTTCGTCTCTGCGATCGCAAGCGTCGTTACCGACGGCCTGATACCCGGCGAATCATCGTCCGTAATCGTGACGTCCAGATTCTCCGTGTTGTTCGCATGACCCTGGTAGTTCGCACCCTTCGCAACGTGGCTGATCGTGATCTCTCCGTCCGCACTGTCGGCGTCCTGCGCCGCCTCTAACGTCACCGTCTGCGCCGTGTTCCAGTTCGTTCCCGTGAACGTCAACGTCGCCATCGCACTACCAGTCGCCTCCCCCGTCTTCTTAACCTTCAACGAATCCGACGCCGTAATATCCACCGTTACGTCTGTCGTCGATGGATGCGGCTGCGATGCTAGCTTCACCGTGTACTGGTTGCTCGAACCCGAACTCGTTCCCTCCGTCACCGTCATCTCGTACCCATCGTCCGCCGTGTTACGCATCGCCGATCCCGCAAGCACGATCCCAACCTCCTCGTCATCCGTAACCGTCGTATCCAGCCGCGCCGAACCGTTCAATCCGCCACCGCTAACCGTATGCGTGATCGTTCCCGTGTTGTTAAACCCATCCGCGTCCTGCGTCCCCGTCACCGTTACCGTCTGCGCCGCGTTCCAGTCCGTAGTCGTGAACGTCAACGTGCCTGACGGCATCGTCGTCACTCCGATCCCTGACGAAAGCGTCAGAGTGACCGTAACCGTCGCCGTCGGTTGCTGCGCCAATACCACCGTGTAGTCGCCCGTGCCACCCTCCGTCACCGTCAAAGACGACTTGTTCAACGTGATGATGTCGTTGTCGTTGATCGTCACCACCATGTCTAGATCAATTTCGTTGCCGTGTCTGTCGGTGCCTTCTTCGATCTGGTGGTAAGTCAACCCCAAGTCTTGTGTGAAGTTGCCGGAGTAGCCCGGCTCTGTCACGGCGTGAGTGATCGTCACAGTCTCGTTCGTCGAGTTCGCGTCCTCCGGCGCCGTTACCGTGAACTCCTGCGCCACGTTCCAGTTCGACGAAGTGAACGTCAAAGAAGATGGCGAAACCGTTACATTGCTGCTCGCCGGCACCGTCGGCGTGATCGTCACGTCGAATTGCGGCTGCTTGTCCAGCACGAACGAGTAGGTATCCATCGCTCCCTCGTTCACCGCCAAAGTACTCGGCGACAACGTGATTGACGCCTGGGAGTTGTCTTTGACCTCCACCTCGATCGAGGGACCGGACGTCACGCTGCCGTAACCCGAAACCGAGTGCGTCACCGTGTAGGTGTTATCTAAGAGATCGTCGTCTTCCAGCGGGTTTACCAAGAATGACTGCGGCGTCGACCAGTTGGTAGTCGTGAACGTTCTCGACGAAGGCGTGATCATGAGCTCAGCAGGAGCATTCGGTGTGACCGTCACATCACCCGTCGGAGGCGATCGAAGTTTCACAGAATATTCGAAATCTACATCTTCGCCTGGATCATTAACATCCTCCGCTACCCCCACAGAGAGATCATCCTGATCGTCATGATCGTCGAAGATATCGCCGTCCCCGAGGATCACCACTCCAGGCGCGAAATGACCCTCCGCCTGCACCTGCAGACCGAAACTCGTTGGATGCGCTTGCCACGCCGAGGTGCTAGTCGATCTAAAGATCAGCGGGTCGCCGATATCCCATGAATTAGCGCCTCCGCTGTCCTGATTGGTCGTCGTTGCGATATACGGACTGTTCGCAGTGCGGGACGTCGCATTCACCACGATCCAGTACCCGGTGTCTTGATCGAGCTCGTAGGGCGTGCTCAGTGTGAATCGCAGGTAAGAATTCATTGATCCAGAAGGTATCGTCGGCGTCGTGAACGTCGTCAACTGCGCATTCGGTACATTCACCGTCCCTGACTCGTCCGTGCTCCAAAGAGAAACGGTTATCCCCGAAGCCGGAGCATCGAATCTCAACACCACCGACTCGAGCATCCACTTCGATGTGTCGTCAAGTCCGTCCGGGTCCACGCCCGCAAAGATCTCCACTGCAGAGCTAGCAGCCGACACCAATAAAAGGGCGTCGGTTCCAGCGCTCGAACCCTGCAGGTTCGAAATCAGAATCTGACGATCCGACGGGATCGTCGAGGTAACCTGCGCATCCAACTCAACTGGCCCCTTCGCCGCAAACACAAGAGTCGTCACAAGGACCAGAACCAGGACCGCGCACACTCTGAGTCTCAGATCATTCAGATTCATCCAGAAGCTCTTTCGGCTAGAGGTGGGTTGCAAGTTCCGAAAACTGGCGCGCGGCGGAGCGGCGGATGGCGCACTACGGTCTGCACGGGGGTCAACACGGGCGATGCGGCTTAGACGGGCGATGTGGCTCAGACGTGGGAACGCGCCAAGCCGAGAACATCGAAACCGCCGGTTGATCGACGCTTAAATGCCGGAATTTTTCGATTAAGGAATTCGGGAATCGAGTAGGCGAGTGGATTCGCTGGAAGTCGAAACGACAAGACGATTTCAAGCCGCGAGACCGGGCCGCCACCGCTAAACGCCGTCCGTTGGAGATTCGATGCGGCGTGCCGGGCACGCCGAATCGAGTGTTCATGTTCGCTCGATGGCGGGATTCGAATGCGGACACTCGGTTTTGCTCAAATGCTCAAAGTCTGGTCTTTACGCGCCGCGCGCGAAGAAATCCACGTAGAATCCCAAGCGCGTTTCGGTCAGCGCGCACCGTTAATTTGCCAGTGTGCGCCTGCAGACCGAGCTTCCGCTAGAGCAATTAGCAAAGCTCAGCGTTTGTCTTTTCACCCCTAGATGATTTGCAATTTCACTATTGCAGGGAATATGCAAATGCATTTATTTCCATTTGACTCGCATTTGAAAGATGCGCCATGCGGAATTGATCGCTTGGCGGAAGATAGACGTCGTGTCGGCGATTGCAACCACACCCCGACCAGTTCCAGCGAAAAGCTGACGACGCGAAACGACACGACGCAGAGTGACAAATGACCCTCGAATTGCGCAACATCCATTTCCCCTGTGAGGATCAAGTGCTTGAAAGGAAAATTGGTAATAAAAGTGTTATCTACTCAACGCCGTGATCCATAAAGTAACGATTACTTTGGAACAGTTACGACCATTCGACTAACATTTCTCTGGTAAAGCGAATATCCCTAAGCGATCTAATTTGCTCTGGAAGTAATCCAGCAATTCGCAGGAAACTTCCATAGATTCATACTCCGAGACGACAGAGTTTCGAAGCCCGGCGAGCGATTACGGATGAGTCCGGAAAATAGGTACCGACAGTTCGTCGGAGCGGGACTCTGGTTGAGATGGCGGAGGGTGCGGGATTCGAACCCGCGAGGGGGCTCAACACCCCCAACCCGCTTAGCAGGCGGGCGCACTAGGCCTCTATGCGAACCCTCCAGCGCCTGATGTATCCCATTCTATCCCGCAGCGAACGTCGGCTTAACTTCAACTGATCAACTTACGCCGCAACAACACGTACGCCAATGGCAGCACGACTGCGATCATGCCCAGCAGGAACAGCAGGTCCCAGATCAGAGAACCGTCGATGTCGTTGGTCGCAAACGCCCGGCTCAGGTTGACGGCCGGCGCAAGCGGGATGAAGTTCGATATCGCTTGTGCCCAGGAAGGCAGCACCTCGAAGGGATAGAAGATACCGCTGAACATGAACATCGGCGTGCCCACAACCGTGAAAACCAACGTTACAAACGCCACATGAGGTGCCGTCGACGAGAACAGGAAACCTACACCGCCGAAAAGCACCGCCGTCAACAACACCGGTATCCACACGAACACCACCGTCCACTCGTCGATCCAACCGAACACTACCGCGATGGTCGTGATCGACACCATGCTGATGAATCCACGGGTAACACCAAATGCGATGTCAGCTATCAGCACCTCGAAAACTGTCAATGGCGTCGTCAGCTGAGTGTCGTATAGCTGCGCCTCCATGCGGTTGTAGGCGCCCATCGAACACTCCACCATCGGCACGAACATCGCGCTTCCGACGATGATTCCGGGAGCCACAAACTCTGGATATGGGATATCCGTTCCGGGCACGTTCGGCACCAAGCGACCGATACCAACTCCCACACCGACCATCATCACCACCGGTTCCACGAACATGAACGCCACCGCGTACTTCCAGAACCTTATGAACGCGAACCAGTGGCGCAGCCACAACGCTGTGATGCTCCGGAACCGAACACCCGCAATCGTCTTCAACTCCGCCTGCGTACGGGTTACGAAAACAAACTCCGCGCTAGCGCTCATTCGTCTCTCAACTCCCTCCCGGTAAGCACCAAGAACACGTCCTCCAAATGCGCGGGACGATACGTGACTCGCATCTTCGCCAATCCGGTCAACGTTGACACATCCGGCTTTGAACCCTGTGGCGCCGTCACCAAGAATCTAGGGCCAACCTCGCTGTAGTCCCGATTTTCTTCATCCAACTGCCGCCTGAGGGCTGCCCGTTCATCGCGGGTAGCCTCTTCACTCACCTGCAACATCGCGACCTCCGCACCGACGTGATGTTGCACGACCTCGTCGGGTTCGCCGATGTCGAGGATGTTCCCGTGGTCCATGATCGCCAGTCTGTCGCAAAGCGTCTCCGCCTCGATCATGTAGTGCGTGGACATGATGATCGTGACACCAGCCTCCTTCAGCGCCCCGAGCTGCTCCCAGACGCGGTTTCTGCTCTGCGGATCCAAACCCGTAGTGGGTTCGTCCATCACGAGCAACTCTGGACTTGACATCATCGCCCGAGCTATAGCCAGCCTCCGCTTCATACCGCCCGAGAGCGCGTGAATACTGGCGTCCGCCCTGCCCTGCAGGCTGAAGAAACCGAGAACCTCCTTGGTCCGCTCCTTCGCTTCCTTGTACGTCAATCCCGCCAGGTACCCGTGCATCTCAAGGTTTTTGCGCACCACGAGTGAATTGTCCAACCCGTCGTGCTGAGTCACTACACCGATAACATTCCGGACATCTCTACCCGACCGTTCAACGTCCATCCCGGCAACGAATACTGAACCACCGTTCGACGGCGATAGTCCGGCTAGCATCCGCATCGTGGTCGTTTTGCCAGCACCGTTAGGACCGAGCAACCCGAACGTCTCACCGCGTTTCACTGAGAAGCTGATCCCATCAACCGCGCGCAACTCGTCGTAAAGCTTCACCAAATCCGTAACTTGTACGACGTTGTCAGTAACTGTTGGAGATGCGACCATACGGTGGAATCAAGTGGGGTAACGAAGATCGATGATCTCGAACCCTAATCCTAGCCCATCACCCAACTTCTAAACCGACGATCCGACTACCCGGGTGTCTCGCCAATCCAGACTTCTCCACCTTCGAAATATTCTTTCTTCCAGATCGGCACAACCTCCTTCAATCGGTCGATGAAGTAGAGTGCCGACTCAAACGCAGGTCTACGATGGGCTGCGCTCACTGCCAGAACCATGCTCGTCTCACCGATATCGACACGGCCGGTACGATGGCAGACCGCGACCTCTCCGATCTCCCACTTCTCATTCATCTCCGAGACGATTTGCTGCATCACGTCTTCCGCCATCGGCGAATAAGCCTCGTACTCTAACCACAGCACCCGCCGCCCTTCGTTGTGATCCCTCGTGACCCCATGGAATACCACAACCGCGCCGTCCCGATCCGATCCAACCGACTTTACGACCTCATCGGCATCGATCTCATCAGCTGTGGTCCAGACCTTGGCGGATCCGCCGTCACCTGCACCTCCACTCACCGGAGGAATAACCGCAATCTCATCCCCATCGCTAACCTCCGACGAACGATCAACGTAAACACCGTTCCTAGCCAGCATCACTCCCACGGGTAAACGAACATCCCCGACGGCTTTATCGACTACATCGCCCAATCTCGCATCTTCAGGGACCTCAACTTCCAACCGACCAGTACCAACGCGTTCCCGCGCTCCTGCAAATAAAAGCACCGTCACAAGCACTCTAGCAACACCTTCGCGTAAGCTATACGACCAGTCAAACCAAGCCTAGCAAAACGGCGTCTCATCACCGCCAAACCAGCCGCTTTTGGTAGGTAAGCCACGGTGCGATAAAATCGAGGTTTAGCGCTTGCGCCAAACTTAGTCGGCGCTCACACAATCTTGGCGTAAACCTTCGCCAGCGAAACTCCAGAAGATACATGGTTCGAATCAGACTCAAGAGAATCGGCTCGCGGGGCCGCCCATACTACCGCATCGTCGTCGCCGACCAACGCAACGCCGCAGCCGGAAGATACATCGATCAAGTCGGCTTCTACGACCCGTTCCCGGATCCGCCGCAGATCGATTTCGATGAAGACAAAACCCTCGATTGGCTACGAAAAGGCGCACAGCCTTCCGAGTCCGTCGAACGAATGCTCAAATCCAAGGGCATCCTCGAAAAGGTCAAGGCGAATGCGTGAAGAAGAGCAAAGCCGATCCGACGACGGGGAACCCGTTGCGGAAATCGTCGAAGAGACCGTCACAGAAGAACCGGTAGACGAAACGACTGAAGACGACGAAGCCGAACAACTCGACGACGTCACCGAGGATTACGAAGACATCGGTGAAGTTGAGGGCGAAGCGGAAATGCGCGATATGATCGGTTACATCGCGCGCGTCCTCGTTGACGATCCCGAAGCGGTCCAAGTCCGGTCGCAGTGGAGTGACGGCAGGTTGAACATCAACCTCAAAGTCGCCGATGACGACAAAGGAAAAGTGATCGGTCGCCGCGGCAGAGTCGTCCACGCAATGCAGTCGCTGCTACGGGTCGCCGCGACCAAGTCCAACATGCGCGCCGGCATCGACGTCGAGTAGTCCTCGCACCGTCAACCTCCGGCAACGCTTCATAGGAAAGGAGGGCTTAAATGTCAGGCCATTCTAAGTGGAGCACCATCAAGCACAAGAAGGGTGCCGCAGACGCTAAGCGCGGCCAACTCTTCACCAAACTTTCGCGGGAAATCACCGTCGCCGCACGGGAAGGCGCGCCTGATCCCGAGATGAACTTCCGGCTGAGGCTTGCCGTCGACAACGCCAAGGCTCAGAACATGCCGAAGGACACCATAGAGCGCGCGATCGCTAAAGGTTCCGGCAAGGGGGCGGACGGTGCGGCTCTCGAAGAACTCGTCTACGAAGCGTACGGACCGGGCGGAACGGGCTTCATCATCCAGACTCTCACCGACAACCGAAACCGCGCTGCCTCCGGCATTCGTTCAAAGGTCACTCGCGGAGGAGGAAACCTCGCAGCCAATGGTGCGGTTTCTTGGAACTTCGAGCAGAAGGGACTCGTCACTCTTGAAGTGGCAGGTGCTGACCCAGAAGAGGTCGCCCTCGAAGTGATGGACATTGGCGCCGAAGATGTCGACATCGACGAAGACCTCGTCAGCATAACGTTTCCATTCAGCGAATTCGCTCGAGCCAAAAACGAACTCGAAGAACTCGACAACGTCCGAGTAGAGTCCGCCGAACTCGCCATGATTCCTAACACCATGGTTGAGTTGGAGAAATCCCAGGCAGTTCAAACCTTGCGCCTTCTTGACGAACTCGAAGAACTCGATGACGTCTCGAAGGTCTTCACCAACGCCGACTTCCCCGAGGAAGTCCTAGAAGAGTTCCTCGCCCAACAAAGCTGAGGCAACGGGTGAAATGCCCCTCTCGATCCAGCACGTCCGAAGCGTCGTTCAGGCGGCTCTTGAGGAAGATCACGCCTTCAATGACGCAACAACCCAGGCGACGATCAGCGACTCGGGCGTCCAAGCCAGCGCCGACCTCGTAGTCAAGCAATCCGGGGTCATCGCCGGAATCCAAGTAGCCGAACAAGCCTTCAAAGCCCTTGATCCGACATCTGAGTTTGTCCCGCATCTCGATGATGGCCAATCGATCGAAGCCGGCACCAACGTCGCTACAGTCACCGGCAGCGCCGCAGCAATCCTGAGCGCCGAACGAACCGCGCTCAACCTCCTCCAACGGATGAGCGGCATCGCAACCCTAACCTCCAAATATGTCGCAGCAGTTCAGGGCACCAACGCGACGATCATCGACACTCGCAAAACTGTCCCCGGTCTCCGCATCCTCGACAAATACAGCGTACTGACTGGCGGCGGCGGGAATCACCGCATGTCCCTAGCCGACTGCATCCTGATCAAAGACAACCACATCGCCGCCATGCAGCAACGCGGGATGTCGATATCCGATGTGATCCGTCATGCCCGATCAAATGCGCCGTTCTCGATCAAAATCGAAGTCGAAGTCGAGACTGTGGAAGATGCGATCAATGCCATGACTGCCGGCGTAGACATCGTCATGCTCGACAACATGTCCGTGGCTGGCACGCGCGAGGCGGTTCAGAATCGCGTAGGCACCGCCTTGCTGGAAGCATCAGGGAACGTCAACCTTACATCGGTTAGGGAGATCGCGGAAACGGGCGTCGATCTAATCTCCGTGGGCGAACTGACCCATTCCGTAACCGCGCTAGACATCTCCCTCGATTTCAGCGTCGAGTGATGCCCTTCAAGCCTTACGACGCGCCCGATGCCGGTCCGTCGAATCCAAGATGAATGTCGCCGGTCCCTCGTTAACCAGCTCAACGTCCATCATCGCACCGAAGATTCCGGTCTGAACATCGATGCCAGTTGCGCCGAAAGCTGCAACCACTCTGTCGAACACCTCGCTCGCTACGTCGCTAGGTGCGGATGCCGTGAATCCGGGGCGACGTCCCTTGCGTGTGTCCGCGTACAAGGTGAATTGGCTGACTAGCAACACGCCGCCGCTGACATCGAGCAGCGACTGGTCGAACCATTCGCCTTCGTTGCCTCGGAAGATTCGAAGATTAACGGTTTTGTTGACGAGGTAGTCGATATCCGCCTGTTCGTCGTCATGCGTAACGCCAACGAGAATCACGAGGCCTTTAGCGATTTCTCCGGTGGTCTCGCCGTCAACCGTGACGCGACCACTGGTGGAGCGTTGGACTACGAAACGCAACGGATTTCGCCCAGGTTAGTCGGATGAATCAGATGACGAAGAAGATTTACTCTCGGCTTTCTTCTTCTTGGGTTTCGAACCTGAGTCTGAAGATTCGCCGTTCGATTCCGATTTCGACCTTGATGCCGAGCCGTTACGTCCATAGTCCGTCGTGTAGAAACCCGAACCCTTGTAGACAACCATCGGGATCGAAAACTGCCTTGTCGCCGATGTTCCGCAATCGCCGCAAGTGGCGACCGGTTCTGAAGAGAAGCTCTGCATCTCCTCAAAGACGTGGCCGTTCTCGCATTTGTAGTCGTAGAGGGGCATCGGAATCTCGCGGGTTTTTGTCCGCGCTGATCGCTGACGGATCGATTGACGTCGGGGATATTTGACGGGGACTGAACTGGTTACGGACGTGATTCTAACAGTCGCCCGATAACTGCGCCCTCAACGCGTCGACATCTGTGACTGGCAACTCGCAGGCGTAGTTTCGACACACATACGCCGTGGGCTTGCCATCAACCATTCGCCTACCCTCGAAAAGTGGCAAGTCGTTTTCCGTTTCCGAGGCAACACTTGGCTCCAACAAGGCAACAACTTGATCCGGGTTGAACCCGCGCCGCGCTTCTTCCAGCAATGCCTTGGTCTCAGGATCATTGCGTTCTCCGACGATGACGACTTGATTTATCGTATTGGCGTAAAACTCCGCCGCCTGCAACCACCACGAGAACGCGGATGGAGCACGTTCCATCAACTCCCTCATCGATCGAAGATTGGCTGTAGCCACCCGTTCATGATCAACGTTGCCTGTAAATTCAGCGCACCGCAACAGAGCCATCGATGCCGCCGAACTTCCGCTCGGTTGAGCATTGTCAAACGTATCGCGCGGGCGAATGATCAGTTCTTCCTGATCCGATCCTGTGTCGTAGAAAACCGAGTCGACCGGATCCCAAAACAGCTCGATCATCGCATCGCATAACCGCTCGGCTTCATGCAACCACTTGATGTCGAACGTCGCCTCGTAAACGTGCGTCAAAGCTTCGGCCAGATACGAGTAATCTTCCAAAAAGCCGAGGATCGAAGCTGCGGATCCAGGATCCGCTTTGCAACTCCGCATCAGCCTCCCGTCATCACGTACCAATCGATCGGCGATAAATTCAGCGTTCTTGACTGCGGTCTCGACCCAATCATCACGCCCGAACGCCGCACCAGCTTCAGCGAACGCTCGCATGACCAATGCGTTCCACGACGTGATCACTTTGTCGTCTGTCATGGGAGGGACGCGGTTTAGCCGTTCCGAGTAAAGCAAGCGCTTAGCTTCCGCGATCTTCGAGGTCAACTCCTCAACCGATAGGCCCAATTCAGTTGCAACCGAATTGTCGGTTCGGTGCATGTAAAGAATGCTGTGACCCTCGAAGTTGCCAAACCGAGTGACATCCCAATAGGTCTTCGCCACCTCAGCAAGCTCTGGGCCCAAAATCTTGTCCAAGTCAGACGCCTGCCAAACGAAGAACTTGCCCTCCTCACCCTCCGAATCGGCATCCGTCGCAGAGAAGAACGCACCAGTCTGTCGGTGGCGCATCTCACGGTCAAGGTAGTTGAGCGTCTCCTCGACTATCTTTGCGAAGAATGGATCTCCGTCGCGTTGCCATGCGTGCAGATACAAGCTGACCAGCTGACCGTTGTCGTAAAGCATCTTCTCGAAATGCGGTACCAGCCAGATGTTGTCGACGGAGTAACGATGGAACCCGCCTCCAACTTGGTCGTAGATGCCGCCACGAGCCATCTTGGTCAATGTGAGATCGACAAATTCGCTGGCTGAGTCATTTCCTTGGAGCGCCGCGTGCGTCAGCAGAAACTCGTACATCATCGGTTGCGGAAACTTGGGTTGCAAACCGATGCCACCGTTCTGCCAGTCGAACTCCGGTGCAAGATGTCGATACGCCGAGTGGAACATTGACTGTTCGATCGGCTCGACACTCATTCGCGCTTGGGATTGCGCCGAAATCGCGTTGATCACGCGCGACGAGCTCTCCATGATCTCGCCGCGCCGATTCCGATAGGCTTCCGCCACGGCGCTCAACACCCTTGGGAACGACGGCATCCCGCCCCTGTCCTCGTGCGGGAAATATGTCCCGCCATAAAACGGTGCACCGTCCGGTGAGAGAAAGACGGACATTGGCCATCCACCGTGGCCTGTCATATATTGCACAGCCGACATATAGATCGAGTCAACGTCAGGACGCTCTTCCCTATCGACCTTGATGTTGACGAAGAGATCGTTCATCAACGCCGCGATCTCCTCGTTCTCGAACGACTCGCGTTCCATCACGTGGCACCAGTGACACGACGAGTAACCGACACTCAAGAAGACTGGTTTATCCAGCGACCTTGCAACCGAGAACGCCTCCTCGCCCCAGGGATACCAGTTGACCGGATTGTCCTTGTGCTGAAGCAGGTAAGGAGAGGTCTCATTCGCTAGGCGGTTGGGCACATCAACCCTTTCGAAATCTGCGATTATTTTTGCGTTTAGACGCCGACGATGTCGATGGTCTCAACTACATTGCGTTCAACGTCTAAACGCCGGATGCTGTGATTGTTGGTGTCCGCGACGTACAACGTGCCGTCCCGATACGATATCCCAGCCGGTTCGTCGAAACTCGCATTCAACGCATCGCCATCTGCGAAACCTTGCTCGCCGCTGCCCGCGACCGTTTCAATTCGCAACGTCTTCAGATCCATTCGTTTGATCTTGTGGTTGTACGAGTCGGCGATGAAAACAGATCCCGGAGCGTACGCGACATCTTGCGGGTGCTGCAACACGGCATCTTTGCCGATGCCATCCCGGTCACCAAATGCGAATAGACCCGTTCCGGTGAGCGTCACCACACGACCACCTTTGCCGATCTTCGCCACTCTGATGGCGCTAGTCTCAGAATCTGCGAAGAACAGATTGTTTCCGTCAAGGGTCAATCCGTAAGGCTGAGCAAGTAAGGCTTCCAAACGCTCACCGTCGACGATGTTCTCAGCACCGGTACCCGCGAAAGGCTCAATGGTCTCTGTGTCAAGATCCATCTGCCAGAGTTGGTGCGTCCCGGCCATCGCGATGTACAGAACTCCATCGGCCAACTCCAAGTCGTACGGTGAATTCAAAGGGAAAGACTTCGCTTCTCCCCCGGCGTGGCGTATCAGCGACTGTTCACCGGTACCCGCGATGACGGACACCTTCCTTTTCGCCAAATCAACTCGCTGGATGGTGTGAGTACCTGCATCGGACACGTAGAGTGTCTCATCGTCAACCGCCATCCCCTGAGGGTTGTCGAACAGTGGCTCGTCGAAGTCCCATTCACTGCCGATCGGATTCAAAACACCGGGCGGTAGTTCGAACGATTCCAACGCCAACGGGCTTTCGCCGTTGCCGATCACGTCTTGAACTTCGCCGTCTTCGGATGCGACTATGACGCGATGGTGGTTGGAATCGGCGATGTAAAGGTTGCCGTCATCTGCGGCGAGAATCTTTCCTGGGAACGATAGAGCGCCATGCGATTCCCTCTCCCAACCGAACTCAAACGGAACTGGCGATCGGTCCAGTACGCCGGCACTGTCGAATTCTTCAACCATCGCGGCCAACACTCGATCCATAGCCTCCAGTGGAAACTCGCCTTCGTGGCGCCCGATCACTTTGCCTTCGGGATCGATGAACATCAGCGTCGGCCAAGCGCGGGCAGCGAAGGCGGACATCACCTGCAACTCCACATCGTTAACCACTGGGTGATTGACGTTGTAGCGTTTGACCGCCGCTCGGACGTTTTCGGTCGCTCGCTCGGTATCGAACTTGGCCGAGTGAACACCGATCACGAGCAGCGTATCCGCGTACTTCATCTCCAGCTTCCGCAACTGCGGAAGTATATGCATGCAATTGATTCAACAGTATGTCCAAAAGTCGAGTAGCACGATCTTGCCGCGCAGGTCTGACAACTTAAGCGGCTGTCGTGCGTTGATCCAATCGAGACCTTCGGGAAACTCCGGTGCGCGAACCTTTCCCGCGTACGACGATGCGGTGTTTTGTGAAGCGGCCATCGATGGGTCTCCGTTCTCGGTAAACAGTCGATAGATAGTGCAATTGTCGCACGCGCCGTTGAGTGTTTCGCATAATTGACGTATGCGCGATTCGAATGACCAAGGCGAAAACGACGGAGCGGGCGGTCCTGAAGGGCCAAAGGTAGTCCCGCCCCACGAGGACGATCTTCGTTCGATCATGTTGGACCGCCCTCGCCAGGTCTACACCGAATCGGACACAGATGAATACTCCGCTGAGGCGAAATCAGACGCTGAGCCAGCGTGGTCGGAAACCGCATCTGAACCGACGCCGGTCGACGACCCTCCGTGGCAGGGACGCGACATTGAAATCCCCGAGCAACCCGCGGAACAACCATATGAAGAGCCTCCATATTACGCCCCTTCGGATGCCGAAACGGATCGCGAACATCCCGAAGCAGTTGCGCGATTCGGCCCCCCTGCCGGGTTCGGACGCAGGTTCGTCGCGTATCTAATCGACAACGTGGTCACCATCGTCATCCTCAGCTTGCTGTTTCCTGCTCTCCTCGGCCGACCGTACATCGACTACGAAGGGATCACCGCCGAACTAGAAGCGGCGAGTGAACAGGCGGGCGCGCTGCCGACCGCGACACCGGTCATCGGATCGGAGACGCAGTTGAGTCAGGCACCTGCTCGAGATGCTGAGACCGCCAACACGTTGACTTGGGGCGACACCATCGCCGGTCTGTTACTCGCATTCACAGTGACCACCGTCTACAACGGCATCCTCGTCGGTATCTGGGGCACCACGATCGGTAAACGTCTCCTCAACATTTACATCCTTGATGCAAACGGCAACTTCCCCGGCATACCGCTAGCGTTCGGCAGAGCAATGGCCACACTCGTCTCGACCGCAATCTTCTACGTCGGTTACCTCTTCATCTTCAGGAACGATAATCGAGGCTTGCACGATCTATTGGTCGGCACATACGCGATAACGTTGGTTTCAGAAGAAAAGCCATCAACACGTGGCGATCAGCAGACAATTTGATCGCCACTCGTCGTGACCACGTCACGCTCGGAGAGGAGATCAGATGTCAGCCAAAACCAAGATCCTCATCACTGGTGCCAGCGGTTACATAGCATCCCAGATGCTCAAGGAGTATCGGGATCGATATGACCTAACGCTGATCGACGCCGTCAACACGAATCGCACCGGCGAGGTCGTCGAAGGAGTCGAGGTTGTCGATTTGATCGATACCGATCGCTCCAATTACGAACGATATTTCGACGGTCAAGACGCGGTCATTCACCTTGCCTATAAACGCTCAAGCCCCGGCGGCGTCTACGGAACTGACGTACCGCATATCGACCGATTCGATTGCGAACTTGAAAACGTTCAGATGGCCAACAACATCTACCGTTGCGCTTACGATGCGGGTGTGAAACGAGTCATAGTTGCCAGTTCTAATCATGCAGCTGATTGGTACGAGCACGCGCTGATACACAACCGCAAGAAGGAGATGGTATTCCCGGAGGAACTGCCTCTTTCAGACAATTTCTACGGTTGGGCGAAGGCCGCATACGAGTTGCTCGCTTATCCTTACGCTTGCGGCGCATTCGGTCGAAAGCTGGAGATCGTCCAAGTGCGGATCGGTAATCCACGCGAGACCGATGCCGATGCCTTGCTCTCTCACGCCGATGATTCACATGGTCGCACAGGCCAATCCACATACAAACGGGGACTAGGCGCCCACTTCAGCGAGCGGGATCTCCGGCAGCTATTTGCGAAGGCAATCGAAACGCCTGACATCGCGAACGAGCATGGCGTTCCATGGTTGATCGTTTACGGCATCAGCGCAAACGCTCGCGCCTTCTGGTCACTCGAAACGGCGCGCAACGTTCTCGGTTACGAGCCTGAAGACGACTCAGAGATCAAATTCGCAGACCGCATCGCCCAGCATTTGACTGTAGGCGATCCAGCTGGTCCCGGCAAAGTTGGCGCATAGGCGAGATCGGCAGGAAAGGGCGGATCGGGCGTAATCGCCGCGTCGGTCGGGTAAGGAGGCTACGAACCCGCGACGTGAAGCGATTTTCCTGGGCGCACCTTCGCCCTTCCCTGCCGTTCTATTCGCGGCTCACAGATTTGCCGAACGTGAGCCGACGACATCGGACCTATAACAACGCTGGAACTTTCGGATCGCGAATTGGTTCGTCGTTCAACCAGTCCGGACCACTCAAAAGGTCGACAACTTCATCGGTAATCGAGCTGCTCGGTGCGGCACTATCCGTAACCACGCTCGCGTGTTCGAAGCTCTCCGCATTGCCGGCTTCAGTTTCGGTTTCGTTCCCATCGGCGTGGCGATAGGCACTCCTACCCGCTAGGATGCTGATCCGCAACCTGTTCGCCTTTGCGGGATCGCCATTCGGTATGAATGATGTCGACAATACAGCGCCGGATGACATCTCGTTCTGGACTATCGACACCGCTGCGTTGAGAGCCTTTATCGACATATCCTTGGGCCCGACAACGATCACGCTGACGTAGTCAGCATCACTAAGCGTCAAACCGGTGGTCAATGGCGACTTAATCGCTTCTCTGGCAACCTTCCGGTATTCGTTCGGGACGTCGCTTGAAGCGTAAGAAATGAACGTGTCACCGCCGCACTTGATCGCGTCCAACAATTCTGGAGCCGTATTCAAGGTGCCGAAATTCTCAGCGCTCGACGCGGACAGCACGTTCATCACAACGCGCGCCTTGGCCCCCGACAGTTCCTTCGCGAGGTCACCTGCCATAGCAGCGTTCGACAGAGCGCTGTCCGCGTCGATCAACGCTAGAGAACACCCCGTCTCCCTTATGCGATCCAATGCCGCACGAGCGGTATCGGCTCGTGTCCGACCTTCAAAAGAAAATGGCAACGTGACGATGGCGAGCACCGATGCACCAGTCGACATTGCAGTCTTCAGAACCGAAGGCATCAGCTCCGATGTCGTGTTCCCCCCAAGGCCAGCCAACACGAAAACCATCGGAGGTTTTCCGATCACTGTCTTCAACCGGAACAGATCATTCTTGTCCACCAAAGCTGCGTCGGCCGTCTCATCATCCTCGCGGACATAGACTGGATATCCGACTGAGATGCGCCTGCCCAGATTCACCGTCCGAAGTTCGTCCATCTCGCGATCCACCGAAATCACGTCGTCGGGATTACCCAGAACTTTCGACAACTCCGTCGCAGACTTCGATCCCGCACCACCTACGCCCACTATCGCGAACTCTTTGGCGGCTTTACCGTTTCTTCCGTCTCGTATGATCGTCATGTAAATCTCCGCAGTTGCAACCTTAGCTTGGACGCCGACTAGCAATTCTGTTCGATTTTAATCATAGCACACCAATTCTAGTAAAATGCAAGTGCGATCAAACAATTTTCGACAATTGTTTGATTACATGACCAATGTCTGAACCAAAGACAACGAAAACGCGCTCCGTCGAAACTGAGATGGATCCCGTAGCACCTTCACCGATTCTGAAATCGGCAAGCGAAACGGATTTAACTTACAACCTGAAATGGGCCGCTTGGCGTTGGTTGTATGCAGTCGCTGGATGCCGGGCGATCGGCATGGAGGTCAGACTCGAAGGCCCTTTTGGTAGGGTTGTAGACCTAGTTGGTGTCGGCAAAAACAATGCGGTCTTCATCATCGAAGTCAAGTCGTCTCGCGCCGATCTTAAGCGTGACGACAAGTCGCAAAGAGACCGTCAGCGCACTTTAGCGGAGCTTTCCGCGTTGCAAGATGCCGCGAAGCTAACCGCCACCGTTCTTGATGACGCGCGCGACTTCGCTGTCAACAACGCCGCAACCGACTCCGATTGGCGAAACGACCCGAGTTATGTCTCGGCCCGCAGGGACAAGGAACATCTCGACGAACAGATTGCCACGAAGGAACGATCTTTGGAACGCATCTCAATCAAGTTTCACGACCCGTCGTTCCTCGCCTGCGCGGATTTTCACTACCTGATGGCGCCCAGCGGGTTGATCACTCGCGCCGAATTGCCACCCCTATGGGGATTGTTGAACGAAGATTCAGAAGAGGTTGTTGCGGCTGTTCAAAAACAGATCAGACGAAACACGACACACGTGTTGCGCGCGATTGCAAAGGCCAACACCCGAGACATCATGAAAGCATGCAGGATCCGGATAGTTGATCCAGCGGGCGAATCCCAAGCCGCGCAGTAGGGATCCTCGAAGTTACTACGACAGCATCTCGCCGAGGCGATCGATAGCCAAAGTGAGGTTGTCTTGCGAGTTGGCGAACGAGATGCGGATGTATCCGTTGCCGTATTCTCCGAACGCGGTTCCGGAAAGCAACGCGACTCCAGCTTCATCCATCGCCCGGTCTGCAAAGGTGCGACTATCGAGTCCCGTCCCGGAGATGTTCGGGAACGCGTAGAACGCTCCACCTGGCTCACGACATGTCACGCCTGGCAGGTTGTTCATCCCGTTGACGATCAAGTCGCGCCGGATCCGAAATTCATCCATCATCTCGGCAACCGAGTCCTGCGGACCTTCCAACGCCGCAATTCCTGCCATCTGAACCGCGACGGAGGTGCACGAGACGCTGTTGGTCATCAGCTTCGTAACGGCGTCCATCATGAATTCAGGGAAAACGCCGTATCCCAATCGCCAGCCGGTCATGGCGTAGCTCTTCGAAAAACCATCCAATATGATCGTGCGATCGACCATATCGTCGAACTTCGTGATCGAGGTGTGTGTTCCCTCGTAGTACATGTCCTTGTAGATCTCGTCGGATAGAACCACCAAATCGTGCTCGACCGCGATCTTGGCGATGCGCTCAAGGTCACTGTCGGGAATCACGCTCCCGCAAGGGTTGTTGGGCGAGTTTACGATCAGCAGCTTAGTTCGATCCGTCACCAACGACTCCAAGCGGTCGACGTCGAGCGAAAAGTCGAAACGCTCCTCAAGCGGGATCGGCACGGCGGTCGCGCCGGCGTAGTTGATCATCGATTCATAGATCGGGAAGCCGGGGTTCGGGTAGATGACCTCATCACCCTCCTCAACCAGCGCAAGTATCGAAAAGAACATCACTGGCTTGCCGCCGGGCGTTACGATGATGCGGTCAGAGCCGATTTCGTATCCCTGCCGTTCAGTCTGATGCGCTGCGATGGCGTCGCGAACTGGCATCTCTCCCGGCGATGGCCCGTAGTGCGTGTAACCGCCATCTAAGGCGTCTTTGGCCGCGTCGATGATGTGTCGGGGCGTATCGAAGTCAGGTTCGCCGATCTCGAGATGGACGATGTGACGGCCCTGCGCTTCGAGCTCGCGGGCTCGCGCCAGCGTCAAAAATGCGGTTTCAGTACCGAGACGGTCTTGTCGTGATGCTAGTGGTCTGGGCAACGTGTCACAACCCGTGTTTTACTTGAGATTCCATGCCATTACGGTTGCGCCTTAAACGGGAAAAGATCATTTGACGCAACCATCAAGGATAATCGAAACTCCGTGAACCTTTCTGCTTCGCAAATGGACTACGGACGCTGGGCCGAGCGCTACGACATCTTTTACGAAGCCGCTCCAGAAGGCGAACTGGAGTTCTACCTAAATGCGATCGACCGCAACGGCGGATCGATACTGGAACTCGGCGTTGGTACAGGTCGCATAGCGATCCCTGCCGCAGCGATGGGACATGATGTCACCGGTGTCGATCTCAACCGTCCAATGCTGGATCGGTGTCGACTAAAAACGGACCAGGCTCCCCTGCCAGGTAGTCTCACTTTGGTCGAAGCAGACATCTCCGAGTTGGATCTACCCAAACGCGATTTCGACCTAGTGATCATCCCGGCTCACACGCTCGCACTCGTGACCGACGAGCGAAAGCAGCTGGAAACCCTGAAACGATGCGCCGACCACATGTCCGGTGACGCGACGCTCATCTTTAATCTCTTCAACCCATCGCCCGATCTATTGGAAGACGACAAAGAGGAAACGTTCTTACTGGGCGTGATCGAAGACGAAATCTCGGGCAACCGTCACGTCCTGACCGGCAGCAACGATTTTGATATCACACGCCAACTCAACCGATGCACGCAAGTGATCGAAACACTGAATCACCAGGGCGAATTGATCGAACGCGAAGAGTTGCTCGTACTGTTCAGATACCTGCACCACGAACAGGTCTTGCAGATGCTGCAAGCAGCAGCATTGCGTGCGACAGACGTGTTCGGCGACTTCGACGGTTCGCCGTTGTCGGAAGACAGTGAAGAGATGATCTACGTATGCCGGAAGACCGGTTGAACAGTTAGTCGACGGGCGGCGGCGCAGGTGGCGGTTCCACGGGTTCGACCCCCGGTGCGCGTTCCTCGATGAGTTCGAGCCATTGCTCCGCATTCTCAATGACCGTCGGAATCTTCGGATCTTGCGAAAGAGAAATCGCTTCCTCAAGGTCGTATTTCGCCTCCGCATAACTGCCGGCACGGGCCAGAAGGATGCCGCGATCCAAGTAGAAGGACGCCCTCGCTGGTTGAAGCTTGATCGCGTGACTGAAGTCCGCGTACGCCGCGCCGCCATCGAGCACGATGTCGCGGTGATACCTGCCCCTCCACCAATAAACGCCGCCGTCTTCCGGCGCCAATTTGATGGCGTTCCTGAAACTCTCAGATGCTGCTTCATAATCGTTCTCAGCGGCACGCACTCTGCCCAAAACTAAGTGTGCGTTGACTTGCTCGTCGTCAAGCTCTAGCGAACGGAGAGAATCCCTTTTTGCCCCTTGGAAATCTCCCTGAGCCACGCGGACCATCGCACGCTGGCCGTAAATCAATGCGACGTTCGGCCTTAACGCGACGGCTCGGTCATAATCGACCATCGCCTCTTCCAACTTTCCCTGCAAGTAGCGCGCTTGTCCCCTGCCCGCCCATGCGCGAGCGAATTCAGGCTCGATCTCAACGATCGTCGCAAACCGTCGCTCCGCGTCTTTGAACTCACCTCGATCGAGCGTTCGATGTGCGGAGGCATACATGCTTACCGTTTCTCGCGTCGCAGCGGTAGGGATCGCAGTCGGTGTCGCGGTTGGAGTCGAAGTCGGAGTGAGTTCCGGATACGGGGTTGCCGTGTTTATCGGAGGCAACATTACCACCTCAGTAGGCGTCGGTGGGACAGGGGTTGGCGTGGGCGTCGGTTCTGTCTGCTGACACGCCGAGATCAACCCAGCGATCAACAAAGACATCGCGGCCAAGGCGCCCAGAATCGAGACTGCGTTCAATTTGCGGAGCATAACTGAATCAAGGATACGAACTTGCAGCCATTAGAGTTTCGCAGGCGCCGTAATCCCAATTTGAAGGAAACACGAATTTCTCGATCACCGACCAACGAGACCGGAAACCAACATCTCGACCGCCAATCGGCGATCGGCTCGTCCTGTCTTCATTCCTAAATCGACATCGCGCATGTGCAGGTGCATCATTTTCAGGCGCTCCGGCCCAATCCTTCTCGCCTGCTTGCAAGTCTTGTCGATCACCCAGCTCGAGTTCAATCTCAACCGACGACCGATCTCCGATTGGGGAACGCGTCTTTCGAGCAAATGCGAAGCGACGATCAGGATTCGAACCTGGCGCGTTAGCAATGCAAGTATCCCTTCGATCGATTCGCCGTTCGCTATCAGGTTCTGAAACCCTCCGATCGCTACATTCATGCGGCCTTCGATGATGGCATCCAGCACGTTGAAAATCCCGTCTTGGCTCGCGTCGGCGACCATGAGATCGATGTCACTGGGCTGCAACGTCCGTCCATCGGCATACAGCGCGAGCTTTTGGATCTCGCTGTCAAGACGCCTAATGTCGTCGCCACCAATGTCGTTGAAACGGCTGATGGCAGACGGCGAGGCCGAGACATGATGAAAAGCGAAACGATTGCGGATCCAGTTACCCCGATCACGCCGATCGGGAACGTTGTGCTGCTCAACCTCAGCCACCGCGGCCAATGCCTTCAGTGCTCTGGAAGTGAGCCGCAACGGTTCGTTCTCGACGAAGATGAGCTCATTTGATATCTGCATCCCTTCGTTGGCGATCCTTTCGCCAAACGATTCCCAGTCCGATCGAACGCGTGCTCCCCGTGTTTCAAACGGTTTCAACATCCCCTTCACTACGACCGCTCGACGGTCGGTCAAGAAGGGTGATATGCGTGCCGCCGCAAACACTTCGCCCATCGGAGCGTTGGGTGCCTCGAATACCGTGACGTTCGGCGCGCGCAGGTCTGGCGGTCCCACCGAGTCGAGGTGCGACTCGAGCGAGTTTGCGATGGTGAATTCGTCGTTGCCGTGGATCAGCCGAATCATGTCGATTCCAGATTAATCCATCGTCATCCTGCATTGACGAAAGCGCAAGCCCGTTGAAAGCTTCAGATGGCAGTGATTTCTATAATCGAATCTTGGTCATCACGCCAAATTCGAACCTCGATAACGTATGTCGACAGCCATAATCGGCCTCGCTGCAGCGGGCAAAACAACCATCTTCAACGCCCTGACTCGTGGCTCCGTCGACAAGGGGATGTACGGCGCAGCAAAGTCGGTGAACATCGGTGTCGGCGCCAAACCTGACGCTCGACTCGATTACATCGACACCGCATTTCAAAGCCGACGCAAGGTCCGCGCAGAGATGACGTTCTGGGATATGCCGGTGGACTACTCCACAGGCACGGTGTTGTCCCGTGAAATGGTCAATTCGCTACAGAAAGCCAAAGCGCTGGTTGCTGTCGTCCGAAAATTCGAGGATCCGTCCACTCCACATCCAGACGGTTCTGTCGACTGGTTGGGGGACCTAGAGAAACTCACCTTCGACATCCTGTTCGCCGACATCGAGTTAATCGATCGGCGCGTCGAGCGCGTAGAAACCGGCATGAAGGCCTTGAAATCTTCAGAGCGTGTGCAAGCCGTCGCCAACATCGATGCCCTTAAAGGAATCCAGTCGCTGCTCGAAGAAGGCTCGCCCTTGAGATCGTTAGTGCTCGACGAATCCGCGTCGCGTGCGGTTTCCGGATCGTTCGTGCTCAGCGCGCTGCCCCTCGTCATCGCGGTGAACGTCGGTGAAGACGACATTGGAGTCGACGGCGACGATCTAAAGGCCCAAGCGGTCGAATCCCTGGGTTCGAACGTCATCAGCGACGACATCCGCCTCGTCCCGATATCCGGTTCCGTCGAAGAGGAACTGAGAAGTTTGGACGATGGCGAGGCGGACGAACTGCGTCAAGACCTCGGCATCGAAACCGACGCAAGCGAAGTCCTGATGGATGCCTCTCTGAAATGCCTAAAGACGCAGACCTTTTACACTGCATCGGATCAGGAGGTTCGTGCGTGGCACTTCCCCGCAGGCGCCACGGCCCCGGAAGCGGCAGGCGTTGTCCACTCCGACATGGAACGCGGCTTCATCCGCGCCGAAGTAGTGGCCTACGACGACTTCGAGCGGTGCGGTAGCATGTTGGAAGCGCGAAAACAGGGGCTGCTCCGACAAGAGGGAAGAAACTACACCTTCGCCGACGGAGACATGGTGAACTTCCTGTTCTCGGTCTAAAGAACACGAACTGAATAGACATGACTAGATCTTTGCTAATCGTGCGGCTGGTCCAGCCGTTTCCCGGTCTCGAAGGCTACGACGCCGTCCTGTCCGACTACTGGTCTGCGGTCAAAGCCCAACTCGACCGTCACGCCGTCTCCACTGGACTCATCAAACGCATATTTGTCGAGACTGTCACCGGACGCGGCGAAGACGCTATTGTCCAACTGCAACAAGCCAATCCGCAAGCCTCCAATCTAGTCAGAATGCTTGTCGCAGGGGGCGCAGTCGTCGAGGAGTTCGAAGACACTGACATCCTGAGCGAGTTAATTGATTGGGGCCAATGCGCTTCACAAAACCTAATGTCCGAAAAGGTTCAACGCGTCGTCATGGGTGGACAAGCCGAAGCCGCGGGCGCTCGTGATGAACATCTAACGAAACGCCTCAACGATGCAATTGGCGATGACGAAACGGCTTTAGTTTTAACTGTCTCCCCACAACTCCCGATTCCGGATCGCATCGAGCGATTCATCGTGTCGCCCCCGGAACTCGATCAACTCGAACGCTGGCTGCGAGCCAAGATGGAAGAGGCGCGACGTGAGATGATGGAACGAGCCCAGCGCGAAGCGGGCCACCAACACGGTCCCGAAGCGCCGTCGGCGGGATCCCAGTCATCCTCATCATCGAGCGGCCTTTGGACGCCACCGTAGCCCAAGGTTGCGCAAAGCGTCGGGAGGCGCCACAACCAACTCATGCCCCACCCTCCCGTAAATCCAGCGGCAACCGGTACCGCGGCTCTGACCTCTGATGGGATAACCGAGCCGATCGCGCTATACGTCCATATCCCGTTCTGCCTCTCGAAGTGCAACTACTGCGATTTCAACACCTACGAAGGCATCGAAGGGTTGATGCCCTCATTCCTCGAAGCATTGGACACCGAAATCGAACTGTGGGGACGACGTTTAGAACGTCCAGACGTTTCATCCATATTCTTCGGAGGCGGAACACCGTCATATCTGCCGACAGATTCCGTCGCAGGGATACTCGATCGAATCGATTCGGCGACTCGGATCGGACCCGACGTCGAGATCACCTTGGAAGCCAATCCGGATGACGTTCATCTGGAGAAGATCGGCCGATGGCGGCATGCTGGGTTCAATCGCATCAGCATCGGAGTCCAATCATTCGACTCCGATTTGTTAACCGCTCTTTCGCGTCGACATACCAACGACGACGCCGAATCAGCGGTTCACACTGCTCGTGAAGGCGGTTTCAGCAACGTAAGCATCGATTTGATGTTCGGCCTCCCTAACCAATCGCTCGAAACATGGAAACAAACATTGGGCCGTGCGATCGGGCTCGGCACTGAACATCTATCGCTTTACGGCCTGCAGATCGAAACCGGTACTCCTCTCCACCGCGATGTAGAACTTGGTGCGGTTCCCACTCCCGACGATGATCTAGCCGCAGACATGTACGAGACCGCCATGGACACGCTGGACGCGGCGGGATACGAACACTACGAGATCTCAAATTGGGCTCTACCCGGTTACCGTTCGAAACACAATCTCGCATACTGGCTCAACGCTCCATACCTCGGCGTCGGACCGGGCGCCCATTCGTCTCTGATGGGCAAAAGATTCTCGAATATGAAATCGCCACGGGGCTACATCCGAACGATGTCTGACGCTATTGATTCAGGTTCAGCATCCATCAATGTCGGAGAAGTCGCAATCGATTTCGTTGAAACCACATCCCTATCGATGGCGATGTCCGAATCGATGATGCTCGGATTGCGGCTATCCGATGGTGTTTCCAAATCCAACTTCGAGGCTCGCTTCGAAAAACCAATTGATGCAGTGTACGGTTCCGAAATCAACGATCTGAAGGTGCACGAATTGATCGAGGAACAGCACAGTGCCATCCGGCTTACTCGGCGCGGAAAGCTCCTCGGCAACGAAGTTTTCGAACGTTTCATCATCGATGAAGACGCTATTGCATAGGATCAAGTCCGATATGCGAGAAGATGAAAATCAAATCGATTTCCCCGACCATTTAGAAGAAGCCGTCGAGATCTGGGACGAAATCTCCGAATGGTGGGACGACAAGATCGGCGATGGCAACACCGCGCAGGACTACCTGATCGAACCCACGCAGGAACGGTTGCTTGATCTCAAACAAGGTGATCGCGTTCTAGACATCGCCTGCGGTGCGGGTCGCTTCACTCGGCGGATGGCCGACAACGGCGCACACATCACCGCAATCGATCACTCGAAGTCGTTCATCGAACGCGCCAAAGAACGCTCAGGTGGATACGAGGACAAAATCGACTTCCGAGTCCTCAACGCCGCTGACTCCGATGCCTTGATGGGCGTTTCCGACTCCCCATTCGATGCCGCTGTGTGCACCATGGGTTTGATGGACATAGCGGTAATCTCCCCGCTCGCCGATACGCTGCCGAAATTGCTCAAACCAGGTGGGAAATTTGTCTTCAGCGTTTTGCATCCGGCATTTCACTCCGACCGAAACCGAAACACGGTCGAACGGGACTTTGGTGCCGACGAAGTTAGAGACCGTTTCGGGGTGTGGGTTCCCGAATATCTTGACACTCGTTCATATTTGGGTACCGGGATACGAGGTCAACCGAGATTGCACCGGTACTTTCATCGGCCTTTGGGTCAGCTTTTAGGCGTATTCCTGCATAGAGGATTCGTGCTATCCGGATTCGAGGAACCACGTTTCCCGCCTGAGTCTTACTCCAGATCTGAATCGCCACTTTCTGGGCAATTCTGGGCGTTTTTCCCACTGGTTCTCGTGGTGCGAATGGATTTACCACCCAACGCCAACAGCTAACGCTTTGGCGTTATCAACCTGTGTGCGCTGAATGATTCCGGGATTCGTCCGATAATCCATAGTTACCGATATTTCCGGGAAGATCGCTCATACCAATGTTCGTCGCAGGAACAGCAGGACACGTAGACCACGGCAAGTCCACGCTCATCCAGAAGCTCACAGGCATCGACCCTGACCGTCTGCAAGCCGAAAAAGCGCGCGGCATGACCATCGAACTTGGTTTCGCTTGGTTAGAACTCGACGACGGCCGAGAAATAAGCATCGTCGACGTCCCCGGACACGAACGCTTCGTCAAAACCATGCTTATGGGCGCGGGCGGTTTCGACTTGGCACTCCTCGTCGTAGCAGGCGACGAAGGTCCAATGCCCCAAACACGCGAGCATCTCGCAATCTTGGACCTACTGGAGGTGCGCGACGGCATCGTCGTAATCACGAAATCCGACCTTGCCGATGCTGAACTGATCGAGCTTATTGAGATCGAGGTATCGGAACTGCTTGAAGGCACCTCGCTAGAAGGCTCTCCAACAATCGCAGTATCGGCTGAGAACGGAGATGGTATCGACGCGCTGCGAGTGATGATCGACGAAATCGCTAGCGCAAAAGAGGCTCGAACGAGTAACGATCGGCCCCGACTCTTCATCGACCGGACTTTCAGCGTCGCAGGGTTCGGAGCAGTCGTCACCGGCACTTTGGATGGCGGACAACTCCGAAATGGTGACGAAGTTGCCCTACTGCCTTCAGGGCAAACGGCCCGCGTGAGGGGACTACAGAGCCACAAATCCGAGATTGAAGTGGCGCAACCAGGCACCCGCGTCGCTGTCAGCATCAGCGGAATCTCGCACATTGATATCGAACGCGGAGAAGCGTTGGTGAAACGCGGGCAGTTCAAAACTACGACGGTTTTCGATGCGTCGTTGCGAACCATCTCCGAAGCGAAACGACCGATAAAACACAACCACCACGTGACCCTTTACGCAGGCACTTGGGAAGAACCGGCCACGGTCCGATTGCTAGAAGCTGACGAAATGAAGGCGGGAGATACAGGCTGGGCTCAAATCAAAATGATCAACGACCGCCCAATCGTCAACGGCGACCGATTCGTGATCCGCGACAGCAACGACACCCTCGGTGGGGGCGTGGCATTGGTCATGGACGCGCCCCGTCACCGTCGCAACGACCCCGCAGTAGTCGAGCACTTGAAAGTTTTGGCCGAAGGTCGGCCTCAAGACGTTATCAAACATTCACTCGATCTACTCGGCATCGCCAACGGCGCTCAAATCGCCGAAGCCACCCACATGTCGACTTCAGATTCCCAGGCGTATCTTTCGGAACTCACCGGTACGGGAGATTTGATCTGCCTAACCGAAGACATCTCCCCTCTTTACGTGACGGATGAGCGTCTAGGATTTTTGAGCGACCGGGCGAAGGAAGCACTTGCCGAGTACCACGAACGGTACCCCCTGCGGCGCGGGATGCCGCGTCAAGAACTCCGCAATCGTCTCGAATTGCAGGCGAGTGGTTTCGATGCGATCGTTAATCACTTCGTCAAGGAAGGCTCGATCTTAGATGACGGGACCACGGTGAGTTCGTCGAAGCACGCGGTCAAATTTTCCCCCGTCCAAAAGCGTGAAGCCGATCGGTTCATGGAAGTGCTGCGAGAGCATCGCTACTCGCCACCTGCATGGAACAAGATCGACGCTGAATTGCTCGGCGCGCTGACTGATCAACGTAAGGTGATCAGTGCCGGACCCGACGTGGTGTTTGCAGCCGAGGTCTTCGACGAGATGCGCGATAAGGTCGTCGAGTATTGCCAAACAAATGAAGAAGTCTCCATAAACGACGTTCGCGAGTTGCTCGGAACTAGCAGAAAATACTCCTTGGCGTTGCTGGAACAATTGGATAGAGACAACATAACGATGCGTGTCGGTGACATGAGAGTGTTGAGATGACGGTTGAACCCGGAAAACTCACGCTGACGTTGCACGTGCCGCCGTTCAAGGTGTCTAATTTGTCGTCTCTTTTCAGATCGTTGCAAGCAGCCGTTCGCGAAACCGCTGCCGCCGGCGAACCCGTCGAATCCCTCTTTTCGAATCAGCAGGGTCCGTTCCTGGTAACGGAGGTCCAAAACGGCACCAACGGCGAGATGACGCTATCGCTGTGGTTCGTCGATCGCGACGACAAGCAACTTGTTGAGCGATCTGTAGACACCTTTGAACGCGCTATCTCCGAACTGGAACAGACGATCCTGCGAGGCTCGCAGCACACGTTCTGGGGTGCACCTGCGTACCAATCCGAAGTGCACGAGGACGACTCTCGAATGTTGCGTTTCGTTACCGTGTTACGAGCGTTTCGATCGGCCACCATATCGCACAATGGTCGCTCTGTCGTTCTTCGAGATGGCCTGTTCGCTTCCGAACGGAGCTGAGCCGTCGTTCAGCCTAACCCCATATTGGCCACTTCGTCTTCGTCGAATCCGAGGAAGTGGCCTACCTCGTGCCAAACCGTCCGCAAAACCTCGTCCTCAAGCTCCTCGAGATCGTCGACAGATTCTTCGATCGGCCTCTGGAATATCGTGATCTTCGAAGGCAGTGTCGCGGCATGAAACCCGCCATCCGCCAGAGAAACGCCTTCGGAAAGGCCGAACAGCGTCTCGTCAGGATCGAGACCTAGCTCTGCTAGTTGCACAAGCGTCGGCTCTGGCTCGACCACGATGTCGACGTTTTCGAATTCCAAACGCTGGCGGAACTCCGGTGCCAACTGCTCGATGGCATCAAGGACGATCCCATCGAACTCTTCGCCGGACACTCGATATGTCATCGCGATTAAGGCCAGAAGCTTAAGATGCCACCTCGTCGCGGATGGCTTTCAACGCATCGACGTTGGGTTTGTCCGGACCTTCTTTTTCGTAGCCCGGAACCTCGAGATAGAACGGCACATCTGCAAAGGCTGGATGGGCCATGATGTTTTTGAAACCTTCTTCGCCGATCAATCCTTGACCAATGTTGTCGTGTCGGTCGACCGACGATCCGCGGTCGCGCATCGAGTCGTTGGCGTGGACAGATCGGAGTAAATCGAGGCCGATCTCTTTGTCGAACTCTTCCATCGTCTCGTCGAGACCGTCTTTGGTCACGATGTCGTAACCTGCAGCCCATACGTGCTGCGTGTCGAAGCAAGCGGCTACTCGCGGATGGTCAATCGCCTTGATCAAGCTTCCCAATTCAGCGAACTTCGACCCGATATGGTCGCCCGATCCAGCCGACGTTTCCAGCATCAGCAACGCGTTGCCCGGCGCCGCTTCAAGCACTAAGTGGACACCCTCAACGAACTGGTCGAAAACAGCTTCCAATCCCGCACCCCGATGGCTCGCAGGGTGGAACACTAAACCCAGCGCACCAAGCCGTACCGTCTCTGTCAATTCGGCAGCTAACGAGGTCCGGCTCTTCTCGACCAGTTCTGGGTTTGGTGATCCGAGAGCCGTCAGGTACTTGGCGTGTACGATAGTCGGACCTAAACCCGATTCGGCCATCTTCTCGTGGTAGCTCGCCAAGGGCTTGTCTTTGATGGACGGAACCCGCCACATGCGAGGCGATGCGGCGAAGATCTGCATGCACTCCGCGCCGATGTCGATGGTGCGGTCGACTGCCTTGTCGACGCCTCCGCTGGTTGATACGTGTGCGCCTATGAACATTCAATCTCCGTCCGTTTGGTTGGCTGGCGCCGGTAACAAACCTGTTCCGACACTGAAAGTGTAAATAGCGCCTTGAACACCAAAACGCCTGAGAGCTGTTAAGCCGTTCGGCGTCGGAACCTCGGAAGCCGGCGGGTGATCCGCTGTAGCGCCCCTTCATCCCATGAAACCAGCACCTGGGCCGCGATGAATATCGAAGAGTAGGTTCCCACGATCACGCCGAGCAACAAGACGATCAGGAAGTCGCGCAGACTGTGACCACCGAATAGAAGCATCGCCATGATCACCGTCGCCGTCGTGATGCTCGTGCCCAATGATCTGATGATCGACTCACGGATCGATGCATTCACCGTGACACGGAAATCCCGCGACGGCACCAGCAAAACGTTTTCACGTACGCGGTCAAATATCACGATGGTGTCGTTGACCGAGTATCCGATAACTGTCAGGATGCCGACTATGAAAATAGCGTTCACCTGAGCATTGAAAACCACACCAAGCAATGCAAAGACGCCAAGGACAATCAACACGTCGTGCACAAGCGCAACGACGGCTGAAACTGCATAGCGGTACGAACCGGGAACCGTCCGAAAGGCGTACATGATGTAGAGCATCACGAAGACGGCCGCGACTACTACCGCGGTGATCGCGTTCCTAACCGTGCCTTCGGCAACCGACGAACCGACAGTCACGGTCTCGAGCGTAGTCGGCTCATTGCCAGTTAATGCGGTCAACTCTGCGTCGATCACATTCTTGCCTTCGTTGCCCAGGTCGTTCGTCCTGACGAAGTACTGACCGTTCCCCAGGTTCTGGACAATCGCTTCTGGATGCCCAGCGCCGACGAGCGCGTCGTTTACAGCTTCGGTGCCCGGATCCGCGCTGCCAAAGTCATAGGTCGTGCTCGTACCGGAGACAAAGTCGATACCAAGATTGAGCCCAGGCGCGAACAGTAGCACGATCGATACGACCACCAACACTCCCGAAATTGGGAGAAATATCTTACGTAGCGCTACAAAGTTCATCGTGATGTTTCCGAGTCGCCTATGACTGCGCCTCCGCTCCCGGGTCTGCCACAGGCACGAAGACGTTCGAACCGGCGCCGATGCCCGTACGGGCTATGAGCCTCAACATGAGCCGGCTGGCGAAGAATGCAGTAAACATGCTCAGCAAAACACCGATTCCCAGAGTCAGAGCAAATCCCTGCATGATGCTGGTGCTGAATCGGTCGCCGAACCAGAACAGGACAACCGCGGTGATGATCGTTGAAATGTTGCCATCACGGATCGATGGCCACGCCCGGTCGAAACCGGTGTTCAAAGCAGCCAGCAAGTCCCTGCCCGCTCGCAGCTCTTCCTTGGTGCGTTCCGCAATTAGGACGTTGGCGTCCACCGCGAAACCGAGCGACAAGATTATCGCTGCGGCTCCGGATAACGTCATGGTCACCGGAACCAGCTTGAAGATGCCAAGCAGCATAACCGTGTACGCAGCAAGCGAGATGCTGGCCACGATACCCGGAACCTTGTAGTAGGAAATCATGAAGATGACCAGCAATACAAGCCCGATTCCACCGGCAACAAGGCTGCGCCGCAAAGAGTCGGCACCAAGGATTGCATCGACGGTACGTTCCTCCGAAAGCTCAAGCTCGGCCGGCAACGCACCTGAGCGAAGCTGGATCGCTAGGGTACGCACACGTTCCGTGGTGAAGTCGCCACCTGAGATGATCGCCCGGCCATCGGCGATACCTTGTCCGCCTTGCGTATTTACCGTGGGAGCGACGAGTTCGACGTTGTCGAGATAGATCGCCAAGATGTCACGGTTTCTCGCAACGCGGCCCGTTACCTCGAAAAAGGCGTCGCGACCCGATTCGTTGAAAACGATCGTCACTACCGGTTCAGGCGGGGTGCCTTCGATCGATGGGAAGGCATCGTCGAGATCCTCAGCGGAGATGTTGGTCGCCTGTTCGGTGAAGTAGTGTGGCGAAGCGCAACGTAGGAGCAGCCATTCAGTCTCCGACAGGCCGTCCGGCGGCCACTCTTCGGTAGGCACTTCGGAAGGCGGCACAAGCGGTCCGCACTTGCGTTCTCGGAACTCAAGCTGCGCAGTCGAGCCAATGAGAGCCTTGGCCTCTTGGACGCCGCCGGCTACGGTCCATTGGAGGATGTTGCCCGGTGTTCGGATGGAGGCGAAGTTACCCACGTCAGCGAGTTGACGTGTCAGGTTCTCGATGTCGGACGGTTGGATGTTTCCTTCGTCGTCGAATGTTCGATCTTCCAACTGTCCGCTGAATTCAGCCTCGAAGTAGATCGCGTCCGCCTGAGTGAAATTGCCCCCCTCGTCGGTCAGGAAGAGGATCGTGTCCTCACCATCGCCGACGACTACATCGTCGAAGCCGGCGGACTCGAACGCAGCTTGCACGTCCTCCGTTGATGGCGCGACTCGCTCCGGCAACATAGGGTCATCCTGAGCAGCCTCTTCGTCCTCGGCATCCTCATCACCTTCGGCATGCTCGCCTTCCGCGTCCTCATCGTCTTCGCCTCCAGACGCGTCGGCATCGTCATCCGTTGCGATTGATGTAGTTGGATCCAGAACGGGCTCGATGATCTCATATTCGAATGTGGCCCTGATCGTGGTCGGGTACTTTTCCTGGAACTGCGTGCGCCAAGCGTCCGACTCGCTCCCATCAAAGTCGTCAAACGTCACGATCAACGAGGCGTCTTCGTTAACGACAACCTCAACACCGCTTTTGCCTAGCTCCGACTCGAAAAACGCTTCAATATCCTCCGGTGTCACATCGCCGCCCTCGATCGCAAGGTTGAGCGATGACTCGCTCTGGCCCGGTAGCTGGATAAGAATGCGATCGGGCGGGTTCCCTAGCACCTGAACTGTCGGTTCACTCACACCGAACGCGTTTACTCGCCGTTCGATGATGGTGCGGATGCCTTCGACATCCTCAGCGGTCGGCGGCTCGCCGTCATCGGTGACGATGTCGTAGATGAGGTGCGTACCACCCTGGAGATCAAGTCCGAGCGTGAGCCCTAGAAATGCGTCGTCGTTGCCGCGGTCGAACTCGAAGTTATAGACGGTGAAATTAATCCGCGGGATGGAAATGACGATAGCGGCGATGATGACGAGTGCCGCTACGAAGATCAGACCTCTTAAGTCACGTGCCACGTGTAATCAACCGTGATAGCGCGCACGTCGACGCGGAGCCGACGAATTCGGCGCCAAGCAGTCGTCTTGCGGGTCGCTGTCCACTCTGGGTCTGGTGTTCTTCAACCGCCAATCCCGTTTGGCGGCATTCACAAAAATGACTTCGATACAACGCAGTGAATCGAAGCCTCAAACATCAAAGTATAGCACCGAGCGAGCCTAGACCCTGACCGAATGTTGAGCGGATCACTCGTTGCGATCAGCGTTTTCTCCGTCCCTCGAATCTGCATCTTGCAGATCGTACGCAAGCTCCGACATCGAGTGGCCGGGGGTGACCTCGCTCAATTTGGCTTTGGCCACCAGTAACTCGGGTACCGTGTCGCTCTCGTGGGCATGACCGGGTTCAGCGTCGGAGTGGTGAGCCGCGATGTTGTAGTCCACGTCGTGGAGGTGGGTCTCACCCTCTTCCGGCTCTTCACCGACCTCCCGTAGCCGTTCGTGCTCGAGGAGATGATCCATGAACATAATGCCGTTCAGATGGTCGATCTCATGCTCGAGGGCTTGAGCAAGAAGCTCTTCCGTACTTACGCGCCACTTCGAGCCGTTTTCATCGAGGGCGCGGGCAGTAACGCTGACCGACCTATTGACCAGTCCGACATATCCCGGCAGAGACAGGCACCCTTCGTCGATCTCCCGCTGCCCCTCAGCTTTGACGATCTCAGGATTCACCAGCCAGTAAGGATCCTCTTCAGGCAGATGGAGGGCAATAACCCGTTTTAGAACCCCGACCTGATTGGCTGCAAGTCCGACGCCTTCCGCATCTACGAGGGTTTCGACCATGTCGATGGCGAGCTTGCGAACATCGTCGTCAACGCGACGCACCTTCCGACATTTCTTGCGCAGGATGGGGTCGGGGAAAATCCGGATTTCACGAATAGCCATGACGTGTTGCAAATTCTATCTGCGCCTAAATTGGATGACGAAGATTTCAGGTCATCTCGATCGGGTCGATATCAGTGGTCCATCCCGGCCCTAGCGGAACTTCGTCTAGAATGCTGGCGAAATCCCGGCCTTTCAGCAGGATCTGCCAGCGATAGCGTCCCGCCTGCCGTGCCGGAAACGCGGGTGAAGACCCGGCTACTTCGATATCCAATGAAGAGGTGCTGTCGATGAACTGATCGATGCGAGTTCGGACGCTTCGCACCTCCATCTCAGCATCGTTGCTTTCATATGCGCCGTAAGCAAGTCGTGCATAGCGACTGAACGGCGGCAGTTCGAAATGACGCCGCGTCTCGATCTCGTGCTCGTAGAACCCTCGGTAGTCCTGGGCGGCAGCCGCTGCGATTGCGAAATGGTCCGGCTGGAATGTCTGGATGATCGCCTTGCCTGCCGTGTCGGCACGCCCCGCACGACCAGTCACCTGCGAAAGTATCTGGAACGTCCGCTCCGCCGATCGGAAACTCGGCACAGCCAACCCAATGTCGGCAGCAATCACACCCACCAGCGAAACAGTCGGAATGTCAAGACCTTTGGCCACCATCTGCGTGCCGACCAGAATGTGGTTGCCGGCACTCTGGAATTCGTCAAGCAGCTTAGTGTGCTCAGCAGCGTTGCGTGCGGTGTCCGAATCCCAACGGATGATGGGTGTGTTGGGAAAGAAACCTTGGACTGCTTCCTCAACGCCTTCGGTACCCGCAGCGCGACGAGCGATGCCACTACCTCCGCAGTCCCTACATTGCCTGGCAGCCCCTATTGAGTAGCTGCAGTAGTGGCACTGCAGCCTGCTACCGCCGCCTTGTCGCGGATTCCTGTGCAGTGTTAGTGGCGTCTGGCAGTTCGGGCAAGTGCGGATCGTGCCACAATCTACGCACTGGACAAACGATGCGCTGCCACGCCGATTGATGAACAAGATCGATTTTCCCCCGCGACTGACATTTTCGCTCAGCGCTTCAAGAAGAGGTCTGCTGAGCATTTCGCGATGGCCGTCTTGTATTTCGATCCGCATGTCGACGATCTGCGATTCGGCATATCCAGATTTCGCGCGATGTGCCACTCCGAGCGCCTCGTTGATACGACGCGGAAGACTCAACAATGTGACGTCGTTCGGTACCGACGAATCGGATGCCCGTTGATACGTTCCGATGTCGGGAGTAGCACTCCCGAGCACAAGGGTCGCGCCGGTGATCTCGCACAACTTCGCAGCAACATCCCGTGCGTGGTATCGAGGTGCGCGGTCGCTCTGCTTGAAGGTCCATTCATGCTCCTCATCGATCACTACCAACCCAAGATCGTCCACCGGAGCGAAGATGCTGGACCGTGAACCGATCACCACATCGTATCTGCCAGCCTTTATCTGGTGCCATTGGTCGAAGCGTTGGCCGATCGAGAGACCAGAGTGTTGGAGCGCGATCCGACCAGGAAATCTTGAAGCGAAGCGCTGGAGCGTCTGCGGCGTCATTGCGATTTCGGGCACCATGATGATCGCCCGCCGACCGACTTCGATGCACTTTTCGACCGCCCGCAGATACACCTCCGTCTTGCCGCTGCCAGTCACACCGAACAACAGGAACTTGCCACCGTCACCGCCGTTTGATGCATCGTCGATGCTGTCGTATATCGCACTGATCGCTTCGCTTTGTTCCGGTATCAAATCGTGAATTATCGAGTCCTGGACCGCGTAGTCTGCGAGCGGGTCTCGCTCAACCCGAACGCTTTCGATCTCTGCCACCCCGTCGTCGATCACTGCCTTGACGATGTGAGACCCGAATAGTTTCGATAGCTCGGGCCGTGGAAGAGGTTTAGATGAGGCAGCAACATGACGCACGAACTCTGCGCGTCGGTAAGCGCGTCTCTTTTCGTATCGTTCGATTGCTGCATCAAGATCGATATCAGCTGAGAGGTTGACGTGAGCCTTGAACACGGCACTGGCACGCGGCCGCTCCCAGATCGATTCTTCGACAGCGATGCCGTTACGAACGAGGGCATCAAGATGACGCTCGTTGGTTCGCTTGATCTTCCTTACCAAACGATCGCGGCGGATACGGCCAATGCGGGGAATTTCGTTCAGAACGCTTCGTTGCTCTTGCGAGATTGAGAACCCGGCTAGTAGATCGTCTGCACGCTCGGCGATTTCGCCTCGGGAAACCCAGATGTGAAGCTGCTGGTTCGCTCCCGGCGGTAACATCGCGACACAAGATCGGAAGATGCTCGTTCGGTAGTAATCAGCTATCCATACGGCGGTACGGAGCAGGTATTGCGAGATGAATGGCCCGCCTTCTACGACGCTATCGATCTCTCGAACGTTGTCGACCTCGGTCTTTTCAGAGACCGCAATCGCGATCGCTTGGATGGGCCGGTACGCAAACGGCACCCACAAGAGGTCTCCGGGTTGAACAACGACTCCATCGGGAACGGCGTAGGTGTAAGTGCGGAGCCGATCCTTATCGGAAAAGTCAACTGCGACGTCGACGAACATGGTTCAATGCCTCTCAAACGACGCGAGAAGCGGCGGCGAATGGACGACCGTATCGTTTCCCCTCGAAGACGACTTGGGGATTGCTCGATTGATGCTGAGGACAGAGTCTAAACTCAGCGTCGTTCCTTGATGCGAGCGTGGCGACCGGTTAGACCACGGAGGTAGTAGAGCTTCGAACGTCGAACTTTACCGCGTCGGGTCACTTTCACAGACTCGAGAGTCGGACTGTGGAACGGGACGATGCGCTCAACGCCGATGCCGTACGAAACGCGTCGAACCTTGAACGTCGCGCCTGGGTTCGGGATCTTTTCCTCGCGGTATCGACCTGCGATGACATTGCCTTGGAACGCCTGCACGCGCTCGCGGTCGCCTTCGCGGATGACCATGTTGACGGTTACCGTGTCGCCCGGTTGAAACTCGTCGATCTGCGCCGATGGGCGGGTCTTAAGGATCTCGGTCGGGTTCATGGCTGTACGTTTCCTGCGGCGACGGTGGTCTGGAGTGATCTGTCAGGCTTCGACCCTGCGCAATTAATTCGAACGCAGCGGGTCTACGCGCCAAACACTTAAGTATATTTCAGCCGATTCTCGAACCTAGCCGTCGGACAGCTTCGCAAGCTCCTCCCCGCGTTCGAATGCGGCGATCACTGCATCGATCGAAATCTTGCGAAACCCGCCGATTTCCAGTGCATGAAGGGCCGCTGCGGTTGTGCCACCCGGCGACGTCACCATGTTGCGAAGTTCGGCTGGATGTTTGCCGGTCTGCTTGGCTAGCTCGGCACTCCCCAGCACCATCTGGATCGCCAACGCACGCGCGTCAGCATTCGTCATGCCAAGTTGAACCGCACCATCGATCAATGCCTCCATGAACACGAAGACGTAAGCGGGACCGCTAGCGCTGAGCGCAGTTGCAATATCGACGAGTTTTTCATCTTCGAAGTAGACCTGCTCGCCGAAGGACGCAAGCATCTCAGACGCGAAATCTCGCATTTCAGAGGAAACAGTCGCTGACGCGGTCCAAGCAGTCGCACCCGCACTAACTTGGCTTGGAGTATTGGCCATGATCCGGATCAAACGATCGCATCCGATCTGACTGATGATCGTCTTCGCCTGAACGCCGGCCATGATGGACATGAACGTAATCTCCGGCAACGAAGCGACAGCGTCGCGGATCTCGTCCGCCACATCCCCGAGCTGTTGCGGTTTCACCGATAGCACCGCGAGGTCAGCTTTCGACACCGCATCGACGTTGTTCCCCGCGATCGCGACGTTATAGGTGCTCTCAAGATAGGAGGCGCGTTCGGCTATCGGCTCACTAACGATGATGTCAACGTTTAGAGCCGCTTCCCTCATGCCGGAGATGATGGCCTCAGCCATCACGCCGCCGCCGATGAATGCAACCTTCACAGCGTCGCCTCGTAAATTGGTGATTGGGTTAAGCGCAATATCAGCCCGAAAATCAGGCTTCTCGCAGTGATGTCGATTATACGTTTGCCCTGCGCTCAAACCGTCCGGTCAGGATGCGGCGTTGTATGATTGCGTACCCCTCAAACGGCAGTCGAAACCCGTCGCCGAAGTGAGCCTGACACGCCATCCGAAACTAGCGGTCGGGTGTTTTCGCGCGTTTGAGGTCACCAATCAGCGCAGATTTCGCCATGTCGCAGATAGTTGTAGAAGACCTCGTCAAACAGTTCCGAATTTCAGAACGTGAAGCTGGACTGATGGGTGCCGTGCGCGGCATGTTTCGCCGCAGGTATCAGACCATCGACGCATTGAATGGCGTGGATTTCTCGATCGAGCCCGGCGAGTTAGTCGGCTACATCGGACCGAACGGCGCGGGAAAGTCGACGACCGTCAAGGTTATGTCGGGGATCCTAGTCCCCGATTCTGGTCGCTGCGAGATTCTGGGCCGTGTCCCTTGGCGCAATCGCAGCGACCACGTACGCCGAATCGGCGTCGTGTTTGGCCAGCGAACACAGCTCTGGTGGGATCTGCCCGTGATCGAATCGTTCGACCTGCTGCGCGACATCTATCGCATTCCGCGAACCGAATACGCATCGAATCGTGATGAATTCATAGCCGTGCTGGATATCGAAGGCTTACTCGACGTGCCCGTCAGACAGTTGAGCCTTGGTCAGCGGATGCGCTGCGATCTGGCCGCCGCTTTACTTCACTCCCCTGCCATCCTATTTCTAGATGAACCGACCATCGGAATGGATGCGGTGTCGAAGATCGCGTTTCGCGAGTTCATCAAGCGTTTCAATCAGGAACGGGGCACCACGGTCATCCTGACTACCCACGACATGGACGACATAGAGGTGATTTGCGATCGCGTCATGATCATCAACGACGGCAAAATCATCTCCGACGGCACTCTAGATGACCTTCGGCGGCGTGTCGGGATCGAGCGTAGATTGGTGATCGAGTTGGCTGACGACGCGACGCCATCAATCCATCCCGGAGCCGCCATTGCCGCGCACGACGGCAACCGGGTGCATATCAGCTTCGATCCCGAGCGTGTTTCGGCTGCAGCACTCATTTCACAAGTCACTTCGGAGAATGAAGTGCAAGACCTTTTCGTCGAGAACCCGCCCATTGAGGAAACGATTGCTCGTATCTACCGGGAACAGTCGGCGTGATCAGTTACTGGGCAATTCTCAGCGCTAAGTTTCGCAGTCTGCTCCAGTACCGCTCGGCAGCGATCGCCGGATTGACGACGCAGGTTGTTTGGGGATTGATCCGAGTGATGATCTTCCAGGCGTTTTATAGGTCAACGAACGCGGAACAGCCGATCAGTGCCAGCGATGTCGAGACCTACATCTGGCTCGGCCAAGCCTTCCTCGCTGCGTTGCCTTGGAACATCGATACGGACATCCGAGCATTGATCAGATCAGGTGGGATCGGGTACGAACTGGTCAGGCCCGTTGACCTGTACAACTACTGGTTCAGCCGCGCTCTTGCTTGGCGAACCGCGCCGATGTTGATGCGAGCAATGCCGCTTTTGATTTTCGCCTTCATCTTGATGGGAATGTCGCCGCCGGTTTCTCTTGCGGCCGCATTGGCGTTCGCCATCTCGATGTGCGCCGCTGTGCTTCTCAGCAGCGCGATCACGACCTTCCTCAACGTCACGATGCTGTGGACGATTACGGGTGACGGCGTCATGCAACTGACGTTCGGACTGGTCCTGATCTTCTCTGGGATGCTGGTTCCGCTGCCACTCTACCCCGACTGGTCGCAGCCTTTCATCAATGCGATGCCGTTCCGAGGGCTTGTAGATACGCCCTATCGACTGTATCTAGGTCACATCCCAACCTCTGAATTCGGTGGACACTTGGCACATCAATTGATCTGGACATTGGCATTCATCGTCGCCGGCAGGATCGCGATGTATCGAGCTTTGAGGCGAGTGGTGATTCAAGGAGGCTGAAGATGCTGAACGCTCTTTACATCTACGGACGCTTCCTGTCCGTCTCGGTCAAGGCTCAGATGCAATACAAGGCGTCGTTCCTCATGCAACTCGGCGGACGTCTCATCATCACTGTCGGGGAGTTGATGGCGATATTCGTCCTGTTCGACCGGTTCGGGTCCCTAGTTGGTTGGAACGTTTACCAAGTCGCCTTTATCTACGGGATAGTGAACATATCGTTCGCCGTTGCGGATGCTTTATCGACCGGCTTCGATCTGTTCGGCAACATGGTCAAATCCGGCGATTTCGACCGGATCCTCACGCGTCCGCGCTCCACAGCCCTCCAATTGGCGGGTCAAGAGTTGACGTTGCGGCGTGTCAGCCGGTTGACGCCCGGCTTATTCGCGTTGACCTTCGCAGCGATGCACCTCGATCTCAATTGGACCCTTCCAAATATCGCGCTCTTGCTGGGCTCGATTGCTGGCGGAGCGTCGTTGTTTGCAGGTCTGATCGTCCTGCAAGCGACGTTGGCGTTCTGGACTACGGAGACGTTGGAGATCATGAATGCTATGACCTACGGCGGCGTTGAGACCACTCAATACCCGATCAACATCTACCGCCCGTGGTTCCGCAACTTTTTCACATTCGGAGTCCCGTTGGCGTGCGTGAGCTACTTCCCGTCGCTTGCGATCATGGGGACGCCCGATCCCTTAGGGACGCCTTTGTGGTTCCAGTACTTCGCGCCAGTGATCGGAATCGCGTTCCTTGTTATGTCACTCCAAGTTTGGCGCTTCGGCGTGCGCCACTACCTCTCAACCGGCAGTTAGCGCTTTCACGCCATTCCGCGGCGGGTGGCGAGGGCGACGGCGAGCTTGATTGCCTCCACCATGCTTGTCGACTGCGCCTTGTTCTGCCCCGCGATATCGAAAGCGGTGCCATGATCGACGGAGGTGCGAATGAACGGAATGCCGAGATTCACCGAAACCGATTCCTCGAATCCATGAACCTTAATCGGAATGTGACCTTGATCGTGGTACATGACGACGACCACGTCGTACATTCCGTCGATCGCCTGATTGAAGACTGAATCAGCTGGATGAGGCCCCGTCGCGTTGATGCCGTCCATCCGCGCTGCCTCGATAGCGGGAGTGATCTCTTTTGCTTCGGTATCGCCGATCAGACCATTGTCGCTGGCGTGCGGGTTCAAAGCCGCCACCGCGATGCGCGGGTTGAGGAATCCCCAACGTTTCATGTGATCGTCAGTGATCCGAACGGCCGTAAGCACATTCTCGGTGGTAACAAATGCGCAGGCTTCTGGTAACGACTTGTGTGTCGAGAGATGCATGCATCGCAGGATCCCGCTGACAAGCATGGTGTAAACAGTGGCGCTGTTCGTCAGACGTTTGAACACCTCTTGGTGTCCCAGATCAGCCGCGCCAGACATCTGCCAAGACTCTTTGTTGACAGGGGCAGTGACCATCGCATCGATGTCACCTGCTAGGCACATCTTCGCTGATGTCTCGACCCAGAGATGGGATGCACGCCCCGAATCGGCTGAGTGCCTTCCTTGAGGAAACTCTACGTCTTCGTAATGCCCAACACTTAGCACGGGAATCACTTCATTCGTATCGGGCGTATCCTCGGGAGAGTCGATTGTGATGACCGGAATGTCGATGTTGGTTTCAGCCGCGGCCTGATTGACAGTCCCCTCGGTCCCGACAACGAACATACGCGCTGCGTCGTTGATGCTCGGATCGGCGAGAGCCTTCACGACCACTTCTGGCCCGATGCCCGACGGATCGCCTAGCGTGAGGGCTATCAGCGGTTTGCTTTGTCCAAACATTGGGTCACATGGATCCTGTCAACAACCCATCAGCACTTGCTGTACCCGCACACATAGCACTTCTTGCACCCCTCTTCGAACGCCATGTTAGGAGCGAAGCAGTCGGGGCACGACTCGGTCGTCTCGTAGTTCTTGGTGGTTCCGTTGGCGGCAGATTGGGAGGTCTGAGGCATGCCGATCTCGCTGGATTTCGGCGGATTGAGCAATGCTATCTGGCTTGCATCGACATCTGGTGAGATGATCCCCTTCGGCGGCGAATACGCATGTGTCCTGATCACTTTGGCAATCGCATCCGGAACCGATAGGATCTGACCTCCGCGCGTAACAATCGGGTTGTCAACTATGTTGATGATCTGATCTATCACAGCGTCCGGTGACACGCCTGACCGCAGAGCGAGCGAGATCATCCGGGATAGCGCCTCTGCCATCGCGCTGTCGTTACCACCAGCTTTGCCGTGGTTGGTGAAGACCTCGAAGAGGTGCCCATCGCTGGTGAACGACAAGGTGATGTAGATCTTGCCCCGACCCGTTTCGACAAGAACGGTCTTCGACTCGAGCACTGCGGGTCGCGGCATGCGGTTGACATACGCCACTACGCCTTTTTCCTCGGTGGCGGCGTCGTCTGAAGCTACGTCAGCGTTTTCACCCGTCCCTGCAGTCAGAACTTCCTTCTCGCGGCTGCCGGCCCGGTAGACAGTAATGCCTTTGCAGCGCGTCTTCCACGCCAGCATGTACGCCTCTTCGACATCGCTCCTAGTAGCCTCGTTGGGGAAGTTGATCGTCTTGGAGATTCCCGCGTCGACGCTCTCCTGGAACGCCGCCTGCATCAACACGTGATCGCTAGGCGAGATGTCGGACGCAACATGGAACAGCGTCTTGACATCGTCATCAACGTCATCGCGTTCCTGCAACGAGTTGCCATCGGATAGATCGTTCAACAGATCGTCGTTGTAGCAGCCTCGCTCCTGAGCGACTCGCTCAAAGTTGTTATCCGCGTAGATGAGCGTAGTGTCGCCACCGAGGATGTTGTGCTTGCGATACGCGAGCGAGAATATCGGCTCGATCCCGCTCGAGCATCCAGCGATCATCGAGATCGTGCCAGTCGGTGCGACGGTAAGTCGGCATGCATTCCGAACTCTCGGGTGCTTTACGCCGTTCTCGTGCCACGCGCCGTACGGACCGCGAACCTCTGCCAGATCTGCCGACGCTTGGTCAGCAACCTCCATGATGAAACGCATCACGTCCCGACCGATAACGACCGCCTCAGCGGAGTCATACGGGATGCCGAGCGCAACAAGCATGTCGGCAAAGCCCATGACGCCCAAGCCGATCTTGCGCGTCTGCAGGTTCATCGACCTGATCTCAGGGATCGCGTACTCGTTGACATCGATCGTGTTGTCCAAGAAGTGGACCGCCAGTTTGACCGCTCCGCCCATCCGGTCCCAATCGATGCCCGGAAGCTTCTCCAAAGTGTGTGCATGAATGCCGGCATATTCCGGACGCAGCAGATCCAGCTGCGCCGGTGTCCTATCGATGACGCCGGTCGCCAGTTTGCCGATGACGAAATTCGATAGATTGATCGAACCGAGGTTGCACGACTCATACGGCAGCAACGGCTGCTCACCACACGGGTTAGTCGCCGTGATCATGCCGATGTCTTTGACCGGGCTGTTCCGGTTCACCTCATCGAGGAATATCATTCCAGGCTCGCCGTTCAGCCAAGCCCCATCAATGATTTTCTCGAAAACTTCCCGCGCGTTCGCTCGGCCGACCTCAACCTTTTCGCTTTCGGAATCTGCCGGATCACCTCGGAAGTAAAGCGGGTAGTCAGTATCCTCCATCACCGCTTCCATGAACTCGTCGGAAGCGCCGACCGAAATGTTGAAGTTGTGGATCTCTCCCTCAACGGTTTTGCAGGAGATGAAATCAAGGATGTCGGGGTGGTGCACATCCATCACTGCCATGTTGGCGCCATCTCGCTTACCACCTTGAGTTACCAACCGCGACGTAGCTGAGAGGTAGCGCAGCGTCTCGACCGGGCCACACGCCTTCCCATGCGTCGTCGAGATCGACCATCCCTTTGGTCTGAGTTCAGAGAGTGCGAAACCAGTTCCGCCGCCGAACTTCTGCACCATCGCTTGATCATGGGATGCCCGTGTGATGCCTTCCATCGTGTCTGCCAATGGAAGCACGAAGCACGCAGACAACGTGCCCTGGCCCGTACCTGCGTTCATCAACGTCGGCGAGTTAGGCAGGAAGTCCAGGCTGGCCATCAGCTGGTAAAAGCGGTCTGCGACTTGGTCTACCCGATCAGGCGTCGCACCGTAAAGGGTGTCGCCTTTCGCGATGGCGTGGGCGACACGTCGGAACATGCCCTGCGCGTCCTCGACGATTTTGCCGTTCTGGTCGCGCCGCAGATATCGCTTCTCCAGAATCACTTCCGCATTTTCGGAAATCTCTGCCGGAACGAAGCCTTCGTCCGGCACGTCGAGCGTCCATCTGCCTGTTGCCTGTGCCATCTCTTGCCCTAATCTCCTCCGCGTGACCATTCACGCTGCTAAATACTTTTACAGAGGTGGTTTGCCCTCGCGTCAATTGCGCCTTGACGGCTGACGTGTCGCGGAAGAAGCGAGACTGGGCAACAGAGTTCCCTGTAGATCAGAATCATCCGATCGATCATGCTCCAAGTTGATCGCCTCGTTGGCGAACCTTTCGAGGTCCTCAAAGTCCTTGTAGACCGAAGCGAAACGAAGGTAAGCCACCAGGTCGAGCTCTTTCAACTGATTAAGAACCATCTGACCGATCACTCCGGATTCGATCCGCTCACGCCCTTCATTCAACGCCCGTTGTTGGATCTCTTCCACGATCTGTTCGATTGCTCCCACCGGCAGGTATCTCTTCGCGCAGGCGATCTCGATGCTACGAGTCAACTTGTCGACGGCGAAGGGTTCAACCTTCCCGCTTCTCTTTTCAACCATCACACTTGAATTGTACACACGTTCTAGTGTCGTGAAGCGAAATTCGCACTCAGGACATACACGCCGCCTTCGTACCGAGTCGTCTCTGACACGCGTATCAAGCACTCTAGTGTCTGGGTGTTGACAGTTCGGGCAGTGCATCTTAAGCCGCAATCGCGCCCTCGACGATTGCCAGTGCCTCCTATTTCTTCCAGAGCACCAAACACTATATGTAGTGCTCGTGACGAAAAATATACTACATGCCCTGTCTCATGTGCTCAGATTATTGAAGGCAATTTACGACAAATTCTGATGATCGCCGACACACAGCATCGTCAAGTTCCGGGTACCGTGACCGCTCGACGCGACGATATTCGTATGGGCTCATTTGACTGAACCGCCCGAATCGTCGTGGACCGCTTTAGGGACTAGCGATCCCTGATGTAACGCTGATACCCGCGTTCTAGGCTTGGGTTTGCGAAAGTAGCGCCCATCGTGCCACCCTCTTGCGCCTCTTCGTCCGACTCTCGCTCCATCTCATCGGCATATGCGTCGATACCGGCGGTGTCTTCAAAACCCGTCGCGATGATGGTGATCTTGAGCTCGTTCTCCATGCGCAGGTCCTGCGTAGTGCCGAATATGATTTCGGCTTCAGGATGCACCTGCTGTTTCACGGTCTCAGAGATTTTGCGCACCTCAGCCATCATCAAATCAGGGCCGCTGGTGATGTTCAACAGCACTCCCATGGCACCGTCAATGCTGACTTCAAGGAGCGGCGACCGGAGAACCGACGTAATCGCCGCCTGCGTCCGATCAATTCCGTTTCCCTTACCTATCGCCATCCACGCCGGGCCAGCATCGCGCATCACCGTCCGCAGATCCGCGAAATCGAGGTTGATCTCGCCCGGCAACAAAAGAAGTTCAGTTATCGACTGTATCCCCTGTCGAAGTACCTCGTCAGCCATCCTGAACGCCACCTCGACCGAGGTATCCGGCGCCGAAACTAGCAGCAATCGCTCGTTCGGAATCACGATCATCGTGTCGACTTCTTCGGCGAGCCGATGCAAACCATCCACTGCTTGCTGTTCGCGCTGATATCCCTCAAAGGGAAACGGTTTAGTGACGACGCCTATGGTCAGACAACCCAATTCGCGCTTGGCAATATTCGCAACTATGGGTGCTCCTCCAGTTCCGGTTCCCCCACCCATGCCCGCGGCGACGAAAACGAGGTCCGCACCACTCAAAACTTCACGAATCTCCTCACGACTGTCGAGAAAACATTCTCGCCCAAGCTGCGGATTGCCGCCAACACCCAAACCACCGGCTACGCGGTCTCCGACGCGCAATCTAATCGATGCCTCGGTATGAGCAAGCGCCTGCGCATCGGTGTTCGCAGCAATGTACTCCACACTCGGAATACGGCTGCGATACATCCGTGTGAGCGCGTTAGAACCTCCACCGCCGACGCCTACCACCTTGATATTGACCGACGGATTTCGCCTGCGCCTGATTGACGTTGATAAGGATGTTGCCAACTTGACCTGATGCGCCCTTCATCATGCGCGGGAACTCGCTTCTCACCTCAGCCCGTCAATGCGAATGCATCTCCAGAAGCTCGTTGCCCTTCAACTTAACTTTACACTTCGCACTGAGGTACGTTTACCCGAAAAGGGTTACGAGACTAACGGACGAAAGGTTCCGTTATCGACCGAGCAGCGACCGGATCTTCGCACCCATTCCGGACGGCTCAGCGACCGCAACCGGTTCCCTTTCCCCTTCGTCTTCCGTCGTCGAGTGCAGGATAGTAATCGGCTTACGTTCGACGTGGTTATCACGCTCGATGCGGTCCAAAGCCCGCAAAGCCATGCAGATCGCACCAGACATCGCCGGGTCGCTCACGTCATCCGGCAAACTCTTGATGCCGGTGGGCTTGCGGACTTCAACACGGCCTCGCAGTCCCATGCTGGTCTTGGCGAAGGTAGTCAGGCCCGTCAGCTTGGATCCACCACCTGTGAAGACAACCGTCAGGAAGTCGGTGTCCGGCAATCCGGAGATTTGGGAAAGTCGAGACTTGTACAACGACATCGTCTCGGACGCACGTTCCTTCAAGAGGTTAGATACCGAGACACGGGTCAATGAACGTTCAACGTCGACGACGCGCTCGGAACCCGTAAGGGCCGACGGATCAATCTCGTCATCGAATCCCATCGTGTCGCCCAAAAGTGTGCCAGCGGCCAGCTTGACCGCTTCGGCGTTCTCAAACGGCAACTCGTACGCGAACGCGATGTCATTCGTGTAGTGGAAACCACCAATTGGTAGGGAGTTCAGCACAACGGCACGACCGTGGACATACACCGCAATCTCGGTGTCGCTACCTCCGATGTCGATAAGCGCCACGCCCGCGTCGCGCTCGTACGAACTCAGCAGATATTCGGATTCAGCAACGAGCGTCGATCCCCCATGTATGGGCCTCACACCCGTAGCTTCGACAGCGTCGAAAACTGTCCGGTAGTGCTCCATGTCCGAAACGACGAGGAGCGCCTCTACCTCAAGGCTGTTGGGGTGCATTCCGACGGGCGGCTTCCGAAACTCGGTGTCGCCGTCCACTCGATACATCGTGGGAGTCGCGTAAAGAAGGTGATCGGTCGCCTCGACGCGCTCGTTGGCCGCGATCCTAACGGCCTGGACAATATCTTCCTCTGTCACGCCAGTCGCAAAATCAAAACCGCTCACTGTCCCGGTGCCGAAGTAAGAGTCGACGTGTTTCCCACCAAAACCTACGTAGGCCTTATTGAAATCGAGCGAACACTGGTTGGATACCTCGCTAACCGAAGTCCGTACCGCGGCTGTCGCCTCGCTCCGATTCATCACGTCCCCGTCATGGATCGACTCGCTCGGCAACACATTGATCGCCAAAATCTCGGGCTCTTGATAGTTATCGCGACGTATTACTACGCTGCAGACTTTACTGCTACCAACGTCGATAGCTAGTCGAATGTCCTCGTTGTACATCTCGTTCGATGCTCCTTCAAACTATCAATCGCGCAACTTGTTTTCTGCTCAGATCCGGCTCGCTACCCGTAGTTTGGCGCTTCGGCTTCGCGGATTCGATTCCACCTCAGATGCCGATGGCGTCAATGCACCTCTGATGACCAGTTCCATCGTTGGAACGTGATCGCAAGTGCAGACTGGTGCGCGGCGGCTTTCAGAATCGCAGACGCAATCCGATGCAGCCGTTCGCAAAAAGTTCTTGACCAGCCGATCTTCTAATGAATGGTACGAAATCACTACCAGCCTTCCCCCTGTTCCCAATACATTCACCGCGTGTTCTAGAGCCGTCGCCAGCGCGCCCAATTCGTCGTTGACCGCGATCCTCAATGCCTGGAAAGTCTGGGTCGCTGAATGGATCTTGCTGCGACCTCGCGGTTTCGCCGCAGAGATGATTTCCGCGAGTTGCAGCGAATCCTTGACCGGACGGTTTTCGACGATCGCAGACGCGATGCGGCGGGATGCCCGTTCGTCGCTGAACCGGTAAATTAAATCCCCCAACTCCCTCTCCGAGTAGCGGTTCACGATTTCATCCGCATCCAACCCGCTGTTCCCAGAAAACCTCATGTCGAGTGGATCGGACCTGCGGAAAGAAAATCCCCGGGATTCGCGATCCAATTGCAGTGAAGATACTCCCAGATCCATCAGTACTCCGTGAACAGGCGAAAAACCGTAACGCGTCGAAATTGCCTGCATCTCGACGAAGTTTTCATTGACGATCCGAACCGAATCTCCGAACGGTTGCAATCGTTTCTTGGCCGAAGCGACAGCCTCCGGGTCGGCATCGATGCCAATCAGTTGGCCACCAGGATTTGCAGCTTGCAGAATCGCCCTTGCATGCCCACCCTCGCCGAGCGTCGCATCGATGTAACGCCCACCAGCTGTTACCTGTAAGGCGTCCAGAACCTCTGAAAGCATCACCGGTTCATGGAACTCAGGGATGTTCTCTGACGATCTTCCGTTCTTTTTGGTCGTTGCCAATCGGTGACCCGCGATTGAGCCAGTCGGTCGAAATCGATCATTTGGCAACCGTGAGCGAATTGCCTGTTTCATTACGTCTCAAAAGTTTTGAAAATTAAACTTCGACCCGCGCATAAAACGTGTCCTGCGCGATTGTTGAAATTCTAGGATTCGCCCTTACGACGATTCCACACGCGACGCCGCGTTCACGGGGCAATATCATCAAACTCAGGGCAAGCTGCCCAAACACTCTCTCGAATTAATGGCAAAAAGCATCAATTTCGCAGTTCTAACCAGCAGCGATTCGGGTCACGCCGGCAACCGAAAAGACATCGGCGGTGACGCAATCGTCGAGGCGATGACCGATTGCGGCCATGCCATGATCTACCGCGCGTTGGAACCCGATGACAAAACCAAGTTGTCAACGCGTCTCCAAGAATGGATCAACGATCCGGAAGTCCAACTGATATTGACGACGGGCGGAACTGGACTAAGTCCGCGCGACGTCATGCCCGAAGCGACTCTGGATGTGATCGACTACGAAGTGCCTGGCCTCGCCGAGGCGATGCGCGCAGAATCTCTTAAGATCACCCAAATGGCAATGCTGTCCCGTGCCGTAGCCGGCGTGGCGAACCGAACATTGATCATCAACCTGCCCGGAAACCCCAAAGGCGCCATCGAAACCCTTGAGGTCATCTTGCCAGTTATCCCCCATGCCGTCGACATCATCCAAGACACCCACCGCGGCGATCATCCGATCCATCGACGAAGCCACTCCCACTGATCCGACTCCACGCCGACCGTGAAGTTCCACGTAGTAACCATCTTCCCCGAGATGTTCGACGGTCCTGTGACGTCGAGCATCATCGGCCGGGCGGTCCGCGCAGGGAAAATCGAAATCGATTTCGTCAACCCTCGCGACTTCACCACTGACAAGCACCGCAGCGTCGACGCATCACCCTATGGAGGCGGGCCGGGCATGGTGATGATGGCACCGCCACTTTCCAAAGCCGTGGAATCGATCAATAACCGCTATCCCGCGGACCAAAAACCTCTGACCATATTGATGTCACCGCAAGGACGGGTGATGAATCATCAGATCGCGGTCGATCTCTCGCGACACTCCGCCATAACCTTGGTCTGCGGACACTACGAAGGCGTCGACGAACGGTTCATCGAAGAGTGCATTGACGCCGAGATCAGCATCGGCGATTTCGTCCTGACAGGCGGCGAGATCCCGGCGATAGCGATCATCGACGCAGTCTCGCGTCACATCCCAGGAGTCTTAGGAGACGATGATTCGGCAACCGACGACACCTTCGCCGACTCCAAAGGCGGATTGCTCGAAGGTCCGGTCTACACGCGCCCCGTTGAGTTCCGAGGCCGACGCGTTCCCGAAGTCTTGCTCAACGGAAATCGACATGAAATCGAGCGATACCGTCAAAGAGCCGCCGCCGAACGAACATTGGAACGCCGACCTGATCTGATGAGCGATTGGGGCCCCGTTTCGGGCGAAGATTAAGAACCGAGAGAACGTTCGAATATCAAATTATCAGCTTCGATTTCAACAATTTTGTCGCGCGAATTTGCCCCTTTCACAATCCAGACCTTCGATTTCGGCACTCGGAATGTTTCGGCTAGCAATTTAACTACCGCATTGTTGGCAGCATTTTCCACCGGCGGCGCTTTCACTCGCACTTCCATCGATCGCGCAGCCGCGTCGTAACGCACAATCTCATCCCGATAAGATCGAGATTTGACTCGAACCGAGATCCTCCGACTACGACCCATCACTGCGCCTCTGAGTCGTAACTTCCCCTGCCGCCACTGCGCGCAGCACTCCACCCGCTTCACGAATCAGTAATCGCCCAAATTCATCGACATCCTCCGCGAACCCGGATATCACCTCGCCGTCACCATCACGGTTAGTCATCGTTACCTCTACACGGGATCCCAAGGTGTCCAACTTCCCTCGCCACTCATCCATGATCGTTTCCCCACGATCTAAGGCGTCATACAAAGCATTGATGTGCCCCAGCAATACTTCCAAGATTTCGCTACGATCTATCGATTCGCTGGAATCCAATATCTCCCGAATACTCGTGGCGAAATAATCAGTCGGTCGTTCCGGATCATGCAACCAATTGACGTTCAATCCGATCCCCACAATGCTCGCGAATGCGTCGCCGACAGTCAGACTTTCCGCGATCACTCCGCATATCTTCTTCCCGCCAACCAATACGTCATTGGGCCATTTGACGACCGACTTCGATGAAGCCGTCTCGTCAACGGTCAACGCCGCTGCAAGCGATGCCATCGTCGTCATCTGACCACTGATAGAAAGACGCGGGCAAAGAATTACCGAAACCAATATGTCCTCGCACGCCCTCGAATCCCAAGACCTCTCGAAACGTCCCCTGCCCTTGGTCTGCTCGTCCGCAAGCACCACGACACCGTGCAAGCTTCGAATGTCTTCCGCATCATTCAACATCCGATGCGCCACGTCCATCGTGGAAGACGTTCTACGGAGATGAATAATCCGGTTACCGATGCCACCGCAGAACCGCGATTCCAAAACCGTGATCGTGGTCTTATCTAACGCGTTTTGGGACATCATTGGTCAACTTTCGAAACCAACGCTGATTGTATTGTTGAATCTTGTGCTTACTGCGCTGAACAAACTCTGCGCACTTCTTCAGCCGACTTATCTGACATGGAAATTCGCCAAGTAACCGAAGAAGAATTCTTCCGTTGGCGTATCGCGGTGCGGGGAAGTCTCGGCACGCACGTCACCCTAGAAGACACTAAGTTCATGCGTGCGCACCGAGTCGAGATTGATCGGCTCTTGGTCTGCGCAGACGGCGACACGATCGCCGGCTCGGGCGGCGTCGACTCCTTCGATATGACCCTCCCCGGGGGTGTGCAGCTGCCAGTCGGAGGCATTGGCTACATAACCACATCTCCAACTCATCGTCGCCGCGGCATCCAGCGCAACATCATGAAACGTATCCACGACGACGCCCGTGATCGCGGCGACGCCGCCACGATCCTATGGGCCAGCCAAAGCCTCCTCTACGGCCGATACGGATACGGCAACACGATCCCCGTCCACAACTGGCAAATCGACCTACGACACGGCGCGTTCGAACACGCCCCATCTTGGTCCGGTCACTACGTAAAGGCGGAACGCGAAGAAGCCATCCCAATGATGACCGAGGCCTACGAGAGTACGCGCCCCAACCGCACCGGGATGATCACCCGAACTGCCAACCGCTGGCAATACGAAATCCACCCGGTCCGCACCAAAGACGAATTCTTCATCATGTACTTAGAGGGCAACGATTGTCTCGCCTACGCAAGGTACACCATCGACCAAGATCCCGAAGACGAATTCAGCGGCACGATGCACGTCGTCGAAGCAGTGGCCGCAACCGACGCCGCACACGCCGCTCTCTGGCGTTTCTTGCTCGACCAAGAGCTGGTCGATGAAATCAAAGCCCACGCCCGCCCCGTCGACGATCCGTTGGTCTGGATGCTCGCCGAACCTCGACGCCTGAACCGCAAACTAACCGACGCCATCTGGCTGAAGTTCCTCGACATCCCCGCGATGCTGGAAGGCCGCACATACCCCGTCGAAGACTCGCTCGTCATCCAAATAACCGACGCCGAATCGAAGGAACTCACAACCTACGAACTGGAAACCGGCCCTGAAGGCGGCAAGGTTCGAAAAACTGGCTCATCACCGGACCTAGTCATGAACGAGGCCGAACTGGCAACCATCTATCTCGGAGCAGCCCAATGCTCCGTGCTCGCAAACATCGGACTGATCGATGTTGCAGCCAAATCTCCCAACTCGGCGATCCGAGCAGATGCCATATTCCGCACATCTCCCGCTGGTTGGAACCCCTACCACTTCTAACCGAATTCACATCGAATTGAACCCACCAACTAACAAATCGAAGAACATCGTGTTCAGGGATGGGCTCGATCACGAACGTGTCGAGTTCCATCGAGTCATGGAGCGCGGATTCAGCGGCCACTATTCTCCAGTACCCGGCCACCTCGAGTTCGATAAAGCCGGGCACGGTCCCATGTCTGCGGCCGTATGCGCTTTCGATGGCGACGAGATGGTCGGCACCAGTTGTTGGGAAGACTTCGAACTGACCGTCCCCGGAGGCAAAGCCGACTTCATGGGCGTCACCGCCATCACGGTATCTCCGACTCACACGAGACGCGGCATTATGAGCGAAATGATGCGGCGACTGCTCATCAAAGGCCGCGATGCCGGACAGCACACCGCAGGATTGTGGGGCAGCGAAAGCAACATCTACGGCCGTTTCGGCTTCGGCATCTCGGGCGGCGGCAACATCGCCAAGATCGATACCCGCGACGCTCGTTTCCGCATAATGCCGCGGATCGACGGCGAAGTTCGATTCGCAACCCTCCCAAAGATGCGCGAGGTCGCACCCGTAGTCTGGGCAAAAACAGCAGCCGTCACACCCGGCATGATGATCCCACCCGACGTCCAATGGGACTGGATCTTCAGCCAGACGCGTATCGACCGAATGCGAGACGGCAAACCGTTCTACGTAACCTATGCCGAAGGCGGCGAAACTCTCGGTTACGCAATCTACCGCGTAGATTTCCGAGAAGAAAACATGCACTCAAAAAACGTCGTCAAAGTCGACGACCTCGTAGCCGCCACCACCGCAGCCGAAGCCGCACTGTGGCGCTATATCCTCGACATCGACCTGGCAACCGAGGTCACTCATCGCCACCACCCGTTGAAATCGAACCTGCTCTGGATGCTTGCCGACCCGCGCAAGCTGTCTCTAACTACATACGACTCCGTATGGATCCGCATTTTGGACCCGATCAAGTCATTGACATCCAGAACCTACTCCGCGCCAGGAGAAGTAGCGATCGAGATAGTCGACGATTTCTGTCCTTGGACGCAAGGCACCTATCAGTTGACGGTCGATGACACGGGCAGCGCGACGTGCGCCAAAACGAACAATTCGCCAGACGTAACGATGCCAATCGCGTCGCTAGGCACGATCTTCATGGGCGCGTATATGTTTGGTGATCTCGCCCGCGCCAACCGCGTCGCCGAACACAAATCGGGCTCTATCGCCTTGATTGATACCATGTTCCCAACGAGTGGAGTGCATAGCTTCCTGCCAGATTTCTAACCACACAACAAACGATGTCCCTCTTCACACCAGCCCATCTCGGCAAGTGGGAGCCCCTCTACACGAGATTGCTCGAAGGCGAATCGCTGCCACTGACGGAAGACGCCACATGGATGCTGGGCCGGAAGACAGGCATCATTGCCGTGCTGCACGAAAGTGAACCCATATACATCGAATCGTCACGAGACATCGGCCGGACCATCGGAGAATACCTCAGCGGCACTGGTAACTCCGACTTCCGCGTCAATCTGGCAACAGTCGAACTCGGCGCTTCTCCCCGAAACGCTTTAGAAAGATCACGCAAAGGCCCACTGGCCGATCGGATAAACAGGTTGTTACCGCAATACAGATTCTCCGCAGTCCCTGCCACTGACGCTCTCGCCGAGCGACTCGCCGCCGCATTCACGGTAGTGGCTGACCCCCGTCTGAACGGCCCGACAGCCCAATCAAATGCGATCATCGACGCATTGCCGCAATGACGCAGTCTGTGATTGACGCGCTGAAGCGATGATCGACCAAATCTCCCCTTACTTTCCGTTCGCGCTGCTGTTGCTCTTCTTGGCGTTGTGCGGATTCCTCATCTGGCGCGGCGCATACAAAGCCGGCGCATACATCGTCCAGGTTTCAGCGGCTGCCTTTCTATCTTCGGTCGGCGGATTCGGACTCTACGTGATGAGCGTCATCATGGTCACCACATGGCTACTGCCCGGGAACCTCACAGTGTTAGCGATCGACACCATAGTCACCCAATCTATAGGCGCGACGATCGGATACGCCATCGTCAAACGTTTCGGAACCGCCGCTAACGAAGTCTCCATAGGCGAAATCGCGATCTCCTTAGCCCTCGCCCTAACCGGATCAACTATCGGTTTCATCTTCCTCAAAGACGCCAAGTTCGGCGCCGATTTCGTGGACAACGCGGCGGGAGTGTCGGGTGCCTACTTCGGTGCTGTAATCATGGGCAATTCACCGCTGATCGTTCTAGGTTTCGTAAACGTGCTGCGAAATCAAGAACCTTAAAGCCAGATTCATTCCCAAAGCGACGGCTGACTGTCGACCTTCTGGTCGTCGAACGGCTCATTGTGCCCAAACGCACATCAATCAGGTTCATCCACCATGTGTTGGATACTCCATATATTGTGTTCATAATGTGTTGTATTCATCGTGTGTTGTAACATTGCTGCAATTGAAAAATCCACGTTCGGCGATTCGAACCGCACTCAAGAACCGAAATTCAAACACCATGCACGATGATTCAAGAAATCGATTGATCAGTCAGTTCGCTGAGCTGACTGAATACCTGAACCGCGAGTTGCATCACGGCGTCCTTTTTGAGTGGAGTGGAATTAACCTCACGATCCCGCAGGTCAGAACCCTCGTGTTGCTAGATCGGCGGGGTAGTATGCGGATGGGCAAAATCTCGGAATGCCTGGGCAGCACCGTCTCGGCGACTACCAGCATCGTGGAAAGAATGGTCACCAAGGGACTCGTCGAAAGAGACTGGGACCCCGACGACCGAAGGGTTGTCCTCTGCAAACTGACACCTGCAGGACGCGGCGCGCTCCGCGATCTGTGGCGACTCCAAGAAGATCTGGCCCGTAGAGTAGCAAACCGACTGAATACCGATCAGCTCGAGCAGTTGGTGCAATCCCTGCAAATCGTCTCCGACAACGTGCAAGATGCCCGCGCTCCAATCTCTTCCGACGGATCCAACTGAACCTCGTCAGTCCACCTGCGTGGGTATCGTCTTTCGGCGTTGGTTTTCGGTTTAAAGTAGTTAGCCGTAAACTGCCGGGCCATCGCACCCCACTGAATCTCCATGCGCATCACAGATATCGAAGTCATCACGTTCAAGAGCGAAGCCAACAACATCCCCACCAAATGGGGCTACGGCGAATGGCTTGACGACCCTCAGCCATCCACGCACGCCATCACCAAGATTTCAACCGACGAAGGTGTCTGCGGTTACAACACCGGCGGCATGGGCGGTTACTTCCAGGGAGCTTTCCCGTCCGAAGTCGAAGCCATGGTGAAGAATCTTCTCGTCGGCGAAGACCCGCTCAGTCGGGAACATCTCTGGAATCTCATGCGCGATAACGCAAGATTCCACGAATCGCTCATCGGCAACCTCGACTCCGCTTTATGGGACCTAGCCGGCCGATACGCCGGCATGTCCGTCTCGCAACTGATGGGCAAGGCGCGAGACAAAGTCCGTGCCTACGCCAGCACCCACCCCAACATGGGCACGCCTGAGGACTACGCCGACTTCGCACTCGAATGCAAAGACCAGGGTTACACCGCATTCAAAGTCCACGCATACATCTACTGGAACCCGATCACCAACAGTCCCGCGCCCCGCCGACCAGCGTTTCCGAAGCAAGACATCGAAGTCTGCGAAGCCGTACGCGACGCCGTCGGTGACGACATGACCTTGATGCTCGATCCATGGGGCATCTACACCCTCGACGAATCGATCTACGTCGGACGGGAACTCGAAAAACTCGGTTACTACTTCCTAGAGCACCCGATGCACGAATTCCGCGTTGAACCCTACCGGCGCCTCTGCAACGAACTCGATATCGCGGTCTGCGCGCCCGAACACGCGACATGGATGCACTACTCCCGCGCCGAGTGGGTGCTGCAAGGTGCCTCCGACATCGGGAGAATCGACGTCAACTTCGGCGGCATCACCGCCTGCAAGAAGGCCGTAGATGTTTACGAAGCCTTCGGAATACCGTGCGAGATGCACGGCGGCTGGTTCCCGAACGCCTCGATTCTCGGTGCAACCACCGAAGAAACATGCCTCTTCTACGAACGCGGCTTGTTACGCCCCGGCTTCGATTACGACGTCACTCCACCCTATCTGAACTTCCCCTGCGACCCAATGGATGAAGAAGGAAACGTCCTTCTCCCTCAAGGTCACGGCCTCGGAATGGACTTCAACTGGGACTACATAGACGACAACCGCGTCGCCTGATAATCAAGCGACGCGGTTGCGGGGGTCTCGTCGTTCCGGCTAACGCCGGAGCCTAGTGAAGGACGTTACTCTGGTTCGCCTCGACTTAACGGCGACCCTTCTTCTGAAGTTGCATCTGGTGGTGGCGTAGGAACGGCGGAATCTTCATCGTCTCCGGGTCCTCGATCGCCTTCTCGATCATCTCGCTATCCATCACCCGCTGCTCTTCATCGGTCGGGAAACCAGTCGCAATCACGATAACGCGGATGTTGTGGCCCATGTTGGCCTGTCGCGCAGTTCCGAGAATGATGTTGGACTGCGCCGTCATCTTGCTCTGGACGATGCTCGAGATTTCCTGCACGCTGTACATGCGCATTCCTGGGCCACCCGTGATGTTGACCAGCGCACGCTGCGCACCTGTGATGTCGACATCCAGCAACGGACTCTCAAGTGCCTCAGTCACAGCTTCGAGCGCCCCGGCAGGGTCAACGTCCGAAGCCTGACCCACACCCATCCATGCCGGACCAGCATTCGTCATAACCGCACGCACGTCGGCAAAGTCCAAGTTAACCTCGCCCGGCTCGATGATCACTCGAGCGATGCTCTCCACACCATCTTTCAAAACCTTGTCGGCCATTCGCCAAGCTTCTTGAGTGGTGGTGTCCGGCGCCGCTGCATCCAAAAGTCGGTCATTCGGGATGCGGATCAGCGTGTCTACATATTTCTGGAGTTCGTCGACGCCTTCTTGAGCCTTCGACATCCGGTGCGTGCCCTCGAAACTGAACGGCATCGTGCACACGCCGATGGTCAACGCACCCTGTTGCTTCGCTATCTGAGCCACGACCGGCGCTCCACCAGTTCCGGTACCTCCACCCATGCCAGCGGTTACAAATACTAGGTCCGCGCCCTCCAAGATTTCAGCGATCTCTTCGCGGTTCTCCTCGTGGCAGATGCGCCCCTGTGAAGGATCTCCTCCAACACCCATGCCTCTCGCTGTGGTGTCACCTACACGCAATCCGGTCGGAACGGTCGCCAACTCCAACGCTTGCGCGTCGGTGTTCATCACGATGTAGTCGACTGTATCGATCGGGTCGCTATACATGCGGTTCACGGCGTTGGATCCGCCGCCGCCCACACCTACGACCTTGATATTGACCTTTCCAATGCCGAGCGGTTGTTTGCCCTGCGGCCTGTACTCGAATTCGTCGTGTATCTCACGCAACATGTTTTCGTCCTTCACAGTCTCAAAGCAACCATGGTTTTGCCGGTAGCTGCCACGCGACGCCGAATTTTCTGATGCCGAAAACATCATCGGATTCACCGCCGCAACGCACGTAGCGTCCCAGAGTGATTATTACGCTATGCAATTCAGACAGCCTGATGCAATACCACAGCGCGCAGTTACAAACTTTGAAATCTGCGATTCGATTCAGCAAGCTTTTTCAACGTCGTTCGCCGTATCGCAAACGCACAAATTCGATTTTATCGGCAACCCTCACTCCCGATTTCGCTGAGAGCGGATTCCAACTTAAACTTGGGAAACTGAGGCGTGGGCGTAAATCCATCAAAACGACAGAAATTGACCCGCCCCACAGAAAAGGAAGTTGACACATGAACGGCTACGAGGCTGTTGCAAAGATCCTGAAGAAGGAAGGGTTCGAGTGGCTCGCATGCTTCCCGTCAAACCCGATCATCGAAGCTGTCGCCCAAGAAGGCATTCGCCCGATCGTATTTAGGCAGGAACGCGGCGGAATCATGGCCGCCGACGGCTACTCACGCCTCATGGCATCGCAAGGAAAATACGGCGTCTTCGCCTGTCAAGGCGGCCCGGGTTCCGAAAACTCCTTCGGCGGATTTGCACAGGCTTGGGCAGACAGCGTCCCGGTACTCTTCATCCCCGACGGACCCGGAAACTACAAGATCGGCGTCGCGCCGAACTTCAGCGGCCCGCAGAACTTCCAACACATCATGAAGTTCGCCGCGCCCGTCACCTCGACGGACGTCATTCCCGCGCTCATGCGCCGCGCAACCGAATCGCTCAAAAACGGCCGGCCCGGCCCCGTCATGGTCGAGATGCAGCGAGACGCCATGGGCGGCGAAGTCCCCGACTCTGCGGTCGAAAACTACGTCCCCACCTCCAAGCACATCTTCGCCCCGTCCGCCAGCGACATCAGCGACGTCGCCGACAAACTGCTCAACGCCAGCAAACCCGCCATCTGGGCCGGCCAAGGCGTTCTCCACGCTGGCGCAACTGCGGAACTGCAAGAACTCGCGGAGCTCACTCAGATCCCCGTCATGACCACCATGCCGGGCAAAAGCGCGATGGACGAGCGACACCCGCTGGCTCTCGGCGCCGCAAACCGCACCGCACCAAAACCCGTCTGGACCTGGCTCAAAGAAAGCGACGTCCTATTTGCCATCGGCGCCAGCCTCACCGTCACCAACTACGGCATCGACCTGCCACCTTGCAAGTTCCTCATCCACTGCACCAACAACCCAAGTGACATCTCCAAGGAATACTCCACCGACATCGGCCTCGTCGGCGACGCTGGCGAAACCCTCCGCTTGCTCATCGACGAGATCAAGGGTCGAATCGGCGAGGAAGGTCGACGCGGTGACACTTCAGTCCAAGAAGCGGTCGCCCAAGTCCGAGCCGAGTGGAACGCTGACTGGGCGGACCTCCTCAACTCCGACATGGTTCCGATCAACCCTTACCGGCTCCTCAAAGAGATCGGCAAGGCGGTCGACCACGAAAACACCGTGATGACCCACGATGCCGGCCACCCGCGCGATCAGATGATGCCGTTCTACACCGCCACCAAGCCGCACACCTACATCGGCTGGGGCAAGAGCACCCACCTTGGCTACGGCATCGGCCTCATGATCGGCGCGAAGATGGCGATGCCCGAACGCTTCTGCGTCAACTTCATGGGCGATGCAGCATTCGGAATGTCCGGCCTCGACATCGAAACCTCCGTCCGATCCGGCAACCCGATTACCACCATCGTCCTCAACAACGGCACGATGGGCGGCTACAACAAGTCGCTACCGGTCGCGATGGAGAAGTACAACGCCGGCAACATGACTGGCGATTACGCCATGGTCGCAGAGGGTCTCGGAGCACGCGGCCTCACCGTCACGCAACCCGAAGAGATCGGCCCCGCCGTCCGTGAAGCCCACCGCGAGAACTTCGAGAACGGCCGATCAGCCCTCATCGACGTACACACCCAGCAGGAGCTGAACTTCAGCATCTACGACTAATCGCGCTGTCCTCCGGAAAGATTTCCCCGGAGAACCAGCCACCCCCTCTCCCCTCCTTGGGGAGAGGGTCAGCGTTAGGGCTACACGCGCCGATCCTCACCGCCTCACACTCGCGGGCGGAAATGGCATTGGAACAACGGCACCAGATCTTGACGCCTTCGGAAATCAGCCAGACTAATCGATGAAAAGTCGAATATCACGGAGCGAGATTACTCATTGCAAAAAGCCCATTAGTCTGGGGGCCGCACGCAGACACGCATAATTTCTTGCGACGCTGACCCATTTTCGGAGTGTAATATTCAGCTAATTGAGCATGTCTCGGTCTGATAGAGGATTTGTCGTTGACTCAATCATTAGCTCGCATAAGCGCACGTCGTCCATTTGTGATGGTCGGTGTATGGATCGTGTTAGTTCTAATCGCTGGAGCAGTCATGGTGCAGCTGCTAGACAGTGCGACAACTACCGAACTGCGTTTGAGCAGCGCCTTCGAATCGGAAGCGGCTGCCAGAGGCTTGGAAAGACTGCGTGGCGGTCCCGAACCGATCAACGAAGTTATCATCGTCCAGTCCGACACTCTCACGGTCGACGATCCCGTTTTCGTGACGAAGGTCAATGCCGTTTTCAGCGAGATCGTCGGCTTGGGCGATGAGATCGTTGCTGAAGGTGCCGTCAACTACTACATCGCCAGTGTGCTGGCTCCCGATGTCGCCGAAAACATGGTCTCCGCGGATCGCAAAAGCACCATCATGACGGTCCCCATGGCGGGCAACTTCGATGAAGCTTCCGAAAACGTCAAACGCCTCGTGGAGATCGTCGAAAAGGCAGACGAAGAAGACGATTTCCAGGTCCTGATCAGCGGCGCTGCGAGCATCTCGTACGAAACGAACGAATTTGCTACTCACGATTTAGAGCAGGGCGAACGGGTGGGAATACCCGTCGCGCTGTTGATACTTCTGGCATTGTTCGGTGCGGTCGTCGCGGCACTAGTGCCAATAGGCCTCGCAATCGTAGCCATAATCATCGCCCTAGGCATCGTCGCATTGATCGGCCAAGTTTTCGACTTGGTGTTCTTCGTGACTTTGATGATCACGATGATCGGTTTGGCGGTCGGAATCGACTATTCCCTATTCATCATCTCTCGATTCCGAGAGGAGATGGATCGCGGATTAAGCGTCGAAGACGCCGTAGCCCGCGCTGGCGAGACGGCAGGTAGAACCGTGCTCTTCAGCGGACTCACCGTCGTGATCGCCTTGTGCGGAATGTTCATAATGCCGATGAGCTTCTTCCAATCGTTGGGCGTAGGAGCCATATTGGTAGTCGTGATCGAGATGGCGGCGACGTTGACGCTGCTCCCCGCGATTTTGGCGTTGCTAGGACCGAAAATCGATCTACTGTCCATCCCGTTTTTCCGTAAGCACAAATCTTCAGAAGAAGCTTCTGACAGTGCGACGGAGCACGGCTTCTGGGAACGGACGACGCGACTAGTGACCAAAGCGCCGATCATCAGCTTTTTGGTCGTATCCATTCCGATGGTCGTCGCTATCGTGTACTACTTCCAAATCGAGACCGGATTGAACGGTGTCGAAGCACTGCCAGAAGGCTCCAAGACGCGCGCGGCTTTCCAAGTGCTGGAAGAGAAGTTCGCATTCGGTCTCGCTACACCTTCCAACATCGTGGTTGAAGGCAACATCGATGATCCTCAGGTTCAAGGCGCAATCCAAGAGCTTATCCAGTTACTGGTCGAAGATCCTCGATTCCCCGTGCCTCCATTCCTGGATCCAACGTCATCCAACAGCATCGCCCTAATCAAATTGGCGTTGCCCGGCCACCCGACTGGCGATACAGCCGTAGAAGCCATCGAGGTGCTCAGGAACCAACACATACCCGCAGCGTTTGACGGCGTCCCTGCAGCCGTCAACGTCGGTGGACAGAGCGCCACGACGGACGAGATTTTCGACGTGGTAGATCGATACACGCCGTGGGTTTTCATATTCGTATTGGGCTTCAGCTTCATCGTGTTGCTGCTGGTATTCCGCTCCATCGTCATACCGATCAAAGCCGTCATTATGAACCTGCTTTCGGTCGGAACGGCTTACGGCTTGCTGGTGTTGGTGTTTCAGAAAGGATTCGCCGCCGATTTACTAGGTTTCCAACGCGCCGAAGTGATCGATGCGTGGATCCCGCTCTTTCTCTTCACCATCCTCTTCGGGCTCTCCATGGACTACCACGTATTCCTCCTGAGCAGGGTTCGAGAACGCTTCGATCAAACTGGTGACAACGCGGAAGCCGTTAGTTACGGGTTGAGGTCAACCGCCAACCTGATAACCGGCGCCGCCCTGATAATGGTCGCCGTCTTCGGCGCCTTCGCATCCGGCAAAACCATCATCAACCAACAAGTCGGCTTCGGTTTGGCCGTCGCAATCTTCCTGGATGCGACGCTCGTGCGATCAGTCCTGGTTCCAGCGAGCATGGAGATGCTGGGAAGAGGCAACTGGTATCTGCCCTCTTGGTTGAACTGGTTGCCAGACCTGAGGGTCGAAGCCGAAGACTAGGTTCGGAATGCACATCAGTCACGGGGGCTGTTGAGCAGTTCGTTGATCCCATGAAGATTCCGACGGATAACTTACCGGGTTACCAAAAAGCCCGCTCCATAGCTCCGGAGGTCGCCGACAACTACATCAAACACGTTTATGTAGGCGACCCGAGCGCCGATTCCCTCATGGCTGAATTGTCCGCCCTACCTCAATCCGAGATCCGAGACCACCTACGGGCCGGTATGGATGAGGATCAAGAAGCACTCAAGACAGCCCCCGCCGCGGTGCGAACATTCTTCGACGATATCGTTCAACCGGATTGGGTCGACCAGTCAGAATTCGCACCCGGCATTCGCATGTTCCACCGCAACTCAAAAGTCATATTAGGCGCGTTCGTCGGAGGCGTTCTCGTCGAAGGCTTTTCGACCAACATCTCCAAGTCGTTTTTCGTTACCGGGAGAGTTAGAGATCAGGGTGTTAGACGCCTGCAACAGAACAACCGCCATTTGGTCGAGTCGTTCATTCCCGGTGGTCTCCAGAGACATGGAGACGGTTGGAAATTGTCCGTGAGGATCCGATTGATCCACGCCCAAGTAAGGCGATTGCTGCGGGAGTCCGACGAATGGGACTTGGAAGCGTGGGGCCTACCGCTGAGTGCCGCCCACCTCGGATTCGCACTCACAGCATTCTCGGCTCGGATGCTGAAACACATGAAGAGGTTGGGTGCAAGTTATACCGAAGAAGAAGCGATCAGTTTCTTAGCGGTGTGGAGATACGTGGGATATCTGATGGGCATCCCCGAAACGATATTGTTCCGCGATCAGGAGGAAGCGCTCAAACTCTTTGACATCGGCGTCATCTGCGAGCCCGAACCGGGTGTCGAATCGATCTCGATGGCGAACTCGCTCGTAAACTCCGCGCCGCTGTTGGCCGAGATGACTGATCCCGAGGTTCGCCGGAAATTCTCCAGATACATTTACGGTGTCTCACGCGCTGTCATCGGCGATAAGTTGGCTGACCAATTGAAATACCCCAAAACATCGACTCTCGGCGTCTTGGCATGGTTCAGAATCCAACAGAGATACGAACGAATCATGCGCAATCCGACATTGCGAAAACTCCCCATCTTGTCGCGCATCGACCGTCGCATGTACGACCAATTCAGCAACTTGCTGGTAGTCTCGGCGTTCGACGAAGCGGGTATCTCGTACGCGGTGCCAGACCACGTATACAACGAGCAATCAAGCAAGTGGTAGGTGGCAGATCTGCCACCTACCTGGTCATGTCGTCAACAGCGCTGATTATTGCTGATTCAGCGCGTCTCCTAGGATGATGGCTGAGCAGACCGAAACTGCTCAGCATTGAAACCCTAGCTAGCCCTCCGCCAATGCTTCGTCAATCTTCTCGGCCGCGTCGGACGTCACCCAACCGCTCCAAGCATCTCGGTTGTTGTTCAGGTACCACACCGCCGCAGCTTCTGGCGTTTCGTTATTGTTCTTCATCCACGCTTCGACGCTGCCAGCAGTCTTGGATTCAAATTCCCAGTTTCCGAAGAACTCCACAACCTCGGGGGCACGTTCGCTCAACGCTTTGCTCACCACGATCCTGATGTCGACGGTCGGGTATGCGCATCCCTGATCGCCTGCCCAACATGCGTCGTTGTGAGCGGGTTCCTCCAACACGTAGAGGTCCAACTCACCCGCCACCTTGGTCGGTGCCCACATGTAACCCAACCACGCTTCTTCACGCCCGTAAGCTCCTTCCAGATCCGACATCAACCCGGCCGAGCTTCCAGGACTCAAGATATCCAACGTGTCGCCCAAACCGTAAGCTTCGATCTTGTTCTGGTTGACCTTTTCGCAACCCCAACCGGGAATGCACGTTACGAACCGCGCCTTGCCGTTCGAATCCGGTGTCACGAACAGCTCCTGATACTCAGGTATGTCGGACACGGACACCAAGCCGGGATTCGCCTCTTTGACGTAACTCGGGATGACCCAGCCCTGCCAGTTGTCCGGCAGCGTTACGCCTGCGGGAACAATCGACCCCGCCGCGACCGCGTCGTTGTAGACCTCCTCGATGTTGTCCACCCACACCTCCATCGAAACGTGGACATCGTCATTCTCGAACGCCGGGAACTGTGACGTTGTGTCGGCTACGACGTTCTCGACAGGGTAACCGTAGCCGTTCTCAAGGATGTAACCTGCGATCCGAGTCTGAATCTCCGCCGATTCCCAGTTCAAATCAGCGAAAACAATCTTCTCTTTTTCCTCTTCGGCGGTACACGCGACACTCAAAGCCACAACTGCAACCGCGGCCAACATCAGCGACACGAAACTAGCGAAGCTCTTGTACTTGCTTACTGCATTCATCTTCAATTCCTCAATTGTTCCATCTTTGTTTGGTATTAGAGTACCAGAACAAATTTGATCTGCAGTTTTGCTCGCCTCACGATCACCCTACGCCCAGCGATTCTTGCTGTTTCTTGGCAAATGCCTGCGTATTGCGATCGATGATCACTGCAAGGAAAACGATCCCCAAGCCTGCCAGAAACGCGTTTCCCGGCTCGAGACGACCCAACCCTCTCAGCACATTCTCGCCAAGACCGCTAGCTCCTACCAGTGACGCGATCACCACCATCGCAAGCGCCATCAACGTCGTCTGATTCACCCCCGCCATGATCGTCGGCATCGCAAGAGGTATCTTCACCTTCAGCATCAACTGCCAAGGCGTCGCTCCGAACGATTCCGTAGCCTCGATCGTCTCCTGCGACACCTGTCGGATACCCAGGTTCGTTAACCTCACCGCCGGAGGAACCGCGTACACCAAAGTCGCAATCACCGCTGGAGGATTCCCCAAACTGAAGAACGCGATCGCAGGAACCAGATAAACGAAGCTCGGCATCGTCTGCATCCCGTCCAATATCGGGCGCAACATCGCATCCAATCGGTCCGACTGCGAAGCCCAGATCCCGATCGGTACCGCGATCGCAATGCACAACGTAACCGTCACGATCATCAGCGCCGTCGTCTCCATCGTGCTCTCCCAGAGCCCGAAAAAACCGAGCAGAACCATCGCCACCACCGAAAAGACAGCTAGCGTCCTGCCGACCAACGCCCACGAAACTAATCCCAACGCGAATACCACCACGGGCCACGGCAACCACTTCAAAAACGCCTCCAAAGGCTCAAATATGTACGAAACCAAAGTTCTGACGGCATTAAAGAAGAATCCCAGATTGGCGTTCATCCAATCGATACGCTGGTCTATCCACAATCCAATATCCCGACCAACGTCATGCGGAAAAACTCGCACCCGCTCAACCAACAGCTCCCAGTCGAAGACCAACCCAAACTTGACGATCCCAAAATCTAATGACACGTTCGGTTCGGCGGTCACAAAATCCACTAAGACAATCGGGATCGCGACCAGGACCATAATGCCAAGCCAACCGACCCAACCAGGCAGACGTGCCGCCAAGCTCGTAAGTTGTCGCAATGGCGTCGATTCGCCTGATGGACCTATCTCGTTATTCAACTCAACCTCCTGAGCTACGATCGAACGTCTATGTGTGGGCTAGGTCCCACCGAAAAGATTCATTCGGCAGATTCGGCAGCCATCGCCTCAGCCAAAGTCTCCAACAACACTTCTCCAACCAAAACACCGTCGTCGTCCAACACCGGGATGGGATGCTCTGACCGCAATCCCAACGGCACGAGTTCGTCAAGAACTACATCCTGACCCACGCCCGGCTCCATCAACAATGAAGTCTCGCCCACCGAAGAACCTGTGCTTCGATTCGTCTGCAAACGATGCATCAACGCAGTTCCGACATATCGACCTGCATCGTCTATGACCAACGCGTAGTTCTCCTCCCGCCGCATCAACTCACTCAGCACATCGCTCGCACGTTCATCCGACTTGACGACATGCACGGCATCGATCATGATCGTCTCAGCCGTCACGAGTCCGTGTTGACGCACATTGCTGGTGAACTCTCTCACATACGCATCTGCCGGATGCAGCACTACATCCGTCGGCGTTCCCACCTGCACGATCACACCGTCGCGCATGATCGCGATCCGATCGCCGATCCGAACCGCCTCGTCAAGGTCATGCGTAATGAAGATGATCGTCTTCTGCAGCTTCTCCTGCATCGCCACCAGCTCATCCTGCAACTCACGCCTGATCAAAGGATCGAGCGCACTGAAAGGCTCATCCATCAACAACACCGGCGTATCATGCGCCAAAGCCCTCGCCAAACCTACACGCTGCATCATCCCGCCGCTCAACTCGTCCGGCTTGCTCGCACCCCAATCCCCCAATCCAACCGTATCCAGAGCATTCTGCGCCCGGCTACGTCGCTCGCCAGCACCAACCCCCCGCACCTCAAGACCCAACGCCACGTTGTCCATTACGCTCCGATGCGGCAACAACCCGTAGTGCTGAAACACCATCGAAAGCGAAGTCCTTCGCACCTCACGCATCCCTTCCACATCCAGATCCGTGACATTCACCCCGTTGATCTCGATCTCACCAGACGTCGGATCTATCAACCGATTGATGCAACGAATCAACGTCGACTTACCGCAACCCGAAAGCCCCATCACCACGAAAATCTCACCCTCCACCGCATCGAACGACACATCCGACAACGCCATCACCGCCCCCGTCTCCTCCTGCACCTCCTCCTTACTCACCCCGTCCCGCGCCAGCACCAAACCCGCATCCTCATCACCGCCGAACAGTTTGAAAACGCCTCTGACCGATACGGCTACTTCAGTCGGCGTTTCTGATTCTTCTCCCATATACAGTCGATTTTACGGGAGTGTTGGCAGCCGTCACGCCCGATCCGTAATCTCCGCCATGCCCGGCGTTCCCGATCCAATGATTAGATTCTTCGCGCGATCGTCCGCACCAACGCAGACGATGAAGTACCGGCTCGCACCATGCTGCCCATGCAGCATCACCTTCTCCTGTTCCCACGGCGGCAAGTCGTACAACCACCGCCACTCGTAACGCACTTTCTCAGGCACGTTGAAGTGAGCCACCATTTCACTCGCTGGAGCCTTCACATGCTGATGCAGAAACTCTTTTGCCGCGCTCTTCGTGTATCCAGATCCTGCGATCGGCCGAGCATGAGCAGGCGCCAACAAAATCAGCGTGGCACCGCCCCGGCGACTCGTCCAACTCCCCGTGCAGATTCGCGATATGAGCACTCGAATGACCACACGACGCAGCTATCGACTTCAACAATCCATCCGCAGTATCCACACCTTGATTCCCATGGTCGTGTTCGCCGCCAGACGGGAATATCGAAACCACGCTCTGCTCAGGCTCAAAACCTTTCTCCACGTGGAAAGGATCCCAAGGCGAATCCTCCTCGTTCTCGGCGATGCAGAAACTGAACTTCCGCGGCGTCCCGATGGTATCCATATCCAAAACGCCCGGATACCAATGTCCACCGTTCTTCAAAGTCAACGTGAACGCCCTACCGATCGTCACATTTACCTTCGACATCTTGCCCGGGCCCAAAGTAGCTCGCCGGTAGTTTAATCCGATCTCGTTCCGAATCGGACCGTTAACTACGATGAGCGGTGCTCCCGCCGAGGTCGACATCAACAGTCCACGAACCTCGAACGGTTCCATACTGGAAATCGCCTTGCAAGCCGCGATAACCACGGGCAGATGCTCCGGTTCGCAACCAGCCATCACGCAGTTCACTGCAACCTTCTGCACCGTCACGATCCCGTTTCCCGGAGGAAGCGTACACACCACATCCTCAGGATCCAGCGTCGTGCCCGACAGCATCCGTTCGACCTTCTCCTCAGTGGGTGGTATCAGCGGAAAACCATCGCCCCAGTCTCTCTCCAAAAACTCCTTGTTGAATTGGTCCAGCGCTCCGAACTGATCCTCACCCTTGAATGAGAAGCGCTTCTCCTGCGCATCCCGAAGAGCCTGATTTTCGATCTCCTCCCCAGAAATCCCACGCGTCAAAAGCTCCATGATCTCGTCCACCACCGGATCGGTCTGCTCAATCGCCTGTTCGGTTGTGATGTTGTTGTAGACCAGCGGTACTTCGACTCGCGGTATCGGACCCATCCCAAACGCCTTCGCGCTCGCGTCAGCGTCATGCTGGAAACCATTTGAGAGGATTACGACGGTTGGAATTCCCGCCTTTTCCAGCTCAACCATGTCGTAGACAAGCCACGACGTGCAGCTCCCTCAATCAGCCGTACAGCCGATCGCAACATCGATCTCCGAGATCGCTTTTGACCGCAACGGATCGGGAAAAGGCAACGCCCCCGAATAAAACCTCACATCCACCGACGGCTCAGCCTGCTCGATCAACTCTCCCGCCCGTTTCAACGCGTCATCACCATGCGCCTTCCCGTTCCACATCAGTCCTATCACCTTGTCCTTCAAACTCGAAGGCCGCGGCGCATACGGAAACGCGCTCACCTCGCCCCGCTGCGGTGAAACCGGATTCACAACTTCCAACTGGTACATGTCGCCCTCTATCTGCGCTCCACTGAAGTCTTGCCGATCAACTTACCGACATCCACGTGACTGCCCAAAGGATACATCGCCGATACCAGGCCATTATTCCAGCCCCTCGTCCGATTTCGTTGAACTCGTACCAAACCACCGCAGATTCCAGTAACATCGTTGACACCGTAGGCGTTTCTTAACGAATTCATTCGTTTACAGATTCACATCTCTCGCAAACCGCCTATCCACTGGCTAAAGGAGATTCGAAATGAAACCATTCGCTGGATATAAATGGTTCAGCATTTCGCTGCTGACCGTAATCGTCGCAACTGTCGGCTTCGCCGTCCTCGGCTGCGGCACGACCGAGACCGTCGTCCAGACCGTCGTTGTCGAGCAACGAGTCGAGGTTGAGAAACCGGTTATCCAGACCGTCGTCGTCGAAAGAGTCGTCGAAGGTGAAACCAGGGTCGAGACCGTCGTCGTCGAAAAAGAAGTCCTTGTTGAAGGCGAGACGCAGATCCAGACAGTGGTCGTCGAGAAAGAGACCGTCGTAGAGGTCGAGAAGCCCGTCGTCCAGACCGTTGTGGTCGAGAGGGAAGTAGAGGTTCCCCGACGATCCGGTGGCGAGATCACTGTCGCAACCGTCTACGTCCCGCCGCCCCTCTACCTGCCTTCCGCACAACCTTCACCCGAGTACTGGAAGCTGCACGTCTGGGGTATCACCGAGACGCTGCTCCGCACCGACCGTGACGCGCCCCCACCGGCATACGGTACGCCAGGCACATCCGGGATAGGCACAGGTTGGGAAATCGATGGTGACCAGATCTCCTTCACCGTAAGGGACGGCGTAACCTTCCGGGGCACCGACACCGATTGGGGCCCGCTCACCGCCGAAGACGTTGTCCACTCGATGACCGATGCAGGTAAAGAAGGCAGTCGCGCAGCCCGCGCACCGACCTTCAGCGAGTCTGGTGGTATCGGTGTCTGGGACTGCAACGCAGTCGACGACAACAACCTCACTTGCACGCTGAACCCCGAGCGGTTCCACCCCGACTTCTTCTACCTGATCGCCAATGAGAACGGCCAACTGCCGATCCACAGCAAGCGCGTATTCGACGAACTCGGCGAAGAAAAAGCCATTCTCGAACCGCACGGCAGCGGGCCATGGCGCGTCGTCAAACACGTCGGTAACGACGAGCTCGTCGCCGACGCTGTCCTCGACCACTGGCGCGCTCCGCCTCTCGCCGACTCGTTGCGCATCATCGAGATACGCGAACCGTCGCAAGCCGCTGCCGCTCTGGCAACTGGTGAAGTCCACCTGGCCCAGATTCCGAGCTCGTTGGTCCTCGACACTGAAAACCGCTCGCGCGGTCGCCGTGTCCAGATCAACGCCGGTCTCGGAGGGCAAGCCATCTACTTCGGTGGAAACTTCTGGACCGACCAGAACCACATCTCCGATGAGCCGATCGAACCGCGGCCCGGTCATAAACCCGAGCACCCTTGGATCGGTACCGGCCCGGACGACGAGAACGCCAACAAGGTGCGACGCGCCCTTTCGATGGCACTCAACCGTTCGCTCATCAACAACAGCATCCTCGTCGGCCTAGGCAAGCCGATCTATACCCACACGGGTTACGAGCAGAGCACGCCGCACTGGCAGGACCGCTGGTTCGTCGATTACGACCCAGAAGGCGCCAAGGCACTCCTCGCCGAAGCCGGGTACCCCGATGGGTTCGAGATGGGATTCTGGGTACCGTCCGACAGCCCGTTCGTCAACCCTGAGGTCGGTGTAGCGATCGCCGGTCAATGGCGTGACGTAGGCATCGACGTTCAAATCGAGAACACCGCGTACTCGGCTCGACGACCGACCCTAGTCGACCGCTCCATCGACATTCCTTGGCACTTCATCAACAGCGCTGAAGGCGGTTTCTTCGGAAACATGTACGGACGATGGCGCCACGGCCGCGGATGGAACTCCGGCGTCGAATTCCCGTACGACGTGATGAAGGACTGGGACACCAGGTACCTGTCGTTCGATCGCAACACTGAAGGCGACAAGATCATCGCCCTCAACACCGAGATCGAAGACTACGTCCAGAGAGTCGGCGTCGAGATACCTGTCGTCGAACTCGTCAAGTGGTACGTCCTCGGCCCCGCAGTCCTAGACTGGAAACCATACCGCCACAACGAGAACGGTCCGAACTCGTTCGAGACCATGCTCTTAGACCGGTAGCTTCCACGCCGAACGCGTAAACGCCGCGTAATCGCCCAGGGCGGGGACGACAAATCGTCGTCCCCGCCCTGTGCGACGTACAAATAACCACAACGTTGGCTCACGACAACGCGGGGAAATCCGCGTTACGCAAAGACGAAGATGAAGACGTTCTTCGCAAGGAGACTCACCTACAGCATCATTCTGGTGCTCGCGACGACCATCTTCGTCTTCGTCATGTCTAGGCAGACCGGAGACCCGCGTCACCTTTTCCTCAGTGAACAGAGCACGCAAGAGGAATGGGACGCTTGGGGCATCGAACTAGGTCTGGACAAACCAACCTGGCAGCAATACATCATCTGGCTCGGAAACGCCATCACCGGAGATTTCGGCGAATCGATCCGCCAACGCAGACCCTCGCTTGACGTCGTCGCTGAACGCATCCCCGCAACCCTAGAGTTAGCCGCCGGTTCATTCCTCTTCGCGATTATCACCGGCATCCCCTTAGGTGTCCTCTCCGCCCTTAAACGCGGCTCCCTGCTCGACTACATCGGCCGGACATTCGCGCTCATCGGTCAAGCCGCGCCCGTCTTCTGGCTCGGTATCGTTCTAGTCCTAATATTCAGCGTCAATCTGGGCTGGCTACCGGTCGCCCGCAGAGGTGGCTTGGAGCACTACGTCCTCCCTTCCATCACACTTGGCTGGCTCTTCGCCTCCAGTTTCCTTCGACTTACCCGATCCGCGATGCTCGAAGTCCTCGACTCCGAATTCATCAAATTTTCACGAGCAAAAGGCGTCAACAACAATGTCGTCATCTGGAAACACGCATTCCGCAACGCCCTTCTCCCATCGCTCACCTATGCCGGACTACTCCTCGCCGGACTCATCACAGGGGCCGTCATCACCGAAACCATCTTCTCTTGGCCCGGCCTCGGAAGCCTCGCCGTCACCGCCGTTCTCCAACTCGACTTCCCCGTCCTAACCGCCATCGTCTGCGTCATCACAGTCGCGTACGCCGGCATGGCACTGCTCATCGACCTTCTGTACGCCGTCGCCGACCCGCGCATCAGGTTGGAGTAAACCGTGAACGAGATCTCCAGCACCACCTCCACGCGCGTCGACACCGACACTCAATCCGACGAGGGACCTTCCTTTTTGCGATCGGTCTGGCGGATCATCCGCACGTGGCCGTTGGTCCCCATCTTCCTGATCACACTTCTTCTGATCGCCGCGCTCTTCGCCGAGCTCATCACACCGTACGACCCCGAAAAAGACGACCTGATCTCACGCAATATCCCGCCCATGTGGCAAGAAGGCGGTAATTCCTCGCACCCGCTCGGAACCGATCCGCTCGGCAGAGACATACTTGCCCGGATCATCTACGGAGCGCGCACCTCCCTCCTCATCGCAACCATCGTTCTATCCATCGGCACATTCTTCGGACTGATCGTCGGCCTCGTCGCCGGCTACCAAGGTGGCACAATCGACGAGGTCCTCATGCGCATCGTCGATTTCACCTTCGCCGTCCCCTTCATACTCGTCGCCCTCGTTGCCGTAATCGTCTACGGACAATCCTTCGCGCTCGTCATCATCCTGTTAACGATCTTCAGTTGGAACGGCGTAGCCCGCCAAGCGCGCGCCGAAACTCTGAGCCTCAAGACCCGCGACTACGTCTCCGCCGCCCTCGTCGCCGGTGCAAGCGTATGGCGCATTCTTTGGAGGCACCTGACTCCCGGCCTAATCAACACCGTCATCGTCGTGACCACTCTCCACCTCGGCGGCCTCATCCTCACCGAAGCCAGCCTCTCCTTCCTCGGCGTCGGCATCCCGCCGCCTACCCCGGCTTGGGGCGTGATGGTCGCCGAAGGCCGCAACTATATCTACACCGAGTGGTGGATTTCCTTCTTCCCCGGCCTCGCCATCACCCTCACCGTGCTAGCCTTCAACTTCCTAGGCGACTGGTTCCGAGACCGCTTCGACCCCCGACTCCGCCAATTGGATTAACGCCACAAGGTAGAAAGCAAAAACCAATGAAAATCGCATGGATCGGCATCGGACACATGGGCAAACCCATGGCCAAACACATGATGACCGCCGCTGAAGAATTCACCGTCCACGACCTCCGACCCGAAGCCGCCACCGACATGCTCGAAGATGGCGCACACTGGGCCGACACGCCCGCCGAAGCCGCCGCTGGAAAAGACCTGGTCGTCACCTGCCTACCCATGCCGCAACACGTCGAGGCCGTCAGCTTCGGCGATGACGGCATATCCGACAGCGTCGCTGAAGGCTCTGTAGTCATCGACTGCACCTCCAACTCCCTCGAAGTCGTCAAATCCCTCCATCAGCGATACGCCGACCAAGGCGTCACCTTCCTCGACACCCCCGTCAGTGGCGGCGTCATCGGCGCACAAGAACGCGACCTCGCCGTATACGTTGGCGGCAACCATGACACATACCTGTCCATCAAACCCACCCTCGACGCCATGGGTGACAAGGTCCAATACTGCGGAGGCATCGGAACCGGCACCATCTGCAAACTGATGAACCAGCTCTTCGGCGCCATCGTCAGAATGGCCACTATGGAGGTCGTAACCGCAGGCGTCAAAGCAGGCGTCGATTTCGACGTCCTCGTCAAGGCCATCCACGAAGGCTCCGGCGGCAAAAGACGCCCATTCGACGGCTTCGACCGACCACCCGAAGACGATTACGAAGACACCGAACTATCCTTCTACCTAGATCTCGGCGCCAAAGACGTCCGGCTAGCCAACGAGATCGGACGCTCACTCCGCGTCCCGCAACCTCTCGCCAACCTCACCGAAGCCCGACTCATCGAAGCCCTCAACCGCGGGTGGGGTCAAAAGCGGAACGAAGTAGTCGGCGAAATCCAGCAGCAGATCTCAAACGTCGACCTCCGAGTAGACGGCTGAACAACCGAACCCATCCGTTTAGAATCTCCGACTAGACACCAACACCGAAGGAATGCACCCAATGCAGACGGCAGACCCGGCGATAAAAACGGTCATCGACAACATCGGCATCATGGTCGCCTCAGAAGGCGGCTCCCTCGAGCTCCTCGAACTCACCGACGACTACATGAAGATCAAATACAACGCCGGCACCAATGAGGAATGCCCCGAATGCGTCCCCATGACCGACGCCGTCTACCAATTCATGCGTGCCTCCCTAGACATCCACGCCCCCCGCATCACCACCCTCGAAGTCATCGACTGACAACTGCAAAACACACGAATTATGACGAACTACTTCGAGCGGATCGCTGATGGGTACGAGAACGATATCGCCGCGCTCGTGCACAATTGCAATGCGATTAGAAGACGCCTTCGCAATTCCGCCGACATCGGTCAAGAAGTTGAGGAACTATATCTCTCTTTTTTGCACCGATACCTTCCAAAAACGTGCGACGCGTTCAGGGGCGGACAGATCTTCGACATAACGGGTGAAACCTCCGCCCAGACGGATATTCTAGTTTCGAGCATCAACAACCCGCGTTTTAGTATCTCGGAACGAGGTCACGGCGTCGCGCCTTTGGAAGGCACAATCGCTGCTATCGAGGTCAAGACAAAACTCGACAAATGTGGTCTGGAAAAATCACTGAAAGCGTTTTCCAAGATTCCTCCAATGCCGGATCTTGAAAAACAATTGCCTGCGGGTTTGCGCAACAGCGAACCTGTGCTTAACAACTGGTGCGATTCCCCGTTTAAAGCCATTATTGCATTCGAAGGAATGGAGAAGGAGGATGCTCATAGGGAAGTCTCAGAGTTCTACAAAGATAATCCACATATCCCCAAGAATCGCCAAGTAAACATGATTCATATGTTGAAGCAATATTACGTTAAGCGCCTTGAACCCGACGATCAGATCAAAAATCCAGATGGCACGTCCGCCAGTCGTCCACCTGATGGTGAATTTCAGTGGTTCAGCCACGAATTGGTTGACGCATTAGCAGTCTCAGTACTTTTCGGTCACATTTATGACTTCGCACCCGTAGTTTCGTTGGCGTTACATAACCAAGGGCGTCGATACATCAATGAGATTGCCAAAGTGGCCATCGCTACCGGCGAAAAGTCGAGGAAGGAGTAATCGAACTCGGCGAGGCGGACTGTAACCCGAGTTCTGTCCGGGCGATAATGAGCTTTACGGCTTTGTAGCCTTCCTCTCTCACCATTCACCCTCTGCGACCATCCATCTCGAGCCACGGTTGCCCATGACCTCTAGCGGCCTAGCCGGAAGCTGACGCGGGCATTCACCTCTTGTCCGCCCCTATTTGGCCTTGCACCGAGCGGGGTTTGCAATGCCGCCGAAGTCACCGTCGACGCGGTGCACTATTACCGCACCGGTTCGCCCTTACCTGCGTGCGCGCACCTAGGTGCGCGTCCCTAGGCGGTATTCTTTCTGTTGCACTTTCCGTCGGGTCGCCCCGTCCTGCCGTTAGCAGGGCTTCTGCCCGTCGGTGCTCGGACATTCCTCTACGAAACCGACCTAAACCGGCTCCGCAGCGGTCGCACGTCCGCCTCGCACTGACCTCAGACTAACATCGCCGACTGGGACCAGATCCCCACATTCAGGTGGATGTCCTAGAGTGCACGTTAACCCCTCCCTCCGTCACCACGACGTCATCCCCCAAAGACGCTAGCGCTTCGCGAGCCTCCCTAGACATCCACGCCCCCCGCATTTCCACCCTCGAAGTCATCGACTAGGCGCGGCAAACCTGCTCAAGTCCGACGTTGAAAAACCCGTCGGAGAAACCCGGTTACTCACGCGCCGCGTGCTTAGTCATATAATTAGCTAATCGAGCACCCAAGGAGTTACTGATGGTCACCGTAAACGTGCACGAAGCGAAAACTCACCTTTCGCGGTTACTGGCCGACGCAGAGGCTGGAGAAGATGTAGTAATTGCCCGAAACGGCAAACCCGTCGCGAAGCTAGTCCCGTACGCACCCAAAGGAAAACGGCAGTTCGGATCAATGAAGGGACTGATTGAATTGGACGACAGTTTTTTCGACCCTTTGCCCGAGGATGAGCTGAAGTTGTGGGAAGGCGGCTAATCCTATGCAGTTGCTCTTAGACACCCACGCGATTGTGTGGTGGTTTTCGGGAAACCCACGACTCTCGACAAATGCGCGGCAAGTCATAGCAGATCCATCTAACGATAATTTCGTTAGCGCCGCTTCCGCGTGGGAGATCGCTACCAAGTATCGATTGGGGAAGATGCCAAGCGTTGCAGCGCTGGCAAATGACTTTCGCAACCGGGTCGCGGGTGATGGATTTGACGAACTGCCAATCACCGTACATCATGCCCTCCGCGCCGGATCCCTGCCCGGTCCGCATGGCGACCCATTCGACCGCATGCTCATTGCTCAGGCGATAACGGACGATCTAGTTCTAGTCTCAAACGAAACCCTCTTCGATAGCTACGGCGTCCAGCGACTTTGGTGAAGCGTCAAAGACCATGGTCGATGCCAACCGGGACCTATTCGCCCCCTCAGATGCGCCTCTTTCACTAGCCGAAATCTTGTATCATCCATAACAATCTTCATTCACGAACATTTGGAATAGGAAATGGAAAACGTACACGCTATCGACAATCGTTTGACGGCCGTCGAAACTCGTTTAGACAGTCTGGCGACGAAAACCGATCTCGCTCATCTCGAAACACGCATCGCCCAGGTCGAAACTCGTTTGACCCGCTGGATGATCGCCATGCTGATCGGTTCTACCGTCGCAGCATCATCCATCGCCGTGCTAATTCAAACCTTGATCGGCTGAATTCCTAAACTCGGCGAGGCGGACTATAAGCCGAGTTCTGTTCAGGTTCCAGCGAGGTTTACAACCCGCAGGCCTTCCTCCCTCACCTTTCACCCTCTGCGACCATCCATCTCGAGCCACGGTCGCCCGTGACCTCTAGCAGCCTACCCGGGGGCTGACGCGGGCATTCGCCTCTTGTCCGAAAACAAACGCCCCCCTATTTGGCCTTGCACCGAGCGGGGTTTGCAATGCCGCCGACGTCACCGTCGACGCGGTGCGCTCTTACCGCACCGGTTCGCCCTTACCTACTTCCGCACACCGAGATGCGCATCAGCAGGCGGTATCCTTTCTGTTGCACTTTCCGTCGGGTCGCCCCGCCCTGCCGTTAGCAGGCGCTCCTGCCCGTCGGTGCTCGGACTTTCCTCCACGAAACCGACCAAAGCCGAGTTCGCAGCGATCGCACGTCCGCCTCGCATTGATCTCAGACTAACATCGCCGATTGAGACCACCACACCGCTTCGGTCTATGCCGAAGTCCTAGGACGCACCGTCACATCACCGTCTGTAACCACAACATCATCCACCAGCGCGGCCAGAGCTTCACGAGCACGCTCGACATCCCGAGAACCCACAAAATCCGCAATCAGATCGCGCGTCAACCGCTCTCGTGACACCTTGCCATTCGACTTCGCCGACGAAGCGGCGCCGTTCCGGTTTTCCTCTTCGACCAGTCCACGTATCCGTTTGATGTCTGACAGGAACGGCTCCAAGTTCTCAAGATCGCCGCGACCCGTAGAAACGATCCGTGCCTCACTCAAGAACGTCCTCTCCGCGTTCTGAAGCTGCTCATCGAGTGAGATTTTCATCTCCTTCGGACGAATCTGTTTCACAGTGTCCGTCTCCCAGCTCATCACCGCCTTCCGCACCTCGCCGTCAAGATCGTCCGCACGCCACTTCGGACACTGAAGTCCGTTGCCATCGCCTTCCTTCGCCGCCCGACGATGCTGACATTCGTAGAACTCGTAGTACCGATACGTCTTGGTCGCCGTAGATTCATCCTGCCGTTGCCAGGTTCGACGTCGCGTCAACCCGGGAACACCATGTCCACACTGCCCGCACGTCAGCAACCCACCGAGAAGGAACGGATCCTCCGACTTCGACAACCTTCGCTGGCGCTGTTTGACGAGCAACGCATCCTGTGCCCGACGGAAAAGCGACCTCCCGATGATCGGTTCATGATTGCCCGAAACCAAGAAACCGTAACGTGTATACGTCCCCACATAAACCCGATTCTTCAGAATGATCGAAACCGTAGCCGTCGACCATGGCTTACCCGTCCGCGTCGGCACTCCCTCATCTGCCAATCGCTGCGCAATCAAACGCATACCCATGGCATTACTCTCAGCTTCGCCATTCTCTCCGGCATCACCGACATACCACTCGTATATGTTCTTCACAACATCCGCTTCGTCCGGCACCGGTTTCAGCGTCCCATCCGCGCCGCAACGATATCCGTACGGCGTCCGCCCCAAAACCTTGCCGCGCGATGCCTTCTCGCGGATGGTGCTGCGAATCCGCTTCCTCAACCAGTCCGGCTCGCCCCTCAGTCCTAGCAACTCCTCTCCGTTCTGCAACGGGTCCGGCATCTCGATATCGGTGCAGATCGCATCCGAACCCGAACGTCGGATATAGAGCAGACGCTCCACCAGAGTCTCCAGATCAGGCGCCAGATGCGAAGAATCCGGAATCACCACCAGCGCGGGTCGACCATGCCGACCCTCCAATCGGTCCATCAACTCCGCAAACTGAGGATCGTCGAACTCTTCGGAAACAGGAGGCCTAAACGCCGTGCCGAGCGATTCATTCAGTTCAGACTCGACCTTATGGAATAGCGAGTCATCAGCCTGCGAACCCAATATAGCCGTCAGTTGATGCCCACCGGCTTTGCAGAATTCGACGACCTGCTGAACAGGATCAGCCGTCGCGGTCTTGAGACGGTGTTCGATCTCCGAGATCTGACCCCAAGATCCAGCCAGCGCTCCGACCGAGCCGATCCATTCTGCTACCTTTTGTGCGTCAGGCGCTTCTCCATCACCAACACCCTCCCTGCGCCTAACGTAACCGATGGCGCGCATGTCCCTTTAATCCGTGCTGAGGGTTATCAAATACTTGCCGCAGTGGCACAAAATCGGATCTGTAGCCTGCTTCAATACGTTCAACTCTCCCATCGATACTCGTTCGGAGCATCCCGCGCAGATGTCCCGTTCGACCACCGTCACCGCCATCCCGCCGTTGTTCTTGAACAAGCGGTTGTACTCGCCCAGATGATCCGCAGGAATGTCCCCAGCAGTCCGGTTGCGGTGCTTTAGAGCCTCGTTGTACTCCTCAGAAATTCTCGTCTGTTCGTCGGTTCCGACCTTCTTACGTTCCTCCCACTCAACCTCCATCTCATCAAGCTTCGCTTGCAGGTCGGTGTGCACCGTACGCGCCTCATTCGCTGCGGTCTTGATCGGCTCCATCCGCTGATCGATCGCCTCGATACGGTTCGCGTGCTCCTGAACCCGCAGCTCCATCCGGTAATAGTCGCGCGGGTTCGTCACTTCAGTCCCGCCATACAGCTTCTCCTCGACCTCGGCGCGGTTCTGATTCTCAGACGCCCGCTCCAGCTCCAACCTCTTCATCGCCACTTCCGCCTGCATCTGAGAACGCTTCGCTCGCTCGCACTGCTCCCTCAAATCCTTCAAACGGCCGGCACGGTCTTGTAACTCCTCGGCAATCTGTGAGTAGGATTGCCGCTGGCGCAACAACCCTTGGTCCAATTCCTGTAGTGCAAGCAGTGCATCGAATGTGTTCAAATCGCCAACTCCCAGCTTGTTTCCCAATCGGCTCTAACGGCCTTCCATCTATCTAACTTAATCATATCAAACTCGCTCAATTTAACCCCTCATCATTCGTTTCAAACACCTTCCGATCGGCGATCCGCCGTCAGCGTTATACATTTAACCGAGATGAGTTAAACAGTCGGAATTTTCGCATAGCCCATGCAGCCACTACCTTCTTTCGTTAGGAACGCACCACGGACCCGAATCGTCTGCACCATCGGTCCAGCGACGGGCAATGTCGCCAAGGCGCGACAGCTCATTCGCGCCGGTATGTCCGTCGCACGTCTGAACCTTTCACACGGCGACTCCGACGAACACCATGAATACGTCGCAGCGATCCGCGAGGCGGCACGCCAGACAGGCGTTCCCATCGGTATCCTAGCCGACCTCCCAGGCCCCAAATACCGCATCGGAACCGTCGACCCCGATCAAGCAATCAACCAATCCGGCCGACAAGGCATCCAAGTCAACGCCCGAGACAAATTCGTCCTGACCGCCGAACGCGTACACACCACAACCGAGCACGGCACCGTCTGGCCCGCAGGTCTCCATCACGACATCAAACCGCGCGCCCGCATCCTCATCGACGAAGGCGCCGTCGAACTTCGCGTTGACGAAGTTGACGGCGAGGAGATCCATTGCACCGTCAGACGCGGCGGCCTCATCCAAAGCGACAAAGCCGTTACCGCGCCCGGCAACACCTCCACCCTCGACTACTTCACCGACGAAACCATCGCCGCCCTCAAATTCGCCGTCGAAGCCGACGTCGACTTCGTCGGTCTCTCCTATATCCGAAACCGCGACGACCTCCGCGCCGTCCGCAAATGGCTGTCCGACGCTGGACGAAATCCCGCCCTCGTCGCAAAGATCGAGATCAAAGAAGCCGTCGAAAATCTCGAAGAGATCCTCGATGCAACCGACGCAATCATGGTCGCTCGCGGCGACCTCGGCGTCGAAATGCCGCTCCATCTCGTCCCGACCACACAGAAACGCATGATCCGAATGGCAAACGAAGTCGGCAAACCGGTCATCACCGCGACCCAGATGCTCGAGTCGATGCGCGACAACCCTTATCCCACCCGCGCCGAAGCCACCGACGTCTACAACGCCGTCCGAGACGGCACCGACGCCGTGATGCTCTCCGCCGAAACGTCCGTCGGAGACCACCCGGTCGCAGCCGTCAGATTCATGGCGCGCGTCTCCAAAATGGCCGAACGTTACCTCGACAACCCCATGCTCCGCAACCGCCGCATGGCCATCATCGACAAAGAGGGTCGCCACGCGCAGATCAACGCCATCATCGCCTTCGACGCTGCACGCACCGCCGACACTCTCCGATCCAAAGCCATCATCACATTCACCGAAACCGGCACCACCGCCGACCGCGTCGCCGCATTCCGCCCCCGAACGCCCATCGTCGCCCTTTCGCCGAACGAAAAAACTCTCAACAACCTCTCAATGCGCTGGGGCGTCATCCCTCTCTTGGCCGAACGCCTAACCGAACTCGACCAGATGTTCGACTACGCTTCCTCACTAGCCGTACAACACGGCTTCGCCAAAGACTCCGACACCGTAGTCCTCGTAGCCGGCGTCCCCATCGGCGAATCCGGCAGCACCAACCTCCTCCGAGTAAGCACCATCGGCGAAAAGTGATCCCCCTTCGCGCTGCGAAAGGACTTTGGCTAGTCATCTTCTAGGAGAGCGGCTACCTCGCTGAGGAGTGTGGGGAGGTTATTTTCGATGATTCCCCATACGGTGCGATCTAGGACGTCGCGGTATCGGTGTGCGAGGATGTTGCGAAAGCCGACGATTTGAGGGTAGTAACCCAAGAGTGCGGCAACAGTCTCGTCTCTGGAAGCGATGACGTTGGTTGCCTCGCCGATGATCAGAAATTGACGTTCAACCGCGGCTCGGACTACCCAGTCACCTTCAAAATCCTCGAACGACTTGTCGAGAGTTACCTCGATAACGCGTTCTGCGGCTTCCTGGATGTCCACTAGGTAAGTCCTGATTTCAGCGTCCATAGATGGGTTCGCGCGTCTCATCGACGGACGCGCGGAAATACGGGTTTTCGATGGCTTTGTCTTCGACGAGATCGATTGAACGTCCGAAGATTGATTGGAGGTCTTCGAGGAGGCCGAAATAAGCGTCAGCGTGTTGGCTGGGGGGCAAAAGGTGATAGTCCACGAGGAAGTCGATATCGCTGGTTTGGGGATTGAAGTTGCCGACGACCGCTGATCCGAAGACGTCGAGGCGCTTGACGTGGTGGCGTCGACAGATTTCGGCTAGTTCGTCAGAATGTTGGACGACGAGCGGATTTATTTTTCGACTTTGAGGTTTCACGCGAATTGGCTGATCAACTGGTTCTTCTTCGAGTACGGCGGTTGTCTCTTGGAGGAGTTGCGGAAGTTCATTTTGGACGAAGTCCCAGATTTCCTTCTCTTCATCGGACCAGCTGGAGTCGAGGTTTTGTCCCCATCCAAGGTTGCCGCCGTATCCTCCAATTCGCTGGGCAGTAGGATCATCGTTGACGATGAGCCGCGCCAACGCACCGCCGATTTTGTTGATTTGCCGTTCGACTGCCGACCGGAGTATCAAATCGGTGACGTAATCGTCGTACGTTCTTCCGTCGGTGAACTCCAAGATGGATTGGGCGGCTTGTTGGACCTCCCAAACGTGCATTTTGTAGTTGCGGGGCATGAATTCGCTCCCGAGTTCCCTCGAAAGTGTGTTGGGGTTAAGGATAGCGTAGCGGTATTTGCGAGGCTCACCCTCACCACCGGATCGGATCCCGAACAGGCTTTGACCCCAACAGCCAACCCCCGATCACAGCCCATCATCCAAATCACATAAATCTCAGTTCAAACCCCCGCCGGCGCAGCCTCCCCTTCCTTCTGCCGCGCATCCAGCATCTCCACCGCCCGCATCAACCTCTCCCTCATCGACTCAACCTGCACCTCCGCAGTCGGAACATTCCCGTAACAAGCCGCGTTGAACCGCGACGTGATATCCCCGATCGGCGCCCCCTCCAAAACGTCCTGCAACACGGGCTGACGCTCGATCGGCGTCTGCCGCGAGTCGAACTCCCACCCTCGTTCCAGCGCCATCTCCAGCGTCTCGAAGTAAAGCATGAACACCTCCCGGATACCCGGCTCGTCCGGATACTTCCACAGGTGCCGAGGCGTTCCTCGTCGCGTCATCCACTCAGGCAACAACCCTTTCAGAAGATCCCAGTAAGAAACCTCCTCCACCTCGTCCTTGATCGTCTCTCGCTCTACACCATCGTCCCGCGTCAAACGCCTGATGATCCGCCGATACGCCAACGCGATAACTATTAGCACCACGAAAAGCAGCAGGAACGTCAACGGCCACTGCAGAGCCTCCAGCACCGCCTCGACCCAATCGCTGCCTGCCGCCTCGCCTTGTTCGCGCTCCGGAAACTCCGGACGTTGCCCCTGCCCCTCCTGCTCCTCTGGCTCCGGCGGTTCGGTCCCGAATAGCGACTGCAATAACTCGATGATCTTCGCTATGATCCAACCGATAGCCGTCAATGGCCAATACAGCAACCACAGGATCACATCGACCGTCCATCCCCACAAGATCCACAGCGCATTCAACCCTGCATATCCGTACCTCCCGCCGAAAAACCCCGCGATCAATCCCGTCCCAAGAAACGCGCCTAGCGCCACCAGAATGATCCGTGTCCATCGACCTGCCAGTGCCGAATCTTGAGGCAACCTCGCCACCGCCATACCGCCCAGCGTCGCAATGAAATACGGGATCAGCAGCTGCGCCAGACCCAACTCAGCATCCGCGAACTCGTCCACGATCAAACCGACTGCCAGAATCACCAACCCGCGCTTGAAGATCCGCTTCAAATGGTCCGGAGCATCCCGATCATCCCGCACGATCGTAGAAGTCCGTCGCCATATCAGCACCGTCGCCAGCAACGACATCACCAATGTCGCAACCTGCTCGCCTGTCAAATCCCGATTGAACAGATGGTAGACCCACGCCAGATCGAAGTCGAAACTCGATTCCAGACGCGTCGCGGCCACAGCCAGATATATCGCCGCCAACCCCGCCGTCCCGTAGATCAGTGCAACACTTCCAATACCGCCGCGCAATCCACCCACAACCCAAGCTCCTAACATCCCCGCCAGATACACCAGCACCACCGTCCCCCAGTGCAACGGCGTGTAATCCAGGCTCAATCCCGCGCTGATCACCGCCATGATCGTGAAGACGATCACACTCTCCGCAACCGCAATCGCGGTGAAGACCACCTGATTGCGCCAATCAGACACGATCGAACTCCTGCTGCGGCATGTTCATCCGAGCATTCATCTCCAACTGCTCGTCCACGATCGACATGAGCAAATCCTCGGCGTCTTCGTCGATCTTGAACGTCTCACGACCATCGATCACCCGAATCCCCGTGACGTGCGGCGGATCCTCACGCCCGACCCAAACGATCGACGCCCGATGACCCTCCTGAATCTCGTGATGCAGATACGCAACCACTGGCTCGGTCAAGAACCCCGCGACCAAAATGATCGAAGCTCCATCCGTTATCGCCTGGGCGCCACGCTCCATCGCATGTGTCTCCAGCGCCGTGAAAGACAACGGCTGCACAAACGCCAGCCCTTCCAAGATCGTCCGAACATGATGTGGTCCATCCCCAGGTGGTACCACCGACAAAACACCCCGGGTCGGCTTCACCCCATTCGCAACCAAACCAACGCGGTAACCCAGGTCCGCGCATCGAACTGCCAGAGATGCCGCGCCAGTAACCGCCGACTCCAACACGTCGTACTTGTATCCGTGCCACGCATAGTCGACCGTCCGCGACTCCAGCATCACCACCACATCGTTGCTCACGCTCTGGTCGAACGTCCGAACAGTCAATTCGTCACGCTTCGCACTCAACTTCCAATCGATCCGCTTCAACGGATCACCCGGACGATAATCACGCACGCTCCGCGGCCGAGACGGATCGTCCAGCAACATGTTCCGAGCCAGGATGTCACCCATCGGCTTCGCTGCCGGCAGCTCCCAACCATCCAAAGGCATGATCCGCGGATAAACCGTGATCCCCTGCGGAGACCTCGCATCCCTACGAACCGTCCCGAACAACCCGAACAAATCCCCGCTCCGCAACTCCGTCGGCCCAATCGAGTAGTGCCCACGGTGATGCGCCTTGACCCAGTGCCTGAACCGCACCCGCTCATAACCCGCCAGACTCGTAGTCTCTACGATCTCGCTGCCGCCCGCATACGCCCGACGCTTCACATTCTCATCACTTAACGGCAATAGACCCGTCGGCAAAAACTCAATGAGCTGAACCCACGGAATCGGCAACGGCTTCCGGTTCTCCAGCGTCATCGTTATCTCCACCTCATCACCCACAAACGCATGAGTATCCGAAGGCTCCGCACCATAAGCCACCTCCGCCAACGACATCTTCGACCACAAAGTCCCACCAGCCGAGACCACAAACGCCGTCGTCCCCAACGCAACCACCAACGCCGACCCCGTCCCGGCTCCAACGCCAATAACCACAATCATCAACAACATGAACAGCTCGCCGATAACATCCGGCGCCCGAAGATCACGAGCCCGCTTCTCACGGAACGTCCTCATCATCGGATTAATCATGGCTCACCCCTTCCCTTTTTGCGAAGCAAAAGGGGGACGCGAATCCTTTCCCTCCCCTGTCCAAGGGGAGATACAGAGGGGTTCCGCAAGGGTGTTCATACCAACCATCAGCAGGCGTCGCAAATTCAACTGTCCCCTCTCCCCTCCGTGGGAGAGGGTTGAGGTGAGGCGGATTCCTGCCGGAGAGAGCGGCACGAACATTTCGTTCTCACCTCTCTATCGGTACCGCTATCTGCGCAACCACATCCTCAACCACCTGCGCCGCATCACGCCGACGCATCTGCATGCTCGACTCCAGCACCACGCGGTGCGACAACACCGGCGCCGCCAATGCCTTCACATCATCCGGCATCACGTATTCCCGACCGTTGATCGCCGCCTGCGCCTGAGACGCATGCTGCAACGCCAGCGACGCCCGCGGGCTTGCGCCCAGTCTGATCTGCGCATTGTTCCGCGTCGCCCTAACGACCGCCACCAGATACTCCCGAACATGATCCGCGATCCGCACGTTGTCCACAATATCCCGCGCCCGTTCGACATCATCGCCCGAAGCACAAACATCCACCGTCACCGCGCCGTCCCCTGTCTGAAACCGTTGCAACATCTGCGCCTCTTCGTCATCCGACGGATACCCGATCGACAGCTTCAGCAAGAACCGGTCCAGCTGAGCCTCCGGCAGCATGAACGTCCCTTCCATCTCAACCGGGTTCAGTGTCGCCAACACCAGAAACGGCGAACTCAAACCCATCGTCACACCGTCGATCGAAACCTGCCTCTCCTGCATCGCCTCCAGCAGCGCCGACTGCGTCCGCGGCGTCGCGCGGTTGATCTCATCCGCCAGCAGAATCTGCGTGAAGATCGGACCCTCTTTGAACTCGAACTGACCCGTCCCGTTGTTGTAGATATTCACCCCCAACACGTCCGAGGGCACCAGATCCGGCGTGAACTGCACCCGTTTGAAATCCAGACCCAACGACCCCGCAATCGTCTTCGCCAGCGTCGTCTTGCCCGTTCCCGGCACATCCTCCAGCAACACGTGCCCGCGCCCCAGCATCGCAATAATCGCCAGATCTATCGCCTCATCCTTCCCCACAAAAACCCGCTGCACATTCTCCCTAACCTTCCGTGCGAAATCCTGCACGAAAGACGCATCAACATCCGTTTCCGTAGATTCCACTGCAATTTCTGCGGTTTGAGCCAAGATAACCTCGATATCCCGATAGATCGCGCCCCAATCCCCTCACTTCGCAACCTCTAATCTTAACCGCTACCCAACTCAATCCTCGGCCCACAGACGACGCATGCTCTGGGTAGCCCGGACAACGCGACGCAATGCGTTGTTTTCGACTCGTCGATTTTCTTAAACATAACTATTACAGATTCCTGCGTTTTCCCACCTCGGGCCGCACCGGAGCCCAATGTGAAACTGGCCGTACAACATCGAACCTTGATTCTTGGCGCATTAGCACTCGTCGCCTTGGCCCTGTTGTCGGTCACCAAGGCTCAAACTGGTTCCGCCGCATCTTCTCCGAGCCTCGAATCCGCCGGAGCAAGCGTCGACGCAGCATCCTTGGAAATCGCCTCACCCGAACCAGGCGTACCCGAAGCCCCCGACACCGGCGGCAACTCACCCGCCATGAACCTCGTGCTCATGCTCCTCCTCGTCGGACTCGCCGCCATCGCCTACGCCTCACTCGCACTCCGAAACCCATCCCCGTCCGACCCGGAGACAGGCGACATCGACGAACAAACGAACCATCAACCCGAAACGGAACAACCCACCCCCGCCGGGCAAGAGGGCATCAATTACAGAACCAGACGCGGCTAAACTACCCGCGGCGCGACTCCGCTACCGGCTTCTAACAACAGAGGTGACTTCGATGGATTCGATCACGTCCCCTTGCTCGATCGCCATCACAACGTTCATGCCCTTGATTACTTTGCCGAAGACGCCGTGGCATGAGACCTCCGCTAATGTGCAGGGCTTCAACTCGCCGTCCACGTATGGGTCAAGATGCGGCGCAGCATCCAAGGTGATGAAAAACTCCGACGTGTTGGAATTCAGACCCGCATTCGCCATCGAAACGATCCCGGCGCTGTCGTGCTTCATTTCCGGATGGAACTCGTCTGCGAACAGTTCGACGGTCTTACCTTCGGCATTGATGCCCGCCTGGATCACAAACCCGGGAACGACGCGGTGCCACTCGGAGCCATCGTAAAAACCCGTCCGGACCAGCCTTAGAAAGTTTTCGACGTAAACACCAGCGATGTCGTCAAACAACTCGATAACGAAACTACCCTTATTTGTCGTAATCGTTGCGGTGTAGTCGACCAGTGAAACCGGCGTCGGCACTACTTTGGTCGCGTCACAGAAAGGTAGACCGACTCGGGCAAAGTCGGTGTACGGCACGCTCTGCAACGAAGCGGGAACGCAACCAGTGAACGTTCCATTGTTCCCTATGTTGAAGGTATCCAGATTCCGCAGCATCCCCAGTTCCGCGGGTATTTCACCGGATAGATTGTTGTCCGACACCGTGAAGAATTCCAAGTTGGTCAAGTTACCGAACGTACCGGGTATCGGACCGGTCAACTGGTTGTTACCAAAGCCGAACGCTCTCAACTCCGAGAGACCTCCGATTTCAGGCGGGATGGTGCCTTCGAGTTGGTTATAGCCGGCCAACAAACCTCGTAACGTGGCAATCTTAGCCAGTTCGACCGGTATGCCCCCCGACAGCTGGTTGCCGGAGAGATCCAGCTCTTTCAAACTAAGCAAACCGCCCAGCTGAGGCGGAATTGGGCCCGACAACTGATTTGCGATGAGGAACAGGTTTTCCAGCTTGATCAATCCGCCGATCTCAGGCGGTATCTGACCGCTCAATCGGTTGTCGTAAAGATCTAGATGCACCAGCGCCCTGAGATGCCTGATATCGCCGGAAATCGAGCCCGTCAATTGGTTTCGCCGCAGGTTGAGATCCTGTAACTTCGGGAGGCGCCATAGTTCCGCAGGGATGTCGCCAGTCAAGCTGTTCTGCCCAAGCCCCAACTTCGTGAGGCTGCGCAGCTTGCCTAATTCAGGCGGAATACCACCGATCAGAGCATTCCTACTTAACTCCAACTTGGTCAGACGCGACAGATTCCCAAGTTCCGCCGGGATCGGGCCAGCCACGCCATTCATGAAGAGATCGATAACCCGCAACCGGCTTAACTCTCCGATTTTGGGCGGAAGTCTGCCAGTTAATCCGTTGCGAGAGAGATTCAGCTCAACAACGCGACCGTTCCGGTCCGTTTTGACGCCGTGCCATTGATCGATTGGTCTGGTCGACAACCAATTCCTATCCTCATTCCAATTCGCTCCGTTGGTGGCGTTGTAGAACGCGATCAAAACCGCTTTGTCGGGATCTGGCTCCGGTTCCGTCCTGCAATATCTGAGCCCAAGTCCCGCGACTACTCCCTCGCTCAAGATGTCGCGCAATCTTCGCGAGACGCACCCGGTGAAATCATTGTTGCCAATCGACGCACGTTGCAACCCGGTTAAGTTTTCGAGTTCGACCGGTATCTCGCCAACCAAATTGTTGTCTTGCAGAATCAGCCTTGTGAGTGCGTAAAGATTGCCTATCTCCGGAGGAATCGCGCCCGTCAAATTGTTTTGGATGAGGCTCAACGTCCGGAGCGTATGCAAGTTGCCCAACTCCGGTGGGATGCTGCCCGTCAATTGGTTTTGCCCCAACGACAGATCTTTTAGATTTGGGAGGTCTCCAAGCTCCGGAGGGATATTGCCAGACAGCTGATTATTGTTCAGGAAGATCTGCGTAACATTGATCAGATTTCCCAACTCTGGCGGTATCGAACCACTGAGTTGATTCTCATCAAGCGTCAAGAATTCAAGGTTGACCAAGTTTCCGATCTGCGGAGGTATCGAACCGGTCAACCGGTTTTTTGGGAGCACGAGCCAAGTCAGTTTCGAAAGCTTGCCCAGTTCGGAAGGAATCGCCCCGTCGAGAAGGTTGTGCCCAAGCAGAAGCTGTCTTAGATCCGACAGATTCCCAATTTCCGGTGGGATCGGACCTGCCAGGAGGTTGTTGTAAAGCAAAACCTCTCGTAGTTGTGACAACTGCCCGATTTCGGACGGCAACGTACCTCGCAAATTGTTCTCTTCCAAACTCAAAACAACCACGCGATCGTTTTCGTCGGCGTGTATACCATGCCACTCTCGCAGCGGCTTGTCACTCAACCAGTTTGTGCTGTTGATCCAGTTATCACCGTCGGTGGCGTGGTAGATCGTGGTGAGCGCGGCCCGATCCGGAAACGGCGTGGGCGTGGGTGTGTTCGTAGCGGTGGCGGTCGGGGTCGGAGTTGACGTCGGTGTGTGGGTGGATGTCGCAGTAGGTGTCGGCGTAGCGGTATGCGTTGGCGTCGCCGTGCTAGTCGCCGTCGCCGTATAGGTCGGGAATGGAGTATACGTCGGCAATGGCGTTTGTGTCGGCAGCGGAGTATGCGTTGGTTGCGGCGTATTCGTCGGGAATGGGGTGTGAGTCGGAAGCGGCGTGTGCTCCGGCTGTGGGGTGTTCGTCGCGTAGGGCGTATGCGTCGGAAACGGCGTGTACGTCGGCGCAGGAGTCGAGGTCGGTGCATGAATCACGACGATGACCGGCGTCGGTGTCTTAGTCGGAACCGGAATCCGAGTGGCAGTGGGTGTCGGAGCCACCGTCGGTCTGGGAGTAGGGCCAGGAGTTGGCTCTACCCGCGTGCAAGCAATCAAAGATATGGCGAGCACAAAACTGATCGCCAAACTCGAAACTACGGACGCCCACAAACCCGCCGACTTTCCTGAGCTGCTTAACACTACGTGGAGATTACATAATTAACGACGCAATTCAACGTATTAACGAATCTGAATCCCCCGTCGGACAAGCCTTCGCCAGTTCATTTGAACCGGTTCAAACAACCACCACCGGATTAGTCAACGTCCCAATCTTGTCAATCGTGATGCTGACCACATCCCCCTCCGCCAGCGTGAACTCCGGCGGCGGAATCGTTCCCGTCCCCGTGCAAACCGTAGTCCCGTTCGGCACCCGGTTGTGTCGCTGCAACCAATCAGCCAAGTAGTTGCAATCCCGCTTCATCAACGAAGTATTCGCCGATCCCTCAAACGCAACCTCGCCATCACGCTCGATCTGCAACGCAACTTCCAGCGTCTGAGCGTCACCAACCACATCCGGTGTAGCAAATGCCGGACCTATCGAACACGACCGGTCATACACCTTCGCCTGCGGCAGATACAGCGGGTTCGCACCCTCAATCGACCTACTGCTCATGTCATTCCCGACCGTGTAACCCACAATCTCACCTTCGTACAAAACGAACGCCAGCTCAGGCTCTGGTACATCCCACTCCGAATCCCCGCGTATCCCCAGCGCATCGCCGGGCGATATCAACCGCTCGGCAGTCGACTTGAAAAACGCCTCCGGACGGTCCGCGTTATACACCAGCGCATACACATCCGGAGACCCGCTCTCCGCCTGCCGCTCCCTCATGCTGTCCATGTACGTCACACCGAACGCCCACACCTCAGGCGCAGAAATCGGCGGCAGTATCGCATCCGAGGAACATAGCTCCTCAACCGAAACCTCATCCCCAGTCCCACGATCCAAAATCCCCGACGCAACGTCGTCGATTCCCACACCGGCAAGATGCGCCGCTTTCAACAGACTCAGCGTCGAATCCGCCTCCGACGCAATCGACGTCAAATCCGTAACCACACCTTCATCAGCCTCAACTCCAACATGCACTTCGTCTCCCAACAGTGCCTGGTAGTAACGCATCGCATCGCCTTTCTATCGTCGTGGAACAACACCGAGCCATTCGGCGTCTCTCCTTTATGCAACGGAATTCACTCTACAGCAACGAGAATAAAATCTGTCACCAGCACCCAAGCGTATTCATAAACAGCGACTTCGCGTCGCAACACGATCACCGATCACCGGCAGTCAACCAGATTTGACCCACCTACTGACATCCTCCAGAACGCTCGCGACCCCGCTGTTCATCGCGGCAATCGCGGCGTTCGCCGTGTTCTTGACATCCCCAGATCCCATCTCGGCCCAGTCGCCCCGACCAACCGGCAACGAACACGTCACCCATCAAGTCGTCCTCGGCGACAAGATAACCCTCTGGATCGAAGCCGACATCGAAGCCGAGATCAAAGAGGCCCGCCTGTGGGTGCTCCCCCACGGCGAAGAGACCATCCCCAACTACTCCTACGTCGAGTTCACCCAAAACGGCAGACTTGAAGCCACAGCCGAAATCGACGTCCACTCCCCGTCATACTTCCCGCCCGGCACCACCTTCGACGTCCGCTTCGAATTCACCTCCACAGACGGCGATATCTACACCTCCGACACCTACGTAGTCGAACATCTCGGCACTTCACACGACTGGCGACGCGTCGCCGACGAACGCCTAGAAATCGTCTACTACAACCTCAACCAACGCACCATCCAAAACCTCCACGCCGAGACCTCCTCGAAACTCCCCGAAATCGCCGACGCACTCGACGTCACCGATGTCCCGCGCTTCCGCGCCGTCGTATTCCCCAACGTCCGAGAACTCACCATCCACGGGCCCAGAATCAGCCAAGCCGCAACCGACGGACACTACTTCGGCGGCTTCGCATACGACGAATACAACCTCACCATAATGTCGTCGCCATCCGCATCCATTCTCGTACACGAACTCACCCACCTCATATTCGGTCGCGCCCTCACATCCCCCTACGCGGCCCCCGTCCCGGCATGGCTGAACGAAGGCAACGCCAGCTACTGGGAGACCGGAGACCGTAGCAACTCCGCCCGCCGCTTCCGCTCCATCGTTCGTTCCGGCGGAATAACCGAATTTGCCGCCATGAACACCGTCCCCGGACTTCGCAGCGACATCAACAACTTCTATGTCCAATCCGAAAACTTCGTGGGTTATCTCATCGAAAACGACGGCCCCGACTCGATCGGCAAGCTGCTTGCCCAACTCAACGACGGCAAACGAATCGATGACGCTATGATCGCCGTCTACGGCGGAACACTCAAACAGATCGAAAACGACTGGCGAATCGAATGGGGTAGAGAATGGGGACTCCCGTCCGTCAGTTCGCCAGTCGAATCCCCCTCCAACTTCCACAAAGACATCGTGCCCACAATCCCCGGCTTGCCCACAATCGAAACCGGCACCCTCCAAACCGACACACATCAACAGCGAACCGGTCCCGAAGATTCCGCACAACCAACACCCGAACCCGTACCAACAATTGCGCCACAACCAGAACAACCTGCACCCCCTCCCCAAGCAACCGTCGCCCCCGAACCAACCGTCGTCCTGATCACCCCGACGTTCACACGAGAAGAAGTCTACTTCGTCCCCGGCCCCGACGACGAATGGCCCCAAGTCAAACCCAGCGCAATTATAGTCTTCGCCCTCATCGGCCTAGGTGTCGCCGCCCTAATGTACCGCCGCCTGCGAACCTAATCCCCTCTCCCTCGATGGGAGAGGGCTAGGGTGAAGGCGACCGGGGAGGAAGTGCAAGGTTTCCCCCGCTCGCGGGGGAAATGTCCGAAGGACAAAGGGGGCGCGTTCCCTCCCCTTTTCGCGCAGCAAAAGGGGGACGCGTCGAGCGGAGCGAGACGCAGGGGGGTCATACCATCACCCAAAAGGGACACACCGACAGACGCAAATCCCCTCTCCCGCTCGGCGGGAGAGGGCTAGGGTGAGGGCGACCGGGGAGGAAGTGCAAGGTTTCCCCCGCTCGCGGGGGAAATGTCCGTAAGGACAAAGGGGGCGCGTGCAAAGCGAGCAGCGTATGCCCAAGCGCCGACAGGCGCTCTCCCCTCTCCCGCTCGGCGGGAGAGGGCTAGGGTGAGGGTGAAACGTGAGGATCATTCCACCCCCTCGCGGTAACATCAACCCGTAATGCCCTCCGCAACCCTCCCCACCTACCTCATCTACTCCCACGAGCAGTCCCAGCACGTGCTCAGCCCGACGCACCCCATGCGTCCAATCCGCCTAATGCACATGCACGAACTCATGCAAAGCGCAGGCCTACTCGACTCCGACTCCATCACCTCTCAAACACCCCGACTAGCCACCGTCGAAGAAATCGCGATCTACCACGACACCGACTACATCGACGTCGTCAAAGCCATCGACGCCGGTGCCATCGTCCCCGGAATGCACCAGTTCGGCTTCGGACCCGGCGACAATCCGCCACGCTCCGGCATGTTCCGCCACGGCGCACTCGCCGCCGGGGGCGCCATGCTCGCCACCGAGCTAATCCTCGAAGGCAAGACCGACCGCGCCTTCTCCCCCGCCGGCGGCATGCACCACCACGCCATGAGCAACCGCGCATCCGGCTTCGGAATCTTCAACGACGCCGTCATCGCCATCAAACACCTCATCCAAAAAGGCATGCGCGTCTTCTACGTCGACATCGACGTCCACCACGGCGACGGCGTCCAAGACGGCCTCTACGACACCGACCAGGCAATGACCGTCTCCATCCACGAATCCGGACAGTACCTCTTCCCCGGCACCGGCTTCCCCGGCGAAACTGGATCCGGCGACGGCGACGGCTACAGCGTAAACATCCCACTAGCCCCCTACACCGACGACGAACTCTGGCACGAAGCCTTTGACGCCATCATCCCGCCCCTCGCCCACGCCTTCGCACCCGACCTCATCTTCACCCAGCTAGGCATCGACACCCACCGCAACGACCCCCTAGCCCACCTCTCCCTCACCACTCAAGGCCACAACCTAGCCGTCCAGAAATTCGCCCAACTCGCCACCGAACTCAAAACCCCATGGATATCAGTAGGCGGAGGCGGCTACGACATGCCAGCCGTCGCCCGAGCCTGGACCATGGACCTAGCAACAATGGCACAACAAACCCTCCCAACCAACATCCCCCAAACCTACACCTCCATCCCCAACCTAACCACCTTCCAAGACCAAGGCGACTACCGCCTATCCCCCGACCTCCGCACCGAAATCCAAACCCACAACAACACCGCAATCACCGAAATCCGCCAACAAATCTTCCCCCGCTTCGGCCTCTAAACAAACAACTCCCCTTCGCCCGCGAAGGGGACGCGGGAGCAAAGCGACCGCAGGGGATGCCCTCACCACCATTCAACATCCCATCCCCTCTCCCTCGATGGGAGAGGGTTAGGGTGAGGGTGACCGGGGAGGAAGACGCGGGGTTTCCCCCGCTCGCGGGGGAAATGTCCGAAGGACAAAGGGGGCGCGCCGACAGCAGGAGTTACCCACACCACCATCCAACGCAATAAATCTGACTATCTACCACACATCCCCTCTCCCGCTGGGCGGGAGAGGGTGAGGGTGAGGGCCTTCTGCAAAAACCCATGAACGAGTTAATCGCAACGTATGATGATCCACATAGGAGATAACTTTCAATGACCACTATCGAAGCACATCCAGCAACCAAAGTCGACATCGCCGACGCCAAAACCGAAATCGCCAACCTCAGCACCGACCTAGCCCGACTCGAGACCACAATGGTCAAAATGCTCTACGGCATCCTCTTCGCCGCCGTAGCATCCAGCATCGCAGGCATCACCGGCATCCTCCTCCAACTATTCTCAAACTAGCAACCGCTACCTCGATTGCGTGATTATTGCAAAGGACCCTGAACCGATACTGCCCGGATTAGCACTGGTTGATCGCCGAAGCTCATGACAATTCCCATGCCTATTTCTACGTTGCCCTGACCGTCCGACTCGGGTACGGCACTCGCATTATTGCCCGCACTGAGTTCCGGATCATTTGACGCATAATCCCCTACCGGATGGAATCTCGACACATTGATGTCGCCTCTCGCGTTGATAAACATGCCCACTGCGCAATTTCCAGGTTTGAAATAATCTCGTTCGCCAACCAACAGAGACTCCGGGTCCATAAAAACGGCGTTTTCCCTACCGGCCAACAACATCCGTGAACTTCCGTCATATGTAGCAGAAAAATCGTCGTTACACACTTCGTCGAAGACGCGAAAACAGCCGAGAAACGACCTCAAAGCAGGCAATCCTTCTTCGATTACCTCCTTGATTTGGCGCGTCTCGATTTGCCAAAAGTTATGCGACAAAATGGTGCGCATCCCTTTGATTTGTTTCCATTCTGGGATGTCAGCCAACGATTCCAAAATCTTTTGGTTTATCCGATCGATTTGTGTCGCGCATTCACCGATGTTCTGTATCGAGTACACAGTAGCCCAAAAATACGGGTGATCCCTGTCGAGCATCAAACCCTCGGGCGCCATCGACGACATCGTTAAGCCTCTATTGGTGTTTTCAAGCATTCTGTCAAACCAAAGTTCGACTTTTCGTGGACTGTCGGTTGTAGACTGAACCGGCGGTAGCCGAATCCCTCTGCTTCGCTTTGAAGGGCGAAGCCTACCTCGTCTTTGTGCTTTATTTCGCTTTGGCACAATTTCCCCTTTACCTCTCATCGTTGGATAACGGCCGACGGCCCATGACAGCTGCGCTACATCCAACGAAATTCCCACTAAAACGATCAGGCGGACTGCGACCCACAATCACTTAGGTTTTCCCCTCTCAGGAAAATGCCCGAACGACAAAGGGGCGTGTACCTCGCGGCAACGATTAACCCCCTAAACCTCCCTAAACCGCCCCTCAACAGTGTCATCACCATCATCCGACGACGGCGGTGGCGCATCCGGCCCACTACCCGCACCCGGCGCCCCACCAGCCGCAGCACCAGCGCCAGCATGTATATGCTGCCCCGCTGCCATCATCGCCTGCTGCAACGCATCCGATGCCGACTTCACCCGCTCGCCATCCGCATTCTCATCCTCAAGCACCGTCCGAACCTCAGAAACCTTCGACTGAATATCCGACTTCACATCGTCCGGAATCTTGTCGCCGTGCTCCTCGATCAACTTCTCAGCCTGATACGCACTCGACTCCGCCAAATTGCGAGCATCGACCGATTCCCGCCGCAAACGGTCACTCTCGGCATTCTCCTCCGCCTCACGAACCTTCGCCTTGATGTCATCGTCCGACATCCCAGACCGACCGGTCACCGTGATGTGCTGCTCACGCTGCGTCGACTGATCCTTCGCCTTAACCGTCAGGATCCCGTTCGCATCGATGTCGAACGAAACCTCGATCTGCGGCACTCCACGCGGCGCGGGCGCAATCCCATCCAGCGAGAACCGACCGACCGACGTATTGTCCGCCGCCATCGGACGCTCGCCCTGCAGAACGTGGATCTCCACCGACGGCTGCCCATCCGCCGCCGTCGTAAACGTGTCGGATTTCGACGTCGGAATCGTAGTGTTCCGCGGAATCAGCTCCGTCCGAACTCCGCCGAGCGTCTCGATACCCCAAGTCAGAGGCGTAACATCCAGCAGCAGAATGCCCGAGACATCGCCCTGCAACACACCGGCCTGCAACGCCGCGCCGAGCGCAACAACCTCGTCCGGGTTGATCGTGCGGTTCGGCTCCTTGCCAAAAATCTCCTTGACCCGGTTGAACACCGACGGCATCCGCGTCATGCCGCCCGCCAAAATCACATCATCAACATCATCCGGCGAAACTCCCGCGTCCCGCATCGCGTTCATGCAAGGCTCAACCGTCTTCTCCACCAGATCCGCAGTCAGCGACTCCAGCTTCGCCCGCGTCAACGTCTCGACCAAGTGCTTCGGACCACTCTGATCGGCCGAGATGAACGGCAGGTTGATCTCCGCACTAGTCACCGACGAAAGCTCGATCTTCGCCTCCTCCGCCGCCAACCGCAACCGCTGCGCCGCCGACGCATCCGAACTCGGATCCATGTACTCCTTCTGCTTGAACTCGTCGACGAGATACTCGACCAGCCGCTGATCGAAATCATCACCACCAAGGTGCGTGTCACCATTGGTGCTCTTCACCTCGAACACACCTTCGCCGACATGCAAGATCGTGATGTCGAACGTGCCGCCGCCGAGGTCGTAAACCGCAACCGTGCGGTCGCCCTGCTTGTCCAACCCGTACGCCAAAGCCGCCGCAGTCGGCTCGTTGACGATCCGCAACACCTCAAGCCCAGCGATCGTCCCAGCAACCTGCGTCGCCTCGCGCTGTGCATCGTTGAAATACGCCGGAACCGTGATAACCGCCTGCGTAACGGCTTCACCTAGACGCTCTTCCGCATCCTGCTTCAACCTCGCCAGCAGCATCGACGAAATCTCCGCCGGCGGACGAACATTGCCGTCGAACTCAATCCCGACGTCGCCGTTCTCCAACGCGCCCAACTTGAATGGAACGCGTTTCTGGTCGCTCGTCACGAACTCGTCATCGAAACGCCTACCGATGAAACGCTTCGCTGAGTAGACGGTATGCTCCGGGTTCGTGACCGCCTGTCGGCGAGCCATCATACCGATGAGCCGCTCACTCGTCTTCGTATTAATCGCCACCACCGACGGCGTGATGCGCTGCCCCTCCGAGTTTTCAATAATCTCGGGCTCGCCAGCGCTCATATACGCCATCGCAGAGTTCGTGGTTCCCAAATCGATGCCAATAGCTCGTGCCATTTAGTTGTTCTTGCCTTTCTATTTGCCTGTTCTTTACCCAGACTTTTGATCGCCAATTACCATCGGGTTTCCCCCGCTCGCGGGGGAAATGTCCAAAGGACAAAGGGGGCGCGTTTAACTACACCGAGCCAATACCGCCCCAAACGTGAATTGTCAAAGAAGACCATTTTTCAGCTATCATCCATCTTCCGGCCAACCAACACCTTGGCGACGCGCACCACGCGCGCCGTCTCGGCATCCTCGTACCCAGCCTCAATCACCTGGATGATCTTTCCCGCGTCCTCGTCGGATGTCGGCATCGTCGCCAATGCTTCGTGCCGAGTCGGGTCCATTTCTTCGCCGATTGACTCGAATCGTCGGTATCCAGCCTCCAACAAGCAGTTATCGATCTTTTCCGACATCGCCTTGAAGCCATCGAACCATTTCGGGTCCATCCCCTGATCTTCAGCGATCTCCAACGCCGTCGAAAACTCGTCCGCCACCGTCATTACCCGCTTCGCAACGTCCATCCTAGCCTTAATCGCCGCCTGCTTCTCCTTCTCATCCGCCTGCCGACGATTCCTCTGGATGTCGCTGTGCGCTCTCAAAAGCTCCGATTGAAGCCGACTCGCATGTGATTCCATATCCGCACTTCTGCTACGAATATCGTTACTCTCAGCCTCGATTTGCTGCAAAAGCGCGCGCACTTCATTCAATTGCGATTGAAGTTCGTTGCATTTGTCTACCAGCAGGCGCTCAGCGTTATTGACACGTCCATTTCGCACAATCGCACGGGCAGGCCCCCACATCTTGCGACCATAACGACCGCCGAATCTCGATCCCGGAAACCGCATCACTCCACCCCCAGATACCGAAGTATCACCTTGATCTCGTCGGACACCGCCTTGGCGGAACTCGAATTGGCCAAATCCTCGCTCTCCTCCAAAACCTCGAGCATCCCGCGCATGTGCTGCACCAGCTCGAGCACCAGACCCACGCCGTTCAGATTCAAACCCAGATCTTCCGACAACCGCCGCACGATCTGCAACCGTTCAAGGTCTTCTTCCGAGTAAAGCCGCCGACTGCCTTCGCTTCGTGACGGACTTACCAGTCCCTCACGGTCGTACTTCCGCAACGTCTGCGGGTGCATATCCGCCAGCTTCGCCGCGATGCTGATGATGTACAGCGCATCGGCTCGACCGGCGAACCGCACTCTCACCCTCCGCGGACTCCTCGCCTGCTGCGCCTCTTCCGCCTGGCGCGCCAATTCTCGACGAGCAGCTTGCGCCGCAATCTTGTTCACCAAGCGAACAAATGCGTCGGCATTCGGAATCGAAACGCCTGCATCCGCTTTCTCTTGCTCTTCGTATCTCTGTGTCACACTGGCTCCAAGGAGGCGATAAGACGGTTAACACCAAAATTGTGACCCGCCATCTATTGCTTCACAGTGTGTATCATGGTAACATACTTGATACGCTGCATGTCAATGATTACGAAATCCGCCATTATCAAGGATCGATTTCGAAGGTAGAAAAGAAAAATTACGAAATCTTGCCAAAAACACTTGACAAGCACCAGCGCGATGCGATAAAACAACTGAAACTAGGAAATTTCGCCGCCCATGACACGGAAACGACGGCTCACGGACGGCTAGAGACGAAAGACGGAACCCAACATCCGAAACGGATACGAAAGGCATCACCGAAACAGCATGTCAGTAATCTACGAAAAGCGATGCCCGCACTGCCAAGGCGACATCCTGTTCGCCATCAGGCTCGAAGGCCCGACACTCAAGTGTCTGCAATGTACAAGGCTGATCGACCGACACCAGGCACGCGAGCTACTCACCAGAATCGAGCAACCAGCCGCCTGACGACTGGGGTCGTTGAGAACGGAGCGATATACGAAACGCATACCCAACTCAAGCCCCGGTCCAGAATCGGGGCTTTTTGGTTAAAGAGCTCCAAACCGACCATACCCGCAATTTCAAAACAGAAACGGAGACACGAGATATGAGACAGACAGCTATCTTCCCCCGCCGCTGCCCTTCCTGCGAAGGCGACGTTCAGTTCGGACGTGGACTCGACGGCATCATGCTCAAGTGCATACAGTGCACCCGCATCGTAACCCCGACGCAGGCAAAGCAGATCCTCGCCGACATCCAGCGCGAACGCGCAGCAGCATTAGCCAACGCCGCCTAACGACAACCTCGGCTCCCTCTCCCCTCCGTGGGAGAGGGCCAGGGTGAGAGGGAAACCTGCCCCGCACTCCGATACGCGGACAAACGGGAACACAACCAACCACGGCTCGGTAACCGCCCGGATTACCGAGCCGTTTTCATTTGCCGCAAATCTGCCCCCTACCACAATCCGGGGTTTCCCCCGCTAGCGGGGGAAATGTCCGAAGGACAAAGGGGGCGCGCTCTATGACAATCCCCTTTCCCCTCCGTGAGACCATTGCAAAACTGTTTGACCAGTGGTGGGAAGGGCGGACCAACCGTCCCCTTTCGAGGACGAAAGGGGACGAGAGCGAGCGAAGCGAACTCGCAGGGGTATGCGAGTGGCGGCGCGGGGCAAGGAGGACTCAGTCGGCCAACGCGGTTTTGCAATAGCCCCCTCCGTGGGATAGGGCTAGAGCCTGCCCCGGACTTGATCCGGGGGTGAGGGGGCAACCCCCTAATCAAACACCATCACATCGCTAACAACATCCACCACCTCCGCCTCCGGCGCCGCCCTCTCGACAAACGCCGCCGCACGCTCCAACAACCGATCCGCAGTCTGCCGATCCCCACTCACAACCGATATTCCGATCGTCGCCGAGTTCCAAGAATGGTTAGCATCTACCTCCGCCGCCGATACCGAGTGCTGATTCCGCAACTTCGAAACAACGGAATGAACCACCCGCCGCTTGTCCTTCAACGACGCCGAAGCGTGAATGTTCAACATCACCCGTGCCGCAGCAACGTACATTCAACTAACCCGACAACGTATTTCGTCGCGCAGCCCGGCAAATCAAAACTCCGTATACGGCTCGCTCTCCACAGTGACGTAATCGCACGGCGGGAACTGCTCCAACGCATCCACGTCGATCTCCGTCCCCCATCCCGGACCCTCCGGAACCGTCGCAAAACCATCCTTAATCGGAATCATCTCAGTCAGCACCGCCTCATACGCACCCAAGAAACTCACAAAGATCTCCTGCATAAACGCATTCGGCATCACCAGATCCAGGTGCAGACTCGCCACTGTCGATATCGGCCCGTTCGAATTATGAGGCGCAACCGAGACGTAATACGTCTCCGCCGACGTCGCGATCTTCCGCAACTCCGTGATCCCGCCCGCATGACAGATGTCCGGCTGGATAACACTAGCCGCATTCGACTCGATCAACGGCCGGAAATCCCACCGGTTGTATAACTGCTCACCCGTCGAAATCGGAATGTTGATATCCCTCGCAAGAGCCGCCAGCGCGTCGATGTTGTCCCAAAGTATCGGCTCCTCGAACCAAGCGATGTTGTACTCCTCGATCGCCTTCGCCGCCCGCCTCGCGCTCCAAATATCCAACCTGCCCCTCACATCAACCGCCACCTCAACCGACGGACCCACCGTCTCTCGAACCGCCTTGACAAGCTCCACCGCCTCCTCCATCCGCTCCGGCGTGATCACCTGCGCACCCTTGAACGGATAGAACTTCATCGCCCGCCATCCCTCTTCCACCAACTCCGCCGTCCGACGACGATGATCGTCGACCGTCACCGCGCCACCTCCAAGCCAATCCTGCTCAACCGGATCGAACCACCCATTCGCATACGCCCGGATACTGTCCCGAACCTTCCCACCTAACAACTCGTAAACCGGAACCCCCAACACCTTCGCCTTCAAATCATTCAACGCCAAATCGATCCCGCTGATCGCGCTCATCGAAACCGCACCCCCGGTCCAAGTCACCCGACGATACAACGACATCCAAATATGCTCGATCCGAAACGGATCCTTCCCGATCAGAAACTTCGAGAAATCCTCGATCTCAGCCGCAACCCCCGCATCCTTGTACTGCGTGCTCGCCTCCCCCCAGCCATAGTCACCAGTATCCGCCGTAATCCTCACAAACATCCAGTTCGTCCCCGACGACTTATGCACCGGCGTCCGCATCCGAAAAACCTCAACATCCCTGATTTTCATAGATCCTTACCGTCCGTACCAAAGCCAATGCGAGATCCACCCGCCTCGCAACTCCGTTAAATCCTAACTCGCCCCACACGCCCCAACCCTCGAAGCGCACATCATCTACGCATCTGATATATTTCCACTTATTCATTTCATTTGATCTTGATCCAATTTTCTGGCTATGTGAAATGTTGTTCAAACGATTTCTCGACTGCGCGCCGTGTGCCAGATCCGAGCACCAAGACCTCACGAGAACCTTCGTCATTGCGCTTGGATTAGCGTTAGCCATCTTGGCAGTCTCTTCCATCCTCCAGCCCGAACACCAAACACTCGACGCGTACGACACTCAGCCTCATGTCCTAACCTGCTTCGATTTCAACTCGTGGACCGCAGCAAACGATCACTTCCAAGACGAAAACACCTCGCCGAATCAACGCAGCACCCTAGACTCAAACCGCAACCACATCCCCTGTGAAGGCATAAAATCTCGTGCCGATCCAACCCGCGAGACATTCAAAATCATCTGCAACGATTTCCCCCACCGCGATGAAGCGGAACTCTTCTACCATTCCCACGACCAACCCTCAACAAATCGTTTCGCCCTCGACAGCGACCGCGACAGCCGCCCATGCGAAACCTTACCCCCACTAGACAAAACGACTCGGCTGCTCAATCGAATTCAACGACACTCCGACGCCCAAGATTTAATTGACCGCGACTGCTCCGATTTCCAAACCTGGATAGAAGCCAACCAGTTCTTCATCCAAGCCGGCGGCCCAACCTCAGACCCTCACCGCCTAGACGGAAACTCCAACGGCATCCCCTGCGAATCCCTTCCCGGCGCGCCGGGTTAAATCGTGCGCTATACCCATTTCCCGAACTCACCACCGCCTTGCCACATGTTATCTTCAGAGCCGCACCTTTCAACGAACCATACTGGGCTACGATTCAACGGGATGTATATCATGATTGATATTAGCGATTATCAACACATATGAGGAAAACTATGGCGACAATGGAGCAACGAGTTCTAAATGTTGAGTCGGAGGTCAACCAACTCAAAGGCGCGTACGACCATCTTGCCACCAAAGCCGATTTGGAACGTCGCATTGGCGAATTGGAGAGCAAACTCACATGGCGGTTGTTGGTCGGTTTGTTCCTACAGGGCGGCATGGTCATTGGCGTGATCACTCTTATCGACGCGTTCACCAAGTGACTTAGAACGATGGGCGCGAATCGGAATTCGACAACGACATTCGACATCCATCGCGACTCCTCCGATTTCCAAACCGGGCCTGAAGCCAACGCCTCCTTCATCGAAGCCGACGGTCCAACCTCCGCTAGACGGCGACTCCAACGGGATGCATGCCATGATTGATAACAGTTATTTTTACAAGTGAGGAAACAATGGCACAGCTCACTATTGAAGAACGTCTCGTCGCTTTAGAAACCAAAATGGACTTTATGGCCACTAAAGCCGATATCCATCAGCTCATGTGGCGTCTAGGCGGACTGATAATCGCCAGCGTCAGTATTGGCGTGGCCGTCCTAAGGTTCTGGAACTGATCGGCAGGGATCCGATCAACCCTAGCTCTGCCGCCTTCTCCGCGAGAACCGCAACCTCATCTGCGCCCGCCTCAACGACGCCAGCGCACGCTCCATATCGAGATCATCACCATGCGTCGCAATCCGCTCCTGCGCTCGCCGCACCGCGATCTCTGCACGCTCCTCATCGATCTCATCCTCACGCTCAGCAGCATCCGCGAGAACCGTCACATTATCCGCGAGCACTTCCATGAAGCCGCCCGTCACGATAATCGCCTGCTCTTCACCCTCAACGCCAAAGCGCATCTCGCCCGGAACCAAAGTCGTCATCAAAGCCGCGTGCGACGGCAGAACCGTCAACTCGCCATCCGCACCCGGCGCAGTGACATAGTCGACACCACCCGAATACGTCTCACGTTCGGCGGTAACTATGTTCAAGTTCATTCGGGCCATGGCTTAACTATCGACTGATTCTCTCGCTACGTAATTTCAGACACCAGCTATGCAGCGGCCTGCTCCTGCATCTCACGACCCTTGGCAACCGCGTCCTCGATCGTGCCGACCATGTAGAACGCCTGCTCAGGCAGGTCGTCGTGCTTGCCGTCCAGGATCTCCAAGAAACCCTTGACGGTGTCATCCAAACTCACATACTTGCCGGGCAGACCGGTAAAGACCTCGCCCACGAAGAACGGCTGCGTCAAGAATCGCTGGATCTTGCGAGCCCGTGAGACCGTCAACTGGTCCTCGTCAGAAAGCTCCTCGATGCCCAAAATCGCGATCACATCCTGCAGGTCCTTGTATCGCTGCAACACCCGCTTCACGCCAAACGCCGCATCGTAGTGATCCTGTCCGACAACCGCCGGCTCCAAAATCCTAGAGTTCGACGCCAGCGGGTCGACCGCCGGGAACAACGCCTGCGCCGCCAGCGATCGCTCGAGCGAAACGTTCGCATCCAAGTGACCGAACGTCGTCACGATACCCGGGTCAGTATAGTCGTCAGCTGGAACATAAACCGCCTGGAACGAGGTGATCGAACCCGATGCCGTCGACGTGATCCGCTCCATCAAGTCACCAATCTCGGTCGACAACGTCGGCTGATAACCAACCGCCGAAGGCATTCGACCCAGCAGCGCCGACACTTCCATGCCAGCCAAGATGTAGCGGTAAACATTGTCGACGAAAAGCAGCACGTCCTGACCGCGCTCGTCACGGAAATACTCCGCCATCGTCAGACCCGTCAACGCTATCCGCGCACGCGTCCCCGGTGGCTCGTTCATCTGACCGAACACCAGCGCCGTCGAGCCGACAACACCAGACTCATGCATCTCGTGCCAAAGGTCGTTGCCCTCACGAGATCGCTCACCAACACCTGCGAACACCGAAACACCAGAGTGCTCCTGCGCAATGTTGCGAATCAGCTCAGTAATAATCACCGTCTTTCCAACACCCGCACCGCCGTAAGCTCCAACCTTCCCACCTCGCGGGAACGGCGTGATCAGGTCAAGAACCTTGATCCCCGTCTCGAGAATCTCGGTCGTACCCGACTGCTCGGCGAAAGTCGGCGGCTGTCGGTGGATCGGCAATCGGTCTGCATCCGCCGGAACCTGATCGCCACCGTCAATCGCGTCGCCAAGCACGTTGAAAATCCGACCCAGCGAGTTCTCACCAACCGGAACCGCCACCGGCTGTCCAGTGTCTACACACTCAACGCCGCGCGCCAAACCGTCGGTAGTGCCCAGCGCGAGACATCGCGCCCAGTTATTCCCGACGTGCTGCTCAACCTCGAGTACCAGTCGCTCACCGTCGACATCCAGCTCCAGACCGTTGTAGATCGCCGGCAGATCCTCCGGCGGAAACTCAACGTCCACCACCGTGCCGATGACCTGCACCACTTTGCCTTTGCTACCTTGTGCCATATTCCGTCAGGCTCCTAATTCATTCTCGTTCTGATTAATTCGTTTCTTCGTTTTGGTTCTTCTCCGTCTGCGGGAGGTCTCTTTTCTCGGATCTTCCTCTGTGAGAGGTCTCTTTTTAGTTCCCTCTCCCGCTCGGCGGGAGAGGGTTAGGGTGAGGGCTACCCCTGCACCCCCGCAACTCCACCAACAATATCCAGCAGTTCGCCAGTAATCGATTCCTGTCTCGCCTTGTTCAGATCGAGCGTCAACTCGTCGATCAACTCATTAGCGTTATCCGTCGCGTTCTGCATCGCGATCATCCGCGCCGAGTGCTCACTTGCCTGCGCCTCCAAGATGGCGTGGTAGACCTGCGTCTCCACATATCGCGGCGCAATCTCCGCAAGCACCTCCGCCGGCGACGGCTCATATATGTAATCGAGATACATCATCGGCCCATCGTCACCCGTTGGCGATTCCGTCTCAATCGGCAGCAGCTGCAAATTAACCGGCTTCTGCACCGCAGTGTTCACGAACTGCGCGTAAATCATCTTCACCGTGTCGGCTTCACCTGAGCGATATCGGTCGATCACGAACGACGAAATGTCGAGCGTGTCCGCAAGCGTCGGGCGATCCCCAACCGAGAACGTCGCAACCAGCGACTGACCAGTTCGAGCCACAAATCGCTCACCCTTCCGGCCAATACCAACCGTGTCGATCGGCACTTCCGTAGACGTGAACTCTTGCGCCGCCGCCCTCAAGATGTTGCCGACAAGCGCACCCGCCAAACCACGATCCGGCGTCAACAGGATCAACAGTTCGCGGTTGTTCGGACGTCGCTGGAGCAGCGGGTCGAGCGTCTCGTCGTCATCCGTCAACCGCATCGTTAGGTGCGACAGCACCTCGTGCATCCGATCCGCGTACGGACGACCGTTGCGCACCATCTGCTGCGCACGCTGCATCCGAGACGCCGCGATCAACTGCATCGCGCTCGTGATCTTCGCAGTGTTGCTGACCGACCTAATGCGGTCCCGTATGTCCTTCAAGCTAGGCATATGTGCGCCGTAGTTTTCCTAATTGAACGTTGTGTAGCCTAGTTACGCCGCCAAATCTGCAGTCTGCTTGAACGCCGAAACGGCTTCCATCAACTGACCGCCAGCTTCATCCGAAAGCTCGCCAGACTCGTTGATCTCAGCCAGCAGCTCCGGCATGTTCGCCGCCATGTAGTCGTACCACTGCGACTCGAAATCCCGCACCTTGTCGACCGGAACGTCGTCCAGCGCGCCTTCGTTCGCTACGTGGAACATCGCAACCATGTTCTCGTAAGAGATCGGCGCGTTCTCGTCCTGCTTCAACAACTCTCGGAACCGCTCGCCACGCGCCAGCTGACGTCGTGTAACCGGGTCCAAGTCTTCAGCACCGAACTGTGCGAACGTCGCCAACGAGTCGAACTGCGCCATCTCCGTCTTCAAGCTACCCGCCACGTCCTTCATGCCGCGTCGTTGCGCCGAAGAACCCACACGAGTAACCGAGATACCAGAGTTGACCGCCGGTCGAATACCAGCGTTGAACAGATCCGGCTCCAGGAAGAGCTGACCGTCCGTAATCGAAATCACGTTCGTCGGGATGTACGCCGACACGTCACCGGCAAGCGTCTCGATGATCGGCAGGGCCGTAATCGAACCGCCGCCGAACTCCGGAGCCATGCGCGCCGCCCGTTCGAGCAGTCGCGAGTGGAGATAGAAAACGTCGCCGGGGTAAGCCTCACGTCCGGGCGGTCGTCGAAGCAGCAACGACATCTGGCGGTACGCCCACGCGTGCTTCGAAAGGTCATCGTAGACGATGAGAACGTCGCGACCTTGCGCCATGAAAAACTCCGCAATCGCGCATCCCGCATACGGAGCCAGGAACTGCGTCGGTGCCGGGTCGGAAGCGTTCGCCGCCACGATCACCGTGTTGTCCAGCGCACCTTGATCCGCGAAACGCTGAACGGTGTTCGCAACCTTCGACGCCTTCTGGCCAATCGCAACGTAGACGCCGATCATGTCAGAGTCTCGCTGGTTGATGATCGCGTCGACACATAGCGAGGTCTTGCCAGTAGAACGGTCGCCGATAACTAGCTCGCGCTGACCACGTCCCACCGGAACCATCGCATCCACAACCTTCAAACCGAACTGCACCGGCTGGTTCACCGGCTGTCGGGTAATCACACCGGGCGCGATCTTCTCAACCGGAAGCGTCTCGGTAGTGTTCGGCGCCGGCTGACCATCGAGCGGCCTGCCAAGCGGATCCACCACTCGGCCGAGCAGCGAATCCCCGACCGGAACCTCCAAAATCCGCCCCGTCGACCTGACCTCGTCACCCTCTCGGATCTGAAGGTAGTCGCCCATGATCACCGCACCAACCGATTCCTCTTCCAAGTTGAGCGCCAACCCGAGAATATCGTTCGGGAACTGCAGAATCTCATTCAGCCGAACCCCTGCGAGCCCGTGAATACGAGCGATCCCGTCGCCCGCCTCGACAACGGTCCCAACGTCAACCATCGTAAGCTCGCCACCGAACTCCTCGATCTGACGCTTGATCACCGAAGCAATATCTTGCCCTGCCGTAGTCATCGAATCACCTTTCCTTTTTCGTCATTCGTCATTCCCGCGAAGGCGGGCCGCTTGCGGGACGGAACGTCCATCCAGCGGGGTATGCCCGGGGTTCCCCCGCGAGCCATCTCCCCTCCCCCTTCCAGGGGGAGATTCAGAGGGGGTCGCGAAGGACAAAGGGGGCCACCAACCAATCCCCTCTCCCCTCCGTGGGAGAGGGCTAGGGTGAGGGGGACGAAATACCCCACCATGGAACCCTTCGCCACATTCAATATGTCATCCCAAACAATCATGCCGACAACGGCCTCTGCGCCAGCGACTCCTGCATCGACCGCAACCGCGACCGCGTACTACCATCGAACAACCGATCGCCAACCCGAGCCACAACCCCACCGATAATCTCCGGATCCACAGCCTCCGTAACCTCGATCCGCTCAAATCCCGTCATCTCCTGCAGACTGCTGACGATCCGCTCCCGTCTCGCCTCATCCAACGGCACCGCCGTAGTTATCTGAGCACGCCCGATCCCGAGATGCTCATCCATCAAATCTCGGAACGTGTCGCAAACCCCGCCGAACCGCTCGATATCGCCATTAGTCGTCAACAGCGACACCAAGTTCCGCACCAGCGGATCCACGTCGCTCAACAGCGTGTTCACGCCATCCAGCTTCACCGTCTCCGGAACCGATGGCGCAGCCAAGAAGGCCGTCACATCCGACTCGCCGACAACGCCCCGCGCCGTCTCCAAATCACTCGCCCAAACCTCAAGCGCGTCGCGCTCAACCGCAATCGCAAACGCGGCCTGTGCGTATCTTCTTACCGAAGTCGATGCCATCTAAATCAACCGCTCAGTTGTTCCGAGCGTCCAATCCCTCTTCCAACACCCGGTCGATCAGCTCACGATGCGAACCCTCGTCGAGCGACTGCTCGACGATCCGCTCAGCAGCCAAGATCGCAATCCCGGCAAACTCACGCCGCACCTCCTCGACCGCCGCCTCGCGCTCGCGCCTGATCTCCTCACGCGCCCGGTCCAACATCTCGTCGACCTGCGCCCGAGTGCGCTCAACTTCCTGATCCTTCAACCGACCGGCCGCGTCACGAGCCTCGGCAATCAAGCTCTGACCCTCGCGCCTAGCATTCGCTAGCTCCTGCTCGACCCGCTCAGCCGAAGACGCCGCCTCAGCCTGCGCACGCTCAGCAGCCTCCAAGCTGTCCTTGATACGGTCCGCACGCTGATCCAACATCCGCGTGATCGGACCGTAAAGGAACATCCGCAGGAACACCGCAATCACCGTGAAGCCGACCAAAAAGGTCAACAACCTCGACAGATCTATTCCTAATGCGTCCATCAGAATCTCCGATTCGTTCTACACCGCATCGCACCATCAGTGCGCATCGCCGCATCTCGGCGGAACATCAACCCCAGCCCCTCTTTCCATCTCTCCTTCTAAGGTGAGGGAGAAATCCCCTCTCCCTCGATGGGAGAGGGCTAGGGTGAGGGTGTAGTTCCACCGACACGCCAGCGTCTCTGCGTACTAAACGAACAGCGTGATGATCGCAACAACCAAAGCGTAGATCGCGATCGCTTCCGTGAACGCAATCGCCAAAATCATGTTCTGGCGAATCGCATCGGCAGCCTCAGGGTTGCGACCCAGCGCTTCCATCGCCTTGCCGGCCAGCATCCCGATTCCAAGGCCCGGGCCCAATGCACCCGCACCGATCGCAAGGCCAGCTCCGAGTGGCACCCATTGATCTTCCATCGTTTTAGACCTCCTGGTCTCCGTTATTAATCTTCACGACGCGAATCCTTCCCGCGTACACAGGAACCCATCGCATCGATGCTTCACACGCATTCGACCCAGCCCTAACACGACCAAGAGTCAAACGCAGCATGCCAAATTTAGTAGTGCCCCCAAGCTTTCCCCTCTCCCTTGATGGGAGAGGGCCAGGGTGAGGGTGACTCCCTCGGCGAACATGCACAATCCTCATCGCCTAATGCCCCTCCGCCTCGTGGTGATCACCCTCAGGATGGTGGTGCGGCATGATCGCAAACGCACCGAACATCAGCGTCAACACCGAGAAGATGATCGCCTGGATGAACCCGACGAATAGCTCCAGCCCGATGAACGGAATCATCCCGATCAGCGGGAACAGGAAACCCATCGATATCAGCAATATCTCACCCGCAAACATGTTCCCGAAGAGACGGAACGTGAAGCTGATGATCTTAATGAACTCGCCGATTAACTCCAACAACCCCACGAATAGATCGATCGGGTTCCGCTTGAACGGGTTACCCACGAACTTGTCCCAGTAACCACCGATCCCCAGCGTCTTGATCCCCCAGAACTGCACACTCACCATCGCAAAGATCGCGATCGCGAGCGTCATATTCAAATCCGTGCTCGAACCACGCAGATACGGAACCAGTATCCCCGCGCGCTTCCCGGCCAAGCCATCGTACTTGCCCGGATTCTCGCTGAAAAACTCGGTATTCGGCACCCCATCCGGCGCCACGCTCGCATCCACTCGCTGCGCAATCTTCACCACGTCCTCTTCCGTCGGATGCACCGGATCCGCCACGTCGTACGCCACGACGTCGATCAAACTCAGCTTGTAATCGTTGCCCCGGCCGAGAGGCAGCAACCGAACGCCGCCACCGTCGAAAATCACGAAATCCTGGTCGCCATACGTATCCAGCGTCTTACCCAGATACTTCTGCAAGTCCTTGTTGCCCGCCAGCGTCTCGAGATAGTGACCCAGACCCTCGCCCTTCTTCCCAACATCATGATGCAAACCGTCGAGAATCTCCGTCTGATTCCCCTCCTCCAGCTTCTTCTCCAGCTTGTGGAACATGAACTCCTGCGCCGTCTCGACCCGACCGATGTTCCCGACCACCGGCAACACACCAAGCCAGTTCGAGAACAGCACCACCAAGAAGATCGCAGTCGCCACCGGGATGAATATGCGCCCCGCCTTGCCCGACGTCGACTCCGCTAGTCCGATGAAGAATTCGTAGAGAAGCTCCATCAACGACTGCCACCGACCCGGTACTTCCGACAGCTTACGAGTCGCCAGCCACGTCAACAGCAACAGCACCACGATCGCAGCGGCGAACATCACCACCGTGTTGTACAGCGCGTAACCGCCGATATAGCTGACCAGCTCCGAAGGAACCTGGAGATGAGGAACCGCCCCGCCGAGGAATCCACCGCCAAATGCTGCGCCAAGAGCACCGCCCACAACTGAAATGACCGCCACAGCCAGCAACAATACCGCTATGGCTAAACCTTTAGGGGATGAGAGCAAACTCTCCCCCCGCTACATGGTTTGGTTCTATCGTCATCTCTCGGCTAACGGCAAGAAGGCTTAGACACTCGACACCTAATCCTTCGACCTCCCGAAGTCAGACAGCATCCGCATCATTCCGACCAGCGCAACGGCGATCCCCAGCAAGACTCCGACGATCAGCAGCAGCGGACTGCTACCAACCACCCCGTCCAGCCACCAACCGAGCAACGCACCGCCGGCGATACTCACACCGACGAACCACCCGATCATGGTCAACCGCGCCAAAGTCGGGACAATACCAGGCACCCTCTTCGGAGACCGCTCATCAGGCATCAAAAACCCGCCTTCACTCCAAACAATTATAAGCACGCACTCTAGTTCCGCTAGCACGCCAAACCAATACCGAACCTCCGATGTTCACTCGGATCTAGCGCAGTTTAAAGTCGATGTGGATAACGCGGCACAGCAAGTGAGACGGAGGGCACTGAATGCGGTTCATCTTTCAGATTCAGATCAAACCAGGCCATACTCTGGACGAATACGTGGAAGCTTGGACGCGCGCAAGCGTCGAATTTCAGCGCATGCCGGGCGCGCGAGGCACGCGTCTACACCGCAAAATCGGGGACTCCCGCTCCCTACTCGCGATCGCCGATTGGGATTCGAAAGAGGCCCGGGATCAGGCAATGAACCACCTTCGGCAGGATCCAGCCACCAGCGCCACCCTCGACGAGCACCTTCAATTCGGTGATTTTTCACTAGTCGGCGAATTCGACAAACCCGAGTGGTCAGTACTCCCATAACCACCCCACATCCAGAGTCACACAGCTGAATTTCCCACTGCCATTCTCATCGATGGGAGCGCGCATTCATCCCACCAATCAACCGTCATTCCCGCGAAGGCGGGAATCCAGAGGGGATCGGGATGACCTACCCCTTTCACTCAGCGAAAGGGGCGCGAACCCAAAACGAACGACAACCTGAGCGGGCTATGCCCAAACGCCGCAGGTGTTCTCCCCTCTCCCTCGATGGGGAGGGCTAGGGTGAGGGTGATCCGGACGAGGCGACGCGGGGTTTCCCCCGCTAGCGGGGGAAATGTCCGAAGGACAAAGGGGGCACGCAGTCATCCGCGAACGCGAGTGCTTCAGCGGACGGAGCGTCCATCCAGAGGGAGTGAGGTCACTTGACACTTCCGCCTAGGGGATACGCGTAGCCGAACTGCGGGCCTACATCACAACATCTAACCTAAACCGCTACCAGACCGCCCAATTTCCCAAGCTAATAGCATTGAGCGTGACCGGAGGTCCCTGTAGCGAGGGTAATTGGCCGCCGCAGAAGTCGCTAGGCCTCAACCAAAATCGCGACCATGCGGCATCCTCCAGTCACCATTACAGAGTATACGCGGTTCAAGTATCACTCACATATGCCCCAATCCACGATCCAGCCAATCTCCGACTCCGAATTCTCCCTCGAAACCGCCCACGGATCAGTCAAACCCGCCTCTGACGACCGCGACCTCGACGACATCATCCGCGACGCCAAAGACGAAAAAGCATCACTCAAATCATCAGCTACGACAAACACTTCGACCCAATCCCCAACATCCAAAGATGGGAACCAACCCTAGCCCCAATCACCTGAAAAACCAGCCTGTTCAGCCCTACCATTCCCGCGCGTAACCATCATTCCGGCGAAAGCCGGGATCCACAGGGGTGGACACGGGTTCCCCCGCTCGCAGGAAAATGCCCAAGCGCACCATCGTTGCCAACGGCTCCATTGTTGAGATTGGACGACGGAAGGATGAACGTGATGCGTGGTCGTTGTGTAACCGTACATTCGCCCTGATTCGCATCACTATTGAACCCGTATCTCAAGATGTTTCAGACTCAACCTATGAATACTACCGCATCGTATGCTATCATTATCTGCATGTGTTATGAAGCATGCGTACAACGAGGAAAAATGGGCAATATAGAACAGCATCCAACTCACGGCAAGGTAGAACTGAACATAGGTGAGATATCATTTTCCGCTGAAGGCGATCAATCTTGGCTCGCCGAACAGGTCTCAATAGTGATAGATGCAGCTAAAACTAGCCAAAAACTCCGTGAAACTAGCAACGAGTCTTCCAATGACGACGCAGGTCAAGGTGCAACTACGACCATCGGATCTCTCGCGTCGTACCTGAAAACGAAAGGTGGTGACACCGTGCAGGTTCAGAGGTTCTTGTCGACTGCTGCCTGGTTACACCATCGGGGGGAACAACCGCTGACGACCCGCTTAGTCACTCAAACGTTGCGGGACCACCATCAGAATCGTTTAAGCAATGCGGCCGATTGCCTTAATCAAAACGTCAGTCGAGGGTTCTGCGAAAAGACCGCAGATGGGTTTTTCTTGACGCCGGAAGGTTGGCAACATCTCGGTGAAACGCAGCCATGAAGCCCATCGTATTCTTAAGCACGTTGCCTAGTGGCTTGCGCGATCCACTCCTTTCAGAGTACAAGGAGACCGCGCAGAACTACTGCGAAGGCAGATGGTCCCCTTCTGAACTGAGCGGCGGCAAATTCTGTGAGGTCACCTACACGATCCTCGAGGGATTCGCGGCTGGTTCTTATGCATCGACCCCGCGCAAACCGCGAGACTTCGTCGGTGCTTGTCGTGGGTTGGAACAGCATGCCCACGTGCCAAGAAGCTTCCAGATCCTAATACCGCGATTACTGCCAGCGATCTACGAGGTTCGCAACAATCGTGGAGTTGGGCACGTTTCAGGAGATGTCGACTCTAACTGCATGGATGCGACTTTCGTCGTGAACAACTGCAGTTGGGTACTTGCGGAGTTGATCCGGGTCTATCACAACGTATCGATTGAAGAAGCGCAGTCGACCGTCGATAGCTTGGTTCAACGCCGTATCCCACTGGTATGGGAGGGAACGGATGTACGCCGAGTTTTGAACCCCAGTTTCAGCCTCCGTACGCAGCTACTTTTACTACTGGCGACGTCCCCAGGACCCGTGTCCGCATCGGAACTTCTGCTATGGACTGAATGCAAGAACAAGAGTTATTTCCGGAGACGCTTGCGAGAAATGCACCGCGAAAGACTTGTCGAACTGTCCGACAACGAAGAATGCGTTGAGATTCTACCGAACGGCAGCAAAGAAGCGGAGGAGATAGTCAACACTCATTCATAGGGACGATCAGGTACCCGACAAGCCAAGTGTCTGCGAAGCTCTCATTGTTTCCATGAGCTTCGTTATCATGCACTCATAGTCTCAGAATGCCGTGCCCGCATACCGCCTCGGATGGTCACGTTTTTCAGATTGATCCACGTTTCACCCCTCCCCCACATACCCCAACGCCACCCGCGTCAAAAACCCCGACCGCGTCTCTCCCTCCCGCTTCGCCGCCTCGTCCACAATCGCCAACACCCGTTCCGGCAATGTGATATTCACCCGCACCCGCTTGCCCGACAGCTTCGACACGTCGGCATCCACAAGCGCCCAAACGCCACCTGAATAATCCCCGTTCGCTCGGTGCTCCTCGATCGGTCGCTGCGACGGAACAGGATGCCCGTCCATCAGCAAAACCTCGATGTGGCTCAAGATCGCCTCTCGCGAAGCCACCAACGCCTCTTCGTAGGTTTCCCCTCCAGAAAAACACCCCGGCAGATCCGGCACCGTAACCCCGTACGAACTGCCCTCATCCTTATGAATAACGACTGGATATCGCATTATCTGTCTCTCCAGTTCCAACCTGCTTGTCTGAATATGCTCCGAAGCGTTCCAATCGGCAAATCCTTCAACGGATGCGCCACCGTTACCAATCCCGGCTTCGAAGGATGCGTGAAGTTGTGGTGGCTACCCCTGACGTTCCGTAGCAACCACCCATCCCGCTCAAGCCTACGTATGACTTCTCTGCTATTCATGTGTATTATACACACTCCTAATCTCGACTATCGCTTCCCCCCAGCACAGCACCACCCAAACCGAAAACCAAGAACCCCAACAACCACCACCAAAATCCCAACCCATCCCAAAAATCCTTGCAATCCGCGGTTCAGACGCGAAACACTTATGCTAATATAACAAACGTAGCAATCAACAACGCTACAACCGCCGCCCACACACGGAGCAGCACCCAACCTAAACAACGAACACACTTGCGAGGTAATCCCAAGTGAAAAACCAATCACTAACCCCACACGACTCCGCCCATAAACCAAAAAAAGACCCACACCGAAAATTCCAAGACCCCGTAGACTTCGCCGAGTTCTGGCTCAACGAAAAGCCGTGGCAGAAGCAGCGCCAGATACTACGCGCCCTACGTGACCACCGACAAGTAGCCGTCCGTTCCTGCAACGCGTCCGGCAAAACCTACACCGCCGCCATCGCCGTCATCTGGTGGCTCATGGCACACGAGGAAGCCCTCGTAATCACCACCGCACCCTCTCAGCGACAGGTCGTCAACACCCTCTGGCGAGAGGTCCGAGCCATCTGGGAGCGCAACAAAGAGCTCATCGGCGGAAAACTCACCCAGACCCGACTCGAACTCTCAAACAAACGTGTCGCATACGGCTTCTCCACCAACAACGCCGACCGCTTCCAGGGCTTCCACAGCGAGAACATACTCATCATCGTCGACGAAGCCGGAGGCGTCAAAGAGTTCGTCTACGAAGCCCTCCTCGGCCTGACCGCCTCCCGCAACGCCAAAGTCCTCATGATCGGCAACCCCACCTCCCTAGCCGGAACCTTCTTCGACGCCTTCCACAAAAACCGAAAACACTGGAAAACCATCCACATAGCAGCCAAAGACACCCCAAACTTCCGTCATTCCACCGAAGCCTCCCGTCATTCCCGCGCAGGCGGGAACCCAGAGGGGACGGGCGGCGGCGCTCTCCCCTCTCCCGCTGGGCGGGAGAGGGCCAGGGTGAGGGCACAGGGCGGCGAGGGGGACACCGGTAGGGGCGGGTTTCAAACCCGCCCCTACGCCCAAGACGTTCTCCCCTCTCCCTTGATGGGAGAGGGCCAGAGCCTGCCCCGGACTCGATCCGGGGGTGAGGGTGACCCCATCAACTACATCCCCGGCCTAGCAACACCCCTCTGGGCACAAAACATCCTCGAAGTCCGAGGCGAACACTCGTCCTCGTACCAGGTCCGCGTCCTCGGACAGTTCCCCGAAGAAGCCGACGACGCACTCATCCCCCTCAAGCACATCGAAAACGCCGTCGACAGATTCTTCGATGACCTCGATCAACACAAGCCGATCATGGGCCTCGACGTCGCGCGCTTCGGAGACGACCAGACCGTCGCAATCGTCCGACAGGGCAACGCCGTCGTCGACCTCGTCTCCCACCGCAAATCCGACCTCATGAACACCACCGGCAAGATCCTCGACATCGCTCGAAAACACGACGTCAACACCATCAACATCGACGAAGTCGGGCTCGGCTCGGCAGTCGTAGACCGCATCGCCGAACTCAACAAATCCGGCGAAGCCGAAGACATCACAGCCGTCGGCGTGAACGGCGGCAAGAAGGCCCAGAACACCGAGAAGTTCGCAAATCTCCGAGCCGAGATGTTCGACGGACTCCGCCAACGCTTCGCCGACGAAGAGATCGGAATCCCCAACGACCCCGAACTCATCTCCCAACTCGCCTCTACCACCTACTCCTACAACTCCCGCGGCCAGCTCCGCATCGAATCCAAACAGCAGATCCGAGACTCCGGCCGCCAGTCCCCCGACAAAGCCGACGCCCTAGCCCTCGCATTCACCGCACCCACACCACCACCAAACGCCGAACTCCGAATGTGGATCGGCACCCCCGAACGCACCGCCGAACTCCAGAAACTATACCGCCGCAACCCCAGAGCCCGCCGCCGAGGATGGCTATGAACTTGAGGCGACACCGTCATTCCCGCGCAACCTCATCGTCATTCCCGCGAAGGCGGGAATCCAGAGAAAAGCAAAGCACACCGCACTCCAGCCCCTTTCGCCCACTCCCCCTTCCCCCTCTGGGGGAAGTGCCGAAGGCGATGGGGGTCTCGAGCAAAGCGAGCGGGGTATGCCCGAACCCCGAAGCCGTTCTCCCCTCTCCCGCTGGGCGGGAGAGGGTCAGGGTGAGGGCATCCGCCCCAAAAACAAATTCCCAAACCGATCAACCTCCGCCCTCCAACCCGGATGCACCACCGTAGTCGAATCAACCTCCTCCACAATCGCCGGACCCTCAACAACATCCCCCGCACCCAACCCGTACCGATCAAAAATCCCACACTCAACCAACCCACCAGCCTCCGCAAAATACACCTCCCGAACGGCTTTGACTCCCCTTCGCGAACAACTCCCCTTCCCCCGCTCGGCGGGGGAAGTGCCGAAGGCGATGGGGGCCACGGAAGCGAGCGGGGGATGCACGAGCGGGCCACCGTCACCAACCCCAACCTCCCGCACCTCCGGCTTAGCAATCACCCCGACAGCACTCAACCGCAACGCCACAAACTCCACCGGCTCGCCCGCAGCCATGAACCCGTACGAACGCTCATGCTCTCGATGGAACCGCTCCAAAACCGACTCCAACTCGTCCGATTCCAGCCCACCAGATAACGGAATCGTCAACTCGTAACTCTGCCCCACATAGCGCATATCCGCCTGATACACGAACCGCATGTCCGATTCCCGCACATCCTCCCTAGCTAGAGCGTCGAAACCCTCCAATCGCATCCGCTCGAAATACACGTTCGCAACGGCGAGATCCACCCGGTCAACCCGCTGGATCAGCGCCACCGAGTAGTCGTGCTTGATGTCCGTCACCAGCAACCCCATCGCCGACGTCGTCCCCGGACTCATGGGCACCAGCACCGTCGGCATCTCCAACTCCGCCGCCAAACGGTTCGCATGAACCGGACCCGCACCCCCGAACGCCACCAGCAGAAACTCCCGCGGATCATACCCCCGCTGCACCGACACCCGCCGCAACGCCCCCACCATCGCACTATTCGCAATCTCCACGATCCCCAACGCCACCTCCTCCACCGACATCCCCAGCGGACCCGCGCACCTCTCCTCGATCGCCCGCCGCGCCGCCTCAACATCCAACCGCATCTCACCACCCAGGAAATACTCCGCCGAAATCCGCCCCAACACCAAATTCGCATCCGTAATCGTAGGCTCGCTCCCGCCCTGCCCGTAGCAGACCGGACCCGGATCAGCACCCGCGCTCCGCGGACCAACCCGCAGAATCCCACCCGAATCGATCCACGCAATCGAGCCACCACCCGCCCCAATCTCAACCAGATCAACAACCGGCGTCCGGATCGGATAACCCGAACCCCGCGATCCATGCTCCGTCGTCGACGCCGTTCCGCCAACCTCGTAGTCCTTCGTCACCCGCGGCTCGCCATCCTCGATCAACCCCGCCTTCGCCGTCGTCCCACCCATATCGAACGAAATCACGTTCTCGTAACCGAGATTCGCTCCCAGATTGCTAGCCGCGATCACCCCCGCCGCCGGACCCGACTCGACCATGAAGACCGGACGACCCATCGCCGCCTCGAACGTGAGAACCCCGCCGCTGCTCTGCATCACCAGCAACTCTCCATCGACGCCCGCACCTCGGACTCGCTCTTGAATATTCCCAAGATAACGCGACACCACCGGCCGCACCGCCGCATTGATCACCGTCGTGCTCGCCCGGAAATACTCCCGGAACTCCGGCGCCACATCGGACGACAGCGAAACCAGGATGCCCGGCATCTCCTCCCCAAGAATCTCACCGATCCGCTGCTCGTGATCCGGATTGATATACGAGTGCAGCAGACATACCGCCACCGACTCGACGCCTTCTCCCCTCAACTTCTCAACGACCTGCCGAACCGCATCCTCATTCAATGGCACGAGCACATCCCCGCGGAAATCGAGCCGCTCTGGCACTCCGTAACTCAGATACCGAGGCACGAGCGGCTTCACTTTGTCGAACTGCAAGTCGTACAGGGCTGGCCGGATACCTGTCTGGATCTCCAGCAGGTCGCGGAAACCCTCGGTCGTGATGAACGCAGTCCGAGCAAGATTGCCCTCGATGATCGCGTTCGTCGCCACCGTCGTTCCATGCACCACGTATCGCACCGAGTCAGGCGAGACCGCGCCCTGCCCCAGCATCCGATCGACCACATTCAGGAAACCTTGAGATGGGTCGCTGGGTGTCGATGGAACCTTGCCTGTCCGCACCTCTCCAGTCGACTCGTTCAGCAAGATAGCATCGGTGAACGTGCCACCGATATCCACTCCGAGACGGAACTGATCACTCACCGTTTTTGCCCTCGGATGCACCCGACCGGAGCTGCGCAGTCTCCCGTTCATCCACCGTCCAACTCTCTGTATCGACCACCACGCCATATACACCGCGCGCACGTTCCGCGCTCACTCTCCCATCTCGAACATCGCGCAGAACATCTTCGGGATCGCGTTCCTCAGCAGGCCCGTATCCGCCGCCGCCGCACGTGCGGTAGCTCACGACATCGTTCTCGTTCAGTTGCACCGTCACCTTGGAACCCAACTCGCGAGCTTCCGAATCGGGGTTCAGGACGTAGTGTGCTCGCTCCCCTGGCTGCCCGCCGAAGAGGCCGTGCGGCCCCCAACGCTCGCGGTCGGCGAGGATCGTGAAGGATGCTTCGTGATCTGGGAAGAGGTAGTCGCGGCGCAGGCCCAAACCGCCTCGGTGTTTGCCAGGGCCTTCAGAGTCGTCGACGAGTTCGTAGCGGATGATGCGGACCGGGTAGTTGAGTTCCGTCTCCTCGATGGGCGCGTTGGCGGTGTTTTTGCCGTGGGGTTGAACGGCGTCGGGGCCATCTTTGGTCGCTCGACCACCGAAGCCGCCGGCGATGGTTTCGAGGAAGCAGTATGTTTCGTTGCGATAGGGATCGACACCGCCGAAGCCGGAGTGGCAGATCATGCCTTCGGTGCCCGCTGGGATGCGGTCGGGTATCGCCTCGGCGAGCGCGTGGAAAATGACCTCAGTCAGACGGAGTTGCGTCTCCCAACCACCGACTACCGGGAACGGCTCGGTGACGTTGACAACGGTTCCTTCGGGTGCGACCATGCGGACGTTCCTGTAGAAGCCAGCGTTGACCGGAACATCGGGGTCAATGAGGCATTTAAGGACGAATGCCACGCCGGAGTGGGTTTGGGCGTAGGTGGAGTTGACGGGTGCGGGCCGCTGGGCGTCGGTGCCGGTGAAGTCGAAGATCATGCCGTCGTCGTCGGAGGTTATTTTCACCTTGAGCTTGACAGGATCGGGCGAGTAGCCGTCGCTGTCCATCACGCCCTCGGCTTCGAACTCGCCCTTGGGCAACTTGGCGAGTTCGGATCTGGTGCGGCGGTCGGTGTACTCGATCAGTTCGTCGATGTAGCGTGCGACGGTGTCCTTGCCCATGCGGTCGAGAAGGGCTGTGAAGCGTCGGATGCCGGTATTGTTGGATGCGATCTGGGCACGGAAATCGCCCGCCGTCTCTCGCTTGGCCCGCACCTGTGCGAGCACGAGATCGAAGACGTCGCGGTTGATCTCGCCGCCGCTCACCAGCTTCACGCCGGGGATGATGATGCCTTCCTGAAAAATTTCTCGGAAGGCTCCGATGCTGGCGGGTGCGCCGCCGCCGACATCGACGTGGTGGGCGAGGCTTGCGACGTATCCGACTGGCGATCCCTCGTAGTAGACGGGCGAGATCAAGGTGATGTCGTTGAGATGCACGCCGCCGATGTAGGGCAGGTTGACGAGGATGCCGTCGCCCTCGTGCACGTTCTCGATGCCGTAGCTGGTCAGCGCCCGAGGTATCGTCTCGACCAGCGAGCCGAGGTGGTTGGGTTGGCTGAAGGATTGCGCGACGGTGCGCAGCTTCAGATCGAAGATGGCGCAGGAGAAATCGTGGCGGGTCTTGATGTTCGTCGAGTACGCGCTGCGCCGCAACGCCGACGCCATCTCCTCCGTCGCCTCGACCAAGGCGTTGCGGATGACCTCGAAGCGGATGGGGTCGATGGGGGATTGGGGTGGCATTCGGAGGAAGGGGGAGGCGCGGGTTGACGATGGAAATGTTACTTTCTGGACCGCGGATTACGCGGATGTTTGGGATGGGCAGGATTGAGGCGTTGTTGTTTGGGGATTCTGCGGTGAGTTTGAGGATGGGCAGGATGTTGGAATATCTGTGTGATACGCTGTTCGCAATCGGTCATTGACATTTTATAAAATAGCACATATGATTGATATTGAGATCGTTGATTTGTTAGAGAAGGACCAATAGACATGGGGTTGACACACGTTACCGCGACGGTTCGCAATCCTGCGGATCCGGATATGACGTGGGAAGGGCTTTTCCTTGTCGATACGGGTGCGACTGACTGTCTTGTACCCAAACAGCACCTAGAAGCGATCGGATTGGCTCCGAAGGGTGAGCGCATCTACAGCCTTGCCGATGGTAGCGAACATCGCATGTCCGTCACAACCGGCGATATTGAGTTCATGGGAGAAATTGCCGGTGCGACGATCGTTATGGGTGATGAGGACTCGGAGCCGTTGCTGGGGGTGACGGCGTTGGAGTCGGTGGGGATTGAGGTTGATCCTCGGAATCAGGAGTTGAAGCGGCTGCCTTATGTGCGGTTGAGGTAGGGGTCTGAACTGGGATTTTTGGGATTGAGGGGATTTGGTGTTGTTTGTTTGGGGTTTCTGCGGTGGGTTTTGGGGTTGGCTAGAATTTGGGTGAGTATTGAGTGTCGCAATGGTGATGGATACGGTGCAAGTGGAAAACGATTTGAGCGCGGACGAGAGCGAGTTTCTCGAGCTAGTAGATCGTGGCGAGTTGGTGCGAGTTTCTAACGTTGAGGAAGAGGTCGCATACGCTCGGCGAGCGGCGCGCAACACGCTTAACAAAACTAAGCGCGTGAACCTACGCATGACGGAGAAGGGGTAAGGCGCGGTTAGAGGGTGTGGGAAGCGCGAGGCTGACCGTCCGAAAGTGCGCGATTTTGTGCGGCGGGTTTTGAACCGCGGATTACGCGGATTTTTGGGATGGGATGGCGGTGGTTTATCGACCGTCTGCTGACCAGATGGTGAAGTCTTCGAAGCGGGTGGAGTAGCCGGCGACGCCGTCGCCTGTGAAGTAGCTCACGACAGCTGAAACGTAGCCCGGTTCGGTCAATCCGCTAAGGTCCAAGGCGTCAACGTAGACACCGTTGATGAAAAGCCAGCCTTGGTCGCCTAGTGCGATGACACGAATGTGGTTGCTACTGTTCCTTGCAGTTGAGATTATGTTGGAGTAGCGCGTTGCGAGTTCCTGTGAATCGTCCAAGGTGTTCAAACGTAAACGATGATTCCAATATCCGTCTTCTTCGATGATGATTGCGTGGAACGCGTTAGTATCGGTGTCTCGAATGATGAATCCGTTGCTCCAATCACCCTCCGATGATGAGTACGGATTGGAAAATCTTGCTTCGATGATTCCGTCAGCCTGCCTGGTGTATGTTTCATGTTCTTCGATGAATCCATCATCGGGATCGTGCTCGATTGAGCCTTCTCTTGGTCCATATACCTGTCGCAATGATTTGATGGTGAAGTTTTCGAACCTGGTCGATTTGCCATCGATGCCATCGTTTTGGAAGTAAGACCCGATGGCGGAAACGGTTCCTGGGTCAGTCAAACCGCTCAATTCCAAGGTAGCGATGAATGCGCCATTAATGAACAACCATCCCTCAGATTCTCTTGAAATGATGCGTATGTGATTACTGCCGTTTCGAGATGTGTTGATGTGAGATGAGTACTCAGCGGCCAGATCTTGCTCGGTGTCAACGTTTCCCGTACGTAGGTAGTGATGCCATGCTCCATCGCTTGAAATCACGACTATGTGAACGATGTTTTGGCCTGTTTTACGGAATATGAACCCGCTGCTCCAGCCACCATCCTGTGCGGAATAAGGATTGAAGAAGCGTGCCTCAATGACTGCGTCGGCGACAGAAATGTCGGTTTGGTAGGTGTCAACGAAGCCATCGCGGGTGTTGTGTTCGATCGAACCGCTCGTGGGACCGTAGACGAACTGAGGAGGTAACGTTGCTATTACAGCCGGGCCTGGTGTGGGTGTTGGCACTCCTCCGGCCTTCATGACGTTGAGGCGGCTGGCAAGGACATCGAATTTGATTGCGAAGCCGATGCCCTCGACTGGACGGCCGCTTCTGCTTTCGTCGATGCTACTCGTGTTCATCCCGACCACTTCACCTTTGGTGTTTATTAACGGGCCTCCGCTGTTTCCGGGGTTTATGGCTGCGTTGGTTTGGATGTACGAGACACCACTGTATGTGCGGAGCGAGGATACGATGCCATCAGAGGCGGTCATATCGTCACCAAGTTGGTAACCCAAGGGGTAACCGAGGGCCAGAACCTTGTCTCCCACGCGAACCGATTTTGCGAACGGAAGCACGGTTAAGATTCTTGATGCCGTGACCTTTAACAAGGCGATGTCGCGGGCGGCATCGGGTGCGACGATGGTCGCGGTTCTTCGTGTGCCGTTGTCGAATACTACGGTTAGGCGGGACTGTCCGTTTATGACGTGTTCGTTGGTGAGGATGTAGCCGTCGGGATCGACGACGAAACCTGATCCGGAGCTGGTTGGGCCTTCGATGCGGACTACGCCTGCTCTGGCTTGTTCGACTATGTCGGCGAGTTCGAATGACGCGTCAGGTTGAGGTGTCGCGGTTGGTATAGGGGTTTTTGTGGGTAATGGGGTTGGGGACCGTGCTGGTGCGGGCGTCGGTGTTGGTCCAGAGATTTGACCGGATTTCATCACCTCAAGACGGGTCTTGAGGATAGTGGATGTGATGGCGAAGCCGATGTCTTGGGCGGAATGGTCTTGACCACTGATATCTTGTCGCACTGATGTGTTCATACCGACGATCTCGCCGTTCGTGTTTATCAGCGGACCTCCACTATTGCCGGGATCGGTGGCGGCATCGGTTTGGACATATGGAACGCCTGCGAAGTTACGAAAATCCGATACTGTGCCCGTCGTTACGGTCATGGTGCCCTGCGGGTCGAGCGGATATCCGAGTGCAACGACAACATCTCCTTCGCGAATCTGAGTGGCGAACGGCAACGCTAAGATGCCGAAGGCTGATATTTTGAGTAGGGTGATGTCTCGGGAGGGGTCTGATGCGATGATTCGTGGAGTCAATCGTGTGCCGTTGGCGAATACGACGGTCAGGCTGGGTTGGCCGTCGACAATGTGATGGTTGGTGAGGATGTGCCCCTTCGCATCGACGATGAATCCGGAACCGGAGCTTGTTGTCCCTTCGATTCGGACAACGCTGGCTCCGGCTTGATCGACTAGTGCTTGCGTGTTGTCGGGTAGTGAGGTTGCGGTAGGATTTGGGGTTCTGGTGGCTGTTGGTTCAGGAGTTGGAGTATTGGTCGGGGTTGCCGTGGGTGTGGGAGTTAGGGTGGCGGTCGGAGACGGCGTCGGTGTTTCGGTCGGCGTTGGGACTGGCGTTTGAGTTGGGGTCGCTGTGTTAGTTGGTAGAGGCGTCGGCGTGTTGGTTGGTGGTGGTATGGGAGTTGGGCTTGGGGTTGATGCCAAGACTTCCATTGTTCCTACGATGCCGGCGTGGACGGTGGCTTGGAGGTCGGGTTCGGGGGTATTGGTCGCGGTGGGTAGGGCTTTTTGGACTGCGGCTTGGACGGTTGCTTCGATGTTGGGGGTTGGAGTGGGAGATGGTGGTTGGGTGCATGCCGCTGTTACCAGCAATGACGCAATCGTGATAATGAAGAGCCGCGGCACTGTTGCGATATTGGGTGTCCAACTTTGGGGCATGGTTGGTTGCGAGAGACGTGTAGTGTGTTTCGCCGCGCAACCTTTCATGCTAGTCGAAATGTGGTAGCCGCTAGTGTGGTGGTATGACCCCCCTGCGGTCGCTTCGCTTCCGCGTCCCCTTCGCTGCGCGAAGGGGAGTGAAAACGGTGTGCTTTGCTTTTCTCTGGATTCCCGCCTTCGCGGGAATGACGTGGGGTGTGCAGGGGTGGTGTGGGGGTGTGGAGTTTGCGTTGGGGTTTAGGTCCAATAGGTGGGGCGTTTCAGGATGAAGCCGTCGGGTCTGGTTACTTGGTTTGAGAGTTGGCTGTCTCGAAGTTTGTTTCGGCCGATGGTGAATGATGCGTTTACGACTTGGCGGAGGTGTTTCGATTTTCTGTCTGGTGGGAAGGCTGCGATCACTCGTTTGTTTGGATGGCGGTCCAGAACGGCTTGGACGGGTCCGACGAGGTCGCTGTCTGCGGATATGATCATGGCGGTGTCGAAGAGGTCGTCGTGAGCATCGTTAAGGAGGGCGACTGAGATGTTGACGTCGGTCATTTTCTCCTCGTAGGTCTGCCGAACGCGCCCACAGTTGAAACACTTGAGTTCTTTCGGCAGAAAATATCCGTAGTGGATGGAGAGATCGGGGAGTGTCGCCAAAGCTTCAAGATACGTCGTCTGCCTGGCTTCTTTGCCAGGATCGCTGGCATCAGGAAATACCCTGGCGGTGAAGTAGCGGGCCACTTGAAAGCGGTGATGAGGTCGTAGCAAGTTTTCTGCGAAAGTTCGAAGGTTGAGCCAGTAGTAACGTCGCCATCCCTTTGCCTTCATGCCGTAGAAGAGGTTGAAGCCGTCAACGTATACTGCTACTCTTTCCTTGGTCAAGGTAACTCCTAAAGGAAATGCAAGTCTTCAAAGGGATTGCATGATACTGTGCTTTACAGTACCATTGTGGTTACCCCCCCAGCGAGCGTATCGCTGGCCCGACGTCCCCGCGAGGGGGCGTCTTTTTTTTGTTTGGGGGTGCCCCCCTTTGTGTCCCCCGTATGGGGGTACGGGGTAGGCCCCGGACATTTCCCCCTCACCCTAACCCTCTCCCACGGTGGGGAGAGGGTGGAAGGAAGCGTGGCGCACCCTCTGCGAGTTCTGCTGCGGTTTGCTCTGTTCCCCCTCACCCTAGCCCTCTCCCACGGAGGGGAGAGGGGATTGTTGGGTTGTGCAGACTTTGTGGGGACGCGATAACGTTAGCGGAGCGATTGGTTTGATGCCGTCTGCGGGGGACTGCTATGAAATATGACTTCATCGTTATTGGTGCTGGGTCGGCGGGGGCGATTGTTGCTACTCGGTTGAGTGAGGATCCGAGTGTGTCGGTGCTGCTGTTGGAGGCGGGGCCGGATTATCCGACGGTGGAGGATCTGCCGATGGAGATCAAGCTGGGGTACGGGTTCGATCGGAATATCTGGGCTCGGGCGTTCGGGAAGGACAGCAAGCACAACTGGAACTTTGTGGCGAAGTCGAATGATCAGTTTCCGGACATGATGGTGCCGCGGGGGAAGCTGGTCGGCGGGTCGAGTTCGGTGAATGCTCAGATATTCCTGCGGGGGATGCCGGAGGACTATGACGATTGGGCGTCTTGGGGGAATGATGAGTGGTCGTTCCAGAAGCTGATGCCGTATTTCCGTCGGATCGAGACGGATCAGGATTTTTCGGATGACTACCACGGGACCGAGGGTCCGATCGTTGCGCGGCGTTTCAAGCGTGAGGAGTGGAACGCGGATCAGGAGACGTTCGTGGAGGCGTGTCAGGCGCTGGGGTATCCCTACTACGAGGATGCGAACAACCCTGACACGACGGGTGTGGGTCCGCCGCCGTTCAACAATCCGAACGGGGTTAGGTGGAGCACGAACATCGGTTATCTGTCGCAGTCGCGGCATCGCCTCAATATGACGTTGCGTGGGGACTGCCACGTGCACAAGCTGCTGTTCGATGGGAAGAAGGCGATCGGGGCGAAGGTTGAATCCGGTGGGGAGTTGTTCGACGTGTATGCCGACCAGGTGGTGTTGTCTGCGGGGGCGATCGGTTCGCCGCATATTTTGATGCTTTCGGGGGTCGGGCCTGCGGATCACTTGAATGAGATGGGTGTGCCGCTGGTGCTCGATTCGCCGGGAGTGGGTCAGAACCTGCGCGACCATCCGCAGGTTTCGACGATTTTCCGCACTTATGAGAGCTTCCGTCAGGATCCGCTGGCTTCGAAGATCCAGATCAATTTGAAGTTCACGTGCAAGGGGTCGAGGTGGCGGAACGATATGTTCATCCATCCGCTGTCGTGCACGACGCAGGAGGGCGTGTATCTGATTTCGAACACGCAGCCGATCGGGATATCGATGATCTCGGCGCTGTATCTGGCGGAGGCGGCAGGCGAGGTCACACTGCAATCGACGGATCCGCACGTACAGCCGTTCCTCGACTACAACCTGCTGGGCACGGATTTCGACAAGGAGCGGATGCGCGAGGCAGTTCGGAAGTGCATCGAGATCGGTGAGCAGTCGCCTTATGAGGACATCATCGAGGAGCTAGTTGCGCCTTCACCGGAAGAGGCTGCTGACGACGAGCTGCTGAACCGCTACATGTTGAAGTGCGTGGGAACGAGTCACCATGTATCGGGAACTGCCAAGATGGGGCCGGACAGCGATGAGATGGCGGTGCTGGATCAGTACGGGAATGTGAAAGGGCTGGAGAATTTGAAGGTTGCGGATGCTTCGAATATGCCGGACTGTATCCGGGCGAATACGAACGTGACGTCGATGGTTATTGGGGAGCGGGTGGCGGACTTTATCTTGGAGGGGAGGTAGGGGCGTTGTGCCCTCACCCTAGCCCTCTCCCGCCCAGCGGGAGAGGGGATTTTTGCTTCTCCGCTCCTCCCTCCGGCCACTTGAGATAGCGCCTAGCCCCTCATTCGCAAAGCTACATCACTCCGAGTAACCCTTTTGATTTACGGAGTCGGGTGCATCTTGTTGCGCTCCCCCTTTGTCCTTGGGTGAACCCCTCTGAATCTCCCCCTGTGAAGGGGAGGGGAGATGGCTCGCGGGGAAACCTTTTTCACCCTCACCCTGGCCCTCTCCCATCAAGGGAGAGGGAATTCGTTCCACGCCCTGCCCTTCTGGATTCCCGCGTTCGCGGGAATGACGTTAGCGTTCCGGACCGATCCTAAGGATTCAGGCTACTGGTTCTTCGCCTTCGTATTCCATGCTGAGGATCCTTTGGTCGACATGAATTGCCTATTCTTGGCAAGTTGTTGACAGATATATTGGAGGTCGATATACTGGCAGCATGTATATCGGCTTACGCTATATCGGGCATCGATTTTCGGTGCGGAACGTGACCTTCGGAATCATGTGAGCGACATGACAGTGCCTGAGCAAACGCCTTCGGATTTACTTCCTCTGCCGGTGTCGCAGCTGCATATTTTGCTGGCGTTGACGACTGGGGATAAGCATGGTTACGCGATCATGAAGGAGGTTGAAGGCTTTACTGATGGTGGTGTGACGATGGGTCCGGGGACGCTGTACGGTGCCGTGAAGCAGATGTTGAAGGCGGGGTTGATTGAAGAGAGCTCCGAGCGTCCGGACCCTGATTTGGACGATGAGCGTCGTCGCTACTACCGTCTCACCGATCTTGGTGTTCGGACGCTTGACGCGGAGGTCGATCGGATCGAGCATCTGGCCCGTACAGCTAGGTCGCGACGGATGAATGTGATGAGTAGGTTGGGGTTCTGAGATGTTGTCCGAGAGGGTTTACCGGGCGCTCCTCGTAGCGTATCCGAGGGATTTTCGGGGAGAGTATGGCGATCTCATGGTCCAGTTCTACCGTGACAGGATGCGGTGTGATGGAAGAGGTGCGCGGGGGTGGGTCGTGTGGATGCAGTTGATCTCTGATCTGGCGGTTTCGGCATTTAAGGAACATTCAGGAGGATTTGGCATGAGCAATGGAAGGCCTATCATCGAGACGGACGCACTCACTAAGATCTATGGGAGCATCGTGGCCGTCGACGATCTTTCGATGTCTGTTCCACGCGGTCACGCGTTCGGTTTGCTTGGTCCGAACGGTTCTGGGAAAACGACGACGATGGGGATGCTGCTCGGGTTGGTACGGCCGACGTCGGGCAGTTTCAGCCTTTTCGGTTCCACCGAAGGGCACGAGGAGTCGTTGCGCCGAATCGGAGCTATCGTGGAGTATCCGTCCTTCTATCCATACCTCACAGGTCGTGAGAACCTCCGTTACTTCCAAGGGATCTTCGAACGTGGCCATCCTGAAGACATCGACGGCCTTTTGGAAAAGGTTGGATTGGAGGACCGGGGAGACTACCGGTTCAGCACGTACTCGCTTGGGATGAAGCAGCGACTGGGGTTGGCGTTTGCTCTTCTGGGCGATCCCGAGCTTCTCGTTCTCGACGAACCTACCAACGGGATGGATCCTGCGGGTATGGCCGAGATTCGTCGTCTCGTCCGAGACCTATGCGCGGATGGTCACACAGTCTTGGTGGCCAGCCATCTGTTGAATGAAGTGGAGCAGATGTGCGACAGCGTTGTGATCATGTCGAATGGATCGCTCATCGCGCAAGGTGCGGTGTCAGACATTCTGCGGTCTGACGAACATGTCCGACTCAAGACCACGGATAACGCGGAAGCTGTAACGATCCTTTCGGAGCTCGATTGGATCGAAGAGGTGCGAATGGAAGGTGACGAGGTTGTTGTGTCTTGCACGCGCGACGAACTCGCTGAAATATCAACTGTTCTCGGACGGTCGGAGGTCTATGTCATCGAGACTAGTTCCGGACCCGGTTCGTTGGAGAGATACTTCCTCGAAGTCACCGGCGAAGAGGAAGCAAGCGAGTAACGACCGATGCAACACACACTTCGCCTAACTAAATGGGAATGGTTCAAAGTCCGGCGTCTCAGGATGCCGTGGATCCTCCTCGCAATTGCTCTGCTAGTTTCGCAACTCGGCATTTGGGTCAACTATCTGGCTTTCCAAAACCACGATGTCAACGTTCTGATAAGCGGTGGATTCTCGTCATACAGCGTGGCATGGGAGGAACCCACACCCGGTTCATATACGATTACCTGTTTTGATTTTGTGAACGATCGGATGCCACCAGGTCTCGACCAAATCCCCGAAGACCGACGCGCAGAGTTGTTAAAGGAGATGGACGAATGGCGCACCGATGGAGTTTGTGACCGTTTCGCGTCCCGCAAACAGCTTCGCAGAGGTTTCACGCTTCCCAACAGCATTACTCAAAGCATTGCGATCATTTCTTCTTTCAGACCCATCGCGATAGGCCCCATCCTCATCATGATTCTCGCGGCCTCAATCGTGGGGTCCGAATATGGTTACGGCACTCTACGAACCGTTCTAGCCGGCGGGATCGGGCGATGGAAATTCCTATTCGCCAAGCTTCTGCTGCTCATACGGATGTCTTCTGACGCGCTTGTCATCATTGCGCTCGTCGCTGTGGCATCCAGCTTGGCAATCGCATTAATCTCCACTGACGAGGGCGGTGGCATCGCAGACTCCGGCAAATGGTCCGAAGTAGCCCTGATTTTCCTCAAAACCGTGTACGGGCTACTACCATTCATAGCTCTCGGCGTGTTCGCTACAGTGTTAACCACCTCACGCGGTGCAGGCATAGCTCTCTCAGTCGGATATTTCATCGTGGAATCCATACTCGCGACGCTTCTCCGCCTCAACGACACGCTTGCGGATGTTGCGGATTATCTGCTCATTCAAGCCTTACTATCTTGGACGACTATACCGTCGGAGTTGAATTCTTCGGAGACCATCGGAGTATTCCTCGCGATCCTCGGTTACACAGTGGTACTCGTGGCGGCCACCAATTGGATTTTCAGGCAGCGGGACATCCGCGGGGCGATGGGGGATTAGGGACGGTTTCCCGGCTGGTGTGGGAAATCACCCTCACCCTGGCCCTCTCCCATCAAGGGAGAGGGGATTCGTTCCACGTTCTGTCCGCCGAAGCACCCGCGTTCGCGGGGGTGAAGTTAACGTTCCGGGCCGACGCTGAGGGGTTAGGCGACGGGTTCTTCGCCTTCGTCTTCCATGCTTAGGGTTTCGACGAAGTCGGAGAAGGCGCTCAGTTTTTCGCGTTGCTCGGGGGTGACGGGTGTGGCGGTTTCTTCGACTTTTTTCTCGCGGGAGGCGCTGCGGGGTTCTTCGGCTGCGCGTCTGCCCTGCAGGTCGGAGTCGACTTGTTCGAGGACTTCCTCGGCCATGTAGATGGGTACGCGTGCGCGCACGGCGAGGGCGATGGAGTCGGAAGGTCGGGCGTCGAGAACGACGGTCTCATCGCCGAGTTTGACGTTGATGTCGGCGTAGAAGGTGGATTTGTTAAGACCGCGGACGTGGACGTATTGGATCTCGCCGCCGAGTTCGGTGATGGCGTTGAGGAGCAGGTCATGCGTCATCGGCCTGGAAGGCGCCGTTTCGCCGGATGATGCTGCGATCGCCGATGCTTCGTTGGTGCCGATGATGATGGGGCAGACGCGCTGATCTTCGTGGTCTTTAGGTCTGAGGATCAAGCACCGCTCGGCAGATCCGTCTCGTCCCATGGTGATCTGGTGAATCTCCACCTCGAGCATGACGGACATCTCCCTTGGCTAAGCAGCGGCTAACGTCTTGATGTCCCGGCGCGTCGCGTTTTGTGAACTGTCGCGCGGAACACCACATTTCATACTTTACTACGAAATGTTTGGGGTAATTTGAGGTTTATCTGAACCGCGGATTGCGGGGATTGAAGGATGGGCAGGATTATTTGGTGTTGGTTGTTTGGTTGGTGTGGCTTACTGCGTCTTTGAGACTTTTGGGCTGGTTCCCCCTCACCCTAACCCTCTCCCACGAGGGGAGAGGGGATTTTTATTGCCCTAGCCCTCTGCGTCAGAGGGGAGAAGAGATTTGCATTGTTCACTGACTGGGGTTCGGGATTTCATTCTGCGCTGGACGATTGGGCGTTCCAGCATGATTCGGCGGTTGCAGCCGTTGCATGTGAGGCCGATGTCGGCGCCGATGCGGTGGACTTTCCAAGTGTCGGAGCCGCAAGGGTGTTTTTTTCGCAAAACGACTGTATCCCCGATTTCGAAAGGCACGACTTCGCGGTCTTTTCGAGCGCGTGATGTCATCAGGCGTTGCGCCATCCTCGCGCGATTTCGGAGCGTAGGTCTTGGACCGCTTGGCGAGCGGCTTTGTCGAAGTTGGTGTTGGATTGGGAAGCGTAGATGATGCCACGTGATGAGTTGATGAGGATGTTCTTGCCACCAAGTTTGGCGGTTTCGACCGCATCGCCGCCTTGTGCGCCTACTCCGGGGATGAGGAACGGCATTGAGGGAAATTTCGCTCGGAGCGAGGCGAGTTCGGAGGGGAAGGTGGCGCCGACTACGAGGCCGACGTTGCCGCCGGATGAGACGGATGAGGAGAGTGCGGCTACTCTTTCGTAGATCGTTTCTCCGGATGCTTCGTCGGTCAGGTCTTGGATCTCGACGGAGCTGGGGTTCGAGGTTCGGCAGACCACGAATACGCCTTTGTCTTCGTATCCCAGGAACGGGGTTACCGATTCTGAGCCTTGGTAGGCGTAGACGGTGCAGGCGTCGACGTTCCAGAATTCGAACATCGCCTTGGCGTAGGCCTCCGCCGTGCTTCCGATGTCGCCGCGCTTGGCGTCCATGATGACGAAGAGGTTGGGGTTGACGTCGCGAATGTGTCGGATAGTTTTTTCCAGAGCTTCGAGGCCAGTGATGCCCATTGCTTCATAGAATGCAATTTGCGGTTTGTACGCCAGCACTAGATCGTGGGTTGCGTCGATGATCGCTTTGTTGAATTCGTAGACGTCACCGATGGGCATCTTGGAGGGATCTGGGTCGAGCCCAACACAGACGCAGCTGCCGGAACGGGACAGTCCGAGGGTGATTTTGTCATTCATCGAAGCTGTTAGAACTTTTGCCATATCAATCGCCTGGAAACTCGATGCGCGCAACTAATGAAATTATCCACCACTTCAGCCATGAGAGGTCTGATCCGCACGTCGGCGGGCCGGTCAAACCAAGCCGAGAGGATCTTGAGTGGTTGTTCGTGTCGCTGTTCGATGCGTATGGTCCGCGGCATTGGTGGCCTACGGTTCATGGTGGGGCGTTTGAGCTGGTGATTGGAGCGATTCTGGTTCAGAACATTTCGTGGTCGAATGTGGAGCGTGCGCTCGTGAATCTTCGGAAGGCGGATGTATGGACTTTTAGGGCGATTTTGGAGACGCCGGATGAGGAGATGTTCGACTTGATCCGGCCGTCGGGTTACTACAAGGCGAAGACGCGGAAGTTGAAGGAGTTCGCCGAGTTCATCGTGGGGGGGTATGACGGCGATTTGGGTAGATTGTTTGCGTTGCCGATTGATGAGATGCGGGAGGAGTTGCTGTCGGTTTGGGGTATTGGCGAGGAGACGGCAGACGACATTATTTTGTACGGGGCTAAGAAGCCGTCGTTTGTGATCGATGCTTATACGAAGCGGTTGCTCACGAGGCTGGGTTGGGAGATTGAGGGGAAGAGTTATGTTGATTACCAAAAACTCTTTCACGACTGTTTGCCGCACGATGAGTATCTGTTCAACGAGTATCACGCGCTGATCGACTATCACGTCGCTAGGTTCTGCAAGAAGAAGCCGTTGTGCGGTAAGTGCGTGTTGGCGGAGGAATGTCCGGTGGGGCTTGGGGTTAGGCAGGTGTGAGTGAGTCCCCTTCACCCCCGGATCAAGTCCGGGGCAGGCTCTGGCCCTCTCCCATCAAGGGAGAGGGGATTCTGGTGGGGCATACCCCGCTCTTGTTATTGATCTTTTTGGGCTCGCGCCCCTTTCGCCGAGCGAAAGGGGCTCTGGATTCCCGCGTTCGCGGGAATGACGAATGGCGCGGGATTCGACTGCGGTTGGTGCTGGGCCTCCCCCTAACCCCCTCCTGAAGGAGGGGGAATCAGGATGGAGGGGGAATCAGGAGCCAGTGACGGTGATGCTGCTGGTTTTGAAGATGACGTGGACGTTTTGGTTTGGTTTGATGTTGAGGGCTTCGACGGCTTCGGGTGTGAGTTCGACGACGAATTCGGCTCCGGCGTCGATGAATGCGAAGGCGGCGAAATCTCCGACTTCGACGCGTTGGACTGTGCCGCTGAGGATGTTGCGGGCGCTGATGCCTTGGGGTTGGCTCAGGGCGAGCATGATGTCGGAGGCGCTGATGGAGACTGTGACCTGTTGGTCGGGTTGGTATCCGCTGGGTTGAGCGACGATTTCGATGTCTCCGATGCGGATCGCTCCTGAATCGGTGACGGTGCCGACGTAAAGGTTGTCGAGGTCGTCTCGACCGACGCGGGTGGTTGAGGCTAGATCGGCGACTAGGTCTACTACTGGTCCGTGGGATTTGACTCGGCCGCGGTCTAGGACGAGGGCGGTTTGGGCTAGGGCCATGACGTCGGAGAGGGAGTGGGATACGTAGATCATTGGGATGCCGTATCGCTCGTGGACGCGGCGGAGGTATGAAACGACCTCGTTGCGGAGGCGGACATCGAGGGATGCGACTGGTTCGTCGAGGAGGAGGAGGCGCGGGGAGGTTGCTACGCCTCGGGCCAGCGCGACTCTTTGGCGTTCGCCGCCGGAGAGGGTCTGTGGGTAGCGGTCGAGCAGGTTGTCGATTTCTAGGAAAACGGATAGCTCTTCTGGGTCGATGACGCGGTGATCAGGGTTTGCGAAACGGTATCCGTATTCGATGTTTTGGCGGACGGTTTTGTGTGGGAAAAGCATCCCGTCTTGGAAGACCATCGCGGTTCGTAGGGATTGAGGCGGGCGACGGATGCCATCTTTGGATGAGAAGAGCGTTTCGGTGCCCATGACTACGTGCCCGTCATCGGGGGTGATCATTCCAGCTAGGCAGGCCAATAGGGTTGATTTGCCTGCGCCAGATGGTCCGAAGACGGCTGTGATGCCTTCAGTGAACTGGGCGGCGACGTCGAGTTGGAAATCTCCTTGTTGGAGTTTGAGGTCGAAATCTAGGAACGGCGGGTTTTGGTCAGCCATTGGAGCCGCTCCTCTCTGAAGATCGGTTGCGATGGTGGGAGACTAGTCGGTTGTGGATTGCGAGTGCGATTCCGCCGATTGCGATGGAGACTGCGGCTAGTGCCCATGCGCTGGAGAAATCGCCGGTGGCGATGCGGGAGAAGATTGCGCTGGGCAGTCCTTGGGTGCTTCCGGGGATGTTTCCGGCGAAGACGATGGTAGCTCCGAACTCGGCGAAGGATCGGACGAAGCCGAGGAGTAGTCCTGCCGCGATGCCGCGTTTTGCAAGGGGTAGAGTGACGTCCCAAGCTGCGCGGAGTCTGCTGGCGCCTAGGTTTCGGGCTGCGAAAACTAGGCGAGAGTCGACTTCTGCCAATCCGGCGACGAATGCTCGGACCGCTAGTGGGAATGAGACGACTGCTGAGGCGATGGACATTGCGACCCAGCTGAAGGCGATGCCTTCGGTCAGCGAGCCGAGTGGGCCCGTGGCACCGAAGAACCATAGGAGCATGAATCCGACTGCGACGGGTGGGAGCGCCAGAGGCATCGAGACTAGGAGGTCTACGATGAATGCTGCTCGGCCGTTGTTGCGGACTAGGTAGTTGGCGACGACGAGCGCGGGGATCAACATGCCCAGCGTTGCGATCAACGCGGTTCGGAGCGAGAGAAGTGTGACTTCGAGCATTGGGGATTGATCGTCGGTGGTCTAGCGGATGAAGCCGTGGTTCTCGAAGATTGCGGCGGCTTGGGGCGATGTCAGGTAGTCGATAAAGCGGTTGGTTTTTTCGTCGTTGGTCAATGGCATGGCGTAGTAACGAGGTTTGGATGCTTCTGATGTGGTTTCGATGGTGAAGGCGATTTCGACGTCTTCGGTGGATAACGCGTCGGTTTCATAGACGAAAGCGTACGCAACGTTGCCGGATGTGGCAGCGGCTAGGGCGGCTCGGACGTCGAGAGTTGGAATGATTTGGTCTTGGAGTTGGTCCCAGAGGTTTAGTTCGGTTAGAGCGGCTTCGAAGTATTCGCCTGCGGGGGCTGTCGCGGGATCCGGCATTGCGATTTTGCCCGCGTCGATCAACTCGTCTGGTGTGGTGTGGTGTGTTTGTGAGTTGGTTGCACGGACTGCTACTAGGTTGTTGGAGATGATCTCGATTTCGTCGCCTTGGTTGGCTTTGCTGTCGTCAATGAGCTTGTCGATTGGTGTTTTGCCTGCGACGATTATGGCGTCTGCGTTTGCGCCGGCGATGATTTGGTTGGCGAGGAGATTTGATCCGCCGAAGCTGTAGCGGACGGATTCTCCGGTTTCTGCTTCGTATTCGTCGGCTATTTCCTCCAAAACGTCTATTAGAGATGCGGCTGCGAAGATTAGAGGCGGTTCGGGATTACTGGAACACGCGAAAACGGATATCGCGGCGATGGTCGCTACCACTGCGATCGCGATTGAGTGCGTTTTCGTCATAAATTCGGTTTCCCTGCTAGAATCAGGTAGCCTGAATCGAGGCTGACTCCGCATGCAATTACCAAGTCTCGTGGAGGTCGCAATGCCCAGTCCGCTAGTTGCCCACGAATCCGACGAATACTCGTTTGACGAGTTTTCGAGCCAACCTTTCTATCGCCGCGTGAATTCGCATCTCGTGGACATGTCTGGCGTGTTCAATCATCATAAGATCATCGACTTGGGATGCGGGACCGGCGGGATCACGAAGCTGATCTTGGATCGGTTGACGGGCACGAAAGAAACGGTGATCTATGCCGTCGATCACTCGGCATCTGCATTGAGGTCGGCTGTCGAGGAGCTAGGCGGTCGGAAAGAGGCGGCGATTCGATTTGTTCATGCCGAGGTTCAGAACCTAGCGTCTTCGGTCAACGAGCAGGTGGATGCGGTGATTTACTGCAACTCGATCCACTACGTCAATGACAAGGTGGCGTTGCTGAAGCAGATTCGCGAGCGGCTTGAGCCGGGCGGGATATTGGCTTTCAACACCTCGTTCTTCGAGGGTTCGCACCCGCCGGAATCGCACGATTTCTATCGCCGGTGGATGATGCGGTCGTTGCGGACGTTGCGCAAGGATCACGGTCTGTTCCCGGACAAGAGCGCGGACAAGACGGGCGCTCGTCGGCAGTTGACTCCTGAGGAGTATGAAGCTCTGTTGGAGGAAGCGGGTTTCGAGATCGTCAAGCTGGATCATACGACTGCGCAGGTTCCGGAGTCTGGATTCCACCACATCAGCGGGTTCCGCGACTGGATCGAGGGGATCATGCCGGGAGTGCCGCTTGGCAAGGGACGGGATGCGCTTCAGAAATCGTTGAAGCAGGTTTTCAAGGAGATGGAGATCGAGAGTGTGCCGCGGATCTGGTTGGGGGTTACTGCCAAGAAGGTGGGGTAGGGGCGCCAGTTCAGCGCGACGCTCTCGGACCCGGGTTCATCGGTTCAGGGGTTTTTCACCTCTCGTACGGGTTGTTGTTCGCTTATGATCGACAAATTGAGTTGTCGATCATATTTGCGTTAAAATGATTGTTAAAATGCGGTGAGTTGGTTGCTGACCGATGATTTTGGGGATCATGTAAGTTGACACCTCCTGTTTACTATCACGAAGGTAAATTTCCGCCCGAGAATTTGGATTGGGCGGCTTTGGCGCCGTTGATCGGACCGGCGCACGCCGAGTTGGGGCGGTACGATGTGATGCTTTCGGCTGTCCCTAACGCCAGCTTGTTCATCGCTCCTTTGACGAACCACGAAGCGGTTTTGTCGTCTCGAATCGAAGGGACGCAGGCGACGCTCGGTGAGGTTTATCAGCATGAAGCAGGTGAGTCGCCTGCTTCGCCAGAGCGCCGGGACGACATCGAGGAGATCATCAACTACCGCAATGCGATGTGCAAAGCGGAAGAAATGCTTGAAGAATTACCGCTTTCGTTACGCGTCATCAGAGAAATGCACAAGGTTCTGTTGTCAGGGGTGCGCGGTCGCGACAAAGCGCCGGGTGAGTATCGGCGTGTTGCGAATTGGATCGGCCCACCGGGCAGCACCATCCAAGACGCCAGATTCGTTCCCGTCGGAGCGGATCGCTTGGAAGGTGTTTTAGGTAAGTGGGAACACTACATTCACGAAGAATCATCCGATGCTCTAGTGCAGGCTGCGGTGATTCACTCGGAGTTTGAGTCGATCCATCCTTTTTTGGACGGCAATGGTCGGTTAGGTCGGATGCTGGTGCCACTGTTTTTGTGGCAGCGCGGCGTGATCAGGCGACCGACTTTTTACATCAGCGCGTATTTCGAGCGTCATCGCGACGAGTATTACGACCGGCTGTTGGCGGTACCTCGTGATGGTGACTGGACCGGCTGGTGTCAGTTTTTTCTCAACGCGGTACGAATTCAAGCTGAGGAAAACTTATCGAAGGTAAGCCGCACGCTCGATCTATACGAAGAGATGAAGACGCCCGTGCGGGAAGCGACCAACTCAAGTTACGCGGTCAACGCGTTGGATTGGATTTTCCAGAACCCGGTTTTTTCCAGCTCTGATTTTGTTCAGCGCGCCGGGATTCCCGAGCCTACCGCTCGGCGGGTTTTGAGGGGTTTGACGGCGAACAATATTCTGAAGACGCTGAGACGTGGACGTGGGCGTCGAGCCGCGATACTTCTGTTTCCGGATGTGCTGAACATCGCCGAGGGGCAGGAGGTGTTTTGATGATGATTGACGATTGTTGTCGATCAATAATCGGCAAAAATGATTGTTAACGGAGATTGTCGATCACCTATGACCGATAAACCGATTTGTAGATCATTTTTAGCTCGATATGATTGTCAAATGTGTTTGTCGATCATGGGTGATTGACAAACCTCGCCTCAAGACGTTCAGCCGTTTACGTATTCGGTGAGGGTCATTACGTTTAGGGGGGCGTTTGAACCGCCGTTTGTTTGGGGGGCGTAGGCGGCTTCGACGGCGCAGCGGGCGGTGTCGATGGAAGTGAAGCAGGGGATGCGACGCTCTACTGCTGCTCGTCGGATGTAGAAGCCGTCTTGTTCGGCGGCGCGGCCGCCGGTGGGGACGTTGACTACTGCTTGGACGGTGCCGTCGTTGATGACGGTTACGACGTTGGCGTCGTTGGTGGCTAGGATGCGTTCGATTTCGGTGACTTCGTATCCGAGGCTGCGTACGAAGCGTGCGGTTCCGGATGTGGCGTAGATGGGGTGCCCGTTGTCGCCGAGGATGCGGACCAGGCGTTCGGCGTCGGGTTTGGCTGAGTCGGCGATGCTCAGGAGGACGGTGTCGCCGTGGTTGATGGAGTGGGAGGATGCGATTAGGGCCTTGGTGACGGCGGGGACGTAGGACTTGTCGATGCCCATAACTTCGCCGGTCGATTTCATCTCGGGTCCGAGGAAGGTGTCGACGCTGGTGAGTTTCGACATGGAGAAGACGGGTGCTTTGACGGCGACGAGGTCGCGTTTGGGCATGAGTCCGGTGCCCCATTCGAGGTCTCGGAGTTTTTTGCCGAGCATGACCTGAGTTGCGATGCGGATCATTGGGATGCCGGTGACCTTGGAGATGAAGGGGATGGTGCGGGAGGAACGCGGGTTGACTTCGATGATGTAAACCTCGGTTTTCGGTGCCCCCATTGCCTTCGGCGTTTCCCCCGCAAGCGGGGGAAAGGGAGAGGCGGCGTCGGTTTCCGAGCGACCGGGATCGGCGGCGTTACTGCGGTAGGTTCCGCCGCCGGTGATTACATATTGGATGTTCATGAGGCCGCGGACGTTGAGCATGCGGCCGATGCGGCGGGTGTATTCGACGAGGGTTTCGACTTCGTCGCCGGTTAGCCAGATGGCGGGGTAGACGGCGAAGGAGTCTCCGGAGTGGACTCCGGCGCGTTCGATGTGTTGCATGACGCCGGGGATGAGGATGTCTTCGCCGTCGCAGACGGCGTCGATTTCGACTTCGATGCCCTGGAAGTAGCGGTCGACGAGGATCGTTTGGCCGGGGACGTCTCGGAGGGCGCGGTCGAAGTATCGGGCGAGTTCGTCGGAGTTGTCGACGATCTCCATTGCCCTACCGCCGAGGACGTAGCTGGGGCGGACTAGTACCGGGTAGCCGAGATTTTCGGCGAGGGCCATGGCCGAAGCGGTGTTGGTTGCGGTTCCGCCTGGCGGTAGAGGCAGGCCGTTGGCGACTGCGAGTTGCTCGAAGCGGCCGCGGTCGGTGGCGTTGTCGATGACCTGGGGTTCGGAGCCTAGCACTAGGTCTTGCAGGCCGGCGGCGTTGAGGGATTGAGATAGGTTGATCGCGGTTTGGCCGCCGAACTGGACGACGATGTTTGGCGGCGTGACGCCGTTGGATCGGGTTGCGCCGTTGCCCATTTCGTTGTCGATGATGTCGCGGACACTTTCGTCGTCGAGGGGTTCAAAGTAGAGGCGGTCAGAGGTGTCGAAGTCGGTGGATACGGTCTCCGGGTTGGAGTTGATGAGGATGGCTCGGATGCCTTCGTTTTGGAGTGCCCATGCGGCGTGGACGGAGCAGTAGTCGAATTCGATGCCCTGCCCTATCCGGATGGGTCCTGATCCAATGACGACGGCGGCCCCGTTGTACATCCCCCGCGTTCGCTTCGCTTCCGCGCCCCCTTCGATTAGCGAAAGGGGCAGGGCTTCGTTTTCCTGCTCGTAGGTGCTGTAGAAATACGGGGTTGAGGCTTCGAATTCTCCGGCGCAGGTGTCGACCATCTTGTAGACGGGGACGATGCCGAGTTCCTTGCGCGTTTCGCGGACTCGTTCGGCGAGGCCGAGATCTGAGAACTCTGCGATGTCCTCGTCGCTGAGGCCTACACGTTTGGCTTGCCTTAGGAGGTCGGCGCTGAGGAAGTCAGATTCGCTGAGGGTGCGCTCCATGCTGACGATGCGGTCGAGGGCACGGGTGAACCAGAGATCGATGCCGGTGGTTAGGGTGAGTTCTGCTGGTGTAGTGCCGGTGCGGAGTTTGAAGGCGAGTTTCCAGAGGCGCATATCGTCGCCGGTGAGATTGGCGTCGTCGAGGCCGTTGGTGCGCCAATCGGGGTCTTCCCACCGGAGGGAGCGTTTGCCGTCTTCGAGGGAGCGGACGGCTTTCATAAGTGCGGCTTCGAAGCTGCGGTCGATGGCCATGACTTCGCCGGTGGCTTTCATCTGGGTGCCGAGGGAGCGATCGCCGGAGCCGAATTTGTCGAATGGCCAGCGGGGGATTTTGGCGACGCAGTAGTCGAGTGCGGGTTCGAAGGCGGCGCGTGTCTTGCCGGTTACGACGTTGCTGATCTCGTCGAGGTGCAGTCCGAGTGCGACTTTTGCGGCGACCCGGGCGATGGGGTATCCGGTGGCTTTGCTGGCGAGTGCGGATGAGCGTGAGACTCTGGGGTTGACTTCGATGACGGTATACATGGGGCCGTCGTCGTCGTAGCGCGAGCCTTGGCCGAGTTGCTCGCCGACTTCTTTGCCCGGGCGATAGGCGAATTGGACGTTGCATCCGCCTTCGATTTCGAGGCCGTCGATGATGTGAAGCGCGGCGGTTCGGAGGCGTTGGTAGTCCTTGTCGGTGAGGGTCTGGCTGGGTGCGACGACGATGGAGTCGCCGGTGTGGACGCCCATCGGGTCGAAGTTTTCCATGTTGCAGACGGTGATGACGTTGCCGGCGCTGTCGCGCATGACCTCGTATTCGATCTCTTTCCAGCCGAGGAGGGATCGTTCGATGAGGATTTGGCCGACGAGGGATGCGGCGAGGCCGGATTCGGCGATTTCGCGTAGTTCTTCGAGGTTACTCGCGACGCCGCCGCCGGTTCCGCCGAGGGTGTAAGCGGGTCTGACGACGATGGGGTATCCGATCTCTTGGGCGGCTTTTTCGGCGTCGGGGATGGTGTTGACGGCGATGCCGTATGAGATTGGTTCGCCGATCTCTTCCATGAAGGATGCGAATAGCTCGCGGTCTTCGGCTTTTCGGATGCTGGCGGTCTTGGTTCCCATGACCTCGACGCCTTCGAGTGCGCCAGCTTCCTCGAGTTCGACGGTGAGATTCAGACCGGTTTGGCCGCCGAGGGTTCCGAGGATGCCGTCGGGTTTTTCGCGTTCGATGATGCGCTGGACGACGGGGACGGTGAGGGGTTCGATGTAGACGCGGTCGGCGACGTCTTCATCGGTCATGATGGTTGCGGGGTTTGAGTTGACTAGGACGACTTCGACGCCCTCTTCGCGGAGGGATTTGCAGGCTTGGGTGCCGGCGTAGTCGAACTCGGCGGCTTGGCCGATGACGATGGGGCCGGAGCCGATGACGAGGACTTTTTTCAGATTGGGGTTACGGGGCATGTGGGTTGGCTACTTGGGATTGACGTGTTGTCGGACAGCGGAGATGAACTGGTCGAAGATCATCTCGCTGTCGTGCGGTCCGGGGGATGCCTCGGAGTGGAACTGGATGGTCATGATCCCGTGTGTTTCGTCGGCGAGTCCTTCGACGGTGTTGTCGTTGAGGTTGATGTGGGTTACTTTGACGCCTTCGCGTTTAGGGAGTTTGTCGGGGTCTACGGCGTATCCGTGGTTGTGGGCGGTGACATAGACTCGTCCGGTTCTGAGGTCTTGGACGGGTTGGTTTCCGCCGCGGTGTCCGAAGTGGAGCATGAAGGTGTCGGCACCGAGGGCTCTGGCGACTAGCTGGTGGCCGAGGCAGATGCCTAAGGTGGGGATGGATTTCGAGCCGTCGCCATTGAGGTCGGAGAGTTCGATGATGGTGTCGACTGGGCCGTCGAGGACGGCGGGATCGCCGGGGCCGGGGGATAGGACGATGCCGTCGGGGTTGAAGGATCGGACCTCGTCGGCGGAGGCGTCCATCGGGAAGACTTTGACCTCGCAGTTGCGGGCCATCATGCTTCTGAGGATGTTCCACTTGACGCCGAAGTCGATGACGGCGATGCGGAGGGGGCGTGTTGAGTAGTCGACGGGTAGCTTGGTACCGGCGCGGTGGGAGCGAACGATGAGTTCTTCGGCGGGGCGGGTGCCGTCGGTGCCGTCGCCGTGCCATTCGAACTCTTCTTTGGTGGTTACTTCTTCCACCCAGTTCTGGTCTCCGTACCACTGGGCGGATTCGATGGCGGCGGTGGCGGCTTCAGTGTCGTCGCCTTGGATGATGGCACCCATCATTACGCCGGTTGAACGGATGCGGCGGGTTATGGCGCGGGTGTCGACGCCGGATATGCCGGGGATGCCGTTGGTTTCGAGGTATTCGTGAACGGTCATCTCGGAGTGGGGGTGAGATGGCTGGTCGCAGTCGTCTCGGACGACGAAGCCTTTGACTTGGATTTGTTTGGATTCGGCGTCTTGGAGGTTGATACCGTAGTTGCCGATCAGCGGGTAGGTGGGGACGAGGATCTGGCCGCCGTATGACGGGTCGGTGAGCATCTCCTCGTAGCCGGTCATGGAGGTGTTGAAGACGACGAGTCCGACGGTTTCGGTATCTGCGCCGAGTCTTCGTCCGCGAAATACGGAGCCGTCGTTTAACGCTAGGAGTGCTGGACCGCGGGTAGTGCTAGTCATGGGTCTCCCCGTTTTCGTTGGCGTCCCAGACTTTTGTGCCGCCTACGAAGGTGGCGATTACTCGGGGGTTGACGTTTGAGCCGAGTAACGGCGTGTTGCGGCTCTTGGATCCGAGGGTTGAGCGATCGATCTGCCACTCGGCGTTCGGGTCGATGATGATGAGATCGGCTTCGGTTCCGGGGCGGAGTGTGCCGATCGTGGCATCGTTGAGGATCGCTGACGGGCCGACGGTGAGGCGTTCGATGACGGTTTTGATGTCAATGCCGGCGATGCCGACACTGAGCGGGAGAGCGGTTTCGAGGCCGATGATGCCGTTTGCGGCTTCGGTGAAGGTGCAGATTTTGTCGGTGTCGGCGTGGGGGGCGTGGTCGGTTGCGATGGCGTCGATGGTTCCGTCATTCAGGCCGTCGATGAGAGCTTGGCAATCGGCTTCGGTTCGGAGAGGAGGTGCCATCTTGGCGTTGGTGTTGTAGGCGTCGGCTGAGAGGGATGCCGGTACGTTGCCGTTTTCGCCGTAGACCCATTTTTCGGTTAGGGCGAGATGATGCGGCGTGACTTCTGCGGTGACGTTTAGGCCGTCGGCTTTGGCGCGGCGGATGATCTCAACTGCTTCGGCGGTTGAAGCGTGTGGGATGTGGAGGCGTCCGTTGGTCAATCGTGCGAGTTCGATGTCGCGGGCGATCATCACGGATTCGGCGCTGTTGGGGATGCCTCGGAGGCCGAGATGAGTGGCTACTGTGCCTTCATTCATGTCCCACTCGGCTACTAAGCCGCGGTCTTCGGCGTGGTTGATGATGGGGAGGTTTAGGTCTGAGGAGTATGCGAGGGCTTGTCGCATGAGGTGCGGCGATGAGACGGGATCACCATCGTCGGAGAAGCCGACTGCTCCGGCATCGGATAGTTCGTGCATGGGGGCGAGTTCTTTGCCTTCGCGGGATTTGGTGATAGCGCCTATCGGTCGGACGCGAGCTGCGGATTCGGATGCGCAGCGTTTCATCAGCTCGCCTACCACGGAGGCGTTGTCTTGCGCCGGGTAGGTGTTGGGCATTGCGCAGATGGTGGTGAAGCCACCTCGGATTGCGGCGTCGGATGCGGTTTTTGGGTCTTCCTTCCACTCTTGGCCGGGGGTTCTGAGGTGTGTATGGAGGTCAACGAAGCCGGGGGCGATGATTTTGTCGGTGGCATCGATTTCGGTCCAGCCGTTGGTCGGTTTCGATGCGCCGGGGGATTCGATGGAGACTATGACATCGCCGATGATTACGACATCGGCGATAGCGTCGAATCCTTGGGAAGGGTCGATGACGCGACCGTTTCGGATGAGGGTTGATTGTGTCTGGGGATTCAAGCGGATTACTTGGCGGTTTCGCAGAACTGTTCGAGGATCGCCATGCGGACGGCGAGTCCGTTTTCGACTTGTGTTTCGACGAGGCTGACGTTGCTGTGTGCGACGTCGGTGCTGATCTCGAGGCCTTCGTTCATCGGACCGGGGTGCATGACGGGTGCGCCGGGTTGCGCGAGGTTGAGGCGTTTGGCGTTTATGCCCCAGACGCGTGAGTATTCGTTGACGTCGGGAAGGAGTCCGGAAGATTGGCGCTCGAGTTGGAGGCGGAGGCACATGACGGCGTCGGCGCCGCTGATGGCGTCTTCGACTGTCTCGTGGACGGTTACGTCGGTTCCGTTGCCGTTTAGGAACTGATTGCCGGTTGTCCAGCCGTGTGGGAGAAGAGTTGTGGGCGCAGCGACAGAGATTTCGACGCCCATCTTGCGGAAGGCGATGATATCGGAACGGGCGACTCGGGAGTAGAGGATGTCGCCGATGATGGCGAGCTTTGCCCCTTCGAGGTTGCCGAGGTGGTCTTGGAGGGTCATCACGTCGAGGAGGGCCTGTGTCGGGTGTGCGTGTGCGCCGTCGCCAGCGTTGATGACCGAGGCGTTGACGTGTCGGGCTAGGAAGTGGGGCGCGCCGGAGTGGGGGTGTCGGACGATCAACGCGTCGACGCCCATGGCGTTGAGGGTTAGCGCGGTGTTGAGGAGGGATTCGCCTTTGTTAACGCTGCTGGTGCTGGCGGAGATGTTGATTACGTCTGCGCCGAGGGCTTTTCCGGCGTGCTCGAAGGAGACGCGGGTGCGGGTGCTGTCCTCGAAGAAGAGGGTGTAGATGGATGAGCCGCGTAGTATGTCGGCTTTGTATGGGCCGGTGGCTCGGAGGTCGCGGTATTCGCGGGCGGGATCGAGGATGTTTTGGATATCGGAGCGGGAGAGTGAATCGACGTCTAACAGGTGTTTCGACGACGGATCGGGCGTCGCGGTGTCTTGCCGGGAGAGTTGCGACAAGGTTGTGATCAATTGCCGGCTCCTCGAGTCCGGGTTGCGGCGTTGATTCTGGAGATTGCGACGCGGTCTTCGCCGTCGACTTCGTTCAGTAGGACGTCGACGCGTTCGGAGCGGGAGGTCGGGACGTTTCGCCCTACGAAGTCGGGGTTGATGGGGAGTTCGCGATGTCCGCGGTTGATGAGGGCGGCTAGCTGGACGTAGGCGGGTCGGCCGGATTGCATGAGGGCGTCGAGGGCGGCGCGGGCGGTGCGTCCGGTGTGGAAGACATCGTCGACGACAACGACTCTCATGCCGGTTACGTCGATGTCTTCCATGCCGTTGGATGGTGCGGAGCCGTTTTGGTGACGGCTATGGGCGTCGTCGCGGAAACCGGATGGATCGACGACCGCCGTCAGCGGCCGGGTGGATTCGAATTGTTCGATGAGGTCTGCTAGGCGGATGGAAAGATGTTTCCCACGCGTCGGGACTCCGGCGATAAGGAGGTTTTCGGCGCCGTGGTTTCGCTCGATGATTTCGTGCGCCATACGGGCCAAGGCGCGGCGCATTTCTGCGCCGGTCATGAGGTTTCGCTCTTGGTTTTGGTCGGGTTCGGTCATCCAGGTTTTTGCGCGGTTTAGGGAGGCCGAACGAGGGTTTGTCTAATAAAAAACCCTCGTCGTGGGCGGACGAGGGCGTTTCACGTTTACATTTAGACCGCGTCTTCTCGGGACGCTCGTGGTCTAAGTGTTCGGGATTTGGTTACACCTTGTCAGCCACACGGGACTGAATTAAAGGATTTGCGCTGTTGGGCTTGGGTTGCGGCTTATTGCTTGCTCCGAGCGATTTCGGTGTTACTCGCTACTGAACATTTTATCACTGGAAGCGTTCCGGACTGAAGCCGGCGTACTTGGTGCCTAGGCCGTTGCTGCCCATGGCGATGTCGGCGGCGAGCTTGCCGATGGCGGGGCCGAGTTCGATGCCGATGGGTCCGGCTCCCGTGGCGACGACAAGTCCGTCAATGTCGGGCATGTTGCCGATGATCGGAGAGCCGTCGGGAGATGCGGGTCGCAGGCAGGCGGTCTGTTTGGCGATTTTCTTGGCGGACAGGAATGGGAGGGCGCGCTCCGCGGAGGTTCGGATTTCGTCGCGTCCGAGGTCTGACGGTTGCTCGTCGAAGCCGGCGTTGTCGTGTGTGGTGCCGACGTAGAGCAGACCGTCGGGTTTAGAGGATGCGTAGTCGGAGCCCCACCATAGGGAGACTGGGACTGGTGGTTCGTCGCCCAAGTCGTAGCGCAGGATCTCGCCTTTCAGCGGCATGACTGGGAGGTTGAGATGAGCGGTTCCTTCGCTTTGTTTGATGAGGTTGAGGCTCCATGCGCCAGCCGCGAGCACGACTGCGTCGGTTGGGTACGAGGTGCCTTCGATTGACGTTACGCCGGTGATGGTTCCGTTTCGAACGTTGATGATGGATGCTTCGGTGTTGATCAGGGTTGCGCCGTTTTTCTCTGCTGCCGCCCAAAGAGATCGCGTAAGTTCGCCGGGGGAGATTTCGGTTTGTCCACCGAGGTAGAGCGCGCCGATCACGTCGGTTGAGACGCGGGCATCGATGTGGCTGAGTTCGCCGTATGCTAGCCATCTGACGTCTTGGCGGTCGGCTGGCCAATCGTCGCGGAGGAATGCTGCGGCACCGGTGGGTTTGAGCTGCGCCACGTCCATCTCGTCGAATGCGAGGACCAGTGCGGCTTTTTCTTTGAAGTGGTAGCCGGTCCCGGTTATCGCAGGGAGAGTTTGGGCTAGTTCGTGGTGGAGATCAATTGCTTCAGCTCGGAACCATTGGATGGGCGGACCGGCCTCAGGCGGATTGAAGCGCGTGTGGAGTGAGCCGAATGCGAAGCCTGAGGCGTGAGCTGCGAGGGAATCTTTTTCGATCAGTGCGACGCTGAGATCGTTAGATGAGAGGTAGTAGGCGGTTGCGCATCCGGTGATGCCGCCGCCGATGACGATCGCGTCGTAGTTCATGGCTCAGGGAGTTGTGGTTTGGGGTTTGCGGGATGTTTGCACAACAGTGTTTGGGCAGAGATCTGGTTCGATGACGTAGTTCGCGCCCCCTTTGTCCTTCGGACATTTCCCCCGCAAGCGGGGGAAACCTTTGAGCTGCACATCCGTCCCTACATGCCTAACTCTAACGTTGGCGCATGGTGGCGTAGACTTCGTCGGTTTGGCGTCGGCGGCGTCGGGCTACACCTGAGTCTTGGGCAGCGATGGCGACGCGTTGGGCGACGTTGCGGGCGACGTTGCGATCGAAGACGCTGGGGATTATGAAGTCGGGGTCGAGGTGTTCGTCGGGGATGACTTCGGCGATGGCTTGGGCAGCGGCGATCTTCATCTCCTCGGTGATGTCGGATGCGCGGACGTCGAGGACGCCGCGGAAGAGGCCGGGGAAGCAGAGGGAGTTGTTGATCTGGTTGGGATAGTCGGTGCGGCCGGTTGCCATGATGCTGACGTTGTCGGGGATGTCTTCGGGCCAGATCTCCGGATTGGGGTTGGAGAGTGCGAAGACGATTGCGTTGTCGGACATGGTGGCGACCTGTTCCTTTGTTAGGAGGTCGGGTCCGGCTAGGCCGAGCACGAGGTCGGCGCCTTTGATGCATTCGGTCAGGGTACCGCTCACGTTGTTGGGGTTGGTGTTGTCGGCGAACCACTGCTTCATCGGGTTGCCCGCGTAGTCGCGGTTACGGGAGAGTGCGCCGGTGCTGTCGAAACCGACGACATCTTTGACGCCGTATTCGAGCAGGATCTTGGTGCATGCGGTGCCGGAGGCTCCAGCTCCGAGGACGACGGTCTTTAGGGATTCTGGGGTTTTGTCCACCAGTTTCAGGGCGTTGATGAGTCCAGCTAGGACGACGACGGCGGTGCCGTGCTGGTCGTCGTGGAAGATCGGGATGTCGAGGCGTTCTTTGAGTTGCTCTTCGATCTGGAAACAGCGGGGCGCGGAGATGTCTTCGAGGTTGATGCCGCCGAAGCCGGGTGCGAGAGCGGTGACGATGGCGACGATTTCGTCGGGATCGTTGGTGTCGAGGCAGATGGGCCATGCGTCGACGCGTCCGAACTCTTTGAAGAGGAGGGCTTTGCCTTCCATGACGGGTAGAGCGGCGGCGGCTCCGATGTCGCCGAGTCCGAGGACGGCTGAGCCGTCGGTGACGACTGCTACGGTGCGTCCTTTTCCGGTTAGGGCCCATACAGCTTCGGGGTCGTCGTGGATAGCCATGCAGACTCGGCCAACGCCTGGGGTGTAGGCCTTGGACATGTCGTCGCGGGTCGAAACGGGAACGGTTGATCGCATCTCGATCTTGCCGCCGACGTGCATCAGGAAGGTGGCATCGGAGACGCTGTTTACCGTAACTGCTTCGATCGACTCGATCGATTCGATGACTTGCTGGGAGTGCGACTCGCCGGAGGTGTTAACGGTGAAGTCGCGGATCATTCTGCCGCCGTTTGTGGAGACTACGTCGATGGCCGCGGCATCGCCACCGCACCTTCCGATGGCGGATGTGATCAAACCCAACATGCCGGGTTTATTGGGGTACTCGGCTCTGATGGTGATGCTGTATGCGACGCCCGGGGTAGGTCCTGCCATATCGATCTCCCTAATCCTTGACGACAGGCGATTTGCCGCTTCGAGACGAGTGCCGTTCGTGGGCGGTCATCTGCTGAAGCGTGAAATCATGGTATCACCAGCGTGTGGGAGCGTCGGGCGGATAGGCTGGTCCCCCCTCATCCTAGCCCTCTCCCACGGAGGGGAGAAGGGATCTGCGTCGGTCATTAACGAAGCTTGTTGTAACCTTTTTGACGCAGCGCGTTGAACCTGAAAGGCGATATGACTCAACAACAGACGCAGAGGCCGACGATACGGGGGCGATTTACGACTTGTGAGATTACTCGGAGAGTGGATTTAACCGAGGATCTCTGGAAGATCTGGTTGAAGCCGGCTCAGCCGTTCACGTTTAAACCTGGGCAGTACTGCACGATTGGTGCGGAGGGGATCGAGCGTCCGTACTCGATAGTGTCGTCGCCGGATGAGGAAGAGATTGAGCTGTTTATCGAGTTAGTCCCGCCGCCGGATGGGAATTTGACGCCGGTTCTGTTCGACCTGTCGGTTGGGACTGAGTTGACGCTTCGTCCGAGGGCTAAGGGGATTTTCGTCTTTAAGCCGGAGTTCAAGAACCATGTGATGGTTGGGACTGTGACTGGTGTTGCGCCGTATGTCTCGATTCTTCGGAAGTTCTTGAACGATCCGGCGTGGACTGCGGATGCGCCGGTTGCACGGGAGGATTACAAGTTCTACGTGCTTGAAGGCGCGAGTTACTTGGATGAGTTTGGGTATGACGACGAATTGTCTGCGCTTGCCGATGCACACGAGAACATTGAGTTTTATCCGTCGGTGAGTCGTCCGGATGAGGACCGGAACAGCGCTTGGGATGGGCCGAAAGGACGGATCAATACCTTGGTGGAGGACTTCGTGAAGGCACGTGGTCTGGATCCCGCCGAAACGGTGATCTACGCGTGTGGTCACCCGGGGATGATTGAGGATGTGAAGGAGCGGTATGTGGACACGGATTACCACTTCGAGGAAGAGCGTTTCTGGAAGGACGACGATTAGATAGATCGTTGCGAATCGCGGTTGTACTATCGAGATTTGGTGCAACCAATGACACGACCCAACAGACGATATCGGGCGACGAATACTTACGCCGATTTCGAGAGGAGCAGCAACATGGCAGAGAAGATCGGTTTCATCGGGCTAGGGATCATGGGCAAGCCCATGGCGAAGAACCTGATCAATGCGGGTTACGATGTGACCGTTTACGACATATTCCCGGACCCGATCGAGGAGGTCGTGGCGGCCGGTGCTACGGGCGGGACATCAGGCGCGGAAGTTGCGAGTAGCGTGGATGTCGTGATCACGATGGTTCAGGACGGACCGCAGGCGAAGCAGGCGATTCTTGGTGATGGCGGTGTGATCGATGGAGCGTCCGAGGGTGATCTGGTCATCGATATGTCGTCGATAGCTCCTGGGGTCTCTCAAGAGATCGGTACAGGGCTTGCTGAGAAGAACATCAACTTCTTGGATGCTCCGGTTTCGGGTGGCGAGCCGTTCGCGATATCGGGTGATCTTGCCATCATGGTCGGAGGAGGAGCAGGCGATTTTGAGCGTGCGAAGCCTCTGTTCGATGTGCTTGGCAAATCATCGGTTCTGTGCGGTGAGCACGGCGCAGGTAACGTGACCAAGCTGGCTAACCAGATCGTGGTGGGTGCCAATATCCATGGTTTGGCGGAAGCGTTGGTGCTGGCGACCGCGGCGGGTGTGAACCCGCAGACGGTTTTCGAGGCGATCCAAGGCGGACTTGCGGGTTCGAACGTGATGAACGCCAAGGCTCCGATGATGATCAGCCGGAACTTTGAGCCCGGTTTCCGTATCGAGCTGCATTACAAGGACATCAACAACGCTATGGAGACGGCGCGGGCGTTGAATGTGCCGCTTCAGGTGACTTCAAACTTGCAGCAAGTGTTGACGTCGTTGGTGGTTGGCGGCGATGGTCGCAACGACCACTCCGGGATACTTCGATACGTCGAGCAGTTGGCTGGCGTGGAAGTTAAGGAGCTCTAGGAGCGCGCCGCTTTCGTCCTTCTGCCACGCCGTAGCCGTAGTTACTTAGCGTGGCACATTTCCCCTGCCAGCGGGGGAAACCTTTTTCACCCTCACCCTCACCCTAACCCTCTCCCATCGAGGGAGAGGGGATTTCTGCTCGCCCTATCGCGCTGGATTCCCGCCTTCGCGGGAATGACGGAAGGTACGGGATGCCGGGACTAGCGGGATGGCGGGGGTAGCGATTGGTTTAGCGGCGGCCTTCTTCGTCGTCCCAGCCACGGGAGAGGTCTTGGAGGAACTCCTCGACTTCGGGTAGGAGTTCTACGGATTCTTCTTCGACTGGTTCTGCATCCTCGGCGTCGTATTCGAGTTCGAGGCGGGCGACTAGCTGGGCTAGGCGCGGGTTGTCGCTGTTTGATATCTGGACCTGGGAGTACTGGGACTCGCCCATGCGGAGTTCGGGCATGCGATCAGTGGGAACGTCGTAGATTTCTGATAGCACCGATAGGATGCGCGCCGCGCCGACGTAGTCGTTGTCGAGTTTGAGGTACAGCGGGAGGTGGACGATCATGGAGAGGGTTTGGAGATCGAGCTGGGTTCGTGCAAGTTCGGTGAGTTGGGAGACCATCGATGTCGGGCCTTCGTATCGGCTGCGGCCTAGTCGGACGCCGGTTGCGAATTCCTGAGGCGGTTCCCATCCGCGTGCTGAGCCGGTGACTTTGAGGGGGCGGGTGTGAGGGACGGAGTCGTACATCGAGCCTGCCAAGACGTATCGCTCGACGTTAAATGCTTGGACCAACTCGAGTACGGAGTCGTTGAAATCTTCGGCCCATGCGTGGGGTTCAAGTAGTTTGATGAAGACTAGGTCACGACCTTCTGGCACGCGGGCCGCCATGACTTCGGTGTTTGGGATGCGGAAGGTGCGCTCGCCGCGTCTCATGCGGATGCGCGGGCGGTAGCGGGTGTGGTCGTAGAACTTGCCCGGGCGATGAAGTTGGCCGACTTTCTTGGCGTTGAACAATTTGCCAAGGCGGTTCACGACGATTCGGCCTACATTCCCCACGTTGACCCACGGGCGCAGGGTCACGATGCAGTGGGGCGATTCGAAGGTCGAAGGATCGACGTCTATCTGGAAATCACCTATCTTCAATGGACCGTCCCGATAGCTCGTTAAACCGCGAAAACGTCTTTTGACAAGATCGCGACTGCAACCAAATTCGGTTTTATTGAACCAAGTTGCCGTACCTACAGGTTAATCCAATCTCGATAACACTGCTCTGTATCATTGCGATAGGCGTAATCAGGGGCGATGGAGCGGCATACTCGGCTTCATTGCGGCCCATATACAGAACCTGAAAAGCAGAGGTGAAACGTCCAGATGTCGTTCAAAATGGTCTTCCTACCGCCGAACTCGCAACACAACCTCGATTTCGTTGCGAGGTTGCAGGATTCGGTTCCGGACGCGAACCTAGTGGCGGCGATGGACGAAGATGAAGCGGTTCGTGAGCTTGCGGATGCTGATGCGGCGTTCGGGACGATGAATCCGCGGTTGGTTGCTGCGGCGTCGAAGCTGCGGTGGTTGCAGGCTCCGGCGGCGGCACCTCCGGCCGGTTACTACTTCGACGAGTTGATTTCGCATCCGACCCAGGTGACGAATTTCAGGGAGATCTACAACGACCACATCTCGGTTCATATCGCGGCGATGATGCTGTCGTTTGTGAAGCATCTCAATCTGTATCGAGATCATCAACGTGATCGGAATTGGAGTCGGTTGGAGGGTGAGCAGTTCAACAACATCTTTTTGCCGGAGTCGACGGTTGTGATTGTGGGGGTCGGCGGTATTGGCTCGGAGACGGCTCGGCTGTGTCAGGCGTTGGGGAGCAAGGTGATTGGTGTCGACGCGCGGTGGGAAGCGCCGGGGGCGACGGATCATGTGGATGAGATGCGGGATCCTTCGGAGCTTGATGATGTTTTGCCTCAAGGCGACTTTGTGGTGTTGACGATTCCGCATACGCCGCAGACTGAAGGTCTGTTCGATGCGAGCAAGTTTGCGTTGATGAAGAGTTCGGCGATCTTCATCAACATCGGGCGTGGGATGACGACGAAGCTGGATGACCTCAACGATGCGTTGCGGAGCGGTGGTATTGGTGGTGCTGGTTTGGATGTGTATGAGATCGAGCCGCTACCCGCGGATCATCCGTTGTGGGATGCGCCGAACACGATCTTGACGCCGCACATCGCTGCTGACGAGGGGCGGCATCTTGGGGAGCGGAGGTACGAGGTTGTTGCCGACAATATGCGGCGATTCGCTGCGGGTGAGCCGTTGAGGAATTTGGTGGATAAAGAGAACTGGTTCTGATTGCCAGCTAGATTGGCTGAGGGTAACCATGGAGAACATGAGATGAACGACCCACGCTTGACACCCGACACTGTCGACTTCATGGAGAAGGCGGCGACGCTGGAGATGCCGGCTTTCGGTGAAGTCCCTGCGCCGGAGTTACGTGCTGCGGCGGAGCGACGGAACGAGACGATGCCTCCGGCAATAGAGCCGGTTAAGAAGGTGATTCGTCGGAAGATCGACGGGGCAGGTGGTGAGATACCGCTGCGGATCTATGTTCCTGCCGATGCCGAACCGCCCTACCCTGTGATCATGGTGTTTCATGGCGGGGGTTGGACGATTCGAAGTTTCGAGTTGGAGGGTCCGACGTCGAGAGGGTTGGCGAATCGGGTTGGGGCGTTGGCGATTTCAGTTCAATATCGGCTTGCGCCGGAGACGCGTTTCCCAGGTGCAGCGGACGATTGCTACGCTGCGACGGAGTGGGCGATTGAGAACGCCGCTGAGTTTGGCGGAGATGCTAGTAAGTTGGCGGTTGCGGGCACGTCGGCGGGCGGAAATCTCTCGGCTGCCATATCGCAGATGGCAAGGGACCGAGGTGGGCCAGAGATTGCGCATCAGATGCTGTTCTGCCCTGTTATCGATCACAACTTCAAGCGCGGTTCGTATAACGAGTTCGCCGAAGGCTACGGATTGACCAAAGCGGGGATGGAGTGGTTTTGGGACAACTATCTGGGTCCGAATGGGGATGGAACCCATCCTTATGCCTCTCCTATACAGGCAAATGACCTTTCCGGGCTGCCCGATGCGACCGTAATCGTTGCGGAGTGTGATGTGCTTAGAGACGAGGCGGAGGAGTACGCGGCGGCTTTGACGGAAGCTGGGGTCGATACGCGGCTTACTCGGTATGAAGGCGTGTTGCACGGATTCAACGTGCAGCCGGGTCATATCAACGCCGCTGAATCGGCGTTGGAAGAAGCCGCCGACCGGATCAAGAAATCGTTCGCGAGACTGTCCGCATAACTCTTATTTCTGGCGAAATTCGGGTGCAAAACGGGAGTTTAACGCGCTGATTGCGTGTGCTGTTTCCCAACTTAAAGGGCGATTTCTATAATCCACATATCGAGTTTAAGCAAACTCGGCAGTGTGACTGCGATAGGAATCGAGGTAGCAAATGGAAATCACCGCCTACTCGGTAAAAGAAAAGGCTACGGTCCCGGTACAGAACCCGGAAATCATCACGATGAAGAATGGCCGCAAGGCTGTTCAGGGTATGTCGCCGGCGGGCAACAAGGTGTTCCGCATCTTGTCGAAAGCCGACGCCGACGCGCTCGCAAAGCAGCTCGGATAATCGAAGCGACGTATAGCGCGGTTCCGGTTTGAAGCCGCCGGTTGCCCTACCACAGGTGCGAACTGGAAATTGCGTGATCGTCCTTTATAATTAGCGTGCCGGTGAGCCCACCTATTGGCTCGCCGTGGCGGTGGCATACGGGTCACGAGCCGGATACTAAACGAAAGGAGGGACGTCTAGGTAATGGCATATAGCCGTATGAGAGGTGTCTCGACTTAGCGAGACCCCCAGAAGACGATCCCTAGCACTTGGAATCTTTCGAGTGCTTCGGTATTGAAAACGTGGGGTGCTCTCTGATCTAGGTCGAGGCACCTCCCGGCGGGTGGCATCACTCGGATAGGCGCAACAGCCTGTCCCGGTGGTGCCACCCGCCTCTTTTTTGTTGTTTTTGCAACGCGCCCCCTTTGTCCTTCGGACATTTCCCCCGCGAGCGGGGGAAACCGGGTGTGACTGTTAGGGTTAGTTGGAACACGATTGACCTCGTAAAGGTTGGAAATGTCTCCCATGATGTTCGGCTTTGGCCGGCAACGACGACAGATGCTGGAAGGTGAGATGCAGCGTTTCGTTGCAGAGATGCCGCAGCTGGGTGCGACGCGTCTGTTCCTGATCGGGGATCTGGTGCGCGGTGAGACGACGAAACCTGACACGTCGCTTGAACTTCTGCTGGTGCAGGAGACCGACGAGCCGTTTCACCGAAGATCTGAGTTTTGGGTCACGCATCTGCGTCCATCGGTCGCCACAACGTTTCACGTTTTCACCGAGGCCGAGTTCTTCGAGTTGACGGAGACGGATCCTTTGCTGATCCATGCTCAGCAGTATGGCGATCAGCTATTTTGAGGTGGTGACGATGGATGAGATCACTGGAATGACGAAAGCTCCCAATGACTGACTACTCCTCGCTGAAACGTGTTCCTCGAAGCTGGCTGACGCAGTCGAAGCATGATCTCGAGGCGGGTGAGGCCAACGCCGAGAGCGGTAGGCACGATCTGGTGTGTTTCTTAGCGCATCAGAGCGCTGAGAAGGCGGTCGTGGCGTTCCTTTACCACCATGGTGTTGAGCACGTCTGGGGGCACGCCTTGTCGGATCTTTGCGCGGATGCGACTGCGTTCGACCAGTCGTTCGAGTTCTTGAAGTCGATTGCCGGGTTGTTGGACAGGCACTACGACGGAGCGCGGTATCCGCTCTCGCTTACCGGCGGTGCGCCTTGTGAGGCTTACGAGGCGTTGGATTCGGAGCGTGCGCTTGAGATCGCGCGCGACGTGCTGGCTGGCGTTGAGAGCCGGTTGGGGCTGGCGGAGTAGGCTCCCCCTCACCCTAGCCCTCTCCCACGGAGGGGACAGATACGCGCCCCCTTCATCCTTCTGCCACGCCGTAGCCGTAGTTACTTACCGTGGCACATTTCCCCCGCTAGCGGGAGAAACCCTGCGCCGCCCAACTGGATTCCCGCCTTCGCGGGAATGACGAGTGGTACGGGATGACGGGGTGTTGCGCTGGCCTAGACGGTGTAGAGTGTCGGGGCTGATGGGACTGGTGCGATTTGCTCGGGGGTGAGTTCGTAGGCTTCTTTGCGGTAGACCTGGACGCGGTGGCATCCGAAGTCGGCTACGTACATGAGGTCGCCGCGCTTGGGGTCGTTGTGGAAGCGCATCATCGCTGGGCCGCGGAGGCGGCGTGTGACCTCTAGCTCTGCCGATTCGCGGTTGCGAAGGACTGTGGTGCTGGAGAGAATGTAGATCCTGCCGCTCTTGGAGAGGACGCTGTCGCCGATGAAGCGGTCGACGTAGCGTCCGTTGAGGTCGAACTGCTGGACGCGGTGGTTGCCGCGGTCGGCTACGTATACGTCGCCGTGGCGGTCGACTGTGACGCCTGCGGGGCGATTGAATTCTCCTAAGGCATCTCCACTCGATCCAATTGTCCAGATGTGATCGCCATCGGAGTCGAACTTTTGGAGACGGTCGTTGCGCCAGTCCGAGACGTAGATCGCGCCGTCGTGAGGGTCTACACCGACGCCCCAGGGGTAGTTGAACTGACCGTCGTCGGTTCCGTGTTCGCCGAAGCCGCTGACGTATTCACCTGATCCGGTGAACTTCTGTACGCGGTGGTTCTGGGTGTCTACAACGAGCATGTTGCCGTCGTTGTCCCACTCGATGCCGGACGGTCGGTTGAGTTGGCCCGGTTCGGTGCCGTGCGTGCCCCAGGTATCGAGCAACTCGCCGTCTGAAGGTCGCCAGACGGTTATGGTGTGGTTGCCTTCGTCGGAGATGTAGCAGTTCTCGTCGGCGTCTCGGATCATCTGGACGGGCCAGACGAAGTTTGAGCCGAAGATGTCGAGATCGTCGTCGTCCCAGTTGATGCGACGGACCTGTCCGCCTTGACCGTCGGTGCGGTTCAGGACGTAGAGACGATCCTCGTTGCCGACCACGACGTCCATGGGGTATGTGGTGACGCGCCGCATTCCGAGCGTCGTGTAGAACGGGAAGCCGGCGCGCAGGAGCGCGTGTGGCCTGCCGTTCGATCCGTTCATAGAGCCATTACCGTTTTCGCTCACGGTTCAACCCTCCGGGTATTTAGTTGAATTGTTGATTTTTCTGCCCCCTCACCCTAGCCCTCTCCCACGGAGGGGAGAGGGGAATTTTGTTAGACCAGTGTCTTTTCGTATGGCTGGAGCTGTTCGAAGCTGCCGCCTACGATCGGGACGGGGTCGAGGCCGAACCACTGTTCGAGGATCGTGCCGTACATTCCGCGGAAGTCGTAGGTGTGTCGCAGGTCTTCGTCGTTCAACCAGCTTGGGCGATCGAGTGGCGGGTACTCGGAGTAGAGTCCGCCCTTGACGTGTTCACCGATGAGGAAGGCGCCGCCGCCTGAGCCGTGGTCGGTGCCAGAGCCGTTGTCCTTGATGCGACGGCCGAACTCGGTGAAGACGAGGATCGTCACTTCTTCGGCGGCATCGTGGTCCCGTAGGTCCTGCAGGAAGTCGCGGATCGCTTCGGACAGTTCGCCGATGAGCTTGTTATGAGCCGGGACTTCTTGTGCGTGGTGGTCGTATCCGAGGTGGTTGGTGTAGAAGATGCGCGTGCCGAGGTTTGCGGTGTGGACACGCACCACGTCTCGAAGCGATTGGGCTATCGGGTTGTCTGCATACTCGACGTTTGACTTGTACATGCCGGGAGCGACCGAGAGCATGTCGGCGCCCTTGAGCACGTCTCGACCGGTCTGTCCCATGTAGTCCATCACGAGACCGGAACCGACTGCGGGTGTGTACATCCGCTTGAAGATCTCCAGGTTTTCGTCCCTCTCCTCGACGACTTCGATGCTGGACATCAGGCCGTAGTTGTCGAGGTCGCCTACGGATGTCGCGGTGATGCCCGGAGCGGCCAAGGCTCGTGGTAGTCCTCTGCCGAAGTTGACCGCGGTCACGGGGTTTTCGCCGTTAGGGTCGATCTCGCGAATGACCCTAGCCAGCCAGCCTTCGGTTGCGATGGTTTCCGGTTCGCATGTGTGCCAGATGTCCATCGCTCGGAAGTGGGAACGGCTGGAGTTCTCGTAGCCGATGCCCTGGATGATCGCTACTTTGCCCTCGTCCCAGATTTCCTTGAGCGCTCCGGCATTGGGGTGGAACGCCAGCGTATCGGTGATCGGGATCACCTTGTCTTCCGGCATTCCGACGAGGGGCCGGACATCGTAGTAAACGCCTTCGGTGTACGGGATCACCGTATTCATGAAGTCGTTTCCGCCGGACAGCTGGATTACGACCAGCACGGGGTCCTTGTGCTTCCCGTTGGTCCCGTTTCCGTTGCCGTTGATTGCCATTTCAGTTGCTCCGATTTACTCGTTTCCCGACTCGTTTGAGCCAGCGTTTTGTTTACTCAAACTGGAACTCGCGAGTCGAAACTGCGAGTGTGATCAATCTCAGGATGCGCTCTTCGCTTTCCGCTTCGTTCTCGAAGTCGATGTCGCCGCCTTCGTAGGCGTGTTCGACGAGGGCTTCGCGAGTGGCGTCGTCAACGTCCAAGCGGCAGAGGTGCTCTAGGACTACGTCCACTACCTTTTCGCCGGTACGTGTGTCGCCTAGATCGCGGACGGTTTCGATGATGTTGCGTACTCCAGGCTTCGAGGCGTCGTTGAGGGTGTCGACCGCGAAGTTGACGCGCTCGGTGAGGGTACCGCCGTCGATCCACTCCTTGCCGGTGTGCCAGCCTTCGACGGATGGCGGATCCATGAGGGTCTGGCCCATCGCAACGAGTGTGCCCTGGAAGGATTCCAAACCGACGTCGACTTCTCGGTAGTCGCCAGAGATTTTTAAGACGTTCGAGACGAAGTTGGTGGGCGACTTGACGCGCGTCATGCGGGCGTTTTTGAAGAAGTCGGATTTGAACATCGTGCTGACGACGTGGCCGATATCGGCGTCCGACTCCATCCATGCGTCTACCAAGATCTGGATCGCTTCGGGGTCGTTCGGCGGCTGTATGCTCCATGCCGGGACCTGCGGCTCGTCTGCGACGAAGAAGGTGTATAGGTGTCGGGCGATGAATCTCGCCGTAGCTTCTTGACGGGCGATGATGTCGATGATGTCCTCGCCGTTGAAGTTGCCCTTGTGGCCGAGGAACTCTTTCTCGCCCTCGTCGTGGTCATCTTCGCGGTAGATGAACTCGGCTTCGAAGTGGCCGAACGGGTAGAGCGGGAGGGGCTGAGTGAAGGTCCAGCCGGTGAAGGCTCGGGCGGCGTTCTTGATGTCGTCTTCGGTGTAGTTTCCGATGCCCATCGAGAACAGTTCGAGGATTTCACGGCCGTAGTTCTCGTTGATCGAGTAGCCGTGGTTCTCGTTGTTGTCGAGCCAGAAGATCATCGCGGGATCTCTGGACAGATCGAGCAGGATCTTTCGGAAGTTGGCCATGCCGTTGTCGCGGAGCATCTGGATGTGGTTGACCATGCTCGGCGTGTGCTCGCTCTTGGTCCAACCGGTGGCTAGGATGCCGTGCCAGAAGAGCGCCATCTTCTCTTCAAGGGGGCGCTCGGAGTTGATCATCCTGAACATCCAGCGCCCGTTCCAGACCGCGCCGTTGTCCTTGTTCGCGGCTAGGTGGGGGTAGAACCTTCCCAGCAGGTCGTCCTCGACTTGGGGAAATCGTTCAGGGTGAATCAGGTCGTCGACGATCTCGTCATAAGATTTCTGCGCGTAGCGTTCGATTTCGGCCCGGTCGGCACCGAATCCGGCGCGGCGCAGAAGGTGTGCGACGAGGTCCAAGTCGGTCTTCGTTTGGGCGAGTACCATCTCTTTACCTCTTGGATATTCGATCACGTATGGATAGTGTGCACTTTAACAGCGAATCTTAACGAACGCGGGTTGCAATCGCAACCCTCGCGCCGAATTCGCCCGCAGGTTTGCTGCCAGTTGCCATGTGCGCTCGGAATGTGGTCGTTGAGGCGTCAGCTGGCGCTTTGGTTGACGTAGATCGTCTTCGTCTCGGTGAAGAACTCGATCGCGGCTTTGCCCTGCTCGCGTGATCCGCTGCTGGAGGACTTCATCCCGCCGAACGGGACTTGGGGTTCGACGCCAGCGGTTTCGCCGTTGACCTTGACGATGCCGGCTTCGATGCGGTCTGCGAACTGCATCGCGGCGTTGAGGTTGCGGGTGAAGATGCCGGCGCTGAGGCCGTAGCGGACGTCGTTGGCGATGCCGATCGCGTCGTCGATGTCGGCGGCGGGGATGATGCCTAGTACGGGGCCGAAGATCTCCTCGCAGGCGACGAAGTCGTTGGGGGAGACCTTTGACAAGACGGTGGGTTGGACGTAGGTTCCGCTGTCGTAACCGCCGCCACTGGGGACACCACCGCCGGTTAGGACGTTGCCGCCTTCGTTCACGCCGCGTTCTACTGATTGGACGATGTTTTGACGGGATGGTTCGTCGATGACGGGGACGACTACCGACGCCTCCTCGGCACCGGGGCCGACTGCGAGAGCTTCAGTCTTTTCAACGACTAGGTCGGTGAAGTCTTCGATGACGTTTCCGATGACGATGGCGCGGGAGGTCGCGGTACACTTTTGGCCGGAGTACTTCATCGCTCCGTCGACGGTGACCTGGGCGGCTTGTTCGAGGTCGGCGTCGGGCATGACGATGACGGGGTTTTTGCCACCCATCTCTAGCTGGAACTTGACGCCGCGTGCGGCTGCCGTCGACGCTATGCCCATGCCGATGGAAGTTGACCCGGTGAAGGATACGGCTGCCACGCCGTCGGAGGAGATCAAGGAATCGCCGATCGCGCCGCCGGAGCCGGTTACGAGGTTGAATACGCCTGGCGGCAGGCCGACCGCGTCCCACATTTCGGCTATGAGAACTCCGAGGTGCGGTGTTGCCGATGCGGGTTTGAGGACGATGGTGTTGCCGTAGACTAGCGCGGGCGCCATCTTCCAGATCGGGATTGCGAGCGGGAAGTTCCAGGGAGTGATTAGCGATACGACGCCGATGGGGACGCGTTTGGTGTAGAGCAGGATGTTGGGGTCGACTGACGGGACTACATCGCCTACGGGATTGGAGCCTTCGACGCCGAAGTATTGGAGCAGGGCTACTGCCCTGCCGACTTCGCCGCGAGCCTCAATGATGGCTTTTCCGCACTCGCGGGTGATGGCTTGGGCGTAGCGTTCGGTGTTCTCGCCGAGGTAGTTGGCAGCCGCCAATAGGTATCCGCCTCGTGCCAGTGCCGATATCGAGCCCCATGCCCGGCCAGCGTCTGACGCGACGGCCACCGCGCCTTCTACGTCAGCGGAGTTGGACGCTTGGAAATCGCCTATGACGTCGTCCAGGTCTGCAGGGTTGGTGCTCTGCGAGACTTTGCCGGTCGAGGCGGCTACCCATTTTCCGTTGATGTAGTTCAGAAACAGATCGTTTCCTGCCATTAATGTTTCTCCTCTGGGGTTTTGTCTAGGCGGATTTAACCGCTTCGAATGCTCAATTTAGGTATGTGCAGACTTCGCTCATCCGTCGCCGTTCGGCTTCCGGTTGTGTCATGGGGAAACCGATGAAAAATGCGCCGACCACTGCCCAGTCGGGTTCGGCGCCGATGGCTTTGTGGACTTCTTCGTTTTTGCAGACGCGGCCGGTCGACCATCCGACTGCTAATCCGATGGCGTGCGCCATGAGCATCATGTTCTGTGCGGCGCAGCAGGTAGCCGAGAAGTTTTCCTCGGTGACCTCTTCGTTGTTGCCGGGGATGGAGTAGACGAGCATGAGGATCGGGACATCCATGACTTCGTCTCGTGCGGCGGCAGAACTGCTGGCGCGTCGCTCAGGATTGGGGTTCTTGACGTAGTTCCAGGTCCACTCGTAGGTGAGTTCGGCCACCTTCTTACGGGCATCTCCGTCTTTTTCGAGGATTTTGAAGCGCCAAGGTTCGGTATGGCGGTGATTCGGCGCCCATGTGGCAGCCTCGACTATCTGATCGAGCATCTCGCGTGGGACTGGGCGGTCGTCGAAATCGCGGATGGTTCGGCGGGTACGGATGACATCCATCACCGCATCAGCCGTATCGGTGGAAATAGAATGTGTTGGTGCTATGACGGGTCTCCTTTGATCGATTTGGATTCAGTTGCGATTGACCCGCTCTTGAAGCGATTGTATGCCAATGTTGAGCACGAATCGATAGTGAACTAACTCGACGATGAGCCGTTACGGCAGAGCACGAAAAGTCCACGCGAACACCGTTGAGGGTCGACGCGCGGTATTGGAGGCGTTGCGTGCTGAGAGGCGCGTCGAACGTCTGTTGATCGGTCGGGGCATCGAGATGGGCAACCAGATGCAGGAGATAGTCTCACTTGCGGAACATGCGGGCGTGGAGGTTGAGCATCTGGATCGGCGGGAACTTGATCGGCAATCGCAGACCAAGAAGAGCCAGGGCGTTGTGGCGGTGTTGCCCGATACTCGGTACGTCAACGTAGAGGACATCATTTTCGAAGCTGATCGACGTTCCGAGGCACCGTTGTTGGCGGTTCTGGATGGGATAGTAGATCCGCACAACCTCGGCGCGATTGCCCGGACTTTGGATGCCGCGGGCGGGCACGGGATCATCATTCCACAGCGTCGTGCCGCGGGTATTTCGCCGGGCGCGGTGCGGGCGTCTGCGGGTGCTTTGATGCATGTGCCGGTCGCTCGCGTTGTCAACATTCCTCGGACGATTGAGTATCTCAACCAGCTTGGATTGCAGACGTTGGCTCTAGCGGCTGATGGCGAGACTGGTTATTCGCAGGCCGATTTCAAGGTGCCGACCGCCATCGTTGTGGGTTCGGAAGAGAGGGGGGTGTCGCGGTTGGCGATGGAGCACTGCACCGGGACGATTTCGATACCGATGCATGGGCAGTTGGCGTCGTTGAACGCGTCTGTCAGTGCTGCCATCGCGCTCTACGAAGCGGTAAGGCAACGAAGCGGCTGAGCGATGCTTGCGCTTTTCGCGTTCTTGCGTACTCATCATAAGCCGCGCCTGTTTCATTGGCTGATTGGCGGATTGATCTTGAGTTCGATTAGTGTCGCCATCTTCGCAGGGTCGAGTGCAAACGCCCAGGCATCGGACACGGGTTTGAGGATCGATGCGGTCACACTCACTCGCATCGGCGCGAATGAGAGTGGTGTTCGTTACCGCGCCCGGGTGACCATCGGCAACCCTGCGGAGACAGACTTCTCGGGGGTGCAACGAGTCGATTACCGGATCGATGATGGCGATCCGCAGCTCGCCTATATCGTTACCGATTTGGCGGGTGCAAGCAGCCGCAAATTTACGATGGATATTGAACTGTTGCCGGGGGAGCGTACGTTTCACTTGGTTCTAGGCGACGCAACAGTGTCGCGGACCGTTTCCGTCTCGGGTGCCGACCTCGCGATCAGAATCATCAAGCAAGAGGTGAAGCGCGGACGGACCGTGGAGTTCACGATTGCGGTGACCAACGAGGGCGCCTCGGTCGCTAGGGATTTGGCGCTGACAGGTGCTTGGGAAGAGGTAGATGGGGACGTATCAGGTGAAGCGAATTTTGAGGGTGCGCTTCCAATCCTTGTGGGCACTCAGCGAACTACGGTCGTGATGCCCGTGAAAGTGCCGTCCGGGACGTTTAGTTTTTCGTTCGCCGCCTCGACATCGACGATAGAGGACGGGCTTGAAAACAATGCGGCCGAAGTTATGTTGGACGTTGAGTTCATCGATTTGCAGGTGAGTTTGGGATCCAGTGAGAGTCTCGGATGGGATGGTGAGGGAAATGCACTCATGTTGATTGACGTTGAGGTTGAGAACATCGGAGTCGACGACGCTAACACCTTCTACATCGGTCTTGAGTGTAACGACGAGGCGTCGACGCAGTGTTCGGCTTCAGTTGAGTCTCAACCGATACCAGCGGGCGAGAGTTCCGAGGCTGAACTGCGCGCTTGGTTGCCGATTGGAGACAACGCGGTCTCAATCTACGCCGTCGAGAACGAAGACACGTTCTTGTGGGGCGAATCGAATGTCATCGATGCGACCGTTACGGCACCTACGGCACCCGAAGAGACGTGGACCATTGTTGGTTTCTCCGAACCTAGTGTAGTTAGTTACTGGAGCGACGGATCGGCGAATGTGGAGTTCGACCTAACGCTGTTGAACAACGGTACGGACGAGCCATCGACCATCACTGCCAAATGCACACAAGGCGAGGCTCTGATCGAAGGGTGCGGAAGCGAAGTCGAGGTGAAACTGGAAGCGGACGTTTATCCGACGGTGTTGCGGCAGTCCATGCGGTTGCCGAAGGGAGATACCGATCTGTTCTTCGAACACGGTGAACAAGAACCCATGACTTTCGCTGCGAACGTGCCCGAACGTCTCATCGGTATCGAACGCAAGGTTTGGGACTGCTTCATCGACACGTCGAACTTGGATCCGGAGACTGGTGAGCAGGATGAGGACAACGATGAAGGGATTGGTTGCGCTGGTTGGGGCCATGACTTCATCGTCAAGTGGCCGGTCGGGGAACCAATAAAGGTCTGGTCTTTCGGCGACAACTACTACCTCGAGATACTCGACGATGTGATGGAGTACGTCGGGCCGTTGCTGAATGTGACTTTCGAGAGCGTTGCGTCCAAAGACGATGCGCAGTTGACGATCTACACCGGCATCCCTAGGGAACAAGCCGATACCACTGGTTTGGATTGCGTCGATTTTGGTGGGTGTGCACGGACGTTTACCGAGGAAGACGGCAGGATCACGAAGAGCGCGATCGCGATCTGGACGAACAGTTTGCGGTCGGCGAGCCGACGTGAACATTCGATCAGAGCGACTACCTTGCACGAGCTGATACATGCCTTGGGCAATGTTAAGCATCGGCATCACGACCGGACTAGTGTGATGAGCTACGAGGCGTTGGACTATACGACGATTGAAGGGACGGATCTCGGGCTGCTCGAGGTGTTGGGACATCCGCTCGTGCAACCGGGGATGAGTTTCGACGAGGTTAGAGAGTTGATCGTTTTTGCTGACGAGTTGAATGATCCGCCGGAACCGGAGGAGTTGTCGGCTCGGGCGTTGCTCAGGCGTAGCCATGCGGCGTTGATCGATGAAGGGTCGATAAGCTTCGAGGTCAAGGGCGGTTGGCCGAGATGCAGCGGGGTCCACGATTTCGGGTGGGCTGATTTGCGGTTGGGCAACTTGCGTCCATCCTTCGCGTTGTGGCGACATTTTTCCGACGGGTCGGATCGCTACTTCTATATCGGCAATCCATCGGATTGGGCGGAAAGCGAATGGTGGTTGCGGCGCGGTCGTAACTGGGACGAGTTGAGCGTCGAGCGGGTTTCGGATTCGACGACGTTTCGAGGAGGTTTTTCGTCGGTGCTGCAGATGCTGTCGGATATCAACACGTACGCGGATGATTCGGACTTGGCGGTGGTTTCACGGACATCTAATCGGATTGAGGTCGAGGTGACGCTAGATCAACCCAATCCGACTTGGAGCCGTAACTTGAAGCTCGATATTCGGATCGCGTTGGATCCTGAGACATATCTGATCGAAGAGTATGAGATGGATTGGAAATTCAGACCGAGGAGCGAGAGGAGTTGCGAGGCCTATTCGGTGGAGGCGCGGTCGGCTGAATATGGGATTGAGTTCACGTTCCCAGATGAGATTCGGGATGGCTCGAAGCTGCTGGTTTCGGAGGATGAGGCGACCGAAGATCGTGAGAAAGTGGTGATAGTGACGAATTGAGGATTGGCGTATACGCGAACTGACCCTCTCACGCGTTTGCGAGAGGGTCAGTTGTTTTGACTGTTGTAGGCGGTTGCCTAGTTTTCGCAGTCGGGGTGGCCGTCTTCCCAGCGGCCGAATGGGATGTCGTGCTGTCCGCCTTGGTTGATCTTGGACATGCGTTTGCGGCAGTCCATCCACATGTTGTGCCACTTGACAGGGTCACGGAGCTCGGAGTCGGGATTGGACCGGCTTCGGGCTACGAACTCTGGGAATGCAACACGACCGGAGTGGGCTCCGGTGTTGTGGTATCGGAGATCGAACGACCAGCGCATGTTGTCGCTGAGGTTGGCGAGCGATCCGTGGACGGTGCGCTTGTGCATGAAGATGACATCGCCGCGCTCGGTCGGAAGCGGTGTCGCGTTCATGTACGGGAAGAGTTTTTCCGGGATCTGCCGACCTTGCACCATGGTGGTGTTGAAGGCGTAGCTGTTGCAGTGGGTCAGAAGGTCGCCGCGGTGGGTTCCGGGTACTACGTTGAGCGGACCCGACTCGACCGGGGTGTCGGTCAGTGAGAACCATACGGTCACCATGTTGGTCTCGTCGGCTTCCGGCACGACGACGCCGTGGTCCTGGTGCCAGAGAGTGGCGCCGATTAATGGCTGACCGTCATCCGTCTTCGGCAGGAACTTTTCGGGCGGTTTGATGCGCACGTGCTGCACCGGGTTCGAAGAGATTTCGGGTCCGATGAGTTGCTCGAGGACATCGAGAAGGTTCTCGTTCACGAAGGCGTTGAAGACGGCTGGCCCGAACCAGCACGGGGTGTCTTCTTTGACGTCTTGGAACGGAAGGGAGAAGTCGAAGTACTGAGCGTGCTGTCGACCGGTCTCCTGATAGATCTTCAAGATTCGGGCGTCGAACGGCAGTTCCGCGTACTCGGACTCGATCTCACCGTCTTCGTAGAGGTCGCGTGCGAGGTTGTCTAGTACGCCTTCGTACTCCTCGATGATGGGGTCGAGCACGGTCTTGGGGTCTAGGACGCCTTTGACCTTTACGAAACCTTGCTCTTGAAAGTCGCTTACGACGGATTTCGTCGCGACAGCCATGTCATTCCTCCGTATTTGGATTCACGTTGTGGTTTAATGGCAACCGATTTTACACCAACTGGCGGTTGGATTTGGGTTGATACGCGGGCAATTCACGGGTGGTTTCACCCTCACCCTAGCCCTCTCCCATCAAGGGAGAGGGGACTTGTCGTAGCGGATGAAGGAGAGTTGAGGGCGAGACGACGGTGTTGGTTAGAATTCTGCGCGGATGCAGGCTACTTCGTGGCGTTTGGTCAATGAGCCGGTGCTGCGCATTTCGGGGACGATTTCGGCGCAATCGTCGATGGCGATTGGGCAGCGGGTGCGGAAGACGCAGCCGGAGGGTGGGTTGGCTGGGCTTGGGATGTCGCCGGTGAGGACGATGCGCTCGCGTTTGCGTTCCATCACTGGATCGGGCATGGGAGCGGCTGAGAGGAGTGCTTGGGTGTAGGGATGGAGCGGGTTGTCGTAGATCTCGTCGCCGTCGGCTATTTCGACGATTTTGCCGAGGTACATGACGGCGGTGCGGTGCGCGGTGTGGCGGACAACGGAGAGGTCGTGTGCGACGAAGACGTATGCGAGGTCGTGTTCGTCTTGGAGGTCTTCGAGAAGGTTTATCACTTGGGCTTGGATGGAGACGTCGAGGGCGGATACGGGTTCGTCTAGGAGGATGAGGTTGGGGTTTGCGGCCAGTGCGCGAGCGATGGCGATGCGCTGTCGTTGTCCGCCGGAGAACTGGTGCGGGTGTCGGCTTGCCACACCGGGGTGGAGTCCGACCATCTGGAATAGTTCGGCGACGCGTTCGAAGTATTCGTTCTTGTTTTCGAAGACGTGGTGGGCTCTGAGGGGTTCACCAACGATGCTCCCCGCTCGCATTCGTGGGTTTAGTGAGCCGTATGGGTCTTGGAAGACCATGCTCATGCTGCGTCGGGCGTTTCGAAGGACATCAGAGGGCGCGTCGACGAGTTGTTGTCCTTGGAAGATGACGCTGCCAGAAGTGGGTCGTTCCAGCTGGATGACGGCGCGGGCGACGGTGGTCTTGCCGGAGCCGCTCTCCCCTACTACTCCAAGCGTTTCGCCGGGGTTGACGTCGAATGAGACGCCGTTGACGGCTCGGATATGTCCGATGGTCTGCTGGATGATGAAGCCACGAGTGATGGGGAAGTGGACGTGGAGGTCGCGGACGGAGAGGAGGGGAACGGCGGAGAGGTTGGCGACGGCGAGCTCGCCCATGCGCGCCATTGCGCCGACGCGGTCAGGCGCGGTTGCGACGGCGGTGGCTAGGGAGGTGGACGAGACGTTTTGCGCACCGTCTCTCATATCGTTGACACCATCAGCTTTGTAGCTGATTCAGAATACCGACGATAGCTGACGTAAGACCAACGATTACGAACGCCATCGCCGCGAACCGCATCGTTATACGGTTCTCCAAATCCTTCATATCCGCCTTGATCCGAAAATGTAGGTTAGACAGGTCGTTCTTCGTCGCCATGTCAGCGATGTCCGCCTTCGAAGCCACGTTTTCGGTGACTGCGTTGCTTACCATCGAGACCATTGCCGACGCCGCGTTTTCATCCAACCCGGCATCTTCAAGGTCTTTTACTGCTCTGTACGTATCGAATGTCATTGTTGACAAGATTTCATAGCTCCGTGTTTGAGAGTTTACTCAATAGCGGAGTCGGATTATAGGGGGTGTTGCCTATCTCATTTGTCTGGAATGGCGAAGATGCTTCGAATTCTTTTACGACGGTTGGACACCGCTTGGTTCACGAATACCTAGCCCACCCGCGCGTTTTCCCAGCAGGCGGTTACGTGGTTTTCGGTGACTGGTTCCATCCAGGGGTCTTCTTGGGTGCAGCGTTCTATGGCGTAGTCGCAGCGGGGGTGGAAGGCGCAGCCGGTGGGCATGCGGGTGGGGTCGGGGACGTCGCCGGGGATTTGGGTGAGTTTGCCAGCTTCTCGGCGGGTGTCGAGGCGGGGGACGGAGCCGAGAAGGCCGAGGGTGTAGGGGTGTTTGGGGTTGCCGTAGAGGTCTTCGGAGGGTGCCATCTCGCGGATCTTGCCGGCGTACATGACGCAGACGCGGTCGGCGTATCGGGCGACGACTCCGAGGTTGTGGGTGATCATGAGGAGGGCGGTGCCGAACTGCTCGGTGAGGTCCTTCATCAGTTCCAAGATCTGGGCTTGGATGGTGACGTCGAGCGCGGTTGTAGCTTCGTCGGCGATGAGGAGACGCGGGTTGCAGCTGAGGGCGATGGCGATCATGACGCGCTGTCGCTGTCCACCACTGAGCATGTGGGGGTAGTCTCGGATGCGCGCCGACGGATCGGGAATGCCGACCATGTCGAGCAGTTCCTCGGCGCGGGTCGTGGCTTGTCGGCGGGTCATGCCGAGGTGCTCTTGGAGCGGCTCGATGATCTGTCGTCCGATGGATAAGACGGGGTTCAAGGATGTGAGCGGTTCTTGGAAGATGATGCCGATCTGGGAGCCGCGGACGTGTCGCATCTCTCGAATGCCGAGTTGCAGGAGGTCAGTGCCTTCGAAGATGACCTGTCCGCCGACGATGCGTCCGGGGGGATCGGGCACGAGGCGAGTGATCGAGAGGGCGCAGACGCTCTTGCCGCAGCCGGATTCTCCGACGAGGCCGACGGTTTCGCCCTCGTCGATGTGGAGGTCGACGCCGTCGACGGCTCTGACGATGCCGAAGTCGGTGTGGAACTCGGTCTCGAGTCCTCGGACATCGAGCAGGTGACGTGTGGACGGGGTTATTGACATTGGTTGGTTGCTAGATGGTTCATGCGGTTTGGTGGGGACTCACCTTCACCCCACCCCTCTGGATTCCGGCTTTCGCCGGAATGACGATGACGTCGGGAGTGACGGGGGCGGTGATGCGAATGACGATGGCGGTGTTACATTGCATACGATGTTAACCACTGGGGATGAATTGTTGCATGTCGGCGTTTCTCGGGCGACGATTACGCCGCCGGTGGGGTTTGCGATCTGCGGGCCGGAGTTTCCGGATCGATCCTCGCGTGGCATCGACGATGACCTGTTTGTGAAGTGCATCGTCTTTAAGTCATACGGAGAGACGGCGGCGATTGTTTCGCTTGACGTTTATGGAGTCGCCGAATCGCTGGTTAGTCGGATCACCGAGGCAGTAGAGGATTTAACTGGGATTGGCAGGGATCGAGTCTTGGTTTTGGGCACGGGAAACGGTACGTCGCCTCCGCTTTGGCTGGAGGTGTCGGCTCAGTACGGGAAATATGTCGGTTATCTGCCGGATGTAGTTGCTGGTTGTGTGCTGGATGCCTCGTTGAATTTGGAGGCTGCTGCTGTTGGGACGGTTTCGGCTTCACTGCCGAATCTCAGCTGCTTTGCTAAACCGGTAGAGGATGAGACATTGGAGGTGGAGCGAGAGCGGTTGATGCTGACGGTTGTTCAGACTGAGGATGGGCGGTTTAAGTGTGTTCTCTGCAACTTCGCTTGTCCGGCAACGATTGTTGGCGATAGCGGTTTTTGGACGGCGGACTATCCGGGGGTTGCGTCGGCGGCGTTGGAGGATGCGGGTGTTGACGTTGCGATATTTGTTCAGGGTGCGTGTGCGGATGTGCAGCCGTTTGATTGGTGGGACGGCAATGATGAGATCTCACATGCCGAACGGATCTGGTCGGATGCGCAGGCATTTGGGATATTGATGGCTACGCAGTCGATACGCGCGGTTCCGAACGTTGTGGCGCGTCGGAACGCGAGGGTGGGGATCAAGTCGTCGGATGATGGGAGTATGGCAGTCGTGCGGATTGGGGATGCGGTGCTGATTAGTAGTCGTCGAAATCACTCAGTCGGATTTGCAGCAGGGTTGCGGAAATCGATGCCCGGAAGCAAGTTACTGGTCTCCGCTGAATCGAGTGGCGCGAACGGAGGTGTTTGCGCGGGGTGGAAGGACGAAGACATAGTTCTTGCAGCCAGATTGGCGAAACGGCTGGATTAAGGCGAAATATATCCTTGAAAACAGGCTGTTCCCAGGTCGTCTAATGGTAGGACTGAGGACTTTGAATCCTCCAATCCAGGTTCGAATCCTGGCCTGGGAGCCATGTGTTTTCGTATTCTGCTTCCACTTGGTGCGAATGGTTGGATCGACGAGATGAACTGGAAACCAGGAACGCAGATAGTCCAGTACGAGATGTGGGTTGAGGGCGTTGGCACGGCGAGGCCGGTCACGGTGGTGGAAGACGGTGCGGATCATCTAGCGCTCTATTCGCATCCGGGTGCTCGGATCGTGACGTGCGGATTGGAGAATCGCGGCGCGCTCGAACTGAGTGACCGGATCGATCTGTATATGGGTGCTCTTAAACCGCGGGAATTGGAGTTCAGGGAAGCGGTTTCTTCGGATAATCACGTTTTGACCATCACGCCTCCGGACGCTTGGCACTCGGTCTGGTTGTTCTGGTCGGCGGCATGGGAGTTGAAGTTTTGGTATGTCAACTTTCAATCGCCGCTTCGCAGGGTTAACGACGGGGTCGAATTGCACGATTTCGTTCTTGACATCGTCGTGCGCCCGGACATGTCTTGGGCGTGGAAAGATATGGATGAGTTTGAGGCGTTGGCGGCGCGCGATTTTTTCTCCGATGATCAGCAATCGCGAATTCGGGATGAGGCAGACGAATTAGTTGCGACCATCGAGAGTCGAGGTTCGCCGTTTTCGGATGGGTGGGAGAGTTGGCGTCCGGATTGTTCTTGGCAGACGCCGTGGCTTCCGGATGCGGTTCGGTCGCGTCTGATGGCGTCTTCCTAATCCGTTGGAAGCCAAAGATCGTGAATCAAAAAGGGGCGTGTGCTTGGTTTGGCGCACGCCCCTTTTGTTTGCGTGGTGACGCTTGCGATCAGTTCATTGCGGCTAAGCGTTGGCGCTCTTCTTCGCTCCTGCGGATCTCGGCCTCTTCGTCGTAGATAGAGGCTTGCAGCGCTTCGTCGGTTGCCAAGCTCCAAGGGGTTTCGACGACCCAGTGGTCGGGTTCCTTCTCGACCAACGGCGGTCGCTCGTTTGCCCATTGGTGCGAATGATCGACTTCGATCGGCGTGCGGGTCATGAAGACGTCGCCAGGCGGCGGGTCGATCGGGGAAACCACCTCACCTGGGAGGATGATTTCGTCGCGCTGGATGTCGGGGTGTGACGGAAGCGCGGCGGAGATCAGGGCGTTCGTGTAGAGGTGGAGCGGGTTGTTGAAGATCGCTTCGGTGTCGCCCATCTCCTGTACTACACCGAGGTACATGACCGCCATTTCGTGGCACATGTATCGGACGGTCGCGAGGTTGTGCGCGACCAGCAGGTATGCGAGACCGTGCTCGTTCTGCAGGTCGACGAGCAGGTTCATAATCTGGGCACGGATCGAGACATCAAGCGCGGATACTGGCTCGTCCAAGCAGATGAGCTTGGGGTTGAGCGCCAATGCCCGGGCGATGCCGATGCGCTGCCTCTGACCACCCGAGAACTCGTGCGGGTAGAGGTTCATCTGGTACGGGTTCAAGCCCACCTCGACGAGGAGGTCGCCGACGCGCTCGCGGATCTCACCGCGAGTCATTGTCGTTGCAATTTCGAGTGGCTCGCCAACGATCGCCTGCACTCTCATGCGGGGGTTCAGCGAAGACCATGGGTCTTGGAAGACCGCTTGCACCGAACGTCGGAACTCACGACGGCCGGCTCGGGTCATTTCGGCGACGTCTTCCCCTTGCCAGTAGATGTGTCCTTCGGACGGTTCTTCCAGGCCGAGGATGACCTTCAAGGTCGTGGTCTTGCCACAGCCGGATTCGCCGACGAGACCGAAGGTTCTGCCTTCTCGAACATCGAAGCTAACGTCGTCGATGGCCTTTAGCCAGCTTCTTTCTCCGATGCCTAGGAAACGACCGCCGACGTCGAACCATTTCCGCAGGTGGCGTACCTGAAGAATGGAGTCCGACGGATTCGAAGCACCAGGGGCATCCTCGATCACGACTGGTATCGTAGTTGCTGTGTCTGTGGCCATCTATTGATTACCTCTTGAATCGACTGGTTCGTAAATTGGTTCCGTCGGGATCATCCGTAAGAAACGAGGTGCTTGTATTTGTCGAAATCTGCGACCGACGCGCGAGAGAGCTGGACCTGGTGTCCCGGCGCTACTTCGACGAGTTCGGGCCGGATCATCGCGTCTTCTTCTTCGTAATCGAGCGGTGACCGAGGTGCGAATGCGTCGCCTTCTGGAAGGTTGTAGAGCAACGGCGGTTGTCCATCGATCTGCGGCAAGCGACCGGTTTTCTCCTCGAGTTTCGGCACGGAGTTGATCAACGCCTTGGTGTATTCGTGCAGCGGGGAGTTGAAGATCGTGCGAACATCGGCTGATTCGACGATTCGGCCGGCGTACATAACGGCAACGCGGTCGCACATCTTGGCGACGATTCCGAAGTCGTGGGTGATGAAGATGATGCCGACGCCAGCCTCACGCTGAATCTGGCGCAGGAGCCTTAGGTAGGCGGCTTGGATCGTGACGTCAAGCGAGGTTGTGGGTTCGTCGGCGATGATGACGTCCGGGCTTGTCGAGATGCCGATAGCACCGACGACGCGCTGACGCATGCCGCCTGAAAGCTGGTGGGGGTAGTCTTTGGCTCGCGTCTCTGGTGCCGGGATCCGGACCTTGCGAAGGGCGTCGACTATGGAGTCCCAGAGGTCTTTGCCACGCAGCTTCTGGTGGATGCGGATGGCTTCTCCGACCTGGTTCTCAACGGTGAAGACCGGGTTCAAGGCCGTCATCGGGTCTTGGAGGATCATCGAAACTTCGCCGCCTCGCACCTGCGTCATCTCACGTTCGGAGAGTTCGAGGAGGTTGCGGCCGTTCAGAGTGACCTCGCCACCGACGATGTGGCCGGGTGGGGAAGGGACCAGGCGCATTATTGAGAGGGCGGTGACGGACTTTCCGGAACCGGATTCGCCGACAACGCCGAGGGTTTCGCCGCGGCGAACGCTGTAAGTCACTCCATCAACGGCTTTGACCGTGCCCCAGCGAGTTGCGAAGTGGGTCTGCAGGTTATTGACGTCCAGCACCACTTCGGAAGTCGCGGCTGACGGACCGAAACCGTCGCTATCGACCTCGGCGGCGTCTTCGAGCATGTGCTCGCGCTCTTCGACTTGAGCAGTTGTCATTTCTGCCATATTGATACTTCTCCCTAGCTTCGTCAGGGCCGTTGCGGGCGTTTAGATGCTCGTCGGAGTTCCGTTCGATCTAACTCGTGTATTAAGTTGGGCGCTTTGGCTCGTTTCACCCTTTTGCACACGTAACAGCAACGCGCGGCGTGAACTCGCGTCGCGCGTGTGTATGCACAATATCAGATATTAACTGCAGGTGCAAAACGGATTGCGGGATTCTGGCGGTATCGGATCTAAGCGACGCCGAGATCGCGACTGACGGTTTCCAATGTGCGGTCCAAGCCATCAACGATGTAGTCGACTTCGTCTTTGTCGATGCTCAAGGGCGGGCAAAGAGAGATAACATCGCCGGCTCTGAACGAGACCAAGCCGTTTTCGGTGAGGAGTGGAGGCAGTCGTTTGGTCAATCCGGCACTCGCTGGGAACGGTGTCTTGTTGTCGCGATCCTGGACGAGCTCGACGGCGGCTAGCAGACCTAGTCCGCCTCGGATGTCGCCCACGATCTCGTGTTCGCGTAGACGCTGCAGCTGATCGTACAGGTAGTCGCCCATACGCTTGCTGTTGCCGGGAAGGTCTTCTTCTTCGAAGACATCCAGGTTCGCCAATGCGGCCGCGGCACTTACAGGGTGTCCTCCGAAGGTGACGAGGTGTCGGAACGTTTCTTCGGGTCCGCCGAGGAAGGCGTCTGCGATGTTCTTGGTGGCGATCGTTGCGCCTAGGGGCGAGTAACCGCTGGTCAACGATTTCGCGACGGTGGTTATATCCGGTGTGACGTCCCAGTTCATGGGCGCAAAGTACTCGCCTGTCCTGCCGAAGCCGGTAATGACCTCGTCGGCGATGAGGACGACGTCGTATTCGTCGGCGATTTCGCGGAGGCGCTGCCAGTATTCGGCCGGCGGGATGTGGATGCCGGCGGCGGCCGAGATCGGTTCGGCGATCATCGCTGCGACGGATTCGGGTCCGGTGTGCTTGATGGCGACTTCGAACTCGTTTGCGCATCGAACCGCGACATCGACCGGATCGCCATCGAACGGCAGGCGGTATGAATCCCAGTTGGTCACGTGGATCGCGCCGGGCATCTCTGGTCCACAGGGATCGGCGGTGGGGTTACGCCCAAGGCTGACCGCCATCGCGGTTGCGCCGTGGTACGAGTAGCGTCGAGAGATTACTTTGAATGCGCCCGGCTTGCCGTTTAGCGCTTGGTATTTTTTGGCCATCTTGACGGCGGTCTCAACAGCTTCGGAGCCGCCTGACAAGAAGAAGGTTCGGGCATCTTTATCGTGGTATAGAGATGCGATGCGACCTGCGAGCTCGATTTGCGACGGCGTAGCGGAACCTGCTGGTGGCGTTTCGATGCCCGACAGCTGCTCGTACATGGCGTCGGCAATTTCGGTGCGGCCGTATCCTGCGGCTTTGTACCAGAGCCCACCCATCGCGTCGAGCATCCGATTGCCCTCGATGTCTTCGACCCACGCTCCCTCGCCCTTGACGTAGATTTTGAGGTTGCCTCGCCAATCCTCTATCTGCTGCGCGTGCATAAAGAGATGGTCGCCAGCGATGCTCTGCAACTCTTCGATGCGCTCGCCAGAAATGGATGGTTCGGTCATCGTCGCCATGAACGGGATTCCTCCGAATTCGGCACCTTTGCCGAACTGCTACACGGGTTTAATCCATTCTAAACCTGAACGGGTCAGTGAACCGAGACACACGCCAAATCCGCGAGATATAATGACGGGTGGCATGACCAACCGACGTATGCGGTCTCGAACCTCCGAGTGTTCTTGTATCAGCCCCTAAGCAGGGGTTAGATGCATTTTCCGAAGCGTAACGCAAAATCGTAGTCCGACGCGGCTCGCACACCCCTGCTGATGATGCAGGGGTTTATTTTTGCCAAAATCCAGACCACATACTCAACCCACGACGGAGAACCACGAATTGGCGATCGCAAAAGCACAGATCGTTCCCTTCGAAACGGCAGAGGCCGAAGTAGAAGAGCAGCGCGTCCTTGATCGGTTCTCCGACGAAGAGTTGGCGGAAATCAACAGGCAACTAGAGAACGCTCATCCGCACGAGATTCTCCAGTGGACGGATGATACGTTCGGCGATCGCGCCATCCAGATGTCGTCCTTTGCAATCGACGGCATGGCGATCTTCGACATGTACTGGAAGATCAACCCGAAGGCCCGCCTCGCAACATTGGACACGATGCGGCTTTTCGAGGAGACCTACGACCTGATGGACCGCATCGCTCGGCGTTACGACACCGAGGTAGAGGTGCACTACCCTGACATCCGCGAAGTTGGTCGGATGGTGCGTCAACATGGGATGAACCTTTTTTACAAGGGCGTGCAGAACCGTCAGCTCTGCTGCGAAATTCGGAAGGTCAATCCGCTGAATAAAGCGCTCAGCGAGGCCGACGCCTGGTTGACTGGATTGCGGCGAGATCAGGGGATGAAGCGCGGCGACATCGACATCGTGCAGAAGGACTTCGCCCACGACGCCTACAAGATCAATCCGATGGCGAACTGGACGGCGGAGATGATTCGGGACTATGTCAAAGAGAACAATGTCCCGTACAACATCCTGCACGACAAGGGTTTTCCGAGCATCGGATGTGCGCCTTGCACGCGTGCGGTGAAGCCAGGAGAGGATGAGCGTTCAGGACGTTGGTGGTGGGAGTCGGATCCCGACGCGAAGGAGTGCGGGATTCACACGGTGGGAGCAAACTCCTAGGATCTCACACATGGGTTACCCAATCATTTCGCTGAGATTGGGTAAATCTAGTCGGTTTACGACGCTTCAATTCGGCGAAGAAGTGACAGCATAAGAATTTGCAATCTAGCTTGTCCTTGCGTCGATATTCGCGCTCTCGGTACTGCATCATCTAAGCACAAAACAGGCAGTCACCCAAACAGCAGATCCCAAAACTCTCGTATCGCCACGATCAAACGTGAGATCTGCTCGACGAGCATAGACAGGGCAAACACGAGTATCGCAATTGACCAAATCAACCCCGCTATCACGATGATCGCGGTTTGAAGATTGAAATCTGACTGCATGAATCTGAAAGTACCAAGTAGCGACCATATTGAAAAGAAACTGTCTTGCGGTTTCTAGAAAACACTGTGACCCTATGTACGACTTCTCGTAAACGTGATTGCAACTCGAAAACAGCAATTTCTTGATCTTCCAAACGAGATTCCAAATGTTTTGGAAAATTCATCGCTCTTTCCATCCGTCGGTTTTCGGTTGTTTACACCCACCGTCGTTGGTAACGCGCAAGAATCATGAGGCGCCATCACTGATCGCGATGTGCCATTCTGTGATCCCAAACTGGATTGGAAGCTCGCAGACTGTGCGAACCATGGAACCAGGCGAGGATGGGCGCTCAGGACGTTGATGGTGGGAGTCTGATCCCGACGCGAAGGAGTGCGGGATTCACACGGTAGTCGCGCCGCAATAGCAGCACGTTTCTCTCAGATAAATTGGCCCCTCTCCGCGCTCGCGGTGAGGGGCCTTCCTGATCCTATTTGGCGGTCGAGTTAGACGATCGAACCGTTGCTGGCGAAGTCGATGACTGCCTTGCGGGCGTCGTCGTCTCGCATCTGAACCGGCGGTGACTTCATGAAGTACGCGGATGCCGGCTCGATCGCACCGACCACTCCTTTGTCCAGCGCAATCTTCGCCGAGCGAATCGCGTCGATAGCAACGCCTGCGGAGTTCGGGCTGTCTTCGACCTCGAGCTTGAGTTCGACGTTTAGCGGGACGTCGCCCCATGAGGTGCCCTCGAGGCGGATGTACGCCCATTTGCGGTCCTCTAGCCACGGGACGTGGTCGCTGGGGCCGATGTGGACGTCGTCGGTCGGGAGTTCTTTCTCCAGCTGTGATTGGACAGACTGCGTCTTCGAGATCTTCTTGGTCACGAGTCGGGCTCGTTCGAGCATGTTGTAGAAGTCTGTGTTGCCGCCGAAGTTGAGCTGGTAAGTGCGGTCAAGACGGACACCGCGGTCTTCGAAGAGCCGAGCGAGAACGCGGTGGATGATGGTGGCACCGACCTGCGACTTGATGTCATCGCCGACGACGGGCAGACCTTTGTCAGCGAAGCGCTTCTGCCAGTAGGGCTGGTTGGCGATGAAAACTGGAATGCAGTTGACGAATGCGCATCCGGCGGCGAGGATCTGTTCCACGTACCACTTCGTCGCCTGCTCGGAACCGACTGGAAGGTAGTTGATGACAACGTCGACTTCGCGGTCTCGCAGGATGCCTACAATGTCGGCGGTGGATCCAGGAGCCTTTTCGACGACGTCTTCCAAATACTGACCGATGCCGTCGTGCGTCATTCCGCGGTCGACTTTGATCCCGGAACTGGGCACGTCGTGGAACTGCAGCGCGTTGTTGGTCTTGGCGAAGATCGCCTCGTTGATGTCGGCGCCGACCTTCTCTTTGTCAACGTCGAACGCGGCGACCACGTTCACATCGCCGATCGTGTAGCCACCCAATACGTTGTGCATCACGCCCGGAACCGGGAGGGAGTTTTCGTCGACCTCGCCGTACTTGTGTACGCCTTGGATCAACGATGAGGCGCAGTTGCCCAAACCTATGATCGCGACATTGATTCGACCCACTGGGGTTCTCCTTTCAACGGGTTTCAGGGAAATCGGCGCCGGCTCCGGCGGAGCGGCGATATCTGGTGTCACATCCTCGGCGGGACTTGTGGTTGACGCTTCTTCGGACACGTTCATTACCGCAGTCGCCAACGGGCGGTTCGTGCCCGGTGCTAACGCTTCTTGCAACGCGTCCTCGGAGATGATCCATGTCTTGCCGAGGCGGCTGGCCGGGATGAGCCCTTCACGCAGCCACCTGTAGACCGTTTTGCTGCTGACGTCTAGTCGTTCAGCAACATCGCGTACCTTCAAATTGGCCATGCTTTCCGCTCCTTTTAGCCAGTCGTTCCCCGCCCCACAAGACACGCGGCTCCTCAAGAGGAGCCGCACCAGTTCCATTGATTTCCTTCAACTTCTCTTATTTTCTAACAAACGCCTACAAAGTGCAAGTCTAATCTTTAGCATTCTGTTTTCGCTTCTGTCGATTAGGACAATTTAGCCTAAGCTCATACCTGACGCTGTCAGAATATCGGATTTATCGCCATGCTTGACCAAGAACTCGCATTCTCGCCTGCCAATGATCTGCTCAAATTGATCAGGTCGAAACAGATATCGCCTGTCGAGTTGACGGAGTTTTATCTGAATCGGATTGAACGGCTGGATCCGCAACTCAACTCGTTCCTTCTCGTCACTTATGAGATCGCGATGGAGCGGGCTAAAGCGGCCGAGACGGCGATCATGAATGGCGAAGAGCTGGGCGCGTTGCATGGTCTGCCGATTCCCATCAAAGACAACCAGATGACCGGCGGCATCCGCACCACCAGCGGATCGATCATCTTCAAAGATCACGTGCCGCAAAACAACGCCGCATTCCTCGATCGAATCCTAGAAGCCGGTGGCACCATCCTCGGCAAAACCAACTGTTCCGAACTCGGTTTCGTGGGGACGTGTGACAATTCGCTCGGCATCACTGGCAAGAATCCTTGGAACACGACACGCACCCCTGGAGGTTCGAGCGGTGGTGCTGCGGCGGCCGTCGCCGCTGGGTTGGCGCCGATCGCGACTGGAGGCGACGGCGGTGGTTCTTTACGCATCCCTTCGAATTTCTGCGGCACGTACACCATCAAACCCACCCTCGGGCGCGTCTCTGGTTACTCGGGAGTACCCGGACCACCGGCTCCGAATTTTTTCGGACAGCCCGGGCCGATCGCACGGACCGTCAAAGACGCCGCTCTTCTCCTCCAAACCATGGCTGGCTTCGACCGTCGAGATCCCATAAGCATTCGTACCTCTCCTCCCGACTTCGTCGCGGCAACTGAGCGTCCCATTGATGGCTTGCAGATCGCTTGGAGCCCGGATTTCGGTTTCGCCGATGTCGATCCCGATGTTGCGCGGATCACCTCCGGTGCCGCATTGGTGTTCGAAGAGTTGGGTTGCGAAGTTACAGATGTCGACATTACTCTGTTGGAGCCGTACGACTCCTTTGGACCTATCCAGGCTGCCACGGCATTCAACAACTATGGCCGATATATGGACGAGTACGGAGATCGGATGACCGCATACAGTCGTTACTGGATCGAAAGAGGTTCGCAGGTCACGACCGCGGATTACGCTGCCGCCATAGGGCGTATAGACGAATTGAAGGCCACCTTCGACGACGTGTTCGAGACTTACGATCTGGTGATGGCACCTGTGGCCCGTTTTCCGGCGTTCGTCAACGAACCGTTCCCTGGAAGCATTGGAGGGACATCATCGTTCCCTGAACAGTTTTGGAACGGCGCATTTACGATGCATTCGAATGCGACTGGTTGCCCAGCGGCTTCGGTACCAGCTGGCTTCACCCCTGAGGGATTGCCAGTGGGTCTGCAGATAATCGGTCGAAAATACGATGAAACGACGGTTTTAGCGGCGTCAGCGGCGTTTGAGCAAGCTCGACCTTGGATTGACCATCGACCACCCGTTTCTTAGGTGAATTTCGTCGATTTCTAAGTATGCACCAAAGGACTCAGATTGCTTGATAAGATGTGAGTCCAGCGACGATTTTGTAGAGCCAAGTTAACCCTCTCACACACAGAATCTCCGATGCGGATCGCTCAAGTCTCGCCATACGATCTCTCCTACCATGGCGGCGTAGTTGCCCACATGGCAAGTCTTAGTCGAGAGTTGTCGCGAAGAGGTCATGAGGTTGTTCTTTTCGCGCCGCGCTCGAGGCCCCAGACGGCACCGGATGTTGGTGATCTCGAGGTGGTCCCGCTAGGTGGCAGTGTGCCTTTCAACGCCAGCGGTTCGGTATCGCGGATCTCGATGAGTGTGAGAGCGGCTCTGCAGATGCGACAGGTGCTCAAGTCTGAACGCTTCGACGTTGTCCACATCCACGAACCGCTGATGCCATTCCTAGGAACCACGGCGAGCTGGTTTTCCCCGTGGCCGACGGTTGGCACATTCCACGCGTATAGCGACAACATCCACCCCGGATATTTGGGCGGCAAACCGCTCTTTACGATGGTCGCTGACAAACTGGATGGACGCATCGCTGTGTCGCAGGCGGCCAAAGAGTACGCCTACAAATATTTCCCTGACGACTACACGATCATTCCCAACGGCATAGACGTTCCGAGATTCGAGCAACCTCGACCTAAACCGAGCGAGTTTCGGACTGATGCGATCAACATCGTGTTCGTTGGACGCGTCGGCGAGAAGCGCAAGGGCTTGCGGTTCTTGCTGGGTGCGTACAGCACTCTGCGATGGCGCTATTCGAACTTGCGGCTAATCGTCGTGGGAGCGGGCGTTCCCGACCGCGAATCTTGGCGGATGATGGGTGAACGTGGCATCGACGACGTGATATTCGCGGGTCCTGTCACTGACGAAGAGTTGCCTGCCTACTACCAGCACGCTGACGTGTTCTGTGCGCCAAACACCGGGCATGAAAGCTTCGGACTTGTGTTGGTTGAAGCGATGGCTTCAGGGGCACCGATAGTCGCCAGCAAGATTCTCGGGTTCCAAGGCGTTGCCGACCATGAGGAAGATGCACTGTTGGTTGATGTCGGCGACGAATACGCAATAGCCAACGCGATCCAGCGCCTCATTGAAGAGCCGCGTCTTAGAGATCAACTTGTTACGAATGGTCACGAGAAGGTGCAGCGGTTCGGCTGGGCAAGAGTCGCCGACGACGTGATCGACTACTACCACGAGGTCACGGCTCGAGCTCCGTTGCCATACGTGCCACAGCAGCGGCGAACTAGCAGTGGCTGAATCGGATAGCGGTCTACAGAAGCTCCGCAAATCCGCCCGCGCAGCCATCGCCCGTTGGTTTGAGGAGCCGATTTCTGCGGCTCTCGTCGCCGTCGGTATCAGTGCCAATGTCGCGACGTTGTTAGGTTTCCTCCTCGCGGTAGTTGCAGCCGGATTTGCCTCAGTTGGGCAATTCATGTTTGCGGGATTGATCAGCATTCCTGCTGCCCTGTTCGACATGATTGATGGTGCCATAGCTCGTCGGACTGGCAAGGTTTCAGATCGAGGGGCGTTGATGGATTCGACTTTCGACCGATTGTCGGAAGCAGCTCTCCTACTTGGACTTCTGATTTACTACTCGTCGGCCGACACTTTACGGCGGGATGCCGTGATCCTCGCATTCATAGCTTTCGTCGGTTCGATCATGGTGAGCTACGTCCGTGCACGCGCCGAGGGTCTTGGGTACAAAGGGACGTCGGGATTTTTGACTCGGCCGGAGCGTGTCGTGATCATGACGGTAGCCCTGATCATTGGTCAACCGATCTGGGGACTGTGGATCTTGGCGGTCGGCACACCTCTCAGCGCGGCCTACCGTTTTTGGGCCGAATGGCGCAATGCCAGTTGATCCACCACGATTGATGCGTCCAAACTACGCTACCGTTGCGTAATTCTTACAGCGGACGCAAACTCGTGTCGCCATTTACGATTCAATAGAAGTTGTCTGATACGGAAGAGACAGCAACCTGTTGCGCATGCCCAAGATTCGAAAGTTCACTCTGTCGACCAAGCTGGTCGGATTGCTGTTAGTCGTCGCTTCGATCGGCGCGGGAACTTTGTTCGCTGGCGCGGCCACGACCGAAGCCCAATCTGAAGCCGTGCGCTTCATCGACGGCGGGATGACGAGCAGCTTCCCCGAAAGCATCCGCTTTCATACGAGTTTCGAAACAGACGTCGAGATCGAGGATGTTCGTGTCCGATTTTCCACCGGTCCAGAAACAACTGGACAGTACGACTACCTCGATGTCACGGAGCGTTCTGCCTCCCTCATGGATGGCGAACTCGAATGGCGCGTCAACACGAGTGCCCGGTATATTCCGCCGGGGACTACGATCGATTTCGTCTTCGAAGCGATCGACACCGAGGGCAACGAGTACCTGTCAGACGAGTACAGCCAGATCATGCTCGACTCGCGGTTCGAATGGGAATACGTGAGCCGGGGTCCGATTTATGTCTACTACCACGGTCCGGTGCAGGTGCGCGCTGAACGCTTGGCTGAAGCAGCGAAGGAATCGATGGAGTTGATGGGGCCAATCACAGGTAGCGAGATCGAGACTCCGATCGTTGTGACCCTCTACAACAACAACGCCGAGATGATCGGAGCCGTGAGCGCTCGCAGCGCAACGATAAGTCGGGAACTGATTACGGAAGGACAGGCGTTTTTCGACCATAGCGTCGTCCTCGTCCTCTCTGGCAGCCGCGACATCGGTACGCTCACGCACGAACTCACGCACATCCTCGTTGGTAGAGCCGCAAAGGGTAGCAACGCGCTCGTGCCGCTATGGCTCAATGAGGGGCTCGCTGAGTTCGGGAACCTCGACAAGGGATTGTCTTACGTCTATTACCTCGATTGGGCTGTCGACACCAATCGATTGATCCCGTTCACACGCTTGCAGACCTTCCCGGGCGAACCGAACATGGTGATCGTGTCCTACGGCCAGAGCCGCGACTTCATCGAGTACCTGATCGAGACTTACGGCGGCGAGAAGATCGCAGAAACGCTGGCCTCGATTGCCGAGGGACGCAGTGGTGACATCGCGATACGAAACGTCTACGGGAAAACGGTCCAGCAGTTGGACAACGAGTGGCGAGCGTCGATCGGGGCGGATCCGTACGTGCCGCCGACGCCTACACCAACACCGGAAGACGCTGACGACGGCTCGACTTCTTCCGAATACAAGCTGCTCACGCTCACGCCGGTAAAAGGCGGGATCACCGTCGGCGAGACCGGCGCATCGCCTACGCCCGAGCCGACCAACACCCCAGTTCCGCCAATGGCCACCGTCGTGCCCACGGAGGAACCAGAGCCGGAAGTCGCTATTAAAGCAACTGCAGTTGAAGGGCCCGATACAGAACCAGCACCTGCAGAAGAACAAACACCTGCCGAGGAACCGCCCGCCTCAGGTGGCCTGTGCAGCTCCAACGGCACAGGACCGCTAGAAGGATCGGCTTTGTTGATCGTCGGACTACTGGGCGCCCTGTTCCTGTCACGCCGTTTTCGGCGGTAATCTGACCGGCTTACCAACCGAGAGCGGCACCGTCTTTGCGTGGCTCGGTGCCGGCGCAGAGGACGCCTGTCTCTGCATCGCGGGAAACCACCTGGCCGCCCCCAAACCCTACGCGCTCATAACCTCGCTGCACAACGACGTTATGGCCGCGGCTTCGCAGATCGTCCACAACCGATCCATCAAGATCTTCTTCTACCTTGACGCTCTTGTCGCCCTGGACATCGATGCTGAAGCGCAGAGTATCGAGCGCCTTCTGCGAGTCCATACCAAAGTCGACCATGTTGGAGATGACTTGCAGATGCCCCTGCGGCTGCTGGAAACCACCCATGACGCCGAACGACAGCCACATCTCGTCATCCTCCGTAGCCATCGCCGGAATAATCGTCTGGTACGGACGTTTGCGACCTTCCAGATAGTTGGGATGGTCGGGATCGAACGAGAAGAGCGATCCGCGGTTCTGCAGGGCGATGCCGGTGCCTGGGACAACCAAGCCCGATCCGAAACCAGCGAATAAGCTGTTGATCAACGAGCATGCGTTTCCATCGCCATCCACGGCTGTGCAGTAGATGGTGTCGCCGCCACCCATCGGGTCGCCATAGGAGACGTTCGGGTGCGCTCGTGTCGGATCGATACTGGAACGGCGTCGGTCTGCGTATTCGTTGGAGAGCAACGGTCCGATGGGAACCTCCGCCACCCGCGGGTCTGCGACGTATTGCAAGGCGTCTTCATATCCAAGTCGCATCGACTCGATCAGATGATGGTAAGCGTCAGGCGATTGGCTGCCCATCCCTTGGATGTCAAAACCTTCGGCGATATTCAGAGCCATCAAAGCGGCTATGCCCTGCCCGTTCGGCGGGCACTCCCAGACCTCTACGCCGCGGTAGTTGATGTGTATCGCCTCGTCCCAGTCAGAGTGGTGAGATGACAGGTCGTCTTCAGTGAGCCATCCGCCTTCTTGCTGGACGTATGCAGCGATCTTCTTGCCAATATCGCCTTTGTAGTAGGCTTCGCTGCCACCTTCGGCGATAACTTGTAACGAGCCACCGAGTTCGGGGAGCGATGCGATTTCGCCACATTTCGGGGCGCGTCCGCCGATGGGCAGCATCTCGACGCCGGATGGACGGTGTCGGAGCTTCGTCTCGCAGCCTTCCCAACCGCGTGCGATTACCTCCGATACGGAATAGCCGTTAAGCGCATAGTCGATAGCGGGCCGAAGCACTTCTGAGAGGGACATTCGTCCGTAGTTCTCAAGCGCCGTCTCCCAACCGTGCACGGTGCCGGGAACGCTGACGGAGAAGGCGCAGCCGTCCAATTCATTTGGTATCGCATCGAAACCCGCTCTGCGGACATCCTCGGGGTTCGCAGCAGCACCGGATCTGCCGCTGCCATTGAGTGCAACAACTTTGCGCTCGTCTTTGTTCCAGATGAGAGCGAACATGTCGCCCCCGATGCCGGTTGAGCCAGGTTCCACGACGTTTAGGGCCGCGGCCATCGCGACCGCCGCGTCGACCGCGTTGCCGCCATCCAGCAGGATCCTGAGTCCCGCCTGAGCCGCCAACGGTTGGCTGGTCGCAACGGCCCCGTTTCGAGCCATCACGGCGGAGCGTCGTGACTGGAAATATGTGGACGAGTAGGGATCGATCGATGACATGCTGTTCACCTGCTAATGTTGGGGCGATTTTGGTTCGCCTTAAATGTTAGCAAGCGAGATGGACGATGATTTGATCAGCGCACGGCGTCGAGATCACCGGGGGTTTCGCCGCGACGATTAGCGAGGGTTCGGACCATCAGGTCGTGTTTGGTGTCGTGACCGAGGTGGAAGCGTTCGAGTTCGTCGATCATCTCGCCGAAGAACGAGATGCCCGTGCCATCGGTTGTGCTGGCGATGTGCGGCGTCAGGAACACGTTCCACAGCCCACGTATTGGTGAATCGGTAGGTACAGGTTCGGGATCGAAGACATCTAGGCAGGCATAGATGTCGTTCTTTTGCAGACGCCCGATGAGAGCGTCTGATTGCACGACTTGACCGCGCGAAACGTTGACGAAGACCGCACCGGGGCGTATCCAACTGAGTTCTTTCGCTCCCAACATGCCTTCGGTCGCAGGGGTGTGCGGCACGAGACAGACGACTACGTCCGGCATGCTCATGACGTTTTTGAGTGATGTCATCGTGAAGTTCATCGCCGATGCCAACTCGCGTGGCAGGTACGGGTCGTGGAGGAGGATGTCAACTCGAAACGGCACTAGAAGTTCGATGAGACGGCGTGCGATGTTGCCGCCACCGATTAGGCCGACCGACCGGCCGGTCAAATCGCCCATCATCTGGAAATCAGGCTCGGTTGCTCGCTGTTCACCGGTGCCCCACTCTTGGTCGGTGATCAGCCGCCTGTAGTGCGCCCCTACTTTCTTCAAGCCCATCATCATCATCGCCAAAGCCCACTCGGAGACTGGGAGACTGGAGGCATGGGTGGTGTCGACCGCCTTGACGCCGCGGTCGTCACATGCGGCTACGTCAACGCGTTGTGCAAAACGATCGCCTTCAAGTTCGCCGATTAGCCGTACGTTCGGAACTGCGTCAAGGATTTCAGGGGTCACTCGCGGCGATCCGTGGCAGACGACTATCGCATCCTTGGTTGACGCGAAGTCGATGAAGTCAGAGACCACTTCAGGTGTGGAGATCGGAGGCGAGTACCAGTCGGTTGCCTCGTTGAACTCCCGCCATTCGAAGGTTGCGAACTGCTCAAGCCGCTCGATTTCGTGTTGCTTGATGCCCCGTTCGAGATACTGCTTGTTGCAAGCTAATCCGACCTTCAATTTCTCTGCCATGGGGCTGACCTCCGATTAGCGTGCGCGGGGATTGAGGATGTCGTTTAGCGCGTCGCCGAGTATGTTCCAGCAGAATATCATCAGCCAAACGACGATAATCGGCGGCAACAGCTGCTCCGGATGGTTACGAAGCGTCTCAACCGCCGCTCCACCGCTTCTCGCAGTCACATCGCCGATCATGACGCCGAGGCTGGGTCGTGGCGGTTGAACGCCGACGCCGAAGAAACTGATGATCGCCTCACCGAGCGCGACGCCGCCCATGCCGAAGCTCACGCTCACAATCAACGGAGTGATGACGTTCGGCAGAATGTGCCGCAAGAGTATTGTGGGCGTGCCAACACCCATCGAGCGAGCAGCATCAACATAAGGCGCCTCTCTGATCGACAGAGTTTGCCCTCGAATCAAGCGCATCGATCCGAACCATGACAACGGTAGGAATGCGACGCCCAAAACGATGTAATCGATGACGCCGGAGGAGATCACTCCCGATATGAAGGTGTTGTCTTCTATCCAGTATCCGAACTCTTTGAATTGTGGACGCACGGTGGCGACGATGATCAGCACCAAGAGAATATCCGGAAATACGGATACCACCTCCCCCACCCTCGTAGTGACTATGTCGAAAACGCCGCGTAGATAACCGGCGGCCATTCCCGCGATGAGACCCAAAACAAAGCTCGCCGTCAAAGTCGTGATGATGGTTAAAAATACTGTAGTTTGGATGCCCCACACGACGCGAGAGTAAATGTCCCTTCCCAATCGGTCGGTGCCCAACCAGTTCTCAAAGTCTGGACCTTGCTGCGTCTTTGCGAGATTCGTCTCCGTATAGTCATGGGTAGCGACCAATGGCGCGAAGATGCCGGCTGTGTACAAAACCAGCAGAATGCACACCGACATGAATGCGAGCTTGCGTTTTCTCAGTTCGCGCCATGCGTGACTCAGAAAACCATCCCGAACCTCAAACTCAAGTTGATCAGCTATCTCAACGCCACTTGCACCGATGGATCGCGAGTCGTTCATTTCATGCTCGCAACCTGATCCTGGGATCGACCACCGAGTACAAAATGTCCGCCACCAGATTCGCGATAGCCAACATCGAAGTGCCCAACAGGGTTACCGCCATGATCAAGGGATAATCTCGTTGGAAAACGGCTTCCAGTATCAGCCTTGAAACTCCGGGAATGCCGTAGATCAATTCGATAACTAGAGATCCGCCGAAAAGTCCGGCTAGCGAGAATCCGAGGATCGTGATGATCGGCAATAGCGCGTTGCGCGCGATGTGTCTTCGGTTGACGGTCATGTGGCCCATACCTTTGCCATGCGCCGTCCGCACGAATTCCTGGCCGAGCACATCTAGCGTTGATGCCCTCATGAACCGCATGAAAACAAACGCGCCAGGCACACCGATCGTGAACGCCGGCAATATCGCCTGCGTGGAGAACATGCCTGACCATCCCGAAACCGGAATCCAATCCAGCCATAACGCGAACACCAGAATCAGGAATGGGGCCGTAAAGAAGACCGGTAACGCATACAACAGCAACATGAACGTCGTAGTTGTTGGATCTTTCCACGTTCCTTGGCGCATCGCCGTCCAGAACCCTAACGGTAGGCCGATTGCGAGCGTCACGACGTATGAGACGATGTTGAGTTCCAACGAAACTCGCAGCTTGGGAGCGAGCAACTCCAGGACGTCGCGCCCCCGGTACCTGTAGCTCTGTCCGAAATCGCCCTTCAACGCATCCGCGATGTACCGCGTGTACTGAACCATGAACGGGTCGTCTAAACCGAGGCGATCCCTGATACGTGCGATCGCTTCAGGATCAGCCCGTTGACCGGCCATCAACTCTGCGGGGTCTCCAGGCGTGCACGAAGCAAGCCAAAAGACGAACAGCCCCGCGATGAACATCAAAACGGGCGTCCAGAGCAGGCGTCGTGAGATGTAGATCAGCATCGCGCTTCAAATGCTAGCATTCGACGCATATTCACTCAACGTCTGCTCTGGACGCCCGATATCAGGCGTTGTGTCCGGTGCTAAAAGTCGATTTCCTTCTCGATCCAGACGTCGCGGAACGAGTATCCGCCAAGTGGGGATAGCGTGAAACCATTCACTTCGGGTTTAACTAGGATCTTGCCCGAGGCTCCCCACCACATCGGCACCCACGGCGCCTCATTGACGATGATCTGCTCCGCTTCCTGGTACAACTGAATGCGCTTTAGCGGGTCCGGTTCGGTGGTAGCCTTGTCAAGCAACGCGTCCACCTCAGCGTTTGCGTATTTCGTCTGATTGATTGTGCTGTCGCTGCGGAAGAGCACGTCTACGAATGTATGCGGATCGGGGTAGTCGGGACTCCAAGCAAGCGAGAAGGTTTGAAGGCGATAGTTGTCGATTTCTTCTAGGAACGTCGCCCACTCGACCTCTTGGAACTCGATGGTCACGCCCAAAGTCCGTTCCCACATGTCGGCGATTGCCTGTAGCCAAACAGGCGGTGAGCCACCAGTTCCAGACACCGTCAAGACGATGCGAGGACGTGTTTCGGGATCGGCGTAATCAGACAGGTCCAGCTCTTCCACCGCTTTTACTTCATCGAAACCGAGTGGTTCAAGATCGGGATTGAATCCGACGAAGCCCAGAGGTAGCGGACCATCAGCGGGTATGACTCGATTTTGGAGCACCGCCTCCGCAATCAACTCCTTGTCGATGGCATAGTTCAACGCCCGTCGGAAGTGCACGTCGTCGAACGGTGCCATCTCGACGTTGAAGCCGATGTAGTAGGTGACGAACTCAGCCGGGACGTCAACTACCTGCTCCGAGAGCGGATCCGCAGGATCGGTCACGCGTTCAAACGAGGCGAACGGGATACCCGATACGTCGATTTCGTCGTTCTCGTACATCGCCATCGATGAACCTCCGGCCAGATTGAATTGGACCTCGTCCAAGAACGCTTTGGTGCCCCAGTAGTTGTCGTTGCGTGCCAGAACCAGGTTCACTCCGATCTCGTACGACTTGAGCACGAAAGGTCCGGTGCCAACAGGATCATCGGTCCAGATTTCTCCGCCAGATTCGATGTTTTCTTGGCTAACGACGAACGTAACCGGATAGGTCAGCTTCGCGATGAAGTACGGTTTCGGAGCATCAATCTTCACCTCTAGGGTGTAGTCGTCCACCACGGTGATGCCCTCAGCCGACGTTGCGTTTCCTTCGATGATCTCGTTGATGCCGACAATGTCGCCCAGGAACTCCTTAACGACCGTTGATCCTGTTTCCGGCAGCGCTGCCCTTTCCCATGACCATTTGAAGTCCTCTGCAGTTACCGGAGTGCCATCGCTGAAGACGGCGTTTTCCCGCAACTTGAATCTGTACACTGTGCCGTCCTCACTTACCGTGAAACTTTCGGCTAGATCGTTCACTATCGGCTGGTTTGGATTGTCCGTTAGTCGCACCAACCCGCCAAATATCTGAGTCACAAGGTCGTACGACGTGCTATCGGTAGTCAACGCCGGATCTAATGTCGTCGGATCGGATCCAAGCAGACGGAAGACGCCTCCCTGCCTCGCATCGAACACCGCTTTGTCCTCGTCTTCGACCTCCTCAGCCATTTTGGTCGCCTCTTCGGCTTCAGCGGTTGCATCGGCTTTAGCCTGCGCCGTCGCTTCGGCGATCGCCGTGGCGGTAGGCGCTACGCTAGAACTCGTGTCCTGAGTTGGTTCAGGCTTCTCAGTGGGAACAGCGGTCGCAGTCGGTTGCGGGACGGCCGTCGCGGTTGGGGGTACTGGAGTGGCGGTCGGTTCTTCGCTTGCGCAACCGATGGCAAATATCACCGCAAGCGATGCTACGGCAATCAGCAATTTGGGGACGAATTTCATCTTTCTATCTACCTTTTCCTTTCGACGATTGACCAGCGTTATCCCACACTAGACACAAGGTATCAAAATACAGGTTAAATATCGCCGATATCCGAGCGATCCCTGATCGGAAAGACTGCTAGTTTGTCAGTCCCCAATTCTGGAGACCGCTCGGAACGACGATTAGATCGTTATCAACCGTCGATGTAGACGTGTTGATAGATCGGAACCGATAAAGGCGGGAAGGTCAGTCCGCCGACACGTTGCTTGACTAGGACCTTGCCTTCCACACCCCACCACAGCGGTAGCCAAGCAGCGTCCTCGACGATCATCTCTTCCGCTTCCTGGTAAAGCTCGATCCGACGCACCGGATCCGCCTCTACGTTGGCTTGTTCGAGCAATGCGTCAACGTCCGGGTTCGAGTAGTTCGTATTGTTGATCGAACTACCAGTCCTGAATAGAACATCTACGAACGTGTGCGGGTCGGGATAGTCCGCCTGCCACGCCAACGAGAATGCCTGCAACCGATTCCTGTGCAAGTCCTGCAGGAACGTCGCCCACTCAACTTGCTGGATCTCGACTTCGACCTCGAGGATTCGGCTCCACATGTCTGCGACGACCTCAGTCGTCAAACTAGGCGAGCCACCCGTTCCCGGCAGTGTGATCACGATACGCGGCCTGGTTGCCGGATCGGCATACTGCGACATCGCCAGTTCTTCTTTGGCGCGTTCCTCGTCGTACTCCAACCCCTTCAGTTCGGGGTTATAGCCAACGAACCCGGGCGGGATGACTCCCGTGGCCGGACGAACGAGGTCGGAGAACACGGCGTTCGCCACGAGCTGCTTGTCGATAGCGAAGTTCAGCGCCCGTCGGAAATGAACATCGTCGAACGGCGGCTCTTCGATGTTGAAGCCGATATAGCTCGTGCTGAACGAAGGCGCAACTTCGACGACATCTTTCGAAATCTCCTCTTCTGGATCAGTTACACGCTCCAGATCAGACAGGCCGATGCCTGTGATGTCGATCTCATCGTTCTCGTACATCGCCATTGCGGAACCGCCTGCTAGCAGCAGGTGAACTTCGTCCAAGTAAGCAGGGTCGCCCCAGTAGTGCTCGTTCTTGGTCAGAATCATCCGTTCGCCGATGCTGTAGCTCTTCATCACGAACGGACCAGTTCCAACTGGATCGTCAGTCCAGTTTTCACCGCCCGATGTCACGTTATCAGCGTTTACCACAAAAGCAATCGGATATGTCAACTTGGCGATGAAGTAAGGCTTCGGTGCGTCGATAGTGACCTGCAACGTGTGATCGTCGATCACCTCGATGCCTTCGGCGGTCGTCGCGTCGCCGTCGATGATCGCTTGAACACCGATGATGTCGCCGAGGAACTCATCGACGATCGGCGACTCCGTCTCCGGCAAAGCCGCCCGCTCCCAAGACCATTTGAAGTCGGAAGCGGTCACGGGCGAACCATCGTTGAACCTCAAATCTTCTCGGAGGACGAACTTGTAGGTCTTTCCTGCATTGCTAACCGTGTAGCTTTCAGCCAGGTCGGCCACGATTGGATCGTCAGAATCACCCGTTAACTTCACCAGGCCGCTGAAAAGTTCGATGACGATGTCGTAGGATGTGCCGTCTGTTACCAGCGCCGGATCGAGAGTCGGCGGGTCTGCCCAAAGTCGCCTGAATACTCCGCCCGTCGGCCTTTCATCTCCAACACGTTCAGGCGTCTGCAGCAGTTCGGGAGCGACTTTGGCTTGATTCGCGCCCGGCGTTGGTCGCTCTGATCTTGCAGGTGGTGGCGTCGAAACGACTGTCGGGACTTGCGTCGCCGTCGGTTCGGGCACCGGTGTAGACGTCGGTTCCTCTTCGCTCGAACACGCCACGATGAATAGCGCCATCGCGGCGAAGATCGATATCCCTAAGAAACGCGCTTTCTTCATCAATTGTCTCCAGTTACTTCCGGATTTTGTTCGTGCCTGATATTACTTACGAAATTACTACGCGTTATGGATTGCGTCGTTTGTTTTGGTCGACGATATGGTGCCATTACCTCTACGTCGATTCAGTTGCCGATCGATGATTCGAGGAACGCTTTGAGGAAGCTGTCCAGATCGCCTTCCAGAACTCCGCGGGCGTCCGACACTTCGTGATTGGTCCTATGGTCTTTCACCATCTGGTAGGGATGGAGCACGTAGCTGCGGACCTGGCGACCGAATTCGGCGGAGACGTGATCGCCTTTCAGCTTCGATTTTTCAGCGGCTCTACGTTGATTCTCGAGGTCGGTGAGACGGGCATGAAGGATCTTCATCGCGACCTGCCGATTCTGGGCTTGTGAGCGTTCGTTTTGGACCGAGACGACGATCCCGGTGGGTTCGTGCGTCAGGCGAACCGCGGTGGAGTTCTTTTGGACGCTCTGGCCGCCGTGGCCGCTTGCCCGGAAGGCTTCCATCTTTACATCTGAAGGGTCAACTTCAACATCGTCGGCATCGTCGGGTTCTGGGTATACCTCAACCAGAGCGAAGCTGGTATGGCGGCGGTGGCCAGAATCGAATGGTGAGAGCCTCACGAGGCGGTGGACGCCGCGTTCCGATTTGAGGTAGCCGAATGCGTGGTCGCCGTCTACTCTCAGCGCTGCGGATTTGATGCCCGCTTCTTCGCCGGGGGTGAAGTCTAGGATGTCTGAGCTGTATCCGGCCTGTTCACTCCACCGAGCATACATGCGGAGGAGCATTTCGGACCAGTCTTGAGCGTCTACGCCGCCGGCGCCTTGTTTTACGGAGATGATCGCTGGGCGGGCGTCGTGTTCGCCGTTGAGTTGGAGGCGGAACTCGTTTTCGGCGATGTCTGACTTTAGTTGGGCGGCGTCGAGGACGAGTTGCTCGAGCATGGTTTCGTCGGACTCGTCATCGGCGAGTTCGAGGAGTTCGACGAGTTCGTCACAACGCTGCGTCAGTTTTTCCCACGTTGCCACATCGTCCTTGAGGGCCGTAAGCGTTTGCATCTGCCCTTGGGCTTTTTTGTGGTCTGACCAGAAGCCGGGGTCTAACGTCTGTTTTTCCAATTTGGATATCTCTGACCGTTTTTGGGGGAGGTCAAAGATGCCTCACGATCTGCGCGACGTGGGTGCGCAGGTGTTGGGCGTCTGCTTCTAGTTGTGGGTCCATAACAGGATTCAAGTATATGAATCGGGGTTTGGGGGTTGGCAACAAACGACTGCGCCCCTCGGTTTCCCAAGGGGCGCAGTACGTTTACCAGTCTTGCGACTTCGTGGTCCCGGTTACGGGGCGATGTCGTGGTCCTTGGTGTAGTAGACCCACACGCCGGTACCGATGGTGATGCCCTCGTCCTTCTTCACGACGTCCCACGTGTTGTTGACGTGGTCCCAAGTGTAGGCTCGGGTGTAACCGCCGAGGTACTCAGCCGCGGTGATCGGGTCGTTGTTGCTGTTGCGCAACGTCTCGCCCGCGTCGTCCTGCGTCTGGTCGCCGTCGACGTCAACCACGCCTACGAAGTTCCAGCCCTCGTCGGTCGGGATGTCGGCCGGGTTCGGCTGTCCATCGGTTGCACGGTCGCCCTTGCCGGCGAGGTGCACGGCTTGGGTTACGAAGCCGGTGGAGTGGACCCAGTAGCCGTATCGGGCTTCGACGTCGTTCAACGTCGCGAACCTGTCGTTAGTGGTCCAGACACCGTCCACGCGTGTAGCCATTCGCCACGGGCTAACCGGCTCGGTTGCGTCCCAACCGATGACCTGGTCGATAGCGTCGTTGGTGAAGACTGCGTGCAGTGCACGGTCGACCGGGTTCGACGGGAACGAGATCGAGTTCCAGCCTGCCAGCAGGTTCAGGACGAACGGTGCTCGCTCCTTGACCGAGAAGCTGTAGGTGTGCTCGTCGGTGTTGTTGGCGGCGTCGTTGGCTTCGACGTAGACCTCGTAGGTGCCGTATGCCAGAGGCTCGGGCCACCATACGAACTCGTTGCCCTCAAGTTCCTGCAGGTCTGCCGTGTGGTCAACGTCGTCGACCTCGAAGGTTGTCACGTCAACGGACGTGCCTTCGTCGCCGAAGTCGAGCAGTACGAATGGTCGGACTTCGAAGACATCTTCGCCTTCGGCCGGGATGAGTTCGCCGTAATCTTCATCGGCGTCGTCATTACCTTCCCATGCTGCTTCCAGATCGGTGTCGTAGACGAAGGTGGCGGTCGCTGCCGAGTAGTTGAATACTCGGTCGCTGCCCTGGTGGTAGGAGCTTCGGTCGCGGCCCCACACGATTACGTGCAGTTTGCCGTCGGCGAGTTCCTCGTCGCCGGTTCCTTCGGCCCAGTCAAACGCCCAGTTGTTGCCGGTGCGTCGGTTGGCGCCCTGTGGCGACACCAAGAACTCGCTACCATCGCCCGTGCCACATGAGGTCACGCCTTCTGGATGGTTGTCATCCGAAGCCGGATCTAGCGCGTTCGTGGGTGCTGCCTCGCCGAACTTGCCGCTAGTGAACGTGCCGGTTCGGTTGGAAGCGAACTTGCCAACGTTGTTGTCCGAGTTTCCGCCCCATGTCAGCTTGTCGCAGACGACGACGAACTTGGGTGCGCCTTGGATCGCCTCATTGGCGCTGATCGCAATGTCGATGCCGTCTTCGTTCGTGAGTTCGGACGGGCCTTCGCCATCGACGTCTTCGTTCAGACCTGTGCCGCCGCTAAGCGTCACGGTGAAGGTCGGCAAGATGCCGTCGTTCAACTCGATGCCTTCCAATCGGCGGTCAGTCGACTCATTACCGGCCAAGTCAGAGATGGACTGGCCAGCCGCGAGGTCAACCTCAGGCGTGGCGTTGGGGGCTAGCTCCTCTTCGATCAACAGGTAGACGTTCTTGCCGTCAACCGCGACGTCGATCACGGTCGCATCCGATCCGCCGTCGAGTCCAACCTCGAAGGTGCCGACACCGACGGTAGCCGGGTCGAGTTTGCCGTCGAAGACGACCTTCGCACCGGAGCTGGTCCGCATCTCGTCGCCATCGCTGTCGAGGAAGAAGCCGGTAGCGGATTCGTCTTTGGAGTACTTGGGATCGACATCGTCAAGGATGTAGATGTGGCGCGAGAACCAACCGAGCACGTTGTGCTTGTCGTCATCGTCGCGATCGGCTTTCTTGGTTCCGAAGTCGTGGATGAAGGTCGGGTCGCTAGGCTCGCTGTCGGAGAATCCGATGTTGCCAGCAACGTCCATCACAACCGCTTGGATGTCGATTATGTGGTTGTACCGGCGATCATCTTCTGGATCCGGCGGGAAGTCGATGCGAATGACCGTGTCGAACTCGCCGTCCGTCGCGCCGTCCTCGAAGTTCTCGGCGTCGGCTGTCTTGCGGTCGGCCTCGGTGTCATTGTCCGCATCTTCTTCATCATCAAGGTAGACGTCCACTGATGGAACGATGCCGAACGTGGGTCGATCGTTGGTGTAACCCTGGTAGTCGCCACGCAAAGCGGCCGTACCGCCTTGTTGACATCCATCAGTGTCATCGTCACCATCGACACAGACGTAACCGCGAGACAGATTTACCTCGCCGGTATTGTCCACCCTCAAGTCCCAGATCGGGGTGCTGTCGTCCTTGCCGTCAGGTGTGTTGTCGGCGTAGATTTTGAACGATTCTTGGCGCAGACCAGATCCGCCGCCGTCGGTGAAGGTTCCGATCAGCTCGGGGGAGTCGACTTTGCTGCTGACGTTGTTGACCGGCGTTTCGATCTGGATCGTCGGCGAGTCCTTGTCGATCATGATGTCGAGTTCGCGGTTGTCGCCGTTCGAGTTTGTGTACTTGACGGTGACCGGTCCGCTCTCGACGCCGAGATTAGCTGCGCCGTCCATGTCTGCACCGGAGGCTGCCTTAGCAGGGAGACCCCAGTTGCAGCGTGCATCCGGAGTGGCGTCGTTTTCGTCGTCGTCACATTTACCGTCGCCATCGGCGTCGGTGAGGCGCAGGTAGCCTTCGTAGATGCCGGTGAAGCGGCCGGTTTCCTTCAACCAGAGATGCTGGTTGGGTGCGTTACCGTCACCGCTCGCTCGGAGAGACAATCCGTCTGCGTCATCGGACTCGAAAACTGGCACCAATGCGGCCGCAGGATAAACCGTGCCATCATCTCCGGTCGTCCCGTACTGGTCCTCTTTGGCTCCACCGAACAGTTCTTCCTGCTCGCTGGTCTGGTAGTAGATGTATTGGACTTGGATCGACTGACCCGCAGGAACAGATGCCGTGACGCGCATCCAAGGTGCGATGCCCGCATCAGAGTCGCCTGAACTGAGGTCTTCGTCCAACTCGATGAACTCATCTGTGAGGTTTCGGAATCCGGCGTTCGTACCTCCTGTAACCGTGCCGAACCAGTAAACCTTGCCGTCGTCTTTGGGGGCCATGGGGCGAGACGCGGGGTCTCCGGTTCCACCAGAGGTTAGAGCCAACTCAAATTCCGCATCGCCGGAATTGGCGATCGTTCCGCTCGTGCCGCCATCCCGTTGCGCGAAAGCCACATTGGTGGCTTCCTCTGTCAAAGTGATAACGCTGTTTGTCACCGAAGCTGGATCAGCCGCTGTACCGTCAGTAGGCGCTGGCGGTCCTGCTGCCAATTCGTCTTCAAGCATTGACGTTAGACCGATGGCTCGAGTAATTGTCTGAGCATCAGCGGTAGGAACAGGAGGAGTATCCGTGGTGCTGAGAAGCGGCGGGCTTGAACCATCGACGGCGAACAGTACGCCAGTCCTCTTGTCGCGTCCTTTGTCATTGATGCTGATCTTTATGACGTCGGAGTTGGTTGCGATAGCGCGTGGCTCTTCACCGGAGGTCTTCGGGTCGATGGCATAGGTGGCATAGACGCTGTCCACCTTCATGATGCCGTCCCGTCCGGCGACGCTGTAACCCTCTGTGTCGTCACCGTCGTTACAGTCTCCTACGCCGAAGACATCGGTGCTGGTCGTGTAACAGGTTCCGACGTTAACTACGTCTATCGTCCCGGTAGCTGCTTCTACCGTCCCGGTCGAGCCGGCTCGCACCGCCACCACCGCAACGGCAAGGATCAGCACGGCCAGAGCCGTCAAGATTCTCGATGAAAGCTGCACAGCTGCAGTCCTCCTGTATCTATCTCTCTACCGGTTCGATACCTGACGCGCTTCGCGACGCGAGTTGATCGCGTAATATGAAGCGGTCTTGCCCGGATGTTTCCATAGCACTCTCAAGACGCGCAACGAACCACACGCCCGTAGGCACGCCCTGAAAACTATATGATACCGAATATATGCCACCGCGCGCGCCGTGTCAATGAAATTCTTTAGAACTGGGATGGGCATGATGGAAATGATGGGCTTTGATGCCCCGCCCGTCTTCCGCCCGTTGCCCTCACCCTAACCCTCTCCCGCTCATTTCGGTCGTTTGGGGGAGAGGGGACGCGGTGTAGCGGGAGAGCATTTGAACTGGGATGGGCATGATGGGCTGTGATGGGTTCTGCTCAAGGTTTCCCCCGCTTGCGGGGGAAATGCCCGAAGGGCAAAGGGGGCGCGTCGCAGGGGTGTACCCCCGCCGAGATGCTTCGACGCCGCTCAGCATGGCACGCGCTGATGCTTGGGCGGGCGTTTTGAACTGGGATGGGCATGATGGGCTTTGATGGGTGCCGCCCCTTGGCCGCCCCGGTGCCCTCACCGTGTCCCCTCTCCCGCTGGGCGGGAGAGGGGACACGGTGTAGCGGGTAGGGTTGGATGCGCTCACCCGGAACCCCCTTGTATTCTCCCTTCGACGAAGGGGGAGGGAAATGGGCAGCGGGAGAGGGGAGAGCGTGTAGCGGGTAGGGATTTTGAACTGGGATGGGCATGATGGTAATGATGGGCTGTGATGGGGTGAGTTTTGTCATTCCGAGCACAGCCTCCTGTCATTCCGAGCGCAGTCGAGGAATCTCCTCGCTTCGGATGCTTCGACGCCGTTCAGCATGACATCGGGCGGGCATACCCCGCTCACTTCGTTCGCGCCCCTTTGCTGGGCGAAAGGGGCTGGATGTTGTGTGCTTTGTTTTTTCTCTGGGTACCCGCGTTCGCGGGAATGACTGGGGTTGGGCATCCCCGTGCGGTCGCTTTGCTCCCGCGTTCGTCTTCGCGTGCGAAGGGGGTAGACACGTTTGAAGGCCAGGGCGGTCGGGTTCCCGGTCTTTTTGCGTGGGCGGTCTTGAGGTTCGGGCTCTGCGGCGGAGCCGCAGAGCCTCTTATGACCGTGTTGGATGAGGCTGTAACTAACAGACTCAGACCGGAGCGATCGTCCCATGGATGGACGTTCCGTCCCGTAAACGGCCCGCGGACGCGGGAACGACGAATGCTCCGGGAACTGGTCCCAGGTGTTGCAGACTGCCGAGCAGCATGCACAAATCTTCCGCACGCGTTCCTTGTCGCCACAACTTGGAACATGGCCCTCGCGGATAGTTAACTCCACGGTACCAATCACTGGGTTGGACCCCAGCTCACGCCGTAGGCTTATCTGCCCAACCAGACAGACTTCCCTTGAGCGTCCACGCTTACCCGGTTGGCCCTCACTGACACGGGCTGTGTCATTCGGCTTGTCATGCGTCGTCCGCACTGTACGACGCGACCAACTCTTTCTGCAGGCACTCGCTTCCCGCTCGACCAGACAAAGGCCACCCGCGCGGGGCGGGGGGAGGGGAGGTTGTGGACGGTTTGAGCAAGACGCGGTCATCGAGGGGCGGGCCTCAAATTTGCCTCCCTCCGCGCGAGTACTGGCTGTACCCGCTACGACCTCGTCTGGTCTTACTAGCGCTGTTGCCGTCATCCCTAATCTCTAGCCTTTGCTTGGCTTGATAAAGTGCCCGGGTCCGTCGACCTGGGACCAGTGTGTTAACGATTCGTACTTTAGTACAGCCGTCATGTACGCGTCAAGTTTGAGTTCAATTCTGGGAGATTGGTTGTTGGGAAATGTTGGGGTACAGGGTTTTGAACTGGGATGGGCATGATTGGAAGGATGGGCTATGATGGGCCCGCCCTATTTCCGCCGGTGGCCCTCACCCTAGCCCTCTCCCGCTCATTTCGGTCGTTTTGGGGGAGAGGGGACGTCTGAACCGCGGATTGCGAGGATTGCGCGGATGGGCTGGGATGAAGTTGGTGGTTTGAGGGGGTGTTTCTGCGATGGCGTGGGTTTGAACTGGGATGGGCATGATTTGAATGATGGGCTATGATGGCCCCGCCCTTCCCGGGCATACCCCGCTCTCGCTTCGCTCGCGCGCCCCTTTCGCCCAGCGAAAGGGGCTGGAAACTAGATGCCGGATGTTCTCTGGCGGGCGAAAGGGGCAGATGTTGAAAAGCCAAACGCCCCCGTGGGTTGCACGGGGGCGTTTGGCTTTGGCGTTTGGCTTGGCGCCGGGTTTTACGGGGCGATGCCGCCACCGAAGTAGACCCAGATGCCGTCGCCGATCGTGACGTAGTCAGCGTCTTCTAGGACTTTGAACTCGCTTCGGACAGCGTCCCACGTGTAGGCGCGCTTGTTGTCGCCGAGGTAGGAGCCGGCGGTGACTTTGTCGTCACCGGTCTTCAACTCTTCGCCGTCGTTGGCTTGCGTCTGGTCGCCATCTTGGTCGATGACGCCGACGAAGTTCCAGCCCGCGAGAGTCGGTATCGACACGAGGTCCGGCGGGACGATGTTGGGATCGGTGCGGTTGATGCCGCCGATGAGCTGCACGCGCTGCGTGACGAAGCCTTGGGCGTGGACCCAGTAGCCGTACTGGGCGTGCACCTTGCTCAGCGTCGCGAACTCGTCGTGCGTGGCCCACTCGCCTTCCATGCGGGTAGCGATGCTCCACGGCTTCTCCATGTCGCTTGCATCCCAAGCAGCCACCATGTCGACCACGTCCTCGGTGAAGACGTCTTCGATATTCGGGCTAACCGGGTTCGCGGGGAAGGAAACGGCGTTCCAACCAGCGATGAGCTTGAGGTTGAACGGCGACCTCTCTGCGACCTTGAAGCTGAATTCATGGTCCTCGGTGTTGCCAGCAGCGTCAACTGCATCGATCGCGATGGTGTGCGAGCCGATGCCGAGCTCTTCTGGCCAGTAGAGGAAGCGGTTTCCACCCAGAGTGGAGATCTCCTGCGCCGTACCGTCGACCGAGAATTCGTCGATCGAGACTGTAACAGCATCCGTGAATTCCACGAGCACGAATGGTCGTGACTCGGTGACCGTGGCTCCGCCGTCCGGAGTTGTGGCCGGGTCGTTGAGCGTATTGTCGTACCGGAACTCAGCGGTGGCCGAACCCCAGTTGTGACGGTCGTCACCATCGAGGTTCTCGAACTTCTGACGGTCGCGAGCGTATGCAACGACGGTGAGCTTTCCGTCAGACAACGCTTTGTCGTCGTCGAAGTTCACCCACTGGTATTCCCAAGCGAGGCCTGGGCGTGAGTAGGTCTGGACCTGCTGCAACTTAATCTCTGCGACTTTGGCGGCATCGCCGTCACAGTCGTAGTCGGTAGGCTCGCTGAAGTTGGCGCTGGAGTTCTCGTAGTCGCCGCTTCGTGCGCCTGCGAGGGCGGACAAGTCCTTGCCAAGGTCATCACCCCAAGCGATGTTGGAGCAGACCACCACCAGCGAAGGCGTGGCGTTGATCTCTTCATCAGCGTCGACAGTGATCACGATCGAGTCGTTGGTCAACTTCGATGGGCCTTCTGCGCCTTCACCGGAGCCTGAACCGCCGCTCAACGCGACCGACAGAACCGGTGTGATACCGTCGCTAGCTTCGAACTCCTCTTGATCTCCACCAGTCAAGCGGTTGCCGGCCGGGTCGGAGACCCATTCGGTGCCCGCAATGTCGATCTTCGGCGTGGCGTCAGATGCAAGGTCTTCGCTAAGCAGGAGGTAGACGGCGCGACCGTCAACGTCAACGTCGATAACGTCGGCGGCACCAGCGTCACCGTCAAGGGTGACCGAGAAGGTGCTCACGTCGATTGAATCGGGATCAACCGCTTTGTCGAACGCGACCAATACACCAGACCGGTTGGCCTGCGGCTCATCGTCGTCGTTCTCGCCGTAGAAACCGGTAACTGTCTGAGCTTCGATCACGTCAGGTGGCACTTCGTCGAGGAAGAAGATGTGCCGTGCATACCAACCGAGCACGTTGTAGCGTCCGGATTTCTGCTTGCCCTCTTCAACGCCCAAGTTGTTGATGAATCTCGGACCTTCGTCATCGCTGTCGGAGAATCCGACGTTACCCGCGATGTCGGCAACCAACGCCTGGAAGTCGATGGTGTTGTTGTAGTTCTCTTCAGGGGCGAACGTTATCCGAACCGAATCGGCGAAGGTACCGTTCGTGTCACCGTCGGCAAGCGGATCTTCCGTGACCGCTTTGAGATCGCCGTTGGTTTCAAGGTAAAGGTCTTCGTGACCGATGACGCCGTAGGTCGACTTGGCGGCGTATCCGGCGTATTCGGAAGTCGTCTCGACTTGACCATCAGATTGGTCGGACGTGACGTAACCGAACTTCGGATCGCCGGAGTCGTCAACACCGAGGTCTAGAGCGAGTTCATCAGCCTCGTTAGCTCCGTCTTCGTTGAGGTCGTCGGTGTGATCGACGTAGAGGCGGAAGGAGTTCTTTCGCAGACCTGAATCGCTGTCGTTGAAGGCGCCGGAGAACTCGGGCGAGGTGTCTTGCCCTTCAGATTTGTTTTCGGGCGTGTCGATCACCACTGCTGGCGGGACGGTGTCGATCTCAACCGACAAAGTCTGCGTAGCACCATCGGTATCGCGATACGCGATCACGACCGGTCCGCTCTCGACGCCGAGAGTCGCAGCGCCACCCATCTCGTGGCTGCTCGCGTCGTCGGTCATCAAGCCCCAGTTGGTGGCACTGCCATCTACGACATCATTACCGTTCTCGTCAGTAAGCTGCACGAAGCCTTCGTACACACCGCTGAAGCGGGAGGTTTCCTTGAGGCGGAGGTTCTGCGAGTTGGTTCGCCCGTCAGACCGAGCCTCAACGAGCAACGCAGAGCCAGCTTTCTTTTCGGAGCTGGTGAAACTTGGAGCGTCTGCCGCCGAGGTGTATCCATCCTCTGCCGCTGTATCGGTGTCGTCCGTCTCTTCGTATCCACCGATCAGCGTCTCTGCCGTGCTCGTCTGATAGACGACGTAAAGCAACATGGCTGTTGCATTGGCCGGCACGGACACTTGAACACTGAACCAAGGCGCGACTTCATCGCCTTCTCCGTCGTCAGCGTTTCGACCGGATCCTACGTCCTCGTCGATGCCGAGGTATTTGTTCAGCTTCACGAATTCGGCGGTGTGGTCGGTACCGTCTCCGTCCGCGTCATACATGCCGTAAAGACTGATCGGCGTATCATCACCGGCCGTGAACATGGGCTTGTAAGCCTCAGTACTTCCATCCGTGGATCCTTTGACAATCGTGATGCCATTGACCACCTTTTCCGAAGCGTCGCTGAACGTAAGGTCGGTCGCTGTACCACCCCGAGATTGCCATCGGAACGACCGATTGTCGACAACTAGGTCATCGACATCGACGTCCTCACGTACCATCTGGAGGTTCTCAGAGGGACGGTCCATAGTTGTGTCAATGTCGTCGGTAAGATCGGGATCTGGGACGGTGATGGGCGGATCGAACGTATCCAAATCGGTAACAGCGTTTGTCGCCAGCAAAACCGGCGTCCGCTTGTCACGTTCGGGGTCTTTGATACTGATCTTGAGGACGTTGGAGTTCTCGAGCACGCCGCGCGGGCTGTCAGGAGCCGTCTTGGGGTCGTAAGCGTAGGTGGCGTAGACGGTGCCAGTTTCGGTGATGCTGTCACGCCCGGCGACTTCGTAACCTTCGTTGTCGCCCGTGTTGTCATCGCCGTCGTTACAGTCGCTCACGCTGAAGACATCCGCGTCAGTCGTATAGCACGTACCGACGTTAACTACGTCTATCGTCCCGGTAGCTGCATCTACCGTCCCGGTCGAGCCGGCTCGCACCGCCACCACCGCAACGGCAAGGATCAGCACGGCCAGAGCCGTCAAGATTCTCGATGAAAGCTGCACAGCTGCAGTCCTCCTGTATCTATCTCTCTACCGGTTCGATACCCGACGCGCTTCGGCAAACGATGTAATCGCTTAGTATGAAGCGGTCTTGCCCGGATGTTTCCATAGCACTCTCAAGACGCGCAACGAACCACACGCCCGTAGGCACGCCCTGAAAACTATATGATACCGAATATATGCCACCGCGCGCGCCGTGTCAATGAAATTCTTTAGAACTGGGATGGGCATGATGGAAATGATGGGCTTTGATGCCCCGCCCGTCTTCCGCCCGTTGCCCTCACCCTAGCCCTCTTCCGCTCATTTCGGTCGTTTGGGGGAGAGGGGATACGGTGTAGCGGGTAGGGGGCGGATGCTTCGACGGTGCTCAGCATGACACGCGCTGATGCTTGGGCGGGCATTTTGAACTGGGATGGGCATGATTGGAATGATGGGCTTTGATGGGTGCTAGTTTTTTTGAGTTATCGGTTTCGGTTTGGGGGCTTGTTCCTTAGATGGTTGTTGATTAGGCGCCGGTACTCAAGGCGCTGGGCGCCGAAGTTGATCAGTAGCCCTATGTCAACGTTGAATGCCTCGACGTAGTTGATTGCTTGCGCTAGATGGACGTTTTCCAACCCGCCGATAGCCTTCAATTCGACTGACACTGCGTCATTCACGAGGAAGTCGACCCGTCTCATCCCAACTTGCCGGTTCTTATAGAAGATCGGCATCTCGACTTCACGTCCGAACTGGACGCCTTGATCCTCCATCTCTATCGCCAAAGCCCGTTGATAAACGAGCTCTTGAAATCCCGCTCCAAGCGCCGAGTGAACGGTCATCGCACAACCGATAATCTGCCGGGTAAGTTCAGAGTAACGATATCCACTTTTCATAAGATCCAATCACTTACCAAAAGATCGTAAAGACCTTCAAATCATAGCCCATCATTCCAATCACGCCCATCCCAGTTCAAATGCAGAAACGCCCCCGTGGGTTGCACGGGGGCGTTGGTGGTTGGCGCTGTGAGGGTGTTAGGCCCTTACGGGGCGATGTTGTCGCCGTCTGGGAAGAAGACCCAGATGCCTTGGCCGATCTCCATGTTGTCGTCGCCGTTTAGGACGCGGTAGCCGTTGGCTATGGGGTCCCAGGTGTATGCCTGGCGGAAGCCTGGCATGTAGTCGTCGGCGGTGACGTCGGCGTCTTCGCTGTCTTGCAACGTGTCGCCCCAGTTGTCTTCGGTCTGGTCACCGTCTTGGTCGACGACACCTACGAAGTTCCAACCCGGCACCGTGGCGATGCCGATCGCTGATGGGTTCTCACCCGTCTCGCGGTCGATCTGGCCCTTAAGGTCAACAGCCTGCTCCGTGAAGGCGGCTGAGTGCACCCAGTAGCCGTATCGCACGACAACGTCGGTCAACGGAGCGAAGTTGGCGCTCGTCGTCCAGACGCCATCGATACGAGTGGCGATGCTCCACGGTCCGGTCGAGCTCAACGGGTTCCATCCGACCACACGGTCGACGGCCTCGTTGGTGAAGACCGCGTCGAGTGCGGTGTCGATCGGGTCGGCTGGCAGCGAGATCGCGTTCCAGCCGGCGGTCAGGTCGATCACGAACGGGTCGCGTGCCGTCACGTCGAAGTCGAACGCTTCTCCTTCGAGCTTGTTGTCCGCCGCGTCGTTGGCGTCGAACTTGACCTTGTGCGTCCCGTACTCGAGAGCTTCGGGCCAGTAGAGGAAGCGGTTGTCGCCTACGGAGTCTAGGGAACCTAGCGCGTCTTCACCATCGACTGTAAACGCGGTGACGTCGACGCTTGTCGCCTCGCCCGCAAAGTCGAGGTAGATGAAGGGCCTGGGCTCTTTGACTTTCTCTCCGTCGCTCGGCTGCACACTTCCGCCAGCGTCCGTCAACGGGCTGTGGAAGGTGCTGTCAAGCACGAGCTTGGCGGTCGTCGAACCCCAGTTCTGGTTCATGCCGTCGCCATCGTGCGCAACGTATTCGTTTCTGTCACGACCCCAAACCACAACGGTCAATCCACCGTCGTTGAGGTGTCGGGTAGCCAAGTCGGTCGAGGCGTTCCGCCATGCGTAGACCCAGTTGTTGCCGGGGCGTGCCAAGGATGCTGAATGCCGGAAATCGGTGGGCATTTCTTGGCTTCCGCATAGCCAGCCAGTGCCAGCGTAGTCAGACATCTCGCCATTGCCAGTGCGGCGGTTGACGAAGCTGTTCAGATTCAACTCGTCATCGCCATCGGTAGCTCCGATGTTGTTGCAGACCACGTTGACGTTCGGCGAGCCGTTGATGTCTTCATCAGACTCGATCGAGACGTCGATCGCGGCCTTCGTCAGCCTAGACGGGCTTTCGCTTCCAACGCCGGTGCCTGAACCGCCGCTGAGCGTGACCGTGAAGACCGGCAATATACCGTCTTCCACTTTGAAGGCTTCCGCGGCCGACTCCTGCCAGCTGAGGATGTTGCCTGCGAGGTCTTCGACTTCGCGGCCTTCCGTCATGCTCAGAGTAGGCGTCGCATCGGATGCGAGCTCTTCACCGAGCTTCAAGAAGACTAGTTTGCCGCTCGTCGATACGTCGGTAATCTCGATCGCCGTCTCTTCGTCGTGTTCAAGCGAGAAGGTGCCGGTGTCGATCAGGTCGCCGTTAACGGGCGCGTCGAACACCACCATGATCGCCGAACGATCTCGGATCGGATTCTTGTCGTCGTTTAGACCGTAGAAACCCGTCACGGAGCGATCCATGTCGATTTCGGGATCTTTGTCGTCGATGTGGACGACGTGTTTCGAGTAGATACCGATAACGTTGTGGGTTCCTCCGGTATCGGAGTCGCCCTTCTCCCGGTCTGCGAGTTTTTCTTCACCGAGTGCGTCGATGAATCTCGGCTTCGCAGCGTCGCTGTCGGAGAATCCGACGTTACCAGCCAAGTCACGCACGATCGCCTGGAAGTCGATGGCGTTGTTGAACTCGAAGTCGGCAGCGGCGGCACCGTTCAGGAACTCGTCGAAGTCGACCTCGATTTCGCCGTTGAACTCGCCATCCGGCGCACCGTCGGCAAAGTCGTCGGCTTCGAGCGACTTGTAGTCCTGTGCGGTACCAGCAGCTACGACATGGGCCGGTCTGTAGATGTCACCGTCGACGCTGATCACGCCGTAGAGCGCGTTCGTGTCGTAACCGGTGTAGTCGTCGGCTCGACGCACCTGCGCGGTGTTGTCGTCACCGGGACCTTTAACGTTTGAGGGCACCGAGATGATCGGTGTGTCGCCGATGATGTTTTCGTCGATGTTGCTGACATCAAGCTGGAACGAGTCGGCGGCCAAGCCGGAGTCGGTGTCGTTGAAAGTCCCGAGGAACGACGGCTTCTCGTCGTCGCTGCGGGAGTTGTGTACCGGCGAGTCGATCGAGATGGTCGGAGGTCCGATGTCGATCTCAATCTCGTAGGTCCGGTTCTTGCCGTCGGTGTCCTTGTAGGTGATCGTGACGGGACCATCGCCAACGCCGATTACTGCGACTGACGGGTTGGCGCCGTCTTGTCCGGTATTTGCGTTGGCGACCGCATGGTCATAGGAACCATCACCTTTTTCCCGACCCCAGTTGCTAGCACCTTCGCCCTCAGTTCCGTCGCCATCAGCGTCAGTCAACCTGACGTAACCCTGGAACATGCCAGTGAAGCGCCCAGTCTCGATCAAGGCGAGATGTCGCCTGTCATCGGCGGCGTCTTCATCCGAAGTCGCGTTCAACACGAAACTGCCGTTATCTTCAGCATCGTCGGCATCGCCTATCTCAGCGCTGGTGCAGGCGGCCTGAACCAAGGCGCGGGCGGCATTATCGCCGTTAGCTTCCGCGTTATCAGGATCGTCGAAACAAACATCGTTGCCCTGGATGTATTCGATGCCGCTGGTTTCGTAGTAGATAACCTGGAGTTGCACAACTGCGGCGGCAGGGCTCGGCACGCTGACCTGCAAGACCATCGCTGGAGGCGTATCGGTCTCGCCGGAGATCACGTCCTCGTCAAGGGTGATGAAGTCTTTGAGATCCATGAAGTCGCCCAAGTTTGTGCCGTCGTTGACGCGGCCAAAGAACTTCACGTTGCCATCTGGCGCGATCGGTTTGAAATCACCGGTCTCTCCAGCTTCTCGTTCCCATACGAGTTCATATGTCCCAGAGTTTTCAAACGTGGTGTCACCAGCTTGGCCTTGCTGATCGAATTCGATTATCTGTTCGAGGCCAGGAAGATCACCGGTTTTTTCCTCATCGCCGTAAACCGAGTTAGCCACGATCGCAGCTACGTCCAAGCCTACGACCGGCGGAGTCGCATCAGGATCCGCCACGATGGGTGGTTTAAACGAGATTGTCGGCGGGGTCGTGGCGGTATCTATATCGAAGCCGTCACGAGTGTCTGTGAACGCTGCATCCGACGTGATCACAACCGGATCTCTCCGGTCACGTCCTTTGTCGGTGACGCTGATGCGCAGGAGGTCGCCGTCGGTGATGATCGCACGTGGGGCTTCAGCCGCCGTCTTCGGGTCGTGGGCGTAGGTCGAGTAGAGCGTGTCGACCTCGATCAAGTCATCAAGTTCGCCCTGCTGGTAGAACGCGTTGATCTGCGTGCAGTTGTCCTTATCGAAGACATCCGCGTTGGTGGTCGTGCACGTGCCGACGTTCAAGGCATCGATCGTTCCGGTAGCTGCGCTGACGTCTTCGCTTGCACTCTGCCCGCCGACAAAGACGCCGACGACGAATGCGAGCACGGCCAGTGCTGTCAAGATTCTCGCTGAAAGCTGCACGCTTCAGTCCTCCTGCTTACTTTCCCGGCACGATCGTGCGCGGCCTACCTCAACATAACTGCCAAGCGAAGTCCGCAACGCCCTCTGACCGGATCTGTGCGATGTTTGCATATTACTTGCAAGCGCGCCAACGCGCAACGCGCGCGACGTGCCATGAAAAGTATATGATACCCAATCCTCTCTGCGCGCGTAAACCCCCAATTAATCGATTCCCGGATTTTCGACCGCACATTAATCGAGGGTATCGACGGCATCCAGTGAGATTCACTATAGCCGTTGTCGCGAACAAACACGTAGGGGCAGGTTTCAAACCTGCCCCTACTCTCGTCAGCCTCTCTCCCCTCTCCCTTGATGGAAGAGGGTTAGGGTGAGGGTGAACCTACGGCGCTATGCCTTTGTCGTAGTAGACCCACACGCCGTCACCGATCAGCAGTTCGCCATCCTCACGCAGCACGTCGAAGCGGCTGAACGTCGCGTCCCACGTGTACGCTCGCACGTAGTCCTTGCCGAGATACACGGCCGGTGACACCGGCGTGCCGTCGCTGTCCAGCAACGAGTTCCCGAAGTCGTCTTCCGTCTGGTCGCCGTCTTGGTCGATGACGCCCACGAAGTTCCAACCTGGTGCCGTATCGATCGCAGTCAGCGTCGGGTTGCCGCCTTCACCGCGGGATATCGCACCCCGCAGCGCGACCGGCTGCCGCACGAAGCTGTCTGACTTCACCCAGTAGCCATACTTGGCCCGGATGTCGTTGAGCGTCCCATACTGGTCGTTCGATTCCCAGACGCCGTCGCGCCGCACTGCGATGCGCCAGCCCTGTGTGTCCCAACCGATAACCGTCTTGATCGACGGGTCCGTGAAGACCGAACCGATTGCCGTGTCGATCGGATCCGCAGGCACCGAGATCGCGTTCCAACCCGCAAGCAGGTTGATCACAAAGTCGCCTCGGTCCGCAACCTCGAACTCGTAGTCGAAGGCCACTTCGTTGCCCGCTGCATCGCTCGCCTCAACCTCGACCTCGTGCTCGCCTTGCGAGATGCTCGCCGGCCAGTAGACGAACCGGTTAGCGTCAGGCATCTCGAACTGCTCGGAGATCTCGACATCGTCAAGCTCAACGGAGTCCAGCGTGACCGTGGTCCCTTCCGAGAACTCGATCAACACGAACGGGCGAGTCTCTTTCACCTTGTCGCCGTCGTCAGGCTGCAAGTCGCCGCCCTTGGCGTCCGTAGGTGCCAGAAGTTCAGTGTCCAGCGTGAACGAAGCTGACGCCGCGCCCCAGTTGGTCTTCTGGGTGCCGCCACCGTACCGTGACCGGTCGCGTGCGAACGCTACCGCAGTCAAGGATCCGTCAGCCAAGAACCGCTCACCGGCAGCACTGTCGTGCGTCCAAGTGTGCTCCCAGTTCTCACCCGGCCGTGACAGCGAAGCCACGTCGTTCCACAGGAAGTTGTCGTCCATGTTGTTGTCGTCCGCGTCGTAACCGCAGGTGTAGGCGGGCGCAGGATCTCCATCCGTCGGCGCACTCGAACCATCGATCGAACGGTCGCGGTTGGCGACGAAGTCGTCGATGTCGTGGTTGATCGCGTCGTTGGCGCCGCTCGTCCAGCTCAGGCTGCTACAAACCACCGCGATCCGCGGGGATCCTTGCAAAGGCTCGTCGGCCGCAACGTGAACTGTGATCTTGTCCCTAGTAAGCTTCTCCGGGGCTTCATTGCCGGTGCCGGTGCCGGAACCGCCGCTGAGTGTCACCGTCAGCTTCGGGGTGATACCGTCGTTAAGCTCGATCTCGTCGAAATCGTTCACAAACGCCTGGTTACCAGCACGGTCCTCGACGCTCTCGCCTTCATTGATCGTAACCATCGGCGTCGCGTCTGATGCCAGTTCGTTCGCCAGCTTCAGGAACACGTAGTTCTTTGAGACGTCAACGTCGATCACCTGAGCCGCCGACTCGTCGTCGAGCTCCACCGCGAACGTGTCGGTCGAAACCGAGCTGCTCGCGATCGGGCCGTCGAACACTACCATCACGCCGCCGCGGTCAGCCACCGGGTCGCCGTCGCCGTCAAGACCGTAGAAGCCGGTCGCAGAGTCGTCGCCACTGACCACAGGGTCCTTCTCGTCGATCGTGATGATGTGCGCAGAGTAGTAACCGAACACGTTCGGTACCTTGCGATCGCCATCTTTCGAGCTGAGATCGTTGATGAATCGCGGGTTCGATCCGTCGGAGTCCGAGAAACCGATGTTCCCAGCCATGTCCATCACGAACGCTTGGAAGTCGACGTCGTACTCGGCGTCACGCGTAACCGCGTCCGCCCCGCCGTCCTGCAGGTCCAACCTGAGGCGGTCCGAGAACGTCCCGTTGTTGTCGCCGTCGTCATACTCGTCCGCAAGGATGTGGCAGATATTCTGGTTGTCGCAAGAATCGTCGCCAAGGTCATACAACTCAGCCGCTGCCGCTTCGCCGATGACGAGGTCGCCCGAGGCAAACCCGGTTATATCGCCTGCGTGCGAAATACCATCATCCTGATCTGTCGTAACGCCATCTGCTGTCGGAGCCATCCCAGGTATCGCATCCAGCGCGAAATCGCTGTTCTTGCCGTCGTTATCGACCTCGTTGTCTACGACCAAGCGGAACGATTCCGCCGCGAGACCTGAGTCTGTGTCCTCGAGCGAGCCGTTGAAGTCCGGCGAATAGTCATCGCCAGCCGAACCGTGAGCCGGGCTCGTGACCTGAATCGTCGGAGCCTGGGTGTCAATCTCGATACGCAACCTCTGTGTATTGCCATCGGAGTCCCGGTATTCAATCGTCACCGGACCGCTCTCAACACCGAGGACTGCAGCGTTTTCTTGCGAATTGTCGGTTTCGCCGTTTTTGATCTCCCTACCCCAGTCGTCTCGTGCCTTGGTTTCGTCAGCTGTCGTATCAGGGTCATCCTTAACAGAACCGTCGCCATTGGCATCCGTCAAACGGATGTAACCGTCATACCGGCCATCGAAACGACCAGTCTCGGTCAAGAAAAGGTTCACGGACTGCTGATCGCCATCCGAGTTCGCACGGACTACCAGAGCGCTGTTGCCATCACTCTCCTTCTCGGTGAAGAGGACATCGTCCGGATCGCCATTCTCGCTAAGGGTGGCGGTTCCTGCACACGACCAGACATCGTTGTCTTCAGTCGGAGCGCTCTCGTCCGAGCATTCGCGTAACGTTTGCCCACCAACCAAGTTCTCCATGTCGCTCGTCCGGTAGTAGATGGCGAGGATGATGAGTTTTTTGGCGGAGGGGACGCTTGCGTTGATACCAAGCCAAGGCGCGGTGTCTCCAGACGCCTCGCCATTCGACGTATCCTCGTCAACCGTCAGGTAATTTCCAAGTGGCTTGATGTCGTCATCTTCATGGCCCGCTGTAGCGGTGTCAACAATCGTGTTGCACGCGCTGTCACCCGTTGCAGCTACACAACCGTAGAACCTGACGACGGCACCGCTATCGACGTTGAAATCACCAGGATGGAAATCGGGATTAGTGTTGCTTCGAGTGAAGTTCAACGTGTGGTTACCGCTGGAGTCGATGATGTTATCAGGACTGGGTTTTGCAATCGCGAAGGCGAAGTCATTGTCGGTGTACTCGATTTCGTCAGTTTCGTCTGGGAAATCAAGATCGTCCAGATCATCCTTAATAACCCCTCCAAGATCCGTTGTCTCAATGGGGTCTGCCGTAGTAACCAACGGGTTGTTGGTGGCGTCGCTCCCAATCAAAACCCCGTCCCTCCGGTCGCGACCGGTGTCCGAAATGCTGATCTTGAGCAAGTCCGAGTCCGTGAGAATGACCCGCGGCTCATTTGATGCCGTCTTCGGATCGTAGGCGTAGGTCGCGTAAAGCGTCGAAACCTCGCCGATCTTTTCGCGGACTTCCCAAGCCTCACCAGTTGTGGCTTCAGAAGCGTCTTCCGTCAAGCTGCAATCGCCCTTGAAGACGTCCCCGTCGGTTGTCAAGCACGTGCCCACGTTCATCGCGGCGATCGACCCGTGCGCAGCATCAGCCGTGGGCGGGCTGGTCCCTACCGACTGCATCACGAACAGCGCACCGATTAGCGTTAAGAGTGCCAGCGCACCCAGCATCTTCGATTTCATGCTTATTCTCTCTCTCATGCGGATCTCACTCATCTCGTGGGTCACCGTATTTGTCGATTGAACCTTGCCGCTTCTTCGCTCCCCCGCATACCAAGCAAACACACGCTCACATGCGAGAAAACGCGCCTCGCGGCGTTCATGTTCCCGAATATATGAACTCCCGCAATTCCGATTCAATGAACCGCGACGCGTTTACAAACCGATTTCGCAATAAACCACACATCACCGAACCTTCTCCTAACAAACGAACCCAGCAGCAACAGCTTCCAAACCCACCCACCACCTTCGCCCAGCGCAAGGCGGCGCGAGCGCAGCCCCCTGTCATTCCGAGCGAAGCCGAGGAATCCCACCGTCATTCCCGCGAAGGCGGGCGCTTCAGCGGACGGAACGTCCATCCAGAGAAAAGCAAAGCACACCACCACTCGCCCCCTTCGCGCAGCGTAAGGGGGCGCGAACGAAGCGAGCGGGGGATGCCCCTGCCACCCCAATTGATTAAGACAACCCCTCCAGCTACTACACATCCCCTCTCCCGCTGGGCGGGAGAGGGCTAGGGTGAGGGCACAGGGAAGGGAAGGGCCAACCCCAAACAACCAACACCTTCACCACCGAACCCACCCAAACAACAACATCTATCAAAGCCCATCACACCCATCCCAGTTCAAACTAAGGCGCAATCCCCCGACCATCGCTGTAATATACCCAAACCCCGTCTCCGATCCTCATCGGATCATCCGGCCTAACCACCTCGAACCGACTGAAAATCGGATCCCACGTATACGCCCGCACAAAATCCTCGCCCAGATACTCCCGAGCCAAAACCGGAACATTCTGACTGTCCCTCAAATCGATCCCGAAATGGTCCTCCGTCTGGTCGCCATCCGTGTCGATCACACCCACAAAATTCCACCCGGTTTCCGTCTCTATATCTATAAGGTAAGGAATCGCGCCATCTGAGCGGTAGATCGGACCCCTCAACGCGACCCTCTGATAGACGAATGAAGACGACTTCACCCAGTAGCCGTAACGCGCCCGAATCGTCGGCAACGTCCCAAACGTCTGACTCGACTCCCAGACACCGTTCCGTCGCACCGCGACTCGCCAACCTTCCGTGTCCCAACCAATCACCGCCTCGATCGCCGGATTCGTAAAGACCGCCTCGATACTCGAATCGATCGGATCCGCCGGCACCGATATCGCGTTCCAGCCGCTCGACAGGTTCAACACGAAGTCTCCCCGCGCCACCGACTCGAAACTGAAATCAAATTCAACCGGGTTGCCAGCCGCATCCCTCGCTTCCACCTCAACCTCGTGCTCGCCCCGAGTCATGCTCAACGGCCAGTAAACGAAACGGTTCACCTCCGGATTCTGAAACTCCTCCGAGATCTCGACACCATCGAAAGTCACCGATTCCAATGCCACCGACGTCGGCTCTGTGAACTCGATAAATATGAATGGCCTCAACTCGCTCGTCTTCGCTTCGTCCTTCGGCTGCACCTCACCACCGCCTGATCTCAACGGCGAATTGAACTCCGTATCCAGCGTAAAGTTCGTCGAAGCCGATCCCCAGCTCTGCGCATACTGACCGTTACGAACATGCCGCGAACGATCTCTCCCGAACGCCACCACCCGCAACCGGCCATCGTCCAACCTGTTTTGACCGCTCCGCGCATTCGACCACTCGAACTCCCAAACCTCGCCCGGACGCGAATGAGCCCGAAACTCTCTCAACTGGAACGGATCAGCATCATCGTCATCACCGCACGTATACCTCGTGCCAGAGTCCTCGCGCGGCGTGCCATTGAATGCACCGTTCCGATTCGCCACGAAGTCATCAACGTCATACTCGTCCTTCCGGCCATTTACCGTCTCCTCCCAGTAGAGGTTTTCGCAGACCACAACGACCTGAGGCGCACCTTGCAACGCCTCGTCAGATTCGATCCGAATACTTATCAGACCATTCGTCAATCCGCTCGGCCCCTGCGCCCCCTCACCAGTGCCCGATCCCCCGCTCAAGGAAACCATCAAGTTAGGCGAAATCCCATCGTTAGCCTCGAACTTGCGCAACTCCCTGCCCGACGTGATGTTTCCCGCCGTATCCCTGACACTCTCCCCCGCGGCGATACCAACAAACGGCGTCGCATCAGAATCCAACTCATCCGCCAACCTCAAGAAGACATACTGTTCGTCGACTGTCACATCCACGACCTCCGCCTCCGACCCATCATCCAACTCGACATAGAACGTGTCCAGGGAAACAGACGACGGAGCAATTGGACCATCCCAAACCAGCATCACACCCCGCCGATCCGCCACTGGCTGACGACCAGAATCCCGCCCGTAGTAACCCGTCGCCGAGCGAGTCGTGTTGATCTCTGGATCCTTCTCGTCCAACCCAATGATGTGCGCCGAATAATAGCCAAGCACATTCGGCTCAAGCCGATCATTCGGATCTACCTCCCCCAAGTCGTTGATGAAATACGGATTCTCAGGATCAGAATCCGAGAACCCAACATTCCCCGCCACATCAACCACGAACGCTTGGAAATCGACGCCGAACTCCAAATCGTCACCGTCAAGCCGCAACCGCACCGAATCATCAAAACGCCCTGAACTCGCACCATCTCGATAGTCATCCGCCAGTATGAAGCAAGTGTCCTGCCGACCGCACGAATCGTCGCCAAGATCAAACAACTGATCAGGATCAACAACCCCAAAAGGATCATCGCTCGAAAGCGAATACCCGATGTAGTCTGCCGGCCGCGAAACACTGCCCCGATCACCGCTGCCTCGCACCCTGGCTGGCGGCGCGATGCCGTCCAACGCAAAATCCGAGTTGCGCGAAGCATCCGCATCGTTGTCGACCACCAACCGAAACGAATCTTCTGCAAGTCCCGATTCGTTGTCATCAAACGATCCGATGAAATCGGGGGAATGATCATCGCTCGCAGACAGATGCCTAGGGGTATCGATTTCAATCCGCGGCGGCTCATAGTCAACCGATATTCGTAGACTGCGCCGCCGCCCGCCGGAATCTCGATACTCGATCGTCACCGGACCGCTCGCAACACCGATCACCGCGGCACTCGACACCCCACTTCCGTCCGCGTCACGAATACGCGCACCCCAGTCTGTGCTTTGAGTGTCGCTATCGGAGAACCGCCCATCGCCGTTCGCATCGGTTAACCGCACGTACCCTTCGTACCTACCTGTAAACAGCCCGGTCTCTTCCAAGAACAGATTCACGTTCGGCTCATCGCCATCGGACCTGACACGGAGCAGGAGATCGTCATTGTCATCGATCTCGTCGTCTGAGAATTCCACATCATCGACGCCGTTACGTTCGAGCGCATCACCGGAGCCACACTTCCAGCCATCGCCCCTCTCATAATCGGGCTCGTCGGACGAACCGCCGCAGTGATAGTAAGTATTCCCACCCAGCATTTCCTCGCGTCCGCTCGTCTCGTAGAAAACTGCGTAGACAATCACATTCTTGTCGGCTGGCACGCTAGCGTTGACAGCCATCCACGGAGCGATCGAAGGATTAGTGCTACCCGAAATCCTGTCTTCATCGACCTCCAACGATCGCGTAATATCAGTCAGTTTGTCATCGCCCGATCCGCCGATTACGCATGCTGCCGCGTTCGTCACACAACCGAAGAAGCGGATGTTGCCGTCCACGTCCATCGGGCTATACGAACTCCCACCCTCCATGTTCAAGGTCTGACTACCAGAAGATTGGATGGTCGCGACACTCGAATCCCGAACAGTCAAAACGGTCGGATCTGCGAACGAAATGTCATCGTCGCTTTCTACGTAGCCATTGTTGACCAACACCTTCTTAATCTCAGCGAGGTCACCGGCGATTACGCTATGGCCTTGTCCGCGCACCAACACGCCTGAACGCCTGTCGCGACCTGGATCGGAGATGCTGATCTTGAGCAGATCGGAATCCGTGAGGATCGCCCGCGGCGCGTCCCAACCAGTCTTAGGATCGAAGGCGTAAGTCGCATAGATTGTCGAAACTTGCTCCACCTCATCCCGTATCTCCCAATCATCCGATCGATCGAACAGCCCACACGGCTCTTCCTCGAACACCTGATCGTCGGTGGCGAGACAAGTGCCAACATTTAGCGCGTCGATGACACCCGTAGCGGCATCAACGCCCTGCGATCCGTTTCCCGAAGTCTGAAACGCGAACCACGGAACGATCGTGCCGATGACTGCAACAACGGCAAACGTTTTCCAATTCTTGATGAGTTTCGATGCCATCGGTGCTTCGAACGCGACGCGGGCTATGAGACGTCCGCTTGAACGAACATCTTAAACAAATCGCTCCTATCGCCCAAACGCTTCCCTTTAGAGATAGACGACGCGAAGGCGGGAAATGTTCCCTGCGACTCGAAAGTTCTCGGCTAGAAATGTTTGACTGACGCTTCAGCGCCGACCACGGCAGTGCGATCTATTTTTCGGTGATGCTGCGCAGGAAGCCAGCGTTGTCCTTCGATCGCGCCAAGCGCTCGATGATGCGCTCCGTAGCTTCAGTCGGGTTGCCGCTGGAAGACTGCTGCTGAAGCAATGCGAGCATCCGACGCAACAGCCAGACTTGTCGCAACGTGTCTGGGCTCTGCAAGAGTTCTTCGTGCCGAGTACCGCTCTTGTCCATGGCGACGGCCGGGAAGATCCGCCGTTCAGCCATCGTGCGATCGAGGTGCAGCTCCATGTTGCCGGTGCCCTTGAACTCTTCGTAGATCAAGTCATCCAACCGGCTACCGGTATCGATTAACGCCGTGGCGACGATCGTCAGGCTACCGCCTTCTTCGCAATTACGTGCAGCACCAAAGAACTGCTTCGGCGGATATAGAGCTAGAGGATCCATACCGCCAGAGAGAGTCTTGCCACTGCTGGGCAATTTCACATTGAATGCCCGAGCCAAACGCGTCAAGCTGTCCAGAACCAACAGCACGTCTTCACCAGATTCAACCAGTCGTTTCGCACGGTCTAATGCGCGATCAGAAGTCTCACACTGATGCTCAACCTGTTCGTCGAAGGTCGAAGAGTAGACCTCGCCTTTGATCGAACGACGCATGTCCGTGACTTCTTCGGGACGTTCGCCGATGAGTGCAACGACGATGTGGATCGCGGGGTAGTTTTCCGCAACCGCGTGGGCGATGTCTTTCAGGATCACTGTCTTGCCAGCTTTAGGCGGAGCGACGATCAATGCGCGCTGACCCTTGCCGATGGGCGCGATGATGTCGATGATCCGGGTGTTCATCTTGTTTGGCGTCGTCTCAAGGGTCACCTGCTTGTCGGGATATACAACCGTCAAGTGCTCGAAACGCGGTCGACGTTGCGAAAATGCCACATCGCGACCGTTGATCAGTTCGGGCCAGAGCAGCGGATTGTTGCCTCTGCCTCTCGTGCGCTCGCCTTGTGATCGCACCGGACCAGCAATGAAATCGCCTTGCCGCAGACCGTTCTTCCGGATCAATCCGTTGGGAACATAGATATCTTCGTCGCCGCCGTTACCGCCGGGAGATCGGAGAAATCCGTAACCTTTGTCGTGGACATCAAGAATGCCAGCGCCGATGGCGATGCCCGTAGCTTGTGACTTATGGAGCAGAACCTGCAGGGCCAACTCAGTACGGCGCTCGGGAATATCGACAAGGCCGATTTGCCGAGCTTCAACCATCAACTCCGCGTTGGTCATCGAACCGAGATTGCCCAGAGCATCAGGGCTCAAGCGTTCTTGGTGCTGCTGGTTTTGAGGTTGTCTTGGCCCGACCGCGACTTGCCGTCGCTGACCGTTCTGTTCAACTGGGATAGACGCATCTATAGGCGTACGTGTCATGAACCACCTTCGCGTTAATGGTTTGCGAATTACTGAGGTGAGTTATCGCTACTCTGCGATTTTTCTCCGAGGGGAGCGGCTACCTGCCCGCCGAACTTCTACGACCACCCAGACCCCGTTTCTACACCGCGCACGGCACACCGCGTGTCTGTGGGCAAAGTTTATATAACCCCGCAATTGCGTGTCAAATGTTTTGGAACGCTTCGTCTTCCGTTATTTATTGCGATTGGATTCCGTTACGATAGCTCAGGAAACCAATTGGCGTCACCCGATCATCTTGCACCAGACACCGCGCTCATGATGAATTGCTGTTGAGTGCCTTCTGGCCGGAATTGCCTAGCGTAGCTGACGAATAGATCGAACAATGGATGCGGACGCTCTGGGCGTGAGCGGAATTCAGGATGGAATTGACTGCCGAGCATGAATGGATGATCAGCGATCTCCGCGATCTCAACTAGAGACAACTCAGGGTTAATCCCACTGCTGGCAAGCCCCAACGCTTCCAACTGGTTTCGGTAGGCGTTGTTGTATTCGTATCGGTGACGGTGACGTTCTGAGATCTTCAAGTCGCCGTCTTCGAGCTCTTCACAATCACCTGCCACTGAGTAAGCTTCGTGCGCCCGGCTCCCCTGCTTCAACACGCAAACGTATTCGCCTAGCCGCATCGTGCCGCCTTTGGTGTTTACGTTCTTCTGCTCTTCCATCAATGCGATCACCGGTTCTTCCGCGTCGGGATCAAATTCAGTCGAATCGGCCTCTTCAATTCCGGCGATGTGGCGTGCAAACTCGATGATCATCATCTGCAACCCCAAGCACAAGCCGAGATACGGAACGCCGTTTTCTCTGGCGTATCTGGCCGTTTGAATCATTCCTTCGGTTCCGCGTTTGTCGAAACCACCCGGGACGACGATCCCCTGCGCTTTCGACAGGTATTTTTCAGGACCGTGTTGCTCGACCAACTCCGAGGGTGTCCACTCGAGATCGATGCGGATGTTTTGGTTCAACTCCGCATGCCGTAACGCTTCTACCACCGAGAGGTAAGAGTCTTGCAAGCTCGTGTATTTTCCGACGATCGATATCGATACTCGCGGCGTGCCGTTATTTTCGCCGTGAGCGTCAACGCTGTTGACGGATAGATTCGGTCTATCAGCCAACTCGCTCCAAACAGGCGGAGCTTCGGGTTCCTTGCGCTCGAAACCAAGCCGATCCATGATCACTTCCGCCAATCCTTGCCTCTCTAACCATCCCGGTACGGCATAAACGTTTCCGAGAGTTGGCAAGTAGATGATCCCTTCCCTAGGTACTCCGCAGTGAAGACTTATTTTGTCCTTGAGGCTTTCCGCTTCCTCTTCCGAATCGGTGGGATCGTTAAGGCGGCAGAGAATCGCGTCTGGTTGTATTCCCAGTGCGCGCAATGCACGAACGCTGTGCTGTGTCGGCTTCGTTTTGAGTTCATTCGTCGGCTTCAATAGCGGGACGAAGGTCAAGTGGATCGAGAAAGAGTTTTGCCGCCCCTCCATATCACGCATCCACCGCACCGCTTCGATGAACGCCTCGGCCTCCATATCACCGACGGTCCCGCCTACTTCAACGATCACCACATCGGCATCTTCAGCCTCACCTAATTTCCGGATGCGTCTCGCAACAGCACTCACAAGGTGGGGAACGACCTGGACCGTCTCGCCCAGAAATTCATTGCCGTCGCGCTCTTTGCCCAACAGCTCGTTGTAGATCTGGCCAGCGGTGACGTTCGACAGGATCGTGAAGTCCTGATTGAGGAAGCGCTCGTAATGACCGAGATCTAGATCAGTCTCCGAGCCGTCCATCGTGACGAAAACTTCGCCATGCTCCAAGGGAGACATGGTGCCCGGGTCGACGTTGAGATACGGGTCAAGTTTGAGGATAGTGACCCGGAGACCCCGGTTCTTCAACATCCGCCCGATAGACGCACAGGCGATGCCCTTGCCCAGAGAGCTTGTCACGCCGCCCGTGACGAAGATGTATCGACGGCGTTTACTCACTGTGAGAGGCGCGGAGAACTGGTGTGATGCAGCACATGAAAAGTGTACGCCAATCGCACGCTGTTTCGGAGCGTCGATACCCCGAAAAGCGCACACAATATTCGCGTAGGTTCAGAATTGCCCATATATAGAATTTGGGTTGCGACTATGCCCCGAATTGAAGCGAGATGAGCAACGAAATTCTTTCAGCCGATGACGTTCGACACATCGCGCGCCTTGCCGCGATGCGCATCGACGATCAGGAAGTCGAGACTATGCGCAGCCAGCTATCCGACATCCTTGCCCATTTCCAAACGCTCGCCGAATTAGATACGGACGGCGTTTCGCCTACTGGTCACTCCACCGACGCGCACTCAGTGATGCGCGACGACGAAGAGATGGCGGCGTTGGAACGCGAACAGACATTGGCCAACGCACCATTCGTCGACGGTGAATTCGTACGTGTAAGGCCCGTGATCGAATGAGCCTCACAACCACCGACGTGTCCGTTCATCACCTCCCATTCACTAAATGACCACCGCTGAATCCAAACCTTACGCATCAGCGCGCGAGTTGCGCGCCAAGTTAGACAGCGGCGAGACGACATCACGCGAGGTCGCACTAGGTCATCTACAGCGGATCAACGAAGTCGAAAAACACACAAACGCGTATCTCACGGTCCTGGATGAAGACGACGTAGTTGCGCAGGCCGAAGTCGCCGACAATCTCATTCAAAACGGCAATGCCGTGCCGTTAACCGGCATACCGTTCCTAATCAAGGACAACATTTCTACGCGCGGCATCCAGACCACAGCCGCTTCTCGCATCCTCGAAGGTTACGTTCCGCCTTTTGACGCGACGGTCGTTTCCCGATTGAAGGATGCTGGCGCGGTGTTGCTTGGTAAAGGTAATCTCGACGAATTCGCTATGGGTTCGTCGAACGAAAACTCAGCGTTTGGTTCAGTGATCAACCCTTGGGGCGACAATCGGGTCCCCGGCGGTTCATCTGGTGGTGCTGCCTCCGCAGTCGCGGTTGGCGAAGCGACTATCGCGCTTGGTTCCGACACTGGAGGAAGCATCCGACAGCCGGCATCCCTATGCGGTGTGGTTGGTTTCAAACCGACCTATGGCACGGTCAGCCGGTTTGGACTCATTGCTTTCGGCTCTTCGCTTGACCAGATTGGGCCTATTGCTCGCACCGTGGCCGACTGTGCTGACACCGCTAATGCGATCTCGGGTCTCGACCCGCTCGATTCGACATCGCTGGATCTCGAACTCGATTTCACCGAGTACTTGGATCGCGACGTCGAAGGTATGAAGATCGGAGTGCCGAAGGAATACATCGTCGACGGGATAGAACCCGGTGTGCGAAACGCGTTCGAAAAATCGATATCGGTACTCGAGGGACTTGGAGCCAACGTCGAGGAGACCAGCCTGCCTTTAACTGACCATGCTCTGGCCGTCTACTACATCATTGCCCCATCGGAAGCCTCCGCCAACCTTTCCCGCTTCGATGGCGTCAAATATGGGATGTCTGTCGATGGAGAACCAAACGCCCGCGAGTCGATCGAAGCGACGAGAGGCGACGGATTTGGCGCGGAAGTGAAACGGAGAATACTGATTGGGACGTATGCACTCTCAGCCGGTTACTACGACGCCTACTACAAGAAAGCCCAGCAAGTCAGGACTCTGATCCGGCGAGAGTTCCATGACGCGTTCCAAAAGTTTGATGCCCTTGTAACGCCGACCTCGCCGTCGGTAGCCTTCGAGATCGGAGAGAAAACTCAGGATCCGTTCCAGATGTATCTCAGCGATGTCTGCACTATCCCGATTAACATCGCCGGTCTTCCAGGCATATCTGTGCCGTGCGGCCTTTCCGAAGGTCTGCCAGTCGGACTCCAAATACTGGCGCCACAGCTTGGTGATCGCACCGCGTTGCAGATCGCGCACGCATACGAGCAGACAGCAAATTGGAAGCTGACCCCACCTGCACTATGAAAAGCCAAATCCCCGCGAAGCCGTCACTTTTGACACTATTGGCGGCGATCTCGATCTTGACGCTCGTCGCGATAATGGCCTGCACTTCGGACTCAACTGAAGAAACGGCTACTGAAGAAACTGAAGTTGCTGTCAGTTCCGACGATCTTAGATGTCCTGATCTCGTCAAACTACCGGATGCGGGCAATGAACCTCTCGGCCCCCCGCCGTCTTTGCCCAACATATTCACGGGGACTGTCTACATCGACGGCGAACCAGTTCCGTCGGGAGAATTGGTTTACGTCAAGCTGATTACGTCTCGGTCACATCCCGTAGAAATTGAAGAAAACGGCAAATTCATCAACATCATCCATGGACCAGTCAGCGACCAAGACAAAGATGAACCGTTCGTGTTCTGCCTAGGTGATCCTGAAGGTAAAGCGGTGAAAGCCGCTGAAACCTTCGAATTCAAAGATGAACCGTTCCTTGTGCGCGACATCGAGCTCAACTTCCCAATGTTGCCAAGCGATCTGCCCTAATGCTCCTTGAACTCGACGGCGTTGCTCCGCAGGTTGACGAGACTGCATTCGTAAGCGCACAAGCAGTGTTGATCGGCGACGTGCGCGTCGGACCGAAATCGAGTGTCTGGCACGGTGCGGTTATCCGAGCGGACAGCGGCACCATCAACATCGGCGAAGGATCAAACGTCCAAGACAACTCAGTCATTCATGCCGACGATGACGCTACGATCGGCGACGGTGTCACAATCGGACATGGAGTGGTTTGCCATGGTAAGACGATTGGCGACGGATGCTTGCTCGGCAACGGCTCAGTCTTAAACGATGGCGTGGTTCTAGGAAAAGGGTGCCTAGTTGCAGCGGGTTCGGTGATCCCCGAAAACGCCGTCTTTGAAGACGACCAACTGATCCGAGGCGTACCAGGTAAAGCCATCGGCAAACTGCGTGCCCGTCACCAAGAGCTCCAACGACGCGCAGCGCTCAGCTACGTCAACCGGATCGAACGTTACAAACGGGCTTCATCGTCCGAAAACCCGCTTTAACAAAGCGAACTACATCCGCTCTGGGGCATTCATACCCATGATGCTGAGGGTGCGGGCGAGAACGATCCGCGCCGCGTCCACGAGCAGCAGTCTGGCCTTGGTCAATTCCGCGTCCGCTGGATCGCTTGAGATCACTCGGCACGCCTCATAGAAGCGCTGCAACTCGCGGGCTACTTCGTAGGCGAAGTGGGGCATGTGGTGGGGTTCCAACATCTCGGCTGACCTCGCGATCACGTCAGGCAGCTCGTTCAATCGCCGCATAAGAGCCAACTCTTGCGGGGTCGTCAAGAGCGAAACATCGCCGTTCTCGAACTCGATGCCCCGTTCTTCGGCGGCGCGCAGCACCGCGCACAACCGAGCGTGGGCGTATTGCACGTAGAAAACTGGATTTTCTGAAGTCTCGGCTTTGGCCAGTTCTAAGTCGAACTCCATGTGCGACCCGGGCGTCCGCTCAAGGAAGATGTAGTGGCATGCATCCGGCCCAACGGCGTCCAACAGATCATCTGCCCCAATGAAGTTGTCTTCACGCTTTTTGAATCGAACCGTCTCGTCCCCCTTTTTGAAATTGACGATCTGGTTGATGATGATTTCAAGCCGTTCGGGGTCTACCCCCAAAGAATCGACCACCGCTTTCATACGCGCTATGTGACCGTGGTGGTCTGCGCCCCACACGTTGATGACTTGATCGAAGCCGCGCTTGATGAACTTGTTGTAGTGATAAGCGATGTCGGTCCCGAAGTAAGACGGTCCTCGATCCATGCTTCGGATGATCACGCTGTCGCTCTCGAGCCCCATCTTGGTCCCCAAGAACCAGAGCGCTCCTTCGCGTTCCGATATGTAACCCCGCTCCTTGAGCAGCTCGAGCGACTCGGTGAAATCGTCGCCGTCGACAAGTGATTGCTCGCTGAACCACTCGTCGTACTCAATGCCCATGCTGACTAGAGTGGACCGAATGTTATCCAGCGTCCGATTCAACGCTGGTTCGAAAACAGTTTCCATTGCGCCGTCTGCTTCCATGCCAAGCACTGATTCGCCGAACTCCTGAAACAACTCGGCACCGAGCTCTCGCACAAATTCGCCTGGATACGATTCCTCACCGAGTTCGGCGTCCTGACCCGCTGCCTGAAGAAGTCGCGTGTAGACAGATTCTGTAAAGATGCGCATCTGGTTGCCCGCATCATTCACGTAGTATTCGCGCTGGACTTCGTACCCCGAAGCAGCCAAGATGTTCGCGATCCCGTTTCCTAAAACCGCTCCGCGCACGTGTCCGATGTGGAGTGGGCCCGTCGGGTTGACGCTAACGAACTCCACCTGGACGCGCTGGCCTGCACCGATATCCAGTTGAGCGAAATTCGCCCCGGCTTCCCGAATCACATGAACCTGTGATCGGAGCCACTCATCGTCCAGTCGGAAGTTGATGAACCCTGCGCCGGCGATACTCACGTCGCAAACCAACGGCGACGGCGCGACGCTGTCAACGATCTCAGACGCGATCGCACGCGGCGCCATTCGCATGCTTGACGCAAGAGCCAAAGCGACGCTCGTGCTGTAATCGCCGTGTTCGGCGTTCTTAGGTCGCTCGACTGTCGCCGTCACATCGCCAATTTCGGGCAACGAATTCGTTTCGATCGCCGATTGGAGAGCCGAAACAACCATTTCTGCTATCTGTTTTTGCGGGTGCATCTTACCGCGATCTCCTTCACACGACACGCACACCAGAGTCTTCGGATACGCATGTATCCTGCTAACACGCCACCTCACGTATATATAAGGATAAGAAAATCGCGATCTGAAAGGGAATTCTCCCACGATTCCGGACACCCGACATGCCTGAAATACCGAAAGACCAACGTGCAAAAATCATTGCGACCGGCGGCGAGCTTGCTGGGATACCTATCTCGGAGGAACACGCGAAACTCGCGGCCAAGGGGAGTGACGCGCTCTACGCCGCTTTTGTGGTGGTGAGATCCATTGATTACCAAGACCACGAACCCTCTAACGTCTTTCACCCAGTGGTTTTGGCCGATGGTTCCGGCGAAGGGAGTAGTCAATGAGCAACGCACGCGAAGATCTGGCGTTCGCTTCGATCCACGAACTTGCGCCAAAGATCAAAGACGGATCGGTCTCCCCAGTCGAACTGACCGAGATCGCGCTCGAACGCGTCTCGAAGCTCGACTCGAAACTGAATTCATTTCTCGATGTCTGGAATGATGAGGCACTTGCGGCGGCAGCGAAAGCCGAAACGGAGATCGCAGGCGGCAACTACCGTGGACCGATGCACGGCATCCCCATCGGTCTAAAGGACCTCGTCGATGTCGCCGGTAAACCAACTACCGCTGGGTCGAAGGTCTTGCAATCGAACATCGCGACGGCAAATGCGACGGTGACCAATCGCCTCAACGAAGCGGGCGCGATCACGATCGGCAAAACCAACCTCGTCGAGTTCGCGTTGGGATCTGCAGGCGTCAATCCTTACACCGGCGATGCACACAACCCGTGGGACATCGACAAGATCACCGGTGGTTCGAGTAGCGGCTCCGGCGCAGCTGTTGCTGGTGGATTGGTTTACGGTGCGCTCGGTTCAGACACCGGAGGCAGCATCCGAATGCCGGCGTCCCTGTGCGGGATCGCTGGTATCAAACCGACCTATGGCCGAGTCCCCCGCACCGGTGTCCTTGACCTCTCATGGAGCAAGGACCACGTCGGGCCAATGACGCGCCGCACCGCCGATTGTGCCCACATGCTCAAAGTGATCGCCGGTCACGATCCTGGTGACATCGCGTCTTCTAATCGTCCTGTCCCGGATTATGCAGCCGATCTCGACAAGGGATTGGACGGCTTGCGGATCGGGATTCCGGAACACTTTTTCTTCGACCCTGACGTCGTTGATCCTGAGGTGATGACGAGCGTCAACGAGGCGATCGAGGTTCTTGCCAACAACGGCGCCGAAATCGTTCCCATACCGATGAAGTGGGTTTCGCAAGGCAGAGCGATCAACGTGATCATCTCAGTTGCTGAAGGACTCGCGGTGCACGAAAAGATGTTGGCGGAACACGCCGACGACTACACGCCGGGGGTGCGCGGTCGGATCCAGACCGCCCTTGCGATACCCGCAGTCGACTACATCCGGGCGCAACGCGCAAGGCAGGCGTTCAGCGTACGCATGGCCGAAGCGACCAAGGATGTCGACGTGCTTGCTACACCGTCAATTCCCGTTCTTGCGCACACGATCGCCGAATGCACGGTGCCACCTGGCGACGTGATTGCCGAGAAGAGCCACGAGATCCCGCTGTTCACTTCGATTTTCGACGTCACTGGTGAGCCATCGCTCTCCGTGTTGTGCGGATTCGACTCGACGGACATGCCAATCGGCCTCATGATCACTGGACACGCGTTTGACGAGTCGATGGTGTTACGAGTGGGTCACGCCTACGAAGAGATCGCTGGCTGGCATAGTCGAAGACCACCGATTTAGGCAATGGACGTCGAAAACGACTCGCCTCATCGGAAAAGGCGCACGAGATACGAACGTTACGTGAACCGACCGTCGATGCGGAAGGAACGCGGCTTCGCATGTGTTGCGTTGGACAGGCCTACAGACCCCGTGAACGTCGGCCATGCGATGAGGGCGGCGTTTTGCTTTGATGCACGAATGGTGATCATCGGCGGCCAGACCTCAGGTATCCGATTACCGAAATTGCACACCGACCCGATGCGTTCGTTCAAACATGTCCCGGTGATCAGATCCAGAGATCTGCTTGAAGCGGTTCCAGAAGGCGCGACAGTAGTCGGCATCGAACTGTGCGACGACGCTGAATCGTTGATGGATTTCAAACACCCCGAGCGCGCTTGCTACGTCTTTGGTCCGGAAAACGGTTCGATTTCAAGTGAAATACTCAATCGCGTAACGCACAAGGTGATGATCCCCACGATGGCATCGCTCAATCTAGGGATGACCGTCAACATCGTGCTCTACGATCGTCTCGCGAAATCGTGGCCTAAATCGCAAGCTAGGTTCGACCGGATCGACCATACGACCGCTCAAACCGAACCTGGAATCAACGGGTGAATCGAGCCACGCCAGTGCGCCGATCGCGTTTCCAGGGCGTCTACTACGGGTGGTACATGCTCGCAGGCGCGTCAGTGATGAACGCGCTCGGCGGAACAATCGTGTGGCAAGGCTTCGCCGTATTCTTCATCCCCGTCGCTGAATCGCTCGGCATCCAATACTGGCAGACATCTCTCGCTTTCGCCCTCGCCAGGGCTGAAAACGGCGTCCTCGGACCGATAACCGGATGGGCCCTCGACAAATTCGGGTACATTCCGCTGATCCTCGGCGGCACGCTAATGACCGGGTTTGGCTACATCTTGTTATCGAGGCAAGACACGTACATCGCGTTCCTCATCGTCTACCTATGCGTTGTCTCGATCGGCTCGTCAACATCCTTCATGCAGGCGACCACCGCTGCCTTAAATACGTGGTTTGTCCGTTACCGGGGCATGGTGATGTCGATAAACAGCGCCGCATTCCGGCTCGGCGGCGCGATCGTAATCCCTTTGCTCTCGGTTGGCGTCATCAACCTCGGATGGCAAACGACTTCATGGATCGTCGGCGTCATCTTGATCGTTTTGATCGCACCTCTGGCGTTCCTATTCCGTCGATCACCTGAGAGCATGGGACTCAAACCCGACGGCGGCGTCTCCTACACCCACATGCGACGGCGTATCCGCGAACGTGCCGCGGCGAGACATCAGGTAACCAGTACTACCGACAGTTCGGAATCCGCCGATTCTAACCCAGCTTCAGACGGTGATTTCACGACTAAACAAGCCCTCAAGACACCGTCTTTCTGGATCCTCGTGACTGCAACCACGCTGCGAATTTCGGTTCACGGCACGATCTTTCTCCACTTCATTCCCATACTCGTATCCCGGGGAGAGGACCAACAGACCGCCGCCAATCTCGTCGGCGCAATTTCCCTCGCCGCCGTCCCCGTCATCATCTTTACGGGCTACATCAGCGATCGAGTCGGTCGCCCTTTAATGCTCACGTTCCTCTACAGCGCCTCCGCCGGTAGCCTGTTCCTGATAACCCTCGTCGAAGGCACTTGGCCAATCTTCCTCGCTATGCTTCTATTCGTCGGCTCGGAAGCTGGGAGTTCATTGAATTGGGCGATTATCGGAGATCTATTCGGGCGCGCTCGCTACGCCACGATCCGCGGCATGATGGCGCCGATCTACAACATGGCTCTCATCGTCGCGCCCGTTGCTGCGGGTTTCACCTTCGACCGACTGGGTACTTACGAGCCGGTCTTAATCACCGGCGCGGTCCTGATGGTCATCGCCTCAATCGTATTCCTCTCGCTGCAACCCGCCGTAAAACGAGCGCGCCGACTGGCGTAAACCAGTCATCAGGTCGTAAGAGCGGTCCGCGTTGAGTCGCGTTTCATGACAGCCGGAAATACGGAGAAGCAGATTGGGAAGTGTGGTCGGGGCAACAGGATTTGAACCTGTGACCTCTTGACCCCCAGTCAAGTGCGCTACCAGGCTGCGCCATGCCCCGACGCAGTATCCGAAAGTCTAACAAAGCAGCTATGCAGCATCCCGTTCGCAACGCCGTCGCAATCGGGGCAACATAGAATCGGTGAGAGATGGGCGAGCAACGAAATTTCAGTGCGCCGAGAGGCGTTGCCGACATCCTTCCTGATGATCAAACCCTTTGGAACGCGGTTCGGTCGACCGCGATCCAAACCGCGCGCCAATTTGGGTATCAACAGATCGACACGCCCGTGTTCGAACAGACTGCCCTCTTCCGAAGAGGTGTGGGCAACGAAACCGACATCGTCCAAAAGGAGATGTACTCCTTCGACGATCTCGGCGGGGAATCTCTCACGTTGCGACCGGAAGGCACTGCACCGGTTTGCCGTTCCTACATCGAGCATGGGATGCACAACTTGCCCCAGCCAGTGCGCGTCTTTTACATCGCTCCGATGTTCCGTTATGACCGACCGCAGGCGGGGCGATACCGCCAACACCACCAATTCGGATGCGAGGCAATCGGCGACCCATCGCCAGTGATCGACGCCGAGATCATCGAAATCGGGTTGCGTTACATTACTGCCCTAGGTCTATCCGATGTTTCGGTACGGATCAATTCGATCGGTGATCCGGAAACCCGGAGTGGTTACGCGGACGATCTGCGTAACCACTACTACAAGTACGCAAACGATCTTCCAAAAGTCGATCGCGATCGACTCGAACGGGCGCCCCTACGTCTGCTCGATTCCAAAGAGCCAGCGACGCGAAAATTAAGCGCCGATGCCCCTAAGTCCCTTGATTACCTCTCGGACGAGTCGCAGCAGCATTGGAATACGCTTCTGACGCTCCTCGACGGGTTGAAGTCTGCCTACCCTGAATTCAACTACCATGTCGACCACACGTTGGTCCGCGGATTGGATTACTACAACCGCACTGTGTTTGAGTTCGAGCCGCCAACCGAAGGTAGCCAAACTTCACTGTTCGGCGGTGGCAGATACGACCCACTTATCGAGATCCTCGGAGGCAATCCGACGCCTGGAGTCGGATTCGGCTCTGGGATCGAACGGATCATTCTCGAAATCAAGCGCCAAGAATCTTTGAAGGTCGCTTCGCCTGCTGCGGACGCCGTTATGGTTCACGTGGGTGATGACGCTACTAGTCGCGCAGCGTCGTTAGCTGCTGAGTTACGAAACCTTGGATTGTCAGTGATCACTGCACCCGCCGGTAAGTCGATGCGCGCCCAGATGCGATACGCCAACCGCTCCAACGCAAACTACGCGATCATCATTGGCAACCGCGAACTTGAACAAGGAATCGCAGCCTTAAAACCGCTTCAATTCGAAGGCGAACAAAGCACAATCAAGCTCGAAGCCAAATCCATCTCTGAAGCAATCGCGACCGTCGAATAATGCCTTCTGTCAACAGCACAGTGGAAGAACGACTCCGCTCAAGCTTGAACGTAGCGGCCGAGCGTCAGACTGAGCTCGAGACGCAGATGTCGCAACCGGAGATAGTGTCCGACCATCTACAGATGCAACGGTTGGGTCGGGAATACGCGCGCATCGCCGCACTAGTCAGGCTCCGCGACGAATTTGACATTGTCGCCAACGAGATCACTGACGCCGAAGCCATCATCGCCGACGAGACCGATGCGGAAATGCTAGAGATGGCACGTGAGGTGGCGCATGAACAACGCAAACGCTTCGAGGAGCTGATCGGCGAAATTCAAATCGCTTTGATCCCTAGGGATGAGACCGACGATGCCGACGCCGTGTTGGAGATCCGAGCCGGGACTGGAGGCGATGAAGCGGGCCTTTTCGCAAACGAACTCTTCCGCATGTATCAGCGATTTGCGGAAAACCACGGCTGGCGAACATCCGTCCTCTCACTCAATGACACTGGGATTGGCGGCCTCAAAGAGGTGATCTTCGAGATCGAAGGGGAGGGTGCGTACCCGCGTCTTAAGCACGAAAGCGGAACCCATCGCGTGCAGCGCGTGCCTCAAACCGAATCGCAGGGGCGTATTCATACCTCAGCCGCCACAGTCGCGGTGCTGCCCAAGGCTGAAGATATCGACATCGAGATCGACGACAAGGATCTGAAGATCGACATATTCCACGCCGGCGGCCATGGTGGTCAAAACGTGAATAAGGTCGCCACTGCAGTTCGTATCACGCATGAACCCACAGGCATCGTCGCCCAGTGCCAAAACGAACGCTCGCAACTTCAAAACAAAATGCAGGCAATGGACATCCTGCGGGCACGCCTTTGGGACATGGAACTTCGGCGCCGAGCGTCCGAAGAAGCAGCTAACCGCAAAGCACAAGTCGGTTCCGGCGACCGATCCGAGAAGATCCGAACCTACAACTTCCCGCAATCACGCGTCACTGATCATCGCATCAACCTGACCAGTCACAGTCTCCCGAAGATTCTCGATGGTGAGATCGATGAATTCGTCGAAGCACTGTTGCAGGTTGAGCAGACGCGGAAAATCCAAGCCGCATCTGCCAACTAGCCACGTGATGTCAATGCCACCGATCGCAGAAGCGATCCGCGGTGCAAAGTCAAGGTTGATTAACGTCGGCATACCTTCAGATGAGGCTTCGATCGAGGCACGAAGCATCGTTCGGTACGCCTGCGGTTTTTCTCCAGAGCAACTACTGGCGAATCACGCTGAAACGCTGTCGCAAACCGCCTTCGACCACGTGAATCGCCTCCTGGCCCGACGCGAAACCCGCGAACCACTCGCGTATGTCCTTGGCGAAACGGAGTTCTACGGCCGACCCTTCGACATTGACAATCGTTCTTTGATCCCGCGTCCAGAAACTGAATTACTGATCGACTTGTGTCTCCAATTCGTTGATTCGTGCGACTTGCAGCGTCCGAAAGTTTGCGATATCGGAACTGGGTCGGGGATCATCGCCATTACATTGGCCACGGAATTGCTGGACGCAGAATTGACCGCGACAGACGTTGATATAGACGCACTCAAACTCGCCAAATCTAACGCTGCGAAGCACGGTGCGGACGTCGAATTCAAACTTGAAGACGCTGCTCAACAACCGTTGGCCGGGAACTACGACATCGTTGTGTCAAATCCTCCGTACATCAGGACAGATGCTCTAGCTGATCTTCAACCTGAAGTACGTGATTGGGAGCCTCGTAGAGCTTTGGATGGTGGTGCAGACGGTATGGATATTCTGCGTCCGTTGATTGGCTCGCTACCAACGCTGCTGCGTCAGAACAACCCTGCGGTGGCTTTCATCGAGATCGATCCCCCCGTCGCCGAGCCTTGCTTGGCGGTGGCACGAGAAACGCTACCAGACGCCGAAATCCAAATCCATCTTGATTTCGCCGGTTTGGAGCGTGTCCTCGTGATCCTGCGCGACTGATTCGTTGAAAAGTTAAAATTCTCACGAACCTTAGCGTAAAGAGACACCATCGGAGCTCACATTGAGCGATACCAACACTCTCAACTCACTACTACAACCCGCGTCCGGATCCGACACCGCAGTCATCGCCCCTGATATCGGCGCGTGGTCATACGACGAACTCGACAGCGAGATCTCGCGGCTCGGAGACATTCTGGCAGCGAATGGCGTGGAACCTGGCGTAGCTGTCTCGATCGTACTCGTAAACGGATACGAATTTCTGGCGACCTTCTTGGCCGTCGCACGCGCTGGTGCCATCGCTGCTCCGCTGAACCCGGCATACACGACGGATGAGTTCACGTTTTACATGGAAGACGCGGGAGCTAAGGTGGCGATCCTCCCGGATGGGCCGCATCCAGCGCGTGCAGCAGCCGCTGGTCTGGGTATAAGCGTCATCGACGCGAGCATCGAAACGTCGAACGGAAACCTCAGAGTCTCCTTATCGGCTAATGGCTCCGAACTCGCATCATCAGTAGACGCCACGGCACCTAGCAATTCTGACATCGCGCTGTTCCTCCACACTTCGGGGACCACGAGCCGTCCCAAAGGCGTTCCACTTCGACACCTAAATTTGATGCGGTCGATCGAAAACATCAAAAACACTTACGCGCTCACTCCTGACGACACTTCACTTATCGTGATGCCGCTCTTCCATGTTCACGGGTTGATCGGCGCAAGCCTGTCGACACTTAACTCTGGCGGCACGGTCGTGGTTCCGCCAAGATTCTCTGCCAGTGCTTTTTGGCAGCAGCAGTCAGAATCGGGCTCCACCTGGTACTCAGCTGTCCCGACAATCCACCAGATCCTGTTGACGCGCGCCGATGACGACGATGCTCCGCACGAATCTTTCAGATTCATCCGCTCCTGCTCCGCCGCGTTGGCTCCGACCGTTTTCGACGCACTCGAAGACCGCTTTAACGCACCGGTTTTGGAAGCGTACGGAATGACGGAGGCATCTCACCAGATGTCCAGCAGCCCCCTGCCTCCCGGCGCTCGCATACCGGGCACTGTTGGAACGGCGACAGGGGTAGAGATCGCCATCATGGCCGATGAAAACACCGGAGATCTGGCAAGCACCGGCGAACGAGGTGAAGTCGTGATCAAGGGTCGCAACGTGATGTGGGGGTACCACAACAACGAAGAAGCCAACGCCGACGCATTCGTCAACGATTGGTTCCGGACCGGCGATCAAGGGATGCTGGATGCAGACGGTTATCTGACCTTGACCGGTCGCTTAAAAGAATTGATTAATCGCGGCGGCGAAAAAATCTCTCCTCTAGAAGTCGACGCCGCCCTACTCGAACATCCCGCGGTTGCCGAGGCGGTCTGCTTCGCTGCCCCTGACTCGCACTACGGGGAGGCCGTCCAAGCGGCGGTTGTGCTCAGTGGAGATAGCGAGCAGGAGGACATCCAAAACTTCTGCAGAGATCGTCTGGCCGATTTCAAGGTTCCTGACGTCATCTACTTCGCCGACGAGTTGCCGCGCACTGCAACCGGAAAGATCCAAAGACGTCACGTTGCTGCCGCGTTCCTCGGAGATGAGTAGCTGCTGATCGCTGAACCGGCGATTAGTTGACTAGCAACGACAAGAAGATCGTCGCCAAACCGAGGTACATCACGATACCGCAGATATCGGTCGCAGTGGTTACGATCACGGCCGATGCCATCGCTGGGTCGATGCGGATCAAGCGCATAAACATCGGCACGATCACCCCGCTTAGTCCCGCCAAAATCAGGTTCAAGACCAACGACGCCGTCACCAATATCGTCAACGCGATATCGCCTTTCCAAAGGTGGACGATCACGCCGAGAATGCCACCCACGGCGATGCTTTGAACCGAAGACAACATCAACTCGAAAAACAAAAGCTGCCAGACGTTGGCAGTCGTGCGCTCCCCGAGAGCCATCGAACGTACGATGATCGTCACCGTCTGGGTACCCGCGATGCCAGCCTGGCCCATGACGACCGGTAAGAACGCAGCCAACAGAACCATGGTGTCCAGCGTCGACTGGAAGAGACTCAATACGTAACCCGCCGTGATCACTGTGAAGAGATTGAGCACCAGCCACGGGAGACGGTTCTGGATCGCTTCCTTGACGTTGTAACCGGGAGTGATACCAACCACACCGAACAGTCGGAACATGTCCTCAGTAGCTTCCTGTTCGGCGACCTCCACTAAACTGTTCGATGTAATGACGCCTTGCAGTTGACGCCGCGCATTCGTGACCGGAATGCTCGGCAATCGGTATCTCTGCATCAACCGAACCGCGCTCTCCTGGTCTTCCGTCGCGGACACCGAGATGACATCACGGTTCATAATCTCGCTGATCGTCACATTCGGGGGCGCAAACACTAGTTCCGACAACTCCATTCGACCTACCAGAGTGTCGTTCGCATCAACCGCAAATAGCTCTCGCAGCATCTCAGGATCGAGGCCTAGCTGCCCGAGCACCCGCAGCGCGTGACGAACGGTCCAATATTCCCTCAACTTACCGAAGGAGGGCGACATCAACCCACCCGCGTCATCGTCATCGTGGATCAGCAAATCGCCGATTATGTTGAGGTTCCGCATCCGAACCAGCGTCTGCGCCGCATCATCCCAAGCTATGCGATGAAGCAGGTCCGCGGCGACATCGGGAGAGGTCTCGTCAAGGACCGTGGGGCGTCGCGCTTCGGGGATGGCCTCGAAAACTCGCGACCCGCGATCGACATCGAGGTAGTCCAAGATCTTCGCGATGGACTCGTTCGCCATCTTCGTCAGCAGTTGCTGCAGATGCTCTTCCGAAAGCTCTGCAACCACCGCCGACATGTCCGCGGGACGCAGTGGTGAGAGCCGCTTGATTGCGACCGTAACCCCACCGACCTCCAACAGGTCGCTTACCTCAGAGAGAACATCCCCCAGTTCCCACGGCTCTGGAATTCTCGATACCATCAGGTGTGATCGATGACCTGACCAATTCGTCGCGAGACCGCGCCGAATCGTTCGACACGCGCTAATAACGGCGATCCCGCGCATGATTGCTGCGACGCTATCTCAAATCCTAGAGATGTCGCATCGGCTGATTCAACACTTGCCGCTTCAACCTCAGGGATAAGATGGAAAGATGCGGGTGATTGCTAGAAACCGCATTTCGATATGAAAGGTGAACATTCATGCGTCTAGGTGTTGCCGGATTCGTACGCGGCGATTGGCTTGAAGTAGAGGAGGAACAGGTACAGAAAGTCGCCGAAAACGGCTTCGTCTCTGCCCTTCTCACTATTGCAGACCCAATTTTGGGCAGTGACGCCGACATAGCAAGAATCAGATCCTTATATGCCGAAAACGGCCTCGAGATGCCCATGACCCGCGGCGCATACGGCGGTGGATTGTGCAGCGATGATGAAGCACAACGCGCTTGGACGGTGAATTTCCTTGAAGCTTCGATTCGCCTTTCGGCAAAAATGGGCTGCCCCACAACCTACTTCCGACCCGGCAGCCTAAACCCGAACGGACCTTGGCTGCCGCATCCCGAAAACCGATCCGACGCAACCTTCGACCGGCTCGTCCAAAGCGCTAAGCGGGTGTGCGCCGTCGCCGAATCCGAAGGCATCACTCTCGTTGTCGAGTCCGGTGTCGTTTGCCCTCTTTACACACCGCAACGAGTCCGCGACTTCTTCGACGCCGTCGACATGCCAGCCCTCGGTTACAACATGGACCCTGTTAACCTCGTCGGTTCTCTCGACATCGCATACGACACGACGTCACTGATCAATGAATGTGTTGATCTGATGGCAAATGAGATCGTCGGATGTGACGCCAAAGATTTCTGCATCGTCGACGCGCTGCTGCCTCATTTCGAGGAAGAAGTGATCGGTGCACCCAACGCGCTGCTCGACAACGTAACTCTTCTCAAGCGACTGCAAGAAGCGGCACCCAACATCATCGTCACGGTTGAACACTATCCGGACGAGAAGATCCCCGCCGCTGCCGCTGGCATCCGCGCAGCCGCGAAAGTTGCGGGAATCACGTGGGATTGAACCGAGCGCGACTAGAATCGATAACTATCGCCTAGGAGTTTCAAATGCCCGCAGACCTAACCGGAAAAAGATGCATCGTTACTGGCGGAGCAACCGGTATCGGTCGCGCATCCTCAATCCGCATTGCTGAATTAGGCGCCCAAGTCGCTATCTTCGACAACAACAACGAAGCTGGCAACGACACATCTCGAGTAATCAACGACAACGGCGGTAACTCCAGGTTCTGGAGCGTGGATGTCCGAGATGAAGCAAACGTTGCCGGTACCGTAACTGCCGCAAAGGCATGGCTCGAGGACATCGACGTCCTTCTGCACTTCGCCGGCGTCCTACACGGAGCTTCGATCCCGCTCGATAGGTTCGAGGAGAAGACATGGGACACGGTCCTCGACATCAACCTGCGCGGCACCTATCTCATGGCGAAGTACGTAGTCATCGAGATGCTCAAGAAGCCTGGTCCGCACCGCGGCACGATCATCCTAACCGCTTCCGGCGCAGGGGTCAAAGGCGGGTCGTCGTCTTACGCGTACGGCGCGAGTAAGGGCGGCGTGCACGGCTTCACCATGGTCATGCAGCAATACCTTGAAGCCCAAGGCATCCGCGTCAACGACATTGCGCCGGGGTCAGTGGAAACGCCGTTAAAGATTGCCCAGCTCCGATCCACGGGCGAAATAACCGAAAAGCCAACTGCCGAGGTGGAGCACCAAGTCGCCAACCTGACCGATCCTATGGCAGTCGCTGACGTTGTCGCGTTTATGGCGAGCGATGAAGCCAACGTGCTACGCGGCATCGTTTTCACCGCCTGATCTCCGCCTAGCGATATTTCAGAGCTCCCGGGATTCGATGTCGTCTCAGAACTCAACGCTCGGCCCGGCAAGAGCGTTCGCACCAGGCAACATCTCCGGGCTCTTCAAGATAATCGCCCACGAAGACCCGGCGAAGATGCACTCCCTTGGATGGGGATTCACTGTTAGTGACGGCGTTTACGTTGGTGTTTCACGATCCGACGATGGCGACACTCGAGTTTCCTTCAACGGTAATCCCATCAAGTTTCCGACCGTCACGGGCGCATTACGAGACGTTACTGATTTGCCGCTGCAAGTAGACATCACCTCGAATCTACCGTTAAGCAGCGGTTTCGGTTTAAGCGGTGCAGCTACTTTCGCATCTTTGATCGCGGCCAATCATCTACTCGAAATCGGAAAGACGCGCGACGAACTCGCAATGATCGCCCACATCGCTGAAGTGCGAAACCTCACTGGCCTCGGAGACGTTTGTGCCCAGTACAACGGCGGGTGTCTTGTCAAAACGATGGTCGGTCATCCACTTGCCGCCACGAACATAGATTTACCGCCGACACCGGTTCATTGGCGTTACTTCGGGAAAATCCGAACTAGCGAGATCCTTGCTGACCACGAACGACACAAACGCATCAACGACGCTGCAGATCGAGCTCTGGCATCGATACAAAATACGGTCGATAACGGTCCGAAAATCACGTTCCCCGAACTGATTGAACTCGCGTTGGGGTTCGCAGAATCGAGCGGATTGCTGATGGATGATCGCGTGAAGAACTCAATCGACCAGGCTCAAGCCAACGGCGGCGTAGCGACCATGATCATGCTTGGAAACGCCGTCTTCAGCACTGCGCCATTCCCCGGCAGTACCGAGACTGCGTTGTCCAGCACCGCCTCTCACCTGATTGACGATTAACCCGTCACGTTGATCGCCTCGATCAACTGATCGTGAACGCGGGGCCAGCCGACCACAACCATCGGTAACTCGTCGTCAAGCGACCAATCTATCGGTGAACCATCACCTTCAGTTGCTCGCGCACCCAGCATAGTTGCCGCCAATGCTCCCGCCGCCACGTGCATCGGGTCGATGCGATAAAAAACAGCCGCCGCCATCCGACCCGTAGCCACCAACATCAACGGGTACGCCGCCGACGCGAAACTGTTCGCTTGGAGGATCTGAGTGACCCAGTCTAATCCGCCGGATTCCAATAGCGACCGCCAAACATGCTGCCCATCAATCTCCAATCCCACAGTCACCCCATCAACATCGCGATCTGGATCCGCGACATTTAGTGGCACTCCGTTCAGCTTGACTCCGTCATCTGTTGCCGCCGTCAGCAACACGTCGCTGGTCGGGATCGACAAAGCAGACAACGCCAACTCGCCACCGTCACGCATAGCAATGTTCACACCCCAGTGATTCATTCCGGTGCTGAACGGCACGGTGCCACAAAGAGGGTCAATCAGCCATTCGATTCGATTTGAACCGCCAAGATCGACATTGCTTTCCTCAGAGATGATTTGACCGCCGCAACCTGATCGCCGCAACGCGTCCGCGATCACCTCGTCCGATTCGATGTCAGCCTCCGTGACCAACGCCCCAGGCGTTTTTTCCCAACTCGAAAGATTCGCTACTCCCGCCCGAAATCGAGCCATCAACACTTCGCTCGCGGCATTCGCGGCTTCAATCGCCGCTGACATATGGGCGCTGTACGGGCCTGACGACATTTGAAATTCCTGTCCGTGAACTGGTGTGTAGTACCATTTTCAATGAACTTCGCGTTAATTCCCATCGGACGATTAGGAGCAGATCAGGATTATGTTCGCGACTATCGGTCACACCTTCGAACTGATGAAGATGAGTTGGAACGTCCTGATGAAGGATCGCGAACTCATCCTCTTCCCTGTTATGTCAGGGATGGGGCTTCTAGTCCTCGGATTCGCAGGATTCGCATTTGGGGTTGCAGAATCCGGCAACTTGATCAGTTTCTTGGTGATGATTTTGTTCGCTTACTTCATCACCACGTTCTTCAACGCTGCTCTTGTGTCCGCAGCTCTCGAACGGCTCCGCGGCGGCGATCCCAATGTGATGTCGGGGCTCAGCCATGCCACCAAGCACATCCACCACATTTTTCTCTGGTCCGTCATCTCTGCCATCGTCGGTACGCTGTTCCGCGTCCTGAGGTCGCAAACCGACAACTTCATCGTGCAGATGATTTACAGCATGATCGAAGGCGTGTGGGAATTCATGACCTTCTTCGTTATTCCGGTGATGGTCTCTGAAAACCAAGGGCCCGTATCTTCGATCAAACGGTCTGCAGGCATTATCCGACAGACCTGGGGACGACAGATCACAGCATCGTTCGGCTTCTTCATCGTCTATTTGCTCGCCGTCGTAGGTGCGGTGGTCCCTGCAATACTGCTGTTCCTCATCTATCCACCTGTGGGCGTTATCGTCGGCGTCTTGCTCGTTGGACTCGCGATCGCAACGGTGCAAACTCTGGAAGGAATCTTCAAGGCCGCTCTCTACGATTTCGCAGTCGGTGCCCAGCCCGAAGGTTTCGACCTCCGCACACTACAGACCGCGTACCGACCGGACTTCGCACGCGCCTGATGCGTCAAATAGATTGGCGATGAAATCGGATGACGCCATCGTCAACGGACAGTTCGGAACCGGAACCTCAATGCGTGCGTATCTTTAACCGTCCGCACTCGTATCTGAGGATCGAAATGAACGCCGTTCGTCGGTTAAATACAAGACGCCAAACTGTCGCGATCCTTTTAGTCGCCGTCATCGGCACTCTGTCCGCTACGCTCGCATCGCCAGCATCTGCCCACGAGGGCCGCGACGTCGGGGACTACAACTTCGTTGTCGGATTCCTAGAAGAACCCGCTTACGAAGGTCAGCTTAACGCCCTTTCACTGGTCGTGACTCGAATTGGACACCAAGGATTTGCATCCGAAGCTGCCCCCGAGATGGGATTGGAGACGGATCATCACCATGCCGAAGATGACCACTCTCACGATCACGACCACGAGGGTACTCAGTCCCCGCCAACCGTCCAAAGCGAAGGTGTCGACATCCTGACTCATGGTGCCCTATTCATCTCTCCGAGCATTCGTCGTGATGAATCTTTTCGATTCGAAATCACCGAAGATTTGGGCGGTTTCGGCATCCCGTACCATATACACCCTGGCAACCATCAAGGCGTAATCGTGGTAGCCGAAGAAGAGACGCATGAGGTGGTTGAAAAAACGGTCGCGCTAGTTAAAGATGGAATACAACCTCGACGGATCAACGTGAACATCGGCGATAGCGTGGTTTGGGTGAATAATGAGTATGGAACGACCGTGATCATGAGTGGCCCTCAGTCGTCTATGACGTCCGAGATGATCAACATGGCTGAGGCGGACGCACCGGACGTATCAACTGATGTCGAAGCCTTGGCCAACCGGGTAACCGGACTTTCTGAGACTCTGGAGATGGAGTTGACGCATCTGTCGACCTCCACTTCCAAAACGCTGGCGCTGACCGAAGTGATCAATGATCCGGGACACTACATCGCCGAGTTCATACCCACAGCTCCAGGTGATTACCGTGTTAGATTCTTCGGTTCCATCGAAGGAAACCACATCGACGAAACATTCGACTCCGGGCCCGATACGTTCGACACTGTGATCGCATCCGACGCGGTACAGTTTCCAGTGGTATTGGAAAGCAACCGCGAGATTCGGAACGCCGCGCAGGGCGCGCTTGACACCGCACAAAATCTCGAAACTGATCTCGACGCGACATCGTCAACCGCGTCTCTGAGCATGATTATCGGTATCGTGGGAGTGTCACTCGGCGTACTCGCCGTGGTGATGAGCATCCTCGCCATTACCATTGCGAGAAGGCGCAATTAATTCGATCCTGACCCGACGCGGCGAGAAATCCTCATGATCACCATCCTGCTGCACGGATCCGTCGGTTACTGGGACGAAATCGGAACCGTCGTTGCCATCGTCTCATTCGTAGTGCTCATGAGTTTCTTGGCGTGGTCCAGTGGCAATAAACGCCGCAGAGCACAACGGGAAAGGCGTATACGCCGGCTTCGGCAACAGTCCAGTTTCGCAAACGACGAAGAATGACGACGACGAAATGATTTCGCGTAAGCGAACGAAACTGGCTGTCATCGCCATCTTCACGATCATCGCCTCCTCAACTGTTGTCCTCATCAACCAAAACGTTTCCGCGCACGCCAATCTAGCCGAATCCTCGCCTCATCCTTCCGAGGAGCTTGATTCACCGCCCGAACGAGTAATCATTTGGTTCACGGAACCGATCGAGCCCGCGTTTAGCGCCATTTCTGTGCGCGACGGCTCAGGCGCAGAAGTCACCGACGGCGCGACTGAGTTCGAACCTACCGAGCCTACAGCTATGTGGGTGAAAATCGGCGAAATTGAGAATGGCATTTACACGGTCGCATGGCGGAACGTTTCTTCGGTTGACGGCCATAAAGTCACTGGCTCATTTCTGTTTGCGGTTGGCGAACCGCTAGGCACTGGATCCGTCGCCGCCGAACAACAGCCGATACTACGATCTCCTTTCGAGCCGATCGTTCGTTGGTTTATATACATCGGCATTGCTGTATTTGCGGGCGGATTAATCTTCGAACTGCTGATAGTTGATCGGCTCGCTCGCACCGAAGATCAAGACAATGTCTTTGCATTCGTGACTCTCGTCGGCGGTCGCTTCGTCACCGTCGCGATTGCAGCCATAGTCGTCGTTGTCGTCGCGCAGGTCGCCCAACTGATTTTGCAAACCGCCATCGCTTACGACGACTGGTTCGCCGCGCTCAACGCCGGACGAATCGTCGAAGTCGTGACACAGAGCGATTGGGGCCGTTTCTGGTCTTGGCGATTCACCACCGCGATCCTGGCCGTTGTGACCTTGATCGGCGTCCGCCAATCGATCCGTCACGCCCAGATCAGCCTAGATGACGATGAAACTGCACTCGTCACCGAAACTCCTTGGGGCATCGGCGCGATCGCTCTCGGAGGGATCTATCTGCTTCTCATCGCGCTCACGAGCCATAATGCCGCCACACCAAATGACATTCGGTGGTTCGCCATCGCCACCGATCTGATCCATATCATCTCGGCAACCGTGTGGGTCGGTGGTGTCGCATACCTGACTGTCGCGTCTGTCCACGCCATTAGATCCGGCGAACAACACGCTCGCACGATGGTCCGACGGATCGCCTCGCGTTTCGCCCCGCTCGCAATCTTTGCCACGTCAATCCTCGTCGCATCTGGGATCGTCTCGTCCCTGATGCAAGTAACAATTCCTGAAGCTCTCAACACGCCTTACGGCAGAGTCCTAGGAATCAAAGTTCTGCTCCTCGTCGTACTTATAGCACTCGCCATACGAAACAATCGCTCGGTTGCAAGCGCGGGCGAACCTGACGCAACTCACACCCGATCCCTTTCCCGGTACGTTTCAATCGAACTCGGCGTGGCTTTCTCTGTACTCTTGGCAACAGCCGGACTCGCAAGCCTCGAACCCGCTCGTCAGTACGCGGAGCGGACAGGGATTGCAGGTGCCGAATACGTCAGTCACTCGGAAACCATTGCTGGCGCCGACATCAACGTTAAGCTCGATCCCGGCGAAACCGGAACAAACTCGTTGATGGTCGATCTGATGGACGGAAACGGCGATCCTTTTGTCCATGCCGACGAGGTCCGTGCTCGCATCAAGTACCTCGACGATGACTTCGGCGAATACTTCGTCCCACTTGAAAATCCGTCAACGGGCGAGTGGCACCTCGATGACATCACGATCGGAATCTCGGGTGCATACCAACTCGACATCACCGTCGTTCGATCAGACGCGTTCGACTCGCACGTCTCCACACGCTTCTCTGCCACTTCCCGGACCTTCGCATCTGATCTGATCCGTCCTTCCCCTCGGGCTGCGATGGCGGCTTTCGGAGGTCTGATTGCGATCATCGGCATCGCCTATTTCGCAGTCATGACTGCTTCCCAACGACCAATTCGGTTCGGATTCTCTGCTGGGCACGGCATCGCGACCCTAGTTGCTGTAATCGGTGTGGTCGTCGTCATCAACGCCTCGGTTGTCGGGATAGGTCTCCCCGCCGAAAGCGATGGCAATCCGTTCCCGCTGACCCAAGATTCTGTAGATATGGGCCTCGCCACCTACGCCACAACCTGTGCAACGTGCCACGGCGATACGGGGAAAGGTGATGGTCCAGCCGGATTAGCCCTCAATCCACCCCCAGCCGACCTCGCAATTCACGTCCCTCTGCACACCGACAACGAACTCTACAGCTTCATTGCCGACGGCATCGAGGGCACCTCGATGGTCGCCCAACTAGGCAACCTGACCAGCGAAGAAATTTGGCACCTGGTCAACTACATCCGGACGATATCGGATTAGCCTTGCGCTACCTTATGCCGTTTCAGCTGCCCCTGAAGCGACTAAATCATCAATTTCTGCGTCGGTGAAGCCGGACTCTACCAACACCTCGCGGGTGTGCTGACCCATTAACGGCGCCGGACTGTGAATCTTGCCAGGAGATCCGTATAGCTTTGCGGCTAATCCGATGTTCCGAGTGCCACCGACTTTCGGATGTTCGAGAGGGACATCCATCTCGCGGGCTTGGACCTGCTCATCGTCCCAGACCTGCGCCATGTTGTAGATCGGACCTGCGGGGACCCCAGCAGCTTCCAATACCTCGCACCACTCAGCGGTCGTGCGCGTTCCGAAAGTCTCCTCCAGGTCTTTCTCCAACGATTCGCGGTTGAGCAAACGGCCTGCGTTGTCGGAATATGTCTCAACTCCCAAGAGGTCATCGCGGCCGATGGAGCGGCACATCCGCTCCCAGTTCGATTGATTAGGTGCACCGATGGTGATGTGCCCATCCGAGGTGCGCAACGCCTGGTACGGGGCTGACAGTCTGTGCGACGAACCCAAAGGCGGTGGAATCTGACCCGTAGCGAAATAACTTGCCGATTCCCACACCGTGTAAGCCAACGCTGCTTCCATGATGCTCACCTCGAGATACTGCCCCTCACCACTCTTCAAACGATGAATGTACGCCGCCAGAATCCCGTAGGCAGAGTAGAGCCCGGCGTTCAGATCCGCCATCGGAACCCCGACCTTCACAGGAGGAGAACCAGGGATACCCGTAAAACTCATCACGCCGCTCATACCTTGGGCGATCAGATCGAAACCAGCCCGTTCGGCGTAAGGTCCGGTTCTGCCAAAACCAGAAATCGAGCAATAGATGATTTTTGGGTTCAGTTCCTTGACCGCATCGTAATCCAGTCCCAAACGTCCCATGACGCCCGCGCGATAGTTCTCGATAATCACGTCCGCATCCACCAGCATCCTCCGCATCGCCGCCACGCCGTCGGGATTCTTAAAATTCAACACAACGCTGCGTTTGTTGCGGTTCATCGCTAGGAACGCAGCCGACTCGCCCTCTAAAAACGGCGGTCCCATCCTTCGAGTGTCATCACCACCTCCCGGCTTCTCGATCTTGACGACGTCGGCGCCCATGTCCGCCAACAACATCGAGCAGTACGGACCAGCCAAGATCTGTGAACAGTCCAATACCTTGATGCCGTCTAACGGCGTGGGCAACGCGCTCGGATCGGGCAGTTCCATCGCTCTCTTCTCCCCTAGCTGCTACCAGCCGATCACTAACGACTGGATATTTGAACGAGACTACGCACCCGCCATCTGGTAGATCTTGCCTTCAGTCTTGATCGCCGGAGCGTAGACCATCCGCGCGCCGTGCATCTCCTTGATCGTTTCGGCACCAACGTACCCCATGCACACCTGCAACGCACCAACCAGATTTAATGTTCCGTCGGATGTAGACGAAGGACCGAAGAGCAGTTCATCCAGCGTGTATTTCACCCCAAGGTCGATCCGAGTGCCCCGCGGCAGCGAATCGTGCCAAGTAGCCATACCCCAGTGCATCCCTTTTGCCGGGGCCTCTTCTGTCTTCGCAAACGGACTGCCGATCATCACCGCATCCGCACCGCACGCAACCGACTTGCAGACATCACCGCCAGTCCTTATCCCGCCATCAGTCACTATCGACACGTACCGACCCGTCTCCTCGAAATAGTCGTTCCGCGCCGCAACACACTCCATAGTTGCCGAAACCTGCGGAACGCCGATGCCCAAAACCTCACGGCTCGTACATGCCGACCCTGGGCCCACTCCAACCAATATCCCGTGCACACCCTCTTCAGCCAGCTCCTTCGTGACCGAGTAACTCACGGTATTACCGACAACGACTGGCACATCAACTTCCTCAACCAAATCTGAGAGCCGCAATCCGACCGGACTGTTCTGCGATCGATGCCGCTTCGTGATCACGGTCCCCTGCACCACCACCATATCCGCGCCAGCCTCTGCGGCTAGAGGCGCGTGCCGCTTGGCAGTCTGCGGCACGAAAGATACTGCTGCATTACCACCGCCTTCTTTGATCTCGATAACGCGTTTTGCAACAAGATCCGGGTCAATAGGCTTCGAATAGATCTTCTGCAGGAGTTCGGTCGCCTCGTTCTTGGGCGCTGCGGCGATGTCTTGATAGATCTCATCGGTATCCTCATACCGAGTGTGTAGACCATCCATGTTCAAGACCGCAACTCCACCCTTGTCGCTCATCTTCACTGCAAACTTAGGATCGACGACACTGTCCATACCCGAAGCCATGAACGGAATATCGATTCGGAAACCATCGAAACTCGTAGACACATCCGTCATATCCGGATTGACCGTCTCATCCCCCGGCACGATCGCTACATCGTCGTAGCCATACGCAGGCGGAAGGGTTTGCATTCCGATGGGTAAATCCATATCTCAGAGACTCCTCAACTCGTAATGGCTAGATCGCACGTCATCGCTGCCACATCGACGTGTCTGAGCCCGATTCGCGCGATGGTGACCGAAGACGCCGAAGAACGCCCGCCGAACCGAGTATGACTGAACCGACCCAAATCAAATGCGATACTTGATTCACTCAATTATCGCAGAAAACCCAACCCGCTGCACCCGATCGGCCGCTTCTCACCAGTACATCCAATGACACACTCTGAGAGAAGAAAAATCGGCATCATCGGCCCCGGAAAACTCGGTTCATCCCTAGCTGCAACGCTCCTGGGCCGCTCTTACGACGTTGCTACTTCATCGCGGAACAATTCTCGACTTGATTGGCTCCGCTCGAGATTTCCGCAAGCGACCATCGTAGAGAACTATGCTCGCGTCCCGGAATCCGCCGACACGATCTTCATCACCACTTCCGACTCCGCCATCCAAGAGGTCTGCTCGAATCTCGAGTGGCGACCACATCATTCAGTAATCCATTGTTCAGGCGCATTGACGCTCGATGTTTTGGACGACGCCGAGAACGCAGGAGCGTCAGTAGCAGGATTCCATCCACTCCAAACCTTCCCGTTCGACGCCGCCGATCACCTCCTCAACGGTATCGCCTTCGCGATCGACTGCAACGACGACGATTTGACCGCTTGGCTGCAAAACTTAGCGGACGAGCTCGAATCTCAGACGTTCTCTATCCAAGGCGAAACCGCCCACGCCCTCTACCACGCCTCCGCCGTCCTAGCGTGCGGTCTCCTCGCCGGCTTGGTCGGCATCTCCGCCGAACTGTGGCATGCAGCAGGCATCGAACGCGACCGCGCCTTGAAGATGCTGTCACCCATGATCAGATCGACCGCAGTAGCCATCGCCGATGACGGACTACCCGACGCCATCTCCGGACCATATGTCCGAGGCGATATCGAAACTATCCGAAAACACCTCGTAACGACCTCCGAGTTCAACCCCGACATCTCACGTGCTTACGCCTCACTGGCACTCGCCCAACTCCACATCGCCAACGAAAAGGGCAACTTGGACCAATCCTCCCTCGACCAGATCAGGCGCGCGTTGACGACCCACCTGGAGACCCTGTGACAAACCACGACCTCTCATTCACAATCAGCGAAATCCGCACCGCACACCTGGCGTTTCCTGATACTCCAAGCTACTGGGAACAGTACCGACGCCAGAACGAAGAATCCACGGCAACACCAGAACTCGCCCGTTACGAATTCAAACCCGGATGGCAGACCGTCTACGCAACGATGGTCGAAACGCCGCTGATCCGCGTTACCCTCGCCGACGGTACCACCGGCTGGGGCGAATCCAACACCCCCATCGCTCCCGAAATCGTGTGCGTCATGATCGACGCCGCCATCGCCGAGATGGTCATCGGACGCGAATTCGAATCCCCCACAGCGCTCTGGGACTTCGTCTACGACTCCCAACGCGGCCGCGGCGTCAACTCTGGTTACTGGATGGACGCACTCGCCGCACTCGACATAGCAGTTTGGGACGCCGTCGGCAAACGCAACAACGTACCCGTCGCCACACTCCTAGACGATGATCCGCGCACCAACATTCCTGTCTACATCTCCGGCCTCCGTCGCGCAACCCTCGAAGAGCGTATCGCCCAAGCCAGATCCCTAACCGACCAAGGTATCCGCGGCGCCAAGATCTTCCAATCCGGCGACATACAAGCCGCATTAGACGAACTAGACGCCCTCTCCAACGGCGCGCCCAACATCGAGCAGTGGATGGTAGACACCCTCTGGATGTGCGCACTCGAAGACGCCATTGCCGCGAAACGAGAGTTCGGCGACCGCAACCTCCGTTTCTTCGAGTGCCCGCTGCAACCCGAAGACCTAGCCAGCCATCGCACGTTGCACAACTCACCCGGCTCCGCAATCGCTCTCGGCGAGCACATCCGAACAACCCACCAGATCCTCGACTGGCTCGACCCTGATCCCGTTTTCGACGTCTACCAGCCAGACATCGGACGCACCAGCATCAGCGACTTCATCCGACAACGAGACCTCGCCTACGATCACAACATCCCCGTCACTCCCCACATGGGTAACGGCGTGTCCGTCTTCCAAGCCGCCACGCTCCAGTGCGCCGCAGTCTCATCACCCGAACTCCTACAGGAATTTCAGGGCGGACTCTCGAACCTCCTGCAAGACGCTTCAGACACCAGCTGGCACATCCAAGACGGAGCGTTCCAACTTCCCGACCGGCCTGGAATCGGCGTCACCATCGACGAAGACGGCATCGAACCATACATCGTTCGCAAACGGTAACCAAATTCGATGAATACCAATCGTGGAATATTGCAATCTGTAATTATCTGCGTAATCCCTTCTCTTTAAACACAGATCGCGGCCGAACCCAGATTGCACGAACCGGTACATAGCACGCTCGATTCGTTCCGCAGCAGCGTCAACAGGCACGGCACCAACTTTTTTCACCAACTCTTCGATCGTGGCTTCAACTGGATTGTGGCTTCCGAAGCCGTCGTCGACATCGGTGTCCTAGCCCGCGTCGCCGCTCAGTCGTGGGTCGCTTACGACCTGACCGCATCGAGCCTGTGGGTAGGAGCGGTCGCCGCTTTTCGCGCCGTCCCATCATTCTTCAGCCCAGCGATCGCAGCATACATCGGAAATCACGTCAACCACCGAGCACTCGTCGCAGCCATGAGGGCCTTCATTGGCATCCTCGCCATCGTCCAGGCCATCCTCATCGGCACCGACGCCATGCGACCCTGGCACCAAGCTGTCCTGACCCTCGGCACCGGAGTCGCCATCGCCTTCGCATGGCCATCCTTCGTCACATTCTTGAGAGACATCGTCCAACCGCACCTCGAAACACGAGCCGGTTCCGTCCTCATCTTCTCTCACAACCTTGGAGAACTCATCGGCCCCATCACCGTCGGCGTCGCAATCGCACTAGCCGGTGCCGAGTGGGCATTCGTCGTTATCGCCATCCTCTACTTCGCCGGTGCCCTCCTCATCCTCAACGTGCCGATGCCAGAACACGACTCTCCAGTCGGCAACTACCACCATCCTTACGTCTGGACGCTCCGAATCGGACTCCGCAACATCGGCCGCTCCCAGCCGCTGCCCTGGCTATTGACGATGCTGCTCGTCACCAACCTCCTCGGACTCGCCGTCTTCCCGCTCATTCCGGAATACGCCATCGCAGTATTCGAAAGCGGAGGACTCGGGTTCGGGTTTATGGCCGGAGCACTCGGAGGTGGACTCGCCGTAGGTGCCGCTACTGCCGCCCTCGTGAAGACGAGTAGGCGCGCCCTGATTGCCGCCGTCATCTCCAGCGTCGTCTGGGGTGCCGGATGCGTAGCTTTCGCATACGCCCCCAACCTGCAAATCTCGCTCGGCATCCTCTTCATCATGGGCGTGGCCAGCATTATGTGGAACAACGCCGTCCTCACCATGTTCCGAAGCAACCCGTTCACGATAGCCCACCCAAACATCATGAGCCTCTACACCATCGCCATGGGGCTCGTCCCCATCGGATGGGCCGTCGGCGGAGCCATCGCCACCTTCTCCACTAACGAAGCAGCACTCATCATCTCTGCCGTCGCCACCACCGCGGTAACACTCATCGCCTACATCGCATCACCCTCCCTCCGACACTCGTGATGGACGCCACGCGCACCGTCACCCGAAACCGCCGACGCCCCCCTCAAGTCGTCCGCGTCCTCGCAATACCCGGCTTCTCACGCCTCCTCGCGTCACAAGCACTCTTCGACATCGGCGCTGTCGCACGCACCGCGGCACAGTCATGGGTCATGTACGACCTCACCGGCTCCAACCTCTGGGTCGGACTCGTCTCCGGCATCCGATCACTACCTATCTTGGTGCTTCCCATCTTCGCCGGAGCAATAGCCGACCGATTCGACAAGCGCATCCTACTCGGCATCGTACGCGCCGCACTCGCTGTCGTCTCCATCGTGCAGGCACTACTCATCACACTCGACATCCTCGAGCCGTGGCACATGCTCGCGCTCGCACTCGTCGCGGGTTGCGTCGTCTCATTCGCCATGCCCGCATTCTGGGCATACATAGCAGACCTCGTGCCGCCGCGCACACTCCCCAGAGCCACCGCACTCATCATGATGGGCGAGAACGCCGGCGAGATGGTCGGCCCCGTCATCGTCGGTTTGATCATCGCCGGTGCCGGTGCCGATTGGGCCTACTACTCCATCGCCATCGTCTACATGCTTGGAGCCGTCTTCATCGTCAACTCACCCAAAGGACGCTACGCGGTCCCCAAAACCGACGACGAAAGCGGTCCCACCTACTACGAGAGTGTCAAACAAGGCATCGCCTATGCTCGCAAATCACCCGTGTTGCCCTGGCTCTTCATCATGAACTGCTCGGTCAACATCACCGGTGTCGCCATCTTCCCACTCGTACCCGAGTACGCCACCAAGATCCTCGACGTTGGAGCATTGGGCTACGGCGTGATGGCCGCGGCGATGGGAATCGGACTCGCCGTCGGCAGCCTCATCGTCGCCATTGTAGGAATGCCCCGAAGACTCATCTGGATCATCATCGCGGCAAGTTTCATCTGGGACTTCGGCATGATCGGCTTCGGATTCTCCCGCAGCTACCCGCTAACGCTCGCCCTCCTCTTCATGATGGGCGTAGCCGGAATGTTTTGGGTCAACGCCATCATCAACCTCTTTCAGAGAGCAGCCGTCGGAGAGATGCGTGGACGCGTCATGGCGCTCTACACGATTGGCATGGGACTATTCCCCCTCGGCTGGACATTCGGAGGCACTCTATCCGCCCTAATCGGCAACGAACTGACCCTGATAGTCAGCGCCATAGGCGGCACCCCCTTAATCCTCCTAGCCATGCTCCTAGCCCCTGGCCTGCGCCGCTCCTAGTCCATAAGGTGAAGGCTTCATCACCATCGGCAGCCCCGCCACCATAAACAGCACCCGGTCGCACGCCTCCGCCACCCGCTGGTTCATCCGACCGTGCAGATCCCGAAACTCCCGCCCCAGCGGTGTATCGGGCACCAACCCCAGACCGATCTCGTTCGACACCAAGATCAACTGCCCACGCACGTCCTCCAGACATTCGATCAGTCGATCAAAATCCGCCCCCACATCCCGCTCGAACAGCATCAAGTTGTTCAGCCACAGCGTCAGACAATCCACCACAATCACCCGTCCCGGTTGTGCACGCGACGATATGACGTCCCAGATCTCGACGTGTTCCTCGACAGTGAGCCATGATTCGTCGCGGTCTGCCTGGTGTTTACTGATGCGCCCTTTCATGTCCGCGTCGAAAGCCTGCGCAGTGGCCACAAAAACCCGATCCCCCTCCAGCGCCTCGCCGAGCTCGAGGGCGTACCGACTTTTGCCAGAGCGGGCCCCTCCGAGTATGAGAGTTTTGGCCATGGTTGAACTTCAACTTGACTTGCCGCGCCTAGAGTAGCCTTCTGCGGAAGTGTAGCTGGTCTCCACCACCTGCCTGTGCAGCCCGCGCACTACGCTACGTCATCTCCTGTTGCGATAGCGCGCGTTGGGGCCTTCGAGGATGGCACGCTGGGCTTCGGTGAGGCCGGCGTAATCATCAGGGTCTAAGTAGTCGGCAGACCACGAAATCGGGTGGGGGCTGTACTTGAAAAACACCGTGCGTCGCTCGTCGGAACCCGTCCAAGGGAGCGTGCCGTGCGTCAGCGCCTCGGTGAATATGATCGCCGTGCCCGCAGGTCCGGTCACGCGCTCCACCAGAGGGCCCGGCTCCTCCATCTCCTTCCACTCGTCCGGAAAGGCATAGTTGCTCTTGTGAGAGCCGGGAACGCACCCGAAACCGCCGTCATACGGCCCCACATCCTTCAGGTTGTAGGCCACAACCGAGAGTCCGTTGTGCATCTGCCCGTCCGCAAAGCGGAAGTAGTGCGTCGGATTGAACGGAACGGCGCCTCCGTGCAGCTGGGTGCCTATCGGTCCCTTGCCCGCCCTGATCACGTCGAGGTAGACATGGTCAAGCCGGAACTGCTCCCCCAGCAACGCCGACAGATACGGCGTTATCACCGGGTTGTCGATCAGATCTCGGTAGTCGTCGCCCCACTCAAGCACCGGTCCGAACCTGTGCGTGCGCATGTCGGGTGGACACTCGGAGGCGATATGCTCGTCGAGGATGCTGTTGAGCGTCGCGATCTGCTCCCGTGTCAGAGCATCCGGAACCGCCAAGTAGCCCTTCAGGTCAAAGAGGTATCGTTCATGGTCGTTCACGGGTCGCTTCCTACAGTCTGTACGGTTGAGATGAATGCTCCCCACGATGCTGTGGGGCTGTTCGCAGGAGAAATTGTAGACGCGCGTGGGGTTGCGTTGTGTGGAGGAAGGGGTCCTCACGCCGGGAATCCCCTCTATCTTCTCCCTTCGATCAAATCGATCAAGCGGGAGGAAAGGCTACTCTCCCACCCTAATCCTTCACCGCGGGCGCTTGAGCTCTTGCTGACGTCGGTAGCGCTGCTGGTAGTAGACACGCTCGTCGTAGGTGCCCGGCTCGTAGTGTCCATTTTGCGGGTCGGGTCCGGAATAGACGTTCGGGTCCGGCGGATTCGCGGCAACGACATCCTCGTCGAAGTCGACGCCCAATCCGGGCTCCTCGGGAACCGTGATGTACCCGTCGACTGTCGGCAAATGGGGCTGAATCACGTCATACCTCTGCGGAACGTCGTCCTCGAGGCGCTCCAAGATCAAGGCATTCGCAATGCTCGCCAAAATGTGGATGGCCGCATACTCCGCCACCGGCCCCAGCGATCCGGAGTGCGGCGCAACGTTGATATAGTGCGCCTCCGCCAAAGCGGCGATCTTCTTCAACTGTGTGATGCCGCCGATGCGTCCGGAATCGGGCTGAACGACGTCCACTATCTCATCCTCGATGATCTCGCGAACTCCCCAGATGTGGGAGTGTCGCTCGCCAGCCGCGATCGGAATGTCGACGTTGTCCTGAACCCGTCGCAGAGCCTCGGTGTTCTCCGGTGGCACCGGGTCTTCGTAGAAAAGCAGATTGTAGGGCTCCAATCCTTTACCCACAATAATGGCGTCCTTGGTGGTGAACCAGGGAGGTCCGTGGGCATCGACCATGATATCCATCTCGTCGCCAATGGCGCGTCGGATCGAGTCGACTATCTCGACGGTGCGGTAGACGCCTCCGGTCTTGACTCCAGTAATCCCGCGGTCTCGGAGCTGGAGCGCACGGTCCGGCGAGTGGGCGTGGGCATAGGTGCGGATCTTCTTGCGGACGCGTCCGCCGAGGAGGTTCCAGACGGGAGTGTCGAGGACCTTGCCCTTGATGTCCCAGAGTGCGATATCGATGGCGTTGATGGCGCCAGAGCCGGGGGTGCCGGTCATGCCGTGTCCCATCATCGCGACGATCATCTTCTGGTGGAGTCGCTCGATGTCCATGGGGTCTTCGCCAACGATGACGTTCGACAGATCTTCGACGGCGGTCTGGACGACGCGTGGCCAGCCGGAGCCTTCGCCGACGCCGTAGATTCCAGCGTCGGTGTAGACCTTTACGAAACACCAGTTGCGGCTGCCGCCTCCGGACATGAGGAAGGTTTTAATTTCGGTGATCTTCATGGTTGCCCTCACCCTAACCCTCTCCCGCTGGGCGTGAGAGGGGATGTGTTTGTTGCATGTGTGCGCGCTTCCTTTGTTTTGCGGACACTTTCCCGCGAGGGGATCGCCGTTATGGCAGAATCATTCTCCCTCTCCCGCTGGGCGGGAGAGGGCCGGGGTGAGGGCCGCATTGGAATGATACGCGCTAAGCTACAATTCGGTGACAGACGAAGATCAATGCCAATCAAGCTCCAGAGCGGGAGAGAATTTAAATGGCAGACACGAAAATCTCGGTTTCGGACAATGGATCGTACTGGGTGAGCGGCAACTTTACGGTGGTCGATTCCGAGGGCAACGAGTTCCCGGTGGCGGGTGAGGCGTATCTCTGCCGCTGCGGGCAGTCGGAAGAGAAGCCGTTCTGCGACGGCTCGCACAACATGGTTGGCTTCCAAGACGCCAGCAGAGCATAAAGTCGTGGCCGAACCGACAAAGATCTACATCTGGAACCACGACGCGATCGAGGTGCGTGGGGAATTCGATCTGGTCGATGCCGAGGGTGGCGTTTATGGTCAGCACAACCGAGTGCGGCTGTGTCGCTGCGGCGGATCGGCGAAGAAGCCGTACTGCGACAACTCGCACATCCGCACGGGTTTCCAAAGCGAGATCAGCGCCAAATCCGACTGACGCTACTCAGTCGCTATGTCAAGGGACGAGCACCGTGCGTGCGACCGCGCCGGCTTCCATGTCGCGGAAAGCCTCGTTGACCTCCGTCAGCGGTCGGGTTCGGGTTACGAGGTCGTCGAGCTTGAGACGTCCCTGTCTGTACAGCTCGATCAGCCACTGGAAATCGTGTCTCGGGCTGCCGGTCCCCGCGCTGCAACCGATGAGTGCGCGGTCGAGGAACAGGTGCCGCATGGGGACCATCACCTCGCCATCATCCGGAGCCGCGCCGACCAGCACTGCGGTGCCGCCGTCGCAGGTGGCCTCCAAAGCGTTCCGTAGAGTGGCTGGTTGTCCGATCACCTCAAAGGCGTAGTCGACACCGCCGCAGGTCAATTCGCGGATGGATTCAACTGCGTCGTCTTGAGAGGCGTCGACGGAGTCTGTGGCGCCCATCGTTGTGGCGTACTGGAATTTTGAGGGGTTGGTGTCGACGGCAATGATCCGTGAGGCACCGGCGATGTACGCGCCTTGAATGACGTTAAGTCCGACGCCGCCGCAACCCCAGACGGCGACCGTGGAGCCGGGTTTCACCTTCGCACGATTGACAACCGCGCCGACGCCCGTAATGACAGCGCAGCCAACCAATGCCGCCTTGTCGAGAGGGACGTCTTGGTCGACCTTCACGGCGTTGTTCTCCCATACGACGGTGTGCTCGGCGAAGGTGGCGAGGCCGGCGTAGTACTTGGTGCCGTTCTTGCGGAACTCGGCGGTCGATTGGTGGGCAGAGACAGGGTCGCAGAGGTTCCATCGACCAGTCGAGCAGTACTTGCACTTGCCGCACATCGGCCGGATTGCAAAAACGACTTTATCGCCTGGCTCAAGGCCGTGGACGCCGTCGCCTACTTTCTCAATGGTGCCTGCGCCTTCGTGTCCAAGAATGGTGGGGAGGGCATCGTTGTGTCGGTATCCAGAGTAGACGTTGTGGTCACTGTGGCAGACGCCAGTGCCGCCGATCTTAACCATGACTTCCCCTGGCCCGGGGTCGTCGAGCTCGAGGGTTTCGACTACGGCGGGTTTGCCCTGTTCGTAGATGACTGCGGCGAGGGTTGAGGTGGTCATGACGATGCTCCGTCAGAATCGGGAACGAGATTGGATGGTGTGATGTTAGCAGGCGGCAGCGATGCCACTTTTCGTCGTAAGGATCAGCTCGATGCCAGTTTGTCTGCGGCGACTTTCGTTAGCTCTTCGGCATTGTCGCTTGAGACGAAGTAGATGCTCGTGGCAGTGGTATCGGAAACCTCGATCTCAACGCCGCTCCTGAAGCCATACATCATCCACGACTTTCGAGACGACGGCGCAAAGGGATTGCCGCGTCCGCCGTGTCGGGCGATGTTGTGACCTGAAGCCCGCACCGCTGTGATCGTCTCCCACGCAAACGTCCGCTGCGTGCCAAGCACGCCCAGCTTAACGGTGACGCCGACATCGGTGACCTTCGTCTCCATCAGTGTCGAGTTGAGCATCACGTATACGATGCCGACGATCCCCACGCCGAATGCGAGGTAAAAAACGAGAGCCTCAGAACCCGACAGCAACGGATCATCCGTCAAACTGCGTATGCCGACGGCCGTCAGTCCACCTGACACGGCCCCAAGCATGAGACCCAGAAAAGCGAACATCCATCCAGGGGCACGCAGGTTCTCAACGAAGAGAGGCTGAGCTTTGGTCGCGGTCATGCCTAGAAGCGCTGGTACTTGATGTATGCCTCTTGGGGATCCATTCCGTCGAGGATCATGTTGCGCAGTTCGTTCTCGGTGTTCATCACCTCGTGCACACGCTCGGCAACATCGGAGGCGGCCGATGCTGGGATGATGACCACACCGTCGCGGTCACCCAAGATGTAGTCGCCGGTACGTATCTCAACACCGCCAATCGTGATCGGTTCGCCCATTGTCAGCACTTGCCATCGCTCGACGATGTCGGACGGTGTGAGGTATCGGCAGAACACCGGGAAGCCCAGTTTCAGAATGAAATCGGTATCACGGTTTCCGCCATCCACCACGTAGCCCTTGACCCCTCTGAACTTCAGAGTTTCAGCAGAAAGTTCGCCCATGTGAGCGATGGTCGAATCGTTCGGCTGGCACACGACAACGGACCCAGCAGGAGCCGCACTCAACATGCCGGTCCAAGACAGCAGAGATTCGTCTTGCGTCAACCCCTCTGACATGCCGCCGCTGCATGTCCAGACTTTGCCGACTACCGGCACGTCGGGATCCAGCGGCCGGATATCGTTCGGCAGAATCCCCGCCTTTAGGCCTAGCTCGCGCATTGCATCGTAGACAGCGCCGGAATACGCGGCTTCAAGAATGGCCGTGATCTGAGCTTCTTTTAGGGTGCTTGTCATCGGTTCTCGTAGAGCGTTGAAGCGGGCGACTGCAAATTCTAAATCTTGCCCGCTCGAGACGGACGAAAAACTGGGCAGCTCAATCTTGGACTGCTGACCTGACCCGCTCGACCGCGTGCTCGGCGAGTTCCGAGTTCTTAACTTCGTGTTCCCAAACCCTGATCACTCGCCATCCCGTCTGGTGCAGCTTCTCGTCGTTGGAGCGATCGCGATCCATGTTGCGCTGAAACTTGGTCGACCAATACTCGCGGTTTCGGATCGGCATCGTCGCGTGTTCGGGACACCGGTGCCAGAAACATCCGTCGATAAAGACGGCAACGCGTTGAGTCGGGAATACTACGTCTGCTTTTACGCCTCGGACGTCGAATTTGATGTAACGATCTTTCCTGAATCGCAATCCTGCCCGGTGCAGCATGCTCCGGAAGGCGATCTCCGGTTTGGTGTCCGCCCTTCGATTGGACATCATCGAGCGGCGCGTTCCTTCGTCAGATGCAGCCGGTGCAACGGGAACGCTCGAAACCGAAGACATGACCAGTAGTCTACGCGGTCGGGTAGTGCGGCGAATTCACGCCCGACCAAAGTCGTCGTCTTCGCGAACGATGTCGTCTTCGCCAAGGTAGTCGCCAGTCTGAACCTCGATGATCTCGAGAGGCTCGATGGACGAGGGGTTGGCGATGCGGTGCTTGTGAGTGCGCGGGACGTGGATAGACTGTGACGGTCCGAGCATTTGCTCTTCGCCGTTGATCGTCACCCGTGCGATGCCTCGGGCAACGGTCCACGTCTCTGACCGGTGACGGTGCCACTGATACGATAGCCTGCTGTCGGGTTTTACACTCAACCGTTTTACCTGAAACCCCGGTCCGCGCGTCAACACCTCATACGATCCCCACGGGCGATCTTCACGCCGCGGGTTCCTGTTTCGGCGCAATTGAGCTACGTCAATCGGTTCGGATTGTGGTGGTTCTTCAGGCATCTCGGCAGTCAGATAGTAAGCTAAATCCTACGCTAAACGACTACGGCAACCGAGGACACTCCGAACCCCATGACGACCGCATCCAATCGTCCAAACATCCTCTTCATTCTGACCGACCAGCAACGTCAAGACTCGCTGGCATGTTACGGCAACGAGTGGATTGAGACACCTAACCTCGACAGCATCGCCGATCGTTCCTTCGTCTTCGAGAACGCCTACGTTACTCAACCTGTCTGCACACCGAGCCGGGCATCCATCATGACCGGGCTCTACCCGCACGCCGTCGGACTCCACCGAAACAACATCCCCCTGCCATCCGACTGTCCGACCATCGCCGAGCGCATTAGCGAAGACTACTACTCCGCCTACTTCGGTAAGTGGCACCTCGGCAACGACATGATCCAGCAGCACGGATTCGACAAGTGGATCAGCGTCGAGGACTTCCACCGTGTGCGAGCGACGAAGCGTGAATATCGAAACGTCGAAGCACACTACAACGATCACCTTCGCAAACACGGCATCGAACCGCCGGGCGTCAACCGTTCCTACGAGAACTGGTTCGCATCGGCCGGATTGACGGAGGAGCAGACGCAGGCCTATTTCCTAGGCGACAGCGCTGCGGAGTTCATCCGCAACCACCCGGACTCCGAATCCGGCGGTATGCCGTTCATGCTCTACGTGTCGTTCTTCGAACCCCACCCACCGTACACAGGGCCCCTGAACGATCTTTACGACCCCGAAGAAATTACTGTCGGACCAGCGTTCCTGCAACGGCCTGACAACGGCTCGTACCTTAACCGCCTGAGGGCCGACTACTACATGAGCGGCAATCTCAACCCGTTAGGCATCGACGACTACCACGATCTCACCGCAGAAGATGGCTGGCGCCGACTCCGAGCCCAATACTTCGCAAACGTCACACTCGTCGACCGACAAGTCGGCAAGATGCTCGATGCCTTGCGTGACACGGGTCAACTCGATAACACGATCATCGTCTTTACCAGCGAACACGGTGAGATGGCTGGCGATCACGGGATGCTCGAAAAACGATCCATGTACGAAGAAGCGTCCCGCGTCCCCCTCCTCATCCACCTCCCTAACTCCGAACCCGCAAACAACGGTGAATCACAACGCATCGAAGGCTCGGTTTCACTGGTGGACCTCGTCCCGACGTTGCTCGATTTGAGCGGCACATCTGAAGAAGAGCGGATGTCGATGGGCGGCCCACGTGCGCGGCTGGGCGATGGTTTTGCACCCACACCCTCGGAACTCGATCCGAGCAAGTGGCCGATGCAGGGCAAGAGCCTGGCCCCGGTGTTGGAGGGCGACACCGACCTGAGCAGCAACGATGTATTCGTCCAGTGGAACGGCATGGGCGACCGCAACCTCGGCACTCCGGAAATCAATCGCATGGCGTCCATGCACTGGCGTACCGTCATCACACCAGATCGCTGGAAGTTGAACCTCTGCCCTGCCGACCAGTGCGAGCTGTACGACCTGAACAGCGACCCGCACGAGATGAACAACCTCTACGACGATCCCGCGCAACGCGATCGCATCCGCGACATGGCCGCTCGCATCCGGATCTGGCAATCAGTAACTGGCGACGAGGTCGACCTGCCTAGAGTCTGACAGGTATCCTCAGCCCTCCGCAGCAAAGCTGAATTTAGTCTTGTAATTCAAACGTCACGAGGTACATTTGCCCGATTCAGTGCAGTCGCAAGCACCCTTAAACGTTATCGACACTTCGCTTCCATACCAGCGTTCCGTCCTCGACAACGGCATTCGCGTTCTCACGAGCCGCATGACGCACACCAAGGCGGTGAGTAGTATCTTTCTGGTCGGCGCCGGCAGCCGCTACGAAACGGATGCCGAAGCCGGCGTTTCCCACCTCTTCGAGCACATGCTCTTCAAGGGAACGCCGAGCAGACCGCGCCCCCGAGACATCAGCGGTGTGGTCGAATCGGTCGGCGGGGCCATCAACGCATTCACAGATCGTGAGTGCACTGGCTACTGGTCACGGATGGCTCTCCCCCACTATCGACGTGGTGTGGAGGTCATCGCCGACATCATCAAAGAGCCTCTGTTCCGGGGAGATGACATCTCGCAAGAGAAGCACGTCGTACTCGAAGAGATTCGAGCCGCAAACGACTCGCCCGGCGCGCTCGCCGGCATTATGCTCGATGCCGCACTATGGCCCGACCAAGCTCTCGGACGAGACATCGCTGGGACTATCGAAAGCGTACAGGCCATACCGCGTGAGGTGATGACCGGCTATCACCGCGAGCAATACGTTGGCAGCAACCTTGTCGTAGCCGTTGCCGGAAACGTCGATCACGATGATGTCGTTCACCAGATCGACGACCTCCTTTCTGACTTGCCCGACGGTGAGCCTAGAACGATGTTCGCCCACGAAGACAATCTGCAAGGGCCGAACACGATACATGGCGAACGCGACCTCGAGCAGATGCATCTCGCGATGGCATTTGAAGGCGTCAGCATGAATGATCCAAGACGTGCCGCGCTACGTGTCATGACCATCGTCCTCGGCGGGAGCATGAGTAGTCGGCTCTTCGAAGAGGTCAGAGAAAAACGGGGACTCGCCTACGGCATCGGGAGCTCAATGCATACGCTGTCCGACTGCGGTGTCCTAGATGTTCACACCGGCGTCGAACCGCCAAGAGCGATCGAAGCCCTTGAGGTGATCGTGGAAGAGTTGGTCAAGATCCGAGATGGAGTTACCGACGAAGAACTCCACGATGCGAGAGAACTGGCCAAAGGCCGGATGATCCTGGGCATGGAAGAGAGCCGCGCAGTCGCCAACGACCTCGCCGCACAGGAACTCCTGCGAGGCGACATCGAAACCCTAGAAGATCGCATCCAAGCCCTCGACGGCATAACCCACGATGAAATTCGATCGGTCGCCCAAGACGTCATCAACTCCGACAAATTCGCCCTCTCGGCAGTAGGTCCGGCGATCGACTGGTCTGCGCTCGATCGCGCCGTCGATTTCTAACACTCACCCATATCGCGTTTCGCACAGTAGGATATGCAATACGCCAACCCCCTCACAAGGAGACACCACAACGATATGAAGACCCGAGCATACATCTTGATCGAGACGTCCGTGGGTAGCACCGCCACAGTAGCGGAGGAACTGCGAAAGATCGATCAGATGATCGCAGTCGACATGGTGACAGGACCGTTCGACATCATCGCAGTAGTCGAAGCCAACAACCTCGTCGACATCGGCGGCATTGTCAGCACCAAGATGCACCAGGTCGGCGGCATCGTCAAAACCATAACCAGCCTGGCCGTCACCGCCGAGTAGCCCAATACCGCCATGTGGTTCGAATTCAACGAAGAAGAGATCGCTTTCCGACAGGAACTGCGCGAATTCCTCGATAACGAACTCCCCGACGACTGGGTAGGACCCAACGACGAGTCGAGCGAAGAAGGCTGGGCACTCTACCAGCGAATGCGCCGGGCACTCGCCGACCGCGGCTGGCTCACCATGACCTGGCCGAAGGAGTACGGCGGACAAGAGGCGTCAGCGATGATCAGCCTCATCTTCGCCGAAGAAACCTCCTACCGTCGCGCACCCGGCAACGATCGCTTCGGCACTCGCATGTTAGGCCCCACGCTCATGCACTTCGGATCCGAAGCGCAGAAGCGGAAATACCTGCCCGACATCGCACAGGGCGGCATGCAGTGGTGCCAGGGATACTCCGAGCCAAACACCGGCTCCGACCTAGCGTCACTGCAGACCTTCGCGGAACTCCGCGGCGATGAGTTCGTCATCAACGGCTCGAAGATCTGGACGTCCCTCGCCCACCGCGCCGACATGATGTTCATGCTCGTCCGCACTGACCGCGAAGCCGAGCGTCACTCCGGCATCAGCTTCCTCCTCGTCGACATGAAGTCACCAGGCATACAGGTCAACCCGATCGTCAACATCGCAGGAGCACACAGCTTCAACCAGGTCATGTTCGACGACGTCCACGTACCCGTCGAAAACATGGTCGGCGAACTCAACGACGGTTGGAACGTCGCCATGAACCTCCTCAACTTCGAGCGAGGAAACATCGACTACGTCTCGTGGGCCCGCAAATCGTGGGAAGAGATCCGAGACTACGCCGCAACCACGCGCCGCTTCGACGGCTCCCTGATCATCGACGACGTGAAGGTCCGACGACGCTTGGCAGAACTCGAAGCCGAGATCGAGATGGCCCGCTACATCACCTACGAAGTGGCATGGCTACAGACCCAAGGCTATCCGCCCTCCACCGAAGCCAGCATGTGCAAGATCGCCGCCACCGAGGCCAACTGCGCCGTGCTCGACTTCGGCGTGGAACTCCTCGGAATGCCCGGACTCATCGACGATCCTGCCGAACACGACGACCTCGCTGGCCGCATCTTCAAGATGCGCATGTATCAAACCTCCGGGCCCATCCTAGCTGGCACTAACGAAATTCAGAAAAACATCATCGCCTACCGAGGCCTCGAACTACCTAGACGCTGACACTCAAATCCCTCTCTCCCAAAGCGAACGAAATCGGCGAGAGAGGGTTAGGGTGAGGGCCCCAAAATGGACTTCGGACTAAACGAAACCCAAGAACTTATCCGTAGCAGCGCAGCGCAGTACCTCGCCGATCGATCGCCCTCCGACTTCGTCCGAGCGATGGCGCAGGACGAGCAGGGCTACACCGACGAGTTCTGGCAAGAGATCGGCGAACTCGGCTGGCTCGGACTCATCGTCCCCGAAACCCACGGCGGCTCCGGTATGGACATGTCAGACATGGCAGTTCTCCTCGCAGAGTGGGGCGCCGCACTCGCACCCGGACCGATAGTCGAATCCGCAGTTGTCTCCGCAACCGCAATCAAAGAGTTCGGCACCGACGCCCAAAAACAAGAGTGGCTCCCTGCCATCGCCACCGGCGAAACAGTAGCCGTCCCGGCACTAACCGGAATCGACGGCTCATCCAACCCAACCGCCATCGGCGTCAAAGCCTCCGAAACATCCAACGGCTGGGTACTCAGTGGCACAACCCGCTTCGTCCCCTACGCCAACTCCGCAGACATCGTCCTGATGTCCGCCGAAACCGACGTCGGCACCACAATCTTCGCAGTCCCGATCAAAACCGCCGAAGGCACTGTAAACATCGACCACCTAAAGATGGCATCCGGCACCCCGGCCTGCGACATCGAGATGAACGAAGTCGTAGTCCCAACCACCTCATTCCTCGGAGAACCCGGCAATGGTAACGACATAATCGACACCATGACCCGCTACGGCGCCGCCGCCCGCGCCTGTCAGATGGTCGGAGCCGGCACCGCAGTCACCGACCGTACCATCGACTACGTAAAAGAACGCCGACAATTCGGACGCCCCATCGGCGCATTCCAAGTCATCCAGCACTACATGGCCGACATGTCCACCAAGGTCAAATCGGCAAAGCTCCTAGTCGACCGCGCCGCATGGGCACTTACCGCAGACATCGACCCCGCAACATCCTCACGCATCATCTCCCAAGCCAAGTGGACCGCCAACACGCTGATGAACGACGTCGTGTGGAAAGCACACCAGTCCCACGGAGCCATCGGTTTCACCTGGGAACATGACCTCCACCTCTACACCCGACGCATCCTCTCCTGGCGCGCCGACTTCGGAGACACCGATTCGCACATCGAAAAACTAGCTCGAACCGTGTAACTCCCTCCCTCTTAATGTCCAAGGGGGAATACAAGAGGGTTTAGAAAAAGAAGCCAACCAATGCCCAACGACTGCATATTCTGCAGCATCATCGCTGGAGACATCCCTGCCACCAAGGTCTACGAGGACGACCATGTGTTGGCCTTCAACGACATCAACCCCAAAGCCCGCGTCCACGTCCTAGTAGTCCCCAAAGCCCACTTCGACCGTCTACACGAGAGCGACGAATCTCACGTCAAGATGCTCGGACGACTGATGACCGCGATCGGAAAGGTCGCGGCATTGACGGACGTGACCGAGGGCGGCTACCGAGTGCAGTTCAACCAAGGCGCCGGCGCCGGGCAGGAGGTCTTCCATCTACACGCCCACGTGACGGGAGGCGGCCCAGCGTAGGCGGCGATCATGGTCGGATTGCTAATACGGCAGATACTCCGGACTGTGATCTTTCAGGTCGTCAACACGGTCGTGATGCGAGTGCTGAGCCTCATCCTGCGACGCTTCAGGCTGTAGTGCCCTCACCTCGATTCTGCCCCTTTCGCTCGGCGAAAGGGGCGCGAGCGCCAGCGAACGGGGTATGCCCAAGCGCCGTAGGGCGCTCTTCCCCTCTCCCGTTTGACGGGAGAGGGTCGGGGTGAGGGCATTACTGCGCCCGCTCCATCAGAACCGTCACACCCATGTCGATGTACTTGTTGCGGAGTTCGGGATCACCGGAGCGGTAACTCATCCGCACGTCCAGATCATTCACCTGATCCATCACATGCTTCAGACAGTCATCATCCGTCTTGAAGGGGTGATGCGGATGCATCTCGCGGTCGAACTCGAGGTCGGCGGGGCCCCACGAGAAGAGGTCGACGCCCGGCAGCGCCAGGGCGCGGATATTCTCGATCGCCCGCAACGACTCGACCTGCAGGCAGATGACACCGTTTTCGTTCCACCACTTCGCATAACCCGGACGGTCGTGACCTAGCTCAGCGCCCCAGCGGGATCCGCCGACCCAGCTCCGACGTCCCTCCGGCGGGAAGTAGAACCAGTCGAGACCTTCCCTGACGGTGGCGACCTCTTCGACGAGCGGAATCTCGATGAATGCCGGACCGAGGTCGGCGATGTTGCCAACTAGGAAGGCTAGCTGCGTGTGCTTGATGCGGAAGTGGATGGGGATACCGACCTCGTCGGCGACGTTACAGTGATCGACGAGCTGGTGCTCGGAGAAGGGACTGTGTTGACTGTCGCAGGTAGCGAAGCCGTAGTCGTCCTTCCCGAGAATGTCTTCGAACTGCGACTTCGTCGAGCCGATCGGAACGTTGACACCGATCACGATGTCGCCGTTGCGGATGGATTCTTTGAGGTTTGCGTCGTTGGCCATTTTGTGGGGTCTCCTTGTTTGTTTTGTCGCCTCTCCCGTTGGACGGGAGGGGGTGAGGGTCTAAGTCTTCGCCATCTCGAAGAGGACGGTTACTCCTAGGTCAATGTATTTGTTGCGTAGGGCCGGGTCGTACGACCGGTAGCTCATTCGGACAGGGAGGTCGTTGACTTGATCCATGACGTGTTCGATGCAGTCGTCGTCGGTTTTAAATGGATGGTGCGGATGCATCTTGCGATCCCACTCGAGGTCTGACGGACCCCATGAGAACATGTCGACACCTGGCGGCGAGAGTGCCCTGATGTTTTCGATCGCTCGCAGCGTTTCGATCTGAATGCAGAGGATGCCGTTGTTGTTCCACCACTCGGCGTACATGTTCATATCGTTTCCGAGTTCGGCGCCCCAGCGGTTTCCGCCGACGAAGCTGCGTCGACCTTCCGGCGGGAAGTAGAACCACTCGATGGCTTCGCGCACGGTTGCGGGATCTTCGACGAGCGGGATTTCGAGGATTGCGGGGCCGAGATCGGCGAGGTTTCCGAGCAGATATGCGTGCCTGGGGTGGTCGATGCGCAGATGCACTGGGATTCCGACCTCATCTGCCATGTTGCAGAAGTCGACCATCTGGTGTTCCGAGAATGGACTGTGCTGACTGTCGGTCATCACAAAGCCGTAGTCGTCTTTTCCGAGGATGTCCTCAAGTTGTGATTTGGTCGCGTTCATCGGTGCCGATACGCCGATGACGATATCGCCACGCCGGATGCGTTCTTTGAGCGGGGTATCGTTGCTCATTGGGTTCTCCTTGCCGTGATTTGGGCGGTTTGTTTGAGAGTCGTCTTCGACGCTGAGAGTGAATGGTATAGCAGGAAAGAGTGGAGGTGGAACAACGTGTACGTAATGTGTGCCGCTGCTTGTAGGAGCATACTCGCAAGACAATAGCGGTGGTGCCGTTTTGCTGAAGCCGGACGCGACTGCTAAGAACGGTAAACGTGTTCGTTCCGGCGTTCCTCACTGCGATCGCCACGCGGTCGATGTTGATTCGAAGTTCGTTTGGCAGTGTGATGGTGGGCTGTGATGGGGTTTGAGAACTGGGATGCGAATTCCAACGCTGAAACTGAGAGGCAGTGGCCCTAAGAATTAGGGTTGACCATCATTCGAGGATGGCGATGGTTACGCCGTTGCCGCCGGCGTTTTGTGGCGCAGGTTGGAATGTGTCGACATGGGATTCGCGGGAGAGGATGTCGCGTACAGCCTGTCGGAGTGCACCGCTGCCTTCGCCGTGGATGATGCGGACGCTGGTGAGTCCCTGCATGAAGGCTTTGTCGATGAACTGGGGAATAACCGATTCGATCATGTGGACGCGTGAGCCGCGGACATCGATATCGGCTGCGGCGTCGGACACACGGGACATTCTCTCCGCTCCGGACCTGGCCGTTGCAGACTGGTCGACTTTCGGTTGCTCGGACCCGGCTTTGACGAGGGTCATCATGTGCGGTCGGGCTTGGAAGCGCATGGTACCGGAGAGGATGACGGCGCGGTCGCTACGGTCGATTTCGATGATTTCGCCGGTTAGTCCGAGACTCTCGACGCGGACGGTGTCGCCGATGGCGAAAACGGGTTTTGTCTCCCTGCGCTCCTTTTGCGGAGCGCCTCCGCGTCGTCGGTCGCTGACCATCCATTCGTCGCGGTTTACGTGTCGGATGATTCCGGCGGCGGACTGGCGTGCTTCTTCCCACGAGCTGTCGCGTTCGGCTTCGCGCATGAGTCGTCGGAGCTGTCGGCGGATCCGCTGGGCTTCCTGCTTCAGCTGGTCACGTGCCTCCTCGATCGCTTTGTCGCGTTCGCTTTCCGAGTGGGCGAGATTCGCCTTGGCTTCGGTGCGCATTTTTTCGGCGTCGGCGCGATCCTGGGCGGCTTGCGTCTGCACATCGCGAACGTTGTCGCGTTCGCGTTGAAGGGATTTTAGGAGGCTCTCGGTCTGGGATCTGAGCGGGTCCAGCATGGTCTCGGCGTGGTCGATCACAGGTTGTTCGAGGCCGAGTCTTTTGGCGACCTGCATCGCGTAGCTTTGTCCCGGAAGACCCATGATGAGTCGGTAGTTGGGGAGCATCGTCTCGGGATCGAGTTCGACGGATGCGTTAGCGAGATGATCGTGATTGGCGGCGAATTCCGAGACCTGTCGATGATGAGTCGTCGCGCATGTCCAGATGCCTTGATTGATCAATCGTTCTAAAATAGCACGGGCAAGCGCAGAGCCTTCTTCGGGGTCGGTGCCGGTACCAAGTTCGTCGAGAAGGACGAGGGAACGATCGGTGGCGGAATCAATGATTCGGATGACCCGTTCCATGTGGGAGGAGAATGTAGATACGGATCGATCGATGCTCTGAGCGTCTCCGATATCGGCGTAAACGCCGTCGAAGATCGGTAGCGTCGAGCCTTCTCTCGCAGGGATCTGAATGCCGCTTTGATGCATGAGCGCCATGAGGCCTAGCGTCTTCAAAGCAATGGTTTTACCGCCGGTGTTTGGCCCGGTGATTACGAGGCCACGCCGGTCGTCGCCGAGGTGCATCGAAATTGGCACGACATCGTCCCCGATGAGGGGGTGACGAGCTTCGACAAGAGTCAGCGTATCGACTTGATCCAAATCGTCTCTAAGTTCGAGATTGGGCCTGATACCACCTATTTTTAACGACAAACGACCTCTCGCGACCGCCGCGTCGAGGTTGGCGGCGGCTTGTAGCGATGCCGTGGCTTCTTCACCGTGCGTGGCGATGGATCGCGTGAGTTTCCGGAGGACCCGTTCCTCTTCTTTCTCGGACTCGTATGCGGCTTCGCGCCACTCGTTGACGGCATCGACGACGGGGAAGGGTTCGATGAATGCGGTTTGGCCGGTCGAGGAGACGTCGTGAATGATTCCGCGGACGAACTCGCGGTGTGACGATTTGACTTCGAGGACTAGTCGGTCGCCGCGGGATGCGACGGTGCTTGACTGGAGGTAAGGTCTGATGCTGTCGTTGGATGCCAACCGCTCCATCACGCGCATCGCGCGTCGGTACGCGTTGCGAGATCGTTCGCGCAGCTGTCCTAACCGCGGAGTTGCGCTATCAAGAACGTCTCCAGCGTCAGAAAGAGCTTCCACGATGTCGTTGCGGACGTCTCGCAAATCGCATATCAGAGAGGCCATATCGGCGAGCAGAGGAGCATTGTCGGAGACCGACATCACGGTGGATCTCGCCACCCACATCGACTGAAAGATGCCGGCGAGCAACAGGAGTTCGGCACCGTTGAGCATCCCGCCCAACATGGCGCGTCGCAGTGGGTCGCGGGGATCTCGCATTCCAGCTAGACCGATGTCACCCTTTCCGTTGAGGAGGCCTACCGCCTCGGCAGTTTCATCCTGCAGTCGAGCAACGTCTTCGGGATGACGCGCTGGGCGTGACTCTCGGACGATCTCGCGCGACATGTAGAAGCGCGCCTCTTCAGCGAGCATTTCGCGGACGCGATCAAACTCCAAGAGGGTTTCCGCCTCTTGGAGCATGGGGGCGTCGGAGGTAACCGATCGTGATTTCAACTGATCGGTTTCAGTTGTCGTATCGGATAATGACATCGAACTCCAATTCTAGACCTGAGGCGACTTTGCTTCTTCTGGATTCAGTTTCGAAAGCCACGATGGAATTAGCACTACAGTCATCAGCGTTTGACGGGAACGAGAGCCTTAAACGCGTACACGCGGTTGGTGACCGGATGATGTCGTTATCCGGGCTGCGATATGAAGGGCGATTTATGTCGGTGGGCGAGTACGAGCGGATTCACGTGATGGAATTCGGATCTGGTCCGCCCGTCGTATTGGTGCACGGTGCAGGTAGTGGAGGTCCTGTGTGGCATCGGCAGATCGCTGCACTGGCGCCGGATCATAGGGTGATCGTTCTGGATATCCCCATGTTTGGGTTGTCAGCGATGCCTGAACGGGTGTATGCGCCGAGGCAGCAGATAAGCGACGTGATCTTGGGTGTTATGGATGAACTGGGCGTCGGTGTGGCGGATATAGGTGGTCATTCGATGGGTGCGATCGGCGCGATTGGCGCGTTAGCGCGTGAGCCGTTGCGGTTCAATCGTGCGGTGTTGATGGCACCTCCCGGGTTCGGTCGAGGGTTGAATTTCGCTTTGAGAATCGCATCAGTCCGGTTTGTTCAGCCTTTCATCAACTATGGCTCTCGCAAGGCGCGGTATCTCTTCTTTGATCGTTTTGAGGCGCAGAAGTCAGGGCCGTCGGATGAACGCGAGTTGTGGAAGGAGCTACATTTCCGAGTCGGTAATCGCGACAGCGGTGTCGAGACCTTTAACGAAGGACTCCGCAGTTTCGCAGGGATTCTGGGTCAGCGGGACGTCTTGGATACGGATTTCACCGCGCGGATCCAGGCTCCTACACTCCTGGTCTGGGGCGATTCGGATCTGATCATCCCAACGTGGCAGTCCAGACGGGCACTCGAACTGCTGCCTGATGCTCGATTGGAACTACTCGAAAACTGCGGACACGTCGTTCAGCTGGAGTCGCCGAATCGCGCAACAGAACTGATGGTTGATTGGTTTCGGGTTTAAATGAAGTGGTCGCCGATGGCTGCTTCCGATTCGCGCGCGGGAATTTTGGGACCGCGCTCAACACGGACGCGCTTAACCTTGACCGAACCGCCGCTGACTGCGATGGTCATTCCCGTCTCGTCGATGCCGAGGATCGTGCCTGGTTGATCCGGCGTCACGTCACGTGATGAAACCGTGCTGCCGTAGAACGCCACTTTCTCGTCGTTGAGCGTCGACCACGCTCCAGGTTGCGGATCGCATCCGCGGATGAGGTTGTGGATGGTATTTACATCCACTGACCAATCGATATGAGCATCGTCCGAACCACACCACCCCTCGTACGTGGCGGCGGATTCGTCTTGCACGATACGTGGCGCATCGCCGCTGGCAACCAAATCGACCGATTCGAGGATGGCGTCTACACCCATCGGGTAGAGATTGCCAAAATACAGCGAACCGACGGTGTCGTCCTCGCCGATATCGATGCGTTTCTGGAGGAGTATCGGACCGGTATCCAAACCTTCATCAGGCCAGAAGATCGTCAGGCCGGTCTCCGAATCGCCGTGGATCACCGCCCAGTTGATGGAGCTAGGCCCACGATGAAGCGGGAGGAGCGATGGATGATATTGGATGGTGCCTTGTGTTGGTGCGTCGATGATCTCATTGGGAACGATATCGGTGACGTACGCCATAACACAAAGATCGGCGTTCAAAGACTGGAACGCGTCGACGCAATCCTGATCACGCATCCGATTGAATTGCCACACCGGGATGCCGAGACCATCAGCGGCGGTTGCAAGCGGTTCGCGGCTTCGTCGTCTGTCGGGCGCCGCGAACACACCCACTATCTCGTGTTCATCGCGCTTAGCCATCGCTTCAAGCACGTCTTTGCCGAATGCTGACTGACCGATAAGGGCGATTTTCATTGGACGACGCTTATCCTTAACCGTGATTTAGCAGCGAGTCGTTGAACGGTCGCGCTCCGTGTCTGAACCTACCACATCAGCAGAATACTTCGCACGCGGTTTGAAATCCGCTCAACTAGGCCAACCAGACGCGGCGGCGCGTGACTTTGAGGAAGCGGCGTGGCTGGATCCAGATAATCCGACCATCCAGTTCAATCTCGGCACCGCCTACCTCAGCATGGGCTTGTTCGAACAAGCGGTCATCAATCTTGACCGATGCTTGGATCTGGGCCCTGACAATTCCGACGCGTTGGGTAACCGAGCAGTGGCGCGGACAGCGTTGGGACAGGACGAGTTAGCGACAGCGGACATCGATCGAGCCATTGAGCTTGGCGCTCCACCCGACGGCATCAATGCGGTCATCGAGTACGTCAAACAACGACGAAAACCGTCAGGATAAAATCATAGGATGGTCCTATTCGAAGGGTCTGTAAGCACGAGACAGGAACAGAGTAGCGATGTCCAAGACACGTGTCGGCATCATCAACGTAACCGGATACGCCGGTTCGGAGCTGGCGCGAATTCTGTACCGACACCCTGAAGTGGAAGTCGCGCAGGTCACCGGACGGAGCGCGGCCGGCAAACAACTTAGCGAGGTGTTTCCGCATCTCCGTGATGCTGACATGATCATCGATCCGGCTCTAGATTCCTCGGTCGACTTCGTATTCTCCGCATTGCCGCATGCCGCGAGCGCCGAGGCTTTGGCACCGTTCATCGAGGACGATGTTCACTGCGTCGATATCAGCGCGGATTTCCGCTTGAAAGATGTCAACGTTTTCGAGACGTGGTACAAGACGGCGCATCCGTGCCCGCAATACATCGAGGACGCCGTTTACGGATTACCGGAGTTGCACCGCGAGGACGTGAAGCGAAGCCGGTTGATCGCCAATCCTGGTTGCTATCCAACGGGAACGATTCTCGGTATGGCTCCAGCGTTCGACGCAGACATAGTCGAACCCGACGTGATCAGCGACTCGAAGTCTGGTGTTTCGGGCGCAGGTCGCAAGGGTGACGTAGCCTACAACTTCAACGAGATCAACGACAACATGTCGGCGTACGGTTTGAGCGGACACCGCCACATGCCGGAGATGTCCCAAGAGTTAAGTGCGTTATCGAAGCACGGCGAAGTAAAGGTCACCTTCGTCCCGCATCTGGCGCCCATGACACGGGGGATCCTCGGAACTCAGTACGCCACCTTGAAGAACGGCATAAGCCAAAAAGAAGCCACCGACATTTACCAGGACTTCTATGCGAACGAACCGTTCGTGAAAGTCGTCGCTTCCGCGCCATCTACCAAGGAGACCTGGGGCAACAACGACGTTCTAGTCAACGTCAACGTGGACGAGTACAGCGGTCGATTGATCGTTGTAACCGCGCTCGACAACTTGGTCAAAGGAGCGGCCGGAGCCGGGGTTCAGAACATGAACCTGATGCTCGGGTTACCGGAAGCGACGGGTCTAGAGGCACTTGCGATCTACCCGTAAGTCGTAACTACAACCTGGTCCGTCAACCCTGTTTCCTCCACCTGACCAGCAGGTGATGCCCTCCTCGTCGGCGCAAGGCATTGTTGATTACCGTGATGTACTGGCGATCGGTAATGATCTTCGACTTCTGGAGCAGTTGGGCTTCCGCCTCTTTAGAGTGCAAGAAAGTCTGAGCAAGTTCGGTCACGTCTCGTCGGAGTTCGACTTCAAGCCCGTAACCGTCAGCGATCTCTTCAGGAGATTGGGCGTCTAATCGAAAGAGCGCGCTGAGCAGAAAACGTCCACCAGGCTTCAGGACCCGCACTACCTCGTCCATGTCGTAGACATCAGTTGAGACGACGAAGTCGACTGACTCTGCTGCGAGCCCGGTGTCTTCGACAGGTGCGACGATGAAGTTGCATTGCTGATCGACGCCTTCAATGCGAGCCAGATCTGAGGCAGCGGTGATGGCGTCTGCGTCGATGTCGTTGCCGTAAACGGTGCAGCCGTAGAGCGACGCCAACCACCGGGCGTTACCTCCAACAGCGCAAGCCATGTCGAGCACAACTGATGATTGATCCGGTTCGACGTCTTGAAGGCCGACCTGCAAAATGGTCTGGTTCGCGCCAAGATGCATGAACTCGCCGAACAGCAGGCTGTCCGCCGTCGCGTTCTCGTCGTACCAGCGTTGAAGACGTTGAGTTTTGTTCATCTGTTTGGTCATGCCTGTGAATTCGGCGTCGGCCGTACCGATGCTAAACGAGTAGCTCCTGCAATTCCTCCAGGCACGTGATACGTGGATGTTGGCTGAAACCGACGTGGTTATCGTTGCGGTCTAACAAGATCGGTTGGATTCCAGCGCCGACGGCACCATTGACATCGGACTCGAGTTGGTCGCCAACCATGATAGCTTTGTCGGGCGAGGTGTCATCCGCCCGTCGAAGTGCTTCAACGAATATCCGACGGTCGGGTTTCTCGCATCCGACTTCGCTGCTTGTGACCGCAAAATCGATGCTGTCAGACAGTCCCAGTTGGTCGGTGAGTGCGTCGCTCGTGCTCGGGACGTTGGACACGATACCGACGACGAAGCCGCGTTCTCGAAGAGCATTCAAGTTGCTCAACACGTCTTCGTACAGGACGAGTTCATACTCTTGCTTCGACACTTCTTGCCAGATCTTTTCCGCAAGATCGAGATCGACATCGATGCCGCATCCTTGGAGCACGAGTTGCTCGAACTTGGCGAAAAATTGATCGCGTTCGGTGAATGTCATCCGACGGATCGGAGTTTTCGTGTTCTGATGGGTCATGTAAGCTTCGGCAACTGCGTAACCGGCACCGATGCCCTCTTTGGTCACTTCGATGCCGAGCTTCGATGCCGCGCGGGAGTGCAGTACGAACCGATCAGGCGACCAAGTCGCTAGCGTCCCATAGACGTCGAATAGTATCGCTTTGATATTTCGCATATCGCTTGGGGGTTGACACTTCACCTGCCCACATCTTCATTATCGAATGTGTCATCTAGCGTTTCTTTCGCGAACACGATGGCTGAGACACGTCGCGCTCCTGCCGTCTTCAGTACGGCAGAACAGTTCATAAGAGTGTTGCCAGTTGTGCAAACATCGTCGATGAGCAGAACATGCGCATCATCGAACCGGTACCTGGCGTTGAAGGCGTTCGTAAGAGACAGCGCGCGCTGCTGCCGTGTCAGTTCTACCTGTGACTGAGTAGCCCGGGTTTTCATCAACGCATCTTCCACAAACTGCAGTCCCAGGTTTTCCGCGATGTTCTGGGCGAGGAGCGATGCTTGATTGTAACCGCGCTCGCGTAGACGTTCTCGGTGCATTGGAACTGAAGCCACGCAATCGAGGTCAGCATTGCGAGCAAAACTCAGGTCTGACATCATTCGAGCCATCACAGGTGCGATCGCCGTGACCTGTTGGTATTTCAAAGCGTGCACGGCGCTGCGAACCGGGCCAGCGTATCGATACGCTGGCACCAATCGGTCTAACGGGGGAGGGAGCGCGATGCAATCGCCACAAAGTTTGACGTGTTCAGCGGTTCGTTCCCCGCACTTGAGGCAGGTATGTTTGGCGATCTTTTTCGCGTTGGCGACGCATTCAGGGCAAAGCAGCGACCCTTCGGTACCGCAGTGAACACATGCGACGGGCATGAAAAAATCTACGGCCGCTTTCAAGGCTTTTGCAGCGGCATTGGTTACCGAGCGCGGCATTTTAGGGCTCTGAAGAGTCTCAACCCCTGTATTCGTAAATTGTTACCGGGCCTTCGTTGAACACGGGATGGAGGTTAAGCTCTAGCGAATCGTCAAACTTCTCGATTCCGATGGACGGGTACGCGCCCCGTTCCAACTCACCTACGTAAACGTACTTCACATCGAACTCATCGAGGAATTCGCGGGCTTCGTCGATATCTCGGGTGGTGTAGAAGTTGTTGACCGCGGCGCGACGACGCTGGACCTCCCAACGGTATTCGTGTCTCTGTTGGGTCTGGTGCCAGTCCCAACCAAGAACGGTCGGTAGTCCGGTATATATGGATATGCGATTGGCCCATGTGTAGAGGTTCCACTGTGCCTCTACGACGACGGGAGACCCATCTGCGTTTTCTCTGAGCCACTGGATTCCCGGTCGATCAGTGGCAAATTCGATAGTGATGCCTTTGGAACTGTAAACGGCGTCGTCCATGTAGGCCTCACCATCGATACCGGGACCGATGAAGTTGAAACGGTCGTCCAGCCGAACGTCGGTAGCCATCACCGGATAGATGAAGATGCCGACAGCGAGAACCGCGAATGTGGCGATCCATAGAGTCTTGATCCCGCTCATCTGCTTCGTAACGAACGCACCGACATCCCACAGTCGCCAAACGGCATACGTGGCTGCGATGGCGAGAAGCCACCAAGCTTGGATGTAAAACTTGAAGATCGTGTTCTGTCGCCCGATGTCGTTCTTGACTGTTAACACGTCGACGCCAGCAGCGAGGGCGAGCGCCATTATCGACACGGCGACCGTGATGATGATGTAACGCTGTCCTGGGTGACGCCGAAGGTATGCCATCAGTCCGGTGAGACCAAGTAGCGCGGCCGCCGTCACGGTGGCAAAAACCGTCAAATAGTGTGGATAGGCGAAGATTACGGCTACTCCGGCGATGCCAACCGCCCCGACGATCACCGATGGCGCCCACCTCGGGTATCCGTATTCCGAAGTGAGTTTTGAGATTATCGAATCGAAACGGAAAGTCCCCCTCTGCCACTCAATAACCAACCACGACCCTACGGCGAAAACGAATATGGCATGGATGACCAAATAGCGCCAAAGAGCCGTTTGGAATTTGCTGGGTTCGACTCCGTTGTTAAAGAGTTCGAAGTTGGAGTGGAACGGAATGTACACGACGTATCCGATGATGGCGACAATGGCGGTCTTTCCGATGGCGTGGCCGATGCCAACCAGCTTGCCTTTGTGACCGTAAAGAAACTCCCCTGCAAATATGAACCCTGCGGCGAGAAGGAGTTGGGTTGGGTAGTCCCATGAATTAATGAGCCGCAATGATCCTACGACGATTCCCAACACGACCAACGAGGTGAAAGTCTCGAGTTTGGAAAGTCGTTCCATGCCCGCCCGCATGAACCCGCCGATTGCCAAGGCCAAAGCCAGAACGGCAAACGGCATGGCAATCATGTGCGCGTGCAAATCGCCGTAGAGGAACGTGAAGAACGGGAACTCAGTTATCTCGTTACCGCCCGTTTCGTGGTCGAATATGCGAGTGCTGCGCCAGTAGTCGAATCGCGGGAATTCGCCTTCTCGAACGTAGGCGTCGTAGAGTCCGGACGCGACCTGCGCCAACCCATCTATGTTGGCCGCAACCACTGCCAACAACGCGGCGATGATGCCGAACGCGACCGGGGCGTAACCCAATCTGATCGCTCCGCGGGCTCGCATTGACATGCCGATCAAGTTGTAGCCGATCGTGTAGACCGAGGTCGCGGTCAGCGCAAAAATTAGCGGCACTGCCAAGTTGTAGGCGACCGACGGGATGATGCCGGTAATGCGGATCAGCGAGGCGATGATGAACTGCCCGAAGTAGTAGTAGTTCAGATAACCGCCCGCGAACCAAGGATCGTACGGCGGCATGATGGTCGATCTCGTGATGGCGTTGAGGTAGGCGAAGTCCATCGGTTTCTCGCCGCCACGCCACGCGTGCCAAAGATCCGGGTTGGCAAGACGGATTGCGAAGAAAAGCAGAAAGGCAACGAGGAAAACTAACTCGCCGATCGCGATGGATCGGATGTGCGCTCTGACGAAAATCGATATCTCGTCTCGGAGCCTCCAGAAAATGACCGACGAGACAACCGCCAGAAGCAGTATCGAAACCCCGACGCTCAGCGCGCTGAAACCGAGGATGCCGAGGCTGGCGAATAGCCAAGCTATGGTCGCGACGATGAGAATCCCCAACGGTTTGCTGAATAGATAACCGCGATCCATCAACGGACGGAACACGACGTAGGTCAAGGGGAACGCGGAGATCGAAATCAGCTGCACCGCGACGAGCCACACCAACCAAGCGAACTCGTTGGGCAGATCCTTCAGGAAGTAAATGGAATTCCAGTTGTCGCCCGATCGCTGAATCTGAGCCTCTTCCTCGTCGTATACCAACCCGACCTCGTTGATGAACGAAATCTTGAGGTCATCGGGCGGATCGCCTTGGTAAACCCGATCAAGAATTTCCGACTGCTCCAGCTTGTCGACGTTCTGGAAAACGATCGCGTGCGGGTGTTCGTAAACCGTGAAACTCTCATCAGCCCAGCCAAACCAATCCCAGTTGTAGAGGGATCCTAGAGGCTTTCGATAGCCGTCGGGCACATCGAAGGGCACGCGGGCATATGGGTCGTCCCAGTAGACAACCCCGAGGAATTCAGGAACTCGAACTGATGAGTAGACGGCTTTGTAACCGAGGCCTTCGTTAAAAAGCAGATCGTAGAAACGCGATGAGTACGGATATCGTTCCGGGAGTCTGGGTATCGTCGCCGCTAACCGATTGCTGTAGAGCACGAAGTAATCGGCATCTTCCATCAAACGCGCAATGCTGTTGAATTTACGTTGGTCGTCGTTTTCGTACATCGGCAGTTTCTCGTGCATCCTGAATGTGGGGATGTTCGGGATGCCCTCTTCCCAATGCTCTTGAATGACGACGGTGCCAGGACTTCCGTTCTCACGCAGCCAATCCGACACGTCTTGTGCCGGATGTTGCCCATCGAAGACGTTCAAATACGCAACTGTGTAGTGCGCGAGCAACAGGAATCCGACGACTCCCACCGCGTACGCGCCGACGCGCAGAGCCAAGTGGAAACGTGGCACAACGGACGTATACGCCCACCAAATCGCCCCGCCAGCGAATGCGATAAGCAAAGGCGTGACCGGTAGCATGTAACGCAGGAACTTCACTTCGAACTGCCCATTGATGAGCAAATACGGCACTAAAAACGCAAGCACGACGGCGAATGCCAGATCCTTCTTGACAACCGTCCGAGCAACCGCCCAAATCAATCCCAACCACACCGCAATCCCAAGCGCAATACCCAAGCCCCAAGTCGACAGCTGGCGTATCTGGTAAAGATAGGCCGGGGTGTCGATGTACTGCCGGGTGAACGGGAAGTCGACCACCCGCCTCACCATCTCCGACTGCCTGAAGACGTTGCCGACATAGGTCTCCCAGTCGATGATCATGTACGGCTGGGTGATCAGAACAGCGATCAACGCGGCCGCTCCGGTCAACACGCTGCAGTTGATGAACAGGCTGACGTCTTCCGGACTCGGACTCGACACGCCGCCGATCGATCTTACAGGACGAACCAGCAGGAAAAGTAGAGCAACACCAACCGACAACGCAACCGGTGCCGCCGTCGCCTTCGTGGCGATCGCAAATCCCAACATCAGCCCAGCCAAAAGGGCGTCTAAATGATTTCTAGTCTGAACAAGACGTGTCGAGAAGTAGATCGTCGCGACGATGAACATCGTCATCGGCGCATCAACGGCGGTGTAGTGGGCGTTCTGGATATGAATGACCGCCATTGCGGCAAGAAAAGCCGCAATCAGTCCCGCGCGACGATCCCTGACAAGTCGCGATGCTAACAAGAAGACGAGCAACACGGTGATCGTGTCAGCAATCGCAGCTAAATTCCTGCCAGGGAAGCGCAGATCGAACAGGTTCCAATCCTTATCCGCGAACGGCGATGCCAACGATTTCAAACCTGCTAACGCATACAGAGGCAAGGTGCCGTAGTTGAACCACTGCGGGTTGAGCCGCGACTCAACGCTGAACAACCCCGGTTCAGTCAGTTGCGAATAGTCGAGCTTATCGGCTCGAGTCAGAAAATCTCTCTCGTCAGGATGGAATAAGCCGCCCTGATCCCAATCCGTGCCGAACATCCTCAACACCAGGGCAAGGACGAGAATCACACCGAGCGCAACGTGAATCAGGTCGAAGCGAAACGGCGACGAAGGCCCGGCGGCCTCGGATCGATCGGCGCTTTCACTACTTGGGCGCCTGCCAACCCGTATATCTAGACTAGGATTCCACTCGCTAACAAGAACGGATTGATCCTGAGATGTCGGCTGTTGACCGACGTCGACCGGCACCCGTTCGGAATCGCTCGATCGCGAGGCGTCGGCCTCTGATTGGTCCGGTCGATGATCCATCAAACTTGGACGTATCGATGATTACAACATGCCCGTCTGAAACGATTTTCCAGACGGGCTATAAGATAACTCTAGACTATCGACCTTACCGAAAGGCTCAGAGACATGCCTTCAGCTCGCCAAACCGAACGCGTGGCATATTTCAACGGCGAGATCGTACCCGAAAGCCACGCCGTCGTGCCCTTCAGAGACCGCGGCTTCAAATACGGCGACGCAGTCTTCGACATGACACGAACATTCGGCCACCGAATCTTCAAGCTCGACGAGCACCTCGACCGTTTCTACAACTCACTCGAATACGTTCGCATCGACCCAGGCATTACCCAACAACAGATGCGTGATGCGACCATGCAGGTCGTTGAAGAAAACCTCAAGTTAATCGACGACGACGATGACTACTGGGTAGGACAGCGTGTTAGCCGTGGAGTCGACTTGGTCGGCGGAGATATGTGGTCGACAGACGGCGGGCCGACGGTCATCATCGAATGCACCCCCTTACCGCTGGAACCGCGTGCACGGCTGTACCGGGACGGCATCGACGTCTGGATTCCATCAACGCGAAGGATCGGACCCGAATCCCTCAGCCCTCGGGCGAAATCCCACAACTACCTGAACCTCATCATGGCCGATATGGAGGCTAAAGAGTACGACGAAGAGGCATGGGCGATCCTGCTCGACAACCGCGGATTCCTGACCGAAGGCATCGGCTCAAACATCTTCGTCGTCAAAGACGGCGTCGCCTACACTCCGAAAGCTCAATTCGTACTCGGTGGCATCTCTCGGGAGACCGCGATCGAGTTGGCCGATGTAATCGACTTGGACGTCGTCGAAGCCGACCTCGACATGTTCGACGCGACGACCTCGGACGAGGTTTTCCTCACTTCCACATCGCTCTGCATCTGCCCCGTTCGAAAAGTCCAAGGATCCATAGTCGGCAACGGCGACGTTCCGGGCCCGGTCACCAAGGCATTGATGGACGCCTATGTTGATCTCGTCGACTTCGACTGGGTTGGTCAGTACCTGAAACGGCTTGAAGGCTGAGCTCCACTACCGAATCCAAAGGTGCCGACGCTCCCATATCGGCACCGCGACCAGCCGATCGTCGTAAGCCGCTTACACTCGGCGCTGGCACCCTCGCGTTCGCGCTGGCATCCCTTTGGGGAGGACTTCCGATCGCCGTCAAGGCAGGATTGGAAGACTCACCGCCCCTTCGACTGGGTTTCCTACGATTCGTTCTCGGGATGGTCGTGGTCCTCATCTGGGCCATCATCACCCGCCAGAGCTTCAAGGTCTCCCGCAACGAGTTATGGCCGCTATTTGTCCTAGGCATCCTCTTCTCGGTGCAGACGGGTTTCATGAACCTAGGCCAATACAACACCACGGCCGGCCATACAGGGGTGTTGATAACCACCTTCCCTCTCTGGGCCGGTGTTTTCGCACACTTCCTAGTCCCTAACGACAGGCTCTCGAAACGACGCGTGCTGGGCGCGTTGATCGCTTACATGGGTGCTGCGGCGTTATTCGTACGCAGCATATTCGGCGGAACCGAAGCGATCGACGCCTTGAACCCTTGGCTCGGGGACCTCCTGATCATGTGCTCCGCAGTGCTCCTCGGACTGCGGCAGGTCTACCTCTCGCAGTTGGGCCAGAACATCACCGTGGTCAAGATGTTGATGGCTCAGGGGATCTTCGGCATCGCGACGTTCTTGGGCGCGTCGCTGATCTTCGAAACCGGACCCATGCAGATGACGCTGGTCCTCGCAACGTCGTTGGTCTACCAAGGCGTCATCATCGCGGGAATCGCCTTCCTAGCCCAAACCTGGCTCCTGAGCAACTACCTCCCAAGCCGTGTGACCCTCATATCGCTGTGCGGACCGATCGTCACCGCAGCTTTATCTTGGTTGATACTTGGCGAACAGATCGGACCTGAACTGTGGGTCGGTGCCGTACTGGTCGTGGTAGGTTCATATATCGCTCAGACCAAATAGACCGACCAACTCGGATCAATTGGAGACTTATCAACATGACCGACACCTCGCACAACTTCAATGTGGGCGCCAGCGCCTCAATCAGTCGTTTGATCACGGACGAGACGGTTCGCGAGTTCGCAGCCTTGAGCGGCGACACGCAACCGTTGCACCTCGATGATCAATACGCATCTCAAACCCGCTTCGGACAACGGATAGCCCACGGCGCCCTGCTAGTGGGAATGGTCTCTGCCGTCCTCGGCGTCGAGATGGCCGGCAAAGATGCAACGATCATTTTTCTAGGCCTGAACGTCAACTTCGTCGCACCAGTCCACATCGGCGACGAGGTGACTGTCAAATGCGGGGTAGAAGCTGTACGGGACGACAAACCGATCGTCAAGTTATATGTGGTGTGCACCAATCAAGACGACGCTCAAGTTATGGAAGGAGACGTAACGGTCTACATCGACCCATACCCGATCAACAGTTGAACGTCCAGTCGAAGGCGATTTTTGCATTGATTCGCCTACTCTTCTAAACTAAGAATTAGTGCCTTTTCTAGGGTTTGGACACGCGCGCGTTACAACCCACGGCAAAGCGCTGGGTTGATAACCACCATTGAGGGGAAAAACCTTGGTATCACAGACCGACGACTCTGCAATCGCGACCGCCTTGGACGAAATCACCGTTCAAGACGCAATAACCGAGTACGTCATCACAATCCCCGACGAAAAGAAACGGACAATCCACCCCGAACTGTCCAAGTTCGCACGTTGGATCGGCGCGAGCAACCTCTTGTCATCGTTGCGTCCGTCCGACATCAGCCCGTACTCCGAGACCTTCGGCGCGAGCGCTTCTGACGCCAACAAACAGCGCGTCGCAGCCGTCAAAGATTTCCTAAACTACGTCAAGAAAAAGGGCTACATCGATATTAGTCTCGCCCCCCACATCCGCGTTCGCAAGCCTACGCTCAACGCGCCACGCGGCGGTGCGATGCGACGCCGTAACGACGATGTTCAGATCACCCAACAGGGCTACGACGAAATGGTTAATCGGCTGGAACAGCTGCGTCTCGAGACAGTCCGCCTCGCCGAAGAAATCGAACGGGCAGCCGCAAGTGGTGACGTTCGTGAAAACTCCCCGTTGGAAGCGGCAAGGGAAAACCAAGGCATGGTGATGGCCCAGATCAACCGTCTGGAATCAACCCTCAAAGTCGCAACTATCATCGACGAATCCGAACGCGTCACCGACCACGTGCAGATCGGCTCATGGGTCAGCCTAGCCAAAGAAGGCGCTGAAATCACCGTCGATTACCAGGTTGTGGCACCGAACGAGGCGAACCCGCTGCAGCACAAGATCTCCGACATCTCTCCGCTCGGGAGCGCCATCATCGGCGGCAAAATCGGCGACGATGTGGTCGTCAAGGCCCCTGCTGGCTCCCAGAAATTCACGATCAGCGCCATCTTCTAACTTCGCTGCTCTTTGGATGTCAGATCGCCGTAAGTGCGCGAATTCAGTAAAACGACCGCGACGATCTAGAAGACGCTGACGTGGAAGGATATTTCGACAGCTATACGATCTTGATCGCCTTTTCGATCGGGGTCGTGGTCTTGCTGGCATTAGACCTCATTCTCCTGAGTGGAAAAGACCACCACGTCGGGATGAAGGAGGCCACGCTGCTAACCGTCTTTTGGACGTTGGTTGCGGGAGCAGTCGGAGTCTGGGTCTTCATCGCAGGCGGCACTGAACTCGGCATCGAATACACCACCGCGTACGTCGCCGAACGCGCCCTAAGCATCGACAACCTATTCGTATTCCTCGTCATCTTCAACTACTTTGCTCTACCCGACCTCTTCAGGTCTCGAGCACTGCTCTTCGGAATCGTCGGCGCCCTCATCGCCCGCGCCGTGTTCATCTTTTTCGCCATCGGCATAATCTCGGTCTTCGAACCAGTCCTGTACCTCCTCGCCGCGATCCTCATCTACACCGCCTACAAACTCATCACGTCTCACGACGAAGACGTAGATCCGTCGAAAAACATCCTCCTCAGAGCCTTCAGAAAGATCTACCCGGCGTCAGACGAATACGATGGCCACAACTTCTTCACCATCAAAAACGGCGTCCGAATGGCGACACCATTCGCTCTAGTAGTTCTCGTGCTCGCATCTACCGACGTCGTCTTCGCAATCGACTCCATCCCGACAGTCGTCGGCATCAGCAAGAACCAGTTCATCATCTGGTCGTCCAACGCCATGGCCGTTTTGGGAATGCGACCCCTGTTCTTCCTACTCGAAGGTCTAGTCAACCTGTTCCGATTCCTCTCCTACGGCCTTGCCGCCATCCTCGCCTTCATCGGCGTCAAAATCATTGTCGAAACCGCCATCCACGACCAGTTCCACGACCTCATCCACGCCATTGGCGTCCCAGACGATCAAATCTCCATCACCATCACCCTGGGATCTCTCGCAATCGTGATCGCAATCCTCATCTTCAGCGTCATCGCTTCCGTCATCCTTCCGCAGTCCGATGAAGAACACGGAAGCGCCGATGAGGCCGCGGCGTGACCACCGCGAGCCGATCGACTCGATCGCAACTCGCTGAAGAACTCAAGCGCGCAGTTGCCGGCGAAGTCCGTTTCGACCGCTACTCGCGCCAGATGTACTCCACCGACGCCTCCATATACAGGATGACGCCCCTCGGCGTCGTGCTCCCCAAAGACGCAGACGACGTCAGCGCAGTCATCGAAACCTGCAACAACGCCGGCGTCTCAGTCTTACCCCGAGGCGGCGGCACCGGACTCTCCGGACAAACAGTCAATCGCGGAGTAGTCGTCGACTTCTCGAAATACATGCACGACGTCATCGAGATCAATGGCGACGAAGGCTGGGTCCATACACAGCCCGGCATCACCATCGACGAACTCAATCGCCAAGTCGCCTACACCGGAAAATACTTCACTCCAGACCCCAGCACATCCTCCCGCGCCAACATCGGCGGCGCAATGGGCAACAACTCCTGCGGATCCCACTCCATCATCTACGGCAAAACCGTCGACCAGGTTCAGCAGATGTCCGTCATCCTCTCCGACGGATCGCCCGCCACCTTTGAAGCCCTGACCGCACCGCAACTCGAAGGCAAAATGGGACTCTCATCCCTTGAAGGTGGCATATACCGCGGCATCCCTACGATTGCCGACAGCGCCGCACCCGAAGTCGACAAACGCTTCCCGAAAATCCTCCGACGCGTCGGAGGCTACAACGTCGACCGCGTCTACTCACCTGTCGCCGACGGCCCCATCATCGACCTCACCCAAGTCATGGTCGGCTCCGAAGGCACCCTCGCCGCCGTCACCGACGCTCGCCTCAAACTGTGGGACATCCCCAAGTCCAAAGGCCTAGCCGTCCTACACTTCCACACCTTGCGGGAGTCGATGGAAGCCACAGTCGCCACTCTCGAGCACGACGTCAGCGCCGTCGAACACATCGGCGAAATCATCATCAAACAAGCACGACAGTCACTCGGCTTCTCCCGCAACATTGGCTTCCTTCAAGGCGAGCCCTCCGACATCCTCGTGGTCGAGATGACCGGCGAAAACACCGCCGAAGTCAAATCCAAGCTCGACGCCTTCGAAGCCGCGATCATGCGCAACACCGCGACCTATGCCGTGACCCAGCTCCTCGAATCTGGCGAACAGCGACAAGTCTGGGCCATGCGCGAAGCTGGTCTCGGACTCATGATGAACGTCGAAGGCGATTCCAAACCTCTTCCGTTCGTCGAGGACACCGCAGTCTCCCCGGAACGCCTGCCCGAATACGTCGAACGCTTCGACGAGATCGTCAAGCGACACGGCACCGAAGCCGGATACTACGGACACGCCAGCGTCGGATGCCTACACATCCGCCCCATGGTCAACCTCAAGAAGAACGCCGGCATCGACACCATGTACCAGATCGCCGACGAAATCTCCGACCTCGTACTCGAGTTCGGAGGCTCGCTCAGCGGCGAACACGGCGATGGCATCGTGCGAGGAGCTTGGGCCGAAAAGATGTTCGGACCCGACCTCGTCGGACACTTTCGAGAAGTCAAAGAACTCTTCGACCCGAACGGCATCATGAACCCGGGCAAGGTCTTCGACACGCCCGACATGCGCGAAAACCTCCGATACGGCACCGAGTACTCCACCGCACCGATAACCACCAAGCTCGATTGGACCGCCGACGGCGGCTTTGCCGGAGCCGTCGAGCGTTGCAACGGTGTCGGAGCGTGTCGAAAGGTAAATGCAGGCGCGATGTGCCCGTCATACATGGCGACGCGGGAAGAGGAGCATTCCACCCGCGGCCGCGCCAACGCGCTCCGCTCCGCACTCTCCGGCGCGCTCCCCCTCGACGAAATCGCATCCGAGCGCATGTACGAAGTGCTCGACCTCTGCCTCGAATGCAAGTCCTGCAAATCCGAATGCCCTTCGAACGTTGACATGGCGAAGATCAAGTACGAGTTCCTAGACCTCTACTACCAAACGCATAGCCTGCCCCTCCGTTCCCGCTTCGTCGCCGACATCCACCGGCTCAATTCGCTCGCGCCGGGACCGCTGGCACCTCTCGCTAACCTCGTCAACCGCTCCGCACCCGCACGCTGGGCTTCCGAAAAGATCCTTGGCATCGACCGCCGACGTCGACTCCCCGCAATCGCCGGCCAAACCTTCGAACAGTGGTTCAATCGCCGCCAGCCGAAGACGACCGGTTCGAGGGGCGACATCGTCCTCTTTCACGACACCTTCATGAACTTCAATCACCCCGAATCGGGACAAGCCGCCGTCAAACTGCTGGAAGCCCTCGGGTACAACGTCAAACTCGCCGACCGAGTATGCTGCGGACGACCCATGGTCTCATCTGGAATGCTCGACCGCGCCATCGAGAACGCCCGACAAAACGTCGCCGCGCTCAAGCCATACGTCGACGCCAGTGCCAAGATAGTCGGCTGCGAAAGCAGCTGCATCCTGACGCTACGAGACGAATACCCCGACCTCCTCAGCTCCGCCCCCGATGCCAAGGCAGTCGCCGACGCCTCCATGATGCTCGAAGAGATTCTGGTCGAAGCCGCATCCGACGGCGGACAGCAGATCGCGTGGAACGACCGATCCGAAGAGATCCTGCTGCACGTCCACTGCCACCAGCGCGCCCTCGTCGGCACAACCCAAGCGGTCGCCGCCCTTAACCAACCGCCCAACTTCAATGCCCAACTCATCGACGCCGGATGCTGCGGCATGGCAGGCTCCTTCGGATACGCCAAAGAGCACTACGACGTCTCGCGACAGATCGGAGAAGACCGGCTCTTCCCCGCGCTGCGCAAAGCCAACCCCGATACCCGCTTTGCGATAACGGGAGTCTCGTGTAAAGAGCAGATCGAAGACGAACTAGACCGCCCCGCACAATTCCTAGCCGAAATCCTCGTATCCGCAGTGGCGGACCACTAGAGATGCCAACCGTAGGAATAATCGCAAACCCCGCCGCCGGCAAGGACATCCGACGGCTCGTCGCACAGGGCCGAGTCGTCTCCAACCAGGAGAAGTCGAACATCCTCCGCCGCGTCTTCGCCGGACTGCAAACCCACGGCGTGAGCAAAGTCCTCGTCATGCCCGACATGGCCGGACTCGCCCGCAACGCCATGTCCGACACCAAGGATGCAATGCATTCCGAGTTCATCGACCAGACGCCGACCGGCCACCAGCGCGATTCCACCGTCGCCGCCCGCATAATGCGAGACGCCGGTGCTGACTGCATCGTCACTCTCGGCGGTGACGGAACCAACCGCCTCGTCGCAAAGGGCTGCGGCGAAGTGCCCATGGCACCGATCTCCACTGGCACTAACAACGTCTTTCCTCGAGAGATCGAAGGTACGCTCGCCGGCATCGCCGCCGCCACGATCGCCAACCGGCCCGGAATGCGCTCAAACGTCTGCAAGCGTTCCAAGAAGATCGAGATCACCGTCGACGGCGAGCTGCGAGACATCGCACTTGTCGATGCCGCCGTATCCCGACAGACCATGGTCGGCGCACGCGCACTTTGGGACGTCGCCACGCTGCACTCTGTCTTCCTCACCCGAGCCGAGGCCTCGAGCATCGGCATCGCCTCGATCGGCGCGCGCTTGGCATTGATCGCCGTCGACGATCCCCGCGGCCTCCACATCCGTTTTCCGGACCCCACCCAAATCGGAACGTCATCCGTGGCCGCCCCCATAGCACCGGGCATGGTCCGAAACGTCCCAATCGCCGGCTGGAACATCCTCAAACCCGGCGAAGCCGTCCCGGTCACGGCCAACCGAGGCACCATCGCACTAGACGGAGAACGAGAAATCGAACTCCTCCAAGACACCCAAGCATCCATCCGCATCAGCACCGACGGCCCATGGGTCGTCGATTTCGACAAGGCCCTCGAAACCGCCTGCAGCGGCAGTTAACCTGCCGAGCGATTAACCTTTAGAGCCATCCAGTGCTCGAAAGGTACGAATCATTCAGGATTTTTGTACATATCATCAGCGACGCGTTCAACCACTGAATCCATCAAGATCGATATGTTTAAAACAACGAATGAATTTATACATGTTTCCGTCGAAACGCTCAACGACCAACCTCATCTCCGTCGACATATATAATTAAAAGGGATAATTTATACATATCACCCTGAAATCACTAAAATCCAATGTCCGAATTCGATCCTAGGCAGCCCTACAACGATCTCCCGCCGTTACCACCCACATCCGAGATCGAGACGCTCGGCGTGATGCGCGCACTCAACTTGGCCAGCCGCGCATTGGCAAATCTAAACGGCACTGCGCTCAGCGTCCCAAACCCACAGTTGCTGATCGACACCTTCGCGATCACCGAGGCGCAGGCAAGCTCCGAGATCGAGAACGTTAACACCACCAGCGACGAACTCTTCAGGTACCTGGCGGTCGGCAACGAAAGAGCCTCCGACGCAACCAAGGAAGCCGCGCGATACCAACCGGCGCTCGCAATGTCCATCGATCGCCTGCGCGACGGCCCTGGGATGAACACTCAACTTCTGGTCGATATCTGCAGCCACGTGCTCGGAAGAAACGTCGATGTGCGAGATGTCAGGGTCATAATCGGCGATCTCCGTGCCCGAGTCGTCGTCTACACACCGCCACACGGCAGATCCACGCTGTTGCGCCTGCTCGACAACCTCCATCAATTCGGCCACGAGACCGCATCCGGCCTCGACCCCATCATCAAGATGGCGATCATGCACTACCAGTTCGAGGCGATCCACCCCTTCCCGGACGGCAATGGCCGCACGGGACGAATCCTCAACGTCCTATATCTCATGCAGCAGAGGTTGCTGGATCAACCGGTGCTCTACTTGAGCCGGTACTTCCTGCGCCACCGCCGCGAATACTACGCGGGCCTGAGGGCCGTAACCGAATACGGGGCTTGGGAGCGTTGGATCCGATACATCCTCGCCGGCATCGCCGAGGTCGCCGAGGAAGGGCGCAACGACTTGGTCAGGATCAGAGAACTCCGCAGGGAGTACGCCGACAGGGCGCGGGTAGACGCCCCCACCGCCTCATCCGAACAGCTCATGGACCTCATCTTCATGCGCCCCTACACCACTACGCGCATGGTCCAACAAGCCGACGGCGTCACCCGAGCCACCGCACGCTCCCGCCTCGAGGCGCTAGCCCAAGCCGGGATGTTGGAACGCATCAAATCAGGCCGTCATCAGCTCTTCAGGAACCACCACCTCATCGACATCCTGATCGGCCGCTCCGACGACATGGACTACATAGTCCATTTCACGGAGTAGCAGATCCGATGTGTACATAATTCACCACGAATCAGTACATCTCGTGTCATATATGGTCAATCTGTGGTCCTTCCCCAAAACATGTACGATAATCGCATCCCTTTCGTACATATCGCGCTTCAATCCTCGTAACCGCACCTATCAGCATCACGCCTCCACTGTAAAGATGGCGTGGGCAGTATTCAATTCGCACCTGCCAAGTGAACAACCAACGTATTTTCCAAAAAATCAATTGTCAATCTTGACATTCCCACAACATATATTGTAATATAATAACCAAGACGCCGATCCGCCAACCGCGGAACAGCGCTAAAAACATCGCCGCGTCGAGACGGAGGGCATGCAACCCAATCGATGCGCAACTGACAACTGAATATCGAGACCACCGGTCAGCGGGCGGGAACAACACATGGATCGTGAAACTCGACCACCTCCAACGGATGTGGCAGCCAAGCGGTCAGCGACGGTGCCCGCCAAAAGCCTAGGACAGCAGACGCAACGCTGATCGAAATCCTGTCGTTGAAGCGAACGCGTGTGACGGAAACTCCCGTCGCCCGACCACGTCGGCCGGGCAATACGAGCCAGACGACTCGAACCCTCACCATGGTCCGCCCCTCTTCTTCACAGGAACACGGGCACCACAAATTCCCTCTCCCCTCCGTGGGAGAGGGCCAGGGTGAGGGGGGAAGTCGGCTAAGGGCGAGGAAACCGGGCGCAGAGACAGGCACACCTCCTCTCCGCATAGTCGCGCGAAGGTGGAGTACAGCGTTAGCGGGCGATAATAAAGCCTGCGAGGTTGGGCGACGAGACTGTCCAAAATTCGACGTCCGACTGGCCGACGGTCTGGCAACGACGGCTGCGCTGGCCCGTGGTGGTTACCAACCGTCCACCCTTTATCGCACGCAACCCCTCAAAGACCCGCGGCGATGATGTCAAACCTTCAAAAGAATCTCCCCAAAGGGAGAATTAAACGCGCCCATCTGTCATCCCGAGCCTCTTCTGTCATTCCGAGCGCAGCGAGGAATCTCCCTCCCCCTCCCAGCGGCAGATTAAGAGGGGATCCACAGGGAGTTCATACCACCCAAAAACTCCTGACCAGAGAGGCGACCTTCGCGGTCGCCCAGCCCCTTTCGCCTAGCGAAAGGGGCGCGAACGAAGTGAGCGGGGTATGCCCCTACCACACCATCGCAGAAACACCCCCTCAAACCACCACCCCATCACTGCCATCATGCCCATCCCAGTTCAAAACCTATCCGCCCCGTATCTCCCTGATGAGCGCCACCACATCCCGGCTCCGCTCCTCCAACGTCGTCCAGTCTCCATTCGCCACAACATCGCTGGAAACCAACCTGGATCCCATCCCAACCGCACACACTCCCGCTTCGAACCACGGTCGCAGCGACGCCTCGGTGATATCGACCCCGCCCGTCGGCATGATCGAAGACCAAGGCATCGGAGCCAATACATCCTTCACGAACCCCGGCCCACCAACCGCCGAACCCGGGAAGATCTTCACGATGTCCGCCCCAAGCTCTTCCGCACTCGAAATCTCAGATGCCGTCCCGCAACCCGGAATATACGGCACCTTCCGACGATTGCAAACCTTCGCAACGTCCGGATTAGTAACCGGCCCCACGACAAAACTCGCTCCGTTGCTGATGTAGATCGAAGCCGTCCCCGCATCCAACACCGATCCAGCGCCCAAGACAGCCTCAGGAAGCTCCGCCGCACAGAACTTGTCCAAGCTCGAAAAGACCTCCCAAGCATGATCCCCACGGTTCGTAAACTCCAACACCTTAATGCCCCCGGCAACACACGCCCGGGCGATGTTCTGCACCTTCCCGATCTCGCCGTTATAGAAGACCGGAACGACGCCGATATCGTGCATCGCATTGAGAACCTGGAGCTTGGTGTGCCGTGCCATTCGATCTCTCCTGAAACCGTTTCGCCGTTTAACTTAACCGAGTCTACCGCCTGCCACCGAATGAACCGAGGAGTCGGTGTGTTAGTCTCATTTCGCATGCAATCTTCAGAGGCTTAAGAACATGGACGTCAACCCGGTCAAAGCGAAACTCGCAGCAGGAAAACCATCGCTCGGAACCTGGTCCGCAAGCGGCGATCCTTCGGTTATCGAGACGCTCCTGCACACCACCGAGTTCGACTGGGTGACCCTCGATTTCGAGCACAACGCCATCGACGTATCCACCGCCGTGAACTGCCTGCGCGCCGGAAACGGATCCGGCAAACCCATGTTCGCCCGCATACCCAGCAACGATCCGACATGGGTCAAACGAGTGCTCGACATCGGCTTCACCGGCATCGTCGTCCCAGACGTTAAAGACGAACACGAAGCCGAGCAAGCCGTCGTCGCTGCCAAGTACCGACCCCGCGGCCTGCGCGGCATCGGCTCAACCCGCGGCCAGCTCGTATACGGCGCCGACTACTACCAGAAGGCAAACGACGTCATCATGGTCGTCTGCATGATCGAGGACTGGAAGGCCGTCGATCGCATCGACAAGATCATGCAAGTCCCCGACCTCGACGTCTGCTTCGTCGGCCCCAACGATCTCGCAAGCACCCTCGGCGTCCCGACCGGTCTCGACAACCAACACCCAGACCACGTCAAGGCCGTCGAAACCGTCGTCAACGCCGGCAAAAAGCACGGCGTCGCAACCGGTATCCACTGCATCGACGGCAACGAAGCATCCCGACGCATCCAACAAGGCATGACATGGTTCCCGATCGCCTCAGATGTCCGACTGCTCAAATCCGCCGTCGATACCGAACTCGCCAACGTCGCGTCTGGATCCGACGGGGGCGAAAGCGACGACGAAAACGCGACCTTTTACTAGACATCAAGATCGGGCACGCTCGAAACCCTAAGAGATTCAAAAGGAGATTCAACCGATGCCATCAGTCGTAACGTTCGGCGAAATCATGCTCCGTCTCGCCACCAACCGTCGTGAGCGCTTCACGCAGGCGCGCGAGTTCGAGGTCACCTACGGCGGCGGTGAATGCAACGTCGCTGTCTCGCTGGCGAACTTCGGCTTCGACTCGACCTACGTCACCGCGGTCCCAGACAACGACATCGGCCAGGCATGCGTCAACTATGTCCGCCAGTGGGGCGTCGATACATCCGAAGTTTTGAGACAAGGCCAACGTCTAGGCACCTACTACCTCGAAAACGGTGCCGCAATGCGCGCATCCAAGGTCATCTACGACCGCGCGGCGTCGTCAATCGCCGAACTAGGCCCCGGCGAAGTCGAGTGGGAGCGCATCTTCGACGGCAAAAACTGGTTCCACTTCACCGGCATCACTCCAGCCATCTCAGAGTCGGCAGCGAAAGCCTGCGACGAAGCCGCAGCGATCGCCAAGTCGATGGGCCTCACCGTCTCGGCAGACATGAACTACCGCAAAAACCTCTGGTCCCCAGCCGAAGCCCAGGCAGTGATGAAGCCGATGATGAAGTACGTTGACGTAGCCATCGGCAACGAAGAAGACGCCGAGATGTCGCTAGGTGTCGCGCCCGAGGGTGTCGACGTGACAAGCGGCGAGATCGATGCCTCAGCATATGAACCTGTGGTCAACCGGCTCGTCGACGAGTTCGACTTTCAACAGGTGGGAATAACGCTCCGAGAGTCGCAGTCCGCAGACGACAACGATTGGTCAGCCATCTACTACGACGGCAGCGAGATCATGATGGCGCCGAAATACTCGGTGCGGATCGTGGACCGCGTGGGAGGCGGCGACGCCTTCTCCGCCGGCCTGATCTACGGCAACTTGCAGGATGGGTGGACATCGAGTCAGACACTCGAATTCGCCGCCGCCGCGTCGGCTCTGGCGCACACCTTCCACGGCGATTTCAACTTGGTATCTGTCAGCGAAGTGATGGGTGTTGCCGGGGGGAACGTCAGCGGTAGGGTGCAGCGGTGAGCATGGAGCTGAGAGGTCGGGTCGCTCTCGTAACGGGCGGCTCAAAAGGAATCGGCCGAGCGTGCGCCATCGCCTATGCGCGTGAGGGCGTGAACGTAGCGGTGACGGGGCGGACACTTTCCGAACTTGAAGCAACCGCCGACAGCGTTCGTGAACTCGGCGCCGAAGCGCTCGTCTGCCAGTCAGACTTCATCGACCGCAAACAGGTTGCCGGCGTCGCTTCCAAGGTCATGGCGGAGTTTGGCCGCATCGACATTCTGCTCAACAACGCCGCGATCATCCATCCCCGGATAGATCTCGTCGATCTCAGCAACGACACCTGGTACGATGTCATCGAGGTCAACCTCAACGCCGCTGCTATGCTGACGAAATCGGTCATCCCGACGATGGTCGAGCAGCAGAGCGGCACCATCATCAACATCTCGAGCATCGGAGGTCGCAGCGGCGGCAGAGGCCGAAGCGCATATCGGGTCACCAAAACCGCCCTCATCAGCTTGACCCAGACTCTGGCCGCCGAACTCCACGAACACGGCATCAACGTCAACTGCATCTGCCCAGGCGGAACCGACACCGAAGGCTATCGCGAGGCATTCAACAATCGCGGACGCGAGGACAATCCAGACCTGATGCTGCCATCTGAAATCGCCAACGTCGCCGTGTTTCTCGCATCCAAGAGAGCATCGGCGATCACCGGCACCGCGATCGATGCGTTCGGTGGGAACAACCCGCTCTTCGGGTAGAGATGCCCTCCAGATCGTTAATCCTCGCCATCGATCAGGGCACGACATCAACGCGTGCAATCGTCTTCGATGAGGCGGCGCAACCTATAGCCTCGGCGCAGCAAGAGCTGCGCCAGATCTTCCCACGCCCAGGCTGGGTCGAACACGACCCAGTAGAGATCGCCGAATCCGCAATCGAAGTAGCCCGCGCATCCATCGGATCAGCTAAAGCATCTGCAGACGACATCGCCGCAGTCGGCATCACTAACCAGCGCGAAACCACCGTCATCTGGGAGAGCAGCACCGGCCGCCCCCTGTCGAACGCAATAGTCTGGCAGGACCACCGGACAGCCGAGTTCTGCAACGAGTTGAGCGACGCCGGCCATTCCGACGACATCTGGTCGCGCACCGGACTCATCGTCGACCCCTACTTCTCAGCCACCAAGATGCGGTGGATGCTCGACCATCTCCCGATACCGAACCTCCAGGCCCGCGCCGAGAACGGAGATATCCGCTTCGGCACCGTCGACGCCTGGTTGATCGACCAACTCGCACGCGCCGATAAACCTTCGGTGCAGGACGATGTTCCGCACCTGACCGACGTGACGAACGCGTCCCGGACGATGCTTTTGAACATCCACGATCTCGAATGGGACCCCGACCTGCTTGACATTTTCGGGATCCCTGAGGCATCTCTTCCAACACCGTTACCATCTGCCGGTTCGTTCGGCGTCGCGCACCCCTCGATCTTCGGGCGGGAGATCCCGATCACCGGTGTAGCAGGCGACCAACACGCCGCGCTCTACGGCCAAGCATGCTTCACCCGCGGCGACATGAAGTGCACCTATGGCACCGGTGCGTTCCTGTTGGCCAACAACGGAGCGAACGTAGACCTATTCACGGGTTCGTCTGGCACAGGAGAGATGTCTTCCACCGATCTCGAAGAGGCGAACGCAGGGCTCCTCTTCACGATGGGTTGGCAGGTCGGCGGCTCCAAAAATTACGCTTTGGAAGCCTCAATCTTCAACACCGGATCGACGATGCAGTGGTTACGAGATGGCCTTGGCCTCATTGGCGATGCCGCCGAATCGTCCGATATCGCAGTGATGCTCGGAGACAATGGCGGCGTCTACCTTGTACCCGCATTCTCCGGCCTAGGTTCACCGCACTGGGATCCGCACGCCCGAGCGTCAATTTCAGGTATCAGCCGAGGAATCACCAAAGACCACATCATCCGCGCGGCGTTGGAATCGACTGCCTATCAGGTGAAGGAGGTCGTCGACATCATGGATTCGCAACTGAGATTGCCGCGACGCGGCAATCGTCGTGAGCGCGTCCTACGAGTTGACGGCGGTCAGACCCGGAACCCGTTCTTGATGCAATTCCAAGCCGATCTGCTAGATCGTCCGATCGAAGTTTCGGCAGTCGACGAAACAACCGCACTCGGTGCGGCGTTTTTAGCAGGCAGAGCATCCGGCGTGTGGAGATCAGAGCGAGAGTTGGCCGAACTTTGGGACTGCGCCCGCCGCTACGAACCAGAGATGAGCGAGAGCGAGCGTGTCACATTGATGGCTGGTTGGAACGAAGCCTTGCGTCGCACCAAGACCGATTTTCGGGGCTAAACACCACAATCGAAGGAACTTTTGAATGTCAGGTCACGTCTTGTTTGTATTCGAGCCGTACTCGTATACACGATATGAAGGTGACCGAAATGAAAACCAAAATCAATTTATGTCTGCTAACGACCGTAAGTATCGTGGTTGTAATAGGCGCACTCTCCTGCGGCTACACAGCAGCAACGACCGACAGCGTGTACAGCGCGCATACAGGCATCGGATCGGCCAGCACCACGGTGGTTCCATCGGGCAGGGACCCGGACACATCATTAACCGGAACGGTTAACTACAACGAACGGTTAGCGCTGACGGAGGGGGCGAGTTTGGTGGTCGATCTTCGCGACGTGACATACGCCGATGGCCCGGCGCCGCTGATCGCTCGGAAAATCATTACCGATCCTGGGCAAGTACCTATCCAGTTCGACCTCGGCTACAACCGCCAAGACATTAACTCCCGCAACACGTACTCGATCACCGCCAAGATCGTCGAGGCAGACGGCCGTCTCGCATTCACAAACGATACTGCCTACGACGTCATCACGGGCCGGAGATCCAAGAACATCGATATGTTGCTGAGGTTAGTCGAGCCACCACCCGAGCAATTCCACGACAGCACAGTCGATTGGCGTTCATGGATCGAGGTTCCGGCGGAGATCACCGGTGCTGATCTCATGCCAGGCGAGCGCGATGCGACACTACAGGTGCGGTATCTGCAATCCAACATCGAGAACTGTGCGCTTCGCGGCAACGAGGAATTCCGTGTGGACGGTAACGACATCATCGTCACAGTTACACTGATGCAACATCCAGAAACACCATGGTCGCCCGATTGCGACAGCGATTTGGTTGAATTGGACACAATCAAGTCCTTAGGTTCAGAACTTGCGACTGGCGAGACTTACCGCGTCATCGCAAACGGCGAACAGGTCACTTCATTCACTCACCAGTAACCCTGATCACGTCGGCGTATCTTTCGAGCTGGGCGCTAAGCGATTTTCCAAATGATGTGCGTTAATATACGCGCATGACCAAGACAGATATCTCCGAATCGTTGCGCGCCGAAACGGCGCGCTACGTCGCTTCGAACAGTGGGTCAAGCGCCAAGCACGAGGAGGCCAAGCGATGGCTACCCGGCGGCGACACCCGGAACTCGATCTTCTGGGGACCTTTCCCCATCTACGTCTCAAAGGCCGAAGGGTCAACGATCGTCGACGTTGACGGAAACGAACGAGTCGATTTCATCAACAATATGACTACTCTGATACTCGGTCATCGTCACCCAGAGGTGATTGAGGCGCTGAGTGAACAGTTGGAACGGGGCGTATCCTACCCTGCACCAACGCCGCTAGTAATAGAGTGGGGCGAATTGATGGTGGAACGTGTGCCATCGGTAGACAAAATCCGGTTCGTAAACTCCGGCACCGAGGCGACGCTCAACGCGATCCGAGCAGCCCGAGCGTTCTCCGGAAAAACCTTATTGGCCAAGTGCGAAGGCGCGTATCACGGCAACCACGACGCCGTGCAAATCAGCGTGATGCCCGACGTGACCGTCGCAGGGGATGAAGATTCCCCCGAATCGGTCTTGATGACCAAAGGCATGACGCCGCGGTCAGCGGATGAGATCGTGATCATGCCTTACAACGATCTGGAAAACGCCGAGCGGATCATCCGAGAACATGCAGATGAGTTAGCTGCAGTGATAGTCGAACCGATCAACGGTCAATGCGGCATGGTGCCCGCCGACCACGACTTCTTGAACGGACTACGTCAGTTGACCGCCGAGTTGGGCATCCTGCTGATATTCGACGAAGTTATCGCCTTCCGAGCATCGAGAGGCGGTGCTCAAGAGTATTACGGGGTTACGCCTGACTTGACGTGTTTCGGCAAAGTTATCGGTGGGGGACTCCCAGTCGGAGCTTTCGGCGGCCGAGAGGACATAATGTCGATGTGGGATCCCAGCACACCGGGCGGTCCGCAGGTTGCACACGCAGGCACATTCAACGGAAATCCGATGACGGCAGCGGCAGGCGTGGCGACGTTACGCGAATTAACCGCCGACGTTTATGACGACCTCGCCGAAAAAGGCGAATATCTGAGGGGACGATTGAGGGACGTGATCTCGGAAATGGAAGCTCCGATGGGCGTCACCGGCGCGACATCGCTATTCGCGATTCAATGCACCTCGGAAGCGGTGCGAGATTACCGATCGTACGACACTAACGATTCGGATTTGCAGGACATGGTGTTCATCGGAATGATGAACGAGGGATATCTCTTGTCCAACCGGTGCGCCGGAAATGTATCCGCGGCGCACTCTTATGAAGAGTTGGACGGTTTCGTTGATGCGTTCAAACGCGTCTTGAACCGAGCTTGGGAGTCTTAACCCCTCCTTAAGTTCCGCCTAAACAATCCATCAATTCGAATTTCTGGCGTTGCTTGGCAAAATCTCCTCGCACATCCGCATACGCGAGAGCACGATGATTTGGGAACGATGGGAAATGGTGGGCCAAAGTTGACTTTACGAAGAACCGTTTTCGAATTTGCGATTCCGCTTTAACTCGCCTCTGCCCGAACGTCTAGTCTAAAGGACTCCGTACAACTCGATCAACCCGGCATCCGCGCTGCAGACATGAGTTAAAGGTTGTTTCAAGGCCTACGTCGCCCTGAATATGGCGTCCTCACTGGAGGAGCTTATGCGGCACCGCCTTGCCGAAGCTGATTACATCTGCGCCAGTAACACTCAGATGAGTTGCTCGAGCGTTGATGGCATCTACAGGTCTGGTCGAGATTTCCCGATTGTTTCCACAATCTGCACGGTTATCTATCGCGCACGGGCACGTCCGGGTCGTAGGGCGGTCAATCTGCACATCAGCTGACGTACGCCTATCCGACTCCGGCGAAGATTGATGTAAAACCCTGTGGTCTCAATCGTCCCTTCGCAACAGGCTGAAGCTTCCGGCACTGGGCCCCCGATCCGGTTGCGTCGCGAGGAAAACTGCCATCGGCGCGACGTCTTCTGGACGTTTCAGCCATTCGCTCTCGACATCAAACACGGAATCTTGAGCCTTCGAGGCGTAACTCGACCCGGACTCGGTCAGGACGGGGCCAGGTATCAGTTCGTTCACGCTGATGTTGTCGTGCCACAACTCCTGCGCCAAGATTCGAGTCAACATCCAGAGCGCAGCCTTGGAACACGCATGAGCCGAGGTGGCGATGCGTCCACGGTGGCCCAATCCCGACCCGATCGTGAGGATTTTGCCGGCTCCCCTTCTACGGAGATACGGTATGGCTTCTCTCGTGCAGTAGTATGCGCCGACGAATGACACATTCAATGTCGATAGCCATGACTCGGGATCGCTGTCCGCAACGGGACGATGATCATAGGTCTTTGCGGCGTTCACTACCAAAATGTCGAGCCCGCCGAATTTGGTCACGACTTCCGCGAACATGCGTTCCACAGATTCCAGGTCGGTCACGTCAGTTTGCACTGCTATAGCCTGACCGCCTGCATTCATTATTTCCGCGACCGTGGTCTCGATCTCGGACAGAGTGCGGGCGGCGCAGCCGACCGCCGCGCCTTCGGCTGCGTATGCGATGGCGATTGCCTTCCCTATGCCACGACCAGCACCAGTGACGATTGCCACTTTGCCGTTCAATGTCCCGTTGCCAGATACCATCTTCCAGCTTTCATCCCGTCCGTGTGACTGAATACACGATTCCTTTTTCGATTGGCGTGGTCAAATGTGAGCGTGCTTGCGCGCCAGAGCACGGTTGCGCAGCACTCGTTTCGACGGGAATTCCCCGCACCTTACAGGGTACCGCGCGAGACGCTTCAGTTTTCTGGATCACTACTTGTGAGTGCGACAAACTCATCTTCGAGCGACGGTTTGACAGTCTGCAACGAAACGATCTGTGCGCCATGAAGAAACAGGTTGCGGCACCGAGTATGCCGCTGTTGAGCCTTCGCGCTTGCCGTTCTGTTTTGGGTTCGGCGTCCATGTTTGCGTCCCCTCTGCGGAGCGGCATTCGCTCGGACATGGCGGAGCGCCCCTCCTCACAAGGTCATCGGCTAGAGAGAAGTGTCAATGACTACAGTGTTGTCGTAGTCGTCATCATCCGAGTCGTCGGGACGTTCCTCGCCGCGGCTGTGCCAGTACTCCTCGTTGTTGGGGTTAAGCTGGTTCGCGTGGTTGTCGAGGTCTGATTGTCTTCCCATCTCACTTGCCCTCCCGTTTCATGTATTTCGGAACGTCTGCCAGTTTATACCCGCCGCGAAACAGGAAGGGTGCACGGCGGAACATGTGCCAGATTTCGATTCAACCTGAGAATCCGATGTCAACGACATTACAAACACGCCATTCTTGGTTGGCGCAGCGATTTCGCAACGATTGAACCTGGATTCCGCCAGGCGCTGCCGGTCCGTCCCGCAACGCCCGAACAAATCGAAAAGCCGCCGTACATCGATGGAGGAGCGGCGCATCGGTTACCAGACGATGCACCGCTCTTCCTCTCCGTTCCGGCAGGGGTCAGGCCGCGGCCGTCGCTTCGGGCCGGACCAGCATGGCGGAGCAGCCGGGCGCGACGACGGATTCGAAAGTCAACTCGCCCCTGCCGTCGTAGCCCGCGCGGTACGCGCTCTCCGCCTGAGCGCCCCACGGCACACGGCCGCCGGATCTGATGGTGTCGCCGCCCGGACCTCCGGCGCCGCGCGCCACCATGCCGCGGCGTCCGCCCTTGCGCCAGCCCAGCACCTCGACCTCCACGGGCACGACGCGCGCATCCGATTGGCAGCTCGACCGAACGAATCGCTTGTTCGAGAATTGCGGTTAGGTACGGAGGTTCGCCTAGTCGATAGCGTCCGTCAGCGACGGAGCGTCTTGCGAAAGAAACTGAGCATGACGCGCCGGCGTGATGCACTGGGCTGGAACCCACGATGAGTTGCGCTTTGATGGAGTGGCCAGTTTCGGCGGGATGCTTGGCGGTACGATATGAATATGGCACCCCAACCAGATCCCCTGTTGACTTCGCGCCAAAACGCGTCGCACCACCCAACCGATGGCGAAGACGAAGACGACACTTTCGGAACTGCCAAGTCCGTGAGGGGAATGAGTCCATATTCAACCGGCGGGGGCGGCGTGACTTTCGAGCGCAAGGTCGCAGTTCACTATCTAGCGAAACTTCTTGTCGGGGAAGGGGCCGTTGAGTTCGGGGATGGTCGTCACGTGGAGAGCGTCGCTTTTCAGCAATCTCCTTCGCACGCAACGGACGATTTGGTCGTAAGGACTGTTAGTCCGGAAGAGATGCAACCGTCTTGGGAAATTGCGCTTGCAGTGAGACGGTCGCCGAACATCGTGCAAAGCAATCAACGGTCGCAAGAGCTGTTCGAGAAATTCATCCGCGACCTGATCAACATACCCGAAGACGGAATCGAGCACCGATTCGGACTGGTCGTCTCAGGTCACAAACCGCACGCCGAGCAGCTGGCATCGCTGGCTGATCTCGCCGCCGCTCAGATGGACGCACCCGGTTTCTTCGATTTGGTTCGAACGCCGAACGCGTTCGACGCAAACGTCCGACTACGGCTGGAGCACGTCGAGGGCCTCGTGAAACGCGCGCTCGAAGATATCAGCCAGACCATTCCATCCGACGAGGCGGTACAACGGCGGACTTGGCAGTTGCTGTCCAATCTGTACGTGATGATGCCGCGGTTTGAAACACCTGACGAATCGGATTGGTCGACAGTGACCGACCGATTGATCTCGGTCGGTAGAGGATCCGACCTAGAAGGGGCGACTCGATTACGCGACCGCTTGATCTCCCTTGCCAGCGAGTATCCGCAGCGATCCGCCCGGATCGATCTAAAACTGCTGCGGCGTGATGCCTACGAGACTCTCGATTCGGATGTTCGACGCTACCAAAAGGGCTGGGACATTCTCCACCATATGCATCAAGCTGCATTAGGTTCGGTGCGAAACGAAATCGGCGATGCGGATGGGGTGCGCATCGTCAGCCTCGAGCGTGAAGAGGCGTCGGCCGAACTCGCGTCGGTCGCCAACAATACTGATCGTTTGATCGTGAGCGGCGAGTCCGGTGTCGGCAAAAGCTCGTTGGCGCTGCGGACGCTGATCCCACACTGTGCAACAACTCAGGCCGGAGGACAGGCGTTGTGCTTCAACCTGCGTCACATGCCTGAATCGACGGTTGAATTCGAATCGACTCTCGGTTGTCCCCTCTCGACGCTCTTGAACGAACTCAGCGCTCCCTTTCGCGTGCTGATTGTGGACGGCGCCGATGCCGCGACGGAAGGCAGGGAGGATGCGTTTCGCTATTTGGTCGACGCCGCGTTGGAGAGCGACGTCCGGTTGGTGGCCATCGCTTCCGAAGAGAGCAAGGGGATCGTCCGCGACGTACTCGCCGACCCCGTGCGAGACAGCGTGTCGGAGTTCGAGGTCGAACAGCTGACAGATGGCGAACTCGAAGAAATAATCGCGACGTTCCCCGAATTGGAAAATCTCTACGCGAATCGTCGGTCGAGGGAAATCATGCGTCGACTCGTCGTGGTCGATCTGCTGGTACGCGGCGACCGCGTGGGGAAGCTGGTCACAAACGCGGACGCGATGCAACAGATATGGACCGGTCTGGTTCGACGAGGAGAGAAATCGGACAGGGGTTATCCCGATGCGAGAGAGACTGCGCTGCTGAAGTTGGCTGATCTCTCACTAGGCAACGGTGAACGGCTCGATGTCGTAAATTCGCTCGATCCGGCCGCTCTCGCAGGTCTCCGACAGGACGGATTGTTGCAATCGCCGACTGAAAATCCCTATTCGATCGGCCCTGAATTCGCGCATGACGAGGTGCGACGATACGCGGTCGCGCGGCTATTGGCGTCGGAGCGTGATCCGACCGCGAAACTGTCGAGAGCGAATGCGCCGCGTTGGACTCTGGGCGCTGCTACGCTCGCTTGTCAGTTGTTGCTGCAAGAACCTGATCGCATTGAAGCGCCGTTGAACGGCAGGTTTCAGGGGATGCAGAATTCATTCGACGCGCTCGTCGCGTCAGGGTTTGGTCCTCGCTGGGGTGATGTCCCCAGTGAAGCCTTGGTCACAATGGCGGACCCCGGTGCGATGCTTGATGATGCTTGGTCATCAATGCACGCCCATGAGGCCTTCGGTCTCAGGCGGCTCTGTCGTGTGATCAATCAACGCCTTCGGACCGACAACGATTTCGTCAGGCTCGCCGCGATCGAGCCAGTGATCAAACGTTTGCTGGATGACGAGACACCTTGGAAATTGGGCGACTATGCAACCGATCTGCTGCGAGACTGGTTGCATGCACACGTCTATGTCGGCTCTGCAGATGGTGATCCGTTGCGGATCATCTTGCGTGAACGATTGGTCGCTGCATGCGAGGACGCCGAACGTCGACTCGCCGAGCAACAGAAAGCGGCTAAGGCGGCACGCTTGGCCCGTTCACGCGAAGAGGACGAAAAGGCACGACGGTTCGCCGAACGCTATCCTTATCTAGTTTCCGAGCGCGACTCCCACGAAAAGCGTCTGCGCAGATTGGAAACGGTTCCTATGGAATGGAGAGACGAGGTTGTTGTCGAACTTATGGCGCTGCTTGGACCGGAAATCGACGATCGGTGCGAAGCGATACTGCGCAGAGTCGCCGAAGACGCTCCCGACTGGCTTGCCCCCGCTGTGGAAGAACCCTTGTGCGGGTGGTCCCTCGCCAACAGCCGTCCAGGACTGTTGGCAGAATTGACCGAATCGTATTACCTCGACTCTGACGTCGACATGGCCACGATTTTCGAAGATGGCATACGCGGGCACGAGGTGAGATCGGGAAGTCTCTACCTGCCGCTCGCCGGGCCGGATCGTGGCCCATTCAGGGCTCTGTTTCTTTCGGACATCCGCGGCGGCGCAGCGGTCCTCAACAGACTTTTGAACCACGCGGCTCGTATACGGGCACGCAAACAAGCGACACCTCACGGCGCGGGGGATACCCCGGACGAACCCGCGGTCGGCGCAAACCAGCTTTACCTCAACATTGACGGTTCGTCAAGGTTGTACATAGGGGATGATCAGGTCTGGCGATGGTACCGAGGAACCAGCGTCGGACCGTACCCCTGCATGAGTGCGCTCTTTGCTCTGGAGCGTGTCGCCGATCAGATGATCGCGGCGGGGGCGTCTATCGAGATTATCGTCTCAGTGCTGCTGGAGGGATGCGAAAACCTGGCGATGGTCGGTTTGGCGGTCGGGTTAATCGTGCGGAATCTGGAAGTTTCAGGCAACATACTGGATTCGTTTCTCGCCGAGCCGATTGTCTGGGAATATGAGTTTTCGCGAGTCGCATCCGAGGATAGCATTCTGGCTTACGATTCGCCAGATATCGGACGATCCGATCGGCGCAATTGGTCGATGCGCGACGCATCTGTAGCGTTAATCCTTCAGGCCGCAGCCGAACGCGAGGCTAGTCTCCGGCTGGTGGGAGAGAGGCTCGTCGAACGAGCCCACGAAATGGCAGAAAGTTGGCGAACTGCAGAAGGCAAAGAAAACGAAGCCATTATCGAAACGGAGATCGACCGGTGGTTGATGATGGTGCGCGGATGGGCCAGTAGTTTGGACCGCGACAACATCCGAGTCGCTGAAGGTCAGGACGGCTTGATAATCCAACAGACTCAGCCTGAAGAGGTCGCTCGGGAATTGCAACCCGGCAATGAGGATTTAAAACGTGCTGCAGAAGCGATCCGGTTGACTAGCCGGTACTTCACAGGACCCAACGAACCTTATAAATATCCAAATGATCCGGATGCAATTTACGTGGATGCGGTGTCCGCACGCGATTTACTTGATTCTCCACCTTCGCTAAATGCACATGACCCTTGGAATGTGCCCGCGGTGGTTGCAGCTGCGACGCTCGATGCACAATTGGTGCGGGGGATCAGTGTTCCAAAAGATGCGTTGGCCTTCGCCTCCGACACCGTAGTGCGGGTGGCCGAGGGTGAACCGCCTAAGTCGCCTCTTGAAGTCGAAGAATCGTATTTCGAACGGGGCGCGGACCGCAGCGCGGCTCGCGCGCTGCCGTTGCTCCTGCTGCCGGCCGCGTCCGAATTGCGCGCGGTTATTGACGGGAGCACCAAGAAATTAGCTGACAATCGGGTCTCAGTCGGCGGCATGAATCTTGCTCGTGCAATCGCCGTCGAGGTGAGACTCCATCTGGCGCGCGGTCTCGATCATCTTTGGACCTCGTCATGTGCGCGTGATGGTACGTGCCACCATCAAGTCGGATGGCGCATTGCAACTGAGACCGCTCGCTATAGCTCTGTAGGCGACTGGGATCACGCCGCTGGCAAGCAAACCTATGCCCGGCTCGAAGATCCACTTGTCGAAGCGATCAGGAAAATCCCCGACGATGCGATTCTGCCGAGCCGTCTCGACGCTTCGATCCGCGCACTTGCTCCAGCCGCGATGGCCAACATTTGCGTCTCGGCATCAGCGCGCGAATTGCTGGCGACGTTGCTGGACGCTCAGCGGCGGTCCCTTATCCACTACGATGAACAAGGCCGAGACGTCGATCCGAGAGGCGCACACAGCCTCGTGGGCGCACGCGCTCTCTTGACGTTGGCATCTGATGGTGACGAGGCGCTGGTCTACGAGCACGTCGATGCTTGTGCCCACGACGATAGGCTGGTCGAGAAGCTTCTTCGCGCGCTGTCGGCGGCCGCGGAGGAAACTGAAGGTTTGGCAGCAACCGCGAGGCGGGTCTGGCCGAGCATAATCCGCCGCGCATTGAAATCCTGCGCCGACAGAAACCCTGCATTTTCCAATAGGTTCCGTCACGAAACCGCGCACGCTGCTCTAATACCCAATCCTGCACCTGAAAATACCTACCTCTATCGAGAGCTCGAAGGGAAGCCGATCGCCTGGTGGCAGCCGTTGGCAATGCGCTCCGAGGTTGAAGAATGGCTCGTTGAAGCGGCGGGTTCGGCAGTCTGCGTGGACCAACTCATAACGTTCTTGGCGGTGCTTTCTCCTGAAGATAAAGCGCTAGTCTGCTTTCCATGGGTGGCGGAACTGGTGCTTGCAGATCCGGGACAAGTCGCAAAACGAAGTTGGCATCTGGCGAAGTGGTTGAAAGAAACGCGTTTCGATGTGGCCAAAGCGGGACATGGCGACAGGTGGCAGAGCGTAGTCGACGCCCTCGTCGTCGCAGGCAACGCCTATCTAGCGCCTTATTCGGTATGAAAACCATATTCAGCCAAACGGGCTCAATTGCAATGGATGCGCCGCGCGCCGATTTGTGAACGCAACGGATCGGCTGAACTCCGACGGTCTTCGTAAGCTCCATAATCCCGCATAACATCGTGCACCATCATTCGGGTTACGAGCCTGGCAAGTTCATCCCGACGATCATGGGAATCGAGTTGCGCACGATCAAAATTCACCGCTCGAGATTCGCAAGTTCCCGACGCGCGGCGGTGAAGGCGGATTCGGATTTCCGCTGTGCGTCCTCACGGCGATTGCATCGGAACTGCAGATGTGGTGGCCCCCTCCGAACAAACGAAAATAGGCTACACACATCGGCGGCGTGGCAAGGCATCGCTCGACGAACGACCCCCTGCCCCATGTCCCGAATTCGGATCACGCCGCGACCGTTTCCGGCCGGACCAGCATGGCGGAGCAGCCCGGCGCGATGACGGATTCGAAAGTCATCTCGCCCCTGCCGTCGTAGCCCGCGCGGTAGGCGTACTCCGCCCGCGCGCCCCAAGGCGCCCTGCCGCCGGACCTGATGGTGTCGCCGCCCGGACCTCCGGCGCCGCGCACCACGACGCCCCGGCGCAGCCCTTTCCGCCAGCTCGGCACCTCCACTTCGGCGGGGACGACGCGCGCCGCCGACCGCGAGCGCCGGAAGAGCACGCCGTGCAGCCGCTTCAGCACCCCCGGCGAAGGCGCCCGTTGTCCGTTCACGATCTGCGAGAGGTGGCCGGAACTGATGCCCACACGGAGGGTGCCGAAATTTCCACACCCGCGATACCGCACTTGGTCGCAAGCCTCACGCCTGCGCTCGGTTACCGAGCAACGGGCGTGGCCGACGGCTGAGATGCAGGTTGCTGCTGAGGGCCGGTGGTGGCGGTCACGCGCTCGGAGTAGGGGCCGTGGCCGTGCCGGTTGGCGGCGTGGACGGTGTAGGCGTAGGTGGTGGACGGGGCGACGTCGAGCTCCTCGTGTCTGACGTGGGTGTGGTCGAGGCCGCCGATCTGCGTGTGGCCGAGGTTGACGCCGCTGTCGGGATCCCAGCGGGTGATGATCCAGTCCGTTACTCCTTCGTCCAAGGCGTGCGTGTCCCACGTGATGACGATCTTATGACCGCCCGCGTCGTGAACCGCCTCCGCGCTCACGCCTGTGGGAGCCGTAGGCGCGTCGCCCGACGGTGTCGGCGTCTGGTCCAGCGACGCCTTGCCGGTCACTGTTACGCGCGTCGGGTCGGAGTGCGGGCCGGGACCGTGCTCGTTCTGCGCGCTGATCGTGTACACGTACGTCCTGCCGACCTCGACTCCGTGGAAGTCGAGGTACTCCACCGTCGAGTGATGCGCGTTCGTCAGGTGGATCCAGTGACCGCCGTCCGGATCGTCCTCCGACGTGCGAGAGATGTGGAAGTCGGTGATCGTATCGTCGTTCAGGCTGCGCCACGTGATCTTGACATCGCCCTCGACGACCTCGAGCGACACGCCCTCTATCTCCTCCGGAGCCTCGCCGGAAGCGTCCGGAGTGGTCACGGTCGCCTCCTCGGATATCGCCCCCTCCGCGCCGTCGGAGCCGATGGCGGCGACCGCGTAGCCGTACACCGTCTCGAGCTCCACGAAGTCGCTGTCGTGGAAGTGGTTCTCGGGGCTGCCGGTGTGCCTCACGTGAAGCTGCATCTCGTCGTCCACCGGCGGACGCGAAGCGTCCTCGTGGCTGTCGCGGTGGTACCGGCGCCAGACGCGGTATCCCGAGATCGTGTCGTCGGCCGGATCGTCCCACTCCACCAGCACCCCTGCGCCGTCGTAAGTCGCGGTCAGACCCGTCGGAGCGGCCGTTGCACCGTCATCGACCGTGCCCAGAAAGGTCTGTGCCGACACGACTTGGTAGCCGACGAACGCCACTGCCAGGAGCAGAAAAGCGAGGGCGGGGATGAGTATGGAGGAGGTGAGGTAGGGTTTCATATGTGTGCGTCCCTTCAATTGCATGGGGCCTCCAGTAATAGTGAGAACCGTGACGTGTTGAGCGTTCGTCTTATTTCTCCGTCGGAGGGTACAGAGGGTATGGAGTCAATATGTCCGCGAAATCGTACGCGCCCTCCGCTTTGATGTGCTCCTCGAAGAACACCTCGTTGGCATCGGTGAGCAGAGGCAATAGTCGGTCGTTGCTACCGATACGACCATCGTGAAGTTCCATCAGTTTGGAGTGTGCGGCCTTCACTGCCTCCCGGTAATCGTCCAGCTTGTATACAAGTACGGCGCGGTTCTCCGAAGTGTTTTTGAAATGGTCGATCGAGTGATGCACGACTCGCGTTTGCGTTCCGTCTCCACGAACATCCCAGAGATGCACCATATCCCACGCCCTTACCGCGACATTGTGGGGAGGCGCCAGCCAGACTATGAATTCCAGGCCTTCGAACCGCTGGGCGACGAGTTCCAGGGTTCCGGATTCCTGAAGTTTGGCGTAGGCGTCCTCGTACGACAGATCGTACAGATCCGCAACCGCCAATATACCTGCGTTGGATTTCGTCACCACAGCGAGCGTCTGGGGACCTTTGCCAACCATGTATTCCCTGGCTTCGAGATCAGTAACACACGTCACATAGGCTCTGTAATCCGACAATCTTGAGAATTCCGGCCCGCCCGCATCTTCGATGGCCAGCGTCAGCGTATTCGAGTCGATCCGGTGCGTGAAGTCGCAAAGTGTCGTTCCCGGCGCAAACACTCCTCGAACGACGAAATGAGGAGTGTGGTAGTACTGCCAACCCATGCTGTTCAAACTCCGGTCGATCATGTCTTCCTCCAGCGACGGCGCCTGCTCCAGCACGACGTATTCCGATTCGATCTGCACGCCCCCGACAGGGGTCACCACCGGTGTAGGACGAGCACCGCAAGGGCTGCGCTGATCGGCACCGACCGTAGCGCACGGTTCCACGGTAGCTTCGAGATACGTGGCTGGAGCCATCGTGGGCGAGGGGCGTTGAGTGGCGGTAGGCGTCGGTTCCGGCCGTTGAGTCGCAGTCGGAGTGGATTCAGGACGCTCCGTCGGAGTCGGTTTCGCACCGCTGCTGCAGCCTAGCGCAATTGCAGCGACGACGACAACCATCAGGGCATATGAGATCTTCATGGCAGTTTCATTTCCACCTAAGTTGAGAATGTTCAATTTCTATGGCCTGGGGTTGTGCGACTGATACACCGCCATCATCCCGGCGATGTCGTGAGGACGCGGGTCACAGTAGATTCGCGATCTTCCCGGTTTCATCACCGAAACGTTGTGTTCCGCATGGCCGAAAGCGAATGCATGCCCGACTTCGTGAAGGGCGGTCTGGTGAAGTTGCGAACAATGGACGGTCGAAGAGACATTGACGCCTGGCATCCATCCGCCCGTGTACAGATGCGACACATCCTTTTTGAAGAAGATGTACGGTTGGGCGATGTAAGACCGGAATGGCCCAGCTCCTGGTTTTCCCGCACACGCGGCGGTGGTGTTCTTGGGTGGTGTTTCATTGCAATATTCCTGGAACTGGTCAAGGGTGGTTCCCATTCTGATTTCCCCCCAAGGATGGATTAATGGCCTAGCCGTGTGGTCCAAATCTTGGCAATCGCTCTTCTCACTGTAGGTGGATGTGATTATGTTCGAACTGCCGAGGTTCCAAACTACTTTCTCTTGCCATCTGGAAACGGCTGCTTTGATGTCGTTCACCCAAGATGACGGCATTTTGTTTGTGCATATCTTCGCATCGTAGCTGTGCGACGGGATGTATCCGTTCACGGGTATCGATCCGATAATGGGAGAAGCGGAAACCCTGCTGTCGAAGATCATTGCGGTCGGATAAACAAGCTCTATTTCCGACCATTCGGACTGTGCGCTGTTTTCCACAACGGCGATCCTCAACCTGTACAGAGTCTTCAGCGCCAAATTCGGAATTGTGTACGTCATCACGTCGCTACCGTCAACCCGCACGACGCTAGCCGTGATATCTGTTCCGTTGACCCAAGCTGATGCGGTCGAATCGCAGACCGCATTTATGGAAGCGCAGTCGGTGCCGTACGACAATTTATACGTCGTGGCGTTCGACGACGCGTTCCATCTGAGTTTGGCCTGGCCTGAGGTCAGCCCACGACTGTCGCCGTTCGCCCTGAGATCCACAGGCTTATCAGGACGCACTTTGACAGTCTTTGTCGCGGTTGCGACTACCACATCGTCCAGCTTCAGGTCAACCGTGACCTCGCCGTCCGCGACGGGCGCGCAGGCGTAGAGTCGGAAGGTCCCCGACTTTTCCGTATCCGCTGGACCAGTTACCAGATTCGTCGTTGATGTCGTAGCGGCGCATCCAGAACTCACTCCCAGAGGATTGGGCGAACCTGACGTGACGTCGATTTCCAACCCGTAGGTCGTGTCCATGAGCAAGTCGGTGCCCTTGACGCTGAAGCGCCTATCCGTGTTGATGTCAAATACGTCGTTCAGCGCACCGGCTTCGTCGATATCGAGCCTCTCGGGCGCTGCATCGACGGTTACACGGCGCGGCAGGGATTCCGCGAGTGTGTATTTTCTGTTCGCCTTGTCGCTGATCAACAGCCGGGCGCTGATCGTCGGCGTGCCCGTTTCGCACCCTTGGATCCTGACAGTCGATCCCAGATTCGGGAGCGGCTGCGTCGCGCGGTCGTCGTCGCATTCGCCGAATCTGATCTTGTCGGTGTCTTGGATTACCAGTTCCGCGGAGTAGTCGACGCCTGAGACGGTGTTGGATGTGGTCACGTTGACCGTAGCCTTCCGCGCTACCACCAGAGGATTCGGGTGCACGGTGCCGATCGAGATGGCGACTTCCGCTGGCGTCGCGGTCGCGGTCGCAGGCGCGCCCTCCCCGTCCGCGTTCACGGCCTTCACCGTGACCGAGTACTCGGTCCCGTTCGACAGGTTGAGAATCGCGACGCCTCTGTCGTCTGCGCCCAGCAGGCGCGACGGATCGGTCACGGCCCGGCGGCCGCGGCCCCCGGAACCGGACGATTCGGACACCGCCTCCTGCTCCACGAGGTACCCGGTGATCGCCGATCCTCCGTCCGACGCGGGAGGGTCCCACAGCACCGCCAGGCGTTCGTCCCCCGGGACGACCTTCACGTTCCTCGGCGCGCCCAGCCGCCTCGGCGCGGCGTCGATCCTGATCGTGAAATCCCCCGTCGTCCGCGACGCGTATGCCGTCGATTCGGCGGTGTACGTCCCTGCCGCCGCCTGATAGACGATCTGCGAGTTGTAGTATCCGAGATCGTCGTCGCGGCTGTCGTCGTTGCTGGCGACCACGGGGCCGTTCGTCCCGGCGCCGCTCATCAGGTACAGGTAGGGGTCTTCGTCGGAGACGAGCTCGATCGTGAGGTCCGCGGCGGCGGCGAGCTCGAAGGTGTGGTACCGGGCGTACCTGGTGGGCGGACGGTTCGAGGACACGCATTCGTCGGTCCAGGAACCCGCGTGGCTCGATTCGCCGATGATCGATCCGAGCGCCGTCGTGCATCCGCCGACCGTCGGCGCCGCGTCGGTCGCCGCGTCCAGATGCGCGGACCATGCGCCCCACGCGGCGCGGCGCGTGACGCCGTCGCCGTACGCGCCGACCTCGAAGCGGTAGCTGGCGGCGGCGTCGAGCATCGACGCGGTGTGCCTCGTCCCGGTCGCCGCCTCGACGATGTTCCAGTCGTCGGCGCCGGTCCTGTAGCGCACGCGGTATCTGGCCGCTCCGGCGACGGCGCCCCACGAGACGGTTATGCTCGACGATGTCGCTGCGGTCTTGGTCGGCGCCGCGGGCGCGTCCACGACGGGCAGCGTAGAAGCGACCGGCGTCGCGGTCTCGAAATCCGACCAGTGCCCGAATTCGGGCGGCTGAAGGCTGTTCCTCGCCTGCACCTCGACCCGATAGGCCGTGCCGTTGTCGAGGCTTTCGATGGTGTACGGGGATGCGGCGACGATCCGGCTGTAGATCCACGACGAGGCGGTGGCCGCGCGGTGGCGCACGCGGTAGCCGTCGATGTCTGCTCCCCCGTCTGAATCCGGCGCCTTCCACGCGACCCGGATCTGGGCGTGGCCGGGGGTGAGAACGACTTCGCGGGGCTCGCTCGGCGGCACGTCGTCGACTGTGACCGCAACCGTCGCGGTCGCGGTGCCGCCGTCGTCGTCCGTCGCCGTCGCGGTGAGCGATACCGGGGGCTCGTCGCCGCGCCCCTCGAGCGAGGCGGCGACGGAAATCACCCCGGCGTTCGAGATGCTGAAGAGGGACGTGTCGTCGAGGCTGTACGACGCGACTGATCCGTCGGAGTCGGTCGCGGCGACGGTCCCGACCGCGTGGCCGACGGCCGCGTCCTCGTCCACCGAGAAGCTGTAGGCTCCCGCCCCGAACGCGGGCGGCGAATTGGTCGGAGACGCGGCGGCGACGCGGATCCTGATCGTGAAATCGCCGACGGCCCCGGAGCTGAAGGTCGTGGCCTCCGCGGTGTACAGGCCGGGCGCGGCCTCGTAGGTGATTCTGGAGTTGAGACGGCCCAGATCGTCGTCGTTGCTGTCGTCGTTTCGGGCCACCACCGTTCCCGAGGTCCCTTCCCCGCTCATCAGGAACAGATAGGGGTCGGTGGAGGACGTCAGCTCGACGGTGACCGTGCTCCGGGACCCGGCCGTGAAGCTGAAGTGCCTCGCGTATCTGCCCGCGCGGTTGGTCGATTCGCATCCGCTGCTCCAGGTTCCCCGGCGGATCACCGTGTCCGCTATGGCTTCGAGGATCTCGACGGCGCACGCGTCGGCCAGGGTCGAAGCGGTCAGGGTTCCGGACCAGGGCCCCCAGCCCGCGCTCCGCGTCGTCCCGTTCCCGTACGCGCGGACCCTGAAGTCGTACGAGGTCGCCGCGGTCAGACCCGCGGCCGAATACGAAAGGGCGCTCTGACCCGCCGCGCCGTCGTCGACGGTCGGCCAGCCGTCCGCCGACGGCTTGTGCTGCACCTGGTACTTCGCCGCGCCGGACACCGCGGGCCATCGGATCGTGATCCCGTGCATCGAAACGCCGTCCGCCGCGGTCGTGACGCTCGGGGCGTCGGCCGCGGGCAGGGGCGGCGGCGCTGCCGGCGTCGCAGTCTCGGCTTCGGACCACGCCCCGTACTCGGCGTCGCGGTTCCGGGCCTGCACCTCCACGTCGTACGAGGTGCCGTTCTCCAGACCCGTGACGATGTGGCTCAGGGGATCCGGCAGCCCCGCGTGGCTGTAGGTCCACGACGACGCGTCGTCCGCCATGTATCGCACACGGTAGCCGTCGATGGCGGCGCCGCCGTTCGACGCGGGCGCTTTCCAGGTCACCGTGATCCGACGGTCTCCGGCTCGGAGATCGACTTCCCGCGGCTCGCTCGGGATGCAGCCGCCGGCGGTGGTGGCCCTGGCCTCGTTCGACCACGGTCCCCACTGCCGGAAATAAGTCGTGCCGTTCCCGTGCGCCCTCGCCCGGAACACGTACTCGACGCCGCACTCCAGACCGCCGACGGTGCGCGAAGTCGAGGTCGTCGATCGGTCGACGTCCGACCAGGCGCGGTCGGACGCCTTCCTGTAGTCGTGCTCGTAGCCCGTGACGCCGGCGACGGAGCCCCACGACAGGGACACCGAATCCATGGTCGCGCCCGTGCTGCGCAGGTTGGACGGCGCGGGCGGCGGCGGGCGGAACGATATCGAAAGCTCGGGGCCGCAGCTCCCTCCCGAGCTGCAGGCCTTGACGCGTGCGGTCTGCGGACCCGATATCGCCGACAGCGACGTTCCGGGTATGGAGTGCGAAGTCCCGGCGATGTTGATCCTCGAATATCTGAACGATCCGGAGGCGATGTTCACCCGGTACGTCGAGGCGCCGCCGGAAGGGGCCGACCAGGAAAGGTCCAGGCTGCCGTCGAAGGCGTCGACGGTCGCGGAACCGTTCGTGGGCGCGCCGGGGGCGCGGGTCGTCGTGGCTTTCCGGCTCGGCGACCAGCCGCTCCACGTCGAGGAGCTGCGCGTCGCGCCGTCGCCGGTCGCCCGGACCTGGAACTCGTACTCGGTTCCCGTCTGGAGCCCGCTCGCCGTGTAGGTTCGACCGCTCGAAACCGCGTACGGCCCGCTCCAGACCGACGAGGACACGCGTCTGTACCGCACCTGGTAGCTGCCCGCGCCGGTCGGCGCTCCCCATGAGACGCCGATGCTCGAGGCGGTGACCGCGCCCAGCGTCGGCCGGGACGGAGCCGAGACCGTCGGCAGCACGGCCGGAGCCGCGTCCGAGAAGTTGAGCGTCACCGCGACCCGCCGGCCCGCGGGAAGCGGATTGGCGGTCACGCCGGTCCATTTCAGTATCTGGTCGTAGCTCCTGTGGGACCCGCACGTCGCGTCGGTCCTGCTCGCGGTGTTCGGCGCCGAGAAGGTCCGGTCTCCCAGGACCAGGCCGGCGACCTCCGACCGCTTCAGGCACTCGTTGAGGTAGAGCTGGACGTCGTCCGAGGTGTCCTCCCACTTCAGGTACCGGATGGTGTACGACGTGCCGCCGAAGTCGAACGTCCGGTCGTCGATGGAGCCGAAGTCGCTCGCGTGGTAGCCGTACTCGTCGTCGTTGTTGTCCTGCACCGAATCCAGGTACGTCGACCATCTCGTCGCCGTGTTCGGAGGAAGCGCCGCGTCGCCGGAGTAGGTGATCCTCACGCTCACCCGCCGGCCCGAGGGCAGCGGGTTGGTCGAGACTCCGTTGAACCGGAAGATCTGGTACGAATCGCGGTTGTCGTTGCACCAGTCCGAGGTCTTGAAAGCGTAGTCCGGGCCCGATAGAGTCGTCGTCCCCAGCCGCAGGCTGACGAACTCGGCAGGCTTCAGGCAGTCGTTCAGCCTGATTTCCACGTCTCGCCGCGATTCGTCCCATCTGATCGCGGAGATCTCGAAGGTGTGGCCGGAAACCTGGAACGTCCGGTCCGTGATCGTGCCGAAGTCGCTGTACCTGTATCCGTAATGGTCGCTGTTGCTGTCCTTGCGCGAACCGATGCTCGCGTCCCAATGCTCGGTGTTCGCAGGCGGCGGCGGAGGGACGTTGCCGCGCATCGTGATCTGAACCGGCACCGTCTCACCCGCCGGCAGCGGATTGCTGGTCGCATCGTTGAAGTGGAACGTCTGGTAGCGGTTCCGGTTGAACTGGCACGTCTCGTCGGTCTCGTCGATCCAGTCGGGGTCCGAATACGTCGAGGAGCCGAGGCGCAGGCTCACGAACTCCGAGGCCTTGATGCAGTCGTCGAAGTAAAGCTCGACGCGTTGTCTGGACGGGCGCCATCGAATGGAGTAGAGGACGTAGGTGTGACCGTCGAGGACGAAGTCGCGGTCGGTGACCGATCCGTAGCGGTTGTGGGTGTACCCGTAGCGCCCTCCGCTGAGCTCGGACGTCAGACGCGTGCTCCACGTGCTCGTGGACTGCGCCTCCGCTCCGGGAGGCGCCGCGGACTCGACGGCCAGAAACGCGAGCACCAGCGCCGCCAGCAGCAGCGTCCTCGCGTTCGCCGTCCAAAGACCGATCCCCGCACGGCGGGGCCGGTTCGAACCCGAACTGAGGCGCCGCCATTTAGACGGTTCGCAATCGCGGAACGCTCCGCGTTGGTCATTTCCATTCATCGACATTCAGAAATCGGGAGGCGCGCTCGAACCAGTCGGGCCGGAGCGAGCAACGCACAAGTTCCCAATTCTGATATCGAATTCGATGGCAGCGACGTGACATTTCAGCAAGTTTCCGTGTCACAGCGGTGTCGCTCCGATAGGGCGTGGATTCGAGCCGCACGCCGACGGACGTTTCGCGCCGACGCGGCGCGGTCGGGAACGCGCCGCCTCCCGGACTTCCTTCCTACGCGACCGGCGCACGATTCAGGCGCGTTCCTCAGCAGGGCCATGGCGCTTTCGACGCATGCGTCGACCGCTGGTCGTGCTCAATAGCCGACCTGGAGGCGATGCTGGCCGTACCCGCGACGACGCCCCCGAGCATCGGTTCGCCAGCCGCGACCAGACCGCCGAGGCGGCGCACCATGATCGAACAAACAAAAAAATCTGCATACATCGACGGCAGGGCGTCGCCGAGTCGACGACGCCCTTGTCTCCCTTCTCCGCCGGCTACCGGCGTCCCGTCAACGCTGCTTCACGATCCTTCTCGACGAGGATCACGCGGCCAGCGTCTCAGGCCGGGCCAGCATCGCGGAGCCGTTTCGACATCGGCTACGGATCGGTCAACACGCATCGCGAGAACAGGGTTCGCCGGGCCGTCGAGTGCAGTTGCCGATGTGATGACGGGTCGCTAGATCGCGCAGGCAGGGTTCGAATGGCTTCGGACCGCGACGCCATCGTCCAAGGTTGGCAGATCGCGCTTCCATTTGGCGTATGGAAAACGTCGGAGTGTAACATTGCGCCAGATCGTACGAATTGAGACGGAACGCCGCAGGTGGATCATGCCGCCCACATTCGACGCCAAAGAATTCGTAGCAAGATTGGGGCGGAGCCTAGTCAGAGAATTCGAAGAGGCGAGACAAGCCACAACCGGGCCTTTGAAAGGTGCTGCCGTCGAGACCCCGGCGCGAAAGCGATTGCAGCAGATTCTCCCCAGAGGGATTGCCGTAGGTTCGGGATGTGTGATTGACACCATCGGCAACTGCAGCAAGCAGCAGGACGTGGTTTTGTACGAGCGGGATGTTTGTCCCGTGTTCAGCGTCAATGACACTCCAGACACCACGTACTACCCTTGCGAAGGCGTTCTAGGGGTGATCGAGATCAAGAGTTCCTTGGACACGGCTTCGTTGAAGGACTCGTTCGAGAAGATGGCGTCGGTTCGAGATTTGCGCCGACGCGGTCTTTATCGGATGCGCGGGGTGAGTGGTGAAACGCTGCGCTATTTCCGACGCTATCAAAACGCTCCTGTTATGCACCACGTTGAATTTGCCGACCCGCCAGATGTGCACGACCGAGGTTTGGACCAGATATTCGGCGCGGTGCTTTCAGGCGGTTTAAGGATCACCGCTGATACTCTGAGCGCGAAATTCGCGGAACTGCGCGATGTCTACGGGGCCGATAATGCGCCGAACATGATCGAGGTCCTGGACGGCGGAACGCTCGTGCCTTGCAGACTTGAAGGAGACGTCGCAGATATGATGCACAGCGCAAGAAACGCGACCCACACAATATACGCAGAGACGGACCCGCTGCGTCACCTCATACAGTCGATTTATCGTCACCACAGAGAGGGGGTCACCAGCCCGACCGATGCGTTCGATCGTTACGTTGCAGATGATCAAGAGGTTTACTCCGGGAGGATGTTTCCGATGACTTCCGCGATGAAGCCTGCGCAATGACATGGATTGCCGACGCACTTTCGAACAAGGTATTCTCACCGCTCGTCCACAACCGCTGCGTGCTCGTCGGCACGGCATCGACAGCAGATCCGTCCAGCCTCCGCGATTTGACACTCGGCCGCGCAGATGCGGAACGTGATCCATCGCGTCGTCTCCGCCGAATGTCCGGTAAGAAACGAAGAGCATGGCGAGCACCACGTTCGTCGTGGCCGTCGCGATTGCTGAAAGCTTGATCGTTGTGTTGCTCCTCAGGTTCGGTGAGTGGTAAGAAACTCCGCTCCTGCCCGAACAAACGAAAAAAACGACACATGGACTGCGAGGCAGGGCATCGCTCCACGAACGATGTCCTGCCTCTGTCTCCGCTTTCCGGGTCGGCTCACGCCGCTGCCGCCGTCTCCGGCCGTGCCAGCAAGGCCGAGCAGCCGGGAACGGCGACGGATTCGAACGACAGCGCGCCCCTTCCGTCGTAGCCGGCGCGGTAGGCGCTCTCCGCCCGCGCGCCCCGCGGAACCCGTCCGCCGGCCCTGATGGTGTCGCCGCCCGGACCTCCGGCGCCGCGCGCCACCATCCCGCGTCTCTCCCCCTTGCGCCATACCAGCACCTCGACTTCGGCGGGGACGACGCGCGCCTCTGACCTCGTCCGCCGGAAGAGCACGCCGTGCAGCCTTTTCAGCACGCCGGGCGAAGGATCTCGCTGGCCGTTCACGATCTGCGAGAGGTGGCCGGAACTGATACCCGCGCGCCGCGCCGCCTCGTTCTGACTGATCCCGTGCGCGTTCAGCCGCTCGAAGACCGCGTGACGGTCCACGGAAGGCACCGTTGCCGGTGCGATCTCCGCGGGCGCCTGGAGCGCCGACTCCACACGCGCCCTCACCTTCGGCCCCATGGTCCTGCGTCCGCGGGACGCCTGCACCATGTAGCCGTAGGACACGCCCGCGCGTTCGGCGAGGTCCTTCATGCTCATGCCCAGCTCTCGCGCTCTTTCGCGGATGCGGCTGCTCTCGCCTTCCACGACTTTCTCCCGGAGTTCGACGAAGCCCTGCGCAGGGACCTCTCCCAGCACGGCCTCCGCCTTCTCCCGCGTCGCGGCGGTCCAGCGCTTGCCCCCCGCCGCGATCTGCGACAGGTGGTTCGGCGAGACGCCGATCATGACCGCGAGTTCCTTCATGGTGAGCCCCCTGCTCCTGGCGGCGGCCCTGAGCGCGGTCTCGCGTCCGGGACCGGCGCGTCCGGTTTCCGCGTCGTCGGCCCGATCCACTGGCGCTCGTCCCGCGTCCGGCGCGGCGACGTGTCGTCCGATGCTGATGGTTGTCATTTCGCTTCCTCCTGTAGGGAAGAAAGCGAGGCCGCCCCTGGCGGGAGACGGTCCCGCTCGGGGTTCGAGTCCCGCAGCGCGGGACGGTATCTGGGGGTGGTGTTTTCAGGTGCGGCGCATTTTCATGCGCCGGGAACGCTCGCGGCAGGGCCGCGGCGCAGGGGCGCGCAGCGCGGTCTCTGAAGGCCGCGCCGCGTCGCGCGTCAAGTGCTGAGCGCCGACCGCGGCTCGCAGTGGACGCGCGACGTCTTCAATGGACGTAGACCCCTGAGGCTGCGTCGCGAGACGATGCGTCCAGGGCGCCAGCGCATGCCGAGCACGGCGAGAACCTCCAGCGTCCTTCCGTCGCCGACCGGCGTCAGCGCCGCGGCTCTCCCAGCACCTTGGCCGTAGAGCATGACCTCACGGTCTCTGAAGCGGCGGCGGACGATGTCCGTCCACTCCGCGTGCGCCCAGCGGGCCGCGCCGGGATCGGCGTCCGAGACGTCGATGCCCTCGAGCACCGCCAGCGCGCCGTCGAGGTCGCCCCTGCGCCCCATCCGCCGCGCGTCGTGGATGCCGCGCTCGGCGCTCAGCTCCCAAGTTCGAGGCGCGGCGCCGAACAGCGTCGCCACGAGGTTCTTCGCCAGTTCCTCCAGCGAGCGGCGGCCCCGCCGCTGTTCTCTTCTGTCGTTTCGACCATTCGTCATCGGTCGTGATGCGGCGATGCCGCCGGTCAGCGTTGCAGTAGTCATGTATTGCTCCTGATTCGGTTCTCGTCCGGACGCGCGGCATCCCCGGCGCGCGCCGGTCGAGGTTTTCGTGGTCGGTGTCGAGCGCCGTCAGACGTGTCGAGACGCGCCCCGGCCGCTGGGATGCGGACGCGGAAACGGAGCGCGGATTGCGATCAGACGCGGCTCGTCGAAGTTCGTACACACGGGGCGCGGAACCAGACTGGACGTGTCTGAAGGTGAGCCGTCAGCGGCGGAAGCGCCGGACGGACAGTTGAAGCGTCGCCCGCGGGTCGTTTGACGGCCTGTGAGAGACGCGGGAGGGCGGTCGAAGCTCATGAGCGCTTCGAACCGGGCTCGTGACGGCGGAGCGTGGTGACGCCTCGCCTGAGGGATCCCTGTGTTCGAGTCGCCCTGGGGAGCGATGCTCGACCCTTCGGACACTCTCGCGCCGCAGAGAGGCGCTTCGTCCCTCTGGTTCGGCGCACTGCGGGGAGAGTGGGGCTCGATCCTCCGCGGCGCTCAGGGTCTGGGACGGACCCTCCGGTTTTCTATGGCGGGAAGACCGGGAAAAGCCTGACAGCGATTCCGATTATGGACGCGGATTCGGCGTGACGGGCCGGTCTGCGACGAATCGCTTGCTGCGTCACGGCAGATACCAAGCTCCATCGCGGATCTGGTGCGCGCGTCGCCGCTGCCAGTGCGAAAGTTTCGAGGGCAAACCACAGTTGTGTTATTCTGGTATGCACACCATCACCCATAACACAAGGAGGTGATTATGGACAATATGACGCGACAAGCGTATTGGAACGCGGCGTTGGTGATCGCATCGTTGAAAGAGGGCGAAAGCATCACGCGCGAGGAACTCGTCGACCGACTCCGGGCTCCGCTGCCTAGTATCGATGCACGATCTTCCGATGCCTCGATCCTTCACGCGTACAGGCACTACATCCTGAACGCCGGCGTCTCCCAACCATACGATGTCGTCACGTACGAGGAAGCGGCCGACCTGGCTGGCAAATCGGTTCAGGCGATCCGGCAAGCCGCCTTTCGCGGCGCCGTGATGAAGACGACGCAGTTTTGGGGCGGCCGCCAACGCACAGGCGTCTATTTGAAGAGCCTGGCGCATTGGTGCCGGTGGTCGGGCGTTGAGTTCCGAGCCGCGGAGCGGGATCTCGGCGAAATGCGCCGCCTCAGCGGCGTCGCGGATTCGGGATGACCATCATGCCGACGACGGTTCTGCGTTCGGGGTTGATCGCCGCTAGGCACGTGCCCCCATCGAAGGTGGATGTGTCCAGTCACGCCCTGTTCCCGGGCCGGTCCAACTCGTCGAGGCGCCACGACTGAGCAACGTCGCAATTGTCTCGCACGCGCACCTCATACAGTCGGGCGACGATGCAACGTGAGCGATCCAGCGAGAAATTCGCCGCCTGGCCGAACATGTCCAGATGGTGATCTCGGGAACGAGAGATGTCCTGCAGTTTTGCGTCGTCGAGAAACGCCAGGGCATCCGTCACGCTTCTGCCTTCGATCTCGGTCGACAGGTCTTCAACCATCACGCCCTCGATTTCGACGATCAGCGGAGGTCCGTCGACGCCGGTCAGAAACTGTGCGAGCGAATCCGCCCCTCGGACGATCTCATCAGCCTTTTCGGGAGCGATCGATCGCACCGCGTCCACCGACGTCGCGCAAAAGGTCAGCAGTTCCCCACCGTGCCTCGCGCCGCCGCATGCGTATCTGACAGCCGTGGACCTGCTCAACGAAACGTAAAAGCCGCCGTGCCTCCAGTTGGCCGCGCCCCCGCTTCGCTGGTCCAGAACGCTCCGCACGAACCAAGGCGTGTCCTCGCACATGCCCCACGAAAGCTTGTCCGCCATGGCGGAAGGCACTTCGTGCCGGCGTCTCGCCAGAAATTCCCATGCGTCGCTGAGCAGAGCAAGCGCGGCGTCCCTGTGCGGCCACGCCGCGGGTCGTCGGCCCGGTCGGAAATACGACGCGTATGCGCTGGACGTCCCGTGGTACAAGGGGTGCGTAAAAAATCCGTCGACGCTGGTAATTTGCATGCAGTTTCCAAGATCCGTGAGTCAGCAGGGATGGAGCGGAATTGTAGCAGGCACGGCATGCACGATGAATGGATCGCCCAGCCCCGCAGTTGCGCCGGGCGACACGACTGCTCGATTTGGGTGTCATTCGCCCGACTCGCACTTCCCCGCTTGCGTCACCCGCGCCACAACCCCAGCGTGAACACCCTGCGCATCCAGCGCCGACGCTCCGCGCGACGAATCTCCTCCTGCACAACCAACAATCGTCGCTTCCGGCGACGCGTCTGGTCTTCGAGGTCGAACCTGTCCCACGGATAGTCCGACGGCGGCATCTCCATCTCCAACAGATCTACCTCGGCCCGCAACTTCGCGAGAGCATCGGGAGCGGCTCCGTACTCATCGCGCAGACCCCGCCACTCGACGACCAGAGGCGCCGCCGCGCCGAACCGTTTTTCATCATCGCCGGGATCGGGATGCAGCGACACGACAGGCTCGTACGCCGGACCCGACGGCGTCGGACCTTTCGCGACCGGCACGGACGCAGACGGAAGCGTCGGAACTCTGGACTCCAGTGCGGCGATGCGACGGCGAAGTCGTTCCAGATCTTCGTCAACTCCTTTCTCAACTCGACGAACTGCGGTTCTTCGTCCTCGGGCGTCTCCACTCCTCCTTCCTCCAGCGCGGCCACCCGGCGTTCAAGAGCCCCTAGTTGCTTCTGATGCTCCTCGTCGAGTTCCGGCGCGTCGCCGAGAAGATGCCGCGTAAGAGCGTCGCGCATACGGCCCGACAGTCGCCCGGTGTCTGCAGCCCTGGCCAGCGCGCCGTAGCTGACGCCCAGAACCTCCGCGGCACCCCTCCTGCCCCTCGCCTCGCCGAGGTCGAACAGCAGCGCCGTCATGCGCAGGTCGTGCGTGTTTTCGATGCTCGGCGTGTAGGTCTTGGCGTTTCTGTCGTTGCTCTCCGACGTTCTCATCTGCTCGTCCTCCTGCCGCGCGTTTTCGCGATTCCCAATCGGGACACCTGTGAATCGGCCTCGGTCCGGACGCGCGCGGAAACGCGCGGTTTGAACTCAGGCACGTCCTATAGGAGTGGAACCCGCACTGGATTCTTTCGCTCGCGGATATGTGGCATTATTCGCCCGCCGCACTCATTTCCGAACCGGATTCCGCTTTGGAACGGACCGAATCGCGATTCCGCGACATTACTCGATACCCTGTACACGGCAATGACATCACACTGGAGGCGACGACGGCAACGCCTCATAAGGGATGACGCGCGTGTCCACCATCGAGCAGCATTCGAACCGTTTCGTCGTTCAGCTCTGACAGATCCGGGCGATCCGACCGCACCTCGCGGATATCCTTGTTGTTCCACGAATCGATGAAGTTCCAACATGACGACTTCCACTCACGGACACACCATCAACGTCGCGTTGAGTGGGGTTTTGGGATCGCTACGCCGAAGTTGGACGACGCGGAGCGAGCAAAACGGTCACGTCCTCGTCGGGTTGGACGTTCTCCACGTCGCCGTGCATCTGACCGCAGCAATGCTCGCTGGCGGCCGCCTGGACACGCCGTTCGAGGGGGAATGCCATAAGGCGCACAGGACGATGATGCGGTGGCGATCGGTTCATTTGCTGGCCGAGACGATTCAGCAATCGTTCTTGGACACTGCAGCCGCAGTATCCGCCGGAGGAAGGTCGCCCGAAAAGGTGCGCGATCTCGTGATCATGAACCCGCCGTTCGTCCGTTCGACCAACATGGAGGCCTAGGAACTTAGATCTGGCAATCCGGCGTTCGCTGCGCTCCCATCTCGTCCAACTTCGGGTGCGTGTTCGCAACGCAGTTGCGCAAGTCCTGCAACGTGTAGCGGTTGCGGATGTGTTCAACGATCTGCTGAAGGAGCTTTCCGATCTGGATCTGAGCATCGTCTATGTCGACGGAATCGTCGTGAAGGTTCATCAGCACGGAACGGGAGCGTGGCGTGGCGAACGGGCGGCGAAAGAATCTGCGATCAGGCAGAATAGGGGCAAGACATCTGGAGTGTGGGACACGTTGGCGCTTTTCGCCGTGGATAGATATGGAATGCCGATCACGTCCTCCCTGCATCCCGGCAACAGGAACGAAGGTCCGGTGCTCGCGGATCTGATCGAGGGGCTGGACATTGGCGAAGTGGTTGCGGACAAGGCGTACGATTCGAGGTCGGTGCGCCGATGCAAGACCGCCGAGAGTTTCGCCGCGTTCCTTCAGCTGGCGGCATGGATGGTGGACGCGCGCAAGCGGCGGCGCAAATTATGAAAAAGCGTTTTTGACAACCAAGTCACTGCGAGTCCAGTTCCTAACAAGCCCATCGTTATTCCCGAATTTATGAGGTCCGCCCAATAATCTGACACACCCGAGTTTTGTTGGATCCACTGGGAGCGCATGAAGAAGTCGGCGGGGATTCCGACCGCGATTTCGGCGATTTTCGCCAACACGACAGAGATGAGCAACACGCTTACGAATATCATCAAGCCTTTTCTGCTGAAAAGAGTGCTCCCTTGAGAGTCAGACCTGTCGAGATACGCCGACCTCATGACCCAGCCCGTAACACCCCATAACATTGCGAACAATGGCCAATACCCGAGCAGATTGCCGTCGTTCAACAGAAGCGCCACGACCGGCGATGTGTATGAAGCTGAGAGGGCAACCGTGAACAGGACGTATTTCACGGACCTGACGCGCCGGGCCGCTTCGTCGAGAGTGGCGACTCCATGTTCAACGACGAAAAACAGCATCCATGCGGCAGCGATCCAGACGATTCCAATCGGCCCCACATCCCATAAATTCAGAAGCCATGCCGAACTCATCAAGACCACCAGCGAGCGGCGGAACCATTTCGTGCCGGGCCTTTCCGAGAAAAACGAGAACATGCAAGCCGCGAGCCAGATAGCGACGAGCAGATCATAAATGACTTCGCCAGTCTTCAACGGGCGATGCTCGGCGATGAATTCAGCTGTGTGCGACTTGTGCGACAGGAACAAATATAGGGAAAGACATACGCCAGCTATCCCGTAAATCCATCTTGCCGGGTTTCGTTTCGCCCATTCGGTCAGACGGGTCCAGTCAGACACCTCGGAACGAAAGCTGTCACTCGCGAAATCAGAGACGGTTGCAGCTGCTTTTTTCAACATGGTCGTCAATCCCTCTCGTTGGTGCTGCACTCAAGATTGCAGTTCCGAACGTTCGCCTGCTCGGGTACAGTGGTTTTTCGTTTTCGCTGTATGCTTAATGGTGTCCGCGAGGTCTTTGATCAAATAGAGTCTGCCCGGATTGGAACCTGCTCAGAGTTTCTCACGAGGCTCTAATCCTCGAGGGTGCAGTCGGGTAAGTTGTCAAGGTTGTTTTTGCTCGTGCAATCTGCCTCTGTCGTGAGATAAGGCTCCCCGTCTCTGCACTTCACAATGACCGATGACGCGTAATCCTCTTCTTTCACGTAGAACTGATGGATTTTTCGCCGGATAAAGCCGATGGCGGTCGCCTTGTCGATCTTCTTCAATTCTCCGTTTTCACCATACTCTACGCACAGCCCAATGATATTTTTGTTCTTGTCTTTTGCACTTTTGATCACTCGGAACATCGGCATCTCGTTATCCTCTCACTCGCGGCCCGGAATTCTGCTCTGTTATATGCCGAAGCATGATGGCTGTCAAACCCAGAATTCCGGCATCTGGATCAAGGCGGAGATTTTCCCGGTTGCGAGCGTATTGGGCGGAATCGAAAGACAACCCAGCGACGGTTATGCAGTTGGGATTGAATCCAATAGCGCTCATCGTTCCCACCGCATTGCCGTCAACCTTTGCCCATCACATCCTCTTCGATTAGGGGGCTTCGCTCGTATCAGTCGTCCTTTTTCTTGTGTTGTCTGATATCGTTCACCGCGAACACCAATAGCGCGTGTTCCCGCCGTACCGTATATGCACCACGGGAATGAACATGCCGGCCGGCGCCGCCGCGAGGCATAGGGGTGCGTGGCGATGGAGGCGATCAGGGAATTGACGATCAGAAACACGCCCGCCGAGGGTGTCAGTGGAGCGTATGTGACGGTGAAGGTCCTATGAACTTCCGGTCTTTCATGAAGCCGGGACGGTCAGTGAGATACCTGACGCGTCAGGCATGATGCAATTCGACGTGGAGAGCGGGAACGGTACGAAACGAGGGAAAACTTGAGACTGCTGACGAAGGACGATGCCTGCCGCGATACGGGGGCGTCCTTGTCCGCCGCGGACCGCAGGATCGGAAAGGAAGAGGTCGATGCTAGGCGAACCCCGTCCGGCGTGTCACCGTTCCGCGGCCGCGACGAAAGCTGCGTCTGTGCCCCTTCCGCCGTTTCCTGACAAGACTCATTCTCCTGTTCAGCGGGTGCACATGGTCCGCACCCCTCAATTCCGGCGGAGTTCGAAGGGCGCGTCATCTGATGCGCCTCACAGGGGAAATCCACAGAGTCCGAACCGGCCGCATCGCAATAACGCAGCCGTGCCGCTCCGTCGGACAGCGGGAGACGGTCTGGAGCGGGTTGCATATCCTGGACCGCGCCCTGTCCGGCCATTTTCGCCGCTGAGAGGTGCATGTGAGTCACTAACTCACTACAATGTAGTTGAATGATCAACTCAGGCGAACCTGGACAAGGAGACGCGAGATGGCCGTAGACCAGAAAGACAAGTTCATCGACATGGTGATGCGGGGCAAGTACCAGCGGCTGTACGCCTATCTACGCAGCCTTCAGGTCCAAGAGTGGAGGACATCCTTCAGAGAGGTTGAGGCCGTCGTCGGGTTCGATCTGCCTCCGTCCGCACGACTGCACCGCCCCTGGTGGGGAAACCAGAGAGGCGGCAACGGGCACACTCACGCTCTTGCCTGGAGCGTCGCCGGCTGGGAGACGGCGGAGGTGGACATGGAGTCGGAGACGCTGCTGTTCCGGCAAACGCATTCCAAGCCCGTGCCCAGACTTTCCCTCGACGAAGCATGGCCCGTCCACCCAACGGCGGTGTGGCCGGATGGGATGAGTCTCAGACGAGAGGACCTCTACGGGGAGAGGGATTAGCGCCGCCATGTTCATCGACACCAACGTCTTGGTGAACTCCCGCATCCCCGGCGCGCCGGACCACGCTGCTGCGAGGGCGAGCTTGGAACGCGCCTTTGGAGACCCTGAACCGCTGCGGATCAGCCGTCAGGTGATACGCGAATACCTGGCCGTCGTCACTCGTCAGCAGCCTTGGCCGGTGAACATCACACGCGAGGATGCCCTTGACGACGTGAGCCGGCTGATCGGCAGCTTCGAGATACTCGAGGACGGTCCCGCGGTGACCGAGACTCTGGTGGCGCTGTGCCGGGAAGTTTCCGTCGGCGGACAGCAGATTCACGATGCCAACATCGTCGCGACCATGCTCGCCCACGGCGAGAACCGGTTGCTGACGTTCAACGTCGCAGACTTCCGCCGCTACGCCGACCGCATCGAGTTGCTGGACAGCTAGAGGATTTCCGACGGAACGCATCTGTACAGGAGGACATAATGATGAATAACAAGCACCCGAAGCCCCTCACCCCGGTCGCGCTGTACGCCAGAGTTTCCAGCGACAGGCAGGACGTGGACCTGTCCGTAGCCGCGCAGCTGAGGGCGCTCAGGGGATACGCCGAGAAGAACGGATACCTTGTCGCCCGCGAGTACGTCGACGAGGCCGAGAGCGGACGCGTCGCCGACCGGCCCCAGTTCCGCAGAATGCTCGACGCCGCCGGAAGTCCAGAGGCTCCCTTCTCGGAGATCCTGGTCTGGAAGTTCTCCCGCTTCACCCGCAAGAGGGAGCACGCCGTGGCCTTCAAGTCCATGCTGCGCAGGCGCGGAATTCGCGTCGTCTCCATCACGGAGCACGCCGACGACTCCCCGACCGGCAGGCTCATGGAGGCCATCATCGAGAGCGTCGACGAGTTCTACAGCGAGAACCTCGCCCAGGAGGTGATGAGAGGGATGAGGGAGGCGGCCTCCCGAGGGTTCTGGGTCTCGCCGAATGCGCCGTACGGGTACCGGAAGGTGCACGTCAGCGACGGAGCGAAGAAGCGTCCCAAGCTGGAGGTCGAGCCCGGCGAAGCTCCACTGGTGGAGAGGATGTTCCGGATGGCCGAGTCGGGCAAGAGCGTCCTAGACATCGCCAAGGCTTTCAACGGCGAGGGCGTCCCCAGCCCCGCGGGCAAGCGATGGTCGAAGACCGCGGTCCACAAGATGCTCTCGAACGAGACCTACACGGGCACGCTGGTGTGGGGCTTGACGGCGAAGGACAAGGCTCCGCCCGTCAGGGTGGAGGACGCTTTCCCGGCCATCGTGCCGAAGGCGCAGTTCGACCGCGTCGGCGAACTTCTGCGCTCCAAGGCGCCCAAGATCGTCCACCCCAGACGCGCGGCGAGCACGTACCTGCTCAGCGGTCTCGTCAAATGCGGCGGCTGCAGGCGGTCGCTGACCGGGCAGGGAGCCAAGAGCGGCAGGTACGCTTACTACGTCTGCCAGTCGAAGATGAAGCACGGAGGCGCGACGTGCGGGACTCCGAGGCTGAGCGCCAGACGGTTCGAGAGCCTGGTGGTCGGCAAGATGCGCAGCGACGTGCTGACCGAGAGGAACATCAGGGATCTCGCGAGGCTGGTCGACGAGGAGACGGACGGCGCGGCTCGCGAGCATCGCGAGAAGCTCGCATCGATCCGGCGAGAGATTGACGACGCGCGCAGGCGGCTGGCCAGGCTCTACGCCGCCATCGAGGATTCGGACCTCGAAGTTTCGGATCTCGCGCCCCGGATACGGGAGCTCAGGGACCGCGAGCAGAAGCTGCTGGAAGCGCAGCGCGACGCCGAAACCGCGTTTTCGGACCGCAGGGCCGTGATGGGCGACATCGAGAGGATCGCCTCGTTCGCGGAGGATCTGGGCGATTTCCTGAAGGACGGCGAACTGACCGAGAGGCGAGCCTTCATCTCGTCGTTCGTCGAGGAGATCGTTGTCGACCGCGGCCGCGCCACCATACGCTACACTCTGCCGTTGCCGCAGGACGCACCGACAGCCGGGATGGACGCCGATGACGCGTCCATCCCGCGACCGGTTCTTTCTACAGTGAATTGTGGTGGGCGGTGGAGGATTCGAACCTCCGACTTCTTGCTTGTAAGGCAAGCGCTCTGGGCCTCTGAGCTAACCGCCCGCAGAACTGGATTCTAACAATCGAACCGAGGTTCAATCGGGATCTCGTTCGTTCAACTCCCTGATCCGGCGTTGGGTAGCTTCGATCTGCGAGCGAGTCAAACGATAACGACGATTCTTGCGGTCTTCGTTCGAAAACCAGCGTAAGAATAGAGTGGTCAACGTCGCCAGATAGACGATGTTGCCGGGTATCCACATCAGAAGACCACCGATGCGCTGATCTTCGGCTGGGGTGAGGGTGAAGTGGTGAGGAGTGTCGAGGTAGGGTGTGTAGATTGCGGTATTTGAGAGCGTGATGATGGCAGCCAGCACCGCGGTAGGAGTGACAACTAGAACGAGATAGATGATGCGCTGCGGGTCGGTAAGCTGCGAGCGAACCGGAGGAGGTCCGATGATCGGCCACCAGAAGAGTAGCGAGGTAACGAACATCGAGATATGCATCGCCAAGTGAACGATTTCGTTGCTGAGAGCGAGTGCGTACGCCTCCGGAACATGCCATCCCCACAACGTCAGCACGAATGCGGGGAGGGCGAATTTGGGATGCGTGAGAGCAGCGTTGATCCTGCGGATCCATCCGGATTCCGACAGTGAAGGGGCGAGTCCCGCACGAACCGTTTCCGGCATCGCCCACAGGTAAGCGGCCATCGGCGTAGCGGCAAGCAGCAGCACCGATGCAACCATAGCAATGAGAATATGTTGCGTCATGTGGGCGAAGAACATGTCTTCGGCGAACGCTTCTGGCGGCCCGGCAACGGCGAAGAAGAGAATGGAGTATCCGCCGATTGCAAAGAAGACCTTGCGTAGTGGTATGGCCTGCCAACCAGAGCGGATCTGAAGGCGAAGCATGCCGAACAGGTAAGTCACGGCAAGGAACGCGACGATGACAAATTGCGGGCCGGATGGGGACCAGGCCGACAGGAAATCACCTAAAGAAGTAGCGACTTCGACTGACGCGTTCATTGGCTCCGAACGATTGGCCGTCGCGAGCGGCGAACTTTAATGATCGGTCTCACTCGATGAGACCAGTCGGCATTATTGCTGGCTCTGATTTGCGAATTGCAAGAGCAGCAGTAGTGCGACGAATATGCCGATGCCAATCACCATACATGCTGTGAATATCCACGCATAGTATTTGCGATCGAATTTCAGGTGCATAAAGAAGCCGACTACTAGGACGAATTTAAGCAGCGACAACACCAGCATCAGTGGAACTAGCAGATCGCCGAGGAAAAGCCAGCCAAACGCCCAAACCTCTACGATGGTAATGACGCTAAGGATGATGCCGACGAGGACGTAAAAGCCCGGAGTTCCGTGGTGAAGATTCGCGGCAGTAATCATGTCCCAGAATTTCTTCATGGGGACGATGCCGTCACCAAACGGGCCTTCCATCTTCGGGTTGGGTTCCTGCCACTGTGTTCGTGGAAGATCCCACCAGCCTTCGCCTTGGTGGTAGAGGAGTTTGTTCCAGAGGTTCGCCATTTTCAGTGTGTGCTTTGTTTCAACTGCGGATCAGCGTTACTTGAGTTTCAGTGACCGGCCCAAGGCAAGCTGCCCGGAGGGGCGACGTCACGTGCGGAAATGAGGTAGATGACGGTGAAGATGACAATCCAGACTATGTCGACGAAGTGCCAATACAAACCAGCCATTTCAAGGTCGATGGCGTTGTCTGCTCGCAAAGTGCCTTTGATGTTGCCGTAGCCGAGGAAGATCAACCACAGGACCCCTAAAGTAACGTGAGCGCCGTGCAATCCGGTGAGGATGAAGAACGTAGTCCCGAATAGGTTCGTCCTTGGCGTTAGTCCAACCTCAGCGAAGTGGTTGAATTCGTAAACCTGGAAGAGTAGGAATATGGCTCCGAGCACAACGACGGAGAAGATCCAAAACGTCCCCATGTGCTTACGTCCTTGTTGGACATAAGCGAGAGCCAGCACCATCGCCAGCGAACTCATCAGTAGGACGAACGTCGAGACTGACGTGATCGGGATGTCAAGGATGTCGGCGGGGTAGGGGCCGACGAGGCTTCGGTTCCGGTAGACGAGGTATGTGGCGATGAACGATCCGAAGAACATTACATCGGATCCGAGGAACGCCCACATCAAGAGCTTTTTGTTGCTCAACCCGGTCGAAGTGTTGATGACTTCGCCGTGCTCGCTCTTTATCTCGTATGTCGCGGATGCCAATTCAGATTGCTTTCCGTTTGGGGACTGCTATCGTGTGGGTTCTCAGTGAGAAGATTCGGGCGCGGGATCGTTGACGGGTTCGTAAGCCCAACCAAGGAGACCCCACAGTAGCAGGATCACGCCGATGATGATGACCGGAATATTGATCATCAAGCCAGCGCCGGCAACGAGGATGCCAAGAGACAGGATGAACGGGTAGTACGACAGGTCGGGCATGTGAATGTCGCCATGGCCATGTTCGTCATCGCCCTGGTGAGCGTCTGCATGCTCGTCTTCGTGCTCATCGACGTCGTCATCGAACTGTGCGCCTGAGGGGGCCGTCAGCTCGCCGGCGTGATCGTCGTGGTAGTACTCGGCGATGAGTTCGGGGTGCTTCTTGAACCAGAAGTCGTCACGATGCTCGACGGTTGGGATTTCCGCAAAGTTGTAGTGGTGCGGAGGTGATTCGATAGACCACTCAAGGGTGCGACCATCCCACGGGTCGTTACCGGCGGGAACGCGTTTGCGGGCACTGTAGAAGACGTTGATGATGAACAGGAGCACGCCGAGAGCCATCAGGAAGCCTCCGGCCGAGGCGTACATGTTCGTGTTCTCCCAACCCATGTTTTCAGCGTAGGTGAAGATGCGGCGAGGCATCCCGTCGAGGCCCAGCCAGTGTTGAGGAGCGAACTGGAGGTTGAAGCCGATGAGCATGATCAACCAGTTGGCCACACCGAGCTTCTCGCTCAACATGTATCCGGTAGCTTTTGGCCACCAGAAGTAGATGCCACCGAAGATGGCCATTATGGCGCCGCCGAATAGAACGTAGTGGAAGTGTGCGACGACGAAATACGTGTCTTGCTGTTGGGCGTCAGAAGGCACGGAAGCGTGCATCACGCCCGACAGTCCGCCAATTGTGAACATCGCGATGAACGAAATGGCGAACAACATTGCGGTTGAGAAGCGTATGGATCCGCCCCACATAGTTCCGATCCAGTTGAAGATCTTGATGCCAGTGGGGATGGCGATGGCCATCGTCGAGATCGCAAATGCGGAGTTGGCTGCAGGGCCAAGGCCAACGGTGAACATGTGGTGGCTCCAAACGAACCAGCCCATGAAACCGATTGCCACGCCAGCAAATACCAAGAACGTGTAACCGAACAACGGCTTCCGAGAGAACACCGGGAGAATTTCGGAAACGATACCCATTGCGGGCAGAATGAGAATGTAGACCTCTGGGTGTCCGAAGAGCCAGAAAACGTGCTGCCAGAGGACAGGGTCGCCGCCAGCAGCGGTGTTGTAGAAGTGGGTTCCGAAGAGACGGTCGACCTGAAGCTGGATGAGAGCGACGGTCAGGACCGGCAGAGCGAGCACGATGAGCACGGAGGTGACGAAGGTCATCCAAGTAAACACTGGCATCTTGGTCAGTGTCATGCCCGGCGCGCGCATGTTGAGGATCGTGACGATGAAGTTCAACCCTGCGGCAATGGATGCGATACCCAAGATGTTGAGGCCGATGACCCAGTAGGTCATTCCATCGGTCGGGTTGAATGCTGTGTGGGAGTTCGGCGCGTATCCGAACCAACCGCCATTAGGTGCATCGCCAACAAGCCACGAGAAGTTCAGGAACAGGCTGCCGAAGAGGAAGATCCAATAGCTAAGGGCGTTCAATCGCGGGAAGGCGACGTCACGAGCTCCGATCTGGAGCGGAACTAACCAGTTGAAGAAGGCTGCCGACAGCGGCATCACGACCAGGAAGACCATCGTGGTCCCGTGCATCGTGAAGAGCTGGTTGAAAAGTTCTGGGTCGATGAATGTGCTGTCAGCCTGCGAAAGCTGAATACGCATGAGCAACGCTTCGATGCCACCGACTAAGAACCATAGGAAGGAAGTGACGGCGTAAAGCGTCCCGATCCTCTTGTGATCGACCGTGCTGATCCAGCTCCAGATGCCGTATTCGCTCTTCGGCCTGGGGAAGATGCGCGGGAACTCCAATGAGATCGGCTCGCGGTCTGTTCCTGGATGTGTGGTCTGCATTGGTTCGGTGATTTGAGAGATGTGGGGAAGTGGTTTCTCGATCCTGTTATCAGTCTATCTGAGATGCAATTCGATCACTCTAGCGAGGTGATGTAGGCGATTAGATCGTTGACCTGATCTGGCGGGATCTTGGGTACAACCATCGAGTTCGTGAAGCCGTCGACGATGAAGGCGCTGGGGTCGTTGATCGACTGACGCATGTATTCGTCTGCTGAAAGGCTCGTTCGAGTTCCGGCGCGGTCGGCGATTCCGACCAAGCTCGGACCTACGATCGTGTCGCCTGACTCGATGGAGTGACAAGCGTTGCAACCGATGGAAACGAACAGCTGCTCGCCGCGCTCCTCGGGAGTGCCACCTGTAATCGGCGGCGGGACGAGTTGTTCGATGTCGCCCGGTTTGAGTGAAAGCAGGTAGTCTGCGATGTACTCAACCTCTTGTTGCGAAAGGTTGATCTTCTTGTCTTCGCGTTCCTGATACACGGCGGCGTGAGCCTGCATAGACGTGCCAATTTTGATCGAATCGGGATCGTTGATCCATTTGATCAGGTTTTCTCTAGAGTTCTCTTTGATGCCTGCACCTAGGAATAGTCGCTCACCGTAGTGGGTCATGTTGGGAGCAGAAACGATGCGCGAGTTTTCGATGTCGCCCAGCCAAGTCGCCCACCGGGCATCCTGCTGCTGAATCTCAAGGGCGTAGGCATCTTTTTGCCATGAGTTATCGGTGTGGCAAGTTTTGCAATTGGTGGCAAATAATGTTGAGCCTTGGGCCTCGGCACTGCCAGGTTCATTGGCGTTCGGGGGGGTGCGCATGCCCGCGAGCCACTGCTGGAACCCTTCTTCGGTATGAGCGATAACTCGGAAACGCATGTGGGCGTGAGCTATGCCACAGAACTCGGCACACTGTCCGTCGTATACACCCGGTTCGTCAGCGATAAACCACAGGAGGTTTTCGTTGAGCGGAACCATGTCGATTTTGCCGGCGAGTTTCGGAACCCAGAAGCTGTGGATGACGTCTTGAGAGTCCAATGCCACATTGACCGGTCTGCCGATCGGGATGTGCATCTCGTTAGCGGTTACGATCTCTTGGTTGGGATATCTGAACTCGAACCACCATCTATGGCCGATGGCTTCTACCTCAAGGACGTCTCCCAGATCGGTCGGGGCTCCCCGTTGCTGCTCCCAGATGCCGATGATGGTAGGAACGGCGATTGCGGCGATGACTATAGAGGGAACGATGGTCCAGGTGATCTCTAACTTGGTGTTCCCGTGGACCTGTTTGGGAATTTTGTCGTCACGGCGTCGGTAACGGATCGCGGCGTAGACGATGACGCCCTCGACGATGATGAATACACCAACGGCGATCCAGAAAATCAGCAGGAACAGGTCGCCTTGGTCACGTGCGATGGGGCCGCCGTATCCGAAGGTCGACTGTGGGTGTTCGGGCGAACATGCCGCGAGGAGTAAGGTTGCGGCGACAGCCAGCACGGCGAGTGCGGGCTTGTGGAGGTTGGAGGGAATCAGCCTGTGTTGCATCTAGATGCGGTCTTGTCGTAAAGGATCGACGGCCTGTCTGCTACTTTTCGGCTTTCTCGCGCGTTCGCTTGCGCGGTTTCCCTCAGGGGACATTAGGCATCAAGCTCAACCAAGAGACTAGAATATCATTCCGCGCCGCAAGTCGCAAAGTTAACAACTCTGAGAGGAATCGTCAATCCGTTTCGACGATTTTGCGGCAAGATTTTCAGGCTCTGGACTAGTGCGACCTTAACGAGATGGGATCATCAAATCTTCGACATGTGTTGATAGCCACGCAGAATTCGGGCAAGTTGAGCGAATTCCGTCGATTGCTGCATCATCTGCCAGCGAAGTTCGTCGATCTGGATGAAATAGGGGATGTTGAAGCCCCGGTAGAAGACGGTGCGACTTTTTTGGAAAACGCGTTGATCAAAGCCCGTTTCTACTCGGAACATTTCGGTGGGATCGCGCTGGCTGACGACTCAGGCCTCGTAGTAGACGCGTTGGGAGGTGGGCCAGGGGTCCACTCCGCCCGTTATGGTGGAGATGGTTTCGATGATGAAGGTCGCACACGACTGCTGTTGAGCAATATGGCTGAAGTGCCTCAGGGTGAACGCACTGCGAGGTTTGTGTGTGCAGTGGTCGTTTGTGGAACGGATGCTGGCGCGGAATATCTGTATGAGTTCGGGGTAGTAGAAGGCACCATAGGGTTCGAGCCGCGGGGTGCCAATGGGTTTGGATACGATCCGGTCTTCGTACCTACCGGCGAGAGACGGACGACCGCGGAGATGAGCGCGGAGGAAAAAGACGCGTTGAGTCATCGGGGACGGGCGATCAAGGCGATCGCTCCCGCGCTGACTTCCTTGTTGTGAGGCCGTTGATCTCGCTTCAGGCGGTTTCAGGTCTCACAGGTACAATCTCAAGTACGAAACATCCCTCGAATGCACACGGTTTGAAGCCGTTGATCGCGTGACATCAGTTTCCACAGATAAAAAAGTTGTAGACGCGCTCGGTAGAGGTTTGCGCGACCTTCGCATCTCGGTTACGGATAGATGCAATTTCCGTTGCCCGTACTGCATGCCGGCAGAGATTTTCGGCGAGCGATACGAATTTCTCAAGCGCGAAGAGATCTTAACTTTCGAAGAGATCACGCGGTTGGCACGCATCTTTGTAGATCTAGGCGCTCAGAAAATCCGGATAACGGGCGGCGAGCCCCTCGTGAGATCGAACGTCGTGGAGTTGATCGAGGAGTTGGCGAAGATCGACGGGGTCGATGATCTGGCAATGACGACCAACGGTTTTTTGCTGCCGCGATACGCCGATGAGTTGAAGGAAGCTGGACTGCATCGATTGACGATCAGTCTGGACGCGCTCGACGAGAACGTTTTCAAGCAGATGAGCGGCCGCCCTTACGGCCCCGAAAAAGTTTTGGAAGGTATCGAGGCGGCGCGGGACGCGGGGTTCTCTCCGTTGAAGATCAATGCCGTTGTTCAGCGCGGCGTTAATGAGCACACAATCGTCGAAACGGCGGAGTATTTCCGGGGAACCAGCGACATCGTGCGCTTCATCGAGTTCATGGACGTTGGAAACCTGAACGATTGGGACCTTTCGCAGGTCGTATCCGGCAAGGAGATCATTGATCTCATCGATGCCGAGCATCCGCTTGAGCCGGTGGACCCGAATTATGAAGGTGAGGTCGCATCCCGATATCGATATCTCGACGGGCAAGGCGAGATCGGCGTCATCACGTCGGTCACGCAACCGTTTTGTGGGGACTGCACACGGGCGAGGTTGACAACGGAAGGCAGATTGGTGACGTGCCTGTTCGCAACTCGAGGCACTGACCTGAAACAACCGATACGGTCCGGCGCGACGGATGATGAATTGAGCGAGATCATCAGTGGCGTGTGGTTACCCAGGCGAGATCGTTATTCCGAACTGAGATCCGGCAACACTGAATTGGCGGGGGTAGTTCCTAGTCGCGAAAAGATCGAGATGTTTCGGTTGGGCGGTTGATAGAGTAAGTCTGCAAAGACACTGTTGATTTACGATGTTTCATTCAAGGCAACCGTGGACGGCGGTTCGAAGTTAAAGCAGATCTAATGGCTCAAGCAACCAAGGCAACAGCGACCGAGCAAGTTGCGGTCCGTATCAATTGTGGCGTCGACTTCAAAGCGCACCAGGGCTTCGGCGCATACTCGGCAATGGTCAAAGTCGGTGATGAGCAGCTCGATCCGATCGCCGGCGTCGTGGAAGACGGAGCGACGTTCATTCGGTGTTGTTTGATGGCCGCCGTGGAAGGTTTCGAAGCGGTTGATTCTCAAGGCGATTCCGTTGAGGTGGTCACTCCCTCTACGTGGTTGGCTGAAACAGTGGGCGATGCTGAAGGTTTTGCCAAGTTACGAGCAAACGATTGGTTGAAGGACGACGGTAAAGAAATCGTTCACCGTGATTTGCTAGAGCGGTTGGCGGGACGTCTTGATCACCACGATCATGTTGGTTGGGTCCTTGCCAAGGATGTTGGGAGGAAGAAGGGTGATGAGGACGATGATGGAGAGCAGTCAACCGAGCAACAACTGGAACCGGACTGCCAGATTTCTTACGCAGTGGCGACGATCGGGAATTCGGGTGTAGGCGCGTATTACATACAGTTGGACATCCCAGGCCGAGTTGAGACGGTCTCGAGCAAGTTCCAAACCACAAACTTTGCGCGGATGCATCTCACAGCATGTATCGACGCCATGCGCGAGGCCCGCAGACTGTTTAGGAAAGATGGCCTTCGAATTGTTCTTGACACCCCTCACGAGTTGACGGCGAATGCCGTGAACCGCGGCTGGTTGGAGACGTGGAGCCAGAACAAATGGAACCGCCGTGAAGGTGATCGCGTACGTAACGCCGATCTCTGGCAGGAATTCCGCAGGTTGATGCAAAGGCATGAAGTCGAAGTTCGTCTGACGTTGGATTCGGGTAACTCTGACGAAATGCTGCAGCACGCCCAGGATCTGGCGCGACGTGAAGTCGAACGGGTGCGTGAGGACACAGAATTCAAAGAACAGGAAGAGCAGGCGGTTAAAGAGGGGACGCTCATCCGTATCTTCACTGACGGTTCGGCCTTGGAAAACCCCGGCCCTGGCGGTTGGGCCGCGATCATGGAGCGGATGGGCCGGAAGTCCGGCCAATCAAAGGGCTACAGACGGACCACCAACAACCGCATGGAGTTAATGGGCGCGGCGGAATCCCTTGACGTATTGGTCAAGTTGGAAACCGACAAGAAAATCGACTCGGAGACTAAAGTCGTCGTAATTTCCGATTCCGAGTACCTCGTCAGCGCGATGACGCGCGGCTGGGCGAAGCGGTGGCGCAAAAACCAGTGGGTCAAACAGGACGGAGAGAAGGCGAAGAACACCGACCTTTGGAAGCGAATCCTGCATGCAAGTGATCGATTCAAAAAAGTCGAGTTCCGCTGGGTGCGTGGTCACTCGAGGTTTAGCGAAGCCTTCAGCGCAGAGAACGAGATGTGCGATCGAATGGCCAAACAAGCCGCCGGCAAACCCGATGGTGAGTTGCTGGACGACGAAGGGTATGAAGGATAAAGACGGCGCAACACCCACGTCGTTTTAACCTTTTCTCCAATCGAAACTCGGTGCAGGCGCTCTACCAAGCGCTCGCTGGTCAAACGGATAAAACATGGCTGAATCAGAACTCGTCATCTACTCTGACGGTGGGGCAATAGGCAATCCCGGCCCCGGTGGATTCGGCGTTGTCATTGAAGCGGACGACCAGACTTGGGAACTGTCGAAAGGCTATCGCCGCACTACCAATAATCGGATGGAGCTGATGGGCGTGATCGCGGGACTTGAGAGCACGGCGAAATTGAGTCCAGGCCGGGGCACGTCCGTAGTTTCCGATTCGAGTTACGTCGTCAACGGCATGTCGAAGGGTTGGGCAAAAAGATGGCGGGCAAATGGATGGCGGCGTAACAGCAAAGGTGACATGGCCTTGAACCCCGATCTCTGGGGCAGGCTGCTCAACGCGGTGGAGGGACGTGAGGTTGCATTTAGTTGGGTTAAAGGTCACTCGGGCCATCCGCAGAACGAGCGATGCGATGCGATGGTGCGGGAAGCGTCTCGGCTTCCGCGTGGCGAGCAGCTAGTGGACGCCGGCTACGAGTCTCCACAAGGCGCGTTGACCGTTGCCGATGAGCCGTTCGAGAGTCTGATTTCCAAATCAACGTCTTCTAACGCTGAGGTAGAGGAGGCGCAGAAACCCGAGCTTACCCACATCGATTCTTCGGGCGAGGCGCGAATGGTTGATGTCGGAGACAAGGCCATCTCAGATCGGGTTGCAACCGCGGGTTGCGAGGTGCAGATGTCGTCTAAGACGCTGTCGCTGATCCGCGCTGGTGAAATCGGCAAAGGCGACGTGGTGTCAACCGCGAAGTTGGCAGGGATAATGGGTGCCAAGCGGACAGCGGAGCTGATCCCGATGTGCCATAACATCCCCATTTCTCAGATCGAGGTAGATATCGAAGAATTACGCGACGGATCAGGGTTGAAGATCGAGGCAACGGCGCGCACTACGTGGCGAACAGGCGTGGAGCTGGAGGCTATGACCGCTGCTTCAATTGCCGCGCTGACGATCTACGACATGTGCAAATCCGCCGAACGAGGGATTCGCGTGACGGACCTCAGGTTACTCCGTAAGAGCGGTGGCAAGAGCGGCGACTACATCGCCCAATAAGGTTCCGCGAAGCCCACATTCTTGACCGCCATTGTTGGCAGGGATACCATAGTTTATATCGGTGCGCGGGTGATGGATGGGTCTTCCAAACGGGGGCGATGTAGCTCAGCAGGTTAGAGCGAGCGCTTCATAAGCGCTAGGTCACAAGTTCGAGTCTTGTCATCGCCACCATCCCTCCTCAACCACGAGAAACGTGGCGTCTGGCCCCGTAAAACACGCCGATTTCGTTGACGGGGGCGGTTAGCTCAGCTGGTTAGAGCGCATGCTTCACACGCATGAGGTCGGAGGTTCGAGTCCTCCATCGCCCACCACAATTCACTGTAGAAAGAACCGGTCGCGGGATGGACGCGTCATCGGCGTCCATCCCGGCTGTCGAGGCGTCCTGCGGCAACGGCAGAGTGTAGCGTATGGTGGCGCGGCCGGGGTCGACGACGATCTCCTCGACGAACGACGAGATGAAGGCTCGCCTCTCGGCCAGCTCGCAGTCCTTCAGGAACTCGCCCAGATCCTCTGCGAACGAGGCGATCCTCTCGATGTCGCCCATCACGGCCCTGCGGTCCGAAAAAGCGGTTTCGGCGTCGCGCTGCGCTTCCAGCAGCTTCTGCTCGCGGTCCCTGAGCTCCCGTATCCGCGGCGCGAGGTCCGACACTTCGAGGTCTGAATCCTCGATGGCGGCGTAGAGCCTGGCCAGCCGCCTGCGCGCGTCGTCGATCTCTCGCCGGATCGATGCGAGCTTCTCGCGATGCTCGCGAGCCGCGCCGTCCGTCTCCTCGTCGACCAGCCTCGCGAGATCCCTGATGTTCCTCTCGGTCAGCACGTCGCTGCGCATCTTGCCGACCACCAGGCTCTCGAACCGTCTGGCGCTCAGCCTCGGTGTCTTGCAAGTCGCGCCGCCGTGCTTCATCTTGGACTGGCAGACGTAGTAGGCGTACCTGCCGCTCTTGGCTCCCTGCCCGGTCAGCGACCGCCTGCAGCCGCCGCATTTGACGAGACCGCTGAGCAGGTACGTGCTCGCCGCGCGTCTGGGGTGGACGATCTTGGGCGCCTTGGAGCGCAGAAGTTCGCCGACGCGGTCGAACTGCGCCTTCGGCACGATGGCCGGGAAAGCGTCCTCCACCCTGACGGGCGGAGCCTTGTCCTTCGCCGTCAAGCCCCACACCAGCGTGCCCGTGTAGGTCTCGTTCGAGAGCATCTTGTGGACCGCGGTCTTCGACCATCGCTTGCCCGCGGGGCTGGGGACGCCCTCGCCGTTGAAAGCCTTGGCGATGTCTAGGACGCTCTTGCCCGACTCGGCCATCCGGAACATCCTCTCCACCAGTGGAGCTTCGCCGGGCTCGACCTCCAGCTTGGGACGCTTCTTCGCTCCGTCGCTGACGTGCACCTTCCGGTACCCGTACGGCGCATTCGGCGAGACCCAGAACCCTCGGGAGGCCGCCTCCCTCATCCCTCTCATCACCTCCTGGGCGAGGTTCTCGCTGTAGAACTCGTCGACGCTCTCGATGATGGCCTCCATGAGCCTGCCGGTCGGGGAGTCGTCGGCGTGCTCCGTGATGGAGACGACGCGAATTCCGCGCCTGCGCAGCATGGACTTGAAGGCCACGGCGTGCTCCCTCTTGCGGGTGAAGCGGGAGAACTTCCAGACCAGGATCTCCGAGAAGGGAGCCTCTGGACTTCCGGCGGCGTCGAGCATTCTGCGGAACTGGGGCCGGTCGGCGACGCGTCCGCTCTCGGCCTCGTCGACGTACTCGCGGGCGACAAGGTATCCGTTCTTCTCGGCGTATCCCCTGAGCGCCCTCAGCTGCGCGGCTACGGACAGGTCCACGTCCTGCCTGTCGCTGGAAACTCTGGCGTACAGCGCGACCGGAGTGAGGGGCTTCGGGTGCTTGTTATTCATCATTATGTCCTCCTGTGCAGATGCGTTCCGTCGGAATCTTCTAGCCGTCCAGCAGCTCGATACGGTCACTGTAGCGGCGGAAGTCTGCGACGTTGAACGTCAGCAGCCGGTTCTCGCCGTGGGCGAGCATGGTCGCGACGATGTTGGCATCGTGAATCTGCTGTCTGCCGACGGAAACTTCCCGGCACAGCGCCACCAGAGTCTCGGTCACCGCGGGACCGTCCTCGAGTATCTCGAAGCTGCCGATCAGCCGGCTCACGTCGTCAAGGGCATCCTCGCGTGTGATGTTCACCGGCCAAGGCTGCTGACGAGTGACGACGGCCAGGTATTCGCGTATCACCTGACGGCTGATCCGCAGCGGTTCAGGGTCTCCAAAGGCGCGTTCCAAGCTCGCCCTCGCAGCAGCGTGGTCCGGCGCGCCGGGGATGCGGGAGTTCACCAAGACGTTGGTGTCGATGAACATGGCGGCGCTAATCCCTCTCCCCGTAGAGGTCCTCTCGTCTGAGACTCATCCCATCCGGCCACACCGCCGTTGGGTGGACGGGCCATGCTTCGTCGAGGGAAAGTCTGGGCACGGGCTTGGAATGCGTTTGCCGGAACAGCAGCGTCTCCGACTCCATGTCCACCTCCGCCGTCTCCCAGCCGGCGACGCTCCAGGCAAGAGCGTGAGTGTGCCCGTTGCCGCCTCTCTGGTTTCCCCACCAGGGGCGGTGCAGTCGTGCGGACGGAGGCAGATCGAACCCGACGACGGCCTCAACCTCTCTGAAGGATGTCCTCCACTCTTGGACCTGAAGGCTGCGTAGATAGGCGTACAGCCGCTGGTACTTGCCCCGCATCACCATGTCGATGAACTTGTCTTTCTGGTCTACGGCCATCTCGCGTCTCCTTGTCCAGGTTCGCCTGAGTTGATCATTCAACTACATTGTAGTGAGTTAGTGACTCACATGCACCTCTCAGCGGCGAAAATGGCCGGACAGGGCGCGGTCCAGGATATGCAACCCGCTCCAGACCGTCTCCCGCTGTCCGACGGAGCGGCACGGCTGCGTTCTTGCGATGCGGCCGGTTCGGACTCTGTGGATTTCCCCTGTGAGGCGCATCAGATGACGCGCCCTTCGAACTCCGCCGGAATTGAGGGGTGCGGACCATGTGCACCCGCTGAACAGGAGAATGAGTCTTGTCAGGAAACGGCGGAAGGGGCACAGACGCAGCTTTCGTCGCGGCCGCGGAACGGTGACACGTCGGACGGGTTTCCCCTAGATTCGAACTCAGCATGCAGCAGCGCCATCGGCCGGGGCGTGCCAGCCGGAATGGGGGGATGCAGTAAGCAGGTGGCCTTGTCGCAACCGTACCCGATGGTTACGCTTGTTCGTTTTGCGGTCGTCGGTTCGACGAAGCGTCAGAGTTAGCGGAAACCGTCGACGACACGACATGTGGCAGTTGCCTCGGGCTCAACGAATATCGGAGCGATCGATGGCAAGAGGAACTTGACTACCGAATGAGCAACGCGCGAAATATGCTCCATCGATTTGATTTGCGACTGCGGGTTGGGGGCTACGTGCGATGCTTGGTTGGAAGTGAGGGATCTCACGACCAGATTTTCTGGGGAGCTCGAAACCTCACGGCACGTTGAATATCCACGAATTCGAAGCCTGATTGTTAACAGGGTCTGAAATTCCCTTCGTGTAACTGACGATAGTTGAAATTCAGATTTCGCCCTACCGCCTAACCGGAACTGTCCTAATCAGAATTGCCCGATCCTTGACAGCAAATGTAATTGCGGATCGACTTTGTCACGTAGGTCCGCCCCTATCTCGTCGCATCCCGCAAACGCATACTCGTTTCCAAGCCTGATCACCGTTGCAGGGTTGGACGCCGCGTCTTCACCCTGTTCGCCCATAACTAGCAGCTCTAATTGAGTAATTCGCCACGGATCCGATTCGAGGATACCGGCGTCGTTGAATTTGACGACGTCATCCCTTCCGGGAAGTGGTGTTTTGCGACCCAAACTGACCCCGATATTCAACGCGTACCACCAGAGATCGACTTGCCTGCTGAATGGTACGTCGTCATTTGACTGACTGACCAATTTGGGCCGGACCTCTGTATGAAATTCTTTGGGAAGAAATAGATCTTGATTTCCGTATCTAGGTTCGGTTATCACCTTCGAATACCTTTCGTTCGGTCAATCCATCAGCAGATGCGTCGTTTTGACGTTCGCATACGTAGCAAAATTCGAGATGATTGCATTCGCAGATCCTTGATTTCGTCGATCCATCGCCCCAATCATTTACGAGATCACGTGGGTAGTCCTTTGAGCAAGTCAACGTTCGTACTATGCCGGCTCTTTCTTTGACCACGTTTTCTAGATCTCGTATCTCAGACCTTGTCATGAATAAAACAGTCTGATACGGCGTCATTTCCCGCCGCGTGGGCTTGGAGATCATTTCAACCATTCGCCGTTTGAAGGCTCCGGAAGTCATCCCCAACGGCGTATCGATGATGCGGGGCGCCTCTCTTTCCGCAACCTCCATGAGCGCCCAAATGAATGACAACGTCAATGCGCGTTGCGCGGCGCCGTGAAGCTCGGTTTCCGCGTCTAGAGTTCTACCCTCGAATGAGTCGATTTGTATGTCGTGGTTTTTGTGGTCTATCCGCACCGCTTTAAACACGTGCACATCTCGGTCAGCATCGGCGCCAACAATGTTCAAGAAATAATCGTTCATTCGCATCGAAACTCGTTCAATGTAGCTAGTCTTCAACCGGTTCAAGGTTTCTTGCGTGAGTTCCAGCAAATCGCTGACGACATCGGTCCGCTGTTGCAGCGACTTGCTCAGATCAGCGCGTTTCTCCGCTGCTTCGACCCGTTTTCGACAATCCTGTTCATCGATTTGATGACGTTCCATTGCGCCTTGTGAAGCTCCGAGTTGTTGATCGAAACCCGACCTTTTGGACCGGTTCGACGTGATGCGCGCAGTCAGATGTTGGATACGCTCTTCGTCAATTTCGCCTCTCTTATCTCGTTGAAGTCGCAGATCACGATTCTTGATGACTTGCCTATCTTTGCAACGTGTAAAACGAAGTTCGAGCCCTCGTATACGATCCGTTAGAGATCGCGCCTCGCGGCTCTCTGATTCCATCGCCGCCTGCATGTTGCGAGCTTCGTGCCACAACGACGTCAAACGTTGTGTTCTCGGTTCGACGTCGCGTTGTTCATCTATCAAATTGGTTATGTGATCGTATCTTGGATGCCCTAGTTTGAGGCTCTCACCGCAAATGCAAACGCCGAGTTTCATCCGGTCGATCAGCACTTCGACCGAATGTCCTGGTATCACATTTCGATTTGCCAAAGAATTCAATCCGTTGATCCCGGCGACGAGCCTGTCTCCCATAATCGACCACGAGAATTCTTGTGAAGACAACAGACCTTTAATCTGTTTTCGGATGTCGATTTCTTCAGTCTCAAGATCGCCGATGTCGCGCTCCAGCTCTTTGATCTTGTTTTGAACAGTCTGTAGGTCACCGATCCCTTTAATTCCGTCTAGTTCCCGCTCGTCTATCCTGATCTGCTCGTCTATGTTCGCAATTCGCTGATTGATTGTTTCCTGTTTGGCGATTTCCTGTTCGATGGCGTCCGTAACTTTGTCCAACGCTGCTTGAGATGATCTCAGATCCTGTCCGCCCACGTTTACAAGGTCTTTTCTGAATTGCCTGTGAACAGACTTCAAACGGGATTCCGCAGTTTCGACGCTCTCTAGGCCTAACAACTGGCGTATCGCCTTGTGGACAGCGTCCTGTCGTGCTTTGTCCCTCTGCGGTCCGCGGGCAATGAACCGCTGTACATCGTCGCCGTTGGTGAAGAAAATATCGGCCAAATTGAACGGCAACATGTTGGCGATCGCGCCTTCTCGCCCTTCAGTTATTTCCGCTTCGCCTTTGTCGGTCAGTTGCAGCAACCTTTCCCTTTCTCCGGTTCTAGTGAACTCGTCGCCAACATTTGGAGTTTCCTCAACGCTCCTAATCAACCTGTACCGAGTTTCCATTCCAGAGGATGGATCCGCCGTCGCGAATTGGACGCGCACCTCGACGGTAACGGCTTGATTAGGCGGCACTGCCGTCGATGTTAGGCGCATATTGGACGGGATACCTCGTTCGCCGTACAACGCCCAGCGCAAAGCGTGGAGAATCGAAGTCTTCCCCGTCCCGTTTTCTGCTCGGATTACAGTCATGGGGCGCGATGGATCGGTAGAGAAATCGAATTCCACATCGTCAAGCAGCTTGAAATTCTTGACGCGCGCGCTCTCAAGCCTCATTGCGGACCCTCCAGCTTTGCGTCGATTGATCGTGCGAAGTCCTCGGCGATTCCCGCGATTCTGCGGGTTTGCCCGCGTTGACTCGGTTCCGAACCTAGGACTTCAAGTATCTGCGCGAATGTTTTCACCAAATCCGCATGGTAATCTTCGTACCGGTCCGGAATGTCCCGAACCACTTCAGCTGCCACTTCAGCTACTAGTCTTGCGGAGCCTTCCATGCTATCCCTCCCAAACGTAACTTTCGAGCTCCCGAATCATTGCGTTGGGCCCGTTCGGATCATATTCATTTTCGGCAAGGTCTGCAAATGCTGTCGCACGACGCAATTCTGAACGAAGCAGGGATTTTGCAACACCAGATTCGACGTCAGGTGGAATTACGATGAAATCGTGTAGGGTGGCCGAGGGCTTTTTCTCAGCAGTCCTCAGGATGCGGCCCCTTCGCTGCACCCATTCCCGTTCTACTGTGCTGCTGGCAAGCAAAAATGCCGTGTCTGTTTGAGGTATATTTACGCCCTCATCAAGCACTTTCATGGAGGTCAACACTTGGTAGTCACCGGAGCCAAATCTGTCCAAAATATTACGAGAATTCGTTGATTGGGTCTCTGTCGCGGTGTACTGGTGCGAAACCACGTTCAAGTTTTGTAGAAGTCGGTTGACCTCCGTGATTTGTTTAGATTTACCGGGCATGACGCGTTTCGCTGAGGCGTAGATCAACGTTCTATTTATTCTGTCAGTTCCTAGCCGTTCCAATTCGGATTTGAGGCTCTGCAATTTCCCATCTGCTTGTTCAACCAACGCTCTGCGGTCTCTCAATAACCGTTTGACCCGGTCGCTCACATTTGTGGTCTGGCCATCGTCGTCAACCCTGAAACCTGCTCGTGCAAGCTCTTCTGTCAAGTCTTCATATTGTTCCATTTCCTCATCGGTAAACGAAACTTTGTGCAAAAAATACGAATACGGCACGAGGCAACCTGCGTCTATCGCATCCCTGAGGGAAAAATCGAAAACAGGCGGACCTCCGAAGAAACAGAACAACCGATCCGTGCCGTCAGGATCGTACTGTCGGATCGGAGTTGCTGACAATCCGATCCGGAACTCGAAAAATCCGGGAGGATTCTTGACAAATGAAGGAGTTCCTAGATTGTGGACCTCATCCGCAATCAGCAGACGGGTTACAGACGAAGGCAAGTTCTCTAACCATTCTCTGAAACCCGGTTTGCGGCGAGCAAACAAAGAATTCGAACTGACGAAGACCTCCGTGCGAGGTACGGCGGTACCAAATCCTATTGATGCCCTTTCCATTTCCATGCGTCGCTTTTCGTCTCCAATCCCTGAAAGGACGATTGGCTCAATTCCGAATTCCCTCACATCTTCGACCCATTGTTTCAGTAGCGGGCGGGTCGGCGCAAGGACCACAACGCAAAGGTGCATATCCAATGATGACTGGATTTTCGATGCTGCTATCAGAGCCGTCTTCGTCTTGCCGCCACCGGTTGCCATGGAAATTATCCCACCTCGATTGCGAAGTAACGCGTCGACTGCTAAACCTTGGTGAGCGAACCTGCCTTCTCTCCAAACCAGGTTGGCTGGCAACGACAGTCGATGGTCGGAGATTTGAGTAACGTAACCTGCTGGTAGTTTGGGTTCCAACCCCGCTTCGGCATCCTGGTGCCACGCATCCCAAAAATCCGCAACCGTCGGCCCAATTGGATTGATCCTTTTGCGTAGAACAGACAGAGCTCTGTCGACCTCGACTGTCAAAGATGTTGGGTGTAGGTTGTGCCATTGCGTGTCCCATTGGTTGATGAAAAGTTCGACGCGGTCCCTAGCACGGTCTCCGTCCATCCACGCCCGATCAACCGCCATCTGTTCGCCATTGACGAGCAAACCACGTTCCGTTGCGTTGCCGGAACCGTGAACGGCTAACCAATCTTCACCGGATCGCAATAACCACATTTTCTTGTGGTACATCCCTTTTTCCATCAGGACCACCCGCATATCCAAGCGTTCGCTGGCGATCAAATAAGACAGGGTCGCTACAGTGTGTCGTTCCACTGCGGATGCAGACAGTCGAGCTCGTTCGAACAGATTCACCAATGCTTCGTCCAATACCTCGCGCGGCTCTGAAACGCCTCTCCTGATCGCCGCTTGGTCAACATCAGAAATCTCTGGCGAGACTAGGAGTCTCAGAACGGCATCCGAATCGTTTATCAGAGCCGCTAAACCCGGCGCAATTTGCGCCAAACAGCGCGAAGAGAAAAAACCGACGGCGACTCGGACCTCCTCGCAGCTACACATCGCAGGTATCAGCACTTCACCCACCAGATCGTCGTCGGGGATGGCATACGCAGAACGCAGCCCGTCAAGCATTGGCGAATACGTCAACTTTAAACCCCGGTCGTACGACTTATCTGGTTGCGCAACTCCCCCAAGGCGTCCGCGAGCTTTGCCGAAGTCGGTGATCCGGGGATAGCCTCAAGCAATAACAGGTCTCCACGTTTTCGCAGTATCGCGCGGACTTCTCCTTGGGTGCAATTTAATCCTTCGGCCAATCCTGCCAACCCTGCTTCGGCGTTCAATCCGGTCAGATGGGCTACGAAATCCCAACTTTGGACGACGGCGTCAGAACGCGTGAGGCGAGTTTCTACAGATCGACGGTCTAGATCCATTATTACGGTCAAGTGATCTTCAAGGCGAGCTCCTAACCTCTCAGCGAATATCCTCGTGGAACCCATCGATGGTCCGAGATTCGACGAAGCGGGATACGTTAATGCAATTGTTTCGCCTTCATCGCTCGTCAGCTCGATTTCGTCGCCGACTTCGATTTTCAAGACGCCACCAGCAGCATTGGGCAGCATCCTTCCACTTCCCCTTAGCATGTCCTCATCGACCGTCAAAACGACGGAGACACGTCCGGAACCGAGTGCGAACACTCCTCGAGTTTCTCGAACAGGTTTGTAATCGAATCGAAACGGTTCATCTTCCAACCTAAGACGCACAAACGATCCTTCGATTACGAACATCGGTGCATCCATGTACAACCGAACTGATCCTTCTGAGACTTCGAACCTTTTCGAGATTTCAACACACGCATCTTCAATGTTTACCGGTCGAGAGGATGCACTGATGAAGTAGCGGATGGCATCTGCAATTCCTTTGTATTCGATCAAACCCCAAGACTTCAACGCGTACCGTGATCGACCAACTCTAACAACGCGATCATCAGCCGCCAATGCGTTTAGAGCGTAACCGCGACTGATGTCTTCTTCGAGATGAGCCAGCAATTCGTCTACGCTGGCTTCATGATTTAGGTCGGCAAGAGCGAACACGAGGCGATCTTTGGCCGACTTGCCCCAAACGACCAACTCGCCATTGAACTCCCGGATCGCTGGTTCCTTAGCGATCCACTCGCTTTGGAAAAGCGGATTTACACCCGCGGTCGTCAGTTCGGTAGCAACGTTTTCGCGATCTAATCGTCCGAATTCATCTGCGTGAGCCAAAATGTTTCTATTGACATCAGTTACGCGCAGGTCCTTGCTGATTACCCAATCGCCATCGGTGGCGCAGAGACCTGCAAATTCGAGAAGCGCGACCCCATAGTCATTCGCGTCGTCGGGCGCTACGATTAGTCTTTCGATCGCGTTAATTGGAGCCGCAGCCGCAACGATGTCACTCAGGGTTGCCGCGCGCCATCGTATCGGTTCCGCGTCGTCAGATGCCAGGAATTCTCGGAATTTTCGTTTGACCTGCGATTCAATCTGCCGGATTCGTTCCCGAGTCAACTCAAACCGCGTCGCTATGGTTTCGAGAGTCTGTTTTTCGTTGGTGCTTATTCGACGCACAAACACTTCCGCTTCAAGATCAGAAAGTCTATGGGTCCATGCTTCAATCAATACATACGGATGTGGTGGGCGAGTCGCAATCCTCGCCAAAGGTACCTTGAATGTTTCTTTCCATCGTTCTGCTGCATTCGGGTCCGCCACCACCTCGAGGATCGCTTCTTGGAATGTGGTGGCGCCTTTCTCTGCTTGCGACCAACTCGCGAAATTAGCAATTTGCTCCATCAACGGGGATATGGACGCCAGACGATTTTGCAACGACTTTTCTGCGTCCCATCGGTCATTGACCGTAGCGACCTCTCTCAGGCTTGGCGAGGGATCATTCAAATTCGTAGGTCCTGCCGTTGGGGTCTCAGCACTTTCTATAACGCACAGAAGTTCTATCATCGTCATGGTCCCGACAGATCTGTGCTTCGAAAATTCGGAAACCAAAATGGGGGATTCGAGATTCTTTTCTTCGCCTCGAGCTAGGAAAGCTCTTGCAACAGCGTTTCTCGCTCGCCCCCCGATGGATAACGTTTCGAACCAAGCCAACGGGAGTCCGGCGGGCAATACGACATCACTCAACTGCAATATCGACGGTTTGATTATTTGGCGTTGGACTAGGCGTCTCGTAGGCTTGGGTAACTCATCAAGATGCTGGCGCTCAATGAAACCAGAATCCAGTTCGCCGAAAGTTGATCCGAGACCTAAAACCCTCCTCAACTCCAACGGCAACGCAGTTGTGGCCAAACGTTTTCTGATAGCTCTGGGAATCAAAGGGCAGCCTCTCGATCCCCAAGCCTTGGAGGCGGTCGACGGCCCGTACGTCACTCCCCCTGCGGAATCGTTCACCAGAATGATGTTTTGGTCGATCGTGTTCATCGTCCACCTAAAGATAAGGCGTGGGATGCAAGCATCGGCGATTATAAATCTAGGTTTTTGGTCAGGCCCGGTAAGCCATCCAATGGCACGTATAGAGACTGACGATTTTTGGGACAAGCGTCTACCCGAGAAACCACGTCGGCAACGTACGAAGTTGACGGTTTTATAACAGACGAGATGCGCATCCTCGACCCTTTGCGCCGACGGCAGCCTAGAATCCAGCTTGGAATCGAAGTCGGGAGAGTAATCTGCTCATGCCGTTCTGCTTTGAGTGATTGACAACCGATTGAGATTTATCCTAAACTGCACTCCTATTGTGAGACCTTCGACATTTCGTGCCACAGGATGTCTCCTCAAAGCTTCCATCGGGTGTGGCGAGGTGTGCGAACACAGCTATGAATGAAAACGCAATCGATTTGATCAGAGCCCAAGACGAAATCCGGGCTCACAGCTACTTGTTCCGCCTCTGGCCCAAACAATGGGCAACATACGAAAAGGCTCACGAGTGGAAACTGACCAAACTTACGAAGGCCGATCGGGATCAAATACCTCGTGGTTCTGGTGTTTACACGTTGATCACTGTCCCGGATGTCGCAAATCATCCAGCGTGTTCTTACGTCATGTACGTCGGTCAGACCGTATCATTGTGGCGAAGGTTCGGCGAATATTTGAACAAAGAAAGACGGAGCGATGGCCGACCCAAGGTGTTTAGATATTTGAACATGTATTCTGATCATGTTTGGTTCTCGTACACGGTTGTTGACGACATGATGCTGGATAAGGTGGAGGATGGGCTTCGGAGCGCGTATATCCCACCTCTTAATGACGAGTTCAAAGGCGAACTGAATGCCGTGGTAGGCGGCGCATTTTGAAACCCAACGATTCGAAGTTCGATCCGATGGCTCTGCCTTCACTCCGTGCTCGCATGGGGCAATGGTGGTACTACCTTTCGACATTAAAGATGTCCGAAATCAAAGCACGCGTAAGCGTCGCAGAAGAGATTCACAGTGGAGCAACCTTACAAGAGTTGTTGCAAAGGAAATTGAGGGACCGTGCTTCCGAAATAGCCGATTATTTGATCGAGCAGGATCAACGGTTCTTTAATTCGCTTGTATTGGGGACATACGGAGGCGATCCCAAGTGGTACGAAGTGTCTATCAAGACGTCTCCAATTGATGGCGAGACAGAATTCCCAATGGAATCGCAAGGAATCCTCGGGGTGTTGGTATTGGACGGCAATGAAACGTTGTTCGCCATTGACGGCCAACATCGCGTAGCAGGAATTCGTCAGGCGTTAGACAAAAATGAACTCTTGAGAGACGAGGAGGTGCCAATCATCATGGTCGCCGGGGTGACGCAAACACATCGTCACGGGGACCCAGAGGGATTCGAGCGTACGCGTCGGCTTTTTTCGACACTAAATAGGCACGCAAAGGCTGTAAGCAAAACTGACATCATCGCTTTGGATGAAGACGATGCGATTGCGATCGTTACACGGAGGTTGGTTGAGGAGTACCCTTTGTTTCGAGGCAAAGTTTCCCTTGGTCAGGGCATCAGTATCCCACCATCCGATCGAAGGAGTTTCACGAGTATCGTTACGCTATACGACACCTTGGACACTTACCTCCAAGAAGGATCTAAGAGATCGTGGAATCGCTTCAAACGGTTCCGGCCGGACGAAGAAACGCTTCAGAGCATTTTTGACCGTTCAAAGATCTTTTGGGACACATATTGCAACGTCTTCCCTGAATTGGCGACGTTTAGTGTTGCGCCGCCCAAGGAAATGATCGCTGCGAACCATCGTCATGTTGACGGTGGTCACCTATTGTTCCGACCAGTGGGCTTGCAGACGTCGGCTCACGTCGTCCGAGACTTGATGGAAAGTTTGCGTCTGTCCTTGGAAGAAGCGGTACGCCGCGTTTCGTTGATTCCTATGGATCTTAAACACGACATGTGGCGTGGCTTGTACTGGAATGACCAAAACCGACGCATGATCACGGCGCCGGAGAACAAAAGAGCCGCCAGAAGACTGATGTTTCACTCGTTGGGCGGAGATCTGGCTTATCTTAAGTCGACCCCGCCTGAGCTGAGATTGGAATTGGCTGGTTTGTTGAACAAGGATGAGGCGGCCGTATCGATCGAGCGAATGATTTGACGGTACCGGGGCAGATGACTAACCAACTTTGAAAGGCAATGGCTAAACAAAATCCTCGTTTAAAACGCATTATGCAAGTGAATGAGCAGCTATCGGATCTTTCCAGTCGGCATCAGTCGATTGCCTTTTTGCCAGGAAACAGTGACCGCCCCATTTGCATGCTGAAACTGTTGTAACTCGTAAAACAGTCTCGATCTCGCTCCAAAATTCGCACGACCAAATCCTTGAGCAGGTCCCAGATATAACGCGATCATTTATGACAAGCTAAGCAGACCTTGGCCTGCCCGTACAGATCGTCTATGTCGAGCGGCTCAGAATCCGGCCTCAAAGGATTTCTTGATATTTTCGAGCGCAATCGCGCCACACGAGACGCATGTTCCTTTTTTATCTCGGCAACCCGATCTGACTGCGATAGATCATCTAGAGATTCCCCCTCGCTCCAAGTAAACGGCGATCCGTGATCGACGGCGTTTTTCTCATAGCTCTTGGCTTCGTCGAAGTAACGGGGATGCTTCTCCAACAATCGGACCCATTCGATTTTCTGCTGGAAGAAACAGAATGTGCAGCCGCTTCGCGTACGCCACTCGTAATATGCGGGTAATCCGATGCCTGTGCCGTCCAAGATGTCCAAAACGCCGGCTTTGTCGATCCCGGCATCTTTAAGGGGCAAACGGACTATCAAATTGTGGTGTTTCGATGAATAGCCTTCCCGGAATTCTTCATCTGCACGTATGGCGACGTAGCTGTACACAGTCTTCCCGTCATCCAACATCGGCTTTACCCACTGCTCGAATGGCCTGAGCTTCAGTTGACGCGTGCACCAACGTGTCTGGGCTGACGGTAGGAAATTGTTGTATCGCTTCAACCAGAAGTCAAAATCTCGGTCAGGATTGAGACGAAGGATGGGTTTGCCCAAAAAACCCTCCAACTTCACGAGAAATTCATAAACCTCAGGCAACTCTTTGCCAGTGTCAGTAAAAAAGTAGGAGATATCCAATTCAGGATGGTTCTCGCGCATGAAGATCGCCAACGCGGCGCTGTCTCGCCCGCCTGACAAGCCTAAGACATGTCGTTCTTTAACAACCATCAGGCCACTGAGTCCTCGCTGTCGTAACTCACGGCGGATCCACGAGCTTCAAGGTACTCGGCGGTCACGCGTGCGAGAGCGGCGAGGATCACATCTTGAGCATGATCACCGCTTTCATCCAATGTTTGGCGGACCAGCCCCACAAGTTCATTAACTTGATCCAGCTGATTGTCGGCAATTTCGAAGTCGTCATGGATAGGTTCGCCGGTCAATCCCACCACCACTGCCATCGCTTCGCGGCGATCCTGCCGACCTTTGACATGAGCGAACGCCTCCAGTCGGGTGAATTGCCTCGCCAAATCGGCTAGTTCGACGGTCGATCGATCTATATCCGAATCGACCCATTGTTTCGGCGGTTTGTTGGAAGCGAGACTTGCCAAAGATTCCATGTCGGCTTCGGTGCCTTGGAACCGAGATAAACGAAGCACGAAAGCCTCCAACCGATGATCACCGCTAATCTGCCTGATGTTGTCCGCTCGTTCTCTGAGTTCCGATAAAGAGTCAGCAGACGTGCTCGGGATCCCCAATTCCGTTAAGAGGGTTTCCCGCATTCTATTGAGCATGTGGCTATACGCTTCGTCAAGTTCGGTTAGTCCTGCCCGAACGTGTCGGGCGATTTGAACAATCCCTGTTCTGTCATCCGAATTTTCGGACGGCAGTTTCGGAATGTCGTCAAATATGAACCGATTCGGATCATTGGCTCGTTTGAACAGCTGCCTGATCCGCTTGGCGTTGGTGGAGAGCCTTTGTGTTCGTCCGACCCAATCCGGTAAATGATCGTAGATAGCAACCAAACCGCGTGCGACATCAATCGGCTCAAGCTCCGCGAGAGCGTTGCCCGGATCCATGTCTCGAACGATCGATGCCAATTCAGACAGCAAATCGCGCGCAAAGTCCGACAATTCCATCCAGCGGACCTGTATGTCGGATGGATCGGTCACCAGGATTTCGACATCTAGGTCAGTCAATCGGGACTGGAAAATGCGTTCTCTGTACAGCGTCACCTGACTTCGACGCGACTGAATGTACGCTGTTACCAGAACCGGAAGCAATCCGTCGCGGATTCCGTAAGGTGGGCGACGCCACAAGTCGTAAATCTCCTCAACGGTCGCGGTCCGGTGAGCGTTTTTTCGCAGGTGTTCGTCGGCCACTCCCCATATCAATCCCAGGTTGCCGTTGTTGGGATCATCAGGTTGTGGACGTACGAAACACCAACCATCGTCCGTTTCCCGATAGAGATTGTTGGGTGCCAAGACGGAATCGAACAACCCGCCTTCAGGAGGATAGCCTTCGATGCCTAGCCGCTTCTCGCCAATCGACGTTGCCATGCGACGCAATAACGCATTTCGAGCAGCTACCGCATTACTAGAAGGTTTGATCCTATTCAGCAATTCGTTGTGGATATTCGGGCCTTTGGCGTATCTGGCATCTGCGAGGTCCGACGCCAACGCGTTCAGTCCCGTCTTGTCGAGCTGTTTTCCACGGTCGTCATGCAAAAACCACGTGGCATCATCTAGTGCGCGGTTCAACTCTCCCTCGATCCGGCCTTGGAGTTCCGCGATGCGCGACAAGACCTCTACTCTGGCAACGCGGTCGCCCTGCAATTCCGGTGTTTCATCCCTGACGCGCTCTAACGCGCACAAGTCTCGCACTAACGATGAAATCGACCAGCAATTTTTGTGCGGCACACCCACGACGAGTTCGAAAGACCCATTCGTCCTCGCAGATCGAATTGCCGAGCTTTCAACGACGTCAGTGTTATCCCCTTGCATTGGTAGTGCCAAAACGAATGCACCTAACGCACCAGACGAAGCCGTGTAATTGGACGCGAAGTCCTCCAATGCGTGAAGGTCAACCACTGCGGTGTCAAACCACCGCAGTGCACCAGTTTCGTGATAGTGACGTTTTGCGACCACGGGCTGAAACCCAGATAATTCGGTGATCAGGGAATAATCTGGGACATTCGATTTGAGGCTCGCATCTTCGACGGCCTTTTCGATGTCGAAATCACTGCCTTCGAACACGCTGTACGAATCGTTGAAATGGCGGTGAACGATTAACGACCAATTTTCAAGATCAGACAAGTATCTGGCGAGTTCACACTCCGGATTCACTTCCCGTGACGACGCGAGCATTCGCGGATTGGCGGTCAATCCAGTGCGTTCCTTGAAGAGTTCAATCAGCCCTATCGTCTTCAAGAGTCGAATGTGTGCATCATCTCCGCCCGCGCTATGGCACCGGCCTAACGCGTCGGCGACCATCGCCCATCGATGTCCGTCGGGAGACGCCATGATTGATGGTTCAAGGTTGAATTGAAGGTAGTCCCATAGTCGGTCAACGGTGTACAAGTCGCCCCTACCGGCGACTGCCAGGAACTCTTGGAAACCTTTCGGTTCGGATGAATTCAAAAAGCCAAAGATACTTCGTTGATTCTGTCCGAATCGTCGACGCGAAATTGAACCGAGCAACAAAGCGACCATAGGGTGCAGCGGCCAACAAGCATTGAGAACATCGTCGAATTCAGGTTCGCCGTTAGGATCTAGGAACTCAGCGAATTCTTTGCAGGTGTCGCCAAACCAATTAGGAATTTGGTCGCATTCGATGGCGCGTCCCAACATGTCCAATTGCTCACCACTAGTCGAATTAACGACTAGATCCACAAACCGGCCTTGGATTTTCGCCCACTCGTCACGCGTTTCCCTGGCCAATCGGTGAGCATGTTCCGCGAACGCTTGATGAAGTATCCCGATGAAAATCAGTCGGTTTTCGCTGCGCGACGCAATTTCGGCGAGTTGCTGGAAGAAATAGATGTCACTGCCCTCGTACGCCGCGTGCTCCAAGAACTTTCCCATTTCATCAACGATCACTATCAGCCCGCCACTCGATTTAGGATTTTCGGAAGCGACCTTCGCCAACGCGTCGAGCACGGTACTTTCGTCCCAAACTGCAACCGATCCAGGAGAAACTAGACCGGATGTTTCGAGGGATTCGCCCAAGACTTGTATCGGGTCCCCGCGGCGTCCCACAACGGGCAAAATTCGCCATCCCCGGCGTCGGGGCGGAAGTGCCTTTGACACAATTGATGCCGTATCCTCACCAAGGGCAAGTTTCGCGATCCGCTTCAGCGTATGTTTGGGACTCAAAAGAGCCCCCAGCATGACTGCAAGGCTCGATTTGCCGCTCCCGTAAGGCCCGGTCCATGTGAACGCGCCTTGACGTCTCGCAGCGATGTGTTGGGCCATGTTCTCCAATACCAATGCTGAGGAACGCGGGCACACAAATCCTTCGAGCGCCTCTAGGTTGTGCATGTCTAGATCGATACGGATCGACCTTTGGAACCTGCGCGCAACCGTGACTTGATCAGCTAACCCGGTCACCGGTGAACTCCAGATCGGTTCGACGAGTAGTCCGCTCCGATCAATCGGATTTGGCGATCCTCGTTGATTTCGTGCCTTCTCACCAACTGTTTCAACCCGGAAGTCTCAGACCATGCGTAGTCACCGTCCGTGACATCTTCCAAACCTGCAAGCATTTCCGCCAATTCGTTTTCTTCGAGCAAGAATACCTGGCCTGGCGAACCGGGTTCGTGAGCCAAGGCTTCAAACGACAACGTGTTCGAGTTGTTGAATGATCGCCGCCAAAAATCGGTGATCGCATAACTAAGCACACCAACGCCTAACGATGGCTTTGGACCGCGGACGAACCTGAAACTGTCCTTCGTTCCCAACGATCTGATGAGTCCCAGTTCAGTCAAAGGAGATTCCAACCTGTCTTCGTGACTTGCAAAGGATGAACGTGATTCATGAGGTACATATGTACGAATGAGGCACGCAACGTCTCGCTTGATCGTTGAATTCGCTATACGCTTCCAACGACCCTCTTCCGCGAATTTAGCGATGGATCGCGCTAAACCCTCGCGGTCGAAGTCGATTCCCGAATAATAGTTGAATGCCCAAAGCCAAGTGGTTGATCGTACCCCCCAACCCGCGAGCTGCCAATGCACCAACCACGAAGTAGCGATGTTTTCCATGTAACGATCGAGGCCGTATGGTCCGAATATCGTGGTTCCCAAAAGAGTCGACGCGATCCCGTCGCGACCGGGCCTGTCTTCCACGATCCGTGCAGCAGCAGCCCAATGCCTGATGGAAGCCACCATGTTTTTCCCGACACCCAATCTCGCAATCGCATCGTGACCGGAGAAAACGGACCTGTTATCACCTTCTTCGCTTTCAGAGGTGTAAACGGCGTCGAACGCTTTCTTCAACCACCCGTAGCGGAGGGGAAAGGTCTCGTGCCCGGAAAATCGCGGGCTGAAATCGTCTGTGTACGCGGGCCCTCTAGACATTGTTCCGTTTACTAGACATTGTTTCGCTTACTGGACGCGGCGTCCAGTAAGATTAACATAAAGTTTTAGTTGTCCCTCTACCTTGACCCTGCGAAACATTATTGTGCATATGTAGGAATAAATTGTTCGGCGACCTTCGAAGGTAAGCGATGAAGCCTGGTGATTTACGCAGACTACCAAGCAACGACACCTGTTGACCCACAGGTTCTAAATGCGATGGAACCGTATTGGAATGTTCGTTTCGGAAACCCGCATTCCAGTGAACATTCGGTTGGTTGGCGGGCGGCAGAATCCGTCCGCTCTTCTGCCGCGACTGTTGCCGAGTTTATCGGTGGGTATCCCGAAGAAATCATCTTCACATCCGGGGCTACTGAAGCTAACAATCTTGCAATCATAGGATTGGCTCGAATGGCTTCACCGCAACGGAAACGCATTTTGGTCAGTGCCATTGAACACAAATGTGTTTTCGCATCCGCTCGTTATCTAGCGGATCGGGAGGGGTTCGTCGTCGAGACTATACCAGTTGACAAATATGGCTTCATCGACGTGAGCCAACTCAGGGATTTGGTTGACGAAGATGTGCTCGTGGCGTCGATAATGGCGGTGAACAACGAAATCGGGACCATTCAAAACGTAAAGGAAATCGCAGAAGTGTTGCGGGATAGTGAAGTGATATTCCACTGCGACGCAGCCCAAGCGCCGTGCGCCATGGATGTTAGCGGCTTGGCGTTGGAAGCGGACCTGATCAGTCTGTCCGGGCACAAGATGTACGGCCCACCGGGCATCGGTGCGTTGCATGTCCGGCGCGAATTACAAAACCGATTTGACCCGATCATTCACGGCGGTGGCCAACAAGATGGATTGCGATCCGGTACGGTTCCGATGCCTTTGTGCGTGGGTTTTGCTGCGGCCGCCGAGATCATGATGACGTCCAAAACGGAGCAGGAGCGAAATCGGATAGGTCGACAACGAGATGCGTTCGTAGAAAACCTCAAGTACAACGGATTCCCGATCGTTATCAATGGCCCGCAAGGTGATTCGAGGCACCCGGGGAACGCGAATATCCGGCTTGACGGGTATGACGCAAAAGATCTATTAAACGCCCTTCAACCGAATTTAGCTGCATCCACAGGATCCGCTTGCACATCAGGAATCCCGGAACCGTCGCATGTTCTTCGCGCCATAGGACTCGATGAGGATCAAGCAGATTCATCGATTCGGTTCAGTTTCGGCAGGTTCACGACTGACGACGAAATCGAGAACGCCGTGCTACGGTGTAAAGAGATTCTTTGAAACCGACGCCTGTCGATTAGAGATTCCAACTCTCTTCGAACCGTCGAAAAGAATACTTGCATCAAAGTGCGCGATATCAAAACCAACGCTGAACCGCGGGCTCGCTAGGGTAATCATCCAACATACCGCTGTCGCCTGTTTGGATCACGAAGTCGCGTCGATCCCGGTACAAACGGGCGCGATTCAGCACGTAGTCTACATCTGGTTTTACGTTGTCCCAATGAGTCATTAACCAGTACTTGTAGTCACCAATGAAGAGGTAGGTGTTTTTTCGACGAAAAAATCTACAAGTGACACCCTCACCGTTTCGAAACCGTTTGCAGATCAGTTCAACCAACTTCTGCTGTTTGTCGGTCTTGGAAAGAACGTATTCGTGTGGCCAAGTGCGCCGATAGGTGACCGCTTCTCGCCAAGGAGCTCTAGCAATGAGTTCAGTTAGGTTCGTCGGCATATTTGGACTTCCAGGTTGAGGTTTCAGATCGCAATTTCGAACTAGCCGCACGCCCCGTGGTCGACGGTCACGGTATCAGATCCTTGCTAGGTTGACGTACAGGATTCTAAGGGTCACGCGGCATTTGGTCGGCCGTCGAAGATTGACAACAAAGCTCAGGTATCTCGTGTCCGGTTCTGAGTCTGCGGACGGGCCGTCCGTCAAACTCGCACCGAAATGTCGCCCTCGACGATTATGTATGTGTGCCCCGCCCACAGAGTCCACTTCGTGGCTTGCCGAGTCGCTTTGCGTCGTCTCGAAACGACACGCGACACAAGTAGAACCGCGGCGATTCGGTGGCGACACCACGGGGACACGCGCGTCCTCCCTTATGAGGCATTGCGCACGTCACCCCATTCGTGATGTCATTGCCGTGTACAGGGAATCGGGTGTCTGCGCGGAAACGCGCGGCTGTCCGTTCCAAAGCGGAAACAGGTTCGGAAAGGCCAGCGACAGGCGAAAAATGCCATATACCCGCGAGCGAACGAATCCAGTGCTGGTTCCACCCCTACAGGACGTGCCTGAGTTCAAACCGCGCGTTTCCGCGCGCGGCTGGATGGGTGGCAGGTTCTCGGTGCCCCGATTGGGATTCGCGGAAACGCGCGACGGAAGGACTAGCATATGAAAACGTCCGAGAGCAACGACAGAAACGCCAAGACCTACACGCCGAGCGTTGAAAACACGCACGACCTGCGCATGACTGCGCTGCTGTTCGATCTCGTCGAAGCGAGGGGCAGGAGAGGCGCCGCAGAGGTTCTGGGTGTGAGCTACGGCGCGCTGGCGAGGGCCGCGGACACGGGGCGACTGTCGGGCCGTATGCGCGACGCTCTTACGCGGCATCTTCTCGGCGACGCGCCGGAACTCGACGAGGAGCATCAGAAGCAACTAGGGGCTCTTGAACGCCGGGTGGCCGCGCTGGAGGAAGGAGGAGTGGAGACGCCCGAGGACGAAGAACCGCAGTTCGTCGAGTTGAGAAAGGAGTTGACGAAGATCTGGAACGACTTCGCCGTCGCATCGCCGCACTGGAGTCCAGAGTTCCGACGCTTCCGTCTGCGTCCGTGCCGGTCGCGAAAGGTCCGACGCCGTCGGGTCCGGCGTACGAGCCTGTCGTGTCGCTGCATCCCGATCCCGGCGATGATGAAAAACGGTTCGGCGCGGCGGCGCCTCTGGTCGTCGAGTGGCGGCGTCTGCGCGAGGGGTACAGCGCCGCGCCAGCTGGTCTAGCGAAGCTGCGGGCCGAGGTTGATCTGCTAGAGATGGAGATGCTGCTGGTCGGGGGCTGCGGCTTGACGCTTCCTCCCGCGGACTACCCTTGGGACCGTTTCGACCTCGAAGACCAGGCGCGTCGCCGGAAGCGCCGGCTGGTCGTCGTGCGTGAGGAGATTCGCCGGGCAGAGCGTCGGCGTCGTCTCAGGCTGGTGTTCACGCTGGGGCTGTGGAGAGGTTAACCAAGGGCGCGTCGCGCCGCGGTTCAGTTCGACATCGCTCCGGCCCACGACGGTCGAGCCAAGTGACAGCCCTAGGACTTCGATTGAGCCACCTTCCTCGCGTTACTCGCCTTTACGATTCGATGCCGGTATCTGTCGACACCGAATCGAAACCTTTTTGAGCAATTGCACGAGACGCGTTGATCCAATTCGTACGCAGTCAGACGGTGGTCCGTTGCATTCGGCCCATGTGAAGGTTTCACGACCGGTTCCGTTCGCTCGTCAGGTAGATGGGGCGCAGAAGCCGATGTGCACACCAAGAGCTGTTCTTGCATCAACGGTCCTCGCCAACTAGAGCAAACGACTCGCCTCACCCATAGCCGTCGCTGGGGGAAAGACTCACAGACAGAGCGTGCAGCTCAGGTCGTTTCGGATCGGAAACGTCTGCTCTCAGGTCAAGAACGCACTCCAATTCAGTCGATACGCCACCCCAAACATAGTGGTTGTTCCAGTCTGGATCGTGAATGACCAGATCAGGCACTTCGAGAACATCTGATTTGAAAACAAACGCGTCAAAGTCGCAATTCACATTGGAGCGGACGCGGAGAAGAATCTCTCCCTTGGTTATCTCGCGCACGTCGAAGACCTCCAATTCGGAGACCTCCTCAACTACGTTGATGTAAAGGGTTTCATACTCCCACGGCAGACCGAGTTGATCGGGCATGATTTCTTCTTGACTGTAGGTTTCCATAACTTGAGCAGCCATGACATCGGCGAGATCGATCCCAAGCTGAGCGAGAGCTTCCAACGGATCGTCGCCTACAATCTTGCCTAGTTGCGGGACCACATAGGTATCGAAGTAATCATTCAGAGTTTTCACAACTTGAACTGCGTCACGATCGTTTCCGCTAGCAACCAACTCATCAATCAATGGTTCATGGAGGATTGATTCATTGTCTGAAAACGCTTTGTCGGCACTGACGAATACGATTAGCTCGTCAACTTCGTTCGCTAACTCCAAGATCGACAACCAAATCAACGTGTCACGATAACCTGATCCTTTATCGTCGAACGGTTTCTTGCGTCGGACAGCACGACTTATCAAGTCGTCGTGCGCGACCTCGGGAGAATTCAAAAACACACAGTGGGCTTCTTCGAGGTGCGTCTTCAGTTCATGTCTAATTGAGGCAGTCTCGCTTCCTACGTCAGGGACGGCGAATACCAACGCACCCGGATTCGTCAAGCGTCGCGACAATGTTTCAACGGCTCGGCGAGCCTGCCGAGTTTCGCGTTTTAAGGTTCCCAAATACCTGCCAACCACCTCTTCAACGACAAGTTTGGGTACTGCAATGTGGTGATCGACGGCATTTGAGGAGTACAAAAGGAACCGGAAAAGCGAACTGCGCCCGTAACCTTCTGAGATTATCGCGTTTGCATCCAACACTAAGTACATGAATCGACTACCCCCACGACTTCGACGACGCTTTTTCTCGTGATGATGGCAACCGAGTTGCATCGCCGCGCCACTAGGGACGGAACAACATTAGGGGAACGGGATTTTCCCAGCGTTTCTAATTCTATCGTTGGGCGCTGGATCTGGTTAGCTCAACCGTCTTCTAAGTCTGAAAACCAGGCCGTCCTTGGTTCTCCGCATCCCGAGCGACACTCGGTCAGCAGCCGGATACGAGGACATCAGGCGGTCCGACCGTGTCTGCATGTCGGTGCCGTATCCAGGGAATCCTGTTTGGTTGCACAAACTCGAGCCCATTGAATGCGAAGCCGAAACCAATGCTAAATCGTCGTCTGTATCCTCAAACCGCGTGACGATAGCAAGCGAGGGAGTCCGGCGGTGGTTCCACTCCGACAGGACGCTCCACACTTCGAGCAACTCGGAAGTGCAATCCACCGCATCGGCTTCGAGATTGCCGCGGTCAGGTTCTGAGATTGCAGAAACGCAACTGTGCGCGTTGTGGCTCCGAAGCGGCACGTCGCGGCAGGTTGAAATGCACAGTCGTGGCTCCGCGCGCGGCAGCGGGACGGTGCTGAAAAGCCGGATGACGACGCCGAATGCTCGGCAGATTCCTGTCGATGGCGGCGCAACGCCTGCGGCAAGCCACGCGGGGCGCTTGTCAGATCCCAGCCGGAGGTGATACAAGAACAACGAGGACGGAACCCCGCGACAATCGATCATAGGAGAGTTAGACGCGTGGCAACGCTGGACATCTTCGTGAGCTTCGAGTTCGACAAGGACAGGGACCTCCGAGACAACTTCTACGAACAAGCGAAGCTGCGCACCAGTCACCGCGTGAGGAACTGTTCTCTCAGAGAGGCGTATCCCACGGAGGAGTGGAAACGGGAGGCGAGGGAGGCGATCAGGGAGTGCGACGCGGTGATCGTGCTCGTGGGTGAAGACACCCACAACGCCCCCGGCGTCCGGACCGAGGTGGACATGGCACGCAGCTTCGGAAAGCCGACGCTCCAGGTGAGGCCGCGGGCGCGGACCTACACCGGCGTGTCCGGGATCGAGGATGCCGTCCCATGGAGATGGACAAGGATCAACGAGTTTCTGGACGCGATATGAACCTTGAAACGGCGCGTGTCGAGCATCTCAAACTCATCCAGGCGGTCGTCGACAGGCAGGGGAGAAACTCCTTCGCAATCAAGTCGGCTGCCGCGGCCGTGTCTGCGGCGCTGGCGGCATTCGTCGCGAGCACCGGCTCTCCGGCTGCAGCGCTGGCCGCGTTGGCCGTCGTCCCGCTATGGGCGCTGGACGCTCGTTTCCTCGCGCAGGAGCGGGGATTCCGCAGGCTCTACGACTCGGTGAGGATAGGACCTCCCGCGGACCACGGCGCCGTCGGCTACTTCGACATGACGGTTCCGCCGGGCGCAACGGGCATCGTCAAGGCTGCGGCGAGTCCGAGCGTGTCCCTTTTCCATGTCTCCCTTCTCGCGCTCGTCGGCGCGTCGTCCCTGATCGTCTTGCTCTGAGCGTTCGACAGCCGCAGAGTCGTCCCTTTGAGGGCGGACAACGCGCCGCTCGCCCTTGCCTGCCGCACGTCCGCGGCATGGATGCCACATCGCAGCAAGCAATATCGGCCGTAAGCCCCCAAAACCGTGCGACAGAAGCCATAATCGGAATCGCTGTCAGGCTTTTCCCGGCTTTCCCGCCATAGAAAACCGGAGGGTCCGTCCCAGACCCTGAGCGCCGCGTTGGATCGAGCCCCGCTCTCCCCGCAGCGCGCCGAACCAGAGGGACGAAGCGCCTCTCTGCGGCGCGAGCGTGTCCGAAGGTAGAGCATCGCTCCCTCGGTCGGCTCGAACGCAGGGACCTTTCCGGCGAGGTGTCAACACACTCTCGGCCGACACGAGCCCGGCTCGAAGCGCTCTTGAGCTTCGACCGCCTCCCCGCGTCTCTCACGGGCCGTCCAACGACCCGCGGGCGACGCTTCACCTAACAGTCCGTCCGGCACGTCCGCCGCTGACGGCTCACCTTCAGACACGTTTCCTCCGGTTCCGCGCCTCGCGTGCCCGAGCCGTGACGACCCGCGTCTGATCGCCATCCGCGCTCCGCTCCCGTATTCGCATCCCAGAGGACGGAGCGCGTCTCGACACGTCTGGCAGCTCCAACCAAACACCACCCCGAATCACCTCGACCGGCGCGCGCCGGGGATGCCGCGCGTCCGGACGGGAACCGGAACAGGAGCAAGACATGACTACAGCAACGCTGACCGGCGGCATCGCCGCATCGCGACCGATGACGAACGGTCGGAACGACACAAGAGAACAGCGGCATGGCCGCCGTTCTTTGGAGGAGCTGGCCAAGGACCTCGTGGCGACGCTGTTCGGCGCCGCGCCGCAGACGTGGGAGTTGAGCGTCGAGCGCGGCATCCACGACGCGCGGCGGATGCGGCGCAGGGGCGACCTCGACGGCGCGCTGGCGGTGCTCGAGGGGCTGGGCGTCTCGGACGCCGAACCGTGCGCGGCACGCTGGGCGCACGCGGAGTGGACGGACATCGTCCGCCGCAGGTTCAGAGACCGTGACGTCCTGCTCTACGGCCAAGGCGCTGGGAGAGCCGCGGCGCTCACGCCGGTCGGTGACGGGCGCACGCTGGAGGTCCTCGCCGTGCTCGGTATGCGCTGGCGCCCCGGCCTCATCGTCTCGCGACGGAGCCTCAGAGGGATCCGTCCATTGAGGACGTCGCGCGTCCGTCGCGAGCCGCGGTCGGTGCTCAGCACTTGACGCGCGACGCAACGCGGCCTTCAGAGACCGCGCTGCGCGTACCCGCGCCGCGGCCCTGCCGAGGGCGCTCCCGGCGCGTGAAAATGCGCCGCACCTGAAACCACCACCCCTACAGACGGTCCCGCGACGCGGGACTCGAAACCCGAGCGGGACCGTCTCCCGCCGGGGTCGGTCTCGCTTTCTTCTCTACAGGAGGAAGCGAAATGACAACCATCACCATCGAGCGAAACGTCTCCGCAACTGAGGCGGACGAGAAAAGAACCGAGCCGACGTCTCGCGGGCGCGAGACGGCGCTCAGGGCCGCCGCCAGACGAAGGGGGCTGACCATGAGGGAACTCGCGGTCATGATCGGCGTCACGCCGAACCACCTGTCGCAGATCGCGGCGGGGGGCAAGCGCTGGACCGCCGCGACGCGTGAGAAGGCGGAGGCCGTGCTGGGCGAGGTGCCCGCGCAGGGCTTCGTCGAACGCCGGGAGAAAGTCGTAGAAGGCGGGAGCAGCCGCATCCGCGAACGCGCGAGGGAGCTGGGCATGAGCATGAAGGACCTCGCCGAACGGGCCGGGGTGTCCTACGGCTACATGGTGCAGGCGTCCCGCGGCCGCAGGACGATGGGCCCGAAGGTGCGGGCGCGGGTGGAATCGGCGCTCCAGGCGCCCGCGGAGATCGCCCCGGCGGCGACGCCTTCCGTGGACCGTCACGCGGTGTTCGAGCGCCTGAACGCGCACGAGATCAGCCAGAACGAGGCGGCGCGGCGCGCGGGCATAAGCTCCGGGCACCTCTCGCAGATCGTGAACGGTCGACGCGATCCGTCGCCGGGGGTGCTGAAGAGGCTTCACGGGGTGCTCTTCCGGCGCACGCCGTCGGAGGCGCGCGTCGTCCCCGCCGAGGTCGAGGTGCTGGTCTGGCGGAAGGGGGACCGCCGCGGCATGGTGGCGCGCGGCGCCGGAGGTCCCGGAGGCGACACCATCAGGGCCGGGGGCCGCGTGCCCAGGGGCGCGAAGGCGGATCACGCCTACCGCGCGGGCTACGACGGAAGGGGCGTGCTGTCGTTCGAACCCGTCGCGGTTCCGGGCTGCTCCGCCCTGCTGGTCCGGCCGGAGACGCAGGCCGCCTGATCATCGTCGAGAGTCCGCGGGACGTCGGGGCGCGGCGAAGAAGAGAGGGACAGGGCGTCGTCGCACGGGCGACGCCCTGCCGCCCATGTGTGCGTTTTTTTGTTTGTTCGCACATGCGCGTGCCCCGCGCCGCCGCGCGACCGTCCGGGGCGCGAAACGGCCCGTCCGCGCCAAGCCGGAAACGCCGCCCAACACCGCGACGCCGCCGCGACACGAGGAATCACTCGAATTGACACGGCGACGACACGCGGTTCTTTGTTTGAATCGTCTCTGACTTGATCGGCGACGCCGATTCGTCTTTGGACGCGTTGGCGAGAAGATCGGGGGCGGGGCGAGACAAGCCTGCCGCGCTGGAGAGCGAGTCGCAACCGACAGATTGCCGCATTCGGAAAAAGGGTGGCGCATGAACAACGAAGCACATAGATCTTCCGGTCCCGGACAGCTTGGCGATGACGGCGATGCCTGTGCCCCCTCCCCCCCCCCCCCCCCTTGTTATGGAAAATACGTGCTAATATGGTGCTTCGTCGCCGATCCTCGGCCCTGCTGCTGGCCGCCGCGCTGCTGGCGCTCTCGGCGTTGGTCCTGACGGTGTCGGCTCAGGGCGAGTTGCTTCACCTGCCCGGCGATCCTGACTTTTCCGGGGATGTGGAAGTCGTGGATCTCGACGCGTCGGCCGATGCCACGTGCGCATTGACGTCGGGGGGCGACATGACGTGCTGGGGGCAGAATCGTTTCGCGCCGATACTGGCCCGCGGGTTCGTGGACGTGGCTGTCGGAAGCACTTTCACGTGCGGCCTGAAGTCGGACGGCACGGTGCAGTGCTTCGGAAGCGATCGGTTCGGCGGCGGCCAGACGACCCCGCCGACGGACGATGAAGGTGAACCGGTCCTTTTTTCGGAGATAGATTCTTACGCGGATCATCTGTGCGGCATCGGCCTGGACGATGGGCGAGTGGTCTGCTGGGGCGACGACTTCGACGGGCAGACTTCCGGGACTATCGATGATGATCTGCACAGAGGCTACGACTATTCGGGAGACGAATTCTCCTATATCCGGGCGGGCAGAGCGCACTCGTGCGGAGTTTTGAAGGGCGGGTCGGAGGCTGGCAGCATCAGATGCTGGGGCTTCAACGAGTTCGACGAGTCGACGGTTCCTTCCGCCTATGCGAGCGCGGCGTTCAAAGCGGTCGAGGCGGGTCGCAGTTTCACGTGCGGGCTGCTCGCCGGGGAGGGCGAGGAGGCTGGTAAGGCGGTGTGCTGGGGCAACGATTTGTACAGCGCGGTCAGCGAAGTTCCCGAGAGTGAACGTTTCGACGATATTTCGGCAAACGGGGACCACGTCTGCGGAGTGACAGCCGACGGGCATGCGCGCTGCTGGGGCGGGAAGGACAACCCATCCGAGCCGCTGAAGGTCGACTACGGGCAAGCGTCGGTGCCGGCGGAGCACCTGGACGCCACCTTCAGCAAGGTGATCGCCGCCAGCTACCACACCTGCGGCGTACTGGACGGTCGGAACGATCAAACTGCTGGAGAAGTGGTCTGTTGGGGAGCGGAGTTCGATTACGATTTCGCCTCCCCGCAACTGGTCGATGGCGGGCGGGCGGACGCCTTCAACCACCGGTATCCCGCGTTGAGCGCGGATCCGAAAGTCGGTACGGGCTGGTACTACAACTGCGGCCTCACGGAGGCGCGCGACATAGTCTGCTGGGGCGGCGGCTCTACGAAGCGAACATTCACGGGGGGTCCGTTCATCGATCTGTCGGTGGGATGGGACCATACTTGCGGCGTGCGAGAAACTGGTCACGTCATGTGCTGGGGAAGGAACAACAATCTGCAGAGCAGGGGGTGGTCCGACGCTACGTTGAGCCCTGGCCTGCAGGCCGATTCCGCGTTTGTCGAGAATCTTACGACCGACTACACGTTCAAAGCGGTTTCGGCGAGCCGCTACCACACGTGCGGCATCCTCGACGGACGCACGGAAGGTCAGACGTCGGGCGCGGCGCTGTGCTGGGGACACAACGCGGACGGACAAGCCGCGCCGCCTTCAAGCACCTTCAGATCGATCAGCTCTGGCGTGTATCACGGATGCGGTCTGCTGGACGGTCAAAACGGTCAGACCGAGAACCGCGTCGAATGCTGGGGCGCGACCAACGAGGGCGAGACCATCGCGCGGGACACGACGTCTGACTATGGCCAGGCGGACGTTCCGGAGGCGCTCTCGGACGTCGCCTTCAGTTCGATTTCGGCGAGCCGCTATCACACGTGCGCGGTTCGCGAGGACACGGGCGCGCTTGCGTGCTGGGGTTTTCCGGAGATGGCGGAGGTGCCCGCTCATTTGCTTGGTCAGCGCTACATTTCGGTGAGCGCGGCGCGGTTCTCGACCTGCGGAGTAACGGAGGATAATCGGGTGAAGTGCTGGGGTCCGAGCGAGACCGCCTGGCCGGGCACTGAGACTGCGGTAGCCGCGTACAACCTGAACCAGCATCGAGTTCCCGACGCGTACATGGAGGCCGAGCTCGAGCGCGTCAGCGTGTCGGACAGGCACGTGTGCGCGACGGGGCCGTCTGGATCAGTCGCGTGCTGGGGCGCAGACGCGATTCCGAGCACTTCGGAGATCGATGTGTTCGTGGGCAAGAGAATCATCAACACGGGACAGGCCTGGGTTCCGCGGACTTTCCGCGCATCGCCGGTGCCGACGCCCACGCCCAGGCCCACGCCGACGCCCCTTCCCTCGACTCCGGCGCGCATCCTGCGCATCGAGCCGGCGATTCGCGGCGTGGCTCTGACCGTCGGCGAGGAGGTCAGGATGGCGGTCCAGGTCTACGGGCGGCAGGACATCCGGGACGATTCGCTTGGCGACGATCCGAGCGTGACGTTCGACTGGACTGCTGAAGATCGAGCGGGAGAATCGGGGCCGGGGCAAGGCGAGTTCGCAGAGAGCGTATCCAGCCTCTACGGACGCGTGACCAACGGCCTTCCGGATGATCGTCGCGTGCTATACACCGCGCCCGCGGAGCCCGGCCGCTACCGCGTCAGGGCGGCACTCGACGTCGGCACTTCCGAGTGTCTGGGCAGGAGGGTCGGCGAGACGGAGGAGGACGCGGTCGAGCGATGCACCGCGATATTCGACTTCACCGTGCGGCGCCCCTCGCCCGACGAACCCACGCCAGTTCCACCGCGCAACCCGACGGGCGAGATGCCGGATGCGATCGTGGATGAAGACGGCACGAACTACGAGGTCGTAACCCCCGAAGACGGGGGCGAGTTCGTGACTGAAAGGTGTACCTTCAAGATCCCAAAGGGCGCGATCAACGACATGGAGGTGATCGGCGTCTCGGTTGCGGAGCTTGAAGAGCCGGAAGATCAGATCGATGTGGACGATCCGCGCTTCATGACCGGGGGATTGCAGTGCCGCATCGATGCGATCTCAGTAGACCGGCGTCCGCTGGTCGGCTATCGGCTGCTCGCGCCGGGGGAGATCTGCATGCCGCTTCCGGACGCGTTCCGTCCAAAGGCGGTGAACGCGCTGGTCGGGGCGATCAATGCCGACGCCACGCTGACGGCGTTGAGCAGCAAACTCTACCTCGCGGGCACATCTGGAGCGTTGAAGGTCTGCGGGAGCATGAGTTCGATATCGGCCACAACTACAGTCGCGCTGCGTGCGGAGGCGGCCGGGGAACTGCCTCCCGCGCCGTCTCCGACGGCCGACGCGGCGGAGCCCGACACCGGCCCTGCTCGCTTGTCCGAGCGGCAAGCCGCGGTCTTCCTGCTGTTCGGCGTCGCAATGGCGATGCTGGCCGGCGCGGTGCTGATCGGTCGATCGCGCGGCGGCCGGATTCGCTGACCGTCCCATGTCTGGACGGTATCCGCAACCTATGCGAACGCGCGTCGCCGCGAGAAAAAGGACTGCGGCTCGCCGCATCGCCTGATTGAGGCGCGGGACGCGCGAAGGAACCGAGGTTGGGGCGAGCCATGACGAGCGAGCGGAACGTCACTCGCGTCGTTCCGTCTGCCGAGACCTGCCGCGCATCGACGTTTTCTCTCCCCTCGGCGGCGGCACCGTTTTCCGCTCCGTGCTTGTCGACACGGAGATGACATGAAAAATCGGATCATTTGCCATGGTACCGACATTAAGTTCCAATGCATCATTGTCAAACCATGTCATCCCTTGCTCTCGTCGGATCGTCGCCGGCGAAAGCGTTGAAGGAGCATGACCGATCGGAGACCTCGCAAGGCGGAGATGCACACAATTAGAACAGCAGTAGGACAATCGGGGGGGGGTACAGCCTGCGCCGCCGTGGCGGCGACATGATGCGTTGCTTCCGCGTTTCGGCTCTGGCGATGTCAGCGGTGCTCCTGCTGTTCGTCGCTCACGGTCACGGCTTCACATCGCGCACCGCGGCGGCGCAGACCCTGAGCGACAGGGAGATTCTCGAAGCCCTCTACGACGCGACGGACGGCCCGAACTGGGCTAGCGAGAACCCCGAGACGAGTAGACCGAGCTGGAAGGTCGCCGCGGATCTAGGCGATTGGCACGGCGTCACGACCGACACCGATGGTCGCGTCACGAGGCTGAATCTCGCCGACAACAATCTGGCGGGCGAGATACCACCCGAGCTGGGCCGACTCACCAGCCTGACGAACCTGTCTCTCTCGTTCAACAGAAAACTGAGCGGTCCGATACCGCCCGAACTGGGCGGTCTGACCGACCTGGTCGCCCTGAGCATCAGGGCCGCCAATCTGACGGGCGAGATACCACCCGAACTGGGCACACTCGCCAGCCTGGGTTATCTGGACCTCGACAGCAACCGGCTGACCGGCCCGATACCGTCCGAGCTGGGCGATCTGACCAGCCTGGTGGAGCTGGGCCTCCAAAACAACGATCTGACGGGCGAAATCCCGTCCGAACTGGGCAGACTCTCCAACTTGACCATCCTGAGCCTAGACGGAAACCAGCTGACCGGCCCGATACCGCGCGAGCTGGGCGACCTAGCCAGCCTGGAGCTGTTGTATCTCGAGCAGAACCGGTTGACGGGCCCGATACCGTCCGAGCTGGGCGATCTCGCCAGCCTCCTACGGTTGAGGCTCGACGACAACCGTCTGAGCGGGTCGATACCATCTCAACTGGGCGGCATCAGCAGCCTTCAGTGGCTGATCCTCTCGGGCAATGAGTTGAGCGGTCCGATACCGCCCGAGCTGGGCGACCTGACCGGCCTGACCGCCCTTTACCTGTCCGACAACCAGCTTTCCGGCGAGATTCCACGCGAGCTGGGCGACATCACCGGCCTGTTCGCCCTGTACCTGAATGACAACCGGCTTTCCGGCGAGATTCCATCCGAGCTGGGCGACCGCGCCAGCCTGCAGTGGCTCCTCCTCCACAACAACGAGCTTACGGGCGAGTTGCCGGACCTCAACAGCCTCACGAGCCTGACGCGTCTCGGTCTCGGCGGAAACGATCTCGACATCAGCTGGTCGACGTTCGGGACGGGCGGCAATCTCGACCTCGAATCCCGAACCAATCTGACGCATCTCTGGCTGCACGACAGCGGTCTGCAGGGCTCGATACCGACTTGGCTTGCCAACCACGCCAGCTTGGAGCGTCTGTATCTCGAAGACAACGATCTGACCGGCGAACTGCCGGATCTCGACACCCTCACAGGCCTGACGCATCTCGGTCTCGGCGGCAACGGTCTCGACATCAGCTGGTCGACGTTCGAGTCGGAGGACCACCTTGATCTAAGCGCCAGAGCCAATCTGATCGTTCTCTATCTGCACGACCTCGGCCTTGAGGGCGAGATACCGTCGTGGCTGGGCAACCACGCCGGCATGGAGCGTCTGCGCCTGCACGGCAACGATCTGACAGGGGGCTGGGAGGAAGCGCTCAAACCCATGACAAAGCTGCTGGAGCTGACGATGTCCCGCGGCGCGGTGTCGGGCAGCGGGCTCCTCGTCTGGCTCTTCGGCTTGCCGAACTTCCTGATAGTGCCGGACGGCGCTCCGCCGGCTGGATCCGACAGGATCGAGTCGAAGGTGACGTGGACCCATGCGACGATCGACCTCGCCGACGTGTACGTGCCTTCACATCCACGGATCGCCCGCGCCGAGGAGATCGTCGAGGAATCGGCGGTGGACATCTCCATATCGCACCGCGACGCCGACGGAGAGCCGCTGGACGGCGCGTTGATCGCCCCGGCGGTGGTCTGCGTTCCGGTCTCGAGCGCGCATTCGGGGAGGGAATTGAGGCTTCTCAAGGAGGAAGGCTCTGTCTGGAGGTATCTCGAACCGGTTGATCCGCCTTCGGGCTACGACCCGGGCGACGGCAGAATCGCGGTCTGCGGCGCGACCGTCTCGTTCTCGCAGTTCGTCCCGGCCGTGGTGGAGCTCGTCGCAGGCTCGTCAGCGGCCGGCGGTGCCGCGCGGATCTCCCGCATCGAGCCCTCGATACGCTCTGCGACGGTCTCCGCGGGCGGCGAGGTCCGGCTGAGCTTCGATGTCTACGGCCGCCAGGACATCCTCGACAACGATCTGGCCGACGGTCACGCGTTCGCGTGGGACGACGGCGGAGCCGGGGGATCCTTCAAATCCTCGGATCGTTCCAACACGATAATCTACACCGCTCCGGCGGCTTCGGGCAAGCACACGTTGACGACTACGTCGCCCGCGGGCGCGTGCCTGGGAGGCGAAGACTTCGACGAGCGATGCTCCGCGAAATACACCATCACTGTCAGACGCCCCTCGGCGGCTCCGGAGGAGCGACGACTGGCGCCGAAGAATCCTACAGGGGAGATTCCGTCGGTGCTGGTCGACGCCGAAGGGCGCCAGTACGAGGTTCTCACGCCCGAGGAGGGCGGCGGTTTCGACGGCGGCGACGCCGTGCTGTCGTCCGACGCGGGCGTGGTGCCGAACGGCGAGATCGTCGGCGTGCGCATCGACGCCGGCGATTCAGCCTCCAACATCGGGAAATCACACCACCGCTACTCGCTCGCCGGGCAATGGTACGACGTGATAGCCGTCGACGCCGACGGGGCGCCGGTGTCGGGCTACTCGCTGCGGGCGCCGCTGCGCGTATGTCTGCCGCTGCCGCCGGAGCTGCGCTCCAGCATCGCGGACGTCGCCGTCGTGAGCGCGAACGCGGACGACTCCCTGACGGTGCTGGCCGCGTCGATCCGTTTCGACGGCGCGTCGACCTCGGTCTGCGCCAACCTGAGCGAACTCCCCGCCACCGTCGCGGCGGGCCGCCGAGGCTCGCCCGCCGATCTTCCGACGCCGGTTCCGGACCCCGAGGAAATCGAGACCCCCGACACCGGAGGCGCCGCGCCGCCCATCGGCGCTCTGACCGCGCTGCTGATCGCCGGCGGCGCATCCGCCGTCGCCGGTGCTTCTCTCGCGGCGCGTCTCCGCAGGCGCCGCTCACGCCCCCCGCAGTTCGACGGACCGATTTCGCAGAGCCGGTGAGACAACCCTGCATGAGTCCGGGAGCGTCATCGTTCGATGGTTCGGCGGCGCCATCGCTTCTCTCGCCGTCCATGCATGGCGGTTTTTCTGTTTGTTCGCGCATGCGCGGACGCCGCCCCGGCGGACGGCTTTTCGGGTGCGCGAAACGGCCCGTCCGCGCCAAGCCGGAAACGCCGCCCAACACCGCGACATCTCTGCGACACGAGGATTCACTCGAAATGACACGTCGCCGACACGCGGAAGCGTGGTTGAATCGATTCAGCGGCGATCCGCTCCGACGGTCCGCCGGCGTCTGCGCGCCACGCGCGCGGGTCGGCTCGGCCGTCGGACGGTCTCCGAAACATAGAACGAAGGATACGCCAGCCATGAAGCGCATCGATCATCCATCGCCGGACCGCGGGCCCGGACGGGCCGCGCCTGTACCCCCCCCCCCCCCCCCCCCCCCCCCCCCCCATATTTAGCATATAAGTTCCAAAACATTCTCCGCCGCGTCCCGCTGCTGGCCGCCGCGCTGATCGCGCTGGCGGTCTTCTTCGTCCAGGACGCCCCCGCCTCCGCCGACCACGAGGACACCACCACCATCTGGCACGCCACCTTGACGACGCCCGGAACTGGAGCAGGGTGCGAAAAGACCGGTCAATCTCTTTGCCGGAATCGGCTCACGGACCAGCGATTCATCTACGACGGTACGTCCTACACCGTCGAAGTTCTGTGGAATAACGTCTCAGATGATCAATTTACGATCGGGATCAATCCTCCTGCCGTCGAACAGCTTGCGCGATACTTGGACGCTGTACGTCGACGGCAGGGTATTCAACCTGGGGGACTTCACCCCTGACCCCAATGACAACAACTACCTGAAATTCACCCCGTCGCCGCGCATACCGGTATGGGGGACGGCAGGCGGCAAGGTGCTCTTCACCCTGCAGGCGCCGCGCCCGCCAGTCTGGTCCGGCACGATGACAACGGTCGATCTCTCCCAGAATGGCAGCTCAGGCTTCGGCTGCGAAGCTGGCGCAGTGACCTGTAGCCAAGCTCTCACTGGCAGTCACGCCTTCACGTACGGCGGGACCTCCTACGCCATCACCACGCTCAAGGTGGACGGGGGCGTTCTCACCTTCGCAACCAGTCCCGGAACCAGCGGCTTGCAGCACCTGACGTTGAATGTCGACGGAACGGCGTTCGCCCTTGCCGATGCCGCGTCCGACCAGTGGAGCAACTCCGGCCTGAGCTGGTCGGCCGGCGACACGGTCCAGCTGAGCCTGTCGGGGCCGCCCCCGACGGGCGTGGAGCTCTCGGCCGAGAGCCTGGCAGTCACCGAGGGCGGCACGGGCACGTTCACGGTCGCCCTCACCGCCGATCCCGGCGCGGACAAGACCGTCCAACTGGTGAGGACGCGGTTCTGGCAGTCCGCGGGCGAGCCGGGCCACGTCTGGGACCAGGGCGCGGCGACGCTCTCGCCGACATCGCTGACCTTCACCGCGGGCTCGTCCGGCAACTGGGCCACGCCCCAGGCGGTCACGGTGACGGGGGCGGAGGACCCCGACACGGCCGACCAGCAGCTGATGGTGCTGGTTCTGGAGGGCAGCCAGTCCGGCGACTACAGGCCGGTCCGAGGCAGCGGCCACAACGCGGTCTCCGGCGTCCACGTGACGGTCGCCGACAGCGGCGTCAACTTCGTGATCGAGCCGCCGACCGGCGTCCAGGCCCACGCCGGCAGAGCCCTGTCGTATGACTCACATGGGAACGACCTAGGGCGCTGGCTGGCGCGCTTCTCCTGGGAGGCGCCCGGCGGCTCGCAGACGGTCACGGGCTACGACCTCCAGTGGCGCAGGGAGGGCGGCGCCTGGCCTGTGGGTGTGACCTCCCTGAGCGCCTCGGACACGAGCCGCATCATCCGGCCCAACCTCGGCGACCGCGTCAACCAATCGCGGGGCACGGTGCTCGGCTACCGCGTGCGCACGCGCACCGCCGACGGCGCGAGCCCGTGGATCGAGGGGACGCTGACCCTGGACAACCCCGCCAACCTGGTGCGGAACCTGGGTGTGTATGCATCAGGCCAAGGCGAGCTGTTTGCGTCCTGGGCCAGCAACGACGACTGGCCGGCCGAGGACTTCGACGTGCAGTACAAGGTCACCGGGGCCTCCAACTGGATGTCCTCCGACCCGGAGAAAGGCTGGGTCGACGCGGGCTACTCCGGCGGCACGGACGAACTTATGACGATCCAGAACCTGAAGGACGGCACCACGTACCAGGTGCGGGTGCGGGCGAAGAGCGACTGGGACTTCACCTGGGTAGTCGCCGAGGGCACCACGTCGGGCACCGCGCCGTCCTGCGACGGCTGCGGCCGCGAGGGCGACCTCGGCTTCGTGCGCGACCCGAACGCGCCCGAGAACCCCAACGCGGACCTGATCGCGGATGTGAAGGAGTGGCGCGACGACCCGCGCTACGTCAGCGACAAGAACCACACCGACCGCTGGGACCGCGTGCTGCTGACCCTCGGGGAGGCAGTGTCCGACCAGACGCTACAGCCGATGACGGCTACGGAGGCTCAGGGCTACGCGGACCGCGGCTGGACGCGCTGGACGGCGGTCGCCGAGACGCTGGCGGAGATCGAGGCCGCGGCGCAGCAGCAGGACCCGCCGTCGACGGGCCCGTCGCAGGATCCGCCGGACGCGCCGAACGACGCGCCGACGGTCGTCCACTCGCCCGGCGACGTCACGATCGGCAACGAGCACGGCTCTAAAGCCGTCCCTCTGTACACCCTGGTCGACGACGCCTCGCTCAGCTCGACCCTGGTCAGCATGTTCCACGACGGCGACGGCGACGATCTGACGATAACCGCGTCATCTTCCAACGAGTCCGTCGCGACGGTCTCGGTTTCCGGACACACGGCGACGGTCAGCGCCAGGTCCCGCGGGGCGGCGACGATAACGGTGACCGCGGACGACGGCCGGGGCGGCACGGTCTCGGACGACTTCGCCGTCACGGTCAAGTCCGCGCCGACGGTGGAGTCCGCCATCGGCGACGTGAGCGGTCTGGAGGCGGGAACGACGCGCGAGATATCCCTTTCCGGCGTCTTCAGCGACGCGGACGGCGACGATCTGACGATAACCGCCAGTGCCCTCGACGATCGTGTCGCAAGGGTGACGGCGGCATCGGACGGCTCCGCGCTTACGGTGACCGGCGTGTCCGCGGGCGCGACGACGATCACGGTCGTCGCTCGTGACACGAACGGCAACCGGGTCGCCGAGCGCTTCGACGTCTCGGTCGAAGCCTCGCAGCCCAGGCTGCTGACGCCGCCCACACAGCAGCAGCCGCCGCGCAGGATCCGACACCGACACCGACACCCACGCCGACGCCCGAAACCGATCCCGGACCAGAACCGGCGCAGGAGCCGGAGACTTCGGACGTCGTGGACCGCTACGACGCGGACGGCGACGGCTCGATAAGCCGCACGGAGCTCGGCGACGCCCTCAAGGGCTACGCCGCCGGCGAGATCACATACTCCGAGATGCTCGAGGTCTACATGGCCTACAGGGCCTCGTAGGCCCGACGGACGAAGACGAAGGCGGGGGCGTCGTCTGAAGACCGACGCCTTCGCCCGGGCTTCCATGCGTGCGTTTTTTCGTCTGTTCGAGCATCGAGCATCGAATCTTCGGTTTCGATGCGGCTGCCTGCCGGTCACGGGGCGCGCGGCGATGTAATCAGGTCTGGAGGCCGAGCGCCGCGGGGCGCGCAGGCGGAGAGCGCCTACCGGGCCGGCTGAGACGGAAGGGGCGCGCTGTCGTTCGGATCCGTCGTCGCGCCGGGCTGCTCCGCCATGCTGGTCCGCCCGGAGACGGTGGCGGCGTAATCCTCGTGGACCGCCGGAGGGCCGTCGGTACCCGGCGCAACAACAGGAGCAGGGCGTCGACGATAGTTCGGTGCGCTGCCGCGCTGTCCATGTGTGCGGCTTTTTCGTTTGTTCGCATTCTGTGCAAAGTCGGCCGCGCCGGCGCGGCCGACGAGCGAGCCGGAAACAAGGCGAAACGTCGATCGGGCCGTCCCGGCTTCCGAGCCCCGCTGTGCATCGACGTTTTCTCTCCCCTCGGCCGCGGCACCGTTTTCCGCTCCGTGCTTGCCGACACGGTGATGACATGGAAATATGGCATTAATGACATGCCAACGACATCGATATCTGATGCATCATTGTTGACCCATGTCATCTTTCGCTCTCGTCGGATCGTCGCCGGCGAAAGCGTTGAAGGAGCATGACTGATCAGAGACCTCGCAAGGCGGAGATGCCATAAATGGAACATCAGTTGGAATATGGGGGGGGGGGGGGGGGGGGGGGGGGGGGATGCAGCTTGCCCCGCGGCGGCGATTTGATGCGCCGCTTCCGCGTTTCCGCTCTGGCGGCTTTGGCGATCTCGGCGGTGCTCCTGTTCCAAGCCAGCCACGACACCGGTGAGCTTCAAGCCCAGACCCTGACCGACAGGCAGATACTCGAACTCATCTACGACGCGACTGACGGCCCGAACTGGGAAGAAGATGATCCTGGTTTAGAGAACTGGAAGACCGACGCGGATCTAGACAGGTGGTACGGCGTCACGACGGACACCGACGGTCGGGTCACGGAGCTAAACCTCACTGGCTTAGGCTTGAGCGGTGAGATACCGCCAGAACTGGGAAGCCTCAGCAGTCTGGAGTCGCTAGCCCTTGGTAGTGACCAGCAGTTGACGGGCGAGATACCGCCCGAACTGGGACACCTCGCCAACTTGGAGCATCTAAGCCTCTCTAATAGCAGTTTGACCGGCGAGATACCGGCCGATCTGAGCAAACTCGCCAACCTGAACTTTCTGGGTCTCGGCAACAACCGGCTGACGGGAGAGATACCGCCCGAGCTGGGCGACCTCGCCGGCATGGGTAGCAACAGCCAGTTGTCCCTCGCTGGCAACCAACTGACGGGCGAGATACCGCCAGAACTGGGCAAACTCACCGGATTGACACAGTTGATATTGTTCGACAACCAACTGAGCGGCGAGATCCCGTCCGAGATTGGCGACATGACCGAATTGACGGCCTTGTATCTCCAGCAAAACCAGCTTTCCGGTCCGATCCCGACCGAGCTAAGCAGCCTCTCCAAATTAACCAAGCTGCGTCTCGGCCAAAACCAGCTGACGGGCGGGATCCCACCCGAGATGGGCAGCCTCGCCGAACTGCAGTGGCTGCTCCTCCGCCAAAACCAGCTTTCTGGGGCGATCCCGCCCGAGCTGGGCAGCCTCTCCAAATTGCAGTTGTTGTATCTCGACGGAAACGAGCTATCCGGTTCGATCCCGTCCGAGCTCTCCAGCCTCACCAGCCTGGCCCGACTGATCCTCCACGACAACGAACTCACGGGCGAACTGCCAGATCTGAACGCGCTGACCGGCCTGACGCAGCTCACTCTTGGCGACAACGACCTCGATGTCTCCTGGTCGACGTTCGAGTCGGGCGGCAATCTCGACCTCGAATCTCGAAGCAACCTAACGCTTCTCTTTCTCCACGACCTCGGGCTTTCTGGCTCCATACCGACCTGGCTGAACGGCCACACCGGTTTGGAGCGGCTCTATCTCCACGACAACGACCTTTCGGGCGAGCTGCCGGATCTGAACGCGCTGACCAAATTGACTGAACTCTATCTCCACGACAACGATCTTACGGGCGAACTGCCGGACCTCGACGCTCTGACCGAGCTACAGAAACTCGGCCTTGGCGGCAACGGTCTCGACATCAGCTGGGCGACGTTCGAGTCGGACGACCACCTGAATCTGAGCACAAGGACTAATCTGATCGTTCTCTATATGCACGACAGCGGACTCATCGGCGGTGTACCGTCGTGGCTGGGCAGCCACACCGGCATGACGCATCTGCATCTGCACGGCAACGACCTCGGCGGTGGTTGGGAGGAAGCGCTTAAACCCATGACGAAGCTGGAGGAGCTGACGATGTCCCGAGACGCCGTGTCGGGCAGCGGGCTCCTCGTCTGGCTCTTCGGCTTGCCGAACTTCCTGATGGTGCCGGACGGCGCTCCGCCGGCTGGATCCGACAGGATCGAGTCGAAGGTGACGTGGACCCATGCGACGGTCGACCTCGCCGGCGTGTACGTGCCTTCACATCCTCGGATCGCCCGCGCCGTCGAGATTATCGAAGAATCGGCGGTCGACATCGCCATCCAGCACCGCGACGGCGACGGCGAACTGCTGGGCGGCGAACTGAGCAACCCGGCCGTCGTCTGCCTTCCGGTCTTGGAGGCGCACGCGGACAGCGAACTGAGGCTTCTCAAGGAGGAAGGCTCTGTCTGGAGGTACCTAGAACCGATCGATCCGCCTGCGAGCTACGACCCGGGCGCCGGCCGGACAGCGGTCTGCGGCACGACCGATTCGTTCTCGCAGTTCGTCCCGGCCGTGGTGGAGCTCGTCGCAGGCTCGTCAGCGGCCGGCGGTGCCGCGCGGATCTCCCGCATCGAGCCCTCGATACGCTCTGCGACGGTCTCCGCGGGCGGCGAGGTCCGGCTGAGCTTCGATGTCTACGGCCGCCAGGACATCCTCGACAACGATCTGGCCGACGGTCACGTGTTCGCCTGGGACGACGGCGACGCGGGCGGCTCGTTCAAGGCTTCCGACCGAGCGAACATCATCGTCTACACCGCTCCGACGTCTCCCGGCAGACACGACGTGACGGCGACATCGCCCGAAGGCGCGTGTCAGGCCGGCGAAGACTTCGACGAGCGATGCTCTGCGAAATTCACAATCACCGTGCGGCGCTCCTCGGCGGTTCCCGAGGAGCGACCAGCGCCGAAGGATCCTGTAGGGGAGATTCCGTCGGTGCTGGTCGACGCCGAGGGGCGCCAGTACGAGGTTCTCACGCCCGAGGAGGGCGGCGGTTTCGACGGCGGCGACGCCGCGCTGTCGTCCGACGCGGGCGTGGTGCCGAACGGCGAGATCGTCGGCGTGCGAATGGACCCCGCCGGTCCGGCCTCGAACGTCGGGAAGCCGCACCACCGCTACACGCTGGCCGGGCTGTGGCACGAGATCAGAGCCGTCGACGCCGACGGGGCGCCGGTGTCGGGCTACTCGCTGCGGGCGCCGCTGCGGGTCTGCCTGCCGCTGCCGCCGGAGCTGCGCTCCAGCATCGCCGACGTCGCCGTCGTGAGCGCGAACGCGGACGACTCCCTGACGGTGCTGGCCGCGTCGATCCGTTTCGACGGGGCGTCGACCTCGGTCTGCGCCAACCTGAGCGAACTCCCCGCCACCGTCGCGGCGGGCCGCCGAGGCTCGCCCGCCGACCTTCCGGCGCCGGTTCCGGACCCCGAGGAAATCGAGACCCCCGACACCGGAGGCGCCGCGCCGCCCATCGGCGCTCTGACCGCGCTCCTGATCCTCGGCATCGCCGTCATCCTCGCAGGAGCTTCGACTGCGCTCCGGCGCAGACGCGCCGGCAACTGAACCGGGCCATCTAGCCTTACGAGCCCCGCCGTTCGACGGATATGGACGAGCCGGGAGCGGGTTGAACCTGCTGCTCCAGGATTGGGAGACCAGAGCGGTCGCCTGACCAAACCTGTGACGGTGGAGGCGAAAGGAATTGACCCCTCGGCTTGGCGGTGAGAAAATCGCAGGAGCCCGATTTCCGATGACTGATCCGGCGATTCGGCTCGAAAACCGAGTCGGTCGGTTCGCAACGGTTGAGTTCGTATCATGCTTGATTGTGATCGAGAAGCACGTCGAAATTGATCCTGAGCAAATTCGGGAGGTGTATGCACTTTTTGGTATGGCGATGTACCAGGCTCAGTGCCTCGAGCGCCAGCTCGCGATCATATTGGCGACGAAATACGGTCCGGGCCCGGCCAACGTTACTCGCGAAGAATTGGATGACATCCTCGCGCGGTTGTTTTCGAAGAGTTTGGGCCAGCTGGTGAGTGATGTCACGAAGCTCAGCGCATTAAGCCGCGACGAGGAGCAGCAGTTGAGGACAGCCCTCAAAACGCGCAATTGGCTGACGCACGGGTACTTCTGGGATCGGGCCGCGGACCTGGTATCTGTTTCTGGACGTGCTTCGATGATCGAAGAGCTCCGAGGAATTGCCAAACAATTCGAAAGGCTGGACGATTTCTTCACAGGTAGAACGGTGGATTGGGCTGAATCTGTCGGAGTCTCGCAGGAAATGTTGAACGAACAATTGGAGCGGCTGTTGAAGCATCAGGCCGCTTTTTAGCGCCGTGACCGGCACGGTCATCGACGCGGATCAGAGCGTTCATCGCCGTCCGACGCCCATTCCCGCCTCGCCCTGCAGACTCCACGGGTTGACCATGAGTATGCCCGCGGCCAAGGTCGGCGTCACGCCGGACCATCGCTCGCGCATGGCGAACGGCCTGCACGATCCTTCGCCGGGGGTATTGGACGGGCTGCACGGCGTTCTGTTCATGCGGATAGGCGTTGAATTGCGCGTCGTGCCTGCCGGTTTCGAGGCGCTGGCGTAGTGAAAGTGCGAACGGCGCGGGACGGTTGTGCGAATCGACGCCCACGGGTGGTGCTTTTTGATCGGACAGCCGACGCAGAATCCGCGGTTTCGAACCTGCTGACGGACGGACGAGCCGGGCAGTCTCTAGGTAGAAGGCGAGCGGCGTGGATGGCGCGCGACACCTTTGCGGCGATTGTTCCATCTCTACAGGACATTCTCCGTATCCAGGTCGCTCGAGCGCCTCCGCGCCCCCGTCGTCGTTGACCCGTAATCATTCGGCACACCCATCGCGTAAGTGCCGAAGGACGCGACCGGCATCGGGGGCGTCACTCGTCCAATGGACGACAAGTGCAACGGCAGGTCTCCCCGTCGCGGACTTTGAGCCACCTCGAAATTGCGGACACTGCGGCGTAACAGCAAAGGGGGCTCTAAGTCACGTCGATGACACAACGGGCGGGGTTACGGTAGAAAGCCGCGGTTCGAGAGCGGCGCGAGTCGACAGTCTCGTCTGATGGAAAACCGGCGTTTCGCCCCGTATCGGCCTCGTCTGTTGCTCGTTAGGCACCAAGGCGCGCGATGCTCTAAGCCTTTTGGACTAGTCGATCAGACAGAGGCGATTCACAGCGGGATCGCTAATTCGAAAACGGTTCTTCGTAACGTCAACTTTGGCCTGCCAAAAGGGATTTCAACTGTAAATCAAAGCCGTTCTGCCGATCCGACTTGGTGGTCAAGCCAGCCGAATCCCGATTAGCATGCATGCGTCCTGGTCGGCACGAACCCGCCCCCCTCCCACCGTCAAGGATCGACCTGCTATTACGGCTGTTGCTGCTATCGCCTATCTCGATCTGGCGGACGGGCCGTCCGTCGATGCAAATCCTACGGGAGTTGGTCGTTCGAATTTTTGGGCTTCGATTGCATCAGCCCGAAATTTAAACACCTGGCCTTTTCACACTGATGATTGCGAGTCATTGTTACCGACGCGATCGTCAGGCGTCTGACGAGATTTCGCCGGCAATTAGAGATGAGAGCGGAGACATCAAAGAACTAGCGAGCGATATCTCGCATACCGTGTCCCGCCTAGCAATGAGCATCGCGTTGTAACTCGAAGTTATCTCGCGATTGTCCCGGCACCGGCAGGTGCCAGCGAGAATCTTTGATGCTCCGGATTTTGCTTCTGCGTCTCGGGTCCCTCGGCTGTGTCGGTTTCAGTTGCAGTCGCGGGCGAAATTCCTGAGGCCGTTCGTTTGGCGTTCCCGCCGCCCATGCGGAATACTGCGACGACGACGTTGCCGCCGACCACCAAGCTCAGGTAAGGGAACATGATCGCCGCATGCCACAGGAAACCCAGCCTCAACCGCTCCAGAGCCTCATCCTTGGCGAAACCCGCTTCTGCGAAATCGATCTGCCAGGAACACAGCAGGTTGTGATCCGGGAAGACGTCCGTCAGACCCGGTGACACGTAGAAGGCGAGGATCGTAATCATCCCCAAGCTCAAGCAGAGCGCCACGGCAGCAAGGGTCGCCGACAAGAGAAATTGGCGTTCCTTGTCATCGAATTCGATTTTCGGGTCGCGCAGAACCAGCAGCATCGTGAATGCCACGGCAAGCGCCGGCATCTGCAGCCCCAACTGGATCCATAGCGAAGCGTTGGAGACGACAAGGACGACGCCGTATACGACGGCTAACGGGGCGATGACCGCGAATATTGTCCGTCTAACCGCGCCATCGTCGCCGTCTTCTGAGGCACGGAGTCGCTCGATCAAAACGTGAAACATTAGACCCGCCGAAGATGCGAGCACCAGATTAAGCAGGAGCGTGAGCATGTACGGCATATGAGTGCCGGCGTAATCTCCGACCCGGTAGAAACCGTACTGGTCCATGCCTATCGGCACGAATTGCAGCATCGGAGTGCACAACATCAAAAACACGGAAACCCAGAAAAACTCTCTCAACGGGGCTTCGCGGTCCTTGAATAACAGGGCTTGCGCCACTACGAGCCCAACGACGAAACTGACGTACACCGCTGGAACCCAAGTTTCGTTCCAGTTCAGGAACGACAATGCCTCTCCGGCAGCCACGATGCAAATGGCCAGCAGCAGAAACCGGAAGGATAGAAAGCGGATCACCGGGTGAGCGTCGACTGCTTCACACGCGCGGAAAAACGGCCTTACCTGATGATGAACGGTGCCGAAGGTCCGGTTGAGAGCGAATAGGCGGTCTGGATGACGCTTGAAAACCCTTCGCGATATACGAGACGTATCCGTTATTAAGGAGGACCGATGCTGCTCCTCGCAGCCTTCAGTTCCGCTGGACGCAGCCGATGGGTCGTCTCGTTTTTCTCCACCCAGAGGGGATTCAGATGTCAATATCGATGAAGGTAAAGTATCGCTGATAGTTGCCTTTATCGGACTTTTGACCCCAATTTCGGCAGTTATAGCCTCGTCATCCCGGCGTTGAATTTTACACGACGCCACAGGCTCTTGCAACCCGTCCCGCGCGTCCGACCCATGTTCTTGCATCGGTGATTCGACCGGACCGAACTCCATCGTAGTGCCGTAGTACTGCGCAACAGCTCCTCGCGCGGCCGTCTCATTCCGTATGTAGTGGGCCGGCATCCTCGGCGAGCGCCAACGGCCCGCGGTCATCAATCTGGGCAACTCGGTGCCGGCTCTCGCGAGGTCCTGCGCCATGCCCACGCGCGGCGAGTGGCCGCTGAAACCTTCCCCCAATCCGGCTGCGCGCGCTGCACTCTTGATCCGCCGTGCGATTTGGTTGGTGCCCAGTCCGAACATGCTTTCGTCGTCGGCCGCGCCTGCTCGCATCGCTTCGAGATCGTCCATCGTTGGTCGAGACACGAAAAGAACGACGGTCTCGCCCTCGGCATCGGTCTTCGATCGCCGGATCACAAGCCGTCCGGTGCCGTCGGGCGCGGTCCGTAGGTCGCCCCATCGCACCGCAGCCGCTTCCGAGACCCTCAGCATCGCGTCGCGCATCAGAGACATCATCGCGACGTCCACTAATCCTCTGCGTGCTGCTGCTTGTGTACTCTCCATCCGCCCGTGTACGCGGGGGCGCGGCAATAGAGCAGTTTCCCTTATTTTCTGCAACGCTTCCGAGGTCAACGCTTCCGCTTGGCGCTGGTCGCGCCCAGCCTTGCGGGCGGCGCTTTTCAGTGCGGTCTTTACCTCCAGCGAGGCGCAAGGATCGTCGAGATCGGCGGCCCTGTGAGCATATGACACAGCCGAGGCTGCGGCGCGCAACGTAGCTGGTCTGTGGCCGTGGACCTCCAAGCGCTCAGCCAGGTACACCGCGACGTGAGTCGGATCAGCTGGCAACGCTGGCACGCGCTTCTCCTGCGCCCACTCGACAAAGCGGCGCCATTGCGTCTCGTAACTCCTCCTCGTGTTCTCCGCGATCTCGTGGCCCAGCACCGCATCCAGATTCGCCAGATCGGATCGCGCGAGGGTGTTTGCCTCCCCACCGTCGTCTTCGGGAACGTCGCCCCATGTTTGCACCCGTTTGCATCCGCGGTCGTCTGTCGATGCGCCAGAAAACTCACCAGTCATCACCCTGTACCCCCTTCCTCAAAAAAGTCGGCCACGCGGTTGATAAAGGCAATTATGCGCCACGACACGCGTTGCGGACGATCGATTTTCGAAACGCGGATGACTAGTCGCCGTCACCCGTTGAAGACCGAAAAACCCAAGAATGATGCGATCCGACAGAGGTTTGGAACCATCAGCGTTTCAGGTTGTCGCTAGAACAGACAGGCCGAAAGCTGTTCCCGTACAAGCACATCCGGTTACATCGACCCCCCGTAGCTTGGTGGCTTCGTTGGGGGACAGCGAGGTCGGGTTGAGGCGGTGCAGCCGCAGCGTTGCCTTTATCCAGCGCTCCGCGATACACGCAGGTGATCGCGGTGGCGAGACGTGCGGCAACGGTCTCGCCGCCGGGTCACCGAATGCAAAGCGTATCCGCAATCGGATGACGCGAAGGTGCGGAATCAAGCGACGTGCGGCGTGGCGACCGGAAGTTGGGAAACAGCGATGTTGAGGGCGTCCGGCAGTCGGGTTTTCCGCGCGTTGCTGAAACAGTCGGTTTTGGCGGTCGCTATCACCGCGGCTGCCATTCCGCGCGCGATGCCGGATCTGTCGCAGAGCCTCGTGGTCGTGGCTCGGAACAGCGCCTCGACGCTGGACAGCAACTTGCTCAAGAGACCGATTTCGGAAGCGACCGCGTGCGCGAGTTAGCGGTCGGCTATCGCCTTCGAGCGGTAGAAACGAAGGGCCATCGGCACGCGGTTTCGTTAGCTGCGAACGACGATTCGGCCGGCTGCACGCCGTCCACCGCAGAGATCGAATCGAACGATTCCGGCACCTGTGAACCCCGGATCACGAAACCCGCAGAACTGAAGCATCGATGCGGGCGAATCCAGCTGATGCGAATTTCGGCTCTCCGCCGACGATCTTGAAAGTCGATTGGAAAACCAGGGAAGAGCCGCAAGAGGAGGTCGCGTCTCCGGTCCGGACGTCGTCGATCCTGCCGCTGCCGGCCGGGTCGCCGGATGCGCCGGGCGGTATACGTACGGGCCGGATCCGAGATCATGCGATCCGCCCCTGATCCAACAGGTTGAATATCCGATCAGTCGCCTCGACTGATCGCGGCCAAGGAGACCGGTATTGACCAGAAGCGAAGAACCGCCGCGCGCGGCGACGACCGTGCATGGGCCGACTTCGCGGCTGGTCGAGGCGAGCATCCGGATCGGGAGGAGCCTCGACGTTGAAGAAGCGCTTACAGCCACGGCGCGCGTGGCGAGCGAAACGACCGGCAGAATTTGCTTCGCGACGGCCGTCGATGATGCCCGGGAACCGGCATTGTCGGAGATCGGTCCTCGGTCGGATGCTTCGCGAACCATGCGGTCCGCGCTGTCGGGAGAGGAGTTCTCCGAGCATCTCAAGACTCTCGACCGCCCCGTGCGGATCGCAGACTTCGCCGGATACTGCCGGTCACGGGGGCTGCCGGACCCCGGTCCGGACGCGGCGGCCGGCGAAGCGCTTCTGGTTCCTTTCGCGTTCGGCGGTGCGACGGTCGGCGCGATCCTGTCCGCGGGTGCCCAAGGGGAGCGGGAATTGGATCCTGTGCTCGAGGACGCTCTGGTCGTGCTCGGCTCCATCGCGGCGTCTGCGATCTCCGCCATACGCTCGCGCCGCTCCGAACTGTCGGCGAAGGCCGGCATGGAGACGCTGATCCGCACCTCGCCGGTCGGCGTCGCGGTCCTCGACGCGGCCACGGGGACTCCCGTCTCGTTCAACCGCGAGGCGGCTCGGCTGCTGCTGCGGACGATCGAGGGTCCCAGAAAATCGGGGTTTGAGATCGACGAGCTGCTCGGAACCGTCGTCTATCGCAGGACGGACGGCCGAGAGGTCCATGTGGGTTCGCGTTCCTTCGTCGAGGACCTGCGGGAGGCTGGCGCCGCGAAGGACGAGGAGGTGGCGATACGAAGCGCCGGGGGCGGGGAGATCGCCGCGCTGGTGAACGTCGCTCCTGTACATTCCGAGAGCGGAGTCGAGTCCGTGGTCGTCACATTGCGGGACATGTCCAGGTTGAGGGAGCAGGAAGGCCTCCAGTCCGAGTTTCTGGGGATCGTGAGTCACGAGCTGCGGACGCCGCTGGCGGCGGTCAAGGGCTCGGTGACCACTCTTATCGAAGAAGCCCACGACTTGGATCCGGCCGAGACGGCGCAGTTCCACCGGATCATCGACAGTCAGGTGAATCACATGCGCGACCTGATCGGCGACCTTTTGGACGTCGCCCGCATCGCGGCCGGCACGCTGTCGGTCAAACCCGAGCCGATCGACGTGATCGCGCTGGTCGACGAGGCGACGCGCGGTTTCGGTGGCGAAGCGTCAACGAGCAGAGTCGTAGTCGAGATCGCTGCCGACCTGCCGATGGTGATGGCGGACAGACGCCGCATCGGGCAGGTCTTGAGCAATCTGTTGTTGAACGCGTCCAAATTCTCGCCTCCCGGGGCACCTGTCGCTCTGAAAGCGCGTCGCAGCGGATTCTTCGTCGAAGTCTCGGTCGATGATCGTGGGGCGGGATTCCGGGCCGACCAGCTGCCCCGACTTTTCGACAAATTCTCCCGTGCGGGCCAAGGCGACCGGCGCGACGCGTCTGACGGACCAGGATTGGGGCTCGCGATCTGCAAGGGGCTGGTGGAGGCACACGGCGGACGCATCTGGGCCCGGAGCGAAGGTCCCGGAAAGGGCAGCCGGTTCTCGTTCACGCTCCCTCAATGCGAAGAGACTTCGACGGATCCCTGCGCGACGCCGGGCGTTTCCGCGGTTCGCCGGCGCGACGCCCGCCACCGGGAGATCCGAGTTCTGGCCGTGGACGACGATCCGGAGGCGCTGCGGAACATCCGCGACGTTCTCGGCAGATACGGCTTCGTCCCCGTCGTGACCGGCGATCCGAAAGACGTGCTGCGGCTGCTGCACGAGAAAGAGCCGCACCTGATGCTGCTCGACCTGATGATGCCCGGCGCCGACGGCATGCAGCTGATGGAGGCGGTCCGCGGGGTCGCCGACCTGCCCGTCATCTTTCTGTCCGCCTACAACCAGGAAGACCTCGTCGCCAAGGCCTTCGACCTCGGAGCGGTCGACTACGTCGTCAAGCCGTTCTCGCCGACCGAACTTTCGGCGAGGATTCGCTCCGCGCTTCGTCGGACGCCGTTCGCCGCGTCGCTCGTGGATGAAGGGAGTTTCACTCTCAGGGATCTCGCCATAGACTACCGCGGCCGCGTGGCGACCCTCGCCGGACGAAGGTTGAATCTCACCGCTATCGAGTACCGGTTGCTCGTGGAGCTCTCCGCCAACGCCGGCCGCGTGCTTACGCACGACCATCTCCTGGAACGCGTGTGGGGCCTCGGGAACAATGGGGATCTGCGCCCGATGCGGTCCGTGATCAAGAAACTCCGCCGCGCGCTCGGAGACGACGCGCGCGACCCGTCCTACATCTTCACCGAGCCACGCGTCGGGTACTTCATGGCGAAGGGCGATCGTTAGACCGCTGCGGACGGCGCCGCGTCGGCGGCCCGCCCGGAGCGGATGCCGAGGTCCGCCGTCTCAGGTCTTCATCGCCTCTCCAGCGCGCCCCGAGTTCTTTTCGGGGGTCCGAACCGGCGCGTTCGGCGGCTCTGGTTCCGGACGGGGTAGGACTCGGGCCCGAAAAGAGGGACCGTTCACGAAAGGTCACGGAAAAACCGGCGCCGCGATCACGCCGATTCCACATCCGGGGACTAGCTTTTCTTCTTCGTGAGCCCGTGCGTGAAGAAAAACCAGCTGGCAAGGGTGGCGGCGCCGCCCGGTCATCGCCCAGCGATTCGGAAGGTTCGAACAATGATCGACGTCGTCAGACCAGCGCGGGCGGCGGTTGCGATCGCCGCCCTGTCAATCTTGGCCTCCGCGTTGACCGTGCTGTTCGACGGTGGAGCGTTCGCGCAGGCCCCGCCGACGTCGACGCCGACATCGGCGGCGACGGCGGAATCTTCAGGGGAGTCAAGCGAACTCGATGAGCGCGGAGACGATTGCGACGACGACCCCAGCCAGTCGTACTGCCCGGCGCCGCCGCCGACGAGGCTGAGACTCTCGACGAGCGGCGACGACCTTTCGCTGAGCTACACCAGGAGCTACTGGGAATCGCATTCCTCGCACTACTACAAGTTCACGCTGTATCGATCCTCGACCGAGAACGGCACGTACAGGACGGTCGAGACGGTCAACGACAATTCATCCCCTGCGACCTTCGAGGACGTCGACTCCGGTTACTGGTACAAGGCCCGCGGCGTGCGCTGCCTGACCAGCATCTACTCGGTGTGCGGCGATTGGTCGAGCTACTCCTCGGCGATCGAATTCGGGGAGGTCGACGACCCGACCGAACCCGCCGCGCCCGCGGCGCCGGAATCCGAGCCCGACGGCAGGGCCAGAAACGCCAGGATCAGCTGGACCGCGCCGGACGACGGCGGCTCCACGATCACGGGATACCGTGTCCAGTACCGTCGAACGACTGTCGCGAGATGGACGCAGAGGACCTGGCGCCCTCGGTACACCCGGAGCGAGTTGCTGGGCGGACTGACGAGAGGCGCCGCGTATTTCGTCCAGGTCCAGGCGCGCAACGCGGAAGGGGAAGGAGACTGGTCGGCGGCGACGAGGTTCGAGGTGCCGTACGTGACGCCGGACGAGCCGGACGACGTGGAGGCGGAGGGACGCTATCGCAGCGTCCACGTGGAATGGGATGTTCCGGACGACGACGGCGGCCGGACCGTCACAGGTTACCGAGTTCAGCATCGCAGATCGGGCGCGACGCAATGGTCGAGGAGCGGCTGGATCTCGCGCTACTCGCGGAACCATACGGTCGACGTCGACAGGGACAACACGAGATACCAGATCCAGGTGCAGGCCAGGAACTCCGTGGGAGAAAGCGAATGGTCTTCATCCAGCTACGCCGTCACCGCGACGACGCCCGGACGGGTCTCACGGCCCTCGGCCTCGGAGGACGGCGTGTCGATAACCGTGTCGTGGACCGCGCCGCACGACGGGCGCTCGCCGATCACGGGATACGAGATTCAGTACCGCAGGGCTTCTCATCCTTCATGGGAGGGCAGCCGCGCCGCAGTTTCGACCTCTCGCAGCTACATCTTCGCCGGGCTTGAAGCCGACACCCGGTACGAGTTCCAGGTCCGCGCCGGCAACCGCGTCGGGAACGGCGCGTACTCTCTGTCACGCTACGAAACGACCGACGACGTGCCCGGAAGAATGGCGGCTCCTGATCTGACGAGAGGCGACGGGCAGATCCGAGTCGAATGGGGTCCACCGTCGGACGACGGCGGCGACGCGATCACAGGGTACAGCGTCCAGCACCGACCCACCTCCCCGTCGAACTCCAGATGGACGCAGACGTCGGGGCTGGGTTCGACCAGGCGCAGCCACCTGCTATCGCGTCTGACCAACGGAACCGAATACGAGGTGCAGGTCAGGGCGAGCAACAGCGCCGGCGCCGGCGGCTGGTCCCCGTCCGGAGAAGCCACGCCCGCGGACGAGCCCGAGCGCTCGACCGTCCGGGTCGACGAGGTATCCGACGGATCGGCCGAGATTTCATGGAACGCCCCGGACGACAACGGTTCGTCGATAACCGGCTACCGGGTCCAGCACCGGCGCAAATCGCCATCGAACTCGAGATGGACGCAGAGCTCCTGGCTCGCCCCCACCATCCGAGGCTACACGGTGTCGGGCCTGACCAACGGCGTGGCATACGAGGCGCAGGTCAAGGCCAGGAACGGCGTCGGCGAAGCGTCGTGGTCGAGTTCGGTGGAGTTCACCCCCGCAAACGACGAATTGGCGCTCGTATCCGTGCCCAGCCTTAGATCGTCTTCGACGACGACGACCAGCATAACGATCCGATGGGACGCGGTCTCCGGCGGTCACCGTTACGAAGTGCAGTGGCGGCGCGCCGGATCGTCGGATTCTTGGGACGGGCCGCACTCTGTAAGGACGTCGACCAGCTACACCGCGACCATGCTGGACGAAGACACTGAATATGATTTCCAGGCGCGCGCCCGAGGCGACGGCAACTCGCACAGCTCCGACTGGACCAGATGGTCGGCGACGCTCACGGATTCGACCGACGCGCCCGCTCCTCGACCGACGCGCCCGGCGGCTCCGACCAACGGCTCCGCCGCCGTCAGGGCCGTCGACGGAAGCCTCGAACTTTCCTGGACGCGCTCGGAAGGCGCGGACCGTTACGAGGTGCGCATCGAAGGCCGCAACGGCAGCGTCGTCTACACGGCGACGAATGTTCCCCAGCCCACCGGCGCGCGGGCGACCCACGTGATTCTGGGCTTGCAGCTGGCCGGTCTGTCAGGCTCGCAGACGGCCGAGGTCAAGGCTTGCAACTCCGAGGGCTGCAGCGGCGCGCTCGACGTGTCCTTCCTCCCACCGGCCCCCTCGCCCGCCAACTTCGAGGCCGAGGCCGACGACGCGGACGGCAAGACCGCGATCGATCTCAGCTGGGACCGTGTCGAGTCGACGAACGGATTCGAGCACGACTACTGGGACGTCGCCGCGGGCGGGCCTTGGCTCGACGTTCCAGGATCGACGAGATCCACGTCGAGGACCGTATCCGGGCTCATGTGCGGCAAGGAGTATACCTTCCGCGCGAGGTCCTACGGCGACGGCACGAGCTACTACTCCGAATGGGGGCCGTGGTCCGAGAACGCCTCGGCTACGACCGAGCCCTGCAACTCGGACCCCGAGTTCGAGCACGAGACCTACGCCTTCCGCGCCGCACCCGCCGCGGCGGCGGGCACCGTGGTCGGAACCGTGCGTGCGACCGACGACGTCGAAGTGGTTCGCTACACCCTGAGCGGCTCGGATCTGTTCTCGATCTCGAAGAACGCCCACGGGGACGGCGTGATCGCCGTGGCGCGGACCCTCGCCGAAAGCTACGCCGATCCCATAGCGCTGACCGTGACCGCGACCGACGCGGACGACGCGACGGACACGGCCGCTGTGACCATCAGCGTCTCGACGACCGCGCCTACAGAAAGTGCGCCGGCGCCGACGCTGACCCTCGAGTCTCGCGACAACACATCCATCACGGTTTCCTGGCCGTCCGTGGACGGCGCCGACAACTACCGGGCGCAGCACAAGACATCGACCCACGACGACTACACCGGCAGCATCACGACCCGGACCACGACCGGCTACACCGCGGCCGGACTCCTTCCGGGCACCTCGTACGACCTCCACGCCGCGAGCCACGGCGACGGGGCGACGTACGCCGCGGGCTGGGGCGACTGGTCCGACGACTTCACCGCCTCGACGACGATTCCGCCCCTCGTCGGATGCGAGAACGATATCGAAACCCTTTCCGCGCCGGTCGCCCGAACCGGCGAATGGGCCGAGGGATGCGATTCGACCAACCGCTCCGGCCGCCACGCACGCTACGTCACCTTCACGCTCGCGTCGCCGGCGTCCGTCACCGTGGAGCTAGTGTCGGCCACCGACCCGTACCTCTTCCTGCTCGAGGGTTCCGAAAAGGACGGCGACGTTCTGGCGCGCAACGACGACAGCCGGGACGACAGCCTCGGCAGGCTGAACTCGAGGATCGTGTACAGCGCCGAGGCCGGGACATACACCGCCGAGGCCACGACCTTCTCGTCGGGCCGCACCGGCAGCTTCGAGATCAGGATCCGCGGCGACTTCGTCGATCCGCCCGATCCGCCGACCGGAGGCAGCGCGACATGGAACGCGGAAACCCAGGTGCTCGAACTCTCGTGGAACGATTCGCCCACCTCGAACGCCAGGTACAACGTGGGCATCTCAGGAAACAGCTACACCGCCGACGGACTCGTCCTCTCGCGCCACTCGATATCGGGCGACGATCTCTCGGGGCTCGAGGACTCGCAGACCGCGACCGTCGAGGCGTGCCTCGGCGACGTCTGCAGCGAGGCGATCGAGATATCCTTCCTCCCTCCGGCGCCGCCGCCCGCCATGTTCGTGGCCCGGACGCACGACAGGACTACGGTGCATCTCGGATGGGACCGGACCGCATCCGCCACCCGATACGAGGTCGAGTACCGCAAGGACGACGAAACCTCATGGACCGACGCCCCGAGATCCACGGCGTCGACCGCGATGACGATCCCGAACCTCGATTGCGGCGTCCTCTACAAGTTCCGCGTCCGCTCGCGGGGATCCGGACCGGCCTACGTCTCCGACTGGGGCGTCTGGTCCGAACCCGAGGACGCCACCACCACCGCCACACAGGCATGCAACCAGCCGCCCGAATTCCAGGGCGCGCCTTACAGCTTCGAGGTCGGGGTCCAGGCCGAATCCGGCGACGAGGTCGGCACCGTCCTCGCCGATGATCCCGACGGAACCGTGGTCGCGTACTCGCTCGACGTCGAGTCCGTGTTCGACATCTCCGACGAGGGCGTCATCGCCTTGGCGGCGGAAACGCCGGGAAGCATCGGCGACACCGTGACTCTCGAAGTCACCGCCACCGACGACGAAGGCGCCACGGCGATGGCCGCGATCACCATCGAGATCGTCTCGAACGCTCTCGCCGCCGTCGCCGTCCCGACCAACCTCCGCTCCACCGGGCAGACGACCACCAGCGTCTCGATCGCATGGGACGCCCCTCAGGGCGCCGCCGCGTACCAGGTCCTGTACAAGCGGACCGACTCCGCGCAGTGGCTCGGCCCGGCCGGCGCCGATGCGGCTTCATACACCCGGGAGAACCTGCCAGCCGGCACCTCCTACGACTTCAAGGTCCGCGCACGCGGCGACGGCACCTCCAAGAGCAGCGCATGGAGCCTCTACTCCGACGCGTTCACGGAGTCAACCATCGCCGACGAGTGCGCCGTCCAGGACCTCGGACCGCTGGCCATATCCTCGTCTGCGACGCGCGACGCCGAGTGGACCAGCGCGTGCTCCGCCGAGAACCGGCCCGGGAGATACGCCAAGTTCTTCAGCTTCACGCTCGCCGAACCTGCGCACGTCGTCGTCGAACTCGTGTCCACAACTCAGATCCTCGACCCCGACGCGTCCCCGACCGACACCTACCTGCTCCTGCTCAAGGGCGCTGGCACCGACGGGCGCGTCCTCGAGCGCAACGACGACAGCCGCGACGAGGATCTCGGGCGGCGGAACTCGAGGATCGCGTCGGACCAGGGCGCAGGCACCTACACCGCGGAGGCCACCACCTACCGCGCCGCCACCGCGGGATCGTTCACCATCACCGTACGGCCCCTGACGCCGGCTCCGCCCAAGCCGGGCGCCGGATCGGCGTCCGTCGGAGCCGACGACGGGCTCGTCACCCTCTCGTGGGACGCGTCCGCCGGCGCCGCGGAGTACCGGCTGAACCTCTTCGACAGCTCCTACTCGGCGACCGTCGACGCGCCCGCGACCTCCACGATCATCCCCGCATCGGAGTTCGCCACCGGATCGGGGGAGCGGATCGCCTACGTGACGGCATGCAACTCCGACGGGGCGTGCAGCGGCCTGCGGTTCGTAAGGTTCGTCCCGCCGCCGCCCGCGCCCTCGAACCTGGACGCCGCCGCGGACGGGGAGAACGAGATCGACCTGACCTGGAGCCGCGTCGCAGACGCCACGAGATACGAGGTCGAGTACAAAGAGGACTCCGAGACCGCGTGGACCGACGTCCAGGGCTCAACCCAGACCACGTCCGAAACCGTGGACGGGCTCATGTGCGGAACCGAATACGACTTCCGCGTCCGCGCCCACGGGGACGGAACCCGAAGAGACCACTGGGGGCCGTGGTCCGAAACCGCCTCCGCTCAAACAGGGACATGCACGGACACGAACCGTCCTCCGGCCCCTAGAAACGTGCAGGTGGTTCCCGGCGTCGACAAGCTGGTCGTCTTCTGGGACCCGCCGGAAAGGGTGCCGCAAGACGCCGTCTATGAGGTTCAGATAACCGAATCCACCGGCGGCCGATCGCGTCGAGCGATCCTGGACGATCCCATCGACGTCGGCGGCGACACCGCATACGAGGCCGCGTCCCTGGATCCGGCCAGGCGCTACGAAGTGCAGGTACGGACCAAGGTCGGCGCACACACCAGCCTGTGGTCGAACTCGATCGTCGAGGGGCCTGCGGCGCTGGGCATCAGCATCAGCCATGTGGGCGCCAACCCGCTGGAAATCGGCCAGAACACCGACATCGGCGTGACCGCGACCGGCACAAAGATGGGCGTGAGCTATTTCGTGCACTACGAGACGGATCCTGACGACACACTCAGCTTCGGCAGCTGCACTCGACCGTTCTACGCGACGCGCGTCCCTGGCATTGATCGCAGAGACCCTCTGCACGGCTGCATGGTCGGCGAGGCGAGCATCACCGCCAAGCTTCAGGTCGGCAACGGTAACTCGGGATACTTCGACCTCGCCGAGTCGGTGCCTACGCCGGTGACAGTGAACCCGGCCACCGCCCGGCTCGAAATGGAGGGCTTGGAAGGGTCCCCAATATGGGAGTTAGGCAACGATTCGGAAGTGGTGGTTTCAGCGTCATATCTGCGTGCAAACACCTCATACATAATTGAAATGACCAGCACCGACCCGGATGCCGTGGGTTTCGATGTCAATTGTGGGAAGAGGAACAGTATCCTGCCGTCCTCGACGTCTGGATCAGCAACCACAGTTATGCACACCTTGCAGGTATATGCATGTGGGTCGGTAGCCCACTCCCAACTAACCGCCGAGCTGAAGATCGACGGTGCTGTGGTAAAACGTGTGTCCGCATCGCCGCGGGTGCGACCGCCGATTCCGGCGGATCTCAGAGTGCATGGGAAGGGTTCGGGGTCAGGCTATGCGATGCTACGCCTCGAAACTGACGGTCGAGCACAGATTTACGAAGTTGAATACAGACCCGATGGAGGCGAGTGGAATACGCGTCGTCTAACCGCCGAAGACACCGACTACAGGCAAATCAACGGTCGGCGAGTACTCCAGCTCGAGGTTGAATTGGGAGCGAACAGAGCGGTGGAACTGCGGGTTAAAGCGAAGCGTGAAGATGGAAGTTACACCATCCCTTCGGCGGATTGGTCGGAAAAGATTTGGGTGTGGGTAGCGCAAAGTAAATTGCCTTCTGGCGAGGAATACCACTCCGCCTTTGCGGAAGGTGTTTACATTTACAGGACCTGCCCCGGTTCGGCTGGATTCGGTGCCGATGGTTCCAACGAATATGCGACTTGGGAATCTCGGATCGAGGCAGGTGCGGAAACTTGGGAGAGAGCCGTCAAATGGACGAGGCCTGATGGCACCAACGTGCTGTCGGCAAGAAAAGCCGAGTCCGGAGACTGTGCAGATGGACGTGAATTTACCAACAATGTTGTTAAAGGGTTTTCGCCGGTTGACAACTTCCTTTCAGCGTGTTGGGGCAACAAGCCTGAGTACTCTCTCACGGAACGCGCTGCCGTGGCGTGCACCAAGAAAGAGGACGCGACTCCCGCCGTCAGATCGGTCTTCTTCAGAATGGACGGTGTGAATTGGGACTTGACGGATCCTGCCCGCGGGCCCTGCGAATATGCCACCACGATCGCGGCTCACGAAGCTGGGCACGCCTTCGGACTCAAAACACACTTGGAGGAAATGCGAGATGAGTTTGCGCTGATGCATGATGTGCCGCAAGAGGGCGTCTGCGAACCCGGTGTACGGGACGCCATGTATTTGATGGGCTTGTACCAGAAGACGACACCCTGAGAGACGACAAGGAAAGAGATAACGGAATGAAGAGAAATGTAATTGTCCGGCGAATGTCTAGCTTGTTGATTGGGATGGCGATCCTGCTCGCCTGCATGGGATGCTCGGACGCACGGCATGAAGACACGGGTTCGGTACCGCCCGCCATCGAGTACCTGGAGGCTACCGTCGCTCCATGTGGGAACAAACACCGCAGCGAGGCCGATCCTTGCCCGCCGTTCAAAATTCCGAAGCCTGACCGTTTTCGCGACACAGGCACGGCCAGCGTCATGTGGATAGACCCGCTGACGATAGAAGATGTCGTCGTGTATGATCTGTTCACTTCCGGCGAATCCATAGTGGCGAACGTGGTCGTGCGCGGCATGTGGGTTCCCGATTCGATCCGCTGCGAAATGTATCCGATTGTGCACGGATACGAACTATCCCATCCTAGGCCGGATTGGATGCGTGAAACGATGTGCTTCCGCGACTTCGGGGTGAGCGACTACATCGTCGGAAAAGGACCGAAGAAGATCACGATTATCTGGAGAAACAGGTTAAGTTACGGACACGAGCACTCCACCGAAGCCGAGCTCGAACGGTGGAGCGAAGATACGAGCGATGAAATCATCCGATCGACAATCGCAGATGAGCCTCGCGAAAAGATTTACAGTTTGGCTCCCCATCTCAACAACCTTGCATACGTCACGTGGCGGGGGTGGATCGGATGGGACATCGAACGCGATGTCGATGGTGAGCCGACCGTCGTCTCCGGCTGGTTGGATTATCTGGCTGAACTGGGCAGGGAAATCACCCAGCAACACATCGATCACCTGACCTGGCCGTTGGAGGAGTTCGAGCGGCGAACGGGCGCCTATCACGAAACACGGACATTGGACCGCGGTGGCGGACCGTATGGCGAACATCGAATCGTCACGGACATATACGACATCCATCGCTTCCACGGTGAAGATGTCAAGCCTGCCTACGGATTCAACGGCCCGATCTCGGTACCACCTCCCCCCGCGCCGGGCGAACCACATTCGTATCCGCCGTTGGTAGCTTTGGAACCGGCACTAGACGCCGAACCGACGGTCGAAGCCGCCGAAACCCAATAGCCAATTCGAACAAAAACGTGTCAGAACTTAGAAAGGAACCCACGCCATGAAAACCCGCATCACCACCCCCGTCCTCGTCCCTACGCTGGCGCTGCTGCTCCTGGCGGCCGCCTTCGTCGGCTACCAGGCGGTTTCGGCGCAGAACTCGCAGGTCTCCTTGGACGGCGATCCGCCCGCGGCGCCGACGGGCCTCACCGCCGAAGCCGTCGACGGGCTCGTCGAGCTCGTCTGGACGCTGCCGGACGACGCCTCGATAACCGACGTCCACATCTCCCGCACCGTCGCCGGAGAGGAGGGCGGCGGCCACTGGATCCACCTCACCAACTCGCACTCGGGCACGACGTCGTACATCGACCACCACCTGCTCGAGGAGGACACCGAATACGTCTACACCGTCGGCGCGCAGAACGAGTTCGGACAGGGCGACCACTCGGCGCCCGTCACCGTCACCACCGATCCGCCCAAGGTTTTCGTCCCACTCATCCACGCCGACGCGCCGTCGGCCCCGTTAAACGTGACCGCCGTGGCGGTCTTCGAGGACGGCCGCCACCGCGTGCGCTTCGCCTGGGACGAGCACGCCTCCGACGAAGGCGTCACCGGCTGGCAGATCACCCGCCGCGACCCCGTCACCGGCTCCGACCTGGGCTACGTGCGCTACGGCGACCGCGACCACACCTTCACCTCGCACGACGACGTCAACGTCGAGCCGTCGACGACCTATACCTACACGGTCCACGCCATCAACCCCGCCGGCCACGGCCATCGATCCGAAGAGATCACGATAACCACCCTCGCCCCCGTCGACTGGACCGCGCCCCGACCCACTCCGGTCGGGCAGTAACCCTGACCAAAACCCGCACCTCCCACCGCCCCGGACCCGCGCCGTCGCCAGCGCGGCTCGGGGCGTAGCGGCGCCACCGTCGAACCCACATCCACTCCCCAGCACCTCTGTTCCGACCTGATCAAGGTGAAGCGTGACGGCGAGCGAACCAGCATCTGCTTCGCCGGGAACCGGCACCGGGGAAGCGCGCATCTCTTCGGTTTCACACTCGCCTGACCAGCGTCCATCGTCGTCGAGATCGTTCCCGCCTCGAAATTCATCGCCCCCGACGTTCGCCACGGCCGTCTGGCTCCTCCAACCCGAGTACGCGGACGTCTACGGCCATGTCTTTAGGCGAGACGACGACAGCTGCCTAGAATATGCTGACCTTAACGCCGCGATCGAAGCCAGGATTCACGAATACGTCATCCACCGCGGCGCGCCGGGCGCCGTTCCACGGGTCGTTTTCGATGGCGAAAGGAAACTCTTGATCGGCGCCCAGAGTTCACCTGACTGCCTCGAGGCGTTGCCCGCGGATTGCCCGCAGTGAACTGACTGACATCGTCGATCTCATCTTGGGATTTGGGTTGGGATTCGCGGTAGTACTTTTGGGTCTTTACGTGTTTAGCAGTCTGCGAATCGTCGATTGCGGACCGGATTCCGACGAATGACGGGATTCGCACGGCGGAATTAGAATCCGAAAATCTCCCGCCTTCAGTCTCTAGTTCAGAGTTCGGAGATGATGTTTCGGCGCAATTCGAGTCGCCGCCGTTGCGCTGCTCTGTTCGCGGGCGTGTGATAGGGCGATAAATCCTTTTGGAGTGATAGACGAATCGGCCGGGTTCGACGGAGCATCTCTCCGAGCCTGATTGACCGGCGCCCGGCTTCGTTCTCGATCCGCACGGGCGCAAGCATGGGAGTATCGATTGTGCCGGATCGTTCGGGATCCAGATTTGCTGATTGGTGTTGGGTCTGAAGGACCCCGATCCGTAAAGGTAACTCCGCAGACAGCCAGTCAAGCGCAGAGCGCCTACCGTGGATCGAGAATTCACCTGCCTACTCAAAGCTCGAAAACCGCTTCGAACACAGTTCTCCCTACAGTAAACTTTGGGCCACCAACTACCAAAATGCTTAGGGTGTCAGGGAGGAGCGGCGCTAAGGAAGCATGCGGGCGACGCACTGGTCTGAACGCGTGCTTACTAGACACCACGTTGGAAGTTCTTATCTACCGCGCCCTCGCTGAGCGATCACTGTACAGGGTTCACGCTGATTTTCATGTATGCGTCCAACGTATCGAGACGAGATAGGAAGAATGACTTGAGATCACGATTTAAGAACGGGTTGGGCTTGGGTTTGACCACTTCCCTAGTGCCGCGGTGATTCACCTCGATAAGGCCCAGCGGCGTACACATCTGCAGAAGGTCGGATAGTTGATCAATCTGGGATCCTTCCGGGTGCACGAGGTACACGAAGTCAAACACACTTCCAATGAAGGAATTTGTGCCCGGACTGTGAACGGGATTCTTGAGCATCGCAAGAGCCTGGTCTATTCCTTCGTAGTACATCGGCGGCTTCATCTCTCGTCCCGCCTTGCGGTAGCCCTTAAGTTCGTAGCCCACTACTGCGCCACTATTGCGAACTTCCAGCATGTCGATATCTGGCGAGAATCTAAAGTATCGGTACCCGCCAACATCCTTGCTCACGCGCACCTTCTGGAAGATTTGACTTTGGTTCTTGCTACGGAGAATCTTGTACAGGCCGAGAAAAACGGCATCCTCGGTCAACGGGCTATTTTTGCGGATGATACGCCCTAACACCTCGTCCGCGTGCTGATCCACCGGCACATGCCGACCAAACGAACCACGTCCGAGATTCGTCCTGCGTCGTCTCATAGCCGTCTATCACGCACTCCGCACCAGACACGATGAAACGACACTACGTGCCCACGCGGACTGACACCGATTTTCGACGATTTGTCGATAGCAGCAGATCGCCTACCGAGCAATCATGTCGAACTGCTCGTAGTTGCCACCCAGAATCGGGTTCGAGTCGACCCCCATCCAATCGTCGAGCAACGTCGCATACAGACCACGGAAGTCGTTGTTGTAAGCCATGTCGCCTTCGACTTGGTCGATTGGTTCCAATGACGGGTAATCGCCGTAGAGGCCACCCTTGACAGGGTTGCCCATGACGAAGGCTACACCGCCTGAGCCGTGATCCGTGCCCGATCCGTTGTCGTCGATCCTGCGACCGAATTCGCTGAACACCATCACGACCGCGTCGTCGCCGCGGCCATGCTCTTCAAGATCCGCGAAGAAGTCGCCGACGGCAGTAGACAATTCATCCCACAAGGTGTAGTGGTTCAACAACTCGCCGGAGTGAGTGTCATAGCTCCCGTGTTGCGTGTAGAAGATGCGCGTGCCAACGTCGGCAAGCAACACCTGCGCAATGTCCCTCATCTGCTGCGCGATCATGTTGTCGCCATACTCGATGGATGAGCGATAACGTTGAGGCGCGGCACGGAGAATGTCAGCGCCCAGGTACGCGCTCATTCCCGTATCCCCGATGGCTTCGAGGATATAGTCTCGGCCTTCGCGCGGACCGTACATCCGAGTGAAAATGTCGAGCGCTAGATCGCGGGTCGCCATGTCGTCGATGTCAGGCATCAGTCCGTAGGTTTCTAAGTTACCTACTGACGCGACCGGAACACCTTTGCAGTGGAGAGCCCGTGGCAGGCCACGGCCGAAGTTGACGCCAGCGACGACATTCTTGTGGTCTGGATCGATCTCACGAATCGTCCGTCCCAGCCAACCGTCAGGTGCGACATCCACTGATTCAGCGGTGTGCCAGATGTCCATCGAGCGGAAGTGCGAGCGGTTCGGCTTCGGGTATCCGATACCGTTGACTATCGCAACGTTGCCCTCATCCCACAGGCTCTTGATGGGGCCCATAGCGGGACTTAGGCCGAGTTTGCCGTTGAGGTCAAGGACTTCGTGCTCTTCTAGGCGGATGGCCTTTCTGGAGTCTTGGTAGATACCGTTCGTGTACGGCACCACGGTGTTTAAGGCATCGTTGCCGCCCGAGAGTTGGACGACGACCAGCGCTGGGTCACGCTTGGAATTCATTGCTTTTCCTCCTGAGAACGGGCCGTTTCGTGACCCTAGACGAGTTGCGGGTTTCGTTGTCTCCGTTAGTTGTTGATGTCGAACACTTGAATCCTGTGTCGGACCGTGTCCACGACGTAAACGTGACCGTCGATCAATTTGATTGACGATGGCCCCCAGAAATATTTCTCGATGTGAGACGACTCTTCGTTGGCGTCCCTCTCGAATAGATCTGGATCTAGATCAAGATTAGCCTCTGCTCTAGCGGACGCTTCCTCTTTGTTCGTGTCCAAGAAGTCTTGTGCCCATTTGGACACCGTAGCCTGTCCTCGATTGGATTGGACGAATTCACCATCGGGGTCGAACACTTGAATTCGATGATTGCCCCAATCAGCCACATAAACGTATCCATCCTCGTCTTCGCAAGCGCTGGATGGTCGATACAGTTCGCCCTCGCCCTCGCCCGATGATCCATAGGACGCGATGAACTCTCCGCCAGGCCCGACTTTTCGTATGCGGTCGTTGCCCCAGTCTGCAACGAGCACATTTTCGTCGTTGCCGATGGTGATGCCCCACGGCATCGAGTAACCGTCATCCGCGGAATCGTCATCACCAAACATTCCCACAAACTCGCCATCAGGGGTGAATCGCTGGATGCGGTTGTTTCGATGATCGGCGACCATTAACTCATCGTCGGAATTCACCACCATCCCATTCGGACCGTCCAATTTGCCGTCATCGGCACCGACTTCTCCCCATTTGCCGAGAAAGTCACCGTCAGTGGACATTACGGTAATGCGGTTCAGGTAATCGTCACTGATAAACAGCCGGTTTTCGGCATCCATCGTGATTGAATTGGGCCAAATGAACTGCCCGTCTTCCTCGCCCCAAGCACCGAAGATTCCAAAGTACTCTTCTTCGAGGTTCATCACGGTGACCCGGACGCCTCGTTTATCACCGTCTGATGAACGGTTGAGGACGTAAAGGCGGTCATCGTCGCCGCCCACGATGTCGACTGGATAGTAGAAACCACGCCCGAACATCGCCGTGACACCGATGGTTCGGTTATACGAGAGTCGTCCAGTTTCTTCTTTCGAATCTGCCAAAGTCATGATTCAGTCACCAATCTTTGGGGCAACCATATGTGCCTTCGAGTATCTTTACGGTCGTCGTTTTGGGTCATGCCCTCTGGAATTCAGGTGCCGCGGCTACGATTTTGAGCGCGTTGGCAGCTCGTTCGCGTGCGGACTGATCATCAGCAAGTTCATCGCTCCGCTCGACGAATTCGATGAGCGATTCGCGTGTCTCATCCGTGATATTGGAGATCGACAACTGCTCGAGCGCGCCATCGATGAGGTCCTCTGGTGCGGTGTGCCCATTGTCGTCGGATATCAGGCTATCGATAATCGCTTGGACACCCGGGTTCTCCAGGTTCCCGAGCCGTTCCGACGCGAAGTTGACGCGTTCGACCAACGCACCCGAGTCGATCCACTCGGTGCCCCAGTGCCAGCCCTCGACGGAGGGCGGATTCATTAGGTGTTGACCCATGAACATGGCATGCAGATGAGTCACGATCATCTCTTCACGCGGTCGCGGGAACTCGCCCGTCAACTTGAGAACGCCGACCATCATCTCGACCGGGCTCTTGACCCTTTGATACCAAGTGTCTTCCGACTTGAAAAAGTCTGATTTGAACAGCACCCGCAGCATCTCTTTGATGTCGTAGCCGCTGTCGAAATAGGCCTTAGCGAGCGTTTCGATCGCTTCAGGATCGCGCGGCGGCTTGTACGGCCACTCGGGAACTGGAGGCTCATCTGCGACGAAGAAGCTGTACATGTGCCTCGCGATGAATCGCGGCGTCGCTTCCTGTTCACAGACGATATCGATAATGTCATCGCCGTTGAAGTTGCCTTTTCGGCCTAAGAACTCTTTTTCGCCGTTGTCGTGGTCTTCCGGTTTGTACTCGAAGTGGAACGACAATCGACCGTATGGCCAGATCGAGTCCCGCATCGACTTGAGCGTCATGTAGTCGGTATTACCGATCGTCCAACCGGTGAACGCTCGCGCGGCCTCCTTGATGTCGTCTTCCGAGTAGTGACCAACCCCCATCGAGAACAATTCGAGCAGTTCACGACCGTAGTTCTCATTGATCCTGCCGTTGTGGTTCTCGCAGTTGTCCAGCCAAACGATCATCGCCGGATCTTTTGACAGTTCGAGCAAAAGATTGTCGAACTTACCCATGCCGTGACGCGCGAACATTCTGATCTGGTCGTGAAGAACCTTCCCGTTGGCAAGTTTTGCGTAACCTGTGGCGAAAATCCCGTGCCAGAACAACGCCACCTTTTCTCGCAGCGGCGTGTCGGTCGAAATCATGCGATACATCCAGTGAGAGCCGACGTTGTTACCCATCATGCCCATGTGATCTGGGTGATACCGCCGAATCAGGTCAATATCCATCCACTTCGGGTTATCGACATCTAGAAGTTGCTCGACCGTCTCATCGTAACCCTGTTCGACAAGCCTCTCGAGTTCGGCCTTGGAAGCCCCAAAACCAGCCCTCCGCATCAGGTGGGCCATCAATTGCATTTTTTTCGTGCTCATCGCTTTCCTACCGATATTTAGCGACATCCTGAGTTGGGCTGGATTATACCAATAAACAGGTTTGAAGGCATGATGCCAAAGGGTACAGCGTCGCTTCGAGACAATCGAGCGATCTGCAGGACGTATTTCGTCACATGACTGTCTAATGCGACGAGATTCGAACAAAACGCGGATCGACTGGTGCGCAGCAACCCGATGGAATTGACCGTGCGGGTTATCGATTGAGCCTCTGGTCGCGTTCTTCGTATGCGCTCACTTCGCGGTCATACGGATAACGGGCCAATGCATCTTCGTCGACGTCAACGCCCCATCCGGGTTCGTCGGTGATTTCCAGATAGCCGTCTCGGACTCTCAACGGTTCGGTGATAATCTCGTCGCGCCAAGTCACGTCCGGATCCATGAACTCCATGTTGAGGAAGTTCGGTAACGTCCTAGCGATGTGGGCATTGATCACAGAAGCCAGCGGACTGTTGCAGTTGTGAAGCGTCACTGGGATGTACCTCGCTTCAGCAAGAGCGGCAATCTTCTTCGCCTGCGAGACGCCTCCGCACCACTGGACATCGAGCATCAGAACGTCAACAGCGCCCGTATCGATGACCTCGGCAAATTCCGTCGACGCGTGTAGTCGTTCACTCATCGCAATCGGAATGTCCGTTTGTGACCGGAGCTGCTTCAGTGCAGATAGATTGAAGGGGTGCACGGGCTCCTCGTACCAAAGCAGATCAAACGGTTCCAGGGCTTTGGCGAGTCTCAACGCAGAAACCGCGTTGAGACCGTGGGCGTCGAAAGTGATTTCGACGTCGTCGCCTACCTGTTCTCGGATGAACTCAACTTTCCTAGCGGTCGCTTGGATGTCCTCCCGATGCATATGCATGTTCGGCCAGAAATCTCCCATCCGGGCAGAACTGCCGGGAGTGACGTTGTGCCTACCAGCTTGGAACGTTTTGACACCCGTAAATCCACGACTGAGAAGCTCCTGCGCTCGTTCGCGTATCGCTCCGAAATCATCGGATGCGATTGCACCTTCGTCGACGTTCATACGGATGATTTGGCTACCCCCACCGATGTGTGAGTACAAACGGACATTGTCCCAGACAGACCCTCCGAGTAACTCATAAACTGGCCGCCCCGTCGCTTTGCCCATGATGTCCCACATCGCGGTCTCAATCGCGGTGATTGCGCAGCTGAAAATCGCTCCCCATGAGTAATGCGTGGCTTTGAACATCGTCGAATACAGAGATTCGACATCGAACGGATTCTTGCCCACTACATGGGGTTCCAACCAGCGGATCGCTTCGGCGATAACCGGACCTGCGTGCCGAGTTCCCTCACCATAGCCAACGATGCCTTCATCCGTCTCGACTTTCGCAAACACCCAGCTAGCGCAGATATTGCCCTGCCCCAACAATGGTGTGACCTTAGTGATTTTCATGTCGTTGGTACCTGAATTACGTGATTCGATTCGTCAAGGCATTCACGCAAATGCATGCGTTTTAACCCAACACCGATTAGTCATCCATTGTCTCGAAATGGTTATGAAACTTGAATCGTGTAACATCCATCACACTTCCAACGCTCAATTAATCTCGGGAGACCCATACAACGGCTTCGGCGGACCAAAACCCTCAATACGAGGCACACGATAATCCGGGACTCCTCACCACTATTGGCCTCGGTTGGCAGTTTAGCCTGATCGCGTCAGCGACGCTTTTAGTGACACCCGTGATCGTCGCACAGGCATCGGGTCGTGGCGACGGTTACGTGAACTGGATGGTCTTCGCGTCCCTCGTGGTCGTCGGTATCTCGTCAATCATTCAAGCACGACGCATCGGCCCTATCGGAGGCGGTGTCGTTCTGCCGATGTTCACCGCCGCCTTTGCGATCCCATTCTGCATAACAGCGGTAGTCGATGGCGGACCTGCGACCTTGACCACTCTTGTGGTCGTCGCAGCCATTATCCAATTAGTCGTCTCGAAGTGGCTGTTCCTGCTCCGGCGGATTGTGACGCCAATCGTCGGCGGCACGGTGATGATGATCCTGTCGATCACTTTGGCATCCGTCGTGTTCAAATTGCTCGACGACGCTACGGCGGAGGAACCGGTTGGCGGCTCGTTGACCGCTTTCGTCACCTTGGTTATCGTAGCTGCATTAGCACTTCGAGGATCGGCTCTACTGCGACTCTGGGGACCGCTCATCGGCATAGTTGGCGGTTGCATCGCCGCGGCGATGTTCGGCATTTACGATGTGTCACGCGTAGCCGAAGCGCCGTGGATCGGATTGCCGTCCGAATGGCCTGGCATCGGCTTCGAATTTGGCGTCCCGTTTTGGACTCTATTGCCTTCGTATCTGTTTCTTGGTTTGATCATTTCCATCCAGACGAACGGCGCAACAATAGTCGCGCAAAATACGTCCTTCAGAGGTGATCGAGCTGTAGATTTCCGTGGCGTCCAAGGGGCTCTAGCAGGAACCGGCGTGTCCAATTTGCTCGCTGGGGTTTTAGGTACAGTGCCAAACGGAATCAACCCCGCTGGCTCCGCATTTATGCAGACCACAGGAGTGGCCTCTCGCCACATCGGTTACACCATCGGGCTGATCTTCCTAGTCTTGGCGTTCGTTCCCAAAGCTTCCGGTCTTCTCAGCACCATACCCGGTCCTGTCATGACCGGATATCTGGTTCTGATCACCGGTACGCTTTTCGTGGAAGGCGCTAGAACCGTCGTCCAATCTGAACAGAACCAGCAAAGGATCGTTGTAGCTGGAATGTGTTTCTGGATCGGAGCAGCGTTCCAGTTTGCTTTGTTCGATGTTCCCGATCTCAACCCGGTCCTTAACGGGTTATTCAAGAGCGGCATCACCACCGGCGGTTTCGCTGCCGTTGCAATGATCATCTACCTCGAGTTGACCAACCCCAGGAGGATGCGTTTCAATTCGAAACTCGACATCGATGCCCTCCCTGAACTGAACGAATTCATCACGAAGTTCGTAGACAGCAGGAAATGGAACGACGCGATGCGCGATCGGCTGATGGCCGTCGCGGAGGAAACCCTTCTCACGCTCTCGCCTCTCGACCTGGAAATGGATCTAGATGCGCCAGATGAACCAGAAGAAGAACGCTCCCTGGTCGTAATCGCCTCAAGCGAGGACGACGTCGCCGAGCTTGAATTCATCGGCGGTGCGGGCAGCGAAAACATCGAAGACAGAGTGCGCCAACTGCAAGACTACGACGATGAACGCATCGTTGAACAGGAGCTTTCACTCCAGCTACTGCGCAACTACGCCTCATCCGTCCGACATCAGCAGTTCCGCGACACGGATATCATCACAGTTCAGGTCGAACAACCCAACTCCTGATTCTTGCCAAATCATCTGCTGCAACTTAAATCGCGATTGCAGGCAGTATCGACGAACGCGATGGGTTGGTATACGGCTCAGGCTCATACCAAGTACTTGACACACAAGGGTGATCGGAGATCAATCGCTAAACTGACGATTTGGCTAACGCGATCTCTACCTCAACACCATCCACGCTGTGGCGATCACGAGCTACCTCGTCTGAGATGTCGCCGTTGACTTCCACCGCCAGAGTTTCATTCGCGATGTACTCAGCATGGTCATCAATCGCTGACGCGATCTCACTACCTTCGGGCGCATCGATCGCCAAATGGATTCGGTCCGATATCTCAAGCCCTGCGTTTTTGCGCATGTTCTGGACGATGTGAGCGATGTCGCGGACGTATCCTTCCGAGCGGAGTTCCGGCGTGATATCGGTCGAAATACCTACGGTGTACGTCCCGTCCGATTCGACGGCGTAACCTTCGGCAGCGATGTTGTCCACGAGTATCTCGTCAGGCGCAAGTTCAAAGTCGCCTAATTCGACAGTGTCGCCAACGCGTACTGACGCTGCCACGGATGACGCGTCGGCATTGGCGAGCATCGAACGAATCTCGTTCACTTGGCGTCCGTACTTGGGCCCGAGGACAGGAAGGTTCGGGCGAAGCTGGTAAGCCATCAAGCTGTCGGACTCTGATGTGTCACGCACGTCTCGCACGTTTAGTTCATCCTTGAGTTGTGCTGAGATCATTTCTAAGGCATTTCGTTCCTCAGGTGAATTCAACTCGACGATGAGCGCGTTCAGCGGTTGCCGCACCTTTAGACCAGCCGCTGATCTAGCCGACCTACCCAACGATGCCAACCTCATAGCCAAATTGGTTCGAAGCCCAAGATCTTCGTCGACGACCGATTCATCAGCCGTCGGCCAGTCCGCCAAATGCACGGATTGCGGAGCGTACGAACACCGTCGGCTGACGAGGTTGGTGTACATCTCTTCGGAGATGAACGGCATTATCGGCGCCACCAAACGGCTCAACGTCGTCAAGCACGTGTAGAGGGTCAGATAGGCGTCCTGCTTGTCGTTGTCGTCTTCTGACTTCCAGAAGCGACGACGCGAACGTCGGACGTACCAGTTCGATAGACGTTCAACGTAGGTCTCAATCGCCTCAGACGCGCGTTCGATGCGCCAGTTTTCCAGATCCTCAGTCACAGATCGCACGAGAGCATTCAGTTCCGAGATCGCCCAGCGGTCAAGTTCACCAAGATGACCGTTCCTTTTGGCCTCGCTCTCCTCAATGACCTCGTGGCTCGGCGTCCAACCGTCAAGTCGTGCGTAGGTGGTAAAGAAGTAGTAGATGTTCCACAGGGGTAGGACGAAGCGTCGGCGTGCCGCGTCACCGACGCCGTATCCGAAGTTGAGGTTGTTCTGCGGGATGTGGCGGGCAAACACCCAGCGCATCGTGTCGGCGCCCATCTTGTCCGCCGCCTCCTCGAACGGGATCGCGTTGCCTTTCGACTTGTGCATCTCCTCGCCATTCTCGTCACGCATGAGCCCGTACGAGAACACGGCGCGTGTCGGCGCCACACCTTCAAAGGCGGCCGCCATGCAGATTAGCGAGTAGAACCAGTTGCGGAACTGACCGGGGAACGACTCCGAGATCCAGTCAGCAGGAAACCAATCGCGCCAGTAGTCGCGGTCGTCGTTGTAACCGATCGTAGAAAAGCTCACCACACCAGCATCTAGCCACGCATTACCAACATCCTTGATCCGCTCTGTCAACGACCCGCATTTCGAGCAGTTGATTTTGATTTCATCGATCCATGGCCGATGCGGCGAATGCCCGTCATATTCGTCCCATCCGCTAACCGCGCGCTCCTTCAATTCGTTACGCGATCCAATCACATCTACGTTGTTGCACCCACCACACTCGTAGATCGGTAGAGCGAGCCCGTAATAGCGCTTCTTGGAGATCATCCAGTCCTGCATGTTGCGGAGCCAGTCGAGTTCTCTGGCCTCACCGAACGCCGGCACCCAATTGATCGTCCGGGTGGCATCCATCATCGTGTGGCGGAGTTCATCCATGGAGATGAACCATTCATCGACCAAGCGGAACACCAGCTCCGAGTTGCAACGCCAGCAGACCGGGTATCTGTGCGAGTAGTCCTCAAGCTTGTAGTAGACGCCGCTCTCGCGGAGCAAGTCGAAAATGATCGGGTTGACCTCGTCCACAGACTTACCCGTCAACACACCGTAACCTTCGACGTAGACACCGCTGTCATCCAACGGAGCGATGACGGGCAAATTGTTTTCTTTGCCGAGTTGAAAGTCTTCGGAGCCAGCACCGGGCGCGATGTGGACGATTCCCGTGCCTTCCTCGTCGCCGACGTCATCCCACTCGACCACGCGGTGCAGGTCACGAGCCTCAGACTGGGCTTCGAGGTCGTCGAATGGGCCTCGGTAACGCCATCCGATCAGACGGGAGCCTTTGACTTGTTCGAGGACTTCGTGCCTGCCGTCAAGTACGTGAAGACGGTTGGCGCTAAGCCAAAGGATGTGTTCACCACTTTCCGAATTGTTGCGAACTTTGACGTAGTCGTTTTCGATGTTTACGGCAGCAGCGACGTTCGCTGCGAGCGTCCAAGGAGTCGTCGTCCAAACGAGCAGAGATTCGCCGTCTCGATCAAGCAGCGGCAGCCGGATGAAGAAGCCCGGGTGAACGATCTCGGCGTACCCTTCGGTCGCGATCTCGTGCTGCGACATTCCAGTGCCGCAACGAGGACACCACGGCATGACGTCTTTGCCCTTGTAGAGCCAGCCGTTGTCATGGCATCGCTTGAGAAACGCCCAGATCGTGTAGTTGTTCTCGTCCGACTTGGTGTGGTACGAGTCGTCCCAGTCCATGAAATATCCGAGACGCTTCGATTGCCGTGTGATGATGTCTGAGAAGTGATCGACACGAGCCTTGCACTCCTCGACGAACTTGCCGACCCCGTAAGTCTCGATCTCGTGCTTCGACTTGAAGCCCTTTTCCTTCTCGACCTCAACCTCGATCCACAACCCTTGGCCGTCGTAACCGTTCTGGAATCGTTGCCGGTATCCCTGCATGTTCCGGAATCGCAGGAACAGGTCCTTGTATGTGCGTCCCCAAGCATGATGCACGCCCATGGGATTGTTCGCGGTTATCGGACCGTCGATGAAGGAGTAGTTCTTCTCGGCTTCATCGTTGCGCGTCAGATACCGGTCAATAATGGTCTGCTCGTCCTCATTTGGAATGTTCCATCGCTCGAGCCACTTCTTTTCGGTCTCGACAAAGTCGATTTCGGCTTCGGGCAGGACGGGATCGAAGTTGTTGGGTTCTTCGGACATTTTGACGGTTAATTGTTGTTGTGACGCGCCACATTCAATCTTAAGTTAGTGGCGTCGTGCCTACAGCGACTTACAATCGAGCCGTGTCGCCGAAAGGGCGACATCTGATGATTGGCGAGGGACTCACTTGACCAAGATTTCGATCGAACGAGAACAGTGGCGCATCGACGGCCTTCCCACATACACAGGGCGGAGATACCGCGATTGGGACGTTGAAGGTTTGTTGATGAACAGCCGCATGACCAACGCGGTGTTCGACGACGAAAATCCCGTTACACGATCTCTATGGGCATACCCTGACACCGGCGAATGGGATCCAGATCGAAACACCGACGAGTTCATCGCGATGTTGCCCGTTTATCGATCTCACGGATTGTTGGCAGTCACTGTGAATCTCCAAGGAGGGAGCCCGACTGGCTACTATCGGGAGCCCATGTTCCGAGAAAACATGAAAGAGCGAGGCATCGCTGTTGACGACGATGTTGTCTGGGCAGGATTGCCAAGTCCAGACTCGCAGCCGTGGCACAACTCAGCGTTCAACGCCAACGGTTCGCTGAAACCTGCCTTTTTCGAAAGAACCCGGAGGATAATCTCGGCGTGTGACCGTTTGGGGATGGTAGTAATCCTAGGCTATTTTTACTTCGGGCAAGACGAACGGCTGATCGATGAACAGGCAGTGTGTCGAGGGGTGGAAGATGCAACGATGTGGGTGCTGGCGTCAGGTTTCAGGAACGTGTTGATCGAGATCAATAACGAATCCAACGTGCCGCGCTACGAACACGAAATCTTGCAGCCGCACCGCGTCGCGGAGTTGATCGAAAGAGCGCAATCGATCGAAGAGGACGGCAGGCGGTTGCTAGTCGGTACTTCGTACGGTGGCGGCCGCGTGCCGGACGATGATGTGACCGGCGTCTCGGACTTCATGATGTTGCACGGCAACGGCGTTACGGAACCGCACAGGATCGCCGAAATGGTCGAAGAAACCAGAGCCCTGCCGAGTTACACCCCGAAACCCATCCTATTCACCGAGGATGACCATTTCGACTTCGATAACCCAAACAACAACTTCACATCGGCACTATCGGCTTACGCGTCGTGGGGTTACTTCGACCCAGGTGACGCCGCTGGTGGCAATTCAGTATTCGGCGAGTACCACGACGGCTATCAAAACGTCCCCGTGAACTGGGGCATCAACACTCCGAGGAAGCAGGCATTCTTCGAGCTGCTAAGTGAAATCACCGGCGAGAAACCCTAGTCTTCGTTAAAGATCTCGTCACCGCGTTGCAGCCGGACCGCGATGTTGTAGGTCTGGTTCACTGACCTCGGTGTCGGGTAATGGGCCGCGAGAAATCGTCCCATCGCGACCAGCGAGTGGCGCGCCGATGGACTCGGTTTTCGTAGTTCGTACTGTTTGATGGCGGCGTCGACGATCTGGAAGTGATGGAACGAAGAATCCTCTCGCAGCATCGCATGGGCAAGCGTCGGGATGATGTCGTCAGGTTCTGTCGAATTCCCCACGAAATTAGTGACGATACGAGCCGATTCCTCTACCTGCTGCTGAGAATTCATCGCTTCGAGGAGGCTTTGACGCAGTCCGCTGGTCGCACTATTCGCGCTCGGCTGAGGAATGCGTTGCGGCGGCATGTTCAAAAATCGATCAAGGTAGATGCTGATGGCGGTGTCGTAGACCGCCCGGATCAACTCGATCGAAGGAGCACGTATCAAGGCTTGGTGCAGCGCGTTGGCCGCAGTCAGAGTGTTGTGGACGGTGTCCCAATCACCAAACTCATTTGAGGTGTGGAACCGCGCCATGCGCAGAAACGCGGCGTACGCAACCTTGCCTCCCAATTGCTCCGCGGTGGCTCCATTGCGCACAGCCTCGTTGATGGACGTGATGGTGATGTACGGATCATCGCCGAGGATGGTCTCGGGGAGGTTGTCGTGGTCGATCCACTTGCCGCGGTTCGGCGTGGCGTTGTACCAGAGTTCAGGCAGTTGATCGCGCGCATCCCTGACCAACGTCACAAGATCGATCGGATTTCGCCACGAGTTCAGCTCTTCACTGCGACGCGCTGTCGCCATACCGTGAACAAGTGACGTCAAAACCTGTCCGGCGTGCTCCCAACCGATGTGGTCGAGGAGTTCGAACGCTTTGTTGCAGAAATCGACGACGTGGCCTCCATCGATGTAGATGCGGTCGGTCGCGGCGGCGAAGATGATTTCGTGGATCTCGCGGCTTGTCAGTCCTAGTTCGATTGCGGTCCGCAATACGCGCTCAGCCCCATCGGTGTCACGAACCTCAATAAAGTCTCGGAACCACTGCTTGAATACCTCAGGGCGCGTCTCGCCCGTCGGGAGTGGCTCGACAACGAACCGCGGCGGGCGTCCAGCGCATTCTGTCGCAACCTGCCTAAGCCCTTGGTATAGAGCCAGCGGCCGATCTTCCGGCCTCAGCAAGTGCAAGAAATTCGCCGTACACGTAAGCATACTCAGCGCCGGCCCCCAACCATCGTTCGAGTATGTGGTTCCAAAATCCGCGCCAATGGCGAGCGGCGTGCGGTAATCGGCAGGCGACGGATTAAGACCAAGAACCGACTTGGCGATCACAAGCCGAATGTTGTCTTCCATGCCTTCCTGAAGACGTTTGGACCACCTCTGAACAGGATCTTCCTCCGGCGGATTCGGATCGACGTAAACCGTATCGTCGATGACCGTCACCGGAAACGAACGAACATCATCGGCAAACGGATCGAAAGTACCCCCGCTCGCAAGGTCGAAACGGGCGTGATGCCAATGACACGTCAGGATGCCGTTCTTAACCGTCCCGCGATCGAGCGGGAAACCCATGTGTGGACAACGATTGTCGACGGCAGCAAAGGTATCGTCCTTTGCAAAGACAGCGATAGTGTGCCCTGCCCCGGTGATCACGGTGCACCCGCGCTGACGGATGTCGCTACTGGAACCAGCGTTGAGGAGGCGAGTAGTGTCGGTCATGTTGACGCTCCTCGGAGAAATGGGAAATTGTTTGCATTAGATGTTACGGGAGGTGAATCGAGATTGGAGTTGGCGCGTTTAGTTTGGTTTGGGGTTATGGTTGATAGTTGCGAATCGAAGCGGGCTCGAAACTGCCCAGCATAGTCGAAACACTAGTCGAAGTAATGGAGAGAGGATAGATGACCCTCCGAGTTGTGGTTACATGCGAAACGTTCGTCGATGTCAAAGGCATCATCGAATCGGCCGGCGACATTGAGGTAGAAATCCTCGAACCATTCACCGATCACGAGCCATACGTCGAAGCGCTCAAAGACGCCGACGGCGCACTCGTCGCCACCTGGCCCCTCACCGGTCGCGACGTCATGGAGGCGTGTCCGAAGCTGAAAGTCGTCAGCCGCATGGGCGTCGGCGTCGACTCGATCGATCTCGATGCAGCAACCGATCTCGGCGTGCTCGCATGCAACGTGCCCGGCGTCAACACCGTAGAGGTTGCTGACCACGCCATGGCGATGCTGCTGGCGATTCTCCGCAAGATCCCCGAGACGGTGCAGGCATCCCGCGACGGCAAGTGGGCGGAAGACCCCGAACTCATGCGGGAGTTTCAGGAAACGGTCGATAGAGTCGGCGGCAAGACCGTCGGCATCCTCGGCTTCGGCAACATCGGTCGGGCCTTCGCACAGCGCATCAGAGGCTTCGGTCCCAAGCGCATCATCGCCTTCGACCCCTACGGCTACCAGTCGCAGGCCGACCTCTACGGCGTCCAACTCGTCGATCTCAACGAGCTTCTGGCAGAGTCCGACATCATCTCGATCCACTCTCCGCACACCGCGGCGACGGACCACATCATCAACGCCGAGACGCTCGGAAAGATGAAGTCGACGGCCATCCTTTTGAACTGCGCCCGCGGCAAGATCGTCGACCAGGTCGCCCTCCACGCCGCCCTGCGCGACGGTCAGATCGCCTTCGCCGGCATCGACGTCACCGAGGTCGAACCCGTAGCGTCCGAAGACCCTATCCTCACCCTGCCCAACATCTACGTAACCCCCCACCTCGCTGGCTACTCGCCCACCTTCCTAGAAGAGTGCGGACAGAAACAGGCCGAAAACGTCAGCTTCGCCCTGACCGGGCGCGCCCCCCACGGCCTCACCAACCCCGACGTCATCAAGACCATCGCCGTCCAACGCGCCGCCGGTGGCGGTCGCTGGGAAGGCATCCCCGACTTCTCAACCAGCCTGCCGTTCTAACGGACGACGTTACCGGTTTGTGAGGCAGGGCCGTCCCCTCTAGTCGAGGACCATCATCATCACAACCCGGTTGGTGTTAGTCCCTTTGGTGTTGTTGGTCACCCCCCAGGTGTTCGCGGTCTTAGTGAACTCCTGTTCATTCACCAGCACTCCAATAACCTCAACCGGCAACCCAGCATCCCGCACCGCAGCGATAACCAGGTGCTCCAACATGATGGTCGCGTTCCGCACCTCGCCAACCTCGTAGCAGATCGCCCGGCCCGGCTTGACCACGCGGCAAAGCTCCCGCACCGTCTCGGCGGTGAACCGCTGCCACTCGTCCGTACCTGACGGCGTGTCGATCGTCTGAGCATCGATATCGATCCCGGTGAACCACGCCCGCACATGGTTGTCCATCCGGTAGTTCACCACATCCAGAAACGGCGGCGACGTCACTACGAGGTTCACTGAGTTCGTATCGATATGCGCCGTGTCCCGTGCATCGACGCTGCTCAGCACCGCACCTCGATGCGTTAACCCGCCCTGCCGCAGCAGCGACCGGCTCTTCCTCAGGATCAGATCCGGCACATCCCGTTCGGGCGGCGTCTGGTTTCGCCGTTCATTGATCCGCCGCTGCGCCTCGATCGAAGTCGCCTGGTTCGGCGGCAGCGTGTAGACGGAGAAGAACCCCGGCGAGTGTCCGGTCAACCGGCTCATCGCAACCAGCCGTATCCAGTCGTCGACATTGTCGAACTCCCCGCTCGCCTCACGGTCGCGCAGCCATCTGCGCAGTGCAACGATCTGTCGCAGCGTCGACGGATGGTAGTAGACATCGAACCGCTCGTCATCTTCAGTCGGTTCTCCATCTCGCCACTCGACATCCTCAAGTCGGACCTTGACATCCTCGATATCGGGAGTGTCCAACCTAGGACGCGTCATCATCATCGACATCGGATTGGCGTCGTTGCCGATGGGGCGCCGGCGCATCAGCGCAGCCTGTATCGGAGTGGTGCCGCGCCCCATGAAGGGATCGTAGACGGCGTCGTGGGGATTGGTGATCCGGTCGATGAAGAACTCTGGAAGCTGCGGTTTGAAGCAGGCGCGATAGCTGATCTCGTGGATGGTGTGTCCTGCCCGCTGGTTGTGGGTCCAGAACTCGTTGACAAAGTATAGGAAAGGGCTATCCCCGTCGTCGGTACGAACTTCGACGACTTCAGTCCGGGCATCGAAGTCGTCGAAGTCAGCCAGGTCATCGACGAAGCGGTCGATGCGGCTTCTTTGGAGGAGGGTGATCACTCCGCGCGATTTTATGCAACGCGGAGTGATCGGGGTGACATCGTCACGCTTCGTCCTACCTGCTGTATCCAGTGCGTGGCGGCGGCTCGACGCTGCCGACCAGCGAGTGGAGCACGAACTCGAAGTCGTAGTAGGCCTGCGTCTCAGCGATGGGAGAGCCGACGTTTTGGAGCATGTAGGCCAGCTCGCCGAGATCGCGTTGGATCGTGCCGGGGTGATCGCCACTGTATTCGTGGAGTCCACTGTAGCGATCCGCGGCGAGTGCGACGATGGCTCCGAAGTCGGTTGCGGCGTCTCGGTGCGAGAGCACAGCTTCGATCTCCTCGTGCTGCCGGTTGTCATCACCAGTCACTGGTGTCACCCATCGGACTTCCACGTCTCCGAGGGATTCGCCGGATCTGCGAAGGACGTTGGGATCGTTGAGTTCGAGCTCGAAGAACACCGTGGTGGCTGTGCCAGCAGGTAGTTCGGCGAACTTCTTCTCGGCACGGGTGAACGACTCGTCGGAGGTGACTCGGTTCTCGTATCCGATCATCCGCCAGCTGCGTACCAGTTCTTCGTCCCACACGACTTGTGCTCGGGTAGCGTCTGCGAACGGGACGGAGAGAGCCAGCCAGTTGTCGCGTGCGAAGAGTGCTCGTCCCTCCTCGGGTGCGCTGAGGTATCGGTACCATCCGTTGCCGTACTGTGCGAGTTGCTCGAGCAGGACATCGTTGTAGTTGTTGATGCCGACGCCGATGGTGATGAGTCGAAGCGGGTTGTCGGGATCGTTGTCGTGCGCCGACTCGAGGATGGCGAAGGGGTTGGTAGCATCGACGTTCGCCACGCCGTCGGACATGAGGATCACGTAGTTGAGGGCATGCGGTCGATCCCTGCGCATGTTGGCAGCCAGTTGGACGCCGAGGTTGAGTCCGTCTTGGACGTTGGTGCCGCCATCGGGCCTAAGTCTGCTGATTGAATCGTAGATCTTTTGATCTCCGGGGTTCTTGTTTTCGACGGTTAGGCGTCGCTTGACGTTGTTGTCGAAGTGGACGATCGACATGCGGTCGTCGCGCCCGAGGCTGTCGCGGATCGTCTCAGCGGCTTGGCGTGCGATCTCGACGCGGTTGCCGTCAGCCATAGAACCTGATCCATCGAGGACTAGCGTTACGTTGAGCGGGTAGTCGATCGCGATGTTGGGAGCTTGGAACGCCACTCGGGCCAGGTGCAGTCCGCCGTCGAGCGGGTGTTCGATGACGTCGGTCGTGATATTGAACGAGTCGTCATGACGTGGGTATTCGTAGCCGTAGTTGAAGGCGTTGATCCACTCTTCGGCGCGGACGGACGCCGGATCGACTTCGTAGCCGGAGCGAACCCAGTTGAGGGCGAGCTGGAACGATGTGCGGTCGGTGTCGAGGCTGAAGGTGGAGGTGTTGTCATGCGCCGTCAGGGCAAACCGGCTGCGCAGGGTGTTCTCGAACGTGGTTGCACCGGGTTGCGACGGTTGATGCTGATCCGACGGCGACGTCTTGACCACCGGAGTGGCAGACATCGATTGCGGCGCTGCGGCTGCTTCCGCTTGCGCAGCGGGTCGTGCTGTCGCCGCAGGAGCGGAACTCGCCACTTCGGCTTCGACGATTTTTTCGACCTCCACCACAACTTCCTTCACGACCTCAACTTCTTTTTCGACGATAATCGTCTCGCCTGCGACTTGAACCTCTCGTTCCACGACCACCGTTTGGACGATCGGTTCGCCCATTACCTGGACCTCTTTCTCGACGATCACCGTTTGTAGGACGGTTTCGCCGCGTATGGGCACTTCCTTTTCGACGATTACGGTCTGCAGCACTGGTTTGCCTGGTAGAGACTTCTCAACGACGACCGTCTGCACAACGGTTTCGCTTCCGCCGCAAGCGACCGTGGCAGCAACGAGTGTGCCGATGATCACCAGCGCGACGGCGAGCATCGCGTTAGTGGTGAGAGATTTGATCTGTAGCGTTTTAGCGTTCATTTTGGTTTTCCTCCGTGACAGTTCTTTTTGGTCACTGGAGACATGACGCACGGTGTCGGAGATTTGTTCCCTCGAATTTCAAGATCGCTTTTCCGGGGGCAGGGTTATTGCTGAGACACAAAAAGCCCGGAACCACGATCGGCTCCGGGCTTTGATGTTGGGTGTTGCGACGTCTAGCTGCCAGTGTTTTCTTCTTCCGCAGCTTCACCCTCGGCTTCCGTCTCTGGGTTGGGGACGAAAACGACGCGTTGCACGTTTCGTTGGCGGCGCTTGATGAAGCGGATCAAGAAGAACACTCCGGCGCCCAAGATCAGCCATATCGGGGATGTGATCGCAATCCATATCCCGGCACTTCCGGCGAACGCAGCGACTGCGATCAGAACGTTCACTGCGCTAGTCGCGGTATCACCAGCGTCGAAGTCGGATCCTTCGATTTCTGGTGCCGGGTAGACGAAGATGTAGACACTGTGGGTTTCTTCAACTTCGCCCGCGTCGCTGTCGCCTCGGATCTCGAAAACCACCTGGTACGACTCTGGACGGTATCTATCGAAGGCATGCTCGATTTCGACGCCGGTATCACCTGACGGGACCGTGCCTTCGACGACCGGGGTGCCGTCACGGAAGTCCCATGTGTATCGGACATTGCGGAGCGTATCGGGATGGTTGAATGACGCGATCAGCGTTACCGGTTGGCCTTGCTCAACGTCCCACTCCGAAGCCGTTACGAAGGCGTCGATGCGTGGCAGTTCGGACACGTTGGCCCAGAGCTGATCTTCGCCCTCAGCCAAGCCGCGATCGGAGTAGGCCCTTATGCTGACGGTCACGACGTGGGGCGAGAATTCATCCGATTGGTAAGTGTGTCTGACCGGAACGCTCAGGAGGCCATCTTCTCCTTGCGTGCGAAGCCCAGAATAAACTGTTTGGGTCCCGGAGCCGTCGCCGAAGTCCCAAGTAATTTCGTACCTATCGTAGTCCTCCGGCGGGAAGAAGCGGGCGGTGAATTTGCGGCCGACACCGATGCCGACATGGACATCTTCGCCGACATCGACCTGCATGGGGATTGGAGATCGGTTGACGGTGACTGTGAGACGCGAAAAGGCGGCGGATTCTCTGATGAAGCTCAGTCGTCCGTCGATTTGTTCCAGCTCTGATTGCCAGTTGGTGATTTCGCGCTGGACCTCGAGAAGCTCCTTGACGTTGTCGTAGTTTTCGTTTCGGAGCAGTTGGGTGAGTGCGTCGACGGTTTCTTGGACGGTGGTACGGCGCGCGCCTAGATCGATGTACTCCTCGGTGAAGTCAGTCGAGTCGGAGTTGACGGAAACCACCTTTGTGACGGCACCGGAGATTTGTTCGATCACCGCGTCGAGCGTTTCGGCAGGGATTCGAATCGTTATGTGGTAGAAGCCGTGGTCGCTGGTGTTGCTGTTGACAACCCACCCGCCGCGCGAGACAGCCAAATCGCCGATCGCGTCAACTGTCACGACTGGTTGATCCGATTCGATCACCATGTCAGCGTTGCGGACGATGATGCGTTGCTGGGGTTGGGTGGAGACGTCAACGCTTTCGCCTAGTTCGTTTTGGGCCATCGCTTTGGCTGCGGGAGCCGATTCTTCCGCGAAGTCATCCGAGCCCATCATGGCTTCGGCTTCGACTTCTCTCACGACCTCCTTTTCGACCATGACTTCTCTTTCGACGACAACCTCGCGTTCGAATCCTGCGCTTTCGTCCTTGGCGGCCAAAGCCGCGGGAGCGCCGGGCGACCCAGGTCTGCCAGAGTCGTCGTAGTAGACAGCTGATTCTCCAGCTCCGCATCCCAACGCGAACGCGAGTGCGGTTGCCATGGCGATCACCATCGCAACATGGAACGCGTAGACGCGGACGCGCTGTCGTTGCCGAGCGTGGATTTGGGATCCTGAAAGTTTCATGATTGTTCCTTGGTCTAGTTGCTCACTATTATCTAGACGCCAGTTCACGTCCGAAAGTTCCATCGATTATCCCGTCGTTCGACAGGAGACCGATGTCGCGGGTTTATCCTTCATAGGAGTTGTGGCTTGAATCGAGCAACGAATATGAAATTGCGAGGCGAAACCGATGGCTGACGGCAAGAAGAAGGTTCTCATCACCGGCGGTGCGGGGTTGATCGGCGGAATTTTAATCGACCGCCTGGGCGATAGATATGAGCTTTCGTCTTTGGATCTGAAAGAGGCCGACGGTGTGACGTCGCACGTCGCTTCTCTGGACGATCTGGATGCGATGCAGCCAGCATTTTCGGGAGTCGATGCGGTTGTTCACCTTGCTGCTGATAGATCCGCCTACGCCGAGTGGGAATCTGTCCTGCCGAATAACTTGGTCGGGACCTACAACGTTTTCGAAGCTAGCCGGCGTGAGGGTGTGAAGCGCGTTATTTTTGCTTCATCCAACCATGCGACGGGCGGCAACTATCTAGACGAGCCTTGGAGTTTGGTCGGGACCGGTCAGTTCAAAAAGCTGGAGGCGAGCGCGTATCCGCTGGTCGACGAAGACACGATGATCCGCCCCGACGGTTTCTACGGCGTGTCAAAGGCGTTTGGTGAGGCGATTGGTAGCTACTACAACGACTACCACGACGTGTCGTCGATCCATCTCCGGATAGGTTGGGTCATATCCACAGACGACCCTACATTCTCTCCGTTCGCGTTGTCTTTGTGGTTGAGCCACGCCGACGTAGCTCAGATCGTCCAACTGAGCATCGACGCACCCGAGACGCTTAGATACGGGATCTACTACGCGACGTCGGACAACATGTGGAAAATTTTCGACATCAGTCGTGCGAAGGCTGAGCTGGGATTTGCGCCAGAGGACGGCTCTGGCGGAGAGTTTGTTGAAGGCCCGCCACCAGTTAGAGATCAGTAAAACTTACCGGACCTGCTCAAGGCGATCGATCAGTTGGCGGATTTCTCCTGCGTGTATGCGGATGGTTTCGGCACTAGCCCGATCCTCACAGAAATTGATGTGTAAGGACTCGGCCATCCCGAACCAACGAACGATGTCGGTGTGACTGGGTTCGTCCTTTAACAGGTCGAGGTTTTCGTGAAAATGGCGATGCGAACGATGTCGCCACCCCTTACGCTCCGCAAGTGCCTTCATAGCTTGCGCCGCGGCACCCCAGAATTTCTCAGACGCTTGCCTCAGGTCACCGGCTTCCAGTTCAACCGTAGCTTGGTCATAGAGAGTCTGGGTGGCGGATCGGTATCTTTCGGAAGTGGACATTGCAACTTGCTCGCAAAAACTAACGTATAGCCAACACTGAACATTCTATTCACGAACTGTCATGGCCATTCGCAGTGCGGAACGGCGTCGAAAGCAAACGTGAAGATGCCGATTTAGTTCTTGGCTTCGGCATCTTGATCGAAGTCAGATATTCGATTTTCTAGTCGCCTCAAGCTGCTTTGAGTTTCACGCAGCTCTTGCAGAAGTTCGTCGCGTGATACCGGTGGTTGCAACTCTTTGAGGGCTTCTTCTTTCGCCCGATCAAGGTTGTTGATTACGACTGCGATGAAGAGGTTGACAACCACGAAGGTGCCCACGATCACAAAGCTGACGAAGTAAACCCAAGCATACGGATTCAGCTCCATCGCTTTGGCGTTGACGTCAACCCATCCTTCTAAAGTGATGATTTCGAAGAGCGTCAACACGGCGATGCCGATATTTCGCCAATGTTCGGGGTCGTGTTGGTGGAACAGCTGGTATCCGACGATGGCGTAGATGTAGACGATGATGCTCATCAACATCAAGATGTGACCGACATTGGGTATCGACTTGACGAGAGCGGCGACAATTAGTCTCAAATCCTCGATCGTCGAGATCAATCGAAGAACTCGTAGCAAGCGACCAAGACGGGCGATCATCGCAAACGCGCCAGTAGCTGGAACAAGCGAGAAGACGATGATGGTGAAGTCAAAGACGTTCCAACCGTCCTTGAAGTAGCGCTGGGGTTTCGGCGACAGCGCGAGCATCTTTAACAAGGCTTCGACGATAAATATCGCGAGGATGATCCGGTTGCCCAACGTCATCAGATCCCCGAACTGATCGGCGATATGCGGTACGGTTCTCAAACCGAGAATCCCGCCGCTCGCGAGTATCAGGACGATGATGAAGTACTCGAAAACCTGACTCCCGACCACCTTCTGGGCGTTCTTCGTCAACATTTCCATCGCTGGGATACTCCTCCTTGGCGCGGCGATGCGGAGTTTCGTTAACTGGCTCTCGCTCGACTGTTATTGCCGCGCATCGGCCGCGGATCGCACAAATCCGCGAGGTATCACGTGTCCGTGTCCGCGCATGGCAAACGCGCCGTCATCCGACAATCCGGGGAACTGCCAACTGCCTTTTGGTCCTGGTGGCCATGGGGAGACACCGGCACGCTCAAACCATTCTGCGTACGCCGAAGCGAGCTCCGAAACCCGATCCGCGTCTCCGTCGGCGAGGTTATTCAACTCGGTGCGGTCTTGCTCAAGGTTGTAGAGTTCCCACGGTTTACCGTGTTCGCGGACGAGTTTCCAGTCGCCTACTCGGACGGCTTGGTTGCCCTCATGCTCCCACGCCAACGGGCGTTGCTTCGCCCAGTTATCGTCGCCTTCTATGACCGGACGGAAGCTCTCGCCTTCGTGCGGCGTGATCTCGTAACCGCGGAATTCGGATGGATAGGTTCCGTCGCCTAGGTCGATGCACAGCGCGTTGAGGTCCATCAATTGAACCGGAGTGTGCGAGATCTTGCCTGAGTGCCCCTGCTCGCCGATACCGGCGGGCCAGTTTACGATCAGCGGTGTGGAGATTCCACCCTCGTGCGTCCATCGCTTGAAACGCTTGAACGGAGTGTTACTCACGTTCGCCCACTGAGTGTCGTAGCTCATGTACGTGTCATCGCCGCCGGGAGTGATGTCGGGGGAGTTGCCAACTCTGACTTGACGACCGTCACTGGTAAGCGGAACAACGCGCGACGGATCCACGTGTTCGTTGCCTGGGTCTTCGCAGAGAAACTCCGCGCAACCGCCGTTGTCCGAGAGGAAGATCACCACTGTGTCTCGCTCGACACCGTTTGATTTCAACGCGTCGCAGATCTTGCCAATCCCTTCGTCCATTCGCTCTACCTGAGCGGAGTAGACCGCCATCCGCATATCTTCCCACTCTTTGTGGGCGGCATCCTCCCATGCTTCGACGGTGGGATCGCGTGGTGCGATATCCCACTTTTCGTCGAGCACACCCATCTCCTTCAGCCTCTCGTGCCGCGCAGTTCGCGTCGCATCCCATCCACCCGAGTATTTGCCTCGGTAGTTTTCGATGTTCTCTTCGAGTGCTTGCAACGGCCAGTGAGGAGCCGTGTATGCAACGTGGAGGAAGAACGGTCGATCGTCGTTCTGAACATCGTCGACCATCCTTACGGCATGGTCGGTAATCATGTCGGTCAAGTAGTCGGTTCCCGACGCTTCAACAGCAGTTTGGTCGATGAAGAAGCGCGAGTGGTTGAAGTAGCCGTTTCCGCCTTCGAACCAAAACATTTGCTCAAATCCGCGCTGGAGTTGCGGATGACCCTCGTCGGCGCGTTCGGGATCAGATCCGCAGTGCCATTTGCCAGATATTCCGGTTCGGTAACCAGCGTCGCGGAGTACCTCGGCGATGGTCACACATCGATTGTTGAGGTATCCCTGGTACGAAGGTTCACCTTCAATGGTGTTGCCCATATGACCTACGCCAGTTTGGTGTGGATTCAGTCCGGTTAGGAGTGATGCACGCGAGGGACAGCAACGCGCAGTGTTGTACATCTGCGAAAAGCGCATGCCTTCGTTGGCAAGTCGATCCAGATTGGGCGTCGAGATCTCACCGCCGTAACATCCGAGGTCGGAATAGCCCATGTCGTCGGCGAGGATGAGGATGATGTTAGGGCGGTTGGGAGCGTTATCTGCGGACATAGTGCTTCCTGCGTGGTTGTTGACTCGAAGAAATTCGAAACGGCTTCAATCAGAATAATTGACGGCCCGTTAATGGGGTTCAACGCAAAGTCGCGAGCGTGTCGAGGGTACGGATTGTGGACACGGTTAAGCGAGAGTAAGTATCTTGGCCGGATTGTCAACGGTTATCGCTGCGATTTCTTCTTCCGAAAATCCCTTGCGCCGCATTGCTGGGACTATATTTGCCAAGATGTGACCGTATCCATGGCCGCCATAGCTGACAAGCCTGTGCTTCGTGGCGATGTCTTGACCAATAACAATCTTGTCGGAATATCCCGCTTCGGCGATTCGCTTTATGAAGTCGAGCCTTTGTGCATCGCTTGGCATGTCGATATCCGCTAGAGGATAGTAAGAGCCTTCGTTGCCGAAAAGATCCCATTCGAGGTAGCAACCTGAAGCAGCGATGCTCCTAAGCGTCTCGAACTCAAACACTGTGCGATCGAGGTGTCCTATGATCACTCGCGATATGTCAGCGCCGCTGTTCGCCAGTACATCCAAAATCTGAGCCGGTGCATCGGGATGACGTCCCGGATGAATCAATATCGCCGCGCCTGTTTCCTGCTGTGCGATCGCCGCCGCGGACAGAGATTTAAGCTCGTTTATCGTGATCGGCCAAGTGCAGCCGACCTCGCCAATGATTCCAGCTTTGATATCAGTCCCGTCAACTCCTTGAGTGACTTCAGAAGTCACCTGAATCGCTAGATCCTCCACGCTCCGTTCGTCCATATCTTCAGGATGCACCGCGTCCACGTAAAAACCGGCGCCCATGACGATATGCACCCCCGCCCCACGGGATATTTCGGCCAAAGCATCTGGATTTCTCCCGATACCGTTGGTGGTCGCTTCCACGATCGCGCCGCCGCCGACTTCCCTGTACATCTTGATTTCTTTGATGCTCGTTTCTACGTCCATCAACTGCACATTCATGCGATTGCTGTAGTAGTTGCGCCGTATCCAACCCAAATTGTCGAGTGCGATGGGAGCATCCGCCAACTCCGTTGACGGGGCATCCAGATCCGGGCGGAACATGAAGGAGAAATCGATGTAGATATGCTCGTGAGTCGTGGTGGGACCAAGCTTCGATGGCGAGATGGGACCAAGTACGGTCTGGATGAGACCTTTGTTCTGTTTCGGTGACATATCGTCGATCCTCCAGTAGGGTGAATCGCCAGCGTAGCATGATGGTTGTGCTCGCGCAAAAAAGTCGGTTGCCGATTTCTGAAAATGTTCCAACGACGTACGGTACGCCCACATCTATGGTCGTAGATCAGACCTGAAGGAGTAACAACCATGAAATTCGCCGCCTTCACGACCGTAGCTGGTTCCGCCGGAGAAGCCACTGACGCCGTTGGCATGTTGGAAAATCTCAGGGCGCAGACTATCTTGGCCGAGGAGCTCGGATTTGAAGCCATGTGGCTCGGGGAACACCATTTCGGGCCCTACGGTGTGGGCGATTTACCAAACCCGATTCTGCTTGGCGCTGACCTCGCCGCCCGGACATCTAGGATCCGGATCGGACAGATGGCAAACATTGCCCCGTGGTGGCATCCAATTCGGCTAGCGGAAGACGTTGCGATGCTTGACAACATGACAGGTGGGCGCGTCGAGGTTGGGTTCGGCAGGGGAATCTGGCCGTATGAAGGCCCACAGTTCCATCCCAATGCAGACCCCAGAAAGGATCGAGAAAACAGAGAACTGTTCCGAGAGACGATAGAGATCGTTCGGGGAATTTGGTCAAACGAGTATTTCTCGCACCGCGGAGAAAACTACAACTTTCCTGCTGAAGGAACAACATTCACCCACCCTAGGTACCCCTCGAATCCCGCATGGCAAGATGGCGAGAAGGTGACGAAACTGCGGGTGACACCAAGGCCTTACCAGCGACCGCACCCGCCAATGTGGATGACCGTGTCGACGGACCGTTCTGTGACGACCGCGGCTGAACTCGGCCTGAAAGCCTGCTACTGGCAGCCTCCTCCCCGCAGGATTCGGAGTCGAATGGAACTCTACGCCGAGGTTAGAACTCAACGAGAGGGAAGGCAATACCGCGTTGGAGAAGACCAAGCCGTTATGCGCTCCACGTACGTCGCTTCCTCGATGGAGCAAGCGCGGCGAGAGGCGGAGGAAGGCATTATGTCGGCTTTCATCTTCAACGATCCGTTTCGGGGCAGGCAAGTCTTCACCGATCCGGACGAGGTTTTGGATCCTAATGTCAAGCTGGATTGGGATTTTTTGGAGCCGCGCACTCTGCTCGTTGGTTCTCCTGAAAACGTGGTGGAGAGGATTCAGGAATTACAAGAGGTATGCAACCTTAACTATCTGCTCGTCGAGTTCACTCACATGGGCATCCCGTTGAGCAAAACGCTCACCAACCTTGAAACGTTCGCCACGAAGGTCATGTCCACCTTCGTAAACGACGATTGAGATGTTGGTCGGAAGGAGAGGGGCAATAGTTCCGCCGCCGTGTGGTATCAATATCTGCAAGCAAACATCAGGAGGCAATTGCGATGATGCGGATCGGCACACGGATCAGTCCGGATTGGTTGGATCGACCAGAGGATCTGCGGTTTTTGACGCAGATCGGTGTGGACGCAGTGGACATCACCATGGACATGGTCCCTGGTTACTTGGAATCTGGTGGTGCAGCGAGCAGGGACGGCATGAAGATGGTGGTTGACAAGCTGGGTGAGGCCGGCCAAGTGATCGAGCGCGCGAACTGCCTGTCTAGTCAGTTCCACGATGTTTACCTCGGTGGTCCCAACGCTGAGCAGGAAACTCGCAACGCTTGCATCAACGCCGAGCTTTGCGCTGAGTTCGATATTCCGGTCTTGGGGGTGCAACCGTATACCACCGGGGTAAGCAATCGGAATCTTCCGCCTATCGTCGAGTACGTAGAGGGGCGCGGCGGTTACAAACACGCCAAGTTCGATCTTGTCGAAGCTCTTGCAACGCCGCGAGCGGCAGACGCGCCAGACGAAGAGGATCTTTGGGCCAGACACATCAAGCACTACACAGCGATCTGCGAGGTCGCCGAACAAGGCGGCGTCAAAGTGGCCACCCACGGAAATGACCCGCCGGTGCCGATGCTGAACGGATATCCGGGAATCATCAACTCGTTCGAGTCGTTCGACAGACTATTCAGCGAGGTTTCATCCCCCGCAAACGGCATAACGTTCTGCGTGGGAACTCGTTACGAGTCGGGACAAAACATCTTTGAAGGCATCAAGCACTTCGGCGAACAGAACCGGCTTTTCCACGTCCACTTCCGCAACGTGGTTGGCACGATCCCTGAGAACAAGGGCTACATGGAAGTAATCCCTGACTCTGGCGATTTGAACATGTACGAAGTCGCAAAAGCCCTATACGACGTCGATTACGAAGGGTGCATCGATTACGACCACATCATGCGGCTGACGACCGACGGCCCGGAAGGGCGCGAATACATCGCCTACTGTGTCGGCCACATGCGAGGGATTATCCAGTCGTTGGAGGCCGTCCACAAATAGGACGATCCATTCTCAATCAAAGAACGGCGGAAACCACTCGCGCTTCAGGTTTAAACCGAATCCTGGTTCGTCGCTTGGCTTGAGCTTCCCTTCAAAGGGTGCAACTGTGCCGGGCAGACGGTCCTTCTCGTGCAATGGCACGCCAGCTTCGGTCATCACGGGACCACTGCACTCGATCATGGGAACGGCAGTCAAACCGTAACAGGCGTGTTGTCCATAGGCGGTGCCGCCACTTCCGTGAGGAATGACGGATAATCCGGCAGACTCGGCGACGTGGCAAATCTTGATGAGCGGCGTCAAACCGCCGCACCAGATGATGTCGGGTTGAAGAATGTCGATCAAGCCCTCCTTCGCGGCATGGAAGAAGGGATAGATGCCGTACCAGTGTTCGCCAGTTGCCAGGGTCTGCCAAGGCACACGTTCTCGGAAATGTTCGTATTCATCCAGCGTGTCCGGCAGGAAAGCGTCTTCGAGCCATTTGAGGTTGTAAGGTCGTAGTCTTTCGGCGGTACGAACGGCCGTCTCGACATCCAAGCCCATCCAGAAATCGAGCATCAACTCTGCGTCGGGACCGACAATTTCGCGTGCCTCGGCGATCTCCTCTTCAAGTCGGTTGATACCTGCGATGCCGTCAGGTGGACCGTAGGGGCTGAAACGTTTGAAGTTTTCGAAGCCAAGTTCTTTCTGCCAAGCCGTGTCGTTACCGGTGGAGTAGAGAGGTTTGAGGATGTCCGTACTGCCTCCGATGAGGCTGTAGACAGGTTTTTCGAGAAGTCTTCCCTTGGCATCCCATAAAGCGAGGTCGACGGCCGCAATCGCGTAAGCGACGAGTGCGTTCGTGCCGAATCCCGATGTAGACCGAATCATCAGGTCGTACAAGGTCTCCGTAGCCATAACGTCGCGACCTTCGATCACCGGCGCTAGGTAGTCATCGATCAGCGACGCGGTTGTGCGACCGTGGTCGGTGAACCCGAAGCCCCACGTGCCGTCTTCAAGCGTTACGACGCAACCGACGTCCCGGTCGCCGCCGGGAGTTTTACCGCTGGGTGTGAAGTCAGGGTGCTTGGTGTAGCGGCGAAGTGGAGTCGCCTGACTGTTGAGATCGCTTCTGGACGGACCCGGGCGTGGCACCGTCATGGGCTTTAGCCGAGGGTAGTTGACCTTTGTGGCTTCAACGGAGACTATCTTCATGCTTTCACCTCGTCGAACCAATGCTACAAACGGTCTCGCGAGACTGGATCAAACCGTGCTCGATGGACACTGCTCGGACAAAGGGCATTGGTCACATAATGGCCTGCGCGCTTTGCAGATCTGCCGGCCATGCGTGATGAGTTGCATGTGAAGCTGGAACCTCAGTTCCGGTTCGACCATCGCTTCCATGATTTGGTGGGCCGCGTCTGCCGATGTTTTTTCTTCGATAAAACCGAGGCGCTTTGAGAGACGGTGAATATGTGTGTCAACGGGAAAGGCGGGCATGCCAAGAGCGAAAACCATCACGACCGCCGCGGTTTTCGGCCCGACACCGGGGAGATCCATCAGCCATTGTCTAGCTTCGTCTAGGGAGTATTCCCTCAGGAACTCGATCTCCAGCTCGCCGTGTCTTTCCAGAATGTCGGCAAGAATGTCTTTGATCCGCTTCGATTTCTGGTTGGACATTCCTCCGTGGAAGATGGCAGCGGCGATTTCCCGTTGGTCCGCGGCCATCACCTCTTCCCATGTCGGGATTTTCTGACGTAATCGATCAAACGCGCGTTCGGCGTTCAGGTCTGACGTGTGTTGCGTGAGGACGGTGAATATCAACTCATCGAGCGCGTTGTACCGAGGCGTCTGCTCGAATTCGCCGTAGATCGCGGAAAGCTTCTCGATGACAGTTTCGGGCGACATAAGGCTATTCTGCACTGAAAAACACTCCGATTTGTGAGAATACGTTGGGCGACTCGGAGTGAGCCCGACGAGGTGCAGCGTGTTTTCGATTACATCGAATTGACACGATCAGCGATAGCGGCCAACGAGTCTCGACTAACCGATTGTGGCGCCACTTCAAGGCGCTGAAGTGACTTATCAATGAAGTCGGATGTCGTCGCTTCGGCGCGTTCGACGCCGCCATAGCTTCGGATCATATCGAGTAGGTTCGGCAATGCGCTTTCGCGTTCGTTCTCCGGCAGATTGAAGAACGCTTCGATCTCGGAGGCACAATCGGGATCTTCCGATGCGTAAATCGCCGGGAGTGTCAGTTTACCGCTCAAGATATCCTGATTCGCCGGTTTGCCCAACTCGTCGGTTGTGGATTCGTAGTCAAGCACATCGTCTTTGACTTGGTACGCCATGCCGACGTAGTAGCCATAGTCTCGGAGTGCTTCGACCGACCTCTCGTCGGCACCTCCCAAGACTGCGCCGCTCTCGGCCGATGTCGAAAACAACGATGCCGTCTTGTCGTATATCCGGGCGAAATACTCGTCAACCGTAACCGGCAAATTCCAGTTGCTGACCATCTCGTGCAACTCGCCGCGGGCGAGTTCAGCGATCGTCTCTGAGAAGCGGCTGATCAATCGAACTGAACCCGTTGCGCATACGAACTTCGCTGATGTGGCGAATACGTAGTCACCAAGTAACACGGCGAAGTTGTTGCCCCAAAGGAAACCGGCTGTCGCTTTGCCCCGCCGGACATCTGCGTCGTCGACGGTGTCGTCGTGGATTAGTGCGGCTATGTGTAGCAGCTCGACGGCGACCGCCATGCTGATCATCTTTTCGTCCGGAGCGGCACCCCAGAGCTTCGATGCCAGCAAAGTCATTGCCGGACGCATCTTCTTGCCGGGGGTAGCCATGACGAGGGCAAGCCGCTCGTCGAGGGTATCGATAGCTTCGATACCGGCCGGGCACCGTTCGATCTCGTCGATACTGAGCTGGGTTATGACCTCAACGACCTTGTCAAGGTCTCCCGCAATCGGTGCGAATAAGTCCTGTTGAGACGCTGCTCGAGTAGTGGTCATTGCGTCTTGGTCACGCGAGGTGTGCGTTGAGGAATCGGTCACCTAGTAATCCAGGTCAATTGCCGGTTAGTTGTGCCGCGAGCCTTTCTCGCTCTTCGTCGACGATCTCGGGATCCAGTTTTCGGAACAACGGTTTCGGCCGCGGCAACGGCGACCCAGATTCGACGATCCTCCTCTGCCAACCGTCTGAGGACGTCGCCCCGTCAAACCCTAGCAGATCGTGCATCTTGTCGCACGAAAACGGGATGAACGGATAGAAAACCGTCCGCAGCGTCGCGATGACGTTCAGTGCTGTCCAAAGAGTTTTTGCCGCCTTGTCAGGATCAGACTTGACAGTCCGCCATGGTTCCTCGGCATCGAGGTAGCGGTTGCCGGTTCGCGCCAGCTCCATTGCTTGGTTCAATCCGCGACGGAAATGTCGGGTTTCGATTGAATCCGACACATCGTCCAACGTCTTCGAACAGGCGTCAAGGACTGCCTGATCTTGTAGCCCCAACTCGCCGGTTTCAGGCACCATGCTGTCGAAGTTGCGCGTCGTGATCGTCAGAGTACGATGCACGAAGTTGCCTAGGGTGGCCACGAGCACGTTATTGTTGGCGGCGAGATAACCTTCCCACGTGAAATCGGAATCAGAAGTTTCCGGCATTATGGAGGCCAGATAGTAGCGTAGCGGGTCGACATCGTAACGCTCAAGATAGTCGGGGAGCCAGACGGCCCAGTTTCGGCTGCTCGAGAATCCTTGGCCGTCAAGGTTGAGGTATTCGTTAGCAACGACATCGGTCGGCAGGTTCAGTCCGCCGTAACCCATCAGCATGGCCGGCCATAAAACGGTGTGGAACGGGATGTTGTCCTTGCCTTGGAAGTAGTACGACTCGGCGTCCGGGTTGTGCCAAAACTCTTTCCATGCGTCACCGTCATTGGATTCAGTGGCCCAAGCTTTGGTCGCTGAGAAGTAACCGATGACGGCCTCGAACCAGACGTAGATGCGCTTCTTGTCGTAGCCGTCGAACGGGACGGGTACGCCCCATTCGATGTCTCGTGTCATTGCGCGATCATGTAGACCTTCGTTCAAGAAACCGAGCGTTTGATTGCGCACGTTCGGACGCCAATCGTTTTTAGTCTCCACCCACTGTTCGAGCTGTTCTTGGAACGCGCTCAACTTGATCATGAGGTGAGTTGTCTCTTTGAAGATCGGAGTACTGCCATCGCGTATGCTGCGGATTTCTATGAGGTCGGTGGCATCCAGGGTTCGACCGCAACCATCGCACTGATCCCCACGCGCTCCATCGAAACCGCAAACGGGACAGACGCCTTCAACGAAGCGATCCGACAAGAAGCGTTGCTCAGACTCCGAAAAAGGCATCAACTGCTTGTCTTCGTAGATGTAGCCGTGTTTATCGAGGGTTAGGAGGATGTCCTGCGCGACTTCCTCGTGGATCTTCGTGTGCGTGTGGGTGTAGAGGTCGTACGAGAAACCCATCTGTTTCATGCAGTTGGACCAGATCTCGTGATACCTGAAAGCGATATCTTCTGGCCTGACGCCTTCGTCTACTGCGCGGAGAGCCGTTGGTGTGCCATGCATATCGCTGCCGGACACCATCGCCACTTTGTTGCCAGCCATGCGGTGATAACGTGCGAAGATGTCGGCGGGCACGTTCATCCCGGCGATGTGTCCGAGATGCGGCTCACTGTTGACGTAGGGCCAGGCTACGCAGACGAGGATGTTTCTGGACAAGCTGGAAATCTCGTTTCAGACCGCGGATGCCCGTCACGTTGTTGTCGAGGAGAAAGCAGCGCGGCGCTTCTCATCGATTCTACTTGGCTGGTTCCAGAGCCTATTACGATTCTGAGCCTGGTCTCTGATGCAACGACTGGTAAACCTGTCGTCTCGGCAAACCGGTTTTGTCCACCACCGCGTCCACGAGATCGCGTCTTGACAACCCATGATCCTCAAGTTCCGATGCTGCCGAATGGATCAGTTTTTCATAATTCAGGGATGCTTCCGAATTTGCTCGGTCTCCGCCTTTTTGCAACGGAGCAACAACGATTACAAACTCTCCGCGCGGCGAAACGAAATGTTCCAACGCCTCGTTGGCCGTCCCGCGCCAGATCTCTTCGTGCAGCTTCGTCATCTCTCTGCAGATGGCTAGTGGGCGGTCTCCGAACGATGCAGCCATATCAACCAACGCATCTCTCAGCCTGTGTGGCGTCTCGAAAACCACGCCGGTTGTGGCATCCACCGCAATCTGGTTGAGTAAACGCCTACGTTTGTTGCCAGCAGACGGCAAAAACCCGTATGAAACGAACTTGTCTGCGTAGAATCCGCTCACCGAGAGAGCGGCGATGACCGAAGATGGCCCAGGAAGTGGTACCACTTGGTGTCCGCGTTCAACGGCAGCTTCGACGATCGCTTGTCCCGGATCATTGACACCCGGGGTTCCAGCGTCAGAAACCAAGGCAACGTCACCTTCATCCAGGTGATTCACAGCGCGCGAAATATCGCCTTTTGAAGAGTGTCGATGGAGGCTGACAATCCGAGGTTGCGCATCGACATGATTCAGGATTCGGCGGGTCACGCGCGTGTCCTCGGCGATCACGACAGGAACGGTCTTGAACACGTTCGCGGCGCGCACGGTCAGATCATCGAGGTTTCCGATTGGAGTCGCAACGATGTAGAGCGAGGACATGGTCGTTGGCATCAAGTATGCGACATCGAACGTAGATCGATCGATCCGATGATTGCAGCGCAAGCGTGGTCAGTAGTAAACCCAGACGCCATCGCCAACCGTCAAGGTTTCGGACTGTGAAACCGATTCAAACCGACCGTCGATTGGATCCCAGGTGAACGCTGCTTCGAAACCGCCGAGATATTCGCTGGCGTACACGGGATTTCCATCTTCGTCCAGCAGATCTTTACCGAAATGGTCTTCGGTCTGGCTACCGCTCAAGTCTGTGACTCCGACGAAATTCCAACCGGGATTCCGATTGATTTCGGATATGCGAGCACGACGAGCAAGTTGTACCGCTTGCTTAGTAAATCCGGTTGATTTCACCCAATAGCCTCTACCAGCGACGATTTGGGTCAACGCATTGTATGTTGCGGACTGTTCCCATCGTCCGCCTCGACGCACGGCGATAGCCCAAGGCCGTGCGAATTGAGAACCGTCCCAAGCGATCACAACCTCGACGCTGGGTTGATCGAAAACCGATGCGATCCCGGCGTCAACGGGATCGGCGGGAAAAGATACGGCGTTCCAGCCCGGCTGAAGTCCGACCACGAAATCGCCGCGCCGAGCTGTTTCGAACTTGAAGCCGAAATCGACGGTATTGCCAGCAGCATCCGTCGCTTCGACGTCGACATCGTGCCTGCCTCGGTTCATGCTTAGTGGCCAGTAGACGAACTCGTTTGCTGAAATTTCTTCGAATTCGTTCGCGATCTCGATACCGTCCAACACGACCGAATCCAGGAAAACGGTTGTCGATTCTGGAAATTCGAGCAACACGAATGGGTGCCGCTCGCGTATGACTGATCCGTCTGGCGGATGGATTTTTACTTGCTCCAAAAGTGCTCCGAAACCGAAACGAGTATCCAACCTGAAATCGCCATTGGATGCCGACCAATTGGAGACTGTTTCGCCGAACCGTTCATATCGCGACCGATCGCGACCGTACACAACAACTGCAAGTTCGCCGTCCCTAAGGCTCGTCATCGAACCTGTCGGATTACGCCACGTCAATTCCCACACTTCACCCGGACGCGAGTTGGCTACGTCTTCAGTCAGCTCGAACCCGTCGTCTATTCCGTCTTCATCGGCGCCGTAACCGCAGGTGTACGTCGCGCCGGGCGGTTCCTGCGGTCGCTGTGAAAATGGACCATTGCGATTCGCAATGAAATCTTCGATGTCGCGTTCGATTTCGGACGACTTGTCGCGCTCAGCCCAGCTCAGGCCTTCACAAACCACCACCACCCGTGGCGCACCCTGCAATGGTTCGTCTGACGTGATGTGGATGTCGATCGAGTCGTTCGTTAGCCGATCCGGTCCCTCATCACCCGTACCCAATCCCGAACCGCCGCTCAAAGTGACGGTCAGCCGCGGCGAGATTCCGTCCGCTACCTGCACAAAACCGAACTTCCGTGTGTTGGTCGAGTTGCCGGCCAAGTCCTCAACTTCCTCTCCCTCCGCGATTCCCACGATAGGCGTAGCATCGGAAGCCAACTCACTACGGAGTCGCAAGAACACATATCGCTCCTCAACCCGGGTTTCGACTACCTCGGCAAAAGATCCGTCATTTAACGACACTTCGAATGTGTCGACGGACACCGTCTCGGGCGCAATCTCGCCATCGAATACGAGCATGATGCCGTGGCGATCAACGATCGGAAGTCCATCGTCGTCTAACCCGAAATAGCCGGTTACAGAGCTATGCGAATTTTCATCCGCGATCGCGGTTGATCCAACCAACGCGACGAGAAATAGAGTGATGAACGCGACCTTGTGGGCTGCGGCTTTCATTCGTGTAGGTAACATTCCCTGTGCGCTCCAGGAAATGAATTACGAGTAGAAACTTACGCGCGTTTCGCTAAGAGCGCGTCGATCGCCGATTCGTGCTGCTCGTCGGCGTGGTAGGAGGATCTTACGAGCGGACCGGAAGCAACGTGTTTGAAGCCCATATCCATGCCGACGCGGGCGAATTCTCCGAACTCGCTAGGATGGTAGAAGCGGATCAGCGGATGATGTCGCTCCGATGGGCGCAGATATTGACCAATCGTTAGCAAATCGCAATCGACATCACGCAGATCGCGCATTGTCTGGAAAACCTCGTCTTTCGTCTCGCCCAGCCCCACCATCATTCCTGATTTCGTCGGCATTTCAGGGTCGATTTCCTTGACGCGGCGGATCAACTCCAACGAAAGGTCGTAATCACCTTTGGGTCGCACCTTGGTGAAGATGCGGCGTGGCGCCTCGATATTGTGGTTCAGCACCTCCGGCCCAGATTTGACCACCCGTGCCAAGGCATTCCGGTCGCCGCCAAAATCTGGAATCAAGACCTCGACTTTGCAATGCGGCGACAACCTATGGATCTGGTTGATCGTCATCGCAAATATCCCTGATCCGAAATCGGGAAGGTCATCGCGATCGACCGAGGTCACGACGGTGTACTTCAGGTCCATAGCGTTTACAGTTTGGGCCAAACGGAAAGGTTCTGCCCAATCGATGTTCTGCTCACCTGGCCACCCGGTCTTCACGTTGCAGTATGAGCAGGCGCGAGTGCACGTGTCGCCGAGGATCATGAATGTGGCGGTTCGCCGTTCCCAGCAATCGCCGATGTTGGGACATGCGGCTTCTTCGCAGACGGTGTGAAGTGCTGAGCCCCGGAAGCGCGTCTTCAGATCGGTGTAGTTCTCACCTCCGGGTGCCCGTACCTTGAACCACTCTGGGAGTCGACGACGGACGCGTGGTTTGGTGCCATCCAACGATCCGTTCGACGACGCGTTCGGTTTTTCGAAGGTCAAGGCCATTTCAGAGGTTTTGGTGGCGGCTTCGGGTGGCATCGGTTGTCCGAATTTCGCCTAGTTTCAGAGTATCAAACGGTGCGGTTGTATATTGAAATTCAGTTCAATTGAACGCCTTGGATGACCGGTAGCATGAGGTGGCGGGGCGGTCACAACCAACTTCCCGTCAATGGCGAAACGAAAGCACAGAAAACGTTACCGTGGATCTGACGTGACGTCGCACCTCGGCCTGGAAGTTGGCGATACGCTCTCTTTCGAAGCTAAGGAGTTTGACGAACGAGGGAACGCAACTGCGGTGTTAGACGGTGCCCCAGTCACGATCGCAGGGGCGATTCCGGGAGAAGTAGTTTCCGCCCGGGTCGTCAAGATCTACCGAGACCGTATCGCCACGGCTGTCGCGTCTGTCGAAACGGGGTCCGAATACCGCGTCGATCCTGAATGTCGATACTTCGACCATTGCTCAGGTTGTCAGTGGCAACACATCGATTACGATCGCCAGCTCGAGATCAAGCGCGAGATCGTGACGCATTCACTTGCCGAGTACGAAACGCTTCAGGGCGTCATGGTCGGAGACACTTTGCCTTCGCCGGCTCAATTTGGTTACCGCAACCATGCACGGTTCAGCGTCGGTAGAGGCGATGATCAAGGAGTCGCCGGGTATGTCAATGCAGATACTCGTCGGTTCGTCCGTATCGACCATTGCATGATCATGGATGACCGCATCAACGACACCCTTGCCCGACTCCAAGGTCGTTTGGATCGTATGACCCAGTTCTCGATCAGAGTGGGCACCAACACGGGCGACACGATCATCCAACCGCTATTGCCGGCGGAGATCCAGGATGTTCCCTCGGGCCGTCAGAAGTACGTTGAAGAGGTTCGTGGGGCGACGTTCCAAGTCGCGGCTTCATCTTTCTTCCAAGTCAACACCGCACAACTGTCTCTGGTGGTGGAAGAGATAGTCGAAATGCTCGATCTGAGCGGAACAGAAACCTTAGTGGACCTTTACTGCGGTGTCGGAACCTTCTCCCGTTTGCTTTCGCCCTTCGTCAACAAAGTCATCGGCATAGAAGAGTCTGCATCAGCTGTGATGGATGCCCGCGTCAACTGCTCGGATGTCGATAATGTGAAGTTCATCGAGGCTAAAGCGGAGATCGCAGCGACGGAACTCGTTGAATCGGGAGAAGCCGTCGACATCGCAATTGTCGACCCGCCAAGGATCGGATGCCATCCGCAGGCACTTGGGGCATTGATGACACTTTCGCCGCGCCGGATCACGATGATCTCGTGCAACCCTGTCACGATGGCACGTGACCTCGACGCCCTTTGCAAGAGCGGGTTTAAACTGAAATCAGTCCGTCCCGTCGATATGTTCCCGCAGACCCGGCACGTCGAATCTATTGCTTTACTCGAGCGATAGTCACCACCACACCGCAGATCGATCCCAACCAGAAATGCCGTCCCTTGACACAACCGACTCTGCTGTTGGGACGGGTGGCCAAGGCGCACGTTTCATCTTGGCGTCGGGATCCCGAAGACGACGTGACATCATGGCTCTGGCAGGGTTGATTTTCGTGGTCCAAGATGGCTCCGGCGGTGACTCGGAGATCACCTCACTGATCGAACCTGAACCCATTGCGATGACCTTGAGGAACGCCGAGACGAAACTCGCTGCTGCGCTGGCGTCGACACAGAATCGGTTGCCATGGAACACTGTCGTGTTGGCTGCCGACACCACTGTGGTAGTCGACGACGCTTCTCTCGGTAAGCCTGCTGACAAAGAAGAAGCTAACGGCATGCTTGACCGTTTGAGGGGGCGACGGCACGATGTTGTGACCACGGTGGCGATGACATACTCCCCGCATCGGCAGCTTGGCGAAATCCTGTCACACTCCGTCGTTTCCCATGTGGATATGCGTGAATACACCGACGACGAGATCGCGGCGTACGTTTCGACAGGCATTCCATTCGATCGAGCCGGAGCTTACGGTGTTCAAGACGTCGAGTTCAATCCAGCCGAATCGGTAGTGGGTTGCTACTTGAACGTTGTCGGACTGCCCCTTTGCGCGGTGCGCGCGATGTTGCCCAAAGGTGTGTGCAACTTTGCCAACGCGCACATCTATGCAACGTGTGCGGCACATGAGGAAAGAGCCACCGCATGAATTTCCTCGGGATAGGGGGGCTCGAACTAATCGTCGTGTTCCTCATCGCTTTGCTTGTGGTGGGACCGGCCCGCCTTGTGCACGGGGCGCGGACCGCGCGCAAATACATGACGGAATTGCGTCGTCAGCGTGAAGAGTTGACGCAGATGGTGGAGGAGGCAGTCGACATGGAAGGCATTCGGGAGAGTCTCGACCAAGACGGCCTGCTTGACGAAGTTCGTGACCTTACGGGTGAGCTCAATGATTTCCGCGAAGAGGCACGTGGTGTCACAGGAGACGTGGCAGATCTCAAATCGCTCGCCCGATCCGTCGTGAGGCCATCCGGTTACACGAAGAGCGACACTGAGGCGACGTCGACCGATACCGACGTGTCTCAGTCGGGAGAAGAAATCTCCGAATCAAAACCCGAAAGTACGGGGGCGACGTCTTGAAAGATCGGCCGATCCAGCTGATGTCGCACTTCAACGAGTTGAAGAAGCGGCTCTACATCGCGGTCGGGGCGATCATCCTAGCGACAATCATCGCTTTCGCGTTCTACCGGCCAATCCAAGACTTTGTGCAACGTCCAGCACTCGAAGCCTTGGAGCGAGTGCGTCCTGACGATCCTGCTCGATTGGTGCAGCTCGACATCACCGAAGGTTGGTCCGTTACTGCCAAGGTCTCGGTGCTCGTCGGATTCGCATCCGCATTTCCAGTGGTGCTCTACCAGGTGATCATGTTCGTACGACCTGGGTTGAAAGGGAACGAACGTCGAACGCTTTACTTGTTGCTGCCGGGTGGCACGTTACTTTTCATCGCCGGTGCCGCTTTCGCTTACTATCTCGTGATTCCTCCGGCAATCCATTTCCTGCTTCAGTTCGGGGGTGAGATAGCGCTTGTAACGCCTCGGTTGTCTTCCTACGTCACGTTGGTGACAACGCTGGTCGTATGGATGGGATTGATCTTCGAACTGCCCATCGCGATGTTCCTGCTCGCGAAATTGGGAATCTTAAGACCGGAAAGTCTTTCGAAGCAACGAAGGTGGGTGATCCTTTTCGCCTTCGTCCTCGCAGCGGTTGTGACGCCAACCGTGGATCCGGTCACTCAGACGATGGTCGCCGCACCAGTAGTGGTTCTGTTCGAACTAGGTTTGCTGCTGACGAAATTAGCTACGCGTACGCCGAAAACTAACAACGCGGCTGAGAGAAGCGTCACCGACAGCGGCAACTAACTGGATTTCTCAGTGTCGGAAGTTTCGGACTTCTCTTCGTCCGACGTTTCGGCGTTGTCTTTGTTGCCGATAGTGCCGCGGAACTCTTTGATGGCCGTGCCGATGCCGCGTCCGACTTCGGGAAGCCTTCCGGCGCCGAAGATGATAAGCACCACAACGACGATCAGGAAAATCTCGAGCGGGCCTATGCCTCTACCAAACATGTCGTGACCTTGCCGTGCGGTGGCTTCAGGATGAGTTGCTGCCTCGAACACCGAGGCATCCAACTAGATTGTATTCGATGCGCGTAAAAGATAACCAGCGAACGTGAGCCGGGACCGACCGGATCAGGACGAATGGCTCTAACGCGCCCAGCCCTCCGTCGAGAACTAGCGCTCGACGGAGGGCCGAAGGTCAACGATTAATCGCGCCGGCTCAGTAACGCCTGACTACGCCGACAACCCTGCCTTCGATGCTGATGTCTTTGGCATCCTCGATCAAAGGCGCGTAGTTCTTGTTGTCGGGTTGCAACGTCACGGATGGACCGTTGGGATAGTAGCGCTTGACGGTGTGCTCCTCACGGCTCGTGATGTAGGCGATCACCATTTCTCCGCGCTTGGCATGACTGGTCTTCTCCATGATGATGATGTCGTCCTCCATGATCCCCGCATCGATCATCGAGTCTCCAGTCACCTCCAAAGCGAAGGGTTCACGGACATCACCGACCAGCCAATCTGGGAAATCGATGGTGTCAAACTCGCTGACTTGATCCCACTCGACGGTCTCCGGCAGTACCGCGTTAGGCCCTGCAGAGACGGTGCCGACGATAGGGATGCCCGAGTTGACGTTGAGGGATCTGGCGTTGCTGTTGCCCGTCAACAATCCCTGCTCGATCATCGGTTTGACGTGGTAGTTGACGTTTGACGCGGAGCTGATGTTCACAGCTTCGGCGATCTCACGCAGGTTCGGGCCGTAGAGGTTCTCGCGTCGGTAGTCGCGAATGAACTCCCAGATTCGGCGTCTAACTTCTCGGGTCTTGGCTCTCGGTTTCGGCATTACTCGGTGATTCCTCCGATGTTTAGTGTGTTTCGAATGTCACTATTGTATTATATTGCACATATGTGTGACTAGGTCAAGTGTTTTAAGAGATTTTTTTCAAATTTCCTTTGGAGACTCGATTTCAGGGAATAGCAACGCTGCAAAACACCTCAAGTTGGAGGTCCACGAAGGTTCTAGGATCGCTTATCCGTTACGTTAGAATCGGTAAAGTTCTATCGCTTCGCGATGAAACCGACACCGAATCCGGGACGGAGTTACGTCGATGGCAATTGTGCCTGACACCCATCAAGACAGCCCCAGAAACACTGGCAGTCACGCCCGTTCACGCCGAGACAACTACGATCACGCCGAGATCGAACCGCGCATTCGCTCCCTTTGGGACGATGCTGGGATCTACCGATGGATCCCTGAAGACGGCAGCCGTCCGAAATGGTTCGTACAGTCGATGTTCCCTTACCCGTCAGGCGACCTCCACATCGGCCATTGGTTTGCATTCAGCGGTGGTGATGCCGCGGCACGTTTCAAGCGAATGGAAGGCTACAACGTCCTCCATCCCCAAGGCTTCGACGCCTTCGGATTACCAGCCGAAAACGCCGCGATCAAAGGCAACGTCCATCCCAAGTTGTGGACTTACGGCAACATCGCCAACATGCGCAAACAGTTCGAGCTCATGGGTAACTCCTACGACTGGTCGCGCGAAATAGTCACCTGCGATCCCGAGTACTACAAGTGGAACCAGTACTTCTTCTTAAAATTCCTTGAAAACGGGATCGCGTACCGGTCGGACGGGGCCGTCAACTGGTGCCCGGAGGATCAGACCACGCTTGCGAATGAGCAGGTCAAAGACGGCAAATGCGAACGTTGCGAAGCCACCGTAGTCAAGCGGAACATGCCGCAGTGGTACTTCGCCATCACCAAATATGCCGATGAGATGCTCGACATGTCTGGCATCGATTGGCCTGAGAAAGTCGTCGTCAGCCAGGAAAACTGGATCGGTCGTTCCGAAGGCGTCACGATCAGGTTCGACATCTCCGAACATGGACTAGAAACGGCGTCGATACCGACCTTCACGACACGGATAGACACGATCTTCGGCGTCACGTTCGTCGTCCTCGCACCCGAACACCCGCTCGTCGAGGAACTGACTCAACCGGATTACAAGGACATCGTCGACGAGTACGTGGCTGCAGCCGCGAGGGAAACTGAGATTGAACGGACCTCGGTCGTCCGAGAGAAAACTGGCGTCCCGACTGGCGCATACTGCATCAACCCGCTGAACGGCGAACGCGTTCCGGTTCTGGTCGGCGATTATGTGCTCGCCACCTACGGAACCGGCGCAGTCATGGGCGTGCCGGCTCACGACGAGCGCGACTTCGAATTCGCGAAAAAATACGACCTTGAGATCCGTGTTGTAGTCGCTCCTGACGGATGGGCTGGCGAAGAACTAGACGCGGCCTACATTGCTCCCGGAACCCAAGTCAACTCCGGTGATTTCGACGGGTTGCCGAGCGAGCAAGGGATGGAGGCCATCGCCGACGCAATCGAGACAAACGGGTGGGGAGAACGTGTTGTCACGTATCACCTCCGTGACTGGCTGATCTCGCGTCAACGTTACTGGGGCACACCGATTCCCGTGATCTATTGCGACGATTGCGGCGCGGTCCCAGTACCTTACGAAGACCTTCCAGTCGAACTGCCTTCCGACGCCGAATTCCAGCCTTCCGGACGATCACCGCTTATCGAGCACGAGGCATTCCTCAACGCGCCGTGCCCGCAATGTGGCGGACCAGGCAAACGCGAGACCGACACCATGGATACCTTCATGGACTCGTCCTGGTACCACATGCGCTATCTCAGCCCTGATGATGCGGCCAATCCATTCGATGGGAAACTTTCGGCTTCGTGGGCTCCAGTAGATCAATACACCGGGGGCATGGAGCATGCCGTGATGCATCTCCTCTACGCGCGGTTCTTCAATCGCGCCTTGAGAGATATGGGACTGGTCGATTTTTCGGAACCATACGTGCACCTCTTCAGTCACGGCACAATGACGACCGAACAGGGCAGGATTTCGAAACGCTCGAACCCCGTCGCCCCGGATCCTCTGGTTCGCAAGTACGGTGCAGACACTCTTCGGTGCTATCTAATGTTTCTCGGCCCTTGGGACAAGGGCGGGATCTGGACCGATTCCGGCATCAACGGCATCCGACGATGGATGCACCGGGTATGGGACATCTCCCTTCGCGATCCGAGCAAATTCACAGGAAATGATGCAACCGCCGAACGCGCCTTCGATGTCGCTTCGCACACTCTCACCAAACGCGTCACCGAGGACATGCGGGCGTACAAATACAACACCGCGATTGCGTCGTTGATGAACTACGTGAATCAGATGAACGATGCCTGGGACAACGGTGGCATCACACCCGATCTCTGGCGATCTGGAGTGCGACGTCTGCTACTGCACATGGCGCCGCTGGCACCTCATATCGCCGAGGAGCTATGGCAGCGAAACGGCTGGGAATTTTCCATCCACGAACAGACGCTTCCCGAGTGGGACGACACGAAACTTACCGTCGACACCATCAACATCGTGGTCCAGGTGAATGGACGCGTGCGCGACACGATCGCCGTTCCGTCGGATGCCGGCGAAAAAGAGATCGCCGAAGCCGCACTGTCATCACCGGGTGCCCGACGCCACACTCAAGACAAGCAAGTTCGACGCGAGATCTACGTCCCGGGCCGCCTCTTCAACATCGTTGTCGGCTGAGCACCTGCAGGGTCAGTTGTTCGAGTGACCGTTCCCGTTGCGGCGTCCGCCTAGGTCGTCGTTGTGGAACACTCCCCGCTCTTCCCCTTGGTAGGCGTGCACCGCAACCTCCATGCCGTCGACGCCCACGAGCTGATTCATCTCCTGTATGAACCGATTGACAACGTCCCGCAGATCTTCATCGGTCAGGCTTTCTCGGAGTATCAACGTCGCATGGACCATTCCGTGCGGGAAGTGAACATCTAATCGCCCGACATCGCGGTCGTCGGCATCGACCACGAAAAACGACTCGGAGTGAGGAGTCCTGAGCTCCCTTTGTAGCGTGTAGTTCGTCATATCTCCCTCACCCTCGCGCTGTCACGATTATCCAGACAGGTTGGTTCGATTTTCGTTATTGATTTTTCGATGAGTGCGGCCGGTTGTCGCTCAGGTGCGGATATGACCGTCTCCAGTCACGACCCACTTATATGACATGATCTCGCGGATACCCATCGGACCGCGCGCGTGCAGTTTGTTGGTCGATATCGCGACCTCGGCTCCCAGACCAAATTCTCCGCCGTCGTTGAAGCGCGTCGACGCGTTCGCGAAAACCGCCGAAGCGTCGACCTCATGCAAGAACCTCTCCACTGTCTCCGCATCTTCCGAAATCACCGCCTCCGAGTGTCCTGAACCGTAACGCCGGATGTGGGCCAAAGCTTCATCTAGACTGCGGACCACTTTGACGGAGAGAATCAGTGCCAAAAACTCGGTGCCGTAGTCGTCTTCTTGTGCTCGCTTCACCTTCAATTCGCGACGTTTCGGACCCAGTAAAGCCCATGCGCGATTATCCGCACGCACTTCGACGTCGGCCTCCACGAACCGACCTGAAAGGCCGTCTAGAACTTCTCGAGCCACACTTTCATGCACCAGCAACGTGTCCAATGCGTTGCATACAGTGTGCCGTTGCGCCTTCGCGTTGAAAACGACGTCGACGGCTTTGCCGATGTCGGCTGATTCGTCCACGTAAGCGTGGCAAACGCCGATCCCACCCGTCACCGCGGGCATCTTGGCTTGCTCAGCAACCATGTGGACCAGATCCGCGCTACCCCGCGGAACGAGCAAATCGATGCAATCGTCCATCTCAAGCATCTCGGCGACAAGTGCTCGGTCGGTCGATTCCACGAACTGCACCGCGTCGCCCGGCAACCCGGCTGAGACGACAGCATCTTTGACTAACGCTGCCAGAGCCGAGTTGGTACGTATTGCCTCTTTGCCACCACGCAGGATTACGGCGTTCCCTGCCTTGATGCATAGCGAAGCTATATCGGTAGTTACATTGGGGCGGCTCTCGTAAATGACACCTATCACGCCCAGGGAAACGCGCACGCGTTTCAACGACATTCCGTTGTAAGCCGTACTCTCTTCAATCACTTCACCTACCGGGTCGTCGATATCCGCAATGTTCGCAACCGCCCCAGCCATATCGGCGAGACTTTGCTCATTCAGCGCCATCCGCTCGGCGACATGTTCATCCAAGCCGTTGGATCTCGCCACCGTTAAGTCGGCCTCGTTCGCCGACAAAATGCTCGCGCTGTCGTTGACCAACGCATCCGCGATCATCCGCAACGCCGCATCGCGCTGTTCAGATGTGCATCGTCCGAGATCTTGAGCAGCCGTTCGCGCAGCTTCGCCCATGGAACGGATGCTTACGCCCGAACCGTTTTCGTTGATCGGCTTATTTTCCGTAACCGCGATCTCGCCTGAGGTAGATGTTTCGACTGAAACCATGCCTACTTTTCACCTTCCGTCTTTGGGCTTGAGTTGGGGGTAACACCGAGAGCCAAGTTGTTCCGGTGCACGATCTCCCTGCCGAAGTAGTTGTCCAATATCTCAGGCATCTCCCCGGATCTTTTGCCCATCACCAATCGCGTAGCGGATGCCGAGTAGTTGCTCAACCCCCAGGCCACATCTTTTCCCGACAACGACTTGACGCCAATGATATCGCCGCGTTCAAACTCACCTTGGACCGCGGTCACGCCGACCGGCAGCAAGCTTACACCTTGTTCTGTCAATGCTCGAACCGCTCCGTCATCGATCGTCACTGCACCCTTAGCTTCAGTGCCGCCCGTCAACAACCATCGCTTGCGGCGCTCTGCAGGTGGAATCAGCGAGTGGAATCTCGTCCCAACCTTTTCTCCGGACAGCAACCTCCTGACGATACCATCGACGTGACCGTCAGCGATGATCATGTCGATACCCGAACGTACGGCGACCTCCGCAGCCTCGAGTTTGCTCCGCATCCCGCCGCTGCCACGGTCATCGTTGGGACCGCCTGCAAATCCCCTGATCTCATCGCTGATGTCGTAAACATCGTGGATCAACTCGGCGTCCGGATTCTGGTGTGGATCCGCAGTGTGCAGCCCGTTCATCTCGCCCAGCAGCACTAGCAGGTCGGCGTCGAGCCCGTTCGCCAGCATCGCTGACAATCGATCGTTGTCACCGTATGTGACACCGACTATCTCTTCCACCGCGACGACGTCGTTTTCGTTAACTATTGGGATGATCCGCGCCTCAAGGAGCATCTCCATTGTTCCTCGGACATTGAGATAACCCTCGCGCTGGTTTAGCACGCTCCGAGACAACAGCGTCTGTGCAATGTCGATGCCGTGTTCTGCAAATAGACGTTTATAAAGAGCGATCACATCCACTTGTCCGACCGCTGCGGCTGCCTGTCGTGCGGTTACATTTCTTCGCCTCAACCTGCCACGTTGCTTCGGACTGCGCGTCACGAGGGTGTCCATTCCCGCACCAACCGCGCCCGACGAAACGATGATGGCTTCAAGTCCAGATTGATGCGCCACGGCTATCTGTCCCACCAAGTCGGTGATCGTCTCGACATCCAACTCCCCAGAGTCGCGAGTGACGATATTCGTGCCTAACTTGAAAACGGCGCGCTTCACTACACCCAAATCGCGGTCTGAGGTAGTTTGAACAGGGGCCATAAGGCTGATTATAAGGTTGCCGACTTCAAGGATTTTGGTTCAGATGGGCGATTGCCGTCCGTCCGAAAGCGATAGAATCGGGATCAACAGCGGCCCGCAAAACATTTGCGGGTTTTAGCGCGCGAACGCATCACTGAATGCCGCCAACCACACAGCCATTCTTGGCTACCCTAACCGATCGGCTGATCGGAACGGACGAGTTCGCCGAACTCCAATCGGCGTTGACCGAATCCCGAGCGAACGTCCCCACGATATGCCCGGAACCCGCAAATCCGCTCCTGATCGCCGCTGCGTGGCGAAAACTCCGGGTTCCCACGGTCGTAATCACTCCGAACCCCGATTCGGCGCAACGAATCGTCGACCAGTTGCCGACTTGGACAGGCACCCCAGATGTCGATGAAGAAGGTTCTAAGATCCACCACTTCGTCGAATCCGGAAGCATTCCCTTCGAGCGCTACGAACCTGATCGCGGCACCGCCCACGGGCGGTTGATGACGCTCGATGCTCTGCGCACCTACTCAGCAGGCAATCCGAATCCTCCGCTAATCGTCGCTTCAGTCCACGCCGTCGCCGACCGCACGGTCGAACCCCGCGTTTTCGACAGCATCGCACGAGAGATCAAGGTCGGAGACCGCATCGACTTAGCCGAAACTATGCGCCACTTAGCTAGTTCTGGCTACGAACTGCAACCAACCGTGGAACTACCCGGCACTGCTTCGAGGCGCGGCGGCATTCTCGACATCTTCACTGTCGGGGCCATGAACCCGGTTCGCATCGAATTGTTCGACGACGAAGTCGAAAGCATGCGACTTTTCGATGTCGAAACTCAACGCTCGTTTGCCGATGTCGAAAAGCTACAAATCATCCCCGCTCGCGAAGAACTGCCAGCGTTCGTCGAACCACAGGCGATCCGCGACGCGATCGGTTCACTGAACACCGACAACATCGACTTCACGCGCCTGTCGGCACGACGCCTGACGGAGGAACTGCAACTAGTCGCCGATGGCCAGATCGAGAGTGAACTCGCCTTCTACGGCGGCTTCTTCAAGCGAGGCTCATTGTTCGAATTTCTGCCGAACAACTCGCTATTGATCGCTCTGCGGCCGCGCATGATCTCAGAATCCGCATCCGGCATCGACCGCCGCATGGAAGAAGTGAGGCGGGTCAAGGAACGACGCGGCGAGGTTCCTATCGACTTCCCGACTTCTCACATCGAGTGGCCCCAACTCGCCGAAAACGTCGAAACCGTACGGCGCAGGCTCGAGATCGATCCTTTCGGCATCGACACAAGAGACCTTGGCGGCAAGTTCCCACTGCCGATCAAAACGCATCTAAACCCGACGCTGATCGATCCTTCCCAACTCGAAACCGAAGACGAAACGCCGGCAAACGGAGTGCTCGACGATCCCACCATCCCCTTGCTCCGCGCCGCGGACGACGGCACCTCTCACGTCGTCGCCATCACAAGCCACGCCGTGCGCCTCCACGAACTCGCCGAAGAAGCGGGAATATCAACCCGTTACGAGCGCGCAGACGCCTCTTCGAACGGACACAGACCAGCCACATCGAACGGCAGCAAATCGCCATCCGTGGTCATCGCCGAGGGTTACGCGACATCAGGCTTCGACCTCGAGTTGAGCGAAGGCGAGACGATTCGCATCCTCACTGACTCCGAGATCTTCGGCATCCGACGTCAACGCAGACGCTCTCGCAGACGCGCAGTCCGACGCGGACCACAGATGGAACAGCTCCAACCCGGCGTATACGTCGTCCACATCGACCACGGCGTCGCCAAGTTCATCGGCACCGAAATCAAGGAACCTGACGGCCGCGAGCACCTAGTCCTCCAGTATGCCAACGACGACCGCGTCTATATCCCGACCGAACACATCGACCGAATCCAGATCTATCAAGGCGGCGGCGAAGCCGCTCCGCGCCTATCCAGACTCGGAACCCAAGAGTGGCGGTCCGCCAGACGACGTGCCAAACGCGCAACCGAGATCGTTGCCAACGAACTGCTGAGCATATACGCCGCGCGAATGCTCGCGAAGGGAATGCAGTCCGACACCGACACCCCTTGGCAACAGGTGCTCGAAGCCAGCTTCCCGTTCGAGGAGACGCCCGACCAAATCACCGCACTTCAGTCCGTAAAGCAAGACATGGAGAGCGATAAATCGATGGACCGCATCATCTGCGGCGATGTCGGTTTCGGAAAGACCGAGATCGCCCTGCGAAGCGCATTCAAAGCAGTCCAAACCGGTCGCCAAGCAGCTGTGCTCGTACCAACCACCCTATTGGCGCAACAACACTTCGACACCTTCAAGCAACGTCTCGCCCCATTCCCGGTAAGCGTCGAGGTCATCTCGCGCTTCAGGTCCAAAGAAGAGCAGAAAGACGTCCTCGAGCGGCTTTCGCAAGGCAGCATCGACATCATCATCGGTACGCATCGCCTCATCCAACGCGACGTCCTTTTCAACAATCTCGGGCTAGTAGTGATCGACGAGGAACAGAAGTTCGGCGTCAAGCATAAGGAGCACATGAAGAAGCTCCGAGCCGCCGTCGATGTCCTCACGCTCTCAGCCACTCCGATCCCGCGCACTCTTTACATGTCGATCGCCGGCATCCGCGACATGAGCAACATGGAGACCGCTCCCGAGGAACGCCTGCCTGTCCGCACCTTCGTCTCCGAATCCAGCGACGACCTCATCCGAGAAGCGATTCTCAGAGAACTCGACCGCGGCGGCCAAGTATTCTTCCTCCACAACCGCGTCAAAGGCATCGAGCGAGTCTCCCGACGTCTACGCGAACTCGTCCCTGAAGCCTCGTTCACCATCGGTCACGGACAGATGCCGGAAGGACAACTCGAGGAAGTGATTACTTCCTTCGAACGAGGCGAATACGACGTTCTCGTATGCACAACCATCATCGAAGCCGGCATCGACATGCCGAACGTCAACACCCTTATCGTCGACGACGCCGACCGCTTCGGGCTCGCACAGCTCCACCACATCCGAGGCCGAGTCGGAAGAGCCGCGAAACAAGGCTTCGCCTACCTCCTCGTCCAACCGAACAAATCGCTCACCGAAGAGGCAGACGCCCGCCTCAACACCATCCTCGCAGCCACCGAACTCGGTTCGGGATTCAAAATCGCGATGCGAGACCTCGAAATCAGAGGCATGGGCAACGTAATCGGCGCCGAACAGAGCGGACACGTCGCCGCAATCGGACTCCACCTCTACACCCAACTCCTCTCACAGTCCGTCGAAGAACTCCGTCGCAAGATGGAGCAATCGCCCGACGGCAAGATCGAAAACATCATCTCCGGATCACACAACGGAAAAAGCTCACAACTCCCCCCTTCTCCCACCGGGGGAAGCGCCGCATCATCCTCTCCTTCTACCACTGGAGGAAGTGCCGAATCATCTTCCCCTTCCCCCTTAGGGGGAAGCGCCGAAGGCGATGGGGGCTCCAACGGACACCTCCGCAAAGCGATCACCGACGACGACGATTGGCAACCCCCGAGCATGGTCCGCGCCGAGATAAGACTCGGCATCGAAGACAACGTTCCACGCGAATACATCGAAAACCTCGCACAACGCCTCTCCTTCCACCAGCGACTCTCATGGTCAAGCGACGAAGCGGAAATCGAAGAACTCCGCAACGAACTCCGCGACCGCTACGGGCCCATACCCGACACCGTCGAGGCAATGCTCGAAACCGCCCGCGTACGCCTCATCGCCGAGCAAGCCGACGTCGCATCCGTCCGCTCCAACGGCGAACGAGCAAGAATCCTCATGAACACCCCCGTAGGCGGCGCCAAATCCCAACTCCAGCGACTTCTTGGACCCGACTCCCGCGTCGGCAACACACAGATCGTGATCCAACTCGACAAAAACCTCGAAACTCCCGAATACATCGAAGAAATCGCCGCAGTCCTCGAAACCATCCGCAACTTCAAACAACGCGTCATGGCGTTGATTAATGGATAATCGCCGTCCATGAGCACCGAACCACAACTTTTCCGTGTCGATCCCAACACCAAGGCATCCGTGAAGGTTAAAGAAGTAGATTTCTCTCATCTCGGATTGCAAGAGCGTCGGGACATTCAAGAATGGATCGTAGCCAATCCGCAAATCTTGGGCGACGACCTACTCATCATCGCCAAAGAATTCAGCGATTTTGACCAGACTAGCGAACGTTTGGACTTGTTGGCGATTGACCACGACGGCAAACTCGTAATCATCGAACTGAAGCGCGACCACAGCGGTACCGACGCCCATTGGCAAGCCATCAAGTACGCGAGTTATCTGCGCGACGCAACATCCGAAGACATTCTTCGTATGCTCGCAAGCCATGAAAATGTGTCAGAAGCAGAAGCGGAAAGTGAGTTACTCGAACACATCGAAACGAGTTCGCTCGAAAACCTGAACGACGACCAAAGGATCATCCTCGTAAGCCATCGATTCGCTCCCGAAGTCACCTCTGCCGTGTTGTGGTTGAACGACAAGGCGCAAGGCGAGAATCTGATCTCGTGCGTCCAGCTGATCCCATATCAAGATGGCGATGTGCTCTATGTGCAGACCAACACGATCATTCCAGTGGTTGGGGCCGAGCGATATTCCATACAGATCGGCGGGGCCGGCGGTGTTGGAACGAGCGGCGAGACGCCTAGTAGCGCAGGAATAAAAGCGGCGAGGCGGCGAGCTAGAAATCAAGACGACGAAGTCACGCAATTTTGCAAAAAAGTTGAAGCGCAATCGTTAGATATGTTGGGGAACACACTTAGGACCGACAGCGAATACGGTTACGCACGCGGCAGCAACTACCGGTGGTACTTGATGTGGTACGTCGACCGCCTCCCTTGGAAGCAATACTCATTCAACTACGAAATCAATGTCAACCCTGTGCGAGACGGCACGTTCGACGTGAGCAATCATTTGAAGATTCAAACCAAATACCTTAAGGCTTCGCTAAGTTACCAAGACGCGGTGATCGGCGAATTGAGGTCTTTACTGGGTGACGAAGACAAATATGAGTTACCAAACAGCAGATCGGCGATCCGCCCGAGACATCATGTCAGAAAAGGTGTCCCCTACCTCGACGATGCACTAGTCGAAGAAACCGCGAATTCGATGAAGCAAATGATCGAGACATTTACTCCCAAGATTGAACAATTCGTATCCTCTCACAGTCAAGACGCTGATAACTGACCCCCAATGCGTGCTCGGGCGTTCGTAGCCCACCCATTAGTAATCCCAATCGTCGCCTCACACCGGAACGACGCACAAGTAGGCGCGTTCCTCCTCCGAAACCAACCCTTCTATTCCTGCGTCAAGAGTAGCGAGTTGCCCGTTTCGCTGCATCGCCGCAGCGAGCAATACGGCGTCTGTGACCTGACGGTACCCTTGGAGACGCGAGCCAATTGATTCCGGCAGACGCAGGATTGACTGGTCCAACGGCCAAAACGTATGGGCACCCAACTGGATAAGTCTCTCCAATACCCCAATTGCGTCAAGAGGAGTGACGCTATGCTGCACTATCGACGGATTGCATGACACGCGTACGAACCCCGCCTCTGTCAGAGGACAAGTCGCCCAACCATCTTCCCGACGCTCCTCAAACCAAGCTCTAGCGGCCACATGGTGTACGTGATTGGGCCAAGCAAGGGCTATCAGGACGTTAACGTCCAGCAACACGCTCACGGCCAATCATCCAGGGATCGATAGACGTCCTCGCTCGTGATTGGCTCCGCATCTGCGACGACGGGAAATGTGGTACCGTCTCCACCTTCCCCAACAATGGCATTGCTTCTGAAGCCGCGCCGCGCCAGTTCCGACAAGGCACTGCCGAGGCTGCTTCCTTTTCGCTCTGCCAGTGCCCGTGCAACTGCCAACACATCATCATCGATTGTTACGGTCGTGCGCATGATGACATCATAGCATCAATACATCAAGTTGCTTTATCTCACATAGAACACTGCGGGGCTTTACACAGCGAACCGGTACAACCACCCCGTTAAAATTGCGACTCGATGGCTCCAGATACTTCCCAATCCTTGAATGCGGTCTTAACATCCTCCTGGAACGAACACATCCAAGGCATAAACTCACTCGCCGACGACATCATCGCCAGCGGCTGGAAACCCACCGCCATCCTCGGAATCTCACGCGGCGGTCTAATCCCCGCTGCCGTCCTTTCCTACAAACTAAACGTCCGCCTCATCCAAGCCGTACGCGTCCAACACTACGACGACCAAAACACTCCTCTCGATTCCGGCCCTAAATTCGTAGACGGCCCAGAACCATTCGCATCGCACCAGATCGAAACCGAGCGCCTCTTAGTCGTCGACGACATCATCGACACCGGCGAAACTCTGAATTTGGTGCTTGACGCCGTTCGACCACACGCCGCCAATATCAAAGTCGCCGCACTCTACGTCAGATCAAACCAGCAGAACGCCGCCGATTGGTTCTGGAAGGTTGAAGACGAATGGGTCATCTTCCCATGGGCACCGGAGAGCTGATCGCGTTTTCTAAACTTATCCGTTGCGGCTTAAACGGTTCGCACCACAAGTTTTGGAAACGCCATGAAGATCACCGATATTCGCCTGCGCCACCTCTCCGGACACATGGAGGTCGACGGACCCTTCTTCGAAGACCGCCTCCTCCAACCGACTGACATCTACGAAGAGTTCCGCACCAACCGAAACCAGATCGGTAACCGGGGTTCACAACTCGACGACAAAGTCTTCCAAGTCGAGCAGACATTCGTCCAGATCGACACCGACGAAGGCGTCAGCGGCATCTCACCAACCGGCTTCGCCGGCGTCCCGTGGCACGTTTGGCAACTCAAAGACCTCCTAATCGGACGCGACCCCCTCGCCACCGAGTTCCTTTGGGACATCATGCACCGAACCGCCGTCCACGGACGCCACGGCGAACCCATGATGGCCATCTCCGCCCTCGACATAGCACTTTGGGACCTCAAAGGAAAGTGGCTCGGACAACCCGTCTACATGCTCATAGGTGGTCCTTGCCGCAAGTCGATGCCCGCATACGCTTCGATGCTCGGGCACAACGTCACCGACATGGGACTCGTCCAAGAGCGCGCCACCATGGTCAAAGAACGCGGCTTCACCGCACAGAAATGGTTCTTCCGACACGGCCCGATGTCCGGACACGAAGGCTTGATGAAAAACGTCGAAATGGTCAAAACCATTCGCGAAACCGTCGGCCCCGAAATCGACATCATGCTCGACTGCTGGCAGTCGATGGACGTCAACTACGTCGTCAAGCTCGCCTCCTACATCGAGGAGTACCAGCCCCGATGGATCGAAGAAGTCGCAATGCCCGACCGCATCGACTCCTACCGCAAAATCCGAGAAAAGATCAACATCCCCGTCTCCGGCGCCGAACACGAATACACCCGCTGGGGCTTCAAACGATTCCTCGACGCCGAAGCACTCGACATCATCCAACCCGACCTCAACTGGGCCGGCGGACTCTCAGAAACGCTCAAAATCTCCGCCATGGCCACCGCCTACGACATCATCACCATCGCCCACCAAGGCGTTACCCCCGTGGGCATGGCCTGGTCCGCAGCCCAGTCCCCCATCCACACCCCATACGTCGAGATGTTGTTAAAGCACGCCGCCCTCGGCTACCACTTCGACAAAAACAACGGCCCGCTCTTGGACAACGGCAACCTAACCGTCTCCGACCACCCAGGCTTCGGCTACGAAATCGACGAAAACAAAGTCGAAGAGGAAACCGAGATCACGTTCTGAACGGACCAGCGGCTCGTCGAACCCGCAACAATATACTTGCAACTAGCAATCGACGATGCATTTTCGCTACTGATCCCATGACCCTACTCCCCCCCCTCGCACGCGACGTCCCCGACGCCCTCGGCCGTTTCGGCAAATACGGCGGCCAATTCGTCCCAGAAACCCTCATGGCAGCCCTCGCCGAACTCGAAGACGCCTATCGCGCCGCCAGAGAAGACGCCACATTCTGGGAAGAACTCTCCAACCTCCTCAAAGACTACGTAGGTCGACCCACCCCCCTCTACAACGCCGCCAACCTCAGCCGGAAACTCGGTGGAGCACAGATCTGGATCAAGCGCGAAGACCTCGCACACACCGGCGCCCACAAGATCAACAACGCCATGGGCCAGATCCTCCTCGCCAAACGCCTCGGAAAGAAGCGCATCATCGCCGAGACCGGCGCCGGACAACACGGCGTCGCAACCGCGACCGCATGCGCCATGATGGGCCTCGAATGCATCGTCTACATGGGCGAAGAAGACATCCACCGGCAGGCCCCAAACGTCTACCGCATGAAGCTCCTCGGCGCATCCGTCGAACCCGTATACTCCGGCAGCCGCACACTCAAAGACGCCATCAACGAAGCCATCCGAGACTGGGTAACAAACGTCCAGACCACCCACTACCTCATCGGCAGCGCTGTCGGACCGCACCCTTACCCAATGCTCGTACGCGACTTCCAGAACGTCATCGGCAAAGAAGCCCGAGCACAGTGCCTCGAACAGATCGGACGTCTCCCGGACTACGCAGTCGCCTGCGTCGGAGGCGGCTCTAACGCCATCGGACTCTTCAGCGGATTCGTAGACGACGACTCCGTCGGGCTCATCGGCGTCGAAGCCGGTGGCGACGGCGTCGATACCGACCGCCACTCTGCGACGATCACCAAAGGCCGACCCGGCGTCCTCCACGGCGCCATGTCCTACCTCCTCCAAGACGAGTGGGGACAGGTCACCGAAGCCCACTCTGTATCCGCCGGGCTCGACTACCCCGGCGTCGGACCCGAACACTCCTACTTCCACGACATCGAACGAGCCAAATACGTCGCCATCGACGACGAAGCTGCCCTCGACGGCTTCGACCTCCTATGCCTCACCGAAGGCATCATCCCCGCACTCGAACCCGCACACGCCCTAGCCCACATCAAAGACTGGGCGCCAACCCTCGATCCATCAACGGTCATACTCCTCCTGCTAAGCGGCCGAGGCGACAAAGACCTCGAAACCGTAGCCACCAACCGCGGCATCCAGATATAGCCGGTTAGCGAGCAATGGCTGACTAAATGGCCTGTGCCGTCACCTCTCCGCCATCCACCGCCTCAAAACACACCTTCGCACCGCTCATCAATTGCATCCCGACCAACGGCACATCCCCAGTTGCCAACACCGGGCAACGATGCCATCCATCGGCGAATCTAACGTGACCCGCGTGCACCCTTACGCGTACATCGCTCGCGTCACCCAGCGTGACCGTCTGTTCCCTGATCAACGGTAGTCCAAGCTCTGCTACATTTTCGGCCGGCAACGATACCGCTCCGTTAAACCCGTGTCGAGCAACGCGTTGAACGTTCCTGAACGGCCCGGCGACCACCGAAGCTCTATCTCTAACGTTGCCGCTAAACCGTCCCCAACGGTGCCGACCGTTCCTATATTCATTTGAAAATCTGAGAAACCCCTAAACCCAGACGCCCAGTGCTGATGCTCGGATGGCGAATCAGTACCAGATTCGATGAATGGGTACGATCCCACAATCTAAACGTCACATCTTCAGTGTCCCCGATCTCCCACTCCTTCGTCTCTGCATCGATCACGATGTAACGATCTTCATCCTCGGGAGTAAGCTCGGGTTTGATACCAGATTCGTAAAATCCCAGCGCCTTCTTCCATTTCTCATTCGATTCGATCTTCGTTGGCACCATCTCATTCCTCCACCAATAAACCTCTCCCTATATCCGATTTTACCCCCAATGAATCTATCCAGAGCCTAGGGTGGATGAGCAAGAACGGATGCTAAACGTCGGACTTACGTCTCAAAAGTTCATCCGCCATATCCTCGGTCTCCGAAATCGCCCAAACTCCGCCGTCGGGATCGATAGCAATGAATCGGTCGACATCATCCTCAGTCAACTGCGGCTTAATCTGCTTATGATTAGATATCCCGAGCCCGCCTGCCCGAGGCATCCACCTATTCTTGCGTCCGAAACATCACTTATCTCCACTGACTATCAGGTCATTAAAGGCCGTTCCTCACACCTTCACGACCATCGTGTCGGAGATCTTGTCGTGCCAGCCCTGGTTCTTGCTGTCGAACAAGATCCAGATGTACCCGAGCAAGATGATGATCGCCGAGATGATCTTGCCAATGACCTCCCGCACGAGCGTCCGCCCAATTCCGATGGACACGCCATCGGTCTTGACGATCTTGATGCCGATCACTATCTTGCCAGGCGATTGACCGCGCGTGGCGACCATTATCAGCACGATGATCCAGTAGATAAGCCCGAACACCGAATTCAGAGTCTGCCCAGCGTCGCCAACGGCCGAGCCGATTACGAAACCTACAACCCCCACGATTAAGGAGATCACGAAATCGACGAGAAACGCCAGAAAGCGCTGACCCCGCGAAGCTAGCTCCAACGCCGTCATCCCCTCCGGCGCCTCATCAGAAACCGTGTTGTACTCCATTTTTAGCTCTCCTAAAAACCCGCTACTGGCGTTTGATGGTTAAACCGTACCACCTTTATCCTTTGCGCGGCGCACCCGTCAGCACAATGAGCAGCGCCGCACCACTCATCAGTCCCACCCCTACCCACCACGCCGGATCGTACGACCCCGTCCAATCCCGAACATACCCCGCCGCCGGCGCCCCTATCCCGCCAATCACCAGATTGATCGGATTCGCCAACCCCCTGATACCCCCGACGCTGCCACGACCAAAGTAGTCCGCCCAGATGTAGTTGTTCAAAAACATCATCCCGCCGATACCCATGCCGAAGATCCACATCGACACGAACATCACCGGCAGGTTCACCGCGTAGATCGTCAGCACACTCGCACCCGCCAGCATCGAGAAACCGAAAGCTCCCAAAAATCTCGCCGGAACCCACCTCACCAGCATCCCAAACAGAAACGTCGATCCACCAGCGGCGACCGCATCGAACGCCGTCGCAAACGAAATCAGCGTCGGATCCATCCCACGATCCATGAACGCCGCTATCCGGTGCAACGCCACCGTCCCCGTCGCCAGCTGCACCATCGAAAACACGATCACCAACCGCCACAGCGTCGTCGTCCGCACCGCCTCCTTGACCGTCCACGAAACCTCCTCAACAGCATCCCGCACCGATCCGCCACCTCCGGCGCGATCCGGCACTCCACCATCCGGCACCATCCCCACATCCTCTGGCTGCCGACGCACAAAGATCGCGCCCAGCGGCACGATCACCACGATGCCGATGATGGCGAGCACGATCCACGCGCCGCGCCAACCGATCTCGTCTATCAGGAACTGCGTCAGCGGAATGAACAAGAGCGCTCCGATCGGGATGCCGAGCCCGACGTACGCCACCGCTTTGCCGCGATTCCTCACGAACCACTTCAACACCGGCACCGTCGTCACCAGCGCACCCGGACCGCTCATGCCCACAATTCCCATCACCACGAATAACGCCACCAGATACCATGCCGACGTCACAAAGGCCAGACCGATCAACGCACATCCCGTAACCAGCGCCGCCACCGGAAGCATCACCCGAGAACCGTAGCGGTCGAGCAGCCAGCCGATAACCGGACTCGTCGCCGAACTCGCACCCATCCGAGCCGTCTGCGCCCAACCGAATGCGGCCCGCCCGATCCCCAACTCATCACCCATCGGCTTAATAAACAACCCGAAGTTCAACGACCCCATACCCATACTCACCGCACCCGTAGCCGCCATGACGGCGACGATAACCCACCCATAAAACAGCGGCCGCCGTTCCTCACCCTTGTTTTGCAACAGCCGCATCAACCCAAACTACCACAGACACACCCAACCCCCATCACCTTTCCTCCCCTTCCCCTCTGGGGGAAGCGCCGAAGGCGAAGGAGGTTGTAGCGAAGCAAGCACAGTATGCCCGCGATCTCATGCCGAGCACCGTCGAAGCATCTCGCAGCGGGATGCCCACACCCCCGCCACCCCCGCGCACGCGGGCACCCAGAGCGGCGAGGAAAAATCCCCTCTCCCTCGATGAGAAAGGGCTAGAGCCTGCCCCGGACCTGATCCGGGGGTGAGGGTGCCCCCACATCACAAATCGAATACCCCGCGAACAACCCTCCCCTGCCAGGGGGAGATTCAGAGGGGGTCCCGAACGACAAAGGGGTAACGCGTAATCGGTCGATTACTTCATCTCTATAATCGGGATGTTGAGACCAAAAAGGTGAGAACCCATGCCGATTATTGACAAACAGGACGCTTCCGACGTCGAAGAATTCATCAAGCTGATATTCGCGGCAGAGGCGACGTATGACAGGTTTAACCAGATTCAGAGACTCTTTGTCGAAAAGTTGGATTTCTGCCAGGTTCTCGAGAGTGAGTTGAACCTCGATGGAGCGCGGAGAGGGGTGACGTTACCGGAGTCGGCACGCGTGGTGGCCAGGATGGAGGAGACCCACGTCGTATATGTGGACTTGGCCGAGGTCGAGATTGATACAAATCGTGTGAGGAAGTCGGAAGCGGCGGAGGCGGCGCGGTTGATAGAGCGTCAGTTGAGCGGCGATCTGCTGTTGGTCTTTACCAACCGGGATCGCGACCAGTTGCATTTCATCCTGCCGAGCTTTGAGGGGCGACAACCTTCGTTGAGGCGCATGATCGTGGAGCGGGACCTGCCCCGACGCACCGCGGTCCAGCAGTTGTCGAATATCTATTGGGAATGGGAGCTGACCAGCAATATCCGATCTGCCTTAGAGTCGGCCTTTGACGTCGAGGCAGTGACGAAGGAGTTCTTCGCGGAATACAAGCGGGTGTTCAACGCGGCGAAGGAAAAGATTTCAGGATTCGAGGATGACGATACGAAGCACGTGTTCGTTCAGACGTTGTTTAACCGGTTGATGTTTGTGTATTTCCTGTCCAGAAAGGGTTGGCTGAGGTTCAACGGCAACAACGACTATTTGAATGCCCTTTGGCGTTCCTACGTGTCGGCCGAAGATCAGACCAACTTCTACGTAGACCGGTTGAGGCAACTGTTCTTTGCAGGTTTGAACAATCCATCGGCACGCGATCTGATAGGTGGCAATTCGGCATTGGCTAAAGTGATCGGTGAAGTGCCGTTTCTCAACGGTGGGTTGTTCGACAAAGGACAACTGGATCAGGATGCCGACATCGCAGTCCCCGATGACGCGATCGAACCGATTTTCAGCGAACTCTTCGACAAGTTCAACTTCACGGTGATGGAATCGACGCCATTGGATGTTGAGGTGGCGGTTGACCCCGAGATGCTGGGCAAGGTGTTCGAGGAGATGGTCAACGAACGTCACGATTCGGGTGCGTATTACACGCCTCGTCCGGTGGTGTCGTTCATGTGCCGGGAGGCCCTGAAAGGATACCTTGCCAGTCGTGACACCGGATTGACGGAGGATGCGATCAGTCGGTTTGTCGATGAACGCGACACCTCGGAGATTTCGTTGTCCGAAGCACATGAGATAAGTCGCAACCTGATGGAGATAACGGTCGTCGATCCGGCGTGTGGATCCGGTGCGTACCTGTTGGGAATGATGCAAGAACTCGTCGATCTGCAATCGGCACTTTACAGCGATCAACTGAGAACGGATGCACGCACTCTTTATCGTCAGAAATTGGACATCATCGAAAAAAACCTATACGGCGTAGATAAGGAAGAATTCGCTGTAAACATCGCGATGTTGAGGTTGTGGTTGTCGTTGGTTATCGAGTACGAAGGGGATCATCCTGAACCGTTGCCGAACTTGGATTACAAGATCGTGTGTGGTGACAGCCTTTTAGGTCCTGATCCGAGTTCTGAAGGTGGTGCCGATTTTTATAGGCACATGACACAGCGAATGGACTTGCGAGGCAAAAAAGCGCAATATATGCTCGCTACCGACGGTCGCGACAAATCACGGTTCAGGGACGAGATTCATCGTACTGAACAGCGGATAAGGGAGACTTTGGGAGACGCCGCGCAACCGGCTGGCATTGTGGATTGGGCGATTGATTTCGCAGACGTGTTCGCAGAAAAAGACGGCTTTGACGTAGTCGTAGCCAACCCTCCATATGGCATAACTGTCAATAATCGTCGCAGTGAAATGATAAACCACACGGATTCGTACACGAATTTCATGACTCTAGTTGGCGAAATTGCTAGAAACGGTGTAATGGCGTATATTACTCCGACCTCGTGGGAAACTGGGGACAAATTCGATGAGTTCCGTCGTCAATTGTTTCGCAATTTGAATTTGCATTATGTCATAAATCTACCATACGATGTCTTCGATGTTCCGAATGTCGACACAGCTATAACGATCGGTTCCTTGGGTAACGTTTCGCGCGAAGGATTTCATTTGGCCACATTTGAGAAACGCGCTGATTTGGATTTTCGCAATTTGCATGAGCATGCTGAGTTCGTTGATTGGAAAACGGTTGACAACAATCCAAACAATAAAATCCCGTTGCTTGTCGGCGCAGAAGCGTTGTTCAATCGATTAACGATCAACGCTACTCCGTTAGGTCAACTTACGGAGTCTCGCCGCGGAATCCCTGTGTACAAACATCAGGTCATGGACGATTGTTTCGGTCAAGGTGTCCCGTTGTTCGCTGGTCAGGTATTTAGATTTGTCGTGGATGAATCATTCGACGGATACGTAGAACTGAATCGTAATACGAAGAGATTTCACGAAGGAATCAGGTTAATGGCTAGACGGTTGGTAAACCGACAGAACCGATTGGCATTCGCAAGAACATCCTCAACATTCGCCGTGAAAGAGGCATTGCTACCCTTCATCTCGAAATCTTTGGATGAACGCAAAATGACCCTGTTATTGGGAATTCTGAACTCGAAATTGATTTCCTTTTTGTACTTGAACCGATCAACAGCGGCAACGAAAGATGATTTTCGGCAAGTCACTCTTAACGGATTGCGTGAACTTCCTGTGATTTTCCCCTCGACGCCTGAATTAGAGAAGGAGTTGATCGAAAATGTAGAACGGCGAGAAAATGAATCTGTTGATACTGCGAAACTCGAAACGAATATCGACGCGATCATTTACGATATCTACGGTGTGACGGTGGAAGAAAGAGAGATGATTGAAGATTGGTTGACGCGGTCTGGTTAGAGATGAGAATGATGGTTTCGTTCGTAACATACCTTGACAAATGGAATCATTGAGTCGTGGTGCCCTCGAACATCCTCCACGCCACAACCGAACCCGCCCTGCTTGAACGCCTCAAGGAGATGTTCGGCAGTTCAGCGCGGGCCGACATCGCTGTCGGTTTTTTCTTCATCAGCGGCTTCGAAGCCGTCGCAGACGACCTCGCCCGTTTGGACAGAGTGCGAATTCTGGTCGGTCGCACGGATCGTAACGTCTTCGAAGAGGTCGCAGCGGGTCTGCAGCAGGCCGATGCGTTACGCGCCCGTAAACAGAGGGATGAAACGGTGCGTCGAAGCGACCGCCAATCGGTCGCACAACAATCGGTGACGAAGATAGCCGAGGGTGTTTCGGCATTGCCCCAAAGTGGCGAAACCCAAGCGTCGGTGAGCAAGTTGCGTGAGATGGTCGCTTCGGGACGGGTGCGCGTGCGGAGCTACGTGTCGAGTCCTCTCCACGCCAAGGCGTACCTATGTTGGTACGACAACCACGCTGAACCAGGCGCGGCGGTAGTTGGATCCTCGAACTTCACACTCGCAGGATTCACAGGCAACACCGAATTGAACGTTCGCGTCACGGGCGACGCCGAGATGTACGAGTTGGGCAACTGGTTCAACGAGCTTTGGGACGATTCGGAGGACATCAGCGAGCAGTTGATCCAAGAGCTAGATCGTTCTTGGGCGATAGCGCAGACGCCGCCCTACCACGTGTACTTGAAGGCGTTGCATGAGCTATATCGTGAGGAGATCGGGCACGACCTGCCGATTTCGCCGTCTGGTGCCATCGAGTTGGCGAATTTCCAGTTGGACGCGGTGAGTCGTGGATTGGCGATGATTGCGACGTTCGGCGGTTGCTATATCGGTGACGTGGTTGGTCTAGGAAAGACGTTCGTCGGTGCGGAGTTGTTGCGTCAACTGAAACAGAGCTACCCCGAGGACGGGCTTCCGTTAATCCTCTGCCCGGCTGGTTTGCGTCCGATGTGGGAACGGGTCAATGAGATGTTCGGGCTGGGCGCAGAGGTGGTTTCACACAGCATGATCGCGCCACCCCAAGGATTGGAGTTCGACGAAGAGTTGGGGCGGTACGTCGATTCGGAGCGCTCTGGTCAAGGAATTGTTCTGGCGGAGAGGTACGCCAACCGTGGTCCGGTGTTGGTGGATGAAGCCCACAATTTCCGCAACGTTAACCAACGTTCCAACGGATTGCGATCGTACTTGGAGAACGGCAATCACAAGGTCGTATTGCTGAGCGCCACGCCGCAAAATCTAGGTCCTCAAGACATCTTGCGACAGTTGACTCTTTTCTTGGATGAGACTGACCACGGCATAGACATCGAACCGCTGCAACTCACCGACTTTTTCAAGGATGCGGAGCGGTGGATCACCTATCGGGCCGAAAAAGATGTGTACGACGAGTGGCGGCAGAACGGAAGCGACCCTGCGAACAAGGTTGATGAGCCGACCAAACCGCGTTGCGCGCCGGTAAAGATCGAACAGGTTCTTTCGCACGTCTTCGTTCGGAGACGTCGAAAGGACATCCGCGAACTTTATGACACGGCGACGATCGAGGACCAGCCGGTTCATTTTCCGGATCCGGTCTTGGACAACGTGGAATACCGACTAGACAAGGTTTACGCGAAGGCTGGGAAATTTGACGATTTGCAAACCAAGTTGGGTGAACATCAGGGCGCTCGATATCGTGTAACCGAATATTTCAAGGAGGAAGCGAAAAAGAAGCCCGAATACCAGGATGTTCTGAGGGCTCAGAACCGTATAGCCAGATTAATGGCCGTCCTGCTGTTGAAGCGGTTGGAGTCGAGCATTGAAGCTTTCCGGTCGACGTTGCAGTCGTTGATTCGAAGTAATCGGAACTTCCGCGACGCTTTGGAAGCAGGGTACGTACCGATTGGTGCCACAGCAACTCGGCTCATGTCTGGTGAAGATTTCGATGCTGAGAAGGCACTGGATGTTTTGTCGCAAGAGGAAGAGCGAAGGCAGAGAGCGGGAGCCGAGCGGAGCACGCTCGTACATTCAATAAAAGACTTCAAGAGTGGGGAGTGGTTGGAAGATATCGACTCGGACTTCGATGTGCTCAACGAGGTATTCCAAAGGGTCGCGGGAATCGGTCCAGAAGATGACGATAAGTTGCAGTCGTTGCGTACCTTCTTGCGTCGGCCCGAAGTGAAATCAGATAAGATTCTCGTCTTCTCCGAAGCGGAAACAACAGTCGAGTATCTCTACCGCGAACTACGAAAAGACGGGTACGGTGACGAGATTGCACGCCTGACGGGCAGCAACCGTGACAGCATAGAGCCGATCGTGAAACGCTTCTCGCCTCGATGGAACCTCGGTCCAAACGAACGTCAACGGGGGAAAGAGATACGCATTTTGCTCGCTTCTGACGTGGTGTCTGAGGGGCAGAACCTACAGGATTGTGCGCGGGTGCTGAACTACGACCTGCATTGGAATCCAGTTCGCTTAGTCCAGAGATTCGGGCGCGTCGACCGCATCGGTTCGGAGCACGACAAGATTCATCTCCACAACATGTGGCCGGACACCGATGTTGACGAGGAACTTGAGCTGACCGCCCGACTGAACAACCGAATCCAGGCGTTCCACGACGTGATCGGTCTTGACAGCAAGCTGCTGTCGGAGACGGAACGGTTGAATCAGGATGCGATGTACCGGATTTACCAAGACAAAGAGTTGCCTGAGATCGAGGACGGTTTCGACGAGTTGGCTGCAAACCAACGTGCGATCTCGTTGTTACAGCGGATCCAGGAAGAGGATGAGGAGTTGTGGCAGACAATCGAGAATCTGCCGGATGGCATACGGTCTGCGTTGACCGTGAGTTCCGACGGCGAAGACGATGCTCGTGCAGATCGTTACGCACAGGCTCCGCTTGCCGTGGAGGGATCGCAGATGCCGTTCGGAAGTGCTGAGGATGGACCCCCGGTCTCGCTATCGCCTTTCGACGACCCTCAACCCGGCGAAACCCTCGTGCTCTTGGAGTCTCGCGGGGTAAAAAACTGCTACGCCGTTGGTGATGATCTGCAACCAAGAGCGATCAGCCCGGCACAGTTTATCGATGCAGCCGCATGCGAACCAGAAACACCGGCGAGTGAGTTGCCTGCCAAGACGAATGAACGCGTTATGGAAGCGTTCAAGATTTTCCAGAGCGATGTGCGCAGACGCTTGGGTCGTACAAGACAGAGGGGCGACAGCCGGAATCGTCGGTACGTTTCGCGCGAATTGAACATTGCCCGTGCGGCATTGGACGGAGACGCGGCAGCAAGTCGTCGGATCAGTGAATTGCGCAACATTTTCCTAGGCGATCTTGCACCCCAAGTAGACGCTGCGTTGACCGAGATTCGCGACTTGCGCCTGCAAGGAGACGTGTTGGCACGGCGTCTTGAGGCATTACGCGAGCGGTTTCGACTGAATCCTAGGGAGATGACGACGCAGACCGAAGAGGATCAGCCTGAGATCGTGCGGATTGTATGTTCCGATGGCCTGGTCTAGCTGGTTAAACCCAAATCTCCCTTAGCAACAAAACTCCCAAACAACAACCCCCATCCCACCCCATCCGCGGTTCAGACAACCATCCAGTCATTCTTTAAGACCAGTACCGTGTCCCCTCTCACCCAAAACGAGCGAAACGAGCGGGAGAAGGCTAGGGTGAGGGCACCGGGGCGGTCAAGGGGCGGCGCCCATCAAACCCCATCATTCCAATCACGCCCATCCCAGTTCAACACACTCCCCTTCGCCCGCGAAGGGGGACGCGAGCGCAGCGAGCAGGCGGATGCTCCCATCCCACCCCATCCGCGCAATCCTCGCAATCCGCGGTTCAGACATTCATCAAAGCCCATCATTTCAACCTCAACCCCGTCGAGCAGTACCGTGTCCCCTCTCCCCCAAAGCGAACGACAACCGCGGGTGAGGGCCACCGGCGGAAATAGGGCGGAGCATCCTACCCCATCTTTCAAATCCTTCGCATCCCAGTTCAAAATCCCCAACCGCTGCCATATGTCCCCTCTCCCGCTGGGCGGGAGAGGGTTAGGGTGAGGGCATCCTTGTACCCCAACATTTCCCAACAACGATTCCCTCAGAATCGAACTTGAACTTGACGCGTACATGACGGCTGTACTAAAGTACGAATTGTTAACACACTGGTCCCAGGTCGACGGACCCGGGCATCTTTATCAAGCCAGACAAAGGCTAGAGATTTAGGGATGACGGCAACAGCGTTAGTAAGACCAGACAAGGTCGTAGCGGATACCGCCAGTATCCGCGCAGAGGGAGGCAAAGTTGACGCCCGCCCCGCGACGACCGCGTCTTGCTTAAACCGTCTACAACCTCCCCTCCCCCCGCCCCACCCGGCGGGTGGTCTTTGTCTGGTCGAGCGGGAAGCGAGTGCCTGCAGAAAGAGTTGGTCGCGTCGTACAGTGCAGACGACGCATGACAAGCCGAATGACACAGCCCGTGTCAGTGAGGGCCAACCGGGTAAGCGTGGACGCTCCAGGGAACTCCGTCTGGTTGGACGGATAAGCCTACGGCGTGAGCTGGGGTCCAACCCAGCGATTGGTACCGCGGAGTTAACTATCCGCGAGGGCCATGTTCCAAGTTATGGCGACAAGGAACGCGTGCGGAAGATTTGTGCATGCTGCTCGGCAGTCCGCAACACCTGGGACCAGTTCCCGGAGCATTCGTCATTCACGCGTCCGCGGGGATCCATGGGACGATCGCTCCGGCCTGAGTCTGTTAGTTACAGCCTCATCCAACACGGTCATAAGAGGCTCTGCGGCGTAGCCGCAGAGCCCGAACCCCAAGACCAACCACGCAAAAAGACCGGGAACCCGACCGCCCCGGCCTTCAACCGCGTCTACAACCAATCCAAACCGCCCCTTTCGTCCAACGAAAGGGGCGCGAACCCAAAGAAGTACGACAACAAGAGCGGGGTATGCGCGATGAGACCGTTCGAAGCATCCGACCCTATCCGCTACATCGCGTCCCCTCTCCCGCTACCCATCTCCCTCCCCCTTCACCGAAGGGGGAATAAAAGGGGGTTCCGGGTGAGGGCCCAAGCGCCGAAGGCACCCACTGCCGACAACGTCATCGCAGAAACACCCCCTCAAACCACCAACCCATCCTAGCCCATCTTCCCAATCCTTCACATCCTAGTTCAAAATGCCCGCCAACTACCCTCCTCCCCTCTCCCCCAAAACGACCGAAACGAGCGGGAGAGGGCTAGGGTGAGGGCAACGGGGCGGCCAAAGGGCGCCCCCATCCTAGCCCATCTTTCCAATCCTTCACATCCTAGTTCTCAAACCCCACCTCACCCCCGTGCTAACATCACCACAGCCAAACACAAACTCCCCCTCCTAGAAGAGGGGCAGGGAAAAACCCCGAAACAACAATGCCAGCCAATACCAAAATCGCAAAAGTCGAATCCATGCTCATCGGCGGAGCCGACGGCTCAACCGGCGGACACCACATCGTTCGCATCTGGACCGAAGACGGCACCTACGGCGTCGGACAATCTTCATGCTGGGCATACATGGAAGCCACCGACGCCATCGCTAAAAAATGCGGCGACTACCTCGTCGGAAAAGACCCCTCTCGCATCGAGCACCACTGGCAATACATGTACCGCATGGGACCCTTCCGAGGCTCCGCACTCTCCGGCGCCATCAGCGCCATCGACATCGCCCTCTGGGACATCAAAGGCAAACGCCTCGGCGTGCCCGTCTGGGACCTCCTCGGCGGCAACACCCGCGACAAGGTGCGCCTGCACCTCCTCATGGGACCCAAACAAAAAACCGAACTCCCATTCCCACACGACCGCGGAAAAGAAGCCCACGGACTATACGAAGCCGCAAAGGAATCGGCGGAAGCCGGCTGGACCGCCATCAAAACCGATCCGCTACCCAACGGCTTCGAGAGCATGACCGTCGAACGTCTCATCGCCGACACCGTCGACAACGTCGCCGCAATGCGCGAGGGCGCCGGCAAAGACGTCGACATCATCCTCGAAATCCACCGCAAGCTCACACCGATGAACGCCATCCTCCTCGCTCAGGAGCTCGAACAGTTCCGCCCCCTCTACTACGAAGACCCCATACAGATCGACAGCATGATCCTCCAAGGCGGCATCGCACAGCGCACCTCCATCCCGGTCGCCAACGGAGAACGCATCCACAACATCTGGGAGTTCCGCGACCTCCTACAAGACGGCGGACCCCAGTACGTCCGACCCGACATGGGCCTCGGCGGAGGCATCACCCACGTCAAGAAGATCGCCGCCCTCGCCGAGTCATACCACTCCGCTCTCGCAACCCACAACTTCCTCGGCCCGATCACCACATCCGCGGCGATACAGGTCGACGCCTCCATCCCCAACTTCGTCACCCAGGAATACTCCCTCCGCGACGAACACCCCGCAAACGCCGTCTTCATAAACCACCACACCCGCGAAGGCGGATACATGAACCTCCCCGACGCCCCCGGCATCGGCATCGAGATCGACGAAGACCTCCTGAAAATCGCCAAAACAACCTACCAAACCCGCGACCTAAACATGATCCCCATGCGAACCGACGGCTCAGTAGGCTACTCCGTCTAACCCATCTCCCTCCCCCTCTCCGACGGGGAATACAAGGGTGCCCAGCGGAACAAACCCTCCCCCTTGATGCCCAAGGGGGAACAAAAGGGGGGTTTAGATCCCCACACACCCCCCATCATTCCACCATTCCACGAACACCCCCGTCATTCCCGCGAACGCGGGAATCCAGCGCACGGAACGTCCATCCAAAGAAAACACCGCACCCCTCACACAACACGGTAGGGGCAGGTTTCAAACCTGCCCGCCGACCACCACCTGCCCCCTTCGCGCAGCGTAAGGGGGCGCGAGCAAAGCGAGCGGGGGATGCCCGAAACACCCCCTCCTTCAGCAGGGGGCAGGGGGAGGACCGCCCCCAGGCGGAACCCTACCCTTCGCCAAGCCCAAAGACACGCGCAGCCCAGCGAACCCCTATCATCCCAAGCACAACCACGCCATCCCTCAAACACAACACGTCATCCCCGCGAACGCGGGAATCCAACGGACGCAACGTCCATCCAGAAAAAAACACCGCACCCCTCGCACAACACGGTAGGGGCAGGTTTCAAACCTGCCCGCCGACCACCACCCGCCCCCTTCGCGCAGCGTAAGGGGGGCGCGAGCAAAGCGAGCAGGGGATGCCCTACCCCAAAAACGTAGCACCGCATCTCAAACCCGCCCACAAAGAACACCCAAAAAACCACCATTCCCTAAAACGCCAAACATCATTCCACGAACACCCCCGTCATTCCCGCGAACGCGGGAATCCAGCGGACGCAACGTCCATCCAGAAAAAAACACCGCACCCCTCACACAACCGGTAGGGGCAGGTTTCAAACCTGCCCGCCGACCACCACCCGCCCCCTTCGCGCAGCGTAAGGGGGCGCGAGCAAAGCGAGCGGGGGATGCCCGCGTGCAGCGCAGACAGAACCCCAACACTCCTAACTCAACCCCATCAACCCGACCGCAACAGCGCGTTGAACCCCGCCTGCACAAAATCGACATCATAAGCCAACGCATCCCGAATCCCCCGCTCCTCCATCAACACGAAACTAGAGCAGTCCACCAAGCTCCAACTCTGATCCAAACGACTACCGTACCGATCAACCGCCTCGGCGAACTGCGCGCTCGTCAACGGAACCACATCAACATCAGGATCGGCATTAAGATCTGCGATACCTTCAAAAGCGGCTGTGCGCGACCGTTCGCCACCAGCCGAGAAATGATTCAACACCTCAATGAGGACCATTTCGCTCGTTACTATTTGAAATGATCCCAGGGAGACCGTCACCTCCTCCGCTCTTTCACCCAATTGGTCTCCGCGATTTATTAACGCCACCCAATAACCAGAGTCAGCGAATACCACCCTCATCTCTCATCATCTTTCGGATGTCCATACAAATAGTGCTTCAAATTCATCGCGCTGTCTTTAGGAACGCTCTCCCACGCTGATTCAGGAACCGATTCTCGTATCTTCCTGAACCTTTCGAGTAGCGCCAGGACGTCAGTTGGCTTCTGACTTTCCGAATCGACGGATGCTGAGTCGCCCACACCATTCCCATCAACCATGACTGACTCACCATCCTCTACCTCCCCATCCTTCGCGCCACCCTCAACCGAAATCGACAACATCACCACATCACCATCCTCAAGATCAAGCGACTCCGAAGGTTCCAAAACCCCATCTCGATACGTCGCCTTAACCGATTGAACCATCACTGCTCCTCCATCTCACCAACCATCACCACCAAACATTGTACGCCCCATAACCAACCCTCCCCCTCTGGGAGAAGTGCCGGGTCCTGCCCCAGACCTGATCCTGGAGCAATGGAGACTCCGAGCAACGCGAGCGGGTGATGCCCAAAACACGTTCTCACTCCAAACCAACAACCAATCCCGCAACCAACCGTCATCCCACGAACCCAACCCAACGTCATTCCCGCAAACCTCTCGCCATCCCCGCGAACGCGGGCGCTTCAGCGGACGGAACGTCCACCCAGAAAAAACACCGCACCCCTCACACGACCGGTAGGGGCAGGTTTCAAACCTGCCCGCCGACCACCACCCGCCCCCTTCGCGCAGCGTAAGGGGGCACGAGCAAAGCGAGCGGGGGATGCTCTCCCTCAAAACCGTACCGCCGGGTTTCAAACCTGCCCACCAAGAACACCCACAACGACCACGCCATTCCCTAAAACGCCACACGTCGTTCCCGCGAACGCGGGAACCCAGACAAAAGCACACCACACCATCGCCCACCCCACCTTTTCAAACAAGTTCAAAAAACAACCATTTCAACCCACCCCCACTCCAACTGACACACCAATTGATACTTCGTACCAAACAACAAAACACCCCCGATTTTTCATACTTCGTCAACAAATCAAATTGCCGCCAAATTGCCGCGCCAAAAAGCAACTTTGTTCTAAAAACCCCTTCCATCCAAACCCCCGGATCCCACGAAAACCATCACCTCACGCCAAAAACCGCCGACAACCGTCTCATCCTCCACCTCACACCCCGAATCCCACCACAAAACACCCCCGCCGCGAACACGCCGCTCCAGCGACAACTTGCCGCAAATTGCCGGAACTTGCCGCAAGTCGCGGCAAAAACAAGCAACAAAAACCGAGGCAAAACACCACTTCGCTGCAAATCCTCAAACCGCTGATACATAGTCCACAAACACCGGACTCGTCCAAGCCTTCTCCATATCCGACTGCGTAACCCGCACCCAATACGGATTGATGCCCGGCTTCGGTGAATCGTCCACAAACCGAAACTCCACCCGCTCCGGACCCGGCTCCGGCGCCAGCTCCACCGTAACCCTCCGATCCAGCTGACCTAGATCAACTACCCGCGATCCGTCGCCCAACGCGCCCAAACTTGTCGGAATCCGCAACCGATCCGCATTCGCGAACGTGATCCGCCGACCACCACTCTCGCCATGACCTCCATACTGCGAACTCGCAATCACATCCGAAGACAACGCCACATCGATCCCCGTCTCCGGCCCACCATCCAAATCCAACAGCAAACCAGTCCGATAACCGCACATCCAAGACGTCCAACTAACCCTCGAATCCGACGAATCCGTTACATCAGACCTCGGACTATCGAACCGAATCTTCTCCACACCCGTGATCGAACCGTCAGAAACCGTCACCGACCCATCCCAAACCACACCCGAATAACTCGTCCGCCGACTCGCACCCTCCCAAGTAACCCGCACCCGATTCTCCGACCTACCCGCCGACAGCTCCTCGCAATGCACCAGATCCAACCCCCGAAACAGCTCCACACGCTCCAATGCCCCCGTTCCTACAACTTTCACCGAGATCTCCGGCAACGAACTCGTCGAATACTCCGACCCCATAAAGTGCCCATCCGCCGACACCACCGCCACGATACGCACCCCAGAAGTCGCATAACACCTGCGCGCCTTCATCGCATTCAACACCCCGTCCAACGTCAACTCAGACGCATAAACCCCAGCAAGACCCGCCTTCTGATACCTCCGAAGCTGATGCCCCGGCTGATCATCCCCCGGCCGCCCCGTGTAACAGTCGCTCCCACCAACAAACCCCATCTTGTACTTCCGCTCGATAGATTCCCGCAAGAACCACTCGAACTGACCATGCGAAGACGTTATCTCAAGCGCCGGCTCGATCTGCGGCTCGTGCCACTGCAAATCAGCAGCCACTCCGCCGACATGCGGCGTCACAACGATATCCGAATGACGAAACTCGGCATGCATCTCCCGAACATGCGGCAGATCCGTATCTATGTCCCACGGATCGACCTGATCCCCATGCCCCGACCGCCTGATCTCCTGATCGAACCGCCGGAAATAAACGTTGTGATGACCCCCGCGCGCCTCGTCCGCAGACCACTCGTAACCCGGCAGCGGCACGAACCGACCCGGTTCGTAGTTCTCACGCTCTGCACGCTGCTGAACCTCATACGCCCCCGTCGTGATCTGAGGATCGTTACGCTGGAAACCCGCAAAATGTATCCCCGCAACATCCCTCGCATACGCGAAGAAATCGCCGATCTTATACGCATCCACCACCTGACCGCCATGCGGATCACCCCAGTACAAACGGTATTCGGGCCCCGCCTCACTCGCCACGATCGGATTGCTAACCCCCTCCAACGGCACGTCATTCCCGCGCAGGCGGGAATCCACCTCACGCACCATCAACCTATGCTCCCCAGGCTCAGTGATACTGCACCCTTCGATCCACACAACACCATTCGAGTCGTCATCGAACTCTACACAATCGTCATTCCCGCGTAGGCGGGAACCCAGCGCGACCCCGGCACCGCTGATCCTCACTCTCCCCCGATACGAACTTGATGGATTCCCCCACCTATCCTCGGCTTTCACACTCACTCGAAACTCCTCACCCGCCTCCGCGTCTGAAGGCGCAACCACCACCAACCGAACCGCATCGCCACCAACCACCGACATCTCAGGCAAAGTCTTGATCGGCACAAACTCCCCTGAACCGTCAACATCAACCTCGACCCAGAAATACCGCCGCGGCTCGATAAACGTCTGACTCCGCGCCCCTGGCCCGCCACCAGACCGGTCCCCGAACGTAACCAGCAACTCCTCGCCCTCCAACAACGCCCGACCAGTATTCACCACATGCACCGTGGTCAGATCCACCACCTGAGACGCCGTCTCCGCTCCATCCGGCACCCCAACACTCAAATAATCTGCCCCGCTCGGATCATGCACCTGCGGCAACTCCCAGTCCGTATCCGAATCCGTCCCGATCCGAACCACACCCCCGGACCCGATACCATCAACCCCCACCGTAAACACCAATCGCCAAGTTCCCAACTCCCCCGCGACAAACTCGCCAGTGTCCAACAATCGCGCGCTCCCAACCGAATCGCTTCCCCGCTCAGCAAGCCCCAGCGGATCCATCGTCTCTGACATATTCAAACCTCCGAAATCACGACGTAGTCAACCAAGTCGTATTATCACGCCAATCCGGCTGAAATTCTCCTCTAACTTCATCCATAATCTTCAAGACCTGACAACCTCTCACCACCACCCAATCGCCTCATGAAAATCACCAAAGTCACTCCCCTCATGCTCGACCGATATCTGCTCGTAAAGGTCGATACCGACGCCGGCATCTCCGGCATCGGCGAATCCGGCGCATGGGGCTTCCTCGAAGCATCCGAAGCCGCGATCGAAAAGTTCGGACGATACCTCGTCGGCGAGGACCCCCTGCGCATCGAGCACCACTGGCAATACATGTACCGCTTCTCACACTTCCGGGGCGCCGCAATCATGGGAGCCCTTAGCGCAATCGATATCGCACTCTGGGACATCATGGGCAAACACTTCGACGCCCCCGTCCACCAGCTCCTCGGCGGAAAGGTGCGAGACCGCGCTCGCGTCTACTACCACGTCTTCGGCGACACCACCGACCGCCTCGTGTCCGGCATCGCCGAGGCCAAAGAGATGGGCTTCACCGCCGTCGGTCACCTCACTCCGTTCCTCGACGAAGAACGCGACGTCCCCTACTTCAAAACCCACGCCGAAAAAATCCGCGACGCCATTGAGACGGTACGTCAATACCGAGAGACCGTCGGCGACTCCGTCGACCTCTGCATCGAGATCCATCGCCGCCTCACACCCACCGAAGCCGTCCAGCTAGGTCTCGGCATCGAAGAGTTCCACCCCTACTTCTACGAAGACCCCGTAACCCCCGACAACTTCGACGAGATGGCATACGTCGCCGACAAAATCAACATCCCCATCGCAACCGGCGAACGCTACTCCTCCATCTGGGAGTTCCAGATGGCTCTGGCAAGGTGCGCAGTCCAATACGTGCGCCCCGACGTATGTCTAGTAGGAGGCATATCAGGAGCGAGGAAGATCGCAGCTTTGGCAGAAGCACACCACGTCGGCGTCGTGCCACACAACCCGCTGTCGCCAGTCAGCACAGCGGCGTGTCTCCAAATCGCGGCGACGGCCCCAAACTTCGCGCTCCAGGAATACCCCATCGGGGAAGATATGCCTCCAAAGTCAGACATGGTCTCAGTAACTCCAGAACACGACGGCAACGGATACCTCACGATCTCCGACCAACCCGGCATCGGCATCGAACTAAAACCCGACGCCGTCCAAAAATGTCCGCCAACCCCACGAGAAGTAGAAACCCGCCTCCACGCCGACGGCTCCGTCATCGACCAATGATCACCAACAAAACCTTCCTGCCCCTTTCGCCCGACGAAAGGGGCGCGAGCAAAGCGAGCGGGGTATGCCCGGGAAGGGCGGTGCCCATCCTAGCCCATCTTTCCAATCCTTCGCATCCTAGTTCAAAAACAAAGAAAAGTCCGATAGGACTTTGATATATTTGCAACACGGCAACCGCCCAGCGGAACTGTCGTCGAACTGAAAATCCCTACGAAAGGAACCTGACATAGCAAGGAACTACCGCATCAACCATCGAATCCGCGCACAGGAAGTGCTCTTGGTGCAACGATCGAGCAATGGTGCTGACGCCTCCCGTGTGATGAGGCGCAACGAGGCCTTGAACCTCGCGCAAGAAGTGGGGCTCGACCTAGTTGAGGTCGGCCCTGACCAGAACCCGCCGGTCGTCCGCCTAATGGACTACGGCAAGTTCAAATTCGACCAGTCCAAGAGGGCCAAAGAGGCCCGAAAGGCGTCTCGAGCGACTAGCCAGCTGAAGAAGGTCCGGCTGTCCGCGAAGATCGCCGACAACGATGTCGCACAGAAGACCAAGCGCGTCCTAGGATTCCTCCAGGACGGCGCCAAAGTCCAAGTCTTCGTGCGCTTCAGAGGCCGTGAGCAAGCCCACCCCGAGATCGCGATGGACGTTCTCCGTCGCGTCGCCAAGGGTGTCGCCGAGTACGCCCGTCTCGAGCAGAAACCGGTCATGGAGGGCCGTATGCTCAGCATGATGCTCGCTCCAAGGGCCACCGGCGGGCGACCCGCTCCCAAGACGGAAGTCGCTCCCGCCAATACTCGACGTCAACGCCAGCGACGTGAAAACGGTGTTGCGGCCAAGTCGGAAGCCGCCGAGCCCGTCGCCCAAACCGTCTGACGTCCCCACAAAACCGTCCCCTATAACTTCCCAAACGGGACTCGATACGCGCCCAAGCGTAGTCCGCATGGGCGCGTATTGCATAATTGAACAATGCCAAAATTGAAAACCCACAAGGGCGCCAAGAAGCGCTTCCACATCTCCGGGTCTGGCAAGGTGCTCCGAACCAGGGGCCCCAAGAGCCACTTTCGACGTCGCAAGGCCAAGCGCATGAAGCGTCTGCTCGGCGGCAAGGTCGGCATCGATTCCAAACCGATGGCCAAAGGCATCAAGCAAGCTCTCGTCGGTTCGTCCCGATAATCTTCACCGAGGTACATCGTGCCCAGAGTCACCGCAGGAACCACTCGTCGACGTCGCCACAAGGCGATCCTCGCCCAAACCAAGGGCCACCGCGCCGCGCGCAGCCGTCGCTACCGCGTAGCCAAGGAGTCGATGCTCCACGCGCTCGACTACGCTACCCGGCACCGCAAGTTGAAGAAGCGCCAGAACCGCGCGCTTGCCATCACTCGCATCAACGCCGCTGCACGTGAGCACGGTCTCTCCTACTCGGCTCTCATCAACGCCCTGAAGAAGGCCGAGATCACACTCGATCGCAAATCTCTCGCCGAGCTCGCAATCCGCGAGCCGTCGGCATTCGCCAAAGTCGTCGAGACTGCCAAAGCCGGGGGCTAACGCCGCCCCGTTAGTCGGCTAAGTGGCGATCCAGAAACGACGCCACCCGATCCACATACCCTGTCGGGTGAGTCCTGAACGCCTGCGCATGCCCCGCTTCCGGAGCGATCCATAGCTCTTCACAATCTCCGCCATCGATATCCGTCTGGCTCAGCCCCCTCGCCCGCGCTAACCGCCGAGCGTGAGACACCGGGACATAGTTGTCCCGATCACCGTGGATGATCAGCATCGGCGCGTCACACTCCGACACGTGTCGTTCGGGTGAGACTTCGACAAGTCGGTAGCCCACCAACATCTGCAGCATCAGGTCTAGCCCCGGCTTGAACAGCTCCGCAACGGCCGGTCGCATACCAGTCCGATGCTTGATAATCGACCAGAAGTCGCTGTAAGCGCTATCAGAAATAACCGCACCGGCCACGCCTGGGTTGGCGCACGCTAACGTCGCCGCCACACCCCCAAGCGAAAATCCCAAAACGCCGATCCGACTACGGTCCGCCCCGAGCCATACCAAGTAGTCCAGAGCTCCGAGCACATCTAGTCGCTCGTTCCAGCCACCAGTGAACTCGCCATTCGCCGACTCGCCGCATCCCCGCATATCGAACATCAAAACGCCGTAGCCGAGATCCCACATCGCCTTCGCCAACGGCAGCGCACCGGCTTGCGGGTCGGCTCGATGAGAACTATCGCCATGAATCAGGACAAGCCATCGAGTATCCCTCGACACCGGAGTAATCTCCACTCCTTTGGGTAGCACCAGCCACCCCTTCAGAACATGCTCGGGATCGTCCAAGTCTCTTCGGCTGTTGAACGAGACATTCTGATACGGCATATCAACAGAAGACGGATCGTCGTGCAACGGTGTCCGTCGAGCGCGCCGGGACATGTTTAGCGCCAGCGCTGCCGATGCTCCGATGTAAGCGGACGCCGCCGCACCTGCGAGTACCACCGTGCGATTTAGCCAACTCATCTAAGCACCTCAGTCCTTCGCACGCTCAGCCTAGAACGCTGCTGCATCAACCATAATGGCGATGAAAAGCAGGAAGAGATAAAGCAGGGAGTACTTGTAGAGTGTTGCCGTGTCTCGTCGTTCGCTAGACCTCCAAGCCTTAAGTGCCAGCGCGAAGAACGCCAAGCCAAGCACGAGTGATGACGCTAGGTACAGCAGTCCGAGCTTAGTGGTCACGAAGTAGAACATGACCGTGAGCGGCAGCATGAGGACGGTGTAGAGGAGTATCTGCAGCTTGGTAGGGGATTCACCTGCCACGACCGGCATCATCGGCACTCCGGCGCGTGCGTAGTCGTCTTTGATCAGCAGCGACAATGCCCAAAAGTGCGGAGGCGTCCAGAAGAACACGATCGCAAATAGATACCACGCCTCAAGGTCGAGCACGCCCAAGACCGCCGCGTAGCCGACGAGCGGAGGCATCGCGCCTGATGCACCCCCGATGACGATGTTTTGCGTGGTCGTCCGTTTCAGTATGGCGGTGTAGAGGACGACGTAGAGTGCTGAGCCTGCCAGCGCGAGGGCGGCGGCGAGCACGTTGGTGAAGATGTAGAACACGGCGAACGAGGCCACGTTCAACGCGATCCCGAACACCAGCGCGTTGACGGGTTTGATGCGGCCGCCAGCGACTGGTCGATGGTCGGTACGATGCATCTCCCTGTCGATGTCCTCCTCGTACCACATGTTTAGGGCGCTGGCTCCGCCTGAGGCCAAAGCGCCACCGATCAGCACGACCAAGATGTATTGCCACGGCGGGACGCCTCGCGCCGCTAGAAAGGATCCACCCACAGCCGTGAACAACAGTAGCGACATGACGCGTGGCTTGGTCAAGGCCAAGTAGTCCATGAGTGTTCTGGACAAATTGCGCATCCAATGTCTGTTCGCGACCGTCGCAGCCATTACGCCGTAGCTCCAGACATCGAGGTTTCAACTAGGGATTCCGGTTCCGACTTTCGATCCAGGCTGCTTCTCGCCACTGGCAAAAGAATCAGCAGGGTCAGCAAGCACATCGACATCCATTGCACCGAGGCGACCGTCAGGTGTGAGACTCTCGCCCAATCGGCGAAGCCCGTCCATGGGTTCGCCGCTCCGAGGAGCACTTGGATCACGATGAGGGCGGACACGACGATGCCCACTATCCTCAGCATCCGCGCCGAAGACTCAGCAGAACCTTTCGCTTTCATCGCCATGTGAGCAGCGCCTAACGCTGGTACCACCGAGATGAGAGCCAAAACCCGATGCGCCACATGGATCCACACCAACTCGTACTGCGGGATTATCGAACCTCCGCACAGCGGCCAAGACGGACATACCGCACCGGCACCCCTCCAGACCGCGTACGAACCGGACAGCAACGCGATCAATGTCATAGCAGAGCCGGCTAGGGCGACGTAAACAAGGGCACTCGGGTAACCGTCACGATCAGACTTCGATCGAATGTAGACGGTGGCGACGAGCGCATGAGCCATCAGCAGCAATACGCTCTCTGCGAGCATCAGATGCAGGGTCCTCAGACCGGGGTCCAGTTCGCTGAGCACGACCGCGCCGCCGAGCAAACCTGCTACCGACACTGCAACTAGACCCGCCGTCGATGAGGTGACCACCGCGGACTGGCTTCGATGTTTCATCCAAACTCTCACCACTGCCGCGATGATCGTCAAACCGACCAGTACGCCGATGGTCCGGTGGCTGTACTCCATCAGCGCGTGGTATTCGAACGGGGGAATCCAGCTCCCGAAGCACGTCGGCCAGTCGGGGCATCCGTCGCCTGATCCGGTTACGCGCACCGCACCGCCCATCGTTATCTGGATGAGTGCGCCTAATAGAGAAAGCGCCAGCAATGACAGCAGCACACGATCTCGCCAGATCTGGTTGTCGCCGGCAGGTTGGTTGCTGCGCGTCTTCATCGAACCCGATTAGCGGCTTCAGACCGGCACGAGACGCGGGTTTCCGATCCCTTGTGCTCTAGTTGGATGAGAGGCAAGGAGCGGGACTATGCCTCGGCCAGCGGCTTGACGGCGATCAGCACCGCCGAGACAACTATACGTTGGTCATAAACGCGGAACGGCCAGCATGTCACCAGCGTGATCTGAGCGTTGTTCGTCTCCGTCAAACTCAGTTCATCTCGGTGCAACTGCCGCGTTCCGGTGACTCGGTACAGGTACTCAGCATCTGACGTCGTGATGAAGATGTCGACAGGATCGTTCTTGATCATGCTCGGAATCTCGGGCAACCGACGGAAGATATCGCCTTCGTTGCTCAGAAAATCTTCGAGATGACCGAAGTACCAGCCGTTGGCAGCTTCGCCCGGGTTCGCCGTGGTCGGGATGTGACCGACCACTTTGTCGGGAGTGCTCCACTCCCTCGAATCGCCTAGATCCTTGATCTCCAGCTCCGAAACCGTCGCATCCAAGTCGATTGCGGGAATCCGCATCCGAACGCCTCTTTCGCCAGCTGTCACCTCGCTGATCGTCGCGGTTGCATCGATCGGCATGAAGCCGTCCGGGATCGTCTTGCCTCCGAACGGCAGATTACCGGCCCAGTAAGGATCAGACCAGTAGCGGGGGTTCATGTTGCCGCCCGGATAAATCGACGCGAATGTCTCGATCAACTCCTTCGACGAGATTGACGAAAGTTCGGGAATGGTGTCGTCACCTTGTGCCGTTTTGCCACTTGAAGGTACGACCATCAGCGTCTGCCTATCTTCAAGAACCGTTTCCGCTGCAACCGAACGGCTGAGCACCGGCTGGTTGACGGCGTTTTCATCGACGCTTACGCCTGCGCCGGGAAGAACTGATGTGATCGATACAGTCTCAGCTTTGTTGATCTCTACCGGCAATCGGTCTACATCGCTCAAAGCCTCAGCGATGCCTGTATCAGGGGACTGGGGATCAACCGCGTCGATCGATTTCGCTTCGAAATTGCGCGGCCTAGGTTTCGGCATCGCCTGACCGAGGAACGCCAACTGATCTTCCGGCGCCGCGGCGTCAACATTGAACTGATCAGCATCGGAACCCGAACGCATATACGCGTACAGGTAATAAACCGACACCGCGATCATAGCGATACCGATGATCGCCATCGCGAAGCCTACGGGCCTCGCCATTTTCGATATTCGAGTCATTTCGCGGTTACGAACCAGTCATCGAGGCATTCGCCCGGCCGCGAAACTGCTGGTCAGCGGCCTCTGGGACCCTCGAAGATCGGTTCGTTAAGGTGTATATCGCCATTGCGAATCTTGATGTTATAGTCGCAATTCGGGCTGGTGCATACCCATGCTTTGTAGTGTACCGGTGCGCCTTGCCCACCGAAATCGGACAACGGCACGAGTACGCCTTGCTCGCAGGCCAGGCATTCTGGCCAAGTAGTGTTCGCTTCCAACGTCCTTACCTCCGCCGACGCTGCTTCTGCTTCTCATCATCACCCGGCGCAAAGGTTTTTCCTCACCCCGTCGCCCAGGCCCGCAGACGCCTCGAAACGAGGCGACATTCAAACGGATTCCATTTTCCCGTTAGTCTACCACCACGCAATTACCCGTCGCAATAACATCGCTGTGCAGCGAATCGACGAATATTGTGGGCGGAATGGGTTTTCTGGGCAGGGACTTTCGCCGAGCGTCTGAAGTTCGATACGCTTGAATCGTTGGCGCGGTTCCCATACCGGGACTTCATCGACCATAACCACCTTTAAATCCACCGAACAACAACGCAACATCCAACGTGATTCTAGGAATCGAAACCTCTTGTGACGAGACCGCAGTCGGCGTCGTCGACGTCGAAGGGCGATTGCTCGCCAACATCGTCGCCAGCCAAGCGGACATCCATGCCCGTTACGGCGGCATCGTACCCGAAGTCGCTTCTCGACAGCATATCCGAGACATCTCCCCGGTCGTCGAAACCGCTCTCGTGCATGCCGATCTCGACTGGCCTGAGATCGACGCCGTCGCGGTTACCAACGGGCCGGGCCTCGCAGGATCGCTCATGGTCGGCGTCAACTACGCCAAGGGGGTCTGCGCCGCCTCAAACAAACCACTAGTCGGCGTGAACCACCTCGTCGGACACGTCATGGCTGCGTTCATCAGACTTCCGAAAGACACCAACTGCGAAATCGATCGAACCAACACGCACCATCCAGTCCCCAGCGCATTGACCGATCTAGGCGATGCTGCCGCGATGTGCCTGATCGTATCCGGAGGTCATACGGAACTCGTCAGGGCCGAGAAGGATGGCGTGTCATTGAAATTTGAACTGGTAGGCGAGACCCGCGACGACGCGGCAGGCGAAGCGTTCGACAAAGCGGCACGCGCCATTGGTCTGCCGTACCCTGGTGGGCCCGCAATCCAAAAAACTGCCGAAACCGCCGATGGCGAAGTTGAGCCGTTGCCACGTGCATGGCTGCGCGGCACCAACGAGTTCTCATTCAGCGGCCTCAAAACCGCGGTTCTCAACCGGGCGCGCAGCGAGGGCATCAACGCTCATTCCGACAACGCTGAAGCAAACGATCCGACGGCAGTGGCGAACATCGCCAAGGCGTTCCAAGACTCGGTCATCGATGTTCTCGTCACGAAAACGATCAGAGCCGCTCAAGACAACGAGTGCGCGGCCATTGTCCTCGTCGGCGGAGTCGCCGCGAACCGCCCGCTCCGCGAGACGATGCACGAAACTTCGCCGTTGCCAGTGGTAACTCCACCCATCCCTCTCTGCACCGACAACGGAGCGATGATCGCCCGTGCCGGTCTCGATCGCTACCTCAGCGGAGCCCGCGACAGCTTCGACTTGGACGTGACGCCGTCCTTACGAATCGGCTGAAGCCATCTCCGTCATCGCGATGACGCGAGCCGCGAAGCCGTCGGCATCTTCAGCGTGCGTCTGCCCGAAAGCAACCCTCATCTCAGATCCCGAACGCGCACGTAACACCACCTCGAGATCCGGCGGTCGCAGGAAGTAATCGGCCAGCAGCAACGCGCTCATAGCCAGCACGATCGCAGCGATGATCAGCCGCAGATTGCCGACGCCGTCCAGCGCCTGCCACATCCCTACAGTGGCGCCGATCCCGATTAATCCCCAGATAAGTGAACGGCGATTCGGCGCCGCGCGGGATATTGCGACGGAGTCGATCTCCCTCAATCGCAACGAAGAGTGCAGAACTTTCGCGTCGGCGGCACCCCGCAGCAGGACTCGCCGCTGAGTCAATACGATTTCCGATCCACCCTTGCCATGAGTGGAAGCCGAATACAACTCAGATTCGTCCGGCAAGAGATCCGATACGCTGTCCAATTCCGGCGGTTCAGCCTGGCTCTCAACGGCAGGCGCGGTCCGATCCACGATCAGGCTCGTTCTGCTTGCCGCTTCAAAATGTGCGCGGGATTTCGGCTCCGGAAAGGTTGCGGCGTGTTGCACCTCGGGTTCTTGCGCGGTAGCCCGAGAAAGATGTGAGGGCGTGGTCGAGCAGGAACAGTAAAGGGCAGTGTCCGATCCAGAATCGCGTAACGCAACTTCGGTTGAACCTCCGTCCAGATGCTGCGGAAGCTCCGAGCAGGAACAGAACCGGGATGTTGTGGCGCCCGTCGTCACGACGACAAAACCCGACAACCGAAACCCATCTGGCGTGCCGGCCGCGGCCGAAGCACCATCGACTTGTAGATGTGCATCAGACCCTGTTGACGACGCGCGCCGTGCACCCTTTCGATCGGTGCTCCCCGACGCCGAAGCACTCGTTTAGCCTCGTCGACAATCGAGTTTGACGGCAACGAGGGGTGTTCGCGATACAACCGCATCGTATTCGTATAAACCTCATGATCACGACCGATTTCTGCCCATGCCGCGATCGTAGGCAACACCGCGTTGACGACGATCTCGCCAGCGCGTCCCGCCCCTAGTACACCCCCGCTCAGTTTGTACGCGTTCATGAGGTCCGAACCGCGTTCGGCGCGACTGATCGCCTGCAACGCATGTCGGACCGGACCGCCAGCTTGCAGCCAAAGTTCGATCAGTTTCGCGGCCGCGACTAGGCGCGCCTCCGGGCGATTCGCGGGTCGCCCCGCGGCAGCGACCCAACGCGGTTCGTCCCCAGCCAACCGCGGAACCGGCAACCAAGCGGGTTTCTCTGCGAAACCAGCCGCCCATCGCAACAGTTCCAAGGCGGCATCGCCGCTTTTCGTTTTGCGGCCGCCGCATAAATTGGAAAGCATCGCGAGAAGCGGCCAAGGCAATCTTCTAGCGAGGTGCCGAAACGCCTCCCGGTTGCGCGGGAACCCCAGGCATTCGAATACCGTTATCTGCATCGCCAGATCTGCACCAAACCGTTCGATTTCGGCACGACAGCCTTTGATCTTCATTGCGAAACGTTCGTCGCCCGCCTCATCCAACCAGCGATCTATCTCACCTTCACCCACAACTTGCCGGGCACCAGCGCCATGCCCGGAACTGACGTCTCCGACATAACCGCCGATCAATGTTTGGATTCCTATCTCCGAAACCGTCATGCCCAACGAGTTAACGGTTCCGCTACCAGCCACATCCGGGTTACCCACCGCGTGAAACATCACTCGTCCGTACTTCGGATCAGAATCGTGTCCATGCGCGTACCACTCTGATGTCCGGCCGTGGATCTCGACATCTCCCACCACTTCCGAACCGTCCTCCGCTTCCAGAATCGCCTCGCGGAAGTCAGGCCCGTAAGAACCGCCTAGCATACCCGAGTATAGGATCTTCAACCGTTGACCGTCGCTGGTTGCGATCCGCGCCCGCGTAGCGTCGCTCCGCCTCCATACGTCGTGTAACACCTTCTCTGGGACACATACACCCATAATCCGCAAAGTTTATCGCACCGCCATCGGCGGGCTTCATCATTGAGTGTCTCCCAGTGTTGGTATGCTTTGCAGGTGCCAACGAAGGTTCGATCGAGAACGCAGACCTCACGGAGTAGATATGCCCGCAGTAACCGGTATCGAGTTCCACCAATTTTCAGCCAAGCATCACAACGCCGACCGTAACTGGCTCGTGGTGCAGCTTAACACCGATCAACCCGGCCTCTACGGCCTCGGCGACGCCAGCCCGATGGAAGCCGACGACGCGGTGAAACTGTTAGCCAACCATCTAGTTGAAAAATGGGTCGTCGGACGAGATCCACTCGACACCGAGGCGATCTGGACCGACATGTACCACAACGCCCCCGGCAAGCGTGGGCGCCTCGCCATGACCGCGATCAGCGGCATCGACATCGCGCTCTGGGACCTCAAAGGCAAGATCCTAGATCGCCCGGTCTACCAGCTCCTCGGCGGCTCGCAAAGGGAACGAATCCGTGTATACGCCAACGGCTGGTACGCCAACCCCGGCTCGCCCGAGCAGAACGCTGAAGAGTCAAAAGTCGTGGTCGACATGGGTTACACGGCGATGAAGTTCGACCCCTTCGCACAGACCAACTACTACAAGATCTCGGAACGCGAGGCATCCATCGCTGAAGCGCGCGTCGCCGCGGTGAGGGAAGCGGTCGGCGACCAGGTCGACATTCTCGTCGAAGCCCACGCCAAGTTCGACGTCATGAACGCGATCAAACTGGGCAACAGGCTTGAGCAGTATCACCCACTCTTCTACGAAGAACCAGTGTCCGAAGAACGCGTCTGCGAGCTTCTAGAGGTGCGGCGAAAAGTGGCGATCCCAATCGCCACGGGCGAGCGTCTCTACTCCAAATTCCCCTTCGCCGACATAATCGACAATCACGCAGTCGACGTGCTGCAACCCGACATCGCGAACGCCGGAGGCATCACCGAACTCAAGAAGATCGCCATCATGGCTGAGGCGAAGCACATCACGATGGCCCCGCACAACGTCTGCTCGCCCATCGGCGCCATCGCCGAGATGCACCTCGACGCATCGATCGTCAACTTCGAGATCCAGGAGTATCACGCAGAGTTCTACTCTCCCTGGTACTTCACCGTCTGCCGTGGGCTGCCCAGGCAGCAAGACGGCTACGTCACGCTAAGCGATGCACCAGGTTTGGGAATTGAACTCGATCTCGACGAAATCGCAGCTCACCCACCGTTCAAGCGTCCGACCGCACGAGGAGGCACCAACCGCCGAATCTGATGGGTGATAATGACGCGATCCATGTATAGAAATCTTGCTAAAATTCACGCATTCTGCGTCAACAAGCGCCGACCACTGAACTGAGAGAAAACGATGATCGAAAATACCATTCTCAAAGCCAACCGTGAAGGCCGACGCGCCTTGGTGTTCGCCCTGCCCTTCCCCTCATCCCAACTGATCGAACTCGCCGCACACGTCGGTTTCGACGCCATTTCGATCGACGGAGAACACGGGGCGTACTCGGTCGAGAGCGTCGATGACATTTGCCGTTTGTCCAACGCTCTCGGCATGTCCGTAACCGCACGCGTCCCGGACATCGCCGCGTACTGGGTCAACCTCTACCTCGATCGCGGCATCCAAGGCGTTACTGGGCCACACGTCGAGACTAAAGAGCAGGCTCAAGCCCTCGCGGACGCCTGCCTCTTCCCGGAGGATGGTTGGAGATCATGGGGAGGTGGACGAGGAACGGAGTTCAACGACCCTGACAAGATCGCGGAGTACGGCGGTCAACGCGCCTTCATGAAGTGGGCAAACGAGAACATGATCGTCATGGCTCAGATCGAATCGAAAAAGGCGCACGACAATCTCGACGACATCCTCTCGGTGCCCGGGTTGACCGGCGTAGCTGGCGGCCCTAACGACTTTGCCGCGAGCATGGGGCTGGCAGGACAGCCGAACCATCCGGACCGTGTCGCCGCGACTACCGATATCGAACAACGAGCCGTCGCCGCAGGCAAATCGATCGGCGTCAACACCTTCGGAATCGGCGTACGCGAACTGATGCTCGGCGAGGCGCGCGAATTCTGCGAAGAGAATCGTAACAAGCCTTACAACTCCTGACAGTCGATCGATGCTGTTACATATCCAGATGCGTTACTAACATCCGCGCCCGCCACGGGTATCGTATCTAAAAGCACAGGGAGACCGTGTCGCCGCACGACGGTGAATTAAAATCCAAGCTGTGAGAATGCGAAATTCATTGATCTACGTGTTGATCGCGGTAGCTGCGATCGCGCTGATACTGCTCTTGTTCAGGCAGGGCGACGGATCGCAGGCAATCCCATTCAACCGCGTAGTTGAGATGGCCCGCGACAACACCGGACCGGCTTTGAGCATCGAGGTCAACGGCGACACCGTCAAGATCGACAACGGCACCCAGGTCTTCTCATCCCGAAAAGAGACCTCCACGAGCGTATTCGAAGCCCTTTCCGACGCCGGGGCGGATCTTAACAACTACCGTCTAGAGGTGCGGGGCCAGAGCGGACTCGCAACGCTCCTCCAAGCATTGATCGGCTTCCTGCCCCTGATTCTGTTCGCCGGGCTGCTCATCTTCATGCTCAGGCAGGCTCAGGCAGGCAACAGCCAAACGATGAATTTCGGACGTACGCGTGCCCGAATGTTTGTAGGCGCGAAAGCGACCGTGACGTTCTTTGACGTCGCCGGAGTGCCTGAAGCCAAGGAAGAGCTCGAGGAGATCGTCGAGTTCCTCAAATTCCCCGAACGCTTCCAAGCCCTCGGCGCCCGCATACCTCGCGGCGTTCTGCTCGTCGGACCTCCTGGCACCGGAAAGACGCTGCTAGCTCGAGCCGTTGCAGGCGAGGCAGGTGTTCCCTTTTTCTCGATTTCAGGCTCAGAGTTCGTCGAAATGTTCGTCGGCGTAGGCGCATCCCGCGTACGCGACCTGTTCCAGCAGGCCAAGCGCCATGCACCGTGCATCATTTTCGTGGATGAGATCGACGCTGTCGGTCGTCACCGCGGCGCGGGTCTCGGCGGTGGGCACGATGAACGCGAACAGACGCTGAACCAGATCCTCGTCGAGATGGACGGTTTCGACACCAGCTCATCCGTAATCGTCATCGCCGCAACCAACCGCCCCGACATCCTCGATCCCGCACTCCTGCGCCCCGGCCGCTTCGACCGCCGAGTCACCCTCGACAACCCCGACATCCGCGGGCGCACCGCGATCCTAGACGTCCACGCCAAAGGCAAGCCCTTCGACAAGGGCATCGAGATGCAGTCCGTTGCCAAACAGACACCCGGCTTCTCCGGCGCAGACCTCGCCAATCTCATCAACGAAGCCGCACTCTTAGCCGCTCGCAAGAACAAGAAGTCGATCGGCCTCGACGAACTGCTCGAATCTATCGACCGCGTCTCTATCGGCCCGGCCCGCAAGAGCAAGGTCATCACTCAGGACGAACGTCGCCTGACCGCATATCACGAAGCCGGACACGCCGTTGTCCCGTACTTCATGCCAGAAGGCGACCGCGTCGGCAAGATCTCCATCATCGCTCGTGGCCACGCCGGCGGCTTCACACGCTGGGAACAGGAAGACAAGTCCTATCTCACCAAGCCCTACCTCCTCTCTCGCATCGCAGGCGCGATGGGCGGACGAGCAGCGGAAGAGTTGAAACTCGGCAAGACGACAACCGGCGCCTCCCACGACTTCGAGCAGGCAACCCGTATCGCCCGAGAGATGATCATGCGCTACGGCATGAGCGACGAACTGACCTACCGCTCGTTCGGCAAGCGCCAGGAAGCCATCTTCCTCGGACGTGAGATCTCCGAAGAGCGTGACTACAGCCTGAAGACCGAGGCCATCATCGACCGCGAGATCGACAGGCTCCTCCGTGAAGGCGTAGACACCGCCAAGGAGATCTTGACCGATCACGAAGACCGCTTGGAGGCCGTTGCCAACTTCCTCCTAGAGAACGAGACGATCGATTCCGACCAGTTCGAGGCGATCATGGAAGGTCGCGATCCGAACAAGGCACAAATCGTGCCCGAGAGTCCCTCCGACGGCGGCGACGCCTCCCAAGATGTCGAGCCCGTCACCCAGACCGAAGGCTCGTCCGCAGTCGACCCATCACCGGCGGCTTAAATCTTCATCGCTGCCGATACGGCGCTGAAGCCTTGTTGAAGCGCTACACGGTTCCGTCGTCGCCAACCACCTCTTCGTCGACTAACACCTGCACCTGCTCGTCCGAGTATCCGAGGATGTCCGTGAGGAGTTCCCGAGTGTGTTGGCCAACGGTCGGCGCAGAGCCGACAACCATCGGGGTTCGACTGAACTTGATCGATTTGCCAGAAACCCACATCGTACCGGCCACAGGATCTGGCACCTCCATCATGATCTCGCGCTCATGAAGCTGCGGTTCGTTCGCCGCCTGCTCGGTCGAGTTCACCGGTGCGCAGGGGATGCTGTGAGCCGAGAGGTCGTCGACGGCCCGCTTAGTGCTGCGCAACCTTAACCATTCACTTATACCGTCTTCCAAAACATCAACGTTTTCGGTGCGGTCGTCGCGCGTCGCGAAACGGGGATCGTCGAGCCATTCAGGATGCTCCAACGCCTCGCACACGCGCGGCCACATGTTGTCGTTGCCAGCGGCGAGGATCACATGACCGTCTTCGGTCTCGTACATGCCACCGAACGGCGTACCACCGCCTCCAACTGCGAAATCCGGGCGCGTCGTCTCCACGCCATCGCCAAGGTAGGCGGATATCGGGATCTCGTTGACGGTGAATCCCGTATCTGCGAGGCAGACCTCAAGCGCCTGTCCTTCGCCGGATATCTCCCGCTCGCGCAAAGCCGCAAGCGCGCCGATGCACGCATGCAACGCCGTGATGCGGTCGATCAGCGGGAAGTACGTCTTTATCGGCGGGAGATCGCCGTAGCCGGTGAGCGACATCAATCCGCCCATCGCCTGCCCGATCGGGTCGAAACCAACCTTGTCGCGGTTAGGTCCGTATTGCCCGTATGCCGAGACGTTGATCATGATGATTTTCGGGTTCAACTCTTTGAGCTTGTCGTAGCCGAAGCCCATGATGTCAATGGTTCCAGGACGGAAATTCTGCAGAAGAATGTCGGAGACCTTCACGAGGTCGCGCAGCACCTCCTTGCCCTTTTCGGTGCGCAGATTGATCGCGAGGCTCTTCTTGCCGCTGTTGTACTGCACCCAGTAAGCCGACTGCCCCCGCACGGTCGGACCGTTGGCTCGGCTTTCATCACCCCGAACCGACTCGACCTTTATAACCTCAGCACCCATGCGCGCGAACATCAACGCGCAGCGCGGCCCAGCCTGATAGCGCCCCAAGTCCAACACTCGGATGCCTTCAAGCGGCGTCTTCAATTTCCCGTTCTCAGATGTCATCGAATAATTTCCCCTCGCAGTTGCTCGATCACTGTCGCCTTTTTCTCAACCGTCCACCTATCCCGCTTCGTTCTTGCGCCCCTACGCGTCTTTCCTTCCTTTGCGCGATAGAAATTCGGCAAAGCCCTCCTCTACCGGCGTAGGTTTGAGTTTGCCCTTCTGCGCCTCCGACTCGTTGTCGTACATCCACCGCCAACTTTGACCGACATCATCGATCATCAACTCCTTGATGCCTTGCACCATCCGCGGGTCGTTGGCGGCAATCTGCTGCCCGATCTCGATCGCCTTGGGCATGAGTTCGTCAACGCTGACTAGATGGTTGAGCAGTCCGATGCTGAAGGCTTCCTCGGCCTGCACCACGCGTGCGGTGAAGAGCAACTCTTTGGCCTTCGGCCAGCCGACCTGCATCGGCAAGCTCCAAGTAGAATTCACGCGCCCATACGACGCGGCAAGGAAACGAAAACTCGTCCTCTCGCACCCAACGCGGATGTCGAAACTGGACGACATCACAGCTGCACCCCCGTATGCCAGTCCGTTAATTGCGCCGATCGTCGGCTTGGTGCAAGCAGCTACGTGCCACGAATATTCGCCCCGATTCGGATCAGCAGGCAGCGGATTCTCGACATTCCGCACCTGCTCGTGGATGTCGGCGCCCGCCGAGAAGGCGCGCTCCCCCGTGCCCGTGAAAATCACCGCTTTTACGTCAGCGTCCGCCTCCATATCGCTCACCGCCTCATCGATCTCGCGGAACATCCTCCTGCTAAGCGCGTTCAGCACCTTAGGTCTATTCAGACGTATGATGCCAACACCATCATCTTTGGACACAACGATGTCTTCGTAACTCATGGCCGATTCTTGAATGCGTCGATCTTCAGGTCAGTTCGTCAGTAGTATAGTCTGGCTCGGCAAACTTCAGATCATCCTTGGAACATCAGCCTATTTCGCACAAATGATTAGAGTAGCTACTCGCTCTTAAATCTCGCGCCGAACGTAATTTCCGCTCCTGCGATATACTTCTACGTCGTGCATCCGCGCGAATTCAGGTGCGCACCGGATACATAGATCGGTCACTGGCCGATCGCGGATTACAGATTGACTATAGAAGCCATACAACGGCACGAGGGCGCAATTCTCGTTCTTTTGCCAAAAGGTCGAATCGAAGCGCCGGACATCCACGAATTCGAAGAAGCCATTCACGAACGAATCGCGAGTGGTGACTTGAACATCATCATCGATTTCTCCGATGTCGATGCTATTGATACCGCAGGCATCCGTTCACTCTTGTCCATCACCGCACGCCTAGTCGTCAAACAAGGCAAATTGGTGCTCTTCGGCATCGGCAACCACATCGGCGCACTCCTGAGGGTCACGGCGTTCGACCAAGTAGTCGAAATCGTCGATTCTTACGAAGACGCGGTCAGGACTTTTCGCTAAGTTAAGATAGAGCATCTCACTAGCGAAAACCGGACCGAACAATGGCAATCGAATACGAAGGTGACCTCTGGACTATCGGTCGTTGGGTCTCAGGCTTCTACAACAACTCCTACCTGGTGACGTGTCGATCAACCAACAAGAGCGTCATCATCGATACGCCTGACAAGCCGAATGAGATGATGGCCGCGGCTTCGCAGACCGATGTCCAGGCGATCCTCATCACCCACAACCATTGGGACCACCTCGAAGGATTTGACGCCGTTACCGACCGCTTTCAAGTCCCCGTCGGTATCGGAGCGAACGACGCCGATGCTGTTGATGGCAAGGACGGATATCGCGATCCCATCGATGTTTCCCAAGACAACGTCCTCCAAGTCGGCGAGATCACTATCCGTTGCATCGAGACTCCAGGCCACACCCCAGGATCGACATGCTACGTCCTTCCCGGAGACAACCCTGGCTCCGCGCCTCACGTCTTCACCGGCGACACGCTCTTCCCCGGCGGACCGGGCAAGACCGGAAGCCCCGCCAACCTTGAACAGATCATCGAGAGCATAACCTCTCGCCTCCACGTCTTGCCTGAAAACACGGTCGTGATGCCCGGCCACGGCGACTTCACCACCATCGGAGAATCCGCTGCCGAATACGCCGTCTTCGCTTCGAAACCGCGCGACCCGGAACAGTTCGGTGATGTCGCATGGAAATGAGAGCGCTAGCCAACCGCTTAGCTCCGGCCCACTAACCACCAGACTCAGAGTCAGGTATCTCGCGCTAACCGTTGGCGCGCTGCTGACGTGGCTCTGCCTGGAATCCGCCCTCGTGCTGGTCTATCCGGAGTATCCGCCTGGGATCCAAACCAGTGCGCCAACACCGCTCCGGATCTTCTTCAGCGCTGTCCTAGCCTCGTCTGCGATAGCGATCGCGATCATCATCGCCGGCAAATCACCATCGCGCTACCTGATCCTTTACGTCATAGCCGGTGCATTGATCATTGCAGTCGCAACCCAGATGAATGTTCCATTCGTCGGCGACGAAACGCTGACCATCGTACGGGGCGGTGTCGGAGCAGCCATCGCAGTATTCGCATTGGTCGCAGCCGCAGCAACTTTCGCCTCGGCAACATCCGAGACACTGATCGAAAACCTCAGACTCAAAATGCCCGAACGACGGCGAGTTTTAGCGTTCGCAGTCCCCATCGCCGCATGGATAGCGCTCATCGTCGCATGGCGGTTTACGCCCTTCAATCCCGTCATTCACCCCGACGCACCTGACCCCGTCGCCAACATCCACGAAGCGTTTGGCGGCTACGCACTCCTGACCCTCGCATACCTCGCCGTTTTGGTGCCCATCGGGGAGGAGATCATCTTTCGGGGATTAATCATCACCTACTTGGGCAAAGCCGCAAACCTCGCGATCGCCGTGCTCGCGTCAGCTTTAGTGTTTGCACTGCTCCATATCGATCCCCAATTTTTTTCCTTCAACCAGGTCCTCTTCATCTCCTGCCTCGGCATCCTGCTCGCTGCTTCCGTGGTTGTGACCCAATCGATATGGCCTGGAGTTGTGATCCACGTGATGAACAACGCCCTCGTGTCATTACAGTCGATCTTGCAGTGACACTCGCCCTTCCGTTCATCGTCCGACGAATAACATTGTTAGGTTGTGAACCGCTGACATGAGTGAGCCCATACAAGAAGCTTTCCAACGCGCCAAGTCCGATGGCCGCACCGCGATCGTTCCATTCGTGACCGTCGGACATCCGTTGCGTGACAGCACACCGGACGTGGTTGAAGCCCTCGCCGATTCGGGTGCCGATGTAATCGAATTGGGCATACCCTTCAGCGACCCCCTCGCCGAAGGCCCCGTCATCCAGAAATCCAGCTTTCAGGCGCTGCAGAACGGCATCACCCCACAGTCATGCTTCGAAAATGCCGCCGAAATCCGACGCCGCGGCGTTGAAACTCCCATCGTTTTCATGGGTTACTACAACCCCATCATCCAGATCGGCCTCGACGAGTTTTGCGAACGCACCGCAGACGCCGGAGTCAACGGCATTATCGCCGCTGATCTGCCCGCGACCGAAGCCGGACCACTGCATGATGCATGCGCCAAAGCCGACATTTCGCTCGTGCCGCTACTCGCACTCACATCAACCGAACTGACCATCGCTCACGCCTGCAAACAGGCTTCTGGTTTCGTTTACTGCGTCTCATTGCTCGGCGTCACCGGCGCACGCGCGGCCGTGTCGCAACGAGTGGAAACCTTGGTACGAAGGGTCAGAACGCACACAGAATTGCCAATAGGCGTCGGCTTCGGCATCTCAACACCCGAGCATGTCCGACAAGTCGGTGAATTCGCGGACGGCGCAGTTTTCGGAAGCGCCCTTGTCAACGTCATGCAGGACAACGATCACGCCGATGCCCCCGAAGCCGCCGCATCCTTCTTGCGCTCCCTGCGACCCACCCACGACCAAATTCGACGGTAAAGAACACCATGACAGCAGTACGCGGCGTCAGAGGCGCCACCACCGTTCCCGAAAACTCCCGTGACGCCATCATGGATGCCACCGAGGAGCTGCTAAACGAGATGGTCGCAGCCAACGAAATCGATTCCTCCGACATCGCCGCCGTCTACTTCACGCTCACGGTCGATCTCAACGCCGAATTTCCCGCCGTCGCCGCGCGCGAACGCCTGGGATGGCGGCTCGTGCCGCTGATCAACTCCATCGAAATCCAACGCCCCGGATCCATGCCCAAATGTGTCCGGGTAATGCTCTTCCTGAACACCTCCAAATCACAGGCGGAAATCCGACACATATACTTGAGAGATGCAGTCGTGTTGAGAGCAGACATCACTGATGCCCAGTAAACGTGTAAATCGATTAGAAGACGGCCTGTCATTAGGCGCTGACTCTTCGCGCGTTCAATTCTCAAGCTCAACCGACTCGTTCAGCTTTACCAGCTCGTTCTATAGCTGGTCCTATATCTGCCGGCGCCGCGCATAGAAGCATTGGCACGCTGCCCGCGCGACGTCGTGACACCACGAATTTGCAACCTGCGCGGAGCAGCCTGAATAGCAAACCCTGATGTGCCCGCAAATTCCGCGCGTCCTATTCTCGAAACAACCAACACCACAAGAAACGCCAACATCCAACGGAGAAACGATGGCCTCACGAATCAAGAACCTGAATGTGGCTTCCATCAGCCCCCTAGACCCGCCTTCCGAATACCTCGCCGAGATCCCCATCTCTAAGGAAGTCGAAGAGCTCGTCTTCAAAACCCGTAGCGAGGTCGCCGACATCGTCGCCGGTCGAGACGAGCGCCTGCTGGTCATCACCGGACCATGCTCGATTCACGACGAGACTGCCGGTCGCGAATACGCCGAGAGACTCGTAAAACTCGCCGACGAGGTCAGCGACACCGTCATGGTCGTCATGCGCGTCTACTTCGAGAAACCGCGCACAACCGTCGGATGGAAAGGACTGATCAACGACCCCAACCTCGATGGAACCTGCAACATGGCTGAGGGCCTTCGGCGAGCGCGACGCTTCTTGATGAATGTCTGTGAAATCGGCATGCCGTGTGCAACCGAGTTCCTCGACCCGTTCACTCCGCAATACATCGCCGATCTCGTATCGTGGGGTGCCATCGGTGCTCGCACCGCCGAGAGCCAAACTCACCGCCAGCTCGCCAGCGGTCTATCGATGCCCATCGGATTCAAAAACGGCACCGGCGGTAGCATCCAACTTGCGGTCGACGGCATGATCGCGGCTCAGGCCCAACACGCCTTCCTCGGCATCGACGATGCCGGAGCAGCCGCGGTCGTTCAGACCACCGGTAACGAAGACTGCCACATCGTCCTCCGAGGAGGCTCTGACGGACCCAACTACGACGCCGAAAACGTCGCCAACGCCCAAAAAGCACTTACCGATAACGGCATGTCGCCAAACCTCGTCGTCGACTGTTCCCACGCCAACTGCAACAAGGACCACAACCTTCAGCCAGTCGCATTCCGCGACGTCCTCGCGCAACGCGCCGCAGGCAACAACGGCGTCGTAGGCCTGATGCTCGAAAGTCACCTTAACGCTGGTAACCAGTCTCTCAACGGCGATGCATCGTCGCTGAAGTACGGCGTCTCCATCACCGACCCGTGCGTTGACTGGGCAACCACCGAGGAACTTCTGCGCGAAGCCGCCAGAACGCTCACAACCCGCCAGGCCGTCGCCGCCTGACGCTGATCATCGGCATGACGAAATGGGGTTGCAGGAACAGATCGAACCCATCGCAGAACCCGATGGCAACACCTGCGTAACCGTCGGAACCTTCGATGGCGTCCACAGAGGACACCAAACCCTCCTGCGGCGCGTCGTCGAATTAGCGAAAAACGATGGTGCAAAGAGCGTGGCGCTTAGCTTCCGCCAACCGCCACGCTCCATCATCGATCCGTCGCGCAAGACGCCGCAACTCTACGATGCCGACGTCCGTGTCGCGCTAATCCGAGAGCAGGGCATCGATACTGTCCAACTGATCGACTTCAACGACGCCATACGCGTCATGTCTGCTGAACACTTCCTCTGCACACTCCGAGAATCCCTCGGCATGAGCAACCTCGTTGTCGGTGAGAGGGCGCTATTGGGCCACGACAGACTCAACCCCGCCCAGATTGCCGAAATTGGACAACGTATCGGTTTCGAAGTCCACACAATGCCGCCAGTCGTGCACCAAGCCCAAACCATCTCGAGTTCATCGATTCGGTCCGCTCTCGCCAGCGGCGACGTGAAGTGCGCCGCGAACATGCTGGGCAGACTCTACGAACGCGGTGGCGAGGTCGTACACGGTGCCGCGCGAGCCAGAGAGATGGGCGTCCCAACCGCAAACCTCGAATGGTCGAACAAGCTCGTCATGCCCGCAAAAGGCATCTACGCCACCTGGGCCAAACTGCCTGACGGCCGAGCCCTGCGCTCCGGAACCTACATCGGCGACAACGCGACCTTCGGCAAGATCAGCCCTTCCTTCGAAGTTCACATCGATGATTTCGATGAAGACCTCTACGGACAACAAATCAGCGTCGAGTTCATCGAATTCATTCGCCCAGACCACACCTTCGACACTGTCGAACTACTCGAGATCCAAATCCAAAAAGACATTGAGAACATCAATCGTGTGTTCGATTCCCTACCTCAGCGAACACCGTAGCCAACGAAACGAAATCATGCCCTCACTACCCTTTGCCAACGTAGTAGACGACCTCAAATGGCGAGGCGCCCTCTCCGACGCCACACCCGGAGCCGAAGATCGCCTCGTCAATGACAAGATCACCTGCTACAACGGCTTCGATCCCACATCCGACTCGCTCCACATCGGCAATCTGCTGCCCTTGATGTGTCTTGCCCGCCTCCAGCGATACGGTCACTCCCCAATCGCCATCTTAGGTGGCGGCACCGGAATGATTGGCGACCCCAGCGGTCGCACCGACGAACGAAGCCTCCTGACAATCGAGCAGATCGACGCCAACGGCGAAAAGATCCGCGTCCAGCTAGAGCAGTTCCTAGATTTCGACGCCAAAACCAATCCCGCTCAACTCATCAACAACGCCGACTGGCTCCGATCCATCAACTACCTCGACTTCCTTCGAGACATCGGCAAAAACTTCACCGTCAACACGATGATTCGTCGCGACTCCGTGCGATCCCGCATGGAGCGCGAAGGCGAGGGCATTTCCTACACCGAATTCTCCTACGCCCTCCTCCAGGCCTACGACTTCCTCGTGCTCTACGAACAGGAAAACTGCACTTTCCAATCAGGCGGCACCGACCAATGGGGCAACATCCTCGACGGCGTCGACCTGATTCGCCGGAAACACGGCAACGCTTCCAACGGACAAACCCTCGCCCACGGCATCGTATTCCCGCTCATAACCGATTCCAAAGGCGATAAACTCGGCAAGTCCATCGGCGGAGCACCGGCGCTAGATGCGAACAAATTCTCCCCCTACCGCCTCTACCAGTTCTTCTTCAACACCGACGACGCCGATGTCATTCGCTACATCAAACTCTTCACGTGGCTCGGCCCGGATGACGTCGAACCCTTGGAACACGCCGTCCAAACCAACCCCGGCAAACGCGAAGCCCAGCAAACCCTCGCTGAACAAATCACAAATATCGTCCACGGAGAATCCGGACTTGAGCAAGCCAGGCGCGTCACCCGCGCATTCTTCCGAGGCGAGTTCGACGCCCTATCCGCGAACGAACTTGCCGACGTCTTCGAAGGCTCCAGCTCCACCGAGATCCTCAAAAACGATATCGAAAACCAATCCGTATCGTTCGAGGAATTAGCAGTCAGCACAACGCTAGCCAGATCGCTAGGCGATGCGCGCCGCACCGTGCAGCAAGGCGGCATGTACCTAAACTCCGGCCGCGTAGAAAACTCGTCACGGGCGATAACCCCGGAAGACCTCTTACCCGGCAACCTCATCGTCCTCCGCCGAGGCCGTCGCGAACACCGCTTGATCAGAGTGATCTGACCTACCGCAATCTAGAATCAAAACAGGTGAAACCAACCATCACACCACGAAAAACCGAGCAGAAATGATCGTAAACACCGAACCAAATCTACGAATTCCCGGCCCCGTACCCCTTCCCCAAGAGGCTCTGCAGGCAACCGCCAAGCAGATGATCAACCATCGCGGGCCGGAATACGCCGACATGCTCGAGCGCATGAGCGAAAACCTTCGAACCGTGCTCATGACCAAAAACGACGTCTACTTCATCACGTCGTCCGGCACCGGAGCGATGGAGACCGCAGTCTTCAACACCATCTCTCCCGGAGACAAGGTCCTCGCCATCATCATCGGATTCTTCGGAATCCGCTTCGCTGAGATCGCAGAAGCCGTCAACGCCGACGTCACCAAGCTCGAATTCCCGCTCGGTGAAGCCGCAGACATCGACGTGCTGCGCGACGCGCTCCGCGCCGAACCCAACTACAAAGCCGTAATCCTCACCCACAACGAATCTTCCAGCGGCGTCTCCAACCCCCTCGAAGAGATCTGCAACACCATCCACCAAGAATCTGACGCCCTCATCCTCGTCGACGCCGTATCCTCCGCCGGCGGCATGCCCATCGCCGTCGACGCATGGGGCATCGACGTCCTCGCCACCGCCGCGCAAAAGTCGTGGGTCGCTCCACCAGGCATCTCCATGGTCTCCTTCAGCCAGAAAGCGTGGCAAGCATACGAAACCTGCACCACGCCCCGTTACTACTTCGACATGCAGCAGTACGAGGACTTCCTGCAGATCGGACAACCACCATTCACGCCGTGCGAATCCGTTATGTTCGCCCTCGAACTCGGCCTTCAATCGATGGTTGACGAGGGTGTCGAAAACGTCTTCGACCGTCACCACTCCGTAGCCGAACACACCCGAAACGGCGCCGAGAAACTCGGCCTCGAAGTCCTGCCCGAACGCAGCATCGCCTCCGACACCGTAACCGCAATTCGGCTGCCCGAAGGCCTCGACGGTAAACTGTTCGTATCCAAAGTCATGGCCGACCACAACGTCGTCCTAGGCGGAGGACAAGGTGAACTCACCGGCAAGATCTTCCGTATAGGTCACATGGGGTGGGTCGAAATCGACCACATCGACGAAGCGTTGGCAGCCGCCGAAGCAACCCTCAAAGAAATGACCGCGTGATCCGATCTTCATCGGGACACAACCGATGAAAACCGCAACCCATAAGACAGCGAAACTCCTCGCAAGAACCATCGTAGGGACAGCCATCCTCGCGTTGTCCGCGATGTTCTTTGTCGTCGCCTGCGAAGTCGAAACACCGACCCCTGTGCCGACGGCTACTCCGGTTCCGCCAACTCCGGTACCGGCACCAACGGCAACACCTCAACCTGACCCCACGGCAACGTCAGCCCCCCAGGTAAAAGTTTCCGAACCGGAACCGACCGATACACCAGTCCCTCCGACTAACACGCCAGTTCCACCTACCGACACGCCAGTCCCTCCGGCACCAACGGACACGCCCGTGCCGCCAACTGACACCCCGGTTCCGCCAACCAATACTCCCGTCCCTCCGACCGATACCCCGGTTCCGCCGACTGACACTCCAGAACCTACCGCGACGCTCACTCCTCCGGCCCCTACCGCCACCGCGGAAATTAAATACACAACCGAGAAACCCACAGCGACGAGCGAACCCGACACGCCAACCCCGGTCCCTGCCACCAACACGCCGGTCCCACCAACTGACACTCCAGTTCCGCCAACAAACACCCCAGTTCCACCTACGAACACACCGACTCCCGAACCGACGCCCACGAACACGCCGGTTCCCCCGACCCCCACATCTACGCCTGAACCGACGGCTACATTCACACCTGAACCTGAGGTCACATCCGCCGGTCCCAAAGCACCCGACTTCTTCCTGCCTTCGATCACAACTGGCGGAACCTACTCCGTATCCCAATTCCAAGGCGAAAAATCGATCGTTCTCGTCTTCTACCGTGGTTTCTGGTGACCGTACTGCCGCGCGCAGCTAGGTGATCTGCAACGAAAATACGACGAATTCAAAGCGAAGGACGCCGAGGTTCTGGCCATCAGCGTAGACGATCTAACAGGGGCCGATGATATCGCGAGTAGGGTAGGCGTAACTTTCCCGGTACTCTATACGTCTGGTGATTCCTCTGTGATGGAGGCCTACGACGTTTGGGATGGCCGGCGCCTCGCCATACCATCCGTCTTCGTGATCAATCCGCAAGGCGAGATAGCATGGAAATTCATCAGCCCGAACTACACTCAAAGGGTGCTACCTGAGCGAGTATTGAAGAATATCCCGTGAGCACCATCTCTAAAATCATCAACTTTGTCGCCCTGTCCATGCTGATCGCGGTATTCGCGTTGGCCGCCGCCGCATGCGGACAAGAAACCGCGACTACCGACGAACAACCCTCATCGCAAGAACCAGCAGAAGTCGTCGCCGACCTCCCCGAAGCACCCGACTTCACTCTCCCGGCCGCCAACCGAGACAGCACCGAGGTCTCACTCTCCCAGTTCCGAGGCGATAAACCCGTAGTCCTAGTCTTCTATCGCGCCTACTGGTGAGGATTCTGCACCAGGCAGCTAGGTGAGCTCCAAGACCACTACGCGAAAATCACCGGTGCCGGAGCCGAAGTTTTGGCGATCAGCACCGACGACCTCAGCGGTGCCGAATCCATCGTCGCCAAAGCAGGACCAGACTTCCCCGTCCTGTACTCCAGCAAGAACAACGACGTGCCCATCAGCTACAACGTCTTCGACCTCTTCGGAGACGGCCTCGCATCCGCGTCCGTCTTCATCGTCAACAAGAACGGCGAGATAGCCTACGAAAACATCGGCTCCAACTACCGGCACCAAGTCTCCGGCGAAGAGGTTCTAAGGGCCCTCTCGGAACTCTAGCGTTAGTTGCCGTCGCACACACAAACCGTCCGGCATCCCGTAACTGCGAAGTGGGTCGGGGCAGTTGCCTTGACTCTGCTCCTCGGCATCGCCGCAATCGCCTGCGGACAACCTTCCTCCTCTGAAAGCGGCAACACGGCCCCCGATTTCAGTCTCCCCGTCGCAAACCGATCCATCGACATCACGCTCTCCGACTTCCGAGATGACAAAAACGTAGTCCTCGTCTTCTACCGCGGATTCTTCTGAGGCATCTGCCTCGGGCAACTCGTCGAGTTGCAGAGCTACTATTCCCGCATCCAGCAGCTAAACGCGGAGATCCTCGCCGTCAGCATGGACGATTTCCAAGGCGCAGGCACCATGATCGTAAACTCCGGCGCAACCTTCCCCGTCCTCTACACAAGCAAGCGCGAAGACATCCCAGAGGCATACAACGTCTACGACCTCCACAACGACGGTGTAGCCGCACCCGCCGTCTTCATCATCGACAAAAACGGCAACATCGCCTACGAATACATCGGCAAAGACATCGGCGACCGCCCCGACACCGCCATCATCGTCGAAGAACTCCAGAAACTGAACAGCGGCTAGAAAATCCGCAACGTGCGGCGGGACGGTGCACTCCTGATCTCGGAATCGCGGATCGCCGATTCGTCATTCCCAAAACTTCAACACCGCAACCGCGATGCTGACCACCGCTGCGACAAACGCCGCCAGTTGCCACTTCGCCTTTTCCAGATCGGCTTTGGTTGCTAAGTGGTCGTACGCACCTTTAAGCTTGTTGACCTCCGCTTCCACGTTCAACACTCGCTCATCCATCGTAGCCATTCAAATTTCCTTAACATCCCGTTAACAAAAGATAGCTCGATCATACACTTTCGATGAACTGATCGCCCAAAGCGCAGCAACTGGCATCGATTCTCACAGCTCCCCCTCCAACGACTGAATCACCGCCCCCGCAGGCGGTTTCGGGTAGAAATTCGTCGCCTTCGGCGGCAACCGATCACCGCGCGTCACGATATCCACAAACTCGTGCATTGGTATCGAACGCATCACGATACCCAGCTGCGCCTGACCAGAATCCACTCGCGACACCACATTCTCAACCTCATACTCAAAGTCCACAGTCGCCTCGGCCCGTTCACCCTCAAACACCACATCCAAAATCTCCCGATGCAAACGACGGTAGTCCGACCGCTCAGCCGCATACGCACCGAAACGGTCGCTTGCCCCACTATCACGCACCGTCGCGATGTGAAACCCGCCTTCCAATCCGTGAATCCCAAACACAAACTCGCCATCATCGCGTTTGCCCACGGCCTTGAGCATGTCGCCCGGTCGCCACGGCATCTCAACGCCATCCGTTAGCGAAACCGTTTCGATCTCGCAAACCTCGCGTATCCCATCAATCAAACGTCGCATCTCAACATCCGTCGCACTGTGAATCACGCGATGATACCCACGCGTGATCAACCCCGGCTCATCGATCGAAACAATATGCATCATCCTGTAGTTCAACGCCTCATCTGACCCGATCTCTCGCTGCGCCCGCACCGCGCTCCGATACCGCATCGCCGCCTCGTAGCGATGATGCCCATCAGCGATAAAGACCTGCGAACTCTGCATCAACCCGCGCAACACCCCCAACGTCCCAGGATCCTTTAGCTGCCACATCTTCAACGAATACCCACCCGCCATCGTAGCCACCTCTAGAGGCGGACCTCCGGTCACTGCCCGAATAATCCCACCCACCGAATGCCGGATGTCATCCTGAAACACGACGAGTAGCGGACTAAGTGCCGATCGCGTAGCCTCCATCATCCGCACCCGATCCTCCACCCAAGGCCCGCGCGTCTGTTCGTGCGGGAATATGATCCCGCGGTCATACTCCTCCAATCGGACCGCCGCAATAAAACCACGACGCGTCTGCCGCACGCCGCCATACTCGAACGACTCCTCTGTTACGTAAACCGACGGCTCCTCATCCCGCATCAAAACCCCACCAGCCTCCCAGCGAGCCTGCGTCTCCGCAACGAAACCGTAGCGATCCGCCCCCTCCCTAGGTGCCAGCTCCAACCGCACAATGTTGTGCTCCGAACGCCCCAAAAGCTCCCGTTCCAGCTCAGCCGTGATCGTGTCAAACGGCGGAGAAAGATAGTCACCTAGATCTCGCCCTTGCGACGCCGCACTGAACCGGATCCCCCGAAATGGACGAACCTCTGCCATCAGCTACCCGATCTTGTTCCCTTCGATCTCCTGAGCCCGAAAACCAACCCGACACACCACTCCGCAAGTATAAACAGCGAGAATCCTTCGTAATCGCCGGCCGGCCCCTTCCGAAGAACCGCGTCGCTCAACATGACAAAGCGTCAATTCGAAATTCGCCAAACTTGCATTAAATGACGCATCAAATCCATCGCGGTGCTACAATACCGCGACGCAATCAGACTTCATAAGGAGGGGTCATGATGTTACGTACGCGCAATCTCGCGCTCTTGCTACTAGGTGTTATCAGCTTGACAGTCGTAGCATGTGGCGGCGAGACAATCGTCGAGGTGACCGTAGAACGCGAAGTCATCCGGACGGTCGAGGTCGAAGTCCCGGTCGAGATCGAGAAGGAAGTCGTCCGTGAGGTCGTCAAAGAGGTGGCGGTTCCTGTAGAGGTCGAAAAGGAAGTCGTTCGCGAAGTCGTGAAGGAAGTCCCCGTCGAAGTCGAGAAGGAAGTCATCAAAGAAGTCGTCAGGGAAGTCGCTAAAGAGGTCCAAGTCGTTGTTACCGCGACACCTCAGATCACGATCATTGACGCTCCCATCAAGAAGGTTGACATTGAAGGCGTCTCCAGAGGTGCCGGCGACGATGTCGAACCCTCCGGCGTCCTCATCGCAGCCATCGGCAACTCATACTTCATGAACTCCAGCCCGCGCTACTGCCCGGCATGCTCGGTTACAGCCCGAACCGGTTCAACCGAGACACTGCTCGAAGCCGTTCGTGCCGACGACGGTACCGTCGCCCTAGGTCCCTTGCTCGCAAGCGACTGGCAGATGTCTTCTGACGGCGTTTCCTACACCGACTTCACGCTTCGCGAAGGCGTGCAGTTCCACGGCGGTTACGGCGAAATGACCGCCGCAGACGTCGCTTTCTCATGGAACGACGCCAACCCGAAGATACAGCCCGACAGCATTCACGACACCGGTGGAGACCTCGCAAACCTTGTCAGCGAAGTTGAGGTCATCGACGACTACAAAGTCCGATTCAACTGGATCGCATTCGGCGGGCACACACTGCTCCAGTACGTCACCAACTTCCACGAGGGCATCTCGATCTTCTCCAGAGATTTCTTCGACGAAGTCGGGCCCGAGGGGATGCGCACCAAGCTGATCGGTACCGGACCGTTCGAAATCACCGAATGGACGCAACACAAGGGTGTATTCCTAAACGCAGTCGACAACCACTGGCGCAAGCGACCATACGTCGCATCCGCAAACGTCCTGCAGGTGACTGAGGCAAGCGTCCGCAAAGCCATGCTCAAGACTGGACAGGCACAGATCGGCGAACTCGCTCTTACCGACTGGAAAGAGATGTTCGACGAAGGCTTCGCACAAGCCCCCGAAGGCTTCTGGGGAGACTCCTCATACGTCTACTCCGGTAACTACTGGGAAGACAAACTCGCCATCGACGGACAACCATTCACCAGTGACGAGCCCGGCGACCTCCTCTTCAAACCGCCCCTCGACACATCGCTGCCATGGATCGGCGACCCTGCCGACGAAGCCTCAATGGAAAGCTCCAAGAAGGTTCGAACCGCCATGGCCATGGCCATCGACCGCGAGAAGCTGATGACCGCCCTGACCGACGGCTTCGGACGCGTCTCCTACGCCCCCGGATGGGACGTTGACCACCCCTTCTACAAGAGCGAATGGGACATTCCGCACGACGTTGCTGGTGCCCAAGCCCTGATGGCCGAAGTCGGACTGTCTGACGGTTTCGACGTCGAATGGTGGGCTGGACCCGCCGCCGGATCCGGCGAAACCATCCAAGAAGCGATCGGCATAGAGTGGCTCGCAAACCTGAACATCAACAGCACGTTCGACAAACAGAACTACTCGTCGTTCAGGCCATCGCTGGTAAACCGCACCAACAAGAAGATCTTCTTCAGCGGTGGTGCGGCATCGGCTCCACCAACCTGGCCCGCCGACCTCCACGCCACGTCGCTTGGACGGCCCGGCGGCTACAACCGAGCCATGGAGATCCCGATCTTCGCCGAGACATACCTCGCAATGTCCAAAGAGTCTGACATCGAAACATTGCGCAGCTTGGTGACCAAGATGTTCGACTGGAACCGCGACTTCATGGTCTGGGTCGGCGTATACCAGAGCCCTGTAGCAGCCCTCTACAACCCGAACCTCATCTCCGAGTGGCAGATGCTGCCGGAAGGCAAGGGCGTGCTAGGGCGAATGAACAGCCTGGAATGGGTCCGGCTCGCAAACTGAGCCCAGACCCCGGCTGAAACCAGCCAAACAGCGCTCGGACAAGCAGGGGCGGCGTAAATACCGCCCCTGCTTCAATGCACCTGAACTAACAGCGATCGATCAGCGATAAATGCAGCGCTTCATAATAAGAAGAATCTTCGCTTCGCTGGTCGCGCTGTTTCTAGTCACCATCATCGTCTTTTCGCTGTCCCGACTCGTCGGCGATCCATTGGCGATGTTGGTATCCGAAGGTGGTTACGGAATATCCGAAAGCGCCCTCCAGATCCAACGCGAAAAACTCCACCTCGATAAACCTGTTCCACTGCAATACTTTTTCTGGTTAAGAGACGTACTCCGCGGTGACCTCGGACACGACCTGTCCGACGGCTTCCCTGTAACCCACAAAATCCGAGAGAAGATCGCTCCCACCGTACAGCTAGGCGTCTCCGCATGGATTTTGGCCACCTTCTTCGGCCTCGCCTTTGGCATGATTTCCGCCGTCAAGCGCGGCTCACTCCTCGACTACGCAGTCCGCCTGATCGCCAATCTCGGAATCACCCTTCCGGCCTTCTACGTCGGAATAATGGCCATCCTCATATTCGCCGTAACCCTCGAATGGGTCCCGGTCACGGTCATCGGAACCATCGGCTCCGAAGATCCCTTCGCCCAGGTAAAAGCGATGATCCTCCCTGTCCTCACCTTGGCATGGGGCGCCGCCGCCGGATATATGCGATTGATGCGGTCGTCAATGCTCGAAGTCCTCGATTCCGAATTCATCAAACTCGCACGAGCAAAAGGCGTCGACAGCACAAAGGTCATATGGAAACACGCGCTGCGAAACTCCCTCATCGTTCCAATCACCGTCTCCGCTTTACTTCTCTGGAACTTCGTCACCGGAACCGTCGTCGTCGAAGCCGTATTCGCATGGCCCGGATTGGGACTGCTCGCCATCGAAGCCGTCGTTAACAACAATTTGAACCTCGTCGTTGGGACCACGCTCCTCGTCGGAGTCATTTTGATCACCGCAAACCTTATCGCCGACGTGCTATACGTCCTGGTTGACCCGCGGATCAGGTTGAGCTGAACCTCATGGCGACCGAATACCAGTTACCCGAATACGCCCAAACCGGCGCCGCGCTACCCGCACCCTTGCGGTCTGTTCTGCGCGGTCCAATCGCCGTATACGACTTTCTGCGACGCTACCCGATTATCTGGACCGTCGTATTCGCGTTGCTCGTAGTCCTGGCCGCCTTCGCACCTATGCTCGCACCGCACGATCCTATCCGAGACGCCGACTTCACACGCGTTCGCAACCCACCAATATGGCTGGAAGGCGGTGCCCCTGAGTTCTGGCTCGGAACCGATCAGGTTGGGCGAGACCTTTGGAGCCGCCTGCTTTATGGCGGGAGGGCATCGTTGATGGTCGTTGCTGTCGGAATGACCAGCGGCATGATCATCGGCACATCCCTAGGACTCGCCGCCGGATTCATCGGCGGAATCGTCGATGAAATCATCATGCGACTCGTCGACGCTTGGATCGCTTTGCCCTTCATCATGATCGCACTCGTTATCAAAATCGTCCTAGGCACATCCTTCACGATCATGTTCCTGATACTCGTGCTCATCTCATGGGTCGGATTCGTACGCCCCGTCCGAGGCGAAGTCTTATCCCTCCGAGAACGTGACTACGTCTCTTCGGCCCGCGTCGCCGGCGCTTCAGGATTCCGAATCGCATTCCGACACATCCTCCCCGGCGTCAGCAGCACCGTCATCGTTCTCGCAACCCTCGGCGCAGGTGGACTCGTTCTTGCCGAAGCCACACTCTCATACCTCGGCGTAGGCATTCCCCAGCCAACCCCCACATGGGGCAACATGGTCTCCGACGGACGCGACTACCTCGACACCGCATGGTGGATCTCCACAATGCCCGGAATCGCTATATTCCTGCTCGTACTCTCCCTAAACTTCCTCGGCGACTGGCTCCGAGACCGCTGGGACCCCAAACTCCGCCAGCTGTAAATCCGTTTCGCCGGGTTTCCCCCGCTAGCGAGACTATTGCAAAACTGCACAGACGAAGACGGGGAAGGCGGAGAGGCCGTCCCCTTTCGAGGCGAAAGGGGACGCGAGCAAGCGGAGCAAGCTCGCAGGGGCATGCGGGTGGGGATGCGGGGCCAGATGGACTCGACCATTTGATCGGATTTTGCAATGGTCTCGCTCGCGGGGAAATATGCCACGCAGACCAACTACCTCTACCACATGGCAGAAGGACGAAAGAGACGCAGGGGGTTCACACCACCAAATCCCGTATAACAACATTCATGCAATCGTCGCCCCAACTCCTCGCCATCGGACACGTAACCTTCGACATCACACCCGACGACCTCGAAACACGTCACCCCGGCGGCGCCGTAGCCTTCGCCTCCGTAACCGCATCACGCCTAGACATCCAACCCGCAATCATCACATCCTGCGCCGAAGACTATCCCGCACAAGAGGTCGTCGACGCCTCCGAACGCTTCATCCGCGTTCCGTCCCAACAAACCTCAACCTTCGAAAACCGCTACAACCACCGCGGCGACCGCGTCCAAATCCTCCACCGCCGCGCCGAAGACATTACTCGCGATTCCATCCCCGACTCCTGGACCGAACCAGACCTGCTTCTAGTAGGCCCCCTCACGCAGGAACTTCCACCCGACTGCCTAGATTGGTTCAACCCCCGCGTCTCCTGCGTGGTCCCGCAAGGATGGCTACGATCTTGGACCCAACCATTACCCGCCATCGTAAGCGTCTCTAAATCACCGCCACCCAACATGAGTGCCAATTGGGACATCTGCATAATCTCCGAATCGGAAACAAAACACGATACCCTCCAAGATTGGCGCGCAGTAACCCGCAACCTAGTCATCACCAAAGGCCCCGACGGTGCCGACCTCTATCAACCAAAAAACACCAACCCCACACCCATACCATCCTTCGCCGGAAATATCGAAGGCGCAGGAACCGACACCACCGGCGCAGGCGACGTCTTCGCCGCCGCAATGCTCATCCAGTACGCCGCAACCAACAACGCCGCCCAAGCGGCCAACTACGCCTCAGCCTGCGCCGCACTGTCAACCCGCGCCCCAAGCTGGAATGCCGTCGAAAAACCACCCCTCCCCCTTTTGCAAAGCAAAAAGAGGACGCATCGGGCGTAGCGAACCGCAGGCGATGCCACTGTCATTTCGAGCGAAGCCGAGGAATCCCCCACCAGATGCTCCAACACCGCTCAGCACGACACCCCCAACCGCCACCACGTATCCCCTCTCCCGCTTGGCGGGAGAGGGCTAGGGTGAGGGCGCAGGGACGGGAGGGGCCACCACCCAAACCACCAACCCCTCCACCAACGTACTCAACCAAACAACACCCCATAATCCCAGCCCATCCTTCGATCCCCGCGATCCGCGGTTCAGACTTGACATTCCAGCAACACATGTATTACATTAACAACCAAGCGCAACTCCGACGGCCGTCGGAAAGCGCCCAGAACATCGCCGCGTCGAGGGTCAGCGCAGCCTTTCAACGCATTGACACAACTGAATATAGAACTCGGCCTACGGGCGGGAGTACTCGGGCCGCTGACGGCGGCCGCCGGTGGAGCCCGCCACATGTCTCGGATGTTGGACCAAACGTACGCCACAATCCGGTAACGGAGGACGTTGTAGCTTCAGGGCTCGGATTCGGAGTGTTACGCTGGCTCCGACAAAGCAAGCAAGTCAGGCGGACGACGTCTCTTCCCTCAACCATCGGTTTCCCCCGCTCGCGGGGGAAACGTCCGAAGGACAAAGGGGGACGCGGAAACCATCCCTCTCCCTGCCAGGGCGAGAACCAGGATCGGCGACCGCGCAAGGACGCTCGCCGTTCAAGGTTCGAGCGAATGATCCTCTTAGCCGGCAGACGTCTACCCGCTTCGCCGGACGGGTGAGGCTACAGCACTAGCGAGGAGCCCAACTGAGCAACGACGGGAGGCAGCATCCAACGCCGCCCGGAGAGCCGACGGTCTGACGACGTCGGAGGTGCTGGACTATTATCTACCGTTCCACCAACAAATCCACCGTCAGCGCGACCCAGTCGGCTGCGGCGATGATTCGACGACCAACACGTCGACCAACAATCCCCTCTCCCTTAGATGGGAGAGGACCAGAACGATCCCCTCTCCCTTGATGGGAGAGGGCTAGGGTGAGGGTGAAAACCCGTCAAAGGACAAAACCCCCACCCCTTCAACGAATCGCGCCCAAAAACATCGCGCCCAAAGAAGAACGACAACAAGAGCGGGGTATGCCCGAGCGCCAAAGGCGCTCTCCCCTCTCCCGCTTAGCGGGAGAGGGCTAGGGTGAGGGCATCCCACTTCACAACAACCCCATCACACCATCACCTGACCACCATCGCACTGAATCGTCTGACCCGTAATGTTCTTCGCATCCTCGGAGGCTAGGAACGCCGCCAACGCACCAATGTCCGACGGTGTCTGCGGACGCCCCATAGGAATCACCTCCGCCGCCGCCTCCCTGAAAACGTCCAAATGGTCGCGCCCCCGCACATCCTCATCTCCACGCTCATCACGAACATCCATCCACTCCTGGTGAAACGCCGTCCAGATCCGACCCGGCGCTATCGCATTCACATTGATGTTCTCAGCCGCATACTCCCGAGCCAACGCCTGCGTATACGCAATCACCGCCATCTTCGTCGTAGCATAATACGCCGTCACGTAACGCGCCGCCCGAGCCGCCACCGACGAGATGTTGATGATCTTCCCATACCTCTGCTCACGCATCTGCGGCAAAATCGCCTCTGTAACATCCGCTAAGCCCTTCACATTCACCTTCCAAGTGAACTCCCAGTCAACATCACGCCACTCCGTCCCCGTCGATCCCGGCGCACCCGAAACTCCCGCATTGTTCGCCAATATGTCGATCCGACCCGCAGCATCATACGCCAACGCAACCCCTTCCGAAATGCTCGCCTGGTCCGTCACATCCATATGCACCGCATATCCCTTGCAACCCAGTTCCTCAACCCGCGCAACCGCCGACGCCGCATTCTCATCGTTCAGATCCGCAATGATGACGTCCGCCCCCTGACCCGCCATCCGCTCCACAATTCCCAGACCCAATCCCTGACCACCGCCAGTCACCAAAGCCGTTCGTCCCGTCAAATCAGCAAGCATGTTTATTTTCTCTCCAGATTGTCCAAATCGCGAGATCCCCATCCCCTCTCCCTTGATGGGAGAGGGCTAGGGTGAGGGTGACCCCGTCCCCGTTTGAGATGGTGCATAATTCTAGCACCGCACAAACACCCGACAATGAGCAAATCGCCCACGGAGAATCCTCGCAAGTGTCACTCCCCCCAGACCACGTCACCAGCTACGAACCAGTCGCCGGATGGGCAAAAATCCCACACGGAATTTGGCTCCGAGAAGCAACATCCGTGACCACCGACTCCAAAGACAACGTATACGTCTTCAACCGCGGAAACATGCCCGTCATCGTCTTCGACCCCGACGGCAACGTCATCGACATGTGGGGCAACGATGACCCCCAAGGATCCGTCCGCATCACCGAAGACCCCTACGGAAACCGCATGCAGTTCTGGAACGGCTGGTTCATGCGCGCCCACGGAATCTCCTGCGACCACGAAGACAACCTATGGCTAGTCGACGACGTCGGAAACAAAATCCACAAGTACACTACCGGCGGCACACACCTGCTCACCATCGGAACCGGCGAAGAAGTCCCGCGCGAAAGCGGAAAGATGTTCAACCGCCCCACCGACGCCGCAGTCAACCCCGCAACCGGCGACGTCTTCATCTCCGACGGCTACGGAAACTCCCGCGTCCACCGAATGGACTCCGATGGCAACCACATCATGTCGTGGGGCGAATCCGGCACCGACGACGGAAAACTCAACCTCCCCCACAACATCGCCATCCTCGACGACGACCTCGTCATCGTCTGCGACCGAGAAAGCCACCGCGTCCAAGTCTTCACAACCGAAGGCGAATTCGTCCGCCAATGGCCAGCCCACAAAGCCTGCGGCATCGAAGTCACCGGAAAAGGCTCCGACGCCACCGTCTACATCGGAGAACAAGGCCCCGCACCAGTCCAACGAGGCGTCGCAAACATCGGCAACCGCGTCAGCATCTTCGATTGGCAAGGCAACATGCTCGACCGCTTCGGCAATCCCCACTTCGGAGAGGGCCCCGACCAGTTCCTATGGCCCCACTCCGTCGCCATCGACTCCCAAGACTCCGTCTACATCGCCGAAGTCTCCTTCGTCGAATGGGGCCGCCACCAACAACCACCAGTAGACACCCCCGCCTCCCTCAGGAAGTGGCGGAGGAATGGCTAACGGAACTAACGGAAACGTCGAACGAAAACCTAACCGGATCGACGCCAAATCTCTCGCCGTTATCGAAGCCGTTCAGCACATTCGATAACGCGCCGAACGGCGAAACCAACGCATCACTCCTCATCTGCGTCGCCGTTCCTCCGTAAACCAACGCCTTCGACCAGATCTCCGGAACGACCTCAGCGACACGATTCAAAGCAAAGAAGAAGTCCGATGCAACCGTTGCTCCAGATTTGATCTCGACGGCCCCAAAACCTTTCGAGGTTTCGTACAAAAGGTCGCATTCCAGCCCGTTCGAATCCCGGAAAAAACTCAGATTTGAGCGCCGTCCTTGATTGAAGCGGTGCTTCAACACCTCCGAAACGACTGCATTCTCGAATAGGGGACCCCTTAATGGGTGGGTCGCGATCTGCCTTACGTTTTCGATCCGATTTAGGTAACTTGCCAATCCCACATCGTAGAAATAGAGCTTCGGCGATTTCACCAACCGTTTTCGCATGTTCCTGTAATGCGGTTGCAGCCGGAAGATGATGTAGCTGTTCTCCAACACTGACAACCAGTTGTTAGCCGTTGCCCTGGAAACTCCGGCATCCGAACTCAACGACGACACGTTGAGCAACTGGCCCACTCGACCAGCGCACAATTGGACGAATCGCCTGAAACGCGACAGTTCTCGGATGTTGCCCAACCGTCGGACATCTCGTTCGACATAAGTCTCGAAGTAGTCGCCCAGCGCTTGATGCGGATCCAACCCGTGATCATGGATCCTAGGGTAGAAACCAGAGAACAGGATGTTGTCGATCTCGTCTTTCCTATCTGTTCTCCTCAATTCGTTTAACGAGAACGGCAACAACCGCAGGAGCGCCGTCCTTCCCGCGAGCGACTGACTGACACTTTCCGACAACCTGAACTGCTCGCTGCCCGTCAGCACGTAAAGGCCGTTGCCACCATCCTCATCGACCAACACCTGCAGGTATGAAAGGATCGTCGGCACTCGCTGCACTTCGTCGATTATGGCCCCTGTCCCGAGTTGTGCAAGGAACCCGCGCGGATCAGTTTCGGCAAACTCCCGATGATCTGGTGCCTCCAGGTTCACATAGGCAAGTTCGTTGAACACTTGCCTGCACAAAGTCGTCTTACCGGACTGCCGAGGTCCAGTCACTGTCACAATCGGGTATTGCTGAAACAATCTGGCGAGATGCCCGGCGATTTCGCGTTCGATCATGAGCTGAATCCTAGTCGAAAATCATGTAATATGTCAATCGTGTTATACATATTGCGTAGTTTATTCGGAATCATTCTATGTAAATTGATAATTATACTGCACAGAATACATATAATCTGAAGCGTTCACATCAATCGCTCATTCCTCATCCACCCCCAAAAACCGCTCCAAAATCCCGACAGCCTCCCCGACTCGTTCTTCCGGCGCCATCAATCTCACAGGCAAAGCCGAAACCCCCAAGAAAGGAATCCCGTCAGACTTCACCGCACACGGGCAACCCTCATTTCGAACCAAACCCGCCCAAGTCTCCGCGGTCAACTGATCCGGCGCCGTCGCAAACTCCACCCAGCGGTTCCGCATATTACGAGACCGCGTTGCCGTGGATCTCGACGTTGCCTTCGCCAACTATCGCAGCGAGTTCGGATTGCAAAGCCGCAGTCGGTTCGACGTTAAAGAACGGGAAGTCCATAGAGACCGTCTGGCCATCTATCGACAACTTCGCCAGAACTTTGCCGCCACCCTTGTGCCCACCCAAAGCCAACAGCACCTCATGAATCATTTCACGTGACGGCGCAGCATCTCCATCGCAGTCGAACAGAATGGTGACGGCAGGTTCGTCTGACGAGTTATTGGCATTGGGTTCCATGTTTCGACCATTGGTTTCAACCGCGTCAACCGGCGTGCGCGTTTCTTGATGATACGCCCGACCGTTCGTGAGACCATTTGTGGCGGCGCCGTTGCTCTCCCTGTTAACTGATCCGTTGGTGGCCTTCTTGGTCGGCACATACCCCTCCGCACTCGAAACATCAACCGATGCCGCACCGTTGAACATGCGGATCAAACCACGCACCGTCGCATACACATCCTCATGCCAGATGTTGTATGTCCGATCAAGCGTGTTCGACCAAACAGTCAACTCGATCTCGTCGTCGAGAAGAGCCAACTTGGCGGTGATGAAAGGACTTCCGTTGCGAGTCGTGCGTCTGTCAATCGCCACAATCTTGCCGATCACCTTGACTCGCGCCCCCTCCACGCCGAGTTTCTCGTGGCCCGCATAGACGATCGCATGCGACGCCTCGTGCTCGATCGCTGCCCGTTTTTCTGCCTCTTCCTGGCTTTCAGTGATGACTAGACCGAAAAGCTCCTTCTCCCACTCCCGCAGCGTCTTCATATCTACCCCTCCGTGCTCTTCCGGCGAGTCAAACTCAACGCCGAGGAAGGACTCGTTCGAATCCTCTCCGCCGAACATCGAGTGTTGCCCCGACGACCGCGCGGCTCCCGTCTTGCGCATGTGAGTGATCAGTTGAGGCGCTTTGTCCAGAAGCTGTTGGCGCGGCGCCATTCCATCAAATGCCCCGGCTTTGATCAGCGAACTCAGCGACGACTCCGGCGGCGTGTGTTCAGCCAACCTGTCGCAGAAATCGGCAACGTCCGAGAACGGCCCCTTACCGTCGGTCTCTCGAATCTCGACAATGTCTTCGACAGTCGCAGGTCCTATGCCCTTAATCGAAGCTAGACCGTACCTGATCCCGCCGTTCTCACCAACGTTTTCGTCCACAGTGAACGAAGTCTTCGAGACATTGATGTCCGGCGGCAAGACATCAATCCCCCGCTTCTTCGCCTCCGATATGCACCTCTGCACGCGTTCAGGAGCGCCAGTGAACGACTCCAGCATCGCAACAAAGTACTCGAGAGGATAGTTCGCTTTGAAGTAGGTCGTCCAATAAGTGATGTACGCGTACGACACGGCGTGCGCCTTATTGAATCCGTAACCCGCAAACGGGAGGATATAGGTGAACAGATCACGCCCTTCCTGCTCACTGTGTCCCTTCCTGACAGCTCCCTCGACGAACTTGCGCTCCTCCTCGCGCATGATCGCCGGAACCTTTTTGCCCATGGCCTTACGCAAAATATCCGCCTCACCGAGCGTGTAACCAGCGAAGTCCTGCGCTGTCAACATCACCTGGTCTTGGTAAACGATGACGCCATAGGTGGTGTCCAGCAGATGTGCGATATCGGGATGGGGATACTCGATTTTCTGCCGACCATGCTTGCAAGCGATCAAACGATCGATGTGTTGCATAGGTCCCGGCCGGTAGAGCGCGATCATTGCGGCCACATCTTCGATCGAAGTTGGTTTCAAATCCTTGATGTACCGGGTCATCCCCGAACTCTCAAGCTGGAACGACCCGAAGGTATCGCCGTCCGCCATCAGCTGGAACGTGGCATCGTCGTCGAGCGGGACCTGCTCTTCGTCATAAAGGTCGATCTCTTCGCCACGGTGATCGGCAATGATCTTCAAGCAACGATCCAGAACCGCCAAGTTCGTCAAGCCCAGGAAGTCCCACTTCAACAACCCGGCAAACTCGATCGGGTACATCGAGTACTGCGTCGCAGCCAACCCAGTGTCGTTACCTTTCTGCGGACGTTGCAGCGCCGTGTACTTCACAAGCGGATCGTCGGAAATCACCACGCCAGCGGCGTGCGTGCTCACGTTACGAACCCTTCCTTCGACTCCCATCGCCTTCTCGAGAACCTCGCCCACAACCGTGTTTTGGCGCAACAGCTGTTGAAGCTCGACGCTCTGCTCCTTGACGGTTCGCAGGTTGAACTCACGCGGGGGTGCTTCATCCTCTTCATCATTCGTGATTGGTGAGTAGCTCGCCACGACTCGGACGAGCTTGTTGCAGGCGTCGTTGATGTCAGCGTTATCAATCGCCCCATCTTCCATAACCCGCGCTGCGTCACGAATGGCGGCGCGTGCTTTCATCGTCCCGAAGGTCGTTATCTGCGCTACTCTCTCGGGACCGTATTGCTCCAGACAGTATTGAATAACTTCTCCCCGACGATCATCCGCAAACTCCATATCGATGTCAGGCATCTCACGACGTTCGACGTTCAGGAATCGTTCGAAGAACAGCCCGTACGGCAATGGATCGAAGTCGGTCACTTGCAGGCAATAAAGAACCAGACTCGATGCCGCCGATCCGCGAACCGTCGACAGAATCCCCTCACGCTTGACGAACCTGAAGATGTCCCAGACGACCAAGAAATAGTCCGAAAAATCGGTTTCTGTGATGATGTAGAGCTCTTTCTCGAGCCGCTCCTTAACCGCATCCGAAATCTCTCCGAAGCGATCCATCGCCCCTTCGTAGCAGATCCGACGCAGGTACTCTGCAGACGAAGAACCATCGGGAGTCGGAAATTGCGGCAATTTGGTTCGCCGCTGGGAAAGTTCGAGATTGCACCGCTCCGCAATCACAAGAGAGTTGCGCAACGCGTCAGGATGTTCCGGGAACACCGCGGCCATCTCAGCCGCCGATTTCACGTAGTAGCTGTTATCCTCCATCCGCAACCGTCGACCATCCGCCAACTTGCTGGATGTCACGATCGCTGTCAGCGTATCCTGGTGCGGGGCATCCTCCGGATACACGTAGTGGCAGTCGTTCGTAACCGCCAACTCGATCCCCATCTCTTCCGAAAGCTGGCACACAGCCTTGTTGACCACGTCCTGCCCAGGCACGTTCTCGTGGTGCATCAACTCGAGGAAGTAACGGTCGCCGAATACATCCCGGTACCAACTAGCAGTATCTCGCGCAGCTTCTAAATCACCGTTTGTTCGGAGAACATCGCGTGCCAACTCTCCGGACAGGCATCCCGATAACACGATCAACCCATCCGAATACTCTGCCAACAAATCGCGATCGACACGCGGACGGTAGTAAAAACCCTCGAGATGCGCTTTGGTGGCCAGTTGTAGGAGATTGCGGTATCCGGTCAGGTTTTCGGCCAGAAGCGTGATGTGCGGCTGCGACCCTCCACTTGCTCCCTCTGCAGCGGTCCGTTCGTGCCGCGACCCGAACGCTACATACCCTTCCATCCCAATAATCGGTTTGATGCCGGCTGATTTGGCCGCCTTGTAAAAATCGATCGCTGCGTAGACGTTTCCGTGATCGGTCAACGCCATCGCCGGTTGCCCCAACTCCGCCGCACGCCCAACCATGTCTTCTACGTGCCCGTAACCGTCGAGAAGCGAATACTCGGAGTGGTTGTGCAGATGAACGAACTGGTCGGACAACGGTTAACTGCACCTCCGTGACGATTGGGAAAATCGGGCGTCATCACCCCCGGAAATCGATTAATAAAGTATAGCCACCTTGTCGTGCCTTCGGTGTATCCTAGCGGCAGTAAATCCACACCTCGGACGAAGAAAAATGACCCTACCAACTCTTGAGCAACTTGAACAAGATCCATACGCAACTCTAGGCGTCCGCAAGTTCATCAACGCAACCTGCCACCACACCAACATGGGCGGCACTCTGATCCCCGAGACGACGTTGAAGGCGATGCGTACCGCGGCCGACAACTTCGTCGACCTCAGAGAACTCCAAAAGGCCACTGGTCGCATCATCGCCGAGGTCACACATGCCGACGACGGCTACATCGTCTCCGGCTGCGCCGCTGGTCTCATGGTCTCTGCCGCTGCCATCATCACCGGCACCGACGAGGCGCTCATCGAGCAACTCCCATACGTCCAAGGCGGCCAAGTTCCTTGCATCGCCAAACGATTTGCGCGCGCCGAGAACTACAAAGGCGAAGAGTACGTGAATCACGGCTACGCCATGGCCGTCAAAACTGCCGGCGTCAAGTTCGTCGAAATCGGTGAACCGGATCCCGAGGGTCTCCCCACAAAGGTAGTCTCCGCCGCCGAATACGAGCAGGCATTCAAAGACAATCCTGACGCCAAGATGGTCTATTGGGTCGGTTACGCACCACCTGAAGACATCGCGTTGGAGGATGTCGTCGACATTGCTCACGCGTACGGCGCTCGCGTGATCATCGACGCATCGAACTGCCTACCGCCCCGCGAAAACCTCTACCGCTTCATCGACATCGGCGCCGATGTCGTCTGCTTCAGCGGCGGCAAGGGCATCCAAGGTCCACAAGGCTCAGGCATCATCGCCGGCAGCCAAGACATCATCGACGCCATCGCTATGCAGTCCGCCCCGTCGCACGGCATCGGTCGCGTTGCGAAAGTCTCCAAGGAAGAGGTGGTAGGTCAAATCGCATCTTTCATCTGGTGGGTGCAGCAAGACGACGAAGAGCGGATGACAGAGCACCATCGCAAAACTGGGATGCTTCACAACAGCGTCGCGGCTCTTCCCAAGTTGTCCGATTCGTACATCGAGTTCCCTGACGAAGACAACCGCCCGATGCCGAACGTGCATGTAAGGGTTGACCCGGCCACAGGCAAAGATGCCGAATGGCTAATCGGCGAACTTCGCGACGGCGATCCTGCTATCGCTGTCGTCGGTCACGCCAGGGATCCGCAGATAGTTCGCATCGACGTTCGGTTGCTAGAAGACGAAGAGATCATGGAAATCTCCAGGCGACTGCACGAGACCCTCAGCTGACCCCGCAGATCCACCGTAGCCATTCATGCCATGCCATCACAAGAATTCAACCCCTACGAACACTACGAGGAGATGATGATCCCGATGCGGGACGGGGTTCGTCTCGCTACGGATGTCCACTTCCCCATTGACGAAAACGGTGAACGTTTAACCGCCCCAGCCCCGGTCCTGCTAGTCCGCACCTCGTACGACAAGTCGAAGGATGAGTGGGACACAGTCCGTGATTACTACCCCCGCCACGGATACGTGTTCGTCAACCAAGATCTCCGTTCTCGCTTCAGGTCGGAAGGCGACGGACGTTACTACCACACCTGCAACCCATGGGAAGGCGAAGACGGCTACGACACGATCGAGTGGATCGCCAAACAACCTTGGTGCAACGGTAAGATCGGGACTCTTGGCAGTTCTCACCGCGGCATCGTCCAAACCGTCGCCGCGCTCCACCGACCACCACACCTGACCGCCCAATGGGTCGAACAGGCTCCCACCAACATCTACACCCACGAGGCTCGAGAGGGTGGCGCGATGTGCTTCCACATGGCCGCCGCGATCCACAACCATGCCCTCGATTCGCACGAGCTACGCGACAATCCCGAAGGCGTCCTAGCCGTCGCCGAAACCTTCCAGAACATGCGAGAGTTCCTCTCCAATACCCCTTGGAAACGTGGCGAAATCGCCTTATCTCACGCCCCCAGCCTAGAAGAAACCCTCTTTAACTACATCACGCGCGGCGATTACGACGAATGGTGGGCGAACGAAAACCTTGACCAAACCCCATATCTCGACCGCCATGCCGACATCCCTGTGATCCTGACCGGTGGTTGGTGGGATCCCTTTGCCGGTGGTACAGCAGATCTATTCGTCGACCTGACCAATCGCAACACCAGTCCAACGAAATTGGTTGTCGGACCTTGGGCACACGGCACCCAGCGCACCGACGCCTCGTTCGAAGGTGATGCCGAGTTCGGACCTGACGCGGCTTGGGGCATGTCCAAATTCAATGCCATCCGCCGCAGGTGGTTCGATCACTGGTTAAAAGACGACGACAACGGAGTCGACGACGATCCTCCGATCCTGCTCTTCGTAATGGGTGGTGGCGACGGCAAAAAGAATGCCGATGGTCGCATCAATCATGGCGGATACTGGCGCGAAGAACAGGAATGGCCTCTCGCCCGATCTCAATCGACCGAGTTCTACTTCCACCCCGACGGCACTCTAAGTACTGACGCGCCTAATTCTGACGACGCGTCAATCACCTACACCTTCGATCCCGAAAATCCCGTGCCGACCCTCGGCGGCAACGTTGCCAGCTTCAGCGTGATCGACAAACCCGAAGAGGGCGGTCCGACGTTCACCGAAGCACCACCTCCGGGTGAGCAATCCGACACCATCCTCCAACATTCTTGGTGGTTGGTCACGGCCGGACCCATACACCAGCGCGAAAACCCCGGTTTGATGGCCTGCTCCGAACCGTATCCCCTCCTATGCGACCGACCGGATGTGATCGCATTCCAGACCGAGCCGTTGGTCTCAGACGTTGAGATTACCGGCCCAATCAAGGTCAATCTCTGGATTTCATCCTCTGCACCCGACACTGATTTCACCGCAAAACTCCTAGACATCTACCCACCCAGCGAAGACTACCCGGACGGTTATCACCTGAATCTCTGCGACTCCGTCATCCGTTGCCGTTACCGTAACTCGTGGACTGAACCCGAGATGATGACACCCGGCGAGATCTATCCCGTAACCATCGAGTTAACTCCCACGAGCAACCTCTTCAAATCCGGACATCGCATCCGCGTCGACATCTCCAGCAGCAACTTCCCCCGACTCGACATCAACCCCAACACGGGTGAACCGATGGGCCGGCACACGCGAACTCAGATCGCCGAAAACACGATCCATTTGGACAATGACCACCCATCGCACATCGTGGTCCCCGTCGTGCCGGCGTAACAGAGCCGCAAACCGAGTTCACGGCACTCACGCGGTTCGGTAAGCGACCAACGGGTTTCACGCGAACTGCGAGACGTTGCGGCCAATCACTCGGACAGCTTCTCGTCGCAATTCGAGGTTTTCCGGTCTCTCCAAATCGAAATCTTCTGCAAGCAACCGTTCGGCCATCCCGCGCGCCTGACCAAGCAAATCGAGATCGTCGAAACGTGCGAAACGCCACCCGCTCCATCCACTTTGCACTTCCGCCAAATTGCGGCCAGGTCCTCTGATCTCCAGATCTTTCCGGGCCAAATCGAAGCCGTCTGAACTGTCGACCAACGCCTGCAGACGTTCTTGCGCTACCTCACTCTCATCTTCCGAAACCAATATACAGACTCCGGGATGCTCACCTCGTCCTACACGGCCCCGTATCTGATGCAACTGTGACATGCCGAAATGATCGGCTGACATGATCACCATGACGGTTGCATTCGGAACGTCGACCCCGACCTCGATGACCGGCGTGGCAACCAACACATCTATCTCGCGATTGCGAAACGTCTCCATGACGGATTGCTTCTCGGCCAAGCTCATGCGTCCGTGCAACAATCCCACCCGCAAGTCCGAAAACTCTTGATGCGCGAGCCGCTCGAATTCCTTCACCGCTGATGCGCCTTTGACGTTTTCGGATGGATCGATCAAAGGGCACACGACGAATGCTTGGCGTCCCTGCCTTGCCTCTTTTCGAATCGTCCCATACGCTTCCGCTAGCTCGAAGGGCGTCCGCGCCCAATGCGTTTCGATCGGCCTGCGTCCGCGCGGCATCACGCGAAGCGTAGAGAGTTCCATCTCCCCGTACATCGTCATGTGCAAAGTTCGAGGTATCGGCGTCGCGGACATCGCCAACATGTGGGGGCGCGGAGATCGGTTCGTCAGTGTTGCTCTTTGCTCTGTGCCGAAACGCTGCTGTTCATCGACTACCACCAACGCCAACTGACCGAAATCGACGGCATCCTGTAACAGGGCATGAGTTCCCACGATCAGATCCACCTCGCCGTCCGCACACATCGCCTGCATCGACCGCTTCTCACGCGGCGAAAGACTCCCTGTCAGTAGTCCGACGCGCAGATTACGCCCGTGTTTTTCGATGTGAAACAAAGGAGACTCATGAACAGGACCATGAGCGCTCAAACCCTCATGACACTCGAACTGGCTCAACATACTGATGAAATGCTGCTCGGCAAGAACCTCGGTCGGTGCCATCATCGCCGCCTGCATCCCGTTCGCGCCAGTGGCGGAAAGCATCGCAGCGACAGCCACCACAGTTTTGCCGCTACCGACTTCGCCTTGCAGCAAGCGAGCCATAGGGACGCCGGATCCCATGTCTCGCAATATCGCCTCGGTGCAATCAACTTGATCGGCAGTCAAATCGAAGTCCAGTGACGAAACAAACTGGTCGACGATATCGCGGTCAGGGATCAGATCGACCGCCGTTACTCTTTGACGCCACCTTGTGCGCCGTCTAATCGCCGCAATCTGGTTGTAGAGAAACTCGTCGAATGCCAGCCGCTTGATCGCACGTCGTCGCTGAGCTTCGGACAAAGGCCGGTGCAGCGCCTCAATTGCATCGGACAACGGCATCAACTGTTGGGCATCGCGGATCGCGTCGCCCAAAGGGTCTTTGATTAGAGGCAGACCCTTGTCTAAGCACTGCATCACTCCGTTCCGCACCGTCCGCTGGTTGACGCCGACGCTCAACGGATACACCGGCACAAGCGCTCCGGCATGTATGAATCCACGCTGGTTTTCTCTCCCACCGCGGGTGACATCGTCATATTCGGGGTTTTCCATCGTCGGATTGCCCAGGTAGTCGCCGACTTTGCCGCTGACGACGATCCGGTCGCCGCGCTGCCATCGCGTCGCCATGTAAGGCATGTTGAACCACGTCACGGTCATGGATCCCGTGCCGTCTTGGATGCGAACCCGGGCTAGACCGTTTCGCCCAGAAAAGCGCGACACGTCCGACCTGACGACATCACCCTCGATGGTTGCCTCTTCACCCTCGCGCAGATCGACGATGTTGGACCGCGTTGTGTAGTCAATCATCCGAAGAGGGAAATGCCAAAGCACATCTCTCAAAGTCGCCAATCCCAATGCGGTCAACGCCTTTTTGGTTGATGGATGCAGGTACCCCAAAGACTCGACGGGCGAATCCAAACTTGGCTTTCGAGTGACAGGCGTCCGTTTAGATTTCCTTGTCGGTGATCCGTTTTCCCCGTTCCGACGCGTAACCGGCTTTTGTGCCGGTGCGGATCGCCGCGCCTTCTCGTTACTCACCAACGCTTGAATCGCGGCTTCGCACCAAACCTGCCGATCCTGCTGTGTCATGGCAGCATATCGTCGACCGTCCATGGGTGCAATACTGCGGACTCTTGCCGCGACCAGATGAAGATTCGGCCACATCGCGTCCAACCCGCCACCCATCACAGCACTGTTGTTGAAGCCGTTCTTGGCCTCGAGATTCAGAACATTGATTAGCGTCTTAGCTTGACGTTCAACGATCGGATCGGTCATTACCGATGATGCCCTTGGAATTCATGCGACTGCATACCCAACCTTATTCCAAGGCATCGCCAACACAATCCAAGTTGGCAAATTCGAATTCTGATTCCAACCCCGCTGACAGAAAAGTGAGGCAACGCAGGGCCTGGAGGTAAAACCTACCAAGAAACCGCGATCGCGATTGTGCCTGTCCCAAGATGTGAGCCGATAGCAGGTCCGAGTGCCGCCGTCATCGTTGTCCCGCCAGGCGCAACGTGATCCGCCAAATCGGCGAGCACATCTTCGGCTTCCCCTTTGGCCGACGCGTCGGTGTACATCACCGACAAACCGCTCAACGGTGAGTGATCCTCCACGACAGCGGAGATCAGTTTGGACATCGCCCTTCGGTGTGACCTCGGTTTGGCGATGACTTCGACTTCGCCGTCGACGACGGCTAATACCGGTCGGATGTTGAGGAGTCCAGCCATCATAGCCTGCGCACCTTTAAGTCGCCCGCCCCGTTTAAGATATTCCAACGAATCCGGAGTACCTGCGAACATCACGTTATCCACCATCGAGCTGGCTACCGCTGCGGCATCAGCAGCACTGCTACCGTCGTCGATCGCCTTTTTCGCAGCCAACGCAATGAACCCAGTCGCCATTGATGCGCTTCGGGAATCTACATGGGTGATTCGCTCGCCATCCGGGTCGGATTGAGCCGCTCCTGCGACGGCGGATGCGTACGTCCCGCTAAGCGCCGAAGAGATATGAATCGAAACTATCTCGTCGTGGTTCTCAAGCAAACCGTCGTACACCTCTTTGAAATCCCCTGGTGAGGGTTGCGACGTAGTAGGAAATACGTCCTTGTCGTGCGCCAGACGGGTGTAGAAATCCTCCGTCGTGATATCGACCTTGTCCCTGAACTCCTCGTCGCCAAACCGGACAAACGCGGGCACGGTGGTGATGCCAGACTGCTCGACAAGTGCCTGGGGAATGTCTGCAGTCGTATCCGTTACTAGTGCAATGCTCACGATTTCGCTCCTACATCCTTGCATCCTTAACCGATGTTCATGCAATTAAGTTACACCAAGTTGCGATTAGGTATCAGTCCAAAAATCGGTAAAACGATAATGACTGTTGCGCGCGACACCACTAGTCCACCACGCTGTGGCAACCGACGCCGATGCTGACTCTCCGCTCCATATTCCGCGGTCATACTCTACGCCGTTTGCGACAGATCAGATCGCGACGCGGTCGTCGCTATCACGAGATTGTCAAGATACGTCGAGCAAAACAGGTTAGGCGCGGGAGATTTCGCCGAGCGTGCGTCCGATTGCTTTACCAGATCCCTGTGACCATATTGACCGTCCTCGGAATCGTCGTGATCCTGATGCACAGCGGCGACCGTCGGTTGCTCGAACCAGAGGAGATCGCAGCGGCTGGGTTTGGTTACAACCTGACCTTATTCGAAGCTGGACATCTACCGGCCAAATGGGTCCATCGGGTCTATTCCGCACTGCCTTGGACTGACATGGATACCGGGAATAGGCAGACAGACCTCGATCGCTACGTCGAACTCGCTCGCGAACTGCGGGCGGCGCGCAACGAACTCAATGCCGCACTTGCTCGTAACGATCCTGTTGAGACGTCGATCGCCCAAGCCCATCTTCAAACCCTACGACGCGAGCGTAACGCCATCCGAGACTCGGTTGAAGAACTCCTAGAATCGGCGATCTCGTCCCAGTTGATCGCGTTAGGCCTGCACCAGGGCGGCGAATTCATTTGGCCCCCGGTCGATTTCCGCATCGACGATACACCGCATGTACTCGTCACTTCGCCACGCCATGTCATCGAACGCGACTCGGTGAGAATTCTCCAACCAGATCTCACAGAGCAAGACAAACTCAACATGGAATCCGAACTCTTTGAACGCTCCGATCTCTCGGCGGTCGTGTTGAAAACAGGCGGCTTGGCTTCGTTCCCGAACCTCGTACCGTCCGACTACGGGTTACTTCCGTTGCTCGAGGTCTCCGCGCACGAATGGCTCCATGCGTATCTGTTGTTCCATCCGCTAGGACGTGCCTATTGGTCGCACGGCGACATGACATCGCTCAACGAGACGCTGGCCAATCTCTTCGGGAAGGAGGTCGGGCGAACCGTCTACAACCAACTGACAGGCGAGAGTGTCGAAACTCTTGAACCGCCGTACATTCCACAAGAGGACGATGGCGATGATGATCCCGAGGACGACGAATTCGACCCGCGCCAGTTCTTGCATAAAACGCGGCATGAGGTCGACAGATTGCTTGAAGAGGGTGAGATCGAAGAAGCCGAAGAATACATGGAATCGCAGCGCCAGATCATGGTCGAGAACGGCCACAATGTACGCAAAATCAACCAGGCGTTTTTCGCCTTCCACGGCACCTATGCCGACAGCCCATCTTCAACCAAACCGCTCGCCAGACAGATCTGGGAACTTCGACAACAGACTTCGGACGCGGGGCAGCTGGTTAAAACTCTTCAGACGCTCTCGAACTACGATGACTTCCTCGATCTCTTGGACGCACGAGGCATCGAACGCTAGGCTCCGAGGCTTCGTTGAACAACATCGCATTCGGTTCGATGAACCCCTGCTGTTAATATGATTTTCGGATTTCTCCGTTCGGGCGCATCTAAATCAGGGACGAAAACATCGTATGCCGGGCAACATAATTCTTCCGCAGTGGGGCATGGGAATGAACGAGGGCGAGGTCGTTCGATGGCTCAAGACCGTCGGCGATCCAGTCGCCAAAGGTGAACCTCTCGTAGAGATCGAATCCACAAAGGTCAATGCTGAAGTCGAAGCCACTGCTGACGGCACCCTCGGACGCATCATCGTCGAAGAAGGCAAGACCGTTCCCGTTGGCACCGTCCTAGGCTTGCTTCTGATGGCCGGAGAATCTGACAGCGATCTACCCGAGGCTGAAGCGCCACGCGAACGTCGGTCTCCCTCGACTCGACGAGCTACAACCGCACGCCGAACCGGCGGCAAACTGGTTGTCACTCCCCGTGCCAGACGACTCGCTCGCGAATTGAACGTCGATCTCGACACTATCGAAGCCGGAACCGGCCCCAGCGGTCGCGTAACGGAGGATGACGTGCGCGCGGCAGCCGAGGGCGGAGGCGAAACCGTTGAAGACGGCATGGCGGCAAGCCGCACAATCCCATTGACCGGGATCCGTGGCACGATTGCCAAGAGAATGTCCGAGAGCGCGTCTGCGGCGTTGGTAACTCTCAACACCACTGGTGACGTTACGGAGGCAGCCGCAATTCAACGTCGCCTCACACGAGAGTGGCGCCGAAGCCGCGTCCGCCCTCAGTATCAGGATCTAGCCATCGCCGCCACCGTTCGCGCTTTGAAGGATCATCCATTGGCCAACGCGCATATCACCGATAAGGAAGTGCGGATATTCGACACAATCAACCTCGGTTTCGCCTTGGCGATTCCGGACGGGTTGATAGTTCCCGTAATTCGTGACGCCGAAACGAAATCCCCGTTGGAACTGGCCGTAGCCGTCCGCGAACTGGCGCGTAAATCGAAGGCTAACGAGTTGCGTGTCGCCGAACTAACGGGCAGCACGTTCTCGCTCACCAATTTAGCGTCCTATGATGTCGAGAACTTCACTCCGCTCATCAATCCGCCCGAAGTCGGTATATTGGGCGTAGGGCGAGTTATCGAACAACCTGCGGTGACGAAGAGCGGCGATATCGAGGTCCGCTCCATCGGATACTTCAGCTTGACCTTTGACCACCGCGCTTGGGACGGCGCACCCGCCGCTGAGTTCTTGCAGGCCGTGGTTAAGAACTTGGCTGAACCAGAGTGGATGCTGGAGGGTTGATGGCTCGATGCCCGAGCCAACAACGATCTACACTGACCGGTTACTACTTCGCCCATTCCGCTTCGACGATGTCGATGATGTCGTGGCTTACGCGAATGATCCCGAATGGTCGCAGTTCATGCCGATACCGTACCCCTATGGGCAGGATGATGCCGAGCAGTTCGTCGCACGTCTTGTATTCCGCGATTGGAACGAAAAACCCAGTTTCGCTATCGAGATGAAGGGTCACGTCGTAGGTGCGATCGAATTGGGAATCGAAGCACCGATATCAGTTGCTTCACTGCATTACGCGATAGCGCGTCGACATTGGAACAGGGGATTGATGACCGAGGCTGCGAAGGCCGTCGTGGATTGGGCATTCGAAACCGTCGGCGTCGAGAAGGTCTATTCATGGGCGGATGTGGAAAATGTCGGTTCGTGGCGAGTGATGGAGAAGATTGGAATGACGCGGGAGGGAACATTGCGAAGCCAGGGTGTCAACAAAGGTGTTCGTCAGGATTACCACTACTACGGCATATTGAGGCGCGAGTGGGAGCGCGAAAGCCGATGATGTACAGTAGTTTTTCATCGCGACTTTGAACCACAAAGAGGATTGCAAATTGAAAGCTGAAAACATTCGCGAATGGTTGTGCGGACCGATGGTCGCGGTCGCGACGCCGTTCCATGAGGATTACTCGCTTGATCTGGACTCGCTGCAAACGAACATCCGATACATGGTCGAGAACGGCGTGCACACCGGCCAAGGAACTCTACTCGTAGGTGGCGCTGGTGGAGAGCACCCGACGCTAAACGTGGACGAACGCAAAGCGGTGATGACGGCGGCGATGGAGGCTGCTGACGGTGAAGCGCCGGTTCTGACCAGCATTCAGCACACCGACTACCGCGTGATCCTCGAGCTTGCACATCACGCGCATGAGACCGGTCTGGGCGGTGTTCAACTCGGCCCAACCTACTACTACGAACCGACCGAAGGCGACGCGTACAGGCTGTTCGAGCTCGTAGCGAACGAGTCGGATGTCACGATCATGATCTACCACACCTGGTGGGAAGGTCTGACTATGAGTCTTGGATTGCTCAATGATCTAGCTGACATCGAGACCGTCCGAGCCTTGAAATGGTCGGCTCCGAACGAGGCGCTTTATCGAGACGGGCTGATCGAACTTGCTGATCGATTGGCATGTATCGACAACTCCGGGCAACAGATCTTCAGCCACATCATGGGCGCGCGCGGTTTCATCACGCACCTGAGCGGTTTCTGGCCGCAGTATCCGGCGGAGATTTGGAACCTGCTCGAGCAACGGGATTACGAGGGTGCACGGCAGCGGCTTGCAGATTTCAAGTGGAAGTGGTCCACGTGGCGATCCAAGGTAGCTGCATCGACTGGCGGCGAAGGTCCGTTCATTAAGTCGGCGATGGAAGCTGTGGGACTCAAAGCTGGGCCTCCTCGACCGCCGTCGGCCAGGGCGTCACAGCACCTGCTCGACGAGTTGGAGGTTTTCCTCGACGAGTGCGATGTTCCCCGGGTTACCCACCGACACGGCACCGCGATCGCAGCGGGTTAACCAGCTCCCGTGACATAATCCTAGGCACCGTCCAAGATCGATAATCTGGACGGTGCAGCTGATTCGTCGTCTCAGTTTCGCTGCGTGGTACGATTTAACACATCATGAGCGAACTATCTAGGATTTGGGATCAAACGTGTTAGCAACGGAACATATCGAAACGGCTCGACAGTTTCTCGTTGACGCTGATCGCGAGTATGAGTCAGGCGACATTCTTCAGGCTTCAGAGAAGTTGTGGGGAGCGGCGACACACATTGTGGTCGCCGAGATGCAAGAACGCGAAATCGACGCTAACGGGCACCGCAAGATCAAACGATTCGTCAGGGATTTGAGTACCGAATTAGACGATCCTTTGTTGTTTCCGCTCTTCAAGCACGCGGAGACGTTACATGTCAACTTCTATCATGGGTTCTTGAGCGAAGAGAACTTCGAGGAACTCCGAGACCTTGTGCGCCAGTTCGTACAACGAATGATCCAATTGACGTCTTGAGGCGTCGCTTCAATCCAGGTTTCGGACTTCGACAACGTCTTCGCTGATGTCGTCGGCGGGTTCGAAGCCTAGGACTTTGCCGTAGAAGTAGAGTTCGGCTTCTTGGGCGCGGATGATGTTTTTGGCTTGGCGGAAGCCGTGTTGTTCGCCGGGGAATCCGATGTAGGCGTACGGCAAGCCTTTGGATTCGAGGGCGTCGACCATGATTTCTGCCTGTGAAGGCGGCACGATCTCATCCTCGAGGCCTTGGAGGATGATCATCGGCGTTGCCAACTGGTCCATGAAGTTGATGGCTGAACGGTCGTGGTAGCGTTGCTTTTCTTCCGGGTAAGGGCCGACAAGCGATTCGAGGTAACGAGACTCGAACTTATGGGTGTCGCCTATGAACACCATGAGATCTGCGATGCCGTATAGAGCGGCACCTGCGGCGAAGAAGTTGTGGAACGTTAGGGCGTTGATGGTTGTGTATCCGCCGGCTGAGCCGCCGCGGATGATGACGCGGTCTTGATCGACCAAGCCCTGATCGATGAGGTATTGGGCAGCAGCGATGCAATCGTCCGTGTCGTAGATGCCCCACTTTGCCTTTAGGGCGTCTCGGTAAACCTTGCCGTAACCTGACGATCCACGGTAGTTGACGTCTACGACGGCGAAACCTCGGCTTGTCCAGTAATGGGTCGATAGGTCGAGACCGGTGCCTGATGCGCTGGTTGGTCCGCCGTGGCAGATGGTCACGAGGGGTGGGAGTTCGTCGTCGGGAGCGTCGAAATCTTTATTGGTTGGGCCGTAGTAGTAGGCGTGAGCTTCGCCGTCATCGGTAGTTGGGAAGATGATGTGTTGGGGCGAAGATAGGAACCCTGGATCGATGCTGACCTTGCTCGGCGCATAGATGACTTCACATGTCTCGGAATCGAGATCGCATCGGACGATCGCCGGTTCTTGCGTGGGCGATGCACCGACGAAGAGCAGCGAATCGCCAGATGGGTCGGCGGTTACGAAGGATACCTCGCTGTACGGGATTTCGATTGAGCGGGGCCCCCCCTTTGTATTTCCCCCCGAGGCGGGGGGAAGGGATGATAGTGGTTCGATGATGGTGAAGGAACCGGAGGTCGCGCCGCCTTTTCCTACTGCGATGCTGCCGTCCGGCAGATGACAGTATGAGGTGAAAGCGAACTGCCAATCGGGGCGGCCGTGGTCGGATTTTTCGTCGAGGAGATTGACTGCCGCGCCGCCGTGCCAGGCGTAGATGTTCCACCATCCAGTGCGGTCGGTTACGAAGTGTAGGATGCCATCTTTGCTCCAGGTGGGTTGGACGATGCTTTCGTCCTGTCCTCCGGCGAGTTCGGCTATGGTGCTGACCGATGCGTCGGTGGGATTGAACGATCCGGAGATCATGTGGTTGCCGTCCCAAGGCATATTGGGATGGTTCCACTCGGTCCAGACGATGCCGTCGTGCGCGTTGCTGACTCGTGGAGCGCAGTAGAAATCTCGTCCTGAGGCGACGACAGTTTGAGTGCCCGACGAGGTGTCGACTGCGACGATTTCGTTGGTGGCTTCGTTTCTGTCGTCGGTGTGGGTTTCGCGGATGCAGAGGATGAATTTGCCGTCGGGAGTGATGGTGAGGTCGGCGAATCGGACGCCTCTGGGTATTGGCGGTTGTGCGGTGAGCGGCTCGATGGCGCCGTCTGGATGCTGTTTGTATATGCGCTGGTCTACCCAGTTGGTGATGTATATGGTGCCGTTCCGGACGGCGTAGGAACCGCCGCCGTATTCATGCACAGCATTGCGGACGTTGAATCCGGGGGGTGTCAGCGTGTCGACACGTCCGGCGGCGTCTTGACGCATGATGACGATGCGTCCGCCTTCATCGGGTCTTGCGTCGAGCCAGTAGATGTCATCGCCGTCGGTTTTGATTTCGTTGAGGCGACGTTTTCCGCCGCTGATGAGCATCTCGGCGGAGATTGGCGATTTCCACGATCCGTAAGGCTCGACGGTTTTCATTTTTGTGCTTCCTGCGCGATGAAGATTGTTGTGAGGTGAGCAATAAGGATAGCGCGGAAGCGTCTACAAGATGTTGGACGCGTTTAAGCGGGGGCTTTGCCCCCTTTCGTCCTTCGGACGTTTTTTGCCCTCACCCCCGGATCAAGTCCGGGGCAGGCTCTAGCCCTCGCTCGCCCCGGGCATACCCCGCTCGCTTTGCTCGCGCCCCTTTCGCCCAGCGAAAGGGGCAGGTTGCAGTTCATGTCGGTCAAGTTTCGGTCATGGGTTTTGGTCGACGGTTTTTTGTCGAAGCATCGCCGCGTCTTGGGATCGCGTGCGAAGGTTTTTGTTTGTTGTTTGAATTTCGGCTCCGCCGACGTCGCCAGACCGTCGGCCCTCCGGCGGCGCCTGGCTGGCTTACCGCCGTCATCGCTCGGTTATTGCCCTCGCTGGAACCTGTCCTCTCTACCCCCGACGAAAGGTGGAAGTATTGTGCCGGAATGAGGTAAGGATCGTTCGCCCGGACCTTGAACGGTCGTCCGCGCGTCGCCCTGCGTAATCTCTTCCAGGCGGGAAGAGGAAAAGGCGAGCGCCCCCTTTCGTCCTTCGGGTTCGACCCGAGATCGGGGAGGGACGGTCCGTCTGGCTTGCTTGCTTCGGCGGAGCCAGCGTAACACTCCGCATCCGAGCCCTAAAGCTACAACGTCCTCCGTTTACCGGATTGTGGCGTACGTTGATCCCCAACATCCAAGGGAGTTTGGCGGGCTCCGTCCGCGGCCGCCGTCAGCGACCCGAGTACCCCCGCCCGTAGACCGGTTGTTTGTAATTGTCAAGTTGCTGCATCGAAAAGAAAAGTGTGCACACTGACCGTTTCGACGCGGCGATGTTTCTGGCGACGGTCCGGCTGGCTGCCGGTTCTGCGCCTGATTGTTGTTATACTACATGTGTTGTTGTGTTGTCAAGTTGTTTTGAACTGGGATGGGCGTGATGGATATGATGGGCTTTGATGGGTGTTGTTGTTTGGGTGGGGGCGGTGACGGGATTTTGGTTGTTGAGGTAGTAGGGGCATCCCCCGCTCGCTTCGCTCGCGCCCCCTTACGCTGCGCGAAGGGGGCGGGTGGTGGTTGTTTGGGTGGCGTGGGCATCCCCCTGCTCGCTTTGCTCGCGTCCCCCTTCGCGGGCGAAGGGGATGAGATTCCTCGCTGCGCTCGGAATGACAAGGAGTACGCTTGGAATGGCAGGGGGCCGCCTCGGGGTGGCAGGGCTACGCTTGGGATGACAGAGCTGCGTTTGAGATTACAAGGGGCGTGCTGCGCTCTTGTTGTCGGCCTTTTTTTTGGGGATCGCGCCCTTTTTGCTTGCGAAAGGGCGGGGTTGGGATGTGCTTCGGAGGTGTCCTGTGGGTGCGGAGGAGTTCGGGTTGCGGGGGTTTGGATGTTATTCTTGATTAGTTGTGTGAGGTGGTGTTTTGAGGTATCTCGCCCCGTTGGTGCAGCGGCCTAGCACGTCGGCCTTTCAAGCCGGAGATCACGGGTTCGAATCCCGTACGGGGTACCAGTTCCCTAGGTTTGTCCTATTGGTTGTCTTCGCGCGCTTCGTCGTCTATCGGCGGGTGTCTCAGGGCGTTGATGATGAGCCAGACGGGTATTGCTACGATGACGATGCCGAAGACGACGACGAAAGCCCATGGTCCCCATCCGAGTAGATCGTGCAGAAGGTCGTTGATCCACTGAGCGAGCGTCGGGTCGACCGATTCGGTGTGATGCGTGTGGACTCCAACCGGCAGATCGATTTCGACGATTGGAACGTGCATCGGAATGTTACGCCGCGGCGCCTTGAGCGGGGGCGTATCGGATCGAGTATTTCTTCTCTTTGATGGTGAGGATCACGAGGCCTGCGATCAACAGGCAGATGGCACCGCCGGCGAACGCTGGGTCGTAGGTGCCCCACCTGTCGAAAGTCAGTCCGAACAGCAGTACGGCTGCGCCTCCGCCCATCTGATGTGAGAAGTTGATGAGGCCACCCAAAGTTCCGACGTTTTTGACACCGTAGACGTCGGCGGTGAGTCCTGTGGTAAGGGGAACTGTAGCGAGCCACGACGCGCCGCCGATCAGTGCGAAGGCCCACATAGCCATCGCCCCGGGGAAGACGATGAGGGAGACGAACGCCACGCCGCGGACGAGATAGACGAGGGCGAGCAGATAGTGCCGCTGTATGTAGTCAGATAGCAATCCGATGAGAACTACACCTCCGGCGTTGATGCCCATCAAGATGCCGAAAGCCCACGCCGCGTCCGACTGAGAGACATCTTCGCTGATGGCCCATCGCACGAAGTGGGTCGAGATGCTTGCGGTCGTTATGCCGCACACGAAGTAGCCGATCGAAAGCTGCCACATCGGCCAAGATTTGAACGACTCTGTCCAACGATCGGAACCAAGCGGTCCACCGCGCATCAACGCTTGAGCACGCGATCGCTGTTCAGCCGACACTCGGCTATCGGTCGAACGAACCTCGCCGTCGGGTAGTTGTCCGACGTCGTCGGGGCTGTTACGAAGGATCAAAACTGAGATTGGGACGCCCAGTGCCAGAACGATGATTCCCGACACTACCCATGTGGTCTGCCAGTTTGTGGCAAGCATGAGTTGGGCGAGGAAGGGGACCATGACGAGACCACCGAGAGATCCTCCGGCGGCGACGATGCTCATTGCCATGCCCCGTTTGCGCTGGAACCAGCGCGTGATGATTGCGCCGGAGGTTCCAGGCGAGACGCCCCCGGAGAAGAATGAGACGACGATGCCGAACAGCAGTGCCAGCATGATGACGCCATCGATGAACGCCATCAAGAGATACGAGACACCCAACACGACGGAGCTGACAACGACCATCACACGCCCGCCGTAGCGGTCGACGATTTTTCCGAGTATCGGTTGCGAGAAGCCGTTAATGATCCATCCAATGGCGGCGGCGACCGAGATTTCGCCGGTGGTGACTCCCCATTCCCGCTCCCAGGTGTCGACGAAAACGCCGAAGCTCTGTCGGGTGCCAAGGACGAGGAACATTCCGAAGAACATGGCGCCGACGACGTTCCATCCGTAGAAGCGGTTGACGGCGTTCCCGCGGCGGGCGAAGGGGTTTAGTTTCGCGAGAGAAGACATTTGGCTCGCCGCGGCGGCGGAAGATGGATGAGGTAAGTTTAACCCGCGACGAGGAGCGCGAACTTTGGCACTGGTGGAGTCCAGACGGGCTTGCTGACCCTACACGGCAGAACGGTTATCAGATCGCTTTTGGTGTAACGGGGTCGGCGACATGTAAACGACTATGACCAGTGACAGTGACCACATGCCCTGCGACAGCGGTTACTTCGCCTTCAAGTAGCGACACCAGCTGTGGTCCGCGGCGACGCGCGAGCCGCGCCGCGAGTGTTTCGCCGACCGTCAATGCGTGATTCGCATCCCAGAACCGGAGTTTGTAAGACGCGGGTCGAAACGCATCCTCGATCGTTCGCGACTGGATCGTAGGCCGGACGAACCAATCATCGTCTTGGACCAAGCGTAGCGATCGTGATGGGCCTCTGCCCGACACCTTGACCTCACGGGTGAAGTGGTTCACCAAGTACCATTTGGCGTCGGCTTGTGTTTCTGCGATTTCGCGTTTGACCCTCCCGCCCCATGGTTCGATCCCCCATGCGCCGTCATCATATCGCTGGATATATCCCAAAGTCTCGCCAACGGGTGTATTAACTGCGCCGAACTGATCTCTGACTATCCACTCGACGGTAGGAGCGAACCCGGAGATCATCGATTGTGAACCTCTTGGAAGATAACCGAACTTGTTCAGGTAGTAACGGACTGCTGGGTCTTTCGAGTTCTTAAGCTCTTCATAACCCGCTTGCAAAATCTCTCCTACAAATCCGCATTCGTCAACATTAAAGTCCCGGTTCACGGCGTCTCTCAATACTTCGCGCAACGGATGACATCTTTGGTCACGGACTGCCGCATTGAACCAATCCAAATAACGTTCGACGTTGTTTCTTCGTTGAGTTTCTTCGTCGCTTTCGCCATCTGAGTACCAAAGATGGCGACTGGTCGGCGACAACGCGTTAAAAACCGCCCAGTGAATACGCTCGGACACAGTTTGTTTTTTCTTGAGGCCAATAAATCTGGCGATTGCGCAGAGAAGCTCCCGGTGGACCTCCAGTGAGATCGGAGGCATCTTCGCGGCACGGTCATCAATGAAGTCCGTCACCCAGTATCGATATGTTTCATATGCGGTATGACTTCCTGATTCACTGAAATATGACCGTATGTTCTTGAAATGTCTGAAGCCTACAGCGTTCACGTCGTATCCGTAAAGTTCAACCGCATCGTCGAAGGCGGTCGCCAGGAAATCAGTGGTATCAGGATCGATTCGTTCCAGCTGATTGAACAGCCTATGCAAGGAGTGCTCCCGTTCTATAGCGCCGCCGGCGAAACGAATAAGAGTCTTCAACCCTCGCTCCAAAACCAGGTGCGCGTTTTGCGCCCGATTGGCGACCTGGATTGCGTTTTGGGACGAGATCATGTCCCACTGAATCGGTGAGGAGTCGAGCATCGCGACCACATCCTCGATTGAACGTTCGACACTGTTGCGGATCAAAATATCAGTCATGGTGGTCGTCTGGAATTCGCGGAACCGGATGGATTCGTCTTCCGTCAATCGAGCGGAGTAAGGGGTGCTGACGTCGCATTACTTTCGTTTCGGTACAAGAGTAATTTCGTGCGTGACTCACTAATCTTTTGAATCCCAAGCCTCGTTAAACTATCGAACGCTAAAATCAAAGTCGTAAGGGTCGATCTCTTCGTATTCCTATTAAAAGTAGGAGACTATGCCCATGTCCAAGATCATCGATTGGATCAAATCACATAAACCCCTGACGGCAGTAGTTGCCGCGATAATCATCGTCCCAGGATTGGCCCTGACTTGGTGGCTGGGTTCGCCGTTGTTTATCGACAAGACCGTCGACGAGGAGTTCCCGGCGTTGATGAACGCCGTTGTCCCTGAAGGGATGGAGATGGTTCAGGCGCAGTCGACGATGGAGGCGGCGATGGCCGATCCGACCGAAGTCGAAGAGGAGATGATGGAGGCCATGGGCGCGATGCTCGCGCCAGACGCGGTGAAGACAGGCGAGTTCCGGGATGGCGACAGTTTTCACAAGGGCAGCGGAGACGCGACGATATGGGATCTTGGCACTGACGGTTTCGTGCTGCGGTTCGAGGATTTCAACGTGATCAACGGGCCGGATCTCAGGGTGCTCTTGACTACGCACTCCGACCCGATGGGTCGCGGAGATGTCCATGCGGACGATGTCACCTACGTCGAACTGGGCAAGCTGAAAGGCAACATCGGCAATCAGAACTATCCGATTCCAGATAGTGTGAATGTGGATGACCAGCACAGCGTAGTCATATACTGCAAACCGTTCCAAGTAGTGTTCGCAGTGGCACCGTTGTCGCTGAATTGAACCTGGAGAAGGAATAGAGCCGATGGGCAGCAAATCTGCAGATGTAATCGTAGTCGGCTTGGGTGCTCATGGGAGTGCGGCGGTTTGGCAGCTCGCCAAACGCGGGACGAGTGTCATCGGCTTCGACTCGTATGCACCGCCGCATACGCTGGGTTCGAGCCATGGCGACTCGAGGGTCATTCGAGAGATCTACGCTGAACATCCGGATTACGTCCCGATCATGCAGCGCGGTTATGCGATCTGGAGAGAGTTGGAAGAGGCAGTCGCCGACAGCGGCGAACCAACCGAACTTTTGAAGATCGTCGGTGGTTTGACGGTCGGACGACCTGAAGAAAGCAACGTAACGGGCGTCCAGCGGTCTGCTGCGGAGCACAATCTAACCGTCGAGGTGTTGGACCCGTCGGAGATTCGAAGCAGGTGGCCGCAGTTCCAGCCGCGTGAAGATATGATCGGCACGTTCGACGCTCGTTCTGGCGCGTTGTTCCCCGAGAAATGCGTGGCGGCGCATCTAGATCAAGCTGCGAAGTCGGGTGCGGATCTGCACTACAACGAGGCTGTGCGTCGCTGGCATCCCGATGGGGAGGGTGTGCGCGTTTTCACCGACAGCGGTGAATACACGGCGGATCAGATCGTATTTTCTGCCGGGGCATGGAATCCGGGATTCGTGTCGAAGTTGAAGCTGCCGTTCAGATTAGAGAGGCAGGTGTTGTTCTGGTTTGAACCGGCAAGTAGCCCAGAGTTGTTCAAGCCTGAGAATTCGCCAAACCATTCTTGGCAGGTGACGCCTGAGCAAAGCATCTACGCCCAGCCCGATTTTGGCGGCGGCGTGAAGATCGCGTTCCATCATGGCGGCGAGATGTTTGATGAACCCGTCGAGCTTGACCGCGCCGTGCGCGAGTCTGACGAACAATCTTTGCGCCACGCGTTCGCCGATCTCATTCCTCATTTGAACGGTAGGGTGCTGAAGTCTGCCGTTTGTCTGTATACCAATACGCCCGATCACCACTTCCTGTTGGATTGGCACCCAGGACACCGGAACGTGATCATCTGTAGCCCGTGTTCAGGACATGGCTTCAAGTTCTCGTCGGTAGTAGGCGAAATCGTCGCGGACATGGCGACCAAGGGCGATGCTGGCTACGATATGACGTTATTCGGCGTCGATCGGCTGTTGTCTGAAGATTCCCAGTCGCAATGTCCTGAGGACTAACCTAGAATCAATCTAGAATGCCTAGGCGCGATCACCGAATGATCGCGCGCGTCGCGCTAACGGAATCTGAGGAAGAGAATGAAATCTAGATCGGTAAGTCGGTACCTCGGCGGGGTTTTGGTTTTGGTGGTGCTTTCTTTGTCACTGGTGATGGTCGCATGTGGTGGTGAAGAGGTGGTGGAGGAAGTGAAAGAAACCGTTGAGTGGAGTTACTCAGGAGCGGGCGGGCCTGATAACTGGGCTTCGCTCTCTGAAGAGAACGCTCGATGCGCTGAGGGCACGCAACAGTCGCCGATCGACATCACGGGATACCAGCAGGGGGATTCTCCTCCGATCTCGTTCTCGTATCGCAAAGAGGCGGAGTCAATCTCCAACGTTGGCACGTCTGTCTACGCGAAATATCCCACAGGCAACCGTCTGGGTTTCGGCGAACGAACGTACCAGCTCGAAACCGTAACTCCGCACACGCCGAGCGAACACCACATCGACGGCAAATCGTATCCGCTGGAACTTCAGCTGCTGCATAGCCAGACGTTCGGCGATGTTGCGGTCGTGTCGTTGCTGTTCGACATCGGCGAAGCCAGCCCGGTCGTTCAAGAGATCATCGACAACGCGCCTTCGGAAGTGGGATCCTCAGATGTCACTGGGATCCTGAATGCTCGCGGTTATATGACGAGGGACATCGGTTACTACTCGTACAAAGGCTCGATGACCATGCCGCCGTGCTCCGAACCGGTTGATTGGTTCGTGATGCTGGAGATCGGCACCGTGTCGCAGGCGCAAGTCGACGCGCTTAAGGCGTTGACCGGCGAGAACAATCGGCCGATTCAACCTTCGGGTGGTCGAGAGATCGCCACTTCCGGCTCTCGCACTGGGCCGTAAATCTTCGAACTGGGCTCAGCGGTAGTCTTCGGCGCGGTCTTTAGGGTCGTAGCCGATGGTCTTGCGGGCGTGTTCGATGTCCCAGAAGCGCCAGCGGTTGTTTGAGACGCCGTAGAAGACCTCGAAGCTGATATCGGCTAACAGGCAACGATCCACTAGGTGAGCCAGATCGCCGTGCGATAGCCATGTGGCGTATGCGCGGATGTTGGTCGGGCGATTTTGCGGCACGACACTTCCTATTCGCAGGCACGCTACTTCGAGGCCGAAGTGCTCGTTGTAGTAGCGGCCGGTCGCTTCGCCGAAAACCTTGCTGACGCCGTAGTCGCTGTCAGGGCGGATCGGGACTTTGTGGTCGACCTGCGGGATGTTGGCCGGATCGTTGTCGATCAGTGAGTAGTCGCCGAGGCCAATGCTCTTATAAGGCTCGTCAAGCTCGAAATTCCCGACGGCGTGGTTGGAACTTGCGAAGACGACGCGTTTGACGCCATGCTCGCGTGCCGCTTCGTAGACGTTGTGAGTGGACGCGATGTTGTTTCGCAAAACATCCGGCCAAGGGGTTTGAACAGGGGCGTTTGCCGCTAGGTGGACGACGGCGTCTTGACCCTCGAATGCGGGAGCCATGGCGTCATAGTCGTAGCAATCGGCCAGGGTAAATGAAGCAAGGGAATCGTCGTCGACTGGTCTCGCGTCGACGCCTGAGATGGTGTAGCGTCCTGTTTCTCCAAGATGGGTTCGGAGGACGCCACCGATGAGGCCGCTGGCTCCAGTTAAGAGGATTTTCATGGTGTTTTGGGCTCCGGAGGGAGATGATGCCGATGCTGGTTATCATGTTAAGTTGCACGGACAACGTATGAGTTTCGAACAGCTAATCGGCGCATCCGTTCCGGCGGCTACCGGTAGGTGTCGCCTCGTTTTGGATCCCCACAATCGTTGGGACAACATCAAAGGTTCTTTATGGATTCGCTGATTGCTGCGGCTGCCGCCATCGGCGTGGCCGCCGATGAGAACCAAATCGAACAGTTTGGTCGATACCGCGATCTGCTGATGGAGTGTGGTCAGAGGACGAATCTGACCGCCATCAAAGACCCTGATGCGATTGTTGAGGAACTCTTCGTTCGTTCCCTTCGTGTCGCGGTTCAAGCCGGCGGCACGGAAACGACTGCGGAGTGGTTCGACGGGAGACGGATCATCGACATCGGTTCGGGTGCCGGAATACCCGGTTTGCCGCTCAAGTTTGTCCTGCCCGGCGCCGACGTGACATTGTTGGAATCGAACCGCAAGAAATGCGACTTCATGCAGCGTGTCGTGGATGAATTGGGTTTGAGCGGAGTGGATGTTGTCAATGCTCGAGCCGAAGATGCTGCGCACTATGACGAACATCGAGAGGTTTACGATCTCGCCACCGCTCGCGGTGTCGCCCACCTGTCGATCTTGGCAGAATACGCCCTTCCCTTCCTAAAGTTGGGGGGTGTTGCGGTCCTGCCCAAAGGCGCAGATTCAGCAAAGATCCAGGCAGAAGCCGATGCGGCGGCCCTAGCTGCGGACGAAATGGGTGCCGCTCCAGCATTCATCCAGCAAGTTGGACATCCTGGTACTTCACCAACCGACTACATCGTCTACTGGATGAAGATCCAGCCGACGCCGTCAAAATACCCGCGCCGCGCCGGCATACCAGCCAAGCGTCCGTTATCCGCGGTCACCAGCAATGCCTAGGCTTTTAATTGCGATTCCTGGCAAATAGCCAAAAACCCGGAGGAAACGGGCGTGGCTTAGGCATCGTTGATGTCCTGCGACGAGTTTTTTCTTTGCCCACTTTGGCGAGCGTCGGTTTCGGGCTGGCGATCATCGCGTTTTTGCTCTGGCGGGTTTTGGACTTCGAATGGGACGAGTTCGTCGACCACCTGACGGGCATTGATTGGTGGCTGTTCATTCTGGCGGGCGTGCTCTACTACGTGAGTTTCTGGTTCCGGGGATGGCGGTGGCAGCTCATTTTCAATGCCGCCGCCCAACGATCCGAGGATCCGGAAATCAGACGATCGACGGCTCCCGGCATCATGACGATGGCCGCGATGATCCTTACCGGTTGGTTCGTCAACTCGGTGATGTTCTTCAGAATCGGCGACGCTTACAGGGGATGGGCGTTGGCGGATCGAACGGAGAGCGATATGCCGATGGCACTGGGCACCGTCTTCGCGGAACGCGTTCAGGATATGGCGGTAGTCTTGGCGCTCGTCGTAGTGTCAGCCATCTGGGCATTGATCGTCGATGGTTTTGCCGCTTCAGGAAGGATCGTCGATGTCGCCGTAACCGTAGTCGCGGTGGCGTCCGTGCTGGTGCTTGTCTTGTTCCTCATCCTCTATTTGATGGGAGCTGCCGGAGAGCGTATCGCTGGAATAGTGCCGGCCCGCTTCCGCAAGCATTACGGCAACTTCCAGGAAGGAGCCTTGAACAGCTTCCGCGGCGGTACGATGCCGCTTCAGATAGCACTCGGTGTTGTGGGCTGGTTGCTGGAGGTCGCCCGGTTCTACTTCGTTGCACAGGCGATGGGGCTCGACATGGCGTTAAGCATCGCGATGTTTGCGGCACTCGCCAACGCCATCATGACGACCATCCCGGTCCCAGGCGGGTTAGGTTTCGTGGAGACCGCATTGGTCAGCATTCTCCTGCTCACGGGCTTGAACGACACCGACGCGTTTACGCTGACGGTCCTTGACCGCTCGATCTCATGGTTGAGCATCGTCGGTATCGGGGGGCTCGTATTTCTGGTTATGACGCTGAAGCGCGGTCGTCGCGCCGAGCCGAAAATCGCCGAAAACGCGGCAGCAGATGGGGATTGAATCCAACTGAGGAGATGGCGCCCCTGACAGGACTCGAACCTGTGGCACACGGTTTAGGAAACCGTTGCTCTATCCTCTGAGCTACAGGGGCGTATAGTTTGGACTGCCCAAGTACCAATTTTAGAGGAGATGCTTGAAGGGAGGCACCACGAGGTGCAGCAATGACTCTAGGGCTGCGGTCAGACATAATCGAAGTGATGTCCGAAGGTGCGTTCCGGCGGGCGGATTTTAACGGCGATTCGGGATCGCATCTAGTCGCGGTTATCGACGTCGGATCCAACTCAACGCGGATGGAGGTCTTGCAGCTGACCTCCGATTACGACCTTCGTGTGATGTCTGAGGTCAAGGCGTTGCTCAGGCTCGCAAGCCGGAAATCGAAAGATGGTCGGCTGTTGCAGTCGGCGATATCCGACCTTTCCCGCCTAATCATGGACTTCGCAACGGTTGCTCGCGCCTCCGAAGTGGACGATATCCGGGCGGTGGCCACTTCCGCGATGCGTGATGCCACGAACAGCGATGAAATCGTTCAGCGCGTTAAGGGCGAAACCGGCATCGATCTCGAGATCATATCTGGCGAGAACGAAGCGAAGTATGGTTTCCTGGGCGCCGTTTTTTCGCTGCCGGCCCACGACGGCGTGCTGTTCGATATCGGAGGAGGCAGCGTTGAATTCTCGTTCTTCGAAAATCGAACGTTGCGAAAGGTCTATACGCTGGATCTGGGAGCGTTGCGCGTCAGCAACCAGTTCCTGAACAGCGACCAACCAGAGCATGAAACCGTAAATGCGTTGAGACGCCATGTTAGGTCGACGCTCGAATCTTCCGGTATGCCGCCGATTGCAGCGCACGGCAAGTTGATCGGGGCTGGAGGAACCATCCGTAACCTGACGAAGATCGACCGCGAGGCCCGACGACACAGATTCGGTCGTCTCCACGGATCAATCGTCAGATACGGCGCTTTGAAAACGATCGTGAACGGCCTGCGCGGTCTCGACCGCGCCAGCTTGGCATACATGCCGGGTTTGAACCCTGAGCGCGTTGACAGCATCCTCGGCGGCGCGATAGTCGCTTCCGAAATAGCCCGATACTTCGACAGACAGCCAATCATCGTGTCGGGCCGCGGCATTCGAGAGGGATTAGCGATGTCGGGCGTCATCAAGGAGCTGCCCTCCGTAGAGGAAGTCCGTCGGAGATCAATTTACGCACTCGGTGCACGGTTCGACACCTGGGATCGCTTAAGGGCAGATCGTAGGGCAGCGATCTCGCGGAAGATGGCGTCGCTGTTGTCTGACCACCTGGAAGACGAGATTCTTGATCTAGTCCCGCACGTCGCTCGATTGATCGACACCGGGCGCAGCGTCAACTACTACAACCGCTACATGCACGCATCGAGCATCATTGAACTCGGCGAGTTGGGAGGATTCTCCCACCGCGATATCGGCCTCATGTCAGCATCATTACGTTTCGGCGACAGCAACTCAACCTCGATGTCGCGATATCGCCCGGAACTCAAGAAATCAGACCGCATTACCGTCCGTCGAGCAGCGAGTCTGCTTCGTATCGCCGACGAGATGGAACGGCGATTGGGTGCGGATCGATACTCCCGAATCGATATGGATGTGGGCGGCGACCGCTTCGAAGTGCGGGCCCCTGAGCTGAACGCGTGGGATCCGGGTCGCTTCGCGACGCGCTTCAAACGATCTTTCAAACTAGATTTTGCCGTGGTTCGTTAGGTGCTCGTGTGGTGGTTATCGGCCTTTACGGCTGCGAAGACCCAACCATGCTAGGCCGCCTACGAGGATCAACGGCCAAGTAAGAGCACCCGCGTATGTCGTATCGGACGAAGCATAGCAGTCAAGAGTGGCGGGTTTGACCGGGCGCCGTGACGCATGTCCCGGTGCGTGACTTTCACCGAGAGCGTTCAAATCTCCCTGCGCATTCGCTATCAGTTGAGTGCGGCTGCAACCGCGCACTACAAGCGAACCCTTTTTGCCGTCGGCGTAGACCAAATAGTCTTGGAAATTTTTGAATTCGAAACCGCAAGGCGCAGTCCTGGCCGTTGTAAGACGCAATATCCGCGGAACATCCCCTTTCCAGACCTTGTGGACGATGAACTCGACCGTCAATGGTTCGTCGAGAGGAACAGCCGTCGTCTCGATGTCGAATGGCCAGTCCTCAAACTGCATGTCTACCACCCTCCCCTGAAAAACGGCAGTGGCTTCGTCACGTCGCTCAATCGGCGACGCCGTCTCTTCGCAATCGCACGCATGAATCGGCTCGTTCCCCAGCAAAATCGGCAACAACGTCAAACCCACCAAAGTGGCGATCGCCCCTGTATATGTCCATCGAATCCGCATATTGAAATCGACACCCTCGATGACCTCCACGATACCGCGAAGGCAGGCGGATTGATGAAAAGATGAAATCGACGACTAACCGGGCAACTCTTCGAAGTACCTGGCCAGTTCGTCGCGCTCGAACTCTTTGACCGTGACCAGTTCGGCGGTTTCTTCACCTCGCACAAACGCCGTCGGTCCAGCATCCTCATCACCGACTGGATTAACGTTGCCGATGATGTTCGCCGCGATCCCTTCAGCTTCGAGCGCCTTCACGGTTGCATCGGAATTCTCTTGCTGCACGGTCGCAAGCAACGCTCCTGATGAAATCAATCCCCAAGGATCGATTTCCAACGCGTCGCATATCGTTCGACAAACCGGCAGGACGTCGACAGTCGGCTCATCGATGACGATATCCACGTTGGATGCGTGAGCCAATTCTTGCAGTGCCGTCGCCAAACCGCCTTCGGTCGGGTCGTGCATTGCGGTCACTCCGCCCGATGCGACGACCGTCTGTGCATCCCGCACAACTGAGATTCCCGGATCGCCGAGGAATTTGGAGCCAGCTTCGATGTCAGAAGCCCTGACACCGGCTTCCACAAGCGCTTGGCGACATTCGTTGGCGAGGATTGATGTGCCCTCGATTGCGATCCCTTTCGTGAGAATAAGCTGATCGCCGGGTCGCGCACCAGATGCCGTGACTGCTTTGCTGGTCGGCGCCTCGCCGAGCATGAAGCCGCACATTACCGGTTGATTGACAGCCGGTGTTACCTCGGTATGCCCCCCAGCAAGTTGCACGCCCAGATCCGTAGCCGCCTCACCGAGCTGCTCAAAGATAGTCCGAACATCCTCCTCAGTAGTACCCGGAGGCATCATCAGTGTCGCCAAAAACCACTTCGGCGTTCCGCCCGCTACAGCGATGTCATTCGCATTCACGTTCATCGCGTACCACCCGATCCGATCGGTGGCGAACGTTATGGGATCGGTTTTGGCGAGGAGCGTGTTCTCCCCGAAGAGGATGTGCGCAGCGTCTTCGCCGATACCGGGGCCGACTACGAGACGTTTATCGGGTTGGATAGTCGGTAGCGAGTCGATGAGTTCTTGCAAAAGCGGGCCGGGGAGCTTGCCGGATTTGAGTAAGCGACTCTGATTTGACATGTGACTGACTTATCGAATTGCAAGAAGGAGTTTGAAGTACCGATGATACCGCGATCCGCGATATCACTTCTGAGTATCCTCGGAGGGAATTTCAGGTGGCGCGCCGCCTGCGTAGAACGGTCCTACCACGTTGAGGAAATCTTCGGGAAGCGCACCTTGCGTGCTACCCCATATCTCTTGCTCGCCACCCACACGATACCAATCCTTCTCACAAAGGAAATTGATCGACTGAATACCTCTCAGCACGTGAAACTCTATCCGTCGTGCCGTTACGCAACTCGCCATGTTGCCGATCGGCACACTCACATTCAATGCATCGACCACCACTTGAATACAGTCCTGGTCAAGTGCCGGATGTCTGCATGCACCTCGCTCGAAATCTGCCACCAGCTGCTCGTTTTCCTGCAGACCGCGATATATGACCATGCGGCGCGCCTCGTGCAGACGCAGCTCGTGAGCGATGTTGATCGTGATCTGTTCGGGGTTTTCGACGTCCGTGCAATCGGCGATGAGATCGTCCTTGGTGTTTAGGTCGCTGTGAATCTCCTGATCCCGACTCGCAACATGGAATCTCCATGTTTTCTCGTCGCTGCCTAGCAAGAGGATCCATCCATCGACTGGCCTTGCCGGATTGTCATTCTTGATCGGGCCGCAACCCAAAGTGAGATCGAACCAGGTGTGTTGCTCTGCATTCAATACCTTCACATCTGATTGACTTACCCCTTGATCAATCAATTGACCGCGCGCCTTGATCTCAAGGATCGTCGGCACCGAAGGCGTTGGCGTCGGCGTGATGGTCGGTGTTGCCGTCGGAACAGGAGTTGGCGCAACGGTCGGGATAACCGTTGGTGTTGGCAACGGGGTGTTGGTAGCCGTGGGGGACGGTGCCGGAGTGGGAGGAACGGGAGTATTCGTTGGTTCTGCAGTTGGCTGTTCAGTCGGTTCCGGTGTCGGCGCAGTTGTCGGTTCTGCGGTAGCTTCCGGTGAAGAAGTGGGCGTTGGCGGTTCGCTCTCCGGTTCAGACGTAGGCGTGTCTTCAACCGGCGTCTCAGTCGGTAGCGGCGTCGCTGTGTCTGCAACCTGAACTTCTGGTGCCTCCGTGGGCTCAGGCGTTGCAGTGTCCGGCGGTGGTTGCGTAGCGGTCGGTCTCGGTGCCTGAGTAGGACGGGGAGTCGGCTGCACGCCTACTTCGGGTTCCTGCTGGTTCGACCACAAGGCCGCCAACACGATACCTGCGACGATCACAGCCAGGATTATTACGACGATTGCGGCCTGTCTGATCCGCGGCCCGTAACCCGAGACGCGGAGACCTTGATTGTTTTGATCGTCGGGTTGTGCCATCTTCTGCGCAGCTACGTTGCGGCCGACAAAATGTCGACCCACTAACTTTCTACGCTACATGATTAGCACCAGATGTTTCGACGGTACACAGCGCGGCGATCTGCCGAGATTTTGGCGAAAATCTGCGAAGCCTATTGCAATTTATGACTCCATAGGTAATAATTACTTCTTGGCTGTTCGAGCGGGGAATAAGCCAAAGATTTCTGAGCATAGATCAAGAGAGGTCACAACAATGCCGAATCATTGGACACCCCGCTCACCGTCCGAATTTCGTTCTGATCACATCAAGCAACGGGCAATCTACAGCGTAGCCCTCCTCAGCATCGCGCTGGTTACGTTGACCATCGGGTTGATAGCGTGCAGTGAAGCCCCGCCAGCACCGACGCCGGTCGTGGTGGAGGTCGAGAGGATCGTCGAAGTCGAAAAGCCTACCACCCCGGTCGTAGTAGAGGTTGAAAAGATCGTTGAAGTCGAGAAGCCTACCACCCCGGTCGTAGTAGAGGTTGAAAAGATCGTTGAAGTCGAGAAACCCGTCATCGTCGAAAAGCAGGTCGTCGTGGAGGTTGAGAAACCTGCGGCCGAACCGAAGACACTGACGGTGTATTCAGGACGTAGCAAGTCGCTGGTCGATCCCATCTTGAAGGAGTTTGAGCTGTTGACCGGCATCCCGACCGAGGTTCGCTACGCGAGCACCGGCGAGATGGCCGCAACATTGCTCGAAGAGGGCGACAAATCACCAGCCGACGTCTTCTTCGCACAAGATCCGGGCGGACTAGGCGCCGTCAAATCCCTCTTCATGACGCTGCCAGACGAGATCTACGACAGTTCCGCCGCATGGGCAAGCGACCCAGATCACAAGTGGGTCGGCATCTCCGGTCGAGCAAGGGTCATCGTCTACAGCACTGAGAATATCTCCGAGGACGAACTTCCAGATTCGATCTGGGACTTCACCGATCCCAAGTGGAAGGGACGGATCGGCTTCCCGCCCACAAATGCATCGTTCCACGTGATGGTGACCGCAATGAGATTGGACTGGGGCGAGGACAAGACCCGCGAGTGGCTCGAAGGCATCATGGCGAACGAACCCACGTTCTACGCCAAGAACACCCCGACCGTAGCGGCAGCTGGTGCTGGCGAGGTCGACGTCGGATTCGTGAACCACTACTACCTCCACCGTTTCCTAGCAGAAGAAGGCTCTGATTTCGCGGCTCGCAACTTCTACACCACCGCTAACGATGCCGGTTCGCTCGTGATGGCCGCCGGCGCGGGCATACTCGCATCCGCCGATGCGCAGGACGAAGCCGAGCGCTTGTTGAAGTTCCTGCTCGGCGTCACCGCGCAGCAGTACTTCGCCACCAAGACTCACGAATACCCCTTCAATCCTGCCGTGCAACCGTCGGAACATCTGCCCGACCTAGGCGACATCAGCGAACGCTTCGATGTCGATCTCGGTCTGCTCGATGATCTGGCTGGCACGCAAAAACTACTCCAAGAGGTTGGTGCGCTTCCGTGACCCGCTCTACAGCGGAAGTAGCAACTCGACCTGCGCTGCAGCCCCGGCGTGCCGCTCGACGCGGCACGCGCGGGGCGCCAGTATGGGTAGCTATCGTAGCAGGGCTGGTCGTACTGGCTGCGATGCTACCCGTTTTTTATTTGTTCGTCCGCGGCATCGAAGGCGGCGAAACCACATGGGATTTTCTAACCCGCCCCAACTCGATAAAAGTCGTCTGGCGGACCATCTCCTTAATCGCACTCGTCACCATCGTCTCGCTCGTCGTCGCCGTCCCGGCGGCTTGGCTAACAATGCGAACCGACATGCCGTTCCGTCGCGTACTCGCCGTAGCCTTGGCGCTACCGCTAGTGATACCAAGCTTCGTGATGGCAACGACGCTCATCGAAGCCCTCGGCCCCAAAGGAAACCTGCAGGAATACCTCGAACCTCTGGGCGTCGAACGCCTGCCAACCATCTACGGCCTACCAGGCGCAACCCTCGTCCTAGTTCTGATGACCTATCCCTACGTCTACTTGACAGTCCGCGCGGCGATCGCAGGCTTGAACCCCGAGTTGGTCGAAGCTGGGCGAAGCATGGGCTACACGGTGTTAGGCGCCTTTCGCCGAATCACACTGCCTCTTCTACTGCCCGCTATCGGATCCGGCGCCATCCTCGCCGCTCTCTACACCCTCAGCGACTACGGCGGGGTCGCACTCATGAGACACAACACACTGACCGTTTCCATCATGACCAACTACCAGACATCTGTCGACCGCACCGCCGGCGCGGCGATGTCGATGCTGTTGGTAGTGTTCGCCGTGCTCCTATTGGCCATCGAAGCAACATTCCGCGGTCGACGACGTTACGACGATGCCTCAGGCGGTGTCGGCAGAACGAACCGCGCCGTCAACCTCGGTTGGTGTACCGCACCAGCCCTCATCTTCACCCTTCTACCCATAATCATCGGCGTAGTCGTCCCGATCGCCGTTCTGTCCGAATGGTTGCTCCGAGGCATCACAAAAGGGCTCGAAGGCTCGCCGATAGTGGTCCCGCTCTGGAACTCCCTGCAAGCCTCAGCATTGGCAGCCGTCGCAACAATCGCCCTAGCGATGCCCGTCGCGTTCGTCACCGTCCGATACCGGAACTGGCTCAGCGACATCTTCGAAAAAGCCGTCTACATCGGCTTCGGATTGCCCGGCGTCGTCATCGCACTCTCACTCGTATTCTTCGCCGTCAACTTCGCGCTCTTCGCCTACCAATCGATGCTGCTGCTCGTCTTCGCCTACGCGGTGCTCTTCCTCCCAGTAGCCCTCGGAGCCTTGCGATCCGGACTGTTGCAGATCAGTCCGAATCTGGAGGAGGCCGCCCAATCCCTCGGCGTAACCCAACTCCAAGCCTTCATCAAGGTGACACTGCCGATCCTGATGCCCAGCATCTTCGCGAGCGCCGCGCTCGTCTTCCTCCTAACGATGAAAGAACTCCCCGCAACCCTGATCCTAGGCCCGACAGGTTTCGACACCCTCGCCACATCCATCTGGTCAGCATCCACCGAAGCCTTCTTCACCAAGACAGCCGCTTCGTCGCTCATCTTGGTCGCCGCCGCCGGAATCCCAACGGCGTGGCTGGTGCTTCGAGAACACTCGCATTCCCGCTAAACGCCGGCCTACATCCGATGTCGGTCGATGCGCGGTAATAGCATATTCGTTAGATGAACCCTTTTCGTCGACGCAAGAACATCAAGGGCGCCCTGATCCAAGCTCGGATGAACCGTCCGCGCAGCACAGGTGCGATCCACCTCGAACAGGTTCAGACTCGGTATCATCCCGATGACCCGCCTGTTCTGAACGGCTTCAACTTGGAAGTCCAACAAGGCGAAATCGTATGCCTGCTCGGACCAAGCGGTGTCGGCAAGACCACAGCTCTACGCATAATCGCTGGTTTCGAACGCGTCATCAACGGCTACGTCCGATTGGGCGGACGCTTGGTAGGTTCACCATTCCTTCACGTCCCACCCCACGAACGCGCACTCGGACTCGTCTTCCAGTCATACGCCCTGTTCCCCCACCTAACCGTCGCACAAAACGTCCAGTTCGGCATCCGCGACGCCAGCGACGAGGACAAACGACGACGTTCCATGGAAATCCTCGAGATGTGCGGCATATCAGGCTACGCCAACAGAGACGTCCACGAACTCTCGGGCGGTGAACAGCAACGCGTCGCCCTAGCGCGCGCCATGGCCCCAGAATCCGTCGCCGTCCTCATGGATGAACCATTCAGCAACCTCGACCCGAGTCTGGTCGGTCAGCTCCGACGCCAAGTAAAAGACATCATCCACGAAGCCGGAAAAACCTCGATCCTGGTAACCCACGACCGCGAAACCGCGTTCCTGACATCCGATCGCGTCGCAGTAATGAGGTCCGGACGAGTGGCCCAAATCGGAACCGCAGAAGAGGTCTACGCGAATCCCGTTTCGCCCCACGTAGCCAGCGTCATCGGCCGTTCATCCTTCATCGATGGCACGTTCCGCGGCGGCAGGGTTTTCACCGAAGCTGGAGAGTTCCCCGCGGTCGCAGCCAACGGCTACGCGCTCAAAGACGGCCAAGAAGTCTCCGCATTGATGCGCGCCTCCGAGCTACGGCTACGCCGACACGACGCTACGGATCCCGAAGATGATGGCTTGACACTGGAGCCGTTTACACCATGCGGGAACGATTGCAGATGCGTCGCTCGAATCTCATCCCGAGAGTTCCACGGCGACTTCACAGACTTCACCGTGCGGCTACCCTCCGGCGACACCTTCCGCGTGCGAAACCGCACATACACCGCCGCAGTCCCCGACGGCGCCCCGGTCACCGTCACTGCCGTACGCGGCGCGCATGTCATCGTCTATCCCAAAGATCTGCGTTAACGCACTCCCCGACTCGTCAAATTCGACAAAGTTCGATATCGCACACCCCGACCGTTAACGAGTACCCTCAACGCACCGCACATTGCGGACCGCGCTTTATTGAAATCAGTTATTCGCGTTTGCACGAAATGTCGTGAACGGTGGTAAAAATCTTTATAAGTAACGTCTGTGAAATTGAGCCAAGCAGGGAGGGTAAAACATGATACGTAATGCTCTATTAACAATCTCGATTTTGGTGGTTATGGCTCTGTCGGCTACTGCTTGCGACATCGGCGGAGGTGACGACGAACCGTATCGCATCGGCGTAATGGAATCACTGACCGGCCCCGGCGAAACTTACGGCACGGTCGCAAACCAAGCCAAAGAACTGGCGGTTGCTGAAATCAATGAAGCTGGCGGCATCGACGGTCGAATGATCGAGCTGGTAGTCGAAGACTCCAAGTGCAACGCCCAAGACGCCATCACTGCATACAACAAGCTGACCGACGTCGATGGCGTGAAGATCATCCTCGGCACATCATGCAGCGGCGCAATGCTGGGCGCCGCGCCACTCGCCGAAGAAGACGGCGTCATTCTGTTCTCCGGCCTCGCAACCAACCCGGACATCGCAGACGCCGGAGACTACATCTTCCGAACCTCCATGAGCGACGCCCAACTCGGCGTCGACACCGGTAACCTGCTATGGGCCGACGGTATCCGCAACCTCGCAACTATCACCGAGTCAACCGACTACGCGGAAGGCGTGAGGCGTACCTCCGTCGAGCAGTTCAACAAGCGCGGCGGAACAGTAGTCGCCGAAGAGCGATACGCCTCCGACGTAACCGACTTCCGGACCCAGCTCACCAAACTGCTCAACGCCAGCCCCGACGCCGTACATCTGGCCGCACAGTCAGAGTTCACCGGCGGAACCATCGTGAAGCAGCTGCGAGAGTTGGGATACGACGGACCGATCTACAGCGAAGTCGTACCCATCGGAGCAACCGCTTTAGAGATCGCAGGAGACGCCGCGACCGGTCTCAAGGCCGTCACTGCCGACCTCGACCCGGCTAACGCCAAGGCACAAGACGTCCTTAACGGCTTCAGGGAACGATACGACTACGTCACGCTTCCCTGGTACCTCGGCTCCGCATACGACGACGTATACATCACCGCCGAGTGCCTCAAGCAGACCGAAGACGACCAAGACGCCGATGGCTTCCGAGACTGCCTCTACGAGATAACTTGGAGCGGCGCAATCGGTGAAAGCTACTCCTTCGACTCCAAAGGCGAAGTCGTAGGTCTGGCCAACATCGTCGCAGAGGTCCTACCCACTGGCGAGCGCACCGAAGACAACGGCGGCTACAAAGTCCTCGGACCAGCCCCGTTGGAATAAGCGAATAATCTGTGCGCTCCCCGGCGATCCACGGAACTTCCGTCAAATCCCAAACGGTCAGCGCATGACCAGCTAAAATCGCGCTTGCAGAGATGTGGTATCACTGAGAAGTTCGGATCACGAACTATCGGAAATCGAAGTAGGGAGATACCTCAGCCTTGGCAAGCATAAAGATCGTCTTCGTCGCGGTTTCGTCACTGCTGGCACTCATGGCTCTGTCCTGCGGTGACGGCGGCGGCAGCGAAGATGAAGTTTACCGAGTCGGCGTACTGGAATCGCTGACCGGACTCGGCGAAACCTACGGAACGGTCGCCAACAACGCCAAACAGTTGGCGGCCGACGAGATCAACGCCGCCGGCGGCATAAACGGACGCAGACTCGAGCTCGTCGTCGAAGACTCCAAGTGCAACGCTCAAGACGCCATTGCCGCCTACAACAAACTCACCGACGTCGAAAACGTCAGAATCGTGTTGGGACCGTCTTGCAGTGGCTCAATGCTGGGTGTCGCCCCGCTCGCTCAAGAGGATGGCAACATTCTCTTCTCAGGAGTGGCGGTGCATCCTGAAATCTCGAACGCCGGGGATTACATTTTCCGAAACTCGATCAACGGCGAGAAGAACGGGACCGGCCTCGGCAACCTGATGTGGGACGATGGAATGAAAACCATCGCGACGTTGAACGAATCGACCGACTACGCGGAAGGGGCGCGCCTAACCACTGCGGAGCAATTCACTAAACGCGGCGGGCAAGTCACTGCTGAGGAGAGGTACCCATCGGATACCACCGACTTCCGGGCGCCGCTGACGAAATTGCTGAACTCCAATCCCGACGCCATATTCGTCGCTGCTCAAGCGGAGTTCTCAGGCGGTACCGCGGTCAAACAAATCAGAGAGTTAGGGTGGGAAGGACCCATATACGGCGAAATCGTCTCCGTCGGCTGGACCGCACTCGAGATTGCCGGTGATGCCGCAACCGGCGTCAGGGCAATGGTCGCCGTTATCGAACCAAGTAACGACAAAGGCCAAGAAGTCGTCGCAAAATTCAAAGAGCGATACGATTACATCACCTTGGCTTGGTACGTCGCATCCACTTACGACGACATCTACATCACCGCCGAGTGTCTCAGACAAACCGGCGATGACCAAGACGCCGATGGTTTCAAAGAATGCCTAAACAATATCTCATGGAACGGCGCAATCGGTACCGGCTACGGCTTCGATGAACGAGGTGACGTTGAGGGCATCGAGCCGTCCGCAGTTGAGGTTTTGCCGACCAATGAAAGAACCCCGGATAACCAAGGAATCAAGGTGCTAGAACCGTAAAAAGTCAATTGAAAGTGACAACGGTTCGCACAAACGCCAACAATAGAGCGAGAGCCATACCCAAACGAATCGATCCAATTGACTGACGTTCGCAGGTACATCTCCGTACGCGGCAATTTGCTCGCGGTCGCTCTGACCGCGCTCGTCGTTGCCTACATCAGCTGGAAAATCGCCCAGTCACCCGACCAAGCCCTCCAGTTCACTTTCAACGGTCTCTCTGTCGGTGCCGTATACGCCCTCCTCGCAATGGGCTTCACCATCGTCTACAGCACCGTATGGTTCTTCGACATGTACTACGGCGCCGCCGCCGCATTGGGAGCATACGGCGTCTTCTACCTCCGTTCCCAAGAAACCTTGGGCGGCCTCTACGCCGTAAACAACCCGATCGTCAACATCGTATTCGCCCTCGTCGTCGCCGGTGTAGTCGCATGGGCGCTCCACGCCGCCTTCTACAGTCAACTCAGAAACCGACTACCACCCGCCGTGCTGCGAACCATCTGGATCGCACTCGCAGCCGCGATGGGCATCTACACATTCGCAGTGTTGACCTTCCCCGAAAACATCCATCTCACCGTCAGCCCATTGATCGGCATCTCTGGCACCGCCATCGCATTCTGGGCATTCACAAACCTCTACTCCAAAATCCTCCGTAACCCAACACCGAAACTCCTGTTAGCGCCCGTTGCGATCCTGATCCTCCTCCTAGCCGCCTACGTCACTTTCCTCCTCGCAGATACGCCCGGCTCGAAGCTCTACCTCAGTTGGGTCGTCTCATGCCTCTTGGCCGGATGCGTAGGTCTATCCCTATACCGCGGCCTCTACGTCTACATGAGGGAGCGAGCCAGATCTCCACTCGTCATGCTCGTCGCAACCCTCGGCGTGCTCCTCGCAACGACTGCGCTCATCGTCATGGTCTTCGAACCCGCCGCACGACCTCTCCCCGATCCATTCGGCAACACCCCATGGAACATCGCCGGCGCAACCATCAAAGGATTCAACATCTTCACCATCGGCGTCGCCATCGTCGGCTTCCTAGCCCTGCTCTTCCTATTGAAGATGACAAAGTTCGGACGGGCAGCACGGGCGATCGGCGATGACGAAGAGGTCTCAAAGGTCGTCGGCATAAACACCACCGTCATCATCTCCATCATCTTCTTCATCGGAGCCGTTTTCGCCGCATTGGCCGGACTCCTCAGCGGACACGACACCGCCATCCAACCCCGCATGGGACTGCTCCTACTGCTAAAAGGCTGGATCGCCTCGGTCGTCGGCGGCATCGGAAACCTCCACGGCGCAATCCTAGGCGGTTTCATACTGGGACTGCTCGAACAGTTCGGCATCTGGGACCTCGCAGGCGAATGGCGAGATGTCATCTCATTCGTCGTCCTCATACTCTTCCTATCGTTCTGGCCCGCAGGCATCTTGCCGAGGAAATGACAAGATGGCCATGAACGAACGAGCGACCAGCTTCGCACACTCCCTCCGGGAACGCGGCAACATTGAACTCTGGGCCAACCTCTTCATCATCGGGCTCGCCATCGTCTTCACACTCTGGCAAGGCTACGGATTCGCCATCACTCTCGGCACCGTCTTCTGCATCTGGGCCATCCTCGCCGTCAGCCTAAACCTCGTCATCGGTTTCACCGGACTCCTTTCCGTCGGACACATCGGATTCTTCGGCATCGGCGCATACACCATGGCCATACTCACATCCGACGCCAACTACGACCAGCTCCGAACCGAAGCCATACCCACCTTCGGATGGCCATTCTTCGCCGCACTCCCCGCGTGCGTCTTGATCGCCGGCCTCGCCGCCGTCGCAATCGGTATCGTCTTCAACCGCTTCCGCGACGACATCTACGTCCTCGTTTCATTCGGCTTCGCCGTCATCGCATTCACCGTCTTCCTCAGCTGGCGAGGACTCACCCGCGGCGCATACGGTATCCACGAAATCGAAAGACCAGCCATCGGCGGATTGGTCTTCAACGGCGAACTCGAGTTCCTCATCCTCGTCGCCGCATTCCTCGTCCTAATGGTCGTCATCTCGTGGCTCATCGTCTCGTCGTCGTTCGGACGTGTGCTCACCGCCATCAGAGAAGACGAGCAAGCAGCTGCCGTCTTCGGATACCAAGTCACCCACTACAAACTCGCCATATGGGTCATCTCCGCCATGATGGCCGGACTCGCCGGCGGACTTCTCGCCAGCTGGACCTCATTCGTAGACCCCAACTCCTTCATCCTCCTCGAATCCATCCTCCTCGTCTCCATCGTCATCCTCGGAGGACTCGCCTCCATACGCGGATCCGTCATCGGGGCAATGGCATTCGTGCTCCTCGAAGAAGGAATGCGCTTCGTCCCCTTCCTCCCCGACGAGTTCGTAGGCCAAGCCCGACAAGTCGTCCTCGGCGTCCTCCTAGTCCTTCTCATGCTCTTCAGACCGCAGGGACTCGCTGGAAAATACAAGCTGTGAACCATAGGGCCTGTGGGCATTCAGCGTAAAACAGTCATTGGCAGTTGAGAGTCGATTGGCGGGTGGCATATTCAATAGGAGTGAACAAGTTTGACAGGAAGTTGCATAGAAACGAGTGCGATCGGGTTGCAAATACTCTCAGGGATCGTGGTTGGTGTTTCGTCAGGATTCATTCTGGCCTTGGCCGCGTATGCTAGATCAGTGTGGCGTCATCGGCAAACCGTCCGCGCATTTAGGCAACGCATCGCACGCGCAATGGCAAATTCAAGCATCGTAGCCGCCCAAAAAGCGTATGATTCGGGTTCCGACGCCGCGAAAAATTCTTTGCTTCATATCACCCCGGAGGCCATACAGTACAAGATGTTCGAGATAGAATGCGAATCCCTACGCGTTATGCTTGCGCATCAAGGGGATAGACTGCATCACCACGAACGGGAAGCAATCGATGAATGGTTGAATTCGACGCGCCGTTTCATGGATCTTGCGGAACGGGCATCAACTCCGCCTGACCCGAGTCTTTATGATGATTTTTGGGCAACCCTAGGGGAAAAGGGTTGGTTGGATGGATGAATGTCCACACACCTTACGCAACAAGAACTCGCCGACCTCTTCGCCCTCGAGACCCAAGACATCTCGAAACACTTCGGCGCGGTCCGCGCCGTCGACGGGCTCACACTTCGCATACCGATATTCGGCATGACCAGCATCGTCGGACCCAACGGATCAGGTAAATCCACACTCATCAACCTCCTCAGCGGAACTTTGCCCCTCGACGGCGGATTCGTCATCATTGAAGGCGAAAACTTCCGAGTCCTGCACGCACACGAATCCGCCAGCCGCGGCATCACCCGAACCTTCCAAGAAGTCCGACTCTTCGACCAGATCTCCGTCCTCGACAACATCCTCGTCGTCCTCACCGAACGCAAAGTCCTACCCGCCCTCTTCCAGCGCACCAAACCCGAACATCAGGAACAAGCCCAGCACATCCTCGAGAGCGTCGGAATGTGGGACAAACGAGACTCACTCGCCATGGACCTCTCATACGGACAGCGAAAACTCCTCGAAATCGGACGCACCCTCGCAATGGACGCCAAGATCTACCTCTTCGACGAACCATTCGCCGGACTATTCCCCCAGATGCTCGAACGCGTCAAAGACATCATGAAGAAGATGCGCGACGACGGACACACCATCATCTTCGTCTCCCACAACATGGACATCGTCCGCGAAATGTCCGACCACATCATCGTCCTCGACAGCGGCAAACAACTCCTAGCCGGAGAAGTCGAAGACATCCTCACACGCCAAGAAGTAATCGAGGCCTACCTCGGCGCATAACAAACAACCACAAACCAGCCCCCTTCGCCCAGGGAAAAGATCCCCTCTCCCTCGATGGGAGAGGGCTAGGGTGAGGGTGAACGCCAAGCACATGAAACCCCAAAAAACCATCGAGCCACACCCCAGCGCCTAACCAACAACAATCAACCACAACCACACCCCGTCATTCCCGAGATAGCCTCGTCATTCCCGCGAACGCGGGAACCCAGAGAAAAACAAAGCACACCACAAACCAGCCCCCTTCGCCCAGGGAAAAGATCCCCTCTCCCTCGATGGGAGAGGGCTAGGGTGAGGGTGAACGCCAAGCACATGAAACCCCAAAAAACCATCGAGCCACACCCCAGCGCCTAACCAACAACAATCAACCACAACCACACCCCGTCATTCCCGAGATAGCCTCGTCATTCCCGCGAACGCGGGAACCCAGAGAAAAACAAAGCACACCACAAACAGCCCCCTTCGCGCAGCGTAAGGGGGCGCGAGCGAAGCGAGCGGGGGATGCCCGCCCCCTGACGAACCAAAAACCATCGAGACACCCCCAGTGCCTAACGAACAACAATCCGACGCCATGCTCCTCGAGATGGTCGACATCTCCGTCCACTACGGTGCCGTCGTCGCCCTCGACACCGTCTCTCTCGGCGTCCGAAAAGGCGAACTCGTCGCCGTCATGGGACCCAACGGAGCCGGAAAATCCACCGTCCTAAAAGCCATCATGAAACTCGCACCGGTAGTCGGGGGAACCGTCTACCTCAACCAGCTACCCCTCGACGTGCCCACCCACGAAATCGTCAAACAAGGCGTCTCATTCGTGCCCCAGGGCCGACGCGTCTTCACCCACCTCACCATCGAAGAAAACCTCCAGATGGGATGCATCAACCTCGACGACCGAGCCGAAGAACAACGCCGACTCGACGCGGTGATGCAGCTATTCCCCATCCTCCACTCCAAACGCCGAGACTACGCCTCCGCAATGTCCGGCGGCCAGCAACAGATGCTCGCCATCGGACGCGGACTAATGGCCGACCCCGACATCCTCCTCCTCGACGAACCCACCCTCGGCCTCGCCCCCATCGTCGTCAAAGAAGTCTTCGAAAAAGTCGCCGAAATCAACCAGCGACTCAAAATGACCATCTTCGTCGTCGAACACAACATCAAAGGCATCCTAGACATCGCAACCCGAGCCTACGTCCTAAACAACGGCCGCATAGCCCACGACGGCACCCCCCAAACCGTCCAACAAACCAACATCCTAACCGACGTCTTCCTAGGCAAAGTCACCGAAGAATAACCCCCACTAGCGCAACGATTTCAATAGACGTTTCTCCTCGCCCGGTCCACAACCATCAGGTTTCCCCCGCCTGCGGGGGAAATGTCCGAAGAGCCTGCCCCGGACTCGATCCGGGGACAAAGGGGACGCGTATAACGCGGACGAACCAATACCACCCCCCTTATTGGTTGGAACTACTCTTTTCGTCGCTGCGTCGCCTGACGAGAGGCACAACAGCCGCAATAGCATTTGGGCCCACACCCGCTGCAATGAGGATGTAACCCGCTACGGCGTGATTATTCAAAAGCAAGTACGCTCCCAACGCCACGAGAATCAATACGATCACCCATCTGACAATCTGCGACCACATCTGAGTCCAGACCACGATGCGAACACGTTTATCGTCCACCGACCTGGCATGTGCCATCATCGCAATCGATTCGTCCAAAAGGCTTTTTGCTGACCCTGGTACAACATCGTCGAATTCTCGCAGCATCGCGGGATTCGGCACAGGACCTGTATACATCTCCGCTACGGAGATGTCGACGCGCGATTCAATCTTGGGACTGACAGAGTTCTGCTCGGTCACTTTGCAACCTTCCTAGCAGACGTTCCCTGTCGTCTTCGGCCATCGTTCCGATGTATTGGTCCATGACACAATTCATCACGTCGCCCATGAATCGCCAGCTGTCACCCCACACTTTCATAAAGGCGTCGGTGTCCGCGGTAGAGCTTGAGAGTGCATCATTGATTTCGTCGATGGTCCAATGCTCCATCTCGATGCTCTCTAGAAACGCGTCGAAAATGTTGGTACTTACAAGATCGTGGCTACGCGAAGAATAGACGGGCAACGTGTGCTCGTATCTGCAATCGATCGCAGAAGCATGTCGAACAACACTCTCCGACGTGGACATAAAACCCACAACATCCCACATAGGATTATCTGTTTCTGACTGTTCTATATCAGCGACGTTCAAGGCAATGCGACTCGGAGATAAGTTATTGCAATCAGGCATGCTTACACTCGAATGTAGAGCATACCTTACATCAGATTCTACGATTCGTCGAACCGCTCAGTCCCGGACAGGACCGTCACAAGATTCGCGGCTTCTCATGAAAACCCCCTCACAGCAACACAATCCACCTTTTTATACTTCGTCAAATTCCCAAATTGCCGCCAAATTGCCGCTAGCTCCAGCAAGTTACCCTTAAATCGCCCCCAAAGTTGCCGAAAGTTGCCGCAACTTGCCGCTAGCCCCGGCAACTTCCGGCAACAAAAACAGGAGCAAAACGCCGTTTCAGACCCGATACAATCCGTCGCCCACCTAATCGCATCGTCCAGCTACGTCGTCGCCATGACCGGCGCAGGAATGTCCGTCGAAAGCGGAATCCCGCCATTCCGAGGCACAAACGGACTCTGGACGAAGTACGGCACCCCCTCGATGGACGGATATCGTCAATTCAGAGCCGATCCCGAAGCCTACTGGGAACGCCAGATCAACGCCCAAATCGACGAACACATCCTCGAACTTCGAGAAGCCCTACGCAACGCAAAACCCCATCCGGGCCACCATGCCCTCGCCGAATTAGTCCATCGCGGCCACATAAAATCCGTCATCACCCAGAACATCGACGGTCTCGATGTCAAAGCCGGAATCGGCGATGAATTGATCGAAATCCACGGAAATCGCTCCCGATTACGATGCATCGGATGCGCCAAACGCACAGATCTGAACGATTTCGTCCCCCTCTTCATCCCCGATCCCTGCGACAAATGCGGACAACCAGTCAAATTCGATGCCGTAATGTTCGGCGAACCCATCGTCCCTGAAGTCATGGCCGCCGCCCGCGCCGAGATCGAAAAAGCCGACTGCGTCCTCTCAATCGGCACCTCCGCCACCGTCCGACCAGCCAGCGGCCTACTGTGGGTCGCCAAACACCGCTCCAAAAACCACCAAAACAACGGCAAAACCGCCGTCAAAGACGCCAAACTCGTCGAAATCAACCCAAACCCAACCAAACTAAGCACGATTTGCGACGTCGTAGTCAGATCCACCGCCGGCGAAGCCGTACCCGCCCTACTTGCCGCGCTACGCCAAATTGCCGGAAGTTGCCGCAAATTGCCGCTGAGCCGCGGCAACTCTCCCGAATTTTGACAAGTTTAAAACTACGTCAAATGCGCATCCCGCTTACGAATCAGCATCATCCCATCACGCACCGTCAACATAACATTCACAACCCGATCATCATTCTGAACGATATCGTTCAACCGCTTGATCGTCCCCGTCGCACTCTCCTCCATCTCACCCTCGGCATCGTCCGGACCCAAAACACGCCCTCCCCACAACACGTTATCCACCACAATCACCCCACGCGGCGACAGCAACTCTAGCGCCTTTTCGTAATAAACCGGGTAATTTTTCTTGTCCGCATCAATAAACACCAGATCAAACGGCGGATCCAGCCCATCAAGCATCTCCACAGCCGGCCCCAACCTCAAATCGATCTTTCGCCCCGCCGGATGCCTCGCCCAATGCTTTTTCGCTATCGAAGTGAACTCCTCACTCACATCACATGTGATCACTTCACCCCCCTCCGGTAGCGCAGATGCCATCATCAAAGCGCTGTAACCGACGAATGTCCCTACTTCCAACACCCGTTTAGCGTCGCTTATCGTAACCAACGTGTTCAGAAAATACCCGACCGTCCGCCCCGACATCATCCCCGCCGCACCAGTCGACTCAACATCAACCGCAATATCGTCGAACACGCTGTCCGGAACCGTGGTGTGCGCCGTCGCGTATTCGTCAATTCCTTCAGGAAAGTCGAGCATTTTCCGTTAAACCTTTCGATCTAGTTGCGAATTCAAACCCTAAGTGAGCAAGCCAATGACGATACCCGAAACCGTGATCAACACCGCCGCGTGCCCGCTTTGGATCAAAACCAACCGATTCTTGAGCGCAAACATGTAGTGCGGAGCGATCGCCATAGCCGTTATACCCACACCAACGATGAGACCGACAACGAGCCCGTTCACCAAACCCCCGCCGACGTTGCTCAAGAGCAACGCTATGGCAATATTTGACACCAACGCCATCACAAACGTGATGATGTAGATCACAGGCGAACCACCTCCCTGCACATCCTCTCCCGTCAACCCTTCGCCGTCCATCCACGCGTTACCGAAGACTTTCGGCATGTACCAAACCATCGACAGCACCATGTAGAGAACCGCGCCGATCGCGACACCGATCCATTGTTGACCAGAGATAGTGAGTTCCAAATCCATCTCATCCTCCTAGAAAATCGTCACCTGTTGACGCTTGCCAGCCCATTCTATTGCACCTGCAGTCGCAGGTTTTGAATGCCCATGATACGGTTTGCGTTTTCCGATTCGAGAGGCGCGCACAACTGCCTATTCCTATAAACTGATTCCAACTATTCGGAGATGGCGCAATGCGGATTTCGCAATCCGCGAGCGCACTTATTCCGTTTAAATGCTTGGCAACGATGCCGATGCGTAACGAAAGGAGGAAGGCGATGCGAAAACTGTTTCGCCACGATCCCCGAACGCTATTGCTAATCCTAGGGAGTACCCTCCTCATTCCCATAGCGGCATTCGCCGCGGTGGCATGCACCGACGACTCCGGCCCCGCGGCAGAAGGCACGGTAACCATCGCTGTCGGCGAGGTGCCGCCGCTAATTCAGGAGCCGCGAAGGGACATCCGAGCGACCGGTGGTATCGGCAAAGACCTCTCAATCTACGAGACGATCGTGCGTGCACCCCACGTCGCACCTCCCACTCCGCCGCCTCAAGACCACACCGCATACTCGCCTGACGATCTCGGTCTAGCCGAATCTTGGTCGGTTGCCTCCGACTTCAACAGCATCACCTTCACGATCCGTGAAGATGTCGCTTGGCACAACAATGGCGGCGATTGGGGCGACCTGACCACAGAGGACGTGGCTTTTTCCTTTAACTCTGCCTTCGCAGCCGACTCCGTCAACAACGGCGCCGAAGAGATCGGCCCCGAGATGAAAGTCGGTTTCGACGTTATTGACGATCGGCAAGTCCGACAAAACATCGAACCTGGCGGATTCGACCCGACCTGGGCATGGTTACAAGGCAACGCCGGCTTCAATGGCATCGTCGTAGTGAGCAAAAAGGCATTCGACGAGCTAGGAGCGGAAGGCTTCGGCACCACCGCCGTCGGCACCGGCAAGTACCAAGTCGCCGAGTGGACAGCCGACGACATCGTCGTCCTCGAATCCGTACGCGATCACTGGACCGGCATCGAGCCGTCCGTCGGAACCGTAAGAATCGTTCACATGCCAGAGGCGGCATCGCGCGAAGCTGCTCTCCGCGCTGGCGAGATCGACATCGGTGAACTTAGCCCTCAGGTCATCAACCAAGTCGTCACTGACATCGGTGGCAAAGTCCAAGAGATCGGCATCGCACGTCCGCAAGGCTTCCAGATGGCAGGCAACTACTGGTCTACAAACTGCTCCGACTGTGAAGGCGGGGTGATGCCTCGACCAGGATGGGAGGAAGGCCTAGCAGAAGGCTTCCCATGGATCGGCGATCCTGGTGATCCGACTTCAATGGAGAACGCACGCAAGGTCCGGTGGGCGATGGCGATGGCGGTCAACCGCGAGTCGATCATCGAGAACGTTCTTGACGGACTCGGCCGCGTGATCTACGCATGGCAAAACATCCTCCCGGACGACCCGAGCCACAAATCCGAATGGACAATCCCGTACGACGTTGGAATGGCCAAGCAGTACATGGCTGAAGCTGGCGTCCCTGACGGCTTCGAAATGGAGATTTGGGTGCCCAGCACCTTCTCGCCTGGCACCATCGCAGCAGCCGAAGCGACCGCTGAGATGTGGCGCAGCGACCTAGGTATTGACGTAACGATCGACCGCACCGAGTACGGCGCACGGCGACCTCAGACCGTGGACAAGACGATCAACGTCCCATTCACGCACGGCATCAACTGGATACCGGGCGCGACGTCGGCCAGATACATCTGCGCCGCTGCCGGACACATCGTCGGCTTCACGATGGAGCAGGATGTCTGCGACGTTGGTCTCTCCAACGCTACAGAGCGTGACCTGAACCAGCGAATTGCTAACAACATTGCGGTGCAAGACTATCTGTCACACCAGATGCTCTTCCTGCCGATGTTCCAGCACAGCGCAAACCTGTTCGCAGTAGCGTCAACTGTAGCCGAGTGGGATCCGTACAACTCGCAAGACGTGCTACCCAACCGGCCAGAGTCGATAGTGCTCTCCGAATAAGCCAATTCGTGGCGAAAAATGGCTGTCCTCTCGATACTGGATCCCCTGAGCGGGAGTGGATCCAGTCGAGGGGAGAGTCGACCTCGAGTCCGAGGCATTGAAATGCCTTAAACTCGGTTCACGACCGTTTTTTGATGCGGTCCGATCACCCTTCATGACTGGTAGCGACTGTGGCTAGATTCCTAATACGCCGAGCGTTCTACATGGTCGCGGTGATGATTGGCATCTCCATGATCGTGTTTGGGCTCTCCCGGTTGACTGGCGACCCGCGGTTGCTATACATGACCCAAGGCACGCGGTGGTCGCAAGAGGTCTGGGACGCGCGGGGACGTGAACTTGGCCTCGACAAACCAATGGTTGTCCAGTATCTCGTCTGGGCTGGAAACGCGGTTCAGGGAGACTTCGGTGATTCGTTGTGGCACAAACGCAACTCCCTCCGAATCATCATGGAAAAGCTTCCCGCTACTATCCAACTCTCCGGAATCTCCTACGTGATGGCCGTAATCCTCGGAGTGACCCTGGGCACAATTTCCGCCGTCACACGGGGTTCGTTCATCGACATCGGTGTCCGTTCCTTCGCCCTAATAGGTCAAGCGGCACCACCATTCTGGCTTGCACTGATCCTGATCTTTGTATTCGCCGTCTATTTGGACATATTGCCAACGTCTCGTCGCGGAGATTGGACTAACTTCGTCCTGCCAGCCACAACATTGGCATGGTTAGGCTCAGCTGGTCTTGCGAGACTTACGCGATCATCCCTGCTAGAAGTTCTCGACAGCGAGTACATCAAGCTGGCGCGTGCAAAAGGCGTGTCAACCAGCAAGGTGATATTCAAGCACGGCCTCAAGAACGCGCTCATTGCACCGTTAACGGTTGCAGCAATCCTCCTCGCTAGCTTCCTATCCGGCACCGTCGTCGTCGAAACGGTCTTTGCGTGGCCCGGGCTTGGCAGGCTCGCAGTGGACGCGACCAAAAACAACGACTTCCCGCTCATAACCGGAATCACAGTCATATTCGCTGGAATGTTTCTTATATCGAGCCTGTTGGCGGACCTCTTGTACGCGTACATAGACCCTAGGATCAGAATCTATGATTCGTGATACGCCAATGTCCGAAACGGCATCTGGGACTTCCAGAATTCAAGTACCAGTGATCGGGACGCTTTATCGATGGATTCGGCGCTACCCAGTGTTACCTGTCGTGATAGCTGTCGGCTTGGCGATAATGGCGATCTTCGCTCCTTGGGTTGCTCCTGCGCACCCCTTGGAAAGCGACCTCGACTTCATAGCCGCTCCCCCTGTCTGGATGGACGGCGGCACCTTGGACTACCCCCTAGGCGCAGACAAAATCGGCCGCGACCTATTGAGTCGGATCATTCACGGTTCTCGTATCTCCCTCTCGGTCGCCTTCATAGTCATCATTTGCGGCAGCATCATCGGAAGCGCTATCGGTATCGCCTCAGGCATGGCAGGTGGGTTGTGGGATGAAATCGCGATGCGGATTGTGGATCTGGTCTACGCGACACCCTTCTTGTTGATTGCTCTCGTCGCCGCCGTGGTGTTCGGCACCAGCTTCCAACTCGTGCTCACTCTTTTGACCATCTTCTCCTGGCCTATATTCGCGCGGCAAACCAGGGGTTTGACGCTACAACTGAAAAATATGGATTATGTGGACAGCGCCCGCGTTGCTTCCGCGTCAGAATTGCGCATCGCCTTTCGGCACATCATGCCCGGAGTGGTCAACACCGTGGTCGTGATCGCCACCCTCCAGATCGGCTCCCTCATCCTCACCGAATCCGTCCTCTCCTACCTCGGCGTCGGCATCCCCGCACCCCAACCCGCATGGGGCAGCATGGTCGCAGACGGCAGAGAATTCATCACCACCGCGTGGTGGGTCCCCGTGATGCCCGGCGCCGCCATCTTCCTCACCGTCTTCGCCTTCAACTTCATCGGCGACTGGCTTCGCGACTACCTCGATCCTAGACTGCGGCAGATCCACTGAACCTCGGAAAATCGCTCAACTTCAGCGCATCTGCGCATCCAAAGCTGAGATCACCGACGCCCGCCGATAGTCATCGGTTATTTGAAGTCCTTTTTTACTGACTGCAATCCAGGCGGTTTGCCATCTGCTGTGCGTTTTGGTGGTGGCGGAGCCTTGCGGGGTTTTTTGCCCCTTGAATTGATTACAAAAACGTGTCTGTTCCGCTCTGATTTGATCATTTCCGACTCCGATACTTATCGGCTTATGTCATATACAGTCGTCGCTTCCCACATACGGTCACCTTCATCGCCGTCTTTAAATGATTCATCAGCGCCGATATCGTATAGAGGCCTTGAACAAAAGTAGCAGCGGCTGTGAGTTTTAAGTTGAATAACGATGCCAGTGCGAACATGCTTGCTACGGACGATGCTATGAACGCAACCGAAAACCACAACATGCTCTTACTTATCTTTTCGTTCATGCCGATATCCTAGCACCGCACACATGAATATTTCATCAACTACGAACGAATGTTACACTACCGACGCCTTGCCTAACGCGTAAACTAACCGCATCGCTAATAACGCGCGACCCTATGGAGAATCGTCTGTCATGAAAATCACCGATATAAAGCCTCATGTCGTCAAGATGCCGAGCACTATGCCTTGGGTTTTCGTCAGCGTTGAAACTGACGAGGGCGTCACCGGTTGGGGGGAGTGCACCGACTACATCGCGAATAACCAGCTGGTCCGTGGCATCGAAGCGTTGAAGCCGTGGGTGATCGGCCTCGACGCGTCGCACATCGAAGAGATTTGGCAGCGCATCTTCCACATGTACTCCGATCTCAACGGCCGGGGATTCGTCTCTCATCTCATCAGCGCAATCGACATCGCCTTGTGGGACATCAAAGGCAAAGTTCTCGACCGCCCAATTTACGACCTCCTTGGCGGCCCGGTCCGCGCATCTGTCCCGCTCTATACCCACGTCAGCGACACGTCGCAAGGCGACACTTTTGAAGACCATCTGGCTGGGATGATGGAGGACGCGCGTCGTACCAAAGAGATGGGTTTTGAAGCCATTAAGACCGACCCCTTCCCTTCGCGCCGTCAATACGGTGAGTTCCGTGGCGCATTCATGGTCGAACGTCTCGATCCCGCGGCGATCCACGAAGCCGTCAGATGGATGAATGGCCTGCGCGAAGCCGTCGGCGACGACTACGAGTTGATGGTCGATGCTCACGGACGTTTCGACGTCGCCTCCGCAATCGAGGCATGCCGAGCCCTCGAACACATCAACCTTGTATGGCTCGAAGAACCCATCCATGTCGAGAACCACAACGCTCTCAAACACGTCCGAGAAAACGTCAATGTCCCGCTTTGCATCGGCGAACGTCACTTCACTCGATGGGACTACTGGCAAATCCTCAACGACCGGCTGGTCGACTACATCATGCCCGACATCGCATGGTGCGGAGGGATCAGCGAGATCCGACGCATCGCCGCCATGGCCGAAGTCGCGTACATCCGCATAAGCCCACACGACGCGCTGGGCCCCATCGCAATTGCTGCGAGCTTCCAGACCTGCATGACGATGCCGAACCTCTACCGTGAGGAGTGCGTTCACCACTGGTTCTCGGAGTTCGAGAAGCTCATCGACCCGATGTTTGATGTCCGCGATGGTCATATCCATCCGAATGGTCGACCGGGTCTAGGCATCGAACCGAATCCTGACGCCCTTGAGGAGTTCAGGGTCGACGTTGACTCTCCCGAGGCTCAGCGAACCGACTGGTACGGTGGGTCGAACGACGATGATTAACTTTCGTTGCTTTCTAAACCCTTGTTCTGCGTATAGGAGAACGGTGTGAAACTGAGCGGCGGCGAGGCCCTAGTCAAATCTCTCGTCAAAGAGGGCGTAGAGGTCGTATTCGGCCTTCCCGGCATACAGGTGTACGGAATCGTCGCAGCTCTCCGAGACGAGCCTGGTATCCGCATGGTCACGACGCGCCACGAACAGGCCGCCACCTTGATGGCCGACGGCTACGCACGCGCTTCACGCAAACCAGGTGTCGCGCTAGTGGTGCCAGGTACCGGCGTTTACAACGCGGCATCTGGACTCGCCAATGCCTATGCGCGCTGTTCTCCTGTCCTACTGATCGCCGGACAGATACCACGGGCGCAAATCGATAAAAACTTCGGCAGCGTCCACGAAGTAGCCGATCAACCTAGCGTGGTGAAACCGGTAACCAAGTGGCAGCGAAGAGTCATGAGACCACGAGACGTTCCTGAAGCCGTATTCGAAGCGTTTAGGCAGATGCGCACCGGCCGACCGCGACCCGTTCTCATCGAAGTCCCTCCCGAGACCGGTGTCGAGCGCGAGGAGGTCGTCCTCCGTGAACCCTCTCGAATCTCCCGCATCGTGCCAAGCCCCGAACAACTGCGTGAAGCGGCCCAAATCATTGCCAATTCCCGACTCCCGATAATCTACGCTGGCGGCGGTGTCGCGATCTCCGATGCCGAACAAGCCCTCGTAAAACTCGCCGAAGCGACCAACATCCCCGTCGTAACCTCGAACAGCGGCAAGGGAACCATTCCCGATAACCATCCGCTTTCATACGGCTCCTGCTTCAGTCCAATGGCCGAGCAACCTTCGATGAACCAACTCTTCGAGGTAATGCAGTCCGCCGACGTCGTTATCGGAATCGGCGCAAGGTTCTCTTTGGGCAACCCTGCTGGCGAGGCGTCAACTCTAATCAATATCAACGTCGATGACGTGGACCTCACTCGCATCCAGTCCAACACCATACCCTTGCATGGCGATGCCAAAGCGACCATCGAAGCGCTTATCCCACATCTGATCGAAGTCGGTGCGGGTGAGCGCCCATCACCTGCTGAAGCCGTAACCGCGGCGCGAAACCTGATCGCATACTACGACATCCGGCTTAAAGAACCGCCTTACGAAATCATCGAGACCATCAATCAAGCGATACCCGAAGACGCATTCATCATCTGGGACGTTACTCAATTCGGTTGGTACGCGAGAACCCATTACCAAGTCAACCAACCCAAGACCTACATCGACTCTGGTTACTCTTTCAACCTCGGATTCTCCTTCCCAACCGCGCTCGGAGCCAAGATCGCTCAACCCGAACGTCCGGTGCTGTGCATGGTCGGCGACGGAGGATTCATGTTCAACGCATCCGAACTCTCCACCGCCGTCAAATACGGCATCAACATCGTCACCATCATCTTCAACAACGACTCCTACGGCAACGTCGAACGCGACTTGGACGAGGTTTTTGATGGGACCTACGAGACCGACTTGCGTAATCCTGACTTCCTCAAATTCGCTGAGTCATTTGGCGCGGTTGGTATACGAGCAGAACATCCTTCAGAATTGGGAACGCTCATCCCCCACGCGTTAGATTTAGATGCGCCTGTAGTAATCGACGTGCCGGTGCAACATGTGCGAATGCCACGCGCGCCTCAGTTCGCATTTACCACGAAATTACCGTGGGCTACGCCACAAGACGGACTCCTGCTGACGTAACTCCACGGTCGATTCAACGGAAGTCTGGCGAGACCACAAATTAGGACCTCGAATTAAGCCTTAAACCCAACCGCCTCACCAAAAGCCAACGCGCTGACCGCGCCGGGATGTCCGTCCCAAGCATCCATGTCGGCACGCCACTTCTCGAACCGCTCCTTGGTCGCCAGGCCAGCTTGTGTCGCCTGACTGATCACCTCATCCGACAGGAACCACTCATTTACGAATGCGTGGAAGAACGCAGCGTCCTCGGGCGTTGAAAACACGTCGAATGATGCCGACCATGCAACATCGACGAAGCCCGCCTCGACAAACACGTTCTTGAGGTCCCTACCCATGTCGGGATGGCCGCCACTTGCGCTGACCAGTCTGCTGAAGGTGCTCCATGCCTCGTCGTCAACTGCTTCGTCAGGGCCTACGAAAGACGCATAGGTTACAACCTCTCGGCTTGCCAATATCCCACCGGGCTTTAAAACGCGCATGATTTCGCTGAGCGCTTTCTCGGTATCAGGGACATGCATAAGTACCGCATGAGTATGTGCGGCATCGAAGCTGTCGTTTTCGAAGGGGAGTTCGGTCGCGTCGCCAACTTGGAAGGTGGCATTGGCGTGCCCACCCGCCGCCGCCGATGCCTTAGCGATCTCGATCTGCGACTCCTCCATATCGATTCCGTGCAGCTCGCCGGGTTCGATGGCCTTCGCCAACCCCAATGAAATCGTTCCGGGGCCGCACCCGATATCCAAAACGCGTGAGCCTGATTTCAGGTGCGGCAGGAGATGCGCCGCATGAGTTTCGGCGTTACGCCGATGGAGTATCTGCGTGAACTCATCGCTGTAGCCCATCGCGTAGGTTGTCGATTCATCTGAAGCCGTTCGGGACAATTTCCCTCTCCCTTGCTTTCAGGCAAACTCATTTCCACTCAAAAGAGCGTAAATTTCCATGCCCATGGATGCTTGATTGAGATAACGTATCGCATCAAATCTAGCACAGCATGAAGTTTTAGAATGCCTTTAACTCCGTTCTGAGTTAACTGCAGTACATACGCCAAACTGGATAGGATTCATCAAAACCCACTTTGATCTCCCCCAACCTAATCCTCATCCGCCACTGCCAAGCCACGGGCCAACAACCCACCGCTCCGTTAACCAAAACCGGCCAACAACAAGCCGAAGCGTTAGCCGTCTTCCTCTCCCATTACCCAATCGATCACATCACAACCAGCGAATACCGCCGAGCCCAACAAACAATCCAACCCTTCGTTCACCAAACCAGCCTCCAAGTACACACCGATCCTCGCCTCAACGAACGCACTCTCTCAAACAAACCCCTCGATAACTGGCAAGACATCGTCCGCGACTCCTTCGACGACCCCGACCTAAGCGTCCTAGGCGGAGAATCTGCCAATCAAGTCCTCCGGCGAGCGTGGTACGCCCTCAATGAAATCCTGAGCCAAGACCACGATTTGCCCATAGTCGTAACGCATGGAAATCTTCTGGCGCTGGTCCTACACTCGCTAGACCCTGGCTTCGCCTACGAAGGCTGGAAATCCCTCACCAACCCGGACGCCTTCATGATGCAGGAAAGGCGATCCGGCCAGTTCGAATTTGAGCGGATTTGGCGCAACCTTTGATTGATGGTTACACCAAAAACCGCTTTGCCAATCGCTCGACCGTTCCTTTGGTCCGAACCGTAAACGAACCGACGATTCCTTCGACGACCTTGAGGTCGAGTTGAGAATCTAGGAAGTTCCCCTTCGGCGACCAGTAGATCTCATCACCATCAATCTCCAGCATGTCCTCGTGAGTCGACAAGCCCATAAGAGCGTCGCGCTCGTTTTCGCGAATTCGACGTCGCATAAAGACGACCTGCATCTTCCCGCGTGCGTCGATGTCGACACTTTGGAACGGAGAGTACGCCGCGATGGCTTTGACTTCTTCAGCGGTCCGCAGAAAGGTCGGAACCTCCCATCCCAGAGAAGTTCTGAGCCCGTCCTCGATCGACTGAGCGACGATCGCGGGATCCCCATCGTCGGCCTCGAAGGTCACGTTGCCGCTTGCTAGGAAAGCCGACACGTTTTTGAAGCCGATCTCTTCGAAGGCGGCACACAGTTCGGGGTTCTTGATGCGTCGGCGACCAAGGTTCATGCCGCGCAGGAATGCTACGTAGCGATTCATTGAAGTAGCACATGGTCACCCTCTCCCGCGTTGCGGGAGAGGGGATTTCGAACGTCAATCAAGCCCGATATTGATCGATGCCCACCGTCGATATGTTGTCGGTTGTCGGCATGACCGCGGTTTTGGCGCGGTCGGCGCCGACTACTACGATGCTCCAGTCTTCGGGGCTGTCGAGGACGGATACCTCGATGTCGAGAATCTCTTGTTCGGTCCGTTCCTCGAGCCATCGCCACGCTGCGCTGATGCGCGCTTCACCCTTGATGGGGGTGTACTGGATCATCTTGCCCAGGCTGGTCTTGGCGTGGTGGTGGATGAAGGTTCGGGCGTCGTCTTTCGTGAAGCCTTGGTCGCCGATGGGTTCGGCGACGTCAGGAGGCATCAATATCAACCTGGACCCGCCTCCATGCATCCCGAGTCCTCGGGTGCCGAAGATCGAGCCGTAGGCCAACGTCTTGAGCAGATCCTCGGCCTTGGTGTTGCCTTGGTCCTGAACGTCAAGCTCGCCGTTGGTGATGAAGACGCTGACGGTGCTTTCGCTTGCCCGGAAACCTTGGTTCACGTGGAACGGCTCCCAAGGGCTCATGTCCTCGTTCTCGGCGATGCAGTGCACGAACTTGCGGGTGGTGCCGATGGTGTCCATGTCCATCTGCCCGGGATACCAGTAGCCGATGTTTCTCAGACACAGGGAGAAGGCACGGCCGATCGTGATGTTCACTTCGTTGTCACGTCCTGGACCTATCGCCGAACGTGCGTTTATGCCAAGCTCCTTCGCGATTGGACCATTCACTATGAGCAACGGTGCCTGCGGACTCGTCGACATCAAGAGCGAAGTTCCGCCGTGTGAGCCCATCTGCGAAAGTGCTTTTACGCCCGCGATGATGACGGGCATCTGCTCTGGTTTGGCTCCTGCCATCGCGGCATTGATCGCGATCTTTTCGACTGTGGCAAGGCCGAAACCTGGTGGCATGTCGCACACGAGTTCGTCGGCGTCCAAGCCTGTACCTGCGATCAACTCGTCGACTGCCTGCGTTGTCGGCGGGTGCAGAACGAATGAGTCGCCCCAGTCACGCATCAGCCACTGCTCGTTCATCTTGAGAATGGCGTCCCAGCGGTCTTCACCTTCGAAGCGCTGGATATCGCCAACATCGTCACGCTCGCCGCGACCGTGCTGTTGATCGACCGTCAAAACGTCGATGATGTCGTCGATGGCGGCCTCGGTCTGCGATACACATTCGTCGATCGGGAGGTTCCGATAGATGCGGGGCACGATGACAAACTGTAAGTCCGGCATCCCGAGAGCACGGGAGCTGGCGATTGCGTCTTCCTCAAATCGACCTGAGACGATGGGGATGGCTGGCTTCCCCATCTTCTCGATCTGGATCATGTCGTGGACCATCCACGACGCGCAGGTCCCTCAATCGGCGGTGGCGCCGATTACGACGTCACACTCCTCTCCCGCTTGCTTGACGATCGGCGGCGGCGCCGGATAGTTGCCGCCTGTGTAGAAATTCACCTTGACATTCTTGAAGCGCTGCTGGAGCATCTCGCCCGCGCGCTTCAGCGCAACGTCACCTCCATGCGTTCCGCTCCAGATCAGGCCGACGGTGGCGTCGTCCAACGTCACAGGACGCTCGTTGATCTTCGCAACATTCATTAGCCCACGCTGCTGGGCTACCGGGTTCAACACTTCAAGCAGATGCATCGATTCCGCCTCCTCCGAGAAGAGATTTCGCAACTGATGCGATGATACCGCATCGGAAACGCCGTGTCGTTACTTACGACGCGACTACTCTGAAACCCAGATTCCCGGTACTCGAGTCGGGCGTGTTGGGTGTCCGGGCCCCCACCCGGTAGCGGTTGCAGTAGGAGTCATGACATAGATAGGAACCGCCGCGTATCACCTTCGCATTACCGTTGCGCGGCCCTTTCGGATTGTCCCGTGTGACGCGGCGAGCGTTACGGTGGAACGTCGCCGAGAACCAGTCTGAGCACCATTCCCAAACATTGCCGGCGACATCGTAAAGCCCATAGCCGTTCGGTCGATAGCTTGCGACGGGTGAGGTTCCATGGAATCCATCGTGCAGCGTGTTGCGCACCGGAAACTCACCCTGCCAGATGTTGCACATGTGCTCCCCGTCGGGTTCCAACTCATCTCCCCACACGAACCGTGCTTGATCGAGACCGCCCCTTGCACCGTACTCCCACTCCGCCTCGGTTGGCAACCTACCGCCGATCCAATCGCAATACACCATCGCGTCGGTCCACGACACGTGAGTCACTGGATGATTCGCGCGGTCATCAACGCTCGTGCCCGGCCCTTCGGGCTCACGCCAGAAAGCACCATCCACTCTCCACCACCATTCAGAGCCTTGCACCACCTGACTCACGCGTCTTTCCACCTCTTCGGACACGAAATCCTTGAACACGAACGACCATTCGAACCGCTCGGCGTCTGTGACATAGCCGGTGGCGGAGACGAACTCATCGAAGTCGGAATTCGTGACGAGGTGGGTGGAGATGGCGAAGTCATTTACGGTTACATCTCGGATCGGTCCTTCCCCATCGGCTGGGAACCTCCGGTCGTCGGTGCCCATTCGGAATTCTTGACCGGGCAAACGAGCAAAATCATTGGCCGTTAGATCATTGGTTCGTTCGGCGCAATCAGGGAACCTTCCCGTTTGATCGAAGGTGCGTTCCGTGTCGCGTATCGGTGCGCAGCAAGATTCGGTCTGTCCCAAATTCGATTTCATGCGATCCGCTCCGTCGAATCTTCGATCTCAATCGCGCCACCGTGACGAGCATCCATCGTCAGAACCAGCCCTTGCAACAACGACATCCCAATCAATGGCCTAGTTCCTAATCGATGCACTCTTACACTGTAATGCTGTAACCCCCAGAAGACGTTAGCCAAATAGACGTCGACGCGTTGCTCCTGGTTGTTGGCCAACATGACGACATCAGTATCGACGGCCTCTAATCCCAAAGCCTCGATGTGGCTAGTCGGCAGCCCCAACCACTCGGTGAACCCGGTGTCGATTTTCGCATCGATTCGGACCAATTCTCCATTCGCGTTTTCGAACAGAACCGGCGAGATAGGCAACAGTCGTCCTTGTGAGAAAATGACCGTTCCTAAGCGCAACTTAAATCAGATTCGGATGAAAATATGGTGCGAAGAGTAGCCGTTCAGGTCGAGCGAATTACTGTGGATGCCGCCCAGAAGCCCAACCGAATCGTTCGGCGTGGGGTGTTTCGTGGTAGATGTTGACTATCGAGGCGTTTGGTCGGCGCACCTTTAGTCGCTCAATCGAATCGTTGAGGCTCCCTATCTCCCAATCGCCGCTGTCCACGTCGATGGCAACGTTCTTTCCGAAATCGTCATCCTCGAGTTGTTCGATGATCTCATCGTTATAGATTTCCCACGCCCGGAATGACGTTGCGACCATCTCTTCTTGGTTTGGCAATACACGCATGTTGCATCGTTTAATTCGTTTCCTGTATAGCAAAAGATTGTATCCGCGGTTTTCAACGTGTGAGACCGCGGTACGCGTGTAAACATCCGACACGCTAACATTCGATACCAGCAAACCGACATTTCCAATCACCTCGCCCAAACCATGAAAACCGAAGCCGCCGTCCTCCGCGCACAGAAGCAACCCGTATCCATCGAAACCCTCGAAATCGATCAACCGAAACGAGGCGAGGTGCTGCTGAAGATGGTCGGTGCCGGCGTGTGTCACTCCGACTACCACGCCGTCGATGGACACACAAAGACATTCGTTGGGCCCATGATCCTCGGCCACGAGGGGGCCGGCACCGTGACGGGAGTCGGCGAGGGAGTAGATTGGTTGAAACCGGGCGACAAGGTCATCCTCTCCCTCGATTCCATGTGCGGACGATGCCGTAACTGCACCGATGGCCATCCCTCGCTTTGCGAAACCAACTTCACCTATGGTGCCTCGATGCCCGACGGCACGACCCGTTTTCACAAGAACGGCGAGCGGATCAATCACCGCACGCCGACCTTCACCGAGTACTCGATCGCTCTTGAGGACAAGTGTGTCGTGGTTCCTGAAGACACCAACCTCGAAGCCGCATGCCTAATCTCCTGCGGCATCATAACCGGTGTCGGCGCCGTCGTCAACCGTGCCAAGGTCCCCACAGGATCATCGATGGCGGTCTTCGGTTGCGGCGGCGTGGGTTTGAGCGTCGTGCAGGGCGGCAGGCTCGCCAACGCCGGGCAGATCATCGCTGTTGACACCGTCGATTTCAAGCTGGAAAAAGCTGCCGAAATGGGTGCCACCCACTTCGTCAATGCTGCCAAGGAAGATCCCGTCGCCCGCATCATCGAGATCACTAGTGGAGGCGCAGACTATGCCTTCGAGGTCGTCGGACTTCCCGCTATCGCTAAACAAGCCTTCAACTCAACACGACCGCTAGGTACCACGGTTCTCGTCGGCGTATTCCCGACCGGTGCCGAGATGGCCGTCGACGGTTGGGAGCTCCTACGCGGCAGAACGATCCTCGGAAACTGGCATGGCGACGGACGCCCCCGTGTCGACTTCCTATGGCTGCTCGAGATGGAGAAGCAGGGCAAGTTGAAGCTCGACGAGATGATCACTCGCTACCGGCCGCTCAACGAGCTCAACGAAGCGTTCGCCGACATGACCGCCGGCGAAGCCGCACGCACCGTCTTGACGTTCCGATGAGATCCCCTTTGCCCGAGCCTGTTCCAACGTAGAATCACGGCATCCAACCCTCGAAACCGCCACGAAGCCCGCCATGTCCATACTCGACCGTATCGGCTACGATGCCGGATCCGTCCGCCTTGAAGACGCCCTCGATTTCGCGGAAGAAAACGAGTTCTACTATCTAGATTTCAACGCCGATACCGGTCCCAACCATATGGATACGTGGTCGGCAGAGCGTATCAGCGCCGTCCGAGAACGTTGCGAGACGACTGGCATCAACATCGGCCTACACACGCTCAGCGGCGTCAACGTTGCCGAACTCTCCCCGTATGTCTCCCGCGGCGTCGAAAACTACATGCGAGCCTCAATCGACCTCGCCAATCGCCTAGGTTGCAAGTGGACTGTAGTGCACGCCGGTTATCACTTCACATCAGACCCTGACACGCGCCTTGACGCCGCAATCTCCCGACTGGACCGTATGTCGACGTATGCCGCCGACACCGGCCAGCGAATCCTCCTCGAAAATCTGAACTACGAACCCGAACACGCCGAGGTCAACTACCTCGCCCACTCGGTCGAAGAGTGTACGAAAATCTTCGACGCTATCCCAGCGAGCAAACTCGGTTGGGCATTCACAGTCAATCACGCAAACTTGGTTCCTGAAGGGGTCGACGGCTTCCTAGACGCTTTCGGCATTGAACGGATCGGCGAAGTGCGGTTGGCTGACAATACAGGCGAATACGAAATCCACATGATCCCCGGGGAGGGCAATATCGACTTCAAGTCGTGCCTCAATCGGCTCGAAACCAGCGGGTATCGCGCTCATTACTCGATGGCATACGGATCGCCGGATCAAAAGATCGCTTCACGTCAACACCTAGCGTCGTTAGTCGACTAAGGGAGAGAACCATCATGGCATTGGCACCACAGAAAGGCAGCACACCACACGGCGATTCGACTCGCCCCCCTGCAACCGGTCGGCGCGGCATGGTCGCCTCCGGATCCCAACACGCCACGATCGCCGGCCTACAAGCCCTCCAAGCCGGCGGAAACGCAGTCGACGCGGCCGTTGCGGTGGCGTCATCTTTGAACGTGACTGAACCCTTCATGTCTGGAATGGGCGGCGTCGGCATCGCACTCGTTTACATGGCGCAAGAAGACAAGACGCGAACAATTAACTACTCGGGCCATGCTCCTAACAACATCGATCCATCGAGCATGACCCGCGACGATATGGAGTACGGCCCGCTCTCGATGCTAGTCCCCGGCAATATCGGCGGCTGGCTCACGATGCACGACGAGTACGGCAAACTGCCCCGCGCACAGGTATTCGAGTACGCCATTGATCTCGCCGAAAACGGCTTCCCGATGACGCCGCTCATCGCCACAACGGTCGCCGACGCACTCTCCAAGATCGAAGAACTCACCGAAGACGACGCCCAACTCGCGCTTGAGTTCTCAGACATCGAGGCTGGCGCACTGCTTCGGCAACAGCAACTCGCGGAGAGCTTCAGGCGCGTTGTAGAAGGCGGGATTGACGAGTTTTACGAAGGCTCCCTCGGAGACGAAATCGTTGCTGGCCAAAAGGCCTTCAACGGCGTCATCAGCCGCGAAGAGCTCGCCGCATATCGCCCGTACTGGGAAGATCCGATCTCAACCACCTATCGCGAGTACGAAGTCCGCGTCCCCAAGCCGAATTCCTCCGCGTTCCAGATGCTGCAGACCCTGAACGTGATGGAGGGCTACGACCTCGAACCTGGAACTGCTACAACCGAGCACCTCATGCTCGAAGCGGTGCTCAAGGCTGCTGACGACCGTGTCCTCTACTCCGGCGATCCTCGTTTCGTCGACATACCGCTCGACCGCCTAATCTCGAAGGAATACGCTGAGGAGATCCGATCTTCGATATCCGTCGACAGCTTCAGCGGCTTCCCTGCCGAGCGTTGGAACCGCTCCGCTGTCGAGGCGTCCCTACCCGGCGTGTGGAACCCGCCATCCGCCGCACAAGCTCCGATGACCACGCACTTCGCCGCGGCGGACCAGTGGGGCAACGTCGTCACCGTCACTCAGACCCTCGGCGGCGGCTTCGGCTCCTGCCTCGCGCCCAAAGGAACCGGCGTCTTCATCAACAACATGGGTAAGTGGTTTGACCTCAACCAAGGCAGCCCCAACGATCTCAAGGGCGGGCACGCCGTCGACTTCGTCATCGCTCCGTCGCAGATCTACTCCGCCCCCAGTTCGGTTTCCCCTACTGGTGGGGGAAATGCCGAAGGCAAAGGGGGTTTCGTTGCTTCCATCGGAACGCCCGGCAGCTACGGCATCCTCCACACCACGATCCAGATGCTCCACCAGTTCCTCGACTGCGAGAATAACATCCAAGAGGCTATCGAAGCCCCTCGGTTCCGCTACTACGACATCGGAGCGCTGATGTTCGAGTCCCGCTTCGACTCGGAAATGCTCGAGCAACTAGGCGACATGGGCTACACCTACGACCTCCTGCCGCCCTACACCAACGCAGTAGGCGGCGCCCACGGCATCCACCGCACCTCACATGGCACCTACATGGGAGGAGCCGATCCGCGCCGGGACGGTTTCGCGCTGGGCTACTAGCCGATCACCCCAAAACCCTCGCCGCACCCCGCTCATTGGCAATCTCAACGAGCTTGTCCCCGTTGATCGTCGCTATGGACACCGCTCCCTCGCGATTGGCTTCGTCAAGTGCCCCTGCTGAAAATCCGACGTCGTCACCATCAACCCGTGATCACCGATTCGCATCCCGCCACGTAGCAACTGCACATCGCCGGCATGAACGTCCCGGTTCCAGTTCAGCGCTTGGATCGTGAACGGTATCTCCATCACGTCAGCAACCGACATCCTCGCATGTATATCTAGCTCGCCACGCCGCATCCGGTTCAAAACCTCCACATCCGTCATTCCTAAACTTGCCAAGAAAACCACGATGAATCGTTCGAAACGCTGATTCGAAATCCCTCGAATCTGACGCAAAAGATCTGAAGACGGATCCTGTACCCGTCCTAACCTTGATGGCGACACAGATTCCAATTCGGGTGCTTCGAACGCCACCGTTTCGGGTTCGCTCGCATCTTCGTTCGAGTAGTAGCGAAGCGCGTAGGTGTTGTTACCAACACGCACGAATGCCGACTCCCGACCGTGTTGGAGCATGTCCTGGATGAGTTGCGAGCGAACCTCGGACTCATCCTTCGACCTTGTGCCCTTCAACACACCTGCCGCCTGCAGCATCGTCGTCATCTCGCTGATGCTGAGCGGACGCTTGGCTCGGTTCAGGATCTCCTTCGTCGCGTCTTGAACCGTCCACACCGCACCGACGTGTGATCGCGCGATCGCCGATGCGATGCTGATGGGGTTGATCGTGGATGCCGTCGTAGCAGCGATTGAGGTCCCGGTGCGAACCGTCCTATCCAGCATCGACGGAAGCGTGAACCTGCCCGAGGGCGTTTGGACTATACCCGTGGCCTCAGAACCATCCTTGGCGACGTGCTCGAGTTCAACCTTTACCGTTTCGTCGTCGAGCGGTTCGTCGGTATCGATCTGAATGCGCGCCGATTTGATCTGCCGGACGATCTCCGCAGGCGACAACGGTTCGCCTGCTCGTCTCAGCACATCAAAAGCGGCATCCAACAACCGCATCGATCAGACCTCCTATACGGCTTCTCCTGCCAGCACGCCAGTCAGCCGCTCATGGTCTACTGCGACTTGACCGTTGACCACGACGAACGGAATTCCCTCAGGGAACTGTTCCGGATCCTCGAACGTGGCTCTATCTGTAATACGTTCGGGATCGAACACAACGATGTCTGCAAACTTGCCTTCGGCGATTTCACCGCGATCCTTCAACCCGAAGCGCAACGCGGCGTTCTGCGACAGCCGCTGCACCATCAGTTCGAGCGGAATGTTGTGCCGTCGACGCAGTCGACCGATCATGCGCGGGAAGCATCCGTAAGCCCGTGGGTGCACCATGCCGCCCGTCGGAATGGCGTCGGAGCCAACCATGTAGTCAGGACGCTGCATCAACTCCATGATGTCTGCCTCAACCTGCTGCCACACCCTCGTGCTCGCAGGTGGCGCCCCTCGGAAACCGCAGTTCAGACTCTCTTCGAGCATCACCTGGCACATCATGTCTTCAACCGACGTCCCTCGTTCGGCCGCCGCGTCTTCGAACGACATGCCTTCCAAGTGCTTGTTGGCGTCGGATCCGATGTGCGACCATACGTTGCCCCTCGCACTCCCCCGTGACCCTTGCATGATGCCTGCGATAACCTCCTCGCGGCTTTCGCCGTCCTCCAATAGCTTCAACATCGGCTCAGGGCCACCTTCGTGGAACCAGCTTGGGAAGAACGATTGCGGGAAGCTGGAACCAACTGGATACGGATACGTCTCCAATGTGACATCAACGCCATCTGACTTTGCTCGCTCAACGGGCTCCAGAATCGACTCCAAGTCGCCCGCCGAGTCGGGTTGAGTGCGATAGTGCTCAAGGTGGATCTTGGCACCCGACCTACGCCCGACTTCCATCGCCTCTTCAACGCCACCACCAGCGAAACCTCGATCAGTGTTGTGGTTCCTGAGATGTATCGACAGCGGCCGGTCATACTCTTTGACGACCTTCATGATGTTGACCAGCTCGTCGGTGTCGGAAAACGAGTTTGGGTAGTACGAAAGCCCGGTCGCAAAACCACACGCGCCCTGCTCGAAACTCTCACGAATTATCCGCTCGGCGCGGATCCAGTTGTCTCCTGTAAGCGGCTCGTCAATCATGCCACCGACCGCTTCGAGCCTAACTGGGCCATGCCCCAAGAACAGCGCGACGTTGCATGAGGTTTTGTTGTGGTAGTTGGACATCGCCGTCGCATACGTCGACATGTCCAGATCTTCAGGCGCATAACCCAAGATACCGCTCAGGTAATGCATGTACATCAAGTAGTTTTCACGTGACAACGGTGCCAGTGTCAATCCATCAGGAGCAATGATCTCGGTCGTCACACCCTGACGAATGCCGCAAGCATGTTGACCGTCTCGCAGCAACGCTGCATCGGCGTGGGAGTGAACATCGATGAAGCCGGGCGTAACCGCCAATCCGGTGGCGTCAATCACCCGCGACGCCGTCGCCGCCGAAAGGTCCGCGACATCTGTCACACGCCTGCCTTGGATGCCCACGTCCGATCGTGTTCCGGGCGCACCGGTGCCGTCGTAGACCGTGCCATTGATGATTAACAAGTCGAAATGCATTGCGTTGCCTTCCAATCAATCGATGCAGTGCGAAAGCTAGTTCGGAGATTATCTTACTCCGAGTTAGCCAGGATTGATCGCGATATCGAACGGAGTGCTCAGTCCCTCGAGCCGTAATGGTCGCGCTTAGCGAACGTGTTCGCCCACGACGCCGTGCCCTGAAGCGATGAATCTTTGAACACCACGGGATGTTCAAGCATCTTCTCTTCCTCGCCGTACAGCTTCAACGTGTTGTACGCCCGCAGGTAGATACAGTCCTTATCGAGGATTTCGCACTTCCCGGCTCGCGTCCCGCCGCAAGGCCCATTGCGCTGGTTCTTCACGCACTGCGACTCGGGACACAACTCTCCAATATCCGGTAGCGAACAGTCGCCACAATCCCGACAGCCGTAGAGCGGCACCTTCATCATCTGTTCGGCAGCGTGTGCCAACTTAGTAGCGGTCTTGCTCTTCTCGATCTGACGGTAAACGGTCGCGCTAGCTTTGAAAGCTGGAGCGTCATGGTCGAAAACGAAGTGCTTGCCGAATCGCCCGACACGATACGCCAGATCCGGATGGAAAGTACGCCTTACGAAAGAAGCACGTCGGCTCCGCCGCTGATCGTACTCCCGATTCAACTCATCGGAAGCGGTGTTAGGCGAATCACCCGGCTCGAACAGATAAAACTCCCCCGGCTGCGAGTACCCGATCTCTGCTGCTGCGTCCTTCCAATCATCACCCTTGATGCCCTCAGCGATATCCAAGATCTGCTCAATCCGTTTGTACGTCAGCCGCCCAGACAGATATACGCCGCTGTATCCAACACCGCGCAGTACGGCTATCTGCTTAGCCGCCAACTCGTTGAAAAACCCTCGCCCGCGATCTTTCGACTTCGCAGCAGCATTTGCCACCTCCACGAGATCCGAGTTGACCGCAACCCCGGGAATGCCCCAACGCCCGAAGAAGCGGGCTGCTGGCGCGCTCAAGACGTATATCGAACCCAACATCGGCGGCGCCGCATCTCCATGCTTCCAAGACAGATACCGGATAAGTTCATGATGCTTCTGGGCATCGTAACCAATCTGCGAAACGAACCACCGAGCACCCGTCCTAATCTTCATATCCATCTTGTAAAGCTGCGTCAAATACTCGCCTTCGTACAGCTTGAACGGATTGACCGCTGCACCAGCGTTGAAACTCGTCCGACCGAGTTCAGTCTCCGAACTCCTCCTACCAGGCAGCGTAACCCTAAACCCCTCATTCATCCGCCTAATCATCTCGAGAAGACCGACCGAGTCGGTGTCGAAAACCGGCTGAGCCTGTCCCGAAAAGCCAGCGATCGGATAATCCCCCGAAAGACACAGCACATTACGGAAACCAAGGCTCGAAAGTGACCACAAGCGCCCCTCCAACGAGTTTCGGTTGTAGTCCTTGCACGACAGATTGATCACCACCTCCGCGTCACGGTCCAACAACTCCCGCCCCAACGTCTCTGGCGTGATGTGAGGATTCCCTCCCGGATTGTCCGTGAAACACACCGCGTCGACACGCCCGCCGTCAGTCGCCGCCTGAGCCAACTCAACCGAGTGCCGCGCCCCATCCTCCATAGCTAATCCCCGAGACGTCTCCACCTCGATCGCCACCTTGAAACCGTCGGAGAGCAACGTGCTCAAGCCAGAAACGGTAGAAGGTGAAGGGCCATGCGATTCCATGACCTTCAATTATCGCGCCTCTTATCGCGGTGACACGATCAATCGATCTGCCGCAACCGTGGATCCAAACGGTCCCGAAGCCAGTCGCCCAAGAAGTTCAGCGACATCACGGTAAAGAACAGGAACAGACCCGGCACTATCGACATCCACCAGTTCGTAGTCGTCAAGAATGCCCGTCCCTGCGTTATCAGCAATCCCCAACTCGGAACCGAAGCCGGCAATCCAACGCCCAAGAACGACAATCCCGACTCGGCTACGATCAAAGCCCCAGTCCGTAAAGTCGTAACCACGATCACGATGTGCACGATCTGCGGGAAAAGATGTCGCCACAAAATACGCAGGTCACTCGCACCCATGGTCCGAGCGGCGATCACGAAGTCACGGTTCTTCAACGACAGGATCTCACCGCGAATGTTTCTCGTGCCCGACGACCACGAGAAGATCGACAACAACAACGTCACAGACCAGAGGCTGGGTTGAATGCTGACCGCCCATATGATCGCAATCATCAACAACGGCAACGACGACCACAGGTCGACCAACCGCATCAAGATCTCATCCAATAGCCCACCGAAATAACCCGCCAACATCCCGGTAATCGTTCCGACAAACAGCCCGAACAACACTGCGACGCTTGCGACGATTAGCGATACTCGCCCGCCTTCCAACACCCGAACCAGCATATCCTGTCCGAGGTTGTTCGTCCCCAACGGGTACTCTGTCGAACTCCCCTCAAACCACAACGGAGGGATATCACGCGCCCTCAAATTGCCCTTATCTGGCTCATGTGAACTGATCTGATTGGCGAAGATCGCACCCAGAACCACCAAAACCAACACCAGCACCGGTATCACAGGCCACCGCTTCAGGAAGCGCCACCAGTCAAGCGGCGAGTACCAAACGTACCCGCTCCCAACCACAACGGGCGCACTCTCAGTAGTGCGTATTTCGCCGGTCGTGTTCATTACGAATAGCGAATCCTCGGGTCTATGACCAGATACAACATGTCTGCGACGAAATTGAGCAACACGTAGCCTGCCCCGAATATGAGCGCCGTTCCTGCGACAATCGGCGCATCGTTATCCAACGCTCCCTGAACCGCCAAACGACCGATCCCCGGCCATGCAAACACCGTCTCCACGAACACCGAGCCCGTGATGAACGCTGCCAAAACCAGCGCCGAAACCGTAATGGGCTGTATCAATGCGTTTCGAAGCGCATGCCTCATGATCACAGACCCCGTCGAAGCACCTTTGGCTCGTGCCAACTTCACAAACTCCGAATCCAACACCTCCAACATCGACGACCGCGTGAGCCTCAAGTAAGTCGCCCAAGGATCAAATGCCAAAACGAACGCCGGCATCACAAAGTGCTTCGCTTGAGTGAGCAACGGTGACGTTGCCGGTGCCTTGGTCGCGGACGGTAGCCACTGCAGATACCCAGCGAACACCAAGATGCACAGAATCGCCAACCAGAATGCAGGCGTAGCCTGCCCGATCAGCGCGATTGCCCTACCGAAATAGTCGATGCCACTCCCCCGCTTCACCGCAGAGATGACGCCAAGCAACACGCCGGGTATCGTCCCCAAAACCCAAGCCACCGCAGCGAGTTGGAGGCTGTTAGGCAACGCCTCCAGAATGGTCAGAGATACCGATCGCTGAGTCGCGATGCTCTCTCCCATATCCCCTTGGAGGATGTTGCCGAGCCAAACGAAATACTGGACGTAGACTGGCTTGTCCAACCCCCACTTCGCTTTCAGTTCGGCAACCGTATCGGCGGCCAAACCGTACGTGTCGTCTCGCACGTACGCGAGGAGCGGATCAGGGCCCAAACGAGACAGGCCGAAAACCAGAATCGTCACGCCCCACAGCGTAAGCACTGCGAAGACGAGACGACGTGCTAAATACCTGCGCATCAGAGTGCGAACGATCGGCTAATGGGCGGCAAGGCTTACTACACCTTATCCCCTCCCACGCCCCGCGCGAGAGGGGATAGACAGGTCCTGATCCTGCCTCCTATGCAGGATGCAGGATCAGGACTTCAGCTTTGATCGGCGCTGCGAATGATCTAAGGCAGCGTGATGTTTTCTGGCGAGTTGATCGCTTGACGCAGACCGGGTTCCATGTCCCATGAACCGATCGAATTCGGGTTGTAAACGATCAGGCTAGGAACGGCCACCACGCCAAAGCCAGGCATCCAATGGCGGAGGAAGTCCGCAAATGCCTTGTTCAACTCGATACGAGACGCGCGGTCAGGTTCTGCCGACACGTCCTTGTAGTTGGCCGTCGCTTCCGGTATCTCGATACCGTGGCTCTTGCCTCCACGAGCGATAGCCGACATCTGAATGCCGCGTGGGAAGTCCCAAGGCGTTGTAGCAAAGTTCTCCAACGGACCAGTGTCTGTCCACGCCTGCGTAGCCGATCGGCCGACCAGCGTCGGACGGAACACCGTGTACTCGTAGTGGAGCACGTCGACGTCTACACCGACCTCTTCCCAGAACTGCGCTACCGCATCGCCGATGTCACCAAAGAAGTGACCCACTGGCCATGCAAACATCGCAATCTTGAACCGGGTCCCATCGCCGCCGCGCGGGTAGCCAGCCTGGTCGAGCAGAGACTCGGCCATGGCGGGGTCATATCCGACGCCCCAGCGATCGTTTTCCCAGTCCGGGTGGTTGATGTCGAAGTACGGGATCTCTACCGGCCAGCCAACGCCACCAATGACGGCTTCGTTGATCAGTTGACGGTCGATCGAGACTGCCAATGCCTGACGCACCAACCGCGCCTGCTCCATGTCATCCATGCCTGCAGGGTTGTTGCCGTCGTCTGGCTTGTGCGGGTTACCGAGCCAAGCAAGGTCGTGCGTGTAGGTCACGATCTCCAACGGGTCGCCCGTCGTCGGGTGGTTCGTCTCCCACAGGTTGCCGGCGAACATCACCGTGACCATGCGGGCGGTACCCGAACCGTTGCGCACCATGCCGAACCGCTCGACGGTCGGGATGTTGCTTGTGCCGATCTCAGCGATGTCAGCTTCACCGTTCTGGAGCATCACAATGCGGACGCTCTCGTCAGGAACCGACACGCGGGTGATCTTCGAAATCTCCGGCACAGCTCGCCAGTGTTCGCTAAGCGCCGTATACTCTGTGCGGTCCCCGCGAACCCAGTTGGTGAACTCGAACGGGCCAGTTCCAACGATGTTGTCGTTGTTCCAGTCCTTGCCCATCTCTTCGAACGCTGTCTTGCTGACAACGCCTGCACCTAGGCCGTCCTGGCCGAAGAACCAAGTGTCCCAACGTGGGTCGAAGTTCTCCCACCGGATACGAACGGTCTCGTCATCTAAGGCCTCGCTCGGGTTGGCACCCAAGAAGCCGGCCCAGGTTCCAGAACCGTCAGTTACGCTGGTCTGACCTGAACCCAAGTCCGTAGAAAGGTTCGGGTTAGTGTCATTCGTTGACCAAGCCACGTCTTCAGCAGTCAGAGGGCCAAAGTCCTTGTGGAACTCGACGCCCTGTCGAATCTTCACATCGACATAAGTCAGATCTGAGTCGAACTCGAAGCTCTCCGCGAGCAGGTTCTCTGCGATGTTGCTGCCGACTGGCTTGAACAGGGTTTCGACCACGCTCAATGCCTTCGCCGCGCAACACAAGTTGCCGGCGTTGAACCCAGACCAGTTGCGTTGGCTGTCGCCGATGGCCCAAACGAGTTCGCCTCCTGCCTGGCGGGACGGAGGCGCGTCGGTCGCTGCAGGTACCGGCGTTGCCGTGGGTGGCAGTACCGGCGTTGCCGTGATCACAACCTCCACCGCGACTTCTTTCTCGACTTCCTTAATGACCTCTTTCACGACCTCGACCGGGACCTCGACCTCGACTTCGCGGACGACTTCCTTTTCGATCTCGATCGGGACCTCAATCTCAACTTCGCGGACGACCTCCCTTTCAACCTCAACCGGGACTTCGACCTCGACGGTCCTTATGATCTCGGTCTGGACTGTAACCTCTACGATTCTCTCGCCTGCACACGCCATGAGCGCCATCGACGCGAGGATCGTTAAAGGCAACAGCACGCGCAACCATTTGCCGCGCATTTTGCTTGGGGATTCCGAGTAGTTTTTCATCGGTAACCTCTTGATGATGTTTGCCTAACCGCTGCGGACGTAGCCGTATGTCACCACGAATCGTGGCGGCGGTATCACGCACAATACGCGATATATCCCCCGATGTCAACCGCAATCCAATAAACCCGGATTTTCCAGCCGTCGGCAACGTTATCGAAGGCACACACAATATGATGAGACTGCCTACAAGGTTGAACCCGCCACCGCATGTCTACTCGCATACTGGACTTCGTCGCAACGATGCTCGCAACCGGCCTCGGCGTCGCGTATCTGACCCCGTTCGCCAAAGCCACACTCGCCAGCGCCGCCACTATCGTCGTCTACGCCGTTCCAGTGTCGATATGGGGGTACGGAGACCACGGTTTGGGGATACTGCTGGTCGTTCCCATTGCCGCCATCTTCTTCGTCGGTGTCGCCGTGTCGGCCCGCGTGAAAACCGAAGACGAGCCCGACCCAAGCAAAGTCGTTATCGACGAAGTCGCTGGTCAACTTACCGCGGTACTGCTGCTACCAGTTGAATGGTGGTCAATGCTCGCGGCTTTCCTGCTGTTCCGACTCTTCGACGTGATCAAGCCGTTAGGTATCCGGCGTCTCGAGGCCATCCCGAACGGTTGGGGCATCATGCTCGACGATCTAGCAGCAGGTCTGCTAGCCGCGGTCGTACTGAACGCCGCAATACTGGTCGTCAATACATTTGCGTGAAAAAGCGTCTCGAATTACTACAACCCGGCGATTAGACGCTTCGAAACAGTCAAAAGTTACCTTGAATCGAAGCGCGTTCCAGGGTGATCCAAACGATTTACTGCTTCATGATGTCAGTAAGTGACGTTTGATTCTTCGTTCTAGCGCATCGGTAGATGCCAGACTAGACACCTGTTCGCCGCCAACATCGCTGAGACGCGCTAAATCTCCACGCGGCATCTCTTCTTGGTTTTCAAAAACTAAAACGTTGGTGAACGAAACCCGGTGGATTATGAAGTGCATCAAGGTAATGGTGACCAGTCGTGCTTTGGGACCGTTGTGTACACCGAACACGAATAACGGCGTGGATTGGTCGCTATTGTCAATCTTGAAATCTACAGGATAGTTCGCCGAGTTAGCCAATTCCGGTACGGTATACGATCGATGAACGCTTCCTTCTCCAGCGATGCGAACGAGAGCTGACATGAGGTCGTCTGTGAACGTGGACCTCGTTGAGTACGAAAAATTGTTACGCAGCGAGTATACCGCCGACATTGCTTGGCCGATCCTAAAAATCCCGTCGGCAACGTTGTCAGTACGAACCTCCACAAATATCTCGCCGTCCTCATATGCTGCGCCGTGTTGGTTGAGCGTGTCGATCAACAACGCCTCTCGAGGACCGGGAGTAAAGCTGAAACCCTCTATCTCGTACGCGATTTCGGTGGTCACGTGCCCAACATCCGACAGACGGAAACCTCCCGGCAGCGGATGCGCGTATATTTGAAAAACATCCCCGTCAGGAAATGTCCATGGAGTTTCGATCGCAATCACATCACTTTCTGGATCTGGATGAAGCTCGATCTCGGCACATAGCTGCTCGCAAAGCGTCCGTTGTAAGGATGTCGTGTCCAACATGTCGATGAAGATCTCGTACCCGAGGTTCAGATTAACTTTCCAGGAAATTCGGCGAGGAATAGTGCCGCCTCATCCTCCAAGTTCATTTCCTTATGCAGCACCTGCACCGCACCGGATAGGTCGCGGTAGTCGGTTCTTTCGATCGCGAACCCTTCGGGTTTCAAACCAGCTTGGATGTACCGCTCAGTTGCAACATGTCGATGCGCTCGATAACTGATCCGTCCTTGCTCTATCTTGTTTCGATGTGCATGGGCAGGACCGTTGTACCGAACTATACACATTCGAGGCACCGCATTCTCCCACCATACGCCGCAAGAAAAATCGGAATCTCTATGCAGATTTTGGCGTAAGTAAAGCAGGTACGTGTTACCGTCGCCGTCAACCAGATTAAATGACTGTTTGCGGTTAGGCGGTACAACCTCGACCGCGCCGATTTCACCGTCTAACCGTTTAGATGCCGATATTATCCGAGCAATGACTTCATCCGTGACAAGTCGCGCTTCCATAGTTCCTTAAACTAACACCTTCCGTCGCGGCGCCGTTCCACGCTCGTGGCAATGGTCGAGATGTTGCAGAATTCGCTTGAAGATTCCTAACCGTTCCAGAACCGCGCTACACCGACGACGTACGGGGCCAACCAATCGCGTCTAGCTATCCACGTCTTCGCTCTCCAACGTTACCCGGACCGCGATGTTGTGAAATGTGGTCTCGCTTGCCTTTGAACCGCTTGGCCAACACTCCCTCGCGAACTGGCCACGTTACCACGCCAGCGCGCTCCGCCCAAGCGTCGTATTCCTTCACCATTGAAGCCGCTCTTTGTGGCTCAGACGACGCGTAATCATGCTGCTCGGTTCGATCTTCGGGAATGTTGTACAGCTCCCATGGCTTGTCCCACTCCGCAACCAGCTTCCAGTAACCGATGCGGATCCCACGATTGCCCTCATGTTCAACCGCAACAGGCTTCTCCCGACTCCACTCCTTACCCTCGAGCGCCGGAACAATCGACTCACCCTCTAACGGAGTGATCTCGTTGCCGCCGTACTCCGAAGGATATTCGGCGCCGATAGCGTCGTAAATGGTCGCTGAGATGTCCGTGATGTGCATCGGCACGTTGTCGACAATCGCAGACTCGGAAATCCTGTCCGGCCAGTGGACGATGAACGGAGTCGATATCCCACCTTCGTGAATCCAGCGCTTGAAGAAGCGGAACGGCGTGTTCGAAACGTTCGCCCAGGGCAACTCTACTGCTTGGAAGGTCGTGTCCGGTCCCGGACGCAGTTCCGGAATGTCGCCGACGCGAACTCTCTGGCCATCCAACGTCAGATCGGTCTCCCACTGCGAGGGATTGGGCCAATCGGAATCTTCCTGGAACAGCTCCGCGCACCCCCCGTTATCCGACAGGAACATGATCAACGTGTTCTCGAACTGACCATGCTTCTTGAGCGTGTCGATGACCCTCCCGACACCACGATCCACCTGCTCGATCATCGCACAGTAGACCGCCATTCGGATGTCCTCGTACTCCTGATTCTCGACATCCTCCCACGGCGGCGCATCCTCATCACGCGCCGATATCGGCCACTTGTCATCCACGATCCCCAACGCCTTCTGTTGCTCATGCCTCGAGCCCCGAATCTCATCCCACCCGCGCATGTACTTGCCCTCGTACTTGACGATGTCCTCTTCCCAAGCGTGCAATGGCCAATGAGGCGCCGTGAACGCTATGTATTGGACAAACGGCTCGCCATCCGACATCGAATCGTCGATCTGGTTCACCGCATGGTCAGCGATCGCATCTGTCAAATGAAAGTCGGAACTCTCAACCTCGATCAACGTGTCCTGCAGCAACAACGCCTTGGGATTCCAGAATGAATCTGCCGCCTCAACCAACCCGAAGTAGGTGTCGAAGCCTCGCTGAGTGGGCAACGGATGCGTGGCATCGCCTGGAACCCACTGATCACGGTTGCGTCGGTCATACCCGCCGCCAACGTGCCACTTGCCCGACATCAACGTCCGATACCCAGCCGACTTCGCAACCTCTCCAAACGTCACGCAGCTATCGTTCAGATACCCCTGATAGCTTGGAACCCCCAGATCCGCCGTCATCTGCCCAACACCCGCCTGATGCGGATTCAATCCCGTCAGCAACGCAGCACGAGACGGGCAACATCGCGCCCCGTTGTACATCTGCGTGAACCGAATGCCGTTGTAGCCCAGCGCATCGAGGTTCGGCGTGCTGATGTCACCCCCGTAACACCCGATATCCGAAAATCCCATGTCATCCACCATGATGACGATGACGTTCGGGCGCGACGCGTCCGAATTAGTTTCCGTCTGGTTCGACATCAATGTTCCCTGTCGGTGTACCGTCTGAAACCTACGTGTCGCTTGTAGCGAACCCGATGGCGTTGCGGTTAAGCTGCTCAAGACGATCCAATCGTTCGAGAACCGATGCCAATATCGATTCGATATTGTTCAACCTGCGCGTTTGCTCCGCCTGGATCTGCAGCGCCTGCGCCTGCAGCTGCATCAAACTAGCGATCGTCCGTTGATTGCTAGCGATCGTGTTCTCGCGCATCTCCTGCAGTTCTTCAGAAGTCATGTTCAATAATCCCTATTTGTAAGGTTCATTTTAACGTGATCTAACTTTCTGATGCCCTAAACTTCATACTCCGCATCCGACTCCATCGGGTAGAGCGGGATACGGCGGCGGTGATAGGTGAAGGTCGACATATCGGCCGTCGTGACGCCAGCAGTGTTGACCAGAATGACTTTACCGGCAATCGGCTGATACGCGGGACGCGGCGATACGACGCCCTTGGCCACCACGATCCGGTAACGCTCCGGAATGATCCCGATGTGATACATCTGCGCACGAACCGTATTCCCCGCTCTCACAGATGTCAGCACAATCGTCTGTCCGCCATCCGTGTCGAGCCGCGCGCTAACGCCAGAGTCGTAAAACCTGAAACCACCGTGCGATGCCCCAAGCTCCTCGTACTGACCATCCGTGATCGCCCGAACTGTGCCAGTGACACGAACCGGCTTCCCGTGCATGTCGTCAGTCTTGCCACCTACATCTAACGTCACCGTCTCACCAACTCCAGCCGCGACACAAGCCTCCACCGATTCCGGATCGTAAAGCGTCTGCAAGAAACCGGAGATGCCCCGCTCGACAACCTCAGCAAGAATATGCGTCGAATCAGCCGAAGACCCGCCACCAATATTGTCGCCAACATCCATCAAAACGATCGGCCCGTTCCGTACTTCATCATCCTCCGGCGGTGCAAGCGCCGTCCCATCCAACGCCACTTCATCCGCTTCATTAAGATCTCGCGGACCCTTGTAGTTAGCTACCGCAAAATCGAGCGCTTCGGTGATCGACGGAACATGCACGTTGAGTTCGGCACGACGCTCCCACGCCTTCGCCGCCATATCTTTGGCAACCTTCTTGGCCAACTCAAGATCACCGTCCGCAATCGCAACCCACGACATACCCATCTCCTCAACATCGGAATACGGATAACCCTCAGCCACACTGGTGTCCAAAATGCCCGGAATCTCGTTGGCAGCCACGGCATCATCAACGAACGACTTCATCGGATCTTCCCCGGTGAACTGCTTCACGATATTCACATACATCGGCGGCATCTCGATCCACTGCACCGGATCAATCTCGCCCTTAGCAGCCCTCACAACCATCTCCGCCGTCTTTCGACCTCGCACCTTCGGATCGAGGTGCGGGTTAGTCCGCCACACTACACACACATCGGTATGCTCCACCACCGGCTCCGACACGTTGCCATGCATGTCCAGCGTCACACCCACGCGCATATCCGGCCCAACGATCTCCCGCACCGCGCGACAAAACTCGCCGTCCATATCCGGAAACTCTTCACTCACCGCCGCGCCATGGTTCGAGATCAACACCGCATCCCACGGACCTTGATCACGCAGCATCCCAAACATCTCTTCGGTCAACCGATCATACGCATCTTTGGTGATCGTACCAATCGGACCCGTAACCGCATACATCAACGGCACAAGCTCAAATCCCAGCTCCTCAGCTGCCTGCAGGTAACCCGAGATCGTGTACTGAGCATCCCGGAACTTGTCGAGCATCTCCTCGCCACGCAGAATGCCAGTCGCCTCAAACGCGGCATAGTCGGCGGGGACTGACGAGAAGGTGTTGGTTTCGTGGGAGATGCCTAACAGTGGGATGCGCATGTGGGAGGATTAATCTCTTTCTTCCGACGCTCTGCCGGATGTTTGGAACCCGATGATCCGGGCGTTGGAGTTTTCGACACGATCAAGACGAGCCTCAACGCCATCAAGACGAGCCTCGACACCATCAAGCCGACTCTCGACGCGATCAAGTCTAAGCTCGACGCGATCAAGCCTAAGCTCGATACCATCAAGCCTAAGCTCGATACCATCAAGCCGCTCCAAGATCTGCTGGAGCAGACTTTGCATCGCACGCATCGTATTCTCGATCGACTCGAAGCGATGCTCGATCCTGACGAATTCAACTCTGTAGTCGCCGTTCATCTCAGCAAGTTCGGCCTTTGTCGCCATGTGCTCGTACGCACCTTCAAGGTGCGAAACGCGTTCCATATCTTTGACTGCCATTTCTCAGAATCCCTCAAATCATCGTTAAAACGCAGATAGGTTGACTGAGATCATATCAGCCACGAATCAAAACGGCGTCCGTTGGGGTTACGGACGCCGTTCTTCCCTCCGTCCCTCTCCCTATGGACAAGTGACGGTGTTCCCCTCATTTCCCCTCTCCCGTTCGACGGGAGAGGGTTAGGGTGAGGGACCCTTTACTTACTTCTCGCGGCTTACGCTCTCGCGCCTCCGAGCCATCACTAGGATGCTGCCCAACGTCGCGACTGCGAGTCCGAGCACTAGTGCCCACAGGACACCGCCTGATGCCGGGGCCGCGCCACCTGTCGCAGGCGGCTCTGGCGTCGGCTCAGGTACCGGAGTCGGAATCGGCGCCGGCGCACCAGCAGCTCCAACCGCCACCTTCGCAGGCAGCGAGCTCAGGGAGCCACACACCGTCGCAGGCGGACTCACGTTGACCGTCCCAGCCAGGATCGTCAGCGAGTCGTCGCTGTTGATCACCACCAACGCAACATCAGAGATGTTCGTTCGCAACTCGGCCGGTAGCGGCACACAAACCGTCGCCGCGTCGCTCAGGACGTAAGACGAGATCGGTGCCTCAGAACTGTCAACCGCACTGATCGCGTACATGTTGCCGCCGATCGTGTAGCGCTGGTGAGTCATACCGACGTTCGACGCCGCACCTTCGTCAGACATGCGGATGCCAATCACCTCGCCGTTCGGGATCACTCCCGCACCACCTGAGATCGAGTAGTTCTCACCCGTGAAGGTCCCACCGTCAACCGGCGTGAACACTTCATACTGGTTGCCGTCTGAATCCGTCAGGATCGTCGGGATCGGACCCGGCGGGTTCACCGGATCTTCGTCTTCGTCTACTGGCGCCGACGGGCGTCGGACTCGAACCGTGATGGAAGCCGAGCAGGCACTCTCGCGCATCTCCTCCTCTTCAGGCTGGCATTGCCCACCGCCGAGCATGGCGGTAACCGTGTAGGTTCCTGGCGACGACGGTGCGGTGTAGTCGATCTCTCGGGTCGATCCCAGATCGGCGTCTGCTGTGCCGTCGACTGACCATTCGAATTCGCTGCCTAGGCTGTTGTCTTTCGCGTTCTGCAAGCCATAGACGTCCACGGACAAGGTGACTTCGTCGCCAGCAGAGACCGTCACGCTACGGATCGTCGGCTCAATGCGAGAAACCTCGCCCGGCGAACCGGCGATTATGGAGGTGGCGTTGCTGGGGCGCATCTCGTAGTAGCGTCCGCCGTCGGTGAACGAGTAGCGGACTGAGATTGCAGCACCGACATCACCGGGTTGCAACGTGTAGTCCTTGCTATTGGCACCGTTGATGGGCTCGCCATCGCGGAGCCACTGGTAGCTGAAGTCGCCAAGACCATCCGTGTCAGCCACGTCGGCTGGATCGGACATCAACGGTGCGCCGACTTGGGCAACGCCGGAGATTGTCGGCGTACCAGTCGCCGGCTCATTGAACGACGGGCGACCAGCGTGGAAGCCGTTCGCCTCAGCGGTCAAGTTGAGTAGGGCTGCTCCCACCACTACAGCGCGCTTCTGGGCGTCCGCACCGATGTCGTTCATGTCATTGGTGTCGTGACCTGGGAAGTGGGCGCAGTAGACGCTGGTTTCGGCGGGGATGGCGGCGACGGGGGCCGTGTCACCCACGTCATCGAAATCGCCGTCGTTGTTGCCATCAACTCCGGCAACCGCTGCGACCGCGCCGTTGAGGTAGTTGTTGTCCTCACCGACTGCGATGCGCATGACGCGGCAGTCCAGAGTCTCCCACCAATCGCCGACGTTAGCGGCCTTATTCATCGCGTTGTACGGCCAGTCGAAGTCTTCATCGTCCACTACGGGGCCAGCCGTTGTTGCGGCGTCCTCAGCAGACGTAGTCACCAAACTCCCGACTGGTCGGACCCATGCCATGATCGGCGCCGGCGGATCGAAGATTTCGTTGGCTAGCGCGTTGACGATGGCTTTCGCGGAGTAGAAGTGGTAGTCCGGATCAGTATCTGCGTCATCACCGTCTGGACCTTCCGTAGTGTCCACAACGTTCATCCCGTTGCGAGCGAGCATCTCAGTTACGTAAGCGGGCAAGTGGGTGCTGAGATCGTCGTCTTCTGCCGCCATTCGGATACCGTCATCGTCGGCCAATCCGTCGTACATCTTCTGGAAGACCGCTTTGTCGGCGTCGGTAACGGTCGTTACCGTCGTCGTGTCTGTATCGGTGAGGTCAGGGTCGTACGCCGTCCTCATCGGTGGGTTGCCGTATACGACGTAGACCATCTGGTCTGCGTTAAGGGTGTTCCACCATTCGGCGACATTGGGAAGCGGTTCCGGATTGGTAAAGAGGATGGCTTGACCGACTTCGAAGACTTGCTCTTCCAATGCCTCGCCAGCCGCGGTACCTACGCCAGCCGTGAGCGGATTTAATTCGTCCCAATCCACGTCGTATGTGGCAGCGGACTCAGAGCCGGCAGCTTGCTGCTCGTTGTCCACACCAGCGGCGATCCGTCTCTGCGCGTTACCGATGGAGTCCCACCAGTAGACCAACTCGGAGATGCCCATGTCGTTAGAACCGCCCATGGCGTAGATGTATCGCCAGCGGTCATTGATCAACTCTATGATTCCATCGGCTATATCCATTGACGCACTGTCAAGCGGGAATGCGAGATCGCCCGCGTCTTCAGTAACTGTACCGTCGGAGTGGAAGGTTAGCGACCTTCGGATTTGGTCATATTCCAGCGTGGCAAGGAAACTGCGAGGCGCGGCGACGCTGTCATCGCCGTCGACCGTACCAATGGTGCCTCCATCGGTAACGGTGGCAGTTCCTGCCGAAGTACCGATTCCGTATAGTGCGAGGAGGCGTTCAGTGCTTGTCAGCGCGTCCCACCACTGCTTCGCTCGCGCATCGGTGTGGCTGGCATTGCCTGCATTCGAAAGGCCGAGGATTGCTTGACCGGCTTCGTCGGCTATGGCCTTCACATCGCTGTAAGCTTTCGCGGTTGGCGCAATGGAAGTGACGGGGTCTCCTGTCGGATTGGTGTCACAGACGGCACTGACTTCCGGTTGGTTGTCAGCCGTAACTGTGTCCGCATCGAGCAATAGGGCATTGTTGTCTTCACCGACTGCTATGCGAGCTTCAACACATGTCAAGTGGTCCCACCAGAGTTCCACGCTTTGGAAACCGCGAATAGCTTTAGCGACGTCGGTAGGTTCCTCGCCCACGGCGTAGATGTCGCCGCCGGTACCGGTCGAGTTGCCGTCTACCAGATTATCGACGTTGTCCTTGCCGATTGTGCCTCCAGTAGGCGGGGTCCCGCTAGCCGCGACTCCGGTAGCACCCAAAGCGGAGTATTCACCCGAGGCTTCTGGCGGAAGCTGCCTTCCCTCGGACTCGCCGGCTGGATCATCGTCGGAGGCGTCGGTGTCATGGTCATATTCTTTACCGAATATCGCGTTCGTCCTCTCCGCGGGAGTGAGTGAGTCCCACCATGCGGCCGCACGTGCATCAACTGCCGTTGTAGCATCAGCAATCTGCGCAGCTGCCCTGTCGCCGGGCATTGAGATTGTGCTTATGACGACGGCGAAGACTGCCGACAGCGCCAGCATCACGCCCACCGCGTACCTGATCCTTATCAGTGATGTAGGGGATTTCATCACGTTGCGTTTCCTTTACAAGCTTGACTTGTCGCCAGTCTGTCGTCTGCGGTTTCTGTTGCGCGCGTGAATCGAAACAAGCGCGTGCAAGTCCGACTTACGCACAACATCATACCAGTGTACACAAAAGCGCGCAATACATTCTTGCGCCTCTTTTCCGACTGATTCTACAGGACTGACCTTCCAGTGAACACCCATTAATCTGCAATCAAAACCCCCATCCGCCACCCTCCGTCATCCCAACCACACCTTCGTCATCCCAACCACACCTTCGTCATCCCAACCACACCTTCGTCATCCCAACCACCCTCCGTCATCCCAACCACCCTTCGTCATTCCGGCGAAAGCCGGAATCCAGAGGGGAGGGGACGAGGGGGGGGCGCAGAGGACATACTCCCCACTCACACGAATCACAACCGCCGCCGCCCCTAGATTCCGGCTTCCGCCGGAATGACGGACGATAGAAAGGCTGGGATGACGATACAAAAGCCAGCCGCTTCCCGGACGGAATGCCCTTCCAGCCCCTTCCGTCATCCCAACCACACCTTCGCCATCCCAACCACACCTTCGCCATCCCAACCACACCTTCGCCATCCCAACCACCCTCCGTCATCCCAACCACACCTCCGTCATCCCAACCACCCTCCGTCATTCCGGCCACCCTTCGTCATTCCGGCGAAAGCCGGAATCCAGAGGGGAGGGGACGAGGGGGGGGGCGCAGAGGCCATACTCCCCACTCACACGAATCACAACCGCCGCCGCCCCTAGATTCCGGCTTCCGCCGGAATGACGGACGATAGAAAGGCTGGGATGACGATACAAAAGCCAGCCGCTTCCCGGACGGAATGCCCTTCCAGCCCCTTCCGTCATCCCAACCACACCTCCGCCATCCCAACCACACCTTCGCCATCCCAACCACACCTTCGCCATCCCAACCACACCTCCGCCATCCCAACCACACCTTCGCCATCCCAACCACCCTTCGCCATCCCAACCACCCTTCGTCATTCCGGCCACCCTTCGTCATTCCGGCGAAAGCCGGAATCCAGAGGGGAGGGGACGAGGGGCAACCACCTCAAACGACGATGTCCGCGTAAAGATCACGCCACGAAGGATTCCGTCTTTCGATCAACTCGACTTTCCAAGCCCGCTTCCACTCTTTGATGTTTTTCTCTCGCTCGATGGCATCCTGGATTGTTTCATGCTCCTCGTACCAGACCAGAGTGTGGACACCGTACCGCTTCGTAAAGCCATCGCTGACATCGTTCTTGTGTTCCCATATCCGGCGAACCAAATCCGAAGTGACACCCACATACAGAGTACCGTTCCGTTTCGAAGCCAGAATGTACACCCAGAATGTACACGTGGCTAACTCGCATATGAATGACCACCATATTCTCGATCCTACCGAAACACAACCACCCCTTCGTCAACCCAAGCACCCCCTTCGCCATTCCAACCACACCTCCGCCATCCCAACCACACCTTCGCCATCCCAACCACACCTTCGCCATCCCAACCACACCTTCGCCATCCCAACCACACCTTCGTCATTCCGGCCACCCTTCGTCATTCCGGCGAAAGCCGGAATCCAGAGGGGAGGGGAACCCAGGCGCCGCACACCTCTCTCACACGAATCACAACCACCACCCCTAGATTCCGGCTTCCGCCGGAATGACGACAGGAGGGCCGGAACGACGAAGTGATCGAGGCATCCTGCCCATCCCAAACATCAGCGCAATCCGCGGTTCAGACGAACAACCCGCCCAAACAACAACAAATAATCCCATAAATCCCCCAAATCCCCCAAATCCCAGTTCAGACGAAATTTGACAACACAGCAACGCATGTATTACAACTACAGACAAGCGCCGCTCCGACCGCAGATCGGAACGGCGCCCAGAACATCGCCGCGTCGGAGCCGGAGAGCGTGCACCCCTTCCTTTTCGATGCGACTACAACCACAACCGAATATTGAAATGGCGCGGGCGGGGTACACGGGGCCGCCAACACACGGCTCCCCGACGGTGCCCGTCACAAGCGTTGATGTTTTAGCGAAACGCGCCGCAAAATTCCGGTAACGGATGACGTTGTAGCTTTAGGGCTCGGATGCGGAGTGTTACGCTGGCTCCGCCAAAGCAAGCAAGTCAGACGGCGGCATCCCCCTCGAATCGTCATTCCCGCGAAAGCGGGAATCCAGTCCGCCCCTTTCGCTCGGCGAAAGGGCGCGGGCCCAAGAAGAACGACGACAAGAGCGGGGTATGCCGACCGTTCAAGGTTCGGGCGAACGATCATCTTAGCCGGCGGACGTCTACCCGCATCGTCGGGCGGGGGAGGCTGCAGAACTAGCGAGGAGACCAACTGAGCGATGACGGGAGGCTGAACATCCAGCCCTCCCGGAGGGCCGACGGTCTGACGACGTCGGCGGGTCTGTACCTTTATGCCGATACCACCACCTGTCGCACGCGACCCGAAAAGACGCGGCGATGCTTCGACAAAACAACACGTCGACCAACAATCCCCTCTCTGTATGAGAGAGGGCCACAAAGATCCCCTCTCCCTTGATGGGAGAGGGCTAGAGCCTGCCCCGGACTTGATCCGGGGGTGAGGGTGAAAACCCACCCGAATGACAAAGGGGCCCCACCCCTTCAACGAATCACGCCCAGAAACCAACAAGCCCCCTTCGCGCAGCGTAAGGGGGCGCGAGCCCAAAACGAACGACAACAAGAGCGGGGGATGCCCTTGCCACCCCACTCATCGACGCCACCACCACCGAACCCGCCCAAACAACAACACCCATCAAAGCCCATCATTCAAAATCACGCCCACCCCACTCCAACCCCCTCCATCTCCAACAATCTAGCCTTCAACGGAATCCCTACCGACCCGCCGAAACCACGCAACTTCCCATCCGAACCAACAACCCGATGACACGGAATAATCAAAGGCAAAGGATTAGTCGCCATCGCCCGTGCCGCCGCACGAGCCGTCTTCCGAGAACCCGATGCCCGCTCCGCAAGCCACGCATAAGTCCGAGTCTCACCCCGCGGAATCGACCGGCAAGCCTCCCTAGACCGCCGTGTCAGCTCCGTCCAACCGTCAAGATGAACCGGAACGTCATCGAAACCCACATCCTCACCAGCACAATACTCGATCAACCGATCTTTCGCCCTCTCCAGAATCGCTTGGGCGGCGGCGGAAGGAACGTCGTCATTACCGAAGATGGCTTCCTGCGCATCCTCGAAACGAGGCTCCGGCAACGTCGTCCTCACCACCCCCCTCTCCGAAGCCTCGATCGCTATCCAGCCGAGCGCCGTTTCAAAGATGTCCGTGGCAGTTTTCGAGTTGGTCATGAGGTGAATCGATACTGTTCCTGCGCTTCATCCGCTACATACGCGGGTGTCAATCCTACAAGCGTCATCACCCGATGCTTCAACATAGCCCGCGCCAGCGTACGCCAGGCACGACCCAGATCCGGCTCATCAACCAACTCCAACGACTCTCCTTCCTCACCGTCTTCAACCACCTCTACAACCTCCACCTCCACCGGACCATAAACACAACGCTCAAAAGCATCGATGATGTGCCGGGCATCACCGTACCGAGCCGTCATCGCACCGATCTCATTAGTAAACTCCCGAGCCGAAACATGCGACGGCTTCCGATACCCCAGGAACCTCGCAACCCGCAAAAACTGCGAGTAAGCCCGGATCGGCAACGGCTGTCCCCTCAGATTCCATCGCCACCCAACCGCCACCGCGACGATCAAAATCAGCACCGCTGCCACCGCCGCAGTCGGAAGCACCGGAACATCGATACCGCCATCCGCAGCCTCATCGAAAGGCCGACCCCCAGACCTTCCCCGCAGATCCTGCTCTAACAAAGCCAACTCGTCCAAATCCTCCAGATACTGAAGGAAGTCCGGGTCGAACTCCGCCGATCCGATCAACCCAGGCGGAATACCGGTGGTAGGAGTCGTCGGCACCAGCACGTTGCGCGGAACGGCCACACGCCCAGCCGTCACCTCAACATCCACCCATCCATAAGGAGGAGCGTAGATCTGCGTCCAGCCATGCCGGTTCCGATCTCGAATCAAGAACCGCCCATGATCAGGAACATACTCGCCCGCGCTCCAACCAGCGATCATCCGAGACGGCACCCCCACCGACCGCAGCATCACCGTCGCCGCCGAACCATAGTACTGGCTGTACCCCTTTATCTTCGTCACATCGCAATCGGGCTGATCCGACGGACAAGGTTCGTTCACCGTCTTGAAAAGGAAGTAGTGGACACCGTCGTCACGCGGCCCGGGACCCTCGATCTCCATCGAATAGACCTGCTGCTTCAGGAAACCCCGGATCGCCATCGTCTTCTCCCACGGCGTCACCGCCTCAGCATCATCGACGATCTGCTGAGCTAACTCCCGAACCTCCCGCGGCAGCGAATCCGGAAGCTGCAGATAGCGATCCGCCACCCATTTCGGGTACTGCTCCGTAGACTTCTCCAGCTGCTCCGTCTCAGCCGTAGATATATAGGTAGTCACGTTGTACGTCTGGTTCTCCTCAAGCACCTCATCAAACATCACCGTGTTCTGTTCCGTCGGACCGCGCCTTGCGAGGCGCATCAGATTAGCGTTGGTGCCGTCCGCCTCGGCAAAGACTCTGAAGTTGAACGACTTCCAGACGATGCTGCTGCGAGTGTGATCCATAGCTTCGAGGTCTTCGGCGGTGATCTTGAAGCGAGTAGTGTCCGGGCGATCAGGCGAGCCGAGCGGATCGAGGTCGGGTTGCGACAGCGACATCAGATCTTCCGACGACATGACGAACATCAACCGCTCCGGTCCCTCAACGCCGTACTTGTCCGCGTGCTCTCGTATCGCCAACGAAGAGACCCGGATCCCGACGGTGTCCGGCGTTTCGTCGGCGGCACTCACCAACTCGTCCAACGCGGTGTCGGACATAGTGAAGATCAAGTGCACGACCTCGCCCGCGTCGTCGAGTGCCAACTCTTCCAACGAGCTGGAGGTGATGGAGTAAGTGATCTGCTCCTCGAGATTCGCCGGCGTGAACATCCCCGACTGGATCTGACGTATCGCGGTGCTCACCTCGTCGGCGGTCATCGAAGGTTGTGTATTCAAGGTGAACGGCGCACGCAGGTTGGCGCTACCCTGAGCCGAATACGTCGGAGATTCCTCCGCCATCACCATCAGTCGCTCTCGAAGAGTGAACGCGAACTCTCTCAGGTCGTCGGGGAGTTCCGCCAACGGCGCAGGACTACCTGATAGAGGCACATCCCAACTCAATGGTTCAAGCACCTCGATATCGGCACGGTAGTCGACGGCGTGAACGTTCGTTGCCGGGACGACGAGATCGGTGTTTCCAAGCAGCTCGACAGCGATATCCAGTCGCTGTCGTTCGTCAACATTGTTTTCGGCTGGATTGTTGAGCAGCTTCGTGCCGGCACTCGCGGGCAGCGTCACGCTTGGAGCGGTTATCCAACCCTGCGACGTGTATTCCTGATAGGCGCGGGAAGGATGCAGTTTCGCATACCGCGTGCGGATCCACATGACGGGATCGTCGGTAAGTTTGATGCCGCCTCCGAATGGGAGGACGGCGTTCGGCGAGTAGATGAGGTCGTCGTCGCCGCTCGGGATACCGGCGAGGAGTCTCTCTGCGGTGTCTCGGAACTGGGTGAAGGGATCGAGGAAGACTGCGTTCCATCTGTCGCTCAGGTCATGAGACCGAGGAATCGCCAAGGGCATGATGGCTGCGACGATCATCACGACGAACCCGAGGATCAGGCCATCCCGTGCCGCGATCCAACGAGCTTCTTTTGGGGCCGCCAGTCCGGAGGTTCGCCACCGGTTGATGCGACCCACGGCGACGAGGTGCGCGAAGAGTGCCACCGCGGCCAGCATGAACAGATAGAAGGTATGCTCGTGCTGTCCGATCCGGTGGCTCAGGTTGGTGAGCAGTGCGGTGCCTAGGATCGCGGCAGGTATCCACGGGCTGTTGAATCGGAAGGTCAGCGTCGTAACGACGTAAGAGATGATCCACGTCACCGTCATGAACAACATTGCGAACGGAACCTGGTCTGCGCTTACCCCTCCGTTGACAGCGATGTCGAGCCAGATACCGAAGCGGTCCCAAGCGTCGACAGATCTTTCGACGGGGTTCACTCCTTCGGCGTTCAGCGATCCCTGCCAAAACACGACCAGAACGCCGCCCGCAACGAATACGACGAATCGCATCAGGAGGTCCCATGCCAAGTGGATCGTTCCACGTAGCAACCGAATTTTCAGCATGAGGAAAGCGAGCGTTGCCCCGATCATCGACGTCGGTACGATGCTGGGCAGGTCTCCCCAGTTCGCCAACTGCACCGACCATCCGACCATCGCCAGCATCCATATAAGCAGTCCAAGCGAGAGCCAATCGCTAGAAGGGATTTCGGCGACGAGGGCGCGGCGGATCATTCTCTGACGCCAGACGCGTCTTGATCTAGAAGACCTGGTTGAACGACCGAAGATGTTGGCTATGTCTGCAGTCGTAGTGGTCACGATCGCCTCGAATAGGGGCTGACTGCTTCGGGTTCAAGGAGTTCTTCCGCGTCGTCTTCAGCGGTTGGGATCTCAGATTCGATGCCACCTGCCGAATAGAGACCGGAGATGCGTGCAGCCGCCGCGTCGGCATCGGCGGTGTGGCTCAACGCGTCGGCGATGTCGTCTCCCAAGTAGACGCGATAGGTGGTGACGCCGGACATCGATAGTCTGGGGATCACGTCATCGTTAGATTCGCCGCCGAACGACTCGCGATCCAGGACGATGCAGATGACTTGGACACCTCGCCGCTGGAGAGTCCCTAAGGCGTCGATCCATTCACCATCGGTAGCGGCAGTGATCACGACGATGGTGGAGCTGACGAATAGCTCGCGATCTACTGTGGCCAGCACATCGATAATTGGCACCTCGCCAGACGGCTGGCTGGCGGCGATGTGACGCATGATGTTTTCGCGGTGCGATGCGGTGTGATCGGGATTTGCCAAAAGCGAGTTGCTGCCGTAGGCGATGTATCCGACCTCGGTGAAGCTGCGGGTGTATTTGTCGACGACCGATGCGGCGATCGTTGCGCCGTATTCGTCGGTAGAGTCTTTGCCGCTTCCGGCTTGGGCGTCGGTGTGTTGATCGAAGATGACCCACATCTCTCCAGCGGAGCCTTGGTCGAACTGTTTCACCATCAACTCGCCGGTGCGTGCGGTGGTGAGCCAGTGGATACGTCCGATCGGATCGCCGTCGGCGTACTGCCTGACGGTGGCGACATCGGTTGAAAGGACGTTCATGCGCTGGCGCCTCGAGCTGCCGTCCGCTAGAAGGACACGTGATGCTGCCAAGTCCGGCATCGGCAGGACGCGGGGGTAAACAAGCACCTTGTCTACACCTTCGTACTCGATGTCTCTAGGGAAGAGGTTGAAGGGGTCGGATGCCCGGATGACTAGCGGGCCCAGATCGTATTCGCCGCGTTGCGTTAATTGGGCTTCCATGTTGACCCGCTTGAAGGTGACCATTAGTCCGAAGCTGGTGACGTCTCGGAACTCGACTTCGGGCAGAGTCGTCTTGTCCTCGACCTCGACCCATGCCTTGGGCGATCCATTCGGGTTCTGAATGATGATGCGTTCGTTCAGCGTGTCGCCGACGGAGAAGGGTCCGGTGGGGCGGTTGACGCTGGCCTTCATGTTCGCCGCACCGACGCGTGACCAGACCCACGAAATGAACACGAGGATCAAGAGCAGGTATGCGAGCCGCACCGAGAGGTCGAATCCTGTCGCCACACTGTTGACGAGCTTGGCGCAGATAACAAAAAGGATGGCGAGAAGCATCCGGTGGCTTAGAAGCCAGTCAAATATCCTTCGCGCGGCGTTCCGTCCGTCAACTTGACCGACGATCCCTCGTCCTAGTTTTGGTATCGAAGCTTGCACGTTTCAGTCGGTTGTCAGCCAGCGACGGCGGAAGCGATCCTGCCGCCTCCGGCGCCAGGCACCGTTATCTGTTCGATGGCTTCTTCGACGATGTTGCTCTGGTTTACGCCTCTCATCCGCGCTGAGGGCGATAGGAGGACGCGGTGGGACATGACGGGAACTGCGATCGCTTTCACATCGTCTGGGATGACGTAGTCTCTCGCGTGCAACATTGCGAAGGCCTTGACGCCTTTCATCATGTTGATGCTTGCGCGTGGCGATACGCCGAGGGTCGTGTCGGGGTGGCTCCGAGTGGCGTTGGCGATCTCGACGATGTACTGCTTGATGAGTTCGTCGATGTAGATCGTGTCTGCGTATTGCTGGAGCGCGATGATGTCGGCTGCCGAGCAGCTTGCAGTGAGGAGGTCGATGGGATCTGTGGCTTCCCGCCCGTCCATGATAGAAACCTCTTCTCTCGGATCGGGATAGCCGAGGGAGATGCGCATAAAGAAGCGGTCGAGCTGAGCTTCGGGGAGCGGGAATGTGCCTTCGTACTCGATGGGGTTCTGGGTCGCGATGACCATGAAGGGGCTGGGCAGCGTGTGGGTGATGCCTTCGACGGTAACCTGTTGTTCGCCCATGGCCTCGAGGAGTGCGGACTGGGTTTTGGGAGTAGCGCGGTTGATCTCGTCGGCTAGGACTACTTGGGCCATGACAGGGCCGGGGCGGTACTCGAACTGTCCGATTTGCTGGTTGTATACAGAGGCTCCGGTGACGTCGCTGGGCAAGAGGTCGGGAGTGAACTGGACGCGTTTGAAGTCGCAACCGGTGGTGATCGCGATGGATCTCGCGAGCATAGTTTTTCCGACGCCCGGGACGTCTTCTACCAGAATGTGACCCCGGCTGAGCAGCGCGACGACTCCGAGGCGTACGGCGTCGTCTTTTCCGACGATGACGCGTGCGACGTTTGCGACGATACGCTCGATAGTCTCGACGTGTTGGTGGTTGGCTGTGGTTTCGGCGACTGCTGTGGTCACGGCGGGAGGCCTTTCGATGTTGAGGTTTTTAGACGGTAGCTAGAAGGTTTTAGTTGGATATGAGATCGAGCTACCGTTACGTTACGACTTGGTTTTCGCCAAATATAGCATCAGTACCCGCCGACACCCCCAAAACCTGTCTTTCGAAGGGTCGCATCAATCGGTGACGGACACCCAGAACCACGTGAATCGACATGACGTTTTACGGAATGCCTGAGCAATTGGTTTCGTGCCAGTCCGAAACGAGCGAGATCGTCCGAAAGCTCCACCTCGGAGACAATCTGGAAGTGATGCGCGGGATGGCGTCTGAGACGGTTGATCTCGTTTATCTCGACCCTCCGTTTAATTCGAACCACAATTACGAGATCGTGTTTCGAGGTCCAGCGGAACTGCGCCCCATGGCACATCTGCCCGCGTTTGAAGATGTCTGGAAATGGGATGACGAGGCTGATCAGTTAGCCGAAGATCTGGTCTGCGGAGGATACGAACCGGCGGTTGCGAGAACAGTCTCTGGATTGATTGAGATAGTGGGGCGGAACCAGTTGATGGCGTATCTGGTACAGATGATCCCTCGCCTAGTTGAGATAAACCGAGTGTTGAGGGACACAGGTAGTGTCTACCTTCACTGCGATCCGACCGCGAGTCACTACTTGAAGTTGGTGATGGATACCGTCTTTGGTGGGGAGAATTTCAGGAACGAGATCGTCTGGTGTTACCGGGGAGGTGGTGTGCCACGCCATGATTTCGCGCGCAAGCATGATGTGATCCTTCGGTATTCGAAGAGCGGCAATTATCGGTTCAATCCTCAGTACACGGAGTACTCCCCCGCATCTAGAAGACTCGTGGAATCTCGTGGAGGAGTGAGTATCGATGAGAGATCCAGGGATCTCAAGCGCGGTGCGCACATGCCCGATTGGTGGTCAGACATCAACTCTCTGCAGACGTGGTCGCCGGAGCGCACGGGATATCCAAAGCAGAAACCGCTCAAGCTCTTGGAGAGGATCATCCGGTCGTCGACCGATGAGGGCGACGTGGTGATGGATCCGTTCTGCGGTTGCGGAACTACCCTGCTGGCGGCCGAGCAGATGAATCGCGCGTGGATCGGGGTCGATCTCGAGCCGATGGCGTTTCAAGTGCTACGCGACAGATTCAGACAAGCGGCAAGGCCAGTCAGATTTGAAGTTTCGGGATTGCCTGCGACTGATGGATCCCAGGATGAGGCTTGGCGTGTGATGGCGGAAAATGATCCTTCAAAGTTTGAACGAGTCGTGCTAGGTCAGATTGAGAATTGCATACCGTGGCGCGATCAGCAGGATAAGGGCAAGGGCATTGATGGCATCGCAACGTTTCCGTTGAGCGACACCGAAATTGGCCACGGCATCGTCAGAGTGCGAGGGGACAACTCAATTGACGCGCTCGATGTGGAGGAATTGTCTAGGGCCGTCGACGAAGGATCTGAGCGCGGCATAGTTGCGGGTCTGCTCGTGTGCGGACACGAACCTTGTGAGGCCATGGTTAGCGCAGCCAAGTCATCCGGTACGTTCGAGTCAGACGGACAAGTTCATCAACGGATGAAGGTTGTTGCCGCCAGTGATCTGTTTCGACAGATGCGCGCCAACGAACCGGTTTTCCCGTCGACTTAACGATGAGATCAGCGCGGAGCCGCTGATTCACCGAGAAGTTGTTTCAACAACCTAGTGTGCTCATCCGAGAGCGACGGGTTTTCGAATGCCGCGACGTTGTCCTCTAGGTGGTTGATGTTGGATGTTCCGGAGATGACGGTCGATATCGCCGGATGATCGGCGGCGAATTTGTAACCTGCGGAGATGATCGACGGCACATCTTCGCCGATCAACCAGTCGAGGCCGTCCCGTAGTTTCGGGTGTTCGATATCGATTTCGCCTTCGGCTCGCCACGCGTCGAGCAACTGTTCGTACTCGTGGGGGCGGGTGAGCGTGTAGCGGACTGGTGCCATATTCAGGATTCCTACACCGTGTTTCTGTGCAAGCGGCAAGACATCCTTCGCGGCGTACTGGTTCAGGATGCCGTACTTCAGCATGATGGTGTCCCAGAGGTCTGGGTGCTGTTCCAGAGCCTCTAGCGGGACGGTGTGTTTCGGATCCTCCGTCATCATCTCCGTGAATCCGATGAGGCGAGCCTTGCCGTCTTCCTTGACCTTCAACAGCGTTGGCGCGTACTTTTCGGCGATCTCCTGGTACCTCGAAGGGAGTATCCCGTGGATCTGCATGATGTCGATGACGTCGGTATGCAGACGTTGGAGGCTACGCTCGACGGAAGCTATGAGGTCGTCCGGATCGGGCAATTCACCGCTGCTGGTCTTCCAAGTCCATTTCGTCGCAATGAGGTACGAGTCTCTAGGGAACTCCTTCAGTGCCTCGCCCATCCAAGTCTCACTGTCGCCGTAGTTCGCAGCAGTGTCGAACAGGTTGATGCCGAGATCCAATGCTTTGGCGATGAGATCCCGACGCTGCTTGGCATCCAATCCGGCAGCTTTTCCGAACTGGCTTGGGCCGCCGCCGCCGTAGGAGACTAGCGAGACCGGAATGCCGGATTTTCCGAGGGTGCGGTAGTGCATATGGCGGCGAACCGCAAAGATGCGGTTAACTTAATTCGTAGGCTTCGGATTGACGATGCCTAGTCGTAAACCATGATCGCGCGGCCTAGGATCTCGCCGTTCTGCAGATCGTCGCAGGCTTCGTTGATCTGGTCGAGGGAGTAGGTGCGGGTCACGAGTTTGTCGAGCGGGAACTTGCCCTCTTGGTGCCAGCGGAGGAACTGCTCGAAGTCCTTTTCGGGGTAGGTCGCGCCGAGGGAACCGCGGTACTGCTTCTGGTGGTACATGAACTGGCCGGGGTCGACTGTCATCTGCGGTGCGGGCATGCCAATGAGTACTGCCATCCCGCCATGGTTGTCGGCACCCGGTCCGCCGCCACGGACTGAAGGGAGGATCTGCTCGCTGGTGATCTGAAGTCCGATAGCGTCGAAAGCGTAATCGACTCCTCCGCCGGAAATCTCGTGGATCGCCTCGATGGGGTCGGTGTTCGCCGCGTTGATAGTGTGCGTGGCACCCATCTCCTTCGCGTATTCCAACTTGGAGTCGTCGATGTCGATCGCGATCAGCGGATAGGCCTCGAGGATGCTGGCCATGATCAGTGCTGACGTGCCGACGCCTCCGACACCGTAAATCGCGACTGAATCGTTCGGTCGCACTCGAGCAGTGTTCAAGACCGCGCCCGCACCTGTCAGGACTGCGCATCCGACAATCGACGAGATGTCTTTGGGGTGGGATTCATCGATAGGGATGACGTATCCGCCCCATACCAGAGCATCTTCACCCCACGTATAAGTGTTGCCGTTGAGCGGCTCTTCGCGGTACGTCGCACCCGTTGGTGCCGGCGTCCAACGACCCTGGATCGGGTCTTTGGGAACCCACGTCACGATAGCAAGGTCCCCCTCTTTGACATGCGTTACGTCGGAGCCTACCGCTGTGACCCTTCCCGTTCCTTCATGCCCGAGCAGCGAAGGCGTAGGCGTATCCGGGTTGTGCATCTGATGGAGCTGCGAGTGGCAGACGCCGCTGGAGTAGAGCTTGACGTGGACTTGGTCGGCTCGCGGATCCGGGATCTCGATTTCATCGACAGCCAGCGGCTTGCCGTGTTCCACGTGGATTGCTGCCTTGCTTCTCATCTTGATGCACTCCTAGCGCATTGATTGCAGTTTCGTCCGTCCGGGGACGCCTAGATTTAAGGCAAATGATAAGCGTTTGCAGGTCGAATCGCGGGTGCCGATTCGAAAACCAAGTTACGAGGTTTTCACTGACCTGCCGTGAGATCCAAAGTCACCTCACACGCCTGCAACGCACCGAGCAAAGGGGTCAATGCCATGATGTTGAGGGTCTGCGCCTGCTGCTCCTCGGTGATAGTAAAGAACGCCATCAGTTGCTCAACGCCGCTCTGTTCGATCACACACGACGCATCCTCCCGCGAAATCTGCGCAACGATCGGCGCGAAGCGTTCGGGCATCACGCCACAGTGCGACAATGGCTCGGCCGCATCGAGGAGGTCGAGAATGTGTTCAGGTTGGGCATCGTTACCCGTAATCAATGAATCGATAGCGGTAAAAACCTTCTCCGCGGTTTCTGCGTCTGTGTGTTCCTCGATGCACACGGTATCGTGCGGCGATAATCCCGCGGGGCTGATTTCGTCGGTTGCCTCGGGTTCAGCCTCCGCAGGTTCCTCTGGTGCTTCGGTAGGCTCAGGCGTGGCAGTCGGGGGAACCGGAGTGGGGGTTGGGGGTACTGGTGTCGGAGTAGGTGGAACGCGAGTTGGTGTGGGCGGTACCGGCGTAGGAGTTGGCGGTATGGGTGTAGCCGTCGGAGGAACTGGAGTAGGCGTGGGCTCAGGCGAGGAGCACGCGAGTAACGCCAACGTTGTCGCCATAACGATCAACATCCCAAGCAAGACGATCTTTGAGTGCGTAATTCTGTGGTTCATCGAATATTCCTGTCGCGTACTAGGTCGTCAATCGGCGAGCAGATATTGCCTTAGCGTCCCGAACGCATACATCGCGGCCCGGCGGCGATCAGGTGCACCGCTCCCTGCGGATCTAACATGTCGGACCTCGGTCTTCTCGGCATCACTGACGACGATCCACGTGTCTCCTCTCGCGAGATTAACCGCGCTGCCTTCTGCTTCCGGCACACCGTGGACAGCGATGCCAATGGAGGCGCCCGAATGTTCTCGGATCGCTTTGGCCAAAACTTTGGTCCGCTGCTCGCCAGACATTTCGGCACCGTTCATGTCGCCGAGCAATCGATCGCGTGGCAGATCGGTGTTCGCCACTATGGCTTCCAAAAACCTGTCGCCCGCGGCAGTTCGCATCGAGTCTGAGACCGCACCACCACTCAGATCCTCGTAAACCGAAACCGACGCGTCTCGATCCTGTAGCATCTCACCAATCACGCTCTCGATAGTTTCATCGTCGGTGCCAAAGACGTGATTGCCTAGCAGTGCCCTCACCTCCTTTTCGACCGGCTCGATGAGCCTATTCGCGTCCGCTACCGTGGCAGCACGTGCTGCGATCCTTACATCGACTTGACCGGGGCGAGCGAGCACGCCCACCGTCGGGTTTGACGACTCGGCAATCAGATGTCCAATCTCGTGATCCACCGCGCTCTCGCCGAGGTCTGCGACTTTCAATACGCGGTAGTGAATCGTTTCGCCAAGATCGTATTTGTCTCGCAGATACGGAATGATCTCGTTGGTGATCAACCACTTCATCTCGAACGGAACGCCAGGGAGGCTGATGACGGTCCCTTTATCCGACTCGACGCGAAACGCTGGTGCGGTGCCGTTCGGGTTGCGGATCACAGTCGCGCCGGCCGGTATCTGCGCTTGGCGTTCGTTATTTTTGGTAAGGATGAATCCGCGGTTCTGAAATCGTTCTCGTAGTTCAGTGAGCGAATCAGGGTCTGTCACGACTTCGACGCCGAACACCTCTGCCACAGCTTCGCGCGTCAAATCATCCTGCGTCGGACCAATACCACCGCCTGTAATCACCACATCTGCTCGATCCAAGGCGATCCCTAGAACTTCCGTCATGCGATCGAGATTGTCGCCGACGCACGACTTGTAATAGACGTTTGCACCGTTCTCAGCCAGACGTTGGGAAATCCACGCCGAGTTCGTGTCAACAATCTGTCCGAGCAAGAGTTCGGAACCGATGGATACTATCTCAACGTTTACTGACATTCGAGCGGTTTCGTGGTTCGATCAGCAACTACGCCGATGTCCATTATGCACCAATGGAGCCGACCACATTGACGAGCCAGACAGGCATCCCGCTCCCAACATTATCCAACATAAGATTTGACAAACATGCCGACAACATGTATGTTCTAATTAGAATGTTAGTTCATGATTCATGAGGTGAAAGATATGACTACGCAGACACTGGAACGAAACATTCACCGTCCGCAACCGACTGGCAGAGGTGTTCACACCGCAAATCGCTATCGTCGCGATCCTTCGGCATCGGCGGTCGCACAACTCGACGAATCGCCTGTGGAGCTCGACTTCGAAGCAGAACTCCAGACATTGGCAACTAAACCGATCGAGTTCATCTCCGACCGAGACGAACTCGGCCAGCGGATCATGACATCCGCAATGGCATCCGAACGGGAAACGTTCGCGGTCAAGTGCCGCTCGGTCAGTCACGCAACCGACTTCGCTACTCAGATGCGCAGCACACTGCTGGCACTCAACTCCGGTTTCGGCGGCATCAGCGTCACCGTTTCGCCGTCATTGAACCTCAACACCTGGCCCGCGATGGATGCCATGGTCGCCGCGCTCAAAGAATCAGGTGCTGGTGAACTTTGGCAACCGATCGGCGAGCGGAGCATCGCATTGGGCGCGGCGCGGCACGTCTTCGTTAGCGTCGATCACCCGATCAGAAACGATGCAACACGCGTGTTCCCGAACGTGCTCGTCGAGGTCGTTGGCGCCCACCTCATCGATCCCGAGTGGTTCGACACCGTAGTCGCACCACGATGCGGCGACGAGTCGTTGACGTTCGTGTTTTATGGACAACAAGGATTTTCAGGTTCTCTGTTTGAAAGAGCTTGGCAAGAAAGTCGAATACAAGGACGAGTATGAGCGATGCCGTCGGCAAGTTATGAGCTAGTTGAAAACACCGTTTCGCACCGAACAAGAAGTCACAACCCAACCGCTAGGACAATATCGACAGATCGAGGGTTACCAGAAAATACGACCTTCACTGACACCGGATGTGAGCTGGCCAATGCCTGCCTTGAATGTCCGCTCGCGCTGTGCAAATACGACGATCCCGACATAGTTCGACGCGGCGGCAAGGTGATTCGAGATGCCGAGATCTTGAGGCAATACAACAACGGCATCAAAGTCTCAAAAATCGCAGCGACCGTCAACACCAGCGATCGAACCGTTTACAGGGTCATCCAGCGAGATCGATTGCGGACACTAACTCCCGCGGAAAATCCGTTTGAACAGATCAAACGACAAAGTCGGCGAATTTCTCCTAAACGCGTAGATCCAAACATCACATCGCGTCAGTATCACCTTTATGCAGACGTTGCTGCCGCTTTGGCCTGACCCACGCACCCTGCCTATCAATAACGGTTCGATGCATCTTTCCTGATCGGTTCCGTCGGCTCAATGCCTTCGCCCAGACCAGAGGTTCAATTCGCGCGTCTTTATTACTCGTGTTCGCTTCGTTTTCAATGCGACAATTAAAGCTCTTTCGGACGTATCTCATTACACAGTTAGCGTGAAAACGCAGGATGGTCGTTTATGAATGGGTGCATTATCAACGATGTTCACTCGCAGTTGAATGAAACTAGGGTCGCCAAGGTGGTTTCGCCAAGGTCAATCCAAGAAATTCGAGCCGTTTTGGCGGATGTGCGGTTCATTGGGGGCAGAATCGCAATTGCAGGCGGCCGACACGCCATGGGTGGACAACAGTTTCTCAAAGACGCAACAGTCGTCGACACCCGCAGAATGGCCCAGGTCACGGGTTTCGATTTCCAAAAAGGATTGGTAGAAGTTCAAGCAGGCGCGCTCTGGTCCCAACTGATCCCGAATCTTCGGAGATTGCAGGGCGGTTTTTCGAAACGTTGGGGCATCATCCAGAAGCAGACAGGTGCCGACCACATGACCATCGGCGGAGCGCTCGCTGCCAACGGCCACGGCAGAGGTTTGAAACTAAAGCCGATCGTGCAAGACGTCGAAGCGTTCATGATGGTGGATTCCAACGGCGATGTCGTCGAGTGCAGTAGAGAAACCAACCCCGAACTGTTCTCCTTGGCGATCGGCGGCTACGGCCTTTTCGGCATTATCACTTCCGTAACTCTGCGGCTGAAACCCGCGAGCAAGCTCCAGCGAAGCGTCGAGTTGCTCGATGTTGAACAGCTCGCTAACGCGTTTCAGAACCGAATCGACGAGGGATACATCTACGGCGATTTTCAGTATATGACCGACGAAAAGTCGGACGACTTTATGAAGGCAGGGGTCTTCTCGTGCTACCAGCCAGTCGACGAAGCGCAGCCCATCGATGCGACATCGCGGTCGCGGTCGATGCTAACCGCCGACGATTGGCGCAGGTTGATCTACCTAGGGCACGTGGACAAGCAAGCTGCGTTCAACGCATACGCCGCCTTCTACATGGGCACCAGCGGTCAGATCTACGACAACGACGAGTTTCAGTCGAGCGTCTATCTCGACGGGTACCACGCAGAGTTGGATCAGATGGTGGGCGCGGAACATCCAGGGTCCGAAATGATCACCGAGGTCTACGTTCCTCTCCAAGAGTTATCTGCCTTCATCGCCAAAGCCACCGACACACTGCGACGCGAGGAAGCAAACGTCATCTACGGCACGATCCGACTCATCGAGAAAGACGACGAAACCTTCCTCAACTGGGCCTCAGATCGCTTCGCTTGCATCGTGATCAACCTCCATGTGGAACACACAGAAACAGGTATCGCCAAGGCCGCAGAGGCGTTTCGAGGCCTAATCGACGACGCCACATCATTGGGCGGAAGCTTCTTCCTGACCTATCACCGCTACGCAACGGATGAGCAGGTGAAACGGGCGTACCCGCAGTTCGGCGAATTCCTGGAGAAGAAACGTCTATACGACCCCGCACGCGTCTTCGCCAGCGACTGGTACGACCACTACCGACAAGTCACCTAAATCGAGCAACCTTCTGACGCGGCAATTGACCCTTTTGGCAGGTAAACTTCACGGCAGCGAATTTCCGATGCCAAGAGAAGTTAGCCGACATGAAGTACGACGTGATCATCGTGGGGGCTGGCTCTGCCGGCTGCGTCCTCGCATCCCGGTTGACCGAAGACCGCAATCGAAACGTACTCCTACTCGAAGCCGGCCCCGACTATCCGGACCTCAAATGGTTACCCGACAACATCAAATACGGCGTGCTGCCCTGGTACGAGTCGTACGACATTGATGAACACACCTGGGGCTATGAAGCCTTAGCGACGCCATTGCAGGGGCCATTCACGCTGCCCCGCGGAAAAGTCGTCGGCGGTTCGAGCGCGATCAACGGGCAGATCTGGTTCCGCGGCATCCCCGAAGACTACGACGAGTGGGCGGAGCTGGGCAACGAGGGTTGGAGCTACGTAGACGTCCTCCCATACTTCCGCAAAATCGAGACCGACCTCGACTTCCCGGGCGACGACTTCCACGGGTCAGATGGCCCGATTCCGGTCCGTCGCTATACGGACGACGAATTGATGGCAAGCCCGAGGGCCTTTCTCGAAGCGAGTCAAGCAGCCGGCTACCCGTTCACGCACGACCACAACCACCCCGATTCGACTGGCGTCGGATTTTTGGTGCTCAACCGGATCGACGACATCCGAATGAGCACCGCCGTCACCTATCTGCAGATGGCACGCGACCGTATGAACCTCACCGTCCGCTCGGGAGTGCTCGTCCACCGTGTGTTGATCGAAGACGGCAAAGCGGTCGGCGTAGAAGTCGAATCAGGCGGCGAAACCTATGAATTGCACGCCGATCTCACGATTCTCTGCGGTGGCGCCATCAACTCGCCGCAAGTGCTCATGCTGTCGGGCGTCGGACCTGCCGGTCATTTGGAAGATCACGGCATCCGAGTGATCGCTGACGTCCCGGGAGTGGGGCAGAACTTGCGTGACCACATCGCGGTTTTTATGAGTTACGAAAGCAATGTGGATGAACCGATACCGGAACGACCTCCGCCGCTCCAGATCGGCATGCGATATACGACGCCCAACTCGCCGTTCCGGAACGATATGCATATGCGGCCGATCACAATCCGCACGGAGCACGTGCCCGTCGACTTTGATCCATCGCAACGCGCATCGCCGACGGGTTTCAGCATTGCGTTGCAGAAAGCTGTCGGAAAGGGTGAAATTCGACTGGCTACAGCGGATCCGCACGATCAGCCGATGCTTGACTACCGCTATCTGAGTGAACCGTTCGATACGGAGCGTCTGCGTGGCGCGGTGAGGTTGGCTGCGGAGATATCGGAACGACCCGAGTACGAACCCGCAAACATGCGTCGTCTTGACCCTCCGGACGACATCCTTTATGACGACGAAGCCCTGGACAACTGGCTTCGCCAAAACGTCAGGACTCAGCACCATTCTTCCGGCACTTGCAAGATGGGACCTACGTCCGACCCTATGGCCGTAGTCTCGCCCAAGTGCGAGATGCACGCAGTCGAAAACCTTATGGTCGTCGACGCTTCGATCATGCCCGACGTCATTCGAGCCAACACCAACGCCACGACAATCATGATTGCGGAGAAGATTGCTAGCGAGACAGCATAGCCCGATCCCGAAGACGGATCGCGGTAGTCAATATCGCTTAGGGTTGCGGCAGCGTAATCCACTAGCTTTAACTTCAACGCTCAACGATCAAGACATGATTCGTTTAGGTCGATCCACGCTCCTGATCTGGGTGCTCATACTTCTGTTTTCGAGTGCTCTAACTGCGTACGCCTGCACTTCGGAAGGCACAACCTCGCAGGAGATCGCGCCTACCAATACGCCGATCCCTTTGTGGCAGACGGTCGTCAACGCAACTCTAGTTCCTACGGTCACGCCGTCACCTACTCCCGATCTGCCGTCGCCGACGCCGACATCGACCCCGGACAGCGCGGCCCCTCCGACGACCACGCCTACCGTTACCCCCTCGCCCTCACCAACACCTGAGCCACTCACACACCGCGAGGCGTATTGCCGCGCCTACGCGCTTCCGACCTCCACACCTGAAGCGGATGAATCGCCAACGCCGGTTCCTACCCCGCCGCCTGGCATCGCAGATGATCAGATACCGGAGGAGTGGACGTTGAAGATGGATGCGATTGAAGCGTGGGTTCGTGAGTTCTACGAGGTCGACGAAGCGTCCGTGGGCGATTTCAACCGGCGATTCGTTAGTGATGAGGTTTGGAAGGATTGGCGAGCGGCTGTGGTCGAAGAGTGGTCCTCTGACGAAGATTCGACCATTCATCTTTGGGAACAGATCAATCGCACTCTGACGTTGCTGCCTGCCGACAGCGACTACGTCGAGTTCATCTCCGACTACCAAGGCGAAAGTTACATCGGCCTTTACAACCCGATAACTCGAGAGATTGTGGTTCGTTCAACCAATGACAAATTCAGTCTGGAATCCGAGCTGGTTTACGTTCACGAATTTGCGCATCACATTCAAAACGAAAAATATGAAATGACTGCATGGCGAGACTGTCTGAAAGATGACGGCGATGCTAGCGGCGCGTACCGAGCGTTGTTCGAAGGCGACGCTTCGGCTACGGAGTACGCGTATATAGAGGAAGTGATCGGATGGGATCGGTTGATGAGCTACTTCGAGGGGCTGCCTCAGGAAGACGCTGATGCATCGGAAGAAGAAATCGCGATGAAGCGTTACTTGGACGAGGTAAACAACTTCACCTATTCGGCGAGCCTGGTGTTCGTTTGGGTGGTCGGTGATTTTCTGGGTTGTCTGAACTGTTCGACCGTGCGTCAGCGGATCGACGCGGCGTTCAACAGCCCACCCTTTGCCACGGAACAGATCTACGACGTGCAGAAGTACTTCGACAAGGAAGAGCGGGACGAGATCAGTTTGCCGGATGACTTTTTGGGCACCGAATGGGATCTCCGTTACGCATCGACGATCGGGAAATCTGATTGGGTCGCATTCCTCGCCGCGTTGACGGGTAGGGAAGGCGACGAGATCCACACGGAGCTTCCGGAGTGGCGTGGGGATTATGACATGTTGTTCGAAGACGGGGACGGCAGAGCGCTGTACGTGCAGCTGGCGCGTTGGAGCGGTGAAGGATACATCGATAGATTGGCCGGGGTGTTCGACGGCCGGCCTCGGTTGACGCGAAGAGAGGCCGGGGAAGGTTCGGGATATGCGGGGTTTGATGATTACTTTGTCTGGCAGGGCGATACCGGGTACATCGCGATGGGTGTGGAATTCGATTCGGTGTGGCGGGTATACACGATGTTCCTCGGAGTTGGCCCTGATTTGGCGTCCGTCGAAATGGCGGTGGATGCGGCTCGCGAGAATCTCGAGGCCGATCTCGGATACGAGACGTTTCCGTAGACCGAGATCGGTGGGTGAAGGTTGGGATGCAGGTGGTATGCGGTGCAGTTCTGGACGTTGTGGGCTTATAGGGTGCTGCCTGTCCGCCCCGGGCATCCCCCGCTCGCATCCCTACGCTTGCTCGCGCCCCTTTACGCGTTGCGAAGGGGCGGAAGGATTTATGCCTCGTCGATCCGTTTCAACAATTCTCGGAGGTCGATGAGCATTTTTGGGATGTCGGTTTTGATGGTGTCCCAGATGATGTCTGTATCGGTGGCTTCGTATGCGTGGGTGATGCGGTGGCGCATCCCGATCATCTGTCGCCATTGAATATGAGGGTTGGCTTCACGAATTTCGTCTGGGATGCGCGTGGCGGCTTCACCGATGATGCGGAGGTCCCACAAGGTGGCTTTATAGGTGCGTTGGTCACTCTCGAAATCATTGATGTCCAGACCCTCCGTAAAGGACATCACCGCTTCGCCGCTCTCGATCATGTGGGTAACGAATGAACGCCATTCACGCGCAGACTTCTCACCCTCATACACTGATCAGATCCTTGTCAACGTAAGGCAGGATCTCTTTCCGCAGTTCGTGTCTGCGCGCCAAGTCGACCTTACGACCGGAGAGGTCTTCGATGTAGAACTGCGCGCCGAAATACGACCTTGCAGACGGAGTGCCATCGAACTTGACGACGACATCAATGTCGCTGTCTTCCGTCGCTTCGTCGCGTGCGAAGGAGCCGAAGAGGGAAATCTCAGTCACACCGAAGCGCTCCTTAAGAATCGGCTTGTGTTGCCTGAGGAGGTCTAGGACGTTGTCTCGGTTGAGTTTCGCGGTCATTGCAACGCGTGTTTATGAATTGGTGGGTATGGTGCGATTCTAGTCCTTCGCACCGTTTGCGCTTTAGTTTTGGACGATGTGGACTTTTATGGCGCCGGTGGTTTTGTCGAAGGCGGTGTTGAAGGCTTGGTCGATTTGTTCGAGGTTGTAGCGGTGTTTTACTGTGTCGCGGTAGGGGTAGTTGCCGGTGGCCAGAAGGTTGATGGCGACTTCGTAGTCGTGGACGCCGTCGATGATGCCGTAGCAGTTGGAGGAGATGATCTTGATCTCTCGGAGGAGGGGGTCGAAGAGGTCGACTTCCATGGGGATTTTCATGCCGCCGAGGTAGACCATGGTGCCTTGGTTGCGGGTGGCTTTGATGGCTTCGTGGAATGAGACGGCTTGGTGCCCGCCGACGGATTCGACGACGATGTCGGCTCCGACGCCGTGGGTTTCGTCCATGACGCGGTCGGCGAGTTCTCCGGGTTCGGCTCCAGTGATGATGTCGGCGCCCATCTTGGCGGCGAGTTCGGCTTGCTGGGGGTATTTTGCGGAGGCGATGACTTTGCTGGCACCGAAGGCGTGTGCGCTGGCGATGGAGGAGAGTCCGATGGGTGCCGAGCCGACGACTGCGACGATGTCTCCGGGTTTCATACCGGCGTAGCGGAGTCCGTGGACGGAGACGGCCATGGGTTCGACGAGCGCGCCGTCGGTCCAGTCCATGTCGTCGCCGAGTTTGAAGAGTCCCAACGGGCGTCGGGTCATGTATTCGGCGAATCCGCCGCCGGAGTCGTCGACCATGTTCATACAGTGTCGGTACTGTCCGTAGTTGCAGAATCGGCAGTCGAAGCAGGCGCGTCCCGAGCATACGGTGTCGATGGCGACGCGGTCTCCAACCCCCAACCCGTGGTTGCCTTTCGGAAGTTCGACGATTTCGCCGGTGACTTCGTGACCGGAGGGGAGGTCTTGCGCTTCTTCGCGGCGGGTGGTCATGTGGAGGTCGGATCCGCAGATGCCGGTCTGTCGGACGCGGATCATCGCGGCACCCTCAAACATCTCGGGCATTGGTGCGTCTTGGGTGGTGTAGACGCCGGATCCGTCGTCGAGCGCAGCTCTCATCGTGTTTGCCATATCGTCGCCTCGGCTTCCTAAAGTTTCGTCATCTGAGATTGGTCATAAGGATAAGTCCCGTCAGTACGCGAGCCCAACGGATAAACTCATTGCAATCTGCGGCGACCCACTGAGTACGTCATGAAAATAACGAACGTCAAATTGTCCATCCTCGAGATGGATGGCTCCGACCAGTACTACGATCTCATCAAACTGCACGGTCAGCGGCGTGAGAGATGGTTGCACCATACCGTCCCTGCCAAGAGCAAGCCGCGATATGAATACGTGCTCCACGTCGAAACCGATGAAGGCATCACCGGGATCTGCACCACGCCGGGGGACGGTCACACAGGTCTCTATCCAGCTGACGTACCACAGCTGCAAGCCCTGGTAGTCGGCGAAGACCCGCTGAAACGTGAATACCTCTACCAAAAACTGCACCAAGGAACCCGATGGGTATACCGCTCACCGAGTTGGTTCGGCGGATTCGACAACTGCCTATGGGACATCGCAGGCAAAGTTGCGGGACTGCCCGTACACGCTCTGCTAGGCAAGGTCCGAGACGAGATTCACGCCTACTACAACACCCGCGGCGCGACAATCGAAGAGGCGGTTGAGGATGCGCATCGAGCGTTGGATCAAGGTTTCATCGCCGTCAAAGACCACTTCTACCACCCGGTCGATGAGAACATCCGCTGGTTGACGGCAATCCGCAACGCAGTCGGTGACGAAATCGACTGCATGCACGATCCGGTCGCTATCTACACCTTCGAGGAAGCCGTCAAAGTAGGCCACGCACTCGAAGATCTCGACTACCGCTGGTTCGAAGAGCCGTTGCCGGAGCGCAGCCACAACCAACTCGTCCGCCTCGCTTCCGCCCTCGAAATTCCGATCATGGCGACCGAGACGTTCATGTACGACACCGACCTGTGTGCCCAGTACCTCATCTCCGGCGCCACCGATCTCATCCGCCAAAACGCCCGTCACGGCACGACAAACCTGATGAAACTCACACATCTCGCCGAACTACACGGCACCAACGTCGAACTCAACGGACCCGGCGGCCTCTACGGCTTGGTTCACGCACACCTGCTTTGCTGCATCCAAAACACCTCCTACTACGAATACTTCCCAGGCGGTCGGCACGACAAAGATGGCGAGCAAATCGGCCTCCTAAACTGGATCGCCCCAATCGACGGCAAATTGAGCCCTCCCGACACTCCCGGCTGGGGCGCAGAATGGGACTGGAAACAGTTCGAAAAACGCACAGCAGAGGTCATTGAGTGAACCACCAATCAAAGATTGATCAGTTCATCAGATCCCTCTCCAACGCCAAAACCATCGGCTCCGACAGTCTCAACATCTACGAAGATGCCGCACGATCCGAAAATCTGCGCCATTGGCTCGAATCGTTCGAAGACACGCCCCAATCAACGATTTTCATCGGCGAAGCTCCTGGAGTGAAAGGTGCTCGCATAACCGGCATTCCTTTCACTTCGCCCGACATCCTCAACTCATCCGACGATCCCTGGCAAAACTTTGGACCAGACACCCGTTACGAGGTCCCGCATCCACACGACCCGCACCAACGCGAAGCAACCGCAACCATTCTTTGGAAGCACGTCAACCGCCACTTCGCCGACCTACCTCGTCCGTTGACCTGGAACGCCTACCCCTTCTGGCCGCATGATCACCACAAAAACAGCAATCGCCACCCAAGCGCTTCGGAGATCGAATACGGATCCCGATGGCTACGCGACATCATCGAACTGTTCCCAAACTCTCTCGTAGTATCAGTCGGTAACGTCGCAGACAATGCGCTACGCTCCATAGGCGTCGAACACGAACATTTAAGACATCCCTCGCACGGCGGCGCAAACGACTTCGACGATGGGCTGGGACACATCAGAGATATTCTTCGCTAACAAAAAGACCATGTCCGAACCCCCGACGACAAATCACCGCGATCCCAAACGCTACGAGCGCATCAAGATGCTCGTCGGACTCGTTAACCTTGCGATCTACCTCATCGTCCCCGCAGTCATCCTCGTTACCGGCACGTCCGCCGACATCCGTGACTTCGTCTCCGACCAAACATTCGGCATCGTCGTTCTCGGCGCTGTCGTCTACATCGTCCTAGCTTCGATCGCCTTGGAATTGGTCACACTCCCGCTTAGCTACTTCTCCGGCCACGTCCTCGAACGCAGATACGATCTGACTCGCCGAACCATGCTTGGATGGGCGAAGGACTGGTTGAAGGGTTTGGGGTTGCAGACGGTATTGCTGGGCGCTTTCGTGGCGCTACTCTACGCTGTCCTCATCGTCGATCCCAATCTCTGGTGGGTATGGGCATCTCTCCTCTTCTCAGCGATCTCGATCTTTATGGCAGCCATCGCGCCGATCGTCCTCATGCCGATCTTCTTCAAGTTCGAGCCGCTGCCCGACGGGGAACTCAAAGATCGGTTGGAACGGCTTTCAGAACGCCTAAACACCTACGTCCAAGGCGCCTACATCTGGAAGCTCGGCGACCGAACGGTCAAAGCCAACGCCGCGCTAGCCGGTTGGGGTAAAACCCGTCGCATCATCATCTCCGACACCCTCATCGAAAGCCACGAACCCGACGAGATCGAGGTCATCATCGCCCACGAACTCGGTCATCACGTCAACGGCGACATCTGGCGCGGCATCGCGGTGCAGGTCGTGATCATCTTCGTCTCGATGTGGTTCATCGACCTTGCTCTGAACGCTTGGTCGGACACGTTCGGACTCAACGGCACCCTCCACGACTACGCCAACCTCCCTTTGCTCGCCCTAGTGAGCACGGCAGTAGGCATCGTCGCCTTACCCTTGGCCAACACCTACTCCCGTCGTCGAGAGACTGCGGCCGATGACTTCGCTATCTCTACAACCGCCATGCGAACCGAATTCATCAGTGCCATGGAGAAACTCGGCAAGTTGAACCTATCCAACGCCGATCCTCATCCCATCATCGAGACGGCTCTGCACAGCCACCCCAGCATCAGTCGCCGGATCGCCAGAGCCCGCACAGCGGCGGAACCGTGATCATCGTTTACCGCTTACCGTCTCAGTGCCAGACGACGAACCCGATTACGTGCAGCTTGCCGTACCTTGGCGGCCGTACGGGTCTGCGATTCAAGTGTCATGATCAACGGAAGTGCCACCAGCATCACAATCGCCATCACCGCATATGCCGGGCGGTATGATCCGGTGATGTCGAACATCAACCCGACGAAAAGCGGTCCGATGGTCCCAAATACGGCGCTGACGGAGCTGGCGATGCCGACGACGGAGCCATAACTGCGACGCCCAAAGTAATCAGCAAGAATCGCCAACCTGAGCGGTATCGAGGCACCGAAGCCGAGTCCGAAGCCGATGATGAAGATGGGCAGCGGGATGAGTCCCCATTCGATGCCGAAGTAGTCAGAGTTGATGGCGGCGAGAGCTGCGACGCCGAGCATCTGGATCAGGAACGATCCGGCGAGAAGGAGTTTCTTGTCGAAGCGGTCTCCGATGAATCCAATCCCGGCGCGTCCGAGGATATCTCCGATGGCGACAGCTCCGGCCGCGCTCGCGGCGAGCCAAGCGCTGATCTCGTACTCGATGAGTGCCGGCAGGTGGAAAAGGTTGGTCGAGCTGACGAGCTGGCCGATGCTCACGGCAATAGAGATCTGCCAGAAAGCCCGGAGCCTCAGGACCTCCCTGACACCGATGGAGATTTCCCGAGGTCCGGTGCGGCTCTGTCCGTTTTCATCAATGCCTCTGAGATCAGCCTCACCATCCGGCAGTTGTCCGAAATCTTCAGGGCGACGACGCATCATGAGAGCGACGGGAATGCCGATGATCCAGAAACCGACGCCGACGCCGAAGAGGATTGGGCGCCACCCGTAGGTGTCGATCAGCCATACGAGCGGAGGTAGGGCGATGGCGCCGACAGCGGAGAATGTCATGAGGACGGCGAATGCCCGTGCCCGTCGTCGGACGAACCAGTTTCCGACGGTCGCGACGAAGACGATGAATGTACCGAAGCTCATACCGAGAGCGAGGAGGAGGACTGAGGCGTAGAAGTGCCACAGGTTCTGCATGAGGCTCATGGCGATGAAGCCGAAGCCGGTGACGATCACCCCGAAGATCATCACAACCTTTGGACCGAAGCGATCAAGTGCTACGCCGACGAATGGCGATATCAACCCGCTTTCGCCACGTTGGATGGAGACGGCGGCGGCGAATGCGGCGCGGCTCCAACCGGTCGTCGCGAGGATGGGGTCTACAAACGCCTGGAACCCGCGCCAAAAAACGGCGGAGGCGTAGAACTGCATGAACCCGCCACCGAGCACGATCCACCACCCGTAGAAGATGTTAGCGGGGCGTTTTTTCAACGGCGCGATGCCTTCCGATGATTGGACTCGGTGCGAGGTGCGGGGCGGGATTGTGTAAAGAAGTAACCCCTGATAAACGAGTCAGGATATCGCGATGAGCAACAGGAAATCTTCGGTTTAGGTTGCGGGATTCAGCGTACAAACCGAAAGTCCTAGAGGTCGCATTCAGATCAACCTCATCAGCCCAACGCAAATCGTCTCATACGCGAATGGGCAGTCTGCCGCACTTTAGCAGCCACCCTTGCCGGCGATTCCAACGCAAGTGTGAGTGGCACCGTCGGCAGGATCAAAATCGTCATCACCGTGTAGCCGGGGCGGTATGAGTCGGCGAAATCCGACATGAATCCAACGAACAAGAGTCCTGCCGTCACGAACATCGAACTCACGGAGCTAGTCACCCCAACCAAGGTTCCGTAACTACGCCTGCCGAAGTAGTCGGCGAGGATCGAAAGCCGCAACGGAATCGATGCCCCGAAGCCAAACCCAGTGCATATTACGTAAAACGGCAGCGGCGACAAACCCCACGATATGCCTAGAAATTCCGAATTGATGAGCGAGAGGGCCGCAACTCCGATGGTTTGAAACGAGAGCGCGATCGCTAACAGGATCTTCAATCGGTAGCGATCGCCGATGAAGCCGACAGTGATCCGCCCGGCGATGTCTCCGATCGCGACCGCGCCTGCGGCGACTGAAGCCAGCCACAGGTCGATCTCATACTCGATCAACGTCGGAAGGTGATAGATATTGGTCATCGCCACGAGTTCGCCGATGCTCACCGCAATGGCGATCTGCCAAAAGGCGCGCAAACGCAAAACCTCTCGAATTCCAACCGAGACCTCCCTTGGTTGGTTTCGCTGTCTTCGGTTGCTGTTCGGACCAGCGACGGATGCTGCCGTTTCGCCATCGGGTCGTTCGCCGTAATCCTCAGGGCGGCGACGCAGCAAAATAACTGCCGGGATTCCAATGACCCAGAATCCCATGCCGACGCCCAACAGGACGGCGCGCCAACCGAACGATTCAATCACCCATACAAGTAGTGGCAGTGCCACCGCACCAGTCGCCGAAAACGTCATGAACATCGCCAGCGCCCGCGATCGGTTTCGCACGAACCAGTTGACGATCGTCGTCACGAACACGATGAACTCGCCGAACGACAATCCGACACCCAACACCAGCATCGCCGCGTAGAAATGCCACAGCTCCTGCATCTGACTGAGAAGGATGAAACCGCAACCAGTAACGAAAGAGCCGAACACCAAGACCGGTCTAGGTCCGAAACGGTCAATGGCCGCACCTACGAACGGCGTGATGAAAGAACTCTCGGCACGCTGGATCGCCATTGCGGTGCCGAAAACACCCGATCCCCAACCCCCAAACGAGCGCAGTACGGGATCGACGAAAGCTTGAAAGCCGCGCCAGAAGACGGCTGAGGTGTAGAACTGCACCGCGCCGCTGCCGATGACGATCCACCAGCCGTAGAAGATCTTAGGTCGGCGATTGCTTAACGTCGTGGACCCTCCCGACGTCTTTCTTCAGCACGTAACGGTCGAAAAACGGAGAGACGGCTTTGATGAAGCCGATGGGGTTGTCGCCCGGAACGCGGTGGCTGGCCTTGTCGACGTAAGTCGCGGAACTCCCCGGAACAATTTCGATCATGCGTCGAACGGTGTCCGGCGTGACCAGTTTGGAGTTTTTGCCGAGTACGAAGAGTGTCGGAACATCGACTTTGCTGAGTGCCGTCCAGTAGTCGTCGGGTGTGAAACTGCGTCGGTGATGTTCTAGGAGGCGCGGGTCATGCTTCCACTCCCATCGTCCGTCGCCCAGTACGCGAGTGGCCCTCCGTAGGGAGCCTTCGACGGCGGTTCGGTTTCGCATGGGGCTCATGCGGTGGACTTTATCGACGAGTTCTTCGAAGGGTCCGTCTTTGGGAAGGGCCGAGATGTAACGATTGATGCCTCTGCTGGCTTCGCGGTTCGTCTCAGGCGCTACGTCGACGACGACGATGGCCTCAACGATGTCGGGATGCTGTGACGCATATATGTAGGACAGGCTTCCGCCGAGTGATAGTCCGCAGAGTCCGAAATGTCGGATATCCATCTCGTCATTGAGATGATCGACGAGGCATTGGAGATCGCTCAGGTAGTGGTGCGTGGTGTAATCGGCCTCTCTGGGACGTCCACTGTCGCCGTGTCCCCTAAGGTCCAGCGAGATACACCTAAAGCGGTTGCGGAGGGCAAGGCACGTGAAGTCCCAGGTTCGAGCCTGTTGCAGAAATCCGTGTATGAAGATGATGACGGGTTTGCCGCCAGTTGCTTCTCCCCAATCGACGAAATTCAGATCAAATCCGTCGTTTTGACGGACGCTTCGGATTGCAGGCGGAGAGTCGTCTTCAAATCGAACACCAGCGCGCCGGGCGGCTGCTATCGTGGCGTTGAAGGAGGATGGGTCGTCGATTTGCATTCCGTTAGGTTACAGGTTCCTCGCGACGCTCGGAATGACAGGATGGCGGGATAAAAGGGGAACGCGAACCACACAGTTTGTCATTCTGAACAAAGCGCAGCGGAGTGAAGAATCCCAGTTGACAGCGACGAGGCAAGGCGATCAGATTCCTCGCTACGCTCGGAATGACATGGTGCGATCGATATGACGAAGGGGGAGCAGGTATTACAAATGGGTGCCAGCCGTCGCCGGTATAAAGGGGTTGCGTAGATACTGATTGTGGAAATGTTCGTATGGTTAGGTAGTCGGATTCGATAACTCGGCAGATCACCTGTCGGTATGAGGTTTTGAGAAACACTCCGTATGCGCATCGGTAAGTTGTTTGGCATCCCGATCCAGGTTCACTGGTCGTGGCTGTTCGGATTCGCGTTCCTCACCGCGATGCTCGCGTCAGGAGGATTGCCGTTCATCTCGATCAATCTCACGGGAACCCAAGAGTGGATTCTCGCGGGCTTCGTTACCATCTGCCTTTTCCTGTCTGTTTTGGCGCATGAGTTAGCACACTCCTTGACGGCGAAACGCTTGCGATATTCGGTGGTGTCGATCACGCTGATGATTTTCGGCGGGGTGAGTTTGATCGCTGAGACGCGGGCGCGGGCGTCGCACGATTTTCTGATAGCCGCGGCAGGCCCCGGGATGTCGTTGCTGATCGGTGTTGTAGCGGCTTTGGCGTATCTGGTGTTTCGTGACCCGTTCGCGACGGGTGGCGCAGCACTTCTACAGGGGCTTTTGTTCTACATCGGCCTCCAGAACATCGCTTTGGCGATTTTCAACATGCTGCCGGGCTTGCCGCTGGACGGCGGTCGGGTTTTGCAGTCGTCGGTGTGGGCACTGACGGGGAATCGTCGGTTTGCGGCTAGGTTTGCGGGGCGGGCGGGTCAAGCGCTTGGGATCTTGATAATTGCCGCGGCGATCTACATGATCGTCGGTCGTCAGGACCTGTCTGGTGGGTTATGGCTGATCGTGATTGCGATGTTCATACTGCCGACGTCGATGGCGGAGGCGGCGCGGGCGCGGCGGTCAGACTCGCGGCCCCGGGACTCTGGTGTCGTGGTGCGGTCGGTGATGACGCCAGTGCCAACGGCTTTGAATGCCACCACGCCTTTAGACGCTGCGGTGAAGAACGTGATTTCGCGGCATCCTGAGTTGCCGATACCGGTGATCACCGGAGGGCAGGTGACGGCGACGGTGAGTATGCAGGATGTGCTGTCGCTGGGCTTGAGTCAGAACCAAGGTGCCGGGTTGACGGTCGCTGACGTCGCCCAACCGGTCCGGACGTTTGTGATCGAGCCGAATGTGGATGTTTCGCTGGCGGAACAGATTCTGGAACGGCGCGGGATCGATTTATTGCTGGTTTTCGAGAGCGGATACTTGATTGGGACGGTTTCGCCCGACGATCTGGTCTCTCAAGGCAGTCGCTAGGGAAAGATTGCGGCGCGGCGGTGGATGCCGATGCCGATGAGTTTGCCGCTGTCGAGGTCGTGTGCTTCGACGTGGAACCTGAATCTCGTGCCAGAAACCTCGATAAGCTCGGCCGTCGTCTTCATCTGCGCGCCGGGTGGCGCTGGTGCGACGTGCTTGATGTCAACGTGGAAACCGACAGTGAAACCGTCGTCGGGCAAGAGGTGATCTAGTCCGAGCATGGCGGTCGTTTCCAGCTCGTTGATCATCGAAGGACTCGAAAGAGTGGCCCGCGCGGGATCCCCGCCCGGCGAATACAGCATCGAGTCCTCAACAACCCACTCCCGCTCGTGGCGCAGGCCCGGCTTTACGTATTCCAAAAGGTCGGTCATGGCATCGCCACCATCCAACTGCTCAACTCGACAGGCAGTCCGCCATCTCACTAAAGTCGGCAACTGTCAAATCAGGTTCGTAACGCGCATCGGTATCCTCAAACGGCAGGTTGTAGCGGTTCACATAAATGCCACGTAACCCGCAGGTTCGCGCACCCATAACATCGAACGAGTTCGAAGAAACCATAATCAACTCCCCCGGTTCCATGTCGAGGATTCTGGCGGCGCTCCGATATACCCCAGGATGCGGTTTAAACGCACCCGCAACCTCGACCGAGATCACATCGTCGAAATCAAACTGGATCCGATTCTGGACGAGGTGATCCAAGAACCAGGGGTTGCCGTTCGATAGGGCCACCAACTTAAACATAGACGCCAATCGCTCAAGCCCGGGTATACAGTCTGCAAACGGCTTCAACTCCTGCCAACCAGCCATAAACGTCTCAACCTCCTCCTTGGTCGGTGGAAGATCATTAAGCTTCGCAACATACACGAACGCTTTCTGCGCCGTCTCCAAATACCCGGAGTGCCCCAACTCCACCAAAGAATCCTGATACTGCTCGATTCGCTGACGATGCCGCAACTCAGCCCAAAATGCGGAAGCATCTACCCTAGCTTCCGCATCTCGAGCGCGGATAAATTCGGCGATATACGGAGTCAGGCTGCCTCCGAGGTCAAGGACGGTTCCGAAGAGGTCGAAGGTCAGGGCCTTGCATTTAGTGAGATCAGTCATGTCTGGGTGATTTCAGGTTGATTTTGGAGTATCGAAAGCGGGCGTTCTGCAGTTGAGCATCTCCATCGGCGCGGCACCAGATTCGTCTTGGCTGAAAAGATCGCAGATGGCGGCAGGTTGTCCTACGTTCACGTCTTTCACGATCGGATACAGGTGCCAGTATCTACCGTCAGTAATGGCGAATATCGCGACACCCGTTTGGATGCACCTCTGGAGATGAAACTCGATGCCGCTTACGATGTCGGCGCCAAGTGCGCGGGTTTCGACAACGGCCAACGTTTGATCCGGTGCAGCATCCGAACGCAAGGCGTGGACCATGCGCGCATCGGCGTCGTCCAGCGTCTCCGGGATGAACCAGAACTCCGGATGGCTGACCCGCCATCCCAGCAGGTTCAGTACCGGCGCAACGAGGATGATGAATGTCCGCGAAACGCTGCCTTCTATTCCCAGCAGATTGAACTGCTCGGTGCGTGCTGACCTAACTTGGTCGAGAAGTCTAGCTGTACGTGAGCCGCCGATGGCGGTTTAGTCCACGGACTTGATGACTTTGATGTCGCGGTGTGCGAGGTGCCCCCGAACGAGCGGCATATTCTCTTCCCACCAGTCGGAGCCGTAGAACGCGGCTTCTTTGGCCTCGAGTTCCTCCATCGTTTCACCGTATGAACGGATCCAGATGAACTGCGACTCTTCTTCGTTGACCCAGACGGTCTCGGCCTTCATCCCAAAGCCATCCATGACGTCGATGAGTGTCTCGTCAAAGAGTTTGAGCCAAGAATCCATCATGCCTTTGTTGATGGTGTAAGTTCGCAGATGGGCTACGGTCATCGTCGTTTCTCCCTATTTCGAGTGGCGTGTTGGTTCGTATCGCCAATAGGTCATTATCTAATCCCGAATTGGCAGTATGACGCTCAGATGCGGTAGTAGCGTTCGGCATTGGTCTGAAATAGCTTGGTTCGATCTCCAGCCGAAAAGTCGCCCGTTATCTCGTCGTATGCGTTCCAGATGTTCGCGTAGGAGGTGAACAGCATATCGACGGGGTAGTTGGATGCGAACATGCATCGGTCGACCCCGAATATGTCGATCGTGTCGAGCACGAACTGTCGGATGCGGTCAGCGGTGAATTCGCCGGAGAACATGCCGAGCGCGGAGATCTTGACGCTCACGTTGTCGGCGGTGGCGAGCGCAGCCATGCCCTTGCGCCAAAGCTCAACACCGTCGTCGTCCCAATCACGCGGCATACCCGTGTGATCCAAAACGATCGGGACATTGGGCACTCGATGCGCCAGTCCTGCGGAGTCTTCTAACTGCCATGGCCACACCTGCAAGTCGAAAGAACCATCGTGGTCTGCGAGTGCTCGGTACCCGCGAAGCCAATCGGCATCCGTCATCAAATCGTTACGATCCGTGAATTGCCATTTGGGATCCTCTGCCCAGTTCAGCATGTGGCGGATACCCCGCCAATTGGCATGTTCGGCATGCCTAGCTACCTGCTCTGGTGCGTCAGGTTGTGACAAATCGGCATACCCGATGATCGCGTGCGGCATACCGCGGGAGTCTGGAGAATCCGCCACACTTTGCAACCAAGCCGTCTCGCCGACCGGATCAGACTCGTGGTCCCATTCGGCTTGAACATGCACCGATTTCACTAGCGGGAGTCCCGCGGCATCTTCGTGCAGATGCGAAATCAGGTACGTCCGGCGAAAGATCGAGTAATCGCCCACAAAGTGATCGATCCCTTCCGTGAGCCAGGGATAGGGATTGTTCTCAAGGTCCCAGAGGTGGTGATGGGTGTCGATGAAGGGCGGAAGTGCCATTGTTTGCCTCCGGCGCGTTAGTCGGTATAGAAGACCTGTGTGAGTTCGATCATGAACTGGTCTGGACGACCGCCTTCAGGTATTTCGAAGTATGGTGCCATGAACTCCTGCCAGCGGTCATTGACTTCCTCAGCGGCCATGCCTTCGAGCGACTTCTCGAAAGACTCGTCGACCTCGACGTATCCGAAAAGCGTCCCATCATCCTTGGCGAAGATGCTGTAATTCCGCCATCCATGTCGGCGCAGCGCCTCGAGCATGTCGGGCCACACATTCGCATGGTGCTCTGTGTACTCTTCCATGGTTTCAGGTCTTATCTTCATGAGAAATCCGACGCGTTTCATGTGAGGTTTCCTCCGATTGTTACTTTGCCGTCAGGTGAGATGCGTGTTGATGTCAAGCATGACTATACCCGATGCCCGTAACGGTAGATTTGGTCATTAAGGTAGTTTGACGGAACTGCGCGGTATGGAATCGTCGTATGGGAAATCGTTAACCTGTAATGATGATGTCTCTGCGCAAGAGCGGCAGTTTGCTTCGCCGCGTCGTGCTTTTTGCGACTGCGGTGTTAGCGAGTGGTGCCCTCGCAGCATTAGTGGCATGCACTGATGGCGAGCAGACCGAGGTCGCACCGACGGAGGACCCCACCTCTGGCGAAACCGTGAAGTTTGATATATCGGACCGGAAAATCCCGATGTTTACTTTCACCCCCACCTTTACCGTGACCAGCACCTTCACCGCAACGGCCACATCCACATCGACGCCGACCGAGACCGCAACGCCTGAACCGACGGCAACTTACACACCCGTCCCCACTGCTACAAAGGTCCCGACACCAACCCCAGCACCAACGCACACACCAACGCCCGTTCCAACCGATACACCAGTTCCGCCGAGCCCCACGCCAGAGCCGACCAATACGCCACCACCGACGGCAACTGCCGCACCGACCAACACCGCGACTCCGCTACCCACAGATACGCCAGTTCCTCCTCCGGGAGATGAAGCAACATCCGAGGCTTCGCCAGAGGGCGGCCCTACGCAAGAAACTTCACCCGAGGCCAACGCCACACCCGAAAATTCGCCAGAAGACCTTGCCACTCCAGATACGCCATCAGAAAATCCCGACAATTCAGATGCCGAATCAGGGAGTTCCGACACGCCGGACGCTGCGGTCCCACCCACCGCCGCACCGACAAACACGCCCACTCCCGAGCCAACCGCCACACACACTCCGGAACCGACTCCGACCAACACGCCAGTCCCAACTGACACGCCAACTGTTACCCCTACCCCAACCATCACGCCCACGCCGACACCCGAACCGGTCTCCGATCTAACAATCGCCTGGGTGTTCCAAACTGAGTCACAGGCACGGGCCCCATCCGCTCCATCGTCCCGGACATCACGGTCCACGAAGGAATCGTCTACGTCGGGTCAAAAGACAACAAGATGTACGCGCTCTACGCCTCAACAGGCGAAGAACGATGGTCCCGCAACATGGGGTCCGACGTCACCAGCGGCGCGGTGCTTAGCGACGACGGCACCATAGTCTACGTGGGGACCGCGAGCGACGGCATCTTTGCGCTCGACTCCGAAACTGGAAGCAAATTGTGGAACTACACCAACGTCGGTAGCCTCGACGTTCGCCCGACCCTTTACCAGGATCTGATCATCGCACCGTCAACCGATGGTTACATCTACGCCTTCGACACCGATCCGGAAAGTGAAACACTCGGCGGGCTCAAATGGCAGTACCCCGCCAGTAATCGAAAGCCTCTGGATAACTTCGATGAATCTGGTGTCGCTCACAACGGGTTCTTCTACATCGGCAACGTCGATGGGAATCTACACGGAGTCACAATCGCAACCGGTGCACGCAGTGGTACCGCGGCATATCTCGGCGAACGAATGCCGTATTACAACTCCGGCGGCGACGATGAACCAAGCCCCCTCAAATCGGCTGTCGTCAAATCTGGTGATGATATCTACTTCGGCAATGATGCCCGAGAAATCATCAAATACACCAACAACCGAACCAGATGGGTCTACTACGCGAAGCGTCCGGTTCGGGGAGAAATCGCTGCCACGGAAGATATCGTCATCGCCACGGATCGTTCCGGAGCCATATACGCGCTAAACCCCGACGAACGAGAAGCTGACAGAATACGGGAACGGGACAGCTACGATACTCCCGAATTGCTTTGGAGGGAATATACGGAGGCGTTCGAAGGCACCGACGCGGCGGTAATCGGTGGGCCCGTAATATCTGGTGCGTATGTCTATGTGATCGACCACTTTGGCGTCCTGTACATGATCGACCTCGAACGCGGAAAAGCAGAGTACCAGATTGACCTTTGGGAAGGCGATTCCCCTTGCAGACTGTGCAAATCTGGCCCCGCCGTCGAAGGCGACATGCTATTCGCCGGAACTCAAGACGGCACGATCGTCGGAATCCAGTTGCCGATCGAAACGGAATAGAGCCAGTCGAACGTCATCACGTTGCCACGGGTTCGGCCAGTGTTAAACTGCGCTACTGAACGAGCGACCCAGCCGAACATGGGCGCTCTCAACGCGATCCTGATCCGAATTGGTTGGCAAAAGGTGTCATGAAATCCTTCGCACAAGCTCTGGACCTGAAAGACGATCCAAAGATCATCGCCGAGTACGAGGAGTATCACCGAAACGTCTGGCCCGAGGTGCTCGAAGCCTTGAAAGGCATCGGCATCGAGCGCATGGAGATATTCCGCATCGGAAACCACCTCTTCATGTACTGCATCGCACCCGACGATTTCGACCCGAGTCGCGACTTCCAGAGCTACACATCATCCAAACGCGCCGAAGAGTGGAACGACCTGATGATGACGTATCAGCAGAAGGTACCAGAAGCTGGCCCCGACGACTGGTGGGCCCCCATGTCCCTGGCGTTCGACTCCGAGTGGTTCGAAGACTGAACCGATCCCTCCGATTTGTCCCGCGACGAACCTAGCACCGCCGAGGAAATAACGCTCGCCATCGGTGACGCCATCCAAACCGCCGAGGAGTTGGCGCTAACCTCCGTGTCCAGAGGCAACTATCGAGAGTCCGAGATCATTGCCGAACGCCTCACACCCAATCTGATGCAGGCGAAAATGTACGCCGAAATCGCCATGACATCGGCACCTGAGATTACAACCGGAATTGCTGAAGCCACCGCTGTTGCCGCTGATTTGGCCGATATCGACGCGAAGTATTCGCCATTGCTGAGCATGTTGCGAAGGCTTCGCGAGGCGGTATCAAGGCACCTCAATTGACACAGATCGAACATGGCGATCCAAGTTGAGGTCGAAATAGAGCCCGGCACAGCGAAGGTGCCCGCCGGAAGTGAAAACGTTGTAGATCTTGCCGTCCGCACAATCCTTCGTCACCAAGGATTCACCGACGATCAGCCAGCCTCGGTAACCGTCTTGCTAACCGACGACGAACGATTGCGTCAACTGAACCGCGACTACGCCGGCGAGGACCACGTCACTGACGTCCTATCCTTCGAAGCTAAGCCGGACGACGGATTCCCCGCATTCGCTGAAGACGATCCCAACGAGAGTATTGGCGACATCGCAATCTCAATCGCGCAAACACAGCGTCAAGCCTCAGAAAAGTCTGTTGCCTTCGAACGCGAATTGGCGATGCTCGCCATCCACGGCACCTTGCATCTGCTCGGATACGACCACGCGACGTCAGAAGAAGAGCGTGAGATGTTCGGAAGAACCGATGACGCTCTGTCGGAGATTTTCGAATAGAAGCGCAGTTTCGAAAAATCAGGCCCCGTCACCTGCTATGTAGAAACACCGGGGCGAGCATCTGATCAACCGGAACGAATCCGTCGGTAAGCATCACCGGATCCTTCTGATGAAACCAGCGATAGAAGAGATCATCCGGCATGAACCTAGTTATCGGCTCATGCCAGCCCACCGCTGCGTTAGCTTCCGCCAGATCTTCCGCAGTAATCGGTACCGACGAACCCACAACGACGTACGTAACGTTGGATCGTTCGTCTTTGTCCCACAAATCGTCGTCACGTAGGACATAGACGTGTTCAAATGTCTGCTGCATTGTGTTGACATACGAACGGAGAAAGTTGCCGATCTCGATGTTGTCGACGATGTTGACGATATAGATCCCGGTGGGGTTGAGCAGCTGCTTCACTTGCTGGTTGAATTCGTGAGTAGTGAGCTGGTACGGCACTGAAAAGTCGTTGAACGCGTCCCCAACCACAATGTCGTACGCGCCAACAGGAAGCTCGCGCGCCTTCATCCTGGCATCTTCGTGGTAACTCACAATATTCGTATTAAGGGGAAGCCAAAGATATTCGTGAGCGATACGCGTCACCACGGGGTCAATCTCAATCACCTCAACTTCCCAGTCCGAATATTGATGCTCGATCAAACGAGGCATCGTATACCCTCCGCCCCCGATAAACATGATCTTCGGAGTCCCCACCCGATACTCCTGAAGCGCCACGAAGTCCGCAGTGATCTTCTCGTACCCGTAAACCAAGAACGACGGATCTTCTTTCGCCACATAGCTGTGCAAAAGCTGATCAAGCGTCAGAGTCCTGACCGTCTGGTCTTGAATCGTCCGTTCCCGGACCTTCACACAAAAATAGTTGCTCTCCTCATCGCACCCCGAATCGAACCAGTCGTAACGAACAGTCAACACTCCCGAGACCGCGATCACGCCAACAGCAACAACCGCCAGAAACTTGTAGCGAACCTTCCACAGATCGCCGAACAGCAACGCCATCGCGAACAGCACAATCGCAACCGCGAGAACGATCGGTCGAGTACCGATCCACTGGATCAAAACGAACCCGGTCAGGAACACGCCCAGTATCGATCCAGCCGTCGAAATCGCATAGAACCGCCCAACGATATCGCCAGTTCTAGAAAGCTCGCGCAGCTCCAGCTTGATCACGATGGGCGTAACCATACCGAGGATCACGCTGGCAGGAAGGAACAGAACGGCGGTGAGCGTCACGATCCGAGGCAACAACGGCAACGACCCCACAGCATCACCCACTACCGAGATCAGCGGCAAGATGATGACGGTGAATATGCCGGAAATCAGCAGGATAATGCCCAAGGTCAAACGCGAAGGGAATCTATCTGCGATCAAACCACCCGCGTAGTTCCCGGCGCTGATCCCAGCCAACACGACGCCGATGATGCTGGTCCACGTGTAGAGCGAAACGCCGATAACCGGCGCCAGAATGCGACCGGCGACGATCTCCAAGATCAGTGTGCAAGCACTCGCACTGAAGACGATCAAGTAAGGAACTATCGAACTTAACAGGGCGAGTCGATCTTTCATGGTCGGTTCTGTCCTCGTGGCCTACCGGATGCCGTATGTGGTCGCGCGCTTACCCGCGTGAATCTGCTAGCAGAGATAAGGATACTTGCGATTCATTCGGCGAGATCAGTCGTACCGAAAGCCATTAGCGATGGGCGGAGAAGAAAGTTTGCACGCGATCCACGAATCGCGACGGAAAAGAGCTGTGCATTCCATGCCCGCTGTCTCCCCATTTCTCGAATTCCGCCTGCGGCAAGAGCTTCATCGCGTCCACCGATTCTTCATCGTTCAACGCCGAACCTAGTTCAGGCTCAGCTTGCAAAAGCAGCCCAGGGGATTTCGCACGTTCAAGCAAGTCCTCAGTCCGCCAATTCGTACGCGCGCGGCCGCTCAACGTCGAACGGAACACGTCAGGATCCATAGCCAAATACTTTTCAGCGCGTTCGACCCAATATGCTTCGTCAAGTTCCGGATTCGTCTCTCTGACATGCTCGATCAAGGTTTGGAGATCAGGGTTCGTGTCCAAAACCTCCAACGTCGCCGCGAAACGGGTCCGAAACTCATTTCCGTCCCATCGACGTTGCAAAAACAGCGGAGGATCTTCATAAACCGCCGCACGAACCAGGTCCGATCGCTCGGCGTTTAATCCCAACGCGGTGGCACCGCCAAGTGAATGCCCCACCACGAACGCCGGCTCACCAATAATCTGTTCAATGAACTCGACTTGGTCCATCGCGTAGTGCCGCCAGTGGTATCCGTTAGGCATACGCACCCAAGAAGATTTGCCGTGCCCCCGAAGATCAATCGCAAATATCTTCCAATCAGTCGCAAACTGCTCGGATACCGAATCCCAATCCTGCCAACGCCCGCTAATACCGTGTATCAAAAGCAACGGAGGCCCGCTGTCCGACCCTTCCGCATAGTTGATGTGGCGCTCACCAAGTTGCAGGCGCGACTCGACAAAGTTCGTTGCCATCGATAAATTCCTCGCCGTCTCTAGATCTACTTGTCTTTGCAATCCAAGACGAAATCCTAATCCACCACCACGACATCGCCCTGACGGAAGTGATCTAACGCATCCTCGTTGACCTCGATGCCTAAACCCGGAACATCGGGAACCTCGATGTAACCGCCGGATTGCTGGAAGAACGGAGTCGTCAAAGCCTCCCGAACCGGATGCGATGTCTGATCGAACTCCGTCACTGGCTCGTTAACGAACGCCTCGCGCGGATGCGCAGGCGGCGATTGAGCGACAACTGCCATCGTGTGCAGAATCGCCGCAAGGCTGATATGCGTGTTAAAGAAGTGCGGAATGCACCTAACGTTGAACGCCTCCGACATTTCACATGAGAGCTTCAGCTCCGATATCCCTCCGACATTAACCACCTCCGGCTGAATGATGTCAAACACCCGGTGTTTCAGCAGTCGCGCAACATCGCGGCGCGTGTTCGCCGATTCGCCCCCGGCGATCGGCACTGGCGACTGAGTCGTGATCAACAGATTGTCGTCCAGAGCCCGAGAAGCGGTCGGCTCCTCGAACCAGAAGACATCCGCATCCGCCAATCGACGCGACATCGATATCGCCGTCATCGGGTCATATGCCTCGTTCGCATCCACCATGATGCGGATGTTGTCGCCGACCTGACGACGAAGTGCATAGACGCGATCAACATCCTCGCGGAACGTAAACCCGCCAATCTTCATCTTCATCGCAGGGAATCCCGACTCCGCATAGCCCTGCGCTTCATCCAAGAATCCTGACCATGTCGGGTCCGTCAAATCGGACTCGGTATAAAAAAGCCCGGTCGCATAAACGCAGATGCGGTCGCGGGCTTTGCCTCCCAGCAATTCATAGACCGGTAAACCGCGCGCTTTGCCCACTAAGTCGTGAAGCGCCGTGTCTATAGCACTGGCCGCTTTCGACGCGATGCCACCGTACCCGCCGCTCTGGTATCGGGGATTAACTATGGACTGCCAGATGCTCCCGAAATGCTCGGGATTCTTGCCGATCAACGGCGCGACTACATCACCGACCGAACGTGCATCAGCACCAGTTTCCCCCCACCCGTACGTGCCATCGTCAGCGATCACTCGCACCGCAAGCGTCCCCCTGTGCGTCTTCCACTGCATCGACGATTTATATGGCGCAGCTACCTTTCCATTCAGCTGGTGGAGTTCGATGCGTTCGATCTTCATCCTGAAGTTCTCTCTGATTGGAATTTGGGTGCAACGGTGTTTCGGGACGAGTTGGGGCAAATGTTACGAAGGCGCGGGTCGAAGCGCAACTTGCTGCGTTTAAACATCCTAGTGCGAATAATCGGAAAACGAAAATCCATTAATTGCGAATTAATGACGAGAACCGCTTTTAGCACAACAAAAATCACCTATTTTAGAAAATCTAGGCGGTAAAGAAATGTATTAACATCAAACGCTGTGCTCTTAAAACCAACCGCAGTCTGGAGAGTTTCTTCACATTCTCTCGATAGAATTCAGCCGCGATTTCGGTGGGAATTCGAGCGCCAATCTCGCCGATAAAGGTGATTTAACACCATTTCAGCACTCATCTCGACTTTCGAAGCATCGCTCTCCCGCTGGGGGGCACCTGAATCCCTTCTCCCTAGTCGGGAGAGCGATGCGCTAAGGAACCCGCAATCACCTCCGATCCCCCGCGGCACGCGAACTATTTCGTTGGGCATCTGCTCGCCGGACATCTCGGCAAAATCATCCTGTTCCCAGAATCCGCACCATTCGGAGCCTCATCACTTTCGCTTCGCGCCAAAGAGCCGAACGGAAAGAGCCGAAGGGCTAAAATACGCAAAGCAAATCTCAACCCAAGGTTGGTAGAACATGGCTCCACAGTCGGACAACGGTGGCAAGACCAGAAACCGCGGCGTTTTCTCGATCCCCGTCACTCCATTTAACGAAGACGGCAGCATCGACTTCGAATCCCTGCGTAGCTGCGTCGGCTACTGCGTCGAAGCAGGCGCGCACGGGATCGTAATGCCCGTCAACGCCAGCGAAGGACCAAGGCTGACCGACGAAGAACGCGACGAGGTGTTGCGAGTCGGCGTCGCAACCGTAGCAGGTGCCGTCCCCGTCGTCGCTGGCGCGAGTGGCGTCTCCATAGAACACTGCATCGAACGAGCGAAAGTCGCAGTCGATTGCGGCGCAGACTCCATCATCGCCATGCCCGTGAACGGCATGGGAGGCGGACAGGAAACGATCGACCTGTTCGGCGCGCTTTGGGAAGCCACAAACCTGCCTGTCTGGCTCCAAAACAACAAGCCGCCTACCGGGCCCACAATTCCAACACCCACCATCATCCGCATCATCGAAGAAATCCCCGGCGCACGCCTCCTCAAAGAGGAAAGCCTGCTACCCGGAAACGTGATGACCACGGTCATCGAAGCCTGCGGCGACAAGGTCGAGTCGATCATGGGCGGCATGGGAGGGCGTTTCCTTCTGGCCGAATACCGACGAGGCGGAGCCGGCACGATGCCTGCCGGGCACATCACAGAAGCCCACGTAGCAGTCTGGGACGCCCTCGAAGCCGGGGGAGTCGACGAAAACGGTCAGCAAGTCGTAACCGAAGAGGCGAGGGCGATGTTCAACCGCATCCTGCCCTCCCTAAACTTCGAGTTCTTCTTCGGCGTCACAACCTACAAACAAGCCTTCTGGCGACGCGGCATCATCAAGACCCCCGTCACCCGACAACCCGGCTCAAAACCCTTCGACCGCTACGACGGCGAAGAACTAGACAAGATACTCGACGAAATTTCAGATCTCCTAACTTGGCGGAAATGAGCTGCGACGCCCAGGCCGATCAAAACTACTCCGAGAATCAGCAACGCCGCCAACACTCCAACAGACGGCGCAGCCCCGCCAGTAACCGGTAGCTCAACGATCTGAACTTCCACGACCGGCGTCGGCGGTAACGGCCCCGGCGCCCCTTCTAGCCCGACGGCCAGTATCGCAGGAACCGTCCCAACGTACCCGCATACCTGTAAGCCCCGAACACCCGCGCTCCCACCCGGATTTAGCGTCGTCCGACTCACTCCATCTTCGCCCTCCGATGTCAAAACCACCCTTTCCAAATCGACCGCGTACGCGCCGGAGTTGAGCACCGTCTGCTGAACACCCGCTTCATCCGTCGCAATCAATGCAACCGAGTCCAGGTTCGCCAAAAACATGCTCGGCATCGGAACGCACGCAACCGGTGGATTGCGGAACCTGAACCATGGCGACACAGCTTTACCGTTGGCATCTATCGCGTCGATCACGTGGTAATCGCCACCTAATGTGTATCGATGATGGGCCATCCCCGCGTTCGATGCCTCCCCACCCTTCGACATGCGGATCCCCACTATCACCGCACTCGGAACATCTCCAGGTTCGGCGATCAACGAGTAATCATCACCAACCACCGATCCACCCTCCTCCGGCGTAAACACCTCGTAGCTCCTGCCCTCCGAGTCGACCAAGAACAACGGAATAGGCTCCGGAGGATTCACCGGAATCGGGTCCGACGCTGTCGCCCCTTCGTGAATCAACAGCCCTGATACGACCGCCGTTGCGAAAACAACGATCGGAACCAGCCAGCGGATATGCTTGACGTTTCGCAATTTTCCAGCCTCTCGGATACCTGAGTTGCGATCAAAGCGTTAGCTAACAAACCATTATCGCCGTCACACACGGCGCAATCGGTCGCGCAAACTCTGAAGCGAAAACCGTGACGCGCATATATCTGTGCCGTGTAAACTGAAAAACACGACTCTGCCGCCAATTCGCCGTGCGGTTGGCGAACGAAAATATGGCGAATACCCAGACACTCGTTTCGACACCATCGAAATCGACGAGACCGTCAGCAAGGAACGGGTATCAACGCTCGCTCACCCAACTCATGCAGGAGGTGCAGCAGTACCTCCCTCCCGATGAGATCGAGTTCGTCAAAGCGGCATACGAATACGCCTATCTGGCACACGACGGACAGAAGCGTAAATCGGGCGAACCCTACATCGTTCATCCCATAACCGTCTCATTGCGCCTCGCGCGCCTCCGACTTACCGCCGACCTTATCGTCGCCGGTCTGCTCCACGACACCGTCGAAGATTGCGGGATCGAGGTCGACGATCTCCGCAGAGAGTTCGGCAACCCCATCGCCTTGCTCGTCGATGGCGTCACCAAGCTGAAGCGAATCGAGTTGAGAGCCGTAGACGGTGGAACCGAAAAACGTCGACACGCAGACGACCGGGAACAGGAGCGCATCGAAAGCCTCCGCAAGATGTTCGTCACCGCCGGCGAAGACCGCAGAGTCCTTCTCATAAAACTCGCCGACCGAATGCACAACATCGAAACTCTGCGCTTCCTCTCCGAAGAGCAGAGACAGCGTATCGCTCGCGAGACCATGGACATCTACGCGCCGCTCGCCGACCGGCTCGGTATGAACGATTGGAAGTGGCGGCTCGAAGACGAAGCATTCCGCCATCTAGACCGCAAGGAATACCGGACGATATCCGGACTCGTCAAGCGTAAGCGCCGCGAGCGCGAGGACTACACCACACGAGCCGTTTCCACACTCGAAGAAACAATCATCAAACGCGGCGAAATCAAAGCCTCAATCAGTGGGCGCGCGAAACACCTCTACAGCATCGCACGAAAGAAACGCCGCTACGAGGAACTCGGCAGAACCTTCGACGAGATCCACGACCTCATCGCCCTCCGAGTAATCACCGAAAACACCGCCGACTGTTACAACGCCCTAGGCGTCGTCCACGGCCTCTGGCCAATGATCGAAGGCACCTTCGACGACTACATATCCAAACCCAAGTCCAACGGCTACCAATCACTCCACACGACCGTACTCGGACCCGACAACACTCCGCTGGAAGTGCAGATCCGATCCCACGAGATGCACTCCGTCGCCGAGCAAGGTTTCGCCGCACACTGGGCATACAAACAAGGCGGCAACAACGAAGGCGACCAGGATTCCTCCGACCGCACCATGACTTGGCTGAAAGACATGGTCGCCCTCGGCGAAGTGCCCGACGACACCGACGAATTCATCGATACCGTCGACCAGGAACTGAGCACCGACAGAATCCAAGTCTTCACTCCCGCCGGAGACGTGATCGAACTTCCGGTCAGCGCCACACCGCTAGACTTCGCGTACCGAATCCACACCGACTTGGGCCATAGCACCGTAGGCTCCGTCGTAAACGGAAAAATGGTCCCGTTGAACACCGCTCTGGAAGCCGGCGATGTCGTAGAGATACGTAAAGCAAGAACGCCACGCGGTCCGAGCCTCGATTGGCAGGACAACGAAAAACGCTACCTCGTCACGAACAGCGCCCGAACCAAAGTCAGGCAGTGGTTCAGCAAGCAGGAGCGCGCAACCAATCTCCAGCAGGGCCGCCAGCAGTTCCGTCGAGTCGTCGATCAGCTGACTCGGCTCGGCCACGAAGTTGACACCGCAGAAATCGCCGAACTCACCGGCTACGCCTCCGCCGAAGAGTTGATCACCGACCTCGGAAAGACGCATCAGCAACCATCCGTCATCGTCCGCACCGTCGTCAAAGCTCTCGACGATCGCCGACCCGAGAACATCCTCGCCGAGCAACTCGCCGCAGGAGAGCGTGAGGCCAGCAAGAGCGAACGCAGCGACCACGCTAAAGGCATCGTCGTCATGGGCATGCCCGGCATCCAGGTCAACTTCCCCCAATGCTGCAACCCCGTCTACGGCGACGAGATCGTCGGTTACCTCACCCGCGGCAGAGGCGTATCCATCCACCGCGACAACTGCCGAAACCTCCGCAACATCGACCCCGACCGCATCCAGGAAGTCGCTTGGGGGCACATGGCAGGAACCTTCCCCGCGAGACTACGCGTTGAAGGCTCTGACCGCATCGGGTTGATCCACGATCTAAGCGGCATAATCCGCGAGGAAAAAATCAACCTCCACAAGATGTCGTCTGGCGAAGACATCGGACGCGGAATCACTCGCATCAACTTCACCGTCTACACATCCGGCCTGGAACAGTTGGCGAAACTCTTCGACCGATTGGAGTCGGTTCGAGGCGTCTCCTCCGTGATGCGCATCAACTGAAACGCACCGTCCCGAACGCAGTTCACACTCGCCAGTTATAGAATCAAGCGAGTCTGAGCCGCTAAATCCGCCCAGACCACAATTCTCAACTCGAAGGATACCCAATGCCTGCAGCCAAGTCACTGCGCGTTCAGCGTCGCCGAGCGGCGCGAAACCGATCCGTGCGGTCCTTCGTGCGGACGCGCGTCACGGCCGCACGCAAGGCGATCGACGAGTCTCCATCCAGCGACGCCACAGCCGATGAGGTCCGAGCCGCAATCAGCGCACTCGACGTCGCCACCCGCAAGGGCGTCATCCACCGCAACCAGTCATCACGCAAGAAGAGCCGGCTGGCCAAGCGCCTCAACAAAGCTCTAGCGAGCTGATGCGCCCGGATCAACCTCCTCACCTTCCTCCTCAGGGGGGAGTGCCGGGGCCTGCCCCGTACCACGATACGGGGGCGATGGGGGCCGATCATCACCACCACGAAGACGCGTCGGACGAACACGTCCACACACACAGCACCGTCAACTACGACGAACCCCAGTCCCGCTATCGCTGGCAGATCCACCACCCCTTCGAAGACATCCACCATCGCGCCGCAATCGAAGTCGCACCTTGGAAGGGACTCCTCCCCCGATGGCGCTTCATCATCCCGTCGGACTACGAAGGCATAGTCAGATGGGGCGTCGGACCACCCGGAGCCACTGAAGTCAGCTTCGACGACGTCAGGCGTCCCGTCCGACACGGCCCCGTCCAACTCGTCGACGGCCCCGAAGTCGAGTGGCTCGGCGGACACAACCCACTCTCCAGCACCCTCAGCGCATACATCATCATCGACGGCGACCCCCCGCACTACCTCGCCTTCGGACAAGCCGAAGAATCCGAAGGCCCACCCGGCTCCCTAGAAGGCATCTACTTCAGCGCCCACGAACACGGCTGAGCAACCGCTCAACGCTGTTAGACTTTCCCCCACATTCGCGACCTCTTGGCGGCCCTTTGGGGGAATGATGGCCGAAACCGTCAAATGTGACCTCCGCATCAACGGCGGAAAACTCCTAAACACCGACACTTCGACTCTGGAAGTCGGCGACGTCGCCATCAAAGGCGACAAAATCATCGCCATCATCAAGCGAAGCGAGGGGGACGCGGGAGCGAAGCGACCGCAGGGGGTGCCCGAAAACTTCGTCGCCACCCGCACCATCGACGCTACCGGCCTAGTCGTAACCCCCGGCATCATCGATCTCCACACCCACGTCGCCGGCAGCCTCCGACGCTCCTCGCCTTACGCCGAGGACATGATGCAGGACGCCGACACCGCAGGCGTCAACTCCGGCGTCACAACCCTCGTCGATGCCGGATCCTGCGGCATCGCAAGCATCGGCGGACTCGTAAACCACATCATCCCCAACGCCAAAACCCGCGTCCTCGCACTCCTAAACGTCGGCACCCACGGCGTCAACCGCATACCCGAAGTAACCTCCGCCCTCGACATCGAACACGACGCCGCAGTCGAATCCATCCAAGCACGAAAAGACATCATAATCGGCGTGAAGGCACGGATGGTTTCGCCGGGTATCGCCGAACTTGGTATCGATCTCCCGAAGGCCGCGAAGGCGATTGCCGAAGACGCAGGCGTCCGCCTAATGGTCCACATGGGAGACACTGTCGGCCAAACCGACACCGCCCTTAACGCCGCACCCAAGATCCTCTCCGAAATACTCACCGAAAACGACATCGTGACCCACTCCTTCACAGGTGCCAGAGGTGGTCTCCTCGGCGACGACCGTAGCCTGTTGAGTGAAGCCCTAGACGCCCGAAAACGCGGCGTATTCTTCGATATCGGCGTAGGCGGTAAAAACTTCTCATTCGACGCCGCAAAACGCGTCCTAGACGGCGGACTGACACCCGACACCATCAGCTCCGACGTCACGCTCCAAAGCCGGTACGCCGGCACATCCTTCTCACAGATGGACTGCATCGGCAAAATCATCTCATTAGGCTTCAGCCTCGAAGAAGCGTTGGTGATGGCGACGCGCAAACCTGCAGCCGTCCTGAATTATTCCCTTCCCTCGCTTGGCGGGGGAAGTGCCGAAGGCGATGGGGGCTTTGAAAAATTGCTCGGCTGCATCGCCCCCGGCACCCACGCCGACCTCACCATCCTCCGAGCACACGACGGCGAGTGGCAATTCATCGACGGCGATAACAACATCAACATCGGCCCATACGCCCTCGAACCCGTATCATGCATCCGAGCCGGTCAAGTAATGCCCATCGACTACGGCCCCAGAGAACACGGCTGGCTACCAAACCATCGATAGACGTCATTTGACATCGCAACGAAATACCGCCATTCATCGTCTCCAACTACAACCGTCCCCTCTCCCCCAACGCGAACGAAAACCGCGGGAGAGGGCTAGGGTGAGGGCCCAAATGCAAAACCAAACAATCCTAGACTCCATCGCAGAACTCCCCCGCATCAAACTCGCCCGACTCTGCACGCCCTTCGAAGAGATGCCGCGCCTCCGTACCGCCATCGCCGAATCGATGGACGCCGATACCGACGCCGTCCCTCGTCTCTTCGTAAAGCGCGACGACGCAACTGGCTTCGCATTCGGCGGAAACAAAGCCCGACACATGGAGTTCCTATTCGCACACCTCATCGAGCGCGGTTTCGACACCATCGTCAACATCAACCACTACCACTCCAACCAAGCCCGATTCGTCGCCGCAGCATCCGCAAAGAACGACATGAAGTGCCACATGGTCGCCGTCGATATGCTCGACGCACCCATCATGGGCAACCTTCTGATCGGACATCTCACCGGCGCAGAGATACATCGTATCCCCAGCGAATACTCCCGCGAAGTCGCCGAAAAACTCGTCAACGACGAGAACAACGCAGGACGCAACGCCACAATCCTCTCCGACAACAAATTCTCCGACATCGCAGGAATGATCGGATTCGTCGAAACCGGCATCGAACTCGACCACCAAATCGCCAATTTCCCCTCCACCTCGCGCATCCCCTCTCCCTTGATGGGAGAGGGTCAGGGTGAGGGTGCCCCCCTCAACCCCGACCAACCCCTCCGCATGTGGGGACTCGTCGGACGTTCCATCGCCGGACTCCGACTCTACGCCCGCAACACCGGCAAAAACTGGTCCGCATCCGCGACGGCTTATTCGCACACACAACCCGACAGCTACGAAGCCGTATACATGGACCGCTCCAGCCGCGTCGCCGAACTCCTCAATCTCGACACTGCCCTCGAACCCGGAGACCTCGACACCATCACCGGCTACCACGGCGCCGACTACGGAGTGCCCACCGAAGGTGTCTTCGAAGCCATACACATGGTCGCCAAAGCCGAAGGCATAATGCTAGACCCCAACTACACCGGAAAATCCATGTCCGCACTCATCGGCGAAATCCGAGCCGGAAACCTAGACCCCGAAACCCCCGTAGTATTCATCCACTCCGGCGGCCTCCCCCAAACCTTCGCCTACGCAGACCAACTCTGGAACTGGCAACCCAACCAAATCCCCTCTCGCTAGAAGAGAGAGGGCAAGGGTGGCGTATTGTCATTCCGAGCGCAGCGAGGAATCTCCCGCCAGTTGCTTCGACGCCACTCAGCATGACAACCTCTCCCGCCACCACAGATCCCCCCTCCCCCAACGCGAACGAAAACCGCAGGAGAGGGCTAGAGTGAGGGCCCGAAAATACCATCCCAAACAACCAACATCCGCCCCTTTCGCTCGGCGAAAGGGCGCGAACGCAGCGAAGCGGAGTGAGCGGGGTATGCCCGACCACCCAAACAACCAACCCGCACCCGATAAACCAAAGTTCAAACAACCACAACGAGTCCCCTCTCCCCCAAAGCGTACGAAAAACGCGGGAGAGGGCTAGGGTGAGGGCGACAGTGAGAACAACCAGCACCCCTTTCACCGAAGAAACCCAAACAACCAACACCCAATCCCAAGAATCCCCAAAATCCCACAAATCCCAGTTCAAAATGCAACCCCAAACAATCCTCGACGCCATCGCCGAACTCCCCCGCATCCACCTCGCCCGCAAGAACACACCCTTCGAGGAGATGCCCCGCCTCCGAGCCGCAATCGCCGACTCCATGGACGCCGACATCTCCGCCGTCCCCCAACTCTTCATCAAGCGCGAAGACACCACCGGATTCGCATTCGGCGGAAACAAAGTCCGGCACATGGAGTTCTACTTCGCCCACCTTCTTGAGAGTGGCATCGACACCCTCGTAAACATCAACCACTACGACTCCAACAACGCCCGACTCGTCGCCGCAGCAGCAGCCCGCACCGGCATGAAGTGCCACCTCGTCTCCTACGACCACGTCGACGCACCCGTCGAAGGCAACCTCCTCATCGGACATCTCTCCGGTGCCAAGATCCACCGCGTCGAACAGGAAGCCTCTCGCCCCCTCGCCGAGGAGCTGCGCGACGCTGAAATCGCCGACGGGCGCAACGCCACCATCGTCTCCGACATCCCATTCTTCGACATCGCCGGCATGATCGGATTCCTCGAAACTGGCGCCGAACTCGATCAACAAATCACCAGCTTCCCCTCATCGTCGCGAAACTACGGGGTTTCCCCCGCTAGCGGGGGAAATGTCCGGGGCCTGCCCCGTACTCCGATACGGGGGACAAAGGGGGCTGCAGGAGCGAAGCGACAGCAGGGAATCCCTTCTCTCTCAATGGGAGAAGGCACCGACTTCCCCTCTCCCCCAAAGCGTACGAAAAACGCGGGAGAGGGCCAGGGTGAGGGTGAATCCCCCTTCAAAAACGGCTCCGAATCCCCCATCCACATCTGGGGACTCTGCGGACGCTCCATCGCAGGCATCCGCCTCTACGCCCGCAACACCGCCAAGCCCTGGACCGCTACCGCCACCGCCCAACAGACCTACTTCCCTGTTACCTACGAAGGCATCTACCTAGACCGCTCCGCCCGGGTCGCCGACCTCCTCGAACTCGACACCGCACTCGAACCCGGCGACATCACCACCCTCGCCGGCTACACCGGCACCTACGGCTACACCACCGAAGCCGCCATCGAAGCCATACGCCTCGTAGCCAGCACCGAAGGCATCATCCTAGACCCCAACTACACCGGCAAAGCAATGTCCGGCCTTCTCGACCAAATCCGCCAAGGCAACGTCGACCCCGAAACCCCCGTAATCTTCATCCACACCGGCGGCCTACCCCAAACCTTCGCATTCGCAACCCAACTCACAAACTGGCGCCCCCGCTAAAAACCTCTCTTCCTCCCATAAGAACACCAGCGCGAACCGACCGTCATCCCGAACACCCCCCTGTCATTCCGACCGCATTCCCTGTCATTCCAAACCCTCGCTGCCATCCCAAGCGCACCCCCTGTCATTCCGAGCGCAGCGAGGAATCTCCCCCCTTCGCCCGCGAAGGGGGACGCGAGCAAAGCGAGCAGGGGGATGCCCGCGCCAAACCAAACTACCTACCCCTCAACCACCGAAACAACCACAGCCCCTTTCGCTAGGTGAAAGCGGCGCGAGCCCAAAAACGAACGACAACCTGAGCAGGGCATGCCCAAGCGCCGAAGGCACTCTCCCCTCCAGCTACTACAAGTCCCCTCTCCCGCTGGGCGGGAGAGGGCCAGGGTGAGGGCCCGGGGAAGGGGAGGGGCACGCCCAACCCAAACAACAACAAATAATCCCAATAATCCCCCAAATCCCAATAATCCCAGTTCAGACAAAACTTGACAACACAACTACACATGTATTACAACAACAAGCAGGCGCCGATCCGACCATCATCGGAGCGGCGCACCGAAAACGAAGAATCGCCGCGTCGAGACGGAGAGCATGCAACCTTTTCAGACGCAGCAGGAACAATTGAATGAAATGCGGCGGCGAGCGGGGTAGCACGGGGTCGCCAACACACGACCCGCCGGCGGTGTCCCGCCACAAGCCACTGAAAGACGTCTGAGAAGACGGGCGAAACGCCGCCGAAAAACCGGTTACGAAGACCGTTGTCGCTGTAGCGCTCGGATGCGGAGGGTATTGCGGACTCCGACAATCATAAGCGAGCCAGACGGACAACGTCCCGCCATGCCCTTCGTCGCCACGACGAAGGGGACGCGGCCACCGAACGCACCCGCATCGTTCCGCGCAGACCGGAATCCGGAGGCGAGACCCTCCGTCATTCCCGCGTAGGCGGGAATCCAGAGCGGGGAGGGGGACGCGCACGGGGCGCCGTTCAAGATCCGAGCGAACGGTCGTTCTACCCGGCACACGTCTTTCCGTTTCGCCGGATGGAAGAGGCTACGGCACCAGCGAGAGGGACAATCGAGCGATGACGGGGGCGGATCTTTCCAAACGCCCCCCGGAGGGCCGACGGTCTGGCGACGTCGGCGGTGCTGGACCAAAAGCGAAACTACACAACCCACCACCTATCGCACGCGACCCGAAAGACGCGGCGAGGCTTCGACAAACCAACCCGTCGAACAGAATCCTCCCCCAAAGGGAGAATTAAACGCGCCAAACACATAACCCCATCACAGCCCATCATCACAATCAGCGTAATCAGCGGTTCAGACAACACCACCGTTTTACGATTGAATCCTGAGGCGAACCTCCAATTCGCCATCTTCTACAGCATCACAAACAGGACACCGAAACCCAATGGCCAGAGACAAGTGCGTGCTCGCTTACAGCGGCGGAATGGACTCCACCATCTCCATCGTCTGGATCCGTGAAAACTACGACCTCGACGTCGTAGCCCTCTCCGTCGACATCGGCGGCGGTCCAGAACTCGAGGGCGTGCGAGAACGAGCCGCTTCCGCGGGAGCCATCGAATCTCTCGTCTGGGATGTCAAAGACGAGTTCGCACGAGACTTCATCATGCCCGGACTCAAAGCCGGAGCCATGTACGAAAACACCTACCCGCTCTCCACCGCCTTCGGCCGCCCCCTGATGGCCAAGAAACTCGTCGAAGCCGCACGCCAAGTCGGCGCCGTCGCAGTTGCACACGGATGCACCGGCAAAGGTAATGACCAGGTCCGCTTCGACGCCGGCATCAAGACCCTCGCCGCACACGGCGACCCCCTCCGCATCATCGCTCCAGCACGCGAGTGGGAGATGACACGCGACGAGGAAAAAGAGTTCGCAGCACGCGCCGGTCTCGAACTCCGCGAAGTTGGCGACGACCAGCGCGTCTACTCCATCGACCGAAACATGTGGGGACTCGCCATCGAAGGCGAAGACCTCGAAGACACCTGGTTCGCACCCCCCGAAGACGCGTTCTCCTGGACACAAGCACCCGACGACACCCCAGACGAACCAGAAGAGGTCGAAATCACCTTCGAAGAGGGCATACCCACCGCACTCAACGGCGAGAAAATGGGCCCCGTCCAACTCATCGATCAGCTCAACCTCCTAGCAGGCGCTCACGGCGTCGGCCGCATCGACCACCTCGAAAATCGCCTCGTCGGCATCAAGTCACGCGAGGTCTACGAAACCCCCGCAGCCGTCGTCCTATACCAAGCACTAGCCGCACTCGAAACCGCAACCCTCTCACGCGACCAGCAACGCGTAAAAGGACAGCTCGCACCCCTCTACGCCGACCTCGTCTACGACGGACGCTGGTACACAGGCCTCCGCGAAAACCTCGACGCATTCGTTAACTCCGTCATGCGCTACACCTCCGGCGACGTCCGAGTGAAGCTCTACAAAGGCTCATCCACCGTTACCGGCAGACGATCGCACTACTCGCTCTACGACTTCGAACTCGCAACCTACTCCACCGAAGACGAGTTCGACCACGCCGCCGCCGTCGGCTTCATCGACATCTACAGCCTCCCGGCACGCACGCAGATGAAGCGACAAACCATGCGCGACGCCCGCTAGCCCGACCCGCAAACCAGCCGCAAACCAGCCGCAAAACCTGCGAGGGTTACCATTCGATGTTGTGCGCCCCAACACAACATCCCTGTTACTCCTAGTAACCCTCGCCGCGATCCTCGCACCCCTCGCCTTCTCGCAGCAAGCATCCGCGACAGTCGAACCCGCGCCATTCTCCGACGGCACACACCTCGTCGGCACAGACATCTCACCCGCAACATACGTCGCCGAATTCGATGAAGGAATCTGCTTCGTAACCATCACCAAAAATGGCGAACTCGAACGAAACCCAACCTTCATAAACCGCGCAATCATCACCATCACCGACCAAGACACCCAGGTCGAAACCTCCGGCTGCGGAGAATGGCACCCACGCCCATCAACCCGCCCACGCACCCTCCCGGCCGAGTTCGGCCCCGGCGCATACCAAGTGGGCGTCGACATCGCCCCCGGCATCTACACCGCCGACCAAAACGACGGCCGCTGCCTCTGGTTCACCCTCGACGACTTCACCCATCACCCCAATCCCGACCAAGTCCTCAACTGGTGGAAAGTCGGCCAACCAGTCGTCCAACTCACCAAAGAAGACAACGCCATCTACTCAATCAGATGCGGCAGCTGGCACCGACGCTTCGAACCCAAACCCGAGCTACCCCTAACCGAATTCAAAGGCGGCTCCCACCTCGTCAACATCGACATCGCACCCGGCACCTACATCGCCAACTCCGGCGAAGAAGATTGCAACTGGTTCCGCACCACAACATTCGGAGGATCAACCGCCGACGACAGCGGAGGATACGTCTCCACCGGCCAACAGATCGCAACCATCCTCCCATCCGACACCGGCTTCTTCAGCGCAGGCTGCGGCACCTGGCAACCAATCGCCAAACTCGACACCCAACCCGAACCCGCTTCCTCGATCGCCCAAGGCACGTTCGCCGTCGGCCTAGACATCCAACCCGGCATCTACGTCGCCGACGCTGATGATGGCCGTCTCTGCCGCTGGTTCTTCCTCAGCGGATTCGCCGGGAGACCGTCCGACATCATCACGTCCGGCAACGGTCTCCTAAGAGGTATTGCTCAAATACCCGCACAAGCAACTGGATTTAGATCCATAAACTGCGGCGAGTGGCAACTAATCGACCCCACCGACACAGCCTTATCCACCACGACCTTCGGAGACGGCGAACACGTCGTAAACGTCCACATCAAACCCGGCGTCTACGCAGCCCCCGGACCCGCAACCGGAAGATGCTCATGGCGACGCCTCACCGGTTTTGTCGGAACCGAATCCGATCACATCGCCGTCCGCAACCCTGTCGGCAGAAACATCGCCGAAATCACCGAAAACGACGCCATCTTCAAGTCCTACGGCTGCGGCACGTGGGAACCCCTCGGCGTCCAAATCTTCCCCGACCCCTTAACCGACTTTGTGCGAGGCACATGGGCCGTCAACACCGAGATCAAACCAGGAACCTACACCGCGGTACCTCCAGAAGGCTCCACCTGCTTCTGGAGCCGACTATCCGCTTTCACTGGTCAACCAGAAGATTTCGAGGCAACCGTAAACTCGGTCGGCCACGCCGTCACGACTGTCCAATCATTCGATACTGGCTTCTACTCCGATGGCTGCGGCACGTGGACCCCAGTCCCAGAAGATGCGCCCGCAACAGACCTCGACCCCGTAACTGAGTTCAAGGACGGCGTCTATGTCACAAAACACAACATCGCCCCCGGCACATACATCGCAGACGGCATCGAAGGTGAAATCTGTTTCTGGAGCCGACTATCCAGCTTCGATGGCGACACCTTCAATCGAATCAACCTGTACGCCAGCGCCGGACAATCAATAGCCACAATCCTCGAAGCCGACGCGGGCTTCCGATCATTTGGTTGCGGAACTTGGCGACAAATCCAAACCGACGATTCGAGCACCAACACAACCAATACTGTCGAAGAATCTCCACCATCGAAGTTCTCCGATGGCACCTATCGAATCGGAGTAGACATAGCCGCCGGAACGTATATCGCCTCTAGATCACCACACACAACATGCAAATGGCGACGCCTAAACGACTTCACCTGGACCAGCGGCGTAATTGTCGAAACCAAAGCGTCTGGAACAAAAATCGCCACGCTGAAAGAGAGTGATATCGGATTCTCGTCATTCGGTTGCGGCGAATGGGTCTTGTTGACCGATGAAACATCCAATAAATCCGAGACATTCCCAACCCGCTTCAGTGGCGGCTCCTATCTCGTCGGTGTACACATCGAACCGGGAACCTACTACGCCGTGCCCCCTCCCCGGGGCGGTTGCAGATGGAGCAGAGTCTCAGATTTCACAGGCGATCCAGCAGACACCATAGCAAGCGGCTTTTCTCGCGATCGATGGGTCGTCACCATACATCCTGAGGACGTCGGTTTCGTCACCACCGATTGCAGTCTATGGCGAAACGTCGAGATCGCTCTGAAAATCGGACCGTTCGACAAATTCGACGACGGAGTTTATCGAGTTAACGAGGACATCGTGCCAGGAACTTACGTCGCCCGAGTGCCGACCCAACCATTCCTGGGCGGCAGACCAGTTCCAAAATGCGCTTGGCAACGTCTCTCGGGTTTCAGCCATAGCCCATCCGACTTAGTCGAAATCGGCAGTGGCAAAGGCAAGATCGAAGTCACTATCGCAGAGACGGATTCCGGTTTCCAATCTCAGGGTTGCGGAGAATGGAAGAATGTCGATAAAAACGATCCCTAGATGAGACATAATAGCAAAAACCCTATTCTTGACCGCAGAGTATATCCTCAGTAGCATTACGTACGTAATGTTCTTTTACACGTGCATGAAGGGATTCGCAGAATGAACAAACACCACTTGGGGGAAGGGTTTCGCAAGCAGGCGGAACAGCAGTTGGCAGGGTTGGAAGATAGGCTGAAAGCGACCGAAAAGAACATCCGGGAGCTCGATGCCGAAAGATCACAGATCAACGCCGAAGTAGTTGCTTTACGTTCACTCCTCGCCATTGACGATGGTCAAGAAATCCACGAACAATCCAGCGCCCGACGTTACGCCGTTGACCCGCGCGATGTAGCCATCAAGATACTGCGCGAACAAAACGGCGAAGAAATGCACTATAAAGTTCTTGCACAAGCCGTCGTCGACCGCGGTGGGCACTTGCCTGAAAAATCGCCAGCGGCCGCGCTCAACGCCATCATGAACCGCGACAAAAGGTTCGTTCGACCAAATCGCAGGGGCTACTATGCGTTGAGGGAACACCACCCACGGGTAAAGGAAAACGCAGGGCGAAGACACCCGCGCAACGATTGAGGCAAATCAGTTGCGTCGCGACGCAACCCGCAACATTTCGACGATCTAGATCAGTTCTGACGCTTTTCGCTTCATTTGCGAAGCATCCCTCACGACGCTGGACGAACGCAAGTGCCGAAGCACTTCACCCAACTTTCGACAGCGCCGCCGCAACTATCCCGACAGCCTCGTCAATCTCATCCGTGCTCGCGTTCAGCGGCGGCATGAACCGCAGCATGTTCGGTCGGACCGCGTTCAACAGCAACCCGTTCTCCAAACAATCCGCTACCAACGCAGCTGACAGCTCTTCGCTCATCTCCACGCCTACCAACATGCCCATGCCGCGGACTTCGGTTATCACCGGATAGTCTTCGCGCAGCGCGTTGAGCTTGCCCATCAGATACTCGCCATTACGCATCGCCTGACCCGGACCGTCCTCGTCCAGCAAAGCTTTCGCACCAGCCGCACCAGCCGCCGTTGTCAGGGCGTTCCCGCCAAAGGTCGATCCGTGGTCACCTGGTTCGAGAACGGAGCAGAACTCTTTGCATGCGAACGCGCCTAGCGGGGCACCCGAACCGACGGCCTTGCCTAGCGTCATCACGTCCGGCTCAACGCCGTCGAATCGCTGGTATCCAAACACCGTCCCCAAACGGCCCATGCCCGTCTGAACTTCATCGAGCATGAACAGGATGTTCTTCTCTTTGCAGAAATCTTGTACCCGCTTCAGATAGCCATCGTCAGGAACATTCACCCCGCCTTCGCCTTGAACCGGCTCCAACAGAACCGCGCACGTCTTACCCTCGACATACGCATTCGCGATCGCGTCGAAATCGTTGTAAGGCACGTTCACGAACCCCGGCATCAGCGGCGTCCAGTTGTCTTGGTAGTGAGGCTGACCAGTAGCCGCCATCATCGCCTGCGTCCTACCGTGGAAGGAATCGAGCGCCGTAATGATCTCGTATGCGCCGTCCAAATTCTTTCGACCCCACTTCCGCGCCAGCTTGGAAGCACCTTCGTTCGCCTCGGCACCCGAATTGCAGAAGAACACTCGGTCAACGTCCGAGTTCTCCACGATGAACTGCGCCAACGGCAACTGCGGCGTCGTGTAAAACAGGTTCGACATCTGAAGGATTTTGCCCGCCTGCTCGCTGATCGCCGCGGTCACCGCCGGATGCGAGTGACCCATGTTCAAAACTGCCCAACCAGCTGTGAAGTCCAGATAAGACTTACCGTCGTTGTCAAACACTCGAGAGCCTTCACCCCTAACCAACACAGGCGGCATCCGTCGCACTACCTGCATGTAGTACTTGGCCTCTAAATCCTTGTATTCCTGACTGGTTGGCATCTTCGAGTCTCCAGGCTCTGCTTCACCGCAAACTGTGGCACCAATTCAATATATAACGGCGTATTCCGCCAATTCGTTGACCGCAAACTCAATCGCAACGCCTCAGCGTCGAACATGCGGGTCCGGACGGTCTCCCCGTCGATCCCGCGGAAACTCCACTAGGAACAACCTAGCCAACAACAACGCCAAAATCAGAGCGAATCCGCCAAGAGCGGTCCAATTCGGACCCGTCAAAAAGCCGACCACCAATGCGGCAGCGAGCGTCACCGCGGCCGACCTCGGCCCATCCTTGATGAAAGGCAGCGCAGCGAGACCGGCAATCGTGGGAATCACTCCCCACCATCCAAGTAAGGCAACCCCGACACCCAATCCCGTCGCCAAACCAGCACCACCCTTGAACCGCAGGAACACCGGATACCAGTGACCCGCAATGGAGAAAACCGCGACGGCGGGCAAAAACACGTCAGGACAACCCAGCAACATGCCAACCGGAACTGCTGCTACTCCCTTAAGAATGTCCAGAGCAAACACCACCGCACCCAATTTCTTCGAGACCTTCCGGAAAACATTCGATGCCCCCGGATTACCCGTTCCGATCTCAAAGATATCCACCCCCGCCATCCTCGTCACAATCACCGCGAAGGGCAAGGAACCTAGCAGGTATGCGGCCACGGCGGATGCAATCACCGCCACGATGTCGTTCGAGATCATGGATTACGAATAGCGAGCCATCAGGTCGCAGACCTCTCGCGCAAATGCGTCGACTCGAGTTGCTTTGGTCAAATCGAAGTAGCCATCGATGTCGTCCGTCCGAATTCCGCGCAGACGATCTGGCAAAGCGTTCGTGACTACAAAAAATGTGCCCAATGAGTTAAGCCTTTTGTAGTTCCTCGCATTGGCCTCCGCTTTTTTCTCGGTATCGGAACGCATCATCCCAGGACGATCGAGCGCTACGCTTGACCCATCGGTGAGCAGGACTCTTCTCGCAGAGCCCTTGACCTCAATTGCGATTCTTGGTGAAGCTTCTAAATCATGGGTTTTGGTGTTTTGAGGTGTGGGCAATAACTCGATGTCAAAATGCAAATTGAAAAGCAACTGTACCGCACTCGTGAACGCAGAACCATAGACTGTAGCCCGGCCTTGAAATGTAGCAAGCTGAAACACACGATCGGAACCACAAATGCGGCAAACGTTGGGCTTTTCGCCAAAGTAGACAAGCGCGGAAGCGTTCGCGGCGCACGCAATACAACCATAGGCAGGGTACAACCCTGATTGTTCCAATGCGTTGTCGAAACATCCATCGAAGTACGAACGCAAAGCGTCGTTACTCAATGGGCCTCGCTCAAAGGCGTAATTGTCCAACGCTATCTGGTCGTAATCGATCGGCAAATCCTGCCTCTTTAATCCGCCCTATGGCGGCCCGGATGTACTGATCAACGATGTCGTAACCCACGAAATAGCGCCGGAGTTCCAACGCAGCCAATGCAGTTGCTCCGGTTCCCATGAACGGATCCAAAACCACCTCGTCCGAAAACGTATACAGGTCGATCAAGCGTCTGGGCAATTCCACCGGAAAAGGAGCGGGGTGCTGGGCACGCTTCGCCGATGTCGGCGGGAAGCTCCAAGTGCTCTTCGTGTGTTCCAAAAAGTCGTTGCGTTGGATCGTCGCTTCCCGTCCTGTCGGTCGCTTCCGCCCGAAGGGAGGTTTTTGGAAAACTAGTATGTACTCGTGCGTATCTCGCAGCGTCGGATTAGAAGGCGACATCCAACTACCCCATGCGGTTGAGGCTCCACTCATTTTTTTGTCCCAGATAATTTCGCCCCTCATGAAGAAACCGAACTTAGCGGCTATCTGGATGACATATGCGTGTAAAGGAATGTAAGGCTTTCGTCCAATGTTAGCCACGTTGACACACGCGCGACCTCCGTCGACGAGAACGCGATACGTTTCTCCCATAACACGCTCGATCAAACCGAGATATTCGTCCATGGAAAGATCGGCGTCGTACTCCTTGCCCACGTTGTACGGCGGTGATGTGACCATGAGATGTACACACCGATCATTCAAATTGTCCATATGCTCACTGCTCTTGAGAAAGAACCGGTTTCGGGCGGTTTCGGGCAACTCGTTTTCGGGTAAAGGTTTCCGATCGATTTCCGCGTCCGGATCGACACCTATCGGCATCAGATCTCGTGCGTAGTACGCGCTCGCATCGTGGCTTTCGCGTACGCCAGAGCCGAATGACCTAGTCTTGGTGCCTCGACGCCGAGTACTCACGCCTGCCAGATACTCCCCCGTAAATGGTTCCCTCGATGATTGCTTTGATCAGATTTGATCACCCCGTCAACCCACCGGTGCATCGCATCAACGTCTCCTGCACAAGCAACTCGTGCTCATAGCTACGTAGTGGCGGCGCCCCGTTCTCGATCGTTTCCACAAACGCGGCGAACGTATCGACGTATCGCCGACGGTCTTCAAGATCGATCATCGTTACGCCCTCATCATAGCCGCCCTTGGCTTCCGTGAGGCACAATCGAAGCTGATCCGCCGGCTCGAACGGCTCCATGATCGCCGAACCCTCCGTGCCGTAAACCTCGAACCGCCGCGCCGTCGGAGGCGGCTCCATCGCTGCGATGTCCAGCGTCACCAGCGCATTCGAATACTCCAGCACCGCCAGCGTGTTGTCCATGAAATCTCGAGTCTCCGAAGTCGCGTTCTGCAAATACCGAGTCACCCGCTCCGGCCTACCCATCATCCAGACGATCTGATCGAGCATGTGCCCGCCGAGGTCATACAGGACCCCACCGCGGTGGTACGACAACCCTCGCCGATCCGTAAACTGCCCACCCTCTGAGCGCTCCGGCAGAGTCGTCGACATGTGCGCCCTAATCTGAAAGACCTGCCCCAAGAAACCCGAATGTATCCAGTTCGACATCCTTTCGAACCCGTCATGCTTCCTGAACATGTAACCGAGAGTCACCTGCAAATCCTGCGCCTTGGCATCCTCAATCAGACGCATGAAGCGATGAAAATCATCCCCCGCCGGCTTGTCATAGAAACAATGCTTACCCGCACCGACGATCGCCTCCGAATGCGCCAGACTCTCACGGTTCGCACCTTCCGAAGCCACTGCGACAATCTCCGGGTTGCCAAGAATGTCATCAATCGAATCCAACCAAGTCACATCGTCCCAAGCACCTGAACCCGCGCAAAACGCTCGCCGATCAGCATCTGGTTCATAGCAACCTACGACCTCAACGCCAGGATGCTCCAGCATCACCTGATACACGCCCAAAGCGTGACCATGTTTAGTCCCGATCTGCGCTACCTTCAAGACTCGCCTCCGCGCGCTCAAACGCCGTTCAATTTCGATCCAAGCAAAGTATAGAAGGGTTACCCGCCAATCGCGAATCGTCACCGAGCCTTACGAAAACACCTTCGGCAGGCACGAAAATGGAGAAGTTAAACACAGCAGCAAGGGACCCTGCATGTCTGAGTTGAAAGCACGAATGGAGTTCGCCGTCGCAGCGGCCACCGAGGCGGGACAACACACGATGCGGTATTTCCGTTCATCCGACCTCGCAGTCGACACCAAATCTGATCAATCGCCAGTCACCAGAGCCGACAGAGAAGCTGAGGAGGTGCTCCGCAGGCATCTCGCCAGGGAGTGCCCACAAGATGGAATCGTGGGCGAAGAGTTCGGCACACAGAACGGTGCCAACCAATACAAGTGGTACCTCGACCCCATCGACGGAACCAAATCGTTCATCCGAGGCATCCCGCTGTTCGGCACGATGATGGGCTTGGAACACGGCGACGAGGCAGTCGCCGGCGTGATCGTCTTCCCTGCGCTGGACGAGGTAATCTTCGCCGCCAAAGGCCTCGGTGCTTGGTGGGCAAAATGTACGAATCCCGATAACCGCAAACAGATTTACGTGTCGGATTTAGCGCGCCTCTCAGACGCGTGCATGTCGGTTACTTCCTCTCGGAGTTTCAGGCGGAGAGGTATGGATGCGGCATTTCGAAAACTGTCTGAGCAGGTCGCCGTCAGTCGAGGACTACCTGACTGTTACGGCCACTACCTGGTGGCTACCGGCCGCATCGAAATAATGATCGACACCTCCATGAATGTCTGGGACAACGCGCCGCTCCAACCCATCATCGAGGAAGCCGGCGGACGTTTCTCCGACCTGCAGGGCAACGCGACGATCCACGGCGACAGCGCCATCTCAACCAACGGCCTACTGCACGACCAAGCGCTGGAGATGTTCAGGGACTAAGATCGCCCGAGAAATACCCGCGCGTCAGACTGACTTCGCAGTCTCCACGAATGCCCGTATCTTCGCGTGGTCCTTGACACCATCGGTCTCGACGCCCGTCGACACATCAACTCCCCAAGGCGACAACCGCTCGACCGCATCTCCGACGATCTCCGCATGTAAACCACCAGCGAGCAGCACTCCCTCGCGGTCAGCGATGCCTTCCGCGATGCTCCAATCGAATCTCTTCCCCGTCCCACCCGGCTGCTGCTCGTCGTATTTGTCCAGCAACACGATACGGTCTTGCGATAGGTGATGATCCACCAAGTCGCTCAACTCGTCGTGCGACATGTCAGATTTGATCCGGATCTGTCGGATCACCGGTTTCCACATCGCCCGCATGTAAGCCTCATCCTCTTCACCACACAGTTGCACATAATCCAGATCGACCTGCTGCGCCGACTTATTCACCCACCGCGCATCCTGATTCCGAAACAGCCCTACGATCTGCGGCCCCTTCTGACGCAACCGCTTCACCCGATGGTCGCGCGCCCGGATGCGATAGTTACGCACCACTTCCTGCGCCTCAAACCGAGTCAGCTGCCGCCGAACTCCCTCAACCAACACGAACCCCAAGAAGTCAGCTCCAGCCCGCGCCGCTTCCACGGCCGAATCGCCGTCACGAAAACCGCAAATCTTAACCTTCGGTTCGTAAGCCATCGACGCTTGCCTCAAACACCGATCGTCGCCATCTGAGATATCAACGCACTCGGATCCCCATCCGCCGTCATTAACGATTCTCCCACAAGAACCGCCTTGGCACCGGCATCAGCCATCCGCTTCACATCGTCCGCATCCCGCATCCCGCTCTCCGCCACCTTAATCACATCATCCGGTATACGACGAGCCAACCGAGGAAATACATCCAGCGAAGTCGTCAACGTCTTCAAATTCCGATTATTGACACCCACCATTCGAGGCTCCACCGCAGTCAAAGCAACTTCCAACTCCCGCTCATCAAAAACCTCCACCAACGGCTCCATCCCGACATCCTTCGCCACCGCATACAGATCCGCATACTGCACCGGATCCAAAATCGCAATGATCAACAACACCGTATCGGCACCAGCCGCCCTCGCTTGGAAAATCTGATACTCATCAACCACAAAGTCCTTTTCCAACACCGCCACGCCATGTTCGTGCGCAACCTCCGAAGCCCTCTCCAAATCCGAAATCGAACCCCGAAAGAAATCCTCCTCCGTCAACACCGATATCGCCGCCGCACCAGCGGAACAATATACCTCAGCACGCTCCGCTGGATCCAAAGTCGTATCCATCACCCCCGCCGAAGGCGAAGACCGCTTCATCTCCGCAATCACCGAAACCGACGCCCCGGCTCCAATCACATGTTCAAACCTCAACGGCGCCTCAATACGATTAGCCCCCTCAGCAGCAGCTACAACCGCACCCAACGACATGACCGCCATCTCAGCTTCTAGTCGCCTACGTTTTGCCGCCACAATGCGGTCGAGAATTGAACTTGTTCCGTTGTCAGTAGTCACGCGTAGCACCAAAATCCAAGCTGCAACGTCAACCTAATCTTAAACAGCGCCACGACTCGCCAAACCGCACACAGGACCGCCAAACGACCAGACATCTACCCCGCAGCAGCAGGCGCCGCCGCCACACCCCGGTAAATGTTCCGCAGCGTCCCTACGCCGAGACTCAACACGACAATCACCGCGAATCCCAAACCTAAAACCCACAACACGTTCGAGACACCAAAGATGTCCGCCGCGAAACCGTTGACAAGGTTCAACACCGCCATCGTCCCGCCGATGATGATGTGACTGAATCCTGTGATCCTCCCACGCATCGCATCTGGCGCCAGCGACTGAACCATTGCTCCGGCGATCGCCATAAACGCCGCCTGCGTCCCGCCCATCGCCGCGGCACCCAGCATCGCCGATGGAAGATCGTTTGCCGACGCCAATATCAACATCGAGGCACCGCTAAGAGCACCCGTAATCAGCAGTATCAACCCTCGGCTCGTCGCCTTCCGCGTGCCAGCGATAGCGAATACCCCGATCAACGCACCTCCTCCCACGGCCATCATCAGTGTGTTGGCGTCTTCGGGATTGCTCAAAACCTCCTGCGCAAGCACCGGCAACGTCGTCTCAAACGACATCGTCATCGCACAGTGCAAGGCGATCAGAATGAACAGAACGCGCAACTGCTTGTCGGACCAAGCATATGCACCCGCTTCGATCAAGCTCTGCAAAAACCCAGCACCCTTGGTCAAAGCCCCGGTAGACCTCGTTTGAATGGCCACCACGCATACGATGCTGGCCACGTACAACACCGCACAAGCCAAGAACGCCGCACTCGTGCCGCCAACCAGCAACGCCGGCGCAATCAGTGCAGGCCCCACAAGTCGTGAACCCTGCAACGACATCTGGTTCAAAGCGATCGCGTTTAAAAGATCATGTTTCGGCACCAAATTAGGCACCAACGCCTGCGTCGCCGTCATCTGGAACGCCCTGAATGTGCCATTGAGGAGAGACAGCGCGATCAAAATTCCGACGGTAAGCAGATCCGCAAACGCCAACCCGGCCAGCGCCAACACGTTGAATAACTGCAGTACGTAGGCGATTACGAGCACCGACCTTCGATCGAAGCGATCGGCCAAGTAACCCGCCACAGGTGGCATCAGGAATCGCGGCACCATCGCAGCGAAAGTAGCTACGCCTACCCAACCTGCTGATTGCGTCAGCTCCAACACCAACACGCCGCGCGCAATGATCAATGCCCAATACGCCGACTGGCCACCCAGACTCCCCAGCATCACCCACCGGAAATCGCGGTAACGCAAAGAGTTACCGTAACGGCTGACTGCGGGTTTTACTTTCGTCGAGATCATGGATCCGCTCGGAATGACACCGCGCGGATAGGCACTGCCGAGAACGCCTCAATAGGCTTCCGACATATTACACCGTCAACCCAATACGAGAACTCGACGGAATCGACGCAAATTGCTTCGGGAAGCGCCGAAACCCTTACCCCACCTCGCTGCTAACCTTCACCAACCCCGCCAACTTCGCCGCCGCCGCTCCGCTATCGATGCTGTCCTTTGCCATCAAAGCCGCATCGTTGAAACTCTCCGCTTTACCCACCGCAAGCAACGCCACCGCCGCATTGATCGCCACAACGTTGTAACGTGACCGCTCCGGACTCGGCGGCGCGTTGTGCTCACCACCGACTCCACTCAGCACAGCCCGAATGATCTCCGCGCTGTGTTCAACCGAATCGGCCACCAGGTGATCGCGACTACCCTCAGGCAACCCGAAATCCGCCGGCCGCGTCCGACGTCGCTTCAATATCTCCGGCGTCACTTGGTACATCAGCGTGTGACCCTCGATATCCACCTCATCCGCACCCGACTCGGCATGAACCACCAACGCGTAATCGGTACCCAATAGTTGCAAAGCCTTAGCGATCTTCTCCGCCGTCGCACGGTCCGCAACACCTAGCACCTGCCGAGTCGCACCCGCAGGATTGGTCAACGGACCCAAGATGTTGAACACCGTCCGGATCCCGATCTGAGGTCGCAAAGGTCCTGCGAACCGCATCGCAGGATGAAATGCCTGCGCAAACATAAACCCGATCCCAGCTTCACCGATGCAGCGGAATACCCCTTCAGGCCCTAGCAAGATGTTCACACCGAGCGCCTCCAACACATCCGCGCTGCCCGACGACCCCGACATCGCCCGGTTCCCGTGCTTGGCGACATACGCACCCGCACCCGCCACCACAAACGCCGCCGCTGTTGATATGTTGAACCAACCCTTGCCAGAGCCGCCCGTCCCGCAAGTATCCACCGTCTCGACACCCGCATCCACATGCAACGAAACGTCCCGCATTACCGAAGCCATCCCCGCGATCTCCTCCGGCGTCTCGCCCTTCATCCGCAACGCCGTCACAAACGCCCCGAACTGCGCCTCCGTCGCCTCACCCCCCATAATCTGCGCCATCACATCCGCAGCCTCAACCTGCGAAAGATCAACGCCGTCAACTATGGCTTGGATTCCTTGTTGGATGTTCATAGTGGAGTGGGTCTAGCTCGAGTTACGGGATGTATCTTAGGAATATATCCGAATCCACCTACAGAGGTGGTCAATATGGGATGTCCCACTGTGCAAAACTGGAGCACATAACCTTTCATCGACACGATGCAACATTCTTTAACGCCGATTTGTAAGGTTTGGACACGATTAGATTCTTTCGCGTTGGAGGCTAACCATGACAACCGATGAGGAACTGCTAAAACGCATAACTGTGAGGGCAGACGTATTTGGTGGTAAGCCGATCATTCGCGATATGCGGATAGCGGTTGAGCACATTTTGGGAATGCTGGCTTCTGGTGACGACCCGGAAACAATTCTCCGCGAGTACCCGGGTTTAGAAGAGGCAGATATTCGGGCATGTCTGCTCTTCGCCCACCGCGCGACGTCGGGCGAGCGGGTCCACGATCGAATGCCGATGCATTAATCAACATGAAATTCTTGCTAGATGTGTGTGCGGAGTCGCGTTCTATGCAAGGCATGCCTCACCAACAAGGCCATGATGTACTCGCGGCTTCGAAAATCGATCCTAGTGCAACGGATGAGGCATTACTCAAGTTGGCGACCGACGAGAATCGAGTCATCATAACCGAAGACAAAGATTTCGGCGAGTTAGTGTTTCTCCAAGGAATGTCTCACCCCTGCATCGTTCGATTCGTCGGTATGCAGGTCCATGAAAAGGTGACCGCTATGCGCGAGCTAATCGACAATCATGCCGACTCAATGTTGGATGGGTCGCTGATAGTGGTCACTCAGAATCGAATTCGCGTTCGCGCCGTCGAGAATTGACGAGTGACCAATTGAATCACTTCCTCGTCGCTTCAAGATGCGAGGGACGATCACTCGCTACATCTCCATCTCCAAAAAGTTCCGCAACAAATCCTTCCCCGGCCGCGTCAAAATCGACTCCGGATGGAACTGCACTCCCTCGATCGGCATATCCGGATGCCGAATCCCCATGATCACCCCGCTCTCAACCGACCTCGCCGTCACATCGAAGCCCGGGGGCACAGATTCCGGCTGTACCGCCAACGAGTGATATCGCACTGCTTCAAACGGGTTCGGCAACCCGGCGAACACACCCTTGTCATCATGCTCGATCATCGAAGTCTTGCCGTGCTTCAACTCACCAGCATGATCCACAACGCCCCCAAACGCCTCACCAATCGCCTGGTGCCCCAAACACACGCCTAACACCGGTACCTTGCCGGCGAAGTGCTTGATCGCATCGATCGATATCCCCGCGTTTCGCGGATGCGACGGCCCCGGTGAAACCACCAGCCGTTCAGGACCCAATTCAGCCAGCTCTTCAACCGTCGCCTTGTCGTTCCGGACCACGTGCACGTCGGCACCAAGTTCCGAAAGATACTGGAACAGGTTGTAGGTGAAACTGTCGTAGTTGTCTATCAGCAACAGCATTACACGCCTCCTATCCCCTCTCCCTGAGGGAGAGGGCTAGGGTGAGGGACCATCAACGACTCCGCGTGGTCGATGGCGTGCATCAGCGCGCCCATCTTGTGCAGAGTCTCTTCATACTCGGTCTGCGGATCGGAATCGGCGACTATCCCGCCGCCAGCCTGCAGATATGCGACACCGTCTCGCAACGTCATCGTGCGCAACGAGATCGCCGTGTCCATATTCCCGGAGTACGAGAAGTAACCCACCGCACCCGAATACGGACCACGCTTGTCCGGCTCGTACTCCGCGATGATCTCCATCGCTCGGATCTTCGGAGCACCAGACACGGTGCCCGCCGGAAAACCCGCTCGCAGCACGTCATAAACGTCGTAACCATCGTCCAGCGTGCCTTCGACGTGCGAAACGATGTGCATGATGTGCGAGTAACGCTCGATCTCCAGCTGCTGCGTCACCCGAACCGTCCCCGGCCGGCTGATCCGACCAACGTCGTTCCGACCGAGATCGAGCAGCATCACATGCTCCGCGATCTCCTTCTCATCCGACAGCAGTTCCTCAGCCAGTGCGTCATCCTCCTCAGGCGTTAAACCCCGAGGTCTCGATCCCGCAATGGGATGAACCGCAACCTGACCGTCCACCGACTGAACGAGCAACTCCGGCGAAGCACCAACGATCTGGAACCCATCCAGATCCAGGTAAAACATGTAAGGCGAGGGATTAATCGCTCGCAACGACCGATAAAGATCAAACGGTTCCACCGCCGTCCGCCGCGTCAACCTCTGCGACACGACAACCTGGATGATCTCCCCATCGTAGATCGCCTTCTTGCAGGCGTCCACCATGTTCCGGTAGTTCGTCCTCGACATATTCGGAACATATCTATGCCCGATCGACTCGTCGGATCCATCCGTGTACCAACCCGCCGGCATCGAAGCTGCAGAACCCACAAACGAATAGTCGATATTCGTATCGTCAGCCCGTGACATCGCATGTGTCGCAGCACCCGAACGTCGCATCGCCGAACTCGGCAACGGCTCCGAAAGCCGATCAATCAACATCTCGATACGGTGTAACGCCTCGTCGTATGCACCCTTGAGATCGGCGTCGCCATCGACGGAGGCGTGAGCCACCACCAAGATGCTCTGCCGTACGTGATCGAATATCAGCATCGAATCCGTCAGCATGAACACCGCCTCCGGGACACCCATCCCCAACTCCTCCTCCGCAATCTCCGGAACCCGCGACTCAAAGTACTTGATCGCGTCATACGCCACGTACCCGACCGCACCACCATCAAACTTCGGCAACCCGTCAACAACCGGATAGCGAACCGCCTCCAGACGAGCCTTGAGCACATCCAACGGATCAACATTCCCATGATCAGTACCCGACCCCGTTCGTATCACCTCTGAAGGCTCAGTACCCAAGAACGAGTACCTCGCCACATGCTCCCCACCCTCAACGCTCTCGAAAAGGAACGAGTTCGATCCCCGCGCAACCTTGATAAACGCCGATACCGGCGTCTCAAGATCAGCAGAAATCTCCCGATAAACCGGGATCAAGTTGTAACCCTCGTCCGCTAAGCGTTCGAAGGCCGCCAAATCCGGCGTATATGCATGTCCATTCGTCATTGGTCGTGTCCATTCACTAGGGCAGTGGCTGTAATTGACTCCGCCGAAACCGCTGTGCGGCCCCGGCTACGACCACGACGACGTGTAAGAGCTGATCCGCATCGCATCCCTGACCCTCTGCATAGTCTCCTCAGCGATATCTCTCCCTCGACGCACGCCATCCATCAATACCTCCTCCACATACGGCATGTCCCCGTTGTATCGCTCCCGTCGATCCCGAATCGGATCCAAGAACCCGTTCAAAGCCGCCGCCAACGCAATCTTCACCTCTACATCCCCCACCTTGCCCTTGCGATACCGGTCCTTGAAATCCTCGATCTGCTCAACATCCGGATTGAAGGCATCGTGATACTCAAACACCGGATTGCCCTCGACACGCCCGGGAATATCCGCCCGAATCCGGTTCGGATCCGTAAACATCCCCCGAACTTTCTGGTTCACCGTATCCGCGTCATCGCTCAACATGATCGCATTCCCACGCGACTTGCTCATCTTCGCGTCACCATCCGTACCGACTAACCTACCGATATCCCCGATCAAAGTTCCCGGCTCAGGAAACACCCGTCCAAACATGCGGTTGAACTTCCTCGCCACTTCGCGTGTCATTTCGATATGCGGTGCCTGATCCTCACCAACCGGCACCAGATGCGCCCGCGGCAACAAGATATCCGCAACCTGGCTCATCGGATAGTTGTAGAACCCAACCGTCCGCCGTTCAACCGGCAAACTATCCAGCTCCGATTTCAAAGTCGGGTTCCTCTCCAACATCCCCAGCTGCGTGATGAACGAAAGCAGCATCGTCAACTCCGCGTGCTCCGGAACATAGCTCTGCACCACAAACGACGATTTCTCCGGATCCAATCCCACCGCGAGCCAGTCCAAAGTCACATCCAACACCGACTCCCGAATCAACTCGATGTCGTGGAAATGGTCACCCAGAGCCTGGTAATCCGCAATCAGGAAGTAGCACTCGTACTGATCCTGTAGATCCAACCAGTTCTTCAGCGCCCCGACGTAGTGCCCTAGATGTAGCGCACCCGTAGGCCGTATCCCCGTCAATATCCGCGGCTTAGCCCCCGGCGCAACGTCGAAATGCCGACGCGCAGCAGATCCCTTCTCCCTTGATGGGGGAAGGTCAGGATGGGGGTGATTAATCGCAATCGCTGTCATGGCCTCACTCGGCTCCACCGGAACATCAGATCCCCAACAAACGAAAATCCCTGTCCCGTAACTCTTAACTTTTCAGGACAGGGACGAGGGTCACTCGCGGTGCCACCCTGTTTCAGCGCTGGTTGTCATCCCGGTGAAAACCGGAACCTCCACGCCGCAACTCAATTCAGGACGTTAACGCATCCAACGCGGCTCCAGATACTCGGCCTTATCGACCTTCCCCGAAACGGCTCCCGGGCCCAATTCGAATTCGTGTCGCCACGCCGGACTCTCAGCGGATCATCACGGCTCTCTAAAAATGGCGATTAACGAACCTACTTACCCCGTTCAAAGCCTCTGCAAACTACTGCTTACACCCACAAGTCTATGATTCGTCCGACAACCAAGTCAAATTGGGCGTAGTGAAACACCGCGTTAGAATGAAATCACGCTGCCGCCGTCAACCTAATCTCGTGAACCGACAATGCTTACCGAATTGCGGATCAAAAACTTTCGTGCGCTTGAAGATGTAGCTCTTCGGAAGTTGGGACGTGTTTGTCTGATTGGTGGTGAAAACGGATCAGGCAAGACGTCCGTATTGGAGGCACGTTGGATGTTGGCGTCGCCAACGCGGCCCGACATCGCATATCGAACGACTGGGTTCCGTGGTTTCGATGCCTTCACCGAACTCAGCGTTTTTAGGGATCTGTTTCACGAGCTAAACGCTGAAAAAACAATCGAGCTTTCTGGCAGTGTTAGGAGTGGCCCCCACCCGAAGGAACTTTCCATATCTTTGCAGGCAAATCACGGGAACATTGAACCATTACAAGGTGGTTCTAATGGAAATACTGGAGGCGTGACGAACTTACCACGTCCGTTGAGTGCACACGAGCTCGCTTTTGACTACCGAAGCGAAGAAGGCGATGAATATCGGACACGTGGCATATGGGCCGAAGAGATTCGAGTATTGGGGCCGACAAGAATCACTGAAACGATTCGGGGTGTGTACCCAGACCCTCAGCACAACGTCGCCAACGACCCAGCAACTTTTATTAATGCTAAAGGTCGAACTCATCCAGGCGTTATGGCATCAAATTTCGGTTCGTTGCAGATGGTTCGTAATGAGGATTTAGCCTTGGGTTTCCTCAAAACAGTCGGCCCAAAAGTGAGCGGATTGATTCCCATCACTGTTGGAGACGACGTCATATTGCACGCTTTATTGGAGGGGCAGAGCACCCCTATGCCGATCAACATGTTGGGAGAAGGCGGTTTCAGGGCGCTTGAGATTTCTTTGGCGATAGCTTCGATGAAAGGTGGTGCAGTGCTAATCGATGAGATCGAAAACGGTCTGCACCATAGCGTTTTGCACAGCGTATTCGAGCGACTGCATAACCTAGCAGACTACTATGACGTCCAAGTTTTCGCGACCACGCACAGCTTGGAATGTGTCAAGGCCGCGCGCGAAGCGCTAGGCCCTGCAGGTGACCGATTCACTTACCACCGCATCGGATCGAGGGATGGAAAAGCAAGAGCAGTCTACTACGACGACGACATGCTTAGAACAGCTTTCGAATTGGGTTTGGAGATCCGTTGATGGCGGGTCCATCAATCCCTGCAAATACGTCGCCGTTGCGGATCACCCGACCAAAGCAACTGTTGGTCGAGGGGATCGACGACTATCACATATTTATCGCATTGATCAATTGCATGGGCATTACAGACGTCGAAGTCCAACGCTACGGCGGCAAAAGTAATTTTAGAGCTTTCTTGAACCTGTTAAAGGAACACGACGACTACGGCATCGTGACATCAATAGGGGTCCATAGAGATGCCGACGAAGATGCGGGAGCGGCAGGCCAGAGTGTTCAGGATGCCTTGCGATCCTCCTGTTTGCCAGTCCCGTCGAGTCCCGTCGAACGCGCTACTGGGCAGAATTGCCCGAGCATCGCATACCTCGTCGTTCCACACGGCGTCGAACGTGGGGCGATGGAAGACGTATGCTTGGCTTCTATCAAAGAAGACGACCTGGACAGGATGCAATGCGTTGAGGACCACTTCAACTGCATCTGCCAGTTGCCCAATCCGCCATCAAACTCGTCCAAATCCAAAATCTACACTTACTTGGCTTCGACGCAAAACCCCGGACGCAGAATACGAGAGGCCGCCCGCGCTAACGTGTGGGACTTTGATTCCGATGCTTTTCGTCCCTTGAGGGATTTCGTAAGGTTGCTTTGAACCTCTAAGGCGGAAGGTTCATATTGTCCGGAAAGACAGAGACCGCCGTTTGTGCGGCGGTCTCGACCCTGTCGCCGAAGCTTCAGGGGGGTATACACCGAGTCTATACACCTCCAGTTGCGAGCGTCAACCACCATGATCCCGAAAACACAAAGACTACCGTTATTGGCGGTGGTCTCAATCCTGCCGCCGAAGCGCACAAGGGGCATGACTTCACACCAACACCTCAACCACCCCCATCCCATATCATCGCCTCTATGCCAAACCCAAACATCTCCATCACCCGAAACGCCGAGTGCGTCACCCGCGACGGCACCATCCTCCGAGCCGACGTCTACCACGACCCCGACCTCCCTCCGCAGCCCGTCCTAGTATGCCGCACCCCCTACAACAAGCTCCTACCCCGCTACCAAGAGACCGCCACCGCAATCGCCGAAGCCGGCTACACGACTGTCGTCCAAGACATGCGCGGCCGCTACGCATCCGACGGCGACTACATCTGGATGTGGCGAGACAAACACGAGTCTTTTGATGTTCAAGATGGATACGACACCATCGAATGGGCCGCAAACCTGCCACAATCGGACGGCAGAGTGGGAACATGGGGCCACTCCAACGCCTCGTGGGCCATCTGGATGACGCTCCACGCCAGCCCGCCAAGCCTCGCCGCAGCACTAGCTTCCGGCATCTCCATGAACATGCTCGACTGCACCTTCGGAGTCTGGGAGACCGGCCGCCGACTCGAGTGGACATACATGATGGCTGCCGACGTCCGACGGCGTGAAGGACGCGACGACGGCCCGACCGATCCCGCCGAAGCCACCTTCCGATGGAACGCCGTCGAACGATCCAAATACATCTGGTGGCTCCCATTGGAAGATATCCCCGAACACGTCTTCGCAGGCCTCACCGACCAGTACCAAACGTTCCTCCGAAACACCAACCACGACTACATGCGCTTCGACGAAGCACACCCCAAAGTCGAAGTTCCCGTCATGCAGATCACCGGATGGTGGGACCGCCTGATCGGAACCATCGACAACTACGAAGGACTCATCAACAACGGCAACTCCGACCTCCGCGAACAGCATCGCCTGATCGTCGGGCCTTGGGGGCACGACGCCACTAACTACGCCGGCGACATCGGCCCCATCGACTACGGCCCCGAAGCCAACACCACATACGCCGACCTCATAGTCCGCTGGTACGACTACGCCCTCAAAAACAAAGACAACGGAACCGCCGAAGAAAAACCCGTCCAACTCTACATCCTCAACCGCAACGAATGGATCGGCGCCGACGCGTGGCCCCTACCGGAAACCCAATACACCAACCTATACCTCCACTCCAACGGCAACGCCAACACCGTCAACGGCGACGGCAAACTCTCATTCGACATCCCCTCTCCCTTGATGGAAGAGCACCAGGGAGAGGCCGCCCAGCTCCCTTCACTCGGCGATGGAGAGACGGCCCAGCCCCTTTCGCCCAGCGAAAGGGGCGCGAGTGAAGCGAGCGGGGTATGCCCGAGCGCCGAAGGCGCTCTCCCCTCTCCCGCTGGGCGGGAGAGGGCTAGGGTGAGGGCCCAGAGCGACGGAGCATCCTCCGACCACTTCACCTACGACCCCTGCGACCCTGTAATGTCGCTCATGCATCAAAACTCCCAGTCCATACCCATGGACCAATCTCCGAACGACCATCGCCAAGACGTTCTCGTTTACGAGACCGAACCCATGACCGAAGACCTCGATGTCATCGGCCCCGTCCACCTCAAGCTATGGGCGTCCACCGACGCTCCCGAGACCGACTTCACAGCCAAGCTCGCAATCGTCCACGAAGACGGACTCTGCGTGAACCTCACCTACGGCATCATCCGCACCACCTACCGCGAGGGCTACCACCAAACTGCCTACAACGAACCCAACACACCCTACGAATACGAGATCAAGCTAAACCCAGTCGGCTGTCGCTTCCAGAAAGGACAACGCATCCGCCTATACATCGCCAGTTCAGACTTCCCGAACTTCGACCGCAACCACAACACCGGCAAACCCTACTACTCTGACACCGAACTCCGAACCGCCCACCAGACCATCCACCACTCTTCCGAAATGCCCTCCCGACTAATCCTGCCAATAATCCCTAAACCGTCCCCTTCGCTTGCGAGGGGGACGCGGGAGCGAAGCGACCGCAGGGGGTGATTGCCACGCCATCGTCGAATCCCCTCTCCCTTGATGGGAGAGGGCTAGAGCCTGTCCCGGACTTGATCCGGGGGTGAGGGTGGTCCGCCCCTTTCGCCAGGCGAGAGCGGGGTATGTCCGCGCCAAATCCTCGTATTTCCCAGTAAACACAAATTGCTAAAGTATCTCTAATACATCATCTCAATAACGGAGCGACACTCCCGTTCACGAGGACATCCACCTTGGCAACCGCTAGCGCAAACGACAACGTTCGGTACGAACCGAATGAGAACCCGCCGACGCCCATCACCATCGGCGCCGGACTCCAAGCCGCAGCCCTCATCGTCACTCCCATCGTCATCACCGTCGTCATCGTGGCACGGATCGCGGAGCTGTCAGAAGCCTATATGGCGTGGGGCGTATTCGCCGCTCTCATCGTCAGCGGCATAACCACCATCCTCCAAGTCGTGCGTGTCGGACGTATCGGCTCCGGATACGTCCTCGTCATGGGCACATCCGCCGCATTCATCGCCGTTTGTGTCGCCGCTCTCGTCAAAGCTGGTCCCGCGACCATGGCGTCCCTGGTCGTCATCTCGTCCTTCTTCCAGTTCCTGCTCGCATATCGGCTCTCATGGCTGCGCCGCGTCTTCACTCCGACTGTCGCTGGCACCGTCATCATGCTCATCGCCGCAACCGTCACACCCATCCTCTTCAACTCCTTCGAAGATGTCCCGGACGGCACCGACGACATCGCAGCTCCCTTGGCGATCCTGGCCACTCTCATCACCGTCGGTGCACTCGTCCTGCGCGGACCCTCATGGCTGCGACTCTGGTCGCCAGCCATCGGCGTCATCGTCGGATGCGTCGTTGGCGCACCTTTCGGCCTCTACGACATTCAACTCATCGCCGACGCTCAATGGATCGGAATCCCGTTCAGCTCGTGGCCCGGCTACGACATTACCCCCGGAATCGAGTTCTGGGCACTGCTGCCGGCCTTCATCATTGTCACGATCATCGGCGCTATCGAGACGATCGGAGACGGCGTCGCCATCCAGAGAGTCTCCCACCGAAACCCCAAAGCCACCGACTTCCGAGTCGTCCAAGGCGCTCTCAACACCGACGGCGTCGGAAACCTCCTCTCCGGCATCCTCGGAACTCTCCCGAACACCACCTACTCCACCAGCATCTCCTTGGCAGACGTCACTGGAGTCGCCGCGAGACGCGTCGGTGTCGTCATCGGTATCGCGTTCCTCGCGCTCGCGTTCTTCCCCAAGATCTCCGCCCTAATCATTGCCATACCAGCACCTGTAGCCGGCGCGTACATCCTCGTGCTGATCGCGCTGCTGTTTCTCCAAGGAATGAGGATCGTCATCCAAGACGGACTCGATGTTCGCAAAGCATTCGTAGTGGGTATGGCGTTCTGGATAGGCATCGGATTCCAAAACCAGTGGATATTCCCCGACCTTCTCGGTGATGGCTTCCTCGGCGTTCTGCTCGGAAACGGAATGACTTCCGGCTCCATCGTCGCCATCTTAGCCATGATCTTCATGGAGATCACCGCGCCTCGACGCAAGCGTATCCGCATCGGACTGGAAGCAGACGCACTTCCCAAACTGACTGAGTTCCTGCGCGAATTCGCCTCAAAATCCGGCTGGAACGAAGAAAGTCGGAACCGCATCGCCTTGGTGGGGGAGGAGACCCTTACGACGCTCCTATCCGAAGCAGACGAAGGCACAGATGGCGAACGCCCCAAACGTCTCAATGTCGCCGCGCACGCCGTCGGAAGCCAGATCGAACTCGAGTTCGTCGCCGCTGCCGAAGGCGAAAACATCGAAGATCAGCTCTCCTACCTCGGCGAAACCCCGGACATCCCCGACCAACGCGAGATCTCCTTCCGCCTGCTCCGCCACTACGCCACCTCCATCCGCCACCAGAAGTACCACGGCCTCGACATCGTGACGATCGAGGTGGAGCCTACTAGCTGATCGCTTGCGGCGGGTGCCTTAAGCCAACAGGCGTTCTCCCCTTTATGGGAGATGGATAGAGCCCGCTCGGACTTGATCCGAAGGAAAGTGGCACACGGCGGCCGACGAAGTGCCTCGCCCACCACCCATCCCTCCCCTTTTTGCGCAGCAAAAGGGGGACGCGAGTGCAGCGAAGCGGAACTCGCAGGGGGTTCATGCCGACGCGCATGTGAACCCCATTCACTAAACCCCCTTCAATTCCCCCTTAAACATCAAGGGGGACGGGAGCGGCACATCCTTCACACCCTTAAACGTCATGCCCATCCTAGTTCAAAAATCCCAACAACCAACAACACCCGTCAAATCCCATCACACCCGTCACGCCCATCCAACTTCAAAACAACTTGACAACACAGCAACACATGTATTACAACTACAGACAAGCGCCGCTCCGACCGCAAATCGGAACAGCGCCCAGAACATCGCCGCGTCGGAACCGGAGAGCGTGCACCCCTTCCTTTTCGATGCGCTTACAACCACAACTGAATATTGAAATGGCGCGGGCGGGGTACACGGGGCCGCCAACACACGGCTCCCCGACGGTGCCCGCCACAAGCACCGATGTTTTAGCGAAACGCGCCGCAAATTCCGGTAACGGATGACGTTGTAGCTTCAGGGCTCGGATGCGGAGTGTTACGCTGGCTCCGCCACAGCAAGCAAGTCAGACGGCGGCGTCCCCCTCGAATCGTCATTCCCGCGAAAGCGGGAATCCAGTCCGCCCCTTTCGCTCGGCGAAAGGGCGCGGGCCCAAGAAGAACGACGACAAGAGCGGGGTATGTCGACCGTTCAAGGTTCGGGCGAACGATCATCTTAGCCGGCGGACGTCTACCCGACTCGTCGGGCGGGGGAGGCTGCAGAACTAGCGAGGAGACCAACTGAGCGATGACGGGAGGCTGCACATCCAGCCCTCCCGGAGGGCCGACGGTCTGACGACGTCGGCGGGTCTGTACCTTTATGCCTATACCCACCACCTGTCGCACGCGACCCGAAAAGACGCGGCGATGCTTCGACAAAACAACACGTTGACCAACAACAATCCCTCTCCTTTGACGAGAAGGGCAACAACCATCCCCTCTCCCGCTGGGCGGGAGAGGGCTAGAGCCTGCCCCGGACTTGATCCGGGGGTGAGGGCCCGGGGAAGCGGGGCACGCCCCCTTCAACGAATCGCGCCCCGACCTCAACCCCGATAACCACTCACCGCCTCAAACATCAACTCCGACCCAAAGTTGAGAGCGTCGATTGGTATTCGTTCGTCTTCGCCGTGGAACATTGCCATGAAGTCCAAGCCTTCGGGTAGGCGCATGGGGGTGAAGCCGTAGGTGTCGATGCCGATTTCGTGGAACCACTTGGCGTCTGTGCCGCCTGAGACTAGGTATGGGATCGCCTTGGAGCCGGGATCGGCTTGTTCAAGCAATCCGCCGAGGTAGGGCAGCAGGCTCATGTCGACCTGCGGGGGTCCGGATTCGTAGCGCTCGACCTGTAGCTCAGCGTTCTCTCCGACTACCGCCAAGACCTCGCGGACGATGTCCGACTGCGTCGAGCCCGGAAGCAAGCGGCAGTCCAGCAGCACCTCAACTTCCGAGGGAACCGCGTTTTCCTGCTTGCCACCCTCAATGATCGTCGGTGCGATCGTGTCTCTGAACATCGGTTCGAGCATCCGTCCGACCTTGTCGCCCATCAACCAAAGCGCCATGCCCGTCGTGCCCGGATTCATCATCATCCGCAATGCCATTCCCTCACGCATCCCCATCTCCTCACTCATGGCCTCTAGCATCGCCTGCGTCGTCTCCACCACCCTGAACTGCGGATGCCGCCGCTCCATCCGACGAAGCGCTCTCGCCGCACGGCTCATGGCAGTGTTCCGGTGTATCTGCGAGCCGTGCCCGCCTTGCCCCAAGAACTTCACTCGGATCCGGCAGATGTGCTTCTCCGCCACCATGATCGGATAGAAGCGATGCCCTCGGACGTGCACCGTGAAGCCGCCCAACTCACCGATGGAATGCTTGACGCCGTCGAAGAGATCGGCATGTTCATGCACCAGAAACGCTGCGCCCTGTCGACCGCCTAGCTCCTCGTCGGCGACGGCCGCGAGGATCACATCGCCCGGTGGCGGCTCCTCCGAGTATCGAGCCCGAAGAAGGGCGTGCAGCATCATGGTCAGGCCGCCCTTCATGTCGACCGCGCCGCGCCCCCAAACGCAACCATCGGCGATCTCAGCGCCGAACGGGTCACGGCTCCACCGCTGGCCGTGTACGCCGACCACGTCGATATGCCCTTGCAGCAGCAGAGGCGGGGCTTCTCCACGTCCTGGGAGGCGCGCAACCAAGCTAACTCGATCCGGCAATCCTTCGGGGTGCAGTAGCTGGCTCTCGATTTGGTGTTCGTCGAGAAGCGACTTGAGCCAGAGCGCGCACTCGCGCTCCTGACCTGGCGGGTTGGAGGTGTTGAACCTTATCAGCCGCTGAAGGATTTCAACGGCCGACGGCAATGCCGAAAATTCCGGTTCTGTCATACGTTACGGAAGCTGCAGGTTCAGCTCCAACTCCGCGTTGATCGAATCGAACCACTCCATCACCTCGGGGTGATAGGGGATTCCGTTCTTCGACCGATCCTCCCGCTCCTCGAACTCGATCAGGCCCGGATAGACTACCCGATCGTGTCCCGGTGCCGGAGGCGTAGTCGCCAACCCCTCCAGGAAGAGGTCCATGTCGTCTTTGAATTTGTCGGGGTCGGTGAAGGCATCGATGCGGTATGCCGAGAAGAAGTGTCCGCCGCTCTCGGTCACGAAGCCCGGGCCGTTGCCTGACAACGTGCTCGTCATGATGTCGACGATGCAGGCCAGAGCGTAGCCTTTGTGTGAACCCATCTCTCGGGTGCCGCCAAATGGGAGCATGTACCAGTGTCGGCGTTCGCCCCGGATGTCTTCTTCTGGGACCTGCTCCTCTTCCATGATGGGAGAGCCGTCATCACGTGCCAGCCATCCCGGCAGGATCGGGACGTTCATCCGTTGCAACAGCCGGATCTTGTTGCCTGCGACCTGCGTTGTTGCGGCGTCAAAGACGAAGTACGGCTGGTTTCGTGCGGGCACCGCCCATGCCAACGGGTTGGTTCCGAAGCGAGGCTCTGCACCATAGGTTGGGAGCATGGCAAAGCCGCCACCGCCGGTCATGCAGACGCCGATCATGTCGTGGTCGATGGCGCGCACCGCGTGGTATCCGGCCGCTCCGAGGTGGCCGGAGTTCATCAGCGTCGCCGCCGCCATCCCGTGTTCTTTCGCCTTCTCGATCACGATGTCCATGACGCGCGGGGCTTGGTGCAGACCCAAACCGCCATCGCCGTCGAAAGACGCAGTCACGTTGGATTCGCGGAGGATCCGCATCTCGGGGTGAGGATTGATGTTGCCTGCCTGATAGCCCTGGACGTACATCCTCAGCATGTTGGAGACGCCGTGTGTATCGACGCCGTTAACGTCTGCGTACATCAGCACGTCGGTCGAAAGCTCGGCATCCGCGTCTGACAGCCCCATCGCGGAGAAGACGGTGTTGGTCGCCGCCCGCATCCGATCCGGCATCACACGGATCGCCTCGTCTTCCGGAACATGAAATCTCTCAAGCATGATCTGGCATCACCTGGGTCAACTGCATCGGTTTCAACGGTCGCTGGTCGGATAAATCGACCCGTCCGCCAGCGATTGAAGCAATCCTATACCATCGCGCCGAAAGTTCTGACAGGTTTGCAGCGAACCTAGAGGATGGGGAGGTTCGGTCTGTCTAGAATGAATCCCAAACCTATAAAGATGGGGTTTTGGGATGGGGTTTGGATGGTTTCCGTGCTTGATGAGGATAGGGGTGCTTAAGGAGGCTAGGAAAGCACCCCATCCTCGAGTGTGGCCCTCATTCTGCTGAGCAGAATCTTTTCGGCCATCTCGACGGCGATTGGTCGGGCGTACCGTGCCGAATGGGACGCCCAGCCGTCGACACATAGAGTCTGTGGATGAATTGCGAATTCAATGATTGAAGCTACTTACAATCGTATCTCATCGAGCGTTTGGCAACGTATCTCGTAACTCGTGCGGTCGTGATCCAACGAATCAGCTTGCTTTTGCGACCGCTGCTACCCTCGTGCGGTTGCGAATGCTTGCGTGTCCATTCGCGCTCGGTCGTTTTTGGCGGACCAGATGGTCGAGAGCGATATCGAGTCGGCTCGAAAGGATCCTGAGCGTGCTTATTAACCGAAGCCGCCGGTATTCAGGGATCTCTGAGCTTGCCAGTTTCTCCAGGCTTCCTGCCAAGAGGAACGCGTCCTCCTGCATCCCTTCCAAGTTGTCGACGTAGTGCCCGTTGAGACGTTCGACGTGTACGGGACCTTCGGCCTTCGGCGCTTCGACGACCGGTGCTACTGGAACGAGTTTTTCTTCAACCACCGGTTCGTCGGGCACGAATTCGGCGATGATCTCTTCCGACGGCAGTGACGGATCCGCCTTCGCCTTTGCGATGATCACCTCGACGTGGACGCTGCTCAGACGGGAGTCGATGAATGGCGCGGCGAACTCTTCCTGTCGTTTGTAACCGTCGAGATCGGCGATGCAGCGGGCCTCTTTGAAAGTCAGCTCGCCTCGGTCGACGTGCAACTGCAATTTCGGCGACAGGGTCCTTCTGAGACTTTCGTAGTGGTGGACCGTTCCTGCGGTGATGCCGGTTCGCCGCGCCAACTCTTGCTGCGTGACGTGGTACTTCTCTCGGTACTCGATGAACGATTCCGCCATCTTTATCGGCGGTAGCAGAGACGAGAAGTACTCGTCCGTCAGTCGTAACTCTTCCCTCTCTTCGTCCGAGACGCCTTGTCGAACCACACATTCGACGACTTCTTCACCGGCCCGTTGCGCTTCGTCGATGGAGTTTTGTCCGCAGAGCAGATAGAACTTACCTTGCTTGGCGAGGACCACAGGCATTCGACGTTGCCGGCGACGCCTGGCCCAAGCTCGATGGGTCTTGTCGTAAGCTGGTCTCTCCGGATCTGGAAGAATGTTTTCTATCGCGATTCGCATCTGAAACGGCCTACCTTTTTCAGCCTCCAGGCTGTTCGTAACGACGTGATATGGCATATTCTGTATTCCAAACGGAGTATTGAAAAGAAACTGTCTCAGGCTTTCCAGAACACCCAGGGCCGTTTTCGAAGTTCCAATTGCATTTGGAAAACGACTGCCGTATACTAGCCGCAAGCAAGAGTTCAAACCAGTTTCCCAGTTTGAAATCATGGCTACAGAACCAAACACCGTCCCTCCCTACGTCGCCTACCGTACATTCCGAACTTTTCTGGAATCGCTGACGGTGAGCATGCCAGATAGAATCGACCGTTCCGTTTTGGATTCCAAATTCTCTGGTTCTGCGATTTCGCAGATTATGAGTGCGTTGAGAGCCTTAAAACTCATCGACACCGATGGGAGCCCAAGCGAAGCACTTGTTCAACTTGTCAATTCCGAAGGCGAACAGCATCATCGGACTCTGGAATCTATTCTGAAGAGCTACTACACTCCGGTATTCAATTTGGATTTGGAACGAGCGACGAAGGCTCAGTTCCGAGAAGCGATGCGGGAGTTCGGATGTACGGAATCGATGCTGATCAAGTGTGAGACGTTCTTCATCCATGCGGCGACGCACGCTCAAATTCAGCTGTCTCCTTATCTGAAGTCGAATCGCAAGGGTGCGTCAAGGTCAAGGACGGGTTCGCGACCGGCGCGGGGTTTGGGGCGTCCGGCTGCTGGTGAAGAGTCGAATGATGTTGCATCGGCGGTCGGAGCGGATATCGACTCGGCTGGTCTGAGCGTGCGAGAATTGGCGTTTAAGGTTCTTGACAAATATCCGGATTTCGACCCGACTTGGCCCAAGGAAACGCAGGTTAGCTGGTTGGATGGAATGAATAAGTTGCAAGACACCTTCAACCTCCGCAACCAGCCGGTCAAGTAGCCGATCCAAAACCTCGCCTTGTCTCGAGACGATTCTCAAACCCCGGACGACGGCTCTCCTCTGGTCACCGACATCTCTCAGATTCGGGCCACTCTTGACCAGCTGGAAAACCAGATCACGGAGTACCGTAAGTACCTGGATGAACAGGAGATGGCAGTAGGGGCGGATGTTGCAGTTGATGGGGCGGAGGTGGAGATAGCGATCGCTGAAGTCGCTGAAGACGATCCGATCGCGCGAATCGAGGAGGTGATTGGACCGCCGGAATATGAAATTGATGAAGAGGATGTTGATGAAGGATTGGAGGCGCCGTCGGTTGATATGCCGAATCTCTTCGGGGAGCTTGAGTTGCAGCTGGAGATGGGGTTGCATCGCAACGCCTCGGTGGCTATCTTCCAAAACGGCGAGGAGTTGTTGTCGTATCTGAGTTCCGATTCTGGGAGCGGGGTGACGCCGGATCCGCCGCCGTTGTTCCGGGCGTTTTCATCGGGCAAGCCGGTGGCAGCTGCAACGGTGTGGAGGTTGCTGGATGCTGGTGTATTGGAGGTCGATGCGCCGGTCGCGACATATTGGCCGGAGTTCGCGCAGAGAGGGAAGGCGAAGGTTACCTTGCGGCATGTTTTGACGCATACGGCTGGGTTGCCTCATGATCATGGTCGTGGGGATGTGGATTGGGGTGATTGGGGTCGGATGAGCGACATATTGGCTTCGATGGATTTGGAGTATGAGCCGGGCGAGGTTATTCACTATCACGCGATCACCTTTGGTCTGCTTATTGCCGAGATCGCGGGGCGGGCGGCTGATTCGGATTTTGCGGAGTTGTTCGACCGCGAGGTGAAGTCGCCGTTGGGATTGAATGACACGCATTTCGCGGTCTCGGAAGACGACGCAGAAACCATGGATCGGGTCATCAAGTTGGAAGCGGCGGCTGATTATCACGACCAAGAGATGCCGCAGAAGATGGATTGGGTGCTTGCCAACCAGATCGTGTCGCCGGGTGCTACTTGCACAACCTCCACGAGGGATCTGGCGAGGCTCTACGCTACGATCTGCAACGGTGGTACGACGGGCGACGGCGAGATGTGGCTGAGCGAAGAGGCGGCGTCGGAGGTCTTTGCCATCCACGCTTCGGCTTACAACATCGAGACGATGACTAAGGAACGCGTTGGTCAGGGAGTTTGGTTATTTGACGATCAGCCGAATCGGATGGCGGCGCCGATTGGTTCCCGAACTTTTGGACATGGTGGTATGGCTACGTCGATTGCTTGGGGAGATCCTGATCATGGTGTGAGTGTGGCGATCATTACTGACACGATGCAGGAAGAGGAGTTGAACGGGCGGCGGATCAATCGGATATCGGCGGCGATACGGCGGGATTTGGGATTGCCGGTGGGGGCGATAGAAGAGATCTAATCGGGTACGGTGACTGCGCGTCAATCGTTGTCGTATAGAACTCGGTAGTGGGTCTGGGCTAATCCGGATGGGTATTGGGTTGTGGTGATCAGTTGGAGGTGTATGTCTTCGGTGGTGGGTCCGAATAGGGGGATGCCTTCGCCGATCAGGACGGGGAGGGTGGTGATGATGAGGTCTTCGATGAGTCCTTCGTTTAGGAATGACTGGATTGTGATGCCGCCGTCTATGTAGGCTCGGTTCCAACCTTTTTGGTCGACGGTCTTGAGGAGTTCGCTGGGTGATTGGCTGGAGACTGTGACTTTGTCTGTCAGGTGCGGCGGGATGTCGGCGTTGGTGAGGGTTTTTGAGAGGACGATGACGGGTTTTGGGTATGGCCACTCGCCGTCTCCGACGAGGTCAAGGACTACTTCGTAGGTCAAGCGGCCGAAGATGATGCCGTCGACGGAGTCGAGGAAGGCGGTGTAGCCGTGTTCTTCGGAGGTGGTGCCCTGGTTTTCGAGCCAGTCGATGGCGTGGTCTTTACGGGCGATGTAGCCGTCTAGGGTCGTGGCGATGAAGACGTGTCCGGTGGTCACTCGAGTTCGCCCCACCGGACGCCGGTTTTGGTTTCGACTAGGAGGGGCACTTCGAGCAGCATTGCGGCGGGCATCATGTCGTGGGCGAGGGATGTCATCTCCTCGAGTTCGCCGGGAGCGACTTCGAAGATGAGTTCGTCGTGGACTTGGGCGGTCATTCGAGATTCGAGACCGCGGCGGTGCAGCTCGTCGGCGATGTTGACCATGGCGATTTTGATGACGTCGGCGGCGGTTCCTTGGATCGGCATGTTGACAGCGACGCGTTCGGCGAAGGCCCGGTGGCCTTGGTTCGAGGACCGCAGGTCGGGCAGGTAGCGCCTTCTTCCTTTGAGGGTTTCGGCGTAGCCCCGCATCTTGGCGGTCTGTTTCTGGTACTCGATAAAGTCCCGGATACCGGGGTATTTGCCGAAGTAGAGGTCGATGAACTCACGACCTTGCTGGACGGACAGGTCGGTCTGTCTAGCGACACCTTGCGGGCCGAGGCCGTAGATGACGCCGAAGTTGAGAATCTTGGCGATGCGACGCTGATCGCTGGTGACGTCCTCGACGTCATACATGGCGCGTGCGGTGGCGTCGTGGATGTCTTCGCCGTTGCGGAAGGATTCGAGCAACCCCGGTTCGCGCGACATGTGGGCGAGTATCCGAAGCTCGATCTGCGAGTAGTCGGCGGCGAGCATCTGCCATCCTTCGTCGTAATCGGTCGAGAAGGCGTTTCGGATCTCCCGACCGAGTTCGGTGCGGACCGGGATGTTTTGGACGTTTGGGTCGTTGGAGGCGAGACGACCGGTAGCTGAACCGGCTTGGTTGAAGGTGGAGTGGACGCGTCCGGTCGCAGGGTTCACCAACTTGGGCAAGGAGTCTGCGTAGGTCGACTTCAGTTTGGCGAGTTCTCGGTAGCGGAGGACTGCGTCGATGAGTTCGTAAATCCGGTCATCGAGACCAGTGGTGTTTCGCATCCTGTCGAGGGAGTCAGCGTTCATGGACCAGCCGGTCTTGAGTTTGCGAGTCGGGGGTGCGCCCCACTCATCGATGAGGATTTCGCCTACTTGTCGGTTCGAGGCGATGTTGAACTCCCGCCCGCCGACGAGATTGTTTGCGACCTGCTTGATCTGAGCGATCTCTTCCCCGAGGGCCGCTGAGAAACGTTTGAGAACGTCGGTTTCGACGACCATGCCGGTACGCTGCATCTCGACGATCACAGGCAGCAACGGCATCTCGATCTCTTGCAAGACGGAACGGGCGTTGTGGCCGTCAAGTTCGCCTTCGAAGTGTCGCCAGAGACGGTACGTGAAATCGGCGTCGGCTGCGGCGTATGGTCCCGCAACGTCGATGTCGACCTCGGACATCGTGATCTGCTTGCGGCCTGTGCCGATGAGGTCGGTTATCGGCGTCATTTCGGCTCGGTAGAGTTCGAGTGCGAGGTCTTTGAGACCGATCCGGTTGTGACCGCATAGGTTTGCGGCGATCATCGTGTCGAACTTGGGGTTGTTGATCTGGATGCCTGCCTGCATCAAGACCATCATGTCGAAGTTGGCGTTGTGCGCGGCTTTCGGCACATTCCCGTCAGCAAACAGCGGAGCGACGGTTTCCAATACTCGGGTGCGGTCGATCTGTTCGCCGGAGCGGTGACCGAAGGGGATGTACCAGCCTTCGCCTTCGGAGTTCGAGAACGACATCCCGACCATCTCGTCCTGCATGGAGTTGGTGCCGTTGGTCTCGGTGTCGTAGGCGAAGCCGTCGGCGTTGCCGAGGCGGTTTACGAGGTCTTGGAGTTCCGAATCGGAGGTTACGACGGAGTACTTTCCGAGGTTGCCATCGGTTTTGGGAGCGGCTTTGGTTGCCGCAGCGCCTTCGTCGAAGAGAGTGCCTTGTGCGCGTCCGGTGATCGGCAACGGGAAGACGCCGCGTTCCGCGTCTTCGGCTTCCGGGATGCTTCGGACGATGGTCTCGCCGAAACCCAGCGAGGTTAAAGAGGCGACGACATCGTTGCGATCGTATCCGCCGATGCGACAGTGATCGAAGTCGATCTCGATCGGGATGTCGGTGACGATGGTTGTGAGTTTTAGGCCGTCGTATGCGATCTTCTCGCCATCTCGCAGGCGGTTCATTATGGATTTTGAGCCGCGTAGTTCCTTTGAGGGGATTTCGCCGACCGCGTCGAGGTTCGCGTAGAGATCGTCGAAGTGTCCGAAGCGGTTGAGGACGGTACGAGCGGCTTTGGGTCCGATCTTTGGGATGCCGGGGATGTTGTCTGACGGATCGCCTTCGAGGGCTTTGATCTCGGCGACGAACTCGGGGCCGAGGCCGTCGTATCGGTCTTTGACGCCGTCTATGTCATAGACGCGGGTGTCGCCGAAGCCCGAGTACATAAGGAGGTTGGTTTCGTCGTTGACGAGTTGGAGCTGGTCGGCATCACCGGTGAGGATTAGCGAGCGTATGTTCTCGGTTTCGGCTTTTCGGACGATGGTGCCTACCACGTCGTCGGCTTCGAATCCCTCGATCTTGTAGACGGGCACGTTCATGGCTTGGAGGACAGACTCGACCATGGGGATCTGGGCGTGGAGTTCAGGATCTATTGGTGGGCGTTGCGCTTTGTATTCGTCGAATAGTTCGTCGCGGAACGTCGGGCCTCGGGTGTCGAATGTGACGGCTATGTGTGTTGGGCTGTATTCGCGGATGGTAGCGATGAGGTTTCGTAGGAAGCCGTAGGCGCCGTGTGTCTGCTGTCCTTCGGAGTTGGTGAGGCCGCCACCGCGTGAGAGAGCGAACCATGCTCGGAAGACCATGGAGTGGCCGTCGACGACTAAAAGGAGGGGTTCGCGGTCTTGGGTTGCGGTTTGAGTGGACATGATGAGAGCGGTTTGGAGAGTAGGGGACGGTTGTGGTTGCGATTATATGGAAGGGGATTTTCGAACCACGTTAAACCGACCCGCTTGTCGCGGGCAGGTAAAGGTCAGAACGGTCGAAGATGCTTAGAGTCCCGCTGGTCGTTGGCGGAACTCGGCGTAGCGGTCGCCGTGCATGAACTCTTCGATGTTGACCTGCTCGCCGCCGAGCGTGTTGGAAGTGTTGGCGGCGAGGACGGCGGCTAAGGAGTTCAGGGACGATGTGTAGGAGTTGCGGGTCTTTGAGGGATCGTCGTCGATGATCGATTCGAGGAAGGTCTTGGCGAGATCGTAGGTGTTCGGCAGAGCCATGCCGTCGTAGCCCGGGTCTTCGCAGATGACGCGCCGCGTCTCGTCCTCACTCGGGCGCAGGGCGGGTGACCAGTCGTCTCCGGGGTAGTGGTAATCGACGATGCGGTTGCCCTCGAACTTGATCGTGCCGTGCTCCCAGATGACGCAGTCGAAGCGACCGTTGTAGTAGGAACGAGCCGGTTTGGTGAAGACGAGCGTTCCGATGGCTCCCTTCTTGAAGCCGTATGTGACGTTGTAGTAGATGGGGTTGTCGCCCTCGGTTGCCCACAGGTTTTCGGGACGCTCCACGTATGAGGCACGAACCCATTCGACATCGTCGTCGGACCAGTAGCGCATGATGTCTGTCTGATGGATGCCGGCCTCGACCATCGAGGTTCCGGACCAGGCGCGGTTTGCGGTCCAGATGCGGTTTTCGGGACCGCCGCTCTCCTCGGTGTGGGTGTGCTTGACGCCGTGGCCTTCTACCGCACCTTCGGCGACCATCATCATCGCCGCCGTCCACTTGTCGGAGAGGTGATCGCGGATCGCCTTGTAGGCCGGATGGAAGCGCATCTGGAAGCCGACGGTGTTGGGGATGCCCGCTTTGTCGATGGCTTCGGCTTGAGACAGGGCTTCGTCGAAGAAGAGTGTCTGCGGTTTCTCCGCGAATACTGCTATGCCAGCCTCGGCGGCACGTTCGATTTCGCCGCGGTGCTGGTTGGGCGGCATGGCGAACCAGATGACGTCGACCTCGCCGGAAGCGATCAGATCATCGGCGGAAGAGAACAGTGAAACTCCGCGGTCATCGTAGTTCGACTCGTACTGCTTGATCTTCTCAGGGTCGAGGTTGTCGGCGAAAGGATCTGCCAGTGCAGCTAAGGTTCCGACCTCTTCGGACTGGAGCCTGACCAGCTGTTGGAGATGGTTGAGGCCGCGTTGGCCTACGCCTACGAGTCCGACGCGCAGTTGATTAGCCACTATAGAGACTACCTTTCTGAGTTTGAAAACCGCATTGCAACTATAAATTCGTCGTCGGGATTGGATGGTTTCTGGGGGGCGGAAAGTTCTGGGCGGATTTTGCCAAATCAAGTCGGATGAGGTTGGAGGCATTCGATAAGATGCAACGTTAGTGCGATAACAGACAACAACTATGAATAGTTCTGAGCAGAACAATGCCGAAGATCTGCGTTCATCGATTTGGACGGTATCGAGCGGCGATCTAGCTAAGTTTTTCTTGGTTTACACGCTGATATATGTTGGTGGATCGGGATATTTGATGTGGATTCATTTGGCACGCGATGCAGATGTCCACGACATCGTCTCGGGTATCATAACGGGTGTATCGCTCATCGGCATTGGTATTGCGCCATCGCTCGCGCTGGTGCTAATCGAAACATGGAGGTTTGCGTTGATTTTTTCGAGGGGGATGGCTATACGGCTCGAACAAAAAGAGGCGCGCATTCGGGCGCGGGAGGCAGAATTGGCGCAAAAGTTCCTCGAGGAAGGGCGCGAGGCGGCGCGAAGAGAACTCGAACATGCGGTAAAAGCGGCTTATGAGGAAGGGTTGCGTGACGGGATGGCTAAGACTCGTACGAATGATTCCGGCGATGCAGGAGACTCGATATCCGAGGAAGCCGATTAGGTTTTCGACTAGAGGTCGGTCAAAGATTCTTAGAAATGTATCGCTTCGTTCGTAACTGCGGCGGCGGCTTCTTTTACTACTTCGGACATCGTGGGGTGTGAGTGCGTGACGCGGTGAAGTTCTTCGCTAGTGCCCTCTAGGTAGCGCAGCATGCCGACCTCGGCGATTAACTCGGTAGCCTCGCTGCCGATGATGTGTGCGCCAACCACCTCGCCGGACTCGTTGTCGACGATGATCTTGGCGAAGCCACTGGGATCGCCAACCGCGACCGATTTGCCTGCTACTTGGAACGGCACTTTGCCGACGCTGTAGTCGAGACCTTGATCTTTGGCTTCGGTTTCGGTAATCCCGATCGATGCGATCTGCGGATGGCAGTAGGTGCAGCGCGGCATAGCGAGATAGTCGTCGATCGGCTCTGGGTCATGCCCGGCGATTGTCTCGGCGGCGACGATTCCTTGGTCGAATGCGACGTGGGCTAGCGGAAGTTTGCCAGTGACGTCGCCGACGGCGTAGACGCCGCCGACGTTGGTGCGCATGTTCCCATCGACCTCGATGAAGCCGGGGCCGTATGTTTCGATGCCCACATTTGCCAACCCGATGTCGTCAGAGTTGGGCTGCACGCCCACGCCCAGCAGCACCTTGTCGCACGTGAACGTCTGCTCCTCGCCATCGGTGCCCATTGTGTAAGTCAGTGACACCGTTCCGTCGGCGTTTTTCGTTAAGCCTTTGACCATCGAGCCTGCACTGATCTTGATGCCTTGACGCTTGAACTGACGCTCAAGTTCTGCCGATACTTCTTCGTCTTCCTTGGGTACGATGCGCGGCAGTAGCTCGAAGAGCATGACCTCGACGCCGTATGCGTTGAAGTAGTAGGCGAACTCGCAGCCGATCGCCGACGCTCCGACGATGGCGATGGCGTTGGGTTGGTCTCGGAGTTCGAGAGCTTCGCGGGACGTGATGATCGACTCGCCGTCGATTTCTAGACCAGGCAGTGAACGGGCGCGGGCACCGGTGGCGATGATGATGTTCTGCGCCGTCACCCACTGATCGCCGTTCACCTGCACGCGGCTCGACGACATCAGGCGGCCAGTGCCTTCGATGACAGTGATGTTGTTTTTACGCATAAGGTAGCCGATGCCGCGGGTTAGGGTGTTGGATACGCGGCGGGAGCGGTCTACGGCTTTGGACATGTCGAAGCGGACGTTGTCGAACTCGATGCCCCAGTCGCTGGCATGCTTCATCTCGTTAACCAGCTCCGCGTTCTTCAGCAGGGATTTAGACGGGATGCAGCCCCAGTTCAGGCAGACGCCACCTAGGCCGCCGATGCCGGTTCCGTCGTCCTTCTCGATGATGGCGACGCTCAGGCCGAGTTGGGCCGCCCGGATAGCGGCGTGATAACCGCCGGGGCCAGCACCGATCACGACTAGATCAAAGACCGATTCTGAGTTGGACATCTAGGGACTTTCCTCTACGCGTTCGAGGTTCGACAGGCACAAGATTCGAGTCTATAAAGACGCATCCCTCAACTCACCCGCGTCATCCGATACAGACAGTGCAGCACCGTCGCCGCTACTATCCCCACCGACGTCAACACGCCTACCCCGATCCCAAAGATGACAAGGTACGGCAGCCAGTGGGCAGGGCACTCCCGCAGCGTCGTGCACACCCACCACGAAGCGACCACATAGCCCAAAAACACGACCAAACCCGCCGCCAAACCGCCAAAAGCCCCGATCTTGATGCAACGCGCCATCCTGACTGATTCTAGACGCCACCACTCCACCCACGGTCCCATGCGTTACCCTGAGATTCGACCCGCAAACCCCACGCATCCTACGCGCCACAAAGGCATATCCGCCATGCAATCCGCCACCGCCACACGAGACACCAACGCCCTCCGGCAGGGCGCACTCGACCACATCTTCATCGGCATGAACAACCACGCCATGCTCGGCGAAGAAGGCGGACCCCTGATCGTCGAACGCGGCGACGGCATCTACATCTGGGACGTTGACGGGAACCGCTACATCGACGGCATCTCCGGTATGTACTTCCGGAACGTGGGGCACGGACGTCAAGAGATCGCCGACGCCATACACGCGCAGATATCAAATCTCAGTGCGAACGTCTATGCATCTGTCACACCTGCCGCCGTCGAACTCGCCATCGAGATCGCAAATCTCACACCCGGCGACCTCTCGAGAACCTTCTTCTGCCAAGGCGGATCCGAAGCCAACGAGTCGGCGCTGAAGTTGGCGCAGGCGTATCACGTGCGAATGGGCGATCGGGGACGCTACAAGGTCATCTCCCGACGCGGCTCCTACCACGGCGCAACCTACGGCACCATGTGGCTCGGCGAGCACCCTGGCTTCCCACGCATCGACTACCAGCCGAAACCTTCTTCCGCCGTCCACGTCCCCGCGCCCCACTTCTACCGCTGTGAGTTCAACTCGCAGACGCCGGAGCAGTGCGGAGAGTTGGGGGCACTGGCGATCGAGAAGGCAATTATCAGCGAGGGACCGGAGTCGGTGTCGGCGGTGATTGGTGAGCCGGTGACGCAGCCGTTGGGCGGGGTCGTGCCGCCCGAAAACTACTGGCCCATGGTCCGAGAAATCTGCGACCGCTACGGCGTTCTGCTCATATTCGACGAGGTCATCACCGGTTTCGGACGTCTCGGCGAGTGGTTCGGAGCCGAGGTGGTGAACACGCAGCCGGACATCATCTCGTTTGCGAAAGGCATAACCAGCGGCTACTTCCCTCTCGGCGGCTGCATCGGAGACCGCAGGATCGCCGACGCCTTTGCGGGCGGTCCCGACAAGACGTGGAGCCACATGTACACCTACTCGGCGCATCCCGGAGGGGTTGCAGCCGGGCTGAAGAACCTTGACATCATGAAGCGTGAGAACTTGGTGCAGAACGCCCGTGAGCGAGGTGTGCAGCTCGCTGACCGGCTCTCAGAGATGGAAGACAAATACGAGATCATCGGCGAAGCGCGGGGTATCGGTCTCGTCCAGGGCCTTGAACTCGTACAAGACGCCGAGACTAAGCAGTCGTTCCCAGCCGAAGTCGGGATCGGCGGACGTTTCACAGAGGCGTTGAAGCAACGTGGCGTGTGGATCCGGGTCGGTGCCTATATTTTGCCGTTGTCACCGCCCTTGACGATCACGGCGCAGGAGATAGACGACTTGTGTGATGTTGTGGAGGAGGCGATCGTTGAAGTTAGCGGGGACCTCCCCTAGAACGGAGGCGGCGCTTCCTTCGCCCTACTTTCCTCCCCGTTTGCCCTCACCCTAGCCCTCTCCCGCCCAGCGGGAGAGGGGATGTGTGGTGCTAGACAGGGGCACTCGCACGATGCGGTGGCACATACCCCGCTCTTGTTGTCGTGCTTCTTTGGGCTCGCGCCCCTTTCGTTGAACGAAAGGGGCAGGCATACTCCTAACCCCTCCTTTAGGAGGGGGATGTTTGATGGTGAGTTGCGTTGGGTTGTTTGTGGAGTTGGTGCTTTCGGGTGCGAGCCGCGATGGGCGGGTTATTCCCAGCGGAAGGCTTTTGCGGCTAGGGCGAAGCAGATGATGGCCCATACGGCTAGGCCGAGGATGGATGCGCCTTGGATGAAGAAGGTTTCGCCGCTGTTGACCATTTCGCGCATGGCGTCGGCGAGGAAGGTGAGGGGGAGCCATTGGGCGAAGGTGACTACCCAGTCGGGGATGACGGAGTGGGGGATGAAGACGCCGGATAGGAACATCATCGGCAATGAAATGATGTTGGCTAGGGGTGCGGCGGTGTTTTCGTTTTTGGCGATGCCGGAGACGGCTAGTCCGAGGGAGGCGAAGACGACACCTCCGAGGATGATCAGGGGTATCACTTCTAACCAGAATGCGGCGTTGCCGGGTGATACCTCGACGCCAGAGACGAAGATACCCACCATCAGAAGGACGTATGTCTGCATGATGAGCAGGAGCATTCGGGTGAAGAGCAAACCGGCGAGATAGTGGCGTGGATTGATCGGAGTGGCGTGAAGTCGCTTGAGGACGCCTTGGTTGCGGAGTCGGACGAGGGTGAATACGACGCCGAAGAGTGCGCTCTGCATGATGGAGAGCGAGACGATGCCGGGGACGACGAAGCCTTTGTAGCCCTGCCCGCGTCCCGCGACTTCGGTTAGTGAGACTGTGACCCAGTTCTCTACTAGGTACTCCGGCGGTACGTCGGCGATGGTTTTGAAGACACCGTCGAGGACTTGGGCAAGGATGGCACGGGCTGTCTCTGCTTCCTGCGCTGCCCTGCCGTCGAACGTGAGGTCGATAACGGACGTCGAGCCGATCTGTCCGAAGCCCTCGGGAATGACGATGTAGCCGGTTACGTCTCCTTCGAGAAGGTCGGCATCAAGGGATTCGAGGTCGTCGGACTCGGGTACGTTGAAGAGCGGCTCGCCGTCGAACTCGCCCTTCAGCACCGAGACGACGATGCGGGATGCGTCGTTGTTGGCGTTGTCGACGATGCCGATTTCGGGCGGTTCGAAGTTGCCGAAGTTGAAGAGTCCGAAGACGACCATCATTACCGTGGGGAAGGCGAGCGTCCAGAAGAGCGCGGCGCGGTCGCGGAAGAACATTTTGAGTTCGGCGATTATGAAGGCTTGGTAGATGCGCATAGATTATGTGTGATCGCTTGGTCGCGCTCACTGGATTCCCGCGTGCGCGGGAATGACGGGTCGTTACTCGATGAGACTACGTCCGGTTAGGTCGATGAAGACGTCTTCTAGGGATAGGACGCCGTCTCTGCGGACGGCTTCTGCGCCTCGGGCGGTGAGTTGGTCGATGAGGTTTTGGGGTGTGTCGAGGGCGACGATCTTACCGTCGTCGATAATGGCGATGCGGTCGCATAGGAGTTCGGCTTCTTCCATGTAGTGGGTGGTGAGCATGATTGCCATGCCGTCAGATCGGAGGCCGTCGATGAGGTCCCACATGCGGCGACGCGCCTGCGGGTCGAGGCCCGTAGTTGGTTCGTCGAGGAACATGGCGACGGGGTTGTTTACGAGTGCGACGGCGATGGAGAGTCGTTGCTTCTGTCCGCCTGAGAGATGTCGGTACTGTGACTTGGCGCGTTCGGCGAGATCGACTTTCTCGAGCGCCTCTTCGGGCAGCATGTCGGAGCCGTAGAGGGTGGCGAATAGTTTGATCGTTTCGGCGAGGTTGAGGTTGTCGAAGAATGCGTTCTGTTGGAGCTGTACGCCGATGATGCCTTTGACCTGGGTGGAGTTTTTGGTGACGTCGAGTCCGTTGATGAATGCCTCGCCGCTGTCGAGGTCGCGTAGGCCTTCGAGGATTTCGACGGTAGTGGTCTTGCCGGCGCCGTTGGGTCCGAGCATTCCGAAGATTTCACCGCGATGGACTTCGAAGGAGATGCCGCCGACGGCGACGATTTCTTTGTAGTGTTTGCGGAGGTCGCGGACTTGGATGACGGTGTCGTTCTGTTGAGCGACCGTCAAGACAGGACCTTGGTGGCGACATCGCCTACGCTGATGGTGCCGGGTTTGATGATTTTGGCGTTAGCGCCGCGGCGGCGTTGGCGCATGGCTTCTTTGCCGCTGACGAATCTGAGGGCGTCGTTGCCGAAGCGTGACATGAATTTGGCGCAGCCGGTGTGTGGTTCGGCGGTCAGCTCTACGACTGCGGAGCCTATACTCAGGCGGGTTCCGGGAGGAAGGTTGTCGTGGCTGAGGTCGATGTCGATTACCAGTTGATCGCCTGCCAATTGCCAACGAGACTTGGATCCGGCGATGGCGTCGATGATGCGTGAGTTGATGATGGTGATCTGGGCGTCTGGATTGGATGAGCCGTCGGGCGTGGTGCTGCTTCCGCGTTCGATCCAGTTGTCGCCGATGAGGCCCTGGTCTTGGTCGAGTTCGCAGGTGTCGAGGAGTTCACGTTCGCCGATCTTTGGTCGCCGAGAGATCATCTCGACAGTGCCGCCGGTGGCGGGTGAGACGGAGATGTCGGGCATCGCGTCTTGGAGCTGTTTGATTGTGCGATGAGTTGTGCGAGTTTCGGGCATGGGGTAAGTGTAAACTCAGGTGTTGGAAGTTGGGACTCGCATGAGTTCCGCCGCAAACCAAGGAGTCGAGGAAAAATGTCTGCCGCACGGGTCAACAGGGCTGTCGAGCTGCTCTCACAAGGGCAACCGGTTTACTACACCGGTGGTCACACGGGTGCGATTTTGACGCACGAGCAGGGGATGAAGGACGCGAGCACGTGGGCTGACTACATCAATGTGGGTATGGAGCATGGTCCGTTCGACATGGGTGGATTGCAGAACTATATGGAGGGTTTGGTCGCTGGCGGTCCGACGAACAGCGGTCACCGAACGCCGACTGTGATTGTGGAAGCGCCGGTTGATGGTTCTACGGCGGACACTATCCGTTACAACGCGTGGCAGTTCCGGCAGATTTTGGCGCGTGGAGTGCATGGGATACTGCTGTGTCAGGCCGAGACGGCTGATGCGGTGAAGGCTTTTGTGGAGTCGTGCCGTTATCCGCGAGCGGCGAACGGCGTCGGCTACGGAGTGGACAAGGGCACGCGCGGTGTTGGGTCGGAGCCTGGAGCGGCGCAGATATGGGGTCTCGAAGGTCCTGAATACATTGCAAAGGCGGATCCGTGGCCGTTGAACCCGGATGGCGAGTTGATGCTTGGTATCAAGGTGGAGTCGGTGAAGGGTGTCACGAACATTGAGACGATGCTTGCGGTTCCGGGGTTGACGTTTGCCGAGTGTGGTCCTGGCGATCTGCACATGTCGTATGGAGTTGATCGCGGTGCGCCGCACACGCCGTTCCATCCGTATGTGCAGGAGGCGAGCGCGCGGGTGCAGAAGGCCTGCGAGGCGAATGGTGTCGCCTTCCTTGGTGGCGGAAACATCGACACGATCACCGACAGGCTGGACGACGGCATCAGAGTGGTTTCGGGTGCGAATCCTGAGATTGCGGCGAAGGGACGAGCGCACACTGGGCGCACGATGCCTGTGTAGCGATGCTCCCGGTCGTCGTCGATAGCTTCGCGGAGGCGGTGTCCGATGTACCGGACGCGGCGACGGTGATGATTGGCGGCTTCGGCGGTTCAGGAGGACAGCCGACGCGGTTGATGTTGGCGCTTGCGGATCATGGTCCGAAGGGGATCACGATCATCGGCAATGTGGCGGGCATCTCGAAGACGACGGGTTATGGCTGGCCGCCGCATCTCGAGCCGATAGATCAGGGGATCTTCTTCGAGCTCGGGCTAGCTAAGAAGATCATCTGCTCGTTTCCGATACCGGGTCAGACACGTCCGCTGTGTGAGATCGAGAAGGCTTGGCGCGAGGGTCGTGCGGAGGTGATCGTGATTCCGCAGGGGACGTTGGCGGAGCGGATACGTGCTGGTGGCGCGGGGATCGCTGCGTTCTACACGCCGACGGGTGTTGGGACGCCGGTTCAGGAGGGTAAGGAGGTTCGGGAGTTCGATGGTCGGCCGCATCTGCTGGAGCATGCGCTGCGGGCTGATTTTGCGTTGATACGTGCGAGGCGTGCGGATACGTACGGCAATCTGGAGTATGTCGGGACTTCGCGGGCGTTCAATCCGGTGATGGCACCAGCGGCGGATGTGACGATCGCGGAGGTGGACGAGATCGTGGAGCCGGGTGAGATCGATCCGGAGCGGGTTGGGACGCCGGGGGTTTATGTGAATCGGATTGTGAAGAGGGGAGATGGGGATCCGCTGCCGTGATGCTCTGAGAGGCGTGTCGCCTCAGCTTGCTTGTGGCTTAATCCTCTCGTCCTTTCGGGCGACGACGATTAGGAAGGTGGGTATGATTCGGGTGTCGTCGAGGCCGGGGTGTTGGGCGATGGCTTCGTCGGAGGCTGTGGGTTCGATGAAGTCTTCGATGATGAAGCCGGCGCGGATGATCCACTGCATCCATGTCTGAAGGGTGAAGTTGTTGCCGGTTGTCTCGAAGGTGTATTTGAGACTGTTTCGCATCCATTTGACGACGAAGGGTTGTTCGTCGAAGTAGTTGGCGATACTGAGTCCTACTTTGTTGCCGTCTTCGTCGCGGACCCACTCTCGGGACATGGTGTCGGTTACGGGGTGGGTGTTGGTTATGACTAGTCGGCCTCGGTCTTTTAGCAAGCAGTATGATCCGCGGATCACCCGGGCTGGGTCTGGCATGTCTACTAGCGAGACACAGGCGGTGACGAGGTCAAATGATTTCTCTCGGAGGATCTCCACTAAATCTGCGGCGTCTCCGATTTGGTATTCGATACCGAGGCGTTCGTTTTGTTCATGACGCAGGGCGTGTTCGATCTGCTTCGGCGAGATGTCAACTCCGAGCACCGGTGATGCTCCCCGCTTCGCCATCTCGCGACTGAAGTATCCAGTGCCGCAACCTAGATCTAGGACGGAGAGGCCGTCGACGTCGCCGCACGCAACGATCATTGCTGGGCCGAAGAAGTTGAGGCGGTAAAAGTCGATGCCGTTTTCTTGAGCGTCGGCGTAGGCATCTGACGCGATGTCCCAATCGCGTTGGATCGAATTGAGACTGAATTCGCTAGCGGGAGTACGGAGTTGATTATTTCGATGTTGTTTTGGGCTTTTCATGTCGTGACTTTGACCGCGCGATACGTAGTATCATTTTCTGTCAGACACTGGTTATCACACACAGTTACACTGTGTGCGGGAGAATTTAGCAATGAATAACATCGGACGAGTGACGCGTCTAGGATTAACCATGCGGATTTGGCTCTTGGCAGCCGTGTCCGCTGCAATTCTGGCGTCGGCTATCGCATGTAGCGAAGATCCGGAGCCTACATCGACGCCGCTACCTGAGCCTACAGCAACTACGGCTCCGCAACAAGCAGCGGCAACCACAGCACCGGCAGCTACGACCGCGCCGGAGCAACCGACAGCCACCGCCGTACCGCCTACGGCGACAGCGGAACCGGAAGTTGAAGTTATCGATGCCGAGCCGCTCAACATCGTGGCTACGAGCAACATAGTTGGCGAGTGGGTTTCGATTGTTGGTGGTGATCGGGTCGATTTGCTGGATCTGGTGCCACGCGGAGCGGATCCGCATGCGTATCAGCCCGGCGCTCGTGACATCGCTCGGGTGGCAGATGCCGACCTAGTGTTCGCTGTTGGATTGTCGCTCGAGGGACTTTGGTTGGAAGATCTGATCGAGAACGCGGCTGCCGATCACGACGTCGTGATTGAACTTGGCCAGCGGGTCGATCCGATTGAGTTCAGCTTCGAGGCTGGAGACGATCATGGTGAAGAGGGGGAGGCCATGGAGCACGGGGAAGAAGATGGTGAGGGATTGACGGGGCGGCTCTTGGTGGGCGACGCCGATTCCGAGCATGTGATGGTGGTTGATTTGATGACCGAGGAGATTTCCGAGCTTGATATCGGACTGCCTGGTCCAGCGTCGGCGATCTATGCGAGTCCTGAGCATCGTTTCGGTTACGTGATCTACCGGGGTGAAGAGGGCGATCATGCGGTTCACACGATTGACGGCGGCGTGTTTCTAGTGCCGCACGGTGACCACGAAGATTTGGTTGTGGTGCCCGTTAGCGAGGTTGGTTTGACCGTCAACGACGACCGTCCGATCCACTTTACGAACGGAGGGGAATGGTCGGCGATCTTCCACGACGGCAGTGGTAGAGCGGCGCTGATGAATGAGCACGAGATCGAGGAGGAGGGCCACGCGTACGAAATCCCCTACCTAGATGCCGGGCCGCAACATGGTGCGGCGGTACCGATCGAGAACGATCTCTTTGCGGTGACTGTGAAGAATCCGAATCCTGATGACGCCCTGCCGATCGGCGTCGAAATCAGGAACCTCGACGATGAGGTCGTCTGGGACGAGAGTCGTGAAAGCTGTCCCGGGATGCATGGAGAAGCACACAATCACGACGGCTCTGCATACGGGTGCACCGGCGGTGTGCTGTTCATCGAGCAACACGACGATGAATTCGAACACTGGTTCATCGAGAACGGCGAAGGTATGCCTGAGGCGGGCCGCGTAGGCACGCTGTGGGGACACGAAGATGCTGCCAACTTCTTCGGCAAGGCCGTAACTGTGGGACCTGAAGGGTTCGCAGACGCTGGTATATGGATGATCGACCCGGAACACCGGGAGATGGTCGAGGTTCTAGCTCCGTCAGAAACCAAGAACAGTTTGACGTCGGCATTCAGCAGCGATGGATCCTTGCTCTACGTGCTCACTCATGACGGTATGTTGAACTCGATCGACGCCGACGACGGCGACGTGATCGGTGAAGCGCCGTTGATCGATCCAATTGATCCGATGGGGGGATTGGATGGTGCTCCTAACCTCATCATCGTAGGTGAGACGCTGTTCTTTACTGATCGGGCGGACCGCCACGTGATTGCTTTCGATCTGGACCACATGGAAGTTGCTGAAGAGTGGGAAGTCGACGGAACACCCACATCGATCGCGTTCGTGGGCATCGTGTCGTCTGAAGACCACCCCGAAGAGGGTCATGACCACGAGGAAGAAGGCGAGCATCACGACGAAGATGCCGAAGAGGAAGAGGGTGATGAGCATCACGGAGATGAGGACGAAGATGCCGAGGAGGAAGAGGGCGAGCATCACGACGAGGAAGGCGAAGACGCGGATGAGGAAGATGAGCATCACGACGAGGACGAGGTGGAGATCCATCACGAACACGACGGACACGACCACGGCGCGTTGGATCCGCACTTCTGGTTCGACCCTGAGCGCGTGATTATCGCGGTGCGACAGATCGCCAAGGAGTTGAGGGAGATCGACCCTGCATCTGCGGACTACTACAACGCGAACCGTGACGCCTACATCGCCAAGCTAGAGGAGCTGGATCACTGGATCGAGGACAGCGTCGCAGCTGTCGACGATCACGACCGGATCATGGTGACGACGCACGATGCGTTCGGGTACTTCGCCTACCGGTTCGGATTCACGGTCGCCGGAGTGATCATCCCCGGCGGCGGTACCGAGTTGGAGCGTTCGCCTCAGGAGTTGGCAGAACTTGTCCACGAGGTCGAGGAATCAGGTGCTACCGTCGTCTTCTCAGAGGTACAGATCAGTGACCGACTTGCGCGCACCTTGGCGCAAGAGGCTGGGATCAGGCTAGTCGGTGGATTGCATGCTGGCACCCTCGGCGCTCCAGGCAGCGATGCCGACAACTACCTAGACTTCATGCGCACCAATGTTGGTATCATCGTCGAAGCATTGTCAGAGTAGGCCGTGCTCAATGAGCCAAATTCACATCCACGATCCGGCGCTTGAAACGCATACGGCACCGCTCCCGGCGGTTGACGCGCATTGCATGTGCGTCACTTACGGACAAGACACCGTCCTCAGGGACGTGACCTTCTCCGTACCGTCGGGAGCGTTTGTGGGCATTGTGGGCCCGAACGGCGCGGGGAAGTCGACGTTACTCAAGACGTTGGTGGGGATCGTCGAACCGACAGAGGGAACGGTGCACATCTATGGGATCGACCCATCTCGGTCCCGGCGGCTGGTCGGTTACGTACCCCAGTCGGACGATGTGAACTGGCAGTTTCCGGTGACGGTCTGGGATGTAGTGATGATGGGCAGGACTCCGGGGCTGGGTGCCTTCCGTTATGAATCGTCCGCGGACAAGCACGCAGTGATGGACGCTTTGCACCGGGTGGGGCTGCTACACCGGAAGGACGATATGATCCGTTCTTTGTCAGGCGGTCAACGTCAAAGGGTGTTTGTTGCCCGGGCGTTGGCGCAGGATGCACGTGTTTTGTTGCTAGACGAGGCGTTCAGCGGCGTGGATGTGGGTTCGCAATTCGAGCTGGTCGCAGTGTTGAGGCGGTTGTGCGAGGAAGGTCAGACGATCTTGTTAACGACGCACGACTTGGCAAACACTGCAAGACAACTGGACATCGTGCTGTGCCTCAACTGTCATCTTTGTGCTTGTGGTCCGCCAGATGAGGTATTCACCCCTGAGGTGCTCGAAGAGCTTTACGGTCCGCACGTCGTGTCGGCGGAGAGCGGTTACACCATCTGAAAGGCCAGCACGGTGAGACGTCGATGGACGTGATTTCGTACATCACCGAGCCGTTCCGGTATGAATTTATGCTGCGAGCGCTAGCGGTTGGCGTGATCACTAGCATCACCTGTCCGTTGGTCGGCGCGTTCGTGATCACCCGAGGTTACGGATTCATGGGTGATGCAATGGCGCATTCGATATTGCCAGGGATGGCTTTGGCGCTGATCGCTGGTCTGAGCCCGTGGTTCGGGATGCTGCCGGCGGCGCTGGTGTTCGCGTTTTTGGTCGGATTCATAATCCGCAAGACCGGTATCGAAGCTGATGCGGCGATCGGTATCCTTTTTGCAATGCTGTTCGCCCTCGGCGTAGTGATGTTGTCGCTCTGGGGTGCGCAGGTGGTGGTGAGCCTCGAGGACATCCTCTTGGGTCAGATCTTGGCGGTTAGCGAAGGCGATATCTTTATCTCTCTCGCGGTGGCGGTTCTCACGTTGCTGATGTTTGCCGGGTACTACAAGGGACTCTTGTTCGTGAGTTTCGATCCGGTCGGAGCGGAAGTAGCGGGGATACGTGTGGGACGGATCGACTATATGCTTCTGGCGATGATTTCGGTGGTCGTCGTCGTGACAATACAGGCCGTCGGGGTGATACTTGTGCTTGCGATGCTGATAGCGCCAGCGGCGGCGGCTAGTCTGGCGGCGCAAAGAGTTGTGCACGTGATCGGCTTCGGGATATTGTTTGCGCTGATCGCGTCGATCGTTGGGCTCTACGCCTCTTACTACGGGAACTTGCCGTCGGGAGCGTCAATCGCGCTTGCATCTGGCTTGATCTTCGCGATCGTGGCAATGATTAGACGACGCATTTCCTGATGTGAAGCTTCGGTGTCGGGGTCAGGGATCCTAGACACCGATGCGGTAGTCGGCCGTCCGGCCCGTAACACTTTCGACTGCTCGTCTCAAAACATTCACCGCGTTGCGTATGATATTCGCAAATGGTGGGGCTTTACGGGTGGCACGTGGAGTGCCCTTCGCCCGGAACGCCGCTTCCAGATTTAGTCTAGTGATCTGGTGGGCAACTCGATGGATCTGATCTCGTACATCGCTGAACCGTTTCAGTACGGTTTCATGTTGCGTGCGCTCGGCGTCGCAACAATCATCAGCATCACGTGTCCGTTGGTGGGGGTGTTCGTGATCATGCGTGGTTACGGGTTCATGGGCGATGCGATGGCGCACTCGATATTTCCGGGGATGGCGTTGGCGCTGATTGTGGGGTTGAGTCCTTGGTACGGGATGCTGCCGGCGGCGCTGGTGTTTGCGTTCCTGATCGGATTCGTGATTCGTAAGACGGGGATTGAAGCGGACGCCGCGATCGGGATACTGTTCGCCAGCTTATTTGCACTGGGTATCATTTTGATCTCGCTGTTTGGATCGCAGGTCTCAGTTAACTTGGAAGACATCCTCTTGGGCCAGATCTTAGCGGTGACGACGGGCGACATCTTGGTTACTCTGGGTGTGGCGGCGCTTGCTTTGTTGGTTTTCGCGGGTTTCTTCAAGGAGCTGGTGTTCGTCAGTTTCGATCCGGTTGGTGCGGAGGTTGCAGGTATCCGAGTGGCGTGGATCGATTACCTGCTTCTGGCGTTGATATCAGTGGTAATCGTGGTCACTATCCAGGCGGTTGGAGTAATTCTGGTGCTGGCAATGCTGATTGCGCCCGCCGCCGCCGCTTCGTTGGCGGCGAACAAGGTTTTTCACATCATCGGCTACGGCATTGTTTTCGCGTTGATCGCCTCGATCGCGGGTTTGTACATCTCGTATTACGGCAATCTTCCGTCGGGTGCTTCGATCGCGCTCGCATCCGGGATAATCTTCGCGATCGTTGCGATGATTAAACGCCGGATCGCTTGATCAGCGGGACCGCGGATGCCAACGCGGCACCGCCAGCTATAAGCAACAGGACGAGCAGGTTTTGAGGAATCTGTTCGCCGCCGGTTGCAGGTAACCTTTGGTGCGTTTCGGGAGTTGGTGTCGGTTCAATTGCTTCCGGTAGTTCCAGCTCTGCAAGGTTGGGCAAAACGGCGTCGAAGTCTTCGCGCGCTGGCACCGGATCGAGCGGGTTGCCTTCCAAGTGCAACGTTGCGAGGTGGTCGGCGATTGGGGCAAAGACCGCGGGATCGATAGTGGTGATCTTGTTGTTGGAGAGGTAGAGGCGTTGGAGAACTTCCCAATCTTCGAGCCAAGACGCATCGAAACGGGTTAAGTGATTACCCGATAGATCGATACCCGCACTGCCGTTGCTACCTAGTGTTGTCGCGATTGCAGGCATGATCGCGGCCGCGGCATTGTCATTGATCGATGTGTTTTCGAGGTAGATCAACGTCCACTCTGAATTGGGTAGGCCAGAGAATGCGTCGGTCAATCGAGACGCAGTATCGGCATCGTTCCAGGTGCTGAAGTCGTTGTCCGAGAATGAGAACCGCTCGAGTTCGGAATTCACGCTTTCCAATATCGTCAAAGCCGTATCGCCGTCGATCCCGACCTCCGCCAAATTCAGAGCTACTAATCCGTCGTGTCTCGAAAACGCCGCCGAGATATCATCTGCCGTTTCGGAGTTCCATGAGCTGAGGTCGTTTTCATTGAGTCCGACGCCGACAAGGTTTTCGAAGGAGCCGTTTGCGACCAGATCTAGGGCTTGTTCGCCAGATATGCCGGTGTTTCCGATCGTCAAGCGCTCGGTGCGAGTAAATTCGTCGCGGATCTTCGTCAGTTCTTCTTCTGTTAGCGGGATGTCATGCAGATATAGGTCGGTTAAGCCGTCCGAATCGCTGCATCCGGGAGTTGTCGGCTGGGGTAGCGTGTCGAGCAGCGCGTATTCGATGCCGTCGATCGTCGTGGACGGCAACCCGTCGAACGGGTTATCACCTATGGCCACAATACGCAACGAACACGGCGGCGACACCAAGAAGTCATCGGGCAATGTGGTCAGCATGTTGCCCTCGACGTCGATCCACTCGAGCCTGGTTTGGTCAGATAGGTCGAGGTCGCTTATATCGGTCAGATTGTTGTTGTGGAGGAATAGTTCTTGGAGTTTCGTCAATCCTTTGAAAAGGTCCGGCGGCAATGTTTCGATCTGGTTGTCGTGCAGGTGGATTTCCCGTACGTTGCGGAGGTCGCGGAAGAGTTCGCTGGGGAGGTCACCGATGCCGTTCCCGTGTATGTAGAGTTGCTGCAGATTGTGCAGGCCTTGAAATGTGTCGTCCGAGAAGTTCCCGATCGAGTTGCCGTGAAGGTGCAATAGTCGGAGGTTTGGCACGTCTCGGAGTGCCCTTGGTGGGATTGTTTCCAGGCTGTTGCCGTTTAGATGTAGGCGTTGAAGATTAGTCAGTCCGGCAAATGGTTGGGTGCCCATCTTAGTGATGCCGCTGCCCTCGAGGTACAGCAACTCCAGATTGGGCAACCCTCGAAAGACGCCGGTTTCGAGGACGCCGGTGTTCACGTTGCGGTAATGCAGTCTTCGCAGGTTAGGCATGCCGGCGAGGACGCCGTTCGGCAGTCCTTTGACGTTGTCGGTGTGCAGATCCAAAACTCGGAGGCCAGACAGGTTGTCAAAGACGCCGATCGGAAGAGATGAGATCCCATCGGCATGGAGCAGGAGGGATTGGAGGTTGTCGAGTTCTTGGAACAGGTCTCGCGTAACGGCCTTGATGTTGTCGTCGTGCAGGTGCAACGAGGTGAGCGATTGAAGACCGGCGAAAGCTTCGCTTTGGATGGTGGTCAAGGAGTCGCTGTTGACAGATAGGCGGTTCAGGCTGTCGAGGCCAAGGAAAGCCTCGTTTGGGATGATGTGGTGCGACCCGCCCGAAATCTCGAGTTTTTCGACCGAGGTCAGACCGTAGAAGTCGCCTTTTTCAATGCCTGAAGGTGAAATCTCCAATTCACCGTCGATCGCGGCAAGCTCTGCGTTGGATATGTCAACGCATGAGGCATTGGGGCGCGTTTTTTGCACCTCGGCGAGGATGGCGTGGGCGATTTCCGGTGTTCGGTTGCAGACATCGGAGTTCGTGGCGCCCACATTTTCGCCGAAATCATAATTGATACCTAGTGTTATTTGAAACAAGGCAACGAATACTAAAACCAATGCTATAGAACGCTTTGAATTGGTAGCGGTTAGTACATTTGATACCTTAGATCGATTTAGAATTACGTTTGCTAATCGAGATATTGAGGTGGTTTTCATGCGTTTCTCGACCTGGTTTGATACTGGGTATGCGAAATCCTCCGCACTGAACAATTCTAAATCACTTGATGGAGTATATTCAATTGATAGGTTGTTTCATATCGAATCCAACTTAACCTCGCCATGAATTCATGGGATATTTGCATAGGATGTGGTATATCATTTGATTTAGTTGACAACCGCTCATTTGAATTGAATCAACCCATTAATGCTTGGTAGTTTCAATTCGGTGGCGAGCTGGAAATAAAGAAGGAGAAGATATGGGCGACCACGTACATGACCAGCATGAGTGTGACGAGCACGAGCATCACGCAGGCGAACACATTCACGATGAGCACGAGTGCGACGACCACGAGCACCACGCCGATGAGGCCGGGCACGAGCACGACCAGCACGAGTGTGACGAGCACGAGCACCACGCCGGCGAGCACATTCACGATCAACACGAGTGTGACGACCACGAGCACCACGGGTAAGCCCGTCAACCTCTGAAATGAACACCCCGCGATCTACGAGATTGCGGGGTGTTTTAATTTGTTCTTGGTTCGGAACCACTAGGCTACGCGATTGCCGACACTTCGTTTAGAAAACTTTCCGGGCCCGTTCCAGCAAGTAGCTGACGAGGTGGTTCTCGGTGCATCCTTCAAGCGATTGTTCGATCTGCACGGTGAGGTGGTGGATGCGGTGATCTTCTCGGGCGATGTGGCGTATCGCTCTCAGCAGCGAGTCGGTCTCCTCTTTTTCTATGTCTGGATCCACCAACACGTGGGCTGTCATCGATTCGTATCCGGAGGCGATGGTCCAGACGTGGACATCGTGGACAAGCGTGACGTGCGGTAGGTCTTCGACTTCACCGCAGAGGCGCTCAACGTCAATGTGGCTCGGAACGCCTTCCAAGAGCACCACGAACACCTTCTTGGCCAGGCCCCAAGATGTCCACAGTATCAATAGACCGATCAGGACACTGAGGATCGGGTCGATCAACACCCATCCGGTGAAGATAATCACAAGCCCTGAGATCACCACGCCTACCGAGCCCATCAAGTCGCCCATAACATGCCAGAAGGCGCCTTCGACATTCAAACTATGTTCTGAGTTGCTGTGAAGTATCCAAGCTGCCGCTATGTTGACTAGCAAGCCTAGCGTGCCGACGATCAACATCAACGGTCCCTCGATGTGGATTTCTTCGATGCCGCGGAGCCTGTGATATGCCTCGAAGAAGATCCACGCGACGATTATCCAGAGCGACAGTGCGTTGATCAACGCTGCGAGCACCTCGGCTCGCCTGAAGCCGTAGGTGCGTTCCGCGTCTTCCACACGATCCCCTATCCATAGGGCTAGCAAGGCGAGAGCTATCGCCATCGCGTCGGTGATCATGTGACCCGCGTCTGCAAGCAGAGCGAGTGAACCGGAGAGAATGCCGCCGATCAGTTCGGCGATCATGAAACCGCCGATCAAGATCAGGGAAATTACCAGGCTGCGCCGACCGGCTTCCCGGTAGTCGTGGGAGTGGTCGTGATCATGCCCATGACCGTGGTGGTCATGATCGTGCCCGTGGTCGTGGTGGTCATGCGAGTGACCAGAGTGGTCGTCATGATCATGGCCATGATCGTGCGAATGACTGGAATGATCGTCGTGGTGATGGTCATGGTTGGGCGAATGACTGGAATGGTTGTCATGATCATGGTCGCGATCGTGCGAATGACTATCTGATTCATGTCTTTCAGTCATCGATATTGGCGCCCAGCATTAGCGATCAGACCATTTGCGAGTCAGTTTTTCGCCCATTCACCTTCACTAATGGTGCTGGTATTGTACGCTCTGTCACACATTTGAGCAGTTGAACTAAACCCATATTTTGATTACGCGTTATGAGTTGTCAGAAGCGACGCATCGGGGGCAGACGTCATAGACCTCGATGCGGTGGTCGATTATCTCGCCCATTACGCCTTCAACCGATCTGCTCAAGGCACCGATGGCTCGCTCAATGGCTTCCGCATTGAAATACCGGACTGCACTGCAAACGGTGCAAACAGCGTGGTGGTGGTGCGACGGTATGCTCGCAGCACCAGGCTCCTGATCGAGATCGGCCGAAACGCTGTAGGCCATTTCGTCGCCGGGCATCACCACCTTGCAGATGATGTCAGCATCTTGGAGGATCTTCAGTGTGCGATAGACAGTGGCGCGCCCGATGTGAGGCAAATCGGCGCATACATCCTCTGCGGTGAAGGTACGAGGGACCTTCGAAATGGCGTCGATGATCTCACGTCGAGGAGCGGTTACTCGAGCGTTGCGATCCAGTAAAGCGGTGATTATGGAATCAGGGGTGCGCGGCATATATCAATCCTCCAAAGTGGCACGTACCGCGTCGGCTATCTTCTCGGAAGACGGATAAACAAGGCGTTCGAGCACGGGCGTGTAAGGTATGTGAACTTGTTCGGCAGCGACCTTCATGATCGGCGCTTGGAGATCCCAGAAACCGTCTTGCGACACGATAGAAGCGATTTCGGATGCGGCGCTGCACACTTTGTGGGCAGGGTCGGCGATTACTAGGCGGCCGGTCTTCGAAACCGATTCCAAGATCGCGTCTTTGTCGAGAGGTACCAACGTTCGCGGGTCAATCACCTCAACTGAGACTCCCTCTTCCTCGAGCTCCTCAGCGGCGCGCAGAGCCATCGGCACCGCTCCTGCGATGGCAACTACAGTGACGTCGGAGCCTGATCTGGGGACATCGGCCACTCCGAATGGCACCAAGGCGGCCTCGCCCTCTTCCACCTCGCCCGTCGCTCCGCCCATTGTGCCGTCCTCAAAGACGATGCAGGGGTCGTTGTCGCGGACGGCGGTTTTCAACAAGCCTTTGGCGTCACGCGGGGTTGCCGGGACGAGAATTTTGAACCCTGGCATGTTCATGAACATCGGGTATGAGCGATCGGAGTGGTGCGCTGCCGAACCACCGCCGTAGAACATGGTGGCGCGGTAAACGACCGGCAGAGTGGCTTGTCCGCCAAACATGTAACGCATCTTTGCCGCCTGGCTGACGAGCTGGTCCATCGCCACCCACATGAAGCTCGTCAACGTCTCGACAATTGGGCGCATTCCGACGAGCGATGCGCCGATGGCGGCGCCGAAGAAGCCGTTTTCAGACAAGGGCGTGTCCAGCACCCGACTTTCGCCGAATTGGCCAAGAAGTCCTGCGGTCGCGCCATAGACAGACCGGCGGATATCCTCGCCCATGATGAATACGCTTTCGTCGCGCTCCATCTCTTCGATGATCGCTTGGTTGATCGCCTCTACGTAGATCGTGCTTGATGCCATTTCGGGAGTATTCTCGTGGTCTTTGGTGTGAGTTCAGAGTTTGGGGCGTTCTTCAAGGTGCCGGGATCGGATCCGCCCACATGTCGTCGAAGAGTTCTTCAGGTTCGGGGTACGGGCTGTTTCGGGCGAACTCTACGGCTTCTTCAACTTCCGCTTCCTTAGCCTTTGATATAGCGTCGCACTCTTCTCGCGAAAGGATACCTTGCGAAGTGAGAGTTCGTTCCAGAACGTCGATCGGGTCGCGTTCACGCCACTCGTCGATCTGGTCTTGCGTGCGGTATTCGCCGCGCCGTACTCGGCCGAGACCTAGAGAGTGCTCTTCGTATCGGTAGGTTAAGGCTTCGATGAGGGTTGGTCCTTCGCCAGCCCTTCCGCGGCTAACGGCTTCTCGCGTCGCTTCGTACATCGCGACGGCGTCCTGTCCGTCGACCAATACGCCGGGCATGTCGTACGCCGCGGCACGGTCGGAGATGTGTTCGACAGATACGGAGTCGTGGTACGAGGTCGTGACCGCGAATTGGTTGTTTTCGCAGAGGAAGATTACGGGGAGTTTCCACAGAGCAGCAAGGTTCATCGACTCGTGGCAGGCACCTTGGTTTGAAGCACCATCGCCGAAGAACACCATCGAGACGAAGTCTTCGCCTCTGATCTTGGCGGCCAATGCCGCGCCTGTTGCGACGGGGACGGAGGAAGCGACGATGCCGGATTCTCCAAGAATCCCGATGGAGAAGTCTGCTAGGTGCATCGAGCCGCCCTTGCCCTTGCAGTATCCGTCGACGCGTCCGTAGAGTTCGGCCATGGCGCGCTTGACGCTCCCGCCTTTGGCGAGCGGGTGTCCGTGTGAGCGGTGGTTTCCCGCGATGTAGTCGGTGTCCTTGAGTGCCGCACATGCGCCCACGGCAACCGCCTCTTCGCCGATGTATGGGTGTGCCGCGCCGGTGAATTCACCAGCGGCGTGGACCTCCATCACTCGCACTTCGAAATGACGTATCAACCACATCCGCTCCAGCATCTGCACTAGTATGTCTTTGCTTACGTTCTCCAACTCGGGCGCTCCCAACGTGCGAACTATTCGGTGACTGAGTCTCACGGGTCATCGAAACCGCGTCGCGACTATCTTATTGCAAATCGACACGTCTAGTCGCATTACCGAACCAATTGGTCGATTCGCTTCGGTCGGACTGATGCCCATTCGGCAAGGGGCTGAAACCGCCGCCCCGTTTAGAATCTCGACATGATTGACGAGGCGATCATCGAAGCCCGGGCAGGTAGTGGAGGAAACGGCATGGTCACGTTTCTAAGGGAGGCGTTGCGCCCGTTGGGAGGGCCTGCCGGTGGGAACGGCGGTGATGGTGGATCTGTGACCTTGGTTGCTGACGCATCGTTGAACACGCTCTTGAAGTTCCGGTGGCGACGCCATTTCATCGCCAAGGACGGCGGACATGGTGCTCGCAACAAACGTCAAGGAGCCAACGGTGACGGTGTAAATGTGACGGTACCGGTCGGTACCGAGGTTTGGCAGCTGGGTGAAAAGAAGGGCGAACCGGAAATCTTCTTGGGCGACCTGCTGGCGCCTGGGCAACAGTTGGAGGTTGCACGCGGCGGTCGAGGGGGATTGGGCAACGCGTCGTTCGTCACTTCAGTCAACCGTGAACCGTTGCTGGCTGAGTCCGGAGAAGAGGGAGAAACGACTCGTTTGCGACTCAATCTCAAGATTCTGGCTGATGTGGGTCTCGTCGGGATGCCGAACGCCGGCAAATCGAGCCTGTTAACCGCGATCAGCGCGGCGCGGCCCAAAATCGCTGACTATCCCTTCACGACGCTCGAACCGGTGTTGGGCATTGTGGAGCACGGATTCGATGCCTTCGCCGCAGTGGACATACCCGGACTAATCGAGGGCGCGTCCGATGGGATCGGTTTGGGTCACGAATTCCTTAAGCACACGCAACGGACTCGGCTTCTCGTGCACATCGTCGACGGCAGCGAGGGCGAAGTGGCCGAGCGGATTTCGGCGATCAATCGGGAGCTGGAGACATTCGATTCAAAGCTGGCTGCGACACCCCAGATCATCGCCGTGAACAAATTCGACCTGGATGAGGTTGAGCTCCTCAAAGAAGAGATCGAATCGGAAGTCGTCGGCGAGGTCGGTGATGAAACCCTGGTCTACTTCATATCGGCGGCTACCAGACAGGGTGTCGACGATCTTGTCGCTGCGATATCGTATCGGTTGGCCGATATCCGGCGGACGAACTCCCATGATGCGGACCCGACGCAATATCGGGCTACCGCGACAGAACGTGATCCTCTTGACGACGACAATTTGCCCGTTTTCCGTCCGCGGATAGGCAACACGAAGATGGTGGTGCGGGCTGGGAACGATTCCTATCGCATTCTTCACGACCGCGCCGTTCGCTTGGCTATAGGCTCAAATCTTGACAATTGGGACGCGCTGGTGCAGTATCACCAACGCCTTGAGCGGATGAACGTTACTGATGCCCTGAGGCGCGCTGGGGCTCAGAATGGTGATGTCATCCTCGTTGGCGATTGGGAGTTTGAATGGCAATGAGCGGGGCGTCGGGTAAGGCTGACGGATCTTGCCAAGCCGGCCCGGTAGTAGTTTTCGGAGGCACGTTCGATCCGATACACAACGGTCATATGGCGGTCGCTCAAAGCTTATTGGATGCGTTGCAGGCTGATCCGGTTTTGATCGTGCCCGCGGGCAGACCATGGTTACGAGCCGATCCTCTGGTGGCGTCCGCCGAAGACCGGTTGAGGATGGCGCAGCTGGCGGTAGGCGGTGAATCCGGGATTGAAGTCTCGGACGTCGATGTTGTCCGCGATAAGACGACCTACTCGGTTGACACGATCCAAGATTTGCGGGATCGGTACGGATCAGATCGCGACTTCGTCCTGGCGATTGGATCGGATGCGGCATCTGAGCTGCATCGTTGGCATCGTTATGAGGATCTCGTCGGGATGTGTCGGATCGCTGTGGTTCGTCGCCCCGGAGTGACTCTTACACCTTCGATTGATACGCTACCTAACTCGTTCGTGATTGATGGCCCGATGATGGATGTCAGTGCGTCGGAGATAAGGACGAGTTACGCTTCCGAGGATCTGGGCAATGCAGCGGCTCACGTGCCCAAATCGGTGCACGAATTTATCATCGATTCGGGTTTATATCGATGAATTACGACGAAGCCATTACACGCTCACAGCGCCTTCTTGAACGCGCCATCGAACTGGAAGCTCTTCAGTTTGGAGACTTCACTCTCTCATCTGGCGGGAAGTCGAAATACTACTTCGATGGTCGGTTGTTGACGACGGATGGGGAGAGCGTTGAGATATTGTCTAGCTTATTCCTTGACGTGTTGATGGCTCGCGATATCCATCGTTTCGGAGGACCGGCCGTGGCAGCGGTGCCGATTATTGGCGGTATCGCTTTAGCGGCACACTACAGAGGTTACGATCTCAAAGGCTATTTCGTGAGGCCCGAGGCTAAACAGCACGGGATGGGCAAGCAAATTGAGGGGCACATAGCCCAAGGTGACCGCGTCGCTATATGGGATGACTCGATTTCGACCGGGGGTTCACTGCTGCAGGCTGTGGATGCAGTGATCGAGTTACCTGCCGAGATCGATCTCGCCTTCTGTATTTTGGATCGAAACCAAGGTGGCGGTGATAAGTTGCGCTCGAGGTCAATACCCTTGTTCAACATTCTTGCTGGGAATTCGGAAGGGCGTGTTGAAGTTGATGAGGCCGAGCTCAAGCAATGGTTCGTTTAGGTTCTGGCTGAACGCCCTTGGCGGTTCGCGACAAACTGTCAACTTCCAGTCAGAAAGCCGTTGCTACGGAGTCAATAAACCCCGTAGAGATTGTCACAGAGACTTATCCTCATCCATCCCGTTAATTGATCGCCAGTTTTACGACAGATTATTGACGTGATGTTGAACAGTCGAAACTGGTGATCCCAAGTTCAAGACACGGGCAGAACCCGATGAACTGACTTTATCAACGGCCTTGTTGAGGTTGTTTTAGATGAAAAGTGGTATCTAGAAGTACAAGTTCTGTACTCCTAAACATCCAAATTCCTAACCTCAAGCGCGTTAGCCCGAATGAAGTCCCGACGTGGGGCTACTTCTTCACCCATCAATGTCCGGAAGATGTCATCGGCACTGATCGCGTCCTTTGCCGTCACTTGGAACATGACCCGGTTTTGGGGGTTCATGGTTGTATCCCATAGCTGATCTGGGTTCATCTCCCCAAGACCCTTATAGCGTTGGATACTGATCCCGCTCGTGTCTGAGTTGTCTTCCAAAGCCTCGGGCAGTTCTTGCCAGCTGAGATCGTCGGCCAGCGCCTCGTCGTTGCGCTTCAACTGGAAGACCTCAGAGGCGATGTAGTCCGCCACTTCGCCGTAGAGCCTCTTCGCTCGTCGAAGAGCCGGGTTGTTGTAGATGTCTTCTGTGAGTTCGTAGTCTCTGATTTGGAACGTAACGGGTTGATCGTCGTCTAGGTCCTCCGGCTCCTCGGTGACTTCGCGTGTGAACGGGGTTTGTTCCTCGTCGACGCTGCCATTAAACAGGTCGACTTGGAAAGGCGTGTCGTCATCGCGGAGATCTTCGTCTTCATTCAATCCCGCGATGATTTCGGATGATCGATCCTTGGTGAAGGTAAGGTTCTGCCATTCTGGATCACTTAGGAGGTCAAACAAGACGTCTTCTGGTACGCCGAGCGCCTGGACGATTTCGTAGGCATCGCGGAACTCTCTCAGCTGGGTGACAGTGTTGCCGAGGCGCTTGCCTTTGACGTTGATCTGGGGATCGTCGTCCTCGGATGCGATAGACAAGCCGTTGAAGGCACGCTCTGCCATCCAACTGTCGAGTTCTGCATCCGCGTAGAGCCAGGTGCTGCGTCGGCCTTTTGAGGCCTTATAGAGCGGTGGTTGAGCTATGTAGAGGAAACCGTCGTCGATAAGTTGCCGCATGTTACGGAAGAAGAACGTCAGCAACAGTGTCCTAATATGAGCGCCGTCGATGTCCGCGTCGGTCATGATGATGATGCGGTGGTAGCGGAGCTTCTCGGCGTCGAATTCTTCGCCCATGCCAGCACCTATCGCGGTTATCAGCGCCGCGATCTCTTCGTGGGCGAACATGCGTTCCGGTCGGGCTTTCTCGACGTTCAGGATCTTGCCTTTGAGCGGTAAAATCGCTTGGAATTGTCGATCACGGCCCTGTTTCGCCGATCCACCGGCGGATTCACCCTCGACGATGTAGAGCTCAGAGCGAGACGGGTCCTTTTCCGAACAGTCAGCGAGCTTACCTGGCAAAGAGCCGCCATCCATGGCGTTCTTGCGGATGATGAGGTCACGGGCCTTCTTCGCTGCCTCTCGGGCTCTCGCCGCGGTTGAGGCCTTGTCGATGATGATGCGCGCCTCGTCAGGATGATCCTCGAGGAATTCGCTTAGGAACCGACCAACTAGCTGACCTACGACGCCGCTCACCTCTGGGTTGCCCAGTCGACCTTTCGTCTGTCCTTCAAACTGCGGATCTTTGACCTTTACGCTGATGACGGACATCAACCCTTCTCGGACGTCTTCGCCCGACAGGGTTGCGATGCCGTCTTTGCCAGCATTGAGGAGGTTGTTCTTCTTCGCGTAGTCGTTGAGGACCCGTGTCAGTGCCGAGCGGAATCCGGTGACGTGCGTGCCGCCGTCGCCAGTGCGAATCACGTTGGCGAATGACAAGCAGTTTTCGACGAATGACTGGTTGTATTGGAATGCCACTTCGACCGAAACTTCGTCGACAGTGCCGGCAGCGTAGATCACGCTGTCGTGGATGCCGCCGCGACGCCGGTTAAACGTGCGCACAAAGCTCTTTACGCCGCCGTCGAAACGGAAGGTGATGTCGTTATGTGGCCAATGCGACTCTTCGTGCCAGTCGCTACGGAGTCGAATGGCGAGGCCTTGGTTCAGGTAGGCCATCTCCCGGAGCCGCCCTGTGACTGAATCCCAGTCGTATTCAACCGAGGGGAAAACGTCCCGGTCCGGCATCCAGGTGACCATAGTTCCTGCGCCCGAAAGGTCCGTCGAGGTTTGAGGCCGTTTGGTCATTTCGTTGACCGTCACGCCACGCTCGAACCGTTGGCTGTAGACATGGCCATCGCGCCTAACTTCGACCACGGTCCACTCGGACAACGCGTTCACCACTGATGCGCCAACGCCGTGCAGGCCGCCCGATACTTGATAGCCTTTGCCGCCGAACTTGCCGCCGGCGTGCAGAGTGGTCATCACGGTTTCGAGGGCGGATTTGCCGGTCTTGTCGTGGGTGTCGACAGGGATCCCGCGGCCGTCATCGATCACGGTTACTGAGCCGTCGGCGTGGATCCGGATATCAACGGTGGATGCGAACCCAGCCATCGCTTCGTCGACGCTGTTATCGACGATCTCCCGGACCAGATGAAAGACGCCTTCGGGTCCCGTGGTTCCGATGTACATTCCGGGACGTTTGCGGACGGCTTCCAGGCCCTCCATTACGGTGATGTCTTCGGCTGTGTACTCGGATGAACCGGCGTGTCCGTTGCCGTCCGTCAGTATCGTGGTCTCGGTGGTCATGGGCCTCCTGGCTGAGTATTTGGCCGTCTCTGCATCCGTGTCTTCACCTGCACCCGATAAGAGTGGTTTGGATCTGAACGGATTGAGTGATGTTCGTGATGGCGCGCGCTCGCGCGTACACGCGCGCGTAGATATTAAGGGGGAGTTCGGCTGATGATTTAATGATACCAGTCGGTGCCGCTCAAGTCTTCATTTCAGTTGCAATCAAACTGAAAACGCGCCTGGTTTTTCCCAATCCGAAGAAAATCGACCGAGTTGCGGATCAGATATGCGTCGGAGCGACCTTGCGCGCCGAAGCCGGCTACCGGCTTCGGCGTCTTTATGTGGAGTTGTTGTGCCGCTTATTTGAATGCGGCAGGATCTGCGACAGCTCCGCGATCCAACGCAGTGTTGATTAGCTCGACGAGCCGTTTAGCCGACTCCGGAGTCAACTCAACTGCAATCCTCGGTCCGAGTTTCTGCGAATCGTCGACGAAGTCGATGTTGAGGGCGTGTTCCAACGTCATGTTCGATGGGTGATCGTATGAAACGTTCACCTGATTGACCTGCATCCAGCCCGGTGTTCCTTTGCCGCAGCCTGTGACGTTAGCCTTCTCTGCGATCATCGTGCACATTTTGGTTTCTCCTGTGAAATCTCTGGTGTGAAATTCGTCTTACGCGAGATGCCTGCTCAAGAAGGCAAAGACTTTCTGCCATCCATCGACCGCTTGTTCCTGGCGATACGGTGATCGGTCGTAGTAAAAGAAGCCATGCCCGGCATCGGGGTACATGTGGAACTCGTACTCTTTGCCGTGTTTTTTCAGGGCTTCTTCGTGGAGGGCAACTTGTTCGGGAGACGGTGCACTGTCTTCTTCGCCGAAGAGTCCTAGGACAGGGCAGGAAAGTTCAGCTGTGTAGTCGATTGGCGCGACCGGGCATTTCTCGTTGATTTCGGATTCGTTCATCACGACTCGTCCACCCCAGCAGTCGACGACGGCGTCGAAACCCTCGACTCGCGAGGCTGCCAATAGGACATGTCGCCCGCCTGAACAGGTGCCGAAAGCGCCGATTTTGCCGCTAGAGGTCGGGAGAGATCGCAGATACCCCATTGCGGCGGCAAGGTCACCGACGGCTTGGTCATCCGAGATCCCGCCTTCAGATCGGACGTGCGCGGCGACGTCTTCCGGTGAGGCGTGCCCTGTTCGGTGATACAGATCGGGGCAGATCGTTGCGTAGCCGTGGTGTGCGAATTTGCGCGTTGCTTCTCGGTACCATTCGTCCCACCCGGGCATGTGGTGAGCGAGCACCATACCGGGATGAGGACCCGGACCTAACGGGCGAGCGAAATAGGCATTGATCGATTCGCCGTCGGGAGCGGCGATCGTGACTGTCTCAGCGATCATCCCTTCATACATGTCGGTCGTGTACATGGCGGGTCTCCGTTGCTAGTTTGTGTTGCTACGTCACCAAGGGTACAGACCGCGGGCCAAATTCGAATACGTGGCACTTGGTGATGCCGGGGGTTAAGCGCACCAGAACGTGGCATCCGGTGTTATATTCGCATCAGCATGACTGAGAACGCATCGCAAAACGGCGAGAGTGCCAACGGCTTCTACCAAAAAGGCCCGTTGCAGGGCATAAAAGTTATCGAATTCGGCAATTTCGTGGCCGGTCCGTTCGCCGGTCAGATCCTTGCCGACATGGGTGCTGAAGTTATCAAGGTGGAGCCTCCAACCGGCGATCCTTGGCGTGTGTCCCAGCCATTCGCGCCGCATGAGAGTCGTACGTTTCTACCGCTAAACCGCGGCGTCAAGAGCGTGACACTGAATCTCAAAGACCCGAAGGGCAAGGCGGCACTGCACAAAATCGTTGAGATGTCTGACGGTGTTATCTCCAATAACCGACCGGACACCGATCGTGCCTTGGGCATCGATTACGATTCTCTCGCCGAAATCAATCCGGCCATCGTCTACGTCGACATCACGGCGTACGGCATGAAAGGACCGCTTGGCGGGGCGCCAGGGTTCGATCTGGTGATGCAGGGTTTCACGGGCGCTGTTACTTCGGAAGGCAAAATTACTCCGAACGGACAACCCGAGGTAGTGTGGTCTTCCTCTTACATCGACCTGTCGACAGCCTACTGCGCTGCTGCCGGCATCATGGCCGGGATCATCGGCCGAGGTAACAGCGGCAAAGGACAAAAAGTCGAGACTAGCTTGATGATGAACGCGTTGGCGATGCAGTGCATGCGGATCATGCACATGCTCGATATGCCGACGCCGTCGATGACGTGGTACCAAGAGCGTTACCCACAACTTATCGAGGAAGGCAAGACCTACCGCGAGATGCAGGAGGATTACCAGAGCGTAGTCCGCCCTTCCATCTACCGCTGCTACTACCGTGCCTATCGCACGAAAGATGGCGGCATGTGCCTCGGCACGCTCGATTGGGCCGCGCGTGCCCGATTGCTAGCGCACTTAGGCCTCGAGGACCCGCGCGTCACAGATCCGGACTACGACTACGGCTCTCCAGACGCGGACAAATTCGCGCAAGACATGATCGACACCTTCGAGAAGGTCTTCGCTTCGAAGACCACAGCGGAGTGGGTCGAAGAGCTTAATGCAAAAGACATCCCCTGCGGTCCCATCCGCTTCAGCGAAGACCTGGTTTGGGACGAACAAGCCGTCGCGAATAACTACATCATCGAATTGGAACACCATACAGGCCAGAGGTACCGCACCTCCGGGCCGATTCTCAACTTCACGGCAGGAATGCCCGATTTGAAGGCCTCGCCGGCGCTGGGAGAGCACAACTGGGAGATCCTTAGGGAAGCGGGTATGACGGAGGAGGAGATAGCGGCGGTTGTGGGGTGAGAACTGGATTGGGACGGATTTGATCTATCGTCTCAAATCGTGGGTTAGGCGGAAGTTGGGATGAAGCGCGTATACCTCGCAACCCCCATCACCAGCGTCTCTGAGGATGACCGATGCCTGATCGTCAGGTGGTGCGAGTGGTACATAGGGAACGAACTCGCCGATAAAGATGTCTTCTGCCCCGCAATCGAATACGACCGACGCTGGGCGAACGGGCCATCTCAGACTGAAGACGACCTCATCGCTATCCGAGACCGCAGCTGGCAAATGCTCGACAACTCCGATGAACTCCACGTCCTGCATCCCGATCTCTCGACCAACGCCGCGATCGAGTTTGGCTATGCAATGGGCAGAGACCTCGAACGCATTGTCGTGATTGCGTTCGCTGAACGGATACCAGCCGAGATCAAGTATTATCGCCTCAGGCTACTGATGCACAAACCGAACGTCGAGTTTGTGTCTCACAGCCGTGTTGAGCTGGGTCTGGCTCCGTCGGACGGCTAAAGAGCCAACGTTTATAACGATCAGCGATACCCCGGCCCTCGACCCCGCTTCCACTCATGAGCCCGGGCGACCTCCTCGTCCAGTTCTACGCCCCATCCAGGTTTGGTCGGGACATCGAGCAACCCGCCATCGTGGAATGTCAACGGCCCGCCTGTCAAGTCGTCTTTCCACGGGACATCGTCGATGTCTATCTCTGAGATGCGGACGTTAGGCAACGTCGCGCAGAGATTGATGGCGTGCATGGTCGCCAAGTGCGAGTAGTAGTTGTGCGGTGCCACATTGATCTCGTGCGATTCCGCCAGCAATCCAACGTCTCGCCCGCGAGCAAAGCCCTGCCACGGAACATCGATCATCGCAATATCCATCGATCGTGCCGCGAAGTACGGCCGATAGTCCCGGATGGTGAAGAGGTTTTCGCCCGAAGTGATCGGGCAACTGGTGCTGTCTTTCACCTCTTTCAACCCATCGACCTCATACATGTCGATCTCCACCCACATCATGTTGAATTGTTCCAACACCGCGCAGATCTGCTTCGCGGCCTGCGGCTTGACGTTGAAGTTAAGGTCCAACGCTATCTCGACATCCGGCCCTACAGCCTCCTTAAACGTTCCGATGTACTTCTCCACGTGGGAGAGCAACCCGGGCTTGATCGTCTGATCAGGAGAATCGGTGCCGAACCCGTAACCGTACCCATGCGTTTCGTCGTCGAAGAAGATGATGTTCGTCTTCAGCGCCTTGAAGCCTCGTTCCTTAACCTCATGCCCCAGATCGGTGACAGCTTGAAACGAATCCATCGGCGGCACACCGATCAACTCGTGGTTGCGTGATCGCGACGAACCGCAGTGTGACCAGTAAACCTGCTGCTGTTGCCGGGTTGGCCCGCCGAAAAGGCTGTGGACGGGAACGCCGAGGGCTTTACCCTTGATGTCCCAGAGCGCCAGCTCGACACCTGCGATAGCTCGCGCAGCGATGCCGCCCGGGGCTTGCCGCGACATGCGGTACATGTCCCAGTATCGTGCTTCGACAGCCAAGGGATCTTGTCCCAGCAAAATCGGCTCGTAATCGGTTACGGTCCCTACGACACCATACGGGTTTCGACCGTCAGACATCTCGCCGTAACCAGTGATCCCCTCATCGGTCCTCACGGCGCAGAACTGCCACGGTCGCCATCCAGCATCCACCACGAAAGTTTCGATCTCGGTTATTTTCACGATTCAACTCCTCGGTTGCAGGACAACATCGTACCGCCAGATGATCAGATCTGACCTCGTTTCAGCGTCTAGCGAGGTTCTTAGACCCGTCGGCGATAATGGTACGTACTCGGAGTATTTTCGACGGGTTCGTGTTTGCGAAACCTCCCCCTACCAGGAAGCCAACTGTGCAAATGAACACCGAAACTCGCTCGTCGAGCACCCAGAACGGCTACGAGCCGACTATGTTCGACACTGGACGGACGCTAGATCGCGCCACGAAGGCGAGGATCGCTGACAGCGTGAATCAGATTCTCGGAGCCATCGGACCAGAGAACCTGGATCCCCAGGGAACCGAGCGAACTCCGTTGCGCGTCGCCGAGATGTTCGACGAGCTCCTGAGCGGATACTCGATCGATCCCCAGCAGCTCCTCAACGGCGCGTTATTCGATGTCGAGTACGACCAGATGGTGGTCGTGAAATCGATCGAGTACTACAGTTTGTGCGAACACCATTTGCTCCCGTTTTACGGCTACGCGCACGTAGGGTACCTGCCCGACAGAAAGGTGATCGGACTGTCAAAGATACCTCGTATCGTCGACATGTTCGCGAGGCGTCTCCAAGTCCAGGAACGCATGACTCAGGAGATCGCGAACTTCCTCGACGCATTAATCGAACCGAAGGGCGTCGGTGTGGTGGTTGAAGGTACTCACATGTGCACGGTGATGAGAGGCGTCCGCAAGCAAGACCCGCGCATGGTGACGAGCGCGGTCTTGGGTTCATTGCGCGACAATGCGTCGACACGCGACGAATTCATGGATCACCTCCGCAACACCTCTGTTTAAGCGCACGAAGCGCTTCGCATGGATCGGGCTACTGCAGCGGCGAGAAGCTCATCGGCAGCAAAAGCTTGTTTTTCTGCGTGAGCGGCGCGATGCCACCAGGCGGCGGCCAAATACCCTTGGCGCGCGTCTCTTCACGGATGGCGGCGCGCTGGTCGTAGCTTTCGTAGGCCCACATGTGGATCCAAGTATTGAGAGCGCCGAGCTCTGAATACCAAGCACCCACTAGCGGCGAGTACTTCTCGCGTTCCTCGATGTGATTGCCCCAGATTTCGATAACTTTCGGGATATCGGGCGGCGCGTAGGTGTAAATCCGCATCTCGTAGACGGGACCCAGTTTGGCTTCGCCACGGTTCTTCATGAAGGGCGCAGGAAGGAATATCTCGGAACGCATCTTCCTGACGAACTCGGCGTTATCCGGCGGCCAAATCCCTTCCTCGGCGACCTGTGCCCGAATCTGCCGGCGTTGCTCCAAGTTGTCGTAGGGCCAGACATGGACTACTTGGTTTATGGGCCCGACTTCGGTGTACCAGAACCCGAACAATTGCGAATATTTTTGCCGACCCTCTTTGATCTTCGCAGCCGCTCTCGCTTCAAACTCCGGTACAGCACGGGTCACTAAGTCGTACGTCCTGAATTCGTAGATCATCTTTGGTTCCTCGGATGCCTAGGTTCGATTGGTCGAAGGCTAACATGAAGTCGAGTCAATATCCGTGAAGCTCCCTTTGGTGGGAGGGATCGTGATGGAAATCGAAGGATCAACAGCCCTTGTAACGGGGGCGTCTAAGCGCATCGGCAAAGCGATCGCCCTTAGGTTAGCCGCGCACGGTTGCAACGTCGCGATCCACTACCACAACAGCCGACGGGAAGCGTTCGAAACGCGTGATCAAGCGCGGCAACTCGGCGTGCGCAGCGAGGCGATTCCGGCCGATCTCGCCGATCCTGAACAATGCGCTCGTCTATGGTCACAAACCGTCGACGTTATGGGCGATGTTCCCTGCATCGTGGTCAACAACGCTTCTTTCTTCACGCGCGTTGGAATTCAAAATGTCTCAGCCCAAGCTTTCGATGTCGCAATGGGTGTCAATGTCCGGGCACCGATGTTGCTGGCCCAATTCTTGGATCGCGATCTTCCGGCAGAGAACACAGGCAAGATCGTCAGCATCAACGATCGACGCAGGGTTTACCGTTCGCGATTTACGTACTCGATATCGAACTCGGCTCTTACGGGCCTGACGAAAGCACTTGCGGTAAGTCTTGCCCCCCGCATCCAAGTCAATGAATTGCGACTTGGGGTGATCCTTCCGCTGAGCGACGCAGGTTCTAAAGATTCTGCATCCATTTCTGACTCCACCCTCGGTCCCGCAGGACGAGTTGGCACGCTTGATGAGGTCAGCCAAGCCGTCACCAGCGTCATCGGCAACGACTACATAAACGGTGCTTCGTTGACCGTCGACGGTGGACTGAGCGCGATCGATTGAGTCAAGACAATTTCACGCGATTCGCAATCGATTTTGCGTCGATGGCGGATTAGATGTATCATTCGGGCACGCGTGGACGGTTCCCCAAACGTAATCGTCAATCACTGAATGTACGCATCGTCATGCGCAAGACGCTGGTCACAATCGACGGACACATCGGCTCCGGAGCCTTTGTCGTCGGCAGGAAAATCGCCCGCATGTTTGGGTGGCGATATCTCGATCGCGTCCGTTTGCGTCACGTGGATACCGGTGAATCAGACATCGCGTTAGCCTCGGAGCTACCTGAAGGCGAATTCTCAGATCGGCTATGGGCGTGGATCGAACGCGCTGCGTCCTACTTCGCAGTTGGTGCTGCAGGTGATGACCCGTTCTTGCAGGGTGCCGCTGATATCCACCGTCCATTGACCTGGGACAGCAAAGGCCCATCCGCCGCCGAGACAACCTACGATTTGAGTCGAGTCGCCAAGGACGGTAATGCGGTGATCGTCCATCGTGCGGGTGCCGTCGAGCTCGCTGACAACGATGAAGTGGCGCGTGTTGGCATTTTCGCGGATTGGGACGACCGGGTGAATCGCGTGATGCTTCGAGAGGGCATCACGGACGTATCAAAGGCGGAGCACGTCATTACTGAGAGGGAAAAGGCGCAGCGGGAGTACTTCTTTAAGATGCACGGCGCTGATCCCGAGGATCAGGACATATACGACTTTGTCGTCAATACCTCGGACAACAATGTCGATATTGCCACATTAGCGGTCTCGCGCTACGTAAAAGAGGAGTCTCGGGACCGCGTCCCTGCGTGATCGCATAGCGTGCGAAATCGTTATTTTCCGCGTGTTCTCGCGGCTAACTCCGCGAACGAGGCAGCAAACCCGCCGCCACCATCTCTTCTGCTTCGCGTAGATCTTTATGGCTGTCTACGGAGATCCAGTTAGCTTCCGAACGCAGAGCTCGCATTCGTCCTGCGTCCACGATTTCGGGAAAGGTCGTCGTTTCGTGGTCACCCTTAGAGGGAAGGGCATCCTCGATGTCTCGATCAAACACATACACCCCGCCGTTGATCCAGAACGGCAGCTCGGTCTTCTCAGCGAAACTCGTGACGACGTCCTCGTCCGACACCAGCACCACGCCGAACGCGCTGACGTAGGGCACCAAAGTGATCGCCGCCGCGGCTTGGTGGTCTCGTCGCAACTTAACAAGCGGCGCGAGCGATTGATCGGTTAAAACATCGCCATTGACGACTACGACGTCCGAAACATCACGCGGCACCAGACTAAATCCCTGTTTGACCGCGCCTCCTCGACCTAGCGGTTTGTCCTCCGGCGAGTAGTGTGCGCGGAATCCGTAGCGAGAACCGTCGCCGAAGTGATCCTCCACCTGAGCTGCCATGTATCCCGTCAGGAAAACAATGTCGGTAACGCCGTTTTCGCAAAGCCAATGGGCTTGGTGCTGTAAAAGCGGAACACCGTTGACCGGCACCATAGGTTTACAGATGCTGTCCGTCAGCGGCTGCAATCGCTCGCCGCGGCCGCCGGCTATGGTCATTGCCCACATGATCGTTCCTTGTGATTACTGACGATGGGCGCTATTGGTCGCCGACCGAGACGATGCGCCCGCCGACATTCCGTAGCCTTTGCACTGCTGGATGGCCGTCGATAGCGTCGGGAATTCCGAACGGTTGTTTTTGATCTTGGAGTTGAGTGTTCGCTGCTGGCGCAGGATCCGGTTGCGGAGCAGGCGATGTGGTTGGCGCAGACCCGGTCTGGCGTGATCGTGCCACATCGTTCGTGCCGACGGAAGATGCAGCCGTCTGTTGAAGCTTGACGCTGACATCTTCCCCGTAGACGGCTTGGAACGCCGGACGTAGCTTGGATCGGATTTCGTCGTTCATCCAGGCGCTACGAAGCCGCTCCGCTCCATTCGCGTATTTGGGTTGCAGGATCAGCACACCGTCATTCGGTCCGATGAAATTCGCCTGTGCAAAGGTTGTCCGAATCTGCGAGCCAGCCGCCTTGCCTATTTCCTCCAAGATTCGTGGACCTGCGGTCGGCTCCGTTGGAGTGATGGCCACTGGTTCTGGTGCCGCTCTTTGAGGTGCTGCCCGTTGTGGTGCCTGACGCGCCGGGGCTGAGGGCGCGGTTTGCGCCGGTTGTGGCCGAGGAGGGTCAGCGACCGCTTGAAGAGTGGCGATCTCGAGAGCAAGTGGTGAAGACGCCTCTCCGTAACGTTCGTTGCGCCCAAAGATCGTAATGGCGTGGAGAATCTGCTCGCTCGTGGCTTCCATCGCCTCAGCTTCAAGTTCGGGGGCGTCGCCTAGCTGACCGTGGACGCTACTGATACCGTGTTTCGATAACAAAGCACCACGAAGGGCAGAGACGGTTGAATCGCGGAGTCCCTTGAGTTCCGCGCCACGTCCAGCTTCATCTTCGACGATCTGCAACGCACGCTTCGTGTCTTTGCGAAGAATTGCGCTGGCGAGATCGCGTGCTGAAGATGCGTCGCCGATTCCGAGTAGTTCTCTGGCCTGCGCTTCCGTGATCTCGCCAGCGCCATACGAAACTGCGAGCTGTTCAAGCAGGTTCTCGGCATCTCGCAGCGACCCCCAAGCGGATCGAGCGACGAGTTCCAATACTTCGGGTTCGCAGTCGATGCCTTCTTCGTCGCAGATGAGGATAAGCCTGCCAATCACGTCATCGACGGTCAATCGCCTGAAATCGAAGCGTTGACATCGGCTGATGATCGTGGGCGGGACACGATGGATGTCTGTGGTGGCGAGGATCATCACGACCTGTGGCGGCGGTTCCTCAAGAGTTTTCAGCAACGCGTTGAAGGCCGCATCGGTAAGCATGTGGACTTCGTCGATGATGTAGACCTTGAATTTGCCGACCGACGGTCGCAGAAGCACGCGGTCCCGGAGTGCGCGGATGTCGTCGATACCACGGTTTGAGGCCGCGTCGATCTCGATGAGATCCATGAAACGGCCTTCGTCAATAGCAATCGCGGCCTCGGTGTCCGGTTTTGGATCACCTTGTTCGTCGAGTTCGGCGTTAAGGGCTTTCGCGAGGATTCTTGCGGTCGACGTCTTGCCAACGCCTCGGGGCCCGGTGAAGAGGTAGGCGTGCGCAACGCGGTCGGAAAGCACGGCGCGACGGAGCGTGTCGGTGATGTGTTCCTGGCCAACGACGTCGCTGAAACGCGTCGGTCGCCACTTTCGATAAAAAACGGTGCTCATGATCCGGTGTAGCTGGAAGCTGGGTTAAGTAACCATGATATTCGGCAAGCCCGGACGACCAATGCAGCATGTCACAGTGCATGGATGAGGACGAAGAAACGTCAGTTGCCGGGAATATGCGTAGCTTAAAGAAACTGATTAATTAAGCGTATTATGCATCTGAGCTAATTTGAGATCTCGTATCTGTATATACAGCAAATAGAACGAAATGGGACAGGGTTCAATTAGCCAAGCATCAGAGTTCATCCGACCGAGGCACATAAAACAGAGAGCGGAATTAGATCGAGAAATGAGGCCTTATGAGATCGATTTCAGTTACTGATTGCAAGACCCCATGGGCAACTTTCAAGACCGCCGCCGCGATCACCAGCTTGATGTTCGCGGCGGCTTTTTCTTTTTCGGGGCTCTGTGCTGGCTGATGATCCGACCGCTATCAGTGATTACGAGTTGCGTTGCCCGGCTCCGGTTGTTGAGGACGATGTTTACACCATCGAGGTAACGAAAAGCGGTCAGGGAGCGACAGCGCGAATAGAACCTATCGAGGGATATTGGTCCACGCACCAAATATCTGCTGACATGACCGACTATCCGCACATGCAACCGACGCATCAGATAGCCAACGATTTCGAAAGTCTCGTGGATCAGATGCGCCGCAACTTCAGGATGTGAGGCCCCGGATGAATATCGGATAATGGCGTCATGCCCGAAGCTCCAGATCTGCAGGTATTACGCGAATACCTCGCGCCCCGAATCGAAGGGACGGTTATCGGATCCGTTGAGGAACTGCGGCCGTTGGTGGTAAGGAACATGGCGGGATCGCCAATTCGCAAGCACATCCCCGGCCGAACGATCGAGTTGCTGGACAGGAAGGGCAAACTGTTGCGGATGTCGTTGTCGGGAGGTTTTTCGATCGTGATCAGTCCGATGTTGATGGGCGAGTTGCTGTTGGTCGAACAAAACACTCGGATGCTGAAATCGACCATTTTGACGATGAATTTAGGCAGGATCGAGCAACTTCGCTACATCGATTCGAAGAGAATGGGTCAGATCTACTACCTGGAATCGAATCGCATAGATGAGATCACAAGGGTTGCCGATCAAGGCCCCGACGTGTTGGATGATCCGATGTCGCTGGAAGATTTCACAGCGTCGTTGAAGCGCTTTCGTGGCGAGGTCAAGGGTGTGTTGACGCGTGGCCAGTTAGTCGCAGGAATCGGCAACGCCTACGCTGACGAGATCCTATGGGCCGGGGGTATCTACCCATTTCGGAAGGTATCGCGATTAAGCGTCGATGAGGTCTCGAAGTTGCACGACGCGACCTATCGGGTGCCGCGTGAAGCAGTGGAGACATTGCGATCCGTGTTCGGTGCGGACCATCCAAGAAAAGAGCGCAAATTCCTGAGTGTGCATGGAAAACCGGGTTCACCGTGTCCGAGTTGCGGCTCGAAAATCAGTTCGGTGAAGTCGCGTCAGCGAGATACGAATTTCTGCAGGAATTGCCAACCCGGAAACATGTTTGAATGACCATCTATCTGTGCATTCGGCGCTAATCCGCTTTTGTAGAATTTCGCTTATAACGACGATGGGCACGAAATCCGTCATTTCTCCTGTTCCATCTCCTTGATTTGGGACGCGCTTGCTCGATCTGAACGACATCACCGATATTTCCGCTGTTTTGCGGGACATTGCTTTCGTTGTCGTCTGCGTGGTAGCAGCGATCGCGATACTGTTAATCTTGGTCAGCGTGCGCAAAGCGGTCCGCCGCTTGAACGAGGCTATGGATCGCGTCGACGATCTTTTGGATTCGGTCGTAGCTGCACGAGACTCGTTCAACGAGATTAGAGACCGCGTCCGGAATCGAAGCAGAATGGGTGGTGGAGATTCAGATGGGGGGGTCAACGTCGTTACATGGTTGTTAACACCGCTCGGTCACGCGATTAATCGTCAATTCCGAAAGCGATCACGAGACAAGAGCGATAACACTGGGTGAGGCGACACGCCGAACCACAGTCGATGAAATGGAGACATAACGTGGCAAATGGAAGTGGAGATAGCTTTCTCGCAGGTGTAATCCTCGGCGGCATCGCGGGCTTCGCAGTCGGAGTGCTGCTCGCCCCCAAGTCTGGTTCTGAGATGCGAGCTGACCTTATCGACCGAACCGACTCGGCGCGTGAGCAGATCTGGGACCGCACCGGATCGGCGCGTGAGCAATTCATGGATCGCACTGGCACCGCTCGCGAACAAATGGAGGATCTTCTGGATACGACGAGCCAACGGCTCGACGAGATCCGAGCGGAAGCTGCTCAGATCGCATCCGGGCTCCGACAGCGCGTGAGCAGAAACTCGTCTAGTGAGGACGACGGTATGCCGGTGATGGCCGAGTTCGAAACCGCACCTCAGTCCGACGAACAAGAACGCGTTTAAGCAAACCAGAAACTATCAATGTGAGCTCCTGCCGATGCGAACCATAGCCGTGTCGGCAGGAGCTTATTGATGAATCGATCTCATAGGGATAGGTGATGACTAACGGAAAACGGCCACTTGTCGTGGTTCCATCCGACGATCCAGCACAGTGCCAAGGCTCGCCGCGTATCGCGGATTTAGAGGAAGTAGCGGACGTCAAGATCTTTCCAACGCGAGCCGAAAGCTTCGAGGTTCAAATCGAACGCGCACAAGGTGCGACGGTCATCATAAACTCACGCAGCTATTTGGAATGGCGTGACGACGCTTTCGAGTTGTTGCCCGACCTGCGGTTCATATCAGTCTGCGGCATCGGCACCGATTCAATCGATCTGGAAGCTGCCCGGGCACGCGGTATCACGGTGTCCAACATTCCCGGCAAGACCGCGCCCGTGGTTGCCGAACACGCATTCGGGCTCATGTTTGCCGCCGCCAAGCGGGCAGCGTGGTACACCGAGATGACGCGCAAGGGCGAATGGGTCAAAAAAGACGGGGTCTTCCTAAGTGACAAAACGGTCGGCATCGTCGGCACTGGCAATATCGGAGCCGAGATGGCTCGGATGTGCAACGCGTTCGGGATGAACGTCATCGCCTACACCTTCAATCCATCCGACGAACGCGCCGAAAAGCTCGGCGTCAAGTTCGTGAGTTTGGATGATTTGATGGCGCAATCCGACGTCGTTACCATCCATACGAAGCTGACACCCGACTCCGAGAAGTTGATCGGGGCGCACGAGATCGGGTTGATGAAGCCCGAAGCGATTCTCGTGAACGTCGCCAGAGGGCCAATTGTTGACGAAGCTGCGTTAGTCGACGCGCTGAATTCAGATCGCATAGCGGGAGCCGCTCTCGATGTGTTCGAGAACGAGCCTTTGCCCGCAGGCAGCCCCATCATGGAATGCGAGCAGGTTATTCTGACCCCCCACATCGCCGACATGACTCCTGAAGGACTCGATCTGCTCAATCAGGGCGTCGTCGAAAACAGTTTGGCTTATCTGAAGGGCTCACCACAAAACGTGGTCAATTGATCAATCCGGAGTCAGATCCATTGATAGAGATTCGTGAACTGCAACAGGGTGACGCCGACAACGTCTTGGCGTTGGACCAATCGATCCGCGGTCCGGACCGATCTCTCACCTGGGATCAATATGTCGGCCGAGTCTTGGAGATCGTGGCGCTCGATTCGCTTGAATACGCACCTTGGGGGTGTTTTGTCGCCGCTGATTCTGAAAAAGACGGAGAAATCATCGCGTTTTTGATGTCGGAGCGCCAGACGGCATCGTACGGATTGCCGCCGGGCGTGCGAATCGTCGCCATGGCCGTCCACCCGGATTACCGCCGACAAGGCCTCGGTTCTCGACTTGTAGCCGCATTGACCGAAAAGGCGAAGTCCGAAGGCGTTAGCAACATGTTCTCTGTCTTGCTCGACGAAGACCAGCGTGATGCGGCCTTCTTGAAGCACAACGGATTCTCCAGCGCGCACTTGAAGGTCTTCACGAAAGAGATTTAGTCGTGGGCTGTCAATCCAGCCCGTTTTCTGACGATCAGGACCACGATCCAGGATCGGTTTTAGATTCACACCCTCGACGCGAATCACTGCTGATCCGCGAGACGTTAGTTGAAGGCGTCCGCTTAGGGATCACTTCGCAACATGGTCTCATCGCCCACGGACGCGGAGAAGCCTACGACTACCTCCTTGGAGAACGAACGCGGAATTTCGCCGAGACCGCGATCAAAGCGGCTGTGGCCACCATGTTGCTCGCAAAACATCCCGTGATTTCAGTCAATGGCAACGCAGCTGCGCTAGTGCCGGAAGAGTTGGTAAAACTTGCTGATGCGACTAGTTCGCGGCTGGAGATCAACTTGTTTCACGTCAGCGAAGATCGAGTCGCTGCAATCGAACGTCACTTGGCGAATTCCGGTGGCACCAACATCCTGAAACCCACGAAAGAAGCGGTGATTGCGACTTTGCACAGCGATCGTCGCTACGTGAATCCCGAGGGCATCGCTCAAGGCGACGTGGTCTTCGTACCGCTCGAAGATGGCGATCGTTGCGCAGCACTGCGGGCCGCAGGGAAAACCGTGATCACGGTCGATCTCAACCCGCTCTCGCGAACCTCGCGTGATGCGTCGATAACGATAGTTGACAATGTGGTGAGAGCTATCCCGAGAATGATCGAGCGCGCCGAAGAATATGGGACCCGCCACGATCCGTCAAGCTTGAGGAACACGATTCAATGCTTCGACAATCAAGCGGTGTTGGCCGCCGCGGAGTCAGCGCTCCGAACAGGTAACTGAAAACTCAGTAATCGGCTCTCGGCGACGCCACATCCAGTCTTTGGCGTTAGGCGCGAATACTTAACCTAAAATGTTCCGCGACGGCGTTGTCTTCGCTAATCGCCGTAGTCTCCCCATGACAACAAACGACAACCGCCCGAAAATCGGCGACCAAACGGTTCGCGTGCCGCGCCGCGCGCAAGCGTCGCCTGCCGACATATCGGTTGCTAGCCGCACCATTTCTGTGCGCGGAATCACGTCTCCGATGTCACTGATCTACGGATTCTTGATCATCGACCTCATCGGAACCGGTTTACTCCTATTGCCTATTTCCAGCAAGGAACCCGGTGCAGCAGATCTGCTGACGTGCATATTCACCGCGTCTACTTCAGTGACGGTGACTGGACTCGTTACTGTCGACACGCTAGATCACTGGACGCTTTTCGGCCAAGGGGTGATTCTTTCGCTGATATTCATCGGTGGATTGGGGTTCATGACGGGTGCGGCGTTCCTGATCATCCTCGTCGGCCAGGAACTGGGTTTACAGAACAGGTTGATCGTGCGCGAAGGCTTGGGAGTCGGCCAACTCGGTGGTATCGCCGTGCTCGTGAGGAACATTGTGATCTTTTCGATCGCCGCCCAATTTATCGGTTTCGTCGTTCTATGGATCTACTGGACGTTCATCCGTGGGATTTGGAGCGAGTACAGCTTATGGAAAACGTTATGGCTCGGGTTATTCCATGGAATCTCCGCATTCAACAACGCCGGTATCGAGATCTTGCCTGACGACATCGTAGGCGGCGGGAGTCTGATCGGGTTCAACTCCGACTATTTCACTCTATTCGCCTTCTCCGTGCTGATTTTCGCTGGGAGCACCGGCTACGTTTTTTGGAGCGACGTATGGATCAAGCGGCGCTTCTCCTTGCTCCGGTTAGACAGCAAGTTGGTGTTGATTGGCACCGTGGCTCTCTTTATCGTCGGCTTCGTCACATACGCAGTTGGCGAATGGGGCAACGACGCGACATCTGGAGAAGGCAACGTGATCCAGAAGGTTTCCGACGCGACGTTCCACTCCGTCACCACGCGTTCGTCCGGCTTTTCAACAGTGGACTACGCTGACATATCCACATCAACGGACTTCTCGACCGAGGTGTTGATGTTCATCGGCGGTGTGTCCGGTACGACCGGCGGCGGCATAAAGGTGAACACCTTCATGGTCATAATTCTCGCCGCGATTATGACAATGATGGGGCGTTCCTCAACCAACGTGTTTCGCAGCCAGATCCCTGCGTTTACTATTCAGAGGGCTTTGGTAGTCGGCACGGTCGCAGCCGCTATCGTGATCCTCGTTGCGTATCTGGCATTGCAGACGCAATCGGACCTGCCATTTCGAGATGTCTTTTTCGAAGTGGTTTCGGCCGCTGCAACTGTCGGTCTGAGTACCGGCATCACCCCTGAGTTGAATGCGCCCACCCAAGTGATCATTATCGTGTCGATGTTCCTCGGCAGGTTCGGCCCATTGTCCCTTGCCCTCTTGATGGCCGGGCGCAGCGCCGACGAGAGATTCTCACTCCCAACCGAAGAGGTTAGAATCGGTTGACCTCGTTGCATTACCTCAAAATCTCTCCGCAACGGTAACAAGCCATGGCAGGCCAAAACATAGTCGTAGCCGGTGCTGGCAGGTTCGGATCCCAAGTCGCCACCTCGTTGTTCCAACTCGGCCACGATGTGTTGGCGATAGATCTGGACCAAGCTAGGATCCAAGATCTAATCGGTCGGGTGACCTATTCCGTCGCTGGGGACGTGACCGACGAGGTGTTGATGCGTGACCTCGGCGTCGAGAATTTCGATGTGGCGATCGTCGCGATCGGCCGCAACGTCGAGTCCAGCATCATGACCGCGGTTTTACTCCGTTCTTTCGAAATTCCGATGGTCGTTGCCCGTGCAAGGAATCGGCTTCACGCAGAAACATTACAGCGTATCGGATGCCATCGTGTCATCAACGCCGAAGAAGAAGCCGGAGTCAGGTTAGCAGAGACACTTTTCACTCCGAATGTGTTGGATTACCTGTCACTGGGCGGGTCGCAAGGGATCAGCAGGCTGAGTATCCCTGACGGTATGCGCGATAAAACTCTCCGCGAGGCGGGGTTCACAGAGTTCAATGATCAAAACAGCCTTTCAGTATTGGCTCTCATTCGTGACCAAAACGCTAGACTGATACCAGATCTCGACGAACGTACTCAGGTCGGCGACGAGATAATAGTCGCTGGTCACAAAGATCTCGTTGACGAGTTGGCCGAATGAAATACTCGAACGTCATGTGTCTCGTACGTGGAGACGAGACCGACCCCGGCATAATCCAAACCGCTGTCGACCTCTTAGAGGGCAACAATCGGAGCATTCGCTTCGTATACGTGATCGAAGTGGAGAGGCGCTTCGCCTTGGACGAGCCCAACGCGAGCACGTACAACCACGCTGAACAAGTTTTGCGAAGGGCTGAACAGATGTCGGGCCAACGGCCGATAGCGCGAGGCTCCATACTGCAGTCGCGCTCAATTGGGCCAGTGCTGGTCCGCGAGGCGCTGGATTTTGGCGCCGACGTCATCGTTGCGGCAGTGAAAGTTGTCACGAAACCGAACGGTAAGTCGATTGATGACGATTCCGATTACCTCATGGCAAATGCGCCGTGCGCGGTGGTCCTTGTGCGAGAGGCCGTTCAGGGATTCCAGACCTTGGCCGATCATCGAGATTCGCAAATCACAGCAGTATCCGCACTCGACAATTGATTTTTAGATAAATTTGAATGGCGCGGCGGTTCGAATCTCACCCCACCGCGTTCAAATCAGGCACACATGAGAGTAGTAATCGCAGGACACGATCGACTGGGAATCGTGATGGCCAACATCCTCAGCGAGGCTGGTCACGATGTGTTGATCGTCGAAGCGGAAGGTAGCCGGATACGGTCATTTCCGAGCCATCTCCTCGCACGTCCTAACGTCGAGGTTCTTGAAGCTAAGCCAACGTTGGACGAAACCATGATCGCCATGGATATCCGCAACGCGGATCTTTTCGTAGCGGCTTTGCGCACCCCCGCGGAGAACGGGTTAGCCGCGATGAAAGCCAAAATCACTTACGGCGTCGATAACGTAATCGCAGTTGTAACTAATGAAGCGTTGAGCAAGATACACCAGAACTTCGGCATTCAGACGGTGAACCCGTACACACTGGCGCTCTCGAATCTCCGGGACACGCTTAACATTGAGTCGGAAAATGAGCAGTCCGAGTCCGCAGCGTAGCGTCTCGGACACGGCAACCCGACTGGACAAATCGAAATGTACGTCATGATCGTGGGATGCGGGGCGTTGGGAACCCGCAGCGCATACTCGCAGTTACATGCTGGACACGAAGTCTTGATGCTCGATACCGACGAGAGTCGGGTCGCGATGGTTCAGAAGGCGCTTGGCAACGTATCGATGCTCGGCGATGCCACTGAAGACTTCACGCTCTACAACGCCGGGATCGAAAGATGTGATGCGTTCCTCGCGACGACTGGCGATGACGCCGTCAACCTGGCCGCGTGCCAACTTGCCAAGTTCACTTTCGGCGTCGAAACGGTCGTTTCTATCGTGAACGATAGCACCGACACCAATCTTTTCCTCACAGCTGGAGTCGACTCAATCGTCAGCCGCACCGACGTCATCTTGGCCAACCTCGCCGGTACATTGCTAGACCACCCGATGGTCGAATTGATGACACTCAACGACCGCAACGAGAAACTAGTCTCGATGAAGATTCCTGCGACTGCTAGGTCAGTCGGCAATCGGTTCCGCGATCTCGCGCTACCGTACGGGATCATAATCGCATTGATCGTGTCCAATGTCGGATCACCGTTCGTCCCGAACGAGGACACCGTGATTTTGGGCGGCGAAGAGGTGATTGCCTCCTGCCCGGTTGAGGCATTGGACGAACTAGCTTACGTTCTGACTGGACAGAGGTTCTCTTCGCTTGTCGCCTAAACGCATCTCTTTCCTAGGTCCCGAAGGGACGTTCACGGACCAGGCGTGTCACGTCTACGCGCCCGAAGGTTGGGATCGGGTTGGCTTCCCCGAGATGCACCAAGTTCTCAACGCGCTCGTTGACGGTGATGTCGACGAGGCGATCGCCCCCATCGAGAACAGCGTCGGCGGTGCCGTAATCGACATCGAAGACTTCTTGGTCAGAACATCAGGAATCCAGATCCGAGGCGAACTGCTTCTGGGGATCGAACAGTGCCTAATCGCCCAACCCGGCGTAGACCTCTCCGAAATCAAAGTCGTCAGATCCAAGCCCGAGGCACTGGCTCAATGCCGTTCATTCTTGGATAAACACTTGCCGGACGCGGCTAGGGTTGGCACCGCAAGCACCGTAGAAGCTGTCTATCGGGTCAAGAGCGGGACGCGCGACGTTTCCGCAGTTGGGCCGCGCCGTGCCGCAGATCTCGCGGATCTACCAGTCATCAAAGCCGGTATCGAAGACCGCCAGAACAACGTCACGAGGTTCGTCATCCTCGCTCCGAACGACCACGAACCAACAGGCTCCGACAAAACGAGCATCGTGTTCAGCTTCATGAACCGCGACACGCCCGGCCAACTCTACAAGGCATTGGAGCCGTTCGCCCGAAGAAACATCAACTTGACGAAGATCGAGTCACGCCCAACCGGAGACGAACTCGGCAACTACGTCTTCCTACTCGATTTCGTCGGCCACCGTGGAGACCCAGAGATCTCAGACACTCTCGACGGACTGCGTGAATTTGCGCCGTTGGTCAAGGTGCTCGGTTCATATCCCATCGCTACCGAGATTTTCTAGTCCGACGCTTTAGAGCCACCGTCTCACTCGGTTGGCATAGTCGTCGTATTCAGCGCCCAACGTTCGGCGAAGATAGCGTTCTTCCCTCGGAACTGTGTACCAGTTGAACGCGATGAATGTCGGGATCGCCGCCAGGATAATGGCAAGCGAGTTGGCGGAACATCCAATTCCGAACATCGCCAACAGGAAAGCGAGATAGGCGGGATTTCGCGACGATGAGTAGATCCCATCCGTCACCAGCATCGCTGTCGGTTTACGAATATCGAAACTCTCACCCCGTCGGCGGAACGTTAAAACCGAGGTCGTGAACATCAAGATCGCTATGGCTAAGATGATGCCGCCGCTGATGTAGTTCCACGGTTCCGTCAAAGGTTCGAATGCCCAAACGGTGTTGTGGATCACAGCCGCGATAACCGTAAAAACGATCGGGAATGAAGGCGGCACACGGAAAAAACGTTTCATCGGTCTGCTTATCTGGGTGCTGGGTCTGATCGCTATGCTCTAAGGTATCCTAAACGAATCTGACGCCGCGACCACGAAGGGAATGACGGGCATGTCCGACAACGACGCAGTAGCATACCGCTCGAAAATCCATCTACAGCGAATCAAAGGCCCTTACAGAATCGCACATCTGCCTATCGATGGACCAGTCAATTTCGGCGTCCACTCCGAAGTCGCCGAGCATTACGGCGTCTCGCCCGAAATCTCAGAGCCCCACGCCACGACGCTCGACTACATCGTCGCAGCGACAAGCGGTTGAATGACCGGAACGTTCGGCGGCGCCCTTGAGGCGCGCGGCATCCCGGCTGGCGAAGGCTACCTCGAATCCGACACGATCGGCGAAATCGAAAAAGAGGGCAACGTCTTGGTCATCAAGCGCATCAACATCACCTACAAACTGAAGATCGCCCCAGACCTACTCGAAGAAAAGCGCGACGCGATCGATAGAGTCACGCGCGTCCACCACAACTCCTGCCCCGTTTACCGCAGCATTTCCGGCAGCATCGACGTTACAGCGGCGTTGCAACTGAATTAGACCTCAGATTTATGGGCGGAGAAGCGCAGCAACCGTCAAAACAACAAACCCCACTCAGCCCGACTTCAGAGAGAGTGGGACTTGGTATCGGAGCCTGCTAGCTAACCTGCTGAATCAGCTCGATCCGAATGTCGCCAGGCGCGGCGATGAAGCCGATCTTCCGTCCATCGGGCAGAGGGATCGGACCCTCCTGGACCTCCGCTCCCAACGCGGTGAGACGGGCCAAGTCGGCCTCTATGTCATCCGTGTCGAAGCCGAAATGCTCCAGGCCGAAGTGCGGCTTCGCATCGCCCGGTCCCAGAGTCTCGCCAGTCCTCTCGTTCGAGATGTTGATGGCAAGACCGCCCTCGGTCTGAGTAACGATGAAACGATCGCCGAAGTCTCGAACCGTGTCGGACATGATCTGGATGTTGAACGCCTCGACGAACCAGTCGGCGGTCTTCTTGGGGTCGGATGATTTCAGGTGGATGTGGTTGACCAAGTAAGGCATTTGCGATCTCTCCATCGTTACATAGCGTTGTATCTCGAGTCTCAGCGAACCGAAATGATACAAAATCCGCTCGTCACAACTGGCTACCCACGGCGTTCAAGTAGCATCGTCGACAATCTCGATCAGATCCCGGGCGAATTTCTGGCCTTGCTGTCCCTTAGCCGATATTCCCTCTTCAAACATCTGAAGACAAAACGGACACGAAACCGCGACCGTCTCAGCATCCGTTTCCAAGAAGTGGTCGGTCCTGATGTGATTAACCCGTGTTCCAGACTCTTCCATCCACATTCGTCCTCCGCCTGCACCGCAACAGAAACCACGCGACCGGCACTGCGACATCTCACGCATCTCGACGTTCGGCACCGCGTCAGCGATGTTCCTAGGTTGATCGTAGATACCGTTGTGTCGACCCAGATAGCAAGAGTCGTGGTAACTCACCTTGGCCCCGTCCGTGCCTTCAACCTGCGAACCAATCGCAGCATCAGCCATCGTCAGTCGCCCATCGGAAATGAGACGATCCACGTACTCGGTGTAGTGCAGCACCTCGACATCCCACTCGGATTCGAACGAATCGGCCACTTGCGAGTACTCGTTCCGCATCGTGTTGAAGCAATGCGGACACGTCGTCAAGATCGTTTTGATGCCGTATCCGTTGATCGTCTCGATGTTCTGTCCCGCCAGAATCTGGAAAAGATACTCATTACCCATCCGCCTCGCGGGATCCCCGGTACAAGTCTCTTGCGAAGCCAACACGGCGAAATCGACACCGGCCTTCTTAAGAACCGACGCCATCGCCTGCGTGACCGTCACCCCGCGCTCGACCAACGCACCCGAACAACCAACCCAAAACAGCACCTCGGGGGAGGGATTGTCGTCGATCGTCGGCACATCCTCCATACCTTCCAACCAAGAATCCCTAGTTAACGTCGTCCCGCTCCAAGGATGCCCCCTTTGCTCCAAAGATTGCAACGCCGACAGCGCGGTGTCGGGAGCTGATGCTTGCTCCAGCATCAGATATCGACGCATATCGACTATCGAGTCGATATGCGAAATGCTCACAGGGCACGCTTCTACACAAGCTGCGCATGTCGTGCAGGACCACAGCGCCTCTTCGCCCACCGCATCGGAAACCATCGTCGCCGAAGCCTCCGGAACCGCTTCCCCTGCCTTGGCAGCACCTAGATACTCCGGAGCGCGTTGCTCCATGTAACCCCGCATATCCTGAATCACTTTACGAGGCGATAACGGCTTACCAGACGCCCATGCCGGACAGTTGTCCTGACACCTTCCACAGTTCGTGCAGGCGTCGTAGCTGAGCAACTGCTGCCACGTCAGATCCTTAAGGTCGGAAGCGCCGAAAGACTCGAGCGTTTCGAAGTCGCCCATCGGTTTCAGCGCGCCGCGAGGCCGCGTCGGTTGCAGATAGATGTTCAGCGGCGAAACGATCATGTGCGACAGTTTGCTGAAGCTGAGTGCGACGTATGCCAAACCCACCGCGAACCAACCTGCATGTCCCCACCACAGAACCTTGTGCCCCGACACCATGGCGTCGATAGACATCCCAACCGCTCCGAAGAGATTCGCGAACAACCACCCGACTGGTGACCATAAGGCGGCCGACGGCGAATAGAACTCCGAGGCAGGGTTCAACTCAGTCGCGCCGATCCTAAGTCCTTCCAGCGCGAACCCCGTCAAAAGCAGCACCAGAAGGTACCCGAGTATCAAAGAATCATCGGCGAACGAGTTGAGTCGCTCAGGTTTGACAACATATCGCCGCCAATAAGCCATCGCGATCCCGATCAAGGCGAGCACCCCCCCAAAGACATCCCAAACGAAGCTCGCCTGCAATCTGAAATATGCAGTCGGGAACGTGAGGCCCAGATACTCCTCGAAGTTGAACTCGATCGCCGCCACCGTAGTCGCCACGAACAATATGGCAAACCCCCAAAAGATGGCGAAGTGCATGACGCTGGCGTACCGCTCCCGCCGCGGGTGGAACTTGCCGTGACCCCCAAACCCGAACGCTCCGTCGCGCAGGAACGCGCGGATACGATCCGAGTGCGAGCCCAACTCGTCGTAATCCGCACCGATCCGCCAAAACTGAACGCGGCGATACAGACCATAGGCGATGAAGGCGACAGAAATCGGCGCGATCAGATAGACGATCGACCCCAGCAACGGGTAGCCGATGTTCCAAAAATCGGCGCGACCCGCTACTTCAAACATGCTCGTAATGTTACGCGCACACCGCGTTCACAGTCACGAGTTAGCGCTCTGTATGTCTAGTTGTCGCCTTGCGCGCGATTGATCCGATATTCGTTCGGGTTGTCCAAGATTCGCTGCAAAGACTCGAGAGATTCGATCCGTTGCGGAAACTCAGCGCCCCAGAACTCTTGCAGCCTCAAGACGATCTCGCTGAACGTCATCGGCTGGTTACCGCCAACGATCAAGATGCGGAACACCGCCTCCAGTAATGACATACCCGTCGTGATGAATTGAACTTTGTTAGGGCAAGTTTTAGCAGCGTTGTAGATGCTCGTCTGCGTCGTCCTACCAGGCACTACCGGTTTGCCGTCGGGGTAACGCCTGCACAACCGACACTCGCCAGACCAACAAAGTCTTTGCCAAACCTTGAAAAGATAAGATTCGCCAGCGTCCTCGTAATCGCGTTCATCGATCGCGTAGAGAACGTCACCATCAAACTCGCTTACAGCGGTCTCTGAGCTGGTTTCGGTGCTTGTCGTCATGCGCTATGCCCTGTCGTTAGTGATGCGTTTTACACAATATCAAAAAGTTGAAAAATACCAATACCTCACAACTAAGTTGTTCACCTATTTGCTGAGCAAATCGTCGTCAGGCCAATCAAGGATCTCAACCTTGATCTCCGCTCCCGCAGGAACGGAAGCGACGTCGTCCGGACATATCGCGAGACCACGAGCCCGCGCCATCGAATGAAGCGCCCCAGAGCTCTGATTCCCGGTAGACCTCGCTCGGAAACCACCGTTTTCATCGCGGTAGACCTCGACCCTCGCGTACACTCGCCTTCCGTCGTGGTTTTGGATCGGGTCGTCGAGCTTGGCAATGATCGAAGGTTTTGCCAACGGCTCCTTGCCGAGCATCACGCGAATCGCAGGCCGCCCGAACTGCTCGAACGCAACCATGGCACTGACCGGGTTGCCCGGGACGCCCAAATGCGGCACTTTACGTCCGTCAGGCGCGTTCAAAGCCCCAAACGCCAACGGTTTCGCAGGCCTCATCCGAACCGACCACAACGCAATCTCCCCATCCTTCGCCAAGACGTCCTTAACTACGTCGTAATCGCCCTTCGACACACCTGCCGAAGTCACAACCATGTCGTAATCGAGAGCGTCGGCCAACAACGCTTCCAGCGATTCGATGCTGTCGCGTGCGGTGCCGATGATGTTGGCGATTGCGCCGTACTTTTCCGCCATCGCCGCGATGCCGAAAGCATTGGAGTTGTAAATCTTGCCCGCGCCTCTCGGCTCTCCGGGCTCAACCAGTTCATCGCCAGTTGAAACAATTGCAATCACGGGCTTGCGAATCGCCTTGACCGTCGTTCGCCCGAGCGACGCTGCAACACCGATGACACCGGGAGTCAGCTCGGTCCCTAAGGTGACAACTGTTTCGCCCTGTTGGACATCCTCACCCGCGGGACGAATGTTCTCGCCAATTTCGGCGCTCAGCTGGATACCAATGTCCGAAATCACACCGTTGCCGCGTCGGCTTTCTTCGTCGGTGAATTCGAACGGAACCACCGCATCGGCTCCCTCAGGTACCGGTGCACCCGTCATTATCCTGACCGCGGTTCCCCCAGCCAGCGGAGATTGCGGCACATCACCCGCGGCGATGTAACCCGAGACCGGCAGTAAAACGGGATTGAATTTCGACGCCGAGCCGACGTCTTCGGTTCTGACCGCGTAACCATCCATCGCGGAGTTCGCGAGCGGAGGGATGTCGAATTCGGCGACCAGATCCTCTGCGAGCGTCAAACCCAAAGCGTCAAGCAACGGAACATCCATCGGATCCAACGGCTTGAAGTACGAGAGGATGCGATCACGGGCGTCTTCAACACTGAGCATCTCCGCATCGTAGTGGTGCCGATGTGGGCGGTCGTGAGCGTGGGAGCGGTGTGTATGCGTGGTCATCCGATTGAAGGTCTCGAAAACTATGGTAGACCGCCCCGCGTTAACCGCGCAGGGTCACGCCGAGTTCCTGCCCAAGTCTCCTCACGATCTGCTCCTCCGCGCGGGCGACCTGCTCAGAGGTCAGCGTCCGAGTATCCGATTGATACACCACCCGAATACCCATCGATTTCTTGCCCTCGCCAACAGCACCGCCCTCGTACACATCAAACACCGTCGCCGATTTGACAAGACGATTCTGTCGACAGATCCGCAGGGCGTCCCCGACCTGCACCCCGATGTCAGCAACCAACGCCAAATCCCGAGGCGAATCCGGATACCGCGGGAACGTACTGTAGTCATCGGCGCGCGTCGCGTTACCCACGAGAGATCGCAGAACCTCGATGTCGAGTTCGAACATCACCGCACCATCGCTCTCGGCGTCGAACCGCTCCCAAACAACGGGATCAACGACCCCAATCGTGCCCAAAACCACACCATTCCTATCGTCGGTCAAAATCTCAGCAGCTTTGCCCTGAGCGTACGTCGCATCTTCCAACGGAATAAACTTCGCCGCAATCCCCAAGCTCTCCAAAACATGCTCAACCGCCCCTTTTGCGTCGTAGAAATCGAAATCACCGTCGCCGCCCCAAAGCGAGTCGTTCCGCGGCCCCGTCATCACACCAGTGAGACGCTCGATCTGCAGCGGGAGGGGATCATCTGGATCGCTGTTAGGTCCAAATACCAATCCAGACTCGAACAACGCGACCGGCCCTCGCCATGTCCGTGTATTGCGAGCGGCAGATTCCAGCGTTGGTGCCCTCAACGAACGCCGCAGCGTCGCGTGTTGCCCAGACACCGGATTATCCAACCTCAACCCATCCAAATCGCTATGACCGCCGGAACGAGGAGGAGGAGGCGGAGCCTTCTCTTCCAGTTCGTTCGACACCGCAGCGTAGGTGATCGTCTGCTTCATCCCGTACGCCGTCAGCGCATCGACCACTCGTTGCCGGAACAGGTGCTTGGCACCCGGTTCCCAGCGGGGCACACGGCCAGCAAGAGGAGTAGCAGGCAAATCGTCGTACCCAATGATCCGAGCCAACTCCTCCACCAGATCCTCAGGTATCGCTATGTCAGGACGCCAGTAAGGTATCGACACCCGCCAACCCGCTCCATCCGCCGTCGCTTCAAACTCGAACCCAAGCGATGCGAACGTCGTTGCAATCTGTTCATCCGAGTAGGTGACGCCCATGACACGAGAAATCTGCTCACGCGTCAGATCAACGAACTCCTGCTCCTTGCCCTTACCCGGCCACTCATCGATCAAGCTCGGAGCAACTTCACCGCCCGCCACCTGCTGAATGATCCTCAAACATCTCTTGATCGCAACTTCAGCCAACCCCGCTCGCAGACCCTTCTCAAACCGCAGCGTCGCCTCGCTTCGCATCCCCAACATGCCCGCCGTACGCCGGTTGTTTTGCGGATTGAAATTCGCAGATTCTAGGAATATGTTGACGGTCACATCCGAAATCTCGGTATTCTCGCCACCCATGATCCCAGCGAGGCCAATTCCACCTTCAGGGTCAGTGATCAGCAGAGCTTCACTATCGAGTTTGCGATCCACGCCATCCAACGTCGTAAGGATCTCGCCTTCCGCGGCACGCCGCACGATTACATGATGCTCCGCAACCTTGTCGTAATCGAAGGCATGCAATGGCTGCCCGATCTCAAACATCACGAAGTTCGTGGCATCAACGACGTTGTTTATCGGACGCTCTCCAAGTGCCAGCAACCTCTCCTGCAACCATGAAGGCGAAGGACCAATCTTGACATTCCTGATGACGCCGCCCAAGTAGCGGGGCGACAGATCACCATCTACCACCGTCACTTTGGCAAGCGCATCAACATCAGGTCCCGCCGTCTCGTAATCGAGCGACGGTGTCGTAAGCGTCTCACCCGTCAGCGCAGCCACATCACGCGCGACACCGACGATTCCCAGACAGTCAGGCCGGTTAGGCGTCAACTCCAAATCCAAAACCGCGTCGCCCAAAACGTCCCCAATCGGAGTCCCAATTACAGACGATTCCGCCAGAACCAAAATCCCATCGTGGTCCTCCCCGATCCCAAGCTCCTTCTCCGAACACACCATCCCCGACGATTCGACACCACGTATCTTCGTGCGCCGCAATCGACGCGTCTTCCCCGGCTCATCACTGTAAGCATCGAAAAGGTTCGCACCTATCGACGCGTACGCGATCTTCTGCCCCTTCGCCACATTTGGCGCACCGCAAACAACCTCGTGAACCCCTTCGCCATCGTCAACCTGCACCAGCCTCAACCGGTCAGCATTGGGATGCGGCGATACCTGCAAAACCTCCCCAACCACAACGTTCTCTATGTGCCCGAAACGTTCAATGGAATCAACCTCGTTGCCAGCCATCGTCAATCGATGCGCAAGTTCATCCACGTCGATATTCACATCGACGTACTCGCGGAGCCATGAGAGCGGGACTTTCATCAGACGGATCGACCTTCGATTTAGAACTGACTGAGGAAGCGCAGGTCGTTAGAGAAGAAATGCCGAATATCTTCGATGTCGTACTTCAGCATCGCGATACGCTCCGGCCCCATCCCGAACGCGAACCCCGTGTACTTCGAGGTGTCATAACCGACACCTTCGAGAACCTTCGGATGCACCATTCCGGCACCCATGATCTCGACCCATCGCCCATCCCAGTCGACCGAAACATCAACACCAGGCTCGACAAACGGAAAGTAGTCGCATCGGAACCGGATCTTGCGTTGCGTCCCGAATATCCGACGCGCGAACTCGTAGAGCGTCCCCTTCAAGTCCGACATCGTCACGCCCTCGTCAACCGCAAGCCCCTCGATCTGATGGAACTGCCACTCATGCGTGGCATCGGTAGCCTCGTGCCTGAAACATAACCCAGGCGACACGATCCGAACCGGCGGCTTCTGGCTCTCCATCGTCCGAATCTGCATCGGCGATGTCTGTGTCCGCAACAGCACCCGGTCGTCAGAATCTCTATCGATCCACAACGTGTCCTGAAGATCACGTGCCGGATGATCCGGCGGCACGTTCAGCATGTCGAAGTTGTACTTCTCAAGCTCGACGATCGGACCTTCAACAGTCTGGAAACCCATGTCGTTGAACACGTCCAAAATCTCCCGCATCACCATCTCCGAAGGATGAAGACCGCCGAGATTCGGTCGCCTGCCGGGCAAAGTGATGTCTATAGCGTCACTCGCGACGGTCTGCCCGGACGACTCCTCCAAGCGCGCAACCGCGTGATCGAAAGCCGAACTAAGCGTCGATTTCAGACGGTTAAGACTCGCTCCCGCTTCTCGCCGTTCTTCGGCTGGCAAACTACCGACCGATCGAAGTTGCGACGACAACACACCGCGCCGCCCGAGGTACTCGATGCGCCACTCCTCAAGTTCAGCTTCGGATCCCGCGGCGGCCAGAGAATCGAGTGCCGCGCGCTCCAACTCTTGCGTCGATGCCACCGATGAATCCGGCATCAGCGCCCCGCTCCACACACTGTCTTAGCATCCGATGTCATGTCCCAGTCTCGTACGTATTCGAGCCTAACCTGCAAGTATAAAAGTGCGATATTTCGAACCCAACCTCCCGTGCAGCATTCAGAACGTATCATGACCCCATGAGCAACGAAAACACCATCACCATCCGCAACATCCTCGTCACCGGCATGAGTGGCCTCATCGGCGGCCTGGCCGGCAGAGAGCTAGCCGGTCGCGGCTACACAGTCTCGGCCCTGAATCGCCAAGACGTCCCCGGATACCCGACAACGCGAGCCAGCATCACAGACCTCGACGCCATCCGCCCCGCCTTCGAAGGCATCGACTGCGTAGTCCACATGGCCGCATACCTCGGCCCCTCCGACGCCGCCCAACTTGAGGTGAACATCGAAGGCACCTACAACGTCTACGAAGCCGCCAAGGACGCCGGCGTCAAACGCTTCATCTTCGGCAGCTCCGGCGCCACCCAGATGGGCTACGAAACCGAAGAACCCGTCCTCTCGATGGTCGAGGCCCGCTACGACGACATCCCCGACCCTCCGGGCCGCGTCTACGTCGACTCACCCGCCCGCCCAGACCGCATGTACGGCGTCGCCAAAACCGCTGGCGAAGTCATGGGACGCTACTACTCCGAAACCCACGGCATCTCCGTCCTCTGCATCAAACTCGGACGCGTAACCGCCGAAAACAAACCCTCCGACGCTCGCAGCGCGGCCGTCTACCTCAGCCACCGCGACGCCGCCCAGATCGTCTGGCGCTGCGTCGAAGCCCCCGCCGACGTCCGCTACGGCATCGTCTACGGCGTATCCAACAACAAAACCCGCTTCCGAGACCTCGAACACACCACAAACCTCGTCGGCTACGTCCCAGAAGACGGCGCAGAGTGGTGATAGCGTAACTGGCAGTCCCGATTGGGGACGTCGTCAATCAGGTGGTCCGACGCAATCCGCACAGCCCACTCCCTTAATCGGAACCTGACCCCAAACACGGGATAGGATGGGAGGTGGGGCGGAGATTGTCTGGCAAACATAATGGCGACGTGTGCTACCACTACAGCACGTTCGCCCCCTCCGCTCCCGAAGACATCTACCAAAAAGGCAGGTCTTATCCGCAAGGATACATCAAAACACACCTTGTGATAGTCCACGTTATTGGCAATCACCTGCGGCCGATACAGATTTCGGCCGCTTCCCCGGCCTGCGCTGGCACAATCCGCTACAAGGCGTCAAAGCCTAGCGTGCGATTCAAACAATCCGCGTCCCAATCGGCTCCCCATCCGCACACCTGACCAGCGCACCAGCAACCCGCCCGTCAATAATGTGCGCCGCCTTCGTCCCCTCCAGCGACTCGATACAAGCCTCCAGCTTCGGAATCATCCCCCCACCAGCAACTCCGCTGTTGATCAAATCAACCGCCTGACGCCTCGTCATCTGCGGAATGATACGACCTCTCATATCCAAAACACCCTCAACATCAGTCTGAAAAACCAGCGAACTCGCCTTCAACGCACTCGCCAGATGACCCGCCGCAGTATCCGCATTGATATTAAGTATCTGATCCTCCAACGACGACGCATCCAAGTTCAACGCCGCCGGACCCACAACCGGTACGCGACCCGAATCTACGATCGACTGCACAGGCCCAGCATTCGTCTTCACAACCTTCCCAACAAACCCCAACTCCGGATCCTGAACAACCGCGCTGAACATGCCATCCGAAACCCCAGAAACACTCACCCCCGGAGCACCCGCCCGAGTAATCTCCGCCACTAGGTTCGAGTTCACCAAACCCGTCAAAACCGCAACCGCCACATCTAACGTCGCCGCATCAGTCACGCGCAATCCCCGCACAAACTGCGACCTCACCCCCTGCTTGGCGACCCACTCCGAGATCGTCTTCCCACCACCATGAACGACGACCGGGCGCATCCCCCTGCGCCAAAGCTCAACGACGTCGTCAATAGTCGAATCCCCCTCGCCGAGAGTGGAACCACCGATCTTGACAACGATGCAATCTTGCGCTGCCATCACGTGGTGTACGCCGAGTTGAAGACCACGTACTCCTCGGTCAGGTCACAACCCCAAGCTTCGCCAAAACCATCGCCACAGTTCAAATCCACACGCAACTCAACCTCGGGATGGTCAAGCGCAGCGATCACGCTATTGACGTTGTAGGCAATCGCCTTGCCCTCGAAAACGATCTGAATACCGTTCACGTAGATGTCGATCTTCGATTCAACGAGCGGGATACCGGTCTTGCCAACCGCCATCATGATCCGACCCCAGTTCGGATCGCGACCATAAACCGCCGTTCGCACGAGCAGCGAAGCCGCAACCGATCGAGCAGCCTTACGCGCATCCTCATCCGAATACGCACCTTCAACGACTGCGTTGATCAAATGCCGCGCACCCTCGCCGTCCCGCGCCAACTCGATCGCGAGATAACGATTGACATGCTTCAACGCACTCGCAAACAGCTCCGAATCGGCGTCGCCACCAGCAACACGAGGACTACCCGAAGCACCATTCGCAAGCACCGCCACGGTGTCGTTAGTGCTCTGGTCACCGTCGATATCGATCTGGTTGAAACTCAACGTGACCGCTTCGGACAACGTCGACTGCAAAAACGACTGCTCAACATCCGCATCCGTCGATATGAAACAAAGCATCGTCGCCATCTTGGGATGTATCATCCCCGCACCCTTAGCACAACCGCCAACCGTAACGGTCGACCCATCACTCGCCTCATACTGCACCGCAATGTGCTTAGCGTGCGTATCAGTAGTCATGATCGCCTTGGCAAACTCTAACCCCTTCGCATCATCGTCACCCAGACTAATCTGCGGAGTGAAATCACGTATCAGATTCATCGGCAACTCAACACCAATCACGCCCGTAGACGCCACAAGAACCCCTTCGGCATCCACACCCAACTGCTTCGCAGCAATCGCAGCGGCTTCTCGAGCATCGATCAATCCCTGTTCACCGACCGAACAGTTCGCACAACCGCTATTCGCAATCACCCCTCTTGCGCTACCTCGCCCAACAACATCCTTCGAAACCGTGACCGACGGCGAAACGACACTGTTTCGCGTAAAAGTCCCAGCGACCGTGCACTCCCGATCCGAGTAGAGCAGACCCAAGTCATACTTGTCCTCGCCCGGAGTCTTGATGCCGGCGAACACTCCGCCAGCCTGAAATCCTTGGGCGGTCGCTACACCGCCGCCAGCCACTATCGTCAGATCGTTCGACATCATTCACTTCTCGACCAACGCAAACGGCGCGGTCGACCTTATTGCTCGTTGAGTTTCAAAGGCGAAAATCGCCCATGAAATAGACTTTATAAGAGAGAGACCATTGCACATCCGTAGGTTTCCCCCGCTTGCGGGGGAAATGTCCGAAGGACAAAGGGGGCGCGTGCAACGCGATCGGGCCGAAACCGCATCTGAACGCGGTGACGCAAACGACCCTAAGAGAAAAACCCGTTTCTGAATCGGCCCATCTTTAGCAGGGGATCATTATCATGCTCGAAACTCACAAAGCCGATGTTTTGGTCGCCGGACAAGGCGCCGCAGCCTTCGCCGCCGCTCTATATTCCGCCCGATACCAACTCAGCACCATCATCGCATCCGAATCCTTCGGCGGCGAGACCGCAATCGGCGGACTGATCGAAAACTACCCCGGTACTCCAGACATCGACGGCTTTGACCTCATGCTCAAGTTCAAAGAGCAGGTCGACAAACTCGAAGTCCCCACAATCTCCCGAAACCTCGAAGCCGTCGAACCGAGCGGCGACCGCTTCATCTGCACCCTCGGCGGTGGCGACATCGTCGACGCCGGCTCCGTAATCCTATGCGTCGGCCGCGAACGACGAACCCTCGGACTGCCACACGAAGAAGAGTGGACCGGCAAAGGCGTCTCATACTGCTCAACCTGCGACGCACCCCTGTACCGCAACAAAGAAGCCGCAGCCGTAGTCGGCGGAGGCAACGCCGCTACCGAAGGCGCAATCCTACTCGCACGATACGCCAAACACGTCTACCTCATCTACCGCGGCGACGAACTCTGGCGACCCGAGCCCATCCAGCTCAAAGTCCTCTCCCAGATCCCAAACGTCCGCGTCCTGCTCAACACCACCGTCACTGAACTCATCGGCACCGACCTCGCCGGGCTGACCTCCATCCGAATCTCACGCCCGATGGACGACCACGAAACGGTAAATATCCACCCCGACCAGACCGAGCCGATGAACAAGTCCCGCGCAGACGATCACGGCAAAGACGTCATCGATCTCGACGGCATCTTCATCGAAGCCGGAGCCGACCCCCGCCTAGAAATCCCCAACATGCTCGGACTCGACATCAACGACGAAACCGACGAAGTCCACGTCGACCGCGGCCAACGAACCAGCGTCCCCGGCATCTACGCCGCCGGCGACCTCACCGACGGCACATCCCTCAAACAGACCGTAACCGCCGCATCCCAAGGCGCCATAGCCGCCCTCTCCGCCTACAGCTACATCCTAGCCGGCGAACACCACTATGAAGCCGCATAGCAAATTCAACGTCCCCTTCGCGGAGCGTAAGGGGACGCGAGGACGCGAAGCGACCTCGCAGGGTTTCCCCCGCTCAGCGGACGGAACGTCCATCCAGAGGGGAGGGAGTGCGGTCGAATCCCCTCTCCCTCGATGGGAGAGGGCCAGGGTGAGGGTGACGGGGTGGACGGGCAGCAGGGTTCCCCCGCCCAGCGGCCGGAACGTCCATCCAAAGGAGAGAGAGGCGGTGGAATCCCCTCTCCCGCTCGGCGGGAGAGGGCTAGAGCCTGCCCCGGACTTGATCCGGGGGTGAGGGCGACCCACACACCATGAGAGCCCCCATAAACACAACAACGCGCGAGCGCCTAGTAACCGCGCCCGACATCCCCCACGCCGATCCAAAACTCGGCACCGTCGCCGTCCTTTACACCAAACCCGATACCGTCCTATCCGACTACGCCGACCTCATGGACCTGGCCGGATACCAACACGCCCTCACGCCCGACATCGAGACCCTCCTAAAGGTCAACATCTCCTGGCAGCACTACTACCCGGCCTGCTCCACAGCCCCCTGGCAGATCGTAGGCGTAGCCAACAAACTCCGTGCCGACGGCTTCGACGACCTCACCGCCGCACACAACGGCACTGTCGTCGTCGACCCCATCGAAGGCCGCACCAAAAACAAACACGCCGCCGTCGAAGACCGACTGAACATCCCGCACGTCATCCTCGACACGCCCGAAATGGAGTGGGTCCGCTACAGACCCCAAGCCGAGATGCTCGTACTCAACGACATCTACAAAGACGGCATCTACATCCCCGAGATGCTCCTCGGCACCAACATCATCCAGCTCCCAACCGTCAAAACCCACGTCTTCACCCAGATGACCGGCGCCATGAAGAACGCCTTCGGAGGACTGCTCCACAGATACCGACACTGGACACACGCCCAGATCCACGAAACCCTCGTCGACCTCCTCCAGATCCAGCGCGAAATCCACAGCGGACTCTTCGCCGTCATGGACGGCACATTCGCCGGCGACGGCCCCGGCCCCCGCGCCATGCGCATCCACACCAAAAACATCATCCTCGCATCCGCCGACCAAGTCGCCATCGACGCCGTCGCCGCAAAACTCATGGGATTCGACCCCATGTCCATACCCAAAATCCGCATCGCCCACGAAATGGGACTCGGCATCGGCAACCCCACCGAAATCGACCTCAAAGGCGACGACATCGCAAACGTCAAGTGGGACTTCTCCCCCAACGAAAACACCCTCGCCTCCCGCGGCCAGAAACTCATCTACTGGGGCCCCCTAAAACCCCTCGAAGGCATGTTGTTGAGATCACCCATCACCCCCTGGGCATTCGTCGCCTCCAACCTCTACCACAACGAATTCTGGCTCCGCTTCATCGGAAAAAAACGCGTCACCCAAGCCCTAAAAACCCCCTGGGGACAACTCTTCAAAAACTACTGAACTGGTTCAGAGCGAATCCGTCGTAAAAGTACGTCATTCCGCCAGTACGTCATTCCCGCGAACGCGGGCCGTTTACGGGACGGTACGTCCATCCAGAAAAAAGCAAACCTTGCCGATAACACGCCGCGCAGCCCACGTCATCCCGGCAAAAGCCGGAGCTTCAGCGGACGGAACGCCCACCCGTCGCTCGACGCAAACCAACACCCGGCAGAGGCACGTTCCAAACCCGCCCCAACACCTTCGACCTCCGGTAGGGGCAGGTTTCAAACCTGCCCTAGCACTTCAACACCCCCAACTCCATTGACCCTAAATCCCAATTGAGTTAACCTTAAAGTTCAGGCACCAAGGCAATCGCCCCGTGCCAAGTCCGAAAAACGGCCCCGTGGTGTAGTGGCCTAACACGCCTCCCTGTCAAGGAGGAGATCGGCAGTTCGAATCTGCTCGGGGTCGCCACTCTCCCCACTACTACCACCCGCATCATCGCGGCTATGACCCTTTGCCTTCGCATAGCCCGCACTTACGCTATGATCAATTGGTTTACAGCGGTCAACAAAGACGAATGAGCGATGCGTCTACCAAGCCCTAATCGCATTCAAACCGTCCTCCAAGCCACCGAGGCATGGCGCAAGAATCTCGTCGACACAACGGGTCGGAACCGACTCCGTCGGTATCGCGATCTAAAAACTGGGACTCTCGACCTCACGCCCGGCTCATCACAGGGTCTGGATTTGAGAATTCTGGACCGGCTGTTCGCGGATAGAACGGTTAAGTTAAGCAACCTGTTGAGTGGCGGTCCAGTCGATCCCCTCGGGACTCCGCCTTTCGATGATGGCCGCCGTCGCCTTGCTGCCATCCACAAGACGGCTCTCACGAATTCAGAGGAGAAGGGTATCGAAACCCTCTTTGCCGCAGTTGGGATCGCCACCTGGAATGTCGATTCTGGTTCCGCACCCAACGCGCCGGTTGTCCTCATACCACTGAGCGTAGAGCCTACAGGCGCTGCGGCCCGTGACTTCAGTATCCGTATTGCTGGCGACGCGCATCTAAATCCAGTTTTAGCTCACATCCTCCGCTCCGAACACGACATTGGCACTGATGAAGACGAGGCCGATGTTGCCGAAGAACCGCCAACAAACTTCACTGGTTATTTGGCTCTGCTCAACCGATTACAACAGTCGTGGGACGTTTTGCCCAATCTGTTGATAGAACCGCGAGTCGTCGTCGCTATTTTCTCCTACTCAACCATGCCACTAGTCGCTGATCTGGAAATGAACGCAGAATTGTTCGCAGAGAGCGACATCGTTGCAGCTATCGCAGGGGATGCAGATGCTCGTTCGGCACTTACTGACCGTGTTAGCGACCCCAACCCTAACCGCCCAGATACTGATCCACCTTCGCAGGAATTTCTCGTTCTCGACGCTGACTCTAGTCAGCACACGGCGATCAATCGCGTACTCGGTGGTGAGTCGCTTGTCATCCAAGGACCACCAGGCACCGGCAAGTCCCAGACCATTGCCAATTTGATTTCTGCCCTAATCGCCCGAGGAAAACGCATACTCTTCGTCGCGGAAAAACGTGCTGCAATTGAAGCTGTCACTAAACGGCTGGAGCACGTTGGTCTCATAGATCTCGTTCTAGATCTGCATGGCGGCATAACATCACGTCGTGATTTTGCTCGCACACTTAACGACTCCCTCAAACAGATGAGCCAAATCCCAGCACACGATTTTTCTGGTCTTCACGCGCGTCTTCAGGAAAGTCGCGATTCATTAACGGCGAATGATGCTGCCGTACACGAGCCGCGTTACCCATGGGGCTTCAGCGTTTTCGAGATGCGGAATCGATCACTCGCGATCCCCGAGACTGCACGTACCCAAATTCGTCTTCATGCTGACGACGCTCGCGCCATTGATCGCGAGAGATTTGACCTACTGGAACGTGAGATTGTCGAATGGGTAGACCTAAAGGGACACATGATCGCTCTCGATCATCCCGAGTGGTCCCGCAGTGGTATCAAAACTACCGAAGCGGCCCGCAAAGCGTATGAATTGACTAACGATCTGGCCCGTCTTGTACTGCCCGACGCTCGCGAATCTCTGTTCGATACCCTAGGGGATCTGCATTTACCTAAGCCGGAATCTGTCGATGAATGGACTGTTACGACGCGTTTTCTCGCCGCAGCAAGTGGCTCTTGGTGGACGCGTATGACGGCTCAAGTTTTTTCAAGCGAGTATCGAGCGACTAAACAAGCGCTCGGAGCCCGTGTCCCGCTATCACTCACACTTGATCGAGCAAACGAACTCCAAGACGATGCCAACGCGTTGGTCGACGCGCTTGACGCATTAAGTAGCGTGGCGGATATTCACGGATTGCATGAGCTTCCATTAACAGAATTGGAATCTGCTTTGCAACGGATGGCATCCAGCCGTACAGCCGTCGCCAACCTTCCGCGCATTCGGGAGCTCGAAAAACAGTTCGTCGAACTTGGTATCCGTCACATTATCGATCGGGTTGGCCAAGACATACCATCAGATTTCGCCGCTCGCGCCGTGGAGCACGCTTGGATCGAGCGCATCGTTGATGACCTTGAATTCGAAGATAATCGTTTGGCGGCTTTTGATGGAGGCTCACATTCCAGGCATCTTGAGGAATTTATCGAAGCCGATTGTCAACATCTTGATTCCACCCCTCAACGCTTACGTCGTCTCGTCGCTGAGGCCATAATCGCAACTATGAATCAACATCCCGAAGAAACCGCAATTGTCAGAAGAGAAGCTGCCAAGAAAAGCCGTCACCTCAGCGTCCGTCAGCTATTCGCTCGTGCACCACATGTGCTATCGACGCTTCGACCATGCTGGACGATGTCACCGATCCTCGCCGCCGAAATGATCCCGGCAAACTCTCGTCTCTTCGATATCGTGATCTTCGATGAGGCCTCGCAGATTCCGCCCGCAGAAGCGATAGGTTGTCTGGCGCGCGCTCCTCAGTCCGTCATCGCAGGGGATAGTCGTCAGCTACCGCCAACTTCGTTTTTCGGTCGCAATGAGCATTCTGACGATGATGACATTGACGACGATTTTTCGCTCACTAATGACATTGAATCCTTGCTTGATGCCGCCGACGTTTTGTTACGAGATCAGATGTTGCAATGGCATTATCGTAGTCGTGACGACCGACTCATCGCGTTTTCCAATAACCACATTTATGGCGGCGCCCTTACTGCCTTTCCCGGCGCATTCGTAAACACTCCCATATCCCATTGCCTGATTCCTTTTCGCCCGCACATCGGCGTTAGTGGGACTCGATCAAATCCTGACGAGGTCGAAAAGGTCGTTGAGCTCGTGCTCGAACACGCGAAAACGACGCCAAACGAAACACTCGGCGTAATCGCATTCGGTCAACATCACGCTAACAATATTGAAAACGTGCTCATGAGACGTCTAAACCAGATGAGAAATTCTTCTCTAGACGACTTCTTCTCGGTAAGAAACGAAGAACGGTTCTTCGTCAAGAATATCGAACGTGTACAAGGCGACGAGCGCGATGCGATCATCCTTAGCATTGGATACCACAAGGATGACAATGGCAACTTGCCTTATCGCTTTGGCCCCATCCTCCAGGAGGGTGGCGAACGTCGCCTCAATGTCGCGGTTACGCGAGCCCGGTCTCGTCTCACGCTAGTCTCTTCATTCAGTCATCGCGATATGGCACCGGGGCGATCAACGGCAAAAGGTGTTGAATTGCTAAGGCAGTACCTCGAATACGCTGCCTCTGGAGGAAACGATTTAGGTGCTGATGTAATTGATGTACCGCTCAATCCGTTCGAACTATCGGTCAAGGACGGATTGGAGAGTCGCGGTATACCGGTTACGGCTCAATATGGAGTATCCGGATATCGCATCGATTTCGCATGCGCGCACCCAGAAGAGCCAGGACGCATGGTGCTTGCCGTAGAGGCCGACGGTGCTAGTTATCATTCGATACCCACCGCTCGCGACCGCGACCGTCTTCGCCAGCAAGTTCTCGAGGGTAAGGGATGGCGATTTCATCGTATATGGTCGACTGCGTGGGCGCGCGACCGCGAAGTGGAACTCGACAAAGCCGAACAATCTTGGAAACAAGCCGTCGAAGCGGCGGACAAGAACGAATTACTGCCTCCAGCGCCAGTTGCCCCAACGTTAGAAACAGCCCAAAACGGCAGTCCTACTCCACAACGTGGCCCGCGTCCCGGGGTTCCCAACAGAGGTACGTACGGTTACGAAAACATAACCGATTACAGCCACTCGGAGTTGGTGAGTCTTGCCCGATGGATCCAGTCGGACACCCTTCTGCGAACAGACGACCAATTGATTCGGGAGATGATGAACGAACTCGGCTTCAAACGATCAGGAACGCGTATCAACTATGCCCTTAAACAGGCGATAAAAGATGCTCGCATTTGACCACCACCACATCAAAACCAACACTCATCCTAGTCCATCATTCCAATCCTTAAAATCCTAGTTCAGACAACCAGCGACAACATCGTCGCCACGATCAAACGAATCACCCACACCTCCATCCAAACTGCCCACATCATCGACACCCTCCCAACCCCCTTCACCGACGACAGGTCACCGATTACCCTTAACCCACTTTTCAAACAAGGTCCAACAAACATCAAAAACCAACCACTCAACCTCTCCCACCACCCAAAACCCCAAACCCCGCCCACCCCAAACCACCCCCAACCCGCGCCCCAGACACCCGCTCTTCAAACAAACTTCAACAAACATCAAAAAACCAAACCCCCAAACAACCAACACCCCGATTTTTTATACTTCGTCAACAAATCAAATTGCCGCCAAATTGCCGCGCCAAAAAGCAACTTTGTTCTAAAAACCCCTTCCACCCAAACCCCGATATCCCACGAAAACCAACATCTCACACCCCACACACACCCAAACCCGACACACCCGCCCGCTTCACACCGGATCCCGCCACAAAACACCCTTACCATGATCTTGCCGCGCCAGCAGCAACTTGCCGCGAACATGCCGCAACTTGCCGCAAGCCGCGGCAAAAACAAGCAACAAAAACCGAGGCAAAACACCACTTCGCGGTAAAACTTCACAAGCTATACAACGTCTCAGAAACACCCCCCAAAGGAACCAAAATAGGAACCAAAAAATGAAGATCACCGATCTCAAATGCGCCATCATCGGCGACAACCCCATCGTCCGAATCACCACCGACGAAGGCATCGAAGGCCTCGGCCAAGCCGAATGGACCAAACCCTACCTCAAACCATTTGTCCTCTACTACAAAGAAGCCATCATCGGACAGGATCCCACCGATGTCGAGCGAGTTATAAGCCGAATCCGTCGCCTGGGCAGCTTCAAACCGTGGGGAGCCGCCGTCAGCGCCATCGAAGTCGCACTCTGGGACATCGCCGGAAAAGCCGCCGGAGTCCCCGTATACAAACTCCTCGGCGGTAAAGTCCGAGACAAGGTCCGCGTCTATAACGGAGGCATCCGAACTCCGCTAAAAGGCAACGAACCGGAGCATTACGCCGAAAACATGGCCGAAATGAAGGAATTTAAGGAAGGATTCTCCATCATCAAGCAAGGCATCTCCTTCCACTCCCAGATGGCCGCCGAGTTCCCCAACTACTTCTACGGCGAACTACCCCAATACGACCGCCCCGCCCGCGGCGGCGTCCGCCCACCCGTCGGCGGACCCTTAACGGAACAAGGTCTCAAATACACCATCAAATGCGTCGAAGCCATGAAAGACGTCCTCGGCGACGAAGTCGGACTCGCCCTCGACTGCGGCCCCGGAATGACCGTCCACGACACCCTACGCCTAGCAAAAGCCCTCGAACCACTCAATATTATGTGGCTCGAAGACACCATAACCGGCGATTACACCCCCTACGTCCTCCCCGAACTCTTCCGCGAAGTCCAGATGCAGACCTCAACCCCGATCCACACCGGCGAGCAGATCTACCTGAGACATAATTTCAAAGACCTCATCGAATCCAAAGCCGTCCGCGTCATCGGCCCCGACCCCCTCGACGTAGGAGGCATCGCCGAACTCAAATGGATCGCCGAATTCGCCGACATGCACGGCATCATGATGGCCCCCCACGGCGTCGCCGACGGCATCATCGGCATCGCCGCACACGTCCACCTCGCCGCAACCCTCCCCCGCAACTACATCGCCTTCGAATACCCCGCCGGCAAACCCGAATGGTGGTACGACATCATGGACGGCCTACCCGACCCCATCGTCGAAAACAGCCACATCAAAGTCTGGGACACCCCCGGCCTAGGCGTCCAATTCAACATCCCCGAAGCCAAGAAACACCTCTCCGACGAAGACAAAAACTTCTTCGACTAAACCGCAAGTTCGATCGCTGAACTTCAAATGCGGGCGTTTTGGCGCTCAAAAGGCCCGCGCAAACCCAATATCAGCTTGTCCGCCGTCAACAACGTGGCGCCTGAACAGATCGCAGTTGCCACTATCAGACGATCCGCAGGATCCCCGTGCTCGTAATCCAAGAGGCCGGCCGTCAATCCAATCTTGCCGTCCACCGGAACCTCGATCAACCCATTCGCCAAGGTGGCCCTTCGCCAATTCGATAAGCCGTGGTCGAGTTCAAATCTCCCCTTCTGAATCAGCATCCCCATCTCCCAAAAAGAAATCGCCGACACAACAGCCTCTCCCACTCCTAATGCTTCCTCGAGAATCTGATACGCCGTATCGCCCAACCTGTTATCGGCGGATCGGTACCAAACAAGGACGTGGGTATCAAGCAGTATCAGAACAAACCCTCGTCGTCATCGTCACTGCCCGAGAACCACTCAGCAGGCATCGGTGAAACGATATCTCCAAGAATTTTGATCTTTCCCTTGTCCACTCCATACATCGACTTCGGTCGATCCACGATTGGCACGACCTTCACCATCGGCACCCCGCGCTTCGTCACCACGACTCCCTCGCCGCTATCAGCGACTTCGTCGATGATCTTCAAACACTTCGCCTTGAACTCGGAAGCCATGTAATTCTGCATCAATTCACCTCAAATGACCATAGTCATGACTATGGTCACTTATCCTACCACAACCCCCAGCGTCAAACCGTCGAACTACCCCATCCCCCGCCAATACCGCCGACCTTCCCACCTAACCATCGTCCCCCACCCGGGCCGACTCAAGTGGCTGCCCAAGACGATCATCTTCTCGCGCTCCGCCCGATCCAAAACCTCATGCCGAACCTTCATCGCCTCCGCCGGATCCGTATCCAGCGCAAACGGCAGATCGGTCTCCGTGGCATGCATCGGATTGATCAAAATATCCCCGACGAAAATCGCCCGCTCTCTACCGGATGAAAGCAACAATGCCATGTGTCCCGGAGTATGACCAGGCGTAGGAACTGCCGTCACCCCATCCGCAAGCTCCGTCTCGCCCTCCATCAGATCCAATACCCCGATCTCGTCAAGCGGAATCACGCTGCGCTCGATCGGCTCCATCCCAAACTCACTGTCATCATCCGGCACCGTGAAATGCTCCCAATCCGCACGATGAACCGTATAACGCGCCTTCGGAAACATCGGGACATCCGCGGTGTCAGGGTCGATGTTCCACCCGACATGATCGGCATGCAGATGCGACAGAAACACCGTATCAATTTCGTCCGTCCGGATCCCCTTGCGCCCAAAATCGTCCATCAACTCCGCCGACGTCTCAGAACCCAACATCTTCCCGTGCGGCCCGAAACCGGTATCGGCGATGACGTTCTTGCCCCCGGAACCGATGACAAACACGCCCAGGTTCATCAGGAAGTGCTGACCCGAGAAACACTCGGGAAAGATGTCGTAGTAGTGCGACCAATGCTCCAAGGACGTCTCAGGAAACATCAGCCGCGGATCAAAGATCACGCCCCCATCGCTAAGCGATGTGACCCTGATATCTCCAACGTTCAGGACCTCGCTACTCATAGGTCAAAAACCCTTCCAATAGCGCTTCCCTTGCCACCTGACCATCGTGCCCCAACCGGGCGGGCTCAAGTGGCTACCTAGCACCACCATTTCTTCGCGTTCAGCCGTGTCGAACAGGTGGCGCCGAGTGGCGATCCCCTGCTCCTTGTCAGTATCTGGCCAATAGGTCAAATCAGTATCCGTCGCATGCATCGGCGAACCTAAAACGTCGCCTATCAACAGGGCACGCTCACGTCCCGACGAGATCAGCAGGCTCATATGCCCGGGCGTATGACCAGGAGTGTGGATCGCTTTGATACCCGGTGCCAACTCGGTCTCGCCATCCATCAGGTCCAACACATCCGCTTCATCCAACGGGATAACGCTCCGCTTTACAGCTTCCCCTCGAAGCGGATCCTCGAGAATCTCATGCGACGTGAAATGCTCCCAATCCGCACGATGCACGGTGTAACGAGCGTTCTCAAACGTCGGCTTCGAAAGCTCTTCCGGCCGCGTATTCCAACCGACATGATCACCATGCAGATGCGTCAGGAAAACCGTGTCCACCTCGTCCGTGCCGATGCCCTTACGCTCGAAATCGTTTAGGAGATCAGCCGGAGTATCCGAACCGAGCATCTTCCCGTGCGGACCGAAACCCGTATCGGCAACGAGCGTTTTCCCGCCGGAACGCATCAAAAACACCCCGAGATTCAAAAGGAAATACGGCTTCGCGAAATACTCCGGGAATATGTCGTAATACTGCTCCCAGTGCTCAAGAGGAGTGTCAGGGAATGTGATGGTTTGGTCGAAAACCAACCGTCCATCACTGAGAGACGTGATCGCGATATCGCCGACATTCAGGACATCGTTTGACATTGCTACAGTGTAGCAACATCGATTTCAGGTGTGTCTAACGACTTACTGGCCGGCGAAGCAATCAGCGGAATCTGCGAGCGCCGCATCGAACGCCGGTATAACGGCCGATCTGCCTTCCGGTAGCAACGCTCTGTCGATCTTGCCGGTTATGCACATCGCTACCTCGTCGGAAATCTCACTGCCATCTGGCGCACCGGCCAGTTCAATACCGCAAGTCTGGGTCGCAAACATAAACGCAACCAGATCACCGGTCTTGATTTCACCGCGCGCTCCAATCTCCGCGTACGCGCGCAGAGACGTTTGGCGGGCGTTTTCGTGGTTCTCGAGCTCTTTGAGCACGCAGGTCAGCTCTACGCCCTGCAGACTATCGACGCTGTTCGGCAGTTCCAGAAAATCCGTCGTGACTCCGCAGTCGTTGTAAGCTGCGACCGCTTCAGCATGCTCCTCAACAGTCGGCACCCATACTCGGTCAAGCAGAACCTCACCGAATCGGACGTCACCGAGCGAATCCGAGACACAGACCGCAGCATCTTCAGACAACACCGAGCCGTCTGCCAGCGGGTAGCCTGCATCACCCTGACGGCAACGGATGTCGGCGATCATGAATGCCGTGAAGTTCGCGAAGAACTTGTCCATGCCTGCCCGGTCGCCAGTATCTGGTTGCGAGACGGGCTCGAAGTACTTCGCCGCCCCGAGTTCGCCGACCATGCACTCTTGAACGTCGATGAACGTCTTGCCGGACCCGATCGGCTCGCGCCCTGGCTGGTTCGCATACAACGCTTCCTCAAACGTCACTCGCTCTTCCGCGGTCAGGCAGAAATGAGCAGTTATCCACTCCTCGGAAACCTGCGCAGCGTCGAAGATCCCGAAAAGCGGTTTCAGCGTCGGATTCTTCAATTCACCTTCGATGCAAGACATAGTCTCATCTGACAAATCTGAACCGAGGACCCGGATCCGCCCCGCAGCCACATTCCGCGTCGTCGCATCACTTAAACACTCGTCGAATTTCTCGACGATACTCAACGCCGGACGGAATCCGCTTGTGAAAAGCTCCTCAATCGCATCTTCTCCACCCGCATACGCCGTCATGCAGGTAACCTCGCCCTTCGGCAACTCTGCCAAGAAACCCTGCACATTAGTCACATAGTCCACTTCGATCGGATCGAAACTTACCGCATCTGCATCGAAATCCGCCGCTTCCACAGTCGCCTGCGCCAACAATTCATCCGCCACTTGGGTCGCCTCTGCACGAGCCGCGTTGGGGTTGGAGGCGCTGACCAATATGATGTCGAACGTCAACGTCGCATTCGCAGGTATCACTGGCGGCGAACCTGTCGGGCCATACGCCAGATCCGGCGGAATCACAACCCGCCTACGCTCTCCGACCTTCATCTCGGTTAACGACGATTGCCATCCGGGGATCACCGCGCCGACCGGAAAAACCGAGGGTTCCGACCGCGTATAGGAACTGTCGAACACGCAACCGTCTTCCAACCATCCTGTGTATTGAACATCCACCTCCCAATCGAGTGCCGGCTGTGCTCCTTCACCCTCTTTGATGACCGCGAACCGCACGCCGTTCGGGTCACCTGAGAAATCACTCTCCTCAACGTCATCGAGTTGCGGCGCGTTAACCGGGTAAGCCTCGTTTAAACACGTGGACCCCCACTGATCGAACGCCGTCGCCAAAACCTCGTCCTTTGTAACTTCGCCATTCGAAGCGGGACGCTCAGTCGCCGGTGCCGTACCAGGGTCAGATGTTGGCGTGGGTTCAGGTGTAGGAGTGTCCGGCGCAACCTGAGTCGCCGTAGGCACCGCCGTCGGTTCTTCCTCGCTCGAACAACCCACCAACACAACCACAAAGACCGTGGCAACGAGCGCGACTAATTGCAATGACCGTGGGAAGGTTGATTTGAGCCGAGGACGTTCGGCGGAAATGCGCGGCGGCTCGATCGATGGCATAGGGACTAGAGCGATTAAATGTTCGCTTCCCGACGCTCAGAATCTATGGCGCCGAGCCACGAACACGCAATCGCCGAATTATACAAAAGCGAGTTGCCAGCCAATCTCGCCGCAATCGGAAGAAACGCCTTAATTCGGGGTCGCGACCAGCGCATCGGCGTCCACCACACGCGCCCTCAATTGACCACATCCAGCGTCGATATCGATGCCCTTTTCGATCCGGACCGTCGAAGGCACACCGAACTTCCGCAGCTCCCGCTGAAACGCCTCCGCTTCGCCACGGCTGGTGCGCTCATACGGCCCATCAGCCGTCGGATTCACAGGTATCAGATTCACGTGACACAACATCCCCGATAGCAGACTCCCCAACTTACGGGCATGGTGTAGTCGGTCGTTCTGCTCCTTCAGCAACACATACTCGAAGAAGATACGCCGATCCGTCATCGCCACATACCGACGACAAGCCCCCAATAGCGCTGCAATCGGGTACCGACGGTTAACGGGCATAGTTTGAGACCTAGTCGCATCATCCGGAGCATGAAGCGAAACTGCGAGATTTATCTGGATGTCTTCCTTCGCCAACCGAACGATCTGCGGCGCCAACCCAACCGTCGACAGCGTTATATGCCGCGCCCCGACTGCTAAGCCGTTCGCATCGTTGATCGCCCTCACCGCAGCCATCGTATTGTCATAATTCGCCAAAGGCTCACCCATCCCCATGAACACCACGTTCGTCACGCCCTGCACACTACCCTTGTCGCGCGCCCCACGGTCCACCTCCGACTGATCCTCTTCCATCGCGATCCGCTGCATGAAAGTGATCTGAGCCACTATCTCACCCGTGGTCAACTGCCTTCGAAACCCCTGCTGTCCCGTCGCGCAAAACGTGCAACCCAGAGCGCAACCCGCCTGTGTCGAAACACAAACCGTCTTCCGAGCCTTCCGATGCCCGTCAGCCACGTACCGCATCAACACCGTCTCCACCAACTCCCCATCCGCCAACTTGAACAGTGCCTTGTCAGTCGACTTATCGGCCGACTTTAGATGCATCACCTTCTCAAGCGGCTTTGCCGTATACCGCCGCGCCAACTCCTCCCGCAACCCCTTGGGCAACGTCGTCACCAACTCGAAATCATCAATGCACTCGCGGTGCAACGCCTGCCAGATCTGAGTCGCCCTAAACTTCGACTGACCCAACACATCAACCACCTCACGCTCCAACTCCGAGCGCGAAAAGTCCAACAAAATAGGCTTGCTTCCAGTTTGAGCATCGACCGCGACAGTCATGCAATCAATGCTAACGTGCGGCGTTCCTATGCCTCACCCGACGACGATCGCATCGCCTTCCCTGAATTTCGCCAACGCATCCTCATCAACCTCCACACCCAAACCCGGCGCATCCGGCACCTCGACGAAGCTGTCTATCTGCTGGAAAACAGGATCGGTCAAGTTCGCCCTGATCGGATGCGGCGTCTGATCAAACTCCGTCACCGGCTCGTTCACATAAGGCTCTCTTGGATCAGCCGGAGGCGACGGCGCAACCGTAGCCAACGTGTGCAAGATCGCCGAAAAGCTGATCGCCGTATTCCAGAAATGAGGCACGAAACGCACATTAAACGCCTCTGCCATCGACGCCGAGAGTTTTAACTCGGTAATGCCGCCCACATTCACTATCTCCGGCTGAATGATGTCGAAAATCCGCCGCTTCAGCAGCTGACCCACCTCCCGGCGAGTGCTAGCCGACTCACCACCGGAGGTCGGCACTGGCGAGTGCGTCGTCACCAACAGATTGTCATCGTTAGCCCGAGAAGAGCACGGCTCCTCAAACCAAGTCACATCAGCATCCGCAATCCCATTCGCAAACCGGATCGCAGTCATCGGATCATAAGCCTCATTCGCGTCAACCATGATCCGAATCCCATCACCCACCTGACGACGCAGCGCATGAACCCGGTCCACATCCTCGTCAAACTGCAACCCACCAACCTTCATCTTCATCCCCGTGAATCCCTGATCCACATACCCCTGAGCCTCATCCAGGAAATCCGACCACGTCGGATCCTCAAGATCCGAAGGCACATAGTAGAGCCCCGTAGCGTAGGTGCACACCTTGTCCCGCACCTTCCCACCAAGCAGATCGCAAACCGGCAAACCGCGAGCCCTTCCAACAAGATCGAACAGCGCCATATCGATAGCACTAGCGACGTTAGACGCGAACCCGGTAAACCCACCACCCTGGTAGTTCGTATTGACGATCGATTGCCAAATAGCCCCGATCCGCTCCGGATTCTCGCCAACCAGCTTCGAAGCTACCGCCGCTAGAACATTCGGCGGAGACCCTGTCTCACCCCATCCATAAACACCATCATCCGACACGATCTTGACGATGGTCGTCCGCCGCTCCGGCGTCCACCTCTGCGACCACCCGAACGGCTCGTCGAGATGCCCGACAAGCGGATGTATCTCGATGCGCTCGATCTTCATGTAAGCTGCCGCCAATCGTCATCCAACTCCGCAAAACGATCGTGCATCCCATCTACAAACGCTCCGTCGATGTTCAACGCATCATCCAGAGTCGAGATGTTGGACGCCATGTGCCGCGGGTTCTTCGTACCGATGATCGCAACATGAATCTCCGGATGCGCGAGTGTGAAACCCATAGACGCCACGATCGGGTCCTCAGGCTCGCCAGGCACATCGCCTTGCCGCTGAACTACTTGGCATCGCTGCAGATAAGTATTGTCGTAGCCACGCCGCGAACTCGCCATGCCCGATTTCGCCATGCCCCATGTCGCACCTGCGATCGGTCGTTTCGCAATCACGCCGATCCCACTGTCAGCGCACTTCTCCAGCAATCTAGTTGTGTATGCGCGCTGCTCGACAACGTTGAAGCTAGTCTGCAATGTGTCGAAAAGCCCGGAATCTACTGCCCAGTGCGCTGCTTCGTTGTCGCCGGAATATCCGATCATTCGAGTCTTGCCAGCATCCCGTGCGTCTTCGAGAGCTCGAATGATGTCGCCCCTCTCCAGATCAGGGATACCGCAGGAGTGAAGTTGAACCAAATCTACATAATCCGTGTTCATACGACGCAGGCTACGGTCGATCGAGTCTCGCACCGTGCCATAGGTCCAGTCTTTCCCGTGTAGCCCGTCGCCGTCCGCGCGTTCGGCTTTAGTCACAAGCACGTATTCGTCTCGGCGGTGTGCAACTGTTTGACCGATCAGTTCTTCGGATATGACGTAAGACGCTGCGGTATCAAGGAAGTTGATTCCCATGTCTAGCGCATTGTTAAGGACGCTTCCGGCTTGTTCGACTTCGTCGAAACTCAACTCCATGCCGATCTCGGCCAAGCCTGCGCCAAGCCTAGAAACTTTGTAACCCGTCTTACCGAAATCGACTATCTGCATCTTGCTCACTCCTTTTGAGGTCACTGGTTATTCATTTGTTTGTGTCCGGCCAAATCACTTTAGCCGTCCAAGCACCCTCGAAACTCGTACCGTCGCTAAACACCGCGTCCCGCATGATGCATCGGTACATGTTCGTGTGGCTCAAGTCAGCACCACGCAGATCTGCACCAGCCAAACTCGTCCTGAACAACGCCGCGTTGCTCAGATCAGCGTCAACGAACTTAGTCCGCCTCGCCCATCCCTCCGAAAGGTCAGCACCCCGAAGGCACGCGCCCGTCAAATCCGCGTTGTCCAAGATCGCTCGCGACAGGTTCCAACCTGCGAAGTTCATACCCGCGAGATCCGCGCCTGACAAATCCAACCGATCCGCCGGATTCTCCGACCGCCAATCGTCAACAGCAGCAGCACCCATCTTGACCGCTTGTACGTGTTGAGTGTTCACTTCTAACCGGCTTAAAGTCCCGCTTCCACGCCGCCGACGGAATCGCCGCAGCAATGGAGAAATGTTACTTGATCGACCTTCGAACATACTCCGGATAAACGACGCACAACGCGGTGAAACATCTATGAAACATATCTTTATTACCTTGAATCCAACTGGCGCTTACACGCGCGAAACACCACTCGATTAGGTTTAGGAGAGACGCAAACGATGGCAAATGCCAATGATGTGATCAAGATGATGGAGGAGTCAGGGTCGCAATGGCTAGACTTGCGTTTCACCGACGTCCCCGGAACTTGGCAACACGTATCCTTCCCGAAGCACGAAGTCACCGAAGACCTCTTCGCCGAAGGCACCGGCTTCGACGGCTCCAGCATCCGTGGCTTCCAGACGATCGACGAATCCGACATGCTCTTGGTGCCCGACGCCGACACCGCAACCGTCGATCCATTCATTCCCGGCACCGTCTCGATCATCGCCGACGTCCGAGACCCCATCACCGGTGAATCCTACGACCGAAGCCCGCGCCACGTCGCGGCCAAGGCCGAGGCCTACCTCAAGTCGACCGGCGTCGGCGACACCTCATACTGGGGAGCCGAAGCAGAATTCTTCATCTTCGACAGCGTGTCCTACGGCGGCTCGTCAAACGCCGCACACTACGAGGTCGACTCCGAAGAGGCGATCTGGAACACGGGCAACGCGACAGACCTGACAGGCGCAGGGCCGAACCTCGGCCATAAACTCCGCCACAAGGGCGGTTACTTCCCGGCTCCCCCATCCGACTCGCAGACCATCATTCGCCACGAAGCCTGCGAAGCGATGGCACAATTCGGCATCGAGATCGAGAAGCACCACCACGAGGTCGCAACCGCCGGACAGGGCGAAATCAACTGGAAATTCTCGCCACTCAAAGCCGCAGCCGACATGGTGATGGCATACAAATACTGCCTCAAGAACACCGCCGCCAAGCACGGCAAGACCGCCACATTCATGCCCAAGCCGCTCTTCGAAGACAACGGCACCGGCATGCACACCCACCAGTCGATCTGGAAAGACGGCCAACCAATGTTTGCCGGCGATGGCTACGTGGGCTTGAGCGACATGGCCCTCGCCTACATCGGCGGCCTGCTCAAGCACGGCGACGCCCTGATGGCACTGGTCGCTCCCAGCAGCAACTCCTACAAGCGCCTGGTTCCCGGCTTCGAGGCCCCGACGATCCTCGCTTTGTCCGCCCGAAACCGCTCGGCGGCTGCTCGCATCCCGATGTACTCGAACTCGCCCAAAGCCAAGCGCGTCGAGTTCCGACCTCCGGACCCGACCTGCAACCCCTACCTCGCATTTTCGGGCATGTTGATGGCCGGACTCGACGGCATCGCCACCGGCGCAAGCCCGGGCGAGCCTATCGAGGAAGACCTCTACGAGATGGACCCTGCAACCTTGAACCAAGTTCCCGGAAGCCTCGAAGAAGCCCTCGACGCCCTCGAAGCCGATCACGACTTCCTGCTCAAAGGCGGTGTCTTCACACCCGACCTGCTCGAAGCCTACATCGACTTCAAACGCGAGAACGAGGTCGACGCAGTTCGCCTCCGCCCGCACCCCTACGAGTTCTTCCTCAGCTACGACGCCTAGTCGTCGGCAAGCGACAAGAACAAAAGAGACGCCCCGGACACCATCCGGGGCGTTTCCGTTTGTTGCATCGCCAGAGCTTTTGGGTTGAGAACCCAAAAATGATTCTTTGAATCAAAAGAGTGAATGATGAATCATTTCTGCTTTGCGATTTATGGCTGATCGGAACTAGACCCAAACCTCCCCAAACAACCTCAACCAGTTCCCGCCAAGAATCTTGACCACATCCTCATCCGAGTACCCACGGCCAAGCAGCGATTCCGATAAAACCGGCAGCTGATCCGGCGTCTTCAAACCCACCGGATACTGTTCATCCCACGCCAGCGGCATGCCGCTATGCCCAGTGAACGAGGACGGATACTTCGTGCCCTGCTGCCCGCCGATAAACTTCCAAAACTCTTCCGGCTGGTCCTGAGTGTGGTCGGTCCCGATGCCGACATGATCCACGCCCACCATCTGCACCAGATGGTCGATGGCATCGAGATAGTCGTCGATTGTGGATGAGTAGGTGTTCCGCAGAAAACCCTGAATACAGGTCGCCCCAATCACGCCGCCCTTATCCGCCATCGTCTTGATCGCCTTGTCAGTCTTGTTGCGACGATGATCGAAGTAGGACTTGGCATTAGCGTGCGTAATCGCAACAGGTTTCTCAGAAACCTCGATACTCTCCTGCGTCGTCGAGATGCCGACGTGCGAAAGGTCGAGCAAGATGCCCAATCGGTTCATCTCCTGAACAGCATCGATCCCAAAATTAGTCAATCCGCCATCTTGACGCTCCATGCAACCATCACCGAGCAGATTCCGCTCGTGATAAGTCACCTGCATGATCCGTACGCCCAGCTTATGGAACAAAGCCAAGCGATCAAGATCGTTCTCTATGGGCGATGTGTTCTGCCAACCGAAGATGATCCCAGTCTTACCCTCACGCTTCGCCCGGTGAATATCATCGACAGTCTCAACCAACAGGATCTGATCCGGTCGCTCCCGGAACCGCACATACCACTTCGCGATCATGTCGAGCGTCTCTTCGTAGCCCTCCCACGTCGCTTGAGTGGCATTGATCGCCGCCACGCTACCCGCGTTCAGACTCTCGAACACGGCATCGCTGTCCCAGTTGCTCACATTCAGCGCGTCGATCACGACGGCTTGGTCGTAAACGCTGCGGGCATGTTTTGGATCGACTGTCATCGGCGTACCCCGACGGATTGTGCTGCGAATTGTGTCGAAGTTTACGACGCGCAACCGCGTCTTTGGATTCGAATTACACTTCAATCAGGCATTGAACTGCGAAACAAGGATCGAATCTAGCCACCATTTCATGGAGTGACGACATGCAGCAGACAACACATTCGACGAACGGCGCGGCAGATGCGGCATTCATGCCAGTAGGCCCCGCTGAAATGAACCGGGCATCAGCATCCAGCCCGGCAGTATGGCTAGCTGGCGACCCAGAAGACCTGAAACCCTGGATGAGCCGAGGCGCCGCCGGCATCGTCACCAACACCGTCGTCCTCAACGAGATGGTCCAGAAGTACGGCCAGATGACCGACGTCATCCAGCGATACCTCGACATCACCGACAAGAAGGTCGCCGTCGAGATCGACGGACACTCCACCCAAGAGCTGCTCGACGTCGGCGAAGTCTTCACCAAGATGTCCGACCGGGTCATCCTCAAGATCCCGTGCTCCGTCAACGCTCTCGGCGCATTCGCCGAACTCAAAAAAGCCGGCGTCGAGACATTCTGCACAACCGTCTTCACCATCAACCAAGCAGTGGCAGTAGCCCAAGCAGGCGTCGACCACGTCCTCCCGTTCTGCGAACCCTACCGCGACGTCTCCGGCGACCCGACCGCGCTGGTCCGCGACCTCCGAGACATCTTCGCAGACTGGGCACAGCGGCCATACATCACCGCGGCTCTGGTCCGCTCGAAAGACACCGCCGAAGCCGCGCTCCGCGACGGCGCCGACGGCATCATCGTCTTCTGGCCCATCTTCGAGGAGATGCTCCAATCCAAACTCACCGACGAGTGGAACACCACCTTCCTCAACGAGTGGAATGCCATGGACGACGCCGGCCTCCTAGCAGGCGTCCTCTACAGCCAGCACTAGTCCGATTCAGATCGGTTTTTCCATCTGGTGGACAACGTCGGTTCCGATGGCGAACCGAACCATGAAGCCCTGTTGGGTTCGGGTTTTCTCGAGGCCTAGCCGTTCGTAAAGCCGGATGGCACCGTCGTTCTCGCCGATGACCGCAAGCGTCATTACGCTCTTGCCCATCGCCTTGGCTTTGGCCTCGGCGCGTCGCATCAGTCTCGTGCCGATACCTAAACCGCGGTAAACCGGATCGACGGCGAGTGTATCCACTTTGAATTCATGTCCGTGGCATCGCTCATCGAGCAACACGAGATTGATCAATATACGCATCGCGCGTACCGGATTGAACTTTTTGACGACCGTCGCCGCGTTCAACCGATAAAACGCTTGGTTTGAGGTCTCAAACGTGAGGATGCCTGCGAAATGACCGTCGACCGTAGCGGTCAAGCAGCTCGACTTGTCAACTGAGTCGCGGAATACCAGTACGTGGTCATCGGCGTTCCTATAGCCGATACGGAACTTAGCCGCAAACGCTTCGTATTCAACCCTAAGTGCATCTTCGACATGTTCGTCGGCTATGCCTTCAACAATACTGACATCAACGTCCGACATACTCGGAGCTAAGCTAACCTGCCGTTCCCTCTTACTTCGAGAAGCATCGAAATGAGAAAACGCTATTCATCACAACGCAATAATCCCATACCCCGCATCCACCGGTATCACCGCCCCCGTTATCCCGCTCGACATCTCGCTCAGCAGAAACAGCGCCGTGTCACCCACCTCCCGATGCGTGATGTTCCGTTTGAGCGGAGACCTATCGCGGTGTGCACCGGTCATGTCGCGGAAGCCAGGGATGGATCGCGCGGCGAGCGTCGGCAACGGTCCAGCGGAGATGGCATTCACACGCACATTCCGATCCCCAAACTCCGCCGCCAGCTGCCTAACCTCGTTCTCAAGCGCCGCCTTCGCAGTCCCCATGATGTTGTAGCCCGGATACACCCGTTGCGAAGCATCGAAAGTCATCGTCAACGCCGCACCGCCGTCCGGCATCAGCGGAACCGCACGCGAAACCACCGGCATCAGCGTATACGCACTCGTCTCAAGCGCCGTCCGGAAACCCTGGCGACCAGTCGTAGAAAAATCCCCGCCAAGATCATCCCTCTCGGCGTAGGCGATAGAGTGCACCACAAAATCGATGCTGCCCCACTTGTCGCCAACTTGGTCGTAGACCGACTGCACATCACCATCATCAGTCGCATCACACTCGATCAGCAGCGGATCGTCGAGGTTGGAGACCGTCTTTTCGACAGGCCCACGCAGGCGGTCGTTGAGATACGTGAAGGCGAGATCGGCACCCGCTTCGATGAGGCGTTCTGAGATGGCCCAAGCGATGCTCCGCTGGTTAGCCACGCCGAACACGACGCCGCGCTTGCCTGATAGATCGATTGATACCGCCATCTGTCTCCTCGGTGGGTCCTTCGCCCGCGAGGTCGGCGGGCAGTTCGTTCACTGTGGTTCAGATTAAGACTATACGCGCGGGCAATTGAGACGATGTCTAAAACCGTTTGGCGATGGACTGCGTAACTAGAAGTGTTGGACGTCGAAAAAGGGCCGGTCGATCAAACACCAGCCCTCGAAATTGACAAACCTCTCCTGTTAGGAAGCCGCCGGTTTTCTCCCTCCTGCCGGCGGCTTCCGCGTTTGTTCAAGACACTCAATCGGTAACTTCCCCGAGTGTCACCGGACGGTTCTCACGTGCCGCCAGCTGGCTAGCCCGGGCGAACTTGTACGTCTCACGGGAGTCTTCGGCAGACATATCCGGCTGCTTACCCGCAATAATGCAGTCGATGAACTCCTGCGTGCAGTTCTTGAAGGAGCTGCCCCAATCGGCGTCGATCTCGTCCTCACCGACGCGGTACATCTCGCCGTCGGTGTAGTAGGTGAGCGGCGGAGTGTCGTAGAGCATCTTGGCGGTGCAGCGGTTGACCCAGATGATCCCACGCGTTCCACTCAACTCAAACCACTCGTCGCCCGGGTAGTAGTCTGATCTGACTACCATCTCGGTCGACGCCTGCTGCTCCCACGACCCGTGCGTCCTGCCGCCCTCGTACGACCACGAAACCAGCAACGGAGAGTCGTTCTCATAACCCTCAGCCGTATAGCTAGTCCGAATCCAAGCAAACACCTGCTCCGGCTCCCCCATGAACCACCTGCCCATCGCGAAGATGTGGTACCCATAGTCGAGAATCGCCTTACCCACGCCGTTTATCGACGGATCGAAGCGCCAAGCGATCGACTCGTCCGGGATGTCCCACCCGTACTGCCGGTGACCCGTTACCGTCTTCATCCGCATCGAGATCGGCTCCCCGATAACGCCCTCATCCAGCATCTGCTTAGCCCGCTTGATGGGATCGTAATACGCGAAATTCTCAAACACCCGCATGAACCTATCGGTCCTCTGCGCCGCCTCCACGATGGCGTTGCACTCCTCGAGCGAAACTGCCATCGGCTTCTGCAAGCTCACATGCTTCCCCGCATCCAGCGCATCGATAACCATCCGAGCATGCAACGAGTGAGGCGTCAAAACCTCCACCGCATCCACATTCGGATCATCCAGCATCGCACGATAGTCCGTATAAGCCATCTCCGCGCCCCACTCCGCAACACGTCTCTCGGCTGTCCCTGGGCCGTTATCAGCCACGGCATAAATCCGAGCATCCGGATTCCCCACATACCCCGGAGCATGAAGATCAGCAATCTTACCAGCGCCAATGAAACCTATGTTGAGCATGATTGATGTGATTCCGTTGAGAGACGTACGGTTTATTTCGCTACCCGCTATTTGCCATCCAAAATCCCAATCCCGCTGGGATCCCGATGGCTCCGAACAAACATATCCAAAAATACACGAACATCTTTACGCGTTTCGCTTGGGCGAGTTGTAATTTTTCGACCTCCTGTCCGCGTTTTTGCTGAGCTTTCAGCAAGTTGCCCTCATGTTTTTTAGTGCGTTCGCTCCGATGGGCTATGGCTTCGTCCAGCATTCTTGCGACCTCAGCAAGGTCACTCTGGGAGAGCTCCAATTTCGCTTCGTGTCGTTTCGTTGCTTCCGATTGGTGAGACTTGGCAAGTTCGAGAGCGTCAGTGGTTTCATCAACATCTTCAAAGGCTTCGAGCAATTCGTCTCTTGCATTTTTTAACTTTGATTCAGATATTTTCGTCTTGACTTCATGCCAAGAATCGTCAAGTTTCCGTTTGGGATTTCTGACATGTTTCAGAAGCATGGACACACCAAAATCACCTGTAGGCGTTGGTTCCGTTGGCGCAGGTCGCGGTGTTTGTAACTCGGCTAACTCCTTTTCGGCACTCTTCACTGAATCTGCGGCGCCTCTAACTCTCGCCTTGCTCTTTTCGAATTCAGATTCAGCGTCGGAAATCACTTTGTTTCTCGCGTTTTTAAGTTCAATCGCAAAGTCCTCGACCAAGCTCTTGGCATCCTCGAATTCGCGTTGAGCTCGACGTACGGCTTGATCTCTTTCGCGTGCCAGACGCTTCTCGGCTTCTTGTACTTTCCGAGCAGTTTTCCGCACCTTGTCGCGGGCACTGCGGACATCGCGCTTGGCTTCTTCGTAGAACGCGAAACTTACCAGGGCCAAAATACCGAAAACCAAAAATGGCAACCAGAAAGGCGCGAGCACAATTGCGAACACAAAACCGAGTGTTCCAAAAACCGCTACCAAAAGCACTTTTGCTTTGAGGATTAAAGCGATGTATTCCATTTGATCGAGCGGTCTGTCAATGACTGTTCGCTGTGTTCGATGTAAACCCGATCTCCCATGTGGCTGGGAGTTGGCTTGCGGTGTACGGTTTCAGCGGTACGCGGAGTTCAATTTGGCATATGGCGGGATGTTAGTGGTTGAGATCGGGGCGATCCGCGGTACAAACGACAAATGGTCGATCTTCAGCGAGATGCCGCTTTCCGAACTACGTCGGTAGCCTTCTGTGCCGTCGCATTTATCTTTCTTGATGCGAGGATTTTCACACCCTCGATATGGTTGTCGAACAATGTCCTCGCATGATCTTTCACCGTCATATCATTTGTGTATCGCCTACGATTGCGGTTTCTTTGCTCGAAATGAATGTTCGCATCCGAATCTGCACTCTCAGGATCATTGTGGACTGATTTCTGGTGGCTAGCATCTTTGTTGTCCAAAAAACGCCAAATCGCGTCTTCACCCTGTGATCTGACCATCCAAGGCACATGCGACAAGTAAAACTCTTCGGCTTCCGTTTGGTTACGCCATTCGCCCCGCCGTCCCGCGGATCTCAATTTCCTCCGCAATTTGGGGCTGAGTTCAGAGAAATGCACTCCATCATTGCGAACGATGACGACCGCACCAACAACGGCGGCAACGCCGAGCAACGCGTATTTGCCGCTCCGTTTCCAATTCATGTGGTATTCCCTTTTTGTTTCCTACCTATTCGTATGCGATCCATCCCGTCGATGCAGGTGCAGCGGCTCGAAGAACTGAAACGGCTCGGTCAACGACGCCTCATCGACCTCGATGCCCAGGCCAGGTGTATCTGAAAGTATCACCTTCCCAGGTTCGAGCTTCGGCTGAACGGGAAAGACCTCGTCATCGTAGAAGTTATTGTCAGGCTCGCCTACGGAGTGCCTGATCTCAAGCCAAGAGAAGTTCGGTATCGCCGTCGCCAGATGCGATGTCGCTGCCACACAGATCGGCCCCAGCGGATTATGCGGCATCAGATCGATGTAGTGCGCCTCAGCCCATCCAGCGACCTTCATCGCCTCAGTAAACCCACCCACATTGCAGATATCCAGACGCGCATAGTTCGTCAATCCACGCTCGATGTACGGCAGAAACTGCCACTTCGAGGCGAACTCCTCCCCAATCGCAAACGGCACGACCGTCAGCTTCCGCAGCTCCTCATACGCATCCGGACATTCGTCACGGATCGGCTCCTCGATGAAGTCAAGGGTGTGATCAGGCATCATCTGACAGAACGAAGCCGCCTCAGCAACCGATAGGCGGTGATGATAGTCGATACCGAGTACAGGTTCGAGCCCCAAAACTTCGCGCGCCTTGATAAGAGCCTCAGCAGTCGGAGCCAACGACTCGCGGGGTTCAAAGAGGTTAGGATCGCCCTCCTCACCAATCGACTGCAGGATCAGACGTATCGCCTTAAAACCCTCCTTCCAGATCGCCAACCCCATCTCAGCCACCTCATCAGGCGTCGAACCACTACCCGACGCGAAGGTCGGCACCCAGTCCCGCTGCTTCCCTCCAAGAAGCTCATAAACCGGAACTCCGAGCTTCTTGCCGACGATGTCGTGCAGCGCAATGTCGATGGCCGAGATCGCGCCGGTGATGGTGCGCCCACCTTCGAAATACTGCCCCCTGTATAACTCCTGCCAGATACGCCCCCGCTGCATCGGATCCCGACCGATCAGAAACTCCCGGAAGTGATCCACCATCCCGCTGACGGCCAGCTCACGACTGGAGAAGCCAGATTCCCCCCAACCGTAGATGCCTTCATCAGTCTCGACCTTGACGAGCATCTGGTTCCGGTGCCCGATCCGTACCGGGTAGTTCTTGATGTCGGTAATGTGCATCGGACAACCGTGTTGGCATCTTCTAGATTCCCGCGTGTAGATTCCCGCGTGCACGGGAATGACGGGGCTTTTTACCAGTTAGTGTGCGAACCATCCCGACGATGCAGGTGCGGAGATTCCCAGTACTTGAAGGGTTCGGTCAACGACGCCTCGTCCACCTCGATGCCCAAACCCGGAGCATCTGACAGAATCACCTTGCCAGACACGATCTCCGGCTGCACCGGGAAGACGTCGTCTTCGTAGAAGTTGTTGTCGGGCTCGCCCGGAGAGTGCCGGATCTCAAGCCATGAGAAGTTCGGAATCGCCATGGCGAAGTGCGAAGTCGCCGCCACGCAGATCGGACCCAGCGGGTTGTGCGGCATCAGATCGATGTAGTGCGCCTCCGCCCATCCGGCCACCTTCATCGCCTCCGTGAAACCACCCACGTTGCAGATGTCCAGACGCGCATAGTTCGTCAGACCCTTCTCGATATACGGCAGGAACTGCCACTTCGAAGCAAACTCCTCGCCGATAGCGAAGGGCACGACGGTCAGCTTCCGCAGCTCCTCATAAGCCTCTGGCGACTCATCCCTGATCGGCTCCTCGATGAAGTCCAGAGTGTGCGTCGGCATCATCTGACAGAACGACGCCGCTTCGGCCACAGACAGACGGTGGTGGTAATCGATCCCAATTACCGGCTCCAGACCGAGCGCCTCCCGCGCCTTGATCAGCGCCTCGGCGGTCGGCGCAATCGACTCCCTAGGCTCGAACAGATCAGGATCGTTCTGCTCGCCGATCGTCTGCAAGTTCAGACGCATCGCCTTAAACCCGTCCTTCCAGATCGCCACCCCCATCTCCGCCACCTCTTCAGCAGTCGATCCACCACCAGACGCGAAGGTCGGCACCCAGTTCCGCTGCTTGCCGCCCAGCAGTTGATACACCGGCACGCCCAGCTTCTTGCCGACAATATCGTACAGCGCAATGTCGATCGCCGAGATCGCACCCGTGATCGTCCGACCACCCTCGAAATACTGACCCCGATACATCTCCTGCCAGATACGCCCCCGCTGCATCGGGTCACGCCCCACCAGAAACTCCCGGAAATGATCCACCATCCCGCTCACCGCAAGCTCACGACTCGAAAACCCCGACTCCCCCCATCCATAAATCCCCTCGTCGGTCTCCACCTTAACGAGCATCTGGTTGCGATGCCCGATCCATACCGGATAGTTCTTAATGTCAGTGATGATCATAGGTTCGTCTGCCTTCGAATCGAGTGTCCGTTTCCGTTTGCGTTAACAGCGATAGTTAGTCTAGCACCACAACGATCCCTCTCCCTCGATGGGAGAGGGCTAAGGTGAGGGTGAAAAACCCTCCCAAAAGAACAAAGGGGCCACACACCCCCAATTAAACGCGCCCAGTTAACATAACCGCACCTACCCCACCAAATATCCACCTCCATGGACACCGATAACCGCAACCGATCCTGGTTGCAAACTCACAAAAACACCATCAAGTGGCTGATCGGCACCGCACTCATCGGCTGCGCAACCGGCCTCATCGCCGATGCATTCGTAGTCGGAGAATCTCTATGGCGCCCCATCGCCATCGGAGCCAGCGGCTCCGCATTCTTTATCGGACTAAAACTTTGGGTGTCCGGAATTAACGAGGATTAGACGCCAGCCTAGTACCACCGCTCCTTATCCACCACGTTCATCAACTCCTCACCACGAGCAAACCGACGAGCGTTCTCTAGGATGATCTGGAACCGACGCTCCGGAATGTCGCCCGCATCCCTCACCGCCACATGCGGCGTCATCAAAACGTTCGGCAACCGCCACAACGTATGCTCCGGCGGCAACGGCTCGATCTCGTAAACATCCAACCCGCAACCCGCAATCTCACCCGACTCAATCGCATCCGCCAAATCGTCGATCCTGCAAACCTTCCCACGCCCAACATTGATGAAATACGAACTCGCCTTCATCAACCTGAACCGCTCCGCATTAAACGTCCCCTCCGTCTCCGGCGTGTGCGGCACCGTCGAAATCACGAAATCCGCCTCCGGCAACCACCGATCGATCTCCTCCGGCGGATAGATCTCCGCACCCCAAACCTCCCTCTCAACCCGAGGCTCGATCCCAATCACCCGCATCCCGAACGCCGCACACAGCCGCGCCGTCTCCGCACCGATACCACCCACACCATTGATCAACGCCGTCGCATCCCCCAAACTCACATACTCCGAACGCCGAGCATCCTTATCCCACCTAACATCCCTCTGCGCATCCACATACCAAGGCAACCCCCTCGACAACGCCAACACAAACATCATGATGTGATGACTGATGTGATCGAAGTAGATTCCCCTCGGGTTCGAGATCACACACGGATGCTTCACCAGATCCTCGTAGTAGTACCCGTAGAACGGCCCCGCATCCGGATTCTGCAACCACCGCAACTTCCCGGCGCTCGGCAGCAACTCCGGCGAAACCCACCCAAACGCCCCATCCGCATCCACGATCTCCCGCGCCGCCTCATCATCGTCTTTGGGAGAAACCACCTCAAACTCAGGCATCGAATCGGCGAGGCGGCGTGCGAACCACCGCGTCAACTCATCCTGCGGCGGCATGAAAACAAACTTCAACGACGAGGCCATCTCTCTCACCTCCGCTATCTCGAAACTTCGATCCAGCTACCTCAAATCACACTCCACACCCACCTCGGCGCAATGCCCCTCGAACCACTCGATCACCTCGGTGTGATACGGAATTCCATTTTTCGACCGCTTCTCGATCTCCTCGGCCTCCAACAGACCCGGATACACAACCCTGTCGTGCCCCTTACCAGGAGGATGCTCCGCAACCGCCTTCAGCAACTCGTCCATATCGTCCAGGAACTTCTCCCGATCCGTAAACGCCTCAATGTCATACGCCACGAAGAAGTGCCCGCCCTGATGCGGGTTCAACGGACCAGGCCCGAGACCCGTCAGCTCGTTGCACAATATCTCGTTCATCAATCCCAAACCGAAGCCCTTGTGCGATCCATTCTCCCGCGTCCCTCCGATAGGCAACATCCCATACTTGCCCCTCGACTCCGGACCAGGCGCAGGAGTCTCTTCCAGCTCCGGCTCGTAATTCTCATCCGTAATCCAACCGGGCAACACCGTCGCACCGGTCCGCCGCAACAGCCAGATCTTGTTCGCCGCAACCTGCGTCGTCGCAATGTCCAACATGTAAGGCGGCATCGTCCGAGCAGGCGCTCCATATGCCAGAGGGTTAGTCCCCAAGAACGGACGCGATCCCCAAGTCGGAATCGTGATGCCGGCACCACCAGCCGTCATGGTGTGCCCGATCATCCCCGCCTCGATCGCTTGGTAAACGTAGTGGCTGCAACCCGCCAAGTGTCCTGTATTGAACACCGTCACCACGCCCACGCCATGCTGCTGAGCCTTCTCGATCGCCATCTCCATCGCCGTCGGCCCGACATGGACACCAAGCGCATCCTTCGCATCAATATTCGCCGTCGTGCTCGTCTCGCGCACCACCTCCCACTCCGTCCGCGGATTCAACTGACCAGCGGCATAACTCCGCACATATCCCCGCAAACCATTGGACACACCGTGCGACTCATTCCCCCTCAAATCATTGCCCAGCAACACATCCGTCGAATCCTGCGCCGCATCGTCCTCCAACCCGATCTTCAAGAAGATGTCCTTCGTGACGCGGTGCATCACCTCCGGCATCACATAAACCCGATCAGCCTCCGGTACCTTGAATCGCTCCAGCATGTCTTGTTCCCCTCGGATTGGTGCAGTTCGAACAGCGATGTTCGCTGTAGTAGTTTAAGCGATGCGGAGTTGCGGATAGCAATGGGAGCCGGAACGTTCCCTATTATTCATCGACATCAAGGAAGCAGCCCCATTTTGAAGCGTCAAGCAGTTGCAAGTCCCCCACTTCGTGGTAACCTAAAAGTAATTCGTCCCCGCCCGTCAGACTTGGTTGAAAAGCTCAGTCCCCGGGCGGGTGTTTTTTTGAGATGCGCACAATAGTCTTCATCGACGGTCAAAACCTTTATCACCTAGCGAAGAAAGCCTGGGCGTCAAAGCGCGATAAATCGACTTTGCGATATTCGTGGCCGAGTTTCGATGTCGAGAAAATCGCGGCCGCATTGACGGCGATATCTCCCAGCCGGAAACTTGTCGAAATTCGGTTCTACACAGGCGTGCCAGACCCTAGGCATGGCCGGTCACAAGCGTACTGGCATGGGTTTTGGACGAACAAACTTAGATATCTCAGACGTAGAGGCGTTCACGTTTATCGAGGCAGGGTAAGTGCTGGAGGCCAAGAGAAGGGCACCGATGTCAGTTTGGCGATAGATCTAGTCAGGGCGACATATGAGTACAAATATGACTGCGCGATCATCGTTAGCCAAGATTGGGACTTCGGGCCCGCGGTAGATTTAGCGATGGAGATTGCACAATCTCAAGGGCGGGCTATCCAAATTGAATCCGCCTTTCCAGTCGGCCCTGGAAGTTTCTCGAAACGCGGCGTTCCGAATACCAAATGGATCCGCATCGACAAGGGTACTTACGATGCTTGCTACGATCCGAATGATTATCGTCCCAAAACTGGTTGATCTTCTCTTCGCCGGGCGTGTTCTAACGCCCGACGACGCTAACGGCGAAATATCAATAAAATCGCATTCGGTGCATCAAGCGGAATCACGAACACCGCAAAAAGAACAATTCCCCAAAGTAGAAAGGCCACCTCAGAGATGGAACTCAGACCTAATCGCGCAAAAGAAAAACTAGCCGTCGGTGAGGTCGCAACCGTCGTCGGAGGACTGGTAAACGCCGACGCCATCGACGCGTTCGGTCCAATCGCAGCCGCAAACGACATCGCCGGCGTCTGGCTCGAAGGCGAACACGCCGGCGTGGACGCGTCAGACCTAGGCAACCTGACCCGCGCCTGCGACCTGTGGGGCATCTCCCCAGTAGTGCGAATAAACGAAAACTCTCAAGGCCTGATCTACCGCACGCTCGACTGCGGTGCGCAAGGCATCGTAGTGCCGCATGTCAACAACGCCGCCGAAGCACGCAACGTGGTAGACGGCGGCAAGTTCCCACCCGTCGGTAAGCGCGGCGCCTACACCAGTCGACAAGGCCACGGCGTAGCCGACTACATGCTCAAAGCCGACGACTACTCACTGCTCGTGATCCTCATCGAAGACATCATCGCCTACGAAAACCTCGACGAGATCCTAGAGGTCGACAACATCGACGTCTTCTTCGTCGCACCGAGCGACTTCGCCGCATCAATGGGACACGTGGGCAACCACAACCACCCCGAAGTCGTCGAGGTCATGAACGACGCCTTCCGCCGTATCGAAGCAGCAGGCAAGAACTCTGGCGCGACCTGTGGCGAAGGCGACGCCCCCCGCTACCTCGATCTCGGCGCCAAGTTCCTGCTTACATCCATCGGCCCATGGCTGAGCGACGGCGCCGCCAGCTTCATCGATGTAGTCAACAACCACTAACCGACAATCCTGCCCCTTTCGCAAAGCGAAAGGGGCGCGAGCGTAGCGAGCGGGGTATGCCCGGAGCGGACGGGCGGCATAATCTCCACTTAAGCTCCCACTAATTCCAGTTCACACAAAGGCACCGAGAGACATGCAACTCAGACCCAATCGCGTTAAGGAAAAAATCTACGCCGGCGGAGTATCCATCTCCGTCGTCGGCTTCACCCATCCCGACGACATCGACGCCTTCGGCCCGATTGCGAACGAAGTTGGCATCGACGCAGTGTGGTTGGAAGGCGAACACGCCGGTGTGGACCACGCAAACCTCGGCAATCTGACAAGAGCCTGCGACCTATGGGGACTTACCCCCGTGGTCCGAATCAACGAAAACTCCCAGGGCTTGATCTACCGCACACTCGATTGCGGAGCACAGGCGATCGCCGTCCCGCACGTCAACACGGCAGAAGAAGCGCAAAACGTCGTCCTCGGCGGAAAGTTTCCTCCCATCGGAAGGCGTGGAAACTACGCCAGTAGGCAAGGCCACGGAGTGCCCAACTATATGGAGGTGGCCGACGATCACTCGTTGCTCATCGTTTTCATCGAAGACATCATCGCCTACCAGAACTTAGATGAGATCCTCGAAGTTGACAACATTGACATCTTCTTCGTGGCGCCGGGCGATTTCGCTGCTTCGATGGGACACAAAGGCATCTGGGATCAGGTTGCCAACATTCCCGAAGTCGCCGAAACCATGGAAGACACCTTCCGCCGTATACAAGCTGCGGGAAAAATCGCGGGTGCAACCTGCGGCAAAGCGGGCCTAGAACGTTACCTTGACTTAGGGGCAAAGTTCTTCTTGACAACAACCCAAGAGTGGCTAAATGACGGTGCCGCAAACTTCATGAGCATCGTCGAGAGCCACTCAAATTAACATTCATGCGGATCCTATCGCATCAGACCGAAGAGTTCCGCTAGAAAGGTATTACCAGACATGGAGATTCGACCGAATCGCATCAAAGACAAAATCGCCGCTGGTGAAATCGCAACCATCGTCGGAGGGATGACACACCCCGACGACATCGACGCTTTCGGACCGATCGCCGTCAACAACGGTTTCGACGGCATTTGGCTGGAGGGCGAACACGGCTGGGTCGACGCATCCGAACTCGGAAACCTCACTCGTGCCTGCGACCTCTGGGGACTGACATCCGTCTGCCGCGTCAACGACAACCACCAAGGGCTAATCTACCGAACCCTCGACCGCGGTGCTCAAGGCATAGTCGTCCCTCACGTAAATGATGCTACTGAAGCCCAAAACGTCGTCGACGGCGGCAAGTTCCCGCCCATCGGCAAACGCGGCAGCTACACGAGTCGCCAGGGATTGGGCGTCTCGAACTTCATGGACGTCGCCGACGATAACTCCCTGTTGATCATCCTCCTCGAGGACATCATCGCCTACGAAAACCTAGACGAAATATTGGCCGTCGACCACATAGATGTGTTCTTTGTCGCGCCCGGCGACTTCGCCGCTTCGATGGGACACAAAGGCGACATCAACCATCCGGACGTCGTCGAGACCATGAACGACGCCTACAGGCGCATCGTCGCCTCTGGCCGCACAGCAGGTGCCATCTGCGGTTCAGGCAACGTCACTCGTTTCCTCGACCTAGGCGTGAAACTGCTCTTCACCAACACGCCGGAGTGGATCGCCCAAGGTGCCGCAGGCTTCATGGACATCGTCGACAATCACTCGGGCTAATCCCTGCGCGAACCATGGTTCCAAGCGCTTAATGTAGCGTAGAAATATGCGAGTTTCGAGTTACACGCGCACGCATTTCCACGCCCTCGGTCTGACCGTCGTGATCATCACGTCCGGTATCGTCGCCGCGCTGGCTGCGACGGGTTGCAGGGGAGGCGGAGCCAACCCCGGTGACGATGATTTGATCATACCCTTCGTCGAACCCACCCAGTCCATGCGGACGTGCCTCAACGACATCTATCCGTCGGATGCCCCGAGCTTCGATGAGGTGTCAGAATCCGATTTCATTACGAGTCCTAGTGGCGTCGACTACGCCATCTTGGAAGAGGGCGATGGACCGAAACCCAGCATCGATTGGCGGGTCGACGTCAACTACACCGGATGGCTGGATGACGGCTGCGTATTCGGCACGACACACACTTCCGAGCAGGAAGCCCGTTTCTTCCTCGTCGCCGTCATTCCAGGATGGCGAGAATCTCTACTCGACATGAACATCGGCGAACGCCGCCGCGTGCGAATCCCGCCGGATCTCGGCTACGGCGAAGCCGGTTCACCCCCGAGGATCCCAGCTAACGCCATCCTCTACTTCGACGTGTCGTTGCTTGGAGGCATCAACCGCGAAGAGGCGCTAGAGACCGCCACCGCGGTTTCCGAAGCCGCTGCTGCGACAATCACCGCCGTCTCCGAGGAAGTCGAAGCCACCTTCACCGCCATCGCCGAAGAAGCCACGGCCACCGCCGAAGCCTCAACAGACGCCGATTCGAAAGACTCTGAGTAAACCTACGACCCGTAGCCGTCGCAACACGCCGTTGTAGGATTAAAAGACGTATTTCGGGGCTGTAGCTCAGTTGGGAGAGCGCATCGTTCGCAATGATGAGGTCGGGGGTTCGAATCCCCCCAGCTCCACCAGACTTGACGAAATCAAGAACCTTTACGCTGAGTTTCGTACTAGACCTGTAGAAAAGCTCCGACCCGTGAGGTAGCGTGCTGAGTTACACAGGTGCCTTAAGGTCCCGCTGCACTTCCAAGTTGACCCACGCCATTGGAACGACTACACGTCGCGTTCCAGAATCATACCGCCACAGAATCCAAGGGCTTGGCAGGATTGAGTTTGACCATGTGCTGACGCTCTCCTCGGATGCATTGAGGACCACCCAATCAAGGACCTCGTCCAACAGGCAGTGACCATGAACTCAATTCAGCGAAAGGTGGAGCGATTTACGACCGCGCACGAACTTCAGGTCTTGGCAGTTGTTTCACTGCGGGACCTAGTTCCTGAGGTGGGAGAATTGTGCAAGGAGTATCTGGTCGCAACCAACTATGGGTAACTATGTCCAATGGTCCCGTGCCTATTGTTTCGATGGCTTAGTTCAGCCACTCGGATTCGGGGAAGTTCGATAGGAACGTTTGTGGATTTTCCGCTTTCAGTTCATCAAGGTTGGAGAACTCTGTTTTGAGCAGGGCGGGACTCAACAAATCGTTCGAATACGTCACTCTGTGTTTGTATTCACCGGCAATAGGTAGCAATGGATAAGCCATCAACTGGATCTTTTGGTCAAGTGTCAGAGGGAAATGCTCTGCGATGTCTGAGAACGTCATCGCGTAGGCGACCACCAGATTGAACACGTCGTGTAGTTGGACTCCGGGGATCGAACCTGCGCGTATGCGTTCTCTGATTCGATACGCGTCCTTGCCGACCCTAGTTGCGATTTCGCTGGTCAAGAATCCCAGACAGGGATTCATCCCGTTGACAGTCTTCTGAGGGTGAAGCCAACCATAGGATTTTCGGGTTGTAACTGTGCGAGGTATCCGAGTCGCTTTCTTAGGGTTTTGTCGTTGGTGTTCCGTCATATCGCTAGAATGGGAGGCGGCGTACGGCGTGAAATTCGACTTTTGTCTGCGAGCTTTGGCACGCCCAAGAGGGCCGAGAGTACGGTCCGCTCGGTTCGGGTTCGAACTAACCGCATTTCGCACGTCTTTCAACCTTGCGGTTGGGTTGTAAACGTTGATCCGATCCGAGTGCCACACGATTGAACGGCTCAACTCACTATTGACCGTCGTCATCGTGTTCGAGTTCTTCGCTGTAGGCGAAGTCCCGCATGTCTTTGCACGTCTCGTACACGAATCCCATCATCCACCAAAACGCGATAACAGTGACTCCCGCAAACGTACCTCCCAATCCTGCGACGATAGGAGCGAAGATGAGTGCTCGGAAAAAGTTCGGATACTCGATGCACATCAAATTTACGGTGCTGAGAGTGTGATAGACAACTGCGGCTGTGAACAGTCCCATCGCAATCCCAAATGCCAGCCACACCCAGTGAACGCCAAACCAATACCCTTGCGGCGTTTCGTTTGTCGTGGTCAAAATGCTTGGGCCGCGCTGATGAACAGCTTGCCGATTGCTGCGAGCGCCGGCGGCGTCAACACCACGACAATCACGATACCGATGATGAAACCTACCGGATTTTCAGCGAATTCCTCCAACAGATCGCCGAGGATTTGAAACAAGGTATTCATCGTTCAGATACGTCCGCATGGACTTCCATTAAACGAATTTTAACGATTGACACAGGTGCGGATCAACCGGCAGAGCACCATTAAGCTTTATGGAGTTGGTTGATCAACCCGCTGAAACCAACCGCTTGGGGAATCCCTTCATGATGGTTTCTCAGGTACAAGTACGCATGTCAGAGTCGCAAGAACCTTTGTAGATCTTTGTAACTACATGCGATCCTAACAATCAATCGCCAAAGGCGCCGTAGACGAGCGTCTGAGGCGTGAACCCTCTTGCTCAGGTTAGAGACTGCGCCAGTCGGGATTGCTTGAGCTAATTCTGATGCAACCCCCCTTTGACATAGGACACGGCACCGTCCAAGCTTACGGTGACGACGGACTCGAATGACGACAAGTCACAATTGCCCCATACCGTCGACTCCGCGCCGCCAATCGCGTCCACGATGTCCACTAGCAACAGGCAAAAGCGAGAGTACTCCGTGCATTTGTTTCGTTTTTCCGACTTGTCGCCGATTTCCTTTCGTAGGACGTCACCGACTCTTTTTTCCGTGATGCGATTCTGCAGCGCCAATTCCCATCCCTTGGCATCCAACTCCCTTCCCACTTCGACGTAGGCGACCATTCCATTTTCCACACGGGCGACCTCGACAGCCCACATATCTCCATTTATGAGCAGTTCGAAGTCCGGGAAGCTACTTCCACCTAATGGTTCGTAACTGGACTCGAGGTCCGCAAATGGGATGCCGAGACGCGAACTCAGGTCACGGCGGAGCGAATCCACGGCGAATCGTTCCATAGCTTCTTTGGATTCATAAAGTCGCGAGAAACGCACTCTGTCTGTCCGGTCCTTTTCAACCCGCCGCACCGCGGCGGGGTCGTTCTGGTTGACCAGCATCGTCACAACGCTGTCTTCGCGCATGTGTTTGTCCTCCTGGAGGGCAATCCCGAAAACGAAGATTTCTCCTTCGTGACGGACGCTTAACAGTTTTGGGTAGCCGACGAGTCGATGTGGAACCAGCAGACCAGACAGGATGTCTCTCAACTGATCGCGCTTGACAGGGTGATGTCGGATCAGGATGCCGTCACACCCACGAACCCATTCGACATCGTTCTGTGAAATGATGTGCGACACATCATCCCTCAAGAATTCGCGAGACAGTTTCCGTCCGTTGGCTGGGACGTGCGGAACGGACTCGGCAAGAATCTTGGAATCCCAAGCTGCTTTTAGATCGTTCGCCGTCCTGAAGAAATCACTGATACCGCTTCCATGTCTACCCGGTTTCAAAACAGTTTGAAACCTTGGTAGTTTCTGATAAACTGGGTCTTCCTTGTTTACGTATTCGGTTGGGAAGACGAACACTATTCCGCGTTCCTTTCATCGTCCGGCGCGTCCCCGGTGGACGCCCATCTCACGGCCGGTTGACGTGCCGGCGAAAATCGAGATGCGCCTTGAATCGACCGTAACACGCGCATCGGTCGGTTCGTGTGCCGCCCTACCAGACTTGACGACATCAAGAACTTTCGTGGTATCGTCCAAGTTGGACCTGCGATAGGTTTGGCTACGACTGGTCCTATAGTTCCTAGCGAACAACAGCAGCGTCTCGATGAGTGAAGAGGGAAGCCTAGGCCAAGCGATCGAAAAAGCTTGGCGCGCCTACGACAATGCGGCGGAGTTGTCGGTGCGCGTCAGCCCCGCCGCGCCGATCCTGTTCTTCGGCGACCTTGGTGCATATCGGCTATCGAATTTCCGGGTCCTGACCGTCGGATTGAACCCATCGCGCCAGGAATTCCCGGCGGACAGGCGATTCTCGCGTTTCCCGTCAGCCGAAGAGCCTGCGGGCCGTGAGCCGGATCGCTACCTCGATGCTCTGTCATCCTACTACCGCACATGCCCTTACGCTTCCTGGTTCAACGCATTTGAGCCGCTGCTCAACGGCTCGGGAGCGAGCTATTGCACCGGCTATGCTTCGACGGTGCTCCATACCGACATCTGCTCGCCAGTCGCCACAGATCCGACTTGGAGCCGACTGGATGACGCCGACCGGGCGGCCCTCGAGGCCGATGGTGGACCTCTCTGGCATTCGTTGCTGAAGACGCTGAAACCGCAGATCGTGGTCCTGTCCGTCGCAAAGCATCACCTCGGTCGCATCGAGTTCGAGTCGCCGGACGACGAGTGGTGCGTCATCCACACTTTCGACCAGACCGGGAGCGGTGTCCCGCGCTCACGGCCCTACGAGGCTCGGGCGCGATGGTACGATGTCGGAGGCGATCCATCGCTGTTCGTCTTCGGCCCCGCCGCTCAGACCCCGTTCGGCCTAGTCACCAGCCTCCAGAAGCGCGAGATCGGGGCGACGATTTTGGAGGTATATCGAGATGGCCGATAACCGTTGCTTCATCCAGTTCTCGCATCCCGGGCAAGAGCACGAGCCCGACCGTGGCAGCGTGAAGACTTGGAACCGGTCCAGCTTCAGCCACAAGCGCAAATTCATGCAGATTCGTGGCGATTGGATCGACAGGAGCGGCGAAAGGTGCATCGGTGATCTAGCTGCATGGGGTGAGTGGGAACCGGAATCGGAACTTATTCGGAAACTCGATCGGCCCGCCGGCGACCCGCAGTATCCGCGATACCTTTGGCGCCCGTACTACATGCCGAAGGACGATTACTCGGGTCTGCACAACACAGACCCGTTCATATTTGGTGAACGCATCCTGTATTCGAATTGCCGTCAAGCAGCCAATCCTGGCTTGAAACATCTGGGTGACGGCTCGGTCATAGCCTTCGGAAGCGGCAAGAAAATCATGGGCGATCGAAGATGGATGCTCGACACCTTGCTCGTGGTCAAGGACTCAGTGGAATACGACGCTGCTGAAGGACTCGTTGCACCGAACGAATGGGTGCCAGACGCCTTCTTGGTTGCGACAGGAGGACTTCTGACCGGCAGCGGCCGGCTGTACCGGGGAGCGACCCCGGACGACCCGGTCGATGGGATGTTCAGCTTCTTCCCCGCGAGTCCTGCAGGTGGCGATTCTGGCTTCCCAAGACCGCTCATCGACCTTCCGACCGAGTATTTCAATCCCCGGAGCTGGCGGGGCCCGAAGGGGATTGGGCGCAACCGCACCGTCGGAGAACTGCGCGCTGTTTGGGAAGCACTGGTCTCGCAAGTCCGAGACAACGGCTTGGTTATCGGTACGCATGCCGGTCTGCCGAAGCGCCGGGCGCGAAGGTCTGCCGCAATCCGGTAGATGCGCGAACAGGCGGCCACCAGTCCAGCATCTATCCGAAGCATCTGTTGGGCCATAAGCCTGAAACGGTAAACACGCGGCTTTGCGCAGGCCGACATCGCATCCCTCAAACGCCGCCAGACTTGATGAAATCTAGAACTTTCGCGATCACGTTCAGTTTGGCGCTGTAAGCTCCCTAGTGTCTAATTGGGCACTCCATACTCGGTGGGGGGGACGCTCGCTCCGTGCCGATAACCAGCCGTCAAGAACCGGTCGGCGGTCACCGAATGGCGCTCAACAAACGGCATGCACAAGAACAACCCAGACACCGGCAGGCCCAGGAGGGCTTTCGAGATCGCGAAGCGACTTCTTGGATCAAGGTGTGAAAATCCGACCGTCCGTCGATGAGTGCACCCATGAATCTACGAGCACAAGAACGCATGCGCCAAGCATCACGCCTGAGATTTCATTCCGATGTCGGTGCACTCAACCACCTATGCAGCGATGCAGCAGTCGCTCGCTTGGAAGGTGCAGTCGAGTCGCTCAATACCAAGGACAGAAGGAGTTTTCTTCGCGGATATCGCCTAGCTGTTGCTACTCCCCTGTACGGCTTGTTGCGTTTCGTCGTCGACCATGCTGAACTGATGGGGGTCCAGCACGACGACAGGCTTTCCAACTGGCTACACTACCGTACGCCCAATCGTGGCGAATCGTTGTTGTCCGCGGTTTCCGACCTGACGTCAGACCTAGGCATTCTCTGCCTCGCCTTCAACCGCCTAGAGGCAGCTCTGCGCAGAGCGGATGGTGGTTTGTCTCAGACTATCGCGGCGATAGGGGAATGCCGGCCACTCGCTGTTGTGTTTGGCGAGGTGCTGAAGGGGACGAAGGTCGTTTCTCTAGTTACGGGTGGAGAGTTGCGTGACGAAGAATCACTGCTTCGTTTGTCATTAGCAGAACGTGTGCTGGATTACGTCGAATATGATCGCAGCATTGTGCCCTTGGCCTACAGTCGGGTTTGGCAAGACGAGGAGGTTTCCCGGTCTGTCGGCGACCGTTTCGTTTTGGAAGCGGAGACCCATCTGTCTGACGTCGCAACATTCTCATTTGGCAGGGGCGTTCCCGGAGGATGGCTAGGCGGGATGTTATTCGGCTTCGACTTGATCATCCAGTTGAATGGTGTCACGTTGCCGCCCCGTCTGCATCCGGATTCCGAGTCTGGCACCGTCCGGGAATGGTTCGACAAGTTGGCCGACCTTGTGAACCCGTCGCGCCCGGAAGGAAAATGGCCCAGCCAGATGTACGGATTGACCGAGTTGCGGAGCGCGACCATTGGAAGGATGTTGGGGCATCTAGAGGTGAATATGGATTCGGTCTCCTCCAAACACAGGCTGGCGGCGCTTCTGGGTTCGGACAGCGTGCGTTTGATTTCTGATGCCGATGCGACCGATGCGCTGGAGCTGGAGGTCATGCTGAGCGGAGCAGTAGCGACTTATGAAGATTCCAGAGTGCAGGTACTGAAGCTGACTCATTCCGTCTCTTCGGACTACCGCGAATGGGTATCCATAGCGCTCAGACTCCCGGCTTACGGCTTGTTTACCAATGCGTCGAGATGGTACCTCTTCTACAAGATGTATCACGAAGGAATGGTGGTTGACACCGATGTCGCACGCGCTAAACAGGCAGTGGAAGAGCTGCTGCTGCGATTCGATGGCAAGTTGGACGTTGAGAAGATCGGAGGCTTGGATTCTGAGGATTTCTTGCCGTTCTGCGTGTTGCCTGCCTTCCGCGCCATGAGCGAATTGAGCCGCAGAGCGGTCGAGACCAACGCCGATCTACGGTCCGGGAACTCTGAGTTGCTGGCTGGATTCTGGCTCGTTGGACAAGGTTACAGCCACGTCAAGGTCTCGTTGAAGCACGCTTCGCTAGGCGATTCCGACTACGATGCTATCGGTGTCAAGGATGGGGGATGTCTGATCATGGAGGTGAAGGGCGCCGACCTCCGAGACGTTGAACTCCAACAAAAGATCACAGAGTTCGCCCTCAGAATAGAGGACCTGAGGAATCGGACAACTGCGCTGAAGAAACTCCTAGGCACCGACTCTGACATCAGCGAGGTGTCGGGGTTGTTTGTTTTCCTGGGGGATCTGGACCGTTTCACACCTGCCGATCCATCGTTTCCTCTATGGGGCTTTGATGATTTCGTGAAAGCCCTGAAGGAAATAGGCTTACCTAATCGGGTCGTCGGATTGTTGGACAGAAATCACATAATTCATTCCATGCCTGCGGGGGGCTTCCCGGATGATCCGTTCTTCGTCGGGTTCAAAGAACCATTGGCAGGCGACTAATGACCAATTCAGGAGTATCAAAGGCCAATTCCGAGACATGATCCCGGCTGGATCGTTGACTTCGCTCATGGAGTGTGTAGCGCAGTTGCACATTGTTCTAGTTCGACTGGGTCGATTCGGTCAAAGTGCGATTGGGGATGCCTGATACAGACCGAGAGTGCTTTTTCAACCCTCAATTCTGGCGGTTCTAAGTTAACTATCGGCAGCGCCAGGGTCAATTTGTGGCTGATCAGCCTAGAATTCGATCCTTGGATTGGCTGTTGTGGTCCTTTTGAACCGAGGAACTCGGGGCGCAGGTGTTTTCCGCAATCTTCGACGCCGACGGCTCCGTTGTCTCGCCCTTGACATCCTCTAACCCGCCTAGCGAAATTTGCGCGTGTCGATTCGAAAGCTGGAGTTGCAAATTACGCGGCGAGGAAAAGTCACTCAGAGTGTTTCCACCGCCCTTTTGACGGACTCATTAAGACGAAGGATATCCCGCGCGTCGCCCTCGGAAGGAACTATATTGCGATGGACGACATCGTGGCGTTGTTGTTGCCGTCTGATCCAAGCGGACCATAGGTCGTTGTCTATTTCTGGAATCGCTTTTCCGAAATGTTCTCGAAGCAGTTCTTTGAGACGCACAGTGAGTCTCCAGTTGTTTCCAGCATCTAGCAGCCTTTCGATTTCTGTTGATGTCATAGTTTCGGAGAGCCGGTCGTAGTAGAACCGTTCGACGTACACTTCCAACGATATGAAGCTTTCAATCACAGCCAGCTTTACATCGTGCCGTTCCAGTGCCGCTGATGCGTTTTGTCGAAGTAGTTCGTCAACAGGTGGGCGGAAACCGCTTTCCAACGACGCCCGAAAAGCATCGACCACTTCTTTCGGCTTGCTGACTATAGCCGGTCTGATCCCGTGCATACCAAACTTGTTCGGATGAAATCCGCATTTGTAGGTGAATGGGCCGCCGGGATATTTCTCGTGCTTGCGTATGCTGCAATCATCGTGGACGCCGATACGGATATCCTCGACAACCAAACTAGGTGTACGCTCTAGATACACATCGTCGGTAACGATCCTATACGTGTCGACGAAATGATTGACGAATGAGAGAGCCATCCTCGTTATTTCGGCCACAACTGGACGCCCGCCTTCTTCGGTTGCGCCAACATTCGTTTCCTCGGTCGGGTCAAGACCGCCGGGCACTCGCCAATCGAATTCGACTGTCAAACGGGTGTATCGGAAAAAGCCGTTAGGGTCACGATCGAACTCCATATTGCGGGCCTGCAGTTCTCCCGACACCGCATTCGGTTGGCCGATCCAGTCAGTGACGATCTCGGCGCCGCCGAGATACACAGACTCATCGTGTACCATGAGTTCGTTGTCCGAGATGGTTGAACCTTGCGATCTCTCAGTCCACACTTTTTGCGGCACCACGCCGACTAACTTGCCATCGCTTGGAAATTTGAAAACATACCGAGTGCTTGGGACGTAAAGGCAGTAGGGAAGACGTGCCACTACCTGGACCGTTTCAACGGCCTCCAGTCTTTCTCCGGAGACCGTATAGGCAATCACGAAGTCTTTGATCAGCTGCTGTTTCGTCCCGATCACGAACGGCCCTGTACTCATCTGGATACCTCAAGTCAGGTTGCGATCGTCTGAATCGGCTAGGCGAATCATTGCCAAGATCCCACCATTCGTTTGGCCGTGTCGGCTAACTCTTTGAGGAGCTCTTTTGCCGGACTCACTTGAATGTCAATGGTACTGCCCACGCGAAACGATGACCTGCACGGCTCCAGCTCAAACCTCGACGGTTGCGAAGACCACGGCGGCGCCCGGCGCCTTCGTCCAATGAAGAAATGCCTAGGCGATGGTCATCTATCGCTTGGGGTTGTGACTCTGCATTCGGGATAGCGTTTCAGCGCCGCGTCTGGTTAGTGGTCCACCGCACTAGCCTGTTTGGTCAAGCACTGAATACAGTGATCGACCTATTCCCAGTGGCACCAGATTTCGTTCGATGCCACGACGCAGACTGCGGAGTCGTCGATCAAGTTCATCTTGGGTAATGTGATCGCCGGGCCAATGTTGCACTATGTCCTCGACGTAGTACGTGTTACCCGACCCTTCAATCTGAAACGCCAACGGCACTTCCCTAGGCACATGCGATTGCCCCGTAAAATTTACTACGCCTTGACAGGTGATTATCTCGGTGTGTTTGTCGCTTAGCGGGTTGTATTCCAACGCCCAGTCTCCTTTAGGCGTTCGTTCCGCCATCGTTTCATCGTAATGCCTGTTCAATGTCAGCATCATGTTGATTTCGCGCCTCCCTAACGGTTTGCGACGCCAGCGCGGTCGAACCCCGACGGAACACGTCGAGGGAGGATCGAACGCGGTTCTAGCCCCTGCGGTCGTAAGGTTCCGTGAAACCGCCGACGCGGTACCACCTGTCCCAACAAACGAAAAAACTCCCACACAAGGGCGGCCGGGGATGGAATCTCAAGAGACGCCATCCCCGTTTCCGCCCCGAGGCTGTGCGGACGCTTCGGAATGACTAGGCGGCCAGCGCTTCCGGTCGGACCAGCATGGCGGAGCAGCCCGGGACGGTGACGGATTCGAACGAGAGCACGCCCCGGCCGTCGTAGCCCGCGCGGTAGGCGCTCTCCGCCTTCGCCCCCCACGGCACACGGCCGCCGGATCTGATGGTGTCGCCGCCGGGACCGTCGGCGCCGCGCGCCACCATCCCGCGACGCTCCCCCTTCCGCCAGACCAGCACCTCGACCTCGGCGGGAACCACGCGCGCCTCCGACGTTGTCCGCCGGAAAAGGACGCCGTGCAGCCGCTTCAGCACCCCCGGAGAAGGATCGCGCTGTCCGTTCACGATCTGCGAGAGGTGGCCGGAGCTGATGCCGGCCCGACGAGCGGCCTCGTTCTGGCTGATCCCGTGCGCGTTCAGACGCTCGAAAACGGCTTGCCGATCTACCGAAGGCAACGTCGCCGGAGCGATCTCCGCGGGAGCCTGGAGAGCCGATTCCACCCGCGCCCGCACCTTCGGGCCCATGGTTCTTCGACCGCGGGACGCCTGCACCATGTAGCCGTAGGACACACCGACGCGTTCGGCGAGGTCCTTCATGCTCATGCCCAGCTCCCGCGCCCGTTCGCGGATGCGGCTGCTCTCGCCGACCACCACATCTTCACGGCGTTCGACGAAGCCCTGCGCGGGGACCTCTCCCAGCACGGCTTCCGTCTTCTCACGCGTCGCGGCGGTCCAGCGCTTGCCCCCCGCCGCGATCTGCGACAGGTGGTTCGGCGTGACGCCGATCAAGACCGCGAGCTCCTTCATGGTGAGCCCGTTCCGTCTGGCGGCGGCCCTGAGCGCGGTCTCTCGTCCGGGACCGGCGCGTCCGGTCTCCGCGTCGTCGGCCCGATCCACTGGCGCTCGTCCCGCGTTCGGCGCGGCGACGTGTCGTTCGATGCTGATGGTTGTCATTTCGCTTCCTCCTGTAGGGAAGAAAGCGAGACCGCCCCCGGCGGGAGACGGTCCCGCTCGGGGTTCGAGTCCCGCAGCGCGGGACCGTTTTTCGGGGTGGTGTTTCGGGTGCGGCGCATTTTCACGCGCCGGGAACGCCCGCGGCAGGGGCGCGCGGCGCGGTCTCTGAAGGCCGCGCCGCGTCGCGCGTCAAGTGCTGAGCGCCGACCGCGGCTCGCGGCGGACGCGTGCCGTCTTCAAGCGCCGGAGGCCCCTGAGGCTGCGTCGCGAGACGATCCTTCCGGGCCGCCAGCGCATGCCGAGCACCGCCAGGACCTCCAGCGTTTTCCCGTCGCCGGACGGCATGAGCGCCGCGGACCTGCCCGGTCCCTGGCTGTAGAGCAGGACTTCCCGCCCGGCGAAACGACGGCGGACGACGTCCGTCCACTCCGCGTGCGCCCAGCGGGCCGCGCCGGGTTCGGCGTCCGAGACGTCCAGCCCCTCGAGCACGGCCAGCGCGCCGCCGAGGTCGCCCCTGCGCCGCATCCGCCGCGCGTCGTGGATGCCGCGCTCGACGCTCAGATCCCACGTCTCCGGCTCCGTCCCGAACAGCGTCGCGACGAGGTTCTTCGCCAGCTCTTCCAATGAACGGCGGCCCTGCCGCTGTTCTCTTCTGTCGTTTCGACCGTTCTTCATCGGTCGTGATGCGGCGATGCCGCCGGTCAGCGTTGCTGTAGTCATGTCTTGCTCCTGTTCCGGTTTCCGTCCGGACGCGCGGCATCCCCGGCGCGCGCCGGTCGAGGTTTTGGTGGTTGGTTGGTCGGATGGGGCTGTCAGACGGGAGACGTCCGTCGTCCGCGGGTGATGCGATGCGCGGGGACGGAGCGCGGATGGCGATCAGACGCGGACCGTCACGGTCTGAGCACGCGAGGCGCGGAACTTGACGGGACGTGTCTGAAGGTGAGCCGTCTGCGGCGGTAGTGCCGGACGGACAAGGAAGCGTCGCCCGCTGGTCGTCGAGCGGCCCGTGGAAGACGCGTGGAGGCGGTCGAAGCTCATGAGCGCTTCGAGCCGGGCTCGTGTCGGCGGAGAGTGTGTTCGCACCTCGCCGGTAAGGTCCCTGCGTTCGAGCAGACCTCGGGGAGCGATGCTCGACCCTTCGGACACGCCCGCGCCGCAGAGTGGCGCTTCGTCCCTTCGGTTAGGCGCTCGGCGGGGAGAGCGGTGCTCGATCCTCCGCGGCGCTCAGGGTCTGGGACGGACCCTCCGGTTTTCTATGGCGGGAAAGCCGGGAAAAGCCTGACAGCGATTCCGATTATGGCTTCTGTGGCACGGGATTGGAAGCTTCAGACCGAGTTTGCTAGCTGCTAACCCGCGCTGATCTCGCGCCAGCGTGGCAGACTTGGCGTGGCGGCGGATCCCGGTCGTCGAACGTTGCGAGATGCTGACAGGCCGCGTTGCTTCAAACAAGGTATAGACCCGTTCGCGCAACCGAGGCATTAGCCTAAAGATCTTCTGATGCCGCGAAATCAATAAAACTCAGAACGCGCCTCACGCTCTTCGTCTTCATTCTTCGCCCGTTCGAACGCGGCCTTCAGTTCGTCGCTGACCTGTGTCGCCCATCGACGAACATCACGGCTCTGGTGACCTGCCAGTTCGGTGAGCGGGTCATAGAACATTTCGTAGTACTCAGTCGTAGAACCGCTCCACCCAAAGGTGTGTATGTTGGCGGCAATCTCCTCCCGCACGTCTTCGCGGTGCCCGAATTCATCGATCAGACGAAGCATCCGAGAGTGAATTTTCCGTTCGGTCGCGTTGCGGTCGAGCGTGGTCAAAAACGGCAGATTCCTCGCTGCAAATGCCGGTGCCTTTTCAGGATTTGCGTGACACCAAGCGAACAGAACGTCTTCCGGCAGGTTTAGGATCGCCGAATCCGGTTCGTCGCTGAACGACATTCCGCCTCCCAACTCGAACATCAACAACGCGGCTGTGCTTTCGTCGCCTACGATCGCCTGTCCAATGATTGGCCATGCTATCTCGGGAAATCCTGACAACAGCAACGGAAGAATCGGCTCGAACAGATGATGTGATCGATACCCATCGATCTTGACGAAACTCTTCGACAATCCCAACGCGACAGAACGGGCGAGTCCGTCGTCGCGTCCTCGATTCAACGCCATTTTCATCAGTTCTTGGAAATGATAGTCGTCCATTCTTCGGCCCTGATCGGAAGCCCAACCGTCAGACTTCTCCGCCAGCTTCACGACCTGGCTTGAAATGTCACCGAGTTTCTCTGGTGCCTGCCACACGTACATTCCCATGAGATCCGTGCATTCCGCCATGGCTTGCGGACTGTGATCGATCAACGCGTCGAACAACGGCGCAACGTCATCCGCAGGGGTTTCGGCGAGAACCCCTCCAAATGCCCAAGGCCTGAGATGGTGCGGTTTCAAGCTCCCTTTTTCGAGAGCTTCCAGTGCGACATTTACATCTTGATCCGATATCTCACCCAATCGCGAGCAGACCATCGTAAACGCCGGTGCGAAAAACCCTGACTCCGCTAGGAGCCTTTTGATCATCGCCACCTCCGCAGGATGTTCGGTATGCAGCCCCTTCAAGTACCCCACCAACAAATCGTGATTAACTTCCTGCGGATGCGCTTCCTTCATCGGATCGGTGATGGTCTGCAACCATTCGAGCGGATCATCAGACGATTCGCCAAGAAACCTCCCAAATTCATATGCCATGTGCTGGCTACCGCGAACGAGGCTCGGCAGACATGACTTCATCACATCCGCATCTGCATTCGACTCATCGACAAGTTCGCCGACCGCGTTGACATCCGCTTCGTATCGCGCCGCAAAGTCGGTGTTGTCGATCTCATCGTTGCTGAGCGATATCCCTTGCGTCACTAGCAGATCAATCCTTGTTTCGAGGCCCGTCGACTGCAGGGCGCGGGCCATATTCTCGACGCGCTCCCGAATATCGCCAGGAAGATCATCGCCGTACTTCAACGTGGAATTAGCGCCCCTCAATCCGTCCGGCCAATATCCGACCTGGTCTATGAAACGAGCAGTCGCGTCTTCGATCAAGTCGATCAGCTCGCCATCGACGAGGGCCCGAAAATGACCGCCCAGTTCTTTCCGGGCGAACGCCCCGACTTCGTCCTCCCTCACTCCTAAATCGGTTAGGCGTGTTACAAATCCTGATGTGTATTCGATACGGTCGTCCTTGGATTTTGGATACCAGCTCGTCAACGCACCTAAAGATCCATGGGACTCGGGACCTGACATGCGAGAGAAATGCCTCAAGCGGACTCCCGCACTCAACGCTCCAACCACGATCTTCAGGCGCGTTTCGTCCGCTGCGCCGACGGCGTGATCCAGGTATCGCATCCTCGCGGACGCATCAGCTTCTGTACCGCCCAGGTATAACGTGAATAGTCCCTGAAATGTCCCGGTCGCGTTGTTGGCCCATGGCTCGTTCTCATATGCCGCCAACTCCAAGAGCAAGTCCGCACCCGACTCAAAAGTGTCCGGGTGGAACGCGATCCTGGCTGCAGCGTCAACGAAGTTCCGCCTTACATGTCCGATCACCTTTTCGGGATCGCCGACATCGTTCGTTATCTTTCCAATCAATCTGGCTACGGCGTCTCTGTCGACTTCAGCGAGGTTGCGAATCACCTCCGCATGGCCCGCCATCGCAAGCCTTTCAATGGTGCTGAGCGGCCCGTTCAGTCGACTTACGTGTGCAGCAACCTGTTTCGCGATGTCCGTTGAGTTGATCAACGCGAGTTGACGCGCCGTAAACGCTTTGAGTTCTCCGTTGGTTGATCCCGTCAACGCGTCGTCCCATTGATCCGCGTTCCACTCTCCCCATTGCCGTTCCGCGAGGTTCATCGCGACGGGTCTTGGCTGCAGAGTCACGCAACGACCACGTTGCCGTACGATCCCTCTGTTCAAAAGGTCGCTGACTCCTCGACGGAATTCAGGATCGGTCCGAACACCGTCGAATTCGGCCACTTCCTTGGACTGATCGGCAATCGGGTGTTGCCATCCCATCAATCCGAACGCCGACACCAACTGGGCTGATTTCAGCAAGAGGTCCCGGTCCAACGGACTACGCCCCGAAACGAAGCTGTCAACCAAATCGTCGTCGGTTGAATGAGCCACCGGCACGTCTGTCCCCCAGATTCCGGCGATCCTCACAGCAACTGCCGGAAATCCCGCCGCAAATTGACAGAGGCGCCGCTTGTCTTCGTTCGGAATCCCGGGCAACAACTCCTCGACTATGGACTGGACGACTTCCGCTGGAGCGTCTGGAACCTCAGCCGTTCCGTTGCCGGAAACGTTGCGCGGCACCTCATCGTCGATGGTGACGAGAGATATTCGGCTGCCGACGGCCGAAACCATTCCCTCAACTTGCCGGTGCGTGTTGACGTCGCATTCATCAACCACAACAACAACTCGACGCTGCGAATCAGACAACTGGCTGATCGTCGATTGCAACGCGCCTTCTGGACTCTCTGAATCGACCGCGTACAACACAAGCGCTTTCTCGGCTTCACCGCCGAAAGCTTCGAACACCAGGCGCGATTTGCCGACTCCCGACAACCCGACCACCCTCAACGCGCTTCCGGGATTCCTCGCGCAAGCGCGTATCCGTTCTCTGAGCTCCGGGAGCCTTGAATCATCGGAGAAACTCACGATATGGTGTTCAGGGCGTCTGCTCCACCCTTCGTATGTGGCGAAGGGTCCCACAGATCCCGGCCGTACGAGTTCTGAGAGCCACTTCGCCATGGACGGATGGGAATTCACCCACGCCGCGATTTGGCTGCCATCCCTGAATCTGACCTGATCGTCGTTGACTACAAGTTCCGCACCCCTTAGCGCTTCCCTGATTTTTCGTTCCCGCGCCTGGATCTGTTGCTGCGTCAGCGGGGCCGTCGACATCATGATGTAGCTGCCACCCGCTTCAACGACATCGCGGATCATGGGTTTCACCTCGCCGCTCCTCGTCATTTCTCGGCCCGCACTCGCCGGTGTGACGCCTCCGGTCTTCATCTGAAACTGACACCGTCGCGATGGCAGGAAACTCGTCCGTTCGACACCGCCCTCCCAGAAGATCCGCGCGTCTTCTCCGCCGTCCGGCGCCGTGAGGTTAGACGCCACATGGATCCCATCCATCGGGATCTCGTTCACCAATGCTTCGACCTGCAATAGCCGTCGAAGCAAATCGGCCAACTGTTCGCTTGAAAGCAGCTTCACATCATCATCCGAAATTTCAATCGGCGACTGCGCCATCACACTTGGTCGTTGACTCGCTTGACCACCATCTGCGTTCATCAGATGAGGATTCCTATCCAATGCGCGTAGGAAGTTGGCAACCCCAGCCGACGGCTGCACGCTCCCTGATTCGTATTTCGCGAACGCCCTGCGGCCGCCGCCGATCCGTTCACCAGCCTGCTCCTGAGTCAAGCCCAGCTTCAACCGAATCCGTCGGATGTCTTCGGGCAGTAACTTTTGATCATCTTGTCGCATAACACACCACTTTGGTTATTTTCACTGGTTTTCATCCATTGTAGCGCGTCGTCTCTAAGCATAACCATGTGGACATTCTACTGCGTAAAGATGTAGCGATCGATGACGCACGATTCCCCGCATGTCGCAAGAATCCCCGTATTTCATGCACAACTCTGAACGTGCGCTTCTCGAGGTTGCGGTTTACGAGTTCGCATCGACGATGTTGACGAACGGCAGTCGCTGGGGCGACCCGCGACTGAGCACATTCCAACATTCACCGCAACGTGGAATCCATGTCCAACGGCGAGTGGCAAACTGATCGATTTCGTCCAACCTCAAGTTCGCGTATAACCCGAGGCTGAGGGCGGTGCATCCCGGACCGGAGTGACGTCGAGTTGAAGCGATCGAGCAAACAGCGGCCCCACACGTCCACTCATCGGCGTCGCCACAGCCCCAACGTGAACACCCTGCGCATCCAGCGCCGCAGCTCCGCGCGACGAATCTCCTCCTGCACAACCAACAATCGTCGCTTCCGGCGACGCGTCTGGTCTTCGAGGTCGAACCTGTCCCACGGGTAGTCCGCCGGCGGGAGCGTCAGACCGCATCCGGAGATCAGCAACATCTCCATCTCAAGCAGATCCTCCTCGGCCCGCAGCTTCGCGAGAGCATCGGGCGCGGCGCGGTACTCCTCGCGCAGACGCCGCCACTCGACGACCAGGGGCGCAGCCGCGCCGAACCGCTTCTCATCATCGCCGGGGTTGGGATGCAGCGACACGACAAGCTCGTACGCCGGACGCGACTGCGTTGGATGCTCCGCGACTGGCGAGGACACATGCCGAGGCGATGAACCTCGGGTCTCCAGCGCGGCGATGCGACGGCCATGGCGCTCCTGCTCTTCGCCGATCTTCGCCAACTCCTGCCGCAGCTTGACGACCTGCGCATCTTCGCCTTCGGGCGAATCCCCTGCTCCCTCCTCCAACTCGTCCACGCGACGTTCTAAATCCGCCATACGATGCCGCTCCTGATCTTCGTCGACCTTGCCACCCTCAAACAGATGCCGCGCCAGTGCGTCGCGCATGCGACCAGTCAATCGGCCGGAGTCCGCAGCCCGGGCTAGCGCGCGGTAACTCACGCCCAGAGCCTCCGCGGCCTTCACACGGCCTTGGGCTTCGACGAGGTCGAACAGAAGCGCCGTGAGACGCAGATCGTGCAGGTCGGACACGCTCCTCGACTCACTTTGCGCATTCGCGGCATCGTTGTCGGTCTTGTTCAATTGCTCGTTCTCCTTGCTCGCGATTCCGCGATTCCTAATCGGGGCACCGGTGAATCGGCCTAGGTCCGGACGCGCGCGGAAACGCGATGTTTGAACTGGGACACGTCCTGTACGAGTGGAACCCGCACTGGATTCGTTCGCTCGCGAGCATGTGGCAGTATTCGCCTTATGCTCCTTTTTCCGAACCGGAATCCGCTTTGGAACGGACAGTATCGCGTTTCCGCGACATTACCCATTCCCTGTACACGGCAATGACATCACACCAAGGACCGGACGGGCAATGCCTTGTTAGGGGTGACGCACTTGACCTCCCTTAAGGATCAGACAGCATCGCACAGCCTGCCGTCGGCGCATCATTCCGGTTGTTGTTTCAGGTCCAATCCGCACCCCGCTGGATCCAGGACACAGCCTATTTTGCCCGGGGTTGTGTGGAGAACATCCAATTCATGGTCAGAACGCGGCGACACCTCTGGCGACTCGGTTTGGGTTGGACGCGTTTTGATCCGCTGACCTAACCCCCGTAGCGACGGCGCTAACCACTGCCGCACCAACGCCGACAGGCGCGCCGAGACCGATGACCCGCCCGCCGAAGCGACCGCGCAAGTATCCGAAACTGATTTCCGGATTGCACGACATGTTCGACCGGTACTAAACCACGGTCGCCGAGGGCACCTTAGCCCCTACCGTAGATTCGCCATCGAAGTTGTTCGTCACATCTAGAGCCCAGCCTCTCTTCATCCAGTCATGAAGGAGCAATTATGGCCCGAACGTGAAATTGAGGGTTCTCGACATAGCCTTCGATCGGAGATGAATCGCGAGGTGCGTTGTAGATTAGAGGTATGAGTCTTAGCGGCAGAATGGACTAGAGCGACCGCGTATCTGCTGCGGTCAACGAGTCGGGCAGGCACGGCTACTGAATGACCACCGCCAATCAGACATCGCAGAATCCAACGCGACAGCACGTCGTCCCGCGTATGTTGCTGAAGAACTTCCGCGCTCGCGAAGGTTTCGTATACGCGTATAACAAGCGCGATTCAAAACACTTCAAGGCTACGCCTAACAACGTATTTGTCCACAAAGATCGGTATACCCAGCGCAGAGTCGAAAACGATGATGAACGGTACGAAATCGAACTGCGTCTTGGCGAAATCGAATCCCAAGCGGCACCTGTGATCGACGAGATCATCAGATGCCGCAAAGCGGGGCGATATCCTGTGCTCTCCAAGGAAGATGGCGACGCTGTCAAGTTGCTCCTGATCACGATGTTCTTGAGAACAGATCATCACGCTGACGAGATAGTTCCAATCGACCAGTACGAGCAATTATTCAGGCAAGAGTTCTCAAAGCAGGGTGAGATTTTCGGGTTGGATGGTGCTGAACGGCAGGGATGGGAAGATTTCCAACGAGGGCCGGAAGCTGAAAAGTTAATCCTGGAAGAACTAATCCCCGATCTGAGGGCGCGCATTGCGGCCGGCTTGCCTCCGAAGATTGCGGATCAAATCGATGAATTCATGCTGGAATCGGGTTTACTAATCGCAATGCCGGAGAAACGGGCGAGCGGGTTTATTCTGGGGGACTGTGGCGGGGTTCGTGTGTTCGCCTCTGACACATCGGAGGCATATCACAGCTGGGTACCCATCAGCCGCGAGATCATCGTCGGTCCGACAATGGATCCAGAGAACGTTACGTTTACGAACCTGTACCGAAGGGATGTTAATCGGATCAATTCGACTCTGTTCGCCACCAGCGATGTTGTTGTCGCACGTAGACCGTCGGATTTGGATTTTGTTTTGCGGGACGAGAAGATAAGTCTGAACTGAAGCAGGTAGACAGTGAGTTGTAGTACGCACCGTCATTCATGGCACTTGTGCGCCGGCATCGATCAACATTCGTAATACCTCGGCGTTCTGTCCGAGGTAGGCAGCCAACTCGATAGGCGTGCGGCCGTTTTGATCCCTTGAGTGCAAGGATGCGCCCGCGTCAATGAGCAGTTTCACATCTTCGGGAGTAACGTATCTATTTGCGAGCAGGTCATGGAGGATAGTGGGCGACTTGGAGATATCCGAACCTGCGTCGATCAACGTCTGGAGTATTTGTGTTTCCCATCTGCGATGCACGGCGTATTCGATGGGTGTTCGTCCCTGTTGGTCTTTCGAGTCTAGAGGTGCTCCAGCGTCGATTAGCAGTTGGACCGTCTCAGTGGTGACTTGGCAGTTGGCGAGCAGACCGTAGAGGCCGCTGATTTGGCAGTTGGCCAGCAGGTCGTGAAGGATGGTGGGAGAGTTGGAGATGTCTGAGCCCGCGTTGAGCAACGTCCGAAGTATCTGCGCTCCCCATCCGCGGTGGACGGCGTATTCGATGGGAGTCCGCCCGTGTTGGTCTTTCGAGTCTAGAGGTGCCCCGGCGTCGATTAGCAGTTGTACCGTCTCAGCAGTGACTTGCCTGTTGGCCAACTGATCGTGCAGGATGGTGGGAGAACCAGTCCACTTCAGTTCAGTTAAGACTGCTGGTTCGGGAGTTGGAGTCGGGATAGCGGTTGGCGTACGCGTCGGAGTGGCTGTAGGTTCCGGACTTGGCGAAGAGGTTGCAGTTGGAGGCGGTACAGGAGTTTCGGTCAGTTTGAAAATCGGTGTCGGCGTATTTGTACTGGTTGGAGTGGAAGTAGTCACGCGTGTCGGAGTGGGTCGAGGAGTTCCAGCAGCGGTTGGTGTATGAACAAAGATAGGGGTCGGCGAGACGGCGTAGGTAGCAGTTGGTGTTGGGGTGTTGGTATTGGCCACTGTCGGGATTATGGTTGGCGACGGTGTTGGATTTGAGGCGCGAGCGGCCGCTACTCTCGGAATTGGTGTCGCGGTTGGGCGAGGTGGTGGTGGCGATGGTCTAGGCGTTCGCGTCGCTATGACGCTGGGGCGAACAGTCTCGGATCTGGGTGATTCTTCCTCGCGGTTTAGCCAGAGCAGGATGAATGGAATGGTTACGATGATGATCGCCAGTCCGACTAACGACCAAACCAACGACCCATGGTTGAGAGCCTGATGCCCGTTTTGGTCATCAGGTGACGGACTGGAACGTCTTGTAGTCGAACCCCCATGTTGAGCTTGAGCACTACTTTGTCTTTCTCGTTCGCGCCGGTATTGGTTTTCGGTTTGAGGTCTTTCATGCCAACGTCGCTGTGCTTCCTCCCGCGCGCGTAGTTCCTCTACTCTTCGTTTTTCCCGTTCTCGTCGTTTACGTCGTTCAGCTTCTTCATGCTGACGACGGGCTTCAGTTTCGCGTCGTGCTTGTTCTCGTTGTCGCTCTCGTTCTTGGCGCTCGAATTCCCGTCTCGCTGCCTCTTGTCGCGCTCGCTCCTCTTCGGCGAATCTCGAACGCATGAGGAAATAGTGCCGGTCATACTCTGCTCTAAATTCGGGATCGCCTAATACGGTGTGGGCGATCCTCACCAGACTCATGAAAGAAGACGCTGCAGGGTCGCCGGCGAAATTGGGGTTACCTTCAATGGTTTGTTGTCGATAGTCGTAAGCCCTATCGATTTCTTCGAAAGTCGCGTTGATCGAGACTCCTAAAGCATCATAGAGGTCAATTGCGCGTTCCAGCAACCAAGGCAAGATACTCTCGCTGAATTCCTTAAACGGATCTCGTTGCGGGCCAGCGGCCCGGGAACGCGCGCGTTCAGCGTTTTCTCGATCGTATGCGGCTCGTTTTTCCGAGTTTCCTAAAGTTTCCCAAGCTCGGTTGATGAGTTGCATCATCCGAGGCGCGTTCGGGTCGTTGTTCCGGTCGGGATGCCATTTCATCGCCTCGCGGTGATAGGCGCGTCGGATTTCATCCGTAGACGCGCTGTGTGAAACGCCTAGGATTTCGTAGTAGTCGAGTGGTTGGTTCTGATCGCGCATGGATGTTGATGTCCAATCCCACATCTTAAGCAATCCGAAACAGTGGCCAACAGTTCGTCTCATGATCCGGTCCGGCACGCGCGCGTCTCACGGACCTCCGCCAATGTTGCGCACTTGCGTCGCGAGCGGGACCGACAGTTCGATCCGCTCCCTGGCAATCGGTTGCGCTTCTCCGCAACACCTGATTCTCCCGCTTAGCATCGGCGACGCTGGGACCCGGGCCTACTCAGATCTGTTCGGTTGTCCCGTCAACCCGTGTGACGCCCCTTCAGCGTCGACCGTCCGTTGAGCGATTCGACCTTTCGTTCACCGCAACCTCGAAGCCGAGTCTCCGTCAACGGCATTTTTGCAATCTCCCGAGCGAACACTGCAATCTCGGCGTCGCATCGAGCCATCGCGCTTCCGCAAAGCGCCAAGCGGGACGTGTCCTGCAGGTTTGGAACTCGACCTGAACGTGGATCGTTGGCTCACGTCCGCGGGTTCGGGACGCCGGCTGCGGTTACTTCTCCTTTTCCACTTAACCTAGGGCAGCTTCGCGTTTCTGCAACAACCCCGGTTTCCCTGTACGCGCCTCCGACATGCAGGCACGGTCGAACCGCCTCAAATCCGCGGACGCGGTCTACGACCGAGCATCGGTCGGAATTTGGAGCCAGGCGAGTGGTCCGTCCGTCGAAGTACCCGGCGGTGTTGTCCTTTCGGACATTGTTATCTGAACGGCTCGAGTGCGAACACGCGGCACGCGAACAATTTCTCGGACAACTTGCTGGTTGGCGAAAATCAGTGTTTTCTGAATCCGAGATGACCTCGCGGACGAAATGTCTGCAACTTGGGCGGACAATCAGGAACCCGCGTCGATGTGCTGCATCTCGGCCCTATGCAGGTCCAGATTTGGGCTGCTGCCCCGGCGTAATGGCATCATTAGGTGAAACGCCCATGCCGTCGATGACTCACGCGTCGCCCTGAACAAACACGTCACGATTATGAAATCTCCTGAATCTGCACAGACCGAGCAGCGCGGGATCGCGTTGGCGATGGACGCGTTTTCGGCATTGTCATTTGCATTCCGGGACCAGCCGGTTCGCGATTTCGGAATCGACGCGCAGGTTGAACTGATCGAAAACGGGGAAGCGACTGGCAGATTGCTCGGGTTACAGATCAAGGCTGGGCCCAGTTACTTCTCTGAATGGAGCCGTGAAGGGTTCGTTTTTCGAACCGACCGGAAACACATCAAATACTGGATCGACCACATCTTGCCTGTTTTGATATGTCTTTGCGACATCGAAACAAAAAAGGTCTATTGGCAAGAAATCAACGCGGAGACAGCGATTTCGACGGGCAGCGGTTACAAGATCGTAGTGCCCAAGAACAATATGGTCGACCGAGATTCCTCGAGAGCGTTGAGCAAAATACTCACTTCCGCCGTCGCCAAGAGCCAGTACGCCGTACTGGCGCCAACGATCGTCGCCGAAGAAGACGTCAGCTTCGCTGGAGCGAAACGTTACTCCATCAAAGCGGTGCTGAATGATTCCCTGTCAAAAGCGGAGACCGCTTCAGTCGTCCGGCAATTGACGGAAGATGGCAAGAAAAATCAGTTTCACAGGAATCAGATCGTCGAATCCATGTGGGGCAATTCCGAAGCGCATGTCGTATGGACCTTCGTCTATCGTTCCATGTCGGATTTCGCCAACGACAACTACCTGTGTCGAAGCCAATGGATAAACCCAGACCTGTCGGAAAAGTTCAGGCCGGTCCGCATGAATGGCGAATATGTGGGCAACGACGTGGTCCTCGATTGGAACCCGCATTACGAAACGATGTCACGGATCTTCGCTGAGAATGCCGTCGCCAAAGGGCCATATCTAGCTCAGGCAGTCCCGCTGACGACAGAATTGAAAGCGCATTTCGAATTCATCGACTCGCAGCTCGCGTCGCTTTCGAAAAGAGAGATGACGGAAGCCCAATTCCTGGAAAACACTCACGGCACTCGAACGAGAATAGAAAAAATCGACCGCGAGATCATGGAATTGCCGGTCGCTCCGTTCGAATGCAAAGATTTTGATGGTGCCATCGCCGAATTGGGTGCCTGCGTCGGAAACATCGCTTTGCACTACTCCGAACAAGGTTTCAAGACTTGGGATGAGCGAGGCCGCCTGCAGAATTCGTTGGTCCAATCTCAGTCTGCTCCGGGAATTCTGCGCAGGCTTGAAGTCGAGATCGAAAAGTTCGGCTGATATCGTGTCAGGTGCTCGGCCCACAGAGTCGAACAAGCCCTGACAGATCCACGGCGCCAAGCATTCATTCCCACCGCAAACGCATCGTCGCAACCATGCGATCGGGTTTCGCCCATCCCCGACGAACACTCAAGCGCAGTCAGGTCAGCAGGCGATTGCGCGTCTGGCGCTACCTCGAGACCACAAACTTCAGTGTCGCCGATTCCTCGTTGCGCATCTGCGAATACCGAGATCGGCAGGGATGCCCGGGGCCGGCCGTCGAAGAGCCCCGCACGCCGCTTATCACTCTCGGGGATTTAGCAGGATTCGCCCGTCACCCCCATATTCGAAGCGGATTCCGCTTTGGAACGGATCGCCGCGCGATTCCGCGCAGACACGGGATTCCCTGTACACGGCAATGACATCACACGACGTTATGGCGTGGGGTGCGGTTGTTTGGTTGCAGGGGTGACCGCAAGGGACGGCGTTGCGGGGCCTGGGTTGTGCCGCTCACTGTTGCAACTACACGGATCAGTGGCTCTCTCTCGCATGATGGGGAATCTGCATGGATAGACAGAATTTTGGGTGTTGGTTGTTTGAAGCGGGGTGGAAGTGATCGGACGTATGTGGGTGCAGCCATCAGTCCAATAAAGACTTGCCTCACGAACTTTAACAAATGTCTTCGAATATGGACATGATGAGTTTTGTGACTCCTACTACAAATGCTCCGAGAATTGCCACTGTGAGCACGGCTGGTGCCAAAGCGAGTACGGCGTTTTGATTTCCGGTTGCGATAATTCCCATGGGATCGCTCCTTTTTTGTCTTTGCCGTGCGGTTCAGGTCAATCAGGAACTGGCACTCGGGCACGGTGTTGTTGATGTCTTAGGTCAGCACTACCGCAAAACACTCGGGATTGGGTACCTGATGGACCTGCGCGACCGCATGTAGAAAGGTGCGCTATAGGTGTTGGGAAGCCGTATCCATCGTTTCTGACCTCCTGCCTCGACCAAGGCTCCGTCATAGTTGGCAGGTGGTGTAATCACATACACTCGAACGCCTTGCTGCTTGAGTTCTTTCACGAGTTCCCTGTATTCCAAATCGCGGGCGATCAGGACCAGAGTGGTGTCTTTGGGGTCGTGACCGCAGTCGCTCTTGGCGTGTTCGTAAATTTCGTCCTTCAGGTCTTCGCTGTCCTCGAATATCCGCCATCCCTTTTCCGCTAGTCGGTCGGTAGCGTTACCGTGTTGCTCCCACGCGAACGCTTTAAACAAGCGATGCGATGCGCCTCCGAACCTCTTGCTTATCTCTGCTTGAACCCAGTCTGCAATCTGGTCAAGTTGGTTCCAAGAAACCTCGACGTACTGGAAATCCCACAGTACGACTAAGCGTGACTGGCCCTTCGACTGTTTCGCGGTTGCCTTCCGGCGATGGAAGAACTCGGGTGTCACTTTCTTCTCCTTGGCTAGTGAATAGATCGCAGCCAAGGACTTGGCATCTGGTGTGGATGCTCCGTTCTCCCAGCGGGAAAGGGTGTTCGGCGGGATTTCAAGCAGTTTCGCCATCTCTCTCTGTTTCAGCTTCAGTTTCTGTCTGAGTTGAATCAAGGACGATGGCCGGTACTCGTACCTGCCTGGTTTAATCGGTGTCATGTTGGTTTCTCTACAAATGATTGTATGTCTACATAAACACTATACACTACCGTTCTGTAGATATCGATATGATATTTCATCACATCATATACGTTGATAATTCTCTCGGCGATCCAGAAGCAGATCGGCACTTCGGTGCGCTGGGACTAGCCGTTTCTGGACACGTTGCAACGGGGTTGGCGTGACGTTCTCGGGCTTGGTTTTGGGTGGTGCCGCTGGTGAAGACCATGGTGAAGGTGAGACGGTGGCGGAGTTGTTGGTTGCGTGGTTGAGTCGATTTGGGCTATCGTAAAGTAGCTTGAGTCGCGTTGCGAAAATAGCGAAAGGACGTTGAACGGGCTGATGTCGGACCAGTTTTTTGAAAGGCCGATACTGAATTCGCCGTACGGGTATCCGGGGCGGCATTGGGAGTTGGATGAGACTGGGCAACCTACTCAGCAGATTTTGGATCAACGGCGTGTTGCCGAGTTTGTTACTCCGATTCCGAAACCTCGGCGGCGGCGGTGTCGAGGCGAGCAGGATGAGTTGGTATTTGGTGATGGTCAGGGTTTGTCATCGCAAGGCCAGCAGTATGACGTAACGGGGAATGTGAATGAGATTCGGCGGTTGGTGGATGCTTGGCGGCAAATCCCGAATCCATCGGACTGGGGTGTGACGCCGGAGACGCAGAGGTTGTTGCAGCATTGGCGGAGTCATGAGTTCAGCTCGTATCGTCCGTTTTTCTGTCAGGTCGAAGCGGCGGAGACGGTGATTTGGTTGGCGGAGGTTGCGCCGCGATTACGGGATACGGGACGTGATCGGTTGGATTATCTGGCGAATGCGAGTCGTGATGCGAATCCGGAGTTGGTGCGTTGGGCGTTGAAGATGGCGACGGGGGCGGGGAAGACGACAGTGATGGCGATGCTGATCGCGTGGCAGACGGTGAACGCGGTGCGGCATCCGCGCAGCAACCGTTTCACGCGCGGGTTTTTGGTTGTTGCGCCGGGGATCACGATCAAGGACCGGTTGCGGGTGTTGCAACCGAACGATCCTGACAGTTACTACCAGGAACGCGAGTTGGTGCCTGACGATATGTTGCCTGATTTGGAACGGGCGAAGATCGTGGTCACGAACTATCACGCGTTCATGTTGCGGGAGACGATGAGTCTGTCTCGTGGCAATCGTGATTTGCTAGAGGGTCATGATCACAAGATGGAGACTCTTGAGACTGAGGGCCAGATGGTGAAGCGGGTGATGCCGGAGTTGATGGGTCTGCGGAATGTGATGGTGTTGAATGATGAGGGTCACCACTGCTATCGGGAGAAGCCGGATGAGGATTCTGATGAAGGTAGGTTGACGGGCGACGACAGGTCGGAAGCGAACGAAAACAACAAAGCGGCGCGGGTGTGGATATCGGGGTTGGAGTCGGTAAAGCGAGTGATTGGTGTGTCGCTGGTAGTTGACTTATCTGCGACGCCGTTTTTCCTGCGCGGTTCGGGTTACGCCGAGGGGACGTTGTTCCCTTGGACGGTGACGGACTTTTCGCTGATGGACGCTATCGAGTGCGGGATCGTGAAGTTACCGCGGGTTCCCGTTGCAGACAATATCCCCGAAACGGACATGCCGACGTTCCGCGTGCTTTGGGAGCATATCCGTCCTGACATGCCGAGGGCGGGTCGACGTAACAGCAACGATCTTGATCCGTTGAGCCTGCCGGTCACTCTCCAGACAGCGCTTGAAGCTCTGTATGGGCATTACGAGAAGACATTCGAGGAGTGGCATAAAGCCGGGATAACGACACCACCGTGTTTCATAGTTGTGTGCAACAACACCGCTAGTTCCAAGCTGGTGCATGACTACATTTCGGGCTTCGAGCGGGAGGACGCTGACGGTAATCGTCGTTTCGAGAATGGCCGGCTTCGTCTTTTCCGAAACTTCGATGATTCCGGCAATCGGCTTCCGACTCCGAACACGATCCTTATCGACAGTGCTCAACTTGAATCTGGCGAAGGTCTCGACCGGAACTTCCGTCAGAGCGCGGCGGATGAGATAGAGCGGTTCAAACAGGAAAAGATCGTGCGTGACGGTGATCGGATGGCGGCTGAAAACATCACGGATGCCGAGTTGCTGCGCGAGGTGATGAACACGGTTGGTAAGGAAGGTCAGTTGGGGGGCAATGTGCGGTGCGTTGTGTCGGTTTCGATGCTGACAGAAGGTTGGGATGCGAACACTGTTACGCACATTTTGGGAGTGCGGGCGTTTGGCACCCAGTTGCTTTGCGAGCAGGTAATAGGACGGGCTTTACGTCGGCAGTCTTATGATCTGAACGACGAAAAGTTGTTTGACGTGGAGTACGCGGATGTTCTCGGCGTTCCGTTCGATTTCACGGCTAAGCCAGTGGTTACGGCGCCACCGAGGCCGAAGAAGACGTATCACGTTAAGGCTGTTCGGCCTGAACGCGACGATTTGGAGATCACATTCCCGCGTGTGACGGGTTACCGTGTGGAGCCACCGACCGAGAAACTGACCGCGAAGTTCACAGACGACTCGTTGTTGAATCTGACACCGGACTTGGTTGGTCCGACGATAACCCGGAATGAGGGCATCATTGGGGAAGGTGTGGATCTGAATTTGGTGCACACGAAAAAAGTTCGCCGATCGACCATCGAATTCACGTTGGCGAAGCACCTGCTTGAAACGAGATGGCGAGATGATGATGGTCTCGCAAGACTTCATTTGTTCGGTCAGCTAAAGCAGATAGTGGGCGACTGGCTCGATTCTGAGCTGTACTGCGACGGTGGCACGTATCCCGCGCAGCTTCTTTACACGTCTTTGGCGGAGCGTGCATGCGATCGCATCGATGCGGCGATCAATCTCGCTCATGTGGGAGAGAACCCGGTGAAAGCGGTTTTGGACGCATACAACCCCGTTGGTTCGACGCGGCATGTGAACTTCACGACATCAAAATCAGACGTTTGGACCACAGATTCACGTCGATGCCACGTCAACTACGCTGTACTTGACAGTGGCTGGGAGGGTGAGTTTTGTCGCGCGGTCGAATCACATCCCAAGGCGCGGGCTTATGTGAAGAATCACAACTTGGGTTTGGGCGTGCCTTATCGTCGAGGCGGCGAGCCCCGGACGTATCGACCCGACTATATAGTTTTGATTGACGATGGCGAGGAGGAACCGCTGCGTTTGGTGGTTGAGATCAAGGGTTATCGCAACGAGGACGTTAGAGACAAGAACAATGCGATGGTGTCGTACTGGTTGCCGGGGGTGAACGCGTTAGGGCGGTTTGGACGTTGGGCTTTTGCGGAGTTCAAGGACGAGCACAAGATCGCGGATGATTTCGAGCTGGAAGTAGACAACCTCGTCAAAAAGGCACCGGATGCCAAATTCGATGACTCAATGGTGATGGCAGGGATTTACGCGTCCCAAGTGCGACGCATCCAGGAAGAAGCAAAAGAGTACGGTATCGCGGTGAATGGAGCGTCGTTCGCGGACTTTCTTTCGCTTCTCGAAACAATGCCAGACGCTAGACCAGCGGAGTTATTCTTCACTGATGACGGTGACCTTTCAGCAGAGTGGCGAACCGGGCCTGACAGTCACTTCGAGTTGCAGTTTTTGGGCAATGGCACCGTCCACTACGCGATCTTCGCCGGAAACGACGATACGGACGACGTCGTGCAGCATCACGGAACCACCGGATTGCCTGAAGTGCCCGACTTAGTGTCGAGAACTGGGATGCAGTCGGTGGTCTGCCGGTGATCGGGCAAGACCTACCGAACACCGACCATGTAGTGCGCTACGTCAGACCATCGCTGATAAGGTCGGACGGCTCGATACGTAGCGCCGCGTTTAGGCTTCGAAAAAACGAAGCCGGATTGTCGGTCCATTGGCTCGAACACTGGTCAAATGCAGGTTTTGGCGATGCTATGGCAGAAATCAGGCCAAGATCCAGATTGAGTTTGAGCCGCAACGGGAGGTATGCGGAACTCAATGTCGGAAGATCATTGACAGCGATTGCAACGGTATGGATCGCGGCACGATGTGTTAACGTGCCTCTCGGAGCGTCCAACACCGATGTCGCCGATCCTTCGCACAGCGAAATCACGCCGTTACCCGCATATGAAGATGCGACGTCGATTGCCGTCGCTGCCGCCGTTGCGAGCAGTGTAACTACAACTCACCCTGCGGTTGTATAGGATATGGATACATCATAGGTTCATATTCTCGACAAAACGAGCTTGAGATGAGTGCGAATCACAGGCCTAAATCGGTTCGCAGGGAGCCAACTCTATGACGCAAGAGGCGACAACAGGAAAATCGACGTCGAAAGGACGTGTTGGGCGCTTCAGTGAGGAAGTGACCAAGTTTATTACATCGACCTCTGGGCGGTCGGATGATAATCAGTCTGAGTTTGCTTCGATATTGCAGTTGTATCGAGAGCGAATCGAGGCGTTGTGTGAATTCGGCAAAGATGAAGGTGTAGAGATTCGCAGCGAATCGGTCGATTCATTTTGGCAGTTCGTGAACGACAACGTGGATTATCGGCGCGGCGGGTTGGTGCTTACCGACGAAGGGAACTTAAGTGCCAGTTGGAGTGAGCACCCGACGGATCACGTTGCTCTGGAGTTCCTCGGTGGGCAAGAAGTGGGGTACGTGATATTCAAGGGCAACAGCGATGACGACGTGGCGCGGGTAGGTGGCGTGGACACAATGCAGGGGATCACACGAAGGTTGGAGCAGATAGGTCTCGATACGGTACTGCGTGAATGAGCACTGTATTGTTGCCTGGCGAAGCGAATGTGGTTCGTTACGCGAGTCCGATGCGGGTGGATGATTTTGGAAATGTGGGGGCGACCGCTTTCACGCGGAGGATGGGTGAAGATGGTTTGTCTGTTCAGTGGCTAGAGGCTTTGCCGGGTCAGTCGACATCAGAGCAACTCGCAGAGGCGCGGAGACTCTCGCGTGTTGAATTGAAGCGAGATGGACGTTTCGCTGAGTTGAATGTGGAGGTTGCGAACCAGAATCTGGCTCGGGAAAATGTGACGACCTCTTTCGTGCATTCCCCGTTGCACGCGACCGATCAACACGAAGCCGACGAATCCCACAGCGAACTTCGAGGATTGCCGCCTTTTGAAGAGAAAGTCCGGGCTGAGATTATCGGCAACTTCATCGCCAAACACTGCGTTTCCGCAACACATCCCGCGGTGGTATTAACTTCTAGCTAGACAAGCCGAGAATCCACATGACCACAAGACGCCGACGCACATCCCGCCAACCCAAGGAAGTGGAGACGATCCGCCACTCGGATGCTACGCGTCCGAACTTACCTAGCGCGGAGCATCAGTCATTGATGGGCGAGGAGGAGCAGTCGCCGGTGCAGGTGGCTTATGAGCGGCGGAATCGAGATTTGGATCCGCAACTGGTTTGGCGGGGGAAGGATGAGCAGGACGCGTCGGACTTGATGGTGCAGGCACCACCGCTTTACATACAGGAGCGTGTGCATCCGAAGGTGTTGATAGATGACTTGATGCAGCAGTCGCAGGCGAACCGGGATGCTGAAGCTGAGGGCGTGCAAGAGGGGTTTGCGGACCTGTTCGCCGATTTCAACGGGTTGCCAAGCGAGGATGCGAAGACCGAGTTCTATCAACACGATGCGAACTGGTCGAACCGGATGATTTTGGGCGATAGTTTGCAGGTGATGTCGTCGTTGGCGGAGCGCGAGGGGTTGAGGGGGAAGGTGCAGTGCATCTACATCGATCCGCCGTATGGAATTCGGTTTAATTCGAACTTTCAGTGGTCGACTACTAATCGGAGAGCCAGTAGTGACATTAGTCGATATATGACGCGAGAGCCTGAACAAGTTAAAGCGTTCCGCGACACTTGGCGTGATGGAATTCATTCTTATCTCGGTTATTTGAGAGATCGATTATCAATCGCGCATGAATTACTCACGGAAAGTGGTAGCGTGTTTGTACAAATTGGCGATGAAAACGTTCACAGAGCAAGGGCGTTACTAGATGAAGTCTTCGGTAGCGAAAATTTCGTGAGTCAGATAAGCTTCGTGACGACAACGGGTTCAACTAGCAGTGCGTTGTCAAGTGTATGCGATTTTATTCTTTGGTACGCGCGCTCGAAATCTTCGCTTAAATTCCGGCATCTATTATCTGTCAAGTCAGATGTGCAATCGGTTGGGTCCCACTACCGAGAAGTAGGCAAGACCTCGCATTTTGCAAATTCAACGTTTGAACCTTCTCGCTTAGCGGCGTTTAGCGATATGACATCTCAAGGTGGGCGTCCACATCCCTTAAAAATCAGAGGCAAAATTTATACGTTGTCAAGGGGATCATGGAGCACGAGTCAAACTGGGGTTGATCGACTGGAGGCTAGCGGACGTATAGTAATCCAAGGAAGGACTCCTCGATATGTACGATTTGCAGATGATTTTCCTGTGAATATCCTCACCAACGTTTGGAACGAACAACTTTCGGAACAATACAAATCATACGTCGTGCAAACATCTACGATACCCATTCAACGTTGCGTTTTGATGACAACGGATCCTGGTGATTTGGTACTAGACCCGACGTGCGGGTCAGGCACCTCGGCATACGTCGCAGAACAATGGGGCCGACGTTGGATAACGATCGACACAAGCCGCGTTGCCCTAGCGCTAGCCCGCGCTCGAATCATGGGTGCTCGGTATCCGTACTACCTCCTGTCCGACAGCGACGAAGGTAGAGAGAAAGAGGCAGAGGTCACTCGAACCGTGCCCTCGTCGTCACCGACGTTTGGCGATGTCCGGCAGGGATTCGTGTATGAGCGTGTTCCGCATATCACGTTGCGGGATATTGCGAACAATGCTGAGATAGATGTGATTTGGGAGGATTTCCAGCGGTTGATGGAGCCGCTGCGGGCGCGGTTGAATAATCATCTTGGGACCAGTTGGGAGGAGTGGGAGATACCTCGTGAAGTCGAAGATGGTTGGTCGGATGAGGCTGTGCGTACTCATGCGGAGTGGTGGGAGTTGCGGATCAAACGTCAGAAGGAGATCGATGCGTCGATAGCGGCGAAGGCGGAGTTCGAGTATCTATACGACAAGCCGTATGAGGATCGGAGCAAGGTACGTGTTGCGGGTCCGTTCACGGTGGAGTCGGTGTCGCCGCATCGGATGATGTCGGTTGATGAGAATGGAGAGTTCTTCGACGGATTGGGGGATGACGGTGAGCCGTTCGATTCGGTTGACGATTTTGCGCAGAGGATGTTGGAGCACCTGAAAACGGCGGGAGTTCAACAGGCGCATAAGGAAGACAAGATAGATTTCGATTCGGTAGTTGGATTCCCGGGTGATTACATCTGCGCCGAAGGGCATTACATGGAGGGTGATGAGGTTGACGGTGTGCGGCGTCGTGCCGGGATTTACATCGGTCCAGAGTTTGGGACTGTGTCGCGTCCTGATCTAGTGGAAGCGGCGCGTGAGGCTGCGGAGATAGGTTTCGACGTCTTGATTGCGTGCGCTTTCAACTATGAGGGGCATACTGCGGAGTTGGAACGTCTTGGACGGATTCCGGTGTTGAAGGCGCGGATGAATGCGGATTTGCACATGTCGACGGACTTGAAGAACACGGGCAAGGGCAACCTGTTCGTTATCTTCGGCGAGCCGGATGTTGAGGTTCGACGGAACGAAGACGGTCAGGTGGTCGTCGAGGTCAAAGGTATCGACGTGTTTCATCCCCAGTCGGGCGAGGTGCGGAGCGATGATACGGACGGGATCGCGTGCTGGTTCGTGGATACGGATTACAACGGGGAGAGCTTCTTCGTGCGGCAGGCGTATTTCTTGGGTGCACAGGATCCATACAAGGCGTTGAAGACGACGTTGAAGGCTGAGATAGATGCGGATGCTTGGGCAACGTTAAGTTCGGCGGTATCGCGTCCGTTTGACGCGCCGAGTTCAGGTCGGTTTGCGGTGAAGATCATCAATCATCTGGGTGACGAGGCGATGAAGGTTTTTCGGGTGGAATAGGCCCGAACGGGCGTCCCCGCGCATTCCGCTTCACTCCATGCGCGCCAAGTTGTGGATAGGAGAAGACTCGAATTGTGCCGTGGTTACATGCAGCCTCTTCAATTTCGTCTCAAGATGAGGGGAACAAGAACAATATCTAAGGGATGAGCGATTCTGCATCGCCTCGTGTTGAACCGAGGTGCAAACCGAATCGTAGAATCAAGTGTTAAAGTATGCTCAACCTTTAATCAAGCACACATCCGTGAAGCAACCAACGGGGAACCGCCATGAACGACATAACTGACGTGGTGGGGATAGCTCTGATGGCCACAAGTGCTGCGATCATCCTCACGTCCGTTGCAAGAACTATCTGGAACAAAATTCGTCCCAAATCCGTGTTTCTCATCCAAATCGAACCCGATGAAGAGGACGGTGGATACGTAGCGTCCTGTTTGAGTTTGCCAGGTTGCCATTCGCAAGGCGATACGGTTGAAGAGGCGATGACGAATATCGTCGATGCCATCGAAGCCTATATGGCCGCCCTCGCTGCTGAGCAACGAGAAAAGAGTTTGGTCGATACTCGGCAATCAAATGCCATGACGCGATATGTAGGTGTTCGCTCTTCCATGAGACTTGCCTAAACTCCCTGTCATATCTGGCGACGAGTTCGTGGCGGCGGCGAGGAAGTTCGGATACTCGCACGTATCCACGCGGGGCAGCCACATGATCGTCCGGAACGCGTCAGGGCACCATCTGTCGGTTCCGCGTAAGAAGGAGTTGAAGCGGGGATTGTTGCGAAAGTTGATCCGAGACGCGGAACTAACGGTGGAAGAGTTCCTTGGGTATCTCTGATTCCTTATCCGCTCCCACATCGCGCAGAAAAGTTATAGCAAGTCAAATCCACCTGAATGCACACATGCCCTAACTCGCACTCATCTTTAATGGAGGCTAGAAGAGCGCGAGCGTTGGTTGGGTCGACCCGTTTTCGGTGGGCATTTCCCGCGGGTACCCCTCTGAATCTCCCCTTTAAAAGGGGAGGGTGAACGGATTGCGCCCCTCTCACGTCTTTGGCGAAGGGGGCGGTTTGGTTCGATGCCGTTCTCGGTGAGTGAATACGATTTGGGTTCTTTTCGACCGGGATCGACTTGACCGACGGAGCTTAGGTCGCCGTATAGGCATCGGACGTGTTCGAGATTATCCAGTTCGTCTTACAGGCCCTCGTATCCGTAGATGGAGAAGCTGTCGGTATTCCTGAATTTCTTGGTTTCGAAGTTGCCAGCGCCAGAAGAGGAGGACCTCTCGAAACTATCGATATGGATAGCTATCGGGTTTAGAAGCGGGCGATGGAGCAGATCATGTTGACCGTTGTGGATGGTGAGTTGGACCCGGTTCCTTGGCATGGCGGTGGACGGAAGCCTGAACCGGAACTTGATCGGCTGTCGAACATCGTTCAGCAGTTCAACGATATGTTTGGGAATATCGCGTGGGGAGGTGCGGATCGGGTCACGAAGTTCATCATCGAGGATTTGCCTAAGAAGGTCAGTGAGAACATTGCGTATCAGAATGCGATGGAAAATCCGGATCGTCAGAATGCTCAGATCGAGCATGATAAGGCACTGTTGGCTGGGGTGAAGGAGTTGTTCAAGCAGTATGTGGACATCGAGTCGTACCGACGGTGGGTTCAGGAGTGGAACTTAGCCGCGACGTATGAGGGAGGCGAAGCGGTGTAGGCGAATCTCCTGAGTGCTTGTCTGTTTGTGCGAGATTGCTGGCAAGGCTTTAGTGTGGTCGCGCTTTACCCTCATTTGAACCGAACTGGGCGAGGTTCCTCTCTCACCAAGTTCGTCGGCGAGAGGCGGAACAGCACAGCGTTGGGACCACCCAACTGTTACGAGCATGTTTCGTTCCGACCTAACAGGGAGCATTGGAGGGCGTTTCGGGAGCGGGTGTTGCAGGCGTTTCGGCATCAGTGCGCTTTTTGTCAGCTCCGGCATGGGGAGTGGCTGGATGCGGCGCAAATCGCTGCGGATAGCGTGCTGCACGGCGAACCGGTCGTGGTGTCTGCGGGTGGGTTTTGGGGATGTCGTTGTGTCGGCTGCATCATGCGGCGTTTGACCGGTTGCTGTTGGGGGTGCATCCGGGTGATGCGATCCATGTGCGTCGGGATATCTTGGTGGAGGTGGTTGGTCCGATGCTGCGGCACGAGTTGCAGGGGTTGGAAGGGCAGCGGATATATGTGTCGTCGCGGCGGATGGAGCGGCCGGATGCGGGGAGATTGGCAACGCGGTTTTGGGAGTTTTTTGGGGCGGGATAGCGGAAAGAAGCGTCCGTACAAAGAACGCGGATTTACCGATACCTGGGTAATTGACGAACAGGGTTTTCAGCCATCCAATTCATTTCGAATCTCAGCGAAAGGATCGGTTGAAGCAATTTCCAACCATCGTTTTACTTCCGGTAGTTTCGAGTAACCGGCTCTAGCCATCGATTTTGCTAACGCCGCTGAATGGCGTCGCATCTGGAATACGTTGATTTCCTCCCAGTCTTCACCGTATTCGAGTTCTGCAGACAAATAATCAAGGCCAATTAGTACATCGTCGAGGATGATCCCTTGGACTTGGTCGTCCATGTGATCGAAAATCCATTTGACGGCGCTGACAGAACTTGGGAAACTCACGCTCCGTCGGCTCGCCAACATGTTGCCCAATTCGCGAACGAGTCCGTTTGACGGCGCATCAGGCTTGCGGAAAGAGACCGCTGTCTTGTCCGCATCAGTGTGGGACAAACGTAACCAAGTTATCAACCCATCGATGGCAATGCTCACGGTTGCGCGATCGCGAGACAGCAAACCCTTTGTCAACCAAGTTGTAAACTCAGATGTTCTGCCCGGGTGATGCGCAACCAACGCTGCGGTCGGCTGATACGCAGGGACTAGGGTTCCGGTCAGCATCTTGAGCTTGTTGAACACAACTTCGCACGTTGACTCGGGAATCTCCACTTCGGTCAACAACGCGGAGATCCCGTATACCGTGCGGCTCTCAACGAACCGTAGATCTCGTTGTATTAACGGAAAGTCGTGTGAGACTACTGGAACGTTGGACCAATTCAAAATCATGTCGCGGACGAATTCCCGTTCTCTCTCGGTAAGTTCAAAATCCCTATTTGCGACATTTAATTGGTCGATCGCCAACCCCGCGTTGAACAATGTGTCCTCTAGAAATCCTGGACAGACCATTGATGCGCCAAGATTCAACGTCCCAACGTTGGTTTTGTTGAACGCAGCAAATCTTGATTGCACGTCGCGGTTGAGCAGCCATTTTCGACGAAAAATCCGCTTCGCCAGTCCTTGTTCTGGCTCCGGCAAAGTCATGAAGATCCAGTCATCCCAATCCTTTAACACAGGGAAATCCCTGGAACCTTCATTACGTTCACCCCACAAAGCATTGGCGAAGTCTTGCTCCTCTCTTGGCGTGAAGAATTCTTCGCGGATCAAAGGAAGTAATCTACCAACAACTCTCTTGCGGGTTTCGTCGTTCTCGCGTAACGCGGCGATAAGTTGCTCGAATGCGGGCCGCCATCGGGCTGCAACTTCAGCGGTCCGTTCTGGGAGGATGAATCTTGGGACTTCGTTGAACACATTTGTGGGATCGGGAAAGCGCTCCATGATCTGAGCGTTGAAATCATCGAAGCCAATGACTGGTGTAGATACAACGTCTATTGCGATTTTGGTCCTGACTTCTGGCGCTACGGTCGCAAAACTTCGTTTCAATAAATTATCCAATGGCGTAGCGATCCAATGGTGTTTGGTGATCCAATCCTCCTTATCGCGGTAAAGATTCATCGCCAAGTCGAATACTTCCACAGCCGTATCCGAATCGGTCCTTGGTACCAGCCGAGAAAGCACCTCAATGGTTACGCGCAATCTTTCGACCCAACCATTTGACCTTGACTGCTCGACTATGCGAATGCAGTCCGAGACCAACGCGTTGACGATTCGAGGATCCAAACTTGAAAGGTTGCTCCGCACCATTATGATTTTGAGTGATTTGTCCTCATCCCAAGTGCTTGCCCGCAGCATCTGACGGATTGCGAGTTCCGGGTGGGGTTGGACGAGCCTAACGGCTGCGAGGCCAACCATCTCGGCCGCCGCCGCTCGAGGATAGGTTGCTTTAGGTGTTGCGACTGGGATACCGGCGAGTTCAGAAAGCCTGATCGCACGGTATGATCGCGCGATTGGGGTTTGAGTTCCGAATTTGAGGTGATTTCGGTACATGATTTCACCATCAAAATCAGGTGGTTCTTGATCTTCATTGTCCCTGACTAAAACGCGAATGACTTCCGAACTTTCTGCCGAGGCGTCGCTGTTTTGCGACGCTAACTCGTTCCACCTTTTCACAACATCCGATTGGTTGTCGAAATCGATCGTAGAGCAAAGTGCCCAACCCTCGATTGAATACCGCCGCAGGCTGCTTTCTTCCTCCGGCATACGATCGATCTCTGCAACCGCATGTTCAACTAATTCGATCGCCTCTGTTTCTCTTCCAACTTCGCTTAAGAGCGCGGACTTTCGTAAGAACCAAACGGGATCGCATTCCTCGGTTGTCCAATCGCTTAGAAGCTGATTAAGTTGATTGAAATCGAATGACCAAGCCGCCCAAAGACATTTTTCGTAGTTGAGATGATGACTGACATCCCCGTTATCCGTCGAAAATCCCTCCGCTTCGGCAATTCGTTGATCAAACGACGTTTTGTCAAGACGGTATCTTGCGCAAGTGACCAACGACAGAGCGATGTCTCTGCACACCTCCCTGATTTCGGAACGGGATTCAGGATCGTGGGCTCGCGGGTCAACCTGTGCCAGGGCATCCAAAGCACACGACACAAGTTCATCCGGGATTGGTTCAAGAGTTAAATCGTGACGCCAGATCAATTCCCGAATAGCATGGACGCGTTCCGTTGGCGACAGAAGACCTAATCCGTTCAATACGTGACCGAGCCAACTACGTGTTTTGCTAATGAATGTGTCGCGGATCTCAAGGGGAGCAATTATCCAATCCGGATATGATTGACGGATGGACGCCCAAGATGCGGTGATTTCCAAGATAGAGGTTTTCTTCTCGTCGTCAGAAATCGATCGAGGCGGCGACCACGGTTCTGCTTTAGCCTCTGCAAGCCAGTCGACAGCGGACGGCGCGGCGAATTCATGCCCTTTGATCTCTGGTCTCAGCGGAGGTGCAGAACCTGCAACCGTGATTGCCGGTCCCTGATTCAGATAAGCCAATATTCGTTTCGTAGCTTCGGCGTGGCGGTCATTTTTTGACCAAAGTTTAGCTTCGGGATGTTGGGACAAGTCGATCGTTGCTACGTTCAGTTGTCTTTGAAGATATTTAACTCGGTCAGCTTCTAGCGCCAACCAACCAGCCAAAAAAATCTTAGGACCACTGCCTTCGAGGTTTTGATGTACCCAGCTAGCCCATTTTTCGAAATTAGGATCGTCTCCCGAGAATCCGAGTAAACAGAAATAATTCTTGGCCATAGAATCTCGAACATCGGTTACGAAAACCGCATGTGTGTCTGGATATTGGTCATAGTCGTTTTTGGTCACAATCAATGGAAAATGTCCGTCGAGAGAACCGTGTAATTTCACTATCCTGGGACTATCATGAAGCGGAATTTCATTGCGGTTCCTGACCACAGCGTATTTGTTCGATCCTTCCGCGTCGTTTGTTTGTTCTAAAAGTGTATCCCAATTGGTCGTATAAATGTCACGCCAGGGAAGACTCAATAAATCAGCATGCAATTCACTGGGCACATATTTCTTATAGGGTATTTTTTTGTACAAAAACCCATGCAAACCTGTCCTGCTGAAATCGTCTTCGTATCGTTGTGTAATCTCTAGGTAGCCTTTCGCGTTTGGCATACCGCCGGACATTGATCCAGTGAATGTGGATTGTGTATTTAAATCCAATTCTTTATACATATCCAGGATCAATTCTTGCCAAGATGGGAGTCGACCCAAACTGGAGTCGATTGGTATCGAGTTCTTGCTGAAACCACTTCCGACCATCAGACATACGTTGCCACGCTCAACTGCAAGCTGGCGGTACAAAAAGGCCATTTTATGCTCGTCTGGGAACACCATCATGGAAATTATCGCCTATGTTTGGTTGTAATCCACCGATGCAATTATGAGTTAAGTCACAATGGATTTGTTGGGGCCGGCGGCTATGTAGTCGGGGTTTTGCTCGTCGCCTTTGCCTTGTGTATCGGGGACCTTGTAGAAGCCGTTTTTTGCGTCTTGGGGTGGTATGAGGGTGGTGTTGTAGTGGGCCAGCTCGGAGTAGGCGATTTCTAGGCGGTTGAAGTTAGGGGCATCATGACTTGAGCGCCGGCGGCCATTGTGATGGGTCCGGTGGCGTCGTGGGAGGACTGGGATGTAGTATGCCTCGGCCATGGTTGCGATTTTGCGCATTTCGGAGATGCCGCCGCCGCGGACGATGTCGGGTGTGGGGACTTGCTCTTTGACGTGGTTGACGGTAACGTGGTTCTTGGGCGGGACGGATCAATCTCATGCCCATTCCGCCCCTCCTTTCCTTAGGGACTTAAACCTAACTCAACGCGGCCGTCCCGATTATACGCTTCCTCCAGCTTTACGGTAGTTCGCGCAAATTCGTCGTTGCTTAGTAGCCGTTAAACATTGGGTAACGACCTGTCCGCCTCACGATCCCCACAGCGCCAGTATTCCACCCATCCAACAAATTAGGCGCCATCGCTTCGACGACGGAGGCAGCGGTCTTCCTGATCCTCCCGCTCCGAATCGCTTGCTCCGATACGGCTGCAATGTGGCTGATGCGGGTTCCCAAGGCCCGATTCTCGCCTAGACTCGTTTGACGTTGGGTCGCGGATGAGAGAATATAAGAGTAAGACTACGTCTTATGTCAACGGAGAAAAAAGAGAAGCCATGCCCGTCAAACCCAGGAACACCGCCACCGTCACCTTCTCGCTTCCGCCGGAGATGGCCCGAGAGCTGCGGCAGGTGGCCAAGGAGGATGACAGCACGGTGAGCGAACTCCTCCGCGAGGGCTTCCGCCTGTACGTGGAGGAGCGGGAGTGGCGCAGACGGGCGCGCGTGGAAAGGCTGCGATCCCGACCCGACGCCAGACGGCGAGAAACGAAGAAGGAGCAATCATGAAGAAGCAGAAGCACCCGAAGCCCCTGACGCCGGCGGCGCTGTACGCCAGAGTGTCCAGCGACCGGCAGAACGTGGACCTGTCCGTGTCCGCCCAGCTGAAGGCGCTGCGCGAGTACGCTTCGAGGAACGGCTACTCCGTCGCCCGCGAGTACGTGGACGAGGCCGAGAGCGGCCGCGTCGCGGACCGGCCGCAGTTCAGGGAGATGATCGAGGAGGGCGGCAGGTCGAAGGCGCCGTTCGACGTGATCCTCGTCTGGAAGTTCTCGCGGTTCACCCGCAAGCGGGAGCATGCCGTGGCGTTCAAGTCGATGCTCAGGCGCAAGGGCATCCGGGTGGTGTCCATCACCGAGCAGGCCGAGGACAGCGCCACGGGCAGGCTGCTTGAGGGGATCATCGAGAGCGTGGACGAGTTCTACAGCGAGAACCTCGCGCAGGAGGTCGTGCGGGGGATGCGTGAGGCGGCCTCTCGTGGCTACTTCCTAGCCTCGAGAGCCCCGTTCGGCTATCGGCGGATCAAGGTGGCCGACGGCGCGAAGGAACGTCCCACGCTGGAGGTCGACCCGGCCTCGGCCCCTGTGGTGAAGGAGATGTTCGAGAAGTCGCTCCGCGGCAGCGGCCTCAAGGATCTGTGCAAGGACCTGAACGGGAAGGGCATCACCAACCGGGGCAGGCGCTGGAGCACGCGCGGGGTCCACTATGTTCTGACCAACGAGGCGTACACGGGAACCGCGGTGTGGGGCAGGAAGTCGAAGGGCGAGAAGTCTCAGGACCCGGTGCGGGTGGATGGGGCGTGGCCGGCGCTGATTTCGAGGGATCTGTTCGACTCGGTTCAGGAAGCCATGCGGAAGCGCGCCCCGAAGGCGCAGAGGCCCGCGCGGGTGGGAAGCCCCTACCTTCTGAGCGGCCTGCTGAAGTGCGGCGTGTGCGGCAGACCTTACACGGCGCAGGGAGCCAAGAGCGGCAAGTTCGCCTACTACATCTGCGGCACGCTCTTCCGTGAGGGCGCGGGCACGTGCAGCGCCCGCTACCTGAACGCCCCCAAGGTCGAGGCGTTCGTGGTGGACAAGATCAGGGATCGGATACTCGACGAGGAAACCATCGTGGAGCTTGTGCAGCTTGTGGCCGAGGAGATCGACGCGATGGCCGGCGAGCTTTCAGGCAGGATGGAGACGTTAGATGCGGAACTGGAGGACGTGCGGAAACGGCTCGAGAGGCTTTACGAGGCGATAGAGACCAGCGAACTGACACTCGAGATCCTGTCGCCCCGCATCATGTCTCTGAGGGACCGCGAGGAGCAGCTGGAGGTTGCGAGGGACGACGCCGAGCGCCTGCTGGAGCAGCGCAGGGTCGGCCTTCCGGATGCCGACGAGATCGCGGGGTACGTGGCGGACTTCCGTGAGTTCCTGCAGGAGGGGACCATTCCCGAGCGCAAGGCGCTGATCCGCAACTTCGTGAAAGGCGTCGAGGTGGTGGGAGACGAGGCTACGCTGACGTACACGGTCCCCATGCCGAGCGACGGCGCGACCCGTGAATCGGTGCCGGTTCTTGATTTCGTCAAGTCCGGCCCACCAGTGCTGCATTGGCGCGTTAAAATTGATATGCAAGCGCGAGCAATTGGCAATCTGATAAATCGGAACACTAGGAAGACTTTCCTTGACGGACTATGTGCCGTCGTTGCCTTTCCCTAAGGCCGTACCAACAGTTCTCGCGTCCTAGTTTCGTTGCTGGTTCATGTGGGGTGAAGCTGAAGCGCAAAACACACGACCGGAGGTTTTGCGTTCAACAGTTGGATCCATGCATGAAATTCAACAAATGCGGTTGCAGTCAGGGCAACCATCGTCTAAGTTGGCTAGCCACCGGATCCAATCGCGCTTTCATTCATCGCGTCCACGCGACCTGAATGGCAAGCGGCGAATTTGATCCCGCGCCCGGTGATCATTGCGGTTTTGTCCAACTCGATCGCCATTCGCCGGACCGATTGAGAAGAATCCCGGAACCTAAGGAGCGCTACGAAGCGTTAACAACTTGTGATGTGGCTGGATGCTGTCGATCTGATCCGCCTCGGCGCGTCTGGCGTGGTAGAGGTCCCAGCGCTGATGAAGATGGACCCAAAATCAGGGGACGCACCAAAGAACCTGGAGAGCCGCAGCGCCGTGCTCGAAGTGACGCCGCGCCTCCCGCGTACGACCTCGTTGACGCGCTGACGCGCTGAAGGGGCACTTGGATCGCAGTCCGCCAATTCGCGCTGCGTCATGCCGAGAGAAAGCAGAAACTCCTGCAAAAGCATCTCGCACGGGTGTGTGGGTTCATGGTCGGAGGGGATACGAACCATGTCTGATCTCTTAATTTTTCAACGGTAGTCGGACATCTCTACTTCGTCTGGACATGCATCTGTCCAAACAGAGCAGATGCGATACTGGTCGTTGACGCGAATGCTGTGCTGGCGTCTTCGATCCCCGCTCAATCGTTCCAAGCGATTGCCAGTGGGGACGTGGAGCGTCGTTACGGCCTAGCACGACCTGATCTCCACCCCTGCCGCTTCCTCTTGCGGTCGATAAATCTCCTCCGTGTCCATTTCTCCCCGGCCGCGGTTGCCCCATTGGATGGAGGTCTTTTCCACGATGTTGGCCACGGGCATCGGAACCTTCATCTCCCGGGCCAGCTCGTTTGCCAGTGATATGTCCTTTCGTGCCCGCGCCTGCCGAATTGGGGATGGATCATAATTCCTACTGAACACAGTCCTTTCCAAGCCCTCCCTCTGACTGCCCAGTAACCCTCTGCTCCCAATTTCCATCATGACCTCGACGGCGACATAACTGGCTTCATCCACACTGCCCTACAGCGAATCTCATGTCATACGTGCTATAGAAAACGCACAGTTCATCAACAATGTACGCAAATCACTCGTACAATTTCGTGCATGACAGGTTGTGTAAGTAACGATGCTAATCCCATGTCGACGGATTAATAATTCGCCCGTGACCCCTACGCATCACCTTCGAACCTCCGTCCCTAGGACCCCATGCTGCGGATAATCACATTCCCTCGAATGGTCTTCAACCGGCTGTGGGTCTACCACGGACAAGCAACGTCGGATCTACTCTTCCCCGCAACCGTCTCTATTTGGTTGCGGTGGGCGTTCCTCATCGGCGGCCTAGTTGAGAGCAGCTATCGGGTTGAGGTTGGATCCCTCAGCCACATCCTCAACTCCATATACATGCTCGGGCTCATGATTCCCAACGCATTCGTCCAGTGGAGAATACGAAAGACTGGACGAGTCGATATGCGATGGCTCCTCGCCCTCAGCGCCGTGGACGCCGCCGCTATCGCGTTCACCGTCGCCATGTCTGGCGGCTTCGAAAGCCGGTACTTCGGCATGTACTTCGCACTCGTCGTCGTATTCGCATGGGTCTTCTCACCATGGCTGCTCGTCCTCTCATGGACCACCATGCTCGCGGTCATTTACGTCGTCATATGCTTCAGCGTCGGCGACGGTATCGACTTCGGTCAACAGCAGGAGAAAGAACTCTTCTACCGTCTGTTGGCGCTTTACCCCCTCGCCATCTCCGTAAACCTAATCACTCGCTTCGAACGCCGAAGACGGTTCGCCGCAGTGGAACGCGAACGCGAACTCAACCGCCAACGTATCGAAATGTCGCAGACCGTCCACGACACAACGGCTCAGTCTGCCTACACTCTCGGTCTCGGCCTCGAGGAAGCGATCGAAATGGCCGACGAAAACCCACAACTCGTCAACAAGCTTGAAGCTATGTGGGAACTCACCAGGTCCGCCATGTGGACCCTCAGGAACCAGATTGACGGCGGACCGATCTTCAGTGGCAGCAAGCTCGGCGACGTTCTCGACGATCACATCGACACCTTCACTGCGATCACGTCCATCCCCGCAACATTCGTCCGCCACGGCGAAGAACCGCCACTGCCCGCCATCACTCGCAGCCTGCTGTTCTCTATCGCACACAACGCTCTCACTAACGCCCTCCGACACTCTGGGGCCGAGAGTGTCAATGTCACTCTAGACTTTGCACCGGATGGGCTTAGAATGTCAGTGATCGATAATGGTTCCGGTCTCCCAGACGATTACGCCGGTCGTGGCTACGGGTTCAGGAACATGAAAGCAGACGCCGAACGAATCGGCGGCAAACTGGAAGTTGAATCCGGTAGCCACGGCACGATCGTCAGCTGCACCGCACCTTACGACGAGAATCTCGAAGCTCCCTAGATGTCATCAGAATCGAAAATCACCGTCTTGATTGTGGACGACCACGCCATCGTGCGCGAAGGGATCGCTGAGGTGCTTGAACGGTCAGGCGAATTCGAAGTTGTTGGACAGTCCGGTGACTGCGACGACGCCGTTGTCAAGGCGGAGGAACTCAAGCCGAACGTGGTGATTATGGATATCTTGATGCCCGAGAAAAACGGAATCGAGGCCTGCCGTCTCATCTCCGCTGCGGTGCCCGAGACGAGAGTGATGATGCTCACCGCATCCAACAACCAGGGCGCGATCGTCGAATCCGTAAACGCCGGCGCAACTGGATACCTGCAAAAATATTCCGGCAAAGACATGCTCCTCTCGACCGTCAAAGAGGTCGCGAGCGGCGAGTTTCGTGTCCAGGGCGAAGCCGCTAGGCGACTGGTTGTGGGCATGGGTGAGGGCCAAAACCTGATCCCGCCGAGCGAACTCGATCGACTGACCGCTCGCGAGCGCGAGATTCTCAGGATGTTCGCACAGGGCAAGTCCTACGCTGATATCGCCGAAGTCCGCGGCAACAACCCGATGACGGTGCGGAACGCAGTCTATGCTATTCAGCGCAAACTGGGCCTGGGCACCAGGCAGGAGCTGGGCGTTTGGGCGGCTCGCAGCGGCTTGCTGGACGACGACGAACTGGATTGAGCCGAAAGTTGGCGTCGCTTCCCCGGCCGCGGATGGTGCCGCCCGCAATCGTCTGGCCCGCATCTGTTTAATCACCTCATTCTGAACCGCCAACCGTACCGCAGGGTCTAACCGGCAGTGCCGATCACAGGTCGGTGAACTGAAATGGCGGGATCCCGATGACGAAACGCTCTATGGCTACAGAGTCCTTCGCCGCGATCCCGCTATACAACGAACTGGTGTTTTCTCTTTCAAGTTCAGGGTAGGCGCTGCTACCCAACGGTCAACGGCTACACAGAGGATCACGTTCCAGTGATGCCTCCAGATCGCTGTGGCCGTATCAGGACAGCGATCTAGATGCAGCGGCAAACCCATCAAACCCCCGAGGATTAACCAGTCGGGGCCGAGATCGACTCATTCGGTTTTAGATGCGGTTGGAACGACAGTCGCCGCCTCGAGTGCAACGATCACTAGCTCTTTAAACCGTAGTACCGCCGCTCCGATATCGCGCATCCCCTGCAGTTGCTTCGGTTCCGCTCCCCCTGCCTAGCGTGCTGGTCGATGTTACGGACCTTCGCGTTCGAGGAAAAGAAGGGAATGCGAGTAAGGGGTCCGGATTGACGCTGTACGCGTGTAGTGCTTTCCCAATGTGTCTGATGAGGTTTTCTTGGGTTGTGATGTTGTTGTTGACGAGATTGATCGTGATGGATAGTGTGCATTTGACACCAATTGATGTTTAAATGATGGTTTTTGTGGTGTTGATGTGGTACCAATAGAACAGTGCATTCAACACACATGATGCGTTGTATACGCCATGCACTGATCAAAACCACGTGTCGTGGAGATGTTTTTGCAATCTGACACCAAGGAGAAATACCAATCTGTCGTGAAACGCGGCTTTCTGGTGGTGATCGAGGGCGCTGATCGCTTGACGTGCCGTCGAATTAGGCGCCTCCAACGAACCGGACGGATCGGGTACCGCCTAACCCAACAAACAGACGGAGCCCTGCGTTGAGAGAGTTGTTGAAGATCCGTGGCGCGATAGCTGCGCTGGCGATAGTCGGTGTGGTGGTTTTGGCAGGATTGCCGGAGGCGTTGACGGGGCCGGGAGTGGAGGCGCAGAACACGCAGACGTTGCTGACCAACGCGACGGGGACGACCCCATTAGGAAATCCCGTCGCGGCTGTCATCGGGGTGGGAAGTCCCATGGGAGATGATTCGACCTACAAAAAATCGATCCCGTTCAGGACCGGTGCTAACGCGAGCGGATACACGATTGAGTTGGTCACGTTTCAGATCACGGTAGCTGACGACAGTTCGGCGATCAGCCCGGGGTTGGCGATTCATGGGGACTCGAGCGGCGACCCTGGCAGTGTCGTGCACACGTTTACGCAGACGCAGGCAGTGCCTGGGCAGGGGGAAAGTGGGATTCTCTCATTCAACGCACCTGAAAATGCGACGCTTGCGGCGAGCACGACGTACCACGCGGTTATTTCGGATTCGACCTCAGGTGTGTATTTCGCTATCCGTCAAAAGAGTCTTTCGGGGGTGGACACGAACGCCACCACGGGTTGGAGTTTCCCCACTAATGCGATGAATCAGACGGACAGCGAAGCTTGGGCGTTCATCCCGCGAACCGGTCGATCTCTGCAGACGACGTTTACGGGGAAGATCAATGCGGCGAAGGGTGTGACGTTGGATACGGACCCGGACACAACGGGCGCTCAGACCACCACGATTGCGCTGGACGAAGTCGACGACACGGACACCTCGGACATAACGGAGAATGAGGCGACGTACACGGTGGTGTTGGATGCGGCGCCGTCGGCGAATGTGACGATTACTCCGACTTCTGACGACACGGGTGCGGTGACGGTATCTCCGTCGACCTTGACATTCACGTCTTCGAACTGGGCTACCGCGCAGATGGTTACGGTGACGGCGGTGGTTGATGATGACCATGGGAACGAGTCGGTGGATATCACGCACACGGCGGAATCGACTGATTCTGGTTACAGCGGAATTTCGATTGGCGATGTGACGGTGACGGTGGATGACGATGACACTCCAGGGGTGGATATTTCGACGACGAGTTTCACGATCGCGGAGGGGAATACGACCGGTGCGACGTACACGATCAAGCTGGACACTTCGCCTGGGGAAGATGAATCGGTGACGGTGACGCCGTCTGCGGCGGGTACGGATCTGCGGTTCAATCCGGGAAGTTTGACGTTCGGTTCGTCGGATTGGAACACGGCGAAGCAGGTGAGGGTGACGGCGGTGAGTGACGCCGACTTGGAGAACGATTCTCCGACGATCACGCACTCGGTGATGGGTTACACGGGGTACACGGCCACGCCGGGTTCGATAACAGTGACGGTGACCGATGACGACAGTGCGAGCGTGATGGTTTCGACGAGTTCGTTGACGATCAACGAGGGCGCTACGGGCACGTACACGATCGTGTTGGATGATCAGCCGAATGGCAACGTCACGGTGACGATTACGGATCCGACGGACAACACGGAGGTTACGACCAGCCCTGAAACTATGACGTTCACGACCGCGAACTGGAACACGGCGCAGACGGTGACGGTGACGGCGGCACAGGACGACGATATGACTGACGACTCGGCGACGATCACGCACTCTGTGACCGGTGCGAACTTCGGGTCGGCGTCGATCACGAACTCGTCGGTGTCGGTGACGGTGGAGGATGACGACAACCACGGGGTCTCGATCAACCCGACGTCGTTCACGATTACGGAGTCGACGTCGGCGATGCCGGCGACGCATTCGAAGACGTACACGGTGGTGTTGAACACGGATCCGGGAGCGACGGTGACGGTTACGCCGTCGCAGGTCACGGGGTTGACGATCTCGCCGACGAGTTTGATGTTCACTGCTGGCGATGAAGGTAACTGGGATGAAACGCAGACGGTTACGGTGACTTCGGAGCAGGACGACGATTTGGTTGACGAATCGTTCACGATCACGCACGGCGTGACGGACTATCCGAGTGTTACGTCTGGACCCGATGTGTCGGTGACGGTGACGGACGATGACACGGCGACGGTGACGGTTAATCCGACGTCGTTGACGGTGGCCGAAGATAGCCACGCGGATGTAGACATCTCCGGCTCGGATTACACGGTGGTGCTGGATCATAAACCCGCCGGTGATGTGACGGTGACGATCAACGCGCCTACGGGCACGGATTTCCGGATTAATAAGACGTCGCTGACGTTTACGAGTGTGAACTGGGCGACGGCGCAGACGGTGACTGTGACGGCGATCGACGACGACGATGACGCTGATGACACTGCGACGATCACGCACACGGTGATGTCGACGGCGGATACGAATTACAACTCGGCTACGGCGGCGAGCGTGTCGTTGACGGCGAACGACAATGACACGGCGGGTTTGACGATAAGCCCGACTTCGTTGTTGAACATAACCGAGGGAATGACTAATACTTACACGGTCCGGTTGGCCACTCCCCCGACCGGCAATGTGACGGTCACACCGACGGCCGGTTCGGACAGCGGGGTTTCGGTCAGCCCGACTTCATTGATGTTTACGACCGGTACCTGGAGCACGACGCAGACGGTGACGGTGACAGCGTCTCAGGACGATGACGCGTTTGACGATTCGGGCAGCATCTCGCACACGGTGACCGGGTACGGCAGCGTGACGAGCGGGCCTTCGGTGTCGGTTTCGGTGGATGACGACGAGACGGCGGGTCTGACGCTGACGGATACGACGGTGACCGAGATGGAGCACAACTTGACGGTCAACGAGGGCAGTAATGCGACGTACAAGGTGAAGCTGTCGAGTGCGCCGTATCCGAGTACGGACTCGGTGACTCTGACGGTCGGCGGGTTTTCGGACACCGATGTTTCGGCGTCTCCGGCGACGCACACCTTCACGTCGACCAACTGGAACACGGATGTCGTTATCACGGTCACGGCTAGCGAGGACAACGACGGACAAGACGATGAAGTGACGTTGACGCACACCTTGTCGGGCACGGCGGACAATTCGGACTATACGGGTGTGAGTGCGCCGAACGTGAAGGCGAAGGTCGACGACAACGACACGGCGGGCCTGCAGTTCTCGGCGACTTCGGTGACAGTGACCGAGGCGACGAGCACGGTGGAGCAGGTAGGAACGGACGCGATTTTCGTGGAGGGGTCGTACACGGTTAAGTTGGCCACGGAGCCTTCGGACACTGTGACGGTTGATTTGGCGTTCAAATCGGGGGCCTCGTCGGACATCCGGTTCAAAGATGCGGACAACATGCGGGTCGCCACGTTGAGCTTGACGTTCACGACGACGAACTGGAACACGGCGCAGACGGTGACGTTCAGTGCGGCTTCGGACGATGATGCGATCAACGACACGGCGACGGTGGAGCACACTGCGAGCGGCGGAGATTACGCCTCGGTGAAGAGTGATGTGTCGTTGACGGTGACGGATGACGACAAGGCGGCGGTGGTCGTGTCGCCAACGTCGGTCAATATGAACGAGGGCGACACGGTGATGTACACGATCAAGTTGAGCGCCAATCCGTCTGGCAATGTCAGTGTTGATTTGAACAAGATGGGATTGAACGCTATCAGTTCTGTGACCAACTTCACGACGATTACCCCCTTGATCTGGAAAACTGGCCGGATGGTTTCGGTCACTGCCGTCCAAGACGACGACTCCGACGATGAGATAGTGGAGTTGACGCATTCAATTAGGTCGGGGTCCGCCCAGGAGTACCAAGATTCGACGGAGACAGTGCCTTCGGTGAAGTTCAACATCACCGATGATGAAACGGCGGGTGTGACGCTTGTGCCGTCTACTTCGTTGACCGTCAGTGAAAACGCTTCGAATACGTACACGCTGGTGTTGGACACGAAGCCGGGAGGGCAGGTCCAGATCACTCCGAGTTCTACGAATGGGGACTTGAGCTTCGTCGATTCGGAAGACGCGACTATCGATTCGTCGAACCCGGTGACGTTCACGACCGGGAACTGGGACACGGCGCAGACGGTGACGGTGAAGGCTGCGGAGGATGACGATGGTCAGAACGACTCGTCGTCGATCACGCACTCGATGACGGGATACAGCGAAGCGACTCTGAGTGGCACGACGCTGACCGACAGTACGGTTACGGCGCCTAGTTTGTCGGTGACGATTACGGACAACGACACTGCAGCGCTCAACGCCACGCCGTCACCGGTTGAAGACAGCGTATGGAAGATTTACGAGAATGCGACGTTCACGAGCAAGTTGACGCTCAAGCTGGACACGCAGCCGATAAATTCGGACGGTACGGCGGGTTCGACGACGTTGACGATCACGCCGCCGACGGGGATCGACGCGTCGACGACCTCGGTGACGTTCACCTCAATCAACTGGAAGGACGGCGTTGAGGTGACCTTCGAGGGGGATAACGATCTCAATGCGGTGAATGAATCGGTAGCGATCTCGTTCAGTTTTTCGGGTGCGGACTACGGTTCGGTGACGGTTTCGGACATATCGGCGACGGTGATCGACGATGACGTGGCGAATTTCGAGTTCCAGAGCACGACGACGGATGACAACGACACGCCAGACGTCGTTTCCGACGACTTCCAGACGATTACTGCGGCGGAAGGTACGAGTACGGTCACTTATGCGGTCAGGCCGACGGCGCAACCCTCGGGCACGGTGACATTCACGATAGTGGATCCGACGGACAACACGGATGTTACGGCGGAACCGGCGTCGTTGACGTTCTCGGGGAGCGACTGGCAATCGTTTAAGGATGTGACGTTGACGGTGGTGCAGGACAACGACGCGTTTGACGATAAGTCGACGATTACGCACACGTCGGCCATGACGGGCACGCCCGGGACCGACCCGTTGGAGTTCAACAACATTTCGATTCAAAACGTCGTCGTGACGATAGACGATGACGACCAGCAGAAGGTGGTAGCGAATCCGACCTCGATGACGATCAACGAGCCGGACACAGGCACGACGACGGCGACGTACACGCTCACCTTGGCTTTCTTGCCGACCGACGACAACGGTGCGAACAGCAGCGTGACGGTGACGATCAACGATCCTTCGAATACGGACATCTATGCGGAACCGGCGAGCGTGACGCTGAACTCGAGCAACTGGAACACGGGTGCGACGGTGACGGTTCATGCGAGTCCGGACAACGATACGGCGCAGGACACGGGCACGGTTACTCACACCCCGTCGGGTGCGGATTACGCCCGGTCGGGCGCGTCGACGCAGACGTCTGACAGCGTCAGTGTGACGGTGACGGATACGGACACTCCGAACGTGCTGATCACGCCGTCGAACGTGACGGTTGGAGAGGGTCAGACCAACACGGGCGCGTACACGGTGAAGTTGAGCACTCAGCCGGCGTCGGATGTGACGGTGCAGTTGAGTTCGAACAACACAGATGTGACTTTCAGCTCGGCGAACCTGTCGTCGGACAACAAGTTGACGTTTACGAACAGTTCGTGGAACACGACGCAGTCGGTGTCGGTGACGGCGGCGGAGGACGATGATGCGGCGGCGGATTCGGCGACGATCACGCACGATGCGAGCGGGGCGGACTACGGGTCGGTAGCGGATGTGGACGTGACGGTGACGGTTACGGAGAACGATATGCTCGGCGTGTCGGTGTCGGAGTCGCTTTTGGAGATCGCGGAGTTGGACGACGGAACCGCGTCTGACACTTACACGATCGTGTTGGATGCCGCGCCGACCGGAGGGAACGCGATGGTGCAGATAAACGTGCCAACGGGATCGGATCTCTCGACCACGCCGACGAGTTTGACGTTTACGGCGGCCAACTGGGACACGGCGCAGACGGTGACGGTGAGGGTGGCGAACGACCTCGACGCGGTGGACGATTTGGATCTGTCGATCACGCACGTGGTTTCAGGAGCGGACTATGGCTCGAATGGGATCACGGCGGATGCTGTCGAGGTGGATATCACGGATAACGACACGGCGGGGGTGACTCTGTCGACTACGACGGTGACGGTGGCGGAGGATTCGACGTCGACGTACACGGTGGTATTGGACACGCAGCCGACCGGTAATGTGACGGTGGTAATCACCGATCCAGCCAACACAGTGATCACGGCGGATCCGGCGCAGTTGACGTTTACTCCGGATAACTGGGTTACGCCGCAGACGGTGACGGTGAGCGCGCTGGTCGACCCGGACGCGAACACGGATGAGGGCACGATCACGCACTCGGTGTCGGGTGGTGACTACACGCAGACGCCGGCGATAGAGGTTGACGACGTCACGGTCACGGCGACGGACATCAACACCCGCGGGATAGAGGTTGAGGTTACGGATGACCCGTACGTGCTCGGCGAAGGCGAAGCGATCACGTATCGTATCCGTTTGACGACGGAGCCGAGCGGACCTGTGACGGTGACGCCGGAAGCGTCGAACATGGAGGTCACGTTCACACCGGCGACGCTCGAATTCACGGTCGCCAACTGGGACACGTACCAGACGATGGAGGCTGCTGCGGACCAGGATGATGACGCCGCGGCGGAGGGTGTTGTGACGGTGACGCACTCGGCGACGGGTTCGGACTACGGGGACGACATGAACGTGACGGCGGACGAGGTGCGGTTGGACATTGCAGACGATGACATGGCTAGTGTCTTGGCATCGGCAACCCAGTTGGACATAACTGAGGGGACTGCGGGAGCGTACACGATCCGCCTCGGATCACGTCCTGTGGGCGGCGATGTGACGATAACGCTGTCGGTTTCTGGCAGCCCGGACGTATCGGTCACCCCGACGACGTTGACGTTTACGACTGCCAACTGGGATACGACCCAGCAGGTGAACGTCGAGACCGAGCATGACACGGACACGCGTTTGGACACGGCGACGATTACTCACACGGTGACGAGCGCGGGTAACTTTGACGGTGCAACTTTGGCGAACGTGTCGGTGAGGGTGATCGAAGACGACATGGCGATGATCACGATCGAGCCGACGGACATAAGGGTCGGCGAGGGTAAATCCGCGACGTACACGGTGTTGCTGGGGACGGAACCGAGCGGCGACGTGACGATTCGAGCGGTTTCAGACAACAGCGACGTGAGTGTTGTGCCGTCGACGTTGACGTTCACATCGATGAACTGGAATGTGGCGCAGGTGGTTGTCGTGCAGGGCGGCGATGATGCCGACGCGGTGAACGACAACGCGTCGATCACGCACACGGCGAGCGGTCACGAGTATGAGGGCGAGGTTGGTTCAACGGTTTCGGTCTTGGTCGTGGAGGACGGTAGCGATGTCGTGAACACGTCGTCGTTCCTGCGAAGCTCTTCGTGCGACAGCAACTTGGTGTTGTCTTGGAACTCGCCCGTCGTGGAAGGGACGATCGACCACTATGTGATCCAATGGTCTTCGACCGATGGTTCGGGATCGGGGACTGCGGCCGCGGATGCGACGAGTTACATGATCACGGGGCTGGACAACGCGGTTACTTACACGGTGAAGGTGCAGGCGTTGGACGACATAGGCGTGCCGTTGTGGTCGCGAGAGATCGTGGCGAATCCGTCGGCTGATTCGTGTATCACCGAGGTCAGTTTCGGGAACATTCTTGCGGACAGCACGCCGGTGATCGTGGAGGTGGATGATCCGGAGCCTGGAACGCAGGTGAATATGCGCTACCGGAGTCTGAACCCGGGCGTTTGGAGCGAGGTGATGACCAAGGTACTCGAAGAGGGCGAGACGACGGCGGAATTCGACATCCGCGGTCTGAAGCCTGACAATCCGTACGAGGTGCAGGCATGGCTCGGATCGCAGACGCCTCCGCAGGAACTCGATCAAGACGATGCGCCTGAGGCGTCGATTGCGCAGAAGGTTTTTGTTACCGGCAAGTTGCCGCAGGGTCAGACATTTACTGGAGGCGGTGGATCGCAAGGCGGGCGGATACTGCGTATCGAACCTGGCATCGCATCGGTAGTCGTGAGCGGAGGCGACGTGGTCCTGCTGTCGGTCGATGTTTGGGGACGTCAAAACATTTTGGACAACGATCTGGCGGATAAGGTGCCGGAAGATGGCCGTCCCGAGTTCGTATGGTTCTCGGATGGCGGTGGATCGTTCAGTGAAGCGGATTTCAGATCAGAGTGGCAGAACGGTCTCGCGGATGACCGCACGGTCATATTCACAGCACCGAGTCACCCAGGTACGATTCTGATAGATGCGAGTTTGGACGGCAGTTTTGACTGTCTGGCGGCGCAGGAAGACGAAACTGCGGCTGACCAGCTGGCTCGGTGCAGCGCGCAGATCGAGGTGACGGTCAGGCGCAGTGTGGCGGACCCAATTTCAACAACAGCACCGGTGAACCCGCCGGGAACGATACCAGAGACGCTCACCGATTCGGGCGGGGTCGCGTACGCGATATTCACTCCGGTTGAAGGCGGAAGCTTCGTAGGGGATGGTTGGTCGCTTACCGCGGGTTCCGGTGCTGTTGCGAATAACGAGTTTATTGGGATCAGCATGGCTCCTTTGGGCGATGCATCGAACGTGGGAATGACTTGGCATCGCTACACGTTGGGCGGTCTGATCTACGCGATCGACGTCGTCGACGCGGCAGGAGACAACGTATCGCAATATGCATTGTCGGAACCTGTGTTGGCGTGTGTTCCGATGCCAGCTGAGCTCGGCGGGAACATTTCGGACATTGTCATGACGTCGACTACTCCAAGTGGCGATTTGGCGGTGTTGTCGACGCGCGTCCGGATCACTCCGGACGGTGTGCTGGTGTGCGGCGCATTGTCGATGCTGCCGGCGAAAGTGGCTGTGGGCAAGCAAGGTTCGCCGGCAGATATCGACGATGAGGGAGCTGAGTATGAGGAGTTAGAGCCGTTGCCGGACACAGGCGGATCGGTTCCGTCTACGTTGCTATTGGTTCTTGCCCTGATCTTGGGCACAATGGCAACGCACATCGGGATGCTGAGCCTGCGTCGGGCCCGTCGTCGATTTTGAAGCGCTGATGTAGCAATCGGAGGTGCGTAAGAACGCATCTCCGCCTAGTCGCGGATCTTGGGAATTTTCCCGCTCCTCAAAGATCCGCGACGCCCATCTGGGCGACGCAAACACACACATGCTTCCGCGTTGCTTCAGGCGCCTCCGCTGAAGCTCCCGAGGAAGCGTCGGTGCAGGCCGTCATTTAGAGAACGTGGACAAGCCTTGTATTCACGGATTTGGTCCCACAAGTTTGATCCGCCTGACACATCGAAGCAACAGACGGGCTTGACAATACCGAACTGTGTTATTTGCACCGATATTTGAGTCCATAATCGTAAAAGGGTTCAATAAAGCACCTTTGATGGATGACGAAAATACTGAACGATATATACTGAAATGATGCCTAATGTGGATAATTCCGGAACACATCTACTTCGTTCGATCCGTCCTCGTACTGCCTTCAAGCTGTCGTTGATCGGGGTGGCGATAGCGGCAGTGATGTTGAACTGGAATCTCACGGATCCGACAGTTGCGCAATCTCCTGAGGATCGAAAAGAGCTCGAATTTACACCGGGCGGGATAGTTAGATCAAACACGGAGGTGGAATCGGTAGCGTCGTGGACCGGTACGCTGACCGTTGGAGTGAACGATTCACAGTCGCCGCCAATATCGGGCTTCTCGTCGTTCAGCGGGTTGGGGTCGCTTTCGGATAATCCGATGGAGTTGGACGGTGCGAGCTACCCGATACAGGCGTTATTGGTTTTTGCCGACGGTCTTTACTTCGCGACGAGGAGGGATCTTCCGGGCGACTTCACGCTTACGGTCGACGGCGAAGATTTTGTCGGCAGGCATAGTCGGAGCACGTTGTTGCCGGCGAAGGCAAGTTACTGGTGGGGGATCGAGGACCCCGGTTGGTCGGAGGATGACGAGGTTGATGTCGAGATCACGTTCAGTGGCAGGTCTCTCGACGTCGATGACCGTGAGAAGGTTTCGCCGACTGCGTATTTCGAAGAAGTTCCAGCACAACATAATGGAGTGAACGCGTTCACGTTCGATCTTCGTTTCCAAGAGGAGATGTCGATCAGTCACAAGACGCTGCGGGACCACACGATAGTGGTTTCGAACGGTCGGGTGACCAAGGCGAAGAGGTTTGACAAGGATTCGAACAAGAAGTGGCATGTGACTGTGAGGCCGGATGGTCCGGGCGAGGTGACGATTGCGTTGACGGCGGGTTTGGCGTGCGATGTGGATGGTGCGATCTGCGCTGACGACGGGAGGCGTTTATATAACAGTCCCTCCGTGCGGGTACCAGGGCCGATCACGCCCACCGACGAGGCGGGGCTATCCGATCTGAGCTTGTCGGGAGTGAGTCTCAGTCCGACTTTCAACACAGGTACGAAGTCGTACTCCGGCACTGCGGTGAACACGGTTTCGCAAGTTACCGTCGATGCGGAGCCGATCGATGAGAATGCTTCGGTAGCGATCCAGGCGATTCGTAGCGGGGATGCGGTGCTATCGCTGGACGATGAGGACGCGGACGATGGGACGGCGGGTCATCAGGTGGATCTGTCGAGTTCGGGCGACACGCTGATTATTGTTTCTGTGACATCTTCTGACGGATCGCAGAACCGAACCTACGTCGTGACAATCAGCAAGAGTGGCAATGGTGGTGGTGCGAACACGAGGTCAGTCCGAAGCACGCCGAGCGGTACGACATTGAGCGCGTTGAGCTTGACCGGTGTCACGATCAGTCCGACGTTTGCCAGTGCTACCACGGCGTATACGGCGTCGGTGGCGGCGGACGTGGGTAGCGTTACGGTTTCGGCGACGGCTGCGGACTCGAATTCGGATCTTCTATTCCTGCCTCCGGACTCGGATTCTGGGACTTCAGGGAATCAGGTCGCGCTCGCGAAGGGAGTGCCGGGCGGTAGCGCGACGACGAATACGGTCGCGGTCATTGTGCGGTCGTCTGACGGGACGAAGCTGGGTCTGTACGTGATCACGGTGACGCGGGCAGCACCGGCGGGCGATGATGCCACGTTGAGTTCGCTGAGCGTCAGCGACGCCGCGCTGCGGCCGTCGTTCAAGAGCAACGTATACGCATATTGGGTGTCGGTAGGTAACACCGTGGACCAAGCGACGATCACACCGGTAGTTTCCGACGACGATGCGTCGTTTGAGGTCACTCCTGAAGATGCCGATACGAATACGGAAGGGCACCAGGTTGATCTCGATGCTGGGGCCAACACCGTGACCGTCGAAGTGACGGCTGACGACGATACGACGACTCGAACCTACACGCTCGAGATTTCGCGTGGCTTGTCAAACGACGCGAGCCTCAGCTCCCTCACACTGGCAGGCGCTACGCTGACGAACACGTTCGACAGTGAAGTGCATGACTACACTGCCGAGGCGTCATCCACCGAGACTGACATATACGTGTCGGCTGTCGCGACAGACAGCGCGGCACGAGTCTTCATTCGCCACGATGGACACTACTTCGACCTCGAGGGACTGCGGGCGAAATTGCCTCTGAAGGATTGGGGGAGCTATTTCGAGGTGACCGTAGAGGCGGCGGACGACGAGACGACGCAGACGTACCGCGTGCTTGTTGGTCGAGAAGCGGCCGGCGACGAAGCGACGCTGAGTCACGTGGGGATCTCCGGCGAGTCGATTAAGCCGCAGTTCCAGAGCGACACGTACTCGTACGTTGTGCGGGTCAAGAGCGAAGTGGATCAGCTGACGGTGTTTGCGGTTCCTACCGACGTAGAAGCGGAGGTTGAGATGTTACCGGCCGATGCGGATCCGGACAAGCGGAGGCTTCAGGTTAACTTAGCGCCGGCGGCGAGCAATGCGCATACGACCACAACGTTCGGGTTCGTCGTGACCTCTGCTGACGGAACGACGTCTCGGACCTATCACTTCGAGGTTTACCGAGCGCCGGCGCTGATCACGGGCTTGAATTTCGAACTACCGGACGGATGCCGACTGAAGGGGTTGGAGGAGCCGTTGGTGGATAACGAAGAAGGGATCCAGTACGACCAGTGGAAACATGGCTGCCTATCGATACTCGAGTATGTGAGACGTCCGCCGCTGGACCCGGATTGGCGAGGATACGCACTGTATTACGCGTTGCAGGTGTTAGAGGACGGCGAAGTCACATTCGGGATCGGCGATCTTTCCCCGACGAGTTACCACATGATCATCCGGGATGTCGATGGGGATATCGTGACTGACGACAACGGCGTGGTCGCTCACGCGCACTGGGATAGGGACGGTCATTGTGTAACGCGTTGCACGGGCACACGCTACTTGACGGTTGAGCTCGACGCGGGGAACTATGTGATCGAATCGATCCAACACTACACGCCTCATACGTTCAGGCGCGAAACTGAGCACGGGTTCAAGGTGTACGCCGATGACGGGGTCATCAAATACGGATACGGGGCGACATGGTTATCCGAGATCACGATAGACGGCACCGCACTCAGCAATTTCGAATCTGACCGTCCGAATTACAGGGCTGACCGTCCGTCCGACGGCGTCGCCACTGTCGGTTACACGACCGTTGCAGACGCCGAGGATGTGGATGTGACGATCTATCCGGCGGACAGCGACAGCAACACAGAAGGACATCAGATCGCGGTCGCGGCGACGGGATTGACGGAGGCGTGGATCTACGTCGTGGACAGCGAGAAGCTACTGTCTGATCTATATCGATTGCAGTTCTTCGGGGGTGAGCCCTCTGGCCCCGCTTTGACCGGGGAGTTTGACGAGGTGCCTGCTACGCATAACGGCACCGACGAGTTCCAGTTCAAGATCCGGTTCACTGAGTACATCTTTACCTCGTATCGGTACATCAAAACCGTTGCGTTGGATGTAACAGGTGGAACCATCGTCAAAGCAAATCGCATCGGACGTCATAGCGACAACTGGAGGATCATCGTCCAGCCGAACGGCAACGGCGACGTGACGATCGGAGTGCCAGCGACCACGTCATGCAACCTGGACAGTTCGATCTGCACGTTCTTTGGCAAACGGCTCTCGCAAGCGATACCGACGGAGACGATTTCCGGCCCCGGAAACTGATCCTCCGGCCCCTTCTTCTTTCATAAATTTCACCGGTAATCCGGCGAACCCGACGCGGTCGGCGTGAGAGGCGACACGATTCAGATCGGCAAGGTGTAATTCTCACGAATCCGGTGGCGGTACATAACCTGCAGTTGCTCAGTAGTGCGGTCCCCAAGTCAGGTACTCATCGTGATCGATGACGCGCCTTGGCTCGCTGTGCAGATGTCGTCTTCATGTGTTCTGCACTATGTTTTTGGCGCATGATGATATCGGTTTTGAGATTATGAGTGTGAATTGCATATTCATTTGTATCGCTTTATATGTTGAATTAGTACGATATCATGGTTATCTTGTGCAATCTGACAAGTTTTATGAGTGCAAAGCGAATCGTTTAAAAACGGTTCAGAACAACAATCGGGAACTTCATGGGCGTCGAACATCGGATCACGATCGAAGTCATTGATCGGTTCATGAGAACTTTGGGAATACAGATCATTCACTTTCGTCGGCACGGGCTTCGCATCTGCTCTGAACTTTGGGAACGATCTCTTCGCGCGGTTTCGACCACATCACATCGCGGGAACATGCTCGCGAACGAATCGTTCGAGCTGCTCAATCTCTCCGTTTCTCCATCCGCTGCGTCATCAACGCGCCAGATCGCCGACAGACGAGATGAGCTTCGACTCAACGTCCTGAATTGGTCTGGAGGAGGAGGCGCATGAAGAGCGGACAAGCGGATGCGACGACTCAGTCAAAAAGAAATGCAACCGGCGATCATCCCCGCGATGTGAACAGTTTGACTCCGAGCGAAACCCGGAAAGGTACCTCGCGAGCGGCCTCACGCGTGAAATCCACTCTGTCGGCACCCTCCGCCCTCCGCCTCGCGCTCGCCCTCTTCCTGCTCGTCCTCAGCGCCCCGGTGCTGTTGAGTCCGGACCGCCACGTCTACGCAGTCGGGCCCAACATCGTCTCCGACCGCAATATCACTCTGGACGGGCAGAACGACGATGCCCGCGGTATCTGGTCCGACGGCGACATCATGTGGGTCTTGGACGTCGGAAACGACGTGATCTACGCCTACCGACTCTCCACCGGCGCACGGGTCGCCAACCGAGACATCGATCTGGCTAGCGCCAACGGCAACGGCCAAGGCATCTGGTCCGACGGCACCACCATGTACGTCGTCGATTGGGACGACACATGGGTGTACGCCTACCGTCTGTCGGACGGTGTCAGGCAGTCCAGCAAGGAGTTCAACCTCACCGGTAGCAACGATGGTCCCAGAGGCATGTGGGGCGACACCGGCGCAACCACTCTGTGGATCGTCGACAAGGACGACACCTACGCCTACGCCTACAACTACAACACCCGCAACCGAAGGTCGGCGGCGGATTTCGACCTCCACGACGACATTGACAATCCATGGGGCCTCTGGGGAGACTCCATCGCGGATGTGATGTACATATCCAACGTCGACAACAATCGCATCTACGCCCAGACCTTCTCGACCTCCGGCGGGTCGTCTGAACGCCGGAACCGCTTGGAGTTCTTGACCGCCAATACCAGCGATGATATCCGCGGCATATGGTCCGACGGCACAATCATGTGGACCGCTGACGAGGAAGACAGCAGATTGAACGCCGTGGAATTCGGGACCATGGCCTCAGCCACCGGGCCCGGCGGCCAAAGCAGGATTTTGATGCGCGCCGCGAACGACGAACCCGCCGGTTTATGGGACGGCGGCGGAAAGATATGGGTCGTAGACTACGACGACAATAAGGCCTACGCTCACTTCAAGTTCACCGGCAACGAATCCGGCAGCATGTTTGACACCGGAGCCAGTTGGTCAACGAGGGGCATCTGGGGTAACACCGACGAAGACATTGTCTGGATTTCCACCGGACAAAACTGGCTCAGAGCCTTCGATTTCTCCGACACCTCCCGCAAACCTTCCGAAGACATTCAACTCACCGCCAACAACGGAGTCCAAGGCATTTGGGGTAGCTTCGACGAGGACCTTATATGGACCGTCGACAGCGGTGCCGAGGATCTCGTGGCATATCGCATCTCCAACGGCAATTACGTTGCTTCCAGATCGTTTGCTCTGACCGCCGTCAACCAAGATCCGCGGGGTATCTGGTCCGACGGAACCTTCGTTTGGGTCGTCGACCACCATGACGACCGCGTGTACGCGTACAACTTGGCGAGCGGTTCCCGCGAGTTTGAGCTCGAGTTCGATCTCATTTTCGGTCACGACAACGCGTGGGGAATCACCGGAGACTCGAGCAAATTCTGGATCTCCGATCTCGATGACGATCGCCTATACCCGTATCTAATACCAAACCGACCACCTATATTCGACGAGCCCGGTGACGCGGATGTCGTGCTGGACGACGCTACAGCTAACGGTACCGAGGTCTACGACGCCGACGCCACCGACCCCGAAGGCGACACGATCGAGTACTCTCTTGCCGGTCAATTCTCCCACCATTTCTCAATCAACAAAAACACCGGCGTCATAACGATCGAATCCACCAGCAGACTTGCCCCCGGCGTAAACACGCCCATCAAGGTCGTCACCACCGACAAAATGTCTAGGTTGCACACGCCAGACAACGCCGAAGACACCACGAAGAACGTGAATTTCCGAGCCGTTGCCAACTTCGATCCAACCTTCGACGACGGTGACAGCACCACGGTCAGCGTGCCCGAGAACTCCGCCGCCAGCACCGACGTCGGAAGCCCCATCGACGCTACAGACACCGATGGCGACGACCTCGAGTTCGCCATCGACGGCACTTCCGACGAGTTTGAAATCGTCACCTCAACCGGCCAGATCCGAGTCAAGTCCGGCGCCGAACTCGATTACGAGACCACCGAACAATACACCCTCACCGTCACCGTCACCGACAACAAAGACGAATCGGGCAGCAACGATTCCACAATCGACGACGAGATCGAAGTGACGGTCAACGTAACGAACGTCAACGAAGACGGTTCAGTGACCCTCAGTGCCAACCGAGCCCAGGTCGGTACCGAAATCGACGGTACCGCGCACGATCCGGACGAAATCTTGTACGCACCGTCCTGGACGATCCATCGCGGCGACAGCGCTACTGGCCCTTGGACGCAAGTTAAGTCCTGCGCGACCAGCCCCTGCGCATTGACCCCAACAACCGCCGATCAATTGAAATACCTGCGGTTCGTTGCGACTTACACCGACACTTTCGGCTCCTCTACCGCGGAAGCCGTCACCGACCAACCAACACTCCCGCAAGGCGTCGCAAACCAGCCGCCCACCTTCAACCAAGGCGCCTCCACCTCTCGTTCGATAGCTGAAGACGCCAGCGCCGGAGCAAACGTCGGAGCCGCTGTAACTGCGTCGGATACCGAGAACGACACGCTCACCTACGGACTCATCGGTACCGACGCCACCAGCTTCAATATCAACTCCTCCACCGGTCAAATCCAACTCAAAAGCCCCACCGGAATCGACTACGAAACAAAGTCCTCGTACGTGGTGCAGGTCCGCGTCCGCGACAGCAAGGACGCCACCACGGGCAACACCGACACCGCATGGGACGCCACCATCAACGTCACCATCAGCATCTCGAACGTCAACGAAGCCGGCGAGGTCACCCTCACTCCCGCTTCGCCCCGCGAAAACGAATCCGTCACCGCATCGTTGACCGACGGCGACGGCAGCATCTCAAACCTCACGTGGGCATGGTACAGGGCAACCACCAACACCGCCGATGGCACCGCCATCACAAACGCAACGTCCGCCTCTTACACCCCCGTATCAGCCGACGTCGGCAACTTCCTCAGAGCCGTAGCAAGCTACACCGACGGTTACGGATCCAACCAATCCGCAGACGCACACACCTCCTCGGCAGTCGCCGCAAGGGCATCCAACGTAGCCCCAGATTTCGTCGACGGAGCGTCCACCACCCGCCAAGTCAACGAAGGAGCAGGTTCAGGAACCTTCGTCGGATCCGCCATCTCCGCCAACGACGGCGATTCCGACACCTTGACATACTCGCTGTCTACCGGCCAAGACTCCAACCTCTTCACCGTCGAAACCGGCACCGGACGCCTGAAGGTAGCCGCCGGAGCCGACATCGACTACGAGACCGACAACACGCTCCAAGTCACGCTCAACGTCACCGACGGCAAGGCGTCCGACCACTCGACCGACAACGCTGTCGACGACTCGATCTCCGTCACCATCACCGTGAACAACGTAGAAGAGGAAGGCCGAGTCGACCTGAGCACCCCGCACCCGCAGGACGGCGCGACCATCACCGCCACACTGACCGACCCCGACGGCGGCATCGTGTCACCCGCATGGCAGTGGCAAACAGGAACCGACCCCGAAGGTCAAACCTGGACCAACATCAGCGGCGAAAACTCGGCAGGCTTCACGCCCTCCGCTTCTCACGTCGGCCTCTACCTACGTGCAACGGTCACCTACGAAGACACCCTCGGCCCAAACAAACAGGCCCAACAGAGCTCTGCCAACGCCGTCCTAGCCGCCATTATCAACAACAGCCCGCCAGCCTTCGACGAGGGTTCAAGCGCCACACGGTCTGTCGGCGTCGAAGCCGCCGTCAACGACCCCGTCGGCGACGAAGTCAGCGCCACCGACCCTGACGCCGCAGACGATCTCACCTACGGCATTGACCCCTCCGGAGACTTCGCCTCATCATTCGACATCAACGAAGACACCGGCCAAATACTCGTCGCCGCCGACCTCGACAACCTGTCAGGCGAAACCGTCATCCTCACCCTCCGCGTACGCGACTCCAAAGACCAAGACGGTACCGCCGACACCGCATGGGACCACGAGATCCAGGTCCGCATTTTGCTCACAGCACGCGCGATCGTCAACGACCCGCCCGAATTCGTCGATGGCGCATCCGTACAACGCTCTATGCCCGCCAACACCGTCCGCGGCGGCGCTTTCGACATCCCTCTCCGCGCCAACGACGTCAACGGCGACGATCTCACATACGGACTGCGCGGCCTTCACGCCGGACTATTCGAAATCGATCCGACCACAGGTCAATTGAAGTTGATCGCAGGAGTGCGTTTAGAACTCGGCGACAGATACGAACTTATCGTCCTCGTCCGTGACTCCGTTGACGAATTCGCAGTTCAAGACGAACAATGGGATGACCAAATCGCTTTGACCGTCGTCGTCACCCAAGCCATCGCCGGCGAACACACCCAGGCGATACGAATCACCGACACCAGGACCGGGATGATCATGAGGATCGAACCGTCTATCAGCGAGATCGTCGCATCGCCTGGCGATAAAACGCGCTTGTGGGTGGAAGTCTACGGTCGGCAAAACATCCTCGACCAAGGTCTGGCTGACAACGTGGATGTGATTTGGAAACAGGGCGACGATCCCATCGAGGGCGATGGAACCGTTATTCTGTACGTCGCCCCGGCCGCACCGGGAACCTACAGAATCACGGCGACGATCGGAGCTAAAGATTGCCGTCCGGAATTCGAAGAAGACCGGATGGAGCACTGCACCGCGACCTTCTACATAAAGGTGCTCAGACGCGCCGAAATACCCGTTGAAACTCCAACTCCGCTCAACCCAGCTGGAGAAATTCCTACAGTCATCGCAGACGCCAACGGTCAACAGTACGCAGTGTTCACTCCGGTCGACGGCGGCAGGTTCGAAGGCGAAGGTTTCTGGCTCAATGCAGAACCGGGTACAGTGCCCAGCGGCGAGTTGCTTGGTGTGAGAATGACCCAAGGAGAAGCAGCAACTAGCGACGTGTCTGCACACCATCGATTCGTGCTCGGTGGGAACTGGTACACGATTTCAGCCGTCACGCAATTGGGAGAACCGGTTTCGGATTACGCATTAGCGAAACCACTCCGTTTCTGCATTCCATTACCGCCCGAATTGAGGGCCAACGTCGCGGATTTGGTCATCGCTTCCCAATACGAAAACGATGAGCCAACGATCCTTTCGGCGTCAGTGTTTCTGGGCGAAGCGGAGATCAGCGTTTGCGGCGGCACTAGTCTCGTCCCGGCAAAGGTGATTGTCGCCACCGTGGGCGCACCACCCCCAGAAGTCGTAGAAAGCTCAGAGCACCCGACGGAAATCGAAGCACCTTCGACTGGTGGGTGGGTGCCAATCCAAACTGGCGCGTATATCTGGGCACTTCTGATCGGTTTGACGTCGGTTGTACTAGGACTAGCCGTCACGCGCGTGCGGTCTCGGCATCGCAGGATCAATTGAATGTATCGTGCTTTCGGGCCGGTGAATCGCAGAATGTTTCCCGAAGCTTTCGAAAGCACCGTGATATTAATGCGCAGTTCAACGGGCCCAACGCTCGTCGCTAGGGGAAGGGGTCGGCGAATATTCGACCGTGCGCGAGCATGTTGAGTTCCCAACCCCAGACGGGCGTAAGGTTCGTTGAACTGCATGTGAACGATGGGTTTACATTTTGCGCTCTCCCCTTCGTTATTACCCTCTCCTATAAAGGCTGGCGGAACCGCGTAATAATGGAAGGGCAAGGTACCCTGCCCTTTGTCCGTCCAAGTGCCCTCACCTGAGCTCTCTCCCTCAGAGTCTGGTGCTGGGCCGTTTCTAGGCGAGTCGCAAGGTGATCGGTGGATCGACCGTGAATTCACAGCGAAACCAGCATGGCAAACTTTCGCAGTTTCACACTCTTTAGGCCCACCAAGCTCCCAACTTCTTAGCAATCAGAATGTGATGTTGTTGCGACTGGTTCAGTTCTCGCCCTTTGCACGAACAATTCCTAAGCCTCGTCCAACTCCTGCCCCGTGTAAAACGCCGTTGTCTGCCTCGCGGCCTGACGTGCCGTTTCGGGGACGGTGCCAGTGTCGATGGCGGCTTGGGCCCAGGCGTTGCTGCTGCCGGTGATGAACGCTTTGCCGTCTGGGGAGTAGGCGAATTCAGTTTCGTCGGGTTTCTCGTAGTGGTGAGGGTCGGCGAGGTAGAGGGCTAGGCCGAGGTAAGCCATCTCCCAGCCGACGCCGGTAGCTCCGGGTCCGTAGGTGTTCCAATGTTCGGAGATGTAGGAGGTGTGAGTGAGGGTGAAGCGTGTGAGGTCTGAGGCTTCGCTGTCGAAGCGGAGTTCGACCCAGCTGATGTCGCCGAAAATTTCCCACGTGAGTGTGACGTGAGATTGCGGTTTACAGTCGGTGATGGTGCCACTGGCGTTGCCTTCGACGTGGTAACGGCCGTTGAGTTGGAGGTCGCCAGTGACGTTTGTGAACCAGAGAGGAAGATTGTCGGCGTCGGTCACGGCGCCCCACAACTCGGAGATTGACGCGTCAAAAGTCCGGGAGATATTCACCGCGCTTGCTGGTTTGCCGTCGCGCTCAATAAACGAGACCGATCGGTCGTTTGCGGCAAGGTGTTTTTCAACATCGAAATTCATGATTTACTCCGCATACAAATTATCGTTTCGACCCGTCAAACGAACTTCAACACCATCAGATGCTCGTCGAAATATTCCCCGTCCACGAGCATGGCCCGTGGTGTCGTACCGCAGATTTCAAATCCCATCGATTCGTAGAGTGAAATCGCCGGTGTATTGTTGGTTGTCGCAGTCAGTTGGATCGTGGTCAAACCTGGGAGGGTCTTTGCACGTTTGAGGGCCACCTCCGCCATCTTTCGTCCGTAGCCGTAGCCTTGGTGCTCGGCTGCTACGTGCACGGCGACGATTCTGCCGATGTGCATCGTCTTGGGCCAGTCGTAGCGGAAGAACGCCATCGATGCAGCTAGTTCGCCGTCTACGAAACATCCCAGCATGAACGCCTCTGTTGAGTCCGGCGTTTCAGGCAGTTGGTCGGCGAATCTTTCGACCGGCCATTCGCGCTCGACCTCGTAGGATGCGCTGAAGATCGTCGGATATTCCTTTAACGCCCGCAACCTGAGCGCTTGGAAGTCCGCCGCATCGCTCTTGACGAGTTCTCGTATCTCCACAAAGATCCTCCGGAAGTCCCTTTCCGAATAGGTTACGGGTGCGCCGCATGTGATTTGCGCTAAAGTCTGAATTGGGAGTTAGGCACATGGTCAATCAAACCGATACCGAATCTCGTGCGGCGATACATACGCAGGGGCTGACCAAGTACTACGGCAAGGTTCTTGGGATTGAGGATGTGAACTTGGATGTGCGTGAGGGCGAGGTTTTTGGTTTCCTTGGTCCGAACGGTGCTGGGAAGTCGACGACGATTCGCACGATCCTTGATGAGATCAGGCCTACGGCGGGGAGTGCGACGATCTTGGGGTTTGACACGCATGCTGCTTCGGTTGAGATCCGCCGACACATCGGATACATACCAGGGGATCTGGCGCTATATCCGAATTTGACGGGGATGGATACGTTGCAGTATTTCGCGAATATGCGCGGGGGCGTTGATTGGGGGTTTGTGGATGAACTGGCGGATCGGCTCGATTCGGATCTGTCTCGGAAGGTGGGGGATCTGTCTACGGGGAACCGTCAGAAGGTCGGGGTGATTCAAGCCTTCATGCATCGTCCGGATTTGTTGATCATGGATGAGCCGACGGCGGGTCTGGATCCGCTGATGCAGCGTGAGTTTCAGAAGATGGTTTCGGAGGTCTCGGACGAGGGTAGGACAGTGTTTCTATCGAGCCATACTCTGTCGGAAGTGCAGCGGGTTGCCGATCGTGTGGGGATCATTCGCAACGGTCGGTTGATCACTGTGGAGTCGGTGGCGGATCTGAGGTCGAAGTCGATGCGAGAGGTGGAGTTCGTGCTCGACACGGAGGCCGAGGCTTCGGTGTTCGAGGGCGTCGAGGGCGTGCGTAACGTGATGGTCGCGGGCAACCATGTCGAGATGTCGTTCGGCGGCGATATGGGTGAGTTGTTGACGACGGTGACCGCCAAATATGGTGTCGCGGATATAAAAACCACTGAGGCGGATCTGGAGGAGATCTTCCTGACCTATTACCACGAGGGTGATGAAGAGGAGGGGCGGTCGTGACGCAGGTCAACGTCTTCGTGAAGTCGGTCAGCGATCGCTGGCTCGGTTGGGCGATCGCGGCGGTTTCGGTTTCGCTCTTCTTGTTGATGGGTATGTCGACGTACCGCGAGATCGATCTGTCGGTTTACACGTCGTTGCCAGAGGCGTTTCGATCGCTGATCGGGATCGGGGATGAGATCGACGTGGGTGGTTTGGCGATCAACGTGATGTTTGGGACTTGGGGTGCGTTGGCGCTGGCCGGGCTGGCGGTAGCGATGGGTGGTTCGTCGATCGCGGGCGAGGAGCGGGACGGGACGATGGATATATTGCTGGCGAATCCGAAGAGCCGGACCTACGTGTTGCTCTCGAAGACGGGTGCGCTTGTGGTTTCGATCGCGATGGCGACCGTGGCGCTGTGGATACCGGTGCACCCGATCGCGGCGCTGCTAGGTGTCGAGATCGGCGGGTTGGAGGTGGAGTCGTTGACGCTCCACTTGTTTGCGAACAGTGTGTTCTTCGGGTTGCTTGCGCTGGCGATCGGTGCGGCGACGGGTAATAAGGGCACTGCAATGGGGGCGACGACGGCGATCATGGTGTTGTCGTTCTTCGGCGTCGGATTTTTGCCGCTGGTAGAGGGTGGCGAAGAGGTCCGGAAGGTGCTGCCTTGGTACTACTTCGACGGGAGTGATCCGGTGATGAATGGAGTTGCTTGGGGGCATGTAGCGTTGCTGGTCGGGGGCTCCGTGCTTCTTTTGATCGTGGGAATCGTCGGGTTCAATCGTCGGGATTTGAAGGGGCAGTCCGTTGGGACGACGATGTTGGATCGTGTGCGTGGCAATCCGCTGTTGAACCGGTTGATCGGACAGCTGGCGGGTTCAGCGCGGGTGTCGTCGATCTGGTTGAAGACGCTGTCGGACTACCAGACGCTGGTGTTGATCACGGGGGCGGCGATGTTCTTTGTGATGGGCGTGATGATGGGTCCGATGTATGCGTCGATACCGGAGGAGACGCTGGCGACGTTTGATCAATTGCCGGAGCAGCTGGTCGCCCTGTTTGGCGGGGGTGATATGAGCACGCCGGAGGGATGGTATTCGTTGGAGACGTTCGGGTTTATGGCACCGGGTGCGGTCATTGTCGTGACGGTCGTGATGGGGGCCGGAGCGCTGGCGGGAGAGGAATCGCGGCGGACGATGGGATTGTTGCTGGCGTGTCCGATTAGTCGTTCTAGGATCGTGGTTGAGAAGACGCTTCCGATGTTGTTGTATGCGGCTTTGGTGGGGTTCGTGACGTTTGCTGGTGTGAGTATCGGTTCGTTGATCGCTGATCTTGGGATGTCGATCGGGAACATCGCTGCGACGGCTACGCTGCAGACGTTGGTGGGGTTGGTGTTCGGTTCGCTAGCCTTGGTTTTGAGCGCGGCTACGGGTCGGACGTCGATCGCGGTGTTCGGTGCGATCGGCACAGCGATCTTCTTCCACCTTTTCAACTCGCTGGGAGCACTCAACGACGCCGTCGCCGATCTGGGATGGTTGACGCCGTTCAGCTACTACCTGGGCAACGATCCGCTCAACAATGGGTTGGAGTGGACTGATGCGCTTGTGCTGGTCGCGTTGTCCGCGATCTTGATCGGGCTGTCGTTCGTGATGTTCCAGCGGCGGGATATCCGGCAGCGGGGATAGTGCTAGCCACGCTTGGTCTGCTTGCGAGATTCTTGGTAGATCTCTAGGAACTCGTCAATGGGGGTTTTGGCGATGGTTTCGCCGACGAGACCCAGGGGCAGGTCTTCGAGCTTCTTGAAGCGGACGCAGGATTTGCCCATGTCGAGCTTCTTGCCGGTCGCGAGGTACTGTTCTCGGAACCATGCCTCTAGAGAGCCGTCGCCGTAGACGTTGGTTAGGTAGAGGGCCATGTGGCGCTTCTGGGAGGCTAGTGCGGCGTACATCAGGGGTTGCTTGTTGTAGGTGTCTGGGAAGGTGGAGAGTGGCACGGAGTAAGTGATCATTCCGAAACCGATCCCCTCCTCGTAGCCGCCGGGGAGGTTTTCGAGAACGACGTTTCGGACGGCGGAGATAGCGTCGCGACGGGTGTCGTCGAGTTCGTCGAGGTATTCGTCTACAGTTTTTGCTTTGGATTGCATGATTACTCCGAATTAACTGCCTGCAAGATCGCGTGGATGTACCCGTAGCAATATGCGAATCCTACCTGCCCCGCCTCCTCGCCGTCGATGCCGGGCACGTGGTCGGGCATGAGCATGTAGGGGTAGCCGACTTCCCTATAGGTGCGAGCGGCCTTGAGCATATCGACATCGCCTTCGTCGGGGAAGACTTCGACGAAGTCTAGGACGCCGCCCTTGATGTTGCGGAAGTGGACGTTAAAAATCTTCTTGCGGGAGCCGAAGTATCGGATGACATCGTAGATCTCTTCGCCCGGCTTCTCCAGCATCTCGGAGACCGTCCCTTGGCAGAAGTTGAAGCCGTGGTACGGGTTTTCGTGCATCGCCTCGAACTTCTTGAGGCCCTCGACCGTGCCCATCACGCGGGCGACGCCTCGGTATTCGTTGTCCTTGATGCCGGGATCCTGCGGGTGGCACGCCATCTGCACCTTGTACTCCTCGGCCACGGGCATGATCCGACCTAGGAAGTAGTCGATGCGCTCCCACATGGTGTCGGCGTCGGCAGCTCCGCCCTCAAACTCGGGCAGCGACTGGTCGAGATCGGCGTATCTGAAGGACGAAAGAGTAGCGCCGCCGCGTCCGTATCGCTGAGGAGTTCGCAGATGCCCGAGGATGGTGATGTTGTATAGGAGACCTCTGATACCGGCTTGAGAAGCCATCCGGATGATGTCACACAGGCTGTCGAGTTCGCGCTCCTTTTTGTCCCTGACCTCAGGGTCGCTGGAGTCTAGGAAGAGGTACGTCATGTCGTTGTTGAACGCGTCTCGCGAACCGAGCGGCGAGTGCATCGTCTCGACCTCGACGCCATACTTGGCGTACTTCTCTCGATAACCGACGAGCAGGTCGACGGTCCACTCGGTCCAGTGTTCCGCAGGCGTGACATCGACGTGCTCCACGCCCAGTTGAGCTAGTTGCTTGATGTCGGTCTCGTGACGTGCTCTGTACTGCGTTCCGACGTACATTGCGGTGCTCCGTTTTCGGTAGGTAAATCGCGTTCCGTCTATCATACGTGCAGGTGAAATTCATGGCTCAACATTTCCTAGGAATCGACGTCGGAACCACAGCGGTGAAAGCATTGGTTGTCGACGAGCACGGATCGGTCGTCGGAGATGCGGAGGGACCGCAGGAACTGTCTGTGCCCAAACCAGGCTGGTCGGAGCAGAATCCATCCGACTGGTGGGACGGAACCGTTTCAGCGGTCAGGGAGGCTTGCGAACAGGCGGGAGTGAAGGATGTGGCTGCGATCGGGTTGTCGGGACAGATGCACAGCTCGGTGCTTTTGGACGAATCGGACGCGGTCCTGAGGCCAGCCATCCTATGGAACGACGTCCGCACCACGGCTCAATGCCAGCACATCACCGAAACCGTCGGCTCCGGAGGTCTCCGACGCCTAGTCGGCAACCCTGCATTGGAAGGATTCACCGCACCCAAGCTGCTTTGGGTGCGCGACAACGAGCCGCAGATATTCGAGCGGATGCGCTCCCTGCTTTTGCCCAAGGACTACATCCGGATGTTGATGACGGGCGAAAAGGCGATGGATCCCTCCGACGCCGCTGGCACGCTCCTCTTCGACATTCGTGAAAACTGCTGGTCCACCGGAATGCTCGATGCGCTGGACATCGACCACAACATCCTCCCGTCCATCGTCGGCTCCGCAGAAATCAGCGGTTTGCTCACCGCGGATGCCGCACGCCAACTAGGTCTCCAACCCGGCACACTTGTCGTCGGTGGCGGAGCCGACAACGCCGCAGCTTCCGTCGGCTGCGGAAACGTCGCAGAAGGCACCATGCAGACCTCCATCGGCACATCCGGTGCCGTCGTCGCACCGATCGCGGAGCCACGCGTCGATCCTGAGATGCGTATCCACTCCTTCAACCATGCCGTGCCTGACACCTGGTACCTGATGGGCGTTGTGCTATCGGCCGGCGCAGCATTCGGATGGTTCAGGCGAACTCTGGCCGGTCCACAAGGAGCCGGGCCGTCGTACGACGAACTCACATTCGAGGCTGCTGATGCTCCCGCAGGTGCAGACGGATTGACCTTCCTCCCCTACCTCACCGGCGAGCGCACCCCGCACGCCGACTCCAACGCCCGCGGCGTCTTCGCCGGACTACACGCCGGACACGAGCGCAAACATCTCACCCGCGCCGTCCTCGAAGGCGTCACCTACGCCCTCCGAGACTCCCTCGAACTCATGCGAGAGCTAGGCGTCGATGCTACCGAATCCGTCGCCGTCGGAGGTGGTGCGCGTAGCGACTTCTGGAGACAGATGCAAGCCGACATCCTCAACGTTCCGGTGATTAGAGTCGGACCATCCGGCGGCGCTCCTTACGGCGCGGCGATTCTCGCGGCGACAGGCGCGGACGCGTTCGATTCAGTTAAAGAAGCATGCCACACCTGGATCCGACCACTTGACCGATTGGAACCGAACCGCGACCTTGCCGACGCCTACGACCACGCTTACGAGCGCTACCGCAACCTCTACCCGCGGCTCAAACCCCATTTCGCCGAATACGCCGGAAGCTGAACGATGTACTTCGACTGGCGCCTCTATAGCCTCACTCGGGGCATCCGACTCCGGATCGCCTTCGCGGCAGTCCTCGGACTCATCGCCGTCGGCGCTGGTGTCTCTCGCCTCGCAATCTCCGGCGTTGTCATCTACCGCGTCCTTTCCGGACAAGCCAGCTTCTCCGCGCTCGCCGCACCACTACTCACCATCGCCGCGCTCATCTTGGTTCGAAGTCTCTTCCAGTACTGGCAGAACGCCTTCAGTCACCACACCGCGAACATCGTCAAGATAAACCTCCGACGACAGGCCTACGAACACGCTCTGGCTCTCGGACCTGGCTACGCCGACCGCAACCGTACGGGCGACCTTGTCCTCACCCTCGTCGAAGGCATCGAGCGGCTTGACGTCTTCTTCGGACAGTACCTCTCTCAAATCATCGTCTCGACGATCGCACCCATCGCCATCTTCATCTACATGGCGACGCTCGACGTATACATCGCATTCGTTTTCCTCGCCTTCGCCATCCTCACCCTCGTCGGGCCCACCGTCTTCCACCGCTGGAACCGCGAGAGCAGCCACCGACGCCGACGCTCCTACGGCGATCTCGGTTCGGATTTCCTCGACAGCATTCAGGGGCTCGCCACGCTCAAAGCCTTCGGACAGAGCAAGCAGCGGGGCAAAGATCTCGCGAAACGCGCCAACGATTTCTACCGGAAATCGGTGAGTGTGGTTGCCGCTAACGGCGCGACCTCCGCATCGTCGATCTTATTCATGGCCACGGGTGCCGCCGTCGCACTGGCTGTAGGTGCTGTTCGCGTCAGCAACGGCGACATGGAGCTGCGACCACTCCTGATCGTCCTCATGCTCGGCGTCGAGGTCTTCCGTCCGATGCGTGAACTCACGACCCTCTATCACCAGGGCATGGCGGTCATCTCCTCCGCGCAGAGCGTCTTCGCGATCCTAGACGAACCGGTCACGATTCGAAATCCGGATGGGGTGGGAGACAAATCCCCCTTGCCCCGTTCGACGGGGGAAGGGCCGAAGGCGATGGGGGCCCTCAAACCAGAGGTCACGTTCGAAAGCGTCTCATTCGGCTATCAAAGCGGACATCGACCCGCACTCGAAAACGTCTCATTCGAGCTTCGAGAGGGCGAGACGCTCGGCGTGGTCGGGGCGAGCGGCGCTGGAAAGTCCACGCTCGTATGGCTCATGTACCGCTTCTACGATCCGCACACTGGCACAATCAAACTTGGCGGTCACGACCTCCGAGAACTGCCGCTCAACGTCATCCGTGATAACATCGCCGTCGTCACTCAGGACACCTATCTCTTCCACGGCACGGTCGCGGAAAACCTCCGATTTGGAAAACCCGACGCCACGTTGGAAGAACTGCAAGAAGCCGCTCGCGCCGCTAACGCCCACGACTTCATCGCCCGACTTCCCGACGGCTACGACACGGTAGTCGGCGAGCGCGCCGTCCGACTTTCCGGAGGACAGAGACAACGTCTCGCCATTGCACGCGCGCTGTTGAAAGACGCTCCCATCGTTCTGCTGGACGAAGCATTGTCGAGCGTCGACGCCGAGAACGAGTCGCTGATCCTCGAAGCACTCGATCGCTTGATGCAGAACCGCACGACGCTGGTGATTGCACACCGACTCTCCAGCGTGATCAATGCCGACCGAATACTTGTGCTCGACGAGGGTTCAGCCGTCGAAATCGGCAGTCACGACGAACTCATGGCGGCGGACGGAACCTATGCCGGGTTGATGCGACAGCAGACTCGCTACGGTACAGGCGGCATACGGGTACGGGCTCCAGAGGTCAACCCGCCGGTTGCTGCTGCGCCTCCGGATCCAGTCCATAGTGTTTCCGGTGGGCATCATCATGGTCCGTCGGCACACTCGTCGACTGAGCCTGCACAGATCAACATCCGCTCCCTCAACGTCTGGCTCCGGCTCCTCGGACTCGTCCGACCCGTCAAATTCCAGTTCATGTTCACGGTGGCGATGGGTATCCTCCACCACGGCTCGGTGATCGTCCTAGGCGCATTCACGGCCCTGCTCGTCGGCGCCGTCTTCCGCGACGAACCCATCACCACTCTCGTGGCAATCGTCTGCATCCTCGCACCCCTCTCCGCATTCCTCTTCTACCTCGAGACCTGGCAAGCCCACGACATGGCCTTCCGCCTCCTCGCTCGCATGAGGATCGACCTCTACGAAAAGCTCGAGCCGCTTGCACCCGCATACATGGTCCGCCGCCGTTCCGGCGATATCGTGAGCGTGGTCGGCGGAGACGTCGAGACCGTCGAATACTTCTTCGGACACGCCGTCGCACCCATGATCGTCGCCATCCTCATACCCGGCGGTCTCATCATCGCTCTCTCCATCGTCGCCTGGCCCATTGCCGCAGTGCTCGCACCCTTCCTACTCGCCGTCGCCGCCAGTCCATTCTTCGCCAACACCCGCATCGAACGCCTCGGCGACGAGATCCGAGGTCGCATGGGCGACATTCACGCCTACATGGTCGACAGCATCCAAGGAATGCGCGAGATATCAGCATTCGGACGCGGCAAAGACCGCAGTGACGAACTCACTCAAAAAGGATGGGACTACGCTGGACACTTCGTCAAATTCCAGAAATCGCAAGCCTTCCAGATCGGCTTCATGGAGGCGATGATGGGCATCGGAGGACTCGCCGTCCTCGCTACCGGCGTCTGGCTAGTCCTCGACGGACAGATTGAACGCACTGAACTGCCACTCGTAAGCGTCCTCGCCCTCGCATCCTTCAGCCCCGTCACCGAACTCGCACGCTCCATGAAGCAGATGATGGAAACCCTCGCATCCTCCCGCCGCATCCTAGCCATCCACGACGAACCCGTCCCCGTCCAAGACCCACCCACCCCCTTCGCTCAGCGTAAGGGGGCGCGAGAGCAGCGAGCGGGGGATGTCCACTCGTCATTCCCGCGCACGCGGGAATCCAGAGAGAAACCATCGACTGATACCCCCTCTCCCGCCGCATCTCGTTTTCCCACGCTCGCGGGGGAAATGTCCGGGGCCTGCCCCGTACCCCGATACGGGGGACAAAGGGGGCGCGAACAACCATCGCACCTTTCATTGGACGCAAGCGAAGCGAGTGAGGTACGCCGGGACCAGACGGAACCTCCACCCCCTTCCGCGCAACCACGTGTCCCCTCTCCCGCTGGGCGGGAGAGGGCTAGAGCCTGCCCCGGACTTGATCCGGGGGTGAGGGCGACAGATACCCCCACCCTAACCTTCGACAACGTCGAGTTCGCCTACGCCATCGGTGACCCCCAAGCCCTCCACGACGTCTCATTCGACATCCCAAACGGACGGACAGTCGCCGTAGTCGGCCGCTCAGGAGCCGGCAAGACCACCGCCGCATACCTCATGATGCGATTCTGGGACCCCGACACCGGCGAGATCAGGCTCGAGGGCGACCGCCTGCCAGAGTTCCAACTCGACGACCTCCGAGGTCGCATGGCGCTCGTCGCTCAGGACACCTACCTCTTCAACAACACCATCCGCGAGAACATCCGACTCGGCCGACAAGACGCAACCGACGCCGAGGTGAAGGAGGCCGCCAGAACAGCCAACGCCGACGACTTCATCCAGACTTTCCCCGACGGCTACGACACCACCGTCGGAGAGCGCGGCATGCAGCTCTCCGGCGGTCAGCGCCAGCGCATCGCCATCGCCCGCGCCATCCTCAAAAACGCCCCCGTCCTCGTCCTCGACGAAGCCACATCCCATCTCGACGCCATCAGCGAATCCACCGTCCGAGAAGCCCTTGACCGACTAATGGTCGGACGCACCACCATCGTCATCGCACACCGCCTCTCAACAATCCGCAACGCCGACAACATCCTAGTCCTCGACGAAGGCGAACTAGTAGAACAAGGCACTCACGAACAACTCCTAAACACCAACGGCCTCTACGCCCAACTCGTCGCCGCACAGATGGCGTAGCGGAACTCGGAACCAGCCCCTTTTGCTAGGCGAAAGGGGCGCGTGAGCGAAGCGAGAGCGGGGTATGCCCGAGGACGACGGGCCTTTACCAACCCATCTTTCCGTCCAGTACCGTGTCCCCTCTCCCCCAACGCGAACGAAAACCGCGGGAGAGGGCTAGGGTGAGGGCGCAGGGCCGGGAGGGGCCACCAACGTACTCAACCAAACAACAACGCATAATCCCAGCCCATCCTTCAATCCCCGCGATCCGCGGTTCAGACTTGACATTCCAGCAACACATGTATTACATTAACAACCAAGCGCAACTCCGACGGCCGTCGGAAAGCGCCCAGAACATCGCCGCGTCGAGGGTCAGCGCAACCTTTCAACGCATTACCACAACTGAATATAGAACTCGGCCTACGGGCGGGAACTCGGGCCGCTGACGGCGGCCGCCGGTGGAGCCCGCCACATGTCTCGGATGTTGGACCAAACGTACGCCACAATCCGGTAACGGAGGACGTTGTAGCTTCAGGGCTCGAATTCGGAGTGTTACGCTGGCTCCGACAAAGCAAGCAAGTCAGGCGGACGACGTCTCTTCCCTCAACCATCGGTTTCCCCCGCTCGCGGGGGAATGTCCGAAGGACAAAGGGGGACGCGGAAACCATCCCTCTCCCTGCCAGGGCGAGAACCAGGATCGGCGACCGCGCAAGGACGCTCGCCGTTCAAGGTTCGAGCGAATGATCCTCTTAGCCGGCAGACGTCTACCCGCTTCGCCGGACGGGTGAGGCTACAGCACTAGCGAGGAGCCCAACTGAGCAACGACGGGAGGCAGCATCCAACGCCGCCCGGAGAGCCGACGGTCTGACGACGTCGGAGGTGCTGGACTATTATCTACCGTTCCACCAGCCAAATCCACCGTCAGCGCGACCCAGTCGGCTGCGGCGATGATTCGACGACCAACACGTCGACCAACAATCCCCTCTCCCTTAGATGGGAGAAGACCAGAGCCTGCCCCGGACTTGATCCGGGGGTGAGGGTGAAAACCCATCCAAACAACAAAAGGGGCCAAAACCCCCGATTAAACGCGCCCAAAACCGAACACGACCCAATTCAAAACGGCGGAGCTCTGCGTTAAACTGCGCTCAGACGAAAAAGCACAGGAGCTCCCAAATCATGCTCGAACAGTTTCACGTCCCCGAAGAGGATCGGGTCTACGTTGAGCCCGATCGTATGCGAGCCGCAACCGAAGCACTCTTCATGCACTGCGGCCTCGACGAAAAAGGCGCACAGAACTGCACCGATGTCCTCCTCACCAACGACCTGAGAGCCGTCGAAACACACGGCGTCTCAAACATGATGCGGAACTACGTCGCTTCATACATGTCCGGAACATTGAACCCCCGGCCTGAACTGAAAACAGTTCGCGAGACCGCCACAACGGCGAACGTCGATGGTGACGGTGCTCTCGGCATCCACATCGGCGCAGACATGATGCAGATCGCGATCGACAAGGCAAAAAAATACGGCACCGGTGCCGTCACCGTCTTCGACTCCGGTCACCTCGGCGGATGCGGTTACTACGCCGCTCAGGCCGCTCAGCAAGGAATGGTCGGCCTATGCATGACCGGAGGTCACGGCACCCGCGCATCCGGCGGAATGCTTCCCACCTTCGCAGCCGAGTCCCGCCTCGGAACCAACCCCATCGCATGGGCCGCTCCAGCTCGCAACCAGCACCCCTTCCTCTTCGACGTCGCATGCACGCAGATCGCCAACAACAAGGTAGGTCTGGCGCGTCGCATCGGAGTACCACTCGAACCCGGATGGATCACCGACACCAACGGTGTGCCGTTCGACGAACCAGTGCCCCCTCCCGACGAATACTTCCTCCAACCGTTCGGCGGTACCCGCGAAAACGGATCCCACAAAGGCTACGGCTTCGCAGCCGTCTGCGCAATCATGTGTCAGACACTCGCAGGCGTCGGAATGGGCGGATCCGGAAACCAGTACCAAGGCGGATACCACTTCTTCGCCGCATTCCAGATCGAAGCCTTCTGCGACGAAGAAGAGTTCCTCGACAACATGGACGACGCCCTATCACACCTAGCATCCGCAAAACCGCTGCCGCCGCACGAACGCGTCCTCTACCCCGGCCTGATAGAAGGCGAAGAAACCGAAAAACGCATGGAAGAAGGCATCCCCTACCACCAAGAAGTAATCGACTGGTACCAATCAATAGGAGCCGAACTAGAAGTCCCCATCGAACTGCCGTAATCAAGGTTTCCCCCGCTCGCGGGGGAAATGTCCGAAGGACAAAGGGGGCGTGAGCAACGGGATGCCCAGCCACCATCCAGCCCCTTTCGCTCGGCGAAAGGGGCGCGAGTGAAACGAGCGGGGTATGCCCCCTCAAAACCGAAACTCTAAACCCCAGACAAACAACCCAAACAACCAACAACCCAAACCACTACCACCGCTCCCCTCTCCCGCTTGGCGGGAGAGGGCTAGGGTGAGGGCAAAAACAAAATGCAACGAGAATTCATAAACTTCGGCAAAGCTGGTGTAATGGTCACCCGCATGGCGCTCGGCCTCGGCTTCCGTGGCCAGCACGACGCCGCCGACGCCAAGGCCGCCATCTCCACAGCCCTCGACGGCGGCCTCAACCTCATCGACTGCGCCAACATCTACGGCCTCGGCGATGCCCGCATCAACGCCGGTACCTCGGAGATCATTCTCGGAGAACTCTTGAAAGACCGCGGCGACCGCGACGACGTCGTCATCACCTCCAAGGTCTCCAGCCCGGTAGCGTCCGGGGTCAACGATCGCAACACCTCCCGTTGGCACATCATGCGTGAGGTCGAACGATCCCTCAAACGTCTCCAGACCGACCGCATCGACGTTTACCTCATCCACGGTTTCGACGACACCGTCAGCTACGACGAACGCACCCGAGCCCTCGAGGATCTCGTCAAAGACGGCAAGATCCGCTACACCGGCGTCTGCAACTACCAAGCGTGGCAGGTCGTCCAGACACTTCGAGTGGAGGACAGCATAAACGCCGGATCCCTCGTCACCGTCCAAAACCCGTACTCGATGCTAAACCGCGAGCTCGAAGACGAGATGTTCCCGATGGTCCGAACCACCGGCCTCGGCATCATGGCATACAGTCCCCTCGCCGTCGGCCTCCTATCCGGCGACTACGACCCGGGGCGCATGCCAGACACCAGCCGACTCTGGGGCTCCCGCCGAGCACACGTCTTCGACGAAATCACGAAAGGCGCCGCAGCCGAAGTCATCCGAACCAACGCCGAAGTCGCCAAACGCATCGGTGCCACCCCCGCGCAGGTCGCCCAGGCATGGGTCCTGTCGCACCCCGAAATTACCGTCTCCATCTCCGGCGCCGACACCGCCGAACAGATGCAAGATAACCTCGGCGCACTCGAAATCGAAATCCCCGACGACGACCTCGACAAACTCAATGCCGTCTCCAATCGCCTCCAAATGGTCCTAGACGGCGCCGGCTTCGAACAAGACCGCTAGACCGAACAAAGCGCGGTGTTACAATCAACGATTGCGACCAAAACACCATGCCAAAGCGAACTTACCAACCCAAAAAGCGCCGACGTGCGCGCGTCCACGGTTTCCGATCACGGATGTCCTCGAAGGGCGGGCGAGCGGTTCTGGCGCGCCGACGTGCTCGAGGTCGCAAGCGCCTTACAGTCTGAGTTCGTTCCTTCGCCTGGCAAAAGCCGCATCAACGGCACCCAAATATGAACACAAATGGGGCTCCCCAAGCATCGGCGACTACGTCGTCGCGCAGAGTTCCGCAGAGCATTTAGAGACGGCAAACGGGCCCGAGACGACCTCCTTTCGATCACCGCGGTCGAAACCGATAATCCCGACGCCGACACCCGATACGGGTTCGCAATACCCAAACGCGTCGGCGGTGCAGTGGTACGGAACCGCGTCAAAAGACGCCTCAGGGCCATCGTCCACAGATCGGACCACCCAAAAGGATGGGACTACGTCATATACGCCTACCCGGCAGCCGCGGAGGCGACGTCAGAACAACTGGCAGCATCGGTGACGAGGTTACACAGACGCCTCCATACCACCGGACGTCCGCGCCGCAGACGCTCCCGATCACGGGAGTGACCGCATGATCACCAAATCCGCGCTCGCCGTCCTCCGGTTCTACAAACTCGCCGTCTCTCCGTACCTGCCGAGCACCTGCATCTACCAACCAACCTGCTCCGAATACACCGCCGAAGCGATCGAGACGCACGGCCCTGCCAAAGGCATCTGGATGGGCACCAAACGCCTAGCCCGTTGCAACCCCTTCACCACTGGCGGCCTCGACCCCGTCCCCGAAACCAAAACGGAGACCCAAGTCTGATGGGTTGGACACTCCGTCAGCAACCGCTCCGGCGCAACCTCGCCGTATTGGCTCTGGTAATCCTTGGTGCGGTTTCGTTGACGGCCTGTCTCAACGACCTCACACCTCAAGGACGCTGGTCAGCCCCAGTATCCGACGGTGACTTCATCTACGTAGGCAACCTCGAAGGCACCCTAGTCCGAGTCGACGCCGTTAGCCACGCATACGACGTCAACTGGCTCTACCCCTACGAACTAGACGGCGTTCGGAAAAAGCCTAACGGCCTCGGTGCAATGTACGGCGCGCCCGTCTTAGAGAACGGCATTGTCTACGCCGCCGGTTACACCTGTCAGGGTAGTGAATGTGATGGCGAAGTGTTCGGTGTCTCGACCGACAGCGGTGCGATTTCATGGAACTCGGGCGGTTTCCGTCTGAGGACCAAGCTGGTTGGCCAGATTCAACCGACCAGTAACGGTCAGTTGCTTATCGGAACCGGCCCGGTGGACGGTGAACGGCAACCACCTGGATATCTCTATGCCTTCAGTGCCGATCCAAACGCGGGTCGACGTGTGTCGTGGCGAGTGCCGCTGGATGGCGAGGTTTGGGGCGACGTCGCTGTCGACGATGTGACCCAGACGGCGTACCTTGGCACGGACGCTGGGACGCTGTACGCCATCGATATCTCGGAAGGCGATTTCGAAGATCGAGTGAAGTGGACCTACGCCTCTAAAGGAGCGATCACTGGGTCGGTACTGTTCCACGAAGGTGCGATCTACTTCGGAGATCTCTCCAGCCGGTTCTACCGATTGAACCCGCGATCCCAAACGACCGATTGGGAATACGAAGCCGGAGCGTGGGTTTGGGCGAAAGCGACTCCTGACGATCAGAACGGCGCTATCTACATCTCCACGTTGGGCGGCAACGTCCATGCGTTGAACATCTCAACTGGTCAGCCGATTTGGGGTCAATTGATCGAGGGTCAGATTGTGGGGACGCCTCTTCTCTTCGATCGCGAACGCAACGAGTTCACACAACGCGTGTTGGCGGTGCCGTCTGGCGACGAGGACGTTCACGTGCTCAACGTCAACGACGGTCAGATCATCGGTACATTCCCAACCGACAGCGCGGTGAAATCATCGCCTGTCCTTATCAACGACTTCATCTACATCCACACTCTCGACGGTGACCTCAAATGGTATTCACCCAGCGACCAGACCCTTCAAGGCTGCGTCGCGCTGAAGGATGGTGGAAGATGCGACTGATCACAGCAACTGAGGCAGGCAGCCGCTAATGGAAATCCTAGGCCTCATATGGGACCAGGGCATCATGCGCCCCATGATCAACGCGCTCGCGTTGCTCTATCACTACCTGTTCCTCAACTACGGTCTCAGCATCATCGCCTTCACGGTCGTTGTGCGCTTGCTCATGATCCCGCTCACGATTCGCCAGACGAATCAGATGAAGAAGCTGCAAGCGTTGCAGCCCCGCATGAAGGCTATCCAAGACAAGTATCGGGATAAGAAAGACTCGGAGAGCCGTCGCGCTCAGTCGAGCGAATCGATGGCGCTCTACCGCGAAGCCGGTGTCAATCCGATTGGATGTTTGGGGCCGATGGTTATCCAGATGCCGATCTGGATCGGTTTCTATCGGGCGATAATCCGCACTATGCCCACAACCCCTGAGGGCATGGCCAACTTGTCGGCATCGTTCTACGCCTGGAACCCCGCAGCTGCCGATGTTCCTTTGAGCCGTCTATTCCTCGGCATCGACCTTGCAGACACGGTGTCACAGGTATACCTGCCGTTGAACTTCGTGCTGCCGGTTCTAGTCGGTGCTTCGATGTTCATCACCACCAAGATGACCGCAACCGTCGCGGTCGACGAACGACAACAATCTCAGCAGCGCATCATGACGTGGATGATGCCGGTCATGATCGGCGTATTCACTTATCAATTCCCAGCCGGACTGGGAATCTACATATTGCTATCGAACATCGTCGGCGTGGTAATTCAATACTTCGTCGGCGGACAACAACCGATCGATCTGTTCGGCAAGCTGTATCTAGGAACAGCAGAGACGAGGGCGCAGGCGATAGCAGCCAAGGCAGCGCTCGCGGAGAAAAACGATTCGACAGACGACTCGGATGAGGAGGAGAACCACGATGACAATTCGACGGGTATTCACCGGCAAGAACGTACAAGAGGCAACCGCCGTCGCGCTCGAAACTCTCGACGCAGAGCTCGAAGACGTCGACATTAGGGTCTTGAACCCCGGTCGATCAGGGATCTTCGGCCTCGGCGGCGCGCTCGCCGAGATCGAAGTCGCAAAACTCTCAGATGTGATGGCCGAGGAGGCACAAGAGGCGGCTGAGCGTCAGGCTCAGATGGATGAGGCAACGGGCGTCGCCGAAACATCACGCCCTCGACGCTCCCGACAACCGCGACAAAACCGAAGCCGCCAGCAACGTCAGCGCCAGCCGCGACGGCAAGACTCCGATCCGGACCAAGACGGAGCGGATGAAGCCTCACAATCTGCGGGAAGGCGACCCCGACCACAGCGTAACCGACAACCTGCGCCAAACCGCCAACGCCGGCAGCGCAGGCAAAATCAGCGCCCGCGACAAGAGCGGAGAACGCAAGAAGCGTCGCGGGATGATCGATCCGAAGCCGAATCAGTTTCGGCACCAACTCAAGACGCATCCGTTGAGGCGACTCAAGCATCTCCTCGACGTCAACGACCCGAACCGGAGCCGATCCAAAACCGCGAAGAGCTAGAGGCGATGACCGGCGAGGTCTTGGGCTACTTGATAGCCGCGATGAACGTCGACGTGGAAGCCTACGTGTTGGACGACCTTCGCGACGGATCGCTCGTGTTTGAAATCGAAGGCGAAGATGCGGGCCTGCTGATCGGCAGGAGGGGCGAGACCCTGCGCGACGTCCAGTTCATCGTCCGCATGCTCGTAAACCGTCAATTGAAACAGCGCGCCAACGTGATTATCGACGTCGAGCGATACCAGCAGCGCCGAACTCAAAAGCTCCACACGATCGCCGAGAACGCCGCGCGTGCGGCTTCCAGAGGTCGAGCACGTTCCCTTGACCCTATGACGCCGGAAGAGCGACGAATAGTCCACATGGCATTGTCTGACAACCCCGAAGTAGTCACCGAGAGCGAGGGACAAGGCGCCGAACGCCACGTCGTCGTGAAGCCCCGCTGAGCTTTGTCGTTCATCAACCTCAGGCAGCGCATTGACTAGGTAACGTCAATTCGGATAAACGACGGTCCTTACCATCCCACCGAACCGCGAGTTTGGTTCAAAACACGCTGGTCAATTAATACCCCAAATATGTTGCGCACTTTTAACTGAAAACATTGTATTGCGACGCATTTTGCTACGATTTTGATATGGGTTTTTTGATCGACCGTTGGCGCCAAATCGGGACACGTCTGTATCTGGCCTTGGGCTTTGCGGTCTTCTTGACTTTGGTGTCGAGTGCGGTGGGTGTCTACTACTTCGAGCAAAGCGGCGACCTGAACTTCCGGATACGGTCCGAATCAGCACCGGTCCTCGATGCTGCCTGGTCCGCCGAACGCGAAGCGGCTCAACTCCAAGCTATTGGATTGCGTCTCCTTTCAGACCCAGTTTCGGATATCGCCGACGCGAGAAGCGACACCGTAGCCGCAATACTGAACCGAATCGAAGCGTCGCTTCAAGTCGCAAATGGCGACCCAGAACTTGCAACGGAATCCGAGGCGGTCTATAACGCATCGTTTGAATTGGCTGGAGCCATCGACGAAATTGCGGTAAACCGAGACGCCTTGATAGTTGCAAATGATGCCGCTGCAAAGATTCAGTCAAAACTCGCAAACATCGCAGTTGACGATCCGGTCGACTACTCAGCGTTGAACCTTCTCCAACGCGCGTTGGTTGCACCTGACGATGCGTCCTTGAGCAACCTATGGAACGATTTTGTTGCAGTTGCTTCAAGCGGTATTGACCAATCCATTGTCGATTTGGCCGGTGGGGACTCCGGAGTATTCGCAGTCCGCGGCACCCAGCTTGTGCTAGAGACACGGATTGCGGAATTATCTGCGTCATTTGAGGCATCTGGATCCAGACTGAATGCTGCGGTTGCGAGTCTGGTAGTAGCCGCTGATGTTGCTTCGATGGCCGATCTCGAATCCGCCGGTGAAACCTTCGATCAAGGGCGCGTGTTGCTTGCGGTAATCAGCGTTGCCAGTGTGCTTGCTGCGACGTTGGCGTCTTGGTTGTGGGTAGGAAACGGGCTGTTACGAAGGCTAACCCGCTTGTCAGAACGAATGCAGCTCATGGCACGCGGTGACTTAGAAACTCCGATGCCAGAGGTAGGGGCCGATGAAATCGGAGAATTGGCAGGAGCACTCGAGGTGTTTAGGCGACAGGCGCTCGAGGTCCAAAGGCTGAACTTGGTTGAACAACTCTATGGCGAGTTACAGCAGGCGAACGAAGAGCTCACGAGGATGCAGGCACGATTGGTCGCCAACGAGAAGTTGGCCGCGTTGGGCGACCTCGTATCAGGTGTGGCACACGAAATCAGTAATCCCATGAACTTCGTCAAGAATTTCTCTGAAGGTTCGCTAGAGTTGTTCGAAGAACTGACAGAGATTATCGACAACTACCGAGATGCGCTGTCGGAGGAAGATGTTGACGCACTTGAAGATGTGAAAGACGAGTTAGCAACCAGCTTGAACCGCGTGCAGGAGAATGGTGGACGAGTGCTGACGATCGTAGATCGGATGCGCGGGCTCGGAGTCGTCGGCGGTACACCCGAACCGACCGATCTCAACACCGAACTGGACATGGCAGCGCGGGCGGCATGTATTTCGTTCGAAAACGATAACGGATTCAAGGTTGTTCCGCGATTTGCTTTGGACAGAAACATCGGTGAGATCCCCTTGGCGGCGAACGATTTTGGAGAGGCGGTCCGCAACCTTGTGTCCAACGCCTGCTACGCCATGCGAAACAAGAGTGAAGCGCTTGGGGATGGTTACCAACCTGATCTGCTCGTATCCACCCGTCTCGCTGGTGATGAGGTTGAGGTTAGGTTCAAAGACAACGGTCCTGGCATAAGTGAAGACATGATCGAACGCGTCTTCGACCTATTCTTCTCGACGCGCGAGGGCGCACTTGGTGCAGGCTTAGGTTTGCCGTTGGTCAGCGACGTGGCTCGACGTGCCGGCGGCGATCTAACTGTCGACACCGTTTACGGCGAGTACGCGGAGTTCAAGATGACCTTCCCCGTGGAAAGGGCCTCGATTGACGAATAGGATGCATGGCGCTTCCGCACCTCGTACGATTCGGTCACACTTAGGTTATTCATTTATTGATCAATTGACGTTCGGTCAACCGTCAACAAGGGGTTCATTCGCTGGCTGGCGGATTCTTTTGTCGACCCGCTTTGCGACATTGCACGTAAATTCCGGGTACCGGGATCAACGGTGCGGGGATTCGGCCTGCTTGGTTTCCGGCGCATGAATAGATTCAGAAGTCGGTTTTTAAACGGTACAGGTAGCCGAAATCCTAGGATCGTAACGCTCGCAATCGTAGTGATCCTAAGCGGATTGGTCGCGCTGATTATGCACACACATGCGGTTGCCGACCGCTCGTTGATTCCCCAGACTTCTGCCGGTGCTGAACCACAATTCAAGTTGGCGTGGAACGATGGCTGGACAAGAGACGAAGTAGAAGGTCAATCACAACAGAACCTAACAGCTATGGGCGATCCCCAGGGGGTCAAGGTGTGTTGGCAAAGCAATCCATCCGATATGCGCGGCATCGCGATGTACCGCGGAACTAATGAAAACAACATTGTCTCTAAAGGCAGTGGACATTATGGCAAAGGCTACTCTGCCGACTTGATACCCACTTGTGAGATAGACCGTAGCGCTCCGGCGGGACAACGATTCTGCTACAGAATCGAGTTGCTCGGGTGCTACGAGGACGATCCCAATGTATGTTCGGATGCGGAACGAGACAGGGTGTTAGTAAGGACGAACATCGCCTGTGCAACCAGCGAAGACACTTCAGACCGGATCGATCCGCCGCCACCACCGCCCACGTCTACGTCTACCCCTACGCATACGCCAACTTCGAGCCCAACACCCACGCCTTCTCCGACCCCCATTCCTCCGCTTGCACCTCCTCCTCCATCGCCTACTGATACCCCTGAACCGACCTCCACCCGAACGCCGAGACCCACACTAACTCCAACCGCCACACCGACTCAAACGCCAATCACAACACCGACACCTACTCAAGCCCCCACGGCAACCGTTGTCAGGGTCCCAAGCCCAACGCGGATTCCAGATGGTGTCGATGGTAACGGGTCTGGGTCCGGTGGGCGAGGATCGAGTTTGCCGACAGCGACGCCAACCGATACACGTACACCAACTGCGACTCCTACGGATACTCCGACATCCGCGAACACTCCAACCCCAACTGCAACATTTACACCGTCGCCAACCCACACGGCTACTGCCACTTACACGCCAACTCCCACCGCAACCGCAACGCCTACTCATACGTCAATCGCCACATCGACAGCGTCTCCCACACAGACATCCACACCCTCCTCGACGCCTACAGCCACCGCTACCGACACGCCCAGTCCCACCGCCACGCCGACACCAGAACCGACGCTCACGCCGACGCCAACACCAGTTCCGGATACTCCGACGCCCATACCAACGCCTGCTCCGCCTCCAACGCCGATCGTTCTCCCAACGCCAATCACCATCGCGCCGACTATCGAGGCTCCCGAGATAACTGGAATCAGAAACGCAGTTCCACGAATTCGAAATGCCTTGACAGGAATTGCAGCCGCCGGCCGAGATCGGTCAACGCTGATCATCATCCTGGCAATCGTCGGAGCGTTGGCATTGGCAGCGTTCGGTTACCTCGTCTTAAGGCGCAGATGAACCTGACAGGCGCAGGCTACGCAACATATGCAGCAAGTTTGCTTCGGATCAACCTCAGTAGATATTGCCACTTGGATACATCCGAACATTTTCCTGTTTCTAGGTGTTTATGAAACGAACGCGGCCCAACGGTCAATGTGACCTACGGGCGATGCGCGCGACCGCTACGCTCGTGGCTGCGACAGTTAGACCTAGAACCAGCAACAATAGGACCCAAGACCTCTCCAGCGCACCACCCCCGGTGTCGGGTGTCTTGATCTCGGGTGTGGGTAATGGTCCGGGTGCACCTTTGATCCCTACGGCGATATTGGAGGGGATACTGCTGACGGGACCACAAACTTGAGCTCCTTTGCTGGAGTATGTCACCTTCGATGGGAGCGACGTCAGCGATCTGTCCGGGTTGATCACGATCAGCTCAACGTCCGCGAACTGATTACGTAGCTCGTCTGGCAAAGGTATGCACGCCTCGATATAAGTTTGGAAGCGGTAGTTCGTGAATATTTGGCCACTGGCATCGTATCCGCTGATATCGTATTGGTCTCCGTTCAACGTATAGCGTTGGTGGGTTAAACCAGCGTTTGACGCAGGCCCACCAGAATCCATACAGATCGCGATGTATGAGTCGTTCTCAATTGCACCGGGTTGCGCGTAAACCGAATAATCGTCGCCGATCAGTTCGCCACCTTCCTCCGGCGTAAAGACTGGACACTGGTTGCCGCGGGTGTTCATGATTGAAGACGGGATCGGGCCCGAAGGATTCTTCGGAATTATGGTCTCCTCGACGTAGTCGCGTTGTCGCCGGACCTTGATCTCGAATTCGGCGGTGCAGCGCGCTACAGCCTCTGCCGCGGTTTCGCCTTTATCTAGTCTTGGTTTCTTACACATCGCGGCGTGCGGAACATTTGCTTTGATGCGATAAATTCCCGGCGTATCGGGGGCATAGAACCTCACTTCGCGATCGTCAGAGCGGCCATTCTTCCTGATCTCTTGAATCGTGAATTCTGTGAAGTCTCCGTTGCGTTCTTCTTCGCCCCAAACAAACCACACTTTCTCTGGCGGCATCGCGTCCGCCAGATTGTTGTCGAGTATGTTCTGCAAACCGTAGACATTGGTGCTGAGCACGACGTTGTCGCCTGTCCACATTCTGACAACCGGCACAACAGGTTCGATCCGCATAATGATGGCGCGTGGCCAGTTGTGTTCGCTCTCGACCTTCCAATTCTCCTCCTCTTCAGGTTCTACACATTCCTCTGGTTCTTCTTTCGGGTCCGGTTTTATATTCACGGATGAAAGATCGAACCCCGCTGCTTCATAGTCGGCGATCCACGGCCCTTCGCACGAACCATCATAGGGTGCGTAATCGAGACTCGAGAGTGTGTCCAATATGCCTGAAAAGTCGAACTGGGTTAAATCGACATAGTTCGATCCCTTGTCGAATCGGTTACCTCCTAGGCTCAAAGTTTGGATCCTGGTATCGCCCAAATTCGACACGATCGCGATGAAGTCGTCGTTTGTCAATCCAACGCTTTGGAGTCTCACGATCATTAGTGTCTCGAAATCGGAGAATGATTCGCCCGTGAAGCCGCTAAGATTGCCGCATTCGAGATGGATGTTTTCCAACACCGCATCGTCGATTGAATCGAGGATGTCGTTGACTGCAGTTGCCGTCATCGTCGGATCCAAAATCTTCAATTGCTCGACTTTCAGGTCAGTTAAAGCGGTCTTAAACGCTGCAATCTGAGTCGGATGTTCGGCATACCAATTGCCTAGCGATCCGCCGCCGGATCCCGAGGCGCAACCGTCTAGGGCGTCGCTTGAGGATGTCATATGCAATTCATCAAACCCTCCGATGTCAGCGGAATTTGTCTTGAACGCCGCCAAGAGTTCGATGAACTGCCCAAAAGACATGTCTTGGTAATCGAATTGAAAATCCACAAGCTTTGTCAAGTTTTCGCCTATCCAATCGGCCTCAGTGTCAGTGATTCGGATATTTCTCAATTCAAGGTTCTCCAAATTAGTACTCAAACTTTCCACCCATCCCGATGGCAGCTCATCCACGAAGTGCCAACTCTCCCACGGCACGTCTAAGCCCAACGTGAAGGTTTGAAGATTGGTCAACTTTGCCATAGTCTCCGCACTGAGGGCGTCGGGCATTTCGGTGAAATAGTTGCGTTCTAGGCGCAATGTGTGGAGCTGGGTCAAATCGTCGAATAGGCCGCCCGGCAACGATCTGATTTGAGAAACAGACAGGTCCACACTCGTGAGTCCTGTGTTGTCAGAGAAGAAGCCGCTGGGCAGAGCGGTTAACTCGTGCCCGGACATATTCACTGACATTAGCCCAGTAAGCCCACTCAAATCGGACGCAGTCGGTTGAGATCTGATCATCTCTTTGCCTCCTGCCGACGCATACGCCCTGGATATCCTGCCCCCAGCGGGTAGCGGTAAAGCCTCGATGGCAGCGAGATGGGCAGTGGGGACGGCGTCGCAGTCGGGGTTGTCGCCGGTTAAAGTTCCTTCATCTATGAGATCTTTGATGATCTCGAGAATTGCAAACTCTATCATTGGAGTTCTATCGCAGATGTTTACCGTCTCTGGGGTTTGTGCGGACACATTTTCATCTTCTCTCAGCGTCACTCCAGAAACGGCCAAGAACGCAAACAACACTAAAGCGGTAAAAAGCCGCGCAGTATCCAATAGGCGGAATGATTTCAATGGGGGAATCCGTCTCCACAGAGGGGCACACGATGTCGTGCTCAAAATTCTAGGAAACGGCTTGATCCGATTTCGACACCAAGAGTTGCATTAGCGACGTAATTTCCATTGGACGCTAAATTGCTGGCCCGGTTGAAATCAGCGGATTTCCAGTGGTGCCGACGATGTCCCTACACCCGCGGCTGGGTTTACCTTAGGCAGGTGGATTATGAACTCCGTGTATTCGCCAGCTTCGGTTTCTACCGTAATAGTTCCCCCATGGCTCCGTATGATGTCGTTGGAGAGCGAGAGGCCTAGTCCGGTGCCACGATCGGTCGCTTTTGTCGTGAAGAACGGGTTGAAGATCTTTTCGACAACGTCTTGCGGCATACCAGTTCCGTTGTCCCTGAAGCGGATCTCGATGTCGTTTTCCAACGCGCGGGTAGAGATGGAAAGACCAGGCATGTATTCGCGCGCCGCGTCCGAATTTTCGGCACGCATGATGTCTCGCTTGTCCTCTGTTGCGTGCCACGTGTTCGTCACCAAGTTGAGGAACACTCGCCCCAGATCCTGCGGGATGGCGTTTATCGGCGGAACATTGGGATCGAATTCCATCTTTATCTCGAGGTTCATGTCCGGGTTGGTCGCACGTCCACTGTGGTAGGCGAGTTGCGCATACTCCTCAACAAGGTCGTTGAGGTCAGTTTCTTGCAGATCGGTGGATTCACGGCCCATCGCCAGCATCCCCTGGACGATCCGGTTGGCGCGTTCGCCGTGTGATTTTATTCGACCGAGATTGCCGACAAGGTCTCCCGTGATCTCATCGATGTAGTCCATCTGCTCCTCGTCGAGATCGTCAGACGCTTCTTCGATAATTTCTTTGAGTTCATCTAGCAGCTCTTCCGACGCCTCGGAGAAGTTGTTGACGAAGTTGAGCGGGTTTCTGATTTCGTGGGCAACTCCTGCCGTCAGTTCACCAAGAGCGGCTAATTTGCCTTGCATGACGATCTGATCTTGAGCGTTTTGAAGATCATCCAAGACGCGCTCGAGTTGATCGTTTTTGCCTTGCAACTCTTCGGCAAGCTGCTCTACCAAGTTCAGCCTTTGGACCTCGAGAGCGTGCTGTCGGAATACTTCCAAGGCTCCGGCCATCTCTGCGACTTCGTCGCGCCCGCTGATTTCGACCTCTGTTTCAAGGTCTCCGTCAGCCATCCGTAGCATTCGGTTCGAAAGCGTTTGGATGCGGCGCAACAGGTATTTGCCGACGAATAGCCATGTGATCAAGAACGCACCGACGACGCTGACCATGCTGATAGCGAGTAGAAATGCACGACCTTGCAAGATCGATTGCTGTGAGGCGTCGGATTCAACCGCAACACTGAATTCAGCGGACTCCACCAAGCCATCGACTTCATCAACAAGTTTGACCGCCACTTCCCTGTTCAAGTCGAGTAGGTCTTGTTGCCGACTGGTCAACTCGTGTTTCCTGGCGAGCAGTTCAAATCCTCCGTCATCGCCGAGGGATATTTCGAAGAGGCGATCGAAAATTTCGGTGATCAACGGCGCATAATGCGTTTCCTTCAACACGGACAGGCTTCGTTCAATTCGGCTTCGGGAGGCTTCCGAACGTTCGCGCAACGGTTCGATGAATGCCGCGTCGGATACTGTGAATGCGCTCGCGAGTAGTTGCGTGGTCACATTAGCGGCGGCTTGCAGGTCTGAAACGTTTCGGTACCGATAGAATTCGCCTTCTGAGAAGTGATCTTCTGTGGAAGCCGCGCCCCTGCCGATGAGGTTGTAGCCGGTCATCGTGTAGAAAAGTTGGTCATCGATGGCCGGGATCAAGATGTCGTCCAAGCGCTGCTGAAGGACGGACAGTTCGATGCTGATCGATGTCGTCCTCGCTTCAAGTTCCAAAATCTCGCGTTTGTCGGTCTCGATCGTTGCAATGTTCTGGAACAGTTGATCGGCGTGTTGACGAATGAGACCCAAACGCACGTCGCTCGAATGAGCGTCGCCAAGTGAGGCGAACTGCTGCTCAAACAGACGCTCCGCAGCTTCGATTTCACCCGAAACTTGGTCAAATTCAGAGGTTGTTACTGCCGATGTCAGACGGGGCGCAGCAGCGGCGAGCACACCGGTGTACTGGGCGATGCCGAATGACGCAACCATCTCTGGCACGCTCTGTTCCCTGACCCTCGTCGTAGCGTGCCCGATTTCGTTGAAAGATAACCAGGCGACAAGGCTGGCAGACAACGTGAGCACGACAGCGCCGCCGATTCCGACGTACATCTGGGCGGATAGTCGGAAGCGGCCCTGGAATCCCAATCTTGCGGTATTGATCACTGGGTGTCTTGCGTCATTACGTCGATCGGGCGATAGGAGCCATCAGAACCAATCACCGTCAGGAAAACTTCGTTGGAGCCCTGACTATCCGTTGGTCCGAACTGAAGTTCAAATCCACCCAGGTCTATCAGGTTACCGTCGCGCATGTTTTGTAGGAAGCATTGTCGATCGATTTCGCGTCCGCACCGTTCTGCGACTTCGATAACGAATCGGCCAGCGATGTAACCCTCCAGCGACACGAAGCCAGGTATGACTTCAGAGTCGTAAGCGGCGAGTGCTTTGTGGTAGTCGGCGACAATTGGGATTGAAGTATCCCCCGGGAAGGGAACCACCTGGGTGACGTAAACGCCTTCACCGTCTTCTCCTAATTCGCGGGCCAGCGCGTTGCTGCCAACGAATGAGACGGTCATGAATTCGGGATTGAATTCGGTGTGACGTGCCCAAGAGATCAGATGTGCGACAGGTTCGTACGCGCCAATCATGATTACAGCGTCTGGTTCGCCTTGCTTCAGGTCGAGGAGGGCAGTCTTGATGGCTTTGGTGTTACGAGGATAGATGCCGATCGCCACGGGCTCCAAACCCAGTTCGTCAAGAGCGATTCTGACGCCTTGGTATCCCGCTCGACCGAACGAGTCGTCCTGGTACATCACGCCGATGCGAGTAATCCCAAGGTCGTCCTTCAAGCGTTTGACCATCTCCGCTGTCTCTTGGTAATAGGAAGCTCGGAGATTCAATATGTGCTGGTAATTCGGACTACGTAGGAATTCGGCTCCGGTAAATGGTGCCACATACGGTACTCCACTGGCCTCGGCGACTGGTACGGCAGATCTCGATGTTGGTGTTCCGACTGCGCCTACCAATGCGAACACCTTTTCTATCTCGATCAGTTCGACGGTGTTGGCGATGGCAGCTTCCGGTTCGTAGGTGTCATCTCGGAATCGCAGTTCGAGTTCGCGGCCATGTACGCCGCCTTGTTGGTTGATCTCGTGGAACGCGGCTAGGATGCCTGCGCGCATTCCTACGCCGAGGTCTGCCGCGGGGCCGCTAAAGGCCGCTGACTGCCCAAAAATGATCCTGTCATCTCCGATCCCATTGCGATTGTTCCTAGCGATTTCGGCTTCGGCAGAAACCGCAGCAGGGGTTTCAGGCACTGTTTGCGTCAAGCCATCAACCATCGCACCCTTCTCCGGATGAGTTTCGGAGCAAGAGATGGTGAGGAAAAGCGAGGATATTGCAACCGCCGCCCCAAACGCGGCCAACCCTGGGACAGCGATACCAGGGGGCGCGAGTTTCAACCATCCCTCCGTTTAACCAAGGTCAAGCAATTTAGTCCACCAATTCTCTGATAACGCATTTCGTCAGAGAACGTGTGCGCCAAGTGCACTCCCCATCCCCCGATCTCAGCGTCTTCAATCGACGTGACTTGAGTAGGAGTGACGGCGTCTTTAGTTGGGTCAAAGGCTTTGCCGTTGTCGGATATCTCGATCTTGATCGCTTCGTTGTCGGATTCGATCGCAACTTTTATCGGCTGGGTGCCATCGACTTCGCCGTGGTTAATGACGTTGATGCACAGCTCTTCAAGGATCAACTCGATCTGATAGGTCAGGTCGGCGGTCCATTCGCTCTCGCGCGAAACAGAGGCGATGATATTTGGGATCGCGCCGAGTTCGCCGATGTCCGGCATAAACTCGAGTGAAGCTCGCACGCTCATTGTCTCTACATTCGTCTGAATACGAGGCACGCCTGATCGTCGGACTGTGGTTCGTCTCCGGCGAATTTGTTGACCGCGTCGAAGACGATCGCGCTCGCGTCTTTGGCATTCTCTGGCAATCTGGATTGGAAGATTTCGCGGAGCTGTTCCAAACCGAAAAGTTCGCCGTTTGCGTTGAACGCCTCGGTGATGCCGTCGGTATAAAGGATTACCGTGTCGCCGGGTTCAAGCTTGATCGCATTCTCTCGGTATTCGATGCCAGGAATGATGCCCAAGGCAGTCCCGCCGGTCGGTGGGACCACGGTGGTGGTGCCGTCCGGATGCACGATGATGGGTTCATTGTGCCCGCCGTTTGCATAGTGGAACATCGACGTTGCGCCGTCGTAGATGGCGTAGAAGAGTGTGACGAACATCGCCGCTTCGTTCTCGGCGTCGAGCAAGTTGTTGACTTCTTCTAGGGCTTCGCCTGGATGTTCGAACCGTTGCCCGGCACCTTTCAAGAGCATCCTGCTGGACATCATGAATAGAGCGGCGGGCATTCCCTTGTCCGACACATCGGCGATGGCCAAGCCGATTTTCTCGTTCCGGAGGATCTGTACGTCGAAGAAATCGCCGCCAACGTTGCGGGCAGGCTGCATCGATCCGTATATTTCGTAATCGGCGTGCTCAGGGAAGCTCGCAGGCAGGACCGACTGCTGGATGTTGTTTGCGACGTCGAGTTCATTTTGGAGCACGACCAGTTTGTCTCTGGACTGGAGCGCGTCTCGCCATTCTTCGAGGTGCTGTAGGGTTCGTTGGATCGTTAGGCGCAGGTCTTGGAAATCGAGTGGTTTGGTGACGAAATCGAACGCGCCTCGGTTCATCGCCGTTCGGATGTTCTCCATGTCACCGTAGGCGGAGATGATGATTGCGCGAATATCCGGGCTGACGTCTTGAATCTGTTGCAGCAGCGTTAGCCCGTCCATCCTGGGCATGTTGATATCGGACACGACCATATCGATCTCTTTGTCCTGCATCAACATCTCTAACGCCTCTACACCGTCGTGTGCAAAGACGAACTCATACTCACCGCGGCGGATGTGGCGCCGCATCCGTTGGAGCATAAGTGGCTCGAGATCCGGCTCGTCGTCCACGACCAAGATTTTTTTGGTGGGTTTGCGCATTGCGAACTAAACCTAATCCTCCAGACCCTTGCCGAGGTTCTCAGTCATGGAGCGTCCGCGCGGTTTACGACCCGCCGCCACTGTGATCAGTTGCCTACAGCGGCTAGTGCTTCATCCCGGGTCGGCTCAATGGGGATGATGTTGTCAAATCCGCTGATGGAGAAAATCTCACGGATCGGGTCAGACAATGAGCAAACGGCGAACTTACCGCCTTGCCTGTTGATCGATTTGACAACAAGGAGTATTGCCCTCAAACCCGCGCTGCTGATGTAAGTCAACGTTCCAGCATCGAAAATCACTGCGCGATCAGACTCATCGATCGCAGCTTCCAAACCAACCTGGAACTCACGCGCATTTGTTCCGTCTACCCGATTTTCACTGGGCATTACGATGAGAGTGCTGCCCACTCGTTCTGTATTGATTTCCATTCGTGAAACACCCCTTTCAAGCTAGGGTACATCAATTCACGCCAACGCACGACTCATTAACTAAAGCAAGTTTAATTTTAATAGCCGCTTAGACGCTCGTTTGCTCCGTTAGTGGTTATCCTTCTCTGTCGTAACGGCCGATGAAGCTGTCCTCCGATCTTGGAGGGCGCGGCATCCGAGCCATCGAGATGGAATCCGGTAACACGATTCCTCCTGAGAAAATGAGTTTCATCGCATCTTCGACCGACATATCGGTTTCGACAACATCATCTTCTAACACAAAAGCCATGTTACCTGAAGTTGGGTTCGGAACAGTTGGCACATAGACAGAAACCAGATCCTCCTCCCTGCCCGGAGCGCGTGCTCGGCCGGTAACGAATCCCATCGCGACCATACCGTCTCGCGGCCATTCGATGAACACGACGCGGCTGAAGTTGGCGCTCGACCCGACAGACCTCATCGCTTGCTGGGTGACTCCGTAAAGCGTCCTCACTACAGGAATCAGGTTCATCACCTTGCTCGCGAAACCCAAGAACCCGCGACCAAGACTAGACAGTGCGATAAGACCCATAAGGTAAAAAACAGTCGCCAGGACCACCAAACCGATACCAGGAAAATCCCAAGGACGATCTTTGACGAAAGGCAGGTTTCTGACACCGTCGGTAAAGTTGTAAAGATAGATCAAGGCGATGACCGTCACGATCAACGGAACCAACTCAAACAACCCTGAGAGCACTCTGCGTTGAATGTGGGTTTCAATCCTTTTGGGGATGCTGGGTTGATCTTCTCGTTCAGAGTCTGAGTTGAGTTTTTCTTTAGTCGCCAAAGAAAGAACCCTCGTGGTGAAATTGGTTCGGGAAGTATCGTTTCGATCGCGCGCCAAAAAGTCTAAATCAATCAAAGTAACTCAATCATGAATTTACATGCATTCTACAGCTTGAATGCAATGATGAGTGTAAATTCAATTAAGGCTGTAATTACTGTTGCGATCCCAAGTCGAACTTCTGCCTACCATACTGTGATCCGAGTGCCTCCTCGTGCAGTTTTGTCGGATGGAAAATGACAAGATTTTTATCGATGAGTTGGAAAAGCACATGACGGTATCGTATGTGACCTGGAGGCTCTGATGATCCTCCGTTCAGGGCGATTTGTCACCACTTTGGTGAGACATTTCGCAAGCTACTTTTTCGGATCAATACAAATCGCGGAGGAATGCCAGATCGAGCGCAAACATTGGTGAAACCTGATCGATAGTGCGCTAACCGGGCATCGCGACGCCCGCGCATACATGTACGGCTAAAGTAGTTGCCATGTTGATTGCAAAACCGACAACGGCTGGAACCTAGGATCTTGCAGAGCGACGACTCAGGCACGACCGATCAAGAAAATCAAAATCGGTCATCTCAACCGAGCGTTCGATTGTTCCGTGACGCGGCAGTCGCCAGTCGCGGGCAACGCGAACCGATCGATGGATTGTTGCGCGTGACCGCTCCGCATGAGTGGGTGATTTTGCTTGGGTTGCTAGTCGCGATGTTGGCCTTGGTGGCGTGGGGAGCCTTCGGCAGCGCTGAACGAGGAATATCGGGCGATTGTCTTTTGGTGTTGAGCGGTGACCGCTATACAGTTCTCGTCGAAACAGCCGGCAATGTTGCAGAGATATTCGTCAACGCGGGCGACGAAATTGAGAAAGGTCAACCGTTGGCGAGGCTCCGGTCAATTGAGCTCGAGCGCGATATTCGTTTATTGCAAGCAAGATTGGCGTTGCTCGAAGAACGCGGTGAAGCAGCTGATCCCGATGAGCTGGCGTTGGTGCGCATGGATTTGGACGAGTTGACGATATTGCAGATGGCTGGCGAGCTCGTCCTCAGCAACCTTGCAGGAGAAGTGACTTCGGTTAGCCTTCAAATCGGTCAATCTGTTCAAGTCGGAGCGGAGGTCGCGGTGATACGGGACAATACCGACGGCGATACGGAGGCTGTAACCTTCGTGTCGAATGCGGATGTTCGCCGGTTGAAAATCGGAATGGAAGCGAGAATACGCGCTCACTACGTTTCGGATGGGGATCAGGAATTTTTCGAAGCGGAGGTTGTCGAGATTTCAAAGGGCCCAGTCGCCCCCGAGAGATGGTTGGTCGCCCTCGGGATTCCGCAGAACACCGGCGGGCATCTGGTTCGATTGGCTGTCCGCGAACCTATCGAAGCAGAAGTGTTGGACGGTACATCGTGTAATTCACGAATTGTGTACGAACGCGGTTCACCGATCAGCATATTGATGCCCTAGAGCTCGGGAGATCGTAGCGAATAATGCTCGGGTTTCTATTGGGCAAGTTCTCGAACTGGCGGACGAAGACGCCGCTGTTCCCGCAACTCGAGGTTGCGGAGTGCGGCGCGGCGTGTCTCGGGGCAATCCTGGGGTTCTATGGGCGGTGGGTAACGTTAGAGGAGTTACGGACTGCGTGTGGGGTGAGCCGTGATGGAAGTAGTGCTGCCGACCTTGTTACGGCGGGTCGGCATTTTGGATTGAAGGTGAAGGGATGGCGAAGATCGATCACTGGGCTAAAGGACGCAAGGTTACCAGCGATCCTTTTTTGGGAATTCAACCATTTTGTCGTTCTAGAGCGGATTGGAAACAGTCGATACTATTTGAACGATCCAGCGAACGGTCGGCGCGTGGTTGATGAAGAATCGTTTAGCGACAGCTATACCGGAGTCGTTTTGACTGTCGAACCGGGGGCTGGATTCGAGAGAGGTGGCACGCCGCCAGGAATTTTACGCAACATCTGGCCGTGGCTGCAAGATGTGAAAATGCCGCTGGTATACGTGGTTATCTGCGGGTTGATGCTGGCACTTCCAGGTTTGGTGTTGCCCGTCTTATTGAGCTCTTTCGTCGACAACTTGATTGACGGGTCGATTTCATCGGTTGGTCCGGTGCTGGTGGTAGCTGCCGCTGCGTCAGGGGTACTGGTTTACGCGTTGACGATGCTCCGCCAGATCGCGTTGCGCCGGTTGGCTGTGAGGCTCTCGGTGGTGCACGCTGAGCGATTGCTTTCACGACTCTTCAGGTTGCCGTCGCAGTACTTCGCTCATCGTTACGCTGGTGATCTGGCAATTCGATTGCAACTCGTAGATGAGATTGCGTTGAGGGCAGCGCGCGATTTCGTTCCGGTCATGGTCGAGATGATCATGAGCCTGCTTTTCTTGGGATTGATGATCTACTTCGATCCTCTGCTCGCAGCATTAGTTGCCGTTTTGGGAGTTGCAAACGTGATTCTGATGCGGATCGTTTCAAACATGCGGACAGATCAAAACCGACAGCTGCGGCGTGAGCAAGCGTTGCTCTTTGGCATCGGCGCGTTCGGGCTGCGAAACATCGATACTTTGCGGGCTACGGCTTCAGAAGGCGATTTTTTCACTCGGTTGACCGGTTACCAGGCACGCGAGTTGGGCGCCCGGCAGAATTTCGCCGAGTTGGGTTACATAATCGCCGCTTTGCCTCGATTCTTTATGCTCATCGGCTCCGTGGTGGTTCTTGGCGTTGGCGGATGGCGGGTGATCAATGGAGACATGTCGATTGGCACGTTGATTGGGTTCTACATCGTGGCGGCAAGCTTCTTGGCTCCGGTGGGGAGATTCGTGCAGTTCACCGACGTGTTCCAGATCATGGAAGCCGACTTGCAACGGATCAACGATGTTATGAGCGCTCAAGAAGATCCGACGTATGGTCATCGAAACGACGAGGTGCCTGGGAGGATATCGACGCTGAAGGGGAAGCTGCGTTTGACGGGGAAGGTGGAACTTAGAAACGTGTCGTTCGGTTTCAGGCCAAATCACCCGCCATTAATCGAAAACTTCAATCTGATTGTTGAACCGGGGCAAAGAGTCGCGATTATCGGTCCAACTGGGTCAGGCAAATCGACGCTTTTCCGTTTGGTGAGCGGTGAATTCACACCATGGTCTGGGGAGATTCTGTTTGACGATGTGCCCCGCAACGAGGTCCCTCGGCATGTCATGACAGGTTCGGTCGCGAGTGTGGATCAACAGATACTCCTGTTTTCTTCGACGGTCAGGGAGAATCTGACGTTGTGGGACCCGACTGTCCCCGATAGTCAGTTGGTCGCTGCGGCATCGGACGCGTTGATACACGACGAGATCATGAGTCGTCCGTCCGGGTACGATTCCCATGTGGTCGAGGGCGGCACGAACTTGAGTGGAGGCCAGAGGCAGCGTATCGAGATCGCGCGCTCACTCATCAACAATCCGTCGGTGTTGCTGCTGGATGAAGCGACCAGCACGTTGGATGCGGTTAGCGAGTTACGGATCGATAACGCGTTGCGCCGCCGAGGATGTACCTGTTTGATCGTCGCACACCGTCTTAGCACTATACGGGATTGTGACCAGATCATCGTGATGGATCAGGGTCGAGCAGTGCAGCGAGGCACTCACGATGAGCTGCTTGCAGATCAGTCGGGTCTCTACCGCGAATTGATCCACGCCCAATAGTCGTCCGATCTGAACCTTAGAGATGTCTACAGCAACGGATCAAGATCTCGAAACCGTAGCGATCACGCTCGGCGACCCAGTTTCGGCAGCCGGCAACATGCCGATCGAGTTGGATCATCCCGGCACGGTTTGGTACGTGGAACAAGGGGCGGTGGATATTTTCGTGGTGGAACATGAGGACGGCGTGCACACGTCGAGTGCTAAGCATGTTCTGCGTGCAAGTGCGGGAAGATTGGTTTTCGGAGTCGACTGCGAAGGCACTCCACTGACCACCTTCGCCAAGGGCTTGCCGCAGACCAAACTGAGGCGGTTGGCTCTCGATGAACTCGTGGAGCGTGCGTCCAAACCCGAGATTGCCGATCAAGCGGATGTTTGGATCACGGACTTTTCGGCGGCTGTGGCGCATCAAATCGAGCCGCGTCCTCGTTCAGACCTGCTGATCGTCGGGGGCGATGAGTTGGAAGTTGAGGCGGGTTTCGTCTTGTCTACGCGGCCTGAGAGGTTGACGTGGGCGCAGGCTAAGGGATCGGCTTATCTAGGTACCGAAGAGGCGGATCCTGACGGCAGCGGTCTGATGCCTTTGACATCGTCGACATGGTTGACGATCACGGAAGCTGCGATGGTCGCAGGTTCGACATCCCGAGATTTGGCTGGTGATGGGAGGTTGATGCAAGCTCTGGATGAGTTTCATCGAATGGTGCTCGGTGCCGAGCAGTTGAATCGTTTGCTGCTCCTTGCGGACGTCGCGAATGAGCAGTTTGCGAGGTCAACTCACCGAAGACAGGATGAAGAAGGTGCGCGACGGGAACTCTTTGGTGTGATGGGTGATTTCCGTTCGGTTGATCCTACGACCGATTCGATGCTATTAGAGGCGTTGCGGTTGGTCGGGCAACACGAAGGAATCGAGTTTCTGCAGCCGAAGTCGCCGCGAGTGGCAACGGGCGCACAGTATTCGATGCTAGACGTGGCGAACGCCTCTGGAGTACGAGTTCGGAAGGTGAGGTTGCGCAAGGAAGATCGTTGGTGGTTGGGCGATAGTGGGGCGATGCTCGGATTCCGTTCGGATGACGGATCACCTGTGGCGCTGCTTCCAAGCGTTTTAGGTCGGTACCGAGCGGTGGACCCTGTGACTGGCCGTTCCCTAAAGATCGATGCTGACGAGGCAAGTGCTTTGGAGGAGACGGCGTGGTATTTCTACAAGCCGCTGCCGAAAAACGATCCGGCGCCAGCTAAGGGATTTGTGGGTTTCGTGGGCAAAAGCATGGTTGGTGAGTTTGGATGGTTCGCTCTGGCGGGGTTGGTTGCGAGCCTGTTGCTGCTAGGACCGCCGATCGCGATCGGTGAGTTGACGGATTGGGTTTTGCCGTCGGGCGCGGGAACGATGTTGATGCAGGTTGTGGTCGCGTTGTTTTCGGTAACGCTGGTTGCGACGATTTTGCAGGTTTTGCGTGGGACGGCGATGATGCGGCTGGAAGGTCGGGCAACGGCGAGAGGAGCGGCGGCGACTTGGGATCGTCTGCTGAGTTTGCCTCCGAAGTTTTTCAACCGATATACGGCTGGTGAACTAGCGGTTCGGCTTGCGGTTTTTCATCAGATGCGCGATCAGATTTCCGGGGTTGTCGCTAATGCGGTGCTGTCGGTGGTATTCCTTTTACCGACGTTCGTGGTGCTGTTCGTGTACGACGTTTTGCTGGCTTGGTTGAGTGTTGTTTTGGGGCTGACGGCTTTGGCGATTACCGCGGTGATCGGTTACTTGCAGTTATCTCCGATAAGGCAACGGTTCAGGGTTTCACGGAAGTTGGGTGGTGAGCTTTACCAGTTCATCAACGGGGTGAATAAGTTGCGTTCGGCCGGGGCGGAGAGTTCGGCTTTCGCGTCGTGGGCGCGCGGGTACAAGGATCAGCAGGTATCCAAGATTAAGATCGGGAGGTTGAGCGAACATTTAGTGGCGTTCACCGTTGCCTTGCCGGCGCTGGCGACGGCGTTGTTGTTTGGTGCAGTGCTGTGGCGCGGCGTAGAGCAGATAGATTTGAGCAGTTTTCTGGTTGTCTATGCGATTTCGATGTTGTTCTACGCTTCGATCATCCAGTTGGCTCACTCGTTGGAAGCTATCGCTTCGGTGGTTCCGAGTTACGAGCAGGTCGAGCCGATTCTGAAGGCGTTGCCGCAGGGGCAGACTGATGGGACGGCGACGTTGGATCTGAGTGGTCACATCCAGTTCGATCAGGTGAGTTTCCGCTATTCCGAAGATGGGCCATTGATCATCGATGATGTTTCGTTTGAGGTGAGGCCTGGCGAGTTTGTGGCGATAGTTGGGGAATCTGGATCTGGGAAGAGCACGCTGATGCGCTTGGCGCTGGGGCTCGAGGATCCGATATCGGGGGCCATCTACTACGACGAGCGAGAACTGGCGTATCTGGATCGAAGTTCAGTGAGGCGTCAGATTGGCATGGTGACTCAGGACGGATTGCTTCAGCCGGGCGATGTTCTCGACAACATTGTCGGGATGGGGGATGATCTGACGATCGAGGACGCATGGCGTGCGGCTAAGTTGGCGAGCGTGGATGAGGAGATTGCGGCGATGCCGATGGGGATGTTTACGCCGGTGAGCGATAACTCGTCGTCTTTCTCGGGTGGTCAGACGCAGCGGGTGCGTATTGCGACGGCTCTGGTACGGCGGCCGAGGTTGGTTTTCCTGGATGAGGCGACTAGTTGGTTGGACGCTATGAGTCAGGCGGAGGTGATGCGAGGGATCGAGAGTATCGCGGCGACTCGGATTGTGATTGCGCATCGGTTGTCGACGATTCGGCGGGCTGAGCGGATATATGTGTTGCAGGGCGGTCGGATTGTTCAGCATGGGGATTTCGACGAGTTGGCGGGGGTTGATGGTCCGTTCCGAGAGTTGGTAGAGCGGCAGATTGTTTGAATTTGGACGGTTTTGTGATGGTTGAGTTACCGGAGAACTCGGTGCAATGCGAGACGCGTGAGGAGTGGCGTGAGTGGTTGTCGGCGAATCATGGTCGCGATGGAGGGGTGTGGTTGGTGACTTTCAAGAAGGCGAGCAGCAGGCCGTCGGTCGGGTATGAAGCGTCAGTTGAAGAGGGGTTGTGTTTCGGGTGGGTGGATAGTCGGGTAAGGGCGTTGGATGATGAGCGTTCGATGTTGTGGTTTGGGCCGCGGCGAGTGGGGTCGGGTTGGTCGCGCCCGAACAAGGAGCGTGTTGCGAGGTTGATGTCGGCGGGTTTGATGATGCCAGCGGGTTTGGCTACGGTTGAGGTTGCGAAGTCTGATGGCAGTTGGACGGCGATGGATGCGGTTGAGAACCTTGAGGTACCGGATGATCTGGCGGATGCGTTCGCGAAGCACGCGGGCTCACGAGAGCATTTCGAGGCGTTTCCGCGCAGGGTTAAATGGGGGATCCTGCATTGGATATGGAGTGCGAAGCGGCCTGCGACGAGGGCTAGGAGGATCGATGAGGCGGCTCGACTGACTCAGGCGAACAAACGTCCGAAGCAGTTCAGATGATAGTGATTAGGTGCGGATGAAGGGGGTTATTTCGCTTCGTTGATGCACTCCTCCAGGAGAGCTAAGGCGGCTTTGGTGAAGACCCACATGTTGGCTTCGCGGTTGTTGGCGCCGGTTTCGATGGTTTTTGATTTTTCTATTGGTCCGGAGACGGCGATGCAGGTGTGTCCTGCGTCGTCGCCGTAGCGGTTCCCGGTGGGTCCACTGGCGCCGGTTTCCGCGAGGCCCCATGTTGTGCCGAGCGCTTCGCGGGCGGCTCTAGCGTTGATGAGGGCGTATTGTTCGGTTGCGGATCGGACGCCTTCGAGGGCATCGTCGGGGACGTTGAGGAATGCTTTGTGGGAGGTTCTTGTGTAGGTGACTGCGCCGCCGATGAAGTAGGCGGAAGCGCCGGGGATCGCTAGGAGCGATGCTGAGATTAGTCCTCCGCCGGAGGATTCGGAGACGGCGATTGTTTGGTTGTTTGCCTTTAGGAGATTAGCGGCGGGGGTGGCTAGGTTGGATAGGTTGTTCATGGTGTGGTGGTGGATGCGGGTGTTTGGGGGTTGAGTTTATGGTACGGGTTGGATTTTGGCTGTTTGGCGCGATTCGTTGAAGGGGAGGCCGTGCCCGGCTTCGCCGGGCCCTCACCCTAGCCCTCTCCCGCCGAGCGGGAGAGGGGACACGTTGTGTTCGAGAGGATGATTCTTCGTTGAATGTCCGGGCTGTTCACGTATCGGTCATGGGTTTTGGTCGACGTGTTTTGTCGAAGCATCGCCGCGTCTTTCGGGTCCGCGTGCGATAGATGGTGGGTGGTAGTTTCACTTTTGATCCGGCACCGCCGACGTCGCCAGACCGTCGGCCCTCCGGGGAGCATCTGAAAGATCCGCCCCCGTCATCGCTCGATTGTCCCTCTCGCTGGTGCCGCAGCCTCTTCCATCCGGCGAAACGGAAAGACGTGTGCCGGGTAGAACGACCGTTCGCTCGGATCTTGAACGGCGCCCCGTGCGCGTCCCCTTCAAGCTCCTCCCCATTGCCGTCGAGGCGGTGGAGGATAGGGTCGCGTCCCCATCGCATGTGCGAAGGGCATGGCGGGACGTTGTCCGTCTGGCTCGCTTGTGATTGTCGGAGTCCGCAATACCCTCCGCATCCGAGCGCTACAGCGACAACGGTCTTCGTAACCGGTTTTTCGGCGGCGTTTCGCCCGTCTTTTCAGACGTCTTTCAGTGGCTTGTGGCGGGACACCGCCGGCGGGTCGTGTGTTGGCGACCCCGTGCTACCCCGCTCGCCGCCGTGTTTCATTCAATTGTTCCTGCTGCGTCTGAAAAGGTTGCATGCTCTCCGTCTCGACGCGGCGATTCTTCGTTTTCGGTGCGCCGTTCCGACAATGGTCGGATCGGCGCCTGCTTGTTGTTGTAATACATGTGTAGTCGTGTTGTCAAGTTGTTTTGAAGTGTGATGGGCGTGACAGGTGTGATGGGCTTTGACGGGTGTTGTTGTTTGGGCGGGTTCTTCGTCTGAACCGCGGATTGCGCTGATTATTGGGATGGGCAGGATTTGGCGGTGGTTGTTTGGTTGGTTTCGGTGGTGGAGGTGGTTTTGGTTTTGGTTGGCGCGGGCATCCCCCTGCTCGCTTTGCTCGCGTTCCCCTTCGCGGGCGAAGGGGGGTGAGATTCCTCGCTGCGCTCGGAATGACAATGCCCTCTCCCGCGTTTTTCGTACGCTTTGGGGGAGAGGGGACTTGTAGTAGCTGCAGAGGCTCTTTGATAGATGGGGTGGGCTTTTGGAGATGGTAGATACGAACTGGGATGGGCGTGGTTGGAGTGATGGGCTTTGATTGCCCCGCCGCCCTGCCACGGGCCCTCACCCTAGCCCTCTCCCGCCCAGCGGGAGAGGGGATTTGTGGCAGCTGGTGACGGGGGTGGTTGGTATCTTCGGTGTGGTGTCTTGATTTGTGAAGTTGCAGGGGCATACCCCGCTCGCTTTGCTCGCGCCCCTTTCGCTTGCGAAAGGGGCTGGGCCTCCCCCTAGCCCCTTCTGAAGGAGGGGGAATTCGTTCCTCGTCGGATTCGTGCCTACGTTTCGGGGCGTGTTAATTTCTTAGTGTTTGCGTGGTCGGGTGAGTGGTATGAACCCCCTGCGAGTTTCGCTGCACGCGCGTCTCCATTTTGCGGAGCAAAGGTGGGAGGGATGGGTTTAGAGGCTTTTGTGGGCGGCTTGTATTGTGGCTTCGATGTCGGTTTCGGTGTGGGCTAGGGAGATGAACCAGGCTTCGAAGGGGGATGGTGGGAGGTAGATGCCGTTTGCGAGCATGTTGTGGAAGAAGCGGGTGAATTTGTCTCGGTCGTTGGTTGAGGCGGTGGTCATGTCGTAGACGCCGGTGTTGGCCGCCTTTGTCCTGCGGACATTTCTCCCGCTGGCGGGGGAAACCTTGTTGTTGGGGATGCCGAAGAATACGGTCAACATTCCGGTGGTGTGGTTGATGGTTGCGGGGGTTTCGGATTCGGTTAGGACTTTGTTTAGGCCGTCGGCGAGGAGTTGGGTTTTTTCGGCGAGGGCTTCGTAGGTACCGGGTTTGTTGAGTTGCTGGATGGTTGCGGCTCCGGCGGCCATGGCTACGGGGTTTCCGGAGAGGGTTCCGGCTTGGTACATGGGTCCGAGGGGTGCGACGTGGGACATTAGTTCGGTGCTGGCGCCGTAGGCTCCTACGGGGAAACCGCCGCCGATAATCTTGCCTAGGCAGGTGATGTCGGGTTGGATGTCGTAGATTGCTTGTGCGCCGCCGTATGCGACTCGGAATCCGGAGATGACTTCGTCGAAGATGAGTAGGCAGCCGTCGTCGCTGGTGATTTCGCGTAGTCCTTGGAGGAAATCTGGGTCGGCGGGGACGACGCCCATGTTGCCGCCTATGGGTTCGATGATGACGCAGGCGATGCGCTCCGGGTGGTGTTCGAAGATCTGCTTGACGGCTTCGAGGTCGTTGTAGGGTGCGACGAGGGTGTCTTGTGCGAGTTTTGCGTTGACGCCTGCGGAGTCGGCGATGCCGGAGGTGGCGAGTCCGGAGCCGGCGCGGACGAGGAGCGCGTCATCGTGGCCGTGATATCCGCCGTCGAATTTGAGGATCATGTCACGGCCGGTAGCGGCTCTGGCGAGTCGCATAGCGGACATGGTGGCTTCGGTGCCGGAGTTTACGAAGCGGACCATTTCGATGGAAGGGACGGCGTCGACGATGAGATTTGCGGCGTTGACTTCGATCTCGGTTGGAGCGCCGAATGATGCGCCTCTGGCGGTGGCTTCTTGTGCGGCTTTGGTGACGTCGGGTTGGGCGTGGCCTAGGATGAGCGGGCCCCAAGAGCAGACGTAGTCGATATAGGAGTTGCCGTCGACGTCGGTCATTTTGGAGCCGTTGCCGGTGGCGAAGAAGATGGGGTTTCCACCGACGGAACCCCATGCTCTTGCGGGGCTGTTTACGCCTCCGGGGATGAGTTGGGTAGCGGAATTGTAGAGGCGTTGGGAGGTTGCGGTGCGCTTTGTCATGGCAACACTTGATGGTAGCGCATGGGACCGCGGATGACGCGGATTTTTGGGATGGGCTGGGATGATGCCCTGCCCCTCCCCGGGCCCTCACCCTAGCCCTCTCCCGCCCAGCGGGAGAGGGGACGAGTTGTAGCGATCAGCGGTGTTTTAGGTGAAGGTGCGGGATGAGCCCTGCCCCGCCGCCGAGCATACCCCGCTCGCTTTGCTCGCGCCCCTTTCGCCCAGCGAAAGGGGCAGCCCTTCCCCTAGTCACCTCCTGAAGAAGGGGGATTTTAGCGGTTGCGGCGTTTGAGGATTTGGATGGGGTCGGCTAGGATGCGTTTGACCATTGAGCGGGTCATGGCGTCTAGTGCTTGGCGGGTGGTGTCGTCTACTGGGCGGAGTTTGGAGAGGGTTCGTTGGAGTTCGGCGATGCGGATTCGTTCGGCGCTTTCGCCGATGTCTCGGAGGAGGGGTTGGATTTCGACGTCGTCGATGAATTCTTCGGCGGCTTGAGCGACGATTTCTTCGGCTTTAGTGCTTGCGTCGGCGATTTCTGCGCGGTGTTCTGTTTCCAAGCGTTGAAGGTCTTCGATGGTGAAGAGATCGACGTTTGGGATGTCGGTTGAGGATGGCTCGACGTCTCGGGGGAGACCGAGGTCGAGGATGTGGAGTCGGGAATGGCGTGATTTTGTGGCGAGTGCGATGTCGGATTTGGAGATGACGGGCGTGGATGCGCCGGTGCATGTGATGACGATGTCGACTTTGGACATCTCGGTCGGGACGTCGTTCATGACGACGGATGCGGCGCCGATGTCGGTTGCGAGCCCTTGTGCGCGCTCGGTGGATCGGGATGCGATTCGCATATCGCAGATGCCGGCGCGGGTGAGTGACATTGCGGTTAGGCGTCCAGTTTCGCCGGCTCCTACTAGGAGCGCGGATTTGCCTTGTAGGTCGCCTAGCTCTCTTTCGAGGAGTTTGACGCCGAATGATGGGATGGAGACTTGGGACCAGCCGAGGCCGGAATCTTTGCGGGCCGCCCTGCCGGTTCGGAAGGCGACGTGGAACATTCGGGAGAGGACGGGGTCGGCGGGTTTGTCGACGTTTGCGAGGGCTTGGAAGGAGCGTGAGACCTGTCCTGCGACTTGGTGGTCGCCTTGGACCAGGGAGTCGAGGCCGGTGACTACTCGGAATAGGTGATGAACTGCTTCGTAGCCGGTTTTGGCGTATATGTAAGGTGTGATGTCGGTTGGGATGGAGTTCGGTTGGCCGGATCGGTTTCGGGAGCTGAGGAAGGAGAGGTAGGTGATCATTTCCTCCATTGTTGCACCGGTGTCGCGGGTGACGGCGTAGATCTCGGTGCGGTTGCAGGTGGAGAGGATCGTGGCCGAATCGTGTCTGTTGAGGCGTGCGGTCAGCTCTTGGATGTGGGATGGGAGCTGCTCTTCGGAGATGGCGACTCGTTCCAAGATGTCCAAGGGCGCGTTTTGGTGGCTTACGCCTGTGAGTAGGAAGTTCAATGGGGATGATGGTGGTCGGCGATTCGACTGAGCTTCAATTATCTAACAGGGGATGCTGGTCTACAAAGGGCGGGTTTGGAAATGCTGGCGGTACAATCGAAGCGAGCGACATTTATCGGTGGAGATTGTTGATGGCTGACGAGATTCTTCCCCCTGACGAGCGGGGTTACGTTGATGCGAGCATCTTGGTTACGACGGAGTGGCTCGCGGAACATATCGATGACCCGAACGTGGTGGTTGTGGATACTGATGATCCGAGCGAGTATGCGGAGGGGCACATTCCTGGGGCGTCGAATCCTCCGGACAACTACTACAAGACGTCGATGGAGGATCGGACGCATATTCAGGGGGCCGAGCAGTTTGCGGCGACGATGAGTTCGTTGGGGATCGGTGATGATTCGCTGGTGGTCGCGTATGACCGGACGGGCGGGCTGTATGCGCTGCGGTTGATGTGGGCGCTGCATTACTACCGGCACACGAATGTGAAGATGTTGGATGGCGGGTATCAGAGATGGGTCGCGGATGGTCGGGCGACGACTACCGAGGTGCCGGAGATCGAAGGGTCGGCGACGTTTACGCCTCGTGAGCCTGATGGTTCGATTTATGCGGACATGGATGATGTGTTGGAGGCGATCGGTGATGATGACGCGACTTTGTTGGATGTTCGGACGGATGGCGAGTGGGATGGGTCGAATAAGCGTGGTGGCAAGCGCGGCGGGCGCGTTCCAGGGGCGATTCATTTGGAGTGGGTGAATTTCCATACGGGGGGTGATGTTCCGACGCTGAAGACGGCGGCGGAAATCCGGTCGTTGTTGAGTGATAGCGGGGTATCGACTGACGGGAGTGTGATCACCTATTGCCAGGGCGGGATAAGGGCTGCTCAGGCGTATTGGGTACTGAAGCTGGTCGGTGCGGAGCGGGTTAGGAACTACGATGCTTCGTGGCGGGAGTGGGGCAACAATGAGGATGTGCCGGTCGAGGCGGAAACTTAGCGGTTGGATAGCACCGCGACGGGAAATAGTTCGTATATCCCTAACGTCAACATGGATTGTCCTGCGTGTTTGCGCGGGCTAAATCGCACAATAGAAAGATGCGGAGCAGTAAAGGGCGGATGGTAACAATGAGGAATTTGGGTAGCAGGATGAGAGCAGTGGCGTTTCGACCGATGTTCGTGGGCATCGTCGGGTTTTCGTTGTCTGCGTTGCTAATCTGGGGTGCTTGCGGCACTGACGAGCCGGAGGTTGTGGATACGGCGACGCCGGAGCCGGTAGTGGAACCGACCAATACGTCGGTGCCGGAACCGACGCCGGAGCCGGAGCCTACTGAAGAGCCGACGGCTGAGCCGACCGAGGCTCCTGCGGCGCGGACCGAGCCGGTTGAGCTTTATGACAAGGACGTTCGGAACATCGATGCTTGGATCAACAGTGAACCGACGTCGATTGCTGAACTGAATAGTCAGGGCAAGGTTGTGCTTGTCGATTTTTGGACGTATACGTGTGTGAACTGTCTGAGGACGTTGCCGTTCCTGCGTGAGTGGCAGGAGAAGTATTCGGACAATGGCTTGGTGATTCTTGGCGTACATGCTCCGGAGTTTGAGTTTGAGAAGGAGCTTGAGAACGTTCAGCGGTCGGTTGATGATGAGATGATCGAGTGGCCGGTTGCGCTGGACAATGAGATGTCGACTTGGCGGAGTTTCAACAACCGGTATTGGCCGGCGAAGTATCTGATCGATCCGAATGGCGAAATTAGGTATTCGCACTTCGGCGAGGGAGCGTATCGGGAGACCGAGCTAGAGATTCGGCACGTTTTGGAGGAAGCGGGATACGATCTGACTGGAATTCCGATTGGCCAGGTTGAGAATAAGGCGCGGGACGACAAGGCGCGGGCGGTGACGCGTGAGCTTTACGGCGGTTATGACCGGAACTACAGCGTCTACGGCTTGTATGCGGATCAGGACGCTTACTATGTGAAGCCGGATCGGGAGTTTGAGTACAAGGATCCGTATGCGGAGAACAATGCTTATCCGCCTCAGAAGTGGGTGGTCAACGGTCTGTGGCGCAATGAGAAGGAGGCGATTGTTCATGCGCGGGAGACGACGGATCTGAGCGATTACATCGCGTTCAAGTTCCTTGGCAGGAGTGCGAATGTTGTGATCGATCCGCCGGAGCCGGATGTTTTCAGGGTTTACGTGTCGCTTGACGACGAGCCGTTGGCGGAGAATGAAGCGGGCGTCGACATCGAGTTCGATGACGAGGGTCGTTCGTACTTCACCGTGGACGAGCCGCGGATGTACAAGATCGTTGAGACGCCGGAGTATGTTGAGCAGACGTTGAAGCTGAGCAGCGATTCACAGAACTTCGCGATCTTCGCGTTCACATTTGGGATTTATGACGGCGGGTTCTAGCGAACGTTTGTCAAGAAAGGTAACCCGGCGATGCGTTTTGCGATTCTGACCACTCTGGTGGTGTTTACGTTTGTGGTTGCTGCTTGTTCGGCGGAGGAGCCGACGGCTACACCGGTGCCGACTGTTCCTCCGACCGCGACTAGCGTGCCGACGAGTACTCCTGATGCTGAACCGGCGGTTGAGGGAACGGGTCCGGTATTCGAAGAGCCGGAGCAGGAGTGGATAACTCGTTCCGACGATGAAGAGGTTCGGCTGATCTTGGCGACGCCGGATTTGGCGCCGGGGACGCGCAGGTTCGGTGTGGTTTTGACGGACAGTTCGGGGATTGTGGCGTTCCCCGTTGTGCAGCTTGAAAGTTTCAAGTATCCGGAAGGGTCCCATGACTTGGCGGATCGAGAAGGGCCGATCGAAAACGCGTTGGCGCGGTATTTTCCGTTTCCTTATGGGACGCGGGGGATCCACGTCACGGAGTTGACGTTTGATGAAGCTGGTACTTGGGGTATCGAAGCTGGTGTGCCGCAGCCTGACGGAAGTGTCGTCAAGGTTGAGGTGATCTTGGAGGTGCAGGAGGAGACGATGTCGGTGGATGTAGGTGAGGTGCCGCCTTTGAGTGTCAGTCGTACGTTGGCTGATGTTGGCGATGTCTCGGATCTGACGACTGGGTCTAGGGGCGATGAAAGTCTGTACCAGGTTTCGGTTGGCGAGGCTTTGCAGAACGGGAAGCCGACGGTGATCGTGTTTGCGAGTCCTGCGTTCTGCACGAATGCGGTTTGCGGGCCTCAGGTGGAGGTGCTGAGCAACTTGAGCAGCGAGTATGGCGATGCGGCGGATTTCATTCACGTTGATCTCTTCACGAACCCGAAGGAGATCCAGGGTGATCTGACGCGGGCCAAGTTGTCGCCTCTGCTGAAGGAGTGGGGGCTTGTCTCGCAGGAGTGGACGTTTGTGATGGATCAGGACGGTGTTGTGACGGGCAGGTTCGAGAACTTTGTGCCGGAGGATGAGTTGGTGCCGGCGTTGGAGTTGGTGTTGGATGCTCCAGAATCTCCGCCGATTGCCGCGCCAGAGCCGGCGACTGCGGTTCCGCCTACTGAGACTCCGGTTACGACTTCTGCTGAATCAAGTCAGGATCAGGACGAAGCGGATCCTTCCGAACCGCTTGCTCTTGAAGTGGACGCGAGCACGACTTGGCAAGACGTTTTTGATGCGTTGAGCGCGTCGGAGCAGGGCTGCATCCGTGATTCGGTGGATGAGGGTACGTTGACGGTAGTGCTAGAACGCCGATTTATCGAGGAGCGCGAGCCTGAGCCTTGGGAAGACGAGTTTTTCGAGTGTCTGGAACCTGAGTCGGTCGAAATGGTGTTCCTATCGAGTTTGTTGTCGCAGACTGCCGGAATGTCGGATGGGACAGTCGCCTGTATCGAAGGGCTGATCGACGATACGGACGTGTCCAAAGTGATCGAAGGCGGTAAACCAGATGCGAGTGCGGGGAGCTTGGAGGTCACATCGAAGTTTTACGGTGGCATGATGGCTTGCAGTCTGCTCGGCATGATCGAAGATACGAGCGTTGGGGATGAGCAACGCGCATGTCTAGCCCAGCTAATGACGGAAGTGGATTTGGGGAAGATTTACCTGGGCAGCCAACCGGGTGCGGATTTGGAGTCGTCTCAGGAATTTGAGGGGTTCATGGGGGGATTGTTCATTTGTTTGGGCGATCTGCTCCAGCAAGGGCTTGAACAGGGCGTGGAAGCGTTGCCGTCGCAGTAGTGAGCCGCTGCAGCTCACGCGACGCGTCAAAATGAGAGCGGCACCCTGTAGTGGTGTACGATTTGCACGTGGTGTGGGCTTGCCGAGAAGCATCATTTTTCGGAATGGTTGATGCGTATCTGGACGTGACCAGAATTTCCTCCGATGCAAGACGCGGAACCAAACACCAAGGATTCGATTGGGATCAACTCACTGTTCGTGCCGCTAGACGGTTCGGAGTGGCATGAGCGTGCAATTTCTTACGGGTTGCTGATCAGCGAGTGGTTCGGATCGACTCTCGATCTGTTTTTTTCGTTGGCGGATGTGCCACCGTTGACGCGGCATGGCGAGTGGCGCCAGCGTGCGCACTTGTCTGTGGATTCTGGAGGCGAGGTCGGCACGCACGACGAATCGATGATCAACAACGGTGCGATTCATGAGTTCGGGAAGATTCTCGCCAATGATTATTTGAACCAGATCACAAAGCGGTTGGCTCGGTACCGAGTCGAGGTTCTGACCGATTTGAGTGCTGGGAGTCCGGCTCATATTTTGACTTACAAGGCGTTGCAAGCCGGCGATTCGATGATTGTGATGTACGCGCGGCCGCAGCATCGTTTTCACCGATACATGCGGAAAAAGATGGCGGAGGAACTGATGTCGGTTGCGACGGTGCCGGTTCTAATGGTCAATGACGATCCTGAGGTCGACATTCGTGACATCACTATCACGCCTGACTCGGTGTTGATGCCATTGCGGCTGGAATCTGCGATGAGGGCGTGTCTACCTTATGCCATCAACTTCGCCCGTAAAGCTGGGGTTGGGATTCAGATGGTTGAAAGCAACGTGGAGTATAAGCGGAACGAGCGATTGTTCGATCGGTCACGCCAGTACACGTTCGACGTATTGGACCTGAGCGGGGTTGAGTACTCGATCCAGGCTTACGATATGGGTCTGACTAATGCGTTGGGATCGGCGCACCGAGCCTCACCATCTTCGTGGATCGTTATGGGTTCGAGGATGCGATACGGCTTCACCCGGAATTTCTTGCCATCGGTGTCGGACAACATTCGGCGTGAAGTCACGTGCCCGGTTTTGGTGGTCCCGCAGGCTGAGATAATCCCGAAACGCGAGCGTAAGCTCAATCGATGGCTTGTCGAGAGGTCGGCGCTTGCGGATTCGGAGTTTATGCTCCACAGTTCAAGGTTGTCGAATCGAGGCCGGAGGAGCGGTTGGGCGCAACAGATCTCATCACTGTACACATTCACTGATTCTGATGTCGCCGATCAATTGGACCAGTCGAAACATTCTTCGACGGATTAACTTGACCAGTTCAGGGTTGTGGCTGGGCTCTGGATCGCATCAGGAATGAAGCCAGTGCTCCGATCGTCGCACCAAACCATGCGTATGGCACGATGCCGATTCCGATGACGGCCCAGAACCACGTCGGTGCGCCTAATAGGCGCTCGGTATCGCTGAGCAGCCAGAAGGCGATGATGATGGCGGCGGGTATCAGCATCAGGGCGCCTAAGATCAATCCGAACCATACGATCTTCAACTCGTCCGCTTTGGCGATCCCGCCGCCGACGAAGCCTGCGACGAACGGGCTGACCGGGATGGCGATGAAGTGAACGATCGGGACCGGGATCGCGACCAACATGATTGCGAACGCTATCAATACGCCTTTTAGCACGTCAGGTTGGTCAAATGAGGTGGTTGCACGACACGACAGGCAAGTATATTTTCGCCGTGTTGATCGGTGGTATGATTTCCGTTGACTTACGCGTCTGCGCGAGCAGACAGGCAGGCATCAGTGACGATCACACATCCAGCGACAGACATCCTCATATTGGGTTCCGGAGCGTCGGGAGCAGCGGTTGCTTGGAGGTTGTCCAAAACCGATTTCAGCGTGGTATGTCTCGAGCAGGGAGGTTGGGTCAAGCCGGAAGAGTATCCGAACGAGCATGCCGATTGGGAGATTCAGGCGCGAACGAATTGGCATTTCGATCCGAATGTTCGGGGTCTCGAGTCGGACTATCCGCTAAATGTCGACAACTGTCCGATCGATCCGTTGATGTTCAATGCAGTTGGCGGGAGCACGATACATTGGACCGCTCATACGCCGCGCTTTCACCCGTCAGATTTCAGGGTCAAGACGCTGGATGGAGTTGCGGATGATTGGCCGCTCACCTACGACGAGTTGGAGCCGTTCTACGACGCTTACGACGAGTTGATGGGATGTTCTGGGATTAACGGAGATCCTGCAAATCCGCCTCGTAAAGAGCGTCCTATGCCCCCGGTACCGATCGGGCCGGATGGGCAGCGGATCGCGAAGGCGTTTGATCGTCTGGGCTGGCACTGGTGGCCTTCTGACAGCTACATCAACTCTGTTCCATATAAGGGTCGGAAAGCGTGCAACAACTGCGGGAATACGGGTCTGGGGTGTTCGCGGGGCGCGAAGGGGCAGACTGATGTTGCGATTTGGCCGGAAGCGATAGCAAATGGCGTTGAGTTGCGAACCAACGCGCGGGTATTTCGTGTCGAAACTGATGCGGATGGTCGGGCGACTGGTGCGAGATATTACGACGACGAGGGGAACGAGAACTTCCAGCCAGCGGGAGCGGTGGTGCTTGCGATGAACGGCATCGGATCGCCTCGGATCATGCTTAACTCGGCTTCGGATGCGTACCCGGACGGTTTGTGCAACTCGAGCGGTTTGGTTGGAAAGAATCTGATGTTCCATCCGTATGCGATGGTGAGCGGTCTGTTCGAGGATGGGTTGAAGACGTATCAGGGTGCGCTGGCGAACATGGTGATTTGCCAGGAGTTTTACGAGACGGATCCCTCTAAGGACTTTGTGCGCGGTTACTCGTATCAGATTGCACGGAGCTCGGGGCCGGTATCGACGGCATGCGGGCACATGTTCGGGCGCGTTCCGTGGGGAGCGGAGCACCATTCAGCGTTTGGTCGTCGTTTCGGCGATGTGACGGTGGTAGGAGTGATTGGAGAAGATTTGCCAGAGGAGCACAACCGAGTAGAGCTCGATCCTGATTTGACCGATTCGAACGGAATACCGGCGCCGAAAGTGTTTTACGAGCTGAGTTCGAATTCTCGTAGGCAGTTGGATGATGCGGTCGAGAATGCTGAGATTGTTTTGCGGGAGGCTGGTGCGACGGAGATTTTAGGAACGCCGTTCTTGAAGGTTGCGGGATGGCATCTGATGGGGACAGCTCGGATGGGCGATGATCCGGCGGCATCGGTAGTAGATCGATGGGGTCAGGCGCACGATGCCGACAATGTGTTCGTGGTTGATGGATCAGTGTTTGTGACTTGTGCGGCGGTGAATCCGACGCCGACGATTGGGGCTTTGGCGCTGCGCACCGCTGACTACATCGCTAATGAACGCGCTGACCTTAAATCGTGAATGTGGATGTTTAGGAGTGCCAGAAGCGATGAACAGCTTGACTGACTCGGATCGCTTGACGCTCAAGGCGGCGATGGATCTGATCGTGCCTGCGGTGGATGATCTACCTGGTGCGGGTTCGATGGGTTTGGTTGGCAGTCTCGAGGAGCTGGCGGAGCGCACAGCAGATTACGGACAAGCGTTGGGGCGTGTTATGGAGGCTCTTTCGTTGGATCCGTCGGCACGTGCGGAAGGTGGATTTTCGGCGCTCGACGGGGAGCAGCAGACAGCGGCGCTGAGGGTTTTGGAGACGAGTATGCCGAAATCCTTCGACGCATTCGTGGACCTCGTCTACATCGTTTACTACAGCGATGAGCGGGTTCACAAGCGAATAGGCTGGCGGAGCGGAGCGTTGCAACCGCTCGGTTGGGAGATGCCGGCGTGGGATGCGTCGATTCTTGAGACGGTTTCTAAGCGCGAGCCTTTCTGGCGGAAGGTTTGACATCGTTTGGTGTCGGATCTTCTCAATCGCGATAACATCAATCCTCATCGGAACGTGATGAACTTGTTGGATGTTTGATGCCTAAACTGCAACGCCTGCTGTACATCAATGCGGAAAGCACGCACCCTCAATCGGCCGCGTTATCGGCCGCGATCTACGAGCCGGTTGCTGGTTCGGTAACGCAAGTTGATCCGACGAGCGAGGGGTTGCCGTACGATTCGGTTCAGGCAGCGATGATAGATGGATGGCGCGTAATTCAAGCGCCGGATGTTTGGGCTGGAATTGGGACTGAGGGAGTGGGAGAGGTTATCGGCTTCCAGTTCATTCTGGAGAAGATCGAGGATTTTGACGCCTAAGCGGCGGAAGGGCAATAGCAATGACAACCGCGACGGTAGCAACCGACCACCGCCTTACCGATGACGAGATGGCGACGTTCGTCATTAACGGGTATCACATCGTCAAACCTGATCTGCGATCGGGACTGAACCAGGAAATCTACGATGCGTTGCACGCGTTGACCACGAATCCTGGTGATGCCGTTCTCGAGACGGTGCCGCAGCTCAATGAGATCTGGAACTCGTCGGAAGTGGTTGGGGCATTGACCAGTATGTTGGGTCCAGATTACGAGATGTTTCCGCATCGTCACTGTCACCGCAACTCACCAGGGACACCGAGCCAACTTATCCATCAAGACAATCTCAACGACCTTCGTATTGAGGGCGGGCAGGTACGGCAACCCGATCGCATCGACTTGGTTCTCGCTATGTACTACCCTCAAGACGTGACGAGCAACATGGGGCCGACGTTGATACTGCCGGGCACTCATGTTCTTCAGGCATTGCCTGAGCGGATGGCGTCGCAAGGGAACTTCCGGGACCAAGTTGTCGCAACTGTCGACGCGGGTAGCGTCGTCATCTTGCACTATGACATTTGGCACGCCGGGACTGCCAATACCAGCGACCAAGTTCGGTATATGCTGAAGTTTTTGTTCCAGCGGACGAGTAGCCCTTCGGTGCCCTCTTGGAATCATGATTCGTCTAACGATGCTGCAATCCGAAGGCGGCTTGAGTCTGCGAATCCGATGTCGATGCAGAGGGGTCTTGCGGCGAAGCAGCGGCACTTCCGGACTCGGATGTGGAACCGGCTTGCCGGCGATGAATCGCTCGACCTTTCGTACCACGACAAGTGGGCGGGCGGCGCGTGGAATTAACGCCTGATGCCGCCGTCCGACTCCCCATCCTCGTCAATCCGCGGCTCTGAATTAGCGAGCGATTTCACCGTATCGCTTGATATCGATCGACGTATGTACCGGGAGGATATCGCGGGGTCGATCGCTCATGCCGAGATGCTTGGCAAGCAGGGGATTATCAGCACATCGGACGCGGATGCGATCGTTGATGGGTTGGAGCGGATCCGCGGTGAGATTGAGGCTGGGGAGTTTGTTTGGAAGCAGGAGCTTGAGGATATTCACATCAATGTGGAGGCTCGGCTTTACGAACTGATCGGAGAGGCGGCTGGGCGGTTGCACACTGCGCGTTCGCGGAACGATCAAGTCGCGACCGATGCGCGGCTTTACGTTAAACGGGTCGCGGCTGAGTGTCGGGCGGCGTGTCGTGAATTGCAGCGTGCGCTTCTGGATCGGGCTGAGGAGAATGTCGCGACCATCGTTCCGGGCTACACGCATCTTCAACGTGCGCAGCCGGTTTCGTTTGGTCATGTGTTGATGGCGTATTACGAGATGTTTGGGCGGGACGCAGCATCGTTTTCGTCGGCGGAGGAATCTGCGGGTGTATTGCCGTTGGGTAGCGGTGCGTTGGCGGGGGCGACTTATCCGCTGGATCGGGAGTTTGTGGCTGAGCGGCTTGGGTTCTCTCGAGTCAGTGCGAATTCGATGGATGCGGTTTCGGACCGGGATTTCATACTTGATTTCGTTTTTGCCGCTTCGAAGGCGATGACGCATCTTTCACGTCTTTGCGAGGACATCGTCATTTGGTCGTCGGAGGAGTTTGGGTTCATTGAGCTTAGCGATGCTTATTCGTCGGGTTCCAGCATGATGCCGCAGAAGCGCAATCCTGACTATGCGGAGCTGATCAGGGGTAAGTCGGGGCGAGTGTTCGGGGATTTGATCTCGGTGTTGACGACGTTGAAAGGGTTGCCTTTGACGTACAACCGCGATTTGCAGGAGGACAAGCCTCCGCTTATGGACGCAGCAGGTACTGTGGCGGCATCGCTGGATGCAGCGCGCGGAATGATTGCTGAGATGACGATTGATGTTGGCCGTATGGAGATATTGTCTCAAGGGCGTGAGATTTTGGCTACGGACTATGCCGACTACTTGGTTCGGGAACGTGGAATGCCGTTCCGTGAAGCCTATGTGCAGGTTGCGGCGCACGTTCGAGATGAAGCTACAGAGGATGTCGACTTTCCGGAGATCACGGCGGCTGACGCGTTGAGTGCCCGTGACGTTGCGGGCGGCACGGCGCCAAATCGAGTGTGCGAAGCCATTATGCGGGCGTATGGCGAACTTGGTGCAGCGCGTTTGCGAGGCGAGTGGTAGGCATCAACCTATCGGACCCGCTCTCTCTGAAGAGGAGTACAGGAGAGTGTCAATCGTATGTTGAAATCTAGGGGCGGGTTTTTAAGCTTCCATAGCTGTGTTGCCACACCCTACGCCGTATAACGAAGCATCCGCTCCACGAAGTCATTCACCAGATCGCGGTTCTCGGGAATCTTTTTGGGGTCTAAGAATCCGTGATAGAGGTTTGCGTGCAACATCTCCGCAACCTTGAACAGCAGATAAAGCTGAGGGTCTTCGTAGTCTTCGCCGAACTGCTGCACTGCGTTCACTGTTGCCCGATGTCCGCTCTGCGCGATGCCACGGCGATGCATCTCAGCGGTCACGACATGAGAAGCCGCGCCCCACAGCTTTTCCGAGGCCTGTAAAGCATCACCCGCACCGTACTCCCGGTCCGCGTCGATCAGAAACTGGCGAGCAGTCTCAACATGTTCAGCAACACTCATATATCAAACCTCATGCAACAATCTAATCTGCGACTAAATATAAAAGCCTAGGCTTTGTCGTTTATGTACAACGAAAACCACTCCGCCGCCGCGTCCCTAGCACAAGACCAGACGTATATTGAAATGTAGGGCGGGTTTCAAACCCGCCAATCCACGAATCAGGGCAGTTCCAGATTGTTCAACGCCATAGCAGCCAGCGTCTCTTCGTGGCGCGGTATCGCAGCGATCATCGTTGCTTGGATCGTGTTAGCCGGTGTCATCCAGACAGTTTCTCCGAGCATTGAAGACGTTTCGACCAACGAGGAGTCGGAGTTTCTTCCCAACGGCACGGAATCGCTGCAGGCATTGGAACTTGGGGGCGAGAAGTTTCCGACCTCTGGTGGGGCACCGGCGGTCATCATCTATCGCAATCCGAATGGTCTCACGGACGACGATATCGCCAAGGCTGCGGAGATCGATGCTCTGATCCGAGCCGATGAGGAACACGAGAACATCAATCTCGTCATCTCTGATTTCGGGCTACCGCCGTTTAGTGAAGATGGGGGAAATCGACCTGGACCACCGAGTGGCGGCGATGATGGGCCTGAACTCTCACCTGATGGCACTGCGGTTACGATCAATGTTCTGATCTCGGGATCTCCCGCGGATGACGAATTTGGCGAGACGATCAGGTGGTTGCGCGGCCTCGACGATAAAGTGTCGGTTGAATTGCCGTCCACTGTGCAATTGACCGGTCCGGCGGGCATCATCGCTGACGCCATCGAAGTGTTCAGTCAGTTCGATTTCCGCGTGAGTGCCATCACCATAGTTTTGGTCTTGGTCATCCTGCTTGTCATTTATCGTTCGCCTTTGCTTGCGCTGCTGCCGGTGGTGTCCGTGGGCATCGCGTTGGTCGTTGCGCAGTCGATTGCTGCGCTGCTGACCGATAATCTCGGACTTGCGCTCAACGGTCAGGTAACTGCCATCATGGCGGTGTTGATGTTTGGCGCTGGTACCGATTTCACGCTTTTCATCGTTTCCAGATATCGAGAAGAGCTTCCGGTGCGCGGCGACAAGTTCGAAGCTATCGCCGCTACTATGCGGGCTGTGGGCCCGTCAATCGCATCAAGTGCGGGTACTACTGCGGTTGCGATGATGGCGCTGCTGCTGGCACTGTCGGGAAGTCTAAAGACGATGGGTCCGATGCTGGCGATGTCGATTGTCGTGATGCTGATAGCATCTTTGACGCTCATTCCGGCGGCTCTCGTTGCGATGGGACGCGTAGCGTTTTGGCCAGTTAAGGAGCTGAAGACCAACGACGGGCAGGCTGGTTTTTGGCACCGCGTGGGAGGACTGATTTCACGTCGGCCTGGTATGCTGCTGACGATCACAGTAGTGTCGCTGCTAGCGCTCGCTACTGGATTGTCGCAACTTCAACCGACATTCAGCTTTGTGGACGGTTTTCCTGACAGCGCGGAGTCGAAGGCCGGTTTCAAGACGCTTCAAGAGGCGTATCCACCGGGAGAGCTTGCGCCGACAATCGTCTATGTCTCGAAGGAAGGCGAGTCGATACTCGATCACTTGGAGGCCGTGGAAAGCGTCTCGGCCGCCTTGGTTACCGACCCTGCGGTCAACAATGTGACGTCGTTCACTCGACCGTTTGGGCAGACATTGCCGGTCGACATTGCACAGGTGCAGCCATTGGTCGCCATGTTGCCTGACGATCCGGATCAAGTTCGGGCACTTGTGGCTACGCTTCCGCCCGAACAAGCGCAACTTGCGGGCGCATTTTTGGCGGGACAGAGATTGGTATCTGCCGACCGAACTACCGCAAGATTCGAAGTCGTGCTCAACGAAAACCCGTACGAGACTGACGCGATGAACGTCATTCCAAGGCTGCGGAAAATAGTGCGAGATGTCGTTTCGCCATCGTCATTGAGCGGGGCGACAGCGGTGGTAGGTGGCCCGACGGCGACGAACTACGACAGCCGAAACGCGACTGACCGGGACTTCGTTGTGATTTCGCCGATCGTCGTTGCTGCGATCTGGATCATTCTCGCTCTGCTGCTCGGCAGCGTCATCGCTCCGACGTATCTGGTGTTAAGTGTTCTGCTGAGCTTCAGCGCCGCACTGGGGATCGCGACCGTGATTTTCCGTTATGTTTTGGGGCACGAAGGCGTCGGCTACAGCAGCATTCCGTTCATCTTCGTGTTCCTCATAGCGTTGGGAGCCGACTACAACATCTACATCATGTCGCGTGTGCGTGAGGAGACCCGCAAGCGCGGGCTCTTGGAGGGCACGCGCTATGCCATCACGCGCACCGGGGGAGTGATCACTTCGGCAGGGATCATACTGGCGGGAACCTTCTCGGTGTTGACTACGTTTCCGCTCATTCCGTTGCTGCAACTCGGATTCACGGTAATGATCGGCATCTTGATCGACACGTTCGTGGTACGTGCCATCTTGGTACCTGCCATCGTGATCAAACTTGGCGAATGGAACTGGTGGCCATCCAAAACGCCGCGCGGCGGTCACTCCGCTGCGGTGGCAGACGCAGACGCGGCTATCTGAGGTCGAAATAAATCGTTTGTCGCCCGCTATGGGCTGAAGCGGATCAGCTGGGTTACTCTGCCAGCAACATCCGACCGCGCTTCAACAGAGTGCGGATCTCGCGGGTAGTGAGTTTGATCTTCTGCTCTTGACCGTTGACCAGCACGCGCCTGGTTTGCAGGTTTGGCTTAAATTGACGCTTGGTAGCGTTCAAGGCGTGGCTGCGGTTGTGCCCGAACTGCGGCTTCGGGCGTGGGCCCAGCTTTAATGCCGCTCGGATCTGGTTTTCGGACATGGACATGGCGCGGTAATCGGTTGCGTGCTCTCGGATTCGTCAACAACGTTTAGGATAACATCGCGCATAATCTCCAAACCCACGCAGAGGACTCCAGATGACGACGGCTCCCACCACCAGCAACGGTTACCTCCTGCGGGATCTTGCGAAAGCCGCCCTCGCGGCGATCTCCACGAACCAGAGTCAACTTAATGCTCTGAACGTATTTCCGGTGCCTGACGGTGACACTGGCACGAACATGATGCTGACGATGCGGGGCATCGCGAGCGATATGGAAACGACGGCGACGGAGGATGTGCCGGCGACGTCTGCCGCGATGGCACGCGCCGCCCTTCTCGGTGCGCGTGGCAACAGCGGGTTGATCATGGCCCAACTGTTTCGAGGGTTGCGTGACGCAATGACGGAAGCGGAAGATGTGAACGCGGGGAATTTCGCACATGGACTCACGCTGGCGGCGGAGATGGCGTACGGAGCGGTGCCGAATCCCGTCGAGGGGACTATGCTGACGGTGATACGAGAGTCGGCGGAAGCCGCATCGAAATCGGCCCAGGACGGGGTGGAGATTGACGAAGTTATCGAGGTCGCCGCGACGCAGGCGCTTGATACTACTGAGCGCACGCCGGAGATGTTGGAAGTGTTGAAAGAGGCGGGGGTTGTCGATGCGGGTGGTTTTGGTTTGACGATCATGTTGATGGGCATGTCTCAGTACATGCGGGGCGAAGGCGATGGTTCGATCTCGGTTGACGCGCCCGGCGTTGAGAACCTTGTCGGTGACAGTGGAGTCGTCGTTGATACATCGTCTCTCGAAATTGCAGAGGAAGAGGCTTGGGGTTACTGCACCAACATCGCGATTGAGGGGACGGCGATTGATATTCCGTACCTGACTGAGGAGTTCAACAAGATTGGTCGTTCGACCGTCATCGCCGGTGACGAGACGATTGCCAAGGTTCATGTCCACATGGAGGATCCTGGCGAAGCCGTAAGTCTTGCGGTGAGGAACGGCGGTCTGACGTTGAACGTGACGATCCAGAACATGGATGCTCAGACGACGGAGTGGGCGGAGAATCGGCGTGCAGACGCCGCCGCAGTTGCAGAACCTGTGGAAATCGCAGTTGTGGCCGTTGTGGCGGGTGATGGGATGGCTAGGTTTTTCCGTGAGACCGGCATGGGTACGACTTCGATCGTCGAAGGTGGGGATACGTTGAACCCGAGCGTTCAAGACCTTCTCGACGCCGTCGAGGCTGCCCCATCTGAGCAGGTGATCTTGCTTCCCAACAATAGGAACATCATAGGTGCTGCGGAACAGGCGGCTGAACTCACCGAGAAGTCGGCAGTTGTGGTGCCGACCCGTTCGATGCAGGGAGGCATTGCAGCTTTGACGGCGTTCGACCTTGAGGTTGATCTTGAGGAAAACGTCGAGGAGATGGTCGATGTGATCGGTGGTCTCCACTTCGGATCGGTGTTTAGAGCCTCTCGGGATGCCACGATGGGTGGGGTCAGCGTTGAAAAGGGTCAGTTCATGGTCTTGGTGGATGGCGAAACGGTCGCTGCTTCGGACGATGAAACCGAGATGTTGATCGCGGGGGTTCACTCCGTGATGCACAACGGGGCGTTGGTCGCGGTCTACGTGGGCGAGGAGATCGGAGCCGATGCGGCGGCCACGGCCGAAGAGCGTCTGGCCGAGCAATTGGCCGAGTACAGCCGTGTCGACATTCAGTTCGTTCGCGGGGATCAACCCCACTACGCGTATCTGTTTGCTGTGGAGTAAGGGCAGGTTTCAAACCCGCCCCTACCGAGCACACTCCTCAAGCCACCATGTGTGCTTGCAGATACTCCTTGTCCATCTCGATTCCGATGCCCGGTCGTTTCGGGTCGAGGTAGATCTTGTCGCCACGGATGTCTAGGGGCACATCCATCAAAACGTTGTAGGCGCTCAGATCGGCACGCATCGTTTCGACGCGGTAGCTGTTGGGGACGGTGATCATCACTTGTGCGCCGGAGATTACGTTGATGGGGCCGCTGGCGTCGTGTGGCGAGACGGGGATGTAGTAGGCCTCGGCTTGTGTGCAGATCTTTTTCAGTTCCGAGATTCCGCCGGTCCACGTGATGTCGGGCATTATGAAGTCGGCTAGGCCTTGTTCGAGGATCGGGACGAACTCCCAGCGGGTGTGAATCCGCTCGCCTACACAGATGGGGACGTTGGTCGCGTCGCGAACCTGCTTGAGCGCGGTGTTCGATTCAACGCCTACAGGTTCTTCGAACCAGAAGATGTCGTACGGTTCCAATGCTTTGGCTAGGCGGATCGCGGTCGGGACATCGAACCGAGCGTGGTTGTCGATCAATATCTCGATGTCGGGTCCGACGGCTTCGCGCGCCATCGCGATGCGTTCGGCTCCCGCGTTCACGGCTGCGTCCGTGAGCTTGCCTGACATGTAGCCGTCGATTTCGTCGGGGTGATGCGGGTGCCAAGGGTCGGTTTTGATCGATGTCTGTCCCGTGGCGACGATTGCCTTGCAGTGCTGGGCTAATTCTTCCGCTGAAACGCCGTCGTTGGGGTGGCAATAGACGTCGACCGCGTCTCTGACCGGACCGCCGAGCAATTCGTAGACGGGAACGCCGAGGACTTTGCCGCGGATGTCCCAGAGCGCGATATCGATACCTGATATCACATGGGTTGTTGCGCCTCGTGAGCCCATGTAGGTGAAGTGTCGGAAGATCTTGTGCCAGATTTTCTCGATGTTCTTCGGGTCGTCGCCTTCTAGGAGGTCTGACACGCGATGAACCAGCGATGCCACGGCGCGATTGGCCTGTTCCCGAGTACATGTGACTTCGCCCCAGCCAGTGACGCCTTCGTCTGTGTTCACTTCGACGAACAGGTATTCGCGATTTTTGGCCATTCGGCGTGTGTCGTCCGCCGTTGGCAGGAACGGCGCGGGAGCCGAAACAAGGTAAGGGGTTATCTTCGTGATCTTCATTTGCCGATCTCCTCCAGTATCGTGTCGAAGGCTTCCGACATTTCATCGAAACTCCTCGCGCCTCGGAATTGTAGCCCAACTACCTCTCCTTCCTCACCAACGTAAGCGATGAATATGGTTGGAGTTGCCTGTACGCCGAGGGACCGTCCGAATGCCAGATCGTCCTGCCATGTGGTGGTGTGTCTGCCTGAATCGACGCATTTGAACATTTCGTCGATGTTGAGGTCTAGGCCAGTCACAAACGTGTCGAGGACTTCGGCGGTGAGGCCGCGCTGGTTGTCATAGATCGCTTCTAGGAAGTTCCAGAAGTGTTCAGGGCCTTGTTCGCCAGCGCATTCGGAGTATTCGGCGGCTGTTGATGAGACTGGTGACAGGAACGGGTAGTGGAAGTAGATCATTCTCACCGTTCCGTCTTTGACGTAGGTATTGCGAATCTCTGCAGCCGCGCCGCGGTGCCAGTTTCCGCAGTGCGGTCACAAGAAGTCGGAGAAATCGAGAACAGTGATCGGCGCGTTTTGATTACCGATCACGTTGTAACCCCGATTGTGTACGGGTACCGCGGATCCGGGTTCGAGTTTCTCGGTTACTACGGGAGTCGGTGAAGGCGAAGGTGTCGCGGTCGCTACGACGACAACTTGAACCTCTTTTTCCACTTCTCGGGTCACCTCCACCTCTCGGGTGACCTCGATCTCGTGGATGACGGTGCTTTCGACGGCGACTGGGACTTCGACCTCGCGAACTACCTCTTTGACGACTTCGACTGTCACCTCTCGGACGACTTCCTTCTCGACTTCGACGGTGACTTTTACCAGTCGTTCTGCGCAAGCCGAAGAGAGGATGGTTGCCAAAATCGAGATGCAGATCAGCAATCCGAACCAGTAAGCCGCCATTTGGTGTCGTATCGGCGGTTTAGGAAGAGGCAATTTCAGCTCTCGATCTGGCGCAGTATTGCGTCGATGATCTGAGACATGTTCTCAAATTCTCTGGCGCCTCGGAACTGCAATCGGATTTCCTCGCCGTCTTTGTCGGTATATGCCAAGAAGATGGTCGGAGTGGATTGGACGCCCATCGCCTCTCCGCGGGCCCTGTCGATCTGCCACGTTGTGCTGTGGCGACCAGAAGTTACACACTGGCTCAGAGCGATGTTGTCCGCGCCGAGTCCGGCGGCTAGTTGAACCACCAAATCTGTTGATATTTCTTGCTGGTGTTCGTAGACCGCATCTACGTATGCCCAGAAATACTCGGCGCCCTGTTCGCCCGCACATTCGGCGTGCTCGGCGGCAAGTGCCGATTCTTGCGCCAGGATCGGGAAGTGGAAGTAGATCGACTGCACTTGCCCTTCAGCGATGTAAGTGTCTCGGATCTGGGCAACCGTCCCGCGGTGCCAACTACCGCAATGGGGTCAAAGGAAGTCCGAGAAATCGAAAAGTTTGATGGGCGCGTTTGGATCTCCCAACGCGTTGTAGCCGCGGTGAGGGACTTTGACTGTAGGAGCGTGGGAAGGGGGAGTTTCGGTTGGGACTGGGGTTGGTTCGGAGGCAACGATTGCCGTGGCGACCACCGCTTCGGCGGTTAGCGCGACGTTGTCCGAACTTCCTCCACATGCGGCTCCCGAAAAGGCGGCGATCGCTAGCGCTACGAGTGCTGCCGACCGCAAAGACATTCGTTGAATTCTACTTTGCCTGTGATACCTTTCCCTGATGATGCCCGCCCTCTCAATCCCGCATCGGGGGCCGAGCCTCGATGCGTGGCTCTTCTATTCCGGCAGGTTCGTTCGCGACGGTGCCCGATCGTTGATGGCGGTTCTAGCCGTCATCTACTTGGTTGAGATCGGTTTCAGCAACGCGCAAGTCGGCATCATCTTCGGTGTCAGCCTAGCAGGGGGATTCGTTGTTTCGGTTGCGGTGATGCTGACGAGTCGTGCGATTCCGACGCGGCTTTGGTCGGTTGCCAACATGTTGATACTTGCGACCGGTGGTGTTGTACTGATCGTGGCGAACGACTTTTGGGTACTGATTCTCGGCGGCTTTTTTGGTTCTTATGCCGCCAGCGGCGCGCATTGGGGTGGGATGATGCAGTTGGAGCAGACGGGATTGGCGGCGGTGGTTCCGCAACGTGGGCGCACACGCGCTTACTCGAACCTTTCGATCGCCTCCTCGGTGGGGCGTGCTGCCGGTGCGTTGCTGGCAGGATTATCGACACTGCTGATCAAGACGTTTGGTTGGGAGCCGCTGGCAGCGTACCAGGCTGTTTTGTGGTTATACGTGGGGACGAATCTGCTTGCTGCGATGGTTTACACGCTCCTGTCGGGTGCGACAAACTCTGATGCCTCCTCCGAAGACGCGTCGGTGTTCGTCAACCCTTTCAAAGCGAGGGCGCGGCGTCCGATCTTAACGATGTCATCTTTGTTCGCGGTCGATTCGTTTGCAGGGGGGATGATATTTGATTCGTTCCTGAGTTTTTGGTTGTTCACAAAGTTCGATATGTCGGCGGCGGCGATCGGTGCGGTGCTGGTTGCGGGACAGGGTCTCAATGTAATTTCGTTGATAGTCGCTCCGTGGGTCGCTAATCGCATCGGATTGCTCAACACGTTCGTCTTCACTCAAGTGGTCAGCAACATCATGCTCATATCGTTTGCGTTTGCTCCTACGTTGATGATCGCAGTGACGCTATGGATGTTGCGGTCGCTATTCGACGAGATGGATGTCCCGACTCGGCAGGCCTACATGATGGGGATAACCGAGCCCTCCGAACACCCGATTATGGCGGGTTCGGCGAACTTAGGACGGGGACTCGGACGTATACCGAGCGCTACTGTGACAGGGTGGTTGTGGTCAGGTGCTTTGACGACGACGCCTTGGATCTTGGCAGGGACGCTCAAACTTGCTTACGACCTCGCCATCTGGGTGGCGTTCCGGCGCGTGAAGGTGTGAAGTAGGATGACCGAAATGCGTGTCGTTGCCCTTTATCGCTACCCTGTCAAGTCGCTGCCCGCCGAACCGTGCGATTCGTTGGAGATCGCGGAGGATGGGCGCGTGGTCGGTGACCGTGTCTTGGGTTTTAGGTTCGACGATGCGGGACCGCCGCACGACACGGAATGGCGACGAAAGACGTGGTTCGCGTCGCTGCAACACTCGCCCGCGCTGGCCTTGGTTCGATGCGGCTACGATCCGCAATCGCGTCGATTGTGGCTGTCGCCACCTGACAGCGACGAGGTGATCGAAGGGAGTGTCGATGAAGTTGGGGACCGGTTGAGGATCGAACACAAATTCAACGAGTGGTACGCGACGTTGGTTGATACTCCTTCTGCGATGGGGCGCCGTAAGTTGCCGCTTCGGTTGGTGGGGGATGGCACTAGCGGTCGATTCCACGACACATCGGCCGGGTTGACGACGCTTCATAGCCGCGAAAGTTTGGGTGAGCTGGCGAAGGCGGCAGGTCTAGCTGAGATCTCGGAACTTCGTTTCCGTTCCAACATTGCGATACAGGGTATCAACGCGTGGGAGGAGTTCGGATGGATCGGGCACGATATCCGGATCGGAGAGGTGGGGTTCAGGGTTCGCAAGACCGTGACGCGCTGCCTAGCTACTCACGCTGAGCCGGCAACAGGCGAGCGCGACATCGATGTGATGGGTGCTCTTACCCGCGTCATTGGTCAATCCGAACCACAGTTCGCGGTTTCGGTTGCTGCCAGAAATCCTGGCGTTATCAGCTTAGGGGACGAAGTTACGGTTTCGTGACGCGTGCCTTAACCGAGTCGGCCGTGATCGAAATGGGTTCGGAGGTCGGGGTTCGCCACGATGTAGTCCTTCGTGTGCATCACGATGTTTTCTTGGAGCTGGATCGACATTCCGCCGTCGACGGGCAATACCACGCCGGTGATGAACGAGGCGTCGGGCGAGCATAAGAAAGCGATTGCGTTGGCGATATCGGCGGGTACGCCGGTCCTTCGCACTGGGTAGTGTCGCTCGAAGAGTCCGAAACCTGCGTCGTTGCCGAGTTCCGCCCACATAGTCTCGCCGCGCTCGGTGACGATGTGCCCTGGAGCGATCGCGTTGACGGTGATGCCTAGTGGGCCGAAATCTACGGCCATCTGACGTGTCAATCCCACTACGGCGGCTTTGCCTGCTTCGTAGACCACTGCGCGAGGTGCTTGCAGAAGCCCGTGAACGGAGGAGATGTTCACGATCCGCCCAACCTCCATCTTCGGCGGAGCGCCGTGGCGTCGGCCTGCACCTTTCCACTCCGGGATCTCGAACGTGTCGGGGTGTCCAGACGCCTCCATAGCTGGAACTGCGTGTTTTGCGCCGAGGAACTGCGCGCCTACCAACAGATCCATGCCAGAGCGCCACGCATCGGGTTCAACATCGACCGCTGAACCGTCTCGGCCCACTCCACCGCCATACGCGTTTTGGATGAGAATATCGAGACGGCCATGTTCGTCGACGCAACGCTCGACCATTGCCTTGGCGACATCTTCTTGCGCGACGTCGCCGACCATGTAGGTCGCCGTTCCGCCAGCATCGTTGATGCGTTGGGCGTTGCGTTGGGCAGCATCCTCGACGATGTCTACGATCAAGATGCTGGCGCCGTCTTCCGCTAATCGTCTCGCCGTTCCGCCGCCGATGCCGAGCGCACCTCCGGTGACGATTCCGGCACGTCCTGCGAGTGGTTTATGGTGTGACATGAGCCGTTGATTCCCCTGTCCTTGTCGGTTTGCTGGCGTTATCTTACATCCAACTTTGACATGGTTATAAAGTATCTTTGATTGAAGATGCGATCAGCCTTTTCACGCACGATTTTCTTCCGCAGCACTGCTTTGCTGACGGTTGTGGGGATCACCCTGATCAGCGGGGCGTCGATCCTCGCCCAGCCACTCACGCTAACGTCGGGTCCATTTGTGATCATGGCCGACGAGAACGTAGGCAACTATCGAGTGATCGTGCATCAGTCACCCGAACGCGTCATCGTAGGGACTCTCACGTACGCTGTGCAGGTCCACTTGCGGGAAACGGACGCTAGTGTGCCTGATGCCATAGTCAAGGTCTATGCGACCCCTTCGGAACACGGTGTTAGACAGGTAGCGCCGGCACTCAACTCTCCAGCTGACCGCGAGTACTACGTCGGTAGGTTAGAGATGGAGGAAAAGGGTGTCTGGGCAATCGACGTGGTTGTCGAACATCCGGAATTCGGGGAAGCGACACTCACACTCGCCACCGAAGTGTTCGAACGTTCTAGGGGTGGCGACAATCTATTGCTGGGCACAATCCTATTCGTCTTGGTATCGGTCGCGTTCGCGGGCGTGGCGTTTTACCTAGTGAGAAAATCGAAACGCGCACGGGCGGAACTCGAGCGCGTCCGTAACCAGAGTCAACAACCTAACGGCTAAAACCGAGGTAATCGACCATGTCGCAAATCACCAACGTCAGGATCCGACACGTCTTCGGGACGATTGAGACCGAAGGGGAGTTTTGGGAAGAGCGTCTCGTCATGCCGTTGGATGTGTACGAGGAGTTTCGGGGATCGCAACGCCGGGCGAACCTCTACGCGGACCAATCGAAGCCTAACCAGATGGAGCACGACGCGTACTTCATCCAGATCGAGACGGACGATGGTGCGATAGGTATCGGTGGGCCGGTCGAGGAGACCGTCGCTTACTTGGTCGCGAAACAGCTGACGCCGTTCCTGTTGAACCGCGATCCGATGGCGACTGAGTTCCTGTGGGACATCATGCATCGTTCGCAAGTCCATGGGCGACATGGGCAGGCGATGATGGCGATATCGGTCGTTGACTGCGCGCTCTGGGATTTGAAAGGGCGAGTATTCAACGTGCCGGTGTTCACTTTGCTTGGCGGCCCGACGCGGGACAAAGTTCCTGCATACGCGTCGATGTTGGGGTTCAATGTGACCGATTTGGGGTTGGTTCGTGAGCGCGCCGCATGGGCGAAATCTCTCGGCTACACGGCTCAGAAGTGGTTTTTCCGATATGGGCCGATGTCCGGGCATGAGGGGCTCAAGGCCAATATCGCGATGGTCGAAACACTGCGCGACGAACTCGGCGACGAATCCGACATCATGCTCGATTGTTGGCAGGCGATGGATGTCAACTACGTCGTGAAACTCGCTGCTGCCATCGAGGACTGCCAGCCGCGTTGGCTCGAAGAGGTCGCGATGCCAGACCGGATTGACTCTTACCGCAAGATTCGAGAGAAGACCAACATTCCGATTTCCGGGGCTGAACACGAGTACACGCGGTGGGGTTTCAAGCGCTTCATCGACGCGGAGGCGCTCGATATCCTTCAGCCGGACATCTATTGGGCGGGAGGGATTTCAGAGACGCTGAAGATCATGGCGATTACCACCGCGGCTGATCTCATCACCATCCCGCATGGTCACTCATCACCTGCAGGAATTCACGTGTCGGTTACGCAGTCGCCGATTCACACGCCTTACCAAGAATTTTTGATCAAGTGGAACTTGGTTCATCAGCATTTTCTTGCCGATCCGGTGAATCCGGTCGACGGGATGATTCATTTGCCGACGAAACCAGGGGTGGGTATGGATCTTGATGACGACAAGATCGAACGGGAAGAGGAGCCGGGTTGGTGATTGAAGATCGATCTTCGCGGAAATTTCGGGGCTGTGTTCACTAGCCCGCGAACTTCTCGATTACCAAACAGGCGTTTTGACCGCCGAAGCCAAAGCTGTTTGACAGGGTGACGTCGACTTTCGTTTCTCGGGCTATGTTGGGTATGTAGTCGAGGTCGCAGTCGGGGTCGGACGTGACTTGGTTGATGGTTGGATGCAAGACTTGGTCTCGGATGCTGCCAATGCATGCCATCGCTTCCATCGAACCGGAGGCGCCGAGTGAGTGTCCGATCATCGACTTGGTGCTGCTGACGGGGACGTTGTATGCGTGGTCTCCGAATGCTCGCTTAATCGCTAAGGTTTCTGATTTGTCGTTCAGCGGTGTAGATGTGCCGTGAGCGTTGATGTAGTCGATGTCTTCGACGTTTCTTTGTGCGTCTTCGAGCGCGAGATTTATAGCGAGAGCAGCACCTTTGCCTTCGTCGTGGGGTTGGACCAGGTGGAAGGCGTCTGAGGATACGCCCCATCCGGAGACCTCGGCGTAGATTTCGGCTCCGCGCGCTTTCGCGTGTTCTAGGCTTTCCATTACGAACATGGCCGAGCCTTCTGAAGGTACGAAACCGTCGCGATCGGCATCGAACGGCCTAGATGCTTCTTCTGGCGGGCAGTCGCGGGTCGATAGCGCGTGGATTGTTGAGAAGCCGCCCATGCCTAGTTCGCAGATGCCTGCTTCGGCGCCGCCGGTCAGGATAACGTCGGCACCTCCACGACGGATCACTTCTGCCGCTTCGCCGATTGCCTGAGTGCTCGCCGCACAGGCGGTGACGCAGGTATTCGTGTAACCGAGCAATCCGAAGACGCGGCTGACATTTGCGGAGCACATGTTGACTAGCATCACCGGGATGTAGAACGGGCTGATCCTCAATGCCCCGCGCTTATTCATCACGACGGATTGTTGATCGGTTTCGGGCAGTCCGCCTGCACCGCAACCGATGAGTACGCCGACACGCTCTCGGTCTTCCGCGTCGAGGTCGAGGCCGGAGTCTTTGATCGCTTGGTCTGAGGCGTGAACGGCGAACTGTGAGAAGCGTCCCATCCTCCGAGCTTCTCGGCGGTGGATCAATCCGCCTTCGGAGGGGTCGAAGTCCTGGACTTCGCCGGACACCTTGCACGGAAACGGTGTCGGGTCAATGATCGCCATCCGCCGGGCGCCCGAGACGCCTTCCTTGAGGTTGTTCCAAAACTCGTCCGGCGACTTCCCTAAGCACGTCATCGCACCCATGCCGGTGATTACTGCTCTACGTTCGTCGGGGTATCTACTCATTGGTTAGTTTGTCGTTGTTTTTGCAGTGGTTGGAGAGGTTGTTCGTGATTACTTAAGCGATTTTATCTTTCGTTGATTCGTCATCTTGGTATGGCACCATGTATGGCTGCTTCAAATCGTCGTAAATCTCTGGTTCGATGCCTAGGAGGTGTTCTCTTGCCTCAGCCGCGACGAAGAGCGAGCCGGTTACGACTATGATGCCGTCGCCGCCGATGTGTGTAATGGTTTCAGCGGCATCGTTGAGGGCCGCTTCGACATTTGGTTGCTGCCGGATCTCTAATCCCTGTTCTGAACCTGCTTCGACGATTTGAGCAGCCGGTATTGACTTGGGATGTCGAGATTGGGTCGCAATTGTGGACACAGCGTCTGGAGCGATCTCTCCGATGATGGCATCCTGGTCATGACCTGCCGTTGCCCCGACGACCAAAGCGTAGGGAAGGTTGCCATGTGGGGCAGTTAACCGGCCCGTTATAGTTTCACGCAACGCTCTTAACGAGGCATCGTTGTGTGCGCCGTCGAGGATGATGCGCGGCCACGTAGGTAAGTCCAAAATCTCGGTTCGGCATGGCCAGACGGCTTCAGATATGCCTTTGATCGCGGCGTTGACGTCGAAAGGAATGCCTTGCTGGTAGAGGACGTTGAAGACGGTTGTGGCGGTTCGTGCGTTGTCGATCTGATGAGTGCCTAGCAATTTCGTTTGGACCTGCACGTCAGTTAAGCCTGGATCCGGTAGCGGGTTTAACGCCGTAGACGGCGAATCGTCGCTGGGAGATTCGGGCCAATCTCGCGGTTGTCGCCAACTTTTGATCACGAATTCTTGTCGCATATCTTCAGTTAACGCGGATCTGGCGCCGCTTACCTTGGTCGTTTCACAGGCGCTGATGACTTTGGAACCCGTCACCGAGGCACGTTGGCGAACGACTTGCCACGTGACGGGATGATTTTTAGAGACGACCACTGGCGCATCGGGTTTGATGATTCCCGCTTTTTCCCTTGCGATGAGCGAGATTTTGTCGCCGAGGATGTTGACGTGGTCGCGACTGATGGGTGTGATGACGGAAACTTCCGGATTCACGACGTTGGTGGCGTCCAGCCTCCCCCCTAATCCCGTCTCGATGACCGCGATGTCGGCATTACCGCGGAAATGTACGAATGCCATCGCGGTCAACATCTCGAACACGCTTACGACGCCGAGGTCGCCAGCCTGTTCGATGGCTTCGACTGTCGGCCAGAGATTTTCGATGAGATCGGCGAAGTCGGTTTGCGAGATGTTCTCGCCGCTGACTTGGATGCGCTCAGTGAACGTGTGAAGGTGGGGTGAGGTGTACATTCCGGCGCGAAATCCGGCGGCATTCAATCCCGCAGATATCATCGCGCAGGTGCTTCCTTTGCCCTTTGAGCCGGCGACATGGACGACGGGCGTTGCCAAATGCGGATCGTCCAACATCTCCATCAACCGTTCGACGCGTCGGAGATGCCAGTCGGGAGGTTGATTGGCCCGCGATTTGCGTTCAAAATCGGCGAGCGTCAGCAGTTGGTCAACCGCTTTTTTGTAACGATCTCGCTCGTCGGAAACCATGGCTCAAGGGTAACGTTTCCGCCATAAACCGATTGATACGATGAAGATAGACAGCTTATCTGCCCCTGAGGGTAGGTTTTTGGATCGCCCGCATGAGCTATCAAGCCCAAATCGAAGACGCACTAAACGGACACGGGACCGACTATTGTGAGATCCGCGTGGAGGAGTCGGACTCTACTCGTCTGACTTACCGTGGGCGATCGCTCGAAGACGTGTATATGACCAGCGCGAAGGGTGGCGCGGTACGTGTCTGTGTTCGGGGATCGTGGGGGTTCGCGAGTTTCAACGATTTGAACGGTCTTGAGAGCCGCGTGAAAGACGCGGCGGAGCAAGCTCGCAACTTAGCCGCCGGTAAGAAAGGCGAAAAGACCGAGATTGCGGAGGTTGAACCGCACGTAGATATCGTCAAACCGCATGTCGTCAACGACCCTCGTGATGTCCCGTTGGACCAAAAGACGCGGCAGGCGGACCATTACAACGACATCGTCTGGTCCGAACCGGGCATTGTCAGCTCGGACATGATCTACGGCGACAGTTCGCGAAAAGTCTCCATTGCCAACTCTGACGGGACATACGTCGAACAGGAGATCGTGCATGCGATATGCCGTATCTCCGCGCAAGCGCGCGATGGTTCCGATGTCCAGCAAGCCGGGTTCAGCATTGGTGCACTCGGCGATTACGGTGTGTTCGAAGACCTCGACGACGATGTCGAAGCAGCCGCGAAACGTGCCGTTGGACTTCTCAAAGCGGAGCCGCTGACTGGTGGTCAACGAACAGTGATCTTAGATCCTGTCCTCGCAGGAGTCTTCGTCCACGAAGCGTTCGGGCATCTCTCCGAAGCTGACAACGTCTACGAGAACGACAAGCTCAAAGAGCTGATGTATATGGGACGCAAGTTTGGAGGCGAGCATCTCAACTTCACCGACGGTGCTTTGCAGCCCGGGATGCGCGGGAGCTACAAATACGACGATGAGGGTACCCCCGCATCGCTGACGCCACTCGTACGAGACGGTGTATTAGTTGGCCGTTTGCATTCGCGGGAAACTGCTGCCAAGACAGGTGAAGAGCCGACGGGAAACGCCCGCGCCATCAACTACCGCTTCCCGCCAATTGTCAGAATGACCAATACCTTCATCGAGAACGGCGAAGCGACGTTCGATGATCTGTTCGAAGGTGTTGAAGATGGCGTTTACGTGAAGAACTGGTACGGCGGAATGACGCAGCACGAGATGTTCACGTTCTCTTCCGGTGAGGCATACATGATCCGCAACGGCGAGATCCAAGAAGCGGTGCGGCCTGTGATGCTGTCAGGCAACCTGTTTGAGACGCTCGAAAACGTCGATGCGGTTGCCAACGACCGTGGCTTCAACCAAGGCGGCGGCTGTGGAAAAGGCGGTCAGAGTCCCCTTCCGGTTGGTACCGGCAGTCCACATATCCGAATCCGTAACTGCTTGATTTCGGGTGCCTGAACTTGATCCGTTTCTAGGAATCGAACGTGACTGAACAATACGAACGTTTACTCGATCTCGCGACATCCGCTCACGGTAAGGCCGAAGTGTTTGGTGTCGAATCTGAGCGTCGGCACGTTGAGTTCGAGGCCAATCGACCCAAAAACATAGGGCAGAGGCAGTCGTCGGGATACGCTCTGCGCATCATCAACTCGAATGGTCGTATCGGATTCGCATCGACATCGGACACTGACAAAACTGACGAGCTAGTCGACCGCGCCGGTTCATTAGCGGAATACGGTGCTGAAGCGAAGTTCGAATTCCCTGACGCTTCGGGCTATTCCGAGGTCGCGACCGTCGATGAAGCTACGTCGGGCATGACCGACCAAGCGATGCTCAACCTTGGCAATAACGCGATCGACGCGATTCTTTCGGAATTTCCTGAAGCGTTGTGTTCTGTTGACCTGAGCCGGAGCACTGGCCAACAGAGGCTCTTGAATTCGAGCGGTGTTGATGTCGAACACCGCCACACCACTTCCAGCTTCTACATGGGTGTCGAGCTGATCAGAGACACCGATATGCTCAGTATTTGGGACGGCGTTGTCGTCACGAGCCCGGTTGACGAGCTCCATGTCAATCGAACCGTCGAGAAACTCCTAACCAAACTCCGGAACTCGCAGAAGATCGTCGATTCTCCTAGCGGTTCGGATCTTCCGGTTGTTTTCTCGCCAGTCGGTTTCAACGGGACGTTCATGGCACCGCTACTCTCAGGTTTTAATGGCAAGAACGTTGCGACGGGTTCGTCGCCGCTCATTGACAACTGGGGAGAGAAGAAGTTTGACGAGCACATCTCGGTTGCCGACGATCCTCTCCACCCGATGACACCCGTGGCGCGGCCGGTGGACGACGAAGGCATCCCGTCTCGCCGTCTCGAGTTCATTCGTGGCGGCGTGATCGGCGAACCGTATCTAGACCTGCAGACCGCGGGAGAACTCGGGAAATCTTCCACTGGATGCGGTATGCGCGGTGTTGCAACGACTCCTTCGCCTAGTGCCTCGTACATCATGATGGACGGTGGAGATACGCCAAACGATAAGATGTTCGATGGCGTGGATCAAGGGATACTTGTAGAGCAGCTTTTGGGTGCAGGGCAAGGCAACGAACTCGGCGGTGACTTCAGAGCTAACCTCTCGCTCGGCTTTTTGATCGAAGATGGCGAGGTCGTCGGGCGTGTCAAAGACACGATGATCTCGGGCAATGTCTACGAAGCATTGAATCGTGTGGAATCCATTAGCCAAACACCGGAACTGGTGTGGGGCACACGAGAACTGCCTTGGGTTCGCACGCGCGGCGTGGAAGTGGCAACCTCCTCTTAAGTGATCCCGCGAAAACATTGACTAGCGAGAACGTACAGAGTCCAGAAAACCAGGTCTCGGACATGCTCCGAGAACTTTCCGGCGTTGACGACGCTCAAGCTAAACAGATCGTCGGAGCGTGGCGTGAATGGTCGATCGACGAAGTTCTCGAAACTGTCACTGAACTCCGACGCGTGGCTGATACTGACCGTTCATTGGAATTCGACGCTCTCTTTAGGGCCGCCACCACGTTCCCATCTCCGCAAGTTCGACTGGAGTGCGTTCGCGCCTTAGCGAATGGCGGGAGCGTTGGTATCGCTCATTCGCTGATTGGGGTGCTTGAACGAGACGAGGTCACAGAAATCCGCGCAGCAGCAGCGGAATCGCTACACGCATTTTCTGACTCGTCACAATCCCGCAATGTGTCGTCATCGGCGTTGAACCGAATAAGATCCGCGCTCCGCAATGCTATCCACGTCGACGAAAACATCGTTCGGGGCAAATCGTTGAAAAGCCTCGCCGCGCTCGGTGAGGACGAAGTTCCCGATCTTATCGACACGATGTTCGACGAAGCTATTGGCGACGGGCCGATGATGTCCGATGTGCTGGCAGCGATGGGCGAAAGTGGTGCCCGATCTTGGTTGCCAACCATCGAGGACGCGTTCTACAGCGGCGATGCCAATGTCCGGATTGCTGCCATCCTCGCCTTCGGCAACATTGCAGGCGACGACGACGTCGAAAGCCTGGCGGAACCGTTTGACGACCACGTCCTTGAAGTCCAGATGGCAGTAATCCGAACGCTCGAACAGATCGGCACTGGTCAGTCGCGGCAGATGCTGGAACTAGCCGTTTCGAGCAGCGAACCCGAAGTTCAGATCCTTGCGCAGGCGGCCTTGGACAACCTCAAAGCCGAAGATGAACTAATCCACGCGGTTTCCCCGACCATGGTTGAGCGCGGGCTATTCGGGGCACCACCCTCAACGCATGGAGATTCGAGGGACCTGGCTCGTTACGATGCTCCGACGGAAGAGGGGTGGGCGAATGTCTCTCCTGAAGGCCAAGAGTTGGATGTTGCCGAAACCCCAGAGGACATCGGTGAAGATTACGAAGATTATCTGGAATCGGACGAGTTCTTCCGAGACTCCAATACGAATTGAGACCGAATCTCGCCAAGATCTCAGCATCGCTGCTATCCGCCGATTTTGGCTATCTCGCAGACTCTATCCAAGCCGCTGAAGCAGCAGGCGTTGACGAATTCCACTTCGACGTCATGGATGGGCATTTTGTGCCGAATCTAACCTTCGGCCCACCGATTCTCGAAGCGGTGAGCCGCCATGCCACGATACCCATCGATGTCCATGTGATGGAACGGTCACCGGAAAATCTGATCCCTGTGTACGCCTCCGCGGGTGGAGACATCATCACGGTTCATATCGAAGGTGTAGCGGACGTGGACGAAACGATCGATGTGATCTTGGAAGCTGGTGTTCAGCCAGCCATCGCCATCCGTCCCCGGACTCCAGTTTCCGCCCTGTGGTCAGTTGCTGACCGAGTCAGACGCATTCTTGTAATGACCGTCGAACCGGGTTTTGGGGGCCAAGATTTCCTTCCCGACACTCTTCCTAAAATCAACGAAGCTTTGTCGATGATGCAGGCCGTACATCCCGATAACCGTGTCGAAATCGCCGTAGACGGCGGGATTAAGTCGCAAACGATCGGGCCAACGCTCGAAGCGGGAGCGACCACGTTCATTTCTGGTTCCGGCATCTTCTCGCATTCCAAAGGCATCGATGCCGGTGTTCAAGAACTGAGGAGACGGCTGAAGACTGCCGTGAACTAAGTTCACTCCAGGACTTAGGTGTGGTGAGGCCGTGAGGGCTATTCAGTCGGAACGCGGGTCAGCGCATTCCGCGCATCATGTTTTGGAGTGCGCGTTCCCCGCCAGGACCGCTGATGCGTTTCATCATCTTCTGCATCTGCCGATACTGGTTGAGCAACTGGTTGACTTGGGAGGGCGATGTGCCGGAACCACTCGCCACTCGGCGTCGACGCGAACCGTTGAGAAGTCTAGGGTTGGAGCGTTCTTGAGGAGTCATCGATAGGATGATGGCTTCGACCTGTGACATCCGCTGTTCGTCTATGTTTTTGAGATCGTTACCGCCTAGTCGTCCGAGACCGGGTATCATTCCCAAAACATCTGACAACGGGCCCATTCGCCTTATTGACCGGAACTGCTCGAGCATATCGTTGAGGTCGAACTCATTGCGTAGGAGTCGTTGCTCCAATCGTTTAGCATCATCTTCGTCGATCTGGGATTGAGCTTTTTCTACGAGCGTAGTGACATCGCCCATACCGAGGATGCGTTGTGCCATCCGGTCCGGATGAAATGCTTCCAACTGTTCGGGGCGCTCGCCGATTCCGACGAACTTGACGGGCAAGCCCGTCACCGACTTCATCGATAGCGCTGCACCGCCACGCGCATCGCCGTCCATCTTGGTCAGCAACATGCCCGTCAGACCGATGCGGCGGTTGAACTCCGAACCGGAGTTGACCGCGTCTTGACCAGTCATTGCATCGACAACTAGGAACGTCTCCACGGGATCGACAGAGGATTTGACTTTCTCCAACTCCTCCATGAGGTCGTCATCGATTGCCAAACGGCCGGCAGTGTCGAGTATCAGCCAACGCGTCCCGTCATTCTTGGCACGTTGCAAGGCGTTCTTCGCCACTTTCAATGGTGATGATTTGCGGACGTCTTCTCGATAGACTGGGACGCCGATCTGTTTGCCCAAGGTAGCCAGTTGTTCAACGGCTGCGGGCCTTTGCAGATCACAGGCGGCTAGCATCACGTCCTGCTTCCATTCGCGCCTAATGTGAAGCGCGAGCTTGGTTGCCGCAGTAGTTTTTCCTGCGCCTTGCAACCCGACGAGCATGATCACGCTTGGAGGTGCATCACCGCGTTGAAGTTCCGCCGTGTCTCCGCCCAGTATCTCCACTAGGTTGTCGTGAACGATCTTGACGACGGTCTGACCGGGAGTCAGAGACTTGATTACTTCTTCGCCTTGTGCTTCCTCGCGTATCTTCGAAACGAAGCTGCGGGCAACTTTGAAATCGACATCCGCTTCCAACAGGGCCATGCGGACTTGGCGAAGAGCGGCTTCGATGTCTTTCTCGGAAAGCCTGCCTTTGCCGGTAAGGGTGCCCAGCGCTGAGGTCAGTCGATCAGATAGCGTTTCAAACATCGGTTTGGGTAGAGTATCTGGGGATCAATGCGGAGAGCTTCAAAGCTCTCGATTTACGGTTACCGATACCGGAGTTCGATCCCAACCGGAGAAGATATCGCTCGCTAGTTGCTGCATCACGCGGCTGATATTCGAAAAAGTGGCGATGCCGACAGGTTTGCCTTCACCGTCGACGACGGGCAACCTTGAGATCCGGCGTTGGGACATGACCCTCGCGGCTTCCACGACATCTGTATCCGGCCGAGCGGTGTGCACGGGGCTGCTCATGTGAATCAATATCGGGCACATGCTGGGATCTTCACCTGCACCGACGCAACCGACAGCGACGTCCCAGCTCGTGATGATGCCTTCTACGACGCCTTTGCGAACGACGACCAAAGAGCCGACGTCGTTCGCTCGCATTCGCTTGGCAGCGTCGGACACGCTCATCTCCGCGGTGATCGTCAACACCGGGGCTGTCATTATTTCTTCGAGACGCATCGTTGGCGACCGCGCATTTGCGGTCAACAGTTATCATGCAAGATTGGGCATCGCGCGGAGTGAATAAGATGCTCGGATGCCGCAAACATCAATTCTAGACCCTAGACCACAACCCGAACTCTCCACATGTACATAATCCTGATGATCGCGCTGGTGTTGCTGTCTGCGATCGCAATTGGTGTCGCTGTAGCCCACATCAGCCCAGTCTGATTCGACCACCGCGACCACCATGCCGAAAATAAACGCAAACATCCAGTTCATGTTCAACGAATATGAACTGCTCGATCGCTACGACGCGGCGGCTCGTGCCGGCTTCAAGGGTGTCGAGATCCAGGCGCCATATTCGGAACCTGTCGACGCTATCCAAGAGCGGCTCGAGCGTAACGGATTGAAGCACGTCATTATCAATCTGCCTGTCGCGGATCCGGAAACTGGGCTAAACAACATCCCGCTTCAGCCCGACAAGGTGGGCATGTATCAAGAGATCGTCGCTCTCGGCGTCGAGTATGCGGCTGGCTTAGGATGCATCGGTGTGAACACTGGTATCGGACCGCTGTCGGAAGGTTCAGATCCTCAGATCGCATACCGCACGTATATCGACAACCTGCGCTATGCCGCTACTGAGTTGGAAAAAGTCGGTGTTGCCGCACTCATAGAACCGATCAATACTCGGGACCAACCCGGGTTTTTGATCCATACTTCCGCGCAGGGCATGCAGGCCATCGCTGATGCCGACCACCCGAACGTGCAGCTGCAGTATGACTTTTACCACATGCAGATCATGGAAGGTGACCTCATAGAGACCTTCGCGAAACTGCTGCCCAGCATCGGCCATGTCCAGTTCGCAGATACCCCAGGCAGGTACGAGCCTGGGACTGGCGAGATCAACTACGACTTCATATTCCGCAAACTCGACGAACTTGGTTACGACGGCTGGGCTGGAGCCGAATACAACCCTTCGACGCGAACCGAAGACACACTCTCTTGGTTCAACGCTTTATAGCGCAGCCGCGGCTTTGACCTCCGGCATTCTGTGCTGGGAAGGTGTCCTAATCGGCTGATACTGAGACCCGCGAGAAGGTTCGCAGATCTGGTATGCGTGCCTAGCATTACTGCTAAACTCGCGTTTCATCATGTCCGCTTCCAGCAGCACGTCGGTTGACGCGCAATCCTCTTCAGTCGACGCTCCGACGCATGGCAGGGAGCAACCAATCGACGAACAGTCCATGTGGCTGATGATCGGCATCTCCGCCGGACACGGCATCAAGCACTTCGGGCAGGGTGCGCTACTGGTGATGATGCCCTTCATCCGATCAACCTTCGGGATCGGAGACGTCGCCTACGGGACCATCTTCGCGATCTCATCCATATCGTCCGGCATCGCCAACGTCCCCGCAGGGATGCTCGCCGACATGTACCGCAAACGCGTCGCATGGCTCCTCAGCATCAGCATGCTCATGGTCGGCGCCGGATACTTCCTCATCGGCGTCAGCCCGTGGGTCTGGCTCATTGCCCTATCCGTCGCCGTCATCGGATTCGGTACCAGCCTCTGGCACGCCCCGGCCTTCGGAACACTCGCCGCGCGCTATCCCAAGCGGCGAGGTGTAGCGATGGCCGCCCACCTCACTGGAGCGCAGATCGGCAATACCGCAAGCCCCGCAATCATCGGATTCCTTCTTGGCGGCGCCATCGGTGGATTCGTATTCGAAGGCTTCGACTGGCGATATGTAGCCGTCGGAGTCTCAATACCCATGTTCCTCACCGCGGTCGCCGTCCTTTGGCGCTTCAAGACCGGCGGCGCCGAAGCAACCCACGACCTCAACCTGAACGAATATCTCGGCTCTGCTTGGCGACTCATCTCCAACCTGCGCGTCCTCGGCCTCGTCAGCCTCGGAGCATTCCGTAGCGCCATCCACACATCACTCCAGGCCTTCATCGTCGTATACATGAAGGAAACGCTCGAAATGTCAGCCTTCACAATCGGCTGGCACGTATCTCTCCTTACCCTCGCCGGAATCGCATCCACTCCCGTGATGGGTTGGTTGTCAGACCGCGTCGGACGCAAACCCGTCATCTTCGCCGCCATGGCATCGATGGCCATCATGGTCTTCATGTTCCTGCAATTCGACCAAGGCATCGGCTTCACCATCCTCCTCGGATCACTCGGACTCTTCTTCTTCTCAGTGATGCCCATCATCACCGCCGCCACCATGGATCAGGTCGAACGCGGCTCCGAAGGCTCCGCTACTGCACTAATCTTCGCTGGAGGATCCGTAGTCGGATCACTCTCTCCCATCATCGCCGGCAAGATCTACGAAACCAACGGCTTCGAAGGCATCGTCCTCTACTGCGGAACCATCGCGGCAGTCGGAGCCGCCATCGCATTGATCATGCCGATGCGAAGAGTCGTTTCGTAAGTCAGCTATCGCGCCAAAGTCTTCGGTTGCACAAGAGCCGTAAGCGTACCAGTCCCCGGAACCACAGGTGCCAGCCCAGTTTCCACCACCGCAACCGCACCAGTCTTCAACTCCGTCGCACCCAATCGCTCGACACCGATCAGATAACCCGGCAAATACGAAAACGTCGGGTCATGCCCAACGATCGCGTACGTGCTTGAAACATCCAGCGATTGAAGCAAATCCATAGCGTCATCAGGACCAAAATGCGCCGACAATCGTTCGTCGATCTCAATCTCGCCCCAACCCGTCCCATCACACAGAATCTCCGCAGTCCTCAGAGCCCGCGCATACGGACTCGAGATGATCTTGGCGCCTTCAGGAGCCAGCGTCTTGATTGCAGGAACCGATTTCTTGAATCGACGCTCACCCTTCTCCGTCAACGGCCGTTCGCTGTCGTCTGGCCACTTTCGCGGGTCGGCGTCAAACGCCTTACCGTGGCGAACAATTAGCAATTTCATCGCACATCAATCCACTGATTTTGCTCGATTTGCTTTGTTATGTTAACGGCAACGCTAGCTACTCACGTCGGCTGGGCGATAGCCGACGCGATCAATTTCCCCTTGGATCGACCACTCGACACTCGATGCCCATAGGCTTCAAAAACCCCGCTTCGAGCGCATCGACATTCTCGAAATCTCATCGCCTCGTCACCACCACCTTGGCAATCGTAGTCCTCGCAGGCCTATTCGCATTCGGCATTGCCGCACCGTCCCTCAACAACGACGCGCAAGTCCAAGCCCAAAGTGGAAACAGCGCTTGCGCCGAACCGCCGGTCGAACCTCGAAACGTTGAATTCTGGGGCCGCGACGGCGGAGTGCTCGTCCAGTGGGACACCTGCCGTGACCACCGTTATGAAATCCGATGGCGTCAACGGGGGGTGCCCGTCGACGACCCCTTCCACTGGCCAAACACAACCAGCGCAGGCCGAGATGGCCTATTCGACATCCCGGACGACACGCTCAACATCGACAATCCCGACTACCTTGATCCCAATGACGTAACGCCCCTGATCAACGGGCAACGGTACGTAATCCAACTTCGCCCGATTCATGTCGAAGACAACCGGATCGATAGAGGACCGTGGACAGACGATTTCTTCGCCACACCGAGGCGATGTGGCGATCTACCGGAAATACCCGACGATGTCCGTGTTCTAGGTGGCGACTCAAAGCTCATCGTTTCATGGGATCGGTGTTCGGGAACAAGGTCGCACATCCAATGGCGTCCGATCCATGGGACCACCGCCGGGCAATGGTCGAGCTATGTCGATGTCGGAACCGACAACACCTATGAGATCGACGGCTTAGAGAATGGGGTGGAATACGACGTGCGCGTCCGATCAGCCCTGTCAAGCTCTTCAGGCCTGACTGACGAAGACGGCAATCCCTATCGAACCGATTGGAGCACGCCAGTCAAAGATTCACCCACCTCCGCGTGTCCTGCTGGCGAATCTATCGTGCCTGAAGATTTCGTAGTCCTCCCCGGAAACGGCAAACTCTTCGTTTCATGGCGGCCATGCCCAGACCATCGATACGAATTGGCATCTCGAAACCGAACCGATACTTCTAATGCGAATTGGCCCGACGGCGATTGGGACAGAGTCGATATCGACGGTCACACTATAGGTAACCTCACAAACGGCACTCGGTACGAAGTACGTGTCAGAAGCATCCGCACCGTCGACGGTCAATCGGAACCGCCGAGCGACTCAACTGGTTCCTACGTCGCAGCCCCTCTCGACCCTCTTGACGACAACCGGTCACCTGGTTGGACAGACGTTCCACGGCGACTTTCTGTTGTCGAAAACAGGAACTACGACAACCCGATCGCGACCATCGAAGCCGCAGACCCGGATCGCAGAGATGAAATCCGATACGAGATAATCCCACCGTTCGCGGACTTGGATCTCTTCCCATTCGCGATCAACGTCAAGGATGGTCATATCTACCTCTACGATCAACTCGACTACGAGAAGCTTGACGAGACAGGAGACGGGTACACCGAATTTGAGCTAACCGTTCGCGCCACAGACCTTGAAGGAGTGGAGATCGAGGAAGATATCGAGATAAAGGTCATCGACGCTGAAGGACCACCCACACCCATTATGCGGCGCGTCTGCTCAACCGACACCGGCGTCAACGTGGCTTGGGGTAGCAACGCCACCAAGTACCGCTTCGAACTACAACATCGACCGTTGTCTACCTTCCGGTTCTCTCCTCACAACTTGATCGAACTCGACTCCACGACTTATACCACTACTGCTTTCGGCAGCGGCTCAACCCACGTGTTCCGTGTTCGAGCAATCGACAACCTGACCGGCGAGCAGAGCAAATGGTCATCGGAAGAGTCTGTGTTTATCGGCGGCACCACAAACAATCCCCCTAAATTCAGACGTGAGGATTGGGCGTTCGAAGTCGTCGAAGAGCAGCCGTCAGGTGTGCATATCGGTTTCGTCGTCGCAAACGACGAAGACCGCTACTCATCTCTTCGATTCGAGATCTTGGAATCGACACCCGAAAACGCGCCGTTCGCCGTGGATCCATTTACCGGCGCAATCACGACTGCCGGCAGGCTTGATTTCGAGGAACAGGACAGTTACACGCTGGTCCTAAGCGCTGCAGATCTCTGTGGCTCCCGCGACTATGCAGACGTAACGATAACCGTCGTCGACGATCCAACCATCGACGCGACGCCGCTCATCCCCAACGCCCCGACCATCATCGAGCGTCACGAGCAGGTAATCGTCCTTTGGCCGACGAACTACGAGGACACCTACGACCTCGATTGGCGAAAAGTCAATGGCGAGTACTTGTCGAGACCTGAGGACACCGACGCCACAATGCCTCGCGTCGTTGACCTTCCCGATCCGAACAGTTCCTATGCTTTCCGACTGCGGCGCGTCAACCCGCTTGGCGAAATTGGCGATTGGTCGGAAGAGACGATCGTTGATCCCAACGTCCCAGCGCCCAGCATTGAGCCAGTTGACGTGCCTCGACAAGGCCAAGTTCTGGGCGGCGTCGAAATCTACATCCCGGGCATCACGATGCAACGCGGACAGGCAGCGCGGTTGGGCTTCAACATGTTCGGCATCGATGGACAGCTAGACAACTCATTGATCGACCGCCGTGACATGCACGTTTCGTGGCGCATCACCGACGGGGATATTTCGGACGACAGCGCACGAGTCGTCAACTACACCGCACCTGACGAAGAGGGCGTATACGACATATCGATCGTGGTGAAGCAGACGGTCCCAGGGGGGATCGTCCAGCGGAACCTTGAGCTCAAGGTCCACGTCGTTGGCGACAACAAACTCATCAAACCGTACCAATCCGGCGACGAAGTTCCTCGCAACTTTGAGGTCGATGGCATCCCGTACGGCGCGATCTCCTATTTCCAGCCCAAGGAATACCGCCCGCCCGAAGCATCGAAGGCTCTGTTCAAAGTTCGCGAAAAGTCAATCCCAAGCTTCGACTGGATCGGCATCAATGTCACTCCTGGAGACCAGGCTTCAACCGTGCAGTGGCTCCTCGACGGGCACACCGCTGTCGGTGACATCTTTACGGCGAACTTCGTAGCGCGTGACGGTTCGCCAATAATCAACATGTCGTTCACGAGCAGTGCCGCTATGTGTCTGCCATTGCCGGTCGAATGGACACATTCACTGCAATCGTTCCACGTCATGCGTCTCAACCCCGACGGCGAAGCGGTCTTGATGGATCTACCCGTTCGGTTCCAACCCGATCCGACCTTCAACGACCCGGCTCTGGTGTGCGGACACTCCTCGCTCTTCGATGGGCAAATCATCTTAGCGATCGCTAACGAGGACATCGTCACGCCTACGCCCGAACCCACCCCGGTCCCAACCGCGACCGAAACGCCGACGCCAACACCTACCGTCGAGCCAACGGCTGTGCCGACCGACACGCCAACTGCGACTCCGACCACCGACACCTCGACGATCGTTGTAAGCACATCGACTCACACGCCGACCGCAACGGTGGTTCCACCGACGGCTACATATACTCCAACCGCGGAGTCCGCGCCAACGGATACCCCGGTGCCCACCGCAACGTTGACGAGCACTCCTACGCCGGAGCCAGCACCGACTAAGGTTCCACCGCCACAACCAACCGCCACGTCAGTCCCAACAGACACGCCGGTGCCGACTGCGACTGTTGCGCCTGCAGACACACCGACCGCGACTGCACTACCGACCCACACGCCAACTGCGACGCCAGAACCTACGCATACTCCAGTTCCGGTTGTCGTACCGCCGACGAATACACCAGTACCACCAATGCTCGAGCCAGAAGAACCTGGGCCGCCATCCGAAGAGGAAGAAAGCCGCGAATTCGGCATCGTTCCGCTCATCCTGATCGCCGCAATCGCGTTGGTGATCATCGGTGCAACGATCGTGTCGTTCGGCATGTACAACCGACGGATCCATCGCCACGCTGCGAATGCGCCAAAAGCCGCCGAGCAGCCTGAGGCTTTAGAGACCAGTGCGTCACCTCCACCTGAAGAGGATGATCCGGAGCCTGACGACGAGGACGAGGATTCGCCGGGAAGCCACGACAGATTGCGATACGACAGCTGACCTCACGCGTAATTGCCGTTTTGGGCGCGTGGTAAACCGCTGATTCTTGCAATGTTGCTTTGCTATGTTTACGCCATTGAGTTGGATCATCCGCCGCATTCAATCTAAAACGGCCAATGAGATACACATCGACTAGCCATGCATGGCGTGCATCTGCTCGCCGCAGACTTCAACGTCTGTCTGTGATTTCGGCTATAGTTTTCGTTCTTTTTGCGACCACCAACGCCAGTCTTCTCTGGTTCGCGTCGAACGATTCTGGTCGGATCATTGCCGACCATTCCGAGCGGCCATTGGATTTCGAAGTCGTCCCTGGCAACGGCAAGCTTCACATCTCGTGGCGACCGTCCGCAGGCCACACCTACCAGCTACGTTGGCGAGTAGGTAACGCCGTCGGTGAAAGGTGGAACGACGTAACAGACCCTGGTCGATACCGCTACGAAATATCCGGGCTCGCAAACGACACCGAATACGATGTTCAGATCCGAGGGATGGCTGCACACACTAACCCCGGTTCGCAGAGCACTTGGAGCGATTGGACTGACATCGAATCTGAGGAGCCGCGCTCCCTTGCTACTGCCAGCAACGACAACCCGAGTTGGCGACAGACCATCGATCGCGTTTCAGTCAACGAAAACTTGATCCCTGACCATCCCCTAGCTACATTCAGGGCCATCGGCGGCGACACGAACGATGTGGTGAACTACGAGATCTTAAGCCCGGTTCGTGGGCCGTTCGCTATGAACGCCGCCAACGGTGAGGTTTACCTCTACGAAAAACTCGACTTCGAAACGACTGAGCAGTACGCAATCACAGTCGCCGCAACCGACTTAGGCGGAGCTACGATCAGGCACGATCTCATCATTGATGTCCTAGATGTAGATGGCCCCGGGATACCGGATGTTAAACAGGTCTGCGCTGGCAACGGGCAAGCCTTCTTGGTTTGGGGCCAAACGAACGACGCGACGTATGACATTCAATGGCGTCAGTTCGACAACCCAGGCTATAGCGTCGCCGACTCACGTAACTTGCGTGAAGTCGACGCTGACAGAAAGATCGTTCAAGAGCTAGCTAACGGCGTTCAGTGGGTGTTCCGGTTGCGGGCTGTTGACAAGCAATCAGGCGAGCAGTCAAAGTGGTCAGCTGAGTACGTTGTCGTGCCATCTATCGATGAAAGCGGTGCGAACAACGCACCTTCTTTCCGAGAAGCAGACTATATATTCAGCGCTAGGGAAGAGCTAGAGGAGGGGCTACGGGTTGGTTCGGTGTTAGCCGACGATGAAGATCCCTACGACACGATCAGGTACTCGATATCCGAGACTGACCCACCGAATGCTCCGTTCGTGATCGATGAATCTAGAGGGATCATCACCACCACCGAGCAGCTGGACTACGAGAATTACGCTTCGTACACGCTCACCGTCCTCGCCCGCGACCTTTGCGGTCTCGCAGATCAGGTCTATGTCACAGTGGCGGTCACGAATGCCGTTGAGTTCGATGTCCCGGCACTGACTCCGCTCGCACCGGCGATCGCCGTTGGCCATGAACAGGTGGTGGTGCTCTGGGACAACTTCACGGACTTCAGATACGACCTCGATTGGCGGCGCCTCGACGAACGTTTCGGGCTTGAACCGAAAGACGACAACGCGTCGTCTCCTAGAGTAGTCGAAATCGACGACCCGGACACCAAATACGCGTTCCGTATCCGCGCCAGGAACCTTTTAGGGCAAGTGGGAGACTGGTCACCTGAGACGGTTGTGACACCTCAGACCGAATCGCCGACTGTGTTGCCTGTGGTTTCTCCGCGCGAAGGAGCCGTGCTAGGCGATGCACTCCCTTACCAGCAGCACATCAATCTTCGGAAGGGTCAAGACACTCTCGTCGGCGTGAACCTGTTTAACGTTGATGGTGGACTCGACAATTCGATCTTCGACCGCGAAGACGTCACCGTTCGCTGGACTGCCTCAATCGGTGATTTCATCGACGCTGACGCGCGTTCTACGATCTACACGGCACCCCACCGCGTCGGTGAATTTGCGGTGTATGCCAATATCTTCCAGTCCATCCCTAATGGCGCGGTGCATGTGAGGTTGCGAATACCAGTTCGAGTGGTCGGTGAAGACCAGGAGATCCAGATCTACATGGGTCCGGAACCGCCGCCAACTGAGGTGGAATATCGCGGTGAGAAGTACGGGGTGGCGACGTACAACCGCGGAGGTGTGATCACAGATCCTGACGTATCAGGTGCATCATTTACAGTCCCCGCCCTGTCGATACCGGTTCGTGACTGGATCGGTGTGCGGCTGAACGCAGGCTCGGATGCCAATGTCGTGCAATCGAATGTGCGACGCTTCGACGCCGTCGGCAACTGGTACGAAGTCGAATACGTTTCGTCGGACGAACTTCCGTTGACCGGACATGCCTTTACTCCTCATGCCGAGGTTTGTCTGCCTGTTCCGCCCAGCAATACCAGCCCACTCGAAGACATCGAGATCATGTTGCTGCTCGATGACGGCGTGCAACAGCTGCTCAACTCGCCGATACGACAACCTGCGAATCCGAACGCTGGCGACCCGGCGATAGTGTGCGCGAGGGCTTCGACGTTCGACGGCGTATTTTTCCTGGCGCAGCCTGAGGCGCCCGAACCTACTGCTACGCCGATACCGCCCACGCCCACTCAGACCCCAACGCCGGAAATCGTGCCACCTACAGAGACGCCCACGCCGACATCGACGCCGGTGCCGCCTCCAGTTCCAACCGCTGTGGTAATTCCACCGACCGAGACGCCGATTCCGACGGCAACACCGACTTTCACGCCTACGGCGACCGCAACGAGCACACCGGCTCCGACCGATACTCCGGTACCTACGGACACGCCAACGCCGACTTCAACGCATACACCAACGCCGAAACCGACGAACACGCCGACACCGACCAGTACACCGGTGCCCACAGACACGCCTGTTCCGACCAGCACGTCGACACCGACCGCCGAGCCGACTGCCACGAGCACGGCCACGCCTTTGCCCACCAACACACCGACCGCAGTACCGACGGATACGCCGACTCCGGTCCCGACCGCGGTACCTCCGCCCATAGAAGAAGAGCCGTCCTCCACCGGTTGGATCATAGCCATTGTGGTGACCTTGATCGTCGCGGCGATTGTCGCTGGCGGCGCAGCTATCTACCGCGCAAGCATCAACCCGACGGAACCCGACGGTGAAGAACCGCCGACAGCGGTCGATGAAGCCGAGGACGATACTTCTGACGAGGACGACACCTCTGGTGACGATCCGGACGACGAATACGAGGTGTTGCGACTCGACGCGCCCAGAGGCGGATAAGAGGTAGCCGGGCGCGATCGATCAGGCGCGACCAGTTAAGGGATTGTTGCTAGGGAAAGATGGTCGGGGAGCCGGGATTTGAACCCGGGACCTCTTCGTCCCGAACGAAGCGCGCTACCAAGCTGCGCCACTCCCCGACGCTTCCTCGATTATACGTTGAGGCGCATAAATCTCCGATTGCCGGAGATGGTCACGATCACTGCGCGAAGCGTGAGAACGATAGCACGGACGCGCCCAGCAAGCTGACGTCGTCGCCGAGTTTAGTGACGGTGACGGGAATGCCGCGGGTCTGATATCGGGGCAACGCGTAGGTCTGGATCGCGTCGATCACTTCGTCCCATCGATTTTCGAGGCTATGGACTACACCACCTCCAACAACTAATCCGGTTGGATCAAGGACGGCGAGGATGCTCGCTAAGCCGCGTCCGACGTTTTCAATGACTTGTAGAACGACCTTCTCGGCGACTGGGTCGCCGTGTTCCGCCGCTTCGAAAGTTAAACGCGCGTCGATCTGATCGATATCACCATTCGCCGACGCGATCAGCTTTGAAGCCCCAACCGGGTCTTCCTTCGCGCCTCTTCTCGCCATTCTGGCAATGTTGGGGCCAGATGCATTTCCTTCGAAGCAGCCGTGACATCCGACGCCACAGGCTAAAGCTTCGGGATCGGTTCGGACAGTTATATGACCGAGTTCGCCAGCTTGTCCAGACGAGCCGGTGATCATTTCGCCGCCCGCGACGATGCCTCCTCCAATACCGGTGCTTATCGTGACATAGACGAGGTTTTGAGCGCCTTTGAAAGGACCCAGCTTCGTTTCCGCGAGCGCGGCTAACGTCGCGTCGTGGCCGATGGCAACCGGCAACGCAGTTAACCGTTCGAGGTCTGGTTTCATCGTTTTGCCGTGCCAGCCAGTGAGGTTGGGCGGATGGTCGTAAGTGCCCGCCTCTGGATTGATCGGCCCTGCTGTCGACACGGCCAACCCGACAACGGCCTCCGCATCCGCCGTAACCTGATGAACCAAGTCAGAAAGCCGTGTGGCGGCGTCCTCGATTCCTCTCTCCGGCATCGTGCCATCGCGCGCATCACCGAGGATCTCGCCATCATCAGTCACCAGTGCAGCTCGAATCTGCGTACCGCCGATGTCAGCTGCTGCCGTCAGGTTGGAAGTTGGATCGGTCTTGATCATAAGAGGGAATCTTATCGCGAGATTTAGACGCCTTCGAACGTTGAACCCCAATGCGAACTCGGCATGAGGTTGGTTAACCTCAGGATCATGGATATCGCAGAGCTACGATCCAGGGCGTTGGACGAGATGCTCCAGAACGTACGGACCGGTGTCGATCCCTACTATCGGCAACACTATACGTATGTGATGCCTTCGACAGGCCGCTACGAGTGGCAGTGGTTTTGGGATTCTTGCTTCCATGTAATCGCTCTGTCTACCTTGGATGTTGACCTTGCCAAGCGCGAACTCTCGACGCTGTTGATTCCGCAGCAAGAAGATGGTTTCATCGGCCACATGACCTATTGGGGCAGTTGGGGAGCCTTCGCTAGCGCGATCGCTGGTCAAAGCCGCCCGGGTGAGTGGCGACGCCGGCATTCAGGCATCATTCAACCTCCGGTTTTGGCACACGCTCTGTTGCGGATATCTGAGGAATCGGGTGATCTCGAGTATCTGAAGCAGCAATTGCCCAAAGTGCGCCGATTCTACGAATGGTTGGATCGAGAACGAGATGCGGTAGACGACGGGATGATCAGCGTCATCTCGCCTTACGAATGCGGACTAGATAATTCGCCCGCATACGACGCGGCTCTACGACTGCAACAACCGGGGCGCCGCTCACTTCTTTTGAAGAACTGGCTACTCGATTGGCACAATGCGATAGTGGGTCGCGGCCATAACTTCAAACGATTGCTTCGACGGGATCGCTTCATTCTGATCGAGCCGTTCATGAACTCGGTTTATGCCGACGGTTGGGAGGCAATCGCGATGATGCATCGCCTGCTTGATCAGGCTGCCGAGGCAGATTCAGCCATCGCAATGCGTGATCGTACGCGGCAAGCACTTAATGATCATTGCTGGGACCCTGAACTTGGCCGCTGGATTTACCTCCGAGGATCGGAGCGAATTCCTGATCGAACACTGGCTGTCGGTTCGATTTTCCCGTTAATCATCGGCGGACAGGACAGCGACAAGGTCAACGAGGTCGTCGATCGGCATTTGACCAATGAGGATGAGTTTTGGACTCCGTATCCGGTGCCTAGCGTAGCGGCTTCCGAAGCTACGTTCGATCCAGAAGGCGAATCGACTATATGGCGCGGTCCGGTGTGCCTGAATTTGAACTGGTTGCTGTCGCGAGGGTTGCGCCGTCACGATTTCGATGAAGTTGCCGAGGAGATCGAAACCAAGTCGATCGAGATGGCAAGCCGAGATTTTCGGGAGTTCTACTCGCCGCTTACGGGACGTGGGCTGCGCGGCACCGATTTCGGGTGGGCCAAGGTCGCCGTCGATATGCCGTCAGCGTTGAACTGAGCAGCCGAATTCGGCTACTCGGCGACGGCTGCTCTGGCTTCAGCGTTGCCGCCGACGATCACGCCTGTAGACATGAAGATGGCGCGTTCGGCGATGTTGGTTGACCGGTCGGCGACGCGCTCAAGGTTATGCGCGACCCACATCAGGTATGTTCCTCGAACTGCACGCTGGCTGTCTTCTTCGACGAGCGCCAGGATGTCCTGATGAACCTTGTCGTAGAGACGATCGACTTCATCGTCGTCGTTCTCGATCTCGAGGGCGATTCGAGCAGATTCGGCTCTGTCGGAGATCGTGACGGCGTCGATGCTGCGCTTCATCATCGAAACTGCGAGGTCCGCCATTTTGGGGATGTCTTCGAGTTCCTTGAGCGGAGCCTCATGACCCATGTTGATCGAAACTTTTGCGATGCCTTCCGCGTAATCGCCCATTCGCTCGAGTTCATTGGCTATAAACATCATGCCGATGATCCTGCGGAGGTCCACGGCGAGGGGTGCTTGGCGTCGGATCTGCTCTACGCACTCGTTTTGGATTCTCGTCTCCAGTTCGTCGATGCGGTCATCTTCAGCGATGATCTCTCTCGACATCTCCAAGTCGCGGGTTCGTAGGGCTCGGATGGATTTGAATATCGCGGCCTCCACCATGCCGCCGAGGAGCACTAATTCTGCTTCGAGGTGGGCTAGCTGGTAGTCGAGTTGTTCGTTGGGCATGCTGAGCAGCCCCCAATCTTTCAGCCGATACGGCCGGTTACATATGCTTCGGTGCGGGGATCGACAGGGTTTCCGAAGACTTGCTCATTGGTGCCGTACTCGATGAGATGTCCGACGCGATCCTCTCCCACCATCATCACGGCGGCATAGTCGGATACTCGCGTGGCCTGCTGCATGTTGTGGGTAACGATGATAATGGTCACTTCGGCGGATAGCTCGCGGATCAGGTCCTCGATCGCTTGCGTGGAGATTGGGTCGAGCGCGGATGCGGGTTCGTCCATGAGCACGACATCAGGGTCAACGGCTAGTGCTCTGGCGATGCACAGTCGTTGCTGCTGACCGCCGGAGATGCCGAGGCCGCTGTCGTCCAGGCGGTCTTTTACTTCATCCCAAAGTGCTGCCCGGCGCAGAGATTCTTCGACGACGCGATCGAGGTCGTCGGTCAAACCGTTGACGCGCGGTCCAAATGCGACGTTGTCGTAGATGCTCTTGGGGAACGGGTTCGGGCGTTGGAAAACCATGCCGATGCGGAAACGGATCTCGGTGGGATCGACATCTTCGCCGTATACGTTGACGCCTTGGTACTTGATGTTTCCGGTGACTCGGGCGCCAGGTATGAGATCGTTCATCCGGTTGAAACACCGCAAGACGGTGCTTTTTCCGCAGCCGGACGGACCGATGAGGGACACGATGGCGTTGCGCGGGATCTGCAGCGAGACCTCTTCCACCGCCAATGTGTCGCCGTAAAACACGCTGGTGTCTTCGGCTTCAAGGACGAGTTCTTGATCATCGAATGTGATGATGGTTTCAGGCATGAACCTTTATCTTATTGCGACTACGTAAATCTTGGTTCGCGAACGGGATTGTTGCGGGCTTCGTGTTAGGCGTTAGTTTTATGCGAGTTTAGATGGGCGCGATAGGATTGAACGCGTAGCTTTCCCGCTTTCAGAGCCGATCAATCGAGGACAGGTGGCAACCGCATCATGATGAACCGCAACATGCTGAAGCAAGCTCAGGCGATGCAGAAGAAGATCCAGGAGATGCAGGAGGAGATCGCCGAGGCTAGGTCTGAAGCCTCTGTCGGTGGTGGCGTCGTGAAGGTCGTCGTAGTTGGCGGCTCGAAGGTGGAAAGTATTTCGATCGATCCTGAGGTGGTAGATGCGGAGGATGTTGAGATGCTCGAGGATCTCGTGATGGCGGCGATCAACGAGGCGATGGACAACGCCCAGGAGCTGGCCGCCCAGAAGATGCAATCCATCACGGGCGGACTCAACCTGCCCGGACTCGGTTTCTAGCCTGCGCACGAATTGCTGATGGCCGCGTTCCGCCCCGATCCGCCGCGTCCCATAACTCCGGCAGCACCGCGCTCCGACGCTCCATCCAGCGTCGCCGCGCCTGTCGCCCGCGTCATCGAGGCCTTCCGCCGACTTCCCGGGATCGGACCTAAATCGGCGCAGCGTTTGGCGTATCACTTGGTTCGAATGCCCGATGCGGAGGCTGAGGAACTGGCGGAGGCGATCACCGGCGTCAAGAAGCGGATCACGCTGTGCGAGACTTGCGCCGACATCACAGAGGAGTCGATGTGCGGCGTGTGCGCCGATCCTGGGCGAGACCGTTCCACGATCTGCGTTGTTGAGGAGCCGCTCGACGTTGCGGCGTTGGAGCGCACCCGCGCCTTCAACGGCCTCTACCATGTGCTTCACGGAGCGATCTCTCCGACATCTGGCATTGCCGCTTCCGACATCAAGGTTAAAGAGCTTCTCGAACGCCTCCAAGACGAGACGGTAACCGAGATCATCGTAGCCACCAACACGAACTTGGATGGCGAAGCCACTGCGATGTATCTGCAGCGAGCGATCGGTCCGGCGGGGATCAAGGTGACGCGTTTGGCACGAGGTTTGCCGTCGGGGACGGATATTGAGTATGCGGATGATGCTACTTTGGCGCATTCGTTGGAGTCTCGGTCGGAGATCAGCGGCTGAGCTTCTTTCGGGCGCGTTGGTTCTTAGGCGTGATTCGTTGAAGGGGAGGCCGTGCTCGGCTTCCCCGGGCCCTCACCCTAGCCCTCTCCCGCCCAGCGGGAGAGGGGACACGTTGTGTTGGGTTCAAGGCATCCCCTGCGATGGAGCGGGGCTCCATCGCGTCCCCTTCGCGAGCGAAGGGGAATCGGTGTTTTCGAAGCATCGCCGCGTCTTTGGGGTCGCGTGCGATATATGGGTTGTATGTTCACTTTTGGTCCGGCACCGCCGACGTCGCCAGACCGTCGGCCCTCCGGGGGGCGTTTCGAAAGATCCGCCCCCGTCATCGCTCGATTGTCCCTCTCGCTGGTGCCGTAGCCTCTTCCATCCGGCGAAACGGAAAGACGTGTGCCGGGTAGAAGGGCCGTTCGCTCGGATCTTGAACGGCGCCCCGTGCGCGTCCCCCTCCCCGCTCTGGATTCCCGCCTGCGCGGGAATGACGGAGGGTCTCCCCTCTGGATTCCGGCTTTCGCCGGAATGACGCGAGGCTTTCCCATCCGGATTTCCGTCTGCGCGGAATGATGCGGGTGCGTTCGGTGGCCGCGTCCCCTTCGCCGTGGCGACGAAGGGCATGGCGGGACGTTGTCCGTCTGGCTCGCTTTGGTTGGCGGAGTCCGCAATACCCTCCGCATCCGAGCGCTACAGCGACAACGGTCTTCGTAACCGGTTTTTCGGCGGCGTTTCGCCCGTCTTCTCAGACGTCTTTCAGTGGCTTGTGGCGGGACACCGCCGGCGGGTCGTGTGTTGGCGACCCCGTGCTACCCCGCTCGCCGCCGCATTTCATTCAATTGTTCCTGCTGCGTCTGAAAAGGTTTGCGCGCAACCCCTCTCGACGCGGCGATTCTTCGTGTCAGAGGCACCGTTCCGAGGGTGGTCGGATCGGCGCCTGCTTGTTGTTGTAATACATGTGTAGTTGTGTTGTCAAGTTTTGTATGAACTGGGATTATTGGGATTTGGGGGATTATTGGGATTATTTGTTGTTGTTTTGGTGGGTTCGGTGGTGAGGTGGTGGTGGTTGTTGGTTTGGGGGATTGGCCCTTCCCTTCTCCGGGCCCTCACCCTAGCCCTCTCCCGCCCAGCGGGAGAGGGGACTTGTAGTAGCTGGAGGGGAGAACGCCCGCGGCGCTTGGGCATCCCCCGCTCAGGTTGTCGTTCGTTTTGGGCTCGCGCCTCCTTACGCTGCGCGAAGGGGGCGGGTGGTGTGCTTTGTTTTTCTATGGATGGACGTCCCGTCCCGTAAACGGCCTGCCTTCGCGGGAATGACGAGGTGTTGGGATTGCGGGAACGAGCTACCAGACGGAGTAGCCGCCGTCTACTGGGATGAAGGTTCCGGTTACGAAGTCGGAGGCTGATGAGGCGAGGAATACGGCGGTTCCGGCTAAGTCTTTGGGGACGCCCCAGCGGTCGGCGGGGGTGCGTTCTTGGACTAGTTTGTAGCGTTCGGGGAAGAGTTCCTTGAACTGGTTAGTCATCTCGGTGACGATCCATCCGGGTAGGACGGCGTTGACTTGGACGTTGTATTTTGCCCATGCAACGGCGCAGGACTTTGTGTATTGGACGACGCCGCCTTTGGAAGCGGCGTATGCGGAGGCGTATGCGGTTCCGAAGATGGACATCATGGAGCCGATGTTGATGTATTTTCCGGCGCCTTTGTCTCGCATGTGGTCGAAGGTTAGGGATGAGACGTTGTGGATGGCAGTGAGGTTGGTGTCGATGACGAATCTCCAGTCCTCGTCGGAGAGGAGCTGGGGTTCGTCGGCGCGGCGGTTGGTGCCGGCGTTGTTGACGATGATGTCCCAACCGCCGAAGGTGGACATCGTCTCATCCAGAGCGGCTTGGATGGATGCGCGGTCGGTGACGTCGCATGAGAGGGCTAGGACGCGTGAGGAGTCGCCATGGGCGAGTCCGGTCAGGGTGTCGACGGCTGCAGAGAGTTTGTCGGCGTTTCGGGCGGCGATGGCGACGTTGGCGCCGTGTTGGATGAATCCTTCGGCCATACCGAGGCCGATGCCGCCGTTGCCGCCGGTTACGAAGGCGGTTTTGTCTGAGAGGTCGAAGGGGGAGTCGTGTAGGGAGTGGTGGGACATTGGGGTGTGGGTTGTATCTGATGGTGGTTTTGGGTGGTTAAGGATATATGGATAGCGGGACACCCACTTGCGTTGAGCTTGTGGAATCATCATGAGTTTACGTACTGGCGTTGGAATCGGTATCCGTAAGCACCTGGACCGTTTGATGAGGCGACTTCGATACCATTGCATTTACCGACTGGATGCCGTTGCTTTTGCCGGGTCGGCACTCACCCCGTTTAGGATGCTCGTGGCACGCAGGCTTGAAGAAAAAGATGTATACTTGCAACGCAAACGCACAATTAATCATACGCATGTTATAAAATAATGGTCGGTACTGGCAAATCTCTCGGGATATCAAATTGAGTCATCAGTCCTTCAACAGCGAAAAGTTCCGCGAGTTGGTGCTTCATGTAGCCGATCAAAGCAGGGATGATCCTTGGTTTGGCGCGGTGAAGTTGAACAAGGTCTTGTACTACTGCGACTTTTTGGCGTATGCGCGGTTTCTTAGGTCGATGACTGGTGCGACCTACGTGAAATTGCAGGAGGGCCCTGTTCCGCTCGAGTTTTTGGTGGAAAGGCGCGCGCTCTTGGATGAAGGGTTGGCTGAGATGGAGTACCAGCGGGTTTTCAAGTACATGCAGCAGCGACTGGTTCCGACGCAAAAAGGACACGTGCTGGGTGACCGGTTCAGGGAAGGTGAGCGGGCTGTGGTGGCGACGGTGATGGGTTTTTTGGGCCCGTTGAGTGGGAAAGATGCTTCGGATCTATCGCATCGGGAGATGGGTTGGATATTGGCTGAGGACAAGGAAGTGATTCCGTATGAATCGGCCCTTTTGGTTAACCCTGATGACTACGATTTTTGGGCTTGGCGGGACGAAGAACCCACCTAGGCCACCGGCTAATTAATTCTCGCTTCGATGTCAGAGCACATACGGATTTACGTAGATCCCAACGCGCGCGCTCAACTGGCAATTTTGGGCATCGTCGATTCTTCGGAAGACGATGCGCCTGAAGAGATGAAAGAAGCTGTGAGATTCGCGTACGAGCGAGGCCGGCAACTCGAGGCGATTGCACGGCTCAGGGGCTATTACCCCGGTTCGCGAGTGGCAATTACGTGGCCGATAATCGGATCCGACGAAGAGTGGTGGTTGGAGTTGGTGCTAGATGAAGCGGGATCGGATCAGGTTGTGATTGCCTCCGTGATTGCAAATTACAGAGTTCCGTTAGATCCGTTCATTTAGGCGATAGCCGTTAACCGTCACCCGTTGATGTCGCAACCCACGAACGTCCGTCCTGCTAGTTGGCAGGCTTTTAGGACGCTGAAGGTGCCGGCGGCGGGGTCTAGGATTGGGTCGTTGGGGGCGGTGGTGGCTTCGATCAGGGCTTGTTGGAGGGCGATGGGTTTGGGGTGGACGCCTTTTGATGTGGGGGCTTTTTCTTCCCAGACGTCGGGGATGTCGTGGCGGGTCCAGATGCCTTTGGCTCGTTTGGGGGCTTTTTGGAGGATCAGGAGGTATTCGGCGGTGCGGCGGGTGCGGTAGCCCATGCCGATGCGGGATTTGTTCCAGGTGATCAGGTCGACGGTTTCTAGGGTGGTGTCGCGGGTCCAGTCTTCGATGCCAGAGCAGAGGTGGAATTTGTCGATCCAGAGGAAGAGGTGTCCGCTGGGGCCGAGGACGCGGTGGATGCCGCGGATGAAGTCGGTGATGGTTTCGGATGACATCTGGGGGAGAGCGGAGCGTTTCTGGCCTCGGAGGACGCCTTCGTTGCCGTATCCGAGTTTGTCTAGGACGCCGCGGTACTGGGGGTCGAAGAATGCGGCGGCGATAGAGGATTCGTGGAGTTTGGCGAGGAGTTCTAGGCCGTCCATCTGGACTCGGGTGTTTGGGGTTACCCAGTCAGGGAGATCGTTTTCGGCAATGGAGAAGGTTCGCTCATTGGAATAGACGGTCATGGGTAGAAGTCTAGCCGCGGGGTTGGAATGTCCGCGCGTTTTCGTCGGGGTCGATGTATTCGAGGGTTAGCATTGTTACTTTGGACTGGAGGTAACAATTGCAGAATGTAGCGTCTCAATCTCGTCCCCAATGGGTATCGGAAACGATGTATCCGTTCGAGAGCAAGTATTTCACGACGCCTTCGGGGCATCGTATGCACTACGTAGATGAAGGGGATGGCGAGCCGGTTGTTTTCCTGCACGGGAATCCCTCCTGGTCGTTCGAGTTTAGGCATCTGATCGGCGGCTTGCGATCGGATTTCAGGTGTGTTGCACCGGATCACATCGGGTTTGGTTTGTCTGGTCGCAGTCAATCGAGCGCAGACCATCACCCTGATGCTCATGCGAAGTCGTTAGAGGCATTGTTGGGGGAGTTGGATCTGCGGGATGTGACTTTGTACATGTCAGATTGGGGTGGCCCAATCGGATTGGATTTTGCACGGCGTCATCCCGATCGAGTCAAGCGGATCGTGGTCGCGAACACTTGGAGTTGGCCTGTAAACGACGACATGCATTTCCGGCGGTTCAGCTTCATGATGAGGAGTTGGGTGGGTCAATTGCTCATCAAGCGGTTCAACTGTTTCGTGAACAAGGTTGTTCCGAAGGCGGTGGGTGATCCAAGTGTCTTGACGCCGGAAGTGATGGACCACTACCGGAATGCGCAACCAGACTGGAGTGCTCGCTCAGCATGCGCCGCGTTTCCGGGTCACATAATCAAGGCGAGCGACTGGTTAGGGGCGATCTGGGAGGATCGAGCGGCTTTTGCGGAGAAGCCAGCATTGGTTTTGTGGGGACTGAAGGATATAGCGTTCCGCGTCAAGGAGCTTGAAACGTGGAAGGCATCCCTGGTTAACGCCGACGTACGTCAGTTCGATGATTGCGGCCATTTCCTCGCTGAGGAGGCACCGGATCAAGTGTTAACGGACCTACGCGACTTTCTAAAGAGGACGTGAAGCGCTACTGTAGCGGATATGTCGGTTCGATGCCGGAGATGTCGTAGCCGGCTTCGTCTAGGAGGAGGCGGATGACTTGTTCGGTTTCGGCGTATTTGCCTTCTCCGAAGTGTCGGAAGCGGAGGTTGCCGTCGAGGTCGAACATGTATTTGGCGGGCCAGTAGCGGTTGGTGAAGTAGCGCCAAGTCGAGTATTCGTTGTCTTGGACGATGAGCCAGTCGATCTCGTTTTCTTCGGCGGCGTTCGTCAATCGGTCGATCTTTTTTTCGTACTCGAATTCGGGAGTGTGTACCCCTAGAATGGTGAGCCCAACGTCGTTGTAGCTCTCGTGCCACGCCTTCAAGGCCGGCCAAGTGTTCTTGCAGTTGTATCAAGTGTAGGTCCAGAAGTCGACCAGCACTATCCTTCCGCTTTCTCGGAGATCTTGAATCGTTGTCGGGTCGCCGTTGAGCCACTCCTGGGTGTTACGAAGTTCGTAGTCGGTGCGCGTGTTGAGCGGAGGATACTGTTCCATGGCGATGCCGGGGATGATTTGCTTCGCCCAGTACGGGGTTTCGGTTGGAGTTGGCGCCATGGTGGCGGTGGGTGCTGGTGTAGAGGTTGGGGCGGCGGTTGCCGTGGGTGCCGGTGTTGCGGTGTCGGCTATCTGGACGACCGGTTCGCTCGTTTCGTCGCCTGAACCGCAACTCGTCAGCGCGAAGGTCAGGGCCGCCAACGCTGCGGCGAGAAGGTAGGAACGTGGGCTTTTTGTGCGTCGGTTCAACAGAGTTAAACTCGCATACATCTCGCAGAGCCAGCACAGAGGGCTAACTCGTAATGTCAACGATACCATCATCAGACCAGCCGATCGTGGTCGCACCGACGCCGACGCCGTACAAGGATGACACTGAGCAGTCGGTGGATTTCGGCGCGTTGGAGCGTAACGTCGGAAGATGGTTGGAGACTCCTTTGTCGGGATTTGTTGTGGTGACGGCTAACGGTGAGGAAACGATGTTGAGCGAGGCGGAGCGTTTGGAGACGGTTAAGACGGTGGTGTCGGCCCACGGCGGTCAGAAGTTCGTGATCGCGGGTGTGGATGAGAGGTCGGCGCACGAGACTCTGCGGTTGTCGGAGAACTACGCGAACGCTGGTGCGGACTTCATCAGGATGCGGATTCCGAGGGGAATGTCGCCATCAGATCTGGTGCGCTACTACGGTGAGGTGACGACTCGGTGTCCGGTGCCGGTTGTGGTGATCCATCAGACGTTTGCTTGGGGCGCTGATCCGGCTACGCCGCCGTCGGTGATCGCGGAGTTGTGCGGGATGGACAATGTCTTCGCGTACATCACCGATCACTCGATCCTTTTCGAGCAGCAGGTGTTGCCACGGATTCCGGATGGCGTGAGGAAGTGGAACTGTAGCGGCGCGTTGCTGGCGTTTGGGACGATGATCGGTTGTGATGGGGCGTGCATGTTGCTCGGGAATATCGCTCCGGCGTTGTGCATGGACATCATCAGTGCTGGTTTCCATGGGGATTATGCGAAGGCGGTTGAGCTGCAGCGGGTGGCATCTAGGTTGAACCCGGTGGTGATGCAGACTATCGGTGCGCCGAAGATCGCGTTGTCGATGCTTGGATATGAGTATGGCGATGCGCGTAGGCCGTTGGCGCCGGTCTCGGATGAGGCGCGGGTGGAGATCGAGGCGGTGTTGCGGGAGACAGGGTTGTTGACTTAGTGCGCGTCGACCGGTCGAAACGGGTCGGTTAACAATTGCGAAAAACTCATCATCTAGAATCGATGAGTCGTCGCGATCCGAAACATCACCGCTCCGCATGAATCTCCACGAATATCAGGCCAAGCAGCTTTTCAAGGAGTATGGGATTCCGGTTTTGCCTTGGCGGATCGTGGAGTCGGTTGATGAGGTGGAAGGCGCGGTCGAGGAGTTGGGATGTCCGGTTATTGTGAAGGCGCAGGTTCATGCTGGCGGTCGTGGGAAGGCTGGCGGGGTGAAGTTTGCGGCTACGGTGGAGGATGCGGTTGAGGCGGCGGCAGGGATGTTGGGGACGCGGATGGTTACGCATCAGACGGGGCCTAGTGGCGTGCCGGTTCAGAAGGTGATGATCACGCCTGCGGCGGATATTGCGCACGAGTATTACGTGTCGATCGTGATGGATGGGGATGAGGGTGCGCCGACGATTATCGCAACTCGAGAAGGTGGCGTGGAGATCGAACAGGTTGCGGAGGAGGAGCCGGAGAAGATCGTGCGGATCGTGGGAGATCCGTTGATCGGATTGCTGCCCTATCGGGCGCGGGATGCGGCGTTGGCGCTAGGATTTCCCTCGGCGTTGATAAGGCCGGCGAGTGCGTTGATTGCGAATGCGTATCGATTGTTTACGGATAAAGACTGCTCGTTGGTCGAGATCAATCCGTTAGTTGAGACCGAGGACGGTGCGGTGCTGGCGTTGGATGCGAAGGTCGGGATCGATGAAGATGCGATGTTTAGGCATCGGGATTTGCTCGAGTTGCATGATCCTGAGCAGATGGATCCGCTGGAGCGTGCGGCTTCTGAGTTCGATTTGTCCTATGTGAAGTTGGAAGGCGGGCGCGTTGGTTGCATGGTGAATGGTGCGGGTTTGGCGATGGCGACGATGGACATCACGAAGTGGGCGGGTGCTGAGCCTGCGAACTTCCTCGATATTGGGGGATCGGCTGATCTGGACCGTATCGAGAACGCGTTCAAGATCATCGTTGGCGATCCGGATGTAGAGATCGTCTTGGTGAATCTGTTCGCTGGGATCGCTCGTTCGGACGTTGTGGCTACGGGTGTGATCAATGCGGCGCGCGAACTTGGTGCGACGAAGCCGGTGGTGGTGGCGATGCGTGGGACGAATGCGGAGGAAGGGTTGAAGCTCTTGGAGGAATCGGAGATGGATATCACTCCTGCGCCTGATATGGCAAGTGCGGCGTTGGTGTTGAGGGACAAGTTGGCGAGTATGGGAGGAGCGAGCTGATGGCGGTTCTGGTTGAGGATCCGTGTCGTCTGCTGGTGCAGGGTTTGGGGCGCGACGGCTCGTTCCAAGCGCAGCGGATTTTGGAGTATGGGACGAATATGGTTGCGGCGGTGCATCCGAACCGTGGCGGGTCGAAGTTTATGGACGAGGTGCCGTATTTCGAAACGGCTAGGGAGGCGGTTGAGGCGACTGGTGCAAACACGGGATTGGTGTTCGTGCCGGCACCGTTCGCGGTGGATGCGATCTTGGAGCAGGCTGACGCTGGATTGTCGTTGATAGTGTGTATCACCGAGGGTGTGCCGGTTCAGGACATGATGAAGGCGAAGGCTTATCTGGATCGGACGAGCTCGAGGTTGTTGGGTCCGAACTGTCCGGGGTTGATTCACCCTGGCGAGCGAGTGAAGTTGGGGATCATTCCGGGAGCGGCTGTCAATCCGGGGAATGTTGGTGTTGTTTCGCGGTCCGGGACGCTGACGTATGAGGCGGCGGCGCAGCTAAATGCGGTCGGGTTGGGACAGTCGACTTGCGTGGGTATCGGCGGCGATCCGATTCCGGGCACCAACTTCATCGACGTGCTTGAGAAGTTCGCGGTAGACGATGAGACCGAGGCGATTGTGATGATCGGGGAGATCGGTGGGAGTCGAGAGCAAGCTGCGGCTCAGTTCATCAAAGAGAACGTGACCAAGCCGGTTGTTGCGACGATTGCTGGTCAGACGGCTCCTCCGGGTAAGCGGATGGGTCATGCGGGTGCGATCATCACCGGCAAGGCTGGTCAGGCTTCGGATAAGAACAAGGCTCTAGAGGCGGCGGGGGCGACGGTTGTGGAGTCACCGGCGTATATCGGCGAAGCGATGGCCGGTATTTTGGGTTGAGAATTCGCTAATACTCGACGATGGTAGATCGTCTGTTTTCGGAGCCGAGGCTAGCCGATCTGTACGACGCGTTCTGCGCAGGCAGGCCGGATTTTGACTTCTATCTGCCCTTGGTAATGTCGGCGGAAAGTGTGCTGGACGTAGGTTGTGGAACGGGGGAGTTGCTGCGTCTGGCGCGCACCCAAGGTCATCGTGGACGATTATGCGGTATCGATCCGGCGGGTGCGATGCTGGAAGTGGCTCGAAGATGCCGAGATGTGGAATGGGTGCTGGGCGACCTAAGCTCGGTCGATTGGCAATCTGAGTTCGATCTAGTGGTGATGACGGGTCATGCGTTTCAGGTGTTTGTTGAGGATCTGCAACTGCGAACGGCGTTAGATGCGATTCGGTCTGCTCTGACCAAGGACGGTCGTTTTGTGTTCGAGACTAGGAATCCTTCAGTAAAAGGTTGGGAGGCATGGGTTCCGCAGAACGCGGTGACGATTCGCCACGATGGGATGCAGGTGACGATGGCGCATCAAGTAGAGACACCTATAGTCGGGGATATTGTCTCGTTCAGCGCGACTTTCAGTAGTCCCAGTTGGGATGCGTCGATTGTGAGTCGGAGTACGTTGCGGTTTCTAGACGTTGGCGCGCTCCAAGGTTTTTTGGACAAAGCTAGGTTGGGGATTGAAGAACAGTTTGGAGATTGGAATCGAAGTCCGATGACGGAAATGAGTCCTGAGATCATCACCGTGGCGCGGTCGCGTGACTGATGAATCGCTGGCGTATATCGGCGAGGCGATGGCGAATATCGTGGGTTGCTAGAATCTGGTCATCGTCAGACCTTGATAGCTTTCGACCCTGATCTGCCTTGAGCCATTCCGAATCGCCTGAGGAGCGCGCCTCACATCTTCGCGAAGTCCTGAATCGTGCTAATCACGAGTACTACGTGCTCAGTGAGCCGCAGTTGTCGGATCAGGAGTACGATGTGCTTTTCCGCGAGCTGGTGCAGCTTGAGGATAAACATCCGGAGTTGAAGACGGGCGATTCCCCTGCTCTTCGGGTTGGTGCGCCGCCTTCTCAGCAGTTTGAGCCGGTTCAGCATCCGGTTCCGATGCTCAGTCTGAGCAACGTGACTGATGAGGGGACTTTTACGGCGTGGTATCGCCGTGCACTGGATTATTTGGAGATCGAGTCGGCGGATCTGACGTTGGAGTTGAAGATCGACGGGTTGGCGGTGGCGATTACTTATGTGGATGGTGTGCTTGTGCAGGCTGCGACGCGTGGCGATGGGACGCAGGGCGAGAACATCACTGACAATATCCGGACGATCAATACAGTTCCGTTGACTTTGACTGGCGACGATGTGCCGGGCACGATTGAGCTGCGGGGTGAGGTTTTCTACCCGATATCGGCTTTCGATCGATTGAACCAAGAGCGGGAAGAGGCAGGGTTGCCGCAGTATGTGAATCCGCGCAACTCGGCGTCTGGCTCGTTGAGGCAGCTTGATTCGTCCGAGACTGCCAAGCGGCCGTTGGACATGTTCTTCTACTCGATCGGATATGCGGAGAATGGTGCGGTTCCGCTGTCGCAGTACGAGTGTTTGCGGTCGATGAAACGGTGGGGATGCAAGACGAATGGATGGTCTCGTCGCGTGTCCACGCCGGATGAGGCGTTGGCGGCTTTCGACGAAGCGGCTGAGGCGCGGGCGGGTCTTGATTTCGGGATCGATGGGGTCGTGGTGAAGATCGACGACACCGTTTTGCAGGATCGGCTTGGTTCGGTCGGGCGTGATCCTCGGTGGGCTACCGCCTTTAAATTCCCGGCGGAGCAGGCAGTAACTCAGCTGCTGGAGATCCGGACGCATGTAGGTAGGACTGGTGCGATCAATCCGTGGGCGGTTTTGGAGCCGATTGTTGTCGGCGGGGTTACGGTTTCGCGGGCGACGTTGCACAACGAGGAAGACATCAATCGCAAGGACATCCGAGCGGGAGATCGTGTGGTTGTTCAACGAGCGGGTGATGTGATTCCGCAGGTGGTTGGTCCGGCTGCGGACAACGTGCGGAGTGAAGATTCAGAACCGTATCGGATCGATCCTGAGTGTCCTGCGTGTGGTGAGCCGGTGGCGCGTGATGACGAGCAGGTGGATATTCGTTGCATCAACTCGGCGTGTCCGGCGCAGTTTGAGAGGTTGCTTGAGCATTTCGCGTCTCGAGGAGCGATGGATATTGAAGGTCTCGGCGAGAAGCTGGCGAAGGAGCTGGCGCGGCAAGGGTTGGTTTCGGATATCTCGGGGATCTACATGCTCCGCGACCGGATGGATGATGTTTTGGCGATGGAGAGGATGGGTGAGAGGCGCGCGCAGAATCTGGTCGATGCGATTGAAGAGTCGAAGTCTCAGCCATTGCCGAGACTGATAATCGGACTGGGCATCATCGGAGTTGGGGCCGAGATTGCGGAGACGTTGTCGCGAGAGTTTCGTTCGATGGCGGGTCTGTTGGATGCTGACGAGGAGAAGCTGACGGCTATCGAAGGTATCGGGCCGATTCTCGCGAGAACGATTTGCGAGTGGACGCAGAACGAGGCCAATGTGCAGCTGGTTCAACGGTTGAGTGATCTAGGTGTCGACCCGGTGGACGATACGCCGGAGCCGGATGCTGCCCATCCGATCAAGGGGATGACGTTTGTTATCACGGGGAAACTCGACGGATTTTCACGCACGGAGGCTGCGAACGCGGTGAAGGCTTTGGGTGCGAAGTCGACTGGCAGTGTTTCGAAGAAGACTGATTACCTGGTGGCTGGTGCGGATGCGGGATCGAAACTCGAACGTGCGGTTCGGCTGGAGGTGCCGGTCTTGAACGAGGTACAGTTCAGGGAGATTTTGGATGGGAAGCTCCCGGATCTTGACGCCGAAACGCCGACTCTTCTCGTTTGATGGCTCGGAAGCCAAATCCTTTGGAACGATTGGCGCGCCTGTTCGCCGACCCGAAATCTCGCGCTTCGGAGTCGCAGTCTAGGAATGTTCGCAACCCTTGGATCATCTTGGCGATCGGTAACCCGGGTAACGAGTATGTGGATACGCGCCACAATGTTGGATGGTGGGCGGCTGATGTGTTGCGAGGGAGGTTGAACGGCAAACTCGGCGACGAAGGGTCGTCGCGCGTTGTGCACGTGAGGATTGAGGGGCAGTCTGCGATTATTGCCTATCCGAAGACGTATGTGAATCGGTCAGGTGCTGCGGTTCGGGCGTTGATGAGGGAGTATGAGGTTGAGATTGGGCGGTTGATTGTGGTTACCGATGACATCAATTTGGCGCCGGGTAGAATCCGTGTGAGGCGCGGTGGCGGGGATGGTGGGCATAATGGGCTGAAGTCGATCATTGATGCGCTGTCGGATAAGGCGTTTCCTAGGATTCGGATTGGGGTGGGTAAGCCTGAAGGTGGGGATACTCAGATTGAGCATGTTTTGGGGCGGCCTGGTGATGAGGAACGAGAGGCGATTGAGAAAGCGGCATTAAGAGCTGCGGATGCGGTGCGAGTAATCGTAAAAGATAGTGTCGAAGAGGCGATGAATCGGTTTAATTCGGGTTAAGCGCCAACATGCTTCCGGTATTACGCGGTGTTGTCAATCCGCTCTGTGCCGACTCTCTCCCAAAGAACTTCTGGCAAAACTACGCTGCCGTCTTGTTGGAGGCCGTTTTCTAGGGTTGTGATGAAGGTTCGGGGCATTCCGAGTGCGGAGCCGTTTAGGGTGTGGGGGTAGCGGGTGCCGCTGCCGCGTTGGGGGCGGTAGCGGGTGTTGTTTCGTCGGGTTTGGAAGTCGGTGCAGGTTGACAGTGAGCTGATTTCGAGCCATTCCTGGGCACCGGGAGACCATACCTCGATGTCGTAGGTTTTGGCGGACTGGAATGCGATGTCGCCGGCGCAGAGTTTGAGGAGGCGCGTTGTGAAGCCGAGGCGGTGGCAGAGTTCGAGGGAGATTTCGATCATCTCCTCGAGGGCTTCTTCGGATTCATGGGGTTCGACGAAGCGGAACATCTCGACTTTTTCGAACTGCTTGACGCGCTTCATCCCGCGGACGTCTCGGCCGGCGGCGGCGTGTTCTTTGCGGAAGCACGGGGTGTGGGCGCAGTATTTTAGGGGCAGTTCGCCGTTGATGATGCTGTCTTGGTAGATGCCGTTGAGGGAGACCTCAGAGGTTGGGATCATCCACAGGCCGGCATCGTCGTCGCGATAGAGGTCGTCGGCGAATTTCGGGAGGTTGCCGGAGCCTACCAGGGTTTCCTCGCGTACCAGATACGGCGGATTTGTCTCTTCGTAGCCGAATTCGTCTACCAAGGTGTCTAGGAGCCATCCGACGATTGCGCGGTGGAGACGGGCTCCAGCGCCTCGGAGCATGTAGAAGCGGCTGCCGGATATGTTGGCGGCGCTCTCCATATCGATGACGCCGAGATTTTCACCGATGTCCCAGTGCGGTGTGTCCCACTCTCGCGCAGGTGGTGGTTCGCCGTGGCGGATGACGACGTTCGCGGTTTCGTCCAGACCATCGGGGACGTCGGCGAGCGGGACGTTGGGTAGTCCCAACATCAATGTTCGGAGTTCGGATTCGACTGAGCGAGCTTCTTCTTCGAGCTCTGATATGCGATCGCCGGTTGCGCGCATCTGCTGGATTTCGTCGTCGGTCGGACGGCGTTTCTCCTCACCGATGCGTCTTGAGACTTCGTTCCTGAAGTGACGGGCGGAGTCGGTTTGTTGGATAAGGGAGCGGCGACGGGTGTCTAGGGAAAGTATCTCGTCGAGAGGCGCATCGGCTTCGCCGCGCTTGGCGAGGCCCGCGCGAACTGCGTCGGTGTCGTTGACGATTCTTCGTAGATCCAACATCGCTTCGGGTCCTTAGGATCTCAGTTGTGGGAACAGGGTTACCTCACGGATGGAGCTTTCGCCGGTGACGAGCATGGCTAATCGGTCAATGCCGATGCCCAATCCGCCAGTGGGCGGCATTCCGTGTTCGACTGCGAGGAGGAACGATTCGTCTAGACGGTCGGCTTCGACATCGTCGAATTCTGCTCGTAGGCGTTCCTGCTCTTCGAACCGTTCGCGCTGGTCTACCGGATCGTTCAACTCGGTGAAGGCGTTTGCCAGTTCGCGTCCCAAGACGAATGCTTCGAATCGCTCAACGACGTCGTCGTGACCGGGTTTCTTTTTGGCCAGCGGCGACATGGCGAGGGGGTAGTCGACTAGGAATGTCGGTTCGATGAGTTTAGGTTCTACTGACGCTGAAATGACCTTGTCGAGGAGTTGTTGCCATGTTGAGTTAGGTTCAACGTGCATACCTCGTTCATCCATGGCTGCCGCGAGAGCGTCTCGCGTTGGGCATTCGCGGAAGTCGATTCCAGAAGCGTCTAGGATGGCTTCTCGGAGGTCGAGGCGCGGCCACGGAGGTGCGAGATCGATGGTTTGGCTGTTATCCGATTCTGGGATAGGGACCTCGGTGGTTCCGTTTACTTCGGTTGCTACGAATGCGACCATGTCTTCGGTCATGCGCATTACGTCGCGGTAATCGGCGTAGGCTTCGTAGCTCTCCATCGTGGTGAATTCGGGGTTGTGATCGGCGTCGATGCCTTCGTTGCGGAAGATCTTGCCGACCTCGAAGACTTTGTCAAGGCCGCCGACGATAAGTTGCTTTAGGTAGAGTTCGGTAGCGATGCGAAGGAATAGGCCTCGACTGAGGGCGTTGTGGTAGGTTTCAAACGGCTCGGCGAAACCTCCTGCAGCAATAGGGACGAGGATTGGGGTTTCGACCTCGATGAAGCCGCGGGTTTCCATGAATCTGCGGACTGCGGATGCGACTTTGGAGCGCGCTCGGGCGTTTCGAACTGCGCGATCGTTTGAGAGCAGATCGAGGTAGCGTTGGCGGACGCGAGTTTCGGCGTCCTGCAATCCGTGCCATTTCTCGGGCAAGGGCCGCATTGATTTCGAGATGATTTGGAAGGTCTGGGCTTCAACCGAGATCTGACCGCGGCGAGTTCGCATGACTGGGCCAGAGACCGAGACGAAATCGCCGATATCTAGCATTGTCAGCAACTCGAACTCGTCGTTTAGAACGTCTGCCCGTGCTTGAACTTGGATCTGGTCGCTGCCATCTCGGATATCTAGGAAGGACATCCTGCCCATGCCGCGGCGAGCCATGACTCGACCGGCCACGTGGACGGTTTCAGTTCGGGTTTGAGATTGTCCGTCTGACTCTTCGAGCGATATTTCGCATTCGTTGAATAGTTTGAGTGCATCGGCGACTGAGTGGGTGCGCTCGATGCGCGCAGGAAATGGGTCGATGCCCTGTTCCCTCAGCTGCTCGATTTTCCGCAGACGGTCGAGTTCGAGTCGCGAATAACGCGAGGCATCGTCAGCCTCGGGTTGAGTTTGCGGATCTTCTGTAGTTTGGCTCAAGATCGACCTTTCATCGATAGAAATGAGCGCATGCCAATGGAATCAATCTTACAGACGGGAAAGTTGGATTAATCGATCTGAAGAAACGCCATAAATCGCATCGTGCATCGTTGAAACGGATATGCCCCGATTCCGCATAATCGTATTCAACGCACTTGCGAGATGCGCTTGAGTGTTAAGGCAACTACGCGCAACGACGACTGGAGTTGAACCGCGCTGAAAGGAATAGACGTAGAGGACGATACGAGCTACGACCGACATCATCGAGGACGCGAACAGCAATAATCTCGATGCTCGGGCCGGAGGGCGCTGTCGGATTGACGGTGCTTGAGTTATACGCCGGGACGGGGGCTGTCGGGATGGATCTGCTGGCTCATGGAGCGAGCCACGTAGATTTCGTAGAGATCGATCGATCAAGAACGAAGAAGATCCGCGAAGAAATATCGGCGAGAGGGTTGGCATCCAAGGCATCGACCTACCAATCCGATTCCATCAAGGCACTGTCAAGACTGGCCGGCAATTCGTACGACATCGTTTTTGCCGATCCTCCTTACGACGTTGACCCTTGGGATGCAATCATCACCGAGCTGCAGCGCAACGAACTACTAAATCCTGGTGCATGGATAATCACCGAGCACGCGTCGAGAATTCGACCGCCTGACACGATCTCCGGAGCCACAGCGATCAACAGAAAAAGATACGGCGACACGAGCATCACGATCTACGCATTTCCCAATCGCAAAGAATCTGAATCCCAATCATGAGCGACGTCTTGGCCCTGTACCCCGGCACCTTCGACCCCGTGACCAACGGTCATACCGACGTTGTCCGGCGCGCCGCCGCCCTATTCGATTCGTTGATCGTCGCGGTGTATGACGGATCCCAGAAGCGCGTTTTGTTCAATATTCAAGAGCGGGTCGGTATGTTGCGTCAGGCCATCTCTGACGCTTCGAACGTCGAGGTGATGCCGTTCACGGGATTGACGGTGGATTTTGCGCGAAAAACCGGGGCGAAAGCAATCGTAAGAGGCCTTAGAATCACAAGTGACTTCGAATATGAGGGTGCGATGGCTTTGATGAACAGGCATCTCGATCACGGTATCGAAACGGTGTGCCTTTTTTCCTCGATCGAAAACCAGTACGTAAGTTCATCCCGCGTCAAAGAGATCGCCGCACTGGGCGGGAACATCTCATCCTTGGTCCCGGCGCACGTCGCGGGACCGACAACAGCTAAGTTGACCCCTGAAACCGTATAGCGAAAGAGCGAACACACCAAGCAACCAAAGGTAGTGCAAACGGTTCGATAGGGCCGCCGCACAAGGAGAACAATATGGCCATTGAAACCCGCGTCAGCTACAACTCGGACAGCAGCGAGTTCGTGTCGGTGCAACCGCTGATCTACGAGTTACTTGCTCGTCTCGCGAATTCGGTCGAAGAGAACCGCGTGCGAGCCACCGGTCGTAGCCTTGTGCGATCCGACGAGACTTTGGGGCTGATTGAGGAGCTCAAGCGCGAGTTGCCAAAGGTGACGTCGCTCTCAGACCAGATCGTGACGAAGCGCGACCAGATGCTCAGTGAAGCCGAGGATTTCATGCAGAACTCGCGTGATAGCGCCATGCGTGAATCTGAGGAACTTCGTCAGCGGGCCGAGGAAGAGCGGGACATCATCCTTGCGCAGGCACGCAAGAAGGCGATGGAGACGATCGATCAGACTTCCGTGGTGAATGCTTCGAAGGAAGAGGCGAAGCGCATCGTCAATGAAGCTGAGGAAGAAGCTGAGAAGGTGATGATCCGCGCGAAGCGCGAAGCGAACACGATAGTTGAGAACGCAGACGAGCGTTCGCATCGTCAGACGAATGAGACTGACGAGTATTCACGCCGAATGCTTATGAAGCTCGAAGAGCGGCTTTCGCACACGCTGATGCAGGTTCGCCAAGGCATCGACATGGTCAACGAGAGCATGGAAGAGCGCAGCAAGTTGCACGCTCAAAACCTCGCTCAGACAGCGAAGTTCAACCCGCACGCACTAGAGAGGTAAGCTTGGGCCGTTCTCGGATCCTTTAACGGAGCCTTCCCCTCTCCTTGGTCGCCGAGGAGAGGGGTTTTTGGTTGTTAGGCTAGCCGTCTTCGCTGGTTGCGCTTGCCCAGTAGCCTTGGCCGACGATCACCAGCCATGAGATGCCGACGATCCCGAAGTAGGACACGTGCCAGATCAGCGGTGTCGGGCGGGATGCCGTAACGACGTTCTGGAACGTGAACACGGCGAAGATGATCGCGCTTGCGAACAGTCCGAACAGGATCCAAGGCCGTCGCGCGGCGGTTCCGCTCTTCATGATGAACTGGATCAGCGTCCAGAGGAAGATTATTCCTACTAGCAGCTCGACCACGCCTGTGAAGTAGTAGGCGAATTCACCCAATCCGGTGCCCCAACCCATCTTGTCCAACGCTCCGGTGAAAGGGTTGCCTTTATCGGCGAATTTCACGCCGATGTGGACTCCGGGTATGAGTTTGGCCAACCCGTTTGCGAGCCAGAACAGCATCCAAAATATGACGGTGGCGAGTTCTAAAGAACCCAACCGGACCATATAGCTTCTCAACCCATCCATCGCGTTGCCTCCTTTGCGGTCGGCTATTTAGATTGAGTTGTGGTCGCAGTTTACCAGCGTGTTAATAAACGCGCGTGGAACGTGAAATTAATCGATTTTCTGAAACAGACAATCGGCAAATCCAAGTTCGATAGGCTGCATAGCGACTCTTTAATAGGCTCGATATTTTCTGGACATTTAGGGAAATTCGCGCCCCGGGTTATTTCCAGCCGCGGACGGTGACGCTCCTGACGGCTTGTTCCCAGTCGGTTCCGTCGTTTCGTGGGCGCATGGGCGTGTTGGAGAGGATTTCGACGTTTTGGAAGCCGGATCGTTCCATTCTTCCGAGGTAGCGGGAGAGGAGGTCGGCGCCGCCGACGCAGGAGACCCACTCTTCGGCGGATGATCGGATGTCGTCGGGGAGTTCTTCGGTTACTACCATGTCGGAGACGACGAAGCGTCCGCCGGGTTTGAGGATGCGGTGGATTTCGTCGAAAACGCGGTCTTTGTCGGGAGAAAGCGCAATGACGCAGTTGGAGATTACGAGATCGACAGTTGCGTCTTGCTGGGGGATGGCTTCGATTTTGCCGAGTTTGAAGACGACGTTGTGGGTTTGGAGCTTGGCGGCGTTTTGGCGGGCGAGGTCGATCATGGCGTGAGTCATGTCGATTCCGATGACATTTCCTACGGATCCGACACGTTCGGCGGCTAGGAAGCAGTCGATTCCGCCGCCGCTGCCGAGGTCGAGGACGGTTTCGCCTGGCTTGGCGTCGGAGAGTCCGATGGGGTTTCCGCAGCCGGCGGAGGCGGCCATGGCTTCGGGGGTCAGGGATTCGAGATCATCGGATTCGTAGAGGACGTCTGCAACGGTTGCGAGATCTGTCGCATTTTGGTCGCAACATGCGGATTCGGTCTCTTCGGTGCAGCAGGATGAAAGTGCCGCTCCGCGTTCTGCGACCTTGGTGTAGCGGTCTCGGACGGCCTGCTCGACGGAGCCGGCGTTGAAATCTTGCTGTGTGTGGAGGTTGGGCAGTTGGGTCAACGTAGGGGGTCTCTTCAGTGGTGGAGTGTTGGGTACTATTTTCGTCGAATTTCGGGTTTAGTGGTGTTTTGCCTCGGTTTTTGTTGCCGCAAATTGCCGGAAGCTGCGGCAAGTTGCGGCAGTTTGCCGGCAAGTTGTGGCTGGAGCGGCATGTTGGAGATGGGGGTGTTTTGTGGTGGGATTCGGGGTTGGGTGCGGGTGATGTGTCGGGTATCGGCGTGTTTGGGGTGTGGGTTGTTGGTTTTCGTGGAATGTGGGTGTTTGGATAGAAGCGGATTTTAGAACAAAGTTGCTTTTTAACGCGGCAATTTGGCGGCAATTTGATTTGTTGACGAAGTATAAAAAGTCGGGGTGTAGAGGCGGTGGTGACGGGGGTGATTGTCAGAAGCGAGATTTACATGGATGGAGGGGATGGACGGGATTTTCGGGTTTTTGATGTTTGTTTAGATTTGGTTGAAAAGTTGGATGTGGGGTTGTGTGAATTACGGATTTTAAGGGTTATAAGGGTTTTAATGATGGTCTCCCTCTCCCGCCCAGCGGGAGAGGGGGCGTGTGTTGGGTGGTGTGGGTTGTTGGTTTTTGAACTTGTTTAAGGAAAGTGCGGTATGAAGTGCCGGCAATGATTTACGTTTGACGTACATCGTCAAGATGATTATCCTGGTTATACGTGATACTGAGTTATCGGGATCGTCGGACGGAGCGGTTTGCTTCGGGAGAATTCGTTGCTGCGTTTCAGGGATTTGAGCGGCAGGCCGAGAGGCGGCTGTCGATTTTGAACGCGGCGCCTTTGCTGGACACGTTGAGAGAGTTGCGCGGCAACCGTCTGGAATCTCTGAGGGGATCTCGGGCTGGCGAGTACTCGATCAGGATCAATCGTCAATGGCGGATCTGCTTCACTTGGGAGCAGGGAGAATCGGGACCGTCGGATGTCGAGATAGTGGATTATCACTAAACGTAGGATAGGAGATTGCGCGATGTTCAGACGAGCGGTGCATCCGGGAGAGATTTTGAAGGATGAGCTTGCTGAGTTCGGTGTGACGCCGACGGAGTTTGCGCGTCAGATCGATGTGCCGGCGAATCGGGTTAGCCAGATCATCGCGGGCAAACGGTCGGTGACTGGGGATTCGGCTTTGCGGTTCGGGCACTGGTTCGGGGTGGATCCGCAGTTCTGGTTGAATCTTCAGTCGCAGTTCGATCTGGCGGTTGCTGAGCAAAGGACGGGAGGCGCGGTGCGTGAGTTGCCTACGGCTGCTGTGAAGGGGTAGCGGTTTTAAGCGACGGGATGTCGTTGTGTCGGCTGCAGCATGCGGCGTTTGACGAGTTGTTGCTGGGGGCGGGCGGATGACGGGAGGCTGCGCGGTTTGGGTGTTTTGGGGTGGGGTGAGGACCACCTGATCTCAATCAAACAGGTTGTGAACCATGACCGAGAAAGTTATCGCCATCTGCGCTTGATCCGTTGGAGCCGCTTTTTAGCTCCCGTCACATTGATTCGGAATTGGATCAGTCTCCTTGAAACGCCATAAATCTTGGCTGCTTGTTCCAATGACAACCCGCGGCGAACTATTGACAAAGCCGCCTCTTCTGGGATCAGCAATGCGCCGCTTAACCAATCGGCCTCTTCTTCGAGATCGCGGTCCCATAGCCTACAGCCACGGTCGTCTACTGCTGCCGTAGGAGGATGATGTAACAATCCATGGGCTAGTTCGTGCCCAATATCGTTGGATTGACGACCTGGAGAATGAGCGTCGTTGAATACAACAGTTCGTCGGTGCCCTTGGAAAACCGTGACACCTGAAAATACGCCCTCGCCGCCGTTAAGAAAAAGTTCTGTAGCTTTGGGGGCTTCTTCGCAAAAGCTCGAAAGCGGGATCAACGGAATGTCGAGATGGTCAGCAAGACGGCTGACATCCAGCCGCGAGGTGGATGAAACCGATAGCTCAGTCCTCACCTCACGAGCGATCTGGTTCGCCTCTGTCTTAAATCCTCGCTTCACGAATCGTTAGGTCCTGTTGCGCATGCGTTCGTACATTGCCTTGACCAATTCATCAAGCGCATCGGCCGCTTCAGGGGTCAAGTGTGGGTCGCTTTTGAGATAGGTTGAGATCTGCGCTAATGGTCGAGGAGCAGGCCTAGTCTGCATATCACGCACGAAATCATCGGCACTTAGACCGGACCACGCGACGAGAGCAGCGAGGCTGTCTACATCTGGCCGCCGTCCTTGAGCCATCCTAGTCAGAGTGGAAGCACTCACTCGCGACTCACTCGCGACTCGCTTCCATGTTTGATTTCGACTCTTGCGTTCTGCGTCAAGAGCGGAATAGAACGCTTCTGCGTCGAATCTCCCCTTTACGCCACCTCCACTGTCTTTGTCAGGATCATTTTGTGGAAATTGCTTTCTTGCAATCACGCACCTCCTACGCAATATATACTATTGCGTGTGTCGAATCGATCGTCGGTTTGGCAATCAATCTACATCATCGAGCGGCTTCACGCAAGACTGCTTGAGGAAACAGGCCTCGAATCTCGAGGAATAGGGAGTTCACGATGCGTGACATTACTACCACCGTGCCGCCCCGGCGCAAAATCCCGTTCACGATCGACGGGGAAAAGTTCGAGACGGGTGACTTGAGTCAGAAGGCTTCAGAGTTACTTCGTTTAGCGGGTTTGGACCCGGCGAACTACGACTTGGCCGAACTCAAGGGCAAAGATCACCCCGAACGTCGACGGTACGACGACGATGAGACTGTTGAAATTACGAAGGACGCGCGATTCGTGACCATTCGTGATCAAGGGCCAGTTGCATGATGGATAACGGCGTTCGAGTCTTTGTCACCGACATGTCGAACATTGGCGTTGATGTAACAGTCGACGCCGAACTCGCCACCTTTCAGATTGACCCTGTGGATGGTGTTTGGGCTGGCACAGAGGTCGAAACAGGCGTCAGCATTGACGAACTCAAACCTTGGCCCGTCGTACCGCCTCATTGGATTCATCTGCCTGGCGAGGTTAAGTTCTCGCACACCAACAGCGAACCGTCAACGAAAACGGGCTGGCTTAAGCACAGCCGCGACTTTCGGGGCTGGGGAGATGCCAAGCCTGCCGTCAGTTGGGTCAGCCACGTTCGCGGTACCCTGAGTAAGGCAATTGAGTGATGCCTAGGATCACTTCGGTTGCCATGACCGCGGCAACACACCAGCAACTCGTGAGGCACCTAATGCGTGCTGACGGTCAGGAAGATCTTTGTTTAGCGACTTATCGACGCTCAACGGGTATGAACCGGGTCAGCGCGCTGATCAAGAAGGTGATCTGGCCACAACGAGGCGAAAGGCTTGTTCATGGAAATGCGACCGTAACGGGTAACTACGTACTTAGAGCCGCTGATGTGGCTTTTGACGATGGATGCGGGTTGGTTTTACTTCATAGTCATCCCGAATCGGTGGGATGGCAACCAGTGTCCGGCGATGACCGAGACACTGAAGCGAGCTACGCCAACCTCGCGCGCGAAATTACTGGTCTTCCATTAGTGGGCATGACTCTTGCCGGCACCGATGATTCTTGGTCGGCTCGCCATTGGGATGTCGGTAATGGTCGCGAGGTGGGCTACACCGAATCGTCAAGTGTCAGGGTTATCGGGAACTGTCTCTCAGTTTCTTGGAACAATGCATCAGTTCCACCTCCGCGAACCACCCAAAGCCAAATTCGCACGATTAGCGCATGGGGCGATCGCTCTCAAGCGGACTTAGTAAGGCGTAGCGTGCTTGTTGTTGGTGCCGGTAGTGTGGGGCTCGATGTTGTACTCCGATTGGCAGCTTCTGGGTTGTGCAACATTACAGTGATGGACTTCGATATCGTCGAGGAAAAAAACTTGGATCGGTTAATCGGAGCTACGTACCGGGATGTGAGGCTGCAACGATTGAAAGTACACGTAGCCGGCAGAGAAGGGTTGCGGGCTGCAACCGCAGCATATCCAAATATCGAGTTGTCCGACCTGTCTATTTGTGAACCTGCGGGCTTGCGGTTGGCCCTCGATCAGGACATCATTTTTTCATGTGTCGACCGACCCTGGCCGCGTGCGGTTCTCAACGGTTTGGCGTATTCGGATCTGATTCCAGTGATTGATGGCGGGATCGGGATCGACAGCTTTGATTGCGGCACTATGCGTAACGCAATATGGCGGTCTCATGTAGTTAGACCGGGTCGGCCATGTATGAGTTGCAACGGCCAACTTGAGCTTGGCGAAGTGATGCTTGACCGGCAAGGGTTAATGGACGATCCGAAATATCTTGAAGCGGCCGGCAGATCCATCGAACCGACTAGCCAAAATGTTGCTCCGCTTTCGATCAGCGTCGCCGCCAGCTTACTTGCTCAGTACGTCAGCTTCAGTGTTGCACCGAGTGGTTTGGGTGAACCCGGCCCACTTCATTACTCGCTCAACACGCACACCCTCGAACATCTTTATTACGCGACCCGTCCTTATTGTCAAACGGAACCTGAAGCGGGTGTTGGGGATAAACGTGTTGATCTGACTGGTAGACATTTGCAAGCCGAACATATGAGGTCCCTAGCAAATAAACCAGGAGCCAAGATTCGTCTTCTGCGTTGGATCGACGACATAAATCACGGCTTCACGAGATGGTTAGACAGGAAATGAGGGGATTATTCCGATGAACAAAGCAATCATCACGGCGCTTGTGATCTCGGTGGCGATTTTGGCGTGCCAGTATCCTTCTGCGCAAACACCAGTTCCGACGCCGCCTCGGGTGGAAGAAGTCTATCGCGCGTTGGAACAAGAAAAGTTCAGCAACCTAGCTCGCTTGCGAACCAGAGAAGACAACCGTGAATCAATTCGGTTTCGAGGCGAAATCACGAGGATCGAAGAAGGGGAAATCCGGTTTTATGTTGAACCGCCAATGACGTTGGCCGAGGATTTGTATGTCGAATGCAACTTCAAATCTAATCGGTCAATCGCTTCGGCGAACGTTGGTGACGAGGTGACTGTGCAAGGTGAATTGGCAAGAGCTTTCCGCGGCAGGTTGTTCGGCTTTGGCGAGACGCGCGCGGTGGTTTTCGAAGACTGTGAGATCGAGAGTGGATAGCCTATCAACTTTAAGCGGCGTTTTGTGAAGGGTACGGTCCCCTTTGTCCTTCGGACATTTCCCCCGCTAGCGGGGGAAACCCGACCTCCCGTCCCCTCTGGGTTCCCGCCTTCGCGGGAATGACGGTAGGGGAGCGGGAATGACGTGGAGGTTGTGCTGCGCAATCAGACCCCTTGGCCGCCCCATTCACCCTCACCCTAGCCCTCTCCCATCGAGGGAGAGGGGATTGTTGTTAGTCGATGAGGGATTTGTTGGGGCCGGCGGTTATGTAGTCGGGGTTTAGGGTGTGGCCTAGGCCGGGGGTGTTGGGGACGTGGTAGATGCCGTTGCGGACGTCTAGCGGGGGGGTTAGGGCGGCGTTGTAGTAGGGGAGTTCGGAGTAGGCGATTTCTAGTCGGTAGAAGTTGGGGGTGCTCATCATGACTTGGGCGCCGGCGGCCATGGTGATGGGTCCGGTAGCGTCGTGGGGGGAGACGGGGATGTAGTAGGCTTCGGCCATGGTTGCGATTTTGCGCATCTCGGAGATGCCGCCGCAGCGGACGATGTCGGGCATGATGTAGTTGGCAAGCTGCTTGTCGAGGATGGGTCGGAAGTCCCAGCGGGTGACGAGTCGCTCGCCGACGCAGATGGGCATGGGGACTTGCTCTTTGACGAGGGCTAGTGCGTCGTGGTTTTCGGGCGGGACGGGTTCTTCGAGCCAGCCGATGTCGAACTCTCCGAGGGCTTTGCCGACTCTGACCGCGGCGGCGACGTCGTAGCGTCCGTGGAGGTCGATGAGGATCTCGATGTCGGGGCCGACGGCGTTGCGTACGGCGCGGGTGATCTCGACGCCCTTGCGAAGTCCGGTCGGCGAGATGTTGTGTCCGTGCTGGAGGGGCGATACGTCGTCGAATTCGAAGAAGGGGTCCATCTTGATGGCGGTGTGCCCCTCGGCGATGGTCTCGAAAGCGGCGCGGGCGTAGGCTTCGGGGGTGTTTCCTTGGTTGAACCATCCGTTGGAGTAGAGGCGGAGGTTGTCTCGGAACTTGCCGCCGAGGAGCTCGTAGATGGGGAGTCCGAGGCGCTTGCCTTTGATGTCCCAGAGAGCGATGTCGACGGCGGAGATGAGAGCGGATCCGAAGCCTCGGTTGCCGGTGGAGTTGAGTTCGGAGAAGAGTCGGGTCCAGATGTAGTCGATGCGTGAGGAGTCTTCGCCGATGAGGAGGTCTCCGAGGTGTGGGATGGCTTTGTGGATCATGTGGGCGACGATGCCGCCTTGGGCTTGTCCGAGACCGGTGATGCCTTCGTCGGTGTCGATGGTGATGAAGACCCAGGGGTAGCGAGGGCCGTATCCGATGTGGGAGTTTATGGCGGTGATTTTCATGGGGTATTTCGGGTTCTGGATGGACGTTCCGTCCGCTGAAGCGCCCGCCTGCGCGGGAATGACGGGTGATTGGGAATGATTTTAATGATGACGCGTTGTTGTTTGGGATGCCGTCGTTATTTCAGTGAATTGAAATAAGTCGTAGAATGCGATATACATTGCGGAGATGTCAGCATCTTTCAGGTGGCGGTGGTGGCGTTGCAGGTGACATCGACGAACAGTGATGCTTGTCCGAAACGTATTGATCAGGCAATTCTGGCGCCCAATGCTGCTCTTGCTGCTGTCGGCTTTGTTCGTGCCGTCGTTTTCTCCTTTCGCCGCGGCGGCGACGGGCAGTTGCGCGAGGGATGGCGCGTTGTCGGGCACGGATCGCAATCCGGGTTTGGTGGCGGATTGCGAGGCGCTGCTGGCTGGTGTGGACACGCTGTCGAGGATTGCGACGCTGGACTGGGCGGCGGATACTCCGATAGAAGAGTGGGAAGGAGTCAGCGTGGGAGGTCAGGTAGATCGCGTCGTCCGATTGCGTCTCGACAAGAAGGAACTGGGCGGGTCGATTCCACCGGAGTTTGGAGGCCTGTCGGAACTCGAGGTGCTGCAAATGTCAGACCTCCGGTTGAGCGGGTCGATACCGCCGGAACTCGGTCAGCTTTCGAAGCTGAGACAGTTGCGTCTTTATAACAACGAGTTGAGTGGGCCGATACCACCCGAGCTGGGCAGTCTGAGCGATCTGGAACATTTTTCGGTCGATAGCAACCAATTGAGCGGGTCGATACCGCCGGAACTGGGCAACTTGTCCAAACTGAGAGTGCTGTTCCTCAGCGCGAACATGCTGAGCGGATCGATCCCGCCGGAGCTGGGTAACCTGACCAGCCTGGAAGAACTGTATTCTGCCGGCAATCCGTTGAGTGGACCGATACCGCCGGAGTTGGGAAAGCTGACGAATCTGGTAGCTCTGTCTCTTCGTTGGGCCGGATTCACGGGGACGATACCGCCAGAACTTGGCAACCTTAGCAATCTGAAGGATCTTTGGCTCGATGACAACCGGCTGAGAGGGACGATACCGCCAGAGCTTGGGCGTTTGACCAAGCTGGATAGGCTGTTCCTCAGCAACAACCGGTTGAGCGGGCCGATACCTGCGGTATTCGGTGACTTACAGAACCTATCGAGTTTGCATCTGAGTGGAAACCTTCTGAGCGGACCGATACCTCGGGAGTTGGGCGGTCTTACGAGTCTGACGAAGTTAAATCTCAGACGCAATGGATTGTCGGGTGAGATTCCGTGGGAGATCGGCGGGTTGATCAACCTGGAGTATCTGTATCTGGAGGAGAACGATTTGACTGGCGAGATACCGCCAGAGCTCGGTGATCTCTTTAAATTAAGGGAGTTGGATTTATCTGACAATCGCCTGATTGGTTCAATACCGGCCGAACTTGGCGACATCGCTAACCTGGAGATACTGGTCGTGCAGGGGACTGATCTGGTGGGTTGTATTCCCTTTGCACTGCGGGATGTGAGGTTGATTAGTTTGGGCGCGTTGCGTCTGCAGTTCTGCGCTGATCCGGTCGAGTCTGATCCCTGCGCGTTTGAAGGTGCGGTAGCTGATGCGTCGAACAATCGCGGGTTGCTGACGGACTGCCGTGCACTGCTGGATGGGCGGGACGCGCTGGTGGGGAGTGCGGAGTTGAACTGGTCGGAGGGGATTCCTGTCGCGATGTGGGATGGCGTCGGGGTTGGAGGTGCGTCCGAACGCGTTGTGTCGTTGGATCTATCGGGGAGGAATCTGTCGGGGACGATTCCTCGAGAGTTGGGCAGGTTGTCCAACTTGGAGGAGTTGCGTCTTGGAGTCAACGATTTGAGTGGTCAGATACCGGTGCAGCTGGGGCGTCTCTCCAATCTACGGGTGCTGCACCTTATGGACAACGGGCTTGACGGAGAGTTGGCGCTCGGGCTGACCAGACTCGAGGCGTTAAGGTCACTTGATCTGAGCCGTAACGGGTTGGTCGGTTCGATACCGCCTGAACTCGGTTTCCTAGAGGACCTCGAGGAGCTGAACCTAACTGGCAACAGTTTCGACGGGTCAATACCGCCGGAACTAGCCGAGCTTTCCAGCCTGAGAGATTTGAGTCTGGCAGGTAATCGTTTGAGCGGTTCGGTGCCTTCTGAACTTGGCGAGTTGTTCAAACTGACGCGGTTGGACCTGTCGGGCAATGAGTTGAGAGGAGCGATACCTACCGAGCTTGCAGACCTTGTCAACGTGACGGCGATGGATCTGTCGGACAATGCGTTGAGTGGTTCGATACCTGCGGAACTGGGGTACCTGCCGAAGCTAGAAGAGTTGCGTCTGGCCGTCAACAGACTGGTGGGGGCGATACCGGCGGAGTTTGAGAATCTCAGCAACTTGCGGGTTCTGGATCTCAGCGATAACGGTTTGAGTAGTGGAATACCGGTCGCGTTCGGCAGTCTGGCGATGTTGGAAGTGCTGGACCTTGGTGGTAATGAGTTAGGCGGAGTGATACCGGTCGAACTCTGGAGTCTTGACAGCTTGCAGTCGCTGTTTCTCGATGGCAATGGATTGAGTGGAGTGATCCCAGAGGAGTTGGGTAGTCTGCTCAACTTGCGTGAATTGAATCTCGGGGACAACGAGTTGAGCGGCCCGATGCCGGTGGCGTTGGGCGGTCTATCCAAGTTGGAAGCGGTGTTTCTGCATAACAACCGGTTGGCGGGACAGATACCTGCTGAGTTGGGCGACCTTGACGGCTTGGAGGTTCTGTGGCTCGCAGATAACGAGTTGACAGGGAAGATACCGCTGGAGTTGGGCGACTTGGTTGTCTTGGATGAGTTGCGTCTCGCGGGCAACGAGTTTGTCGTATGCATCCCTAGGGGATTGAGAGTATTGGCTGATCACGATTTGAGTTTGGTCGATTTGCCGTTCTGCGCGGCGGATGGTTCGTTGCCCGCCACTGGTGGGCGCGTGCTGGCTATTAATTTGTTGCTGGTCTTCGTGATGATAGGTGCGGCGGTATTCGGGGCGGGTTTGTGCGCTGTGCTCAGAGGTGACCGGAGGGTTTACTTGTCGTAATCATTGTGGTGGGCGTCGGCTGCCCTTTGGCTTTAAGGTTGAGGGGACGATGCTAGTTCGTAGATAGTGCTGGACCAGGCTTGGCGGGTGGCGTCTTTTAGGGCGTTGCGGTTTGGGCGTAGAGTGTTTAGTCGGCGGGTTAGGATGCGGTCGGAGAGGTTGTCGGGGAGGTTGGCTCGTTGGAGAAAGCCGTTGATGACGTGTTTGTCGCCGCCGAATATTAGGTGGTCGATTCGGTGGGGGTAGGCGGCGAAGCGGTCGGCAGCTAGGTGTGCTGATTTGTCGAAGAATTCGCGGGCCCACTTTTCTCGTGATCGTTTGAAGCGGTTGGCGGATTGTCCTCCGGCGCGGTGTTTGTTGGGGACCCAGCGGGTGTCGGTTTTGCTGACGACGATGGTTTCGTCGTGGGCGATGGCGATGGCTACGTATCCGTAGCGGATGAGGATGATGGCGACGTGGAGGGGTGGGTCGATGGATTGTAGGAGGGTTTCGCGGTCGGTGGTTTCGGTCTCGGTTTGGATCGGGAATGGTGGAGCGATGGCTAGCTGGGTATTGAAGTTGGAATCGGGTGTTTTGGCGTATAAGAATGCCAGTCCGGTGGGGGAGTTCAAAGCGGATTTGGGTAGCCAGGACCAGTTTTGGGCCCTCACCCTAGCCCTCTCCCGCCCAGCGGGAGAGGGGACAGATGGGAGCATCCCCTGCGGTCCGCTGTCCGTCTTTTGGGCTCCGGCGTCCCCTTCGCCGAGCGAAAGGGACGGGCCTCCCCCTAACCCCCTGCTGAAGGAGGGGGAATTTGGTGGGACGAGTTTGAGGGTGTATTGTCCGGGGGAATCTTGTTCCAGACGTTTGAGCATGCCGATCATGCCGCGGCTGGAGACGGTGCGGGGTGGGAGGATGTCGGAGGCTAGCATTTTGTCTGGGCTGGTTTACCGCGTTCGCGGGAATGACGTTTGATTTTAGTGATGGGTTGTGATTTTGGATGTTGGTTAGTAGGGGCAGGTTTGAAACCTGCCCCTACATTCGCGCCCCCTTTGTCCTTCGGACATTTCCCCCGCGAGCGGGGGAAACCCTCAACCCGGCCCCTCTGGATTCCGGCTTTCGCCGGAATGACAGTGACGGGAGTAGGTTATTCGGTCCAGGTTTTGCCTCGGAAGGCTACTGCTGCGGGGTCTACTCGGGCTCCTAGTCCGGGGCCTTCGGAGATTATTAGGTGTCCGTTTTCTACGCGTTCGTAGGGTTCTAGGAGGGTGGGTCGCCAGTCGATTTCGTAGACGGCGTGTTCTAGGGGGAGTGTGTTTTCGAAGGCGATGGTGGCGTGTGCGCTGGCGAGGAGTGAAAGGGGGCCGGATGGGCAGTGCATGGAGACGGAGCCCGGCCACGCCGGTTCGAGTTCGGTGCCGATGCGGTAGGCTTCGACGGGGCCGCCGCAGAACTTGACGTCGGGCATGACGATGTCTAGGACGTCTTCTTCGACGAGTTTCTTGAAGAGGCTGACGCCGTAAGCGTGCTCTCCGCCGGCGACGGGGAGGACGGAGTGTTCGTGGATGGTGCGGAGGTCGTCGGAGTGTTCGACGGGATCGACGGGTTCTTCGAACCACTGCCCGCCCGCGGCGCGCAGTTCGGGTTCGAGTGCGAGAGCGGAGTCGAGGTCGAAGCGGGAGTGGCAGTCGACGAAGATGGTGATGTCGGGGCCGACGGCTTCTCGGATCGTCTGGACGCGTTCGAGTCCGGCTTCTGCGCAGTGCGGGAGGCCAGTGGAGTCGAAGGGTGCTCGGCACTCGTCGAAAGGTGCGCATTTGATTGTGGTGAAGCCGTTGTTGACGGCCTCGACGGCCATTTCGGCGAAGTCGTCGGGGCCGCGGTCTACGGGGCCTTGGTCATCAGGGAGGAGTGAGCGGTTGATGTTGCCGTAGAGCTGGACTCGGTCTGGGAGGTCGCCTTCGTGGCCGTGAGTTGCTCGTAGATACGCGGCCAGTGGCATAAAGGCGCGTTGGGCGAGTGCATCGGCGACCGCACAACGAAGTGCGCTGACCGCCGTAGCTGTCTTTTGATCCGCCTCCAACTCCGCCGGATCGATGCCGAGAATCTGCATCACGTGATCATCAGAAGTGATCCTCTGACCTCTTAAGCGATTCGCCAACCTGGCAGTTGTCGCCGCGACGCTTCCGGAGAGCTGAGTAGAAGTGATTTCACCTTGGCCGGCGACGCCGTCGGCGTCGACGAGGTTGATGGTGGTCCAATCGGTGCCGCCTCGTGCGTGGATCTCTTGGAACTGAAGCTCGGTAGGCGACCACCAGATTTCTGGAGATGAGGTGAGCATGGTGATGATGTTAATTGTCTGAACCTGTTCCTACCATTGCCGCCGCCCTTCGGTTCACCCTCACCCTAACCCTCTCCCGCCCAGCGGGAGAGGGGATATGACGGTCTATGATTACGGGATGGAGCGCAGGATTGACAGAGTTGAGGATCGTCCTCGTCGTAGCAGAGGTGCGACGCGGCGTGAGGTTGAGCCGGTGTTGTTGCCGGGTGGTGTGAGTGATGAGGATGCTGCGCAGGAAGCTCTCTATTGGCGGCTATTCGTAGGTTTGGAGTTGCCGAAGCGGGCGATTCGAGTGTTGGACAGGATGGCGCGGTCGATGCGGGCATCGTCGTACGAGGGACGTCAACGCAGGCGTCCGTCGAGGGGCGAGACGGCGTACGAGGCGGTGCGTTGGTCGGCGCCGGAGAATCTGCATATCACGTTGAAATTCCTAGGTGACGTGCACAAGGACGATTTGCCTCACCTCGAACTCGAACTCAATGACGTGGCTGCCGAGTCATCACAGCTGGGTTTGGCGCTAGGTGCGAACGGTTGTTTTCCGGGCGAGTTGACGCCACGGTCGTTATGGACCGGTCTTGAGGGCGATCTGAGGCGTCTATCGAGTTTGATGGCGCGGTTGGAGGGGGCGATGGTTAGGAGCGGCTTCCCGGAGGAGCGTCGGCGGTTTACGCCTCATGTAACGGTGGGACGAGTCAGAAGCGGGACGCAGAAGCGGATATTAGCCGCGATCGGTCAGCGTTGGTTGGAGGCGCGTCCGTCGGGAGGAGGAAGAGATGCAGATGTTCCGGTGCGATCGATCGTATTGATGCGGAGTCATCTGCACTACAACCGGCCGACGCGTTACGAGCGGTTGTATGAGGTTGGGTTGGGGTGATTGTCTGAAGCGGGGGTATGCCCAGATTTATCTAGGGATGCTGGCGGTTTCAGCCTGGATTAGCTGGTATTGCGTGCGGCTTTGACTTCAAGCCGTATGTCTTCGAGGGCGAGAGCCTGAGCGAAAATGGCCACTAGATTTGACGCCCGAGGATTGCCATCAGGCCCTAGCATCCGGATCAGACTCTTAGTGTGCATCCCGGCTTGTTTGGCTAGTGGTCCATAGCCCGTAGTTGATTTGATGTACGCGCGCAGCGCTGCCTTGCCTTCATCAAGATCTCCTGAAACTATCGCGCTGGCAGCCATCTCGACGAGACTGAGCCTGAAGTCGGCGTCATTGATTGCTCGTTCACGCACAGTATCGTTGAACACAGATAGATCAAGGGATTCTTGGGCTATTTGCTCTTCAGTTGTTTGTAATGTCGCCATCGTCTGTGTGCATCCTCAATGTCTCGTCGTTGTCGTCCTTTGTCCCCGCCTCCGAGCAAAATGATAAGCGTTTCGCTATCACGGCCAAAGTAGACACGGTATCCAGGACCAAATGTGATGCGCCTTTCCAACACGCCTTCACCGACCGATTTCACGTCGCCGAGATTGCCTTCAGCCATTCGTTCGAGGACAACTGTGATTCGTGCGGCAGCGAGATGATCTAAGGCGTCTGAACCAACGCCGAAACGGCTTCCGTCTCCGTTCGTCGTTGTATTCCAACAACTCCATCACTTACCCAATGGTAACCGATTTGTTACCAATAGTTAAGAAGCGATGGACGGATCATCGAACCCCGCACAGCCTCCAGGCGGTGGCAGGACGCCTCGAGCGACGGGCACGGACCAGCAGCGAGATTGTCCGTAATAGGAGTTAATGGTGCAAATTCAGTCTCGGAACCACATCCAGACGAGTGCGATTGTGAGCAGTAGGAATCCGCCGATGATGGTGGCGGCGATCGCTGCGACGCCGTGGAGGCCCAACTCGATCAGCGCATCGGATTCTGCGTGGCCCTCTCCAGTTTCCGCTGGCCTTGCATCAACCAAGAAGGCGTCGATCAAGAGTGCGTCGATCAATCCCACAAGGAATACGATGGCCACAATGATCAGACAGAGCGTGAAAACTTTCAAAGGTGACGAATCCTTGAGAAGATGCCCCAGCTGATTGCCGAAACTACCTCGTTTTCGGCTTCGGCGTCTCGGATTTCGAAGCACGGAGGCCGCTTTATCCTTTTCGGACATAATCCAACTTTAAATTTAACTGTCTTTACCGCGACCAAATATCTGCAACGTATTTTGCCCGCATATGTGGATGGTCTACGGGACGGTGTAAACTCATTGCGCGCCGTGCGATAGATGATGCGGCGGTGAGTCATGAGGGTTCGGACGATATGAAGATCACTGATGTCAAGGCTTGGGTTGTTGAGCCGCAGGGGCCGTTTTGGGGAAGCACGATGGACCGCCACTGGACCTTTGTGCGGATCGATACCGACGAGGGGATCTCGGGCTGGGGCGAGGCTACGAACAGTCCGCGAAACGGCAGCTTCTTGACGGCGCAGGCGGTGTTGGCGATGAAGGAAGCGTTGGTGGGTGAGGATCCGGTAAACATCGAGCCGCTTTGGCACAAGCTATACCGCCGCTATACGTATATGGGATCTCGGGGATTGCCGACATCGGCGATCAGTGGTATCGACATCGCTCTTTGGGACATCAAGGGCAAAGCGTTGGGCAAGCCGATCTACAATCTGCTCGGTGGCAAGTTCAGAGATGAGGTTCGGTTGTATGCGAATGGTTATTTCGCCGGCTGTTCGACGCCGGAGGAGTATGGCGAGGCGGCGAAGAGGGTTGCGGAGTCGGGGCACGAAGCGTTGAAGCTCGATCCGTTCCTGGAGATGCGCCCGTACCACACGGCTTATCAGACAGGGCAGATATCGCAGGATGGCGAGCAACTCGGATACGACATCGTGCGCGCGACGCGAGAAGCCGTCGGGCCGCAGTTCGAGATCCTGATCGATGCGCATGGTCACTACAACGTGCCGGTTGCGATTCGGTTGGCGAACAATCTTTACGAGCAGAGTCGTATCGAGTGGTTCGAGGAGCCGTTGCCGCCTGAGGGATGGGACGGTCTGGAAACGATACGCGCGCACACGCAGCCGAACATCTGCGTCGGCGAACGTCTATTCACCCGCTGGGACTTCTTGCCGGTTTTCCATCGGAATCTGGCGGACTACATCATGCCCGACATCGTATGGACCGGCGGCATTAGCGAGATTCGCAAAATCGCCACAATGGCGGAGGCCTACTACATTCCGATAAGTCCGCACAATGCGATGGGCTCGCTGCAGGTCGTGGCTGGTGCTCACGTCGCCATGTCGACCGTGAACTTCTATCGGTTGGAGCACTCGATCGCGTCGATACCCGCATACAACGCGATGCTCGAGGAGCCGATCGACTTTCATGGGCAGTACATCAAGGTGTCGGGCAAACCGGGGCTCGGCGTAGATATCAGTATGGATGCCATAGAAGAGTTCCTGCATCCCGACTCTCCGCCTTGTTGAGGCCGTGACCCCCCTGCGTCTCGCTACGCTCGCCGCGTCCCCCTTTTGCTACGCAAAAAGGGAGTGTTGTGTCGCTAATGATGCGTCAGAAGCTCGTAAATCGTAGTCCGTTCTTTTACGGATGGTGGATTCTGGGCGCGGCAGGGACCGCGAATTTCGCTCGGAACGCGGCGGCTAGCCTCACGATCTCGGTCTTCATCTACCCGCTTTCTGAGGAGCTTGGTTGGAGTCGGACGCTGATCGCGGGAGCGGCGGCGGCGGGCGGGTTGGCGGCGACGTTCACATCGCCGATCATCGGCCGAATGATCGACCGGTACGGGGCACGGGCGGTTTTGACGGCGAGCATCGTGATTCTGTGTATCTCGACGTTCGCGTTGGCGTGGTCGGATGTGAGTTTGACGGTGATGGGTGTAACGATTCCGTGGGTGTTCTACATCGCTTACGGAACGGGGCGTGTGATTTTCGCTAGTCCGGTTCAGATCGGGACCGCGGTAGTGGTTTCGCGGTGGTTCATCAGGATGCGTGGTCGGACGAACGGGATACTCGGGCTGTCACACTCGGCAGGCATGGTGCTGTTCCCGCTGATCGCCTCAATCGTGATTGCGCAGAGCGGATGGCGCGATGCGTGGTTCGTGCTGAGCGTGGTGGTGTTCGTCGTGGCGTTGCTGCCGGTGGCGCTGCTGATATCGGAGCAGCCGGAGGACCTAGGTCTGCGGCCGGATGGCGATGAGATTGAGGACGATGAGGACGGATCGGTAGAAAGTGGTGGCAATTCAGCGTCGGAAGCCGAGCCGGATTGGACGTCTGGGGATGCGATGCGGACACCCGCGTTGTGGCTGTTGGCTTTGGCGACGGGGATGATGTTCTTTATGCACGCAGGTTCGAACACCCACGCTGCGGCGTTCTTTCAGGACCAAGGATTGGGGGCGGTGACGGCTGGAGTGAGCATTAGTCTCAACGCGATCTTTTTGGGCATCAGCAGTTTATTCTGGGGACGGATCGTTGAGAAGGTGCCGGCGCGGTTCGTGATGGCGGCGGTGGCGCTGAATCTGGCGATAGGGGCGTTTCTGTTCACTCTGACTGATACGACCGTCGAGGCGTTGGCTTTCTCGGCGTTCTTCGGTTTCGGGCTCGGCGGAATGTTGGTAGTCCCTCCGGTTGCCTACGCCGACTACTTCGGGCGTCCAGCATTGGGGACGATCAGGGGCATCACCGAGCCATTGACGACATTGGGGCAGGCTGTCGGCGTGATGATACCTGGGCTCATATTCGATTTTGTGGGCTCGAGCTACCTGCCGTTCTTCGTTGGAGCGGGTTTTATAGGTATTCTCGCAATGGCGGCTTCTTTGATGGCCGTTAAACCAGTTTCTGGTTTCCCGCCTTCGCGGGAATGAGGGGGTGCGTAACATGAACGCAGGAGCAGCGACATGAAGATCACCGACATCAACGCATACGTGGTCACGCCGCCCGGCCATGCCTACGGCGGTCCGAACGAGCGACAATGGACGTTTGTCAAGATCGACACCGACGAAGGCATCCACGGCTGGGGCGAGTGCACGAACTACCCGGGCGGCGGGAGTTTTCTGACGGCTCGGGCGGTTTTGGCGATGAAGGAGGTGCTGGTTGGCGAGGATCCGACGAATATCGAGCCCCTGTGGCATCGGTTGTTCAGGCGCTACACGTACATGAGCTCGCGCGGCTTCGCATCCACCGCGATCAGCGGGATCGACATTGCGTTGTGGGACATCAAGGGGAAGGCGTTGGGAGTGCCGATCTACGAACTTCTCGGCGGCAAGTTCAGGGACGAAGTGAGACTATATGCCAACGGTTGGTTCACCGGCGCAACGACGCCTGAGGACTATTACGAGGCGGCGAAGAAGGTGGTCGAGGCGGGTCACGAGGCGATGAAGCTCGACCCGTTCAACGAGATGGTTCCGGTGCATACGAAATTCACGGACGGGGTCATTTCGCATGAGGGCGAGCAGTTGGGTTACGACATTGTGCGAGCGGTGCGGGAGGCTATTGGTCCGAAGCCGGAGATATTGATTGATGCGCACGGCAACTTCAACGTGCCGACGGCGATCAGGCTGGCCAACACCTTGCACGAACAGTCGAACATCGAGTGGTTCGAGGAGCCGTTGCCGCAGGAGAGTTTCGACGCGCTAGAGACCGTGCGCCGAAACACTGTCCCCAACATCTGCGTCGGTGAGCGGTTGTATACGCGTTGGGACTTCCTACCCATCTTCCGCCGCAACCTCGCCAACTACATCATGCCGGATATCGTCTGGACGGGCGGCATCAGCGAGATCAGGAAGATCGCATCGATGGCCGAAGCCTACTACATCCCCATCAGTCCGCATAACGCGATGGGATCGATACAGATCGTTGCGGGGGCGCATGTTTGCATGTCTACGGTGAACTTTTATCGCCTCGAGCATGCGATCGCATTCATTCCGATGTATCAGGCGATGCTGGAGGAGCCGATCGACTTCCACGGGCAGTACGTGCGGGTGAGCGGGAAGCCGGGGTTGGGGGTGGAGGTTTCGTCGGATGCCATGGAGCGGTATCGGGCAGAGGGGTGGTGAGAGGTTGGTAGTTAGGAGGTGGTACCAATTCACTTCGATGGTTCCGGTGCCTTTCCACGCCACATGAGATGTTCACCGGTCACAGGATCAATCAAACCATCCAAAATGGGAGGGTTGTCGGAGTCGGCTACAGCCTGATCGAGTTGGGATTGAGTCAAATTCTGGACACCAGGCGCCCAACGCCCCTCTCGGAACATTCGCGTTCCCCATGCTCCGTTTTCGATTGTCCAAACAGAGAAATGTGTCTTTGAAACATTAGCGTTTTTTAGATCGGCGCCGCGTAAATCCGAATTGTTAAACATGGCTTTAGACAAATCCGCCGAATTCAATTGTGCGTCAGTTAGGTCTACCTGTTCAAACACGGCGTTGGTCAAAGTCGCGCCGTCTAGCAAAGCGCCGCTCATTCGGGCTTCACGGAATTCAGATCGAGAGAGATCCGAACTCGAAAAGTGAGTCTTAGATAGGTCTGTCGCTTCGAATTCGTTGCCCGACAGATTGGTGTGGTCAAGCCAAGCTTCTGACAAGTCGGCGCCCGACAATAGTATTTGTGAGAGATTCTCGTGAAATGACGATTTCTCGACGAACGTCAGATTCTCTAGGTCAGATCGATCACGATTTTCATAAAACGCGATTTCAACCACCGTCCGCGGACGGATTTTTATCCGGTGTAAATTCGCGTCAGTTAAGTTGGGTTGGAAACCCAATTTCTGTTCGATCCTCAAGTCTTCCGGGGTGCGAGTAGCAATTGCCTGAAGAGCACTTTCCACGTCCTCGCGACGTCCCCCGCTTTTGTACGGCGGCAACCGTATAAACGCACACAACAACCGCGTGATTTGGACATGATATTCGTTCGGAGATTCTTCTGCGAGACGTTGGAGGGCATAAATGCCAGCTAATCGAACAGACAACGTCGAACTTCCCAACATTTCCGCACCTTTTTGGTAACGTTCGTTGAGCAGACTTTTATCGGATGCATCCGCTTGTCGTTGAGCGGCCCATGCGCGCCAAATTGCCAGCGGAAAAGCGATGATTCCGGCAACCACTAGCGCGACGTTGCGAATAGCTGCGCTGTTGGATTCTTCGCCCTTCAACCAATCCCAACTGTTTGACCAATCCCAATCCAACATCAGGGCGACGAAAGCAACGGAAGCGACAACGGCGATACCAAGGAAAATCCACAAATGGGGTGAATTAAACCGGATCTGGCGAGTAACGGATCTTAGGGGAGACCAAATCCTAGTCATGTTTATTGTTTGTGATTTACGTGAATATCGGACACCTAACCGTGTTCCCGGTGCGAATGTTTGATGCTCGGTAATGTCGAGAGCTGTCAGCCCACGGGAAAATCGGCGTAGGTTACTATGCCGTGGCTTAGGTGCCCGTAGTCGCGGTCCCATCGTTCTTGGATTCCATCTCGCCAGTCTAAGGCCGCGGTTTCAAGTTCGGTGGCCAGGTCGGGCATCTGGTCAGCAAGATTCGTGGATTCTGAGACGTCAGTGGAAAGGTCGGCTAGGTGGATGTGGGTTTGTGGTTCGTCTTCTTCGACTAGGACGCCGTCGATGACTAGTTTGTAGTTGCCTCGGCGGATGGCGGTTTGGCCGTCTAGTTCCCAGTACAGGTCGCGTTCGGGTAAGTCGGAACCGTCGGACAGGTGATCTAGGATGCTGGTGCCGTCGAATTCGACGGTGTCGTCGCTGGGCGCACTGCCGTCAGCCGCGTGCAGGGCTGTGGGGACGATGTCCATCGACGCGCATGGGGTGGAGACGACTTGTCCGCCTGGAATGCGGGCTGGGTAGTGGGCGATGGCGGGCATCCGGATGCCACCGTCGAAGAGGCTGAATTTGTGGCCTTTGAGCCCGCCGGAGGTGCCTCCGTAGTAGGGATCGAGGGTTCCGTCGAGCCAGTTGCGGGTCTCGCGGGACGGCCCGTTGTCGGAGACGAAGAAGGTGAGGGTGTTTTCGTCTTCACCGAGACGTGTAAGTTCGTTCATGATCGCGCCGATGGCGTCGTCGATGGCGGAGATCATGGCGGCCATGATTCGTCGGTCCCACGGCAGGTGGGCGAAGCGGGAGGTGTATTTTTCGGGCGCGTGCATGGGGTAGTGCGGCGCGTTGAAGGGTGCGTAGAGCAGGAAGGGCTTACCGGATGCTCGCTTCTCGGCAACCATCGCACGGAGGCGTTCGATGGCTTTTTCGGCGATGAGCTCGGTGAAGTACTCGCTGTCGTGCCAGACTTCTTCGTTGTTCTCCCAGAGGTCGTGTGTCGGGTTGATGCCGGGGCCGGGCCGGTTCGCACCCCAGTAGTAGATGTGGGAGTAGAAGTCGATGCACCCGGCGAGGAAGCCGAACCAGTAGTCGAATCCGTGAGAATGAGGTCGACACTCTTCGGTGAGACCTAGGTGCCACTTGCCCACCATCGAGGTCTGATAGCCACGGTCTTTTAGGAGCGAGGGGAGAGTCGGCGTAGAGTTTGGAAGTCCTGATGCGGTTCGATGTCCCTGCAAGATGGCTCGGACTCCTGCGTTGCCCGGATATCGACCTGTTAACAACGCGGCTCTTGAAGGGCTGCAAACCGGACTGTTTGAATACCAGTCGGTGAAACGGACGCCTTCTGATGCGAGGCGATCAAGGTTAGGTGTCCGGAAATCAGTCGCGCCCATGCACGACAGGTCGCCGTAACCTTGATCGTCGGTCATGAAGACGATTACGTTTGGTCGACTGTTTTCACTTGGCATGGGGCTTTCATTCATGATGTTCAATTGGGCCAGATAGCAGTAGGGGCAGGTCTGAAACCTGCCCCTACAGTTTGGCATACCCAGACGACGTTAGTCATCTTTTTCGTCGTCGAACGAGATCACGGGTTCTTCCGGTGCGGCCATGTCGCCGAAGAACGCGCTGGTCAAGTTCGAGAAGTCGGGCTCGGCGTCGCTCGGCGCACCGTCGTCGTCGCCAGAGAAGCCGATGGAGACGTTCGGCATGTCTGATTCGGAGCTGAATGCTGCGAGCGACGCAGCAACGTCGTCGCTGGCAATCGCCGCCAATGCCTGCTCCCAGTCTTGGGTGACAGGTTGCACCGGCACCGTCTCGGGGTCGGGCAATCCGAGAAGTTCACGACCCTCGCGGGAGCGGTCCAACCGAGCCGGGATCATGCGGCCGATGATCACGTTTTCCTTGAGGCCCGTCAACTTGTCGACGCTGCCTTGGAGGGCGGCGTCGGTCAAGACTCGCTCGGTTTCCTGGAATGACGCCTTAGCCAAGAAGCTGTTCGACATCAGCGAAACACGGCTGATTCCGAGTAGCACCGGAGAAGCCGTTGCGGCTTCCCCTCCTTGCTCACGAACCTCTTCGTTGGACTGCAGGTAGATCGAACGGTCGACGACTTCATCGACTAACAGTTTCGAGTCGCCTGTGCTTTCGATCCGAACTTTCTGGAGCATCTGGCGAACGACGACTTCGAAGTGCTTGTCGTGAACCTTTACACCCTGCGAACGGTAAACTCGCTGTGCTTCTTCCACGAGGTAGCGTTGAACGGCCTCAATACCGGTGATGCGAAGGATGTCGTGGGGGTTCGCCGTACCGTCGGTCAGCTGCTCGCCGGGCTGGATCTCCTGGCCTTCAGAGACCAGGATGTCGGCGTTGCTCTGCGGCATGTATTCGCGTTCGTCGGTCTCTTCCCAAGCGATGCGGATCGCGTCGTCTTCGATCGATTCGACTTCGCCTGACACTTCAGAAGTTATCTCTTCCGGTAGCGACAACTCGCCGTCCTCAGCGATGGCATCACGGCGACCAGCGGCGGAGAGTTTCAGCAGATTGGAGCCTGCGTCAACCCAGTCTCCGACCTTAACCGACGCTCGGTATCCATCAGGAATCTCGACATCAGTGTGGAACGTTTCGATGTTCTCTACAGCGATCACCAAGTTGCCTTGAGCGTCACGGAAGCGGACAACCCCCGGTATCTCTGCCAAAATCGCAGGAGCTTTAGGGTTGCGCGCTTCGAACAGCTCTTGGACACGCGGCAAACCAGTCGTGATGTCGCGGTCGCTGGCGATACCTCCTGTGTGGAAGTTACGCATCGTCAGCTGAGTGCCGGGCTCGCCGATCGATTGGGCTGCAACGATACCGACGGCTTCGCCGATGATCGAGGGGCGGTTGTCTGCGAGCATACTGCCGTAACAGCGTCCGCAGATACCGCGATCCAACATGCAGGAGACAGGCGAACGAATCTCAAGCTCTTCCAGTCCGGAAGCAGCGATCCGACGGGCAATATCGTTGTCGATCAGGTCCTCGGTAGTGGCCAGAACTTCGCCAGTGTTCGGATCGACGACGTCGGCTACCGCGTATCGACTGAAGATCCGCTCTTCGAACGGCAAGTTGAGTGCGCGTGACGACTCTGCCGAGATCGTCATGCCGATGGGGGGTACCGCAATCGCGTTCGTTGATGATCACGTTCTGCGCGGCGTCCGCCATACGACGGGTAAGGTATCCGGCTTCTGCGGTCTTAAGCGCCGTGTCCGCAAGAGCTTTACGTGAGCCGTGCGTCGACGCGAAGAATTCGTGGACTGAAAGTCCTTCCGAGAAGCTGGCCTCGATCGGTACGTCGATGATGCGGCCGCGCGGGTTGGACATCAAACCACGCATGCCCGCCATCTGCTTGATCTGCGCCAAGTTACCTTTGGCTCCCGAATCCGACATCGCGAAGACGCCGTTGTATTCGGGCAGGTGCTGTTTCACTGCGTCGGTGACAAGATCAGAAGTTTCGTTCCACGTCTCGATCGTTGCGGTGTACTTCTCGTCGTCGGTGATGACGCCTTCGTCAAACATCCGCTGAAGCTCGGCGACCTGAGCGCGACCGTTCTCGAGAAGCTCTTCCTTCTCGGGTGGCGGTACCGCGTCTTTGATCGCGATCGTCGTGCCGGAGCGAGTAGCGTACTCGAAACCGAGCCGCTTCATCTCGTCGAGGACAGCAGCAGTCCCGGCATTACCCATTTTGCTGTAGCACTGGTGAACCACGGCGTCGACTTCGTCTTCACGCATCACGTAGTTGTGGAAACCGAGCGAATCTGGCAGCATCTCGTTGAATATGATGCGACCGACAGTGGTTTCAATCCAGTCGTGCGGTTCGTCGATTGTGACTGGCTCAACTGCCGCAAGCTCGGTCCAAACGCGCGTACCTCCCGGTACGCGAACCCTGACACGATCTCTTATGCCAATTTCACCGATCTCTTCCGCGTATCGCGCTTCCTGCAGGCTGCCGAAGTACCTGACACCGGCATGGCCGTTACCAGATTCGGTCCCGTTTTCTACCGCGAAATCGGTCGCGATTACGTCCGCAGAAACAGGCACTGCGGTATCCATGACCGGTCCAGTCATGTAGTAGAGGCCGAGCAGCATGTCCAAGGTTGGCGACACGATCGGCGTGCCGGACCTCGGCGCAAGCATGTTGCTGGTGCTTAGCATCAGCGTCTTGGCTTCGTTAATAGAGCCTGGTGATAGCGGTACGTGAACAGCCATCTGGTCGCCGTCGAAGTCTGCGTTGAACGCAGTACAAACAAGCGGGTGGAGCTGGATCGCCTTGCCCTCCACCAGCTTGGGGTAGAACGCTTGAATACCGAGTCGGTGGAGCGTCGGAGCGCGGTTGAGGAGCACCGGGTGACCATCGACAACCTTTTCCAAGGTGTCCCAGACTTGGGCGTCGGCTTGTTCAGCGCGACGTTTGGCGGTCTTGATGTTGTGGGCGTGACCTTCACCGATCAAACGGTTCATCACGAACGGCTTGAACAACTCGAGAGCCATCTCCTTCGGGATGCCACACTCATCGAGCTTCATCTGCGGGCCGGAGATGATGACGGCTCGACCGCTGTAGTCGACGCGTTTACCGAGCAGGTTCTGGCGGAAGCGTCCTTGCTTACCGCGCAGAAGATCGGTCAATGACTTGAGCTTGTGGTTATGACGCCCCATGATCGCTCGGCCGCGACGACCGTTGTCGATCAAGGCGTCCACGGCTTCTTGCAGCATGCGGCGTTCGTTGCGAACGATGATGTCAGGTGCCGACAACTTGAGCAGGTGGCTCAGTCGGTTGTTGCGGTTGATTACGCGGCGGTAAAGGTCGTTGAGGTCGCTAGTGGCGAACCGACCACCGTCCAGCTGCACCATCGGGTGCAGTTCAGGCGGCAAAACCGGGAGAACGGTGAGAATCATCCACTCAGGCTTGTTGCCGCTCGTCCGGAACGCTTCTACCACGCTCAAACGCTTGACGGCTTTCGCGCGTCGCTGCCCTGAGGTGTTGCGGATGGCGTCATTGAGTTCCGCGTGGACTTCTTCGAGATCGATTTCCCTGAGAAGTTCGAGGATCGCGTCCGCACCCATGCCAGCTTCGAATACTCCGCCGAAGAGATCGTTCAACTCGCGGTAGTCGCTTTCGGTCAGTTCGGTTTTGACCTGCAGGCTTTCCGCCAATTCGATCTTGGTCTTGATGTCCTGTTCAAACAGGATCTTGTAGTAAGCGAGTTTGGTCTCGATCTCGTCTTCAATCGGTGAACCCTCTGGTGCGCTCGGCATCTCTTGAGGGCCATCGGGCGAATTGTTTTGCAGTTGAACGATCTGTTCGATCAATTGCGCGAGGAACTCTTCGTTTTGTCCGTTTTCGGCGAACTGGGCACGCTCTTCTTCGATCCGCTGAACTTCTTGCTCGCGGTATTCGGTCAACTCCATGATCGCCTGCAAGCGAGCCTCTTCGTCGACTTTGGTGATGATGTAGCAGGAGAAGTAGAGCACCCGCTCGAGGTTGCGGGGCGTGATGTCCAGGATGATGCTCATCCGAGACGGTGTGCCCTTCGAGAACCAGATGTGGGCGACAGGAGCCGCTAGGTTGATGTGCCCCATGCGCTCACGACGTACTGAGGCGCGCGTGACCTCGACCTTGCACTGGTCGCACACAAATCCTTCGCGGCGCATCCGCATGTCTCGTTGCCGCTTGTACTTGCCGCAGTAGCACTCGAAGTCTCGGGTCGGGCCGAAAATCCGCTCGCAGAATAGACCGTCGCGTTCCGGCCGCAAAGTGCGGTAGTTGATTGTCTCAGCTTTCTTCACCTCGCCCCAGGACCACTTCCTGACGATCTGCGGCGATGCGATCGAGATCTTGATCGCTCGGAAATCGTTCTCAGTGGTGGGAGGCGCTTGTTGTATGGGTGTGAATGCCATTCGGATTAACCTCTTGTCGCAGTTGCGACTTCGTATCGCATACGGTGGTCGGCGGGTCGGTCAGAAGCGCGTCTACTGGCCGTTCGTTTCGTCTTCAGTTGGGGATGCGTCGGCTTCGGCGGTTGCATCGGCTTCGCTTGATGTGTTGGATGCGTCGGTGCCGTTGGTCTCTGACGCCTCGGAGTCGGATTCGTCGTTGAAATCGACATCGAAGTCCAAAACCGGCGGTGGCAGTTCCGCCCCGATATCCAATACATCACCGCCGATCGGCGCGAAGACCAATTCGTCGGACGTATCGACATCTTCAGGCGCTCCCGCGTCATCTTCGGAATCTTCGCCGTCGATACTGGAGTCGCCGATCATCGATATGTCCAGCCCAAGGCCTTGTAGCTCGTGGATCAGGACGTTAAACGACTCAGGGACATCGGCAGAAACTACCGATTGCCCTTTTACGATCGCCTCGTAAGCAAGCACTCTTCCTTTGACGTCGTCCGACTTGATGGTCAGCACTTCTTGCAACGTGTGCGGGGCCGAATATGCTTCCAGTGCCCAGACTTCCATCTCGCCGAAACGTTGTCCGCCGAATTGCGCTTTACCGCCCAACGGTTGCTGGGTGATCAGCGAATAGGGGCCGGTCGATCGCGCGTGCATCTTATCTTCGGCCAAGTGAATGAGCTTCATCATGTAGATGCTGCCGACCGTCACCGGTTGATCGAACCTCTCGCCGGTACGACCGTCGACAAGCGTCTGCTTGCCCAATACGGGCGCGGCGTAGCCGTTCTCGCGGTCAAGGCGTCGTACCTTTTCCAACAAACCTTCTCGGTCAAGTCCCGAAACATCTTCCCCGGCGACCTCGCTCAACCAGATCTTCATGCAGGCTTCGCTCGCCTTACCGATGTTTTCTGGTGATTGGTTACGCAGTTCGCCGTAGTCATAACCTCGCTCTTCGAGCCAGCTATCAACGCGTTCGTGGTCGATTTCGCGATTTTCGAGATCGTGGTAGTCGCGGGCTTCAGCGGCTGTCACGAACCAAGCGCGCGCCAATTCATCCTCGATCGCCACCTCGCTGGCACTGTCGAAGACCGGCGTGATAGCCGAGAAATCGAGTTGGCGGGCAGCCCAACCGAGGTGCGTTTCCAGAAGCTGGCCAAGGTTCATGCGAGATGGCACACCGATGGGGTTGAGCACAATGTCGAGCGGAGTGCCATCCTCCAAGTGAGGCATGTCCTCACGCGGCAAGATCATTGCTACAACGCCTTTGTTGCCGTGGCGGCCGGCCATCTTGTCGCCCTGCATGATCTTGCGAGTGTGGGCGACCCATACGCGCACCATCATTGAGACGCCGGGTGGCAACTCGTCGCCATCTTCCTTCTTGCTGACGCGGACCTTGATGACCTTGCCCTTTTCACCGTGAGGGACGCGTAGGCTCGTGTCCTTAGTGTCACGCGCCTTCTCTCCGAAGATCGCGCGGAGCAGTTTCTCTTCCGCAGTCAGTTCGGTCTCACCCTTGGGAGTAACCTTGCCGACCAATATGTCGCCAGGACCTACCCAAGTGCCGGGAATGACGATCCCTTCCTCGTCGAGGTTCGCTAAGTTGCTCTCGCCTACGTTGGCGATGTCGCGGGTGATTTCCTCAGGCCCGAGCTGGGTTTCGCGGGCTTCTACCTGATGTTTCTGGATGTGGGTGGATGTGAAACGGTCGTCCTTAACGAGATCCTCGCTGAGGATGATTGCGTCTTCGTAGTTGCCGCCGCCCCAGCTCATAAAACCGACGAGCACGTTTTGGCCCAATGCCAAACGACCGCCGTCTGTAGACGAACTGTCCGCGATGGCCTGTCCCGCCGAAACCTGCTGGCTCTTGCTCACGATCGGATGCTGGTTGATGCAGGTGCTCTGGTTCGAGCGTTCATACCTGATCAACGGGTAATCGTGCACATTTCCGTCTTCATCGGCGACGGAGATTTTGTCGCTGGTGACCGAAGTGACGATTCCGTCAACCTCCGATCGAATCACCTGCCCGCTGTCTAGCGCGGCTCGGTACTCGATCCCAGTTCCAACGATCGGCGCTTCGGGGCGGATCAACGGCACGCCTTGACGTTGCATGTTCGAGCCCATCAGGGCGCGAGTCGCGTCATCGTGCTCCAGGAACGGAATCAGCCCGGCAGACACACTGACGATTTGGGACGGAGATACGTCTACGTAGTCGACCTCTTCCGGTCGGGCTTTGACGTATTGCTCGCCACCAGTTCGACAACGAACCAATCCTTCGAGTTGGCCAATGGGGTCGATAGGCGTGGTCGGCTCCCCGATCAACACCGTTTCTTCCTGATCTGCCGACAGATATTCGACATCTTCAGCGTTCAACGAGATATAAGGTAGGACTTCGATTTGCTGTTCGCCCAAGCGTCGCAGGCGCCGTGAAAGCGGTTCATCGATGACCGAGTTCGCCTCGGCAACAATGGTTTTGCGGCTCTTCTCACGCACGTCTTGCATCAAAGTTCGACCGATCAGGTCGTTAGACCGATTCGAGATCGTCGTGCGGACCCTTCGGTAGGGAGTCTCGACAAATCCGAACTCGTTCACCTTGGCGTAAGTGGCGAGCGAACCGAGCAGTCCGATGTTCGGACCTTCGGGCGTCTCGATAGGACAGATGCGTCCGTAGTGTGAGTGGTGGACGTCCCGCACGTCGAAGCCCGCGCGGTCGCGGGTCAAACCGCCCGGACCGAGAGCCGACAAGCGTCGCTTGTGAGTCAGTTCCGAAAGCGGGTTCGTCTGGTCCATAAACTGCGAGAGCTGCGAACCGCCGAAGAACTCTTTGACCGCCGCTCCTACCGGACGAATATTGATCAAGGCGGCAGGCGTCGTCTCGCCGGGGTGGGTCGTCATCCGCTCACGCACCACACGCTCCATGCGGACCAGGCCGACGCGGATCTGGTTCTGGATCAGTTCGCCAACGGTTCGAACGCGCCGGTTGCCCAAATGGTCGATGTCATCCGGCTCGGCTTCACCGTTGTTGACCTTCACCATGCGCTTGATGATGTTCACGAAATCGAGTTTCGTCAGCGTGCGCCGAGACAGCTCCACGTCGACGTCAATGCGACGGTTGAGCTTGTATCGACCAACGTCTCCCAAGTCGTAACGGCGCGAGTCGAAGAACATCTGATGGACCAAGCGCTTAGCGCCTTCCACAGTTGCCGGTTCGCCGGGCCTCATGCGCTTATGGAACTCTCTTAGTGCCTCATCCTCGTCTTTGGCATCAGCGTCAGATTCCCAAGTCGAACGGATGAAGTCACGAATATCGGAGTCTTCTTCGCCGTCCGTGGCATCGCCAAACACTTCGAGCATCGCGTCTAGCGAGTCGAGTTTCAGCGGGTTATCTGTTTCATCTTCGGTGCCGTCTTCGACTGCCGTGATAGCGCGCAGAAGCGTCGTCACCGGAAGCTTGCGCTTGCGGTCGACCTTCGCGAAAAGAATGTCTCGGTTGCTGGTTTCCAGCTCTACCCATGCGCCACGGTAAGGAATCAGCTTGACGCTGCAAAGACGGTTGCCCGTGGCCGGGTCTTCGTCTACGGAGTAGTACGCACCCGGAGAACGCACCAATTGTGAAATGACCACGCGTTCGGCGCCGTTGATGATGAACGTGCCGTTCTCAGTCATCTTCGGCATATCGCCGAAGAAGATCGTTTGCTCTTTAATCTCGTCAGTCTCGTTGATCTTCAACTCGATCGTCACGTGCAAAGGCACGCTGTACGTGATCTCCCGCTCGCGGCACTCCTCTTCGGAAAACTCCGGATCGAGAATCTCATGCTCCGTCAAGCTCATCTCGTACTTGGGGTTATCCGACGAGTAGTCGGTAATCGGCGAGATCTCTCGGAACAGCTGCGTCAAACCATCGCCGAGCAGCCACTCGAAGGAATCCTTCTGGACCTGGATAAGATCCGGCATATCCGTCGGAACCTTCGTTTCGCCGAAGGTACGGTATGCGCGGTCCATACCGCCCGCGGTCAACGCCTGTGAAATAGCCATTCAGCTCTCCTTGAGGACTCGGAATCCAAGCAGCGACGAGTTTGCTAGCTGCGAGATTTCGGATCGGACACCCTTGACGGATTGCGACCTAGTCCATTACGCGTGAAAACGCGCAACCCCACGCCGGAAGATTTTCCCAGCTCAGGATGCGCTATGGACTGCCAAAAATAGGCGTGGCCGCGGAATACGTGCACTATTTTTATGCTACGCGATTGCGCAGGATTTGTCTAGACTATATCCGCGATTTTCTCAAATCTCCCCAAAAACGATAAATCACCTAATCACCCATTGACGGCGGCCCTCCGCCACGCTCGGTGCGCAGCGGACGATCCTTCAAGAAGAGCACCACAACGACCGACACGACCATGATGAAGAATGTCACCAAGAACACTCCCGAAACCGAGGTCGCGAGCGCATCGCGCAATCCAGAAATCAGCGTATCAACGAGCGTGCCCGACGACCCAAGGTCTGACGTTAGCGCGTGCAAAGCGTTCGGATCGACCATCGCAGCAGGGTTTTCGGCCAGCGTCGCAATCCTCTCGGATCCGACCGCCTCCCGGACCTGCTCCGGCAGTTTTTCCGCCAATTGACTTTGGAACCGATTGGTCATGTACGCCCCCAAGACCGCCAACCCAAGCGCACCACCGATCGCTCTATAGAACTGCAACGCCGATGTCGCTACCCCCAAATAACGGTGCTCCACCGAGTTCTGCACCGCTATCGTGAACGATGGGAACGTGAAGCCGAGTCCGAAACCTAGCGACACGATATAGCCAATCGCCAAACCATACGGTGTAGACGCATCCATCGTCGACAGCACAAACAACGCCGAGGTCATGATCACCACACCAACGGTCGCAGGAATCCGGTAGCCACCGATCCGCGAAACAATCTGACCCGATATCGCGGCTCCCACCACAATCCCCAGCATCATCGGCGTCAAAAAACTACCACTGCTAGTCGCAGATGCTCCCAAGACTCCTTGGAAAAACAACGGAATAAAGATGATCGACGAGAACATCCCGAACCCGCTGATGAACGTCGCAAGCAACGAAATACCCACAACGCGATCGGCGTAGATCCTCAACGGCATGATCGGATTCGCACTGCGAAACTCGATTGTCACGAATGCCACCACCGCAACCGCCGACAACACGAACAGACCGATAATCATCGGCGATGACCACGCATATTCCACACCAGCCAAAGACAAAGCCAGCATCAACGGCACCACCGCAACCACCAACGTCAAAATCCCCGGCACGTCTATCGTCCGATCCATAATATCTGGCTCGACGCGCGGGAAAAACCTCCACATCAAAATGACAAGTGGAACGCCGATCGGCAGGTTGATGTAGAAGATCCAGTTCCAACTCAACGTGTCGGTCAAAAACCCACCCAAAGTTGGACCTATCACCGACGACAACCCGAAAACCGCGGCGACCACACCCTGAATCTTGCCGCGCTCAGCAGGCGCGAACATATCGCCAACGATTACGAACGCCAGCGAGAGCAGCACACCTCCGCCCATCCCCTGAAACGCCCTAAACGCAATCAGCTGGTTCATCGACGTCGACGTGCCGGCAGCAAACGAACCGATAAGAAACAACGCGAGCCCGATGAGATAGAAAACCTTCCGACCGAAGATGTCGGACAGTCGACCAACAACCGGCACCGTGATCGTCGAAGCAACGATGTACGCCGTCGTAACCCACGTGTATCGATCAAAACCGCCCAGATCCGCGATGATCCGCGGCATCGCTGTGCTGACCACCGTCTGATCCAGCGCCGCCAGAAACAGCCCCGTCATCGCACACGCCATCGTGATGATTACGATGCGACGCGGTAATTTTCCCCCTACTGCCTCAGCGACCATACCTGCTCCCATCTCAGATTCGAATGCAGATAACCTTAAACTATCGGGATTAACAGCGAATTCCGGGCTTATTTCTAGGTTTTGGGACGCTTCCAATGGTCTCCAAGACGATCCACATCCGCGGAATGACATGCGCAGCATGTGTTTCGCACGTAACCGAAGCCATCTCTTCGGTACAAGGCGTCGATTCGACTGAGGTCTCACTCGTCACCAACTCCGCAAACATCAGCTTTGTCGCCGCCGACACCGCCACCGAACACCAACTCTTCGACGCGATCTCGGACGCCGTCAACGATGCCGGATACGGCGTCGATCTAACCTCCCCGTCAACCGATACCGACGGCACTGTCGATGAAAACCCCCAAGACGCCCGTCACGCCGCACAGCGCGCCGAACTGACAGCAACCCGCAACGGCGCCATCATCGGCGTCCTCGCAATGATCGGAATCATGGGCGTAACCATGCTCCGCTCCGCCCTCGCGCCCGACATCCCTTCCTACGCCCTCAATCTCCTATTCCTGATCATCGCCACGCCAATTCAACTCCGTATCGGTGCACCATTCTACCGCTCGGCATGGGCCGCCGCCAAACGCAAAACGTCCAACATGAACACCTTGGTCGTCGTCGGAACCTCCGTGGCGTTCGCATACAGCGTCCTCGTGACATTCACCCAACTTTTCCTCGGCGACGACACTCTATGGTCAGATGCCGCGAGTTTCGTCGCACCCGGACACCACACCGGAACCTACTTCGAAGTGCCCGCCGCGATCATCGGGCTCGTCTCCCTCGGACGCTGGCTGGAAGGTAGAACTCGCCTCCGAGCGTCTGACGCCATCCGAATGTTGATCGAACTACAACCGCGCACCGCTCTAGTCGAACGCGACGGTGACATCACAGAAGTCAACATCGACGACATCAACATCGGCGAAACAATCGTGATCCGCCCCGGCGAGCGCGTCCCGACCGACGCTCGTCTATCAGACGACGCGGCAGAAATCGACGAATCCATGCTCACCGGCGAGAGCGTGCCAGCCGTGAAAAAACACGGCGACGCCATCTTCGCCGGAACCCTCAACATCGCATCCGCCTGTAAAGCCAGAGTCACCACAACCGGCGAACACACCCTCCTAGCCCAAATCATCCGCCAAGTCGAAACCGCTCAAACCTCACGCGCACCCATCGAACGCTTCGTCGACCAAGTCACAGCGAAATTCGTCCCCGCCGTCATCATCGCAGGCATCGCATCCTTCCTGTTCTGGTTGGTGATGGCTCCCGATCCCTCGCTGCCCAACGCGCTCCTGATATCCGTAACAGTCTTCGTCATCGCCTGTCCATGCGCCTTAGGACTAGCAACTCCAACAGCCGTCGTCGCTGGCATCGGCCGCGCCGCGGAGCACGGCATCCTCATCAAAAACGCCGTCGCTTTGGAACGGACTGCAACCGTCGACACCGTCGCATTCGATAAAACCGGCACACTCACCGCCGGCAAACCGAAAGTTGTCGACATCCACATCGATCAAACTTCAACCATCTCCGAAGACGAAGCGCTGCAAATGGCTGCCGCGGTCGAAATCTACTCTGAACATCCCGTCGCAACTGCCATCGTCGACGCCGCACGCGAGCGAAGGCTCGAAATTCCAGACGCCGAAGGCTTCCAACCCATCACCGGACAAGGCGTCTACGCCCGCGTCGACGATGCTGTCGTAGCAGTGATGAGCCCATCAGCCGTCCTCCTCGACGACAACGAGCCGATAGAAGACGCTCTCGAACACATCCAAGCAAACGCCCAAACCCCGGTCACCTTATCGATCAACGGTCAAATAGTTGCAGCCATCGGATTGCAAGACACGGTCCGCCCGGACGCCAAATCCGCAGTCACCTCCCTCAAAAATATGGGCATCGAAACCCATCTCATCACCGGAGACCGCGTTGAGTCCGCCCGCGCAGTCGCCCAAGGCGTCGGAATAGAAAACGTCGAAGCTCAGGTCCTACCCACTGACAAAGCTGATCACGTCACAAACATGCAACAGCGAAACCGCTCCGTCGCAATGATCGGAGACGGCATCAACGACGGCCCCGCGCTCGCCACCGCCGACATCGGGATCGCGATGGCCAGCGGCTCCGACATCGCCATCGAAACCGCCGACGTCACGCTCGTGAACAATGAACCCACCGCCGTTCCGCGACTCATCTCCATAAGCCGAGCCACCGTCCGAGTCATCCGACAAAACCTCTTCTGGGCATTCGCCTACAACGTCCTCCTCATCCCCGTAGCCGCCGGCGTGCTGCACCCTGTATTCGCCGACTCTCCCCCTCCAGACTTCCTCCGCTTCGTCATCAGCGAAAGCGGCTTCCTCAGCCCGGTCGCGGCGGCCGCCGCGATGGCCTTCTCCTCTCTGTCCGTCTCCTTGAACGCGTTAAAGTTAAGGAAGAGCTAGCAAACCAAGCCATCCAAGAATTCCTGACCTCGCCAGATATAATTCCTGCCATGCCCGATAAAGAACCAAAACGCGACCTTGCCGTCATCTACACCCACCCCACCTGCGGGTACTGCGACATGCTAATGTCCGACCTCGATCAGAAACACATCGATTACGAGGTCATCGACGTCTCGAAACAACCCGACATGTGGAACGAAGTCGAACGCCTCTCAGGCGGCGACCGCATCACCCCCGTCCTCGTAACCGCCGACGGCGACGTAGAAATCGGCTACAAAGGCATCGGCTGCAACTACGGCTAATCAGCCGTTACGCTGGTTCGGACATTAGCTTCCGGATCGAAACCCGCCTGGCAACAAATTGGCGTAAGATTGGGGCAATTCGTCTATGAGTAGCCGTGGATTGTCTTATGTCCGATTCCAACAACATGGTGGTTGTTGACCATCTACGCAAAGCGTTCGATGGTGTTCAAGCCGTAGATGACGTTTCCTTCACGATCAAGTCCCAAGAGATATTCGGACTCTTAGGCCCCAACGGCGCCGGCAAAACAACCACTATCCGAATCCTGTCCACGGTATTACCCGCAGATGATGGGCGGTTAGAGATAGATGGCTGCTCTGTCGCCGATCAAAGTGATGATGTTCGAAAGATAATCGGCGTCTGCCCCCAGGAACTCGCCCTTTATCCGGAACTCTCAGCTATCGACAATCTCGTCTTCTTCGGACGCATGGCCGGGCTCAACGGAAAATCGGCTAGGCAAGCCGCTGAGGAGTACCTGGAAAAGGTCGGCCTGATCGACCGCGCAAAAGACAAGGTAGACAACTTTTCCGGTGGCATGAAAAGACGCGTCAACATCGCCATCGCCCTGATGAGCAACCCGCGCCTCCTATTCCTCGACGAACCCACCGTCGGCATCGATCCGCAATCCCGCGCGCACATATTCGAGACCGTCGAAGGGCTGCGCGACGAGGGCATGACCGTGCTCTACACCACTCACTACATGGAAGAAGCAGACCATCTCTGCGACCGTCTGGGCATCATGGACCACGGCAACATGATCAGAATCGGAAGCCCCGAAGAACTCAAAAGTGAATTCGGCGACCCGAATGAAGTCACGCTCGAGCAAGTATTCCTGGAACTCACCGGTCGCAATTTAAGAGACTGAATATCTGATCCATTGTTCCGTGCCGTTCACATAGCCACTTTCGAGCTCAAAAGATATCTGACCAACAGAGGCGAGTTGGCTTTCAGCATCGCATTGCCGATCGCCTTGTTCGCCTTGATGTACGGGGCATTTGGCGGCGAAACATCCTTTTCCGCTACCGTCAACGTAGTCGATCTGGACGGCGGACCGCACGCTCGTGCTTTGATCGATCGGCTTGACCACTTCGACGGGCTGTCGGTCCGAGAACGCGACATCGAAGACGCCGATGAAGCTCTCGACCGATCAGCCGTCCTGTTGGTCTTAGTCATCCCGAACGGCTTCACATCAGCGTTGGAATCGGACGAATCGCCGCGTCTCATCTTCAAACAACGCGGAAACGGAGGGGAAACGGGGCAGATCGTCGCTGCAATAGTGCGCGATGTCGCCGATGAAATTGCCGGACGCCTGCGCATCAGTCGCACCGTCGCAAGCGCCATCGGCACAATCGACGTCGACGCGGCAACTGTCGATATCGCCATGAATAACGCGGTAACGAACGCTCTCAATGAACCGCCGATCGATGTGATCGTCTCCGGGATAGACGCCGAAGATGCGGACATCCTAGACCGTTTGATACCCGGATTGCTCGTCATGTTCGTCCTTTTTGCCGTGACCCTCGGGTCGCAGACATTGGTTGAGGAAAGACGCGGCAAAACATTGGAACGGTTGATGACCACTCGACTGGGCATCAACCAACTCTTCATCGGTAAATACCTCGCCGGCGTGTCCCGAGCAACATCGCAGGCAATCATCTTGCTCACATTGGCATTCGTCGTATTGCAGATAGGCAACCTCGCCGAATTCCTCCAACTCACAGCCATCTCCGTACTGGTCGCCTCCGCCGTCACCGCCATCGGTCTGTTGATCGGCTCGGTCGCTCGCACCAGCGATCAAGCCATCTGGACCGCCGTATTCTTCACCATGTTCATGACCGTCTTCGGCGGTACGTTCTTCGACGTCGGTTCAGAAGGCGTTTTGTACCTGCTTTCAAAGATCACCATCAACCACTACGCCATCGAAGCGATGAGCCAAATCCTGTCGACTGGCGCGCAGATTACCGACCAACTCGTCGGCATCAGCGTCATGCTCGGTGTTACGGTAGTCGGCTTGGTGATCGCCCGAATACTCTTCAAGGTCACCTGAGGCGATCAACGAGATGACAACCGTAGTCCGCCAAGCATTCATCCTCGCCGGCAAAGACACTCGAATCTTCTTCAAAGACCGCTTTGCCGTCGCTTTCGCCTTCCTCTTCCCGTTCCTCTTCGTGATCAGTTTCACACTCGCCTTGGGCGGAGTAGACCCGAGCGATGATCGCTTGGAGTTCGTGGTCACCACCCAAGAAACCGGCGGGGTCAGCAAGCCTCTGCTCGAATCGCTAGAAGCCGACGACCAAGTACCGATCGTCGTCATGCCCCACGAAGATGCCCGACAAGCGTTCGACGACGGTACGCTAAACGGCTTTGTAGCATTCCCTGCCGACTTCACCGAGCGCCTGATGGCTGGCGATCAAACATTGCTGGAGGTCAACGCCACGGGCGAGGATCCGGGTGATGAAGCCGCAATGACCGGATTCGCCAGAGCCCTCGCTAGACCATTCAACGAATTTCACATCGTCGCCAGCGTCATCGCTGAATCCACAGGTTCCGATTTCACAACCGTCGCCCAAACCGCATTAGCCTCCGGACTCATCGAACAAAGCCGCTCCGTCGCAATCGAGTTCATCGTCGAGCAAGTCGGCGACGTCAAACCCTTCGACGCCTCCAACTTCACTCTCCCCGGATACCTCACTATGTTCGTCTTTTTCTCCGCCGCCTTGAGCGCCGAAGCGATCGCCCGCGAAAGGCGCAACCATACCCTCGAACGATTGCTCTCCAACGGCGTGCGACGCGAATCGATCATCATCGGCAAGTTCGCCGGCACCGCCCTCAGGGGACTGATGCAGATCGCCGTGATGTGGGCAGTCGGAATCCTAGCCTTCGGTATCGATGTCGGGGTATCGCCAATCGCCGTCGTATTGATATCAGTCCTGATGGTCATCGCGTCGTCGTCTTTCGGCGTATTGATCGCCAGCTTCATGCAAGACGAGAGAACCGCAAGCATGGCCGGCGTTCTCGCATCGCTGGTATTGGCACCGATCGGAGGATGCTGGTGGCCGCTGTTCATCACACCGGATTGGATGCAGGCATTCGCCAAGATCACCCCACACGGCTGGGCAAACACCGCATTCAACAAACTCATGCTCTTCGGTGCCGAATTCACAGACGTAACTACCGAGATGGTGGCGCTCCTTCTCTTCGCCGTTCTCTTGGCTGCAGCCGCAATGTGGCGATTTAGAACGTCGGCCGCGTAGTCCCGACGCCGATTCAGCGGCCATCTGCGCGTAGACTCTCCCCATGCCAACCGCATTGGGCATAGACCTCGGTTCAACCTCCGTCACCGTCTCCGCCGTCGAGGTGGCAGACGACCGCGCCGAATTCCTAACCTCCGCCTCGGCCCCGAACAACGCCGAAACCACAGCAGCATCTGATCGAGTCATCGGCAGATCCGAGTGGGACATCCTTGCAATGGTCGACTGCGTTGCCAGCGCAACGCGATCCCTCTGCGAGCAAATCAACACCTCCGACATCGTAGCCATCGGCATCACCGGCCAACAACAAGGCTGCCAACTCCTCGATAACATCGGAGAACCCCTCGGACCATTCATCGCGTGGCAAGACCAACGAGGCAAAGACCGTGCCCCCGGCTCAGATCAAATCTTCCTCGACCTTATAGCGAAACGCGGAGGTGCTGTCCGCCGTGGCGCCGGATTGCCAATGTTCTCCAACGCCGGATGTCCTATCGTCACCGGATACACCGCACCCACGCTGTACTGGCTGAACTACATGAAAGCAATGCCGCCTGTAGCCGCCGCCGCAATCACCGCACCCGAATTCTTGGCGCATAAGTTAGTTGGTTCCAAACGGCCAGCCACCGACGCGACCGACGCCGCCGGCTGGGGCGTTCTCGACGTCCCGAAACGCCAATGGAACCTAGATCTCATACGTTCGCTAGGCATTAACGCCGACATCCTTCCCGATATCCAAGAATCCTGCACCCTCCGCGGAAGCCTCACCAAAGATATGGCCGACGCCTTAGGTCTCAGCACCGGAACCCCGGTCGCGATCCCATCAGGCGACCACCAGACATCGTTCGTCGGCGCCGTCGAGGACGCAACGACCACCCTCGCCATCAACATCGGCACCGGCGGACAAGCCACCGTATACATCGACGATCTATCCGGCCTAACCCGCCACCCGGACGACGGAACATACGACCACGGCTGGCTAGAGCTCCGCCCTCACATCCAACGCGGCCACCTCCTCGCGGGCGTAGGCGTTGTCGGCGGCCGCACCTTCCGAACCCTCAAAGACTTCTTCGTCAGAACCGCGGAAAACGTTTTCGACATCGAAAACGTAGATGAAGATAGGGTCTACGAGAGACTCGCCAAACTCGCCACAGAAGCGATATCCGACGAATCAACCGACCGCATGACCTCATCCGCCTTATTCACCGGTTCCCGCGAAAACCCAAATGCCCGCGGCGAATTCGTCGGCATCACTCCGGGCAACTTCACCCCCGCATCTATGGCGCTCGCCGTCTTCCGATCAATGGCAACCGAACTCGCCAACTCCTATCGCAGCGCCGTCGAACTAGGCGCCGGCCCCCGCAACCGCATTGTCGGTTCCGGAAACGGACTACGCCTAAACGTCGCGCTCCGCAAATGCCTCGAAGACGCCTTCGGTGCCCCCATCACCATCGGCAAAATCCGCGAAGAAGCCGCCGTAGGCGCAGCACTCACTGCAGCAGTCGCCGTCGAAATTTATCCTGACATCGCCGCCGCAAGCCGAGCACTCGTCAGATGAGCACAAAAACCATAGCAATAACCGTCGGTCTCCTAGCGACCCTAGGAGTGACGGCGGCCATACTTTTCGCAGCGATGTCCTACGTAGCCGACAACACATCGGCTGGCATCGTGCAACGCCCCGCGACTCCGACACCCGCCCTCACCGGGCCATCGTCATTTGCCGTAACCAAGGACCCCGCCGAAGACCCAACCCCAGACGAAACCCAGCCCCCAGAAGCATCCCCAACTGTCCGCCCAACCTCAACTCCCGTCCCCTACAACCCCAACTCCGCGATGTACCTCGTCTTTGCCGGCTTCGAACTCTCGCCCGGTTTCGGACCACTCAACACCCGCACCATTGACACCCTCGCCAGGATCCGCGAGGAAAACGACAAATCTCAGATCCGCCCTCTGATCGAATCGCTCAGATACTTCACCTCCAGGGACGCCATAAGCGCCGCCGTCGTGACCCTCCAAGAACTAACCGGCGCAAATATCGGTGACAACTGGCTGCTCTGGTCCGAATGGATAGGGCAGCGCGGCGACGAATTCCCGCCGCCACCAGAGTACGCCGAGTGGAAGGTCAACTATCTCCGCCAGATCGACGGTCGTTTCGGTGCATTCCTAACCCCCTATCTCGGCGGGAAAGCCAACATCGACCTCACCGAACTCGAATGGGGCGGCGTCGTCCCCGACGGCATTCCACCGCTCGAGAACCCGGCACACGCACCAGCAGACGACCCGCTAGCCGACTACCTCGAAGACGACGAACGAGTAATCGGCGTCTCCATAAACGGCCAGCACCGCGCCTACCCCCTCCGCATCATCAACGCCCACGAACTCGCGAACGACGTCCTAGGAGGCGAGCCCTTATCGCTCACCTGGTGAACGCTTTGCAACAGCGCGATCGGGTATCGCGCCATCATCAACGGTGAGCCGACAACATTCGGTACCTCCGGCTTCCTCTTCCGATCCAACAAGGTCATGTACGACCGCGCCACGAGAACCCTCTGGCACCAGTTCACCGGAGAACCCATCATCGGCCCGCTCGTCGGCACCGATGTCGAACTCGAATACTTCCCCACCTCCAGAACCACCTGGGGCGAATGGCGACAAGAACACCCCGACACCACCGTCGTAACCCGCGAAGGCGGCTCCTATCCCCCGTGGTCATACACCAACGAGAGCGACGAACGCTCCATCTACTACGCCTACCGCGCCAACCCCGACTCCATGTTTCCCATCGCCCACCGCGATGATGCACTCGCGCCCAAAGCCGAAATCCTAGGCGTAACCATCAAAGGCATCGACAAAGCCTACCCCATCGATCTCCTCCGACAAGAACGCATCGTCCACGACCAGATCGCTGATATTGACCTCGTAGTCGTCGCCTCCGGCACAACCTCCGACGCCCACATCTACGACAACCCCGACAACCTCCAATTCAGCTTGCCCTCCGACGCTCCCGAAGACGGCTACCCCTCAAAACTCTTCGACCAAAACAACACCGAATGGCTAGTCACCAGAGAAGCCCTAACCGACGCCTCCGACTCATCCAACGTCTTGAAACGAATCCCCTCCAACATTTCCTTCTGGTTCGGCTGGTACGCCTTCCACCGCCAAACCCAACTCTACGGACAATAAAGCCCAATCAGCGATCAGAGTAAAATTCCACTCATAACGCGATTTTTCCAGAAAATTCACAACGTCATGCTCGCAACCGAACACATCGACACCGCCCGCAAGTTCCTTCAAGACGCCGACCGAGAATACGAAGCCGGCGACATCCTCCAAGCCTCCGAAAAACTATGGGGCGCCGCATCTCACGTCGTCATCGCCGAGATGAAGAGCCGCGGAAATAACGCGCAGACCCACCGGGCAATGGTGGATGCCGTACAACAATTCGCGGTCGAATTCGATGACGCATCGCTGATCCAGGGCTTTCGGGCCGCAAGATATTTCCACTCGAATTTCTATAACGGATTCATGAACGACTACGAGTTCGAGGTCGATCGACCCGAAATCCATCGCTTCGTCGAGCGAATGATCGAGCTCACTAGCGCACCCAACAACTAACCATTCGGCTTAATCACAAACTTCACTCCCAACCCCTCTGCCGAAGCCGTTATCGCATCCGGCAATTCCTCAAGCGGATACGCGCCGGAAATCACATTCTCAAGGTTCATCTTCGCGAGTTCATCCGGCACGCGGTGCGTAACATCCCCCTGACGAAAAGCCCCGATCAGCTTGATCTCCCGAAAATGCATGTCGTAAAGATCGATAGGCAGCGGTGACCCCTCAGGACTAACCCCGATCATCAGCGTCTGCCCCCGCGGCCGAGTCGAGTCGACACACATAGCGACCAGCTCCGGTTTACCCACAGCCTCCGCCGTCACGTCAAATCCCCGCCCTTCGTCCGTAACATCGGCTATCACGTCAGACAGCGGAACGTCCCTAGGGTCGTGCAAAATATCCGCCCCGAACTGCTTCGCCATCTCACGCCGCACCGTCAACGGCTCCGACACCACAAGCGTCTCGACACCATGCGACTTCAAGAACGCGGCCGTAAACAACCCCATGATTCCCGCACCAACCACCAATCCAGTAGCCCGATACGGAATATCCAGCATCTCAACACCCGATAGACAGCACGCCGCAGGTTCCGTCAGCGCAGCAGTCTCAAGGTCCAGCCCCTCCGGTATCTCAACCGCCGAACGCGACGCGACGGCGGTGTATTCCGCGAAATAACCATTGGAATTCGGCAGCTGATTCTCACACCGACAAACGCTCCAGTGCCGACAGTACCAACACTCGTAACAGTTCGCCGGATGATTAACGCACACCCGCTCACCGATACGTCCTTTCGAAACCCCTTCACCGACTTCCACAATGACGCCCGAACATTCATGCCCCAATATCTGCGGCGGATCCTTCGGAAACAACCCCTGCGTCACATGCACGTCCGTCCCGCAGATGCCCGTCGTGTCAATCTTCACCACCACATACCCCGGTAGAGCTTCAGGATACGGAACCTCGTCCAGCGTAAAACGCGCTCCACCGTGCCAAGTCTGTGCCTTCATGTCGGAATTCCTTAATGTTGAGGTTTAACCGTTTGGTTTGATTACGAACTTCACACCAAGTCCTTCCGCCGAGGCCGTTATGGCGTCCGGCAGTTCGGTGAGGGGATAGCGACCCGAGATTACGTTCTCAAGATTAAGCTTCGTCAACTCCTCCGGCACCCGACGGAAAACGTCACCACGACCCATCGAACTTATCAACTTGATCTCCCGGAAGTGCATGTCGTAAAGATCCACCGGCAACGGCGACCCCTCCGGACTTACCCCAATCATCAATGTCTGCCCCCGAGGCCGAGTCGCGTCTACGCACGCCGCAACAAGCTCCGGCTTACCCACCGCCTCGGCGGTTACATCAAAACCCCGCCCTTCGTCCGTAACATCGGCAATGACTTCAGACAACGGAACATCGTTCGGATCGTGCAAGATATCCGCCCCGAACTGACTAGCCATCTCCCGACGCACCGTCACCGGCTCCGAAACCACCAACGTCTCAACACCGTGCGACTTCAAGAATGCGGCGGTGAATAGACCCATCACTCCGGCACCGATCACCAGACCCGTCGCCCGATACGGGATCTCGAGCATCTCCACCGCCGAGAGACAACACGAAGCGGGTTCGGTCAACACCGCCGTCTCGGTATCAAGATCCTCTGGCAACTCGATCGCGGCTCCAGCGTCGACGCCAACGTGCTCCGCATACATGCCGTTCTCGGATTCCCGAGCCACCTCGCAGCGGAAAGTGTTCCAGTTCCGACAGCTCCAGCACTCGTAACACTGCGCCTTGCGGTTCAACGCCACCCGCTGACCTACGCGGTCCTTGGACACTCCCTCGCCGACCTCCACGATCACGCCGGATCCCTCATGACCCATTATCTGCGGCGGATACCACGGGAACAGCCCCTGCGTGGCGTGCACATCCGTCCCGCAAATTCCCGTCGTGTCCATCTTCACCACCACGTACCCGGGCTCCGCCACCGGCTCCGGCACATCGTCATGAGTGAACCGGTTACCGCCTTGCCAAGTCATCGCCTTCATGTCGAATGTCCTAAAGTTTCAAGCCTTATGCCTATCCGTTCGGTTTGATGGCGAACTTGACCCCCAAACCCTCCGCCGAGGCGGTAATTCCGTCAGCAAGCTCGTCGAGCGGGTACCGACCAGAAATGACGTTATCCAAGTTCAACTTAGTCAACTCCTTAGGCACCCGATAAAACACGTTCCCGCGTCCGAACGCCCCGACAAGCTTGATCTCGCGGAAGTGCATGTCATAAAGGTCCACCGGCAGCGGTGCCCCCTCCGGACAAACCCCGATCATCAAAGTCTGACCACGCGGCTTCGTAGCGTCGACGCACGCTGCAACAAGCTCCGGCTTGCCCACCGCCTCAGCCGTAACACTGAATCCGCGCCCATTGTCCGTAACGTCCGCCACCACCTCCGACAGATCAACATCGTTCGGATCATGCAAAATATCCGCCCCAAACTGCTTCGCCATCTCCCGCCTAACCCTCACCGGCTCCGAAACCACCAGCGTCTCCACCCCATGCGACTTCATAAATGCGGCGGTGAACAACCCCATGATCCCCGCGCCGATCACCAATCCCGTCGCCCGATACGGAATATCCAGCATCTCCACGCCCGACAAACAGCACGCCGCCGGCTCCGTCATCGCCGCCGTCTCAAGCTCAAGATCTTCAGGAAGCTCAACCGCCGCCCTCGAATCTAAAGCCACATACTCCGCATACAGACCGTTGGTCGACTCCGGCGCCGTTTCGCACCTTGAAACGTTCCAATTCCGGCAGTTCCAGCACTCGAAGCAATGCGAACTGTGATTCAACACCACCCGCTGCCCGATGCGGTCCCTCGACACACCCTCACCAACATCGACAATCACTCCCGACCCTTCATGCCCCAGAATCTTCGGCGCATCCGAAGGAAACAGCCCTTGAGTGATATGCACATCCGTCCCGCAGATCCCCGTCGTGTCGATCTCCACCACCACATACCCCGGCGCTGCCTCCGGATCCGGCACATCATCATGCGTAAACCGCGCACCCCCATGCCAAGTCATCGCTTTCATCAACCAACTCCTGAACGCTAAACACCAACAACCAATGAACGCATCATAACCACAAACCAACAACCCCGTAAAACCCCAACCCCGTCTACTTCCTATCACCCTGCGTGACAGAGGGCCAGGGCGAACCCACCGTCATCCCGAACACCCTCTCTCATTCCGAGCAGCCCGATCTGTCATTCCGAGCGCAGCGAGGAATCTCCCCCCCCTTCGCCCGCGAAGGGGGACGCGAGCGAAGCGAGCAGGGGGATGCCCGCGCCAATCCCAAAACCAACACCCCCCCAACCACCGAAACAAACCAAACAACCACAACCCCAGCCCCTTTCGCCAGGCGAAAGGGGCGCGAGCCCAAAACGAACGACAACCTGAGCGGGGCATGCCCGAACGCCGCAGGCGCTCTCCCCTCCAGCTGCCACAAATCCCCTCTCCCGCTGGGCGGGAGAGGGCTAGGGAGAGGGCCCGGAGACGGGCGGGGGCACGTCCAAACCATGAATCCTCCCACCACCGAAACAAACCAAACAACCACCACCAAATCCTGCCCACCCCAAACATCAGCGCAATCCGCGGTTCAGACGAAGAACCACCAAACAACAACACCCGTCAAAGCCCATCACACCCGTCACGCCCATCACACTTCAAAACAACTTGACAACACGACTACACATGTATTACAACAACAAGCAGGCGCCGATCCGACCATTGTCGGAACGGCGCACCGAAAACGAAGAATCGCCGCGTCGAGACGGAGAGCATGCAACCTTTTTCAGACGCAGCAGGAACAATTGAATGAAATGCGGCGGCGAGCGGGGTAGCACGGGGTCGCCAACACACGACCCGCCGGCGGTGTCCCGCCACAAGCCACTGAAAGACGTCTGAGAAGACGGGCGAAACGCCGCCGAAAACCCGGTTACGAAGACCGTTGTCGCTGTAGCGCTCGGATGCGGAGGGTATTGCGGACTCCGACAATCACAAGCGAGCCAGACGGACAACGTCCCGCCATGCCCTTCGCACATGCGATGGGGACGCGACCCTATCCTCCACCGCCTCGACGGCAATGGGGAGGAGCTTGAAGGGGACGCGCACGGGGCGCCGTTCAAGATCCGAGCGAACGGTCGTTCTACCCGGCACACGTCTTTCCGTTTCGCCGGATGGAAGAGGCTACGGCACCAGCGAGAGGGACAATCGAGCGATGACGGGGGCTGAACTTTCAGATGCTCCCCGGAGGGCCGACGGTCTGGCGACGTCGGCGGTGCCGGACCAAAAGTGAACATACAACCCACATATCGCACGCGACCCGAAAGACGCGGCGAGGCTTCGACAAACAACACGTCGAACAGAATCCTCCCTAAAAGGGAGAATTAAACGCGCCCATTCACATCTCAGACACCAAACCACCACAAATATCATTAACCTTCGCGAAGGAGACAACATGAGCGCGAACGACAACGTAACCATCCGAGACATCCGAACCATCATGACCGAGCCGGACAACATCCGACTCGTCATCGTCAAAATCGAAACCTCCGAACCAGGACTCTACGGCGTCGGTTGCGCCACATTCACACAACGACCTTCCACCGTCAAAGCCGCCGTAGACGACTTCCTCAAACCCTTCCTGCTCGGCAAAAACGTCGCCGACATCGAAGACATCTGGCAGTCCTCATACGTCTCCTCATACTGGCGCAACGGACCCGTCCTCAACAACGCACTCTCCGGCGTCGACCAAGCACTCTGGGACATCAAAGGCAAGATGGCCGGAATGCCCGTCTACGACCTCCTCGGAGGACGCGCCCGCGAAGCCGCACCCGTCTACGTCCACGCAAGCGGCGGCACCAAGGAGGAAACCGCCGACAAGATGGCCGCCCTTATGGAACAGGGCTTCCACCACATCCGCGTCCAAGTCGCAACCGAAGGCTACTCATCCTACGGCTCTCACGGCGCAACCGGCGACGGCTCCATCAACGCCCGCAACGTCTCCATGGGCCCCATCGCCGCAACCACGTGGACCCGCGAATACGATCCCAACCTGCTCTACGCCCACCCCGGCGGCATCTTCGAACCCAAACCCTACATACGCGGCGCGCTAGACCTATTCGAGCACATCCGCGACCGCTTCGGATACGGCATCGAAATCCTGCACGACGTCCACGAGCGCATCCCGCCCATCCTCGGCGTCTGGTTCGCCAAGGAAGTCGAAAAATACCAGCTCTTCTTCCTCGAAGACCTCTTCAGCCCCGAAGACAACGAATACTTCCGAATGGTCCGCCAGCAGTGCGCCACCCCCATCGCCATGGGCGAACTCTGGAACAGCCCCCACGAAATCATCCCCATGATCAAGGACCGCCTCGTCGACTTCCTTCGAATGCACATGTCACAGATCGGCGGCATAACCCCCGGAAAGAAGTTCGCCGCTATGGGCGAGCTCTTCAGCGTCCGAACCGCATGGCACGGACCCGGCGACACCTCCCCAGTCGGACACGCCGCAAACCTCATGCTCGACGTAAACTGCTACAACTTCGGCATCCAGGAATACGCCATTCCCCCGGACCGAACCCGCGAAATGTTCCCCGGCTTCCCCGAAGTCCGAGACGGAATGATGTGGCCCAACGGCAAACCCGGCCTAGGCATCGACATCGACGAAGAGATGGCCGCCAAATTCCCCTTCAAAGAACGCGCCTTCGGCGGCGCATGGGACACCGTCCGCCGAGCCGACGGCAGCATGGTCAAACCATAAAGTGATCGAACCCGCAGGGACAGAAAACGAAACCCCCGAACGCCCATCCGGTCTACGAGCACACATCGAAGACCGGATGCCCGCGTTCGTCGCAACCCTCATCGGCGGCGCCGTCGCCATGGGCGTAAACGCACCGCTCACCTCTCCCGACGACCTCGTCGCCAACGCCAGCAGCGTAGCCGCCGTCTCGGTGCTGGCGGCCTTCATCTCAGGCATGGTGTGGGCGCGCATCCGAGGCGACATCCAAGCCCGCTCGAAAAGATTCAACATCGTCCTCACAATCGTCCTCCTACTGGTAGTCGCCGCCGCCGCCGCGGTCGAATACGCCGGCGATATCTCCAACACCATCCGCTACGTCATTCCATTAGGCGCAATCGTCACAATTTTCGCGAGCGTCTTGACCCCCGCATTCGAGCGATGGAAAACGAAACCCACGTTCCTATGGATCGCGATCCTCCTCCCCCTCCTTATGCTCACCACCGGTTACTTTTTGACCATCAACGAATTCGGATTCACCGAGGCACCCAGCCTTTCCCTTCCACCACCTCCGGCTTGAGATTTCTCCTGTTTCGCATTGCGTGAGCATTTTGCGAGGATGTCTCAAAATAGAATCGGTTGAAGGATTCTCGACCCCATATCCAGTGATGAACCGTTGTCAATTCGCCGTCCCCGCAGTACATTTCGCAGCCATTTCCTGAACGTCGTGCCACCGATAATCGCGACGGCGGTCATGCTGTTCGCAGTCGGTTCTTGCACAAATGATGAGAACGGTGACTCCGGCAATGCAGATGTAACGGTCGGCACGGTAATGCCGGCCAGCGGTGACCTCTCAGCCTTCGGGCCTTCGGCGCAAAGATCCATGGATCTAGCCTTCGAACTCGTCAACGAAGCCGGCGGCGTAAACGGCGGCAAAATATCCGCCATACACCGCGACAGCGGCACCAACGAACAAATCGGCACCGACGCCGCCAGCGGTCTAGTCAACGTCGAGGGCGTCAACATCCTCATCGGAGCCCACTCCTCCGGCGTAACCATCGCCATCGCCGAATCCGTCACCATCCCCGCTGGTGTCCTACACTTTTCTGTCGGCTCTTCCTCAAAAGCGATCTCGGCGCTCAACGACAACGACATGGTCTTCCGAACCCGCGTCAACGACTTCGTCAAGAGCCAAGCCCTATCCAGCCTTGCCGAAGCCCTCGGATACAAACGCGTCTCAACCACATACATAAACAACGCCTACGGAGCCAGCCTCAACGAATCCTTCGTCGAAAACTTCGAACGCGCCGGAGGTGAAGTCACCGCAGCCGTAGCCCACGAACTCGGACAAGCCAGCTACATCTCCGAAATCCGAGACGCCGTAAAGGACGATCCCGAAGTCCTTGTCACCATCGCTTACCCAGATTCGGGCCAAACTCTCCTACGAGAAGCAGCCGAAAGCGGACTCTACGACGAGTTCATGTTCGTCGATGTCACCAAAAACCAGACAATGTTCGACGCCATCGGCGGCAACCACTTCGAGGGCGATTTCGGTGTCTCCCCCGGCAATCCCTTGACACCGTCTCTCGAAGACTTCAAGCGCATCTACGCCGAACGCACTGGCGAAGATCCAGAGCAACAACTAATCGCCGAAGCCTTCGACGGCGCCGCAGTAATCGCGCTAGCCATCGAAAAAGCCGGCAGCGACGACCCCGCCGCCGTTCGCGACGCCCTCCGCCCCATAGCCAATCCCCCCGGCGAAATAGTCGGCCCCGGAGACATCGCAAGAGCACTCGAGCTAGTCCGCGAAGGCAAAGACATCAACTACGTCGGAGCCGCCGGAGACATCGACTTCGACGAAAACGGCGATGTCGTCAGCGGAATGCGCGTCTGGAAAATCGAGGACAACCAAATCGTCGACACCGACATCTACGCATTCCCCGGCGACACAATCGACCTCTCATCTGCAAGATGAAATCTTGATGATGCCTACATAAACTGCGATCAAACTACGCGGACAATATTCTGGTCGAAATATGAACCACACGAAATCAAAACCCAGCAACATAGACAGACGAGTTCGACTCGCGCTGTTGACGATTGCAACGTTGATCGTCCTACCGACCCTGTCCTGCTTCATTGCCGACGAGTCGGAAAGTGAAGACACCGCCATAGGCACGGTCCTGCCGGTAAGCGGGGACCTCTCCACGCTCGGCCCGGGCATGCAAAAAGCGATCGACTTAGCGTTCGATCTCGTAAACGAGGCTGGAGGCGTCAACGGCGGCGAGATCTCAGCTATCCATCGTGACAGCGGTACCAGCGAGCAGGTAGGCACGGATGCCGCGAGCGGTTTAGTCAACATCGACGGCGTAAAAATCCTGCTCGGCGCAGTGTCCTCGGGCGTCACAATCGCCATTGCCGAATCTGTAACCATCCCCGGCGGCATCCTCCACGTCTCGCCCGCATCCTCATCCAACGCCATCACATCGCTCGCCGACAACGACATGGTCTTCCGAACCCGCGTCAACGACGCCGTGAAAAGCCAAGTCCTCGCCGAACTGGCTGTTGCCGCAGGTTACCAACGTGTGGCGACTACCTACGTCAACAACGCTTACGGCGCGAGCCTGAACGAGTCCTTCATCGAAGCCTTCGAGGCGATGGGCGGCACCGTCACTTCGAACGTATCCCATGAACTTGGTCAAGCTAGTTATCTCTCCGAAATTCGTGATACAGCCGACGAGAATCCGGATGTCCTGCTGACAATCGCCTATCCCGATTCAGGACAGATCCTGCTCCGAGAGGCCGCTGAAGGTGAATACTTCGAAGACTTCATGTTCGTCGACGTTACCCGCAGCCAGACCATGTTCGACAACATCGGCGGCAACTACTTCGAAGGCGACTTCGGCGTCTCGCCCGGCGCACCCGATTCTCCCGCCGTCCAATCCTTCAGGCAACTCTATGCCGATCGCACCGACGGTGATCCATCAGCTTCACTGATCACCGAAGCATTCGACGCCGCCGCAGTCCTCGCACTCGCTATCGAGAAAGCTGGCACCGACGATCCGGCGGCGGTCCGCGACGCGCTCCGTTCGGTTGCCAATGCACCTGGAGAGGTCGTAGGCCCGGGCGAAATCGCCAAGGCTCTCGAACTGGTCCGAGACGGAACTGACATCAACTATGTCGGTGCCTCCGGCGATGTCGACTTCGACGAACACGGCAACGTCGTAAGCTCCATGCGTGTCTGGCACGTAGAAAACAACACCATCATCGACAGCGACATCTACGCCTTGCCCGGCGATGAGATCGACCAATCGTCTATACGATGAGCCGATAGAATCTAGGTTGCGGATTAACTTCTCCGACCTTACGTGAGAATGATTTAATGTCCAGAACCACCGTTCGTAAAACGATAAACGCGCCCGTAGATTTTGTGTTTCGCACGGTTGCCGAGATCGACAACTACTCCAAAGCGATTCCTCACATCGTCAACGTCGAGTTCCTTTCCGATGTTAGGAATGGCGTGGGTTCGCGTTTCCGTGAGACGCGTTTGATGATGGGGAGAGAAGCATCAACGATCTTGGAGGTTACGGAGTATGTGGACAACGAGCGGGTGAGGCTGGTATCAGACGAAGGTGGAACCATTTGGGACTCGGTGTTCGCCGTGCGACCGGTAGATGGTGGAACCGAATTGACGCTAGTGATGGATGCCGCACCCTACACGTTCAAATCAAGAATCATCACGCCCATCATGAAGTTCGTAATCAGGATGGGTCTGGTTAAAGACATGGATGCCGTCAAAGAATACTGCGAAAGCCGTTGAAATCGCGACTAGATCACAAACCCAATCGCCCATGAAAAAGACTGGATGGATACACGAAAAATGCCCGCAATGAAATCCTACGCACCTGTTCGAGTTTCTGTAGCGTTGATGTTGCTGCTCATAGCAGCTTTGAGCGTCAGCATCGCAATATCTTCATGTACTTCTGAGGAGCCGACACCGACGCCGGTCCCGCCGACCGCAACCTCGGTGCCCCCTACCGCAACGTCCATCCCACCGACCGAAGCTCCCGAACCCGAAGACGAGATGATGGAGCCAACCGGCGAACCGATCAAGATCGGAACGCTGATCGACGTTACCGGCGACCTCGCACCTTTCGGTCCGCCAATCGTAGCCGCAACCGACCTTGCCGCACTCCTGATCAATGAAGCAGGCGGTGTCGACGGCCGACCCATCGAGATGGTCCACCGCGACAGCGGAACCAGCCCACAGATCGCAACCGATGCCGCCAGCGCACTCGTCAACGTCGATGGCGTCGAAGCAATCGTCGGTTCGCTCTCATCCGGCGTCACCTTGGCGGTCGCCGAGTCCGTCACCATCCCCAACGGCGCGGTCCTCGTGTCACCGGCATCCACCTCACCGGCAATCACCAACCTCGACGACAACGACACCGTGTTCCGAACCACTGTCTCCGACGCCCTTCAAGGAGTGATCGCCGCACAGCTCGCTGACCAACTCGGTTACGAAAACGTTGCCACTCTCTACATCAACAACGCATACGGCGAAGGCCTATCAAACGTCTTTCAGGAGAACTTCGAAGCGCAGGGCGGCGACGTCTCAGCCGCTGTCCCGATCGAAGGCGGACAGGCCAGCTACGCCTCCGAACTCCGTCAAGCATCCCAAGGCGGAGCCGATGTCTTGATGGCTCTGTCGTACCCCGAGACCGCAGGCGTCTACCTCCGCGAGGCAGTCGAAGGCCAGTACTTCGATGACTTCATGTTCGTTGACGGCACCAAGAACCAGGAGATGTTCGACACCATCGGTGCCGACAACTTCGAAGGCAACTACGGCACGGCGCCAGGCGCTCCAGGTACTCCCACGCAAGAGACCTTCAAAGGCCTCTACGCATCGAAACTCGACGGCGACCCCTCAAGTCTCTTCATCTCCGAGGCCTTCGACGCTGCGGTCATTCTAGCCTTGGCTATAGCCGAAGCCGGATCCGAAGACGGCAACGACATCAAGGCCGCGATGCGCGACGTCGCTAACGCCCCCGGCGAAAAGGTCGGACCGGGAGACCTCGCCAAAGCCTTGCGACTCATAGCCGACGGCAAAGACATCGACTACGTCGGCGCAGCAGGGGACCAAGACTTCGACGAAAATGGCGACGTCCAGAACACCATCGAGGTTTGGAAGATCGAAGGTGGCCAAGTCACGTCGACCGGCATCTTTGCAAGTCCCGGCGACACGATCGACATCGCCGCCGGTCCAACGATGATGGACAAGCCCGATGACCCCATCCGAATCGGCACTCTCATCGACGTCACCGGCGACCTCGCACCGTTCGGACCTCCGATAGTTGCCGCGACCGATCTCGCTGCCTTGCTCATCAACGAGGGCGGTGGCATCGATGGCCGGCAGATCGAGATGATCCACCGCGACAGCGGCACAAGTCCGCAGATAGCAACCGACGCCGCCAGCGCGCTCGTCAACATCGACGGCGTCGAAGCCATCGTCGGATCGCTCTCATCTGGAGTCACTCTTGCAGTCGCCGAATCGGTCACCATCCCCAACGGCGCAGTTCTGATGTCGCCCGCATCGACCTCTCCCGCGATCTCCGCGCTCGACGACAACGACTTCGTCTTCCGCACAACCGTCTCCGACGCGCTGCAGGGCGTAATTGCCGCGCAAGTCGCCTCACAACTCGGATACGACAACGTCGCCACGCTCTACATCAACAACGCATACGGCGAAGGACTCTCCGACGTCTTCTCCGAAACCTTCGAGAGCCTCGGTGGCACCGTGTCGGCCAGGGTTCCGATCGAGGGTGGACAGCCGAGCTACACCTCCGAACTCCGTCAAGCGTCGCAGGGCGGCGCGACCGTGCTCATGGCGATGTCCTACCCTGAGACCGCCGGCGTATACCTCCGCGAAGCCGTCGAAGGCCAGTTCTTCGATGACTTCATGTTCGTCGACGGCACCAAGAACCAAGAGATGTTCGACACCATCGGCGTCGACAACTTCGAAGGCAACTACGGCACGGCTCCCGGCGCACCTGGCACACCGACCCAAGAGACCTTCAAGGGTCTCTACGCTTCGAAGCTAGACGGCGACCCCTCGAGCCTCTTCATCTCCGAAGCCTTCGATGCCGCGGCGATCCTTGCACTCGCTATCGCCGAAGCCGGTTCGGAAGACGGCGACGACATCAAAGCAGCTATTCGTAAAATAGCGAGCGCCCCCGGCGAGAAGGTCGGACCAGGCGACCTGCCGCGCGCCATCGAACTCATCAGCCAAGGACAAGACATCGACTACGTAGGTGCAGCAGGCGACCAAGAGTTTGACGACAACGGCGATGTCCTGAACACCATCGAGATCTGGATGATCGAAGGTGGACAAATCGCCTCGACCGGCATCTTCGCAAGCGTAGGCGACACGATAGACCTGGAAGCCGGACCCACCGCCATGTCATCGGGCAAGGTAGCAGGCATCGGGTCAGAATTCGCGCAAGTCTTCACGGTAGGAGCGGGCTCCAAAGGCCTCTTCAAAGTCGACGAGACACTCCGCGGCGCAGACGTAGTCGTTTCTCTCGAGACCGAGACGATCAGCGGCGTCGTGGATTTCAGCTCCGACAGCGCTTCAGTAGAGATCGATCTGCACACATTGACCAGTGACCAGTCGCGCCGCGACCGCTACGTCCGTGAGCAGATGTTCCCGAACCAACCGATCGCCAAGGTCACCTTCCCAGATCTTGGCGACGTCCCAGCTCCATTCCTCGACAGTGGTGCGGAACACAAGACCAAGCTGATGGGCACCGTCAATGTGAATGGCACCGATGCCGATCTCGAGTTCGACATCACGGCACGCCTCGACAACGGAACCGACCTCGTCGTTCTCGGCACAACCAAGTTCGTGTGGTCCGAATTCGGCATGGTCGCCCCCGTTAGCCAGTTCTTCACCGTCGAGGATGAGGTGACGGTGGAGATACTGTTGCAAGCTTCGGTGGACAACTAGTTGACGCTTCAGTTGGGGCATATTCGGGCCGCGCTGTTCGATCTAGACGATACGCTGCTGGATCGAACTACCGCGTTCGAAGCGACGTTTCGAACCTTCTACGAATCTCAACCAGCGATCAACTCGACTACCGATTGGGACGAAGCGCTGGATTTCTTCTGGTCGCTATCGCCGCACGGAACCATCGATGCGCAAGACGCAGCGCTCCTCATAATGGCGCGATGGCCAGCGGTTGAGTTGGAACCAGCAGAGTTCGAAGCATGGTTCTTCGGAACCTTAGGTCGTCAAGCCAAACCGATCGATGGCGCGATGGAGTTCGTCAAAGAACTGAACGACGCGCAATTTCCTTGGGCAGTCGTCACAAACGGCAAGAAGTCCCAAGTCATCAAACTCGAGCACAGCGGCTATGTCGATGTCGTTCCCTTCGCCATCGTCTCCCGGCTCTTCGGCGCCGACAAACCAGACCCGCGTATCTATCACGAAGCCGTCCGACGCCTAAAGCTCTCATTCGAAGGCATCGACGACATCCAACCGTCTGAAATCCTATTCGTCGGCGACAACCCCTACACCGACATCACCGGAGCCGTCAGCGTCGGCATGAAGACGGCTTGGATACGAGTCACCGACCAATATCCAGACGACGCGCCGCAGCCAGACATGCAGATTGACAACGTCACAGAGCTACGCCCCCTCCTCGGCCTGACCTAGCTCCAAAACGCCTCATCTCGGGCGTCTCACTGATAGAGTCGTTAACACTCTGTCAACTGGTAGAAAGCAGGTTCGCTCGCTATGTCCTTTGGAGTTGCGGTGCTCGGCACCGGTCGTATCGGTGGCAACTACATCGATGTCGTCAAGAAGACGCCCGGCGCCGAAATCAAGGTCGTCGCCGAACCGCGTGAGGAATTCTCATCCGCCTTGCAGGACAGACACCCCGACGTCGACTTCGTAGCAGACTACCGCGACACGCTCGCACGCGACGACGTCGACGTAATCATCGGAACACTCCCCCACTGGCTCCACTACCAAGCCGCCCTCGACGCCGCAGCCGCTGGCAAGCACATCTACATGGAAAAGCCGACCGCCGTCTGGGCGTCGGAGGCCGAGGAGATGCTCGCCGCAGCCAAGGAGAACGGCGTAAAGCTGATGACCGCCCACACCCAGCGCTACTATCCGGCCGTTCGAGCTATGAAAGGCGTGGTCGACAGCGGCGATCTCGGCGATGTCATCATGGCATACGACGTCTGGCACAAGCCCTACGGACCCTACAACCGACCGGAGTGGATGCTCGACCGAGCGCGCGGCGGCGGAATGGGACAGATGGACGGCACACACCAGATAGACCGGCTCCTCTGGATCATCGGCTACGACGTGGCAACGGTCTCGGCGCAACAGGGACAGTTCACCCATCCGAAGTCCGAACACCCGAAGATCGACTGCGACGACACGGGGATGTACTTCATCCGCTGGAAGAGCGGGATCGTGGCTTGCGTCAGCAGGATCGCCTGGGACCGGGGAGCTACTGAATACGGTGGCGACTGGTTCTTCACAAATGGCATGGCACGTTTCCGACTGCCGTACGGCGGCGGAGAAGCCCCAGCGCTTTTCATCGCCGACACTGGCGACGCGACGTGGCGCAAGGAGGAGGTGCCTCAGCGCGACAGCCTCCTAGACGAGTTCACCGAGTTTATCGAGTCGCTCGGACGAGGCGACGACGACACGCCGATTCCGCAGGTGCACGGACTGAACGTGCTCAAGGTTTTGGAAGCAACCGAGGAGTCGGCGCGCACCGGGCGCGAAGTCGTCCTCGACATGGAGTAGAGAAGATGGAACCAGGAGAGCTTAAAGCGACGTTGAAGGCGGGCAAGCCTGTATTCGGATTCATGATCGCGGCCATCGAGGGCCTGCGCTGGTCGAGGGTATACGCCGGGTCGACGCTCGACTACATCATCATCGACTGGGAGCACACCTCTCGAAGCCGAGCCCGCATCGCCGAGATCGTGACCAGCATCAAGAGTGCTGGCGTGACCTGCATAATCCGCACGCCCAACACCGACGACTCTTACGTCGCCATTGCGCTCGACGCCGGTGCCGACGGTGTGCTTGTGCCGTACTGTGAGACCGTCGATGAAGTCCGTAGGTGCGCCAACAAGGTGCGTTTCCACCCTCTCAAGGGAGAGTACTTCGAACGAGTCGGATTGACAGGAGAGTTGCCCAGCGAGAAGACGCGCGACTACCTCCACAACCGACACAAGGACCACATCTTCATCATGGGTGTCGAGTCCGAGCCTTGCGTCAACCGACTGGACGAGCTGCTTGAATGCGCCGAGATCGACGGCATCTTCGTGGGTCCGAACGACCTCACGACTTCTCTCGGCATCCCGGACGAGGTAGACAACCCCAAATACCTCGAGGTGCTCAAGCACATCATCGACACGGGCGAGAAGCACGGCGTACCGACGATGGTGCACCAGCAGTCGATCGAGACCTCCGCCAAGGCCATCGAACTAGGCTCCCGCTTCGTGCTCCACTCCAGCGACGTCGGCATCCTGTTGAAGGGTATACAGAACGACTTTGCGGAGCTGCGGGAGATCGCGTCGGAAAAATTCGGGGAGGTTGAGGCTCGCGAGGCTGAGGATACGCTCGAGACGATCTAACGGATCACCCGCTTCTTACCCTACGCCGCCATTTCTTTCCCCTCATCGGAAAGGAATTAAAGGGTTCCCGAGGAGAAACCTTACCTCGCATACCTCTGCTCGATGGCGGGAAGCTCCGGAAACGGTGCATGAGGCGGCGTCTGATACCAGTAAGCCACCGAAGCAATATCATCCGCCAGCGGCTGGAACCTGCTGTTCGGCTCCGGCCACCACCCGATCGCCTGAATCGTAACCCTCAAATCCTCCGCAAATCGGATCGGGTCCAAGATGTGCCACCTGTATAAGCTCCACTTCGGCGGACCGTCGGCTCCCTTATGGTCGAGAGTATTCCCGACATACGCCGTCGTATACACCTCTGGGAACCCGTAACTACCGAGAAAGTAGTCCTCCGTCCCCGTCCCGCAGATCGTCGGAAACTCATCATCCCCGTCTATGTAGAACTTGATCTCACCCTCGCCGAACCACCCGTCCGACAACTGCGTCCACGCTAAGAACGTCCCGACATACTGACCCTGCCCCTCGACGCCGTCCAAGATCGTGTAGTCCGGATTCGCCCGATCCGTCACCTCCCGTCGCCACTGCGCGTGAAAGTACCCGGCGTTCTCGGGCACCCCAGTCTCCGCATACGAGATCTGGTAGAACAGCCGCTGATCCTCCTCCCACTCATTAGTAATCGTCACCCGCGCGTGCTTCCGATACGGCATCGGCCAGTAGCAGTTCAACGCCGACGTCGGATTGACGATCACCGCCAGAGAGTTCACCGGAGCATACAGATCATGCCCCACCGCAAAAAAGTCCGTCAACGGCACCTCTACAGAAGGCGACTCCTCGCCATCCCAGTAAAACCGCAACACGCACCCCCGCCCGGCCCCGTTCCAGCTCCGCATCGTCGTCATCCAGATATGCTGGATCACCCCCGGACCCTCCACATCCATCAACGTCGTAGACTCCCCCGACCTGAGCCAAACAAACGGACTAACCTTCCACCCCTGACCCATCTCCCGCGCCGGTGACGACACCGGATGCCCAGCCACCGGCACCGCCATCCCGCCCTTACCTTTCTCCCCAGTAGGATTCTCCGCCGAAACCGACCGCGTCCGAGCATCCGACACAAGCGGCAAACCACCCAACCCAAAACTAAACCCTTGCATCGCATCCATCACTATTACACCTCCAAAAATCACCATTTCGCAAACTGAAGCTACTCTACTACGCCGCAATCCCCCGTAGGGGCAACCCTTGTGGTTGCCCAGCCCCTCCGCGCGTCATCCTGAACCAAGTCGATGTCATGCTGAGCCTGTCGAAGCATCTCGCGAAACCAACAACACGCCCTTTCGCCAAGCGAGTGGAGTATGCCCGTAGGGCCGATTCGCGAACCACCCTCTCAAACCACCACCCCATCCTTAAATCCCGCAGTACCGTGTCCCCTCTCCCGTTGGACGGGAGAGGGCTAGGGTGAGGGTAACCGCGGTTCAGACAACCATCACACCCCATCCCAGATCAAAACCAACATCCTGCCCCTTTCGCTGGGCGTAAGGGGGCGCGAACCCAAAACCGACCGACAACAAGAGCGGGGGATGCCCGGGGAAGCGCGGGCTCGATTCGGAGGTTGTATTCGGTGTGAAACACTAGGCATCACGCGATAACCTGACGATAGATGTGTTGTCCGATGAGTGGCGCGTGAGATGGCACTCGCTAAAACGAAATCGGGATCAGAAACTAACCGACCAGTTATCATCTCAAAATGGCTGCCGAATTTGAATACCCGCCGATTAGAACCGAGTATCTTGATCAACCTGTGGAAGCTCCGTGTCCCGACTGCAGGGAGATGATGCTGACAACGAAAATCTGGCGAAACTACACGGAAGACTGGCAACCTACAGACGACATCGAATCGTTGGATCGATGCGATCCATGCTTTGCCGCACGGCAAGCGAAAATCGCCGAACATAATGCTGAAGTAGCCCGTAGGGAAGCAGAGGCCGAAGCTCGAAGACAAGAAATCTTCGCACGCGCCCGGGCGTCGACCCCGATCGAACGCCAGACCGAGCTAGAACTCGGCCTCGATTGATCCCCGCATCAATCCTTGTTCGGCCTACTCAGTGACTATTGGCCGCTTTTTCCCACCATGCACCGAAGGTTCGGCGCACCACTTGGCCGCCAAATTACGGACTGCGTGAAAGATACTCTCATCGAAACCTAACAACTCACAGATCACGCGTCGGTCAAGTTTTTCACGGTTCGGGTCAATGTCGGCAGCATAGGCCGGTAAGAATTCCAATTCTCGAAATTCCTCGAAAATCTGCCGCGCAGTCGCATGTTGCTCGTCGCTCAGTGCGCGCAAGTCCAAAATGTCCAATGTTTCAGCAAAGCGAATCGTGATAATTGCTCTGCCAGGTTGTTGTCTGCTCGAATGCCACCAGAAGTTCAATAATCCCAATGTGCTGTTGCCCCAAATTGCGAAGGTGTAATCGTAACGCTCATCGTCGAATATCACATTCGGCCACGCCCGCCCGCCAATAGTCACATCTTCACTAAACGCCACCGCCAATGGTTGAGAATTAAAGCGAAAGTCTCGATTCAAGTGCGCACGCGTCGCAGTTTTCCAGATCTCCGCCGCCTTTCCTTCCATACCCTTCCTGACGATCAGTTGTGAGTCGGGCTCGCACACTATCCGCGTCTCTTTCTTCGCGTCATGGTTCCACAACGCGGGGTAACTAGCAGTCGGCGAAAAACTTGATTTGGTAAATGGGCCGTTGTGTGCGGCACTGATGAACAGCTGAGAATCTAGCCCTCTTTTGCCAACATCTCCTATTGTTGCGATCGGAATAGGAACCGGATTGGGTTGTGCGGGTAACCATAATGCACCACGTGACAGCCGATGAGCGATTTGTGCCACCGATGCATCGTTCAATCGGGCGGCGCCCCAACCAACTTGGAATTGTGTGGTCGGCGCATCGATAGTTTCTCCCGAGATTTCTGTGCCGTAATATGAGACCGCACCTCCAAAAGGTCCCTCCTCCAACTCACGGGGCGTGTCGACACCAGCAATAGACGTAGAAACAACAAAAGATTGCGCAATATCACGAGGTCTGCCGGTCAAAGAGATGAATTTGGCTCGTCCGTTTGATTTCTTTGTCGATTCGACTTTTCGTCCAATCACTAGACATTCCGCTATCCCCGTGTCTGAAGAAAACGACATCCCATCTTTGAAGTCAGCGATGCTTACGATCGACGCGTCTTCGTAATTGTTTGCGATCAATTGCCGGAACTTGGCCCAAGACGGGCCATTGATCGCGCTGAAAGGCAGAACTAATGCGATAACACCACCCGGTCTTAATTTCTCGTGGCCGAGTGATGCAAAGGCCGATCCCAAACCCGCATGACCGTGGTAATGGGTCCGCGCCGCTTTCTGGCGCAATCGATCCGCCATAGATTTCTGATCTTCATCGGTTGCGTTGAATGCCGCGAATGCGGCGTTTCTAACTCCGGCCCTGGAATCGTAGTGTTTAGTGTTGCTCGTAAACGGCGGGTTCATTATCACCAAATCAAAACCCTCATCCGGCACATCCACAACTATCTGAGATGCCGTCTCTTCACCCGCGCTGCTGGTTCGCAACGCCGGATCAGTGGTGTTCATCAAGGTCATCACCGCCGACGATTGCAGCAACTCCAGCGAACCGATCGCCACCGACCCGTCGCGTTGACGACCGTAAGGCAACGTATACAGGCGTGAACCACCGAAACGGACATTTGGATGCATCCCGGACAACGTCGCTCCCGTGATGTGGACGGCGGATGGCATAACGTCGCAACCGTAAAGAACTTCCTCCATCATCACTCGGTGCAGATCCTCAGATCGGCCTCCCGCATTTTCATGGCGGTTGGCGAACTGCTCGTAAACCGCACCCAGCAGCGCTCCAGTCCCACACGCGAAATCACCCACTCGAAGATTCCCGATAGCCTCCGCGTCCGACCAATCGACGTCTCGCATCTTCGATACCGCCAACCGTGCAAGCAAGGCGGCCGAAGACGGCAAGGTGTAGAACGTCGCCAGATACTTGCGGTCCGCAATCAGCCGTTGGAAGATCCTACCGGTCAAATCGTGCGCAATGTTCGCACCCGACGCCGATACCTTGCCCGCCGTTTCGCGCAACACATGCAGAATGCGGGCCGCGTCTTGCGGCGACATCTGACTCAGAATGTCGCGGGCTATCGCGAAGATCGGCCAGTAGTTGATCTCCAAGATCTGACGCCAAGACGCGAGAACTTCACTCTGCGGATCGGCGACATCCGGTCCGCACACCATATGCAGATGCTGAACGCCGTCGTGCATGTCGGCTACACGATCGTGAAAAACCATGGCGTTCGCTAAGATGGCGCAGGCCATCCGACGCGTCTGGTGGACGTTCGACATGCCGAGCAAACCCGCGATATCGGTGGCCACTTTCGGTCGTAGCTCCGATATCTCGTTCAGACGGTCGGCGGCGGTTTCGATACCCATCTCCAAGTGGTCCGAAGCATTGATCACCGCACTCTGAGGAACCGAAAGCAACCGCACCATATCGGCGATGTCCTCACACGAGCCCTCCAGCCAACCGGATGCCGGGAAGCGGTCCCCGTTTTCGTAAAGCACGGCGTATTTGTGACGAGCGGCGCGCACCTCTGTATCCAAGTCGACTGCATACTTCAGCGCATCGGGATAGCGCAACGCGATCGCCGATTCAATACGCCTGTGACCGTCTTCAACGGTCAGTCCCAACCGCGCACGAGCATCTTCCTCCACCGAATTCGCCGGTTCGTACTCCGCCTCGATCACAACCGGAGCGCGGTCAGAAGCCGTGATCAGAATATCCGGATGCAGCCCCGCGCCGCCCACGATCACACCCGTGTCCTCGTGCCTGACTCTGCACGTCGGCAACATGCTCGCAAGCGCGCGTCCCAACGCATTGTTGGCGCTCGGTTCGGTGTGTCTAGGCTGACTAGTCATTCCACGGTCGTCTGCTGATCAGTGGCATCCATTTCGGTGCAATATCACCTTCACGTTAACATCGCGCATCCCGCAATTCGCCACCCGTATGTGCAACCCGTGTGGTCGCCCCTACCCGCCCCATGCCATACCGAGTCCCACCGCAGCAACACCCCACACCGTCATTCCCGCGAACGCGGGAACCCAGAGAAAAACAAAGCCCACAACATCCAGCCCCCTTCGCATAGCGTAAGGGGGCGCGAGCATAGCGAGCGGGGGATGCCCCTACCCGCGCCATGTCATGCTGAGCCCCGCCGAAGTATCTGAAGGGAAAGCCGCCGCGGAACCGTACTACGCCCACAAACAACCACACATCACAGTCCATCATCCCAATCACGCCCACCCCAGTTCAAAGCCGACATCCTCCCCCTTCGCGCAGCGTAAGGGGGACGCGAGCAAAGCGAGCAGGGGGATGCCCTGCCCCTTTCGCTAGGCGAAAGGGGCGCGAACCCGAAGGAGTACGACAACAAGAGCGGGGAATGCCCGGGGAAGAGCGGAGCCGATCAAAGCCCATCTTTCCAATCCTTCTCATCCCAGTTCAAAATCCCCAACCGCTGCCATATGTCCCCTCTCCCCCAAAGCGAACGACAACCGCGGGAGAGGGCTAGGATGAGGGCCACCGGCGGAAATAGGGCGGTGCCATCCTAGCCCATCTTTCAAATCCTTCGCATCCTAGTTCAAAAATTCACGCCCATCCCAGTTCAAACCCCTGTACCCCAATTGTTTCCCAACAACGATTCCCCCGGAATCGAACTTGGATTTGACGCGTACATGACGGCTGTACTAAAGTACGAATTGTTAACACACTGGTCCCAGGTCGACGGACCCGGGCACTTTATCAAGCCAGACAAAGGCTAGAGATTTAGGGATGACGGCAACAGCGCTAGTAAGACCAGACAAGGTCGTAGGCATCACCGCCTGTGATGCCGCGGAGGGAGGCAAAGTTGACGCCCGCCCCTCGACGACCGCGTCTTGCTTAAACCGTCTACAACCTCCCCTCCCCCCGCCCCACCCGGCGGGTCGTCTTTGTCTGGTCGAACGGGAAACGATTGCTTGCAGCAAAGATTGGTCGCGTCGTACAGTGCAGACGACGCACGACAAGCCAGATGACGCAGCCTGCGTCAGTGAGGGCCAATCGAGTTTTCGTGGACGTTCCAAGGAACTCTGTCTGGTTGGACGGATAAGCCTACGGCGTGAGCTGGATTCCAACCCAGTGATTGGCACCGCGGGATTAACTCCCCGCGAGGGCCATGTTCCAAGTTATGGCGACAAGGAACGCGTGCGGAAGATTTGTGCATGCTGCCCGGCAGTCTGTACCTCCTGGGACCAGTTCCCGGTTCCGATCGATCGGAACCGGTCTGAGTCTGTTAGTTACAGCCTCATCCAACACGGTCATAAGAGGCTCTGCGGCTACGCCGCAGAGCCCGAACCCCAAGACCAACCACGCAAAAAGACCGGGAACCCGACCGCCCCGGCCTTCAACCGCGTCTACACCCCCTTCCCACCCGAACGGGGACGCGATGTCATGCTGAGCACCGTCGAAGCATCTGAAGCGAGGAGATTCCTCAGCTGCGCTCGGAATGACAAATCGGGACGGCAAGAACCACCAACCCATCCCAACCATCCGCGCAATCCGCGGTTCAGACTCCCCGCCCCTTTCGCTGGGCGAAAGGGGCGCGAGCGAAGCGAGCGGGGTATGCCCGGGGAAGGGCGGTGCGGATCAAAGCCCATCATTCAAATCATGCCCATCCCAGTTCAAAACACCCACCCAGTCCAACCCCCATCATTACAATCATTCAGAGTCTCAACCATTAAACACACTACGTAGCTAACCGAATGACAACAACTCCAACCAAACCCGCCGACAGTGCCGAAATCGACCCCTATCGACTACCGACCTCGGTCGTCCCCAGCCACTACAACCTCCACCTCACGCCCGACCTCGACGCCGAGACCTTCACCGGAAACGTTGACATCTCGTTGCACGTAAACGAGCCGGTCTCCGAGATCATCCTCAACTACAAAGAGATCGAACTGAAGTCGGCAACGCTGTCCGGTAACGGCGCCGAGATCGCAGTCGACGACTTCACCTACGACGAGGAACTCGAACGGGTCACTCTCCGTCTGGCGAGAGCGGCTTCTGCAGGTTCTTACAACCTTTCGATCGAGTTCGACGGCATCCTCAACCGAAAACTCGCCGGCTTCTACATGTCGACTTTCACCGACGAATCCGGCGAAGAGCGCAAGATCGCAACAACCCAGTTCGAGAGCACCGACGCTCGCCGTGCCTTCCCGTGCTTCGACGAGCCAGCGATGAAAGCCTCATTCGAAGTCGCTCTCACCGTTCCGAACGACCTCTTCGCAGCATCCAACGGCCCCATCGTCTCCGAAACCGTGTCCAATGATGGAACCACCCGCACCGTCAAGTTCGGCACCACGATAAAGATGTCGACCTATCTCGTCGCATTCATCGTCGGACCGTTCGAAGCCACCGATCCTGTCGATGTCGACGGCGTGCCGCTACGCATCATCCATCCCATCGGCAAAGGCCACCTCACCCCCTTCGCCCTCAAGTCCGGCGCATTCTCCCTGCGCTACTTCACCGACTACTACGGCATCCCCTATCCCGGCGAGAAACTCGACCTCGTCGCCGTGCCCGACTTCGCATTCGGAGCGATGGAAAACCTCGGCTGCGTCACCTTCCGAGAGGTGATCCTCCTCGTCGACACCGAAAAAGCGACCCAGCCCGAACTCCTCCGCATCGCCGACGTCATCGCCCACGAACTCGCCCACATGTGGTTCGGCGACCTCGTCACGATGGAGTGGTGGAACGGCATCTGGCTTAACGAAGCCTTCGCAACCTTCATGGCGGCGATGTGCACCGACGAATTCAACCCCGAATGGCGACGCTGGGACCAGTTCAGCCTCGAACGCTCCGCCGCGTTCGACGTCGACTCGCTTCAGAAGACGCGCCCCATCGAGTACGAAGTCAAATCACCCGCCGACGCCGACGGAATGTTCGACCTTTTGACGTATGAGAAAGGCGGCTCTGTGCTTCGGATGCTCGAACAGCACCTCGGCGCAGAGCGCTTCCGCGACGGCATCCGTCACTACCTCAAGAAGCACGAATACGGCAACACCGAGACCTCCGACCTCTGGGACGCCCTAGAAGAGACCACTGGCGAACCCGTCCGCAGCACCATGGACGCCTGGATCTACCAGCGCGGCTACCCGATCGTCAACGTCAAGCAGTGCGACGGATGCAACAAGACCATCCTCAAGCAAAACCGCTTCTTCTACAAGTCGCCAGACGAAGCCGACGAGACGGTCTGGCCCATCCCAATGGGCATCAAGTACGCCGACGCCTCAGGCAACGTCAGCAACATCAAGATGCTCATGACCGAGGACGACGTCGAGGTCGGCGAGATGGAAGGCGCAAAGTGGGTCAACGCCAACGCCGGCAGCAACGGCTTCTACCGCGTCAACTACTCGCCCGAACTCATGACCTCGCTCCGAGACGTCATCGGCGATATGGAATCAATCGAACGCTACAGCCTAGCCGACGACCAGTGGGCAGCTATGGCGGCCGGCAACGCATCCGCAATCGATTACCTGAAACTCGCCGAAGGGTACTCGAATGAAGACGATCTCGACGTTTGGACCTTGTTGACACGCAATCTGGCTAGCCTGGAACGTATCATCGAAGACGAAGCAGCGCGGACACGTATGCGATCCCGACTCGGTGAGCTCTATAGCGCCGGATTGTCGCGTCTGGGCTGGGAACCACGGGACGGCGACTCTCCTCGCGACTTGGAGCTGCGCGGAGTGCTGTGCCGTTCGTTGGGGATCACGGCGAGAAACGAAGATGCCCTGATGCGTCTGCGCCAACTGCACGACGGATATTTGGATGGCGCTTCGATTGAACCTAACTTAGCCGCAGCATCCGCCAACGCCGTCGCAATCGTTGGCTCTGCGAGCGACTATGAGGTCTTTCTGGGGCGGTTCAAGGACCCGGCCACTCCTCAGGAAGAGCGTCGTTACATGAGCCTCCTGTCTTCGTTCCCGGGCGAAGGTGAGATGCAGAACACGCTCGAGATGTGTCTGAACGGCGAGGTACGTTCGCAAGACGCGCCGTACCTCGCTGGCGGCGCCATGTTCAATCGCCGCCACGGGTTCTCGGCATGGAAGTTCATCAAATCCCACTGGGACGACATGCTAGACACCTATCCCGACAACAGCATCGTGAGGATGGTCAGCGGCGTCCAATCGCTGTCCAAACCTGAGCAGGCAGCCGACGTCAAAAGTTTCTTCGAGAATCACAGCGTACCGACCGGTCAACTCACACTGGAGCAACATCTGGAGCGATTGGATGTAAACGTGGCATCGCGTCAACGGGAAGTTGGACCATTGACGGAGTGGTTGTTGGCTGATTGATATTTGCTTAACGAGGCCCTCGATCATGACTCAGACGCGTAAGGTTTTCTTCAGTTTTCAGGAGAAGGATTCGGAGGCGAGAGATCGGTTAGTCGAAGTCTTGGGTGACAAGATCATCGACAAATCTGTCCATCAAGATGACATCAAAGATTTTCACCTCAAGACTGAAACAGTTCAGCAGAGGATACGAGATGAATATGTAGCGGACTCCGAAGTTACCGTTGTGCTGATTGGTCGATGTACTTGGAAGCGCAAGCATGTCGACCGAGAGGTTCACTCCAGCCTTCGTGATACGCCTACTAGTTCCCGCAATGGCATCATAGGGATTTTGCTCAAAAGCCACTTCAACTACGACCAAACTTCGATTGAGTCTCGGTTGATACCTCCGCGGTTGGCCGACAACCTGCACGAACCTAACCCTTACGCTCGAATTTACAAGTGGCCTAAGAAAACTCTAACTAAGAAGTTTCTGCGTTGGATCGAAGAGGCATTAGAAAGAAAGAGCGTGAACCCGTCCACGGGACAACGAACGCTTTTCTCAGAAAACCAGAGAGGATTATGCTCGCAAGGTTGGCAACCCGAGCGCGGGTACCCTGATCGGCTACCCTTCGCAAAGTGAAGCTGACGTTTTCGCGGTTCGTAGTCGTTAACCCACGAACAACCAAGCAACGAGTATGCCCACTCCTAGCACGGCGTAGAACGGAAAAGTAGAGATCGAAAACAGACTGGGAAGACCATGTTGCCACTGAGCACCTGGAGTTCCAATCTGGAACAGCTGATCTTCCACTGATTCATTGTCGCGTAGCCGTTTCACGAACTGGTTGTAACTCTGCCTAAATGCCCGCTCCAACGCCAAATAGTACGAATCCAACATCCAAAACAGCGTAGTGGGTACGACCGCGATCCAAGTTTCAAGCGGACCGAAACTGTCGGATTCGGCCCTGCCATCAAATTTGGTAACCACCACCAAGATCGCCGCAACCAGTGTAACCGCCCACGTCTTGCATGCCCGGCTGTTCTCTGCCATGCGAGTGATAACCGACTGCATCATCGAGAGATGCGCCCTCACGTCCTCACGATCTTGCTCAGAACTAGTCATGGACAAAACTTTACAACGGGATGCCTGTGACCGATCTAAACTTTGGTGCCACGGGTTAAGACACCCAAGCTCAACCCTTCCGCACAAACTCCACAATCTGCTCCGGCGGAGTAGCCTCCCGATCAGCCGCCTCTTCATCCTCCGGAACATCATCCACAACCAGATGCCGGATCGGGTAGTTAATCACAATCCCTTCCTCATTGAACCGCTGATGAATCTGCTTCATCAATTGACTCTTCAACTGGAAAGAACCCGCCCGGTCGGTCGCCTGGATAAACACCCAGAAGTCGATATTGGAGTCCCCGAAGACGCTAAAACCTGCCCGCGGCTCAGTCTCCGTGATGGCGTGCTCCGACTCAACCACGACCTTATTGGCAACCTCCATCAAGATATCTTCCACTTGCTGAAGATCCGACGAGTAGCTGACACCGCCAGTGACGATCACATTCATCGCTAACTGCGGCCGAGAGTAGTTCGTGATCATGTTGTCCGACATCATCGAATTCGGAATGATGATCAGGTTGTTGAAGCGAGACCGCAACTTAGTGCTCCGCCAAGAAATGTCCTCCACAAACCCCGACGGCCCACCCTCGATCTCAATGAAGTCGCCAGGCTCGATCTCCCCCTCGGAGATGACATACGTCCCTGCGAAGTAGTTCGACAACGTCGGCTGCGCCGCCAAAGCAATCGCGATGCCACCGATACCCAGCGTAGCCAGCAACGGACTGATCTCGATCTCGAAAATCGCCAATCCCCACAAGATCGCCAGCGCGTAAACCAAGATCGGCAGCATTCGCTTGAACGACGGGATCAGTTGGTCGTCAAGTTGCGTCGACGTCTTCGACGCGACATGCACCGCGTACCAGTCAAGAAGCAGCGCACCGATACGAGTCGCCAGGAACGCCCCGATCCCAACCACACTAACGGTCCCAACTTTACGAACCAAAGCTGCCAAGTCGGCATCGAGGTCCCGCCCCGAGTGCCAGTGATCCAGCGCAAACCCACCAGCATAGGTGCCGCCCGCCAGCAGGATCATCAAAATCGCCGGACCGTCGATCGCCTCCAAGACGATGTATTTGGGCGTCGGCACATAGTCGTCCGCGCCCGCCCTCATGCGGCTCTTGACGATCTTGAGGATGACCTCGAGAACGACCGCCACAATCGCCGTGCCAACGGCGATCAGGATCGCGATTACGTATTCGTTATCTAACGAGGTCAATCGAAGTCGATCGGATTACGGGCCCTTGGTGACCCATGGCTGCTTGCGCGGCTCTTCGATGGCCTGCAGCAACGCCGTGATGTAACCGTACACAAACGCGAACGCCGTTCCCTGCGGATCTCGACCAGCGATCTGAGGCACGTGATCCGGCATCAGCATGTATTTGTAGCCCACCTCTTGGTAAACCTTGATGCACTCGAACATGTTGATGCTGCCCTCGTCGGGGAAGACCTCCATGAAGTCGAGTTTTCGTCCTCGGATGTTGCGGAAGTGAACGTTGAAGATTTTTTCTCGGCTTCCGAAGTAGCGAATGATGTCGAAGATCTCCTCGCCGGGATCGTCGAGCATCTCGGTCACAGTGCCTTGACAGAAGTTGAGACCGTGGTATGGGCTCTCGTGCATGTGCACAAACTTCTTCAACCCGTCGGGAGTCCCCAGCACTCGGGTAACTCCGCGAAATCCCGGGGGCGTGTAAGGATCATGCGGATGGCAAGCCAACCGAACCTTATTCTCTTCCGCCACAGGCACCACTCGTTCCAGGAAATAATCGATCCGCTCCCAGAACTCGTCCTCAGACACCTCCCCGGCGATCCCTGGCGCGTCCTCGTGCTTTACCTTCTCGTAACGGAAGGTCGAGTTGCTCGAACCACCCCGACCCGGCTCCCGCTCCGATCGCGGAATACCGATGAGGTTCATGTTGTACTTGACCGCCGGAATGCCAACCGCCGCACAGTTCTCGATCAGCGTGTTCACCACCTCAATCTCACGGTCGCGATCAGGGTCAATGCCCAGCATGATGCTAGGCGCTTCCGCAACCTCGATCGGAGTCGAGGACAGCGGAAGCTGAATCATGTCGAGCTCGATGCCGAAGGAGTTGACGTGCTCGCGCCACTTCGCGAGATCGTCTCTAGACCAAGTGTGAGCGTTCCCTTCACGCGGGTCGTTGCAGATGTTGACGACTCCTAGTTGCGCCCACTGTCGAAGATCGACATCGTCCCTGTTCCCAACTTGAGTTCCAAGATACATGCGACTGCTCCAATTCGGCTACGAGAAATAGCCCCTGTCCGTTCCGCTTTGACGTGCAAATATACATCATTGCGGCGCGTGGTCAGCTGCAGTTTGGAGCGGCTATATGGATAGGCGATTTCGAACGTCGGACTTTCGGGTTGCCAGCATTGCTGCTGGAATTGCGGCCAACGCGGAGCCCATGATCGCCATCAGGGCGAGTTGAGTTGTGGTCAATCTGGGAGCTCCGGTGTCGATGTCGGCGATCTCGGGCGTCGGTGCTGGCGTGGAAGGCAGTTCCCTTGCTACCTCCGCACGCAGCGCGACAGTGGTGGTGGCTGACAAAGAGTTGATGTTGCCGCAGACTTTCAACTCACCTGCTGAGTTGGCTAGGTATATGCTGCTGCTCAAAGTGGTCAGCGTCGCATCAGGATTGATCACGCCGACAATCGAGTCGGTAAGCTTCGGGCGTAAAGAGTCGGGCATCGTCATGCAGATCTTGGCGGACGCTATAAGGCGGTAGTCGTTCAGGTGAGCACCGTCAACTGCGACGGCGGACATGCGGCACTGTAAGCCGTCGGTGATGTAGCGCGGGTCGGAGACCTTAAGTTGCTCTTCGGGGGACACGAGTTCGGTGATTGTGATTCCGATGACCTCCATGTCGTTCACCGCGCCTTTGGGTGCCTTGAAGGAGCAGTTGTCGGTTGTGAACTCTCCGCCTTCCTCGGGTGTGAAGACGTCGTAGTTGGTGCCATCGTCGCTTACGATGACCTCGGGTACAGCGTCGTCGGGGTTGCGAGGAGGGACGGATGTCGGTTCTTGTGCCGCCGGACGGATCACGGTCACATGGAAAATCGCCGAGCATCGCGTGAGGGCGTCTTCATCGCTCTCTTCAGCGCGCTTGGGTAGACACTCGGCGCCCGGATCGAGCATCGCTTTCACCTGGTAGCGTCCGGGTTCGTCGGGTGAGATGTGCAACACGCGTCGGTCGTCCGGAAGGCTGTTTCTCTCGCGATCGTCGTGGTCCTCGACGTATTCGCGGAACTCGCTGATGTCTCTGGCGGTTGGAGACGCTGGGTCTTCGGACAGCCATTCGAAGGAGATGTCCGGCCGGTCTCCCAGGGAGTCGTCGCGCATGTCCTGACGTCCGAATACCTCGACATTGAGCCGGACAGGTTGGCCAGGTTTGAGGCTGATGCTGCGGATCGAGGGTTCGATGCGAAGGATGCGGATGTTATGGGTCGGGCGATGCCCTAGGGCTAAGCTAGGCATTTCCATCGGAAACCGTCGGAAAGCTGGCGGCACCCACGACTGCCCAGTGTTGATGATGGATCTGCCTGAATAGACATCGATTTCGTTCGTACTGGGGACTGCGTCTGCACCCCAACAGGCGAGGGTTCCTTGCGGACTGATGGCGCAGGCGTGCCGTCTGGATGTGCTTACTTCGGTGAATTCGGAATCGATGATTTGAGCAGGAACATGGAACTGGTTCAGATTGAACGCAGACTCAGGAGTCGATGATCCAGGACGTGTCAGCGAGGTGGGTCCCCAGCACTTAACGCGGTTTTGAGTAGTGATTCCGCAACTGAAGAATCCGGAAACATGTACTTGTACGAAGCGTTCGGATTGGATCTCATCAGGAATTTCGGCAATTTCAGGGCGACCCCAACATTCGATCATGTGGTTGTCTGCACGTATCGCGCAGGAGTGGTAGCGGGCAGCCGAGATGGACGACAGTTTTACATCTGCGAGTCTTTCTGGAACGTCGGCCTGTCCGAAGTCCGCCATGGGATCCAATCCATATACTGTGGGGACGACTTCGTTCTGATCGTTCAAATTGTTCTCGGCTCCCCAACAGACCGCTGTTCCAGCGGTCTGTCCGTTCTGACCGTCGAGCAGTCCGCAGCCGTGGTAATCGCCGACGCTGATTGACGAAAATGAGTTTTCGGGTGGCTGCGCTTGCCCGTTGGAAGCGAGCCCCCAGCACAGCACAGCGCCATCGGCTTGACCTTGAGTTTCTCCGTCCAAAATGCCGCAGGTGGCGAGATCTCCGGCAGAGACAGATTTGAATGTGTAGTCGGTGGTGAGGTTCTCAACGAATCTGCCGGTTGCCAGCAAACTGTCGCCGATCAATGAGGAGAATCCCGATGATTGCAAATAGACATCGTCGCCCCAACATCGAATATGCCCGGATGCCCTCACCGCACATATATGAAAAAATCCTCCTTCTATGTCTATGAACGGCCCTTTGATCGACTGCGGAGCCCTCGTGTTATCTCCCCAACAGGAGATGTCTTGGTGGGTGGTCAGTGTGCAGTTGAAGGTCGATCCGGTGGCTATCTGGACTGCTGGGTTGGCAAAGGGAAAAGGGGCATCGGGCGTAATTGTGTATATGCCGTCGAAACGAGCCGGCTGTGTTGGATCATCGGGAAATTCCGATCCCCAACAGGCCAGGGTGCCAGACAGATCACCATTGCGATCGTCCAAGATTCCGCAATTGTGGAACAATCCAGCGCTGAGCTTGGCGAATGTAACGTCGGCGAACTCATCGGGAACCGGTACCAGACCAGGATTGATAGCCTCGGGGTTTGTTTCGCGATGAGCACCCCAGCAATGTGGTGTGCCATCAGTTTTGATGCCGCAAACGTGACGGTGCCCGGCTGCCAACGCAGAGAATTGGATGTTGACTGGCACTTGGGTTACCTCTTGATATTGGTCTAATCCCCAACAGACGGCTTGTCCTTGTGCGGTTAAAGCGCAAGTAAAATCGTCTCCTAACGCGACGGATATGAATTCGGTGGTTTGGTGTTGGGTCGGAACCGTAGCGATGTCAGAACCGTTACTTCCCCAGCATCTCAACTGCCCGTCGCCGTCGCCGCCTTTCAAAATCGCGCAAGTATGTTCACGACCGACATCGACCATCTTGAAAGTCGATTCGCTGTAGTCGAACCCGACGGAACCATTATTTGGCGCCACGCCGGAGACCTGTCCGTCTCCGTCGGAGCCCCAACACACCATTTGATCGTTGTCGGATTTGATTCCGCAGGTGTGGTTATTGAACGAATCGATCATTGAAAACTGAAACGGGGTTCCGTCTTGATTTGTCGGGACCGTAGTTGTCTGTGTTGATGAGCCCCAACATTGCACCGTTCCGTCGATTTTGATGCCGCAGGAATGGAACCTCCCGTTTGCGACGTCGACGAAACCATCGGCTCGTATAGGCGCGTACGCGAGCTGTCCCCAACATCTGATGTTGTTCGCCGCGGTGACGCCGCAGTTATGGGATCGGGACGAGTCGAGGTCGACGAAAATCGAGTCTTCGGGGCTTACTGGGTCACCGAGATGGACAGGCGTTTCGACCTGTGCGATGACAACCAAGCCCACGACAACGGACAACATTGTCGCAATTGCGACAAATGATGCGAATCCCTTTCCGAACATCATTGTGTTGGGAATAATACACAGAAATCTAGAATATTACCTAGTACATTTGCTGTTCAATTTCTGAATACTATATTCCTGCAAGCGAATATTCTGAATATGCAGCTAAATTGGTTGTCAATCGAACCAAGATACACAAACCGAAGTCGAGCGGCGATGTGCCGTTGATTGAGATTCTTCGCTACGGCGCTTCCTCCACGAGGGGGAGGAAGTGAGGAAGCTTAGCGCTTCCAGCGCAATACGGGACGGCGGGCGGCGGTTGCCTCGTCTAGCCGGGAGTTGGGAAGCGTGTGCGGGGCGTGGAGCACCGATTCCGGATCGCTGTCGATCTCGTCGTCGATGGCTTCCATGACGGCTACGAACCGATCCAGAGTTTCCTTGGACTCTGTCTCGGTAGGCTCCACCATCAACGCCTCGGGAACGATCAACGGGAAATACATCGTCGGCGCATGGATCCCATAGTCCAGCAACCGCTTGGCGATGTTCAACGCCGGAACACCACGATCAGCCTGCCGCTTCCCGCTCAGGACGGTTTCGTGCATACAGATCCGATCCACCGCCAAGTCGAAGCGGTCAACCAACCGAGCCTGAACGTAGTTGGCGTTGATGATCGCATTCTCGGAAACCGCGCGAAGTCCGTCGCCGCCGAGAGATTGCATGTAGGTGTACGCCCGCACAAGTATCGAAAACGACCCGTGGAAACCATTGATCTTCCCAATGCTGTCGTCCGGCCGCCCTAGGCTAAATTCTCCTTCGCCATTCACCTCAACCACCGGTTCGGGCAGGAACGACGCAAGCTCCTCAGTAACCATCACCGGACCCGCCCCAGGACCGCCTCCGCCGTGTGGCGTCGAGAAAGTCTTATGCAGGTTCGAATGACAGATGTCTATGCCCAGATCGCCGAGTTTTACTAGTCCGAGCAGTGCGTTCAGATTGGCTCCGTCGGCGTAGACCAATCCGCCAGCATCGTGCACGATCTTGTTGATCTCGATGATGTTCGGCTCGAAAAGACCCAACGTGCTCGGTATCGTCAACATGAACACGCACGAGTTCTCGTCCGCCTTCTCCCGCAGATCCTCCACATCAACATTCCCAAACTCGTCCGTCTTGATGACTACTACATCCAATCCCGCCATCGCCGCCGATGCCGGGTTGGTGCCATGAGCCGAGTCCGGGATCAGAGCAACATTCCGGTGCGACTCACCGCGAGCATCCAACGCCGCCCGAGCAATCAACAACCCCGCATACTCGCCCTGTGCTCCAGCCAGCGGAGCCAGACCGACGCCCGGAAGTCCAGTTGCCTCTCCGAGCCATCGCTGCAACTCGTAAATCACCTCCAGTGCGCCCTGCACACTCTCGTCTTCCTGCAACGGGTGAATGTTCGCAAAGCCGCCAAGCGACGCCATCTGATCGTTCAGCTTCGGGTTGTACTTCATCGTGCAGGATCCGAGCGGGTAAAAATTCGTGTCGATTGAGAAGTTCAATCTGCTCAGCAGCGTGAAGTACCTGATCACTTCCAGCTGCGAAACCTCGGGCAGCTGCAAATCGCCAGCGTCTCGTAGCAGACCGTCGTCCGGCAAGTCCGACAACGGCACGTCAGATTTCGGCATCTCGATCGCCCTACGCCCGGTAACTGATCGGTCCATCAGCAACCGACGGTCGTGCATGTCAGCAACGCTCGAGTTCGGCATCACAGCTTCACTCACGCCGCACCTCCACTTCCAATATCCGCCAACGCGCCAACAAGCCGATCCAAATCCTGCCGACTATTCATCTCGGTCACACAGAACAGCATCCCATTCGGCAAAACGTCCGAAACATCCAGCCCACCAATGATCCCTCGCTCCGCCAAACCACGATTCACCTCACTCGGAGCAATCGGACACTCGACCGGGAACTCGTTGAAGAACGCCGATCCCTCTTCATTCACCACGTTCCAACCGGGTAACGCGTCAATCGCATCCACCAGATAGTGCGCTTTGTGGTACGACAACGCAGCGACATCACGTAACCCGCTCGGACCCATCGTCGCACAGTAAACCGCCACCATAAGACCGATCAACTGCGTGCTAGTGCATATATTCGACGTCGCCCGCTCGCGGCGTATGTGCTGCTCGCGCGTCTGGAGCGTCAAGGTATAACCCGTGCGACCCTCCGTATCAGTCGTCTTCCCAATGATCCTGCCGGGCAACTGACGGATGAACCGCTGGTTACACGTAAACAACCCAACGTAGGCACCGCCGAATGTCAAAGGCACACCAAGCGGCTGCCCCTCTCCAGTAGCAATATCAACACCCAATTGACCCGGCGCTTTGAACATGCCCAATGCAATCGGATACGTGTGCATCACCGACAACGCCCCAACGGCGTGGGCCGCATCAGATATCGCCTGCGCATCTTCGATCCGGCCCAAGAAATTCGGGGATTGGAAAGCAACACACGCCGCATCGTTCGGCACATCCCCGCTCAACACACGCTCCCGACTGATCGCCTCGATCTCGACATCCTGATACCGCGAATACGCCTCGGCAACCTCAAACAACCGCCGATCAGCCGTATCCAGTATCAAGATCCGGTTCCGCCTACTCACCCGCGCCGCCATCAACCCCGCTTCCGCAAATGCCGTCGGACCGTCGTACATACCAGCGTTGGCGACATCCATGTCGAATATCTGCGCCACCGACGACTGGAACTCGAACCCGCTCTGCAAAACACCCTGTGCAGCTTCAGGCTGGTACGGCGTATAAGACGTCACGAACTCACCACGCTGCAACACCGCGCCAACTGTCGACGGTATGAAATGCCGATACGCGCCAGCACCCAGAAACGACGGACGAGAGCCCGCATCCTGATTGAGCGCGGCCAGTGCCTGCATCCGGGTAGCCACCTCCAACTCTGAAGCGGAGTCGGGCAGACCCAAAGAAGGATTTCGGTGCTGCTTGGGAATATCCGTAATCAACGCATCGAAACTGCCGACGCCTATCGTCGCCAACATCTCGTCGCGCTCAGACGGCGTGTTGGGAATGAACGGATGCGGTGAGTTGCCGTTTTCCGTCACAAACTACTCCAGAGTGCCCTGGTACGTCTCGGTGTCCATCAACTCGTCCAACTCCGCTGGGTCATCCAACTTCACCTCCATGATCCACCCATCGCCATACGGGTCGGAGTTCACCAGCTCCGGCGACTGCTCCAACTCTTCGTTGACAGAGGTGACCGTACCGCTCACCGGCGAGAAGAGGTCGCTGACCGCTTTCACTGATTCGATCTCGCCGAACTTGTCGAACTGATCGACGTGGGAACCCACCTCCGGCAGCTCAACAAACACAACGTCGCCGAGAGTGTCCTGGGCGTAGTGAGTAATACCCACTTCAACCATGCCGCCGTTTGCGACCCGTGCCCACTCATGCTCTGACGAGTACTTCAAATCATCTGGATACAACGCAGCTTGCCTCCGTCGGTACCTGTGTCGATAACCGCATTGACTCTAACAAATTCGTCATCGTCCAAATAGCGAACGTTACGACTCAATATGCGTGTGGATAAAACGGCATATGCACCACCTCTGCATCCACGATCCTGCCCCGAACATCGATCTGCACCGCCGTCCCAATCTCCGAGTGCTCAACGTCGATGTAGCCCATCGCAATCGGCCAACCCAAAGTAGGGGAGTGCGAACCAGACGTCACGATACCGACCTCTTCGCCCTCGACGTGGATGGTGTGTCCATGCCTCGCGATGCCACGCGACCGCATAGCGAATCCCGTCATCTTCTGGGAAGTGCCATGATCCCTGATCTCCCGCAAGACCGCACCCGGCAGATACTCCGGCCGATTCGGCCGCACTGCCCATCTCAAGCCTGCCTCATACGGGTTGTTCTCCACCGTCATGTCCGAGCCGTGCAACATGAACGCGGCTTCCAAACGCAAGGCATCCCTAGCTCCCAATCCGCACGGAGTAGCGCCATTCTCAACTAGCAACGACCAGATCGCCGGAGCATGCGAACTGTCGAACATGATCTCGAAACCATCCTCGCCCGTATAACCCGTCCGCGCCGCCAGAATACGCTCCCCATCCAACGTTGCTTCACCGACTCGGAACCGTGGGATGGTGCCCGTCTCGCCACGCGTCAGCGTCCCCATAATCGGCACCGCCTGAGGACCCTGGACCGCAATCATCGCGATGTCTTCGGTCAGATCCACATATCCGACATCACCACCTTCGCTCTCGATAAATCGAGCCATCTGCAACGAAAGCCACTCTTTATCGACATCAGCGTTACCCGCATTCACCACCAGCAGATACCGATCCTCGTCAATGTTGTAGACGATCGCATCGTCGATGATTCCACCCTTCTCATTGCAGATCAGGTGGTACCGACCTTGGCCATGCTCCAACCGCGACGCTCGCACACTCAAGACCGTGTCCAAAAAACGACCCGAATCTGCACCAGTGAACTCCAAACGAGCCATATGCGAAACATCGAATATCCCGAAATTCGTCCGCACCTGAGCCACCTCATGGAGGATCCGCGTCGGATACCTCACCGGCATGTCCCAGCCACCAAAGTCCACCATCCGCGCGCCCGCGGCTACATGGGATTCGTATAACGGAGTTCGTCTGATCATCGGGTCAACTCACTACTCGCTGGCATTTACTTTCAATCGTATGGAATTACGCTCAGGTGGCGAGTTCCTCGGACGGGCATCTGAAACACCGGGTTGGTCTCATGAATTGATACGCCGAATGTCGATGCGCCGATCCCATGTTGTGCCACGCGAAATCCACCAAGCCCCCGCGGATCCATCAACGCGTTCAATCTCCGAAGTTCGGATGTCAGACTGCCCACCTCATCTTCTTCAACAGCGCGAGACAAGGCGTGTCGGACGTCGCGTAGATACTCACCACCACCTAAATCGAACATAAAATCCCGCTGCGTCCGCAGTTCCGCGATCTCAACGAAGCCAACTTCACGAAGCGCTTCCCTAACCGTCGTGAAATCGACATGCGCGGTCATATCCTGCAACCCGACATCCCGAAACGGATTCTGCCCGAGCACATGATCCCGATAACACCTCAATGATCCTTCGACCCGTCCTGGATGGTAGAGCAGATCACGTTCGCAACCGTAGTCCACAGTCAACACATAACCGCGTTCCAGAATTCTCGACACCGACGACGCCCACTCGGCGATACCCAAATTCACCTCACCTCGGTAACCGTTGGGCAGTACTGACGCCAATTGGCCGACGCGATCGACAATCTCTTCCCTAGAAACTTCACCCTCGACCCAAACCAACTCATCGCCCTCATCCAAACCCACATAACACTCCAAAACCTCCCCACCACGAACCGTAAACACGTGCACCGGAAAAGCATCCAACAACTCATTGCTGATGACACAACCAACCATTCGATCCACACCTGACAACTCATCGACGCCTGAGGCACAACCGCGCGGCCGAAGATCAAACGTCCGACACCGAAGTGCGGAACCAAATCGACGAATTGATTCCCCTCTCCCGCTTGGCGGGAGAGGACCAGGGTGAGGGCCGCCAACCGCATCCAATACATCCCGCATCAACCCGCCATCCCCGGCCCCCAGTTCCACGACATCAAATTCACTCGGCTCACCCAACGCCTCCCATGCCTTAAACAACCATCCTGCAATCAACGACCCAAACGCAGGATGCATCTGCGGTGAAGTCGCATAATCCGCTCCTGCCTTCACCGCCTTCGTGTAATACCCTTCCTCGCCGTACAGCGCAATCTCCATGAACCGAGCAAACGTGATCGGACCCTTCGCCCGGATCTCAGCCTCAACTTCTTGACGCGCCGGTGTAATCTCGTCCGGCATGGGAGGCTCTAGCTAACTAGCCGCGATCAGCTATCGGTATGTACTCGAGTTCTCGACCGCCGGTGTACTTGAGCAACGGACGAATCAAGATATTCCGTTGGTACTGCTCTACCACCTGAATGATCCAACCAGGCACTCGTCCGATCGCAAATATGGGCACGAACAAATCCTGAGGAATGCCGTTCAGGTAGTAGATGACCCCAGCGAAGAAGTCCACATTGGCATGCACACCTCGCCGGGCATACGGCGACATCGCATCCTGCACCGCCGTCAAGATCTCGTACCACTCCGGCTGCCCCTTCTCCTCGCTCAACTTCCGCACACCTTCCTCCAAGTGCCGCGCCCGCGGGTCTGCGGATTTATAAACACGGTGACCAAATCCCATCACCGGCGTTCGATTCCTCAACAGGTTACGAACGTAGTCCTTCGCATTATCCGGGCTTCCAATCTCACGCGCCATCTGCATCACATTCTCTGCCGCACCACCATGAGAGGGTCCAGACAACGCCCCAATCGCCGCTGCAACCGCGCTGTAGGCGTCGGCCTTTGTACCCGCGACCACCCGTGCAGTGAATGAACTTGCGTTCGAACCATGATCTGCGTGCAGGATCAGATCCTTGTCCATCAAATCCGCGGTGTCCTGGGACGGAATCTCCCCATCAAGCATGTAGAGGAAGTTCGCCGCATGGCTGAGTTCGCTGCTCGGTGCGACCACATCATTGCCACGGCGAATGTTGTAGTGCGCCGCAATAATGGTCGGAACCTGCGACGTCATCCGCATACCCTTCCGGAATGTCGCATCCACGTCGTCCCAAACCGCATCTTTGTCCGGATCGAACGATGAAAGGGCGGACACGGCGGTCCGGAGCACATCCATCGGATGCGAATCCTTCACCGCTTCGATGATTGGGAAGATCTCGTCCGGCAACTCCCGCTGGCTTCGAAGCTCCTCGTTAAACGCATCCATCTGCTCCTGCGTCGGCAACTCCCCGTGCAACAGCAGATAAGACGTCTCTTCAAAATTCGACTTCGACGCGAGATCGTGAATGCTGTAACCCCGATACTCAAGCACACCTTCGCTACCGTCGATGAACGTAGTCTCTGTGCGGTCGAAATAGATCTCCCGCAACCCGCGGTGTAGCCTGATTTCGTCGTCTTGAGCCATCTATCTCTCGTCCGATCTAACTGAACTGCTTAAAGGTGCCGGGCCGCGATTTTCGATGCCATAAACATACTCGACGCAACGCCACACTCTCCCGATGCGTTTCAACCTATTTTAGAGCATCGCACAACACCACCAACCTACGATGCCAGTCCACTCCCACCCTTCACCGAAGGACGAATTAAACGGGGCTCCCTCAACACCCAACTGCTTCACCCGATAAACTTCTGAACCAGCACCACGGAGCACTACTTTGATCGTCGACGTCCACTCCCATCTCCCCACGCACGAACACGAGGTGCCACCAGACGACGAAGCCTCCAACCCCCTTATCGGCTCCAACGTCAAACTCGCTGGCTCCCTCAACGAATACATCGCGGCGATGGAACCCGTCGACAAAGCGCTCGTCTTCGGGATAGCCCCCAAACCCGGCACAAACGAACACCCAGTAATCGACTGGAACGCCGGATGGGACAAAAGCCTTAACCAGAACGACATCGCCGCCCGCGTCGCAGCCGAAAACCCCGACAAGTTCATCCCCTTCATGTCACTCCACCCCGACCATCCCGACATCGACGACGAATACGACCGAGCCGTCGGCGAACTCGGCTGCCGAGGCATCAAACTCGCCCTCAGCTACCAAGCCGTAGACCCCATGAGCGACTCCGCCTTCCGACTCTTCGACCGCTTGCAAGCCGACGAACTCCCCATCGTATTCCACAACGGAATGTCCGTCGCCCCAGACGCCGTTCTACGATACGCCCATCCTCTGGCCATGGACGAGGTAGCCATCAAATTCCCGCGCCTCAAGATGGTCCTAGCCCACACCTCGCACCCCTGGTACGAAGACTGCATGTCCGTCGTCCGCAAACACCCCAACGTCTGGACCGACATCTCTGGCATGCCTTCAAGGCCATGGATGGCATGGCGAGCGATGCGCGTCTTCCACGAGTTCTCAGCCACACACAAGATGCTCTTCGGCTCCGACTGGACCCTCTGGACACCGCAAGAGACTATGAACCTCCTACGAGAAATCCCACGCTTCGCCAAAGAACACAATCTACCCCCGATACCCGAAAACGAGATCGAAGCCATCATCAACCGCAACTCACTCGAACTCCTAGGCTTGGACTGAACCCGATGAACTACGAAGAACCCTTAATCTCCAACCCTGCGAAAGAGAAGCTGAACGCCGGCGAACCAATCTTCGGCGTCAACATCTTCGAAGCGCTAACGCCATTTGTAGTCAAGATCGCCGCCAACCTCGGCTTCGACATGCTAATGGTCGATGCCGAACATGCACTCAACGACGATCACCGTCTCGCGATGTTCCTGACCCTAGTCCGAGACAACGGCATGGCCCCCGTCGTCACCGTCATCGCCCCCGAACGAGCACTTGTCTCCCGCATCCTAGACGCCGGCGCAATGGGCATCATCCTCTCCCACTCCGAGACGCCCGAGCAGATGGAAGAGCTTGTCAGTTGGGTGAAATACGCGCCTGAAGGCGTCCGAGGTCTAGCGATGGGCGCCAATGCCGGCTACGACGGGTCCGATATCGCCCGATACTGCCGCGAAGCAAACGATTCGATTCTGGTTCTACCCAAGATCGAGTCGCCCCTAGGCGTCGAAAACGCCGGAGCCATGCTCGACGTAGAAGGCGTCGACGGCGCAGTCTTCGGCCCCGGCGACCTATCAGCGAAAATGGGACGCCACGGCGAATGGGAACACCCCGATGTCCTCGCCGCCATCAACATCGTCGTCGACGCCGCAATCGCTCGGGGCAAAGCCGTAGAACCCCCTATCATGCCCACCGACAAAACCGCCTTCAACCGCGAGCTGATCCGCGGTGCCCGAATCTTCGGCGCCACCCGCGAGACCGAATACGACCACTACCGCAACGCCCTCGAAAGAATCCTATCCACATACGAATAACGCGGAAATTAGAGGGCCAAACTCTCAACCTCCCCCACCAACTTCCCGACAATCTCATCCACCGCCATCGCGCCCAAGTTCTCCCCCGTCCGCGTCCTAAGCGCTGCCGAGTCCGCCTCGATCTCCCGATCACCAACTACCAGCATGTAGTTGATCTTCTGCAACTGCGCATCCCTGATCTTCGAGTTCATCCGCTCGCTCGCATCGTTCACCTCCACCCGCAACCCAGCCTTACGAATCCGATCCGCCACCGCATACGCGTAGTCGTTATGCCGGTCCGCGATCGGCACCATAATCGCCTGCGTCGGTGACAGCCACAGCGGCAAGTTGCCGCCAAGATGCTCGATCAAAACACCGATGAACCGCTCCAGCGAACCCAGCATCGCACGGTGAATCATCACCGGACGCTCCCGTTCGCTCGCCGCGTTCACATACTCCAGATCAAACCGCTCCGGCTGGTTGAAGTCGATCTGCACCGTACCCAACTGCCACTCACGCCCAAGCGCATCCGGCACGAACATATCGATCTTCGGACCATAAAACGCACCTTCGCCTTCCGCAGTTTCATACTCACCGCCACGCTCATCTAACACCGCGGCGAGCGCCGATTCCGCACTGTCCCAAAGCTGGTCAGAACCCACACGCTTCTCCGGCCGCAACGAAAGCACGAACCGCGTCGAATCAAACCCGAACACTTCATAACTCTCATTAAGCATGTCGATGAAACCATTCACCTCATCAGCGATCTGGTCCTCCCGACAAAAGATATGAGCATCATCCTGAGCAAATGACCTCACCCGCGTCAAACCCGCCGTAACCCCCGACAACTCATACCGATGCAGCCGACCAAAGTCCGCATACCGAATCGGCAACTCCCGATACGAATGCAACGACTTCGAATACAACACCGCATGTGACGGACAGTTCATGGGCTTCATCCCATATTCTTGCTCGTCGATCTCCAACATGTACATGTTCTCGATGTAGTTGTCGTAATGCCCCGAAGTCTTGAACAGATCCGTCTTGAACATCTGAGGCGTGATCACCTCGTCATACCCGTAACGCTTGTAGAGCCCGCGCACGTAGTCCACCAGCGCGTTGTAGACAAACGCCCCCTTCGGACGGAAGAACGGGTTCGCCGGCGCAACCTGGTCGAAGAAGAACAACCCCATCTGCGAACCCAACCGACGGTGATCCCGCTGCTGAGCCTGCTCACGCTGCTTCAGATACACCCGCATCTTGTCGCGCGACTCCCAAGCCGTCCCGTAGATGCGCTGCAGCATCGGGTTGGCTTCGCTACCGCGCCAGTAAGCACCAGCCGTCGACAACAGCTTGAACGCCGATATCTGCCCGGTCGTATCCACATGCCCACCTCGACAAAGATCATCGAACGCCCCATCCGAGTGACTCGTGAACGTCACCCTCTCATCCTCAGGTATCCCCTCGATGATCTCCTGCTTGTAGCGGTTGTCTGCCACCAGCACCCGAGCCTCATCCCGCGAAACCTCCCGCTCCACAAACGCACTGTTAGCACGAATAGACGCTCGCATCTCCGCCTCGATCGCCTCCAGATCCTCAGGAGTAAATGGACGCGCCACATCGAAGTCGTAGTAGAACCCGTCCCGGATCGGCGGACCAATCGTCAGCTTCGCCTCCGGAAACAGCTTCAAAACCGCCTCCGCCAAAACGTGCGCCGCTGAGTGCCTCAGGGCGTCCCGATACTCCGCCTGCTCTTCAGGACTGAGATCTCGAAATCGAGGTCGTTTTCTCTTCGGTGCTTCCTGTATCTCGTTAGCCATGTCACTCACTTCGCTTATTCATCGTGTGGGGCGACGGGCAAACGCGAAACAACACCGTCAACGAAGAACGCCAAGGAGATTGTCGCTTTCAGATCCCCGCCGCCGAAAAATCGAGGGGTTAGGCGCGGGGCCGGGAGAAATCAGCGGGCCCGCGCCTAGATAGTGAGGGTGCGACGCCGAAGTCGGTCGCCCCCACCAATCACGAACGCTGTCAACCTGTTAATCACGATGTGACCCAACTCATAGGTCAGTAAAACCCCGTAATCAAGTGTACCGTATTGGAAATGTAGAAATGCCTGCGGACGCGCAAGCACAATGAAGCATCGTCATGCACATCCCGCGGGTCTATGAAGCGAAGCTGGAGCACTCGATGCAAACGATGAGCATGGGAAACGTGCCGGCGTTTTCGTTGATTGGCTCGCTGCGGATGCTCGTTGTGGTCGTTGCCTGCATCCTGTTCGCCATCACTGCTCACGCATGTTTCAGTGCGACCGAAGAGACAGATGCAAACGTGCTGGCTGTATCGAACGAGAAATCCGGAGAGGAATCCAACCATAAACCGTCGGAGCTGTCAGACAAAGAGTGGTGGTCCAGTGACAAGAAAGAACTGCCGGAAGGCACTGCGCTGGAACGGACTCTGGCGTTAGCTGAAGGATCGGGCGGGAATGTCTACTACATCGAACACTCTGGTCGGAGGGATCGAACGGTTTTGATCACTCCACTGGAGTTCATTGACGGGAAAACGCCATTGATAGTTTCTCTCCATGGCTACGGTGGCAATTCCGCAGACCATACGAACTACTTTCCGCTCCACGAGCGCGTTAATAGCGAGGGGTTCGCTCTGCTCCTGCCCAACGGCACGGTAAATGCCGAGGGCAACCGTTTCTGGAACCCTACCGACGAATGTTGCCAAGGCAGCAAAAGCGGAGAGGATGATGTCGGATATCTGACTGATCTGGTAGCGGAAGCACAGACGGTAAGGGAGTTTGGACCGGTGTACTTCTTCGGATATTCCAACGGCGGATTCATGTCACACCACATCGCATGCAAAGGTGTGCCCGGTCTACGCGCGGTGGCGAGCGTGGCTGGCACGAGCTACGTGGCGGATTCGAACTGTGACGGAGCACAACCCGTGTCGGTGTTGCACGTCCACGGCACCGACGACCGCGTGATTAGATTCGAAGGGGATGAAATCGATACAGACCCAAATAGCGGTGATGAGCGGACTTTCTACGCCAGTGCCGAGGAAATGGCGAGACGATGGAGCCAACGCATCGGTTGTGAATGGCCTGAAAACGCCCAGCCGCATGCCGCCCTAGACTTCGACGAATATGTGGATGGCACCGAAACTCAAGCGTACCGTCTCGATCCAGGTTGCTCCGGAGCATTCAACGTAGAACTTTGGGTTAGCGAAGGCAGCAGCCACTTACCCGGTTACGGCGCCACTTTCATGGATGCCCTGATTGATTGGCTGCTCGCACAGGATTGACGAGTCATGGTGCGTTATCTAAGCCGAGCCAGCCTACAGTCAGGGGCGAAGGAAGGGGAGAGATGGTGGAGTTGAGGGGATTCGAACCACTGACCCCAATCAGTGGCGGCACGCTCCACGATTTTTCACTGTGCTATACTCGGCACGTCCGGTATCAGGTCCCGACAGGAGAATCATAGAGGGCTCTACTACTTGACTTGGTTACTTAACTCCAAACTGCCAACAGTTTTGGCTCTGGTCGTACTGCTGGGGGCCGCGGTGGTGGACTGGTATTGGGTGTGGGGGTTGTTTTTCCTGTACTGGGCTTTTGCCGGCATCGTGACCGGCCAGGCATTCGTTGTGCAGATCGTTCACCGGAACGAAAATCCTGTTTTGTTCTGGTTCATAAGCATCTCATGGCTGGTCCTTTCCGCGGCGTCTATTCTGTTCGACTTGGTGATTCCTGCCTTCTTCTCGTAGCCCGGGTTGTGGATGGGTGCCAGTATGAATAGCCGCCGAGGAATGCCGATTCTTCCGGTTTCGGCCTACACTTCGCAAGAATGGTTTGACCGGGAGCAAGAACGCATCTTTTCGCGCACCTGGGCTTTCGCTGGTTTTGCGGAGGACATCACCGAGCCGGGCCAATACATCTCGGTGCAGGCAGGGCTCAACAACATTTTCATAGTGATGGGACGCGACCGGCGGTTGCGGGCATTTCACAACATCTGCCGCCATCGCGGTACCCAGCTCCTTCGCGCAGTGGGTCAAACCCAACGCGCTATCGTGTGCCCATATCACGACTGGACATACGACTTGGAAGGTTGCCTGATCTCCGTCCCGGCGAAGGAACGAGAATTCCCAGAATTGGACTTGTCCAAGATCACGCTAAGAAAGGCGTCTACAGATCTGTGGCGAGGAATGTTATGGGTGCATCCCGACGAGAACGCCGGGTCGATCATGCGATGGTTCGGCGAGGTGGAACCCTTCCTCGGACCTCACAAGGTCGAGGAACTCATCGAGTACAAGGAGGGTCGCACGGAGTACGATGTCCGAGCCAATTGGAAAATCGTGGTGGAAAACTACATCGACGGTTACCACTTGGCGCATCTGCACGCCGGCACTCTGGCAATGTACGACCATTCTCGCATCAAGGCCGAGTTTGTCGGTCCGCATTACGCCTTCTGGGAACCGTTAAGTGCAGACTATGCGGAGAATATCGAGAAGAACGCGCCCTATCCGCTCTTAACTTCGGTAGACGAGGCTGGTGCTTGGGTGCCGATGCTGTTCCCTGGGATTGGTCTTGGCGAAACCGAAAGCACCTGGTCACTGTTCCATATAACCCCTTTAGCTCCCGATCTGACTCGCGTCGTCACTCGCACACGGGTGGCCAACGTGTCCTCTTGGGAGTTCACTCGCCAGGCATTCCGTTCCTCTGGATTCTGGTCCAAACGGATCAGCGGCAAGTATGAGGGCGATGAAGACGACCCGATGGCATCCGGAGACTTCACCAAAGAAGACATCTATGCCTGCGAACAGCAGCAGCGGTCACTGAAAAGTCCTTACTTCGCGCACGGGCCTTCCTCGGTCAGCGGGGAAGCAGGAGTTCGTGGGCACCAGGAACTAGTGCGGGCTTGGGTAGAGGAAGGATAAGGATAACTCGGTCTTTCGCATGAGGCTTTAACGTTGTGGGTGACGGATTCCACCAACTGAGAGTGCTAGATACCTGCGTTGAGACCAAGCAGGCAACCTCCGTCCGCTTTGTTGTGCCGCCAGATCTGTCGGACACATTTCTCTGGCGGGCTGGACAGCACCTGACTCTTCGGTTTTTGATTAATGGTGTCGAAGTTCGTCGTTCCTACTCCATTTCCGAGACTCCGTCCTCCAAGGATCCGCTGCGTATCACCGTCAAACGGGTCAAAGGCGGGCTGGTATCCAATCACATCAATGACCGCATCGCTGCTGGGGACATTGTTGACGTTATGCCGCCCTTTGGCGGCTTCTGCCTGGAACCGGAACCCAAAGGCAGGCGAACCTACTATTTTTTCGGTGCCGGCAGCGGCATCACCCCGCTATACGCGATGATTCGCACTATCCTAGTCGCGGAACCCTACTCCGTCGCCTATCTGGCCTACGGCAATGTAAACGCCAACTCGATAATTTTCCGGGAACCGCTAGCTGACATGGAAAATCAGACCGAAGATCGGCTGATTGTGCGGCACGTCCTCTCCTCACCGTCCTGGATGTCGTCCTTCTCTTACTGGCGACGTGGGCGTATTGATGCCGAAGCTATCGCCGCTTTCATCGATGAACACCCGCCCTACGCTCAAGACGCGCAGTACTACATCTGCGGTCCCGGAGGTATGAACACCTCTGTCCGCGCCGCCCTGCACGGTCTGGACGTGCCGGACACCCGCATTCACACCGAGAGCTACGGCGCGTCCGAACCGCCCGACGACTCGGTAGACGGGATTGCAGCCACGGCCGCTGTACGGCTCAATGGAGTCGCGCTGACCGTTCCGATATCGGCCGGACAGACGGTGCTCGATGCCGTACGCGTCGCTCAAGCGAACCCACCTTACTCTTGCGAGTCGGGGGTGTGCGGAGCCTGCCGGGCTCATCTGCGCAACGGCAAAGTCCACCTAAGGGCACGCATGGCTCTCACGGATGCTGATGTTGAGCGAGGTGTCATTCTTACCTGTCAGGCGTTGCCCACAACGCCACAATTGGCGGTCGAATACGATTGAGGCGCGATATCTCCGTCTCTCTACAACCTTGTTATCGTTGCTACCCTGCCACGTACATCAACGTTCGCCTCGCCCGTCTATACCGTTCCCCGGTCTTAGGAGAACACAAATCCGCCCGGCAAGAATTCAAAGACAGTTCTGTCTATCGACAAGTCTGGTGGGCGATGGAGGATTCGAACCTCCGACCTCGTCGATGTCAACGACGCGCTCTAGCCAACTGAGCTAACCGCCCGAACCTGATGCGCCAGATTATATATCCGCTTGCGGCATCGACCTCCCTAGTCCGCTTTCGACGCGGCAAGATATGACGTCGATGCCGTGGTACTTGCGATGCTTCACCGACGAAGCGTAATGCCGCAGAACCCTCATCGAGATATCACGCTCATCGTCCTCCAACGCTAAATCGTCGGTCAAGAATGCCAGCTTGTTCTCCAAGTTCCCTTCGCCAGCGTCGTCCGAAACGACCACAAACTCGACCTCGGCGAAGCCCTGATCCCTGCGGACCGTAGTGGTCAACCTGCGGACATTGCCGTCGGATCCAGTTCCAGATTTCTCATCCTCCTCCTCATCCAACAGGATCAACAGCGTCTCTTCACCGACGAGCCGCAACCTGTTTTTGGCATCCTCCGCCCACCTGTATCGGTCGGCGAAACGGCTGAGATATTCGTCGACTGCTGGTAACGCCGAACGCGCAAGATCGACTCTGATCGGGCGATTGCGGATGTTCGACAGTTCGGTGAATACGGCGATTCCCACAGCCGTCGCCGCACCCACTACGATCGAGTTGCCGAACACGTAGCTGGCGTCACCTTGAATAAGCGACCCAAAACTGCCGGCGGAGAGCCCCATCACCAGCGGCACGCCAATCGCGAGCGCCTGTTTTCTGCCGAACCCGTTGCCGAAAGCCATCCGCGCACCTTCGATAAACAGCATCCCGAAAATAATCACATACACCGCGCTGACGACCGGGCCAGGCACGGCGATCAAAGCCGCAAGCAACTTCGAAAATAGCGCAACCGCAACCGTCATCAGCCCCAGAAAAACTCCCACACTCGCAGCAGATACTCCGATTATGCCGATGTACGAAGCCGTCGCCGACCACGGTGCGGCTACCGGTGGAATCCCGAGCAAACCGCATACGAATGTACTTGCGCCTGTCACGTTGAGACCGCCTTGCACCACGCGGAAATCCAAGGCGACTGGCTCGCGGTGCGATGCGCCATAAATCACGGAAAGATCGCCCACCGATTTCATGAATCCCGTCAAGTTGACGATCGCGAACACGGGCAGTAACGCCCAGAACTGACCGTCGAACGACAAACCGAATTCGATGCGATTCAGATCCGGAAAACTGAACCACGGAGCCGCCGTGACCGCGGCAACGTCATACAGACCAAGCGGAACGGCCACAACAAGGCCAGTAGCAATTGTTATCGGCAAGACCCACATTCGGACGATCGGGGTACCCAGCAGCGAAACTAGAATCCCGGTCGTCAGCGCTATCAGGCCGGGGGCTAGGAAAGGGACCACTGATGTGTCGTCTGGGGGAACCACCGTAACCGATACGATGAAAGGAACCGCCGACACTGCAACCAGCATGATCACCGTTCCAGTTACAGCCGGAGTGAAGACCCTACGCAGCGAAGCGAGACGTAATGTCAGAACCAGTTGTAGCAGCGTCGAGACCACCAGCAGACTCGCCAGCAAACTCGGACCACCAATCTGCAACGCCAATGCGCTAACCGCCAGAAACGGCACGTTGAAGTTTGCGACTATCAACCGTCCCGACCCAACGCGTGGGAACCGTTGGGCTTGAACGATCATGCTCAACCCGGTGACCGCCAGCGCCATTATCACCACCCATTGCAGGTAGTCCGCAGACTCGCCAGATGCTAAAACCACCAACGTCACCAGCGTTACAAGGCTGATCGAGTTGGGCAATAGTATCTGCAAAGCAGACGATAGCGCCACGGTGCGAGGGCACTTATCGTCCGGTTCGTAACGAATCTGATCCACGGTCTCTCTTCACTCAGTCTCGATTCAACTACCGAGTTCCCGAATGGATTCTACGCTCGCATGCGTCCATTGACCACACGATGCTGCGCGCTGAATCAGTACCGACGTTACGTGAGTTCCGCGCGCGTCCGCAGCTTCAGCGTCGAAACGCACACCGTTAGGCGTGAAGTACACGTGCCACGACTTTGCGCTGGCCATTGACCGAAACACACGTAGTCGCTATCGTATCGATGCACGTGAGATGTAATATCAATGAATATAATGCGGGATTCATCCAGACATTACGGGCGACGTGAAAATTCACGATTACGCGGTTTGGTCGTTCGCAGAAACTCAACAGACAATGAAGCGGAGGCAACGGTGACTGTTGCAAGTCTCAACGCCAGAATAGCAGTCTCGCTGGCGATGATCTTGGCGTGTTTCGCCTTGATCGGAATCGCCTGCACAAGCGAACCCGACCCTACGCCAACTCGGGTGCCGGATCCGACCTCCACTCCGGTACCCGAGCCAACCGCGACGCCCGTGCCGGAACCAACACCGACACCGAAGCCCGACCCTACCGCCACCCCAGTGCCGGAACCGACGTCACCCCCAGACGTTGATGTTGACGATCCTGAGGACGCACGCACCATCGCATACGTCTTGGAAGGGATCGAGTTTGTTGAGCGCGAAGGGTTGGACGCAGCGATTGATCACTACACCACCGATGACAGCATCGAAGACGGACGATGGTTGAGAATCATCGACACCGATACCGGAACTCTGGTCGCATCCGCGCTCCAGTATGAGGTTGGGTTGCAGTTGAGTGGACGCGGAGCCAGCAACCTCGGCCGCGCGATCGCCGCCGCTACTGAAGAAGGGCAGTGGACTGAGTCGCTAGCCGACCACCCAGAAACAGCCCAACAATTGCCAAAGCGTAACGTCTGGATCCGACGCGGCAACCTAGTTTTCAACTCCGGCCACTTCGTCCTGCAGCAAAACATCGAAGCACCCGTCAGGAACTACGTGAACCGCGCCGTCGAGCTATACGAATCCGACGGACTCCAAGCGACTATTGACCACTACAACAGCCAAGACAGCCTCGAGGGCACCCTCTACCTGTTCCTGATCGGCGCGGATGATCTCTACCTCGCACACCCGATATTCCCACACCTCATCGGCACCGACATCAAGGATGTCGTGGGATCGGACGGCCAAGAACTCGGCAAGGAGATCGCAGAAGCCACCGGCGACGGAATCTGGGTCGAATACCTGTGGCCCAACCCGATCACCAGAAACGAGGAGCACAAGACCACCTGGGCGCTTCGTCACGATGGCCTGATATTCGCTTCCGGTTACTACTCCGCCGGCGATGATCCCGTCGATCAGCCCTGGGTCGACGCCGACCCGCGCGACTACACCGTCGAATACGTCGAAAACGCGATCGCGCTCTACGAACGAGACGGCCTCGAAGCCATGCTCGACTTCTACAACAGCGTTGCCAGCTTCCAAGGCCAGTGGTACCTCTTCGCTACCGACGAAAACGACATCTACCACGTCCATCCCCTGCTTCCACGGTTGAGAGGAACCGACATCAAGGATGTGGTGGGCTCGAACGGATACGAACTCGGAAAAGAGATCGCCAAGGCGACCGAAGAAGGACGTTGGATCGAATACCTGTGGCCACACCCAGCCACGCTCAAAGAGGTGCCGAAGATCTCGTACGCGGTCAGGCGCGACGACATGATCTTCGCCTCCGGCTACTACCCGCCGCAGGAAGACGCGCAAGAACGCGCCGTCGACTACGTACAGCGCGCGATCGACAAGTATGAAGCCGAAGGAATCGACGCCGTCGTCAGCCACTACAACAGCGACGAAAGTATCGAGGGTGCTTTCAGATTGGTTGTGGTCGACGAAAACGAATCGGTACTGGTATCTCCGCTGTTCGAGCATCTCCGCGGCCGAAGTGTCCGCGTACTCGCAGCGCACCCCGCCCTCACCGACTGGGCCACCAATACCCTGAAAACCACCGAAAAAGGCCAATGGTTCAGCGTCGATGCCGCATCCGCCGATGGATCCCAATCAGGTTTGACCAACAATTACTGGTCGATCCGCCACGACGGCATCATCTTCCAAACCGCATACAGCGAATAACACCGCCCCACAACAGATCGACAGGCTCAGTTCGCATTAGGCGGCCCGGCGCACACCGCCGAGGAGAGTTGACGGCATGACCGCGCCAACAAAAGAAATGGCGCGCTTGGCGGGATTTGAACCCACGACCTCAGCCTTCGCAGGGCTGCGCTCTATCCACTGAGCTACAAGCGCGCGGACAACACCTTTCAGGTTACCACCGCACTACGGCATAACCCGACCCAACACTCTGGTGCCGAGGGCGGGAGTCGAACCCGCACGTCCTCTCGGACACTACGTCCTGAACGTAGCGCGTCTACCGTTTCGCCACCTCGGCAACCTAATCCCAATACTAATCGACAGCCCTTAATCAACCCCCAGAATATCCAACGCGTCCCGATTGATGATCCCCTCGATCTCATCCTCCGGTATCCCAGGCAGATTGTGATCTTTCGCAAACTTGTTCAACCCGCGCAACGCATCGATGTTGTCCTGTGGCCGCGTCACCGGCCAGTCCGAAGCGAACAGAATGTACTGCGTCGACCCCCACTCGTGGAACTTCAGCATCGCCTCCCAGAACGAATACGGGCGATAGAACTGCGCCGAAACATCGCACCACATGTTCGGATGCTTGCGCACCGCGGAGATGCAGTCCACCTGCCAAGGATGCGCCAGATGCGCCAGTACCATCTTCAACCGCGGAAACGCCATCGCAACCTTCTCCGTCGTCAAAGGATGCGCATACGTCAGCGGAGCCTCCGTCATCGGTGAAGTCCCCTGGTGAAAAATTATCGGAATCCCATCGTTCTCCAGCCTCGCGAACATCCTGAAAGCCTCCGGCGACAACGGATCGAAGTCCTGGTAGTTAGGCCCCAGCTTGATCCCTTTGCAACCTAGATCACCCACACACCGGTCGTACTCATCCTCCCAGTTCGGGTCCAGCGGATGCAACGACATGAACGGGATCGCTTTGTCCGGATTCCTCTTCGCCGTCAGCGACGCAATGTCGTTGTGGTTCAAAGAATCGTCCCATCCGGCCTGTCTCGTCACAAGTTCTTCGGGCTTCCATGGGCGGGGCGCAATCCCAAAAATGAACGTCTTATCCACCGGCGACATGTCACGGTAATAATCCGGGATGCTGTTCGTCAACTGCACCGTCTCACCCGACCGCATCGTCGACTCCGTCAACATCTCATCCTCAGGAACCGTGTCCTGATGACTAGGCAAATGGGTATGCACATCAACGATCATGGCGGTCTTCCTCGCTTTGAGTGAGTTGCAGTTGTGACACGATAGGCTTGTAGCATCGTTAAGGTTACAAGCACGGCAAACCATCCGCTCAAACAATAAAGAAAGCAAGAAAAGTGGAATACGCAATTTTCGGTGCCATCGTCCTTCTTATCGTTCTCGTTGGCTACAACATTTTGAAGAAACCTTCCGCAAATTCGCCTGCAACCTCAACCGACGCAGCCGCAGCCCAAATCCGCGAAGACAACATCGCCCTACAAACTAAGCTCCAATCCACGCAGGCCCAACTCGACGAAGCAACCCTCCAACTCGCGAACGCCCTGCAACTCGAAATCGAGAAAGCAAGCCTTCAACGAGACCTCGCCAACGAACAAGCCCTAAGCAGACGCGTCAGCGAAGAACTAAACAAATCCCAAACCCGCGCCGATCAACTCCAATCAGAAGTCAAAAATCTGAATGCCGAAAAATCCGGACTTGAGACTAACTTAACGAACCGTATTGAGGCTAACCGCCAACTGTCAGCCGAAAAGGACGCTCTGTCAACTACGCGCGACGAGCTACAGAATCAGGTCAAAAATCTCACATCTAGTGTTTCCAAATTCGAAACGGAGTTGAAGAACGCTAAGGAGGGAGAAAAAACCCTAGTTGATCGGTTCAACTCCGTTTCTTCTGAAACCCTCGCCAACCAGCAGAAACAGTTCCTAGAACGCGCCACCGAAACCCTCAAACCACTCTCACAAAAAGTCGACAAACTCGACCGAGAGTGGGCGACCACGTCCGGCGCGTTCAAGCAACAAGTCAACTCCCTCACTGACCAGACAAAAGCCCTCTCAACCGCATTATCCAAACCCCAAGGCCGCGGTCAGTGGGGCGAAATCCAAGTCGAACGTGTTCTCGAATTCTCAGGTCTCCAAGCGGGCATCCACTACGCAGCTCAGGCACCTGACATGAAGGGCGGACGTACCGACTTCATCGTCCACATGCCCCACGATAGAGACATCATCCTCGACTCAAAGGTCCCCCTCGTCGCATACGTCGACGCACACGATACCGACGATGAAGACGAACGCAGCGCACATCTAGAACGCTTCGCTCGCCATTTCCAAGACCACGTCAACAACCTGGCGAGCAAAGAATACTGGAGCGACCTGCCGAAAGCCGCCGACTACGTCGTGATGGTCGTTCCCGACTACGCCCTCCCAGAAGCCGTCGCTCGTCGACCAAACCTGATCGACGAAGCTCACCAACAAAACGTCGTCATCTCGTCACAATCCAACCTCGTCGCACTCCTCAAAACCGTATCCATGGGTTGGCAGGAGCGCCAATTGGCCGACGAAGCATTCGAAATCGGTCAACTCGGAAGAGACCTACACGACCGCCTCGAAGTCTTCGCTGGTCACTACGCCGGTATCGGACGCAATCTCCAGCGCGCCGTAGGTGCATACAACGACGGCGTAGGATCACTCGAATCCCGAGTGCTCACCCAAGCCCGACGCTTCCCCGAACTCGGCGTTCAGACCACCAAAGAACTCACCGAAGCCCAACCCGTCGAAACCACCATCCGCGCCATGCGAAGCGTCGCATCAAACGACCATTCCGGAAATGAGTCGGTTAGTTGAAAGCATGTAGAGACTGGGTTCAGTTCGAGTTGAGCCACTCCCAGCAGGCGTCGATCTCTTCCTCTGACATCGGTTCTTGGACGACAATCGAGGGCGAAGCGGGTTTGTCGTTGGAGCCGTCGCCCATCCATGATGGCCATACGGCAATGCCAGCGCCGAGTTCTTCGCGTGTGATCTCGACGTCCTTCGGTCGCCAACGAACCTTGCATCTGTCGAGCCACCCGACCAGCGTCTCAGGGCTTTGCTGCGTGCGCCAAGCGATGATGACAGCACCCAATGCGCACATCTCGCCGTGTATCCAGTACTTGTCCGCTGCGATCTCGACGACGAAGCAGAAGGCGTGGTCGGCGCCCGGTGCCCGATCGTCTTTGACCAACGCATCGTCGCGCGCCTGCACCGCGTTCATGATCACCTCCACCGAGGCAGGAGTGAGTTCGCCGTCATCGTCGAGCGACGCCGGGAAGTCAGTGATGATCTGGTCGTAGAGCGCCAGGGCGTTGGCGATCTTGTCCTGTTCGACCGGTCCAGTCTTACCGAGTTCAGCCGAACGTCGCCACTCGGAGATGCCTGCATAGCCGCAGAGCACATCCCCCAAGCCGGCGGTGTTAAGTCGCTCGGGAGCTTTCAACACGACGTCGTAGTCGACGAGAACGTATTCGCAGTTGACGACGGCTAACTGTCCGATGATTTGACGTCCATCCCAGTCGGCGACGAATCCGTGGATGATGGCGCCAGTGGAGACGACGGTCGGAACCTGAACGAGCGGCTTGTCTTTACGTTTGGCGACCAGCTTGGCATGGTCTAATGCTCGTCCCGCGCCGAGCCCAACTACAAGATCGATATCGTCGGGCAAGGAGTCGGAAACCTCGATGAGGTGGGTTCGGTCGAGCCATTCGTTGTAGCCGATGCCTTCGGGCGGATGATCCAACTCGTCCTTCGTCGCCGCCCACGCGGAGGGCGTTGTGATGACGACGTACCTCCCCCAACTCGCAGAATCCGCCTTGAGGAGACCGTGCCCAAATCGGATGTCGTAATCCCTCGCTAATCTCGCTTCTGTCATCGCAATCTCTCGCTGTCCGAACTACGGTTACGCGTGAACAAGGTTACTCTAAAGTGCACAGGGCGATGCGTAGCAGATGAGCGATCCAAAAAAGAGATGGTGGTCACAGTGCACGCTGGCGGGATTGCTGGGATTTTCGCTCATTTCTGGTCGTCGGAATAGACGCGGGGACAATGGTGGGGAGCAGCAGCAAAGAGCAGCAGAAGCATCCGAATCGGTCGCGTTGAACGTATCAACGTCTCACGACGCCGTAGAACCGAGCGGCGTCTCTTCCCGAGATATGTCATCTGACCCCAACGAAAACGCGCCGCTGAGTTTTGCGGATCAGTTGAAGCAGATCACGCCGAAGCAGTGGGCTGTCGCTGCGGCGGTAGTGGTCGCCGTTCCGGTTATCGCTTTCGTCGGAACGTTTGTCATTTATCCGTATCTACAAGACCTCGTCGAGGGTCAATCGCCGGTCGACGCCGTCCTCGCCGAGTACGGCGTTGCCGAAGACACCGAGACGCAGTATCTGACGATCCGCCGAGGCGACCTCGTCAACTCTGTCGCGGTCAACGGGGCGCTTGAGTATGCCAATCGCGAGCGGCTCTCGTTCGGTACCGAGGGCACTGTAGAGACGATCAACGTCGAAATAGGAGGTTTTGTGGCGGCGGGCGATGTGTTGATGTCGCTGAGCGAAGACGCCGTTGTGACGGCGGAGCAGAACCTGCAAAACGCGGCGGTCGCCCTGCAAGAAGCGGAGGAGCAACTGGACGAGTTGGTCAATCCGGACGAGAAGGCGGTGAGTGATGCGCGTCATGCAGTGCTTCAAGCAATGCAGACGCTGATTGAGTCTGAGGAGGCTCTAGCTGAACTTGTCGATCCGTCTGATGCGGCTGTAGCGGATGCCGAGTTGGAGGTCGCACAAGCAGCAGCAGACCTCGAGGATGCGCGAGAGGTGTTGGCCGAACTGGTTGAACCGCCGAGTCTTGACATAGAAAACGCGGAGCTCGACGTAGCGGAAGCGCGGAAGGTGCTTGCCGATCTCAAAGAAGAGTTTGCCGAATTGACGACCGCTGAAAGTGTAGCGAATCGCGCCGCGGAACTTGCTGTGAGTGAGGCTGCCAAGGCTCGCGATGATGCGACCGATATCTACGAGGACGCGATCAATATCGACACATCGGATATCAACCAGGCTGAATTGGAGCTTGCGGAGGCGAGGTTGGCGCTGGTCGACGCCCAGTCGGACGTTGCAGACGCTGAAAAAGGCGTGTTGGAAGCGCGGGCGAATCTTGGCGACGGGATCACGGCTAAGAAGTTGGAGATCGCGGAAGCCGAGGCGGCGGTCGCTGCCGCCAAACTGGCTTTGACGACGGCGCAGGACGATTTGATGGAGGCACGGAAGCCGTACGACGAGGAAGAGGTTGATGAACTGCGGGAACAAATCGTAGAGGCCAAGGAAGATATCCGGGTTGCCGACAACTTGCTGAAGCGTCTAGCGATTCAGTCCGATGCCGAGTTCAGGGTTCTTAAATCGGATCTCTATGCAGCTCGCGATGTTTATCAGGATGTCTTCTTCAAGTGGCTAGGGATGGATATATCTGGATACGAGTGGGAGAAGTCGCCCGACGAGATCTTTGCCGATATTGGGATTTCGTTGTCTGACATCATGGTGCAGCGTCCTACAGAGGGTGGTATTTGGCAGCGGAACTCGGCATCAGGAGGATGGGTTGCCGACGATCCAGAAACGCCGTGGGATGAGGCGATCGTCGCCACGTGGACCGAGTTCTTCTTGACGGGGCTTCGATTCGACTGCACGGAGACTGGTAGCGGGATTTCCGATGAGTGCGTGAACATCGAGTTCGAGGACGCTTGGGATGACCTCGTTGTCAAGACGGAAGCGTACGAGACCGCGGTACTTGGGCATTCCCAACAGGTCGACAATACCGAAGACGCGCTTGATGCTGCCAGGAAGTCGTTGGAAGATCTCGAGGAACAGTTGGCTGAGGCGTTGGTACCGACCGATGACGATACGATCGCTGACCTGTTTGCCAAGCAGGAGGTCGCTTACTACTCACATGTCGATGCTCAAAACGCGTTGGAACTACTGCTCGTGGAGTTAGATGGACTCGAACCTGAACTCGAGGCGAACCTCGCGCAAGCCACGCAATCATTAGCGGTCGCCAAGGAAGCTTTGGTGGTCGCTCGTGACAATCTGGCTGACAAGGAGCAAAACCTTGTTGACGTCAAAACTGGTCCTAGCGATGTCGAAATCGACGTCGCGTGGTGGCGGGCTCAGAAAGCGGAGTCTGACCTTAAGGAGGCGCTTCGGACGCTTGAAGACCTTCGCAATCTTGAATCACCAGACGTCGCAGTTGCGGCTCAACGAGTCAGTGCCGCTGATGCTGATTTGCAAGACAAGATCGCAACATTGCGAATACTCAAGACAGGCAAGGATGAGGAGATCGCTGTCGCAACGGCGGAGGTTTCAACTGCCGAGGCGGAATTGAACGACAAGCTCGTCGCGCTGAGGGATCTGGTCTCGCCCGATGAGACCGTTGTTGGTTTAGCCGCGCAGGAGGTCGCCGTCGCCAAAGCTGATCTGGCGGTCGCGGAGGAGAGTCTTGAAGAGTTGATTAACCCGGACCAGTCGACGGTTGCGTTGAGAAGGTCGGAAGTTGCTACTGCTCGCGAAGAACTTACGGCGGCGATCGAAGCGACGGAGGGCGCCCAGATAATCGCTCCGTTTGACGGTGTGGTGGCCAACATTCAGGTTGAAGAGGGTCAAAGCGCCAACCCGAACTCTGCAGCCATCGTCATAGCTGATCATTCGATTGTCGAAATCTCTGGGACCGTCGATGAGGTCGATGTGCTCTTCCTGCAGGTCGGCGATTCAGCGTCCATCGAGCTTGAAGCGCTGGGTGACGAAGCGTTGGTGGGCCGCATCAGCGAGATTGCCGCATTCGGGGAGTCGGATCAAGGCGTGGTGACATACCCCGTTAGCATTCAGACCGAACAGCCCTCTGGCACACAATTGCCGGAAGGGTTGAGCGCAGTCGCCGAGGTCATCATTCGGGAAGAGACCAACCAGCTTCTGGTTCCGATCCAAGCCCTATTCGGGTCGGTGAACGATCCGATACTACTCGTTTCGAGGGAAGATGGCACGCTTGAACCTCGCAGCGTCAGTCTCAGTATCTCGGACGATTTCTGGACTGTCATCGAGGGCGGTGTGTCTGAAGGCGAGACGATTCTTATGACAGTCGTCGGTGCGGACACGAGCCAGTTCGGCGGTTTCGGTGCGGTGAGGGCGTTCGCGGGTGGCCCATCGCGCGGCGGCGGACGATAGGCCGCATACCATGCGTAGCACCGGCCACAGCGACGAACCCGTAATCCGAATACGCGACGTCACCAAAATATACGAGATGGGTGACGGGACTATCCAAGTCCGAGCCTTGGACGGGGTTTCGCTAGATATCTCCGATGGCGAATATGTGGCCATCATGGGGGCTTCCGGCTCCGGCAAGTCGACCCTCATGAACATCATCGGCTGTCTAGACGTGCCGACGACGGGCACGTACCATATCGACGGGCAACCGGTGGAAGCCATTTCTAATGATCGTTTGGCCGATATCCGCAGCCGGAAGGTCGGGTTTGTATTTCAGACGCACAACCTGCTTCCACGCCTCACCGCGCTCGCAAATGTTGAACTGCCGATGATGTACGGCCGCTGGCCTAACCGTCGTGAACGCGCCGAACAGGCACTTGAACTTGTAAACCTCGGCGATCGCGTGGACCACCGTCCCACCGAACTCTCCGGTGGCCAACAGCAAAGGGTAGGGATCGCGAGGGCGCTTGTCAAAGAACCGTCTGTGCTCCTCGCCGACGAACCCACGGGGAACTTGGACACTTCAAACACGGCTGAGATCCTCAACATCATCTCCGATCTCAACCATCAGAACGGGATCACTGTCATCGTGGTTACCCATGAACGAGACGTTGCAGCACGAGCCGACCGCATCATCACGTTGAGCGATGGACGGATCACGAGCGATGTGATGAAGTCAGAGGCCAAGGCGGCATGATCGCCAGACCATGTCTCCGCTCGACATAATCCGAACCTCTCTCTACTCCCTGTCGGCCAACCGTCTTCGCGCCGCTCTCGCGCTTCTCGGCATCGTATTAGGTGTCTGCTCAGTCATCACCCTCATGTCTATTGGACGGGGGTCAACCGACCGCATCACGGAACTGATACAAGGCCTTGGTAGTAATCTCCTGACTGTCATCCCAAGCAGCGAACCGCTCACTCTTGCCGACGTCGATGCCTTGCGCGATCCGCTATACACACCATCGATCAAAGCCGTGGCGCCCGAAATCGGAACCTTTGGAACCATCCACGTCAATAACAACACGACACAGGCATCAGTCAGCGGGATCACGCCGGAATATTTGAGCGTGCGGAACCTGAATTTGGCTACCGGAACCTTCATTGGTGCGCCTCACATCGATGCCTTATCAGAGGTAGTAGTCCTAGGTGCCCAAGTCTCGGAAGACCTCTTCGGAAACCAGGATCCGACGGGGGCGGAGGTCCGCATCAACGGTCGGCGCTTCCGTGTCGTGGGCGTTCTCGCATCGCAGACTGGTTTCGGATCCGTCGATGACCAGGTGTTGATTCCGATAACAACGGCGTACTACCGTCTCTCAGGACAGCGGATCCCTGGTGGCGACATTAGTGTCGACCAGATCTCGATCCAAGTTCGGGAGGTAGAACTCGTCGACCAGGCGATCGAAGAGGTCGAGACGGTACTTCGCCTGAGTCACCGCATCACCGAGGCCGATGACTTCACCGTTTTCAACCAGCAGGAAATCCTTGCGACCTTTGAGGAGACCAACCAAACGCTAGTGGTGTTTCTCGGCGCGGTGGCTGGCATATCGCTGTTGGTCGGCGGAATCGGGATTATGAACATCATGCTCGTGTCCGTAACCGAGCGCACTCGAGAGATCGGCATTCGGCAGGCGATGGGCGCCAAACAGCGGGACATAGTTGCGCAATTTGTAACGGAGGCGGTATTCCTGACTTTTGGGGGCGGCATTATCGGCGTGGTCACAGGCATCGCGTTAGCTGCCGCCATCGACGGTCGCTTCCTCATCGGCACTGAGTGGAACACTCGGGTGACCAGCGACATCCCGATCATTGCGCTCGTCGTATCTATAGCGGTTGGCCTCTTTTTCGGCATCTACCCTGCCGTGCGGGCTGCGCGCCTCAATCCGATTGAAGCTCTCCGATACGAATAGAACCTTCGAAGAAAGACACACCAGGTCACGCATGAAAAATCCGTTCGCAATCCTGATTGCAGGTGCTGTTCTGATTGGCATCCTGATCACCGTCGTCATCATCCTTCTGTTCCTGCTGACCGGCGATGATAGCGATGGATCGATCGAAGTAGCATCCCGATCCGAACTCCCTACTCCGAGCACCCGAAACGAGAACCTCGTGCGTGAAGACGCTCCGGCGGTCAGGGATGATGGTGCAACTGAGCCGGCTGAGGCACCACTATCGGGTTCAGACGACGAGGAATCCTCGGCTCAACCAACCGAAACTCCGGCCGAAGCGCCGCAAACCTTAACCAGCGACAACGGGCAGGCCGTCCCAGAAGGTGGGTTTGGGGCTGGTGGTCCGGGCGGTGGTCGTTTTCAAGCCATTCAAGAGGCGGTGGTAGACAATCCTGAGGTCGCAGAGCTATTCGAGAAGGCTCAAGTGGGAACCATCACTCAGGAAGAGCAGGCTCGCATGAGAGAACTGATGCAACAACTTCTAGCTGAGGCCGGTATCGAGGCGCCCGGCGGGGAGGGCGTAGGCTTCGGCGCACCGCCTACTGTGGGAACCGTCTCCGCCATCTCCGCCTCGACCCTCACCATCGATCTCGCTGACGATAGCGGATCAACAACCGACATCGCGGTCGCCGACGCCACGAACATCACCATAGTCGAAGAACTCCCGACCGCCGATTTGACCGTTGATGCAGACGTAGTTGGAACTGTCCGGCGTGGAGAAGGCGGCCTCATATTCATAGTGAACCTGACTGTCCTTCCCGAACAGCTGGACAGCGGTTTCGGCGGTGGCTTCGTAGGGTTTGGAGGAGCAGTAGGTGGCGCGACCAACGTCTCGAACGTCAACGGAACCATCTCGGGGATCGACGGCCAAACGATTTCCGTGGAGACCAGCCAAGGCACACTACGCCTGACCGCCAACGAGGATTCGAACATCGTCACGACGTTTTCCGGCACAGTTACCGATCTCGTCGAAGGCATGGGCGTCTTGGCCATCGGGCCAACGGAAAACGGTGTGGTGCAGGCGGCTAACATAGTTGCCGGTCCAGAGGCGCTGATCGAACAGCAAGGCGGTTTCCCGCGGGTCGGCGGCGGACGTCGAAACCAGTGACGGCACACTGACGGTCCAGCTCGTATTCCTGTGATGTAGCATCGAAGTCACAACGCACAACGTTTGGATTGCTTATGACCACCGTTGAACACACTCATACAGAATTCGCCACCAAAGACGATATGTCTGACTTCAAAGCCACGGTGACGAACATGATGATGCAGTTATCTCAGGCCAATCTTGCCGCCAACGCTAGGATGGATCGCTTCGAGGTTAGGATGGATCGTTTAGAAGCGAGATTGGACAAATTCGGAGAAGACTTGCAAACGATCTTGGTGACGATGCAAGAACTCCTTGAAACCAATCGGCGCGGCTTCGGCTTTCAAACTCCAAACGATTAGCAAATCATCAATAGCTTTGCCCTTAACCGTCTCGGTTGGAAACCGCCCAGTCCGGCGCGATAATCCAGCCCATGCCGGAACTCCCCGAAGTCGAATCTATCCGCCGGTATCTATCCGCCAGCGGCATCGAAGGTATTGCGATTGAACGCGTGGAAGTTGGATGGGCTGACAGCATCGCAGCCCCATTCGGCGACGTAGAGGCGTTCGCGAATGCGATTTCGGGCAAGTCGATCGATCGATTTGGACGTCGCGGGAAGTATCTGCTCACACCGCTGATCGGCGGTTCCTCGGACGATCTGAACATGGTGATGCATATGGGTATGACTGGATCGTTGCATGTGCGCGCTCCCGACGATGATGCCGTCAGATACCGACGGGCCGCCCTGTTCTTGGAGGATGGGAGGCGTATCGAGCTAAACGATTCCCGCCGATGGGCGAGATTGTGGGCAGTTACCGAAGCGAGTATGGCGTTTCCGAGGTTAGCCCCCGATCCTTGGGACATGTCGTCCGGCGAATTCGTCGAACGCCTCCGCATCAAACGCTCGCGCATCAAACCGACGCTCCTAGACCAAAGCATCATCGCCGGCGTCGGAAATATCTACGCCGACGAGGCCCTACACCGAACTGGCATCTCACCGCTGCGTCGCTGCAACCGAATCAGCGTTCAACGTCTGCGGACCTTACACTCAGCAATCTTGTCCGTACTGGAACACGCCATCGAATTCATCTCCTCACATCCGAGCCCTGATGGCAGCCCGTACGTCGTCGACGCCTACGACGAGCGGATGAGGATATCCCGAGGCACTGAATCGAAGTGCCCGGAATGCGGAACAAGCATCACCTCAATGAGCATCGCGGGTCGAACCGCCTACTACTGCCGCGATTGCCAGCATTAGAATCGAAATTAGATGCTCCGTGAACTCGCGGAGGGGTGGCAGAGCGGTTTAATGCGCTGGTTTTGAAAACCAGTGTCACCTAACGGTGACCGCAGGTTCGAATCCTGTCCCCTCCGCCACAACGTCGAGAAAGACCAAACATATGACCGAACAAATCGAGTCAAACAGGCCGAAGGCAGCACTCATCGTCGGCGCCAAACGCGTCGGAAAAGTCGTAGCACAGAGGCTCGCCAAAGAAGGGATCAATCTAGCAATCGCATATCGGAGCAGCGCAGACGAAGCACAGCAACTCTCTGACTCGATATCAAACGTCGAGACCGCCGTCATCCAAGCCGACCTCAGCGAAGAACACCAAGTCCTCGGTGCCGTCATGGAAACCGTCGGCGCTCTCGGCGGACTCGACTACGTCGTCAACCTAGCCGCCGACTACCCTCACGCGCCATTTGATGAACTCGACGGAGAAGCCTGGGACCGCGCAATGGCCGCCGCAAAAGGAGCATACCTCCTAGGAGTCCACGCCGCACGACAAATGCGACGCAACCCCGGACCGAAGCGCGGACACATCGTATTCTTCGGCGACTGGGCGGCAGAGCAAACCCCATACAACGACTACCTCCCCTACCTCACCTCCAAAGCCGCCATCCACTTCATGACCCGCGCCCTCGCCGCCGAGGTCGCACCATTCGGCGTGCGCGTCAACACCATCGCACCCGGACCAACGATGCGACCACCCGAAATACCTTCAACCGAATGGAACCGCGACATCGCCGCAAAAGCACCCCTCCAGCAAGAATCATCCGCCGAGGACATCGCTGAAGTCATCACAACCATCATCCAAACCTCCTCTATCACCGGCGAAATAATACGTGTCGACTCCGGCCGACATATCCGAGGCGTCTGACACCTAGGAGTCTGATCAATGTTCAAGGTGACAAGAGTGATCGACTTCTGCTACGGTCACCGACTCCTCAACTACGAAGGCGAATGCCGACACCTCCACGGACACAACGGACGCGTCGAAGTCGACATCGCAGCTGATAAAACCGACCACCGCGGCATGGTCGTCGACTTCGCCGACGTCAAAGACATCGTCAAGACCTGGATCGATGACAACTTAGACCACCGCATGATCCTCCACCGCGACGACCCTCTGATCGAAACCCTGACCGAACTGGGAGAAGCACACTACGTCATCGACGCCAACCCCACCGCCGAGAACATCGCCGCCCACATCCACCACATGACATCCTCAGATCAACTGGAGATCTCCGAGATCCGACTCTGGGAGACACCGAACTCCTACGCCACCTACCGCGCCGATTCGAACGGACACCAACCTTGAACCCTCCCACAGCGGTTCTCGCCAGCGGAGGCATGGACAGCTCCATCCTCCTCGCAAACGTCGCCGAACAAGGCATCGCGCATCCCATCTACGTCGAAACCGGCATCCCGTGGGAGTGGGCAGAGAAGCGGATACTGCAAAACTTCATCGACGCACTCGACAACCCCAACATCAGACCCGTCACCACCCTTCATCTGCCCGTCAAAACACTCTACGGCGAAACCCACTGGACGATGTCCGGCGACACCGTCCCCGGCTACGACGAACCCGACGAAACCGTCTACATCCCCGGACGCAACATCATCCTCATCACACTCGCATCCATCTGGTGCAGCCTCAACGACGTCCACCGCATCGTCATCGGCTCACTCGCCGGCAACCCATTCCCAGACGCCACACCCGAATTCTTCCAATACATCGCCAACGCCAACGCTATCGGCCTCGACCATCAAATCACCGTCGAGGCCCCCATGCGACACCTCCACAAAGAAGACATCCTCGCCAAAAACGCCACCACACTCCCCCTGCACCTCACCCTAACCTGCTCAACCCCCCAACTAGACACCAAAAACACCATCATCCACTGCGCCAACTGCAACAAATGCCGAGAACGCCACGAAGCCTTCACCCACGCAGCCATCCCAGACAACACCATTTACGCACAACCGATCCCCTCTTCCCCAATGGAAAAAAGCGAGGAAGAGGGCTAGGGTGAAGGTGAAGCCCGCGCAACCACCAGGTTTCCCCCGCTAGCGGGGGAAATGTCCGAAGGACAAAGGGGGCGCGTACAACGCGAACAAACCCACACCCTCCCATCACTCCCCGCACACCCACTGTCAATCCCGCACACCCCCTGTCATTCCGAGCGCAGTCGAGGAACCCCACCAACCAAACAACCAACCCATCCTAGCCCATCATTCCCATCCCAGTTCAAACACCAAAACCCCATGCCCAACACCCCCCATACCCCCTGGTACACCCGCTTCTTCAAAACCGACTACCTACGCATCTACGGACACACCCTCCAGCAAGACCGCACAGACCTCGAAACCCAGTTCGCAATCCACACCCTCGGACTCCAACCTCACCATCACGTCCTCGACCTCTGCTGCGGACAAGGCAGACACAGCATCGCACTAGCCAAAACCGGACTACAAGTCACTGGCGTCGACCTAAGCCAAGAGATGCTCGACATCGCACTCGAAAACGCAAAGGCCGACGACGTCACTCTCGATATGCGCAAAGCCGACATGCGCCACCTGCCCGACGATCTCCACAACCGCTTCGACGCCGTAATCAACATGTTCTCCTCCTTCGGCTACCTCGAGACCGAACACGACGACCAGCAGGTCCTGCACCAGATCGCAAAATCCCTCAAACCCGGCGGCAAGCTGCTCATCGACCTCCTCAACCGAGAGTGGGTCATCATCAACAACGAGGAGTTCGACTGGCACCGACACGAAGACGGACGCCTCATCCTCGAACGCAGACAACTCGACCTGCACTCCAGCACCAACCACCTCACCTACACCGAGATCTCCCCCGACGGCTCCCGACGCCAGATGTCCGACCTCCACATGCGCCTCTACACCCTCACCGAGTTGACAAAGATGCTAGACAACGCAGGACTACACTTCGACCGCGTCCACGGCGGCTTCCGAGACGAACCCTACACCGTCAACACCCGACGCATGATCGTAATCGCAACAAAATAACCCCCTTCGCTCGCGAAGGGAGACGCGAGCACAGCGAGCAGGGGATGCCCAACACCTCACGCGAATCAAAAAAGGCGAGGGGCTTTTCCTAGCCCCTCGCCTTTGCAATTGCCGCTTAACGACCTACTTCGGCTGCAGCGTAGTGACGACCTTCAGGAATTCCTGCTGCCACGGGTGCAGAACACCGTAGTTGTCGTCCTTTGACGTCCAGCCGGTCCAGTGGCGCTCGTTCCCAAGGTGACGGATGATCAGCTGCGAGATGTAGATGTCCGGCAACTCTTCGAACCAGATCTCCATCGCATCTTCGAACAGCTCCATCGTCTGCGGATCCGTCGCCGGAACCTTTGACATCTCGGTCACGATCTCGTCGAACTCCTCGTTGCGCCACCGCGCCGTCGCCCACGGGTTCACCGGAGGCTCGCCGATGTCACGGAAGGTGGCCGAGGAGTACAGCGAAAGCATGTAGTACGGGTCGGCACCTAGGACTCCGGACGGGCCTTTGCAACCGAACGAGTAGTCGCGTTCACCGCGTCCGAACTCTGCTCCACCACCTGGGCTCAGGTCCATCTCGGCGTCGAAGCCCGCGTCCTGCAGTTGCTTCACAACGTGGACGCCGTAACGATCGAGCCACGTCGGGAAGTTGATGTTCATGAAGAGCGTCTCGCCGTCCTTCTCCCACATATCGTCGTCGTTCTTCTCGTAACCAGCCGCCGCCATTCGCTCTTCCATCAAGTCGTAGTGATCAGTCGTATCGACGGTGTGCTTTTCGTAGATCGGCTGCAACACCTCCTCGAACGGATCGAACCAGGAATACGGCGTGATCATGTGGAACGCCACGGTGCCGGCACCGCGCTCCGCATTGTCCACCAACACCTCCCTGTTGAGCGCGTAGTTGAGCGCCCAGCGGATGTCCTTGCTGTTGGCTACAGGACTGTCCGCAGCGTTGTTCACAAACAGGCCGATCGGGCACCAGTCAAGGTAACCGTACGGTGGATCCTGCTTGCTCCAGCTCACGACGTCCGCGTTCTGCTCAAAGATGTTGAGCAGAGTCGCAACCGGAGCCATGCTCATGGCATCGATCTCGTTTTGAATGATCATCTGCGCACGGGCCGACTCTTCGCGTTGTGGGATGTAGACCACCTTCTTCATGCCTGGTAGATCCTTGAAACCGGCATCGACTGCCCACCAGTCGTCGCGGCGCACGAAAACCTTTTGCTCGGGCGACGCGTCGGCCACGGCGAAGGGGCCGGTCGAGACAGGCCATCCTTGATCCGGGTCGTAGAACGTAAACGTAAGAGGATCTTTGCCCTCCCAGATATGTTTGGGGACAATCTGTTCCGAGAGGCCATGGTTGCTCGTGAGAGTGTTAACCCACCAACTCGGGGACGGATCCTTGAGAATGAACCGCACTTTGTTGCCGTCGATCACTTCAACGCTGTCGAGGAGGTGGATCTCGGCGGTGTGAACCATCGAGTCTTGGTGCTCCAACACCATGTTGAACGTGAACGCCACGTCTTCCGCGGTGAACGGCATACCGTCGCTCCAATACACGCCGTCGCGGATGGTCAACGTGACCTCAGAGAAATCGTCGCTGATATCCATCGTCTCAGCCAGCCACATCTCGTGCTCGCCTGTGAGCAGGTTGAACATGATCAAAGGCTCGCTGATGGTCTGCAACGGACCGGTGTGCCAACCACCGACACCGCCCGGGACGTAGTTGTTAAAGTTCTCCCAGTCCGGGAAGCGGCCGTCTTGTCCCCCGCTCATGACGATCAAGGTCTCTTCGCGAGACACGGAATCCGGATCGATCAAAGGTGCCGGTTCCTTCATCATTTTGTCGCCCATCGCCTCTTCGGGCTCTGGTTCTGGCTCTGGAGTCGCCGTCGGCGGTACGGGTGTTGCGGTCGGTGGTACCGGCGTAGCCGTCGGCTCTTCCTCCGCACATGCCACCGCCGCCACCATAACGGTCGTAACGACCATCGAGAGAGCTAGTAGGCGCAACAGCCACGTATACCTCATGGCTGATTCGTAGCTTCTCTTCATGACTAGATTCCTTTCTTAATGTCGTGAAACGTGCGCGTTGCCCGTGTGCTAACCTGATTGCCAATCCAACGACCAACGGCGCAGCAACGAACCGCAAACCTACTCGGCGATGCCGTTCGTTGATTACGGAATTTATCACAACGCAAGCACGCGCGCGTGCGCGGCGTATCGAAGACCCATGACGGCCGAATATCTCCTAAAGCGCATCGCCGTCTTCATATTGGTCATTTGGGGAGCGGCGACTTTCAACTTCGTGTTGCCTCGCCTCGCCGACGTCAACCCGATCGAAGAGCGCATGAGCCAACTTGCCTCCCGTGGTGCCGTCTCAAGCGGGAACACCGAGGCGATGATCAAGAATTTCGAGAAGCGGTTCGGTTTGGATCAACCGGTTTGGGAGCAGTACCTTCGCTACCTTTGGAACTTCGCCCGATTCGACTTCGGGTTTTCCATCGCTTTCTTCCCCACGAAGGTTCGGGATGTGATCGCTCAGGCACTGCCATGGACACTCATCCTCGTCACCATCTCTTCGATCATCTACATGTTTCTAGGCATGGCCTTAGGCGCGCTCGTGGCATGGCCCGGCGCTTCGCGCGTCTTCAAATGGTTGTTCCCACCGGTTATGTCGTTGTCGGCGATTCCTTACTACTTGGTCGGCATCGCTCTCATCAACTTCCTGGCCTTCCAGCTCGATTGGTTCCCGCTTGGAGGCGGTTACAAGATCGGAACGTCACCCGACTGGAGCTTGGACTTCATCCAGGATGCCGCACACCATGCGATACTCCCGGCTCTGTCGATCATCTTGGTCAGCATCGGTTTCTCTGCGATCGGTATGCGCGGAATGATGGTAACGACACAAGGCGAGGACTATATGTTGCTCGCCGAGGCCAAAGGAACCAAGCCGTGGCGACTGTTCGCCTGGTACGGCGTACGGAACGCCATGCTTCCACAGGTAACGTCGTTCGCGCTTACGCTTGGTCAGGTCGTCTCAGGGGTGATCCTCGTCGAAGTCGTCTTCTCGTACCCGGGCATCGGGACCTCGCTCCTGCAAGCGATACGGAGCTTCGACTACACGTTGCTATATGGATTGGTCTACCTTGTGATACTTTCGATTGCTCTGGCGACGTTAATCCTCGATCTCATATACCCACGTATCGACCCGCGCATAACCTACGCCGCTCGAAACTGATTCTTCTCGCGATAAACTGGCGAATTCCTCATGACGACTCAAGCAGAAAACGACCCCGGATCACTCGATTCGACGCTGGATATCGACGCCGACAGGCCACGTTCGAATCGGCTTCTACTGCCCCTGCGTTGGATCCGAACCTACCCAACGCTCTGGGCGGGTCTTTTTCTATTGCTGGCCATGGCTTTGTTCGGCGTCATTGGGTCGCAGTTCCAAGACCCAGAACTCGCTCGCGCCGGAACCGTTGAGTTTGATCTGCCGCCCTGGCAGACGATCGACTATCGCGTCAAAGGAGAGGATCGAAGCACCTTCTCCGTCCTCGGCACCGACAGTCTAGGTCGCGACGTATGGGCACTCACCGTACTCGGCACCCCATTAACTATGTATGTCGGGTTCTTAGCCGCACTAATCGGTATGATCATCGGCACCATCCTCGGTTTCGTAGGCGGCTTCACCGGCGGAATCATCGACACCTTCTTCAAGAGTGTGGCCGACATCCTTATCACAGTGCCCGTGCTCATGATCCTCGTCGTCGTCGCGGTGACGCTCAAAGCTTCGGTGGACGTGACGCAACAGGCGATTATCATCGCCGCTTTTGTGTGGATGTGGCCGCTGCGCGCCATCCGTTCTCAGGTCTTGACGATGCGCGAGCGACCGTACATCTCGGTTGCGCAAATCTCGGGCGCGAACGTGTTCGAGTTGATCTTTCTCGAGATGCTCCCAAACCTCCTGCCATTCCTCGCCGCAAGCTTTGCCACCGCGGTCGCTGTTGCGATGCTCACGACTATTGGCATGGACGCCCTCGGACTGGGACCGCAAAACCAACCGACTCTTGGCAACACGATCTACTGGGCGATCAAGTACTCCGCCCCGCTGAACGGACTCTGGTGGTGGTGGACGCCACCTGTTCTGGCCCTCGGAATGGTATTTGGCAGCCTCTATTTGATCACCGCAGGCTTGGATCCGATAGCGAATCCCCGCTTGAGGCGACAGGTATGAGTGCCGCATCGGTTTCGAACGGCGAAGTCCCCGCTATCGAGGTTGAAAACCTCGGCGTTTCGTACTACACCACCCGCGGCGAGATCAAAGCCGCCGATGGCGTCAGCTTCTCAATCATGCCCGGCAAGCGTATGGGGCTTGTCGGAGAATCTGGGTCCGGTAAGTCGACGACCGCACTTGCACTGATGAGGTTGATCAAGCCTCCGGGCAGAATCACGGGCGGAACTGCTGTCATCGACGGCGACGATCTACTCTCACTAAACGATGAGGAGATGCGGAACGCGAAACTTTCCAAAATCGCCCTCGTTCCCCAGGGCGCGATGAACTCCCTCAACCCCGTCGCTAAGGTCAAGAACCAAATCGTCGACGGTATCCGCGACCACGGCGCAGACTTCTCGGCAACCCAATACCGCGATCTAGTTCATGACCTTCTCGGCAAAGTGGGACTCAGGCCACAAGTTGGCGAGATGTATCCTCACGAACTCAGCGGCGGCATGAAGCAACGCGTCACCATCGCCATCGCCATATCCATGGGGCCAAAGGTCATCATCGCCGATGAACCCACCAGCGCTCTCGACGTCGTCGTTCAGCGACAAATCATGGAAACGCTCGCCGAGTTGCAGGAAGACCTCGGCGCAGCGATCCTCCTCATCGGACACGACATCGGCCTTATGGCGCAATTCGTCGACACGCTCGGCGTCATGTACGCCGGCAAACTAGTCGAAACCGGCACCCTTCGACAACTGCTCCGAGAACCAAAACACCCTTACACGCAGATGCTCATCGACAGTTTGCCTTCGCTGGAACGTCACGATCGCAAAAGGGGTGATCTGCGTGGTATTCCCGGAACCGCGCCGTCGCTATACGAATTGCCAAGCGGATGCCCGTTCCATCCGCGATGCCCCCAATCCATGGACCTTTGCTCGGTAGAAGAACCGATCTTCAAGATTGTGAACGACGATCAAGCCGATCAACAGAGGGCGGCTTGTTTGCTGTACTGATCTGATATGGCATCGCTGATCGAACTCAGGAATACCTCCAAAACCTTCGGAACCGGTTGGTTCAGTCGGAAGACGGTCGCTTTGCGCGACTTTTCGATGGCCATCGATGACGAAAACCCGAGTATCACCGCACTGGTCGGCGAGAGCGGGAGCGGAAAGACAACAATCGCTCGCTTGATACTCGGTATCATTCCACCGACTACTGGCGAAGTCCTCTACCGCGACACACCGCTCAGCAATCTCTCACGCACCCAAAGGCGTCAATTTCGTCGCGATGTCCAAGTCATCTTCCAAGATCCCTTCGAGGTCTACAACCCGTTCTACAAAGTCGATCACGCACTTCATCTGCCAGTGCGCAAGGCAGGTATTGCGAATTCCCACGACGAGCGGGTCGAGATCATCGAGGGCACGCTCCGCCAAGTCGGGCTCAATCCCCGGGACACCCTCGGGCGATATCCCCATCAACTCAGTGGCGGTCAGCGCCAGCGCGTAATGGTCGCACGCGCTCTTTTGCTAAGCCCCAAACTCATAGTCGCAGACGAACCCGTCTCAATGGTCGACGCATCTCTCAGAGCGACCATCCTCGAAAATCTCCGACAGCTCAACACCGAGTTCGGCATCTCCATCATCTACATCACCCACGACCTCACGACGGCGTACGAGATCAGTGAAAAGATCGTCGTCCTTTACCGCGGTGTGCTCGCTGAGCAGGGAGACGTCGTGCCCGTGGTGCAAGAGCCGCAGCACCCGTACACGCAGCTGTTGATTGGCTCAATCCCGATGCCCGATCCCGACCAGAAATGGCAGCAGGGCCTCGAGGTGATCGCTCCCACGTCCGACGGGGCAGGAGACACGATGACGGATGACTACACTGGATGCCAATTCGCAGACCGTTGCCCACACGCCATGGACATCTGCGCGCAAGCTCCACCGTTGTACTCGCCATCCCCGGATCGAGTCGTCTCGTGCCACCTCTACCGTGAACCCGTCAACCCATAGACAGCCCGCCGCAGATGGAACGCCCGCCCCGCTGCATCGGCTCGCCAACCCCCGCCGATCTCAGCAACGGCGGCTCGGCGGTAACATCCAGCGTCACCTTTATCATTGGCGGGAATGATAAACCCGTCCCAACGACAAGCCGACGACCACTCCCGACGCCCAGGGTCCCAACGCCCAAGGTCGATCCCCGCCGCTCTAATCAGCGCCATGCGTCCCCTGCAGGCACCCAAAAACGGTCTCGTCCTCGTGCCTCTCGTATTCTCCGTAAACATCTGGTTCGCCGTCGACGACCTCAACGGGATGCTCACGATCGTGGCGCAGGCGCTCGCCGCAGCCGTCGCATTCACTCTCCTCTCCGCATCGGTCTATCTCATCAACGATCTGGTCGATGCCGAACGTGATCGCTCCCATCCCCGCAAACGCTTCCGCGCCATCGCCTCCAGAGAGCTGCCTAACGCCATCGCATACACCGCCGCCGCCGCTGCCATCTTCGCCGCCGCTCTACTCTCGCTGGCGGTCAGCGCACCGCTCCTCGTCGTCGCCGCACTATACCTGCTCTTGAACGTCGCCTACACCCTCAAACTCAAACACGTCGCAATCCTCGACGTCATGAGCGTCGCCGCAGGTTTCGTCCTCCGCGCCTACGCCGGATACGTCGCCATCGGCGGTCCCGTGCCCTGGTTCGAAAACGCTTCGACTCCATTCGACATCGACGTCTCACCTTGGTTCTACATCATGACCGCCCTCGGCGCACTACTCATCGCTCTCGGAAAACGACGCGCCGAACTCAAGACCGCCGGACAACACGCTTCCAAACAACGCAACATCCTCGGCGAATATACCACCGAGTTCATCGACGCACTCATCATGAGCACCGCCACGCTCGCCATCTTCACCTACGCCCTCTACGCCATCGACCTCGGCGACACCGGCGCTAACGTGCCCGCCGACAACACCATGATGGTCACCATTCCCTTCGTCGCATACGGCATCTACCGATACCTCTACCTCCTCTACGTCAAAGGCGAAGGCGAAGCACCCGAAATCGTCCTCCTACGCGACCGCCCAACCCTCATCAACGGCTTCCTATGGCTCGCCGTCGCCTCCACGATACTCTTGATACACACCATCGGCACCGCCAACGGCAACGGCCCTTGAAACAACAAGAAATGGTCGACACGTTGAGAACATCTTTGCCTGCTATTGATACCTGCTATCATACGCTGATACACGCTATCGTAAGGCGCTCAACAGCGTCCCCCAATTCGCCCGCATCGAGCGACATCAGACTCTAACTGCAGGCGCGGACGCAGCGAAATCCACTGCCATCAGAAGCGAAACCGCGGAGGAGGTGGCACGAAATGTTTAAAAGAGTGGAGTTGGCTCCCCTCCTGATTCCCGCCGTCGTCGTAGCCGTCGTCGTAATCGGCGGCCTGGCTCTCGTCATCGTCCGGCAAGACGAAGCGTTCCAACCCGAAGTCGGCTTGACCGCTGAGGCCGCCCTCGTATCGCCGTCCGGCGAAGCGATGGGAAGCGTCAGATTCCTGCAGGCTCCGGATGGGGTCTTAGTCATGGCCGACATCCAGGGGCTGCAGCCCGGCGGTCACGCATTCATCATCCACGAGACCGGAACCTGCGCACCTGACTTCAACGCCGCCGGCGACCACTTCAACCCCGAAGATACCGAACACGGCTTCGTCCACTCCGCATGGAAGCGAGGCGGACCCGTCGAGGCGCATGGCGGGGACCTGCCCAACATCTACGCCGCTTCTGACGGCACTGCGCGGGCCGACTTTTTCACCGAAGGCGTCACACTCAATGTGGGCGCGCGCCACTCTGTATTTGACGCCGACGGTTCCGCCATCGTCGTGCACGAAAGACCAGATTCTTACGGAGAAGGCGAGTCGGACACCGGCGATCGCCTATCCTGTGGGGTTATCAGACAGGGATAATGGCGATCCCGCTTCGCTTCTATAAGGAGGCACCCCAATGTCTAAACTGAACCAAACCGAAATCGCGGATCTGTTGGCTGATCTGACGGATTGGGAGCTCGACCCCGAGTCGGGAGCGATCGTCAGGCACTTAGAGTTTCCGACCTTCACCGAAGCGATCCAGTTCGTAAACCGTATCGCGCAGGATGCCGATGATCACGATCATCACCCCCACATCGACATCCGCTACCGCCGCCTCCGCGTTGCACTAATCTCCCACGACGTCAACGGCCTGACCAACCGCGACCGCCGCATGGCTCGGTTGATCGACGAGCAGGTTAAGCGGTTGTAATCTGCCTTGTCCGCACTCAACAAAGAGCAGCTGGAACATTACGAGCACTTCGGATTTGTAACCGTCGAGGACGTGATCGATACGGAAACGGTGATCGATCCTGTAATCGACGAATACGCCGGTGTCCTAGACAACCTCGCCGACGAGCTCCACGAAGCCGGCAAGGTCTCATCCAAGCACGAGAATCTCGAATTCGGCGACCGGGTCACAAAAATCTACGCCGAGTCCGGCGAAGTGCACAACAAGTATTTCGACTTCACGCTGTCGGTCGCACGAGTCACCCACGACACGCCGTTCTGGGTCGGCCCGGCGATCTTCAACGCCTTGACCGCTCCAAGCCTCCTCGACGCGGTCGAGTCCTTGATCGGTCCCGAGATCTACTCGAACCCTGTCCAGCACGTACGGATAAAAGTTCCGGAAAAACACAGTCCTCGAGACGACGAGGGAAACGTGATCTACGGCGCAGCGCCTTGGCACCAGGACTGCGGCGTAGTGAACCCCGAAGCCGACGACACCGACATGATCACCGTCTGGTTCCCCCTGATGGACACGGACGAGGAGAACGGCTGCATGAAAGTAGTGCCCGGTTCGCATCGCCCGAACGACATGCTCACGCACTGCCCGGGCACCAAGGCCGTCCAAGGAAACTTGACGATACCGGAGAGCGAGTTCGAGTCTGGCAAGGCCACCGCAGTGCCGTTGAAGAAGGGCGACGCGATGTTCATGTCCAAATACACCGTGCACGGCTCATTCCCGAACAACAGCGACCGCATCAGGTGGAGCTTCGACTTGCGCTACATTCCCGTTGGTCAACCGACCGGACGTTCCGAGTTACCGGGCTTCGTTGCCCGCAGCCGCAGCAACCCGGAGTCGGAGCTTCGAGATCCCGATAAGTGGCGTCAGATGTGGCTGGATACGCGTGCGAGATTGGCGGAGAGTGATCCACCGATCTTCTACCGCTGGGATGGCTCGGAGGCGGTCTGCGCTTAAAGAGAAGCAAAAGCGAAACGCGTTATCATTTCTATCCAACAGCCCCCTAACAGCCCCAAACACACGGAAACCTTAACGGAGTCGTTAAATCATGCCTGCAATGACGAAGGAACAACTCGAGCATTTTGAACACTTCGGGTTTGTAACCGCCGAGCAAGTCTTAGACCCAGAGGATGTTATCGATCCGGTGATCGATGAGTACGCGGGAGTGCTTGACAGCTTGGCGGACGAGCTCTACGAGGATGGAACGATCAGCTCCAAATACGAAGACCTAGAGTTCGGTGAGAGGGTTACGCAAATCTACGCCGAGTCGGACGAGATCTACAACGGTTACTTCGACTTCTCGCTACCTCAGGGCGGAATAACAGAGGACACTCCGTTCTGGGCGGGCCCAGCGGTTTTCAACGCATTGACCGCGCCGAGTCTGTTGGACGCAGTTGAATCGTTCATTGGGCCAGAGGTCTATTCGAACCCGGTGCAACACGTCAGGATCAAGGTGCCGGAAAGTAGGGCGCCTCGGGACGAAAAGGGTCACGTGAAGTTCGGGATCACGCCTTGGCACCAAGATCAAGGCGTGGTGAATCCCGATGCGGACGAGACGGAGATGCTGACGGTTTGGTTCCCGCTCATGGATGCTGATGTAGAGAACGGGTGTCTGTCGGTAGTGCCGGGATCGCACCGGAACGATCTGCTGACGCACTGTCCAGGGTTCGACAACGGTTTGCAGTCGGGATTGCAGATACCGGAGTCGGAGTTCGAGGTCGGCAAAGCAGTGCCGGTGCCTCTTAAGAAGGGCGACGCGCTCTTCATGACGAAGTTCACGGTGCACTCTTCGCTGCCGAACAACAGCGACCGCATCCGCTGGAGCTTCGACCTTCGCTACAACCCGATCGGGCAATCGACCGGTCGCACCAGTTTCCCCGGCTTTGTGGCTAGAAGCCGCAGCAACCCCGACAGCGAGTTGCACGATCCCGCGATCTGGAACGACCTGTGGACCGATGCACGGGATTCCTTGGCTAAAGGCGAGCAACCGTCGTTCAATCGCTGGGACGGTAGCGAACCGGCCTGCGCCTAACCATGCCCACGATAACCAGCGAGCAACTCGAACATTTCGAACACTTCGGCTTCGTCACCGCCGAGAACGTGATCGACCCTGATCAGGTCATCGATCCTGTCATTGACGAATACTCTGGCGTCCTTGACAGCCTCGCTGACGAACTCTACGAAGACGGGACCATCATCTCAAAATACGAAGACCTTGAGTTCGGAGAACGGGTCACCCAGATCTACGCCGAGTCCGGTGAGGTCTATAACGGCTACTTCGACTTCACTCTGCCCCAAGGTGGAATCAAGGAAGACACACCTTTCTGGGCAGGCCCGGCGGTTTTCAATGCTTTGACAGCACCAAGTCTCTTGGATGCCGTCGAATCGTTCATCGGACCTGACATCTACTCGAACCCGGTTCAACACGTCCGAATCAAAGTCCCAGAGAATCGATCGCCCCGCGACGAGAACGGACAAGTCAAGTTCGGCGTCACTCCTTGGCACCAAGACGCCGGAGTGGTAAACCCAGACGCCGACGATTCGGACATCTTGACGGTCTGGTTCCCGCTGATGGACTCGGACGAAGAGAACGGCTGCCTGCAGGTGGTGCCGGGATCGCACCGAGCGGAGATGCTGACTCACTGTCCCGGTTATAAGAACTCGTCGCCGTCGGGTTTGCAGATTCCGGAATCGGAGTTCGAGGTTGGCAAGGCGGTACCTGTGCCACTGAAAAAGGGCGATGCGCTCTTCATGACGAAGTTCACGATCCACTCGTCGCTGCCAAACAGAAGCGATCGCATCCGTTGGAGTTTCGACCTGCGCTACAACCCGATCGGCCATTCAACAGGCCGCACCAGCTTTCCCGGATTCGTAGCTAGAAGCCGCAGCAATCCCGAGAGCGAACTGCACGACGCGGCGAAATGGAACGAGATGTGGACCGAGGCGAGGGATTCTCTCGCGAAGGGTGAGGAGCCAGCATTCAATCGTTGGGACGGCACCGACCCAGCCTGTGCGTAACGAGGAGCTATTGAACCATGCCCGCAATGACTAATGAGCAACTCGAGCACTTTGAGTACTTTGGATTTGTCACCGCCGAGGGTGTAATTGATCCCGAAAAAGTGATCAACCCGGTGATTGAAGAGTATGCGGGCGTGTTGGATAGTCTGGCGGATGAACTCTACGAGGAGGGGCGGATCAGTTCGAGGTATGAGGATCTGGAGTTTGGTGAGCGAATGGTTCAGGTCTATGAGGAGTCGGATGAGATCCATCAAGGGTATTTCGACTTCTCACTTCCGCAAAGAGGAGTCACGGAAGATACGCCGTTTTGGGCCGGCCCAGCAGTGTTCAACGCAATGACCTCGCCGGACTTGTTGGATGCGGTCGAGTCGTTCGTCGGACCAGAGATCTACTCGAACCCGGTACAGCACATTCGGATCAAGGTGCCGGAGAGCCGTTCACCACGCGACGAACTGGGACGGGTGAAGTTCGGCGTTACGCCATGGCATCAAGACTGCGGGGTCATCACGCCGGATGCGGATGATTCGCTCATTCTGACGGTCTGGTACCCGCTGATGGACGCGAATGAAGAGAACGGATGTCTTCAGGTCATTCCGGGCTCGCACCGCGGAGACGAACTGTTGACGCATTGTCCAGGCGGGAAAAAGGTGCTAGGGAGTTTGCACATACCTGAAAGCGAGTTCGAGGCAGGAAAAGCAGTGCCAGTGCCACTCAAGAAGGGCGATGCCCTATTCATGACCAAGTACACGATCCACTCGTCCTTGCCGAACAACAGTGACCGCGTCAGGTTCAGTATGGATCTAAGGTACAACCCCGTCGGACAATCTACAGGCCGGACCAGTTTCCCCGGCTTTGTCGCCAGAAGCCATAGCAACCCCGACACCGAACTGCACGACCCGGCGAGATGGAACGAGATGTGGCTAGAGGCGAGGAGCGCACTGGCTAAAGGCGAGGAAGCTCCCTTCAACCGTTGGAACAGCGACCATCCGCTCTGCGCTTGAACGTTAAACCTGCAACCGCATCATGTGGCGTCGAATGCCCACCATGCCAACCTCTTTGAACCCGAGGCGCTCAAACGTGCCAATGCGTCCCATGTAGGTGTAGCTCTGGGTGTCGTAGTCGATGGGATAGGCTTCTACGATCTTGGCACCGTTTGATTTGGCGTAGTCGATGGCGGCTTTGATGAGTTGAGTGGTGATGCCTTGCCGTCGGTGCCCCGATTGGATGAAAAAGCAGGCGATAGACCAGACATTGTCGGTATCATTGCCATCCGAGACGTATCGCTTGCCGCGGAGGTTTTTATAGGTCTCGAGAGGTGCTATCGAGCACCACGCTACGGGTTCGTCATCGATGTAGCCGAGGATGCCCACTGGTGTGCCGCCAGCGACATAATCGGACATCGCCCGTTTCTTCATCGCCGTATCCGATCTGCTGTACGGCGGGTCCATGTTCCGGTTGACCATGCACCAACAGAACTTCGGCCCGCCCCGACCCTCGAAGAGCCGCTCCATATCCGGCCAGCGCTCTGGCGTTACGGGAAAGAACTTCATTTGGATCGGAGGTCAGCGGCAGTTTTGGTAATCGCCGCGCCGTAAAGGAAGATGAACGAGGCTACGTAAGCCCAGAGCATGAGGACGACGACGGAGGTGATGGGGCCGTAGATGTTGGCCTGGTTGGTGTCGTGGCTGTTGAACCAGAAGAAGACGTGTTTGCCGATCTCGAATAGGATGATGGCTACGATGGCGCCGGAGAATGCGTCTCGCAATCGCACACGGGTGTCCGGGATTCGGTAGTAGATGATGGTGAAGATGATGGTTGTAAGCACGGCCGGGATGATTGTCGCGATGGCACCAAGAATGATGGTGGCAAACGCCGACAGTCCGTGAGTGACGGGCGCGGATTCTTGGCTCAAGCTGATGAGGGCTTGAATGACGCCGGATAGTCCGATTGAGAGCATGAAGAGGGCGACGACGGCGGTGGCGAGGCTGACGCTTTTGATGGTGACCTGCACGACTTTGGTGTTTCGGATGTCGAAGACGCGGTTTACCGATCGCGTGGCGGCGGCAAAGAGTCGGTTGGCACCGATCATGAGGTTTATGACGGCGAGAATTCCAATCGTGAGGGAGCCGCCTAGGAGGCTTCCGATCGCATCGTCGATGAGATCGTGGGATGCTGGGAAGAGGTAGTGAAGCGCTTCGGTGAGGACGTCGATGACTCCGTCGGAGGGTCCAACCGCGATGAGCACCATGGCCACTAGGGCGACCATGGGGAGTTGAGAGAGTACGGTGAAGAAGGCGAGCGATGCAGCGAGGTCAGTGCCGTTGGCGTTGAGGAGTTGGCGGAGGGCTTTATAGAAGAGCTTCGCCAGAAATGTGGCTTCGTTTTCTGGGAGGTTGTCCGCGACTGTTTTCAGCCGCTCTGAAATACGGTTTGTGATTCGCGACGCCATCGACATTCTTAATTTTGACGTCTTCGGGAGGATTGAGTTCATTTAATTGGTACCGAATCGTTAGCCGTTTCGGTTTTGTGAATTCGAATGCATTTGGTCAAGAAATGGCAACGCGCCGCACCCATTCCAAGGTGCGGCGCGTTGTGTTGGCTGCTGCCGTGAAGCTGTTGCCGGAATTTTGGGAATGGGTTAGAAGTCCATTCCGCCACCGGGCGGCATCCCGCCACCGGGCATGGGCGGCTCGGGCTGCTCGGTGATGAGCGCGGCGGTCGTCAGGATCATGCCTGCGACTGAGACCGCGTTCTCGACGGCTGAGCGGGTGACCTTCGCCGGGTCGACGATGCCCATCTCGAGCATGTCGCCGTACTCGTTGGTCATGGCGTTGAAGCCGAAGTTGAGGTCTTCGCTTCCGGCGACGCGGTCAAGAATGACGGCGCCTTCGAAACCGCAGTTGCCAGCGATGATGCGGATCGGCTCACGAAGTGACTTCGAGAGGATCTGCACACCGGTCTGCTCATCTTCGTCATCGAACTCGATGGTGTCGAGCTTGTCCGCGGCGCGGATCAGGACTGAACCGCCACCGGGTACGATACCTTCTTCAACAGCCGCACGAGTCGCTTCCAAAGCGTCTTCGACACGTTGCTTCTTCTCCTTCATCTCGATCTCGGTCGCCGCGCCGACACGAAGGATGGCCACGCCGCCCGATAGCTTGGCGAGCCGCTCTTGGAGCTTCTCGCGGTCGTAATCGGAGGTCGTGTCCTCGATTTGGGCTTGAATTTCGGCCATGCGACCACGGATGCCGGACTGATCACCGCTACCGTCCACGAAGGTCGTGTCGTCCTTCTTGACGACGACCTGTCGACAGCGCCCGAGGTCTTCGAGAGTTGCGGAGTCGAGCTTGCGCCCGATCTCATCTGAGATGACGGTTCCACCCGTGAGGATGGCAATGTCTTGCAGCATCGCCTTGCGGCGGTCACCGAAGCCAGGGGCCTTGACGGCGACGCAGTTGAGCGTGCCACGGAGCTTGTTGACCACGAGGGTCGCGAGGGCTTCGCCTTCGACATCCTCGGCGATCACGATGATGTTCTTGCTGGTCTGCAAGACTTTCTCGAGAAGCGGGAGCAAGTCGGAGACTGCCGAGATCTTCTGCGAGGTGATCAAGATGTACGGGTCGTCCAGAATCGCTTCCTGGCGGTCAGGGTTCGTGACGAAGTAGGGGGAGAGGAAACCTCGGTCGATCTGCATACCTTCGACAAAGTCAGTCTCGTAAGACAGCGACTTCGACTCGTCGACTGTGATGACGCCGTCCTTGCCTACCTTCTCCATCACTTCGGCGATGAGGGTGCCCATCTCGTCGTCGTGAGAAGAGAGGACCGCCACGTTGGCGATCTGCGCGGAGCTGTCGACCGGAGTCGACTGGCCTGCGATCGATTCGCGGATGGTGCCCATCGCCTTCTCCATGCCACGCTTGATGGCCATGGGGTCGGCACCGGCTGCGACGTTCTTGAAGCCTTCGGCTACGATGGCCTGGGCCAAGACGGTGGAGGTAGTGGTACCGTCACCGGCGTCGTCGTTGGTCTTCTTGGACGCTTCCTTGAGGAGCTGTGCGCCCATGTTCTCGAACGGGTCCTCGAGGTCGACTTCCTTGGCGATGGTTACGCCGTCGGAGTTGACCTGCGGGGGGCCGAACTTCTTGTCAACGATGACGTTCTGACCGCGCGGGCCGAGCGTCTTCTTGACGGTGTTGGCGAGGACGTCGATGCCTTCCTTAAGCTTGGATCGAGCTTCCTCTTCGAATAGCAAATCTTTTGCTGGCATTTGCTTTTGTTCTCCTTAGTTGGTCGCTGTTAGCGACGTAATCCGTAGCGGATTAGGTGGTCGATGCAATTAACCGACGATCGCAAGAATGTCGGATTCGCGCAAGATCAGGTAGTCGCTACCGTTCTGCGAGTACTCGGTACCTGCGTACTTCGAGTAGATGACGGTGTCGCCAACGCTGACGCTGAGCTCGATGAGCGCGCCTTCGTCGGTGGTTCGGCCGGGGCCAACCGCTACGATCGAGCCTTGCTGAGGCTTCTCTTTGGCGGTATCGGGAATGATGATCCCGCCAGGGCTTGTCGCCGCTTCCTCTTCAGCCGGCGAAACGACCACGCGGTCGCTAAGTGGCTTCAAGTTGACACTCACTAGGTTTTCCTCCTTGTAAGGTGGTGGTTTTCGTCATGCAAGCTGGGTGCCGGATTCGCGTGGATCGCGAGATTACGGAAACCCAACTGCGCGTGTCGAATTTCGTTAGCAGTTGAACTCGTCGACTGCTAAGGGAAAATTATATTCGCGGATATTCGTTTCTCAAAAACTTCGGCGACACCGTTAGCATCTTGAAGCAGATATGACGCTCGAAATGGTGATCATCGCCGCCGCTCGTGTAGCCGGTTCGTTGCCAGTGCTGCGCTGGGCGTTCTTCGGCGCGATCTTGGCGATACTGGTCGATTTCTCCGACCTGTTCATGATGAACCTCATCCAGTTGGGCGGGGTCAACAACTATCAGGCATTCGACAAGTGGGTCGATCAGGTCTACATGCTGACGTTTCTGTGGGTCGCGGTGCGGCAGTGGGATGGGCCGGGGCGCACGATTGCGATCTGGCTGTTCGCATTGCGGCTTGTCGGCTTCGTGACGTTCGAGTTCGTGCAGGACAGATGGGTGTTGATGCTCTTCCCGAACGTCTTCGAATTCTGGTTCGTGGCGATTGCTGCACAACGTCACTGGTGGCCCAACTACGAGTTCACGAAGAAGCGCATCGCCATCTGGCTGCTCATCTGCACCACACTCAAATTGATGCAGGAGTACATCCTCCACGTCTGGCAGGTACTGGACAATTACACTGCAGTCGGTGTGGTTGAGGCGTGGTGGGAGTTCGTGACGGGGTTGTTCTAGGCGGAGAAGTTGAATTCTTGCCCAATCCCGTTAGCCACCGCTTCGCGGTAGACCAGGGCGGCGCAGGAGATGTCTTGGATGGCTAGGCCGACGGATTTGAAGAGGGTGATTTCGTCGTCTGAGGTGCGGCCGCGGATGGTGCCGTTGACGACGTCGCCGAGGTTGCCGGCGACGTGTGCCCACGCATAGTCGCCGTGTTCGACGGGGATCTGGAGATCGCCCGCTTCGGCTTTGCAAGCGTCGATCTGGTCGCAGATGATGCGGGCGCGCTGGACGGTAGCGGTGTCGAGTTCGCGGACGCCGGGGGCGTGGGAGCCGATGGCGTTGATGTGGGCGCCGGGTTTCCACCAGTCGGCGTTCACGATCGGAGTTGCCGCGGTGGTGGCTAGGGCGACGATGTCGGATTCTCTGCAGAGCTGTTCTCCGCTCTCGGCGAGCCGGGTTTCGAGGCCGGTCTGGTCGGCTACCCAGTCGGCGAACTCTTGTCGGGGCTCTTCGTCGTCGAGGGAGAAGGTGAGGATGGTTTCGATGTTTGAAGCTTCGGCGATGGCGATCGCTTGCTGACGGGCTTGGACGCCGGCGCCGAGGACGCCGCCGACTTTGGAGTCGGGTCGGGCCATGTGTCTGGTGGCTACTCCGGAGACAGCACCGGTTCGGACTGCGGTTAGGAATCCGCCGTCCATTGCGGCGACGACTTCTCCGGTCTCGTTGTTCTGTACGAGAATCGTCCCGATCGTGGTGGGCAAATCGAATTTGCTGGGATTGTCCTTGTAAACCGTCACCGCTTTCGCGCCCAACGCCCCTCCAGTTTTGAGATAGGCCGGCATGTAAGCGATCCATCCACCGACCGCCGGATCGATCATGACTGTGCGCGGAGGCATCTCGGCGGTAGCGCTGGCGAGTTCGCCGAATGCGGCTTCGACTACGTCGATGGCCTTCGCCATCGTCAAGACTTTTTGGACATCAATGCGGTTCAGCAGGAGTGCCATCGGGGGTCCTTGGGGTGCTTTTTGGGAGTTATTCCTTGGTTTGTGCCTCGGGGGTTGACCGGGAGAAATCATACAACTGGCCAGCGACCTCGACGATCATCTTCTGCCTGTAGGATGTGAGTTCGGATCCCCTCAGGTGGGCAAGAGCGCGTTGCTGGCTCATTATGGGGAAGTCGCTGGCGAAGAATATGCGAGTTCCACCAACCAGGCTCTCAACGGTTGCGTAGATTTCGGAATCGTATAGAAACGGCGATGCTGCGGAGTCGTACCAGACGTTGGAAAGAGTTTTTTCAACCTCTGGCATGTGTTTGTAGAAGGGCAGTCCGCCGCCGAAGTGAGAGAATATGAAGGCGTTGTCGGGGAATTGTTCGGCTAGGAGCGCGAGGCGGTCCGGGGTCATGGTGCCTTTGCCCGGGTAAGTGTGACCAAGCGGCTCGGAACCGTGGATGACGACGAAAGCGATACGGTTGCGATTCGCGACGAAATCGCGAGCGACCGACATTGTGTCTGTCAGACGATCGTACGGAGGTTCAACCCAGCCTTGGGTGTCGGCATGAAGTTCTCCGATTCCACGGGCGCCGAATTTGAAGCATCGTTCGGCTTCTTCGGGTGCGCCGTCATCGGGCCAGAGCGGGTTGACGCTGCATAGCGGGATGAGAATATCTGGATGTTTGGATGCGGCTTCGAGTAAGTAGTCGTTGGAACGTTGGGCCAGCTCTTTGTCAGTCCAACCGAAGCCTGCGATCACGGATCGTTCGACGCCGGACCGATCCATCTCTTCTAGTAGATGCTCGGCTTGAGCGATGCGGGCTTTGGGGTTAGAGAAAAGCTCGGCGAACGTACGGTCGCGGGCGAGGGCTTCATCGCGGTGTTCGTTGAAATAAGGGGGGAGTATATGAGTGAGTGCATCGACGATCATATCGACTGATCATCATAAATCGCGGTGGTTTATTGAGTGTGGACGCGCTCCGTTGCCATCCGGGCATTTCCTCCACAAGCGAGGGAAACCCAAGCAGGTGTGCATCCCAACAAACACTGCTTGCGAGATCGGGGATACGATTCGGAATTGGGTGGAGGTTACCCGTGAAATGGGAGAATTCGGGGGCGTGCTCCACCACATCAGCGATGTACGCCACCGCCTTCAGCCGCATGAGATAGCAGATACGCGGCCTTGAATGAAGGGATACAACGCTTCACAGCATTGCTTAAACTAGGGCGACGTTTTGGAGTTTGATGAGGTTGCCGTTTTGGATGACGGTTGAGGCTTGGTCCATGTCGCGGATGTTGGCTGCGGGGTCGCCGTCGAAGGCTGCTAGGTCGGCTGCTTTGCCGGGGGTTATGGTGCCGATGTCAGCGTCCAAGCCCAAGGCCTCGGCGGTGTCGATGGTGGACATTCGAAGGGCGCTCCAGGTGTCCCATCCGAGGTTTTCGACGACGGACCAGGCGTTGGCGGCGGATCGATCATGGGTGCCGTGGGGCATACCCATGTCGAGTCCGCTGGTAAAGCGTACGCCGAGTTCATGCATGCGGTTGAGGGTTTCGTAATGGTGTTCGTCGGTGACGTCGGAGGCGGCAACGGACCAGTGGACGGCGCGCGGGGGAGCCTCTCCTCTGTCGGTAGCCTCGTGTCCGAGCATGCCGTGTCCGATGGTGGGATCGACCCACTGTCCTTGGTCAGCCATGCGCTGTGCAGTGTCGATGTCGAAATCGAGTCCGGCGGTGGGGTCTTGAGAGTACCAACGGGCGTGGATGAGGTTGTGCACATTCGCTTCGACGCAGTTCTTGACGCCGTCGGAGGAGAGGCAGTGTGCTGCGACAGTGATGCCGGATCGGGCGGCTTCGCGGACGGCGACGGCGAGTGTCTCGGCGGGGTACTGTGGCTGTCGGGGGTTGGCGGTGGGTGTGAACATGCCGCCGGTAGACATGATCTTTATGGCGTCGGCACCCTGTCGGACCTGGTTGCGGACGGCTTTCGCCACTTCGTCGGCAGTATCAGCTTGCGACCCAAAGAACCAGCAGTGTCCAGCGGTAATGGTGATGGGAGTGCCGGCGACGAGGAGTCGGGGGCCGGGTATGGCTCCGTCGTTGATGGCTTTCTTTATAGGGAATGCGACTTCGTTGCGGGATCCGATGTCACGGACGGTGGTGGTGCCCGCCAATACTGCTTTGCGCATGGCGGAGACGGCTCGCATGGTGAGTCGTTGGATATCGTCTTTCTCGGCGAGAGCGAGAGCCTGAGCGTCGGTGGTAGCGCTGCAGTGCATGTGACAGTGCGCATCGACGAGGCCGGGCATTAGGGAGACGTCGCCGAGTCGTAGAACCTGCGAAGTTTCGTCGACGTCGGAAGGCAGGTTTGCGGCGAGTATGATGTCGGCGATTTTTCCGTCGGCGATTCGGACGGCCGATTCGGTGAGCCATCCGTCCATCTGGGGGTTCGACACGCGGTCGGCGGTTACATATCTGACGTTGCGTTCCACGGCTCTACCTAGTGCTCAATACGGTGTGATTCGCTGAAGTGAGTTTATATATCGTGCTGGTCAGATATGCGGATTGTGTGTCAGGTGAGTTTGGTGACGTTGCCGTGTACGATGCGGAAGCTCTGGGCGTTTCTCATGCGGTCTCTGCCGACGAGTGCGTCGTCGGTGACGGTGAGTAGAGCCTGTTCGTACTGGGTGGCGCGTTCGAGGATGGTGGCACGGCGTCTGGTGTCCATTTCGGAGAGTACGTCGTCGAAGGCGATGATGGGGTCTCGGTGTGCGAATTCGGAGACGAGGGATGCTTCGGCGAGTCGGAGGGAGATGGCGGCGGTGCGTGCTTGTCCGCGGGAGGCGTAGCGGCGGGCGGGTGCGCCTGCGATGTCGATGCGGAAGTCGTCGAGGTGGGGTCCGATGACCATGTGTCCGGCGATCTGCTCTTTGCGTTTGGATGCCATGAGTGCTTCGTGGATGTGGTTTCGGAGGTCGGAGTCCTCAAGGTCGTTGGATGCTGCTGCTCTGGCGGTTGAGCCGAGGTTGGGGAGGTATCGCAGTTGTAGTGTTTCGCCTTCGCTGAGTTCGGCGTGGACGGGTGCCGAGCGGGTCTGGAGGATCTGCATTACTTCTCTGCGGGTCTGGATGATCTTTGTCGCTTCTTCGCAGTATCTGTTGTCCCAGAATGCGATCTGGTCTCTAAAGTCTTGGTCTTGGAGGGAGCCTCTGAGGAGTGCGTTGCGGCTGGCTCGTACGCGGTTTAGTCGGAGGAGGGTCTGGACGTATTCGGTGTCGAACTGTCCGATGAGGATGTCGAGGTAGCGTCTGCGGACTGCAGCGGCGCCGAGTGCGAGGTCGAGGTCCATGGCTTCGAAGATGACGACGTTTGCGCGTCCGACGAATTCGACGGGTTGGACTTTGACGCCGTTGATGCGCCACTCTTTGGATGCGATGTTCATCCGATTGAAGTTTTCGCTGGAGCTCTTAGTCACGTGGAGGTCGAACTGCGCACGCACCGATTCGGCGGCGTCGCTGAATACGCCAAGTGCTTGGACGTGTCCGCCGTCGCGTGCGATGGAGTGGTTGACGACTTCGCGGTCGTTGCTTGCGCGGAGGGATTTGCCGACGGAGAGCATGTGCACGGCTTCGAGAAGTCCGCTCTTGCCGTGCCCGTTTGCGCCCGTAACTACGACGAGGCCCGGTTCGAGTGTGATGTCGGTGTCGACGTGGTTGCGGAAGCCGCTTAATTTCAGGCGCGTGAGATGGATGTTGGACCTCTTATTGGCGACGCATTTGGAGCGACTTGTCTGTTGGTGCGGCAATCCTTGTCGGCACCGATATGCGTATCATAATCACAGAGGCATTCGAGGCGTTACGCCGCAACTCAGAGACGGCCGAAGCGCAGCGCGAGGGTGAGAGAAAAGAAGTGAATTCAGAGGTCATGCGCAGGTTATCGATTGCTTCAATTGTCGCAGTGTTGGGGTTGGTTGCGGTTTCGTGTGGAGGCGAGGAGGAGGTCGCCCCTGCTTCGACTGAAGTTCCGGCTCCTACGGCCACGTCAGTTGTTGTCCCTACGGATACGCCGGCTGCTGTCATGGATCCGACTGAGGAACCGACGAAGGAGACTGTGCAAGCAACCTCCGAGCCGGATCCGACCTCTCCGCCAGAACCGACCGAACCTCCAGCCGCCACCGAGGTTGCGATGGCCCCGGAGCGAGACCTGGACATCGTGACCTTACTGCCATTCGACGCGATACCTGCGATCGACAACCCCGAATTCTTCGATGATCTGGAAACCGCCAACACGTTCTATACGGATGGCGAACTGGTCTTGGGTGTCGAGATCGATGGCGACGCACGCGCCTATTCTGTGCCGCTTTTGAGCAGTCGGGAGATTGTGAACGATGTTGTGGGAGGTAAACCGATTGCGGTTACTTGGTGACCGCTCTGCTTCACTGGGATCGGGTATTCCAGAGAGGTAAACGGTCAGATACTGGACTTCGGTGTCTCGGGGAAGCTGACGATGAATGCGCTGATCATGTACGACCGGCAGACGCGTTCTTTGTGGAGCCACTTCCTGTCGGAGGGTATCGAAGGCGAGTTCAAGGGTGTGAGGCTGGAGAATGTGCCGCTCGTGCTGACTACTTGGGGTGAGTGGCGATCTTCTTTTCCAGAGACGAAGGCATTGTTGAAAGGTCCTTCGATCTACGACCCGTACACCAGCTACTATCTGCGGGAGGACGCGGGTGTGATCGGTGAGACGAATGTGGATGATCGACTCTATGGCAAGGAGTTGGTGCTCGGAATGGGTTTCGACGATGGGGCGATAGCGTTCCCTCATACCGCGCTTCAAGATGAAGAGGCAGTCAACATCGAGATCAATGGTGAGCCAACGGTCGTTTACTACGATTCGCAGACGAACACCGCGCTTGCTTACTCAAGGAGCGTTGGTGATGAGGTACTGGAGTTTTCCGTTTTAACCGAGGGCGAGGTTGACGGCGTCGTCAAACGTTGGTTGGTGGATGAGGCCACGGGTTCGAAATGGTTGCCGCTGAATGGCCAGGCCTGGGACGGTGATTATCAGGGCACACGGTTGGAGCCCGCCCACGCCGTCAACGTGTTCTGGTTCGCGTGGAGCGATTTCTATCCGGAGACGGAGATTTACGGGCAATGAGCATGGACTTGAGAGACTGGATTCGGGATGTGCCTGATCATCCGAAGCCTGGGGTCTTATTCAAAGATTTGACCCCGATATTCGCCGAACCGGCGGCATTTCGCGGAGCTATCAATTGGTTCACCGATCATATCGCGGAGTTCAATCCGGATGTGATCGCCGCGATCGACGCTAGAGGGTTTGTGTTTGCCGCTCCCGTCGCAGATCGCTTGGGCATTCCGCTGGCGCTGGTCAGGAAGAGCGGCAAACTGCCTCCTCCGGTGATCCAGAACTCTTACTCACTCGAGTACGATCTGTCGACTGTCGAAATGAGATCGGACGCCTTAGTACCGGGTCAACAAGTTGTTATCGTCGATGACCTTTTGGCGACTGGCGGAACGGCTGTCGCTGCCGCCGAGCTTGTCGAGGAGTTGGGCGGTACGGTGGTCGCTCAGATGTTCTTGGTCGAACTCGCATTCTTGGATGGCCGTGAACGGCTTCGCGCTCACGACGCCGAGTGCAAAATCGTCACCGATATCGTCTACGACTGATCTTCTGACAACCGTTCTTGCATAAGTCGGACGCCCACATAGAGTCCGATGAATTCGATGATCGTCAGCAGTGCGATGAAGAGTGTCGCCTCTAGGAAGAACCGTTCAGGAAAGAGCAAGAGCAGGTAGTGGCGGAAGGGATCCAATTGCCACAGATCGTTTGCGAAACTCAGCAGGTGGAACTGGGTGAAGATCCAGGTGAAGTCGATAATCGCAATCGCCACGACGACCGCGATCAGAATCCCCCAGACCAGCGCACACCATCGCAGCCAACGTGACATCGAAGCGAATACTGCGCGTCGACGGATCGCGAATCCGATAGCGGAGGTTGCGAGCAGAATGACACCGGTCCAGATTGATGTGGTATCGACGTAGCGCATCAGCTCCTTCACATCGATCATGTGGAGAATCTCGCGCTCGTCGAAGAGGCTAATCACACCACTCGACGTGACGACGCGTACATCCAGCCGCTCGTCATCGTTCCGGAAATAGTCCTTCACCTGATCAGCCGCGGAGTCGAGTTCGCCAACCTCCAGACCGGTCCGATCCGGGACGCCGTTGCGCCACCAGTTGTAGGTGTAGAGCCAGTCGGAGTGCGTGACGTAACTGACGTTGATGGCGATCAGGAAAATCGGCATGCAGGCTGCGAAGATGATGCCGAGAAACAACATCCCCCAACCAGATGCGTCGAGTTTTGGTGACCTAGTTACGAGGTCCACCGCGTCAACCCCACCGACTTACGAGCCCATCATTGCGCCGCTGGCGGCATACCCGAGGCGAGATTTGTAGCGATTTGATGTGCGATCTTCACGTTGTATTCGCTGGCCAGTTTCTTGTGATTGACGGCGTCAACGATTGTGCCGATAAGACATAACCCGCCAGTCAGCAAGTACAGAACTCCCATCCCGATATGTCCCAACACAAATCTTTGAATGCCTGCGATCAAGACCAAACCGATCAATGTAAGTATCAGAATCGTAGTCTCATCCTTTCGTTGGTTGCGGTAAGCCATGGCAAACATCTGGTCAGAATCTTCGGGCAGATTTTGCACGATGCCCGAAATGGCCGCCTGTTCGCCGGGTGGAATCTCGGGAAGAAGTTGCATTACGTTTGCCACGATGAGTCACTCCTATTCGTCTTGAATAGCTTCAGTTGAAGGGTCACGACGCGCCAAAGGATGATGGCGACGGCGGGTATTCCTAGGATGTGAGTCTCGATCGCCGAGATTACGTCACCGCGGAACAGATACGATATCGAATGGCCTAATCCGAAGCCAGGGCTTTTGATGCCCCAGACGTAGTAAGGCCAGAATATCGTGAAGTGGAAATCAGATTCCGGGTTGCCGAGCGCGAGGACGAAAAGTGCGACCACCCAAATCGCGGCTTCCCGATCGACGTAACGTATCAGTGAACGAAACGGTGCAAACACTGATTTCATACCTAGAGGTTACATCTTGAAGTTCAGAAGGTCAGGGAGGATGTTAAAGGAATGACCAAAGAGGTCACTAACGTCGAGGACGCGTGTTGCGCGTACCAACATCTAGTCAACACTGTTCGGACTCTGCGTGATCCAGATGGATGCCCATGGGACGCGGAGCAGACACATTCGTCTTTGCGTCCGAACTTGATGGAGGAGGCGTACGAGACGCTCGAGGCAATCGAAAACGGCGACGCTGGAGGGCTGGAAGAGGAGTTAGGCGATCTATTGATCCAAATCGTGTTCCATGCCGATATCGCGAGACGAAATGGTGATTTCGATGCTGAAACGGTGTGTGGAAAAGTTGCTGAGAAGTTGATACGCCGACATCCCCACGTATTCGGCGATGCTCAGAAACTCGACTCTGGAGAGGATGTCGTGGATCGATGGGAACGGATCAAGCGTGAAGAGGCAGGTGGGGTGCGTTCTATAGTGGCATCGGTTCCGAAAGCGTTGCCGGCATTGGCACAGTCGGCAGTCTTGCAACGTCGATCGATGCGAGCGGGCTTGGATCTCGAGTCACACTCCGTCCAGTCCGATGACTTTGATGAACGGCTTGCTAATGAAACCGATGACGAACTCGAACGTCGGGCCGGTGATTTCCTGGCGGCAGCGGTGCGGAGCGTTCAAGCTGTGGGCATCGACCCTGAGGTCGCCTTGTTGAAAGTCAACTCTGACCTGCGCAATCGCGTGATGCGTGCCGAAGAGTTGGCGGGAGGGACGGCTTTGGCTGAACTTCGTCCAGACGAACGCGAGCGGATTTGGCTGCTTGCTGGCTAGGCGATGACGTTGACGGCGGGTCCCGTGGGGGCGGTGACCTCACCGACAACGGTTCCTGCAACGCCTCTAATTTTGAGTTCTGCCAGTAGACGATCGACATCGTTCTGAGGCAGAGATATCAGCAGCCCGCCAGAGGTTTGAGGATCGCACATGAGGAACTGGTCAACGTCTGTTAAGCCATTTTCCCAGCTGACGCTGTCCGCGCAACTTTCGAGGTTCCTGCTCGTGCCGCCCGGTGCAATGCCGTCTAGCAACAACTCCAACGCGCCTGGGAACACAGGGAGTGCGGATCTTCGGAGTTGAGCAGTGGTTCCACTGGCTCGCATCATCGACGTTAGGTGACCTACGATACCGAAGCCCGTGATGTCGGTCGCCGCGTTGGCGCCAACCTTGACCATCGCTTCCGAAGCGTCACTGTTTAAGCGAGACATTGATTGAACCGCCAAATCCAACACACCCCCGTCGACTTTGTCGTTTTTGAGCGCGGTAGTGATGATCCCGGTACCCAGTGGTTTGGTCAATACCAATACATCGCCTGGTCGAGCGGTTGAATTCTGAACTTGTTGCCCTGGTTCAACGGTTCCGACAACAGAGAGACCGTACTTCGGCTCATCGTCGTCAACCGTGTGACCGCCCACGATGATTGCGCCGGCCTCCGCAACTTTCGCTGCGCCTCCTCGGAGGATTTCCGCGGACAACTCTAGCGGCAGAGATCGCGGGAAAGCGGCGACGTTAAGCGCTGTCATCGGTTGACCGCCGACCGCGTAGACATCGGACATCGCATTTGCCGCCGCGATCGCTCCATACGTGAAGGGATCGTCGACAATCGGAGCGAAGAAGTCCACCGTGAGCACCAAGGCGACGTGCTCATTCACACGGTAGACGGCAGCGTCGTCACCGTGTTCGAAACCGACCAGCAGATCGGGGTGCTGATCGGCTTCATTCATCAGCCCGCCCAAAACCTGGGCGAGTTCGCCTTGGCTAAGCTTCCCAGCTCAACCAGCGCAGCTGGCGAGCTCCGTCAGCCGGGGGACCTGTTTACTCATATCAGGATTGTCAATGGAGGTTCGGGCGCGTCGATATCGCGCAACATCAATGGTATCCCTCGTCGATTTCTTGACGTTGTCTGAGGATAACGACACAATTGAGATTACTGTCCTTGCAGCCCTGTCAAATCTCCATCGGACGCTCACCTCATGAACAACTTGCCGCTCGCCGAAGTGTTGCCGATTTCCGCATCCGTAAACGAAAACGGACGGCTCGCGTTGAACGGACTGGACCTGCGTGATGTAGCGGAGGAATTTGGTAGCCCTCTGTACGTTTTCGACGAGGCCACTATCAGAGGGATGTGCCGTGAATTCGTCGAGAATTTCAGGCATCTTTACCCGAACACCGACATCGAGTATTCGACCAAGGCGTTCTCCAATCCGGCGATCCTCAAGATCATGGAAGAGGAGGGGCTCCACATCGATGTTGTGACTGGTGGGGAGTTGGCGTTTGCTTTGGCGGCCGATTTCCCGGCGGAGAAGATCAATTTCCACGGTAACAACAAGGTGCGGAGCGAACTTAGGGAAGCGGTCGAAGCCGGGATCGGGTGCATAACGATCGACTCGTTCCACGAGATCGAGTTGCTGAACAATGTCGCCGGCGAAGTCGGTGTCACACAAGCGGTCAACCTTCGTCTTTCGCCCAGCATCGACCCCCACACCCATCGCCTCACCACCACCGGCGTGCTCGACTCGAAGTTCGGTTTCTCCATCGAAACAGGGGACGCCGAAAAAGCGGTCGCTGCCGCGATGTCCCAGCCAAACCTCGACGTGCGCGGATTGCACTTCCATCTCGGTTCCCCATTGTTCGAGTTAGAACCTTACGAAGAGGCGATTGACTATGTGTGTGCCTTCGCAGCGCGGATGACGTACGTCCATCGGCTCGACATGAACGACTTCAGTCCCGGCGGGGGCATGGCGATCGGGTACCTTTCATCCAAATTGCCGCCGACCATTGGCGACTACGCCAAGACCATCACCGATTCGTTGGTGTCCGCGTGCACCAAGTACGGACTTGAGCAACCACGGTTGATCATCGAACCGGGTAGATCGATCGTCGGCAGAGCGGGAGTAGCGATTTACACGATAGGCGGGATCAAACGGATTCCTCACGTGCGTACCTATGTCAGTGTGGACGGTGGTATGGGTGACAACATCAGGCCTGCGCTTTACGAAGCGGAGTACGAAGTGATGTCCATCGATGATCCGTATGGCGAACCGACGCAGACTGTGACGATCGCAGGGAAGTTCTGTGAATCCGGTGACGTTTTGGCGCGAGATGTGAAGCTGCCAGAATTGAACACGGATGATCTGTTGGCATTGCCGGCATCGGGAGCGTACTGTGTGCCAATGGCGAGCAACTACAACTTACAGACGCGTCCGGCTATCGTTTTGATAACCGAACAGTCTGAGGCACGACTGATCCGTCGGCGCGAGACATACGCTGATCTTCTCGCAACGTCGATTTACGAATGACGTTGTCGACGACTCCAGATGTAGCCACGTCCGGCGATTGGAGCCTTATCGGAAACCATGCCGCCATCACATTGTTGAGTGGCGCGATCAGTCAACGGAGGGTTTCCCACGCCTACCTCTTTACCGGGCCAAACAGGGTCGGCAAACGAACGTTGGCGGTTGATTTCGCCCGTGCCCTAAACTGTGCCGCGCAGGACATCACCGCACCGGGTTGGGGTGACCTTCAATCCGCGGTCCCGTGTGGTTCGTGTACTGCATGTGACCGTATCGCTAGGTTGAGCCACCCGGATGTACAGGTGGTTACTTCGTCTACTCCGACGTCGAAGGATGCTGATGCCCGCGCGGCGGAGCGTCGTGTGTTGATCGGGATCGAGTTGATCAAAGATCTTCAATCCGACGCGATGCTCAAACCGTACGAAGGGCGCGTCAAGGTGTTCATCATTGATGAGGCGCATCGGATGTCTACGGACGCGTCGAACGCACTGCTGAAAACACTCGAGGAGCCTCCGGATGACGTGCACATTTTCCTAACGGCTCCGTCTGCAGAGTTGTTACCCGAGACCATCGCATCTAGGTGTCACATCGTCAAATTGCGTTCAGTTCCGGCGAACGTGATCGTGGAATCTTTGGTTGAGCGGTTCGATGTCGAGCCAGATCAGGCACGTGCCATGTCGAGGTTGGCTATGGGCTCTCCTGGGTGGGCAATCGCCGCGCTGGAGGACCTTTCGTTGTTGGATGCCCGGAGGCAAGCAGTTTCTCGCATCGTGAACGTGTTTAACGCCGATCTTGCCGACAGATTCGACTACGCCTTCGAAATGACGCGAGAGTTCCGACGGGATCGCAACTCGGCGATAGAAGAGTTGGCGCGATGGTTGGAGATACTACGGGATATCGCGTTGCTTCAAAACGGGCTTCGTGACCACGCGATATTCGATGATCGCGTTGACGAACTTGAGCAACTCGCCCAATCGCTGTCGGTAAGCGACGTTGCTATCGCCGCTGCGGCGGTGGAAAAAGCCCGAGAAGCGTTGACGTCAAACACCTATCCGCAGCTAGCTTTCGACGGGATGATGCTCGAGGTGCCCACGCCGGCGTGATGCTCCCGGCAAGGTTGACAAGAGATTGAGAACTAACCTGCTGCTGTTGGCAACGGCTGTTTCGCCAACCAAGGCATGAACGGGAGCCATGCGGGATCGACGCGATCGGCGCTGAAACCAGCGTAAGGATTTGGTCGAGGTTCACGGGGTTCGACGCGTAGCTTCATACCGGCTTCGCGAGGGGTCGAACCAGCTTTGCGGTGATTGCATTTTTGACAAGCAGTCACAACGTTCTCCCACGTGTGCTGGCCACCCTTGCAGCGAGGTATGACGTGGTCGAGAGTCATCTGGGCGGTGCGTTGGCCACAGTACTGGCAGGAGTAGCCGTCTCGTTGAAACACTTCGCGGCGCGACAGCTTTCGACGATGCAACGGCTTGCGAACCATGTAGACGAGGCGGATCACTTCTGGGCGTTCGAACATTCGCGAAACGGAGTGGATATATTCGCCACCACATTGAACCGTTTCGGCTTTGCCTTTGCCGAGGAGAGCGACGGCGCGGCGCACATCGCAGATGTTAAGCGGCTGATAGTTCTGGTTAAGCACCAACACCCGAGAACGTATCAGTATCAACGCATGATCAGTCACGGTACCCATTTTATAGACGAGATTATCTATCTGAATCAACGGCTCCGTACGGCGTGCGCTGACAAAGTTCGAAAGATCAATCCAATCTCGAGAACAGCACCTCGACGGCGATACCAAGCTCTCTGGGCGCAATCGGCACGATCAATCCGCGCAGATTTCCGAACAGATTCACCGTCAGGGAACCAGTCAATTGCTCATCTAGCCAGGAGCGCACCCCTCCGCCTAGGTGTGTCTGAGAATAACTAGCAGAGTAGGAGACGCTGCCGACGTCAAGAGCGTTATCTGGCACGACATAAGTGAATATCGCCGTCAACGCGATGATTGCGGCGACGGCAACGACGCCTATCACGACGCCGAACAGCGCACCCCCGCCGTCATTGACCCAGCGTAACGGTGTCACGTTGATTGCGGATCTCACCGAAATGGATACCATGCGCGCGAAGAAGAAAATCGTTGCGGACACCAATATGTAACCGAACGAGACTGCAATCGAACCGACGTTTTCTGGCAAACCCAATCTTGGCACCGTCCATCCCACGATATGCGCACCGAGAACGATCGATCCATACGCTGCGATCAACCAAATCGCGGCGCCCACGATGCCTGTCTGAAAACCCCAAAAGGCCAACAGCAGGATGGTCAGTATGAATATCCCGTCAAGTCCGTTCATTAGTTGTAGTATCGGGTGTTCTTTAGGAGATGATCTGTGAATACTCATCGGACACTGAACCCGACCTTGGTATTGTTCCGGTGGTGTTTAAGGGTGGCAAAGTGCCCTGTCTATAATCGAATGTTAGTCTCGCCGGGTGCTGAAAACCCCTTCAGTGGATGCGGGTAGATGTGCAATGTCCGATCCTGTATGCGGTCGAAACCACGTATGAAGCCTCGCACGAACAATTTGCCTCTTGAGATCGCGTTGGACGGTCCTTCGGCGTCAGGAAAGTCGACGGTGGGCGCGATGCTCGCCGAGCGGTGGGATTGCGATTTCCTTGACACCGGCATGATGTACCGGGCCGTGACAAGCATGGCCATCGACAACGAAATCGACATTCAAGATGCAGGCGCGCTTGGGCGCTTGGCGACATCGACAGATTTCGCAGTCTCTGTAAGAGATGACAGGAACTGGAGGTTGATGGCGAACGGCTGTGACATCACTGATGAGCTTTACTCGGATGAAGTCAACAGCAACGTGTCCATTGTTTCGGCCTTTTCTGAAGTGCGCAAGGCGTTGGTGAGAAAGCAGCGTTTGATCGCGTCGGAGCGTTCGATCGTCATGGCGGGTAGGGACATTGGCACCGTAGTGCTCGTCGACGCCCCGATAAAGATCTATCTCGACGCATCACCAGCAACCCGCGCGCGGCGTCGTACCCAGGATGCTGACGGGAATTCACAAGGTAACGATTACGAAGAGGTTTTGCGGTCGATTCAGCAACGAGACGAAATCGACTCCAATCGCGCTGACTCTCCGCTACGCCCAGCGTCGGATGCTTTCATAATCGCTACGGACAACCTGAATCTGGACGAGGTAGTCGGAAAAATCATCGATCTGGTGTCGAGCGAACAGGTCGGGCTAAGCTCTGGGATGGCGAGCCGATGAAACCGAGTCGCCAGTGGTTCTTCCCGGTGTGCAACACCGCGTTCCGAGGCACGCTCGGCTTGTTCGCGGATATGGAGGTAAAGAACCGCCAAAGATTGCAAGCCGATGGCCCGATCATCTACGTGTGCAACCATCTTTCGAACTTAGACCCGCCTATTGTGGCTTCAGTGCTGCCGCGAAGAGCCTTGTTTCTGGCAAAACGCGAGATTTTCAGCAACCCATTGTTCTCATTCCTACTAAAAGGTTGGGGTGCGTACCCGGTGAGTCGGTTCTCGGCCGACGTCAAGGCGTTGAGGTGGGTTCGATCGATGCTCGAACTTGAACGCGCTGTCGTGATGTTTCCAGAAGGAACTCGGAGTCGCGATCTCGAAGGCCTGAAGAAAGGTCACATTGGAACGGCGTGGATTGCATCTCAGACTGGCGCAACAGTAATTCCTATCGGAATGTACGGGACCGACGACCTGCAAAATATCCTCAAGGTATTGATGCCAATCGCCAAGATCAGGATGTCGATTGGAAAACCGTTCAAAGTCAGACAGGTAGCCGAAGACAGAAGCGCTCTGCAACAGGCCACTGATGAGATCATGTCTAGGATATCGATGCAGCTGCCAAAGGAGCGTCGGGGTGTGTACTCCGATATCCCAGCGAGTTTCGAGATGACGATCGACGTTGATGCTACGCAAACAGCTCGTGCTTCTGAGGCAGGACTTCCAACCGTTATTTCGTCACCATCAGGTAGAAGATCGGTCTAGCGAACCATGTGCGGAATAGTGGGTTACGCTGGCAACGGCGATGCGAAGAAGTTCTTATTAAGCGCGCTCAATGATCTTGAGTACCGCGGCTACGATAGCGCAGGCATCGCCGCCTTCACCGACGGAGGAATCACCGTCATCAAGAAGGCTGGTCCCGTCGCTACGTTGGACGAGAACATCAACGGGCAGTTCGGTTGTGCGACCGCTGGAATCGCCCACACTCGGTGGGCCACTCACGGTAAGCCGAGTGACGCCAACGCGCATCCACATCTCAGTTTCGACGGCAAGGTAGCGATAGCTCACAACGGGATCATCGAAAACCACGCTGAGTTGCGGCGCATGCTGTCAGCCGACGGCATCGAATTCACTTCAGAGACGGATTCCGAAGCCGTCGCACACATGATCGCGATGCAAATGGACCGCGGTTATTCGTTGTTAGAGGCGACCGAACGCGTCGGCGCTCAACTGGACGGTTTGTCTGTCATCGTGGCAATGTCGGCGAGTGAACCTGGGGAGATCGTCGGAATCAGGATCGGATACGCCGGGAGCCTGATCCTAGGCGAATCGTCGGATGCCAAGATCTTGGCTAGCAATTCCGCTGCAATGCCAGCTGACGTAACTGAAGTGGTTCACATAGACCACTGCGAAGCCGTACGTATCAACCGCGAAGAGACGGAAATCGTCAATGTCTTGGGTTCGCCAGTTCACAAAATCAGCGTGCCTTTGCTACCCGAGAATCGTTTAACCGACATTGGCGAGCATCCGCATTTCATGCACAAGGAGATCTCCGAACAAGCGGCGGCGGTGCAGGGAGCGATACACGGACGCGTAGATTTCAGCAAACGCAGCATCTACATCCCGGAGATGGGTCAACTACCTGTCGGTTTGAAGCGCGTCGTGTTGGCTGGAATGGGCACCTCTCACTTTGCAGCCATGGCCGGTGCTCGCAGGATCGAACGATTGGCCGGGATCCCTGCAACCGTGGAATACGCTGGTGAGTTATCTGATCGCGACCCGGTCATGGGCGCGCAAGATCTGTTCGTGGCGGTGACTCAATCAGCTGAGACCTACGACACGATGGTTGCCATCGAGACTGCACGACGTAAAGGCAGCCCCGTCGCAGTCGTGACCGCTAATCCCCATGGCGAAGCGGCGAGAATTTCCGACATTGTGATCGACATCGGTTCCGGTATCGAAATAGCGGTGCCTTCCACCAAAACGTTTATCAACAGCATGCTCGTGCTCTACATGATGGCGCTCCAACTTGGGCAAGACAGTGACAGACTCGGCAAGTCGGAAATCGAAAGGCATATCGGATCGATTCTCGCTCTGCCCCGTGCAATCAATCGCACCTTGGGTCAAGAACACGAGATAGAAGCGCTCGCACATGATCGATTGGTGGGCGTGACCAATATGCTGATCCTCGGACGAGGAGACCTCTTGCCCGTAGCTATGGAAGGGGCGTTGAAGATGAAAGAGGCGTCGTACATTCACGCCGAAGGATGTTCAGCGTCCGAAATGAAGCACGGCATTAACGCGTTGATAGACCCTGATACTCCGACAATCGCACTCGTACCTAAGAACGGTGAACTCAGGACTAAGATGTTGGCTAGCATCTACGAGGTGCAAAGCCGGGGCGGAGAGGTTATCGCATTCACGCAGAACGGTGACCTGGAGGTACAGGCATTAGCTGACGAGTACTTCTCGGTGCCTACTGAAGACGAGGAACACTCGCAATTCGTCATGACAATCCCGTTACAGCAACTGGCATATTACGCTTCTGTAGCCCGTGGTTATAACCCTGATCGTCCACGTAATCTGGCCAAGACCGTGACCGTCGCATGAACCGCGAGGCGAGTGAACGACATTCAACTGTCAGACACCGTATCGAAGAACGCGAGAACCACCTGTCGCCATTCGCGTTCAGATCCACCGACGCGACGCGCGTGACCGAAGAAGAACCTTCGCCTGTCCGAGCAGCCTTCCAACGTGACCGGGACCGCATTATCCACTCGAACTGTTTTCGGCGCCTGAAACATAAGAGCCAGGTACTCGTGAACCCGCAGGGCGACCACTTCACCACGCGGATGACTCACGTCTTGCAAGTTTCGCAAGTGGGTCGCACGATCGCTCGCGCACTCAATTTGAATGAGGATTTGGTGGAAGCGGCAGCGCTGGCTCACGACGTTGGTCACACTCCCTTCGGACATATTGGCGAGAAGGTTTTGAACGAGCGGTTGCCCGACGGCTTCACTCATGCCGCACAAGGAGTGCGAACCCTGACGCTGCTCGAGAAACATGGCGAAGGACTCAACTTGACAGATGCTGTCGTCGACGCGGTCAAACGACATTCCAAACCGGAGGGCGAATTCATCGTTCCGGAAGCGGTGTCCGACATGACCCTAGAAGCCCAGATTGTCCGGATTTCGGACGCCGTAGCCTACCTCGCACATGATTTGGCTGACGCTGAACGGGATGGCACCCTGACGAATACGGATGTTCCCATGGAGATCCGCGATGCGTTGGGAGATGTTCACTCGAGCCGACTGAACGCCATGGTTTGCGACATTATCGATGCCTCATGGAATTGCGCCGGCGTGGAAATTGACCAGGATGAGCAGGTTTGGATACGGATGTCAGACCAGATGCGCGACGTGACAACGCAGCTACGAAACTTCATGTTCGAGCGGGTGTACCACCCGACATCGCGGTCACCGGAAGGCGTGCGAGCGTACGACGCAGTCGGATTGCTGCACGATTACTACACCAATCACACCAATGACATTCCGGAGTGGATGCAAGTGATTTCGATCGAGCCGGAATACGCCGCCGCCGACTTCGTTAGTGGAATGACAGACTCCTTCGCAGTTATGGCACTCGAGCGGATTTCACCCGGAAGCACCGAGGGACTTTACCAAGGCAGAGTCACTGTTCCGCGGCCTCACTAGGTTTGAATCGACTGTCGCAAATTCCTCGGCAAACTCGTTTTCCGGAAGTTATTAGGGCGGTTAACCTCGGCGAACTCTCTTTTATACTTCGAAGCGTCTAAAGCGCGATCGGTGAAATTGCAGTTTGCAGTTGGCCGCCGCGACGGGCACGAGATGAGGGTGACCGAAGTGGACAACCGCTTCGGCTTTGGTAAGGAGAGCTGATGACTTTAGTTGACGAAGTCAAGGCGAGACTGACCATCGTTGATGTCGTCTCCGACTACGTTGAACTCGACAATCACTCATCTCGCACGCCCAAAGCTCTCTGCCCCTTCCACGAAGAACGAACTCCGTCGTTCAGCCTGTCGGTCGATCACGGCTCTTGGCGTTGCTGGGGAGCATGCGGCACCGGTGGAGATATCTTCTCGTTCGTCATGCGCAGCGAGGGGATCGAGTTCAAAGAAGCGCTCGAAAAACTGGCGCTCAAGGCTGGCATCGAACCTGAATCTCGTCGAGATGATCCAGACCGCGAGCGGCGTAGCAAGTCCTCCGCACTCCACGACATAAACGCGATCGCCGAGGACTTTTTCTCGCGACAGCTTGAGGGTGAGCAAGGGAAAGAGGCGCATGATTACCTAGCCTCGCGGGGCATTGACTCCGCAGTGTCACTTCGTCGCGGGATCGGTTTTGCTCCCGGTGGAGTTAATTCGCTCATGGCTTATCTGAGGACCATGCGGGCGGATAGCCAAGCCGCGGTTCAAGCCGGTTTGATAGTCAGGGGCAATGATGGTGTGTGGCGTGACATGTTCGCGAATCGCATTACGATCGCGATCAGAGATCAACGCGGAAACATCGTTGGATTCGGTGCGAGGGCGATGGGCGATGCTCAACCGAAATATCTGAACACACATGAGACTCAGATTTTCAACAAATCCCAACTCTTATACGGATTGAACTGGGCGCACGAGGCGATCCGCACCACAGGCAAAGCGGTCGTAGTGGAAGGCTACATGGATGTCATCGCAGCACAAGAATCCGGGTTCAAAAATGTAGTTGCCTGCATGGGCACTGCAGTCACAGCACAGCAGTTGAACTCCATTTCATCGATGTTGCCGGATGACGTAAACAATCCATCTTCCATCGTGTTGTGTCTCGACGCGGATGAAGCTGGCCAGCAAGCGACGGATCGAGGCTTGAGAACTGCTTTGTCAGAGTTTGGTCGACGTTCCGCAACCGAAATACGGATCGCGAGCCCTGTAGTTTCAGACAACGGTGTCGCCAAGGATCCTGACGAGGCGATCCGGAATGACAGCGCAGAGTGGGTTGCATCAATCGAAAACGCCGATGACATTTTGGACTTCGTCATACGCGCGAGCCTGAGCAGGAACGACACAGAAACCGATGCCGGTTTAGACGCCGCGTTGAACGATATTGAACCGTATTTGGACAGTCTGCCACCAAACACCATCCGAGAGCAACGTAGACTTGGATCGCTCGGCAACCAATTGAACGTCGAAGTCGATCACCTGATCCAAGTCTTGACAAGGAAGCGCGCAGCGCGGCTTCCGTCAACTGGCGAAAATGAACGCCACCGCCAATCTGAAAGGACTCCCCGCCGAAGATCGATCGTCGCCAAGCCTGCTTTGCCTGTCGCCACAGTGCAAGCGAGATGGGAATTGGAACTGCTCGCGTGCATGGTGCAGTTCGACTACGCGATTGACCACGCCTCAATAGTTGAGCCGATTCATTTCACCGAACCCGTTAGAATGCGCGTTTTCGAGAATTTGCGGATGGTGGGCAATATCGACGAATGTGTTGCTATTATCGATGGCGACTCGGAAGCCATCGCACTGGTCGAACGATTGAGAACGATGCCGTTGTCTCCGAATGGCCAGAGTTTGGAAGATGAAGCGGCTATCTTACAAATCGCAGAGAATTGCGCGAAACGCACACGCAGGGAATTCCTGACGAGACACAAGAAGAGAGAGGTGCAGCTAGCCAAAGAAAACGGGAACATGATCCGCGAAGAGGACTTGGTGACTGCGGTCATCACCAATCGCGAGATCAAGGAGATGGCGAATCCGCGGCAAGCGGCGCCCAAGCACTAGGAGACGCTCAAATTGTTGAAACAGAGCGACCAGGCCAAACACTCGGCTGTGTCAGAGTTGGATGACTCAGAAGACGAGGTTGGCGCCGACGAAAATGTTCCCGGGAAATCTCCAAGCACCGTACGAGTGTCTGCCCTCGACGGCGACGCGGTCGAAGACGACGAACAGAATTCGTCAGATGAGGATGACGAGAACCAAGGTTCGAACGAGGACGGCGAAACCCTGACTTTCGGCATGTTGGGAGGTGAAGATGAGACCGAGGCAGATCCATTCGCGGGCGAAAGCCAACGCGCCAACATGATTCTGTCCACGTCGGCACCAGCCAACACGATATCCGATCTCGACAGCTGGGACGGATCGGCGAACGGCGCAAAGCAGCGTGCCGAGGTTATCACTCTTGAAAACGTAGCAGCTGACACCGACCTGACCGATGACCCTGTTCGGATGTATTTGCGGGAGATCGGACGCGTCGAACTCTTAACAGCCCAAGAAGAACGGGAGCTGGCTCGCAATTTGGAACTGCGCCGCATCGTCGCTGAGATGGAAACTGATTTTCTCGAAAAGCACGAGACGAAACCGTCGGCGACAGAGATCACGATTGAGGCGCTAAACCGACTGTCAAGGATGCAAAAGGCCGCCAAGGCCATGGTTCTCTACTCTGGATTCTGTAGTGAACCCATGGCTGAGGTCATGAGCACCATCAAAAAGGCGGTCGAAAACCCTTACCGCATCCGTGATGTCAAGTACGTCTCAGACATCTTTAACTGCTCCAACGACGAAGCGGTCGAGATCATCAGGGACTTGACACGGCTTCCGGAAGACATTTTCCGAAAAGTCGGGACTGCCAAAGCGCAGAAGACATTCCGAAGCCTCCCCGAAACTGATGTCGTTGGTGCAATAGAGCACGCGATGAAGTGCGGCGATGACGTCGCTGAGATTCTCGGCAAACTACATGAACGTAGCGACGGAGTCCCGATCGACGAGGTTTTGACTCAACCGAGGCTGCTAGAAATCGTTGCCCAGCCATACCGGGTCACTTCTGCGACCCCAATCCGAAAGTTGCTGGGTGGGACCCGCAACGAGGCGTTAGAGATCGTTCAAGAACTGGCTCCTCAATCGGGACGATCCAAACTCGCCATCGATGATCGCAAGGTCTTTGACGTTCTGCAGGAGAACACGCAAAAGGAACGAGTCAGCAAGCTTCGAGACGGATTGGGGTGTTCGGAAAAGCTGGCGGAGAAGTTATTGGAAGTCGCGTACGGGGCGGCAACGACGCATCTCGGTGACATGTTGTCGGATCCGCACGTCCGCAAATGCCTGGACGAGCCTTATTCTGACGAAAAGATCGAATACTTGGCCAACCAACTCGGATGCGATCAGGACGAGTCGAAAGCCACTATTCGCAATCTCTCGTTGCTTACGCTCCTAGTTGCAAATGAGACGCCCGAAGCAATCGAGGCGAACCCTCAACTCTTCGAACTAGATCAAGCCTTGGACAACGAGGCGATCCAGAAGCTCTTCTACTACGGCCCGCTACTTGACGCCCACCTGACGACGATCCGAAACCGCGGCACGGCATCGGATATTCACATAACCAAGGCCAACCTTAGGCTCGTTGTGTCAGTCGCCAAGAAATACATGGGCCGGGGTATGAACCTTCTGGACCTAGTCCAAGAGGGGAATATCGGACTAATTCGGGCGGTCGAAAAGTTCGACTATCGGCGGGGTTACAAATTCTCGACCTATGCCACTTGGTGGATCCGGCAAGCCATCACGCGGTCGATCGCCGACCAAGCGCGAACCATCCGCATCCCCGTCCACATGGTCGAAACGATCAACAAGCTGCTACGTATCAGTCGTAGGTTGGTGCAGGAATACGGCCGGGAACCGACACCAGAAGAGATTGCCGTCCACATGGAAACGACGCCGGAAAAGGTGCGAGATACATTGAAGATCTCACTCCAACCGGTATCGTTGGAAACCCCGATCGGGGACGAGGAAGATTCGACGCTAGGCGATTTCATTCCTGAAACCAACACCGACGGACCGATCGAAGAGGCTTCTACGAACCTCATGAAGGAGAGCGTCAAAGAAGTCCTTGGGACGCTTGACGTGCGCGAGAAGCAAGTTATCGAGCATCGTTTCGGGATGAGAGACGGACGGTCAAAAACCTTGGAAGAGGTCGGACGTTACTTCGGCGTAACTCGGGAACGTGTCCGTCAAATCGAAGCCAAAGCACTACGCAAACTTCGACATCCAACGCGAAGCCGCCAACTGCGCGGGTTTGTGGACTGAGCTTCGAACTACAGGTTTAACGTTCGGTTACTGAACCGCCGTTAATGTTGATCGCTTGCCCTGTGATGTAAGCCGCGCGCGGGCTGCAGAGGAAGCCGATCAGTTCGCCGACTTCTATATCTTCGGCCGGCCTACCTAGCGGTACATCAGCCGCGCGTCTCCACCATTCATCGCCGCGACCTATGGGATCTAACCGAGCCGTCTCGGTCATGCCCGGACAGACGCAGTTCGCAGTAATTTCGTGCTCTGCTAATTCTTTGGCCAAGGCTTGAGTGAAACCATCCACCGCGAAATTAGCTGCATTGTAGGCGGCCATGCGAGCGTTGCCGCGCTTCCCGGCCGTTGACGAGATGTTGATGATTCGGCCGCCGTTGCCTTGTTCGATCATTTGGATAGCCGCGGCCTTGGTGCAGAGATAGGTGCCGACGACCTTCACTTCCAGCACTGTTTTGAATACATCCTCGGTGACTTCCACCACTGGCACGCGATCGGCGCCGTACGGAGCAGCTGCGTTATTGATCAGAATATCGACGCTGCCGAACTCATCGACTGTGTTATTGATCAACGTCTGAACATCGTCGGCTTTGGTCACATCCATCACCACAGGCAAAGCTTTGACCCCGAATGATCGGACCTCGTCGGCGGTTGAATCGATGTCGCGCCATCCGGCCTCCTTTTCATCGGGTGGAAAAGTTGAAGGATCCCTACCTGTGCCTGTGACGACGACGTCCGCACCCATCCGCGCCAAGACATTGGCAGTAGCCCGACCTATCCCGCGCAACCTGCCCGCGCCGGTTACGATTGCGACTTTTCCGCTCAATTCGCGCTGTGAATCAGTCATCATCAGTTCTCCCAGGGTTAATCGAATAAGCGCGGCTGCTGAGCAGCAATTCTAAGGTGCGCTAGGCGTCGGGTGTGCCCAACGTGACGGGGATCTCCATGATCACTGCGGTGTCGCCTGCACCTCGGATCATTGTCACCACAACCTCGGTTCCCTCTGGGTGCGTACGCAGGAATTCGGTGAAATCCGTTTTCCCTCTGATAGGGGTGTTGTCGATACTGACGATGATGTCGTCGACCTTGAAGCCATCAGCCGCAGGCGATTCCGGGTCGACGTATCTGACCCCGAATCCTTCACTAACCGGAAGAGCGCGTTGGAAAGCAACATACGGCGTTACGTCAACTCCGCCGACCCCAAGATATCCCGGATTTTCGCGCTCGCCAAGCGCAACCAATCTGTCGGCACTTTCAACGACCTGGTTTATGTCAAGAGCGAAATTGGCGCCTTGCCCGATATCGATGGTCCCAACGTTCATGCCGATCACCTCGCCAGAATCGTTTAACAACGCGCCACCACTGCTACCCAAATTGATCGCCGCGTCAGTCTGAATCAGACCTTCGAACACATTCCCAGATCGATCCGCTACGGCCCTGTCTAGTGCGCTTACCACACCGCGACTGACGCTCGGGCCTCCCTGTAACCCGAATGCGTGACCGATAGACACCACCTCTTCGCCGACTCGAAGTTCGTCAGAATCTCCGAATTTCGCGGGAGGCAATTCATTCGCGTCGACAGAGAGAATCGCCAAATCGAGTGCCAGATCTTCTCGCAACAGTGAGGCTGGCAATTCCTGGCCCGTATGCAAGACGACGTTTATCTCTGTCGCGCCTTCGACTACGTGCCAGTTGGTGACAATCGATCCATTGGAGTCGAAGACGATACCAGTTCCGTGACCATTGCTGCCAGCCCGTCGAACGTTTACTTGGACAATTGATGGGGCGGTGGCATCAACGACATCAGGTACCCAATTCGTTACAGTAGGCTGGATGGTTCGCTGCGCTGCGACTTGCGGGGCCGATGTCGGGTCAGTTTGCGAGGTGCAGGCGAATAATGAAACGGCGAGAATAAACAGACCGCTAACCGCCAGCACCAAACCCGACTTTATCCGTTGTTCTAGTTGCACTCCATTCCTCCTGATCGAACGTCATGGCGGATGAAGATCCTTTCTCCGATTATATCTTGACCTACTCTGCTGCCTTAGATCCGCAAGGTTGCGGGGTGCGTAAGTCATGCATCTTTCGATGACGATTCTGTTGCTAAACGTCGCGCGTTAAAATGGAGTGTCGCACCACGTCCCAACTCATTGGTCGTCACTGTTTTTTGTATCCGAGCTAGTGGTTAGTATCCGAAATCCGAACCTATCAAGACCCGCGTCGCGGGTTTAAGGACCTTTGCGCTGAATTTCATCAGATTTACATTGCGCAGAGTTTCGGGCGAAGCGACGCTGCTTATCGGCGCATTCGTCGGATCGTTGATTACTGCCACGGTGATCGCTGGTGCGCCGGTGTATCTCCGAACCTTGGAACGCGCTGGTGTCGAAGATACGATCGACTCGATCTCGAGTGTCTACACGCATCTCCAAGTCAACACACGTTGGTTGCCCTTGGAGATTGGCAAATCAGTCGGTGCCAATCAAGCGATCGACGCGGCGATTGAAGAACATCTCGAAGGTGCGATAACGGGTCAATCCCAACTGATCAAAACCCGTCGCGCTCATTGGGGCAAACAAGACGAAGGACTGCGCAGGCACGGCGAAGCGTCTCGAGCGATGTACCTGTCGATGACAGGCGTTGAAGACCGCATCGTCTACATAACCGGCGAAGCTCCTAGTAACCGGGTGGTGATTTCTGAGGGTGTGCCAACAGTTGAAGCCGCCCTCATTTGGGATCGGGCTTCTCGCTTCGATCTCAGGGTTGGAGACGTCGTAGACACAGTGTCTGAGGTGCGCGGAATCGGTCTCGTTCGCGCCGAAATAACAGGGATATTCACTGTCGGAGATCCGATGGACGACTACTGGGTCGGACTGTCAGATCCAATATTGAGACCTGAAGCGATTGTTGAAGGTCGTGAGCCTCCCATCGTGATGTTGGTTGACCAGTCGGTCATGCTAAACGTGATCGCAGAGGCAAACGCCGGGTTGCCCGCAGATTTCAGTTGGCACCTATTCGTCGACACGGACTATTTCAAGGCCATTGCCTTAAACGATTCAATCGATAGGCTCGCCGCGTTCGAAGACCGTATCGGCATCGACATTACCCGTGCCGATGTACTGACCGTTCTAGAGTCGCGCCTCAATTCGTTGCAACGACGGATGCTGTTTGCCCGAATCCCCATGCTTCTACTGGCTGCATTGGCGATTACGGCTATCGGATATTACCTTTTCATGGTCGCTGGCATCATTGCACGGCGACGATCTTCCGAGACGTCGATGCTGCGAAGCCGCGGCATCACGGTGATCCAAGTAATTCGCTCCTACGCGATTGAGAGTGTGATCATCGCAGGTGTGCCCGCATTGATCGCACCGCTCATCGGAATGGGTTTGGTAGCATTACTCGGTTTGCTTCCGGCGTATCGCAGTGTTTCGGAAGCACTATTCCTTAAAACAGAATTTGTGTGGCAGGCTTGGATTTGGTCGATTGGTGCCGGGTTGTTCGTGTTTGCGATCCTGCTATTACCAGCGATTTTGGGCTCGCGTCGCGGAATCATGGATCAGTACCAGTCGGAAGCGCGGCCGGAACGCCCGCCGTTTTTCCTCCGGTACTACTTGGATTTGATCATCCTCGCCATCGGATCACTCATTTGGTGGGAACTGACCACAAGAGGATCCGTAATCGCTTCGACGCGCGAAGGGGAAAACTCAGCCGACGTAACGCTGCTGTTTTCACCAGCTATCTTCCTGCTCGTGGTGGCACTGCTTTTCATGCGACTATTCCCGATCCTCGCCCAAATCGTCTCGCTAATCGGATCGAGGTTCACTTCTGCGGAGGTCGCATTGGGTTTGTGGCGACTGCGACGAAGCCCATATTGGTATGTATGGCCCGTACTTTTGCTCGTACTCGTATCTGGACTAGGCGTCGTATCGGGAACGCTGGCATCAACACTCGCTCGCAGTACCGAGGAACAGATTCTGTACGAATCTGGTGCTGATTTCCGCTTCATTCCGACAACCGCGCCGTCGTCCGAAAAGATTGAGCAAGCACGAGGCATTGATGGAGTGGTCAATGCCACGGAAGCGTTCAGAGCCTCCGGACGGTTCGGCACTACCCAGCTTGGCTTCCCATTCAACCTCTTGGCAGTCGATTCGCACCGCTTCGCCGAAACTGCCTGGTTCCGGGACGATTTCTCCGAGACCGAATTCAACGAGTTGACCGCGAAAATCGCCGTCGAAGTTAAACCTGAACCGATCTACCTCCCGAACAACACCGTCAAACTCGGAGCATGGGCAAAAGCAGAGCCACGGATCGAAAACCTGTTCCTGTGGCTGGTAGTGAAGGATGCCCGGGGGCGCTCGAGAACCATAACTCTGGGTCAGATAGAGAACGAATGGCAACATCAATCAGCGGAGTTGTCGAGCGTTTTCGCCGAACCAGCGCAACTGGTATCGGTTCAGACATTCATGCAGGCAGGGCCTGACGGGGCTGAGCCGACAGTCGCGTTCATTGACGATGTTTACGCCGAAAACGAACGCGGGGAACGAACGGTACTAGTCGACTTTGATGAGTTCGGCGAATGGACAGGCATGCCGACTTCGAACGGACTTGACGTCGTGTTTGGAATCGCCGATGAGCCGCCAGATCTGACCGTTGACGCACCTGGTGATAGAGGCGCATCTGTGGCCCGGATCACGATGGACCGGGGCAACGATCAAGGCGTCCGCGGCATATATCGCACCGCGACCGGCGAACCATTGCCGGTTATAGCCAGCGACGCGTTCATGTTCCAGACGAATACCACCATCGGCTCAGAATTCATCGTCCAGATCAACGGCGGCTATGTGCCGGTTGCGATCGCCGACGAAGTGCGTTTCTTCCCCACGTTAAACCCGAGCCGAGCACCGTTCCTCGTCGCAAACGTCGATTCGACGATCGATTTTCTCGAATTGCGCGGTCTGACCAACCAACGTCCCAACGAACTGTTCGTCGACATTGAAGACGACATGCATGACTCCGTGCTGTTGGAAATGCGCAAACTCCTCGGCTTCACGACGTACACCGATCGTGTCGCACTCTTAGAAGATTCTTCCGTCGACCCGTTGGTTGTCGCCGGATGGCGCGGCATCAGCATCGTTTCCATTGTCATGGCTGGCGTTGCCGCTGCTTTCGGATACATGACGTATCTCGCGGCGCACACGTTCAGGACACGTCGAGAATCTGCCTTGTTGTCGAGTATGGGCATGAAAACGTCGGCATTCGGGAGGCTCGTGCTGATCGAGCACACCATGGTGGCAATTCTAGGCATCGGCATCGGGATCGCGAGTGGCTGGTATGTAAGCCGGTTGGCAGTCAGTAGTTTGACCTTCACGCAAACCGGCCGTGAGCTTCTCCCGCCGTTCGTGTTGCAGACCAATTGGATTCCCGTCGCCATTCTCGCCGCAGTCATCCTAGGAGCAACCCTGATCGCGGTTTTCCGCATCATGCGTCAATACCGGACTCTTCCGATCCATGAGCTAACGCGCGACGCGAATTAAGAATCGGAATGCGAAGCACGATACAGCTGATGCTCAAGCGCACGATCGCCAATTGGCGATTGTTGTCGGCTGTGATTATTGGTTCGATCCTCGCAGGCACCATCATGTCCGCGACCGTCGTTTACTTCGAGTCGCTCAGAGACATCGCATTGCAGAAAGAGCTAGCCGATCAGGACCCAGCCGAACTCGACATGCTGATCGAAGCCGACCAAACGCCGGTCAACGTTCAGACGCACCAGGAATTGACGTCGTCGATGGAAACCCTCCTGCTCACGCGCGTCGGCAAGTTCACGACTGACTACAACCGCGCCATGCGAAGCTGGACGTTCTTCGTTGACGAACCGCCGGAATTGGTTCCGCTCGGCGAATGTCCGTGTCGACCGACAGTTGCGGAGCCAGACGCATTCACGCAAGACGATGAACCGCTGATTGAATGCGACTGTCGCAGGATTCAGTGCCTAACCGCGCCCAACGAACTTCACTCTATCGATGTCATCGCAGGTAGGTATCCGGAAATCAACGCGCAACCATCTGCTGGGTCGGATCTCACCATTGAAGCTCTTCTCGATGAAGACGCCGCCGAGGTGTTCGGATTGGAGATAGGCGATGTCATTGCAGCACGTCCTCACTGGGACGAGATCAACATCAATGTGAACATCAGGCTGTCGGGACTCTATCGACGTGCTCACGCTGATAACCCCGAATGGCGGATATATGACCAAGCCTTCGGTTCTCGCAGCAACACACTTGAATTTGCCCAGTTCATCGTTCCGCAGCAGACGATGTTGGAAGTTCTCGGCGAATACTTCCCGAACATGGGAGCCGAGTATGCGTGGTTCCTAGATGTTGAACCAACCTCCATACATGCAACTGACACGCAACTGATACGGCAGACGCTCGAGATCACCGAGAACGAGCTTCGATCCCAAGTCGATGGCTTCGTTCTGGACACTGAGCTTGATCGAACGCTATTGCGCTACGAGGTCGAACTCTTTTTCAACCGGCTTCCGATGTTCATCGTGCTAATACTGATCGTGTTGGTTGTCGTCTACTACACCGCGACGCTCGCAGGATTGTTGATCGAAGCTCAATCCGCGGATGTCGCTTTGTTGAGAGGGAGAGGCACAACATCTAGGCAGTTGCTATTAATGTTCGCGGTCGAGACCCTGATCATCGCCTCATTCGCCTTGATCTGCGGTCCATTCCTCGCGACTTGGGGTGTCGCTGCTCTGGGCGTCCTGCCATTCTTCGGCGATCTAAACGGTGGCGAGGCGTTACCTGTCAACCTAACGCGGAATGTCTACATCATGGCCGGGATTGGTGCGTTTATGACCATGATCGCTTTGATGATCCCGGCGTTGCGCGTGACACAACAAGGTGTGTTGGCTGAGCGCGCCGGTCGCACCAGACCGCAGCGTTTGGCGTTTATCCAGCGCTACTATCTCGACCTCGGGTTTTTGGCGGTCGTGCTGTTCCTTTTCTGGCAACTCACGCGCCAAGGATCGTTCGTGGCTAACGACATATTCGGCGAGACTACCGTGAATCAGGTGATCTTGGCTGTGCCAGCGCTTTTCTTGGTCGCGGCCGGAGTTGTATTACTTCGCGTATTCCCTCTGGCGATGGATCTTCTCGGGAGATTACTCACGACTGGAATCGCATCCCGAATAATCTCTCCCGCTGTCGTCCTCGGCATCTGGCAGATGGCACGGAATCCGGCGCACTATTCACGTGTGTCGTTGCTACTGATCCTCACTGCCGGACTTGGCGTATTCGCCGCCAGTTTCGCCGCCACGTTGGAGCGAAGTGCACGTGATCAAGTCCTTTACGACACAGGTGGCGATATCCGAGTGTCGGGCATTTCCAACCGCCCCGGAGGTCGTTCATTCAACCTGGAGGAGGATCTCAAAGACGTCAAAGGTATCGAGGATGCCACTGTCATCTACCGGCTTCGAGGCAACATAACTGCGGGGTTCAATTTCAACCAGTTCTCAGTCCTTGCCATCGACCCCAATGAAATTGGCGAGATCGCTTGGCGTCGTCGTGACTTTACTAATGACGACTATTCCACGACATTCGATGCCATCGCGTTCGAGTCAGACGAAGGAATTCCTCTGCCCGGAGACGCTCGCTTCATCACCGCTCGTGTGAAACCTCTATTTCCGATGCCGGAGGTGCGTTTAGTCGCCAGATTGAGCGACGCCAACAACCGTTTCTACAGCGTTGACTTGGGAGTGCTGTTACCGGAAGCGAATTCGAGGAATCGATTCCCTTGTGCTTTGGAGTACGAGGACCCAGAAAACGACGAGTTCCCGCTTCCGTCTTGGTGCCGCATCGGGACTTCTCTACAACCTGCGCCGTTCGGTCGGGAGCGAGTGTTGCTGCCCATTGGCCCATTGCGATTGCACTCGATCGGCGTCTCCACGTTTGATGGACCTTTGCGGAGCGGCGCAGTCGACATAGACGATATCTCGACGATAAGTCAAGATGGCACAAAGATGTACCGTCTCGAGTTCTTCGACGGCGAGTCGGACTATGAATGGAATCTGATGCGGCCGACCGCTGAGTCGTTCGCCGATACCTTCGACCCCTCACCACTGCCAGCTGAAGAGGCTGAGAATGCGGGCATCATGCGGATGCGATGGGCGGCAGGCCAGCTCAACGAGTTCCGGGGAATCTCCTCCGGCGGCACGATCGAGAATGTTCCTGTGCTAGCCAGCGAATCGTTCCTCGACGATCTGGGTGCCAAAGTTGGGGAGACACTCGAAGCCTCGATAGATAACGAGCGCACAACGCTCAGAGTCGTCGACACAATCGATTACTTCCCGACATTGAATCCGGAGGAGAGCAGCTTTGTCATCATGGACTTCGATGCGGCTCACAACCTCGTCAATGCTCGAAGACACACGGGCGAACGTGTACCGAATGAGGCTTGGCTAAAAACTGAAGCAGGAACGCCTTCGATCGAAGAACTGGAGTTGATGAAAGACGAGGCGGAAGGTGCGAGACTGCGATACACGGCGACCTCTTCCGTGGAGCGCAATTTGGAATTGCTACGGTTGCGTACGGGCCCAGTCAATGATCGTTTGAGTTTGCTCGCCAACGTCAGCGTCGATCCATTGGTTTCCGAAGGCTGGAGAGCCCTCCTCGGGGTCGCGTTCGTAACTGTACTGATAGTCAGCGCTATTGGCTTTGTCGTGCATACTCGCGTTGCGTTCCGACGCCGATTAACGGAATTCGGACTGCTCCGGACGATCGGATTGTCGATGCGACAGTTACTGTTGCTGATATTGCTCGAGCAGTTAATAGTTGTGGGCGTTGCTGTAGCGATCGGAATTTTCATGGGGACTCGCCTAGGTGACACGATCATCCCGTATCTCGCCCGCTCTGGACAAGACGCCAACGTCGTGCCACCGATGACGCTTGAAATATACTGGACTGGGTTCGCGACAACGTTTGGTCTTTTGGCAGGCGTCTTCATCGTAGTCATCGCAATCAGCCTCGTTTCCGTCTACAACATGGCGATTCATCGCGTTATGCGCATCGGAGAAACGTAGGATCCAACCGGAATGACGCAGGAGCTACACACTCGAGGGAGATGAATCTTGGACGCATTTGGTCGTGAATACATAACCTGCAGCGGGCTATACAAGATCTACAAAGCCGCTGGTTTGGAAGTTGTAGCCCTTCGGGGGCTCGAACTCACCGTATTCGAAGGCGAGATCATCGCCATCGTCGGTGCATCGGGTTCTGGCAAATCGACGTTGTTGAACATTCTCGCTGGATACGATGTTCCATCGGCTGGAACCGCTCGGGTCGGTGACTACGACCTTCTGCACCTGACGAGCAAAGAGGTCGTCGAATATCGGCGGCACGAGGTCGGGTTCATCTGGCAGGAGACATCCCGCAACCTATTCCCGTACTTGACGTCTGCGGAGAATGTGGAGTTGCCCATGGTCTTGACCGGGGTGCCTCAACTCGAGCGGACCGAGAGGGCAAAGGAGTTGCTCGAGATAGTCGGTCTAGGACATCGGTTAGCGCATAAACCTGAGCAGTTGTCAGGCGGCGAACAGCAACGCGTCGCCATCGCGGTAAGCTTGGCGAATAGTCCGCCTTTGTTGCTCGCCGACGAACCGACTGGTGAACTTGATGATTTGACGGGTCAAGAAATCCTAGATCTCTTCAACGAAGTCAACCAGCAACTCGGCACGACCATCGTGATTGTCACGCACGACCCCGCTGTTGCGACTAGTGTGGGGCGCGCAATTACAATCCGTGACGGCAAAACAAGCACCGAGACGACTCGCAAGATATCGTTCCAGCGCCGCGTTGGTGGCCAAGCGTCCGATACTGAAGAGTTTCTCATCGTAGATTCGACCGGCGCCGTCCAGATCCCGCGTGACATGCTGGATCAACTCGACATCAACCGGCGGGTTCGAGTCGGAGTCAATGAAGGGAAGGTGACCCTTGAATCAGGTGAATAATCTCGACAATGGCGCACCGACCATCGAGGCGATCGATGTAACCCGGACATTCCAACTAGCGGGCGAAGACGTAACCGCGGTCAAGCAAATGGACTTCAACGTTTACCACGGGCAGTTCATAGCTCTAGTCGGCCGTTCGGGCTCGGGAAAAACTACGCTTTTGAACCTTTTGGCAGGTCTAGACCACCCCACTACGGGCAAAGTCCTTTTCGAAGGCCGCGACATGGCCAACTTCGGCGAACGAGACTTCATCGAGCTACGACGAAATCGCATCGGTGTCGTCTTTCAGTCGTTTGCCTTGCTGCCGTTGTTGTCAGCATACGAAAACGTTGAACTTCCGATGCGCATCGGTGGTTTGTCAGCGCGTGAAAGATCTGAGCGAACAAACGATGCCCTCGAACTGGTTGGTCTCACCCGTCGCGCTAGGCACCGGCCTTACGAGTTGTCAGGTGGTGAGCAACAAAGGGTTTCGATAGCTCGCGCAATCGCCATGCGTCCCGACATCGTCCTGGCCGATGAACCGACAGGCGAACTCGACTCGAACAATGCCCAATCGATTTTCGGCCTGTTCCGTGAGATGGTAACTGACCAAGGGATGTCAGTGGTCGCCACAACTCACGATCACACACTCCTAGACATGGCCGACCGCATCTACACGATGCAAGATGGCGAGATGCAGCTGACCGAAGATCGCCTGCCGCGGTCCGACGATTAGTAGGCGATCACTCCGTTTTCGACCTAAGCAACGTCGAAAGCATCTCTCGCAAAGACCGAGGAGACGCCACCGCAACCCTCGCCGCCGAGTTGCCCGATCCGATCTTGACGGTGTGGACACTGGGTTGTACGTGAGCAAATAGATCCTCATCCGTCCTATCATCGCCGGTCGCCAACTCGAAGTCGAAGGGTCCGAACCTGTCCAGTACGAGATCGTACGCCCGAGCTTTGGTTAATCCCTGTTGCCGAATCTCTACGACCTTCGCACCGTGGAGCACTTGAACCGGTTCGGACCGCAAGGTATTCTCGAGCAGTGACACGAGCTCTAACGCCTGCCAATTGCCGAGCGTATCCTCGGTCTGCCTATAGTGCCAAGCCAGCGCGGTTTCTTTTTCTTCGATGCGTGAGCCCGGTGTTCGCGTGACGTAATCGTCCAATATGCCGACCACGTCCGATTTCCAGCTCGTGTCCAACGCGCCGAGTAGACGCCAATCCGACTCGCCAGCTCGTTTCATCCATGCGCCATGTTCGGCAATGAGATCAATCGGACTGTCGGTGAACCATTCACCCAACGTTTGGTGGTCCCGTCCGCTATTGATGAAAACTTTCACATCATCGCGATTGCCGAAGCGATGCAGCAACCCCAGAATCTCAGCCGTCGGCGTCGCATCTTCGAACCGGTCGCAGAACTCCCGTAAAGAACCGTCATAGTCCAGCATCACCAACGAGCTTTCTGCTGATCTGAAGTGGCTGGACAAAGAATCAGCGAGAACCGTTGAGGTCAACATTGGGGGCACGCCGGTCAGAACGGGTTCCGTCCCTTCCAACGACGACATGAAGCCCCGGACCCACCGGTGCACATCGTTTTGCAACACGCGGCTGTGCATGGGCATCATCCGTTCGTTCCGCTCGCCCAAGCTCATCTCAAGTGCGCGTTCCAACTGATCGGCGGTGCCTTCGATGTCCCATGGATTAATGCGCAATGCCTCACCCAATTCGCTGACGGCGCCAGCAAACTCACTAATGACCAAAACACCGCCGCCATCATCGCGGCAAACGACATACTCTTTGGCCACTAAATTCAGCCCATCACGAACTGGTGATACGAAGCAAACATCTGCCACCCGATACAACGCCCCAAGCTCTTCCTGAGTGACAGTCTGATAAAGGTAGTTGATCGGACTCAGCAACGGAGACCCGTAAATGCCGTTGATCTCGCTGACTCGTCGCTCAACTTCGGCTTTCAGGTCCTGATACGTGTGGATGCCAGCACGGGTTGGTACAGCCAGCTGCAGGAATAGCACGCGCTCTGCCCAACGCGGTGATCGCTCAAGCAGTTTCTCGAACGCCAGCAACTTGAGCGGCAATCCCTTTGTGTAATCAAGTCGGTCGATACCAAGGATGACCTGCCGATCGCCGATGTTGCGTTTTAGCTGTGTGAGAAAGCGTTCTGCGTTTTGCGAGTGGGCGTTTTCCCGAAACTCATCGGTGTCGATACCGAGGGGATGGGCCTCGACCCGAACATTGTGGCCGCGCATCCGTATCGTGCTGCCTTGGGATTCAATGCCAAGTATTCTGCGCACGCTCCGCAAGTAGTTGTACGTATAGTCATAGGTATGCATGCCGATTAGATCGGCGCCCAGCAATCCGCGGAGTATTTCCACGCGCTGAGGCAGTATCCTGAACGTCTCGTCGGCTGGGAAGGGGATGTGCAGGAAAAACCCGATAGGAACATCTAGCCCGCGTTCTCGCAGCATCGTCGGGAGCAACATCAGATGGTAGTCGTGGACCCACACGGCATCGCCGGGCTCCACGAGTTCCGAGACCACATCAGCGAATCGCTCGTTTACGCGCTTGTAGGCCTCATATTGTTCGGGGGAAAAGGATCCGAACTCGGTGAAATAGTGGAATAGCGGCCATATGGCGTCATTTGAGTAACCGTCGTAGTAGTCGATGTAATCTTGGGGATCGAGATCTACTGGAATGAGGTTGCGATCTGCAAGCTCGGACCTGATTTGGTCGCTGGGTTCAGCCCCCGGGTAGCCAACCCACAGGCCGCCGGAATTTTCGTGCAGCGGCCGAAGCCCAGTCACGAGGCCGCCCACGCTATGCGTCAGCGTCTGTTCGCCAGTCGAATCGTCGACACCGATTGTTACCGGCAGACGGTTCGATACCAGGATTGGGCGTCTCATTAGCTAATGTCCTGCAACGAAGGTTCGCACACTTCTGGCGCGTCGAAATGACGCTGCGTTTCTAACCACCACCAATCGCAGGCACGAAATGTACCTCCGTATCAGGCTCCAGAGGTTGTAGCAATCCTTGGCGGGTTGCCGCATGACCCACAACTGCGGCTAAACCAGGTTTTAGCCGACCATCTTGAAGCAAATGCTCGGAGATTCCCGGGCACATTTCCTCCAGATTCCCAACTACCTCGCCCAAAGTCTGGCCGACGACATCCAACTCACCCTTGCCGCCTGTATAGCGACGTAATTCATACGGTAGAAATACCTTCGCCATACTGCTAAATCCTCCCTGCGATATCAGATTTCAAGTTCGGAACTGACCGATTTACTTGCATACTGAGGATACCACCAGCGAATTTAGTCCCAACGTCAACCGTTAATTCGGTCGCATCACCCAACAAAACATCAGGGCGACCCATCGAGGTCGCCCTGACAATCGCAAACGCTGTGGCTATCGAATTAGCCACCGTTCTTGGCGGCCAATGCCTCCAAGATCCGCCCCGGCTTCATAGGCTGAACCTGCAACCTGACACCAACCGCGTCGTTGATGGCATTAGGAACTGCGCCGAGCGGAGGAGCAATCGGAACCTCGCCGACGCCGCGCACGCCAAACGGATGCATCGGGTTCGCAACCTCAACGATGTGAGTCTCAAGCATCGGTAGATCCAGCGACGTAGGCATGCGGTAGTCCAAGAAGCTGAAGTTGGCCATCGCGCCATCTTCATTCATGAAGTACTCCTCGTTCAACGCCCAACCGATACCTTGTGCCGCACCGCCTTGCATCTGGTTCTCGACGTAGGCCGGGTGAATGGCCTTGCCAGCGTCTTGGAACACGCTGTAGCGAACAACATCGGTCTTTCCGGTATCAACGTCGATCTCCAAATCGCAGATGTGCAGACCAAACGCATTGCCAGCGGCAGCTAGGTTCACTGACGAAGTCGTCGAAATCGGACCGCCAGTATCGCCCAAACGAGTTGCGAGGTCTTTGAATCCAAGGTTCAACTCTGGATCGGACTTACTGCTGAATACGCCGTCGGAGAAATTGACGTCGTCAACGTCGATGCCCCAGAGGATCGCGGCCCGCTCGCGCATCTCCTCGACCATCTTGCTCGCGGCTTCCCAAGCGGCAAAACCGGTCGCGTAGGTCACGCGGCTGCCGCCCGTGGTCCCGGTGTATCCGATCTCATCGGTGTTTGGGATGCTCGGGTGAACGTCATGTGCGTCCAGTCCCAGAACTTCAGCGGCCTGCATAGCGATTGACGCGCGTGAGCCGCCGATGTCCTGCGAGCCCTCGTTCATCGCAACCGTACCGTCGTCCTGCAACATCAGGTCGACTGTGGATTTGCCACCGCCGTTCATCCAAAAGCCAACCGCGACGCCTCGTCCGCGCTTCTTGCCCGGAGCGGCGTCGCCGAGCGGCGAGTTCCAATGGTCGGAATCTCGTGCCTGCTCCAACATCTCAACCAACCCGATCCGGTTGAACATCACACCGTTGCCGTTGCGAGATCCTTCCGTAGACGCGTTGTCGAGACGGAACTGCATCTTGTCCCAGCCCTTCGTCTCACAAATCTCGTCAACTACAGTCTCGATCGCGAAACAAACTTGCGGCGAGCCGGGTGCCCGGTACGCTGCCGACTTCGGTTTATTGACGACAACGTCGTGCGCATCAATCCGAGAGTTCGGTACGTCATAAGCTGCACGGAAGCAGTTGATACCAGCCGTGAAAGCCGAACCCGGGTAAGCGCCGGCTTCGTACCAGAGCTTGCCATCGAAGGCTTGGATCTTCCCGTCGTTGGTAACACCCATCTTCACGCTGACTTTTCCGCCAGGGGCGGGACCGCTCGCCATGAAGACGGCAGGTCGATCCATGACCATCTTGACAGGTACGTGGTTCGATTTCTTGGAAAGGATCGCTGCGACGGGAGCCAAGTAGGTCTTCGTCTTGCCACCAAAACCGCCGCCGATCTCAACCGATTCGGCAACGACGTTGCCGTCCGGCAAACCGACGAGCGCCGCGGTCTGTTCTTTAACCGCGAACATGCCCTGCGTGCTCTCCCACACGCGCACACGGTCGTTCTCATCCCAGATCGCAGTGGCGTTGTGCGGTTCGATGTAACCCTGGTGGACCATCTCCAGCGATACCTCGCGCTCCACGACTAAATCGCAGTCGTCAAACGCTCCGTCAGGATCACCAAACTCGTGCCTAACAGCGACGGCCACGTTGGTGTTAGGCACCTGCTCACCGAAGTGGTTGCCCACCAAGTCCTCTAGAAGAATTGGCGCACCGTCCGCCATCGCCTCGTCTACGTTACGTACCGGAGGCAACGTCTCGTACTCGACCTTGATGCGACGAACGGCCTCGGTCGCCGTGTTCCGGTCTACCGCTGCCACTGCCGCCACTACGTGTCCCCTGTAAAGGACCTTGTCAGAGGCCATCACGTTGTCTTGCGTGCGCTTCATGTTCAGCACTTCTTCGCCGGTCTCGACTTCCATGTCAGCCGCGGTCGGAAAATCCTTATGCGTCGCAACGGCGAACACACCGGGCAACTTCTCCGCCTCGGACGTGTCGATGCTCAGAATCCGTGCGTGCACCTGATCCGTCCGCAACACATCTCCCCATATCAACCCGGGCAACTTCACATCGCCGCCGTAAACTGCGCGGCCCGTAACCTTGTCCAATCCATCGTGCCTGATCGGTCGCGACCCGACTACGGAGAAGCTAGTCTTCTGCTCGAAAGTGGCTACCATGCAGATGGTCCTCCTGCTTTCATGTCGTCACATGCGTCCATTCGGAGCATCGACTTAATTCAATATGTTGGCTTTGCTGTTTCGCCACGGATAAGAGAATCGCGCATGCTTACAGCGAACAACTGAATACTAATGCAAATCGGAGCGGAATTAACTCGATACACCGTTAAGTGAGGTTTACGTCCGCGTCCGCGTTTCCGGTATGATTCCGGCGGGCCTAAACAGCAACACCACGACGATCAGCAACCCGATTACCGCCAATCGCAAATTTGGGTCACTCAAGAATCCCGGTAAGAACTGCGAACTAGAGATGATCGCCCACAAAATGAACGCTCCCAGTATCGCTCCGCGATGATTGCCGCTTCCGCCCAGTATCAACATCGCCCAGATGATGAACGTCGCAAAAAACGGCTCGAAAGCCGCGGGGGTGATCGAGTGCTTGGCGAACGCGTACAAAGCTCCCCCAACACCCATCAGCGCCGCTCCATACGCAAACGCCTGCAATTTGAACTGAAACGCGTTCTTACCCACCATCTCCACGGTGTCCTCGTTCTCACGAATCGCCAGTATCACGCGCCCCCACGGTGATCCCGCCAATCGTTGCGACACGAAATACACGATCAGCAACACGATCAGCACCAACGGCAGGAACACGAAGTCGTACCAATGCGGATCTACCAATCCATCCAACACACGCGGTATTCCGTTCAATCCGCGTGTCCCATCCGCCAACCAACCCTCATTCGTGAAAAGCAACCTCACTGCTTCACCCAAACCGAGCGTCGTTATCGCCAGATAGTCTCCACGCAACCGGATCGTGATGCTTCCGACGAGATAAGCAACAGCCGCACAGACACCAGCTGCTGCGATCAACACCAACGGGAACCACAAATCGAAACCGATACGCTCCGCCCCCAACGTGAGCGCTAGGTTGCCACCCCACTCGTATCGCTGGTACAAGTCCGGATCCGGTGGCGGCATCACCAAAATCGATGCTGTATAAGCGCCCAGCGCGAAAAACGCCGCAATACCGATGTTGAACAGCCCCGTGTGACCGTAATGCACGTTCAAGCCGACATTGATGATTGCGTAGATGCCCGCGATCACCAAGAAGCTGCCGATGTGCAGGATGATGCCTTCTAACTCCACGACCTGCCCCTAGCTCCTGCTCTGCCCAAACAGACCATTCGGCCTTACCAACAGCAGAATAATGATCGCCGCGAAGAACACTGCCGGTTTATAGGACGGATCCAGCCATGCAGTAGAAACCTCGCCTACAACCCCGACGAATATCGCACCTAAGAACGCGCCGTACGGATTCCCGATCCCGCCCGCGACTACTGCAGCGAACAGCGGAATCAGTATCTTCCAGCCAGAAATCGTCAACAGCTGACCCTGACCCGTCGCGAACAAAATACCCGCCGCGGCCGCCATTCCCCCACCGATTACCCACGTCAGCAGATTTGTTTTCTCAACGTCAATCCCCGTCACCCGAGCAAGATCCTCGTTGTCCGCCGCCGCCCGCATCGCCTTCCCCCACTTCGTCACGTTCAAAAACAGATACGTCGCAAGCGTCAACACAATTGCCGCAATCGCCACGAAAATCATGTCCGGCGGTACACGCACCACAACGTCCTGCAGGTGGAAAAGATCAACCGTCCAGATGAAGAACTTCTTCGACTCCCTAGGAAAATGCTCGACCTCGGTTCCCCAGATGTATTGGATGAACCCTCGCAAAGCGATCGCCACACCCAACGACGCCAACGCCATCACTCCCGGCAAAGCTCCGCGACGCCGCATCGTTCGGTACACGAGCTGATCCACAACCACCGCAAAGACCGCCACAAACAACACGCCGATCGGCAAAGCGATGAACAGCGCGTAACTGAAGGTAAACGGCCCGACCGAATTCATACTCCACGCCTCGGGCAGTATCGAGGTAAACACCCACAACGCGATGAACGCTCCCAAGGTCATGTAGTCCCCGTGAGCGATGTTAGGCAAGTGCAGATTCCCGTACACCAACGACAATCCCACCGCGCCCAGCGCGTAAACCGACCCGACCAGCAGACCATTCACAGTGAGATCCAGCTGCCAAATCAAAGCCCATATCGCCAGCCCACCGACCGCGATGAGAACCGATCGCTCGATGATCTTCAATCCGCGGACACCCACCAACGCGATCACCGCGTCGCGCATCGCGTTACGGTTGAACACCAGCGATATTCGGTCCCAAACCTTAGTCATCGTCCTCTTCCTCATCCAGTCCGCTCAGACCCAAGAAAACTCGACCAATATCAGGGTTGCTCAACAGACCATCGGCAGAATCGTCGAAGAAGTTCCGCCCACGAGCCAAGACATACGCTCGATCGCTGTGTCGCAGCGCCTTGATGGCGTTCTGCTCCACCAGCAAGATGGAAACACCAGCTTGATTTATCTCCCGGATCTGGTCCAACACCTGATCAACGATCTGCGGCGCCAAGCCCGCAGTCGGCTCATCTAGCAACAGCACCGACGGATCCGCGACTAAAGCCCTCGCTAAGGCCAGCATCTGACGTTGACCGCCCGACAAATGGCCGGCGCTCTCTCTCCACCTCTCACGCAGCAGCGGGAACAATTCTTGGACTCGCTCCATGTTTGCACGAACGTCGCCCTCCAACGTAAACGCCCCCATCTCCACGTTCTCTCGCACAGAAAGGGTGGGGAAGATGTTGCCGGCTTGCGGTACATAGCCGATGCCCATCTCGATCAAGCGATCCGCTCGTGCCCCGGTTATGTCCTCGCCATGTAACCGGATCGCACCATCCGAAACATCAGCCAGTCCGAAAATCGCCTTGATCGTCGTCGACTTCCCCGAACCGTTAGGGCCGATGATCGTCACCATCTCTCCTAAAGCCACGGTGATCGAAATACCGTGAGTGATCAGAGTCGGACCGTAACCCGCCTCAAGCCCTTCGATCTCCAACGCAGGTGACGCCGATGCCTTGTCCGCAGTAATGCTCACGTCTCGACGCCTCCGAGATACGCCTCCAAAACCCGCTCGTCGCTACGCACCTCTTCCGGCGTTCCGTTCGCGATCACCTTCCCCTCGGCCATCACGATCACCCGATCACAGAGGTCCATGATCAGGGGAACGTCGTGCTCCACGATTACCCAGGTGATCCCTTGCTCGTCCCTCAACTGCTTGATCGTCTCGACAATGTTCCGCATCAAAGTTGGGTTCACACCAGCCGCCGGTTCGTCCAACAACACCAGCTTTGGACTTGCCATCAACGCTCGACCAATCTCCAGCAGCTTCTTCTGACCCGTCGATAGATTCGCAGCCAACTCATCCTCAAGATGGTCTAGCAGCAACAACCGCAACACTTCTCGCGCCTGCTCTCGGATCCGTTCCTCCTGACGCCTCACAACTCCCGGCGCAAACAGCGACGTGAACATCGCCTCCCCGAGTTGACCCTCTGGAACCAAGGCTAGGTTCTCCAAAGCCGTCATCCTGCCCAACTCACCCGGTATCTGAAAAGTGCGAGCCACGCCTCTACGCGCGACCGAATGTGGCGGTATCCCGTCCAAACGCCGCCCGTCGAAAAAGATGCGACCGCTCTGCAACGGCACCATGTCCGTAATCAAGTTGAACATGGTCGATTTGCCCGCACCGTTCGGACCTATCAACCCCGTGATCGTCCCCGCTTCAACATCGAATGAACAGTTATCGACGGCACGGAGACCGCCGAACGCACAGACCGCGTCCTCTACCTGCAGAATCGGCTTCATCAAAGCAGATTCACGCCTTCAAATCCCAGCAGGTGTTACGAATGTCCCTTCCAGACAGCATCTTCTATACTTTCGCACACGATTCGACTGCCGTAAATTCGAACTGATACGGCATCGCATTTTTCCCAATATCGCGTCCAAATTCTCCCCCAAAAACTCCCGCAAACCAAAGAGGTCTCCGCCATGGCCAGAAAAAACGGAAGCAACGAAACCAGCGACCTGACACCCCAGGATGTTCTCGGCACCGAACATAGCGCCGAACTGCGCGAGATCCGCACACGGTCCGACGGCCCCACGGGCGTCCTTCCCTTCACCGCCGACTTCCTAACCAACAACCCCAGCGGCGACCACTTCGGCATGACCCAAAACGCCGGTATGGGATGGAACCCCGCCGAACTCATGCGCAAACAGTTCATCATCCTCGCAACCGCAGGCGGATTGCGAGAAGAAGACGGTACTCCCGTCGCCCTCGGACTTCACACCGGACACTTCGAACTCGCATCGATGGTTAAAGCCGCTTCCCAAGAGTTCGATCGCCTCAATGGCCTACCATTTGCCACGTTCTGCTCCGACCCTTGCGACGGACGAACCCAGGGCACCACCGGGATGATGGACTCGCTCCCATATCGCAACGACGCCGCACAGGTATTTCGACGCCAAGCGCGGTCGTTGCCCACCGCACGCGGCGTTCTCGGTATCGCGTCCTGCGACAAAGGATTGCCCGCGATGATGATGGCCCTCGCAGGCCTGCGAGACAAACCCGTCGTCGTTGTTCCGGGCGGCGTTACCCTCGCGCCAAATACTGGCGAAGACGCCGGAATGATCCAATCCATCGGCGCACGTTTCGCGCAAGGCGAAGTTACCCTCGAATACGCCCAAGACGTCGGTTGTCGTGCCTGCGCCTCACCGGGCGGTGGCTGCCAGTTCCTCGGAACGGCAGGCACATCCCAGGTCGTCTCCGAAGCACTCGGACTCGCCATCACCCACGGCGCACTCTCACCTAGCGGCACCCCCGCATGGTTCGACGTCGCCGTCCGCTCGGCACGCGCACTCGTCATGGCCGAAAAACGCGGCATCAAGTCCAACGACATCCTCACCGAAGCCGCATTCGAAAACGCCATGGTCGTTCACGCCGCATGTGGTGGCTCGACAAATCTCCTGCTGCACACTCCCGCCATCGCTCACGCCGCCGGAAGACATCGAATGAACGTCGAAGACTGGCGACGCGTCAACGACGAGGTCCCGCGCATCGTGGATGTCCTGCCCAACGGTCCCATCGGACATCCAACCGCGCAACTCTACGCGGCCGGCGGTGTCCCCGAGGTCATGCTTCACCTTCGGGACCTCGGACTTCTCGACACCTCGGTTCTTACCGCCACCGGACAATCTCTCGACGAGAACCTCGACTGGTGGGAAGACTCCGAGCGGCGTCAAGACATGCGCAACTACCTGCGAAACGTCGACGGCGTTGATCCTGACAACATCATCATGTCGGCCGACCGCGCCCAGAGCAAAGGGTTGACTAGCACCGTCACCTTCCCCGGCGGCAATCTCGCTCCGGAAGGCTCCGTGATCAAATCCACTGCGGTCGATCCCACCGTCGTAGATGACGACGGCGTCTACCGAAACACCGGCAATGCCCGCGTCTTCACATCGGAACGAGAAGCCATCCGAGCCATCAAGACCCGCGACGAGGACTACAAGATCAAAGCTGGCGACATCATGATCGTTAACTGCGGCGGACCACTCGGCACCGGCATGGAGGAGCTCTACCAGATCACCGCCGCGCTCAAGCACCTCTCCTACGGAAAACATGTCGCCCTGATCACCGATGCCCGCTTCTCCGGCGTCTCAACCGGTGCCTGCATTGGCCACGTCGGACCAGAAGCACTCGCCGGAGGACCCATCGGACGCGTCCGAGAAGGCGATCTCATCGAGATCATCATCGACCGCAACGACCAGACCGGATCCATCAACTTGGTAGGGGAGGGCGACAACCATCACGGCGTCGATTGGGGCACCGCCGAACTCGAAAATCGACCTACTCCCGAAAACCTCGAATCGCATCCTCAGTTGCCCGACGACTCCCGTCTCTGGGCCGCACTTCAATCGGCGTCAGGCGGCATCTGGGGCGGTTGCGTCTTCGATACCGACTCAATCATTGAGACGCTCGAAGCCGGACGAGAAGCACTGCAAAAACAGCGAGAACCAGTCGCCTGATCCTCCTCAACCCTGAGCCGCGTTCAGCACCCGAACCGCTTCGTCCACGTGCGCGGGTGCGCCGACCAATATCAAGATGTCCCCGACGTGAGGGATCGTCTCGTCGTTGACGTCGACTATCTCATTTGATCCATGGCGTTTGATCGCGACTACGTCTGCCTTGCACTCGGCGATCAATCCTGAGGATCCGATTGACTGGTCGACGAACGGGCCGTCCTCAACCACCACTACCTCACCAGTCGCCACCCGCAGCTGCTCACCGTCGAAATGGACGACCGCCTGACCAGATTCCGGCGATGTCGCGGTACCCAATATCTCGTCCGCCATCGTCGACGCCGCGATGTCGTGCATCGACACAACCTTCGACGCGCCCGCCCGCAGCAACTTCGACTCCGATTCCGGAAGGATGGCGCGAGCCACAATCTTCAGGTCCGGCGCCATCACATGCGCCGTCAATACCGTCATCAACGTCGCCGAATCCGGCGATGCCGACCCTACCAGACTCGCCGCATTCTTGATCCCCGCCTGTTCCAGCACCTCGTCCTGACCCGCGTCGCCATGTATTGCGACGTGACCATCCTCAGACGCGTTTCGAACCAAATCGTTGTCGGTGTCGATCACCACGACGCGGGTTCGCCGATCGCGTTTCAGTTGAGCCGCTACCGCCGAACCGGTGTTCCCATATCCCACCACGATGTGGTGCCCCTTCAACCGACGCAGCATCGCTTCAGCTCCGCGTTGCCGCAGGTTAGACACCAATTGACCTGATATCAACTGCTCACCCAATGTCGCAAACGTATAGGCGAATGCACCGACTCCGGTCACGATGATGACCATCGAAAACAACCGACCAGTCTCGCTGAGCGGACGCACCTCCTCGAAACCGACTGTCGACATCGTGATGACCGCCATATACGCCGCATCCATCCACGTCCAGGAAGCGCCCTCGATCACCTTGAAGCCGACGACGGCGACCGCGAACACGGTCAACAGCGCCATGATGCCGCGGAATAGATTCCAACGCCGACGGCGGACCATCCGCCGCGACTCGGAAGGCGCTGCAACTACCAGAGCAGGCATCTAACTTCGACTAAGCGCTTTCTTGATGTTTCGCCGCTTCGCGTGCGGCGGTCGCTGCTTCCAACGCACCTTCAACCGTATCCGAACTCACCGTTATGTGTCCCATCTTACGCCCAACTCGGTAACCCGACTTGCCGTAAAGATGAAGATGCGTGCGAGGCATCGCGAGCACTTCGTCCCAGTGCGGCGACCCGTGCGTCTCCTCCCACACATCTCCCAGCAGATTCACCATCACCGTCGGAGATCGAAGACTAACATCCCCCATCGGCATCCCCGCCATGATCCGCGCCAGCTGCTCGAACTGCGACGTGACGCATCCCTCGATCGTGTAGTGACCGGAATTGTGCGGACGCGGCGCCAACTCGTTCACCGATACCTCGCCGTCCCGCGTCACAAACATCTCGACAGAGATCAGACCAACTACGTCCAGACCTTCCGCCACGCTGCGCGCAACCCGTTCGGCTTCGGCTCGAACCGCATCCGAACATCGTGCCGGAACGATCGACGTGTCGAGTATCCCGTCGACGTGCACGTTCTCCGACACCGGAAAGGTGCGCATCTCACCCGACAGACTCCGAGCGCACACAACCGACACTTCCATCTCGAAATCGACGAACCGCTCGTAAATCACCGGCGCGGTAGGAGACCCACCCAGAGCGGTGAACGCGCTCAATGCCGCTTCATCTTCCCGCACGACCCGCTGACCCTTGCCGTCGTAACCCCATCGCACAGTCTTCATCACCGCCGGCGTTCCGATCTCGCGGGTTACCGGCGCAACCTCCCCAAGACTCCGCAAGATCCGGTACGCAGGCACCGGGATACCCAAGTTCGACAGCGTATCCTTCTCGATCTCACGGTCCTGACAAACCCTCAACACTGACGGCGAAGGGTAGACCGGCTTCAACTTGGATATCACCTCGATCGCCGTCGCATCCACGTTCTCGAACTCGTACGTCACAACATCCGACCTCTCCGCCAACTCACGCGCCGCATCGATATCGTGGTACGCCGCCGCAATATGAAAATCCGTCACGTGAGATGCCGGACAGTCAGCGTTCGGATCCAACGAGACCGTTCGGTAGTCCATCGCCCGAGCCGCCATCGCCAACATCCGACCCAACTGACCGCCGCCGAATATACCTACGGTCGAACCGGGCGGCAATACGCGTGTCGTTTCCTCAGACGCCGACATACGGAAGAACAGACTATCCAGGGAGTTCGTCGTCGCTAACGTGGCTGCCGGACAACACTTCGGCTTCGGCCTCCGCCCGACGTTGGGCCAACCTCGTCTGCACCTCCGTATCGAAGGCACCGACGATCTGCGCTGCCAGCAGTCCCGCGTTCACCGCGCCAGACCGACCGATCGCAACCGTCGCCACCGGCACTCCGCGCGGCATCTGCACGATCGACAGTAGAGAATCCAGTCCGCTCAACGCACTGCTCTCGACTGGGACTCCGATAACGGGCAGGATCGTGTTCGCCGCCACCATTCCAGGAAGGTGAGCCGCACCTCCAGCCCCGGCAATAATCACCTTGATCCCCCGATCCTTCGCCGACTGCGCATACTCAGTCATCAACCCCGGCGTCCGATGCGCAGACACGATACGCACCTCGTGCGCCACCCCTAACTCCCGCAACACGTCCGCCGCATGACGCATCGTCGGCAGATCCGAACGACTGCCCATAATCACCGAAACCAGCGGACCATTCTGCTCTCCACTCATCCTCAAAATCCTAACCCAACCCACACGACCATAACCCTCCCCCTCTCCGAGGGGGAATACAAGGGGGTGCCAGCGGGCGACCCCCGCTACTGACGCTCACTCCCGCCATCCCGCGAACGCCACGTCATCCCCGCGAAAGCTAGGACCCAAAACAACAAGACAACCATTTCCGCCCCTTTCGCTAGGCGAAAAGGGCGCGAGCGAAGCGAGCGGAGGATGCCCAAGCCTCAAAGGCGCTCTCCCACCACTCCGCAACCACCACGCATCCCCTCTCTCCCTCGATGGGAGAAGGCTAGGGGATTGACACGCCTGCGCCTCAAAATGCGATATTACCGCTTTGCTTATATTGCGAGCAAAAACGATATTGTCACATGTAATAGCGAAAGCGTTTCGATGGACGTCGCGTGATGCTCGGTTATCGGAGGTGGTGTGAAGATGCAGGATGACTTGCCCGGCGCAGTGCGGATATATGATCGTTTAGGCGATAACTATTTCGGTTCGATGAAGGAGGATTTTCATGCCAGACCGTCGGGAAGTGAATGTCAATCGTCCGGAACACAGCTGGATACCGTTTTTCTAGGAGATGGCGAAATGACTGACAAATTCCGGGTTTGGATGATAAGGGCCAACGACGGAGCGTGGGCGGAGTCGTTCGCGGGAAACGGTTATATCGGTCTCGATCAAGGAATGGATCGAGTGGATATGTCAGCTGTAAGTACGCGCGAGGAAGTTCGACGGCTGTTCATTCAAGAGCATCCGGACGAGACGAACGAAAGAAGCATTGGCATTCGTTCGGGGCAAGTTGCGAATTTCCATCTCACGATCAAATCTGGCGACTTCGTCCTGACGCCAGGTTTTGGCGACGAGGTTAGAACCGATCGTTTCATTGGAGATGGCAGTCACTACGTTTCAGTAGACGACAGCTTACTTGTCGTAACCGAAGGCGAGGACATGGTCAAAAAAACGACTAAAAAGGAGCGATATTCCCACGAGGATGTTGCAAGGTGGAACCACGTTGTACGAAGTTGCTGACGCGGACTGTATTGAAGAGTTTGCCGAGCCGGCGCAAGCATCAGAAAAACCCAATGTGTGGATTGGGTTCAATTCGGCGATTGACGAATGTTTATCCGATGGTCGCTTCGGCGTGAAATTCGGATTGAAGGTCGAAAGTTTAGCCGATATGGATGACGATGAAGCCGTGAAAGAACTCTACAATTCGAGCAATTTGGATCTGGCGGACAACAGCTACAAAAGTTACGTCCCCTGGGCGATCAGATTCAGCGTAGGAATGCGCGAAGGTGATTACATCGCAATGCCCTCGAGCGACCAGTCGCGCGTTCATGTTGGATTGGTGACATCGGACGTGATGCACAATCCAGAGCTATCCGCTCCAAATTATCGAAAGGTTCGATGGAGCGATCATCAAATTCCCACCAATTGGCTCGTCGGATTTCCTTATCAAAACTTCAAAACAATTCGGGAACGGCTGTTTCCTGCCAATGCAGCGTTTGACGCGGCATTTTGGCGAGTGAAGCAGGTTTTCGAGGAAAACGACCTAGGGTTCGATTGGGTGCCTCTTCATCTGGAAGTCGGGATGAAGCTGGTCGAGGACGAATGGTGGCTGGAGGCTAACCGCGATGAGATTGTTGACCTGATCCAAGAGTTGCGGCAGGCGGATCCCTATGGAACGACGGAAGTAAACGCGACTTTTGATCCCTTCAATTTGTACCAAGCGTTTTGTCAACGCGACTACGGAAGCGCGCGTGAGCAATGTTTGGAGACACTACGAGGCAAACTGGGGCTAGTGTCCGAGTTGCCCAGTGGGGATTCCAAGATTTGGAGTATCACGTCGGCGCGTCGGGTCAAGGAGACTCTAAGCGGAGATCGGTTGGACGCATTTTGGGACATGTTTCGAGCGGCGGTTGAGATGGATCCGGCAGACGACCCGGAATGTCGCGAAGAATTCGCAAAACTGTACAACCGAGTTCACGCGGCTGGTGATCGACCTGAATGGCGGCGCGTTCTTTCGACATGGCTATATCTGATTGATCCGACGAAATTCGTACACATCTATCGTTTCGAAAAACTGGGTATTTTGAGGGAATTGGGTCTCGATTACCACGCTGTGAACGATGAAGTTGACAGCGGTATGGGGTACGTCAACGCTTTGGTTAGAGCGAACACCCTCGCGAAAAACGCAGGGCTAACATTGCTTGATCTCAATCGCGAGTCGACGATCCGCGAGATGATTTATCCCGACGCATCGACACGACCAGGTCCCCCTGAATACTCGATCGACCACATGCTCGACGATGGAGTGTTCTTTGATGCGGACCAGTTAGAGCGCATCAAACAGAGATTTGAAGATAAGAAGAACTTGATACTGCAAGGTCCGCCAGGTGTCGGCAAAACGTTTGTGTCGAAGCGGTTGGCTTACGTGTTGATGGGTGAGCAGGCGGATGATCGGATTCGGAATGTACAGTTCCATCAGTCGTATTCGTACGAAGAATTTGTGCAGGGATATCGGCCGACGACGAATGCTCAGAAGCAGTTGATTTTCGAGTTGCAGCCGGGTGCGTTTTTGCGGCTGTGCCGGGAAGCGACGAAAGAAGAGAACAGGGATAAGAAGTATGTGATAGTCATCGACGAGATCAACCGCGGTAACCTCAGCCGCGTCTTCGGGGAGTTGCTGTCGTTAATAGAGAGGGACAAACGAGAGGAGGAGTTCGAGGTCGCGTTGTCGAGCGGAATGCGTTTCTCGGTTCCGGAGAATGTCTACATCTTAGGCACCATGAACTTGGCCGATCGATCGTTGGCGGGGATGGACTATGCGATGCGTCGTAGGTTCGCGTTTGTGACGTTGAAACCGCAGTTTGGCGAGTCGGTGTTTGAGGACTGGCTGACTAGTAAGAATGTGCCGCCTGAGACTATCGAGCGGATCAACTCGAGTATGTCGGCTTTGAATGATGAGATCAGTGAGGATCGATCATTGGGACGAAACTTCGCGATTGGTCACTCATACTTCTGCGATATCCGAGATGGCGGCGAGGAGAATTGGAACCGTTGGTATCGCAACATTGTGGAGACCGAGCTTCAACCGTTGTTGGAGGAGTATTGGTTCGACAGTTTGACGAAGGCGGATGATGAGGTTGAGAAGCTGTTGGACGGAGTACCTGAGAACAGCTGATGGCAGATCGAGATAACAGGATGCGTAAGTGCATTCTGGCCGGCAGTTACACCAAGCCATATCTCGTAAGACAGGTTCGACGTGTGTTGCTCAAATACCATCTAGACGAGGTAGAGTGATGCACAAGTACGAGATCATCATCTACTGGAGCAACGAGGACGAAGCGTTCGTAGGTGAAGTCCCAGAACTGCCCGGTTGCGTGGCGCACGGCGAGACCCAGGAGTCAGCGCTGAAGGCGGTCGGCGAAGCTGTAGAACTGTGGCTCGATACCGCGCGCGAGTTCGGCGACCCGATCCCTGAACCTAAAGGCGAGCGACTGATGCGCGCGTAGCAACCGTTTCGGTTAAGGCGAAGTCGAAATTAGATTAGATCGGACGACTTTCAATGGCGGTTCAAACGGCTGACGTGGATCAACCTGATGTGACGGAAAAGATCCCAGTACGCAACTGGTGGCACATGCTGCTGTATGCGTGGGATCTGGTGGAGTTTGGGGATCGTTTCGCTACCGAGATTGAGGATGCCCCAGACCTACGGGCGTTATTGACCGCGATCTTGGTCTATCTGACCAAGCACCAGATTCGACGCGGGCTGCGCGGAGACTACGTCGAGCGCTCAGAGGAGTTGCGTGGGGTACGTGGTCGGATCGATTTTGGTCGGACGCTACGAGAGATGTCGATCTATCGCGGCCGGTTGCACTGCGACTATGAGGAGTTCACGCTGAATGTGCCTCGGAATCAGATCATCAGGTCGACATTGAACGACTCGCTGAATCGAGGATTCACTTCGGTCGAGAGCAAACGCACCCGACATGGACAATTGGTTTCAGACATCGAGGCGTTGCTTCGAATGCTGTACGAGATCGATCGCGTCAAAGTGACTCGGCGGTTGATCGCTTCCGAGCTCCGCCAATTAGGTCGTAACGAGCGTGAGTACAAGTTGATGTTGAAGATCTGCGAGATGCTCCAGGACCCTTCGATGCCCCAGTCAGAAGGTGCGTCCGATAAGGAATATGTGGATTGGCTACGGAAAAAGGAAGATGAGAATCGGATTTTCGAACTATTCGTGGGGAATTTCTACAAGTTACGGCTGGATCGAGGTGTTTGGAGAGTGTCCACACAGCACCAGCAGTCGTGGAATGAATTTGTCGACGACAGGGAAGGGAACATACGGCTGCCTGTGATGCGCCCCGACATCAGGTTCGAACATCGGGAAACCGGAAAAGTCACGATACTCGACACGAAGTGGTACGGCTCTCCAGTCGAATCTGCGCGCGACGACGCTGTACACACGAGCAATCTGTATCAAATGTATGCGTATTTGGCTTCACAAGACAAAAAACCAGGAGCCGATCCGACATCGACTGGGATTCTGCTCTACGGACAGACTAAAATCGGCCAGCGCCGGTTAAGGACTAAGGTGGACGAGCATCCGTTTTGGGTCGAGACGTTGGATTTGATGCAGGATTGGCAACGTGTCGAGGACGATCTCATCACTCTAGCCACCGAGACAGTTGCCTAGCACCCCGATCCTCGGCAGTACCCGCTCCCCCCAGATCCAACACCACGAACCCTTGAGGGACCCCAAGCCCGAGGGCAACGGAAACGCGTCGCGCCCCATCCCATCCGCGCAATCCGCGGTCCAGACACCCATCCCGGTTCAATACCCAGACGAGGCACCGCCTCGCCTCATCCGACGCATCAGCCCCGCACGGTGACTGAAAACGCACCCTCCTCAGCCGAATCCCCGACCACGTAGACCGGCCACACCACCTTGTAACGGTCTCTCTCCAACCCGTGGAAATAGACCAGCGGCACGAAATTCTCCATCGCCGTCCGCATCCCGACGTTGTCCGGGTGCTCCGGATCGCCCGCCCTGTAGCGGTAGCGAAGCAGGCCGTCAGATCCGATCTCGTTGCGGTAACGTCCGCTCTGGGCAGACCTTATCGACAGCGGAAACGGCGTGCCCGTCGGGATGAAGATCCCTCCCCGTCCCACCAACGACACCCGATCGCCACGGAACTCGAAGCCGTCCTCCAGCGTCGAATACGACAACACCTCGTGCCCGCCCGCAACCTGCTCCCGAAGCCAGTCGAAAGCAGCACCTCTGATCCGCCGATCATGGTCAAGATCCAAAGCCACCACCGAACCTCCTTTGGATAACTCGAACACGCTGCAAGGATTATACCCACAAATCCCTGCGCAGTCCGTAAGGTCGGTTCTCGAACCGCCCCGACAATCCATCCATCCTTCGCATCCCAATTCTCCCAGCCCCTTTCCCTCGGCGAAAGAGGCGCGATCCCAAAAACGACCGACAACAAGAGCGGGGTATGCCTAGGCATCCTAGCCCATCTTTCCAATCCTTCACATCCTAGTTCTCAAACCCCATCATTTCCATCATGCCCATCCCAGTTCAAAATTCCCCGAAAATATCGCCATACATATGTTGCTTAACGCAAAAACGTGTTACGCTTGTAACACAATATCTTTCGCCATCGGTCAACTGACCGACAACGTAACATAAAGGATTATCTGAATGCCCACCAAAAGAAGCGCGACTCTCGAACAAGAGATTATCGAGAGCCTCACGATCGATTCTGCCGAAGACGAGAACGATGTTATGCCGAGGACTAAGCAAGCCAGCACCCGCGAAAAAGCACTAGAAGAGGCGATTGCGAATATCGAACGCAACTTCGGGCGAGGAGCGGTGATGCTGATGAGCGAAAACGACAGTTTTCGCAACGTAGAAGCCATCTCCACCGGTTCGCTCTCGCTAGACATCGCTCTAGGCATCGGGGGACTGCCACGCGGGCGCGTCGTCGAGATCTACGGTGCCGAATCCGCCGGCAAATCCACGCTCGCCATGTCCGCCGTCGCCCAAGCGCAAAAAGCCGGTGGCACGTGCGCATACGTCGATGTCGAACACGCTATGGATCCGCAATATGCCGAGGCCATCGGTGTCGATATCGATTCTTTGCTCATTTCCCAACCCGACTCCGCAGAACAGGCTCTCGAAATAATCGAACATCTGGTGCGATCAGGCGCCCTTGACATGGTCGTCTTAGACAGCGTCGCGGCGTTAGTGCCGAATGCCGAGATACAAGGAAACATGGGCGATTTCCAAGTCGGCGCCCAGGCGCGCCTGATGTCGCAAGCGCTACGCAAGCTCACTAGCACCATCAACAACACAAACACTGTTTGCATCTTCATCAACCAGCTTCGCGAAAAAGTCGGCGTGGTCTACGGCAGCCCCGAAGTGACCCCGGGCGGAAGGGCGCTCAAGTTCTACTCCAGCGTCCGTCTAGACATGCGACGCAAAGAGTCCCTCAAACAAGGCAAAGACATCACCGGCAACCGCGTCCGCGTTCGTGTCGTGAAGAACAAAGTTGCGCCTCCATTCCGGCAAGCCGAGGTCGACATCATCTTCAACGAAGGCATCAGCATGGAAGGTGACCTCCTCGAACTCGGCGTCGAACACGGCATCCTCCAAAAACGAGGCGCTTTCTACTCTTACGGCGAAACGCGACTGGGCCAAGGCCGCGAGGCGGCGCGCTTGTTCCTAAAAGAGCACCACGAAATGCGCGACGATATCGACTCGCAGATCCGCGAAATCTCCTTACCCGGAACTCAACACGCTTAAGAGTTCGGCCATTTCCCGACAAGACCTCCGCAGGCATCCTGACCCGCAACTGCGACCCATTTCGGGTTCTGGATGCACGCACGGTAACGTGGGCGCCCATACCGCCCGATTATGATTAGCACATGGTTATCAACGTGCTATTGATTGTGGGCGCGCTGATGGGCAGCGCATTCATTTCTGCTGCTGAATCGGCTCTTCTGAGTGCTCGACCATCCCACATTCAGCATCTCGCAGACAACGGCGATCGACGCGCCCTTGCGGTCATGCGCGTCCTTGAACGTTACGAGAATTTCTTCGCAACCATCCTGCTCGTCGGAAACCTTTTCAACGTCCTCGTCGCCACCGCCTCCACCAGCCTCATCATCAACTCCATCGGTCACGGCGAAAACACCGTTCTCACCACGATCATCTCGACCGCCGTCGCAACCGTCATGGTTTACATCGTCGGCGAACTCACGCCCAAAACTTTGGGAGCAATCGCTCCGGAAACGTGGTCCCTCGCCGTAGCACACATCATCCTCGCGATCATGACCGTCTCGAAACCCGTCGTATGGGTATTCACACTCTTCCCCAGAGGCCTGCTACGTGCTTTCGGCGTCTCAGCTCAAGACGCCCGTCCCGGATACACCCACGGGGAGATCAGCCTCATCATCGATCAGAGCCAGGAACAGGGCCTATTCGACGACACCCACGGCGAGATGTTGGACAACCTGCTCGACTTCGGCGCGCGCGACCTACGCGATCATCGCGTCCGCGTCCACACCAGCCAAATCGAGTGGCTCAACGAAAATGACACCCTCAGGACATACTTGCAGAAGTATCGAGAACATGTCGAGGACGTCAATCAAACCGGTGAGCCCCATCGATACCAACCCGGCTTCGTCATTCAGCGCGGGAAACCCCTCAGCATTGGCTACTGGTACGACCTTGACCAACTCGCCGGAGCCATCTATGCCAACGATGTCATGAAATTCATTGCAGAAGGCGGCGACGACGAACTCGACACGAACGTCACGAACCTGATGCGGACCGACATCTTGATCCTGCCAGATACCACCAACCTAGATGACCTGTTCACGGAAATGATCCGGACAGAACAACACCTCGCCGTCTCCCACAACGAAGATAATCGCATCAACGGACTCGTAACGTTGAATGGTTTACTCGAACTGATGCGTGGTGACGACGACGATACATTGGTCATCGAAGAGAAGGCCGTCGAACGGATCGACGACGATACATACATCGTGCCAGGGGCCCTATCGGTTGAGAGAACCGAGGACGAAACCGGTATCGAAATCCCTCCTAACGAACGATACGAAACCATCGCCGGCTTCTTCATCGATAAATCTCAAAGGATGCCTGAGGTCGGGCAAACCACCACTTATGAGGAAGAAATCTTCATGGAAGTGCTCGGAATGGACGGAAACCGGATTGAACGCCTGAAGATCAGGAACATCGCAACAGACGTCGGCTCTGAACTGAACGGGCAGAGACAGTCCGCTTCATGATCTGCAAATGCAACCACAAGCGGAGAGCGATGACTTCCTTCGCAAACTTGATGAAGGGATCACGATGTCGGGTATCTTGCCCGGACATTCGATCCTTTGTGCGGTGTCGGGTGGAACGGACTCAACCGCGCTTCTACTAGGACTTAAACACTTCGAGCACCGATACAAATCTCTTACGGTCGCTCACTATAATCACCGTGCCCGTCGACAAGCGTCTGACCAAGATGAAGAGTTCGTGCGGGCGCTGTGTTCCAGATATGGCTTCCCGATTCAAATCGGCAGATCGGATCGTAGAACCGATCGTTTAGACGAGAGCTCCGGTCGTGATGCAAGATACCTTTTTTTCGGAGCAACCGCCGACGAGTTGAGCGCCGACGCGATCGCAGTAGCGCATACGATCGAAGACCAAGCCGAGACAGTTCTGTTCAGGATCACTCGTGGGTCCGGGGTCCGAGGTGCAAGCGGAATGCGTACCGTTAGAACGTTACGAACACCGTCCTCGAGAGAGATCACGGTCGTCAGACCAATGCTGAATATCACTCATAGCGAAGCGGATGGATACCTGCGATCGCTAGGGATTGTCGCGAGGCATGATGCCTCGAACGAAGATTGGAAAAGATACGCACGTAATCGCATCCGACACCGAGTCATCCCTGAACTTCAGGCGTTGAACCCGGAGGCAGTTTCCGCGATTTCAAGATTCGCGGAAATCTTGCAAGTAAATTCCGAACTCGTCGATCAGATCGCGCTCGATGCCTTGCAGGAGGCCAACACTGGTACCGCCAACATTTTTAAGCGCGATCTGATCGCAGGGTTGCATCCGGCGATCAGCACAGCCGCGCTGAACCTCATTTACAGATCAATCGAAGAGTCCGAAGTACAGCTAGATCAGATACACATCGCAGAGATGTTGGACCTGATGAGTTCCGGTAAGTCGGCCGCACTCAATTTGCCGGGCGGTATCACGTTCCGCACTGATCACGCTCATGTGAGCATGACTCATCCCGACGAAGATCCAATCGACATCGTGCCCTATCCTGATCCAATTGTTGAGACATGCCAATTACCGATACCCGGTAGCGTTGATCTAGGACGGGGTTTCAGGATTGCAGCGTCTGTAGAACCAATAACTGAGGATTTGACTATCGCGTCGTTGAACGAAGCCTGGCTTACGCCAGAACTTGCCAAATCACAAGGTTTTGAAGTGAGAAACCGAAGCGCGTCCGATTGCTTCAATCCGCTAGGTATGCTCCAGGATGTCGACTTCGGTGACTTCCTCATCAAAACGAAAGTAGCAGCGAGTTGGCGCGATCGCATTCCTTTGGTGATCGCGAAGGAGACCGGACGGATTGCTTGGGTGCCTAGTATTCGACTCGCAGAATGGGCGAAATCGCGGCCTAACCACGAAACTGCGGTGCATCTCAAGTTTGTACGGGACTAGGTCGACGATTCCTTCAACTAATCTGTGGCAGGTCAGCTGAGCTCACGTTGTAGCATGCGGTGATTCGGCACTCTACCCGGTGTCATGCCTCTCGGCGCGACTGCCTTGCCGTCGATTTCCTTGATCGCTGCGGTAACGGGTGCTGGAGCTGCCGTTGCTATATATCGTCCTACTACATACAGACCGACCTCGGCATCAGATGCCTCGTATTCGGCGATCAATTCGGGGGTCAAATCGCCCGACACGTAGACATCAACGGACCCAAAACCGGCATCATCCAACCGAGCCTTCAATTCCGCTGCCAATTCTGGGCTACCGCCTCCGAGGTTCTCTGGAATACTGACCTTGACCGCGCGTAGCGGGTTGGCCGTGCCGCCGCTAAGCGCATATGCAGCGTCCAACGCTTCTTGGATCGCATCGCCAGTGGTCGGTACTGGCATGACTCGTTGTACGCCGACTCTGCTGTGTCGGTCATAAACCGTCATTGCGCGATCGGCTGCACCCCATATCAGCACAAAGTCATGTGGCATAGATCCCTGAGGCACTGTCGCAGTGCGCTCTCCGCCCTTTTGGGTTGATACCGCTGCACAGCCTCCTACATAGGCCGAGTACTCCATGGAATCCACGACATCGGGATGAATGAATGGTGAACCGCTCACCATCACGCGCGTGTTATCAGCAGCCTGCACGCACTTATTTGCCGCAGTTGCCCAGCCGATACTCGACGCCAAAATCCCGGTGATCACATCCCGGTACATGCCAAAAGTAGCGTACGGGGCGACGACTCTCAATACCGTGTCGCCTCCTTCAATAGGGTCGCCGTCGGACAACGAAAACACTTGTGAATTTGATACGGGTAGCCTCGCCCTTAGAAATGGCAAAACCTCGTTGACCCCCGACAAGACCCCCGGAGCATCCGAATAGACTTCGAACACTACGACAGGATTTCGTTGCTCAGTCCGCAGAATGGTCTGCGCGTTGTGGTAATCGACAGATACAGTTGCGCCGCGTAACGTTGCCGACGAAAGTTCCAGATCTTCAGACGGAGTAACCATGAATTTGCTTCACCACCTAATGGGTGTCAGTGCGAGACAGGGTACAACAACGAGCCCCACGAATATACTTGCTACGCTCAGATGAATACTTTCAATGGCCTCGACGGGGGACATCTGCCGGTGAGAAACGCACCCTCAGCAATCCCTTGATGTCCTCGCTAGCCGTCGAGACAATACGCACGCGGGTGTCAGGGTCGTCCACCCAATGAACAGGTATCTCTTTTATCCGATATCCCGCCCGCAAGCTGAGAAGCAATAGCTCAGTGTCGAAGAACCATCCCGTGTTTTCGACGTGAGGAACAACGTTTTCTGCCACATCTCGAGAAACCGCTTTGAAACCGCACTGCGCGTCCCTGAACGTCTTTCTAGGGAACAACATCCGGATCAATGCGTTATACGACCGAGATACAAACTCACGTTTGAAAGTTCGGCCTTCGACTTTGGATTCGGGAAGCAGCCTGGATCCGATCGCCAGTCCGAACCCATCTTTGGCGACCGCGTCCACAAGGGGCCCAAGCGATCGGAGGCGGGTCGAAAGATCGACATCCATGAAGCACCGTACGTCCGCATCGCTTTCTAACCACGCTTTTTTCAACGCGCGCCCGCGCCCTCTTTGGTCTAACCGAGTAATCCGGACGTTAGGGTACTGTTCCGATAACTCGTGGCCGACTTCGGGCGTGGAATCTTCGGATCCGTTATCGGCAATGGTGATACTCCACTCCCAATCGGCAGACACGTCGTTCGACAGGTGGTCTGTCAACGTTGCGATGCATGGCGGCAACGAATGCTCTTCGTTGAGCACCGGGATCGTGATGTCTACTGAAATCTTGGACACGCAGATTACTCACCGACGCGGTATTTCAATGATAGAAATGACGCTTCCCGGTAAGGACCATCGCGAGTCCCAAATCATTGGCGGCGTTGGTCACATCCTCGTCATTGACGGAGCCACCGGGTTGGACGACCGCCGTCACACCTGCCGAGGCAGCCGCCTCAATCCCATCCGGGAAGGGGAAGAATGCGTCTGAAGACATCACCGCGCCTCTGGCATCTTCGCCTGCAACACGAGCCGACAGTTCAACACTGGTAACGCGATTAGGTTGCCCTGCTCCCATGCCCACGAGCGTGCGATCTTTTGCAAAAACGATGGCATTCGATTTGATGAAGCGGCAAGCGCGCCATGCGAACCACATGTCGATCTGCTCTCGATCAGTCGGTTGACGCTCGGTCACGACCTGCGAGTCTAGGAAACCGTCGTCGGTCAACGCATCAGTTTCTTGCACCAATGCCCCGCCCGCAACCGTTCGCACTTCCCAACGATTCCCAGTATGTGGATTCACCTTGAGAACGCGGGTTCGCCGCCGTCTTCGGAGAATTTCCAAGGCTTCGTCTTCGTAATCTGGAGCGACGATCACGTCTAGGAGCAGGCCGCGCATTTCGTCAGCAGTCTCCGTGCACAGCGTTTCACTGAACGCCACGATCCCACCGAACGCGGAAATCGGGTCGCCCTGCCGCGCTGCTTCCCATGCGTCCGATTGGTTATCTCTGACCGCCAAACCGCACGGATTAGCGTGTTTCACGACTACCGCTGTGTGGTTCCCAAAACCAGAAAACGACCTCGCAACAGCCCACGCTGCATCGGCGTCGAAGTAGTTGAGGTATGACATGTCGATGCCATGGAGCAGCTCGGCGTTTACCAACCCACCGTCTTCTCCAGGCAAGGAGTAGATGCCGGCACTCTGATGCGGGTTCTCGCCATATCTTGGCCTAGCGACCAACTTGTAGCCGAATGAGATCTCGTCGGGCAACTCAATTTCGTCGGTCTTGGCCCCATCTGAGGTTGGTTCATCGCGCAGATAGCTCGCGATCGCAGTGTCGTATGCGGCGACGTGTTGAAACGCTTTGGATGCTAGACGTCGTCGCTCCGATTGCGACACCTCGCCTTCACGGATCAAGTGCCCGACGCGTCCGTAATCATTGGGATCTACGACGATTACAACGTGGGGATGATTCTTCGCCGCCGCACGCGTCATCGCGGGGCCGCCGATGTCGATGTTCTCTAATGCGTCATGAAGAGAGACATTGGGCTTTTTCACTGTCTCCACGAATGGATAGAGATTGTTCACTACGACGTCGATTCCGCGTATTGCGGATTCCGTCATCTGATGTCGGTGATCTTCGTCATCGCGCAACGCCAACAGACCACCATGGATCTTGGGATGCAGCGTCTTCACTCGCCCGCCGAGGATTTCCGGTGCGCCCGTTAGATCGGATACCTCGGTTACAGCGATGCCGTTCGATCGCATTTCTGAGGCGGTCCCGCCTGTCGACACGATTTCGTAATCGCACTCGACGAGCAGTTTCGCAAAGTCGACCAACCCTCGTTTGTCGTAGGCGCTAATCAGCGCAATCTTTTTCTCTTTATCTGTCACGATTTCTTAAAGACTTTCGATCGTCGACGCTACGACAGGACGACACGGTCATCGTCGTCATCGAATTTGGTGGTTTCCCCAATGATCCACGCATCCTCAAGTTCATTGAGCAAGTCATCAACACTTCCTGGAGCCGCGCAAACGATCATGCCGACACCCATGTTGTAAACGTTGTACATCTCTTCCTCGTCGATGCCACCCCGTTTCTGGATGAGATCAAATAGCGGGGGCGGCGTCCACGATTGTTTATCGATTCTCGCTCCCACACCATCCGGTAATGCTCGAGGTACGTTTTTGTAAAAACTACCGCCGGTGATGTGTGCCAAGCTTCTCACGTTTCCTAGCAATGGTCGTAGTTGGGAGAGATACGACCTGTGAGGTTCCAATAAAGCTTCTCCCAGCGATCTCCCATCGCCCGGAACCACCTCGTTCAAGATCGATAGATCATCATCGGAACCGAATACCGACCGAACCAACGAGTAACCGTTCGTGTGAAGTCCGCTCGAAGGCAGTGCGATCAAAACATCGCCGACCTCAACGGAATTCGGGTCCAACACCGCGTCGCGATGTACACGTCCGACGATGAAACCGACCAAATCGTAGTCGTCACCGTGATAGATACCCGGCAACGATGCCGTTTCACCACCGATCAACGCGCAGCCGTTTTCTGAACAGCCGGCAGCAACACCCGCGACGATTTCGGAAATCAGATCGTCGTCGTACCCTCCGATGCCGATGTAGTCCAAAAAGAACAGCGGTTCCGCGCCGGCCGGCAGGATGTCGTTGACGCAATGGTTGACGATGTCGATACCAATGGTGTCGTGTTTTCCCATCGCTTGCGCGATCCGCAACTTCGTCCCAACTGAATCGGTGCTTGAGACCATCAGATATTCACTGTTGGGATCGACATCGTACACGCCGCCGAACCCACCGGGAGCAGAAACCGTCCCGCGGTTGTAAGTAGTCCTCGCGAGGTCGGCGATTCGCAGCTTGATGTCGGCAGCGGCGTTAAGGTCCACTCCTGACGCCGCATAGGCGCTAGCCGAAACTTTGCTCATCCGAATTTAGTGATCATGTAGTTGCGACAGGTTCGGCGACGAGATGATCCATGCGCAACTTATCCATCTCGAGTTGAACGTCAATCGGATATTTGCCGGTGAAACATCCCCGGCAATATTCATCTCGTCCAGCGGCCACCGCTTCTTCCAACCCCTCCAAACTGAGGTAGCAGAGACTGTCAGCACCGATGATCTCGCGTATCTCGTCAACGGTGTGGTTGGCCGCGATCAACTGATCCAACGTGGCCATGTCCACGCCGAAGTGACACGTTGACTTGATCGGGGGCGCCGCGACTCGCACGTGAACCTCTTTGGCACCCGCGTCGCGCAGCATCTTCACTACATGTCTGATCGTCGTGCTGCGGACTATCGTGTCATCAACCACCACGATCCGCTTACCGCCGATGACTTGCTTCATCGCGTTGAACTTCGTTTTGACGCCGATATCTCGCATGTACTGGTCGGGTTGGATGAAGGTACGCCCAACGTATCGGTTCTTAACCAATCCTTCCGCGTACGGTATGTCTGCTGCGTTCGCAAACCCAACGGCGTGCGGCGTTGACGAGTCTGGTATGCCGATAACCAGATCGGCTTCGACGGGGTTTTCCTGGTAAGCGATGGCGCCCATTCGCATGCGATTTTCGTAAGCCAAACTGCCATCTAGAACACTGTCTGGTCGGGCGAAATAGATCTGCTCGAAGATGCACATCTTGTGAGCGACGGATGCCTTCGGCCAAACCCAACTGTCGATCCCTTCCCGGTCAACTACCACCACCTCGCCATGGTCTAGCTCACGCACGAATTCCGCACCGAGGTTGTCGAGTGCTGCCGTCTCAGATGCGAAAACCCAACCCCCGTCAAGCTTTCCAAGGCACAACGGTCTCACGCCGAGCGGATCGCGAACTGCGATCAGTTCATGCTTCGTCATCATGATCAGCGAATAAGCGCCGCTGAGCATCGACATCACCTTGTCGGCAACGTCGAACCAGTTGTCGCCCGGTGTTTTGGCGAACAACTCAGCAATAACCTCGCTGTCAGTTCCGCCTGTGAAAACGCTGCCGTACTCCTCGCGGCAAAACTCCCTGAGCGGCATCGCATTGATCACGTTGCCGTTATGCCCTACGGCGATGGCACCTCTCGGTCCATACGCCAACAGCGGCTGCGCGTTGTGGCGACGATTGGAGCCTGTGGTGGAATACCGGGTGTGAGCGATTGCCAGATGACCTTGAAGATCAGCAAGATCGTTTTCCTGGAAGACTTGGGAAACAAGCCCGACTTCAGCCGTCAAGCTGAGTGATGCGCCGTTTGAAGCGGCGATGCCGGCGCTTTCTTGACCGCGGTGTTGCAAGGCGAAAACGCCGAAGAAAGCCGCCCTCGCCGCCTCGTGACCTGGGGTATATGCACCGAATATGCCGCAAGCTTCTCGCGGCTTTTCGTTGCCGACAGCAACGTTTTCGGTCTCGCGTTTTATTGGTTCGCGCAAGTTTGGTGCAGTCGCATCGTGGCGCAGCATCCACATTAACCAGCCGTCATCCGAGCACGTGCACCTTTCATGTTAATTCGGATTCGCATCCGACGCATGTTGAGATACGAGATGGACCGATAGTTGGATCAGACTGGCGGAACTACCCATTCGGGCGCTTCGCCTCGAGCTACGCGCGCCACATTCGCCACCGCATTTTCGGTGGCGTTGTGCTCCGATTCCAAAGCTCGAGTAGCCAGGTGCGGTGTGACGATCACGTTGGGCAACGTGGGCAGATCGTTGTCTTCCTCGATCGGCTCTACCTCGGTGACGTCAAGCCCGGCACCGAATATCTGACCGTCGCTCAAGGCTCGTTTCAGCGCAGCTTCATCGACGACAGGACCGCGACAGGTGTTGATCAGAATCGCGGTGTCTTTCATCATCGCGAACTCGCGATCCGAGATCATGTGATGCGTCGTTCGTTCGAGCGGCACATGCAGACTGACGATGTCCGAAGTTTCGAGAAGTTCGTCTAGTTCGACGAAAGTCGCGTTCGCTGCCTCAACATACTCCTCGTCGTGGTCCACGACGTCGTAGTAGACGACCTCGCATTCCCAACCCTGTAGCCGCTTGGCGACGCGAGACCCGATTCTTCCCAAGCCGACGATGCCGACGCGCTTGCCGACCAAGGTGTGGAACTCCGTGCGATCACCTCCGACGCCTCCCATCCATGTACCGTCTTTAACGGAATCGATCTGACGGTCGATCTTGCGTTCGACTGACAGCATCAAGATGATGGCATGTTCGGCCACCGCAACAGCGTTGGCTCCGCCGTTGTTGGAAACCTTGACGCCGAGTTCCGCCAGTGCGGCCTTGTCCATCCAGTCAGTGCCAGCGCTGAAGGTCTGGATCAGTTTCAAGTTGCCCAATTGCGAGATCAGATCGGTGTCAAACGAGCGATGACCGCCGGCTATCAGTGCAACAGCGTCTTGGCACTCTCGGATCACATCCTCTCGAGACTGGTCGGAATCGACGAGTTTCAACTCCAAATCCGGATACTTGAGGGCTTCCTGTTTAACCTCTTCGTGCCGGACGTTCGTACGCGCCTCGGACATCGGACCCAGCAAAACCGCTACGGGCATCGTTACAACTCTCAACTTTCTATTTGGATGTTTTTGTCGCAGCTTTACTCATCGCTTCCGCATCCGAATCATCGAACGCCACGAGGAGTTGCAAGTAGCGGATTATACTAATTTGATAGTGCATATACTCGGTATTTCGCCCTTTGGCTGCGGCACAGAAAACCGATCTATATGGACCTTTCCGCAAGATTCTCGTCGCCCGAAAACATGCCAAAAACTGAGCCGTTAGTCGAACGCGCGACAATCAGAGTTCCTGCGACGAGTGCCAATTTGGGCCCCGGATTCGACTGTTTAGGGATGGCCGTGGATCTTTGGAACGAAACAACCATCGTTCGAGGAGAAACACATTTCAAGATCGATGGCGAAGGCGCAGATGTCTTGCCCACTGATCACACCAACCTCGTGGCAACCAGTGCCAAGTACGCGTTCGAAAAACTAGGTGTTGATGGCTGCAGCTTCGCATTCGAATGCATCAACAACATTCCGCTAGCCCGTGGATTGGGCTCTTCATCGGCTGCGACGGTCACCGGCGTAGCAGCGGCTTTCCTGTTTTCTGATCAAGACCTCAATGACCCCGAAACTCGCCGACAGATTTTTTCTATTGCGGCTGATATCGAGGGCCATCCCGACAATGCAGCACCGGCGGTGTTAGGGGGATGTCAGATCGGTATCAAAGTTGACCAAGAGAATGATCAACAAGATTGGATCACCAGTCAGGTGAAGATCCCCGAGGAACTGAAAGCCGTAGTCTTCATTCCCGATTTTTCGATGAAGACCGAAGAAGCGCGGGGAATCTTGACGGAAGAACTACCCAGGTCGGATGCAGTATTCAACGTCGGACGCGCGGCGATGCTTGTTCACGCACTTTCGACTGGCAAGTGGGACCTGTTGCGCCACGCGACCGATGATCGGCTGCATCAACCGGCGCGAATCAAGCATCTATTTCCTAGATTCCGGCCGATCGCACGCGGTGCGCTTGACGCGGGCGCACACGGCGTTTTCCTTTCCGGTGCCGGTCCAACAGTAATGGCGCTTGCCACCGATCGGTTCATGACCATCTGCTACGAAATGTCTGAAAACGCCCGCAAAGCACAGATTGAGGGAAAGGCCAAAGTCCTCGATATTAGCCAGCGCGGCATACAAATTCAGATCGATGATTGAGCGGAACCTTTCGCCAAATGGGCAATAACACTCCACTGGTAGTTCAAAAATTCGGAGGCAGTTCCGTCGCAAATGAGGAGCTGTTGAGAAACGTTGCTCAGCGCGTTTGCGAGCGTCGCGAACAGGGCGTTGAACTCGTCGTCTGCGTCTCGGCCATGGGGAATACGACAGACGAGTTGCTTGATCTGGCGAATCGTTTGTCAGGAGATCAATCACCAAGCCCGCGTGAAACGGACGCCCTTATCTCGACGGGCGAACTGGTGAGCGCATCCCTCATGGGTATCGCCATCAGGGGAATGGGGCATGACGCGATCAGTCTGAGTGGTAGGCAGGCGGGTATTCGCACCGACGAGACGTTCGGATCCGCTCGTATTGCCAACATCGATCCCGCACGGGTATTGAGAGAACTGGGCCGCGGGCGGATCGTGGTGGTCGCTGGGTTCCAAGGTCTCACGCAGGAAGACGACACGACGACGTTGGGACGGGGTGCTTCGGATCTGACCGCCGTGGCAATCGCGGCGTCGATAAAAGCGGACGTCTGCGAGATCTACACGGATGTGGACGGCATCTACACCGCAGACCCCCGCTTGGTGCCCGACGCCCGGGTAATTCCTCACATCGGTTACGAAGAGATGTTGGAGATGGCATCCTTGGGAGCCAAGATGAATCCCAGATCGATTGAGATGGCTGCGGTGCACAAGGTGCCGATGCTAATCACTTCTTCTTTCAACCGCGACGCACAAGGCACGAAAATCGGAAACTTCAAGGACGACGACAGCAAAATGGAAATTCGGAAAAGTATTACGAGCATCGCTACCGAGCGGCCGGTGGCGCGGGTGACTTTACACGGTATTGACGACCGCCCCGGCATCGCTGCAGCCATCATGACTCCTCTCGCTGACGCGGGTATCAGTGTAGACGTGATCGTCCAGAACGTCTCATCGGGTGGTCTTACCGACATGTCGTTCACCGTCGGACAGGAGTACCTGCAACGGGTCGCTGAAATCACAAAAGCCAACGATCGTCTCGAGTACTCCGGGCTCGCAACGCGAGATCGACTTGCGAAGATCAGCGTGGTCGGTACTGGGATGACCAACTCGCCCGGCTACGCGGCGCGAATGTTCAACGCTCTCGCGAACGCCAACGTGAATATTGAAATGATTACTACTTCAGAAATCCGCATTACCTGTATCGTGGATGAGGATCAGGCAGGGACCGCAGCCAAAGCCTTACACGCTGAATTCGATCTCGAAACGACGTAACGTCGTCTTTCCATTACATGACGCGCGACCCAACATCGCCGACCCGATTAACTGGCGGTTTCGATCCCGATGTGAACGTCGCGATTGTCATCCCGACGTTCAACGAAGCTGAGAACATTCGCAACACAACCGAGCAGCTGTTTGCTCTCGATGTCGCCAATCTTGGCATCCTTTTCGTTGACGATTCCTCACCGGACGGAACGGGCGACATCGCCGATGGACTAGCCGCCGAACACGCGGGGCGAATGATCGTCGTACATCGGCGAGGGAAACTTGGCCTGGGCACGGCATACGTAGCCGGATTCAAAACTGCACTCGAAACCGATGTCGAGTACATCGTCCAGATGGACTGCGATCTTTCCCATCCGCCGTCCGAGGTTACACCCATGATCGATGCGCTGGCCCACAGCGACGTGGCGGTTGGCACCAGATATAGCGACGGCGGAGGTGTCGATCCAAATTGGAAAAGATCGCGGGTGTTGCTGAGCAAATGGGCCAATAACGGCATCAGACTGGTGCTCGGTTTGAACGTACATGACGCGACAGGCGGCTTCAAAGCCTACAGGCGCGCTGCCCTTGAATCGATCGATTTGGATGCGCTGACGATCACAGGATTCGGTTTTCAGGCCGAAGTAGCGTACAAGATCCAGCGTCAAGGGTTGAGCGTCTACGAACACCCTTACACCTTCATGGAAAGAACCGCTGGCAGTTCAAAGATGTCAGCGCAGATAGCGATTGAAGCCTTTTGGCGTCTAACATTGCTGCGAATCAAAAGGTGAAAGGCGGTTCAGCGCCCTTCTGTGCGTTGGATTGCGCTTGCCACGCTCGCGTATCACAATAGATTCGTCTGGAACTCATCGAATCCTTCCGACATCCCACCTACCGAAAGAACCCAATGACGGCACCCGAATTCACGATTATCGGAGAAAACATCCACTGCACTCGCGTGGTCAAGCGTGGCGGGATCCGCGGTCACGTGTTCGACGATGGCAAAGAAGCCGTGAAGTACCGAGTCGATGGGGAGATGAAGTTCGTTCGCGTGCCCGAACATTTCGAATCGACGCAGCCTTATCAGCAAGGCAACCTAAAGCACTTCATGATCGCGGTTTGGAAGGGAGTCAACTGCGACGGTGCAGAGGCGGCCGAGGGCGAAGCCTACATCAAGTACGAAGTTGACCGTCAGACTAAGGCTGGCGCTGCGTATCTTGACCTAAACGTCGACGAACTTTCGCATCGGATCAATGAGCAGATCCAAGCTATGCAGTGGTTGGTCCAATACGTTCAATCAGTCGCTGCGATACCTCCGAGCATCGATTCTTCTAACTCTGACATCATCAAGGCCGGTTTGGAAACGTACGATGGTTCGATTGGACGGCCAATGGTAAATTCCGTCGCCTTAGAACGCCTCGACACACTCGATCTGATCGTTGAACACGATGCCAAATGCATCATCTCCGCAGCGTCGGAAAGCGGAATGCCAGAGAACGCCGATGAACGTCTCGATAACGCCAGCAGGGTTGTCGATGCAGCGGAAGACCGAGGCATCGCGTTCGACGATATGTATGTTGACCCACTCTTCTTCCCGGTATCTGTCGATAAGGCTTACGGCCCTCATGCGATCGAGGCGATCGCGAAATTGCGGGACCGTTTTGGCGAAGATATCCACATCACCGGGGGTATGAGTAACGTTTCTTTTGGTTTGCCTAAACGCGCATTGGTCAATGAGACGTTTGTGAAACTGGCGGTGGAGGCGGGTGCAGATTCGGGTATCATCGACCCCATCCAAGTAAAAGTCGATCGTGCGCTCAATCTCAACATGGATTCGCGGAAGGTTCAGTACGCTGTTGACCTTCTCGAAGGCAGAGACGATTTCGCCATGAACTACATCACTGCGTACCGTAGCGGTGAGCTTGACTAACTAACCGCCTGACGGTTTTCGCGCATTTACCGAAAGTTAACCTAGGTCTCGAGGAGACCAAACGAGTGACGATGGCTCGCCAACCAATGGTTCTACGCCGCGCGTGGAGTGGCGTAAGCTGGATTTTCTGGTTCGCTTACCACAACGTGAACGACTTCATGTCGGTTAACGGCCACTACCTTGCGGCTGCGATCGCGTTCTACAGCTTCTTGTCGATTTTTCCGCTCACAATAGCCCTGATTACACTGTGGCGATTTGTGGTTGGTATTGAAGGGTTTGAAGATCGTCTGATAACTGGGATCGTCACTCAGATTCCGGTTTTAGCCGAAACAGACGGCCCTTCGTTCCTGGAACGGTTCATCCACAACGTCAGCAACCAACCCGCCGTAACTTCCAGCTTGACGGGATTGGGACTTTTCATCGCTGGTATGGGGGTTTTTGGGTCGATCCGAAAGAGCATTAACGTTATCTGGGGAATCCAACGCCCGCGCCCGTTTTTGATCGAACGTGCGATTGATCTGATAATGATGACGGTTGCATCTTCGCTGCTGTTCTTCTCACTGGTGCTTTCAGCGGTTTTTTCCTTCATTCAGGAAATCGCGGCGCTGTTGGCAACTGGCGATGCGCCGTTCGACCAATGGTTCCTGTTTGCGGCCGGGTTCGCGTTACCGGCTGCAATCACGTACATCGTGTTTCTGGTCATCTACTGGTGGTTGCCGAACACCAAGGTTCGTTTAGTCGACATCGTCGGTATTGCTTTCCTGACTGCAGTGGCATTTGAGATCGCGAAGTACGTATTTATATTTTTCCTGCGCAATTCGGGCGGATTGCTGGCCTCGATTTATGGAAGCATCAGCACCATCATGATGTTCTTCTTCTTCGTGTATGTAGAAGCCATCATCCTACTCGGCGGGGCATTGCTCTCCGCCAAATGGTCGAATTATCTCCGCGTCCTTGATCAACGCAGGCAGAACAGTGTTTTGATCGCCAATCTACGCCGTATTAGCGAAACTGATCGTTTGATTTTTGCGCCGCGATAGATCGACGCAGATAACGTGTGTCGACCACATTCCGAAACTGCGCTGCTGATCCAGAGCAGGAATTGCAAGTTTGGATCCAAACAAAATTCGGTTCGGAATTAGTATTTCACTTGTCGATTATTAACTTTCGTGATGGTGAGTTTCTGACAAATTGAAGAATTTGACGTATGGTGTTAGATGGTTGCCAGTTATGCAAACCCCCACCGTTCCTAGTATCGAGGGCCTCAAGGAGCTCGGTACTTCCTTCACCAACCCGTTTCGGGTCTTCCTGTTGCGAGTAGGCAGCATTGTGTTGCCGATATATCGGCTGGTGAACGAGTTCGGGGCGTACAAGGCGCATTATCTCGCTGCTGCGATTGCCTTATTCTCATTTTTGTCGATTTTCCCGTTGACCATTGCGTTGATAACTCTTATTCATCTGACTTTCGGCGAAGGCGGGATCGACGAAGCTATACACGGTGCACTCGAACGGCAGATACCGTTGCTGAGCGATGGGGCATCGGGCTCATCTTTCGTCGAGGATTTCCTCAGCAATGCAGCGTCGAACACGGGATTGACATCGAGCATCGCCGGGCTTATTTTGTTCGTTTCCACGTTAGGGGTATTCTCAGCGATCCGTGAAAGCGTCAATATCGTTTGGGGGATCGAACATCGCCGAACGTTTTTCATGCAGCGCGTCGTCGATGCTGCGTTGATGTTGATCGCTTCTGGGTTGCTGTTCTCCTCGATTTTGGTCTCGGGATTTTTCTCCTTCCTTGAGGAATTAAGTCAATTCGTTGCGTTCGACACCGATCCGATCAGGCAACCAATCGTGCACGTCGGCGGTATCGTTCTGACATGGGGCATAACTTGGGTGGTGTTCGCCGTTATCTATTGGTGGTTACCGAACACAAAGCTGAGCATCAAAGATGTCTTGCCGATTTCACTTCTTGCTACCGTATTCTTCGAACTCGTCAAGTTCGTTTTCATTTCATACCTCCACTATCTCTCAGGCCGCCTGTTCTCGGTCTACGGTAGTCTTGCTGCGTTGATGATGTTCTTCGTTTTCATCTATATGGAAGCGATCGTAATGTTGGCAGGTGCCATGCTCTGTTCCAAGTGGGTGCAGTACCGACGATCCAGCGTCCAATCGCGGCTGTTCGAGTCGCCTTGGTCTAACCGGCGAAGATTGGCAGTATTGGCCCGTGCGGCTTTACGACCTGAAAGGTGATCGCGCGGATCACCTTGAGAGTTCATCGGCGAATGTGAACAGCGCGGGGAGACCGCCGGTGTGCAAGAAAATTATCGTCTCGTCGCTAGAGGCTTTTCCCGTCCGGATGTCGTCGAGAAGCGCAGCCATTACTGTGCCGGTGTAGTTCGGATCCAGAATAATCGCGTCGGTTTGAGCTGATAGCTTGATGGCTTCCGAAACCTCCGCCGTCATCACCCCGTAACCTTCGCCGACGAATTGATCCAAAACCCGCATGTCTGATTCGGTGTAGGTTTCCGGCAAACCCAATAAATCTTGGATGTCGCTGTCATGTTGGAAGATGTAGTCGTCCAACGGCATGTCGTAGTTGACGGTCACGCCTGTGAAGCGCCAGTCCAAGCCTAGGTTTTTAGCCGCAAGAATCAGACCGCATAACGATCTTCCTGCGACGCCGTAGATGTGGACATTTTTCAGGTCTTGGGCTTCGATTTGATCTAGTAATTCGAGCCCGCACCGGACGAACCCGACCATTCCGACAACTCGCGGAAACAGATGCTCTTGCAACCAGTAGACTTTGGACCCTTCCGCCTCCAAATGGATTTTCAGTTCCGCAGCGTATTCGTCAGCGTTCTCTGATTGGAACTGATCGAGCAGATGCAATTCTGCGCCTAAGAGTTTGTCGATCAACAAGTTACCTTGCACTTTTCTGTGGGCGGCGTTCTTGAGGATCAACACGTAGCGTAGGCCGGCCTTGTTCGCCGCTGCAGCGGTCATGCGGGCGTTGTTGGAGTGGTAGTCCATGATGTTGATCAGCGTGTCGTAACCCGCTTCTACGACATGCGGCATCTCGAACTCGTAGTGCCTGGCCTTATTTCCGCCGTAGGCCAGTCCGGTCATGTCCTCGCGTTTAACGAAGATCCTGGGGACGTCTTGACCGTCGCCTTCGTCGACCAAACTCTCCCGTAATCGCGTCATCTCATCTAGAGGGGTTGGGGTGTGGGCGATATCGACTCGGGGGATTGCGTCGATTCGGGCGGCAAGTTCATCGCGTGTGAGCATAGTGCTGGAAATGGTAATTGGTTTCGGTAGAAGGTTGGGTGGTGGTGATGGACGGTGAGATATTCGGTCTCGGAGCGGTTCTAAGTTTGGTTACCGTAGTACCCCTTATCGCGGGCCCAGCGGTCGGACACTTGAGCAGCGACGACTTCGCCTGTGCATGTAACGGTGCCGTCGTCGCTGGTCAGTTCGGCAACGAGTGTAGTGCGTCGTCGATCAACTTCGGTGACTCTTGCCGTGACTGTGAAGGGCATCGAAAGCGGGGTTGGTTTCAGGTAGTTGACGTGCAACGAGGCTGTCGCGTACCAGAGGAGGGGGCGTTCGCCGTCACCTGAATATCTTCCGGCGCGCCGGTACGCATCGGCGATGGCGGTGCATACGGAATGACAGTCGATGACTGCGGCTATGATGCCGCCATTGACGATATCGTGGGGCATGGCGGCGTGGTGAGGTTTCGGCGTGAAGTGGCACACGGATACGTCGCCGTCCCAGGTGGATTTGATGTTGAGGCCGTATTCGTTCCAGGCTCCGCAGCCGAAACAGGAGTTGCCGAACAAGCCGTCTTGGACGTGCAGAGGTGGTGTTGGTAAGACCATCAACCGGGATCAAGCCCAAATCAAGTGCTGGTGCTAGCGGCTCTCCGTCTACGACGGCGTCGTCCGCGTCGTCTACCGTTTTTTGAGGTGGAGGATTTGGTTGGAGCGATATCGCCCAAGATATCGGCGATCTTGGTCTCACTGGCTCCGTTGTCTGAGGCTGAGCGCGGTGCTCCATTGGTTTTTGATCGATCTATTTCGGATCCTTGGGCATCTGCGTCGGCTTTGATACCGGAAGAGTCGCGGAGGTAGTGGCCGGTGAAGGAGTCATCGACCGAGGCAATGAATTCTGGAGTGCCGACCGCGACTAATTCTCCGCCGTCGTCTCCAGCGTGTGGGCCAAGATCGATGATCCAATCGGCGTTTTTGATGAGGTCTAGGTGATGTTCGATGAGTAGGACGGTGTTGCCGTTGTCGACCAACCTGTGCAGGACCGTCAGGAGTTTCGCTGCGTCGTCGAACGATAGTCCGGTAGTAGGTTCGTCGAGGATGTAGAGCGTCTGACCGGTGCTTCGTTTTGAGAGTTCGGAGGCGAGTTTGATGCGCTGTGCTTCACCGCCTGAAAGGGTTGTGGCTGGTTGCCCGAGCCGGATGTAGCCGAGGCCGACGTCCATGAGGGTCACGAGTTTGGATGCGATTTTCGGGATGTTCTCGAACAGCGCGTGAGCTTCTGTCACGGTCATGTTCAAGACGTCGGAGATTGATGCTTCCTTGAAGAGGATTTCCAAAGCTTCTCGGTTGTAACGGGCGCCTTGGCAGACTTCGCAAGGGACTGTGACATCAGGTAGGAACTGCATCTCGATCTGCGTGTAGCCAGCACCAGAACATGACTCGCATCGGCCGCCGCGCACGTTGAAGGAGAAACGTCCCGGGGTATAGCCTCGCGCCCGTGCTTCTGGGACTGTCGCGTATAGCTCGCGGATCGGGGTGAAGACGCCGGTGTAGGTTGCCGGGTTGGAGCGCGGTGTTCGTCCGATTGGTGATTGATCGATGTTGATGACCTTGTCGATGTGATCCAGTCCGGTGATCTCGTCGTGCGGGCCGGGTCGGTCTTTCGCGCGGTAGAAATGCTGGGCGAGACTTTTGAGAATGATCTCGTTGACCAGAGTGCTTTTGCCGGAACCGGAGACGCCGGTCACGCACACGAACACTCCGAGCGGGATATCGACGTCAACGCCCTTCAGGTTGTTGGCTCTGGCGCCGAGGACGGATATCGAATCGTCTCCGATCTCGCGGCGGTCATTAGGTGTGGCGATCTCTTTTCTGCCACTCAGGTAATCGCCCGTGATCGATTTGTGGCACTTGACGATGGATTCGATCTCGCCTTGGGCTACGACGTGCCCGCCGTGTTCACCCGCTCCGGGTCCCAAATCGACGATGTGGTCGGCGGCACGCATCACGGACTCATCATGCTCGACGATCAAGACGGTGTTGCCGACGTCGCGCAGACTTTTGAGTGTCGTGATGAGACGATCGTTGTCGTGCGGGTGCAGTCCTACGGATGGTTCGTCGCATACGTATAGGACTCCCATCAGCCCTGATCCGATCTGTGTAGCCAAGCGGATGCGTTGACCTTCGCCGCCAGAGAGGGTGCCGGCAGACCGGTCGAGCGTCAGGTAGTCGAGCCCGACGCGGGACAGGAAGCCTAGTCTAGACTCGATCTCCTTGAGAATCTGGTCTGCGATCGACAACTCCCGAGTGGTCAACGGTTCGTCAACAGCGTGATCGTTTGATGGCCAACCGCCGTTCCGACACGCATCGACCCAGTGGAGCGCATTTTCGACCGATTGACGTGTCACTTGCATGATATTCATTCCAAGCACAGTGACGGCCAACGCGTCAGGCTGGAGTCGGTCGCCGTGGCATGTGTTGCAGGTCCTCTGCGACATGTAGCGTTCGATATCGTTACGGACGTTTTCCGACTCGGTATTCGCATGCCGGCGTTCGAGATTTGGAATGACGCCTTCGATACGACCTTTCCAGGTGTAGACTGCTCCGCCGGATGTCTCGTGCCGGAGTTGCACTCGCTTGCGGCCTGAGCCGTATAACACCAACTTCAAGTGCTGGGGATCCAGTTCTCCGACAGGCTCGTCGAGCGGAACATCGAAGTGTTCGTTGAGGGCGCGTAGCGGTCCCCATGCCCATTGGGAGTTCTTGCCGTCTCGGCTCCATGGGGCGACGGCGCCTTTGGCAAGTGTCACCCCTTTGTTCGGCAGGACGAGATCGGGGTCTATCTCCAAGCGGTAGCCGATGCCTGAGCAGTCGCTACATGCGCCGAAGGGCGTGTTGAAGGAGAAATTGCGGGGTTCCAACTCTGACATGGAGATGTCGCAGTCGGGGCAGGAGAACTGTTCGGAATATGAAAGGTCTTGCGGTTGTTGGGAAGCCTTTGAGCGTCGGCGTTGCTGGTTGATGGTGCCTGCGGCGACAGTGCTACGGGCGCCTGATGAAAGTTCCTCAATCAGCCGTTCGCTCGGGTTGAGCACTGAGACGGTGAGCGTCCCGTCGGAGGTTTTGAGTGCGGTTTCGACCGACTGGGTGAGTCGTTCGCGTTCGGTGGTGCTGCGGATGATGATGCGGTCGACGACGATTTCGATGTTGTGCCACTTGTTTTTGTTTAGGGATATCTCCTCGGAGAGTTCTTGCACTTCGCCATCGACTCGGACACGTACGAAACCTGAGCGACGGGCGTTTTCGAAGACTGCGACGTGTTCGCCTTTCTGGTGTTTGATAACCGGGGCGAGGATGAGGAGTCGGGAACCTTCGTCGAGCCGCATTATGGAGTCGACGATCTGCTGGACGGTCTGGCGCTGCACAGGTTTGCCGCAGTTGCGACAGTGCGGGCGTCCGGCGCGGGCGAAGAGGAGACGGAGGTAGTCGTAGATTTCGGTTACGGTTCCGACGGTTGAGCGAGGGTTGCGAGAGACGCCTTTCTGGTCGATGGAGATCGAAGGGCTCAGACCGTCGATGTGGTCGACCTCGGGTTTCTCCATTCGTCCGAGGAATTGTCGTGCATAGGCGGAGAGGCTCTCGACGTATCGGCGTTGACCTTCGGCGTAGATGGTGTCGAATGCGAGACTGCTCTTGCCGGAACCGGAGACTCCTGTGACGACGACCAGCTTGTCGCGAGGTATGCGAACGTCGATGTTTTTGAGGTTGTGTTCGCGTGCGCCTCGAACGACGATTTCGTTTTCAGACATGTAGGTCGGATCCGAGAGTGAAGAAAGAGTTCACCTCGATTCTAGAGTAAGTTTCGGCCTTCAGTAGGCGTTCAGTAGTGGATGGCGTTGCCCACGCCTCCACCAGCGGCGATTGCGTCGCCGGTTATTGCCACGGCTTTCGGAGAAGCGACGAACGTTGCGATGTAGGCGATTTCTCGGGCGTCGATCAGTTTACGGACGGAGTTTGCGTTGGCCATGTCTTGGAGGACGGTTTCTATGGAGACGCCTTGCGCTTCTGCTCGCGCGGCCGCGACGCTCGGCGTGGCTTCGGTGCGAGTGCCTCCCGGATGGATGACGACCGCGTTGATGCCGAACGGACCGAGTTCGTCCGCGAGGTTTTTGGTCAGAGCCGATACCGAGACGTTTCGGATCGATCCGACGGCGGAGCCGCTTGATCGCGATGCCAAGCCGCTGATGTTGATGATTCTTCCCCAGCCGCGTTCTTTCATGATCGGGGCGACGGCGCGGGCGCAACGGAGGTAACCGAGAACCTTGGTGTTGATGTCCTCGTTGAATGCCTCGTCTGTGACGCCTTCGATGCCGGGCACCGGGGCCTGACCTAGCGGACGCGCAGCGTTGTTGACTAGGATATCGACGCCGCCGAGTTGGAAGTTCGCTCTGGCGACCATCGAGTTGACCGACTCGGTGTCCTGCGTGTTGCACTCGATCGGATAGATGTTCCGCCCGGTGTCCTCGGCGATTTCGCGGCTTGTAGCCTGCAAGGCGTTTGCGTTTCGTGCACAAATGGCGACGTCGCAGCCTTCTCTTGCGAGTTCCCAGGCGATCGCTTTGCCGATGCCGCGGCTTCCGCCGGTGACGATTGCTTTTTTGCCTTCAAGTTGTAGGTCCAATGTTGTTTCCTCCCATACATCCGATTACGTTCAGAGGTTAGCCGACTATAGCGGGTCGAGTCCGATAAAACTCTGTTAGGCCCTCGAATGCGTGCGCTATCTGTAGCACTGAGAAATCGGCTTTTTGGCGACCAACGATTTGCAAACCAGTCGGCAATCCATTTTTGTCGAAGCCAGCTGGAACAGAGATTGCGGGCAGTCCGGTTACCGTGATGGAGGAGCAGGGGGACATCCACTCGAGGTAGTTGGTGAGGGGTTTTCCGGCGACTTCTTTCGGGTACTCTTCGTCGGCGGAGAATGGCGGGACGGAGGTCACTGGCAGGACGAGGTAGTCGTAGCGGGACATGAAGTCGGCCATGCGGGCGTAGAGGTTAGATCTGGCCTCTTCGGCCTTTTTGACTTCAAGCGCCGTCAACCGCATCCCTTCTTCGGCGTTCCAGATGATGGTTTCTTTGACGAGTTCCCGGTGGTCTCTGATGTTGGCCTCGTGCTGGTGGGCAAAGATCGCCGCACGAAGGACGTGGAATATCTCGCCCGCGTCTTCCAGTGGCGGTTCGGCGTCTTCGACGATGCAGCCGAGGTTTTCGAAGATGTGACGTTGGGAGTCGAGGGTCTCGGTGATGACGCTGTCGATCGGCGCACCACCTACGTTGCGGCTCCAGGCGATGCGGGTGTCGGAGAAGTCGCGTTCGAGGGGTTGTGCAAAGACGGATGCGGGTTGCATCAGGGAGCTCGGGACGCGTGGGTCGGGCCCGGCGAGGGCTGTCAATTGAAGAGCGACGTCGGCGACGGTTCGGCCCATGCCGCCGGTGACCGATTCGGACGTGTAGCCGAGGGGTGCGGGATATGTGGGGACGGTGCCTATGCTGTTGCGCATTCCGACCACGTTGGACCAGGCGGCGGGATTGCGCAAAGAACCTCCGAAGTCGGATCCTTGGGCGATGGGCATCATGCCGCAGGCGAGTGCGACGGTTGCGCCGCCGCTGCTGCCGCCGCAGGTCTTGGTGAGGTCGTAGGCGTTGAGAGTGGTGCCGAACACCTCGTTGAAGGTCTGGGAACCGGCGCCGAACTCCGGGGTGTTGGTCTTGCCCATGACGATGGCGCCAGCTTCTTTGTAACGCTGGACGGTGAGGGAGTCTTCTTCGGGTACGAAGTCTTTGAAGATGCGGGAGCCGTACGTGGTGCGGATGCCAGCGGTCGGCTGGAGGTCCTTGATGCCTACGGGCAGTCCGTGGAGCGGTCCGATGCCTTCCGGGCCTTCCTTGGCGAGCCTTTCGTCGGCTTTGGATGCTTGGTCGAGCAGGTCGTCGGCGTCGAGGAGTGTGACGATGGCGTTGACCATGGGGTTGACGCGTTCGATCTGGTCGAGGTGCGCCTGCATGACCTCGCGGGAGGAGATGTCGCCGTTGCGGATCCAGCCTGCGATGTCGCTGGCGGTGGCGAAGCAGAGGTCGGTGGCATTTGCAGGAAGGTCGCTCACCACCAGGTCTGTCCTTCCACCTCGTTCTGGATGTCGCTCCAGTCGCGGGTGTATATGCCGGTTGAGAGATATTTCCATCCGCCGTCGGCGAAGAGCATGACTATGGTGCCGGAGTCGAGTCGTTTCGCCGCTCGGATCGCGCTGGCGAGGACGGCTCCGGATGACACTCCGACGAAGACGCCGGCGTCGGTGAGAAGCTTCTTAGTCCAGAAGAAAGACTCTTCCGCTTCGACCATGATGCGGGCGTCGAGGGCGTCGAGGTCAAGCACGGGGGGGATGAAGCCGTGTTCGATGGAGCGGAGTCCTTGGACTTTGTCGTCGGGATGAGGTGCGGCGGCGACGATCTTGATGTCGTCGTTGTGTTCTCGCAACGCCTTGCCGACGCCCATCAAGGTTCCGCCGGTGCCTAGTCCGGCGACGAACATGTCGACATCGGGAACGTCGCGTGCGATCTCGGGTCCGGTGGAAGTGTAGTGGGCGTTCGGGTTGGCTTTGTTCCCGTACTGGTACGGCATGAACCACGATGGATTTTCGTGCGCCAGCTCTTTGGCGACGTTGATCGACTCGTTAGTGCCTTTTTCGGCGGCGGAGAAGATGATCTCGGCTCCGAAGCCTTCGAGCAGCTGAACACGTTCGGTGCTCACGCTCTCCGGCATGACGACCTTGACCTGATATCCGCGCAGTCTGCCGATGAGGGCCAAGCCGATGCCGGTGTTGCCGCTGGTGGGTTCGAGGATCACTCCGCCGTTGCCTCGGACGAGCAGTCCGTCGTCTTCGGCCTGATCGATCAGGGAAAGGGCGACGCGGTCTTTGACGCTGCCGGTCGGGTTTTCGGATTCGAGCTTCGCGAGGAGTCGGACCTCGGGTTTAGGGCTGAAGCGGGAGATGTCGACCGTCGGCGTGTTGCCGATCTGGTCGCTGACGTCACGAGAAACGGATGCGCGTTCCGCGATCTGCATGACTACAGCCCTTGCTTCACCTGTCGAGCCAAGGCCGCTTCAGGCAACGGCTTGCGGCGGTGCGATGCCGCAGAATATCTCGTAGTCGATGAGTTCAGTGACTTCAGGACTATCGCCGCAGAGTTTGCAGTCTGGGTTGCGCCGGACTTTGATTTCGCGGAACTCCATAGTCAGGGCGTCGATGATGAGCATGCGACCGGAGAGGGTTTCTCCGATGCCCATGGCGATCTTGATCGTCTCCAACGCTTGGATGGATCCGACGAGTCCGGGAAGTGCTCCGATGACACCAGCTTCGGCGCAGTTGGGGACTTCACCCGGCGGCGGAGGATCTGGGAACAGGCAGCGGTAGCAACCTTGTCCGGGGATGTAGGTGGCGGCTTGGCCGTCGAAGACGAGGATTGCGCCGTCTACTAGGGGTTTGCCAGCGAGGTAGGCGGCGTCGTTGACTAGGTAGCGCGTTGCGAAGTTGTCTGCGCCGTTTACGACGATGTCGTAGTTGGGCACGATGTCCATTGCGTTGTCGGCGTTGATCGGCTCTTCGTGGAGAATGACGTTGACTTCGGGGTTGTGTGCTTCGAGGGTTTCTTTGGCGGAGACAACCTTGCGTCGTCCGACGTCGGCGTCGGTGTGCAGGATCTGTCGCTGCAAGTTGCTGACGTCGACGATGTCGAAGTCGATGACGCCGATGGTTCCGACCCCTGCAAGGGCCAGATAGAGGGAGACTGGCGAGCCGAGGCCTCCGGCGCCGACGACGAGAACTTTTGCGCCGACGAGTTTGCGCTGTCCTGCGCTGCCGACGTTGGGCATGATGAGGTGTCGGCTGTAACGTTGGACCTGCGCTGGGGTTAGGGCAGGTGCGGTGACGGCGCTGCCGTTGATGGAACCGTTTGTGCTCTGCATTGGGTCGACCTTGGCCTCGCAAGCTTTCGGCGAATTAGTGGGTTTTCGACCGAATATTCTGACGACTTGCGGTTTCTTTTGAAGGGTATGCGTGATTCTATCCCATCACCAAATTCGATACGGGGTTCTGGAAGGCTCCGAGACGGAACGGGGATCAAACAGGGACTGACAGCGCGTGGCTTATGCGGTATTGCCGACCATGAGATCTAGGTCTGTTGCGCCTTCGAGTTCCAACTGCTTTTCGACGAGATCGGCAATTTTGATATGGAAGAGGTAGTCGAGGAGCATCTGCTCGACGTCGCCCCACAACTCTCTCTGAGAGCAGGCTCCTGAGATGAGGCATGCGTCAGGTTCGGAGAGGCAGTCGATGGCTGAGAATGAGTGGTCGACGCAGTCGACGACTGAGCCGACGGTGATTTCGGTTGGCGGTTGGCCGAGGCGAACGCCGCCTTTCGGGCCGCGTCGAGATTCGATCAGACCAGTTCGAGCTAGATCGGCGGATATCCGCAGCAGATAAGGTTCGGGGATGTGTTGCTCTTTCGCGATTGTGGTCGTGGGCGTGAATCGCTCTTCCGGTTGCAGCGCCAAGAAGACAAGCATCCGGACCGCATAATCGACTCTCATCGGGATCAGCATGGCGGCGGGTAATCGATGGACCAGCTGGGTCATCAGTTTCCGGGTCCAAAATTCCGACAACGTGGCGAAGTTAAGTTCGTAACGTCGCGGTGTCGCAAGTATACCAACCGCAATTTACGTCTTGTCTGCATCTCAAGTTGGTAATTTGTAAGTCGGGGTTTAGAATCGAGGTTTGCTACACAATCGATGCTGCGACGCAGTGCAATCGGTAAACCCAAACCAGCGTCAAATCCGCAGATCACAACTGAAACTAGAGCGATTCGAAATGCCCGACCTCGTGCTTAAGACCGACACCCGCACCGCGATGGGTAAGAAAAACCGCGCGTTGAGAGCGAAGGGGATCATTCCCATTCACGTTTACGGACTCGACGAAGCGCCGTTGTCTTTGCAGGCGGAGAGTCGCCGGCTAATCAGCGTGGTGCGCGAAGCGGGGCGAACGTCACCGGTGGTTGTGGAGACGCCGAGTGGTTCGGAAGATGTGACCTTGGTCAGGGAAGTTGCAACTCACCCGGTATCTGGCGCATTGCTGCATGTTGATTTCTTGCGCGTTGACCCGGATCAGACTGTTGAAGCTCCGGTGCCGGTAATTCTGTTCAATCAGGACATTGCTCCGGGCACCCGTGGTGGTGCAGGGTTCGTGACGCAGGGCGTGTACGAAATCTTGTTAGAGGCACGTCCGAGAAACATTCCTCAGCAGCTCGAAGCCGACTGCATCGTGTTGGAGTCCCTGGATGATGCGATTTTGGCTTCGGACTTGACGTTACCTGAAGGCGTAGCGCTAGCTGGCGATCCTGACGAGCGCATTGCCTGGATCCAGCCGCCACGTGTCATCGCTGAAGATCTCGAAGATGAGGAAGAGCTAGAAGAGGGTGAGGAAGAGGCCGAAGGCGAAGAGACCGAATCCGAAGAGGAATAGGGAAAATGAGTTGCCGACAGCGTTTTTCGCGCTGTCGGCAACTCATGTCTCGTAGGCCGATTTGAACGCTGGTCGAGTGTTCGGTGAGTGCAATCTGATAGCCGTTAGATGTCCATTGTTGCGGAGATCGTCGCGCGTTACGTAAGATTTAACGAGAAGCAACAATGTGGATCGCGCTGGATAAACAGCCCGATATACAAGGACGCAATCGTCCATCGAGTACTGCAAAGTCAATTTGTCGGTACTTCAAATAAACGATCAATCGGAAGATGGGCTGAATTGCGGACTGAGTGAGTCGGTACCGACGCGATCCCAACGCAGGAAACTGCGGCTACAACAAGGAGTCTTTCTATGAATCCTGCCTTAGTAGCCGGTCTAGCTAGTGTGTCTGCGTTGGTGTTTCTGATTGTCGGTGTGGCAGTTGGGTATTGGGGCAATGCTCGCCTCAATTCTCGGGCCATTAAAGCGACTGAGGATGCATTAACGCAACAGATTGAGCAGGCGCGGGCACGAAGCAACGAGATTCTCAAGGAATCACAAGATCGAGCGGAAGAATTTCGAAAAGAAATCGAAACTGAAAGGACGAACTCAGCAAGACAGACGCGACGAGAGCGACGAGATCTACAGCGAATTCAGCGGCGGATCGACAGGTCTGCCGAGGAGTTGAGAACGCAGCAGACGGATCTCAAATCATTCGAGGAGCAGCTCAAGAAGCAAGACGAGGACTTGCGAGAGCGAACCGCGCATGAGCTTGAGCGGGTTTCCGGAATGTCGAAAGATGCGGCTACGGACATCCTCTTCAAACGAGCGGAAGACGAGAACGAATACGAGTTCAAACGGCGCTTCCGAGAGGCGGAACTCCAGTACCAAGACGAGGCTGATGAGCGTGCAAGGGACATACTGGCGGCGTCTCTGCAGCGATTGGCGTCGGATGTCGTCGGTGATGCCTCGGTCACCAGCATCCCGATACCGTCTGAGGACGTTAAGGGACGGTTGATAGGACGCGAAGGCCGAAACATTCGGGCTATCGAAGCAAATACTGGTGTCGACCTTTTGGTCGACGACACGCCTGACACCGTTGCGATTTCTTGCTTCGATCCCATTCGTCGTGAGGTCGCCCGCGTGGCTTTGGTGCGTCTGATCAAGGATGGTCGCATTCAACCCGCTCGGATCGAGGACGCAGTCCGGAAATCGAGACGCGAGGTGGATGTTGCGGTTCGTAAAGCAGGTGAAGACGCGGTCTTGGACGTCGGCATACGAGGTCTGCACCCAGAGCTGACGAAGCTGATGGGCAGGCTCAAGTACCGATATTCGTACGGTGAAAACGTGCTTCAACACTGTGTTGAAGTTGGCCACGTCTCTGGGATACTCGCGTCGCAGATCGGTGCCAACGCGCAGACGGCTAAGACAGCAGGTTTTCTGCATGACATCGGCAAGGCTTTGACGCATGAAGTCGAGGGTCCGCACGCTGAGATCGGTGCCGACGTCGCGGCACAGTACGATGTGCGTGACAACATCGTCTTGGCGATACGGGAGCACCACGACCGCGAGATGACTACGCCGGTTTCGTTCTTGGTTGCCGCCGCCGACGCGATAAGCGCGGCGCGACCCGGAGCTCGTAGCGATACCAACGAAAACTACCTGAAACGCCTCAACGAACTTGAAGAGGTCGCACGTGGTTTCGACGGTGTCAGGCGAGTCTTTGCGATCCAGGCTGGGCGAGAGGTACGCGTGATGGTCGACCCGGAAAAGGTGAACGACGCGGACGCTAGCGTGCTGTCGAACGACATCGCCAAGGCGATCGAACAGCGTTTGCAGTACCCCGGGTTAATCAAGGTGATAGTCATCCGCGAGTCCCGAGCAGAAGCTGTCGCCAGCTGAGGCGTATCATCAGCTGGCTTTGGTGAATCGGGGCTAACCTCCGTTTTCGTAAGGATGCGAGATGTCGTCATCTAACTCTGGCGCGCGCCATGACCCCAAGGCAGCGTTAGTGGTCGAGCCGACGTGGCCCGTCGAGGAAGACCTGCATCTGCACACGAACGCCTCGGACGGCGTCTTGACGCCGACGGGGATCGTCGAATGTGTCAGTGCGACTTCGCTACGGTTTTTCGCAATAACCGATCACGACACGACATCTGGATTGGATGAGGCGGAAGCGGCGAGCCGGCGGTATCCCGACATCAACTTCATTCCTGGCATCGAACTGAGTGCAGAAGTTGGTGGTAACGAAATCCACATGACTTGCCATTTCATCGAACGTAGCAACCGAGCGTTGCAGGTCGAGTTGGCGGCGTTGATGGAAGACCGTGAATCGAAAGCGGAACAGATCGTTGATCGGTTGCGGGTGCTTGGTCTGCCTGTGGATTGGCAGGAAGTGGTAGCTAACGCTGACGGTGCGATTGGCAGGCCACATATTGCTCGTGCAATGTTGGATCGGGGTTATGTGAATTCTGTGGCGGATGCGTTTGGCCGTTACCTTTCACCCGGTAAACCTGCATATGTGCCTCGGCGTAAACTTGCCGGTGTCCATGCCTTGGAGTTGGTGCACTATGCCGGCGGCGTTGCAACTGTTGCGCATCCCCGAACGGTCTCGAACATCGATGAAGTGTTGTCGACGCTTGCGCCGCACGGGCTGGCAGGACTAGAGGTTTACGCTGAAAAGTACACCGAAAAGATGATCGAACGGTTTTCAGATCTAGCTAACCGATTCGGTTTGGTGAAGTCGGGTGGGTCGGATTACCACGCGAACAACACGCTTAACGAAATTGTGCCCGGCATGAACGGTCCGCCCCCTGGCACCGTTAGGCAGTTTTACAAGCGTGCAATGGATTTACACGGCGGTAACATCGGTTATTCACTCGACGAGTCAAAGTTGTGATGGGTCAGTGAAATGTCCGAAGTGTTGTTGTCACTCGCGTTCATCACAGCGTCGTATCTGATCGGATCCGTTCCCTCCGCGTATCTTGTGGGTCGTTACGTTGCTGGTCTCGACATCCGAGAGTACGGCAGCGGCAACGTTGGGGCATCAAACGTTTCTGTTCATGTCGGTAAGAAGTGGGTGGTTCCGATTGCGATATTCGACGTGTTCGGCAAGGGATTTCTACCTGTTTACGTTGGCGGCTCGGCGATGCTTGATTTGGGCTCAGGTGCGATCGCGACAGCTGCGTTGGCAGCGATGGGCGGCCATAACTGGCCGATATTCCTGAAGTTTTCTGGAGGGCGAGGGATTTCGGTAGGGATCGGATCGATAGTCGGATATGGCATCCCACTATTCATGCTTTGGGCAACGATCCCTGGGGTTTTGTTTTCGCTGACGCCATGGCGTGATTCGGCTGTGTCGTGGTTGCTCGCGACAGCGCTGCTTCCGATTTGGGCGATTTGGTCAGGGTTTGATGTATGGGTGGCGGTATATGGTGCAGGTTTCGCCGCGATCACGATAATCCGCCGTGTTACATCCGGCGGATTCGAAAATTCGTTGTTAACTTATGGGGAGTTGACGCGCACACGGCTGATTTGGAACCGGATGGTCTTTGACCGTGATATCGCGTCGCGTGACCTTTGGGTTCACAGCAGACCACGGGTTAGCAGTTGATTAGCTAATGAGCGAAAACGTTCCAGACATCGATCTCAACATGAGTGAATGCCCGCGGGATTCGGGGGTTGAGACGAACTTGCATTGTGCGCAGTGCGGGGATCCTATATGCCCGCGCTGCATGGTTTACGCTCCTGTCGGGTCGAAGTGCCCGGACTGCGCATCGATCGGTGGTCCGGTGATGTTCAAGGTGACCCAGAGCGATTTGATCCGAACCGGGGTTTTGGGAGGATTGGCGGCGGTCGGAATCGGAATAGTGTCGGCGGTGTTTCTCGTCGCGTTATGGTCGTTGGAAATCCTCGAGGGTGTTAACTCGAGCATCTGGTTGATAGTGGTTGGCGTTACGGAGTTTTTGGCCATAATGGGCGTGGTGTGGGCGATGGAGTTCATCGGGGGAAGGAAATACTCGACGAGTATGCGGATGTTGGCGGCGGGACTTGCGCTGGTTTTTTACGTAGCCCAAATCATGGGGATCGAGATTCTCGACGGTCTCTTCCCCGAACTGCTCGTTAACGCCGGTATAGTTGTGCACCTACCCGGATTGATCGGTTTCGCGTTCGGGACGTATTACGCCATGCAACGGTTCAAACCGTAGTCGGGATAATTTCACCCTCACCGGTGTTGCGGTGGGCGATCGCCTCTTCGATCATTTCGTGCAAAGTGAGCGGAGGATCGTATCCGAAATCCCGTTTGGCTGCCGACAAGTCGTATTCGTAGAACGTCGGCGTTATTGGCAGATTGACCTGCGTGAACGGCGCCTTGAGTTTGTCGGCGATATATGGGATCATGACGTCCCAGCGGAAAGGCTCGCGGGAGGCCAGCTGGTAGGTTTTGCCGAAAGTTGCCGGGTTGGCGAGGGCATTTTCATACCCGTGGATGATGTCACGAACTTCCACTAGGTGCTTCTTCCATGGCCGGCCGTTGCTGTCGGCAGCGACGATCAGGTGAGGCTCGCCGTCGTACGCAATGGACATCTGCTCGTATGCTTCCCTAGCGGCGGGATCTGTCGATCCTTCGAGCATTTCCATGAATGTCCGCATGTGGAACTGTGCGAAATCGAGGGCTTCACCAGCACCCCAGGCATTGGCGAATCGAAATACTGTAGCTGGCAAAGCCTCAGAGCGGACGTAGCGATCCACCAGGTGCTCAGTGAGCACTTTGGTGTAGCCGTACCAGCCAGTTGACACGAGCGGGAGAGAGTCTTCCCGAATAGGCTCTTCGACACCCTCTGGAGGGTACTTGTCCATGGTCGCGTCAGTGCTGGTATGGATGACGTGTTTGATTCTGTCGGACTGAAGCGCAGCTTCGAGGATGTTGAAGGTGCCCTTAACGTTGATGTCGAAGTATTGTTCGGGAGTGAAAGGGCCTCCGGCTTGGAATGCCGCTCCAAGGTGGAATATGGCTTCTGCGCCGTCGATGGCGGCATTGACGTCAGACGATGATGCGAGGTCGCCCTCAACGATGTCGGCACCGATTTGTGAGATCTTTTCGGACTGGCGGTCGCCCGGCCATACGAACCCTGTCACATCGTGACCTAATTCGACGAATCTTTTGGCGACGTTTGCACCGACGCGGCCGGTGATACCGGTAATGAGTATTCGCATGGGTAGTTCCTAGAGAGCGATTCAGGGATGTGGGCGTAGGGTTGGCGAGAGATTCGCATTCGTCAACTTCGGTGAAAGAATAGCCGATTTGACGGTCAGTTTCCGTTAAACTGCAATCGCTGAAGCCGTTGCGGCGTGGGATCCACACCGCTTGAACGAAAAGAACGGGGCAATTCTCGATGACCAAGATCGAAAAAGTCGAAACCTTTCTCTGGAGTCGGTGGCTCCTGATCAAGATTCATTCGGAGGATGGCTATGTTGGCGTCGGAGAGGGCGGTGTGCACGGCTGGCAACGACCGACGAAGACGATGATCGATGTGATGAGCGATTACCTTGTGGGGAAAGACCCTAACTTGATCGAGCATCACTACCAATACCTCTATCGTTCGTCCCATTTCATGGGGTCGGTGGTTCAAGGCGCATTGAGTGCGATCGATATTGCGCTTTGGGACATGAAAGGCAAGCGTTTGGGTGTGCCGATCTACGACTTGATGGGTGGCAAGACTCGAGACCGCGTGCGATGCTACATGCACGTCAACGGTGAAACTGGCGAGGAGCTCGCACAAGATGCGCTACGTGCCAAGCAGGAGGGTTTTACCGCGGTCAGGTTTACTCCCTTCCCTTCGGACTACTACCTGCACAAGTCCTACACCGAATGGGCCGATGAAGCGGTTGAGCGTGTCGGGATGGTTAAAGATGCGGTGGGTAGCGATGTCGATATCTGCGTGGAGATCCATCGCCAGATGAACCCGGCAGAATCGATCTGGCTTGGTCGACGGCTAGAGCAGTTCAATCCCTTCTTCTACGAAGACCCGATGCTGCCGGATAGTCCGGCTCGAATGGCGGAGGTCCAGGCGCAATGCAACATTCCGATAGCGACAGGCGAGCGCTTCACGACGATATTCGAGTACCAGCAACTGCTTGAGAACGGTGCGTGCGCTTATGTACGTCCGGATCTTTGCTTGTGCGGCGGATTGAGCGGATGCAAAAAGGTGTCAGCGATGGCTGAGGCGCAGCACGTCAAGGTCATACCTCACAATCCGCTTTCGCCGGTGTCTACGGCGGCGTGTGTGCAGCTAGACGCTTGCATTCCGAACTTCGCTTTGCAGGAGTACACAGGGGAGTCTGAACCACCCAAGTCGGAGCTTCTCGTCGAACCGCTTGAGCTGATTGACGGGTATCTAACTGTGCCGGAAGGCCCAGGTCTAGGCATAGAGTTGAACGAAGATGCTCTCGCAAGCATCGGCGAAGATCCGAAAGTGCTGGACACGCCGATCGGGTTCGATGGATCGGTTCAGGATCGGTAGTCTGAGACGACTACTGGTGCGAGATGGAGCGGGAGACGGGATTCGAACCCGCGACCTTCTGCTTGGGAAGCAGATACTCTACCACTGAGTTACTCCCGCTCGGTCGAGTGATGATGCAATTATAGCGATGGGTTCGAGTGTGTTACACCGCCCAATCCTCGAGGTCCCACGCCATCTGCCAGAAGTCGCGTTCGAAGCGGGTGCACGTTATATACGCTTCTCGCATCGCTTTGAGTTCTTGACTACCAGCGGTTTCAGCGACTCGATCGCAAATATTCCGTGCTTCAAGGGCTACGGTTCGTGACTCTTCGCCAGCGTACATTCGGATCCATTCGGCGTAATGCGGCGCGTCTTGTGGTTCGCCGGCTACCGCCAACATCTCTCCGACCTGCCAGTATCCCCATATGCACGGCACCAGCGCCGCGATCAACTCGCCAAAGCTGCCGATTTGGGCTACGCGCAGTAGGTAACTTGTGTAGGAGTAGGTGGTCGGCGCGTGTTTGGTTGCTTCTAGTTCGGCAGCGGAGATTCCCAAGTCGGCGCAATACGTACGATGGAGCTCCATTTCCGTATTGAGAATGTGGTCGACTGCACCTGCGAACCAACTCATCGTTTCGAGATCGGGAGCCTTGACCGTTCCCATAGCCAAGCACCGCGCGTAATCGACGAGGTACACGTAGTCTTGGGTCATGAAGTGTCGGAATCTCTCCGGCGACAGCGATCCATCGCCTATCCCTAGCACGAAGGGATGTCTCATCATTGCATCACGTTGAGGTTTGGATTCCGCTTCAATCTCGTCGCAAAAAGTCATGATTTCGGACTCCTTGGCTACACTCATCGGCCGTTTGACGACGAACCGTGGTTCATTATCTTCTCGTTGACCGCGTATTCATTCTCGCAGACGTGGCACGGCATCATCGTTCGTCGATGCGATATGCTCGAAATCAGATGGCGTCGAAAAGTAAAGCTGATGGGCGTATGGTGTGGCTCGACCTCGAGATGACTGGACTCGAGGAACAACATGTCATCATCGAGATTGCGACGGTGGTCACGGACGCGAATTTGGAGATCCTAGCCGAGGGCCCCGATATCGCCATCAACCGCTCAGTCGAAGACCTCAACAACATCGATCCTTGGTCTGCGAGGCAGCACACCGAATCTGGACTGATGGAAAAAGTGCGCGCCTCGAAGATTGGAATAAACGATGCGGAAAAGACCACTCTGAATTTCGTGAAGGAGTGGGTTGGCAGGTGGGAGGCGCCGTTGTGCGGCAATTCGATTTGGGTCGATCGACTTTTCCTGAAACGCGAAATGCCGAAACTGGAGTCGTATCTCCACTACCGCGTAGTTGATGTGAGTTCGATTAAGGAATTGATCTCAAGATGGCATCCCGACGCAGCGGAGCAGCCACCCAAATCAAAATCTCATCGAGCTCTTGATGACGTCTTGGAGAGCATCGAAGAACTGCGCTGGTACCGCGACCAGTTTTTCAGGCCGCCTAGTTAACCACTAGGCGAGTTCCCTCTCAACCCGCCGTTCGGCTTCGATCACCTGCTGATCGGTTTTCCGGCGTTCCCCGTAACGGTTCAGGGCCGCCAAAACCGTCGAATGCGGCCGTCCACCCATCAGAATCCCGGTTTCGGCACTCGTGAGACCGGATTTTTCGCGCAGCATGTATGCGGTCAGGTCTCTGGCGGCGGTTAAAGATCTACTGCCCCTGCCCGACTGACGAAGCTGATCGGCATCTACGTTTAAAACGGTTGCGACGGCCTCCAAAACTGCTTCGGGTGGCAACAATTCCGGTAAAGGAGCACTGATCCGGTCGCGGACCGCCTCCGCAGCCACGGCCAAACTAACACTCGTCGCAGGAGCACTTGAAGTCAGTCGCATATGGGCGTCGACTCTAGTGATGCCGCCGATGATCTCGCGAACATTCTTCACCGCTCGTTGCGCTAAGTAGTCGAACGCATCACCCGCGAGGTTGAGCTTCCTTTCGACGGCGTATCGGTGCAAAAGGGAACGCTTAAGTTCCACATCCGGTGGGTTGATCGAAATCTCCAGGCCACCAGCCAACCGCGACCTGATTTCTTCGCCAAGATCCGTCATCCGGTAGGCCGCGTTGAAACTCAGCACTACCTGTTTTCGGCTTGAGAGCAAGTGCTCGAGCAAGTTGATGAAAAACGCCTGAGAACCGGTTCTGCCGATGAGTCTTTCTATCCCGTCCACGACCAGAGCATCGACATCTCGGTAACGATCCCGGACCGCCGCGACTTTCCCGCTCCGACTGGATTTGACAAATCCATCCACGAACTCTTCACCAGTGAGGCAAATGACATTCAAGCTGCTGTTGCGCATCTCGCCCGCGATGGCGTTGAGCAGATGGGTTTTGCCTTGTCCCGTATCAGATGTGATGGTTAAAGGATTGAACTCGGAGCCAGGATTGTCCACAACTGCTCGTGCCGCGTTCAATGCTTGCTTGTTGTTTGTCGAGCTTACGAACCGATCGAAGGTGCAGTTCGGTACCAAGGGGAAGAATCTGGCGTTTTCTCGGGCGACCGATTCGCGGTGGCGATTGAGCCGAACGTCTGCCCATTCGGAGTAGTCGCCAGCTAATCCTTCACGCACCAAGACATCGCTTGAAGCGTACGCCATGGTGTCGAGTTCGATGGTGACGTCCCGTTCGAAAACCTGGGTAGCAAAACGGCGCAAGCTCCGCATCACACGTTGACGTATCCAAGTGGCTTTAAAGCCGTTCTTGACCGTGACGCGCAACTCGCCATCGACGAACGATGATGGTGTCGAATCCACCAGGTACGCGTCGAAGTCGGCTCGGTTATCGATCTGGACCTCAACCATCCCGAGAACAGCCTTCCACCGTTTCTGCAGCTCGCACTCTATGCTGTCTGATTGGGAATCAGGCACAGATCATCCTTTCGTGACCGAATAGAATTCAAAACGCGCGTGACCGCTTGTAACGTCATGCCGCGTTTTCCTGTTGTCAGCTTCTCGGGCCGCCTCCTCAGAGCCCGAGAACAACGTTAGCTAGATTCAAGATATCCCCACTAAGCAAAACCCGCAACGGAAAAACGGCGTTTTTTGGCGTTTTTTGAACCGAATTTTGCGGCTTGAACATTCGTGGTTCAACGCCGAGGTCGACCGTCAACATATGCAGAATCAAACGTAGAAATGGACTGAAACCCGCTTCTGACGCGCTAACGTTGATTTGGGCGGAGGCAGCGATCTTCGATATTACGTCTCAAAGGAAATATCAGCACTAACGGGGCGAGATGAACACGATATTTTTCGGCACACCAGATTTCGCGAAAGCTTCGATTCGCGCCTTGTTAGACGCCGGGATCAGAGTGTCGATGATCTGCACGCGCCCAGCGCGCCGTGCCGGTCGAGGTAGGGTTTTGAGTCCGACACCAGTTGCCGAGCTTGGCGACGAACTTGGTATTCCGGTCATCGCGCCGGAGCGATTCGATTCGACAGCTTTGGCTGCGATCAAGGCGGTTGGCGCAAATGTATTTGTCGTTGTGGCGTACGGGAGGTTTTTGCCCTCAGAAATCCTTTCGATCCCGCGACTGGGAGTGGTGAATATCCACCCCTCAATGTTGCCGCTGCATCGTGGACCCAGTCCTGTTGCGACGACGATTTTGGATGGGGATCGCTTCACCGGGGTGACGGTTATGTTGCTTGACGAGGGGATGGATACCGGGCCGATACTTGCGCAGTCGGAGCCGTTGGAGATTTCTGGCGATGACCGTTGCGATTTGTTGACTGAGAAGCTGTTTGGTATCGGTGCAGAGATGCTGCCGAAGGCGTTGCGCGGGTTGGCGTCGAGAGCGTTGGTACCGCGATCACAGGATGATGGTGAGGCTACGGTTACGCGGTTGATCAAGAAGGAAGATGGAATTGTGAGATGGGGCCATCCTGCAGAACAGATCGTTCGGATGAATCGGGCGTTTCATCCTTGGCCGGGGACATCCACCACTTGGGTGAATGGGTTGTTCAAGCTGGTGGATGTTGAGTTGGGTTCCGGTGTGAGTGTGCCTACTGGAGTTGAGCCGGGGAGTGTGTTTGCGCGAGAGGGTGGTGGAGTGTTTGTTTGTGCTGGGGGAGGTAGTGCGGTAAGGCTCGTGACGGTTCAGGTGGCGGGGAGGCGGGCGATGTCGGTGGAGGAGTTCGTTGTTGGGCATCCGGAGTTCGTCGGGTCGCGGCTTGGTGCAGAATTGAGATCGGATTCTTAGCTGTCAAGCCGAAGGAGAATTGGATGATTGTTGATTGCCATGTGCACGTTTGGGAGATGCCGCCGATCGCGCCGATTGGTCCGACGGCGCCGACTTGGACTGCGGTGACTGAGGAGGCGGGGCCGACGGAGTTGCTGATCGAGGATATGGATGCGAATGGGGTTGATGCGGCGGTGCTGGTGCAGTCGAGCGGGTCGACTTGGGACAATACTTATGTCGCGGATTCGGCGAACAAGGATATGGGGAGGTTCAGGTCGATCGGATTGATTGATCCGATGGATCCGGACAACGCAAGGGTTGCGGGTCGGTGGATGGATGAGTTTGGGATGTCGGGTTTTCGGCTGCACCCGGACTACTATCCGGACGATGAGGTTTTGGATCCGGGTCGCAACGATGGGCTTTTTCGGGCGGTGGAGGATCGGTCAGGGATTGTCAAGGTTCACAATCGGGTTGGGAATGTTGGGCAGATGGCGGATGTAGTTCCGAGATATGAAGGCGTCACTTGGATCATCGATCACATGATGTATCCGGAGCCTTGGATGGCGGGGGATGGTTGGTCGGCGTATCTGCCGGTGTTGGATTTGGCGCGGCATCCGAATGTGGTGATGACGATTTCGGATGTTCACAGCCGGTCAGGGGAGGGATTTCCGTTTAGGGATATGCACAGTGCGGTGATGATGGCGATAGATGCGTTTGGGATCGATCGTTGTATCTGGGGGACTGGTTACCCGGGTTATCTGCGGGAGAAGAACGGGTGGATTTCTTTGGCGGATGAGTTGCGTTTGGTGCGTGAGGGGTTCGATTGGTTAAGCGGGGTGGAGCAGGAGATGTTGCTCGGGTCGAATGCTGAGCGGATCTATGCGTTTTGATTGGGGGAAACGATTACGGCCAGAGTCTCAAGACAGCGAGTAGGACTCCCATTGATCCGACTATTAGGCTGCCGAGACGGAGCATGAGGCGGGCTTCTAACGCCTTGATCTCGCCGCGGAATTCGCCGCGCAGATCGGCAATGTCTTCTTTGGCGGCGAGGTGACGAAGCTCGGTCCGGAACTCGGTTTCCAAGACCGTGATACGAGTGTCAAGGGATTCCAACGTGACCATCAAACATTCTCCTATATGTGAAGAAATTATACCGATCTTATAGCCGCATATCAGTGCAGTCGGCGGAGTTCGGATTTGCGATTGGATTTGGGTATGTTGCGTTTTTGGTTGTAGGTGTCTTCTAGTGATTTGTCGGTGAACTGGATTGGGTGCGTGATGTTTTGGCGGGATCTTTTTTGGCGCGCTTTGTTGCTTTCGGACGCGGGTGAGGACGGTTCGTCGTCGGCAGGGGATTCGGTTTCGCGTGACATTGGTTGACTATTCGTCGGACGAGTTGTCGCTTTCGCCTTCGTTTTCGTCATCGTCTGGGCTGAAGCCGGGGACTAGTTGGAAACGTTTGAAGCCCTCGGCGAATGGGGCGTCGATGTTCTTGCCGTTTTCGGATCTCCAGCGTCGCATCCATCCGTCGACTTGGTCAGGTCGGTCGAGCTGGCTGACGTGGCATTTGATGGCGCCGATGGCTTTGGTGACGTCTTCTTCTTCGAGCGGGTTCCAGTGGGAGCTTCCTTCGCCGAACATCATGACCCAGACTTCGTGGACTTTCCAGGAGTCGAGTCCTTGGCCGAGCAGGCTTTCGTCCCAGAGGTGGTCGCGGGCTGAAGGGAAGACGGCTGAGAGTGTGGCTTCGCCCGCTGCGAAGTGGTCGGGGTGGCCGATGTATTCGGAGTGTGAGAGGTCGCGGGTGGGGTTTGTGGTGATGAGGATGTGTGGGCGGTGTTTGCGGATGACGCGGACGATTTCTCGTCGGAGAGGGATTGTGGGTTCGAGGTAGCCGTCGGGGAAGTCGAGGAATTCGATGGATTTGAGTCCGAGGACTCGTCCGGCTTCGACTTGTTCTTGTTTACGGATTCGGCTGAGCTCGACGGCTGAAATTGATCGGTCTTCGGTGCCTTTGGATCCGTCGGTGCACATTACGTAGACGACTTCCCATCCGAGCCTTGCCCATTTGGCAACGGTGCCGGAGCATCCCCAGTCTGCGTCGTCGGGATGAGCGAAGACGACCATCGCTCGAGAATGAGGTTCCTGTTCGGGCGGAACGGTTTCTGGGTCGGTGGTCATGAGCTTCCCTGAGTTGTCAACGTTTAGCGAAGGATTTTGACGTTAGTCAATGTTAATTTTGGCGCGCTTAATGGGGTTTTTGGAACTGGGATGGGCATGATTGGAATGATGGGCTTTGATGAGGTGCTGGTTGTTTGGTTGGCTTCGTTGATGGCGGGGTTGGTGGTTTGAGTGGGGTTTGCCCTTCCCTTCCCTGTGCCCTCACCCTAGCCCTCTCCCGCCCAGCGGGAGAGGGGACTTGTGGCACCTGGAGGGGGTGTATTCGGTGATGGGGCGCTGGAGTGTCTGGCTGGGGATTCCTCGCTGCGCTCGGAATGACAGTGGGCGGTTGGAATTAGAGGGCGGGGTTGGGAAAAGGGGGAGGGATACGAATTGCGCAAAGGTCCCTGAGAAGAGAGGTGAAGTGAGAACGGAAGGGGGTGGTGGTGGTTAGTTGAAACGGTCGCCCCAGGAGCCTAGGGTTACGCTTATGGGGATGATTTGGTTGTCTCGTAGGACTTCGATGACGATTTGATCGCCGGGGGATGTGTTCAGCATGATGTAGCTGCGGAGGTCGTAGATGTTGTCGATGGTGACGTTGTCGATGCGGACGATGATGTCGCCGTCGCCTTTGGGGCCTCGGGTGCCGGATGTTGAGACTACGCCAGAGTCGGCTATGATTCCTGCTTGGTCGGCCGGTCCATCTGGGGAGACGGCGGTCACTAGCAAGCCTCTTTGACCTTCGTCGAGATCGAGTCGTTCGGCCCATGTCTGGGTGATGACCCACGATGAGATTCCGATGAGCGGGTATTCGTGGACACCGTTCTCGATGAGATTGTTTACGACCCGCCGGACGAGGTTTATGGGAGTAGCGAATCCGACGCCGCTGTTGGTGTTGGAGATGCTTCGGATCTGGGTGTTGACGCCGATGACCTCGCCGGCGCTGTTGAGCAACGGGCCGCCGGAGTTTCCGGGGTTCATATCGGCATCGGTCTGAATGACGGCGGGTATTGGTATGGTGCTGGCTTCGGATTGAATGGACCGTGAGAGGCCGCTGATGATGCCGTGGGTCATGGAGAAGGCTTGTTCTGCACCGAAGGGATGTCCGAGTGCGATGGCGGTCATTCCGGGTCTCAGGTGGGCGCTGTCGCCGACGGTCAATGGATTGAGAAGGGATTCTCCGACGTCGATTTTGATCACGGCGATGTCAGAGACGTGATCACCGCCGATGAATTCGGCTTCGTATGTTTCACCATCGAAGGTTTCGACGGAGATTGGCAGGTTCGAAACGAAATTGGTGGTCGGCCTTACGACGTGGTAGTTGGTTACGATGTGGCCTTGGTTGTCCCAGACCCAACCGGCGCCGGTACCCGAACCGAAAAACGAATCGGATTCTAGGTTGATGAGAACGACGCCGTCGATGTTGTCTTCCCATATTCCTGAGAGTCGGTTTTCCCATGCTTCGCGTTCGACGGATGCCTGCTGTTCGACGGTGAGAGCGAGGTCATCAACGATGGGCACGAGAGGCACGAGGAAATTCTCCCCGAGGGGTGCAGCATCGCCAAAGATTAGCTGGCTGGTTTGACCATCGGCCTGTTTTACGGTGGCTATGAAGGATGATGGCAGAGCATCGGGTAGTTCTGAATCGATAACAAATTCCACGGTTTCACTATCAACGTTTTTCATCGTTGCGGTGAAGGATTTGGGCATAGTTTCGGGTTTATCAGGTTCGGTAACGATTATTTCGACCGTTTCGCCTTCGTCGTCGGTTGGGATTTCGCGGGTTTCGTCGGTCATACCGACGGATTCGTTGGTGGTCGCTTCGACGGTTTCGATGAATGCGGTTTCGGAGGTTGGCTCTACGATGTCGTCGGTGGAAGTGGTTGATTTGGAGTCTGAAGAGCATGCGAACGCGAAGAGCGCGAGCGATGCTAGCGTCAGGACGCAGAGTGTTCGTTTGGTGGCGTTTTTCATTGGGATTGTTAAGCGATTAGTTTGGTGTGTATGAATTTTCGTTGCAATTTGGTGAGCACAATCATGCTTGTCAGAGCGGATCAGCGGCCGGTTAGAGGGTTTCCGCATCTTCTTGAGAAGGATTACGCCCTGAGTTAGGAAGACGGATTTACTCATTCATTATCGGGGATTCAGGTAGTCCGTGGTTAGTGGGGGCGTCCCCGCATTCGCCCCTTCACCCTCACCCTAGCCCTCTCCCATCAAGGGAGAGGGGATTTGCTCCGCTCGCGCCCCTTTGTCCTCCGGACATTTCCCCCGCGAGCGGGGGAAACCCTAGGGTTTCCTACGCTTGACGCGTCTCCCTTTTGCTGCGCGAAAAGGGAAGGGGTGTTAGTGTCGCCAGCGGGATGCTATTGGCATTCGGCGGTCTCGGCCGAAGGCTAGGCCGGTGATTTTGACGCCCGGTGGTGATTGGCGTCGTTTGTATTCGTTGATGTCGACCATGCGGATGATTCGGGATGCGGTTTCCTGGTCGATGTCGTCGAGTTGATCGAGGATTTCTTCGGGGGAGCGTCGTTGTTCGACGTAGGCCTTTAGGAGCGGGTCTAGTGTTTCGTATGGCGGGAGGGAGTCTTCGTCGAGCTGGTCGGGTCGGAGTTCGGCGCTTGGCGGTTTGTCGATTACGGACTGCGGTATCGGCGGCGGCTTGCCGATGGAGTTGCGATATTTCGAGAGTTCGTAGACGAGTTGTTTGGGGATGTCTTTGATGACTGCGAAGCCGCCGGCCATGTCGCCGTAGAGAGTGGCGTATCCGGTGGCCATTTCGGATTTGTTTCCGGTGGTGAGGACGAGCCAGTTGAATTTGTTGGCTATAGTCATCATGACGTTTCCGCGGATGCGTGACTGGACGTTTTCCTCGGCGGTGTTGGCGTCGGTGTCGCGGAACTGTTCGTCTAGCATCTGCTCGAATGCAGCGTGGGCGGGTTCGATGGGGACTCGCCAGAGGGGTATGTCGAGGCGGTCGGCGAGGGCTTGTGCGTCAATGAGTGATCCTTCGGAGGAGTATCGGGAAGGCATTGCGACCCCGACGATGTTCTCGGGTCCGATGGCGTCGGCGGCGATGCAGGCGACGATGGAGGAGTCGATACCGCCGGAGAGTGCGATAGCGACTTTTTGGAATCCGGTTTTGCGGATGTAGTCTTGCGTGCCGAGGATTAGGGCGGCGTAGATTTGGGAGACGTTGTCGACGGGGGTTGTGGAAGGGGTTGGGAGTTTGGGTTTGGCGTTTGGGGTGAAGGTACGGGTGATGAATTGAGTTGGGGATTCAGCATCTTCGCGCTCCGCGCCCCCTTTGTCCTTCGGACATTTCCCCCGCGAGCGGGGGAAACCGGTTGTTGTTTCTGAGATTTCTATGTCAACCGCGGTTACTGCTGGTTTGAATCTGGGGGCGATGGCTAGGATTTCGCCTTTTGGTCCGGCGAAGATGCTTGAGCCGTCGAATACTAGTTCGTCTTGTCCGCCGACTTGGTTGGTGTAGACGGCGTGGACGTTGTGTCGTTTGGCGAGGTTGGCTACTAGGTCGATTCGGGTTTGGAGTTTGCCGATCTCGTAGGGCGATGAGTTAAGGGTGAGGATTAGTTTTGCGCCGTCGGTGCACTGGGTGTCGCCTGGGCCGGGCGTGATCCAGATGTCTTCGCAGATATTGATGCCGACGGGAACGCCGTTGATGTCGATGACTTGGCAGTCTGTGCCGGGTTTGAAGTAGCGCAGTTCGTCGAAGACGCCGTAGTTGGGTAGTTGGTTCTTGTGGTAGATGGCTACCAGTTCGCGGTCGACGATCAGGGCCGCGGCGTTGTAGATGTTTGCGATGTTGCCGTTTTCGTCCTCGTCGAAATCGACGATGCCGATGACGGCGGCGATGTCGGTGCAGTTATCGGCGATTTCGAGTAGGGCGTTTTTGTTGGTGCGGACGAAGTGTTGGGATAGGAGCAGGTCTTCGGGCGGGTATCCGGTGATGGCGAGTTCGGGGAATGCGACGATGTCGGCTCCGATGGAGCGTGCTTCGTCGATGGCGTTGGCGATGAGGTTGCAGTTTCCCGCGATGTCGCCGACGGTGGTGTTGATCTGGGCGGAGGCGACTCTTATGGTTGGCATTTGCGGGTTGTCACCTGTTGGGGTCCGCGCCCCCTTTGTCCTTCGGACATTTCCCCCGCGAGCGAGGGAAACCCTAGTGTCTTTCGCGCTACGCGTTAGAGAATACGGGGATTGCCGGTCGGGCGTAGCCGCGGACTGTCGGGAGTGCGGATTGGCCGGAGAGGAAGAGATCGACTTCTCTGGCGCATTGTCGGCCGTTGGCGATGGCGTGGACTACTAGGGATTGTCCGCGCTGCATGTCTCCGCAGGCGAAGACTTTGTCGGTGGTGCTTTTCAGTGTTGGGTCGGTCTTGACGTTTCCGAAGGCGTCGTAGTCGACTTCCAGAGCGTCTAGGAGGCCTTCGTGTTGCGGGTGGATGAAGCCCATTGCTAGTAGGACGATGTCCGCAGGGATTTGGAACTCGGATCCGGGTATCTCGACCATGCGGGGGCGCTGGCCGTCTTCGAAGACCCAGTCGACGCGGACGCATTCGAGGTGGGTGACGTTGCCGTCGGAGCCTACGAAGCGCTTGGTCATGATGTTGTAGTCGCGCTTGCCGCCTTCTTCGTGTGCGGATGAGGTTCGGAAGATGCGGGGCCAATCGGGCCAGGTGTTGGCTTGCGCTCGGCGTTCCGGAGGTCTGGGGAGCAGTTCGAGTTGGACGATGTTTCTGGCGAATTGCCGGTGGGCGGTTCCTAAGCAGTCGGCGCCGGTGTCTCCTCCGCCGATGATGACGACGTGTTTGTCTTCGGCGGTGATGGTTCCTTCTGGTGAGAACTCTTGGCCGCGGAGGCGGCGGTTCTGCTGGGTGAGGTAGCCCATCGCGAAGTGGACGCCGTCGAGGTCGCGGCCTGGGATGGGTAGGTCGCGGGGGACGGTTGATCCGCCAGCGAGGACGACTGCGTCGTTGTTGTTGACTAGCTCGTTGGCGGAGATGTCGACGCCAACGTTGGTGTTGGTTTTGAAGATCACGCCTTCGTCGCGCATCTGCTGGAGTCGGCGTTCTACGACGGATTTTTCGAGTTTGAATTCGGGGATGCCGAGTGCGAGTAAGCCGCCGAGGTATTCGTCACGTTCGTAGACGGTGACGGTGTGTCCGGCGCGGTTGAGCTGCTGTGCTGCTGCAAGGCCGGCGGGGCCGGAGCCGACTACGGCGACTTTGTTATCGGTGCGGTATTCGGGGAGTTCGGGTACGATCCATCCTTCTTGCCAGGCGCGTTCGGAGATCTGTTTTTCGATCATCTCGATCGTGACGGGTTCCATATTTATGGCGAGGGTGCAGGCAGCTTCGCAGGGGGCGGGGCAGATGCGTCCGGTGAATTCGGGGAAGTTGTTGGTGGCGTGGAGGCGGGCGATGGCCTCTTGCCAATCGCCGAGGTATGCGAGGTCGTTCCATTCGGGGATGAGGTTGCCTAAGGGGCATCCGTCGTTGCAGAAGGGGACGCCGCAGTCCATGCATCGGGCGGCTTGCTCACGGGCGTCTTTCTCGTCCCATTTGAGGTAGATTTCCCGCCAATCGTTTAGGCGTTCGCGATTGTCGCGACGCTTCATGGTGGCGCGTTCAAACTCTTTGAAGCCGCTTGTGCTACCCATGATTAGTTACGCCACTTTTCCGGCGAGTTCCGGGGTTGTCATGGCCCCGCCATTGAGAGAGAACTCTGCTGCGTCGTCGACGAGTTGCTGCTGGGATTCTTCGCGTTCACGGAGAACGCGGGCGTAGTCGCGGGGCATGATCTTCTTGAACTGTTGGATCGTGGTGTCCCAGTTTTCGAGGACGGATTTTGCGACGGTGCTGCCGGTCCATTTGAGGTGGTTTTCGATGAGGGTTTTGACTTCGGTTTCGTCGTCGGAGCCGGGCATGACGGGTTGGAGGTCGGCCATGCCGTCGTTGAAGCGGTCGGTGAATGTTTTGTCTCGGTCCCAGACGTATGCGATGCCGCCGCTCATTCCCGCGCCGAAGTTTCGACCTGTAGGTCCGAGGACGACGACGCGTCCGCCGGTCATGTACTCGCAGCCGTGGTCGCCGATGCCTTCTACTACCGCGTGGGCGGCGCTGTTGCGGACGCAGAAGCGTTCGCCGGCGATTCCTCGGATGTAGGCTTCGCCGCCGGTGGAGCCGTAAAGTGCGACGTTGCCGATGATGATGTTTTCTTCGGGGACGAAGGTGGAGTCTTCGGGTGGAACGATGACTAGGCGTCCGCCGGAGAGGCCTTTGCCGAAGTAGTCGTTGGCGTCGCCGTAGACCTTGAATGTGACGCCTTTGACGACCCAGGCTCCGAAGCTCTGGCCGGTGGAGCCTTTGAATGTGATGTTGATTGAGCTGTCGGGCAGACCGGGTCGGCCGTGTTTCATTGCGATTTTGCCGCTCATCATCCCGCCGACGGTGCGGTTTCGGTTTCGGATGTCGAGGGTGGCGTTGGTCTTGGTTTTGCCGCCGTCTGCGATGGTCTGTTCAGTGAGTTCGATGAGTTTGTGGTCGAGGGCGAACTCAAGGGCGTGGTCTTGTTCGGTGCACTGGTAGGAGTGGTCGCCTTCGAGCGGGTGAGAGTCGACGAGGATGCGAGAAAGATCGAGGGTTTCGGCTTTGAAGTGGTCGATGCCGTCGCGTTGTTTGAGCATGTCGGCGCGTCCGATCATCTCGTTGACGGTTCGGAAGCCCATTTCGGCCATGCGATTGCGGAGTTCTTCCGCAAGCATGGTGAAGTAGTTGACGACGGCTTCGGGTGTTCCTGCGAATTTCGCGCGGAGTTCGGGGTCTTGGGTGGCGACGCCGACGGAGCAGGTGTTTAGGTGGCACTTGCGGAGCATGATGCAGCCCATGGTGATGAGGGCTGCGGTGGCGACGCCCCACTCGTCGGCTCCGAGGAGCGCGGCGATGGCGACGTCTCGGCTGGTCTTGATTTGGCCGTCGGTCTGTACTACGATGCGGTCGCGCAGGCCGTTGGCGACGAGTACCTGTTGCGTCTCACTGACACCGAGTTCCCAAGGGATGCCGGCGTGTTTGATGGACGACAGTGGAGAGGCTCCGGTGCCTCCGGAGTCGCCAGAGATGAGGACCACGTCGCCCTTGCCTTTGGAGATTCCGGCTGCGATGATGCCGACGCCTGATCTTGCGACGAGTTTGACGTGGACGCGGGCATCGGGGTTGACGTTTTTGAGATCGTGGATGAGTTGTGCGATGTCTTCAATGGAGTAGATGTCGTGGTGCGGTGGAGGCGAGATGAGTTCTACGCCCGGGGTGGTTCGGCGGATAGATGCGATGTATTCGCTGATCTTGTGTCCGGGGATCTCGCCGCCTTCGCCAGGCTTTGCTCCTTGGGCCATCTTTATCTGGAGGTCTTTGGCGTTGACCATGTATTCGGCGGTTACACCGAAGCGGCCGGATGCGACCTGCTTCACGGCGGAGTTGCGGGATTCGGGTTCTTCGAATGGGACGTAGCGTTCGTCGTCTTCGCCGCCTTCGCCAGTGTTGCTGCGGGCACCGATCTGGTTCATGGCGATGGCGAGGGTTTCGTGCGCTTCCCGCGAAATCGAGCCGAGCGAGATGGCGCCCGTAGCGAATCTCGGAAGGATCTTTTCGATGGATTCGACTTCATCTATAGGAATGGGGTTGAACTTGCTCTCGTCGAAATCGAGCATCTGCCGCAGGGCGATGTAGCCCTCCGGCTCCTCGTCGGCTGCGTCTTCGAACTGTTTGTAGATCGTGGTGCTGTTGAGTGTCGATGCCGTCTGGATCAGCGAAATCGTTCGTGGGTTCCACATGTGCCGTTCGCCGGTGGCTCTCCACATGTAGAAGCCGCCGAGATCGAGGCGGAGGTTGGACGGGATGTCGTATTCGGGGTAGGCGCGGGCGTGATTGGCGATCGCGTCGGCAGCGATCTCTTCTAAGCCGATACCCCCGATCCGGGAGTTGGTCCAGGTGAAGTACTCGTCGATGAGGTCTTGCGAAAGGCCGAGGGCTTCGAAGATTTGGGCGCCGAGATAGCCCTGCAAGGTTGAGATGCCCATTTTGGACATCGTCTTGAGGACGCCTTCTTCGGAGGCTCGGCGGTAGTTTTCCTCGGCCATGTCTTGCTGCGGCATCGTGCCGTCGGAGGCGACGGATTCCCTAATGTCGGCAAGGGATTCGAGGGCGAGGTACGGATTGATGCCGCTTGCGCCGTAGCCGTAAAGCAGGGCGAAGTGGTGCACTTCGCGCGGTTCACCGGATTCGACCAGAATGTCGGCCTGGTTACGCGTCTGGTTTTTTATCAGGTGGTGGTGAACAGCAGCGGTGGCGAGCAGCGACGGGATGAAAGTGTTCTCGGAATCGACGCCGCGGTCGGAGAGGACGATGACGGTGTAACCGTTTTCGATGGCTTCCGATGCTTCGGTCCGAATGCGTTCGAGCGCGGATCGGAGTCCGTCTACTCCTTCGGCAACGGGGAAGAGCGTGGAGATGGTGAAGGTACGGATGCCTGATTTCGTCGACTGTTTGATCCTCGCCAGTTCGGAGTTGCGGAGGATCGGATGGTCGATGCGCAGCAATCGTGCGTGATCTTCGGTTTCGTCGAAGAGGTTTGGACGGCGTCCGACAGGGACAGCCATCTGGGTTACAAGCTCCTCGCGAATGGCGTCGAGCGGGGGATTAGAGACCTGTGCGAAGTCTTGCTTGAAGTAAGCAAAGAGGTTTTGCGGCTTGTCCGAGAGAACGGCGAGCGGTGCGTCGTTGCCCATCGAGCCTTGCGGTTGATGCGCGGTGACGCCCATCGGTCCTATGAGCATGCGCATGTCCTCTTGGGTGTATCCAAACACCATCTGGCGCATTGAAATTGTTTCGAGGTCTACGCCGGGGACGTTTTGTGGCGGGTCGAGATCGTCTAACGTGAGGCGGTTGCTGTTCAACCACTCGCCGTAAGGTTTCGTTGATGAGAGGTTTTCGGCGACCTCTTCTGGTTCGATGATGCGCTTCTCCTCGAAGTCGACGAGGAACATTCTTCCGGGTCGTAACCGGGATCGATATCGGATCTGGTCGTCAGGGATATCTAAGACACCGGTCTCGGATGCCATGACGAGGACGTTGTCTTCGGTGACAGAGTACCGGAAGGGGCGGAGGCCGTTTCGGTCGAGAACGGCACCGAGCATATGACCATCGGAGAATACGATCATGGCGGGGCCGTCCCACGGTTCCATGATTCCGCCGTGGTATTCGTAGAAGTCTTTGACGTTCTGCGGCATCGATTCGTGGCCGTACCAAGCGGCAGGCATCATCATCGCCGCGGTGTGCGAGACGGATCGGCCACCCATGTATACGGCTTCGAATGCGTTGTCTAGGGATGCCGTGTCGGAGGGTTCGTCGGTTTCGCAGATTGGACGGATTTCGGAGATCAGGTCGCCGAAGAGCTCTGATTCGAGTGTCAGCTCTCGAGCCGACATCCAGTTGCGGTTGCCGCGTACGGTGTTGATCTCGCCGTTGTGCGCCAACATGCGATAGGGGTGGGCGAGTTTCCAAGATCCGAGCGTGTTGGTGCTGAATCGGGAGTGCACCATCGCGAAGTGGGATTCGAAATCAGGGTCGGTGAGATCCAGGTAGAACTTATCGGTCTGCTCCGCCATGAGCATGCCCTTGTAGACGATTGTGCGGGCGGACAGAGAGGGCACGTACCACTCGTTCAGGAGTGCGTTGACGACAGCGGCGTCCTCATCGTTGAGGTTGGTTCCGGATCGGGCTTCGATTTCGTCGATTCGGGATCGGACGATTTTCTCGGTGGATTTTCGGATGACGTAGAGGCGGCGTTCCAATAGGTTTTCGCCGATGCCATCCGGGGCCTTCAGAAACAGCTGGGCAATATGGGGCATGCGTGCCCGCGCCCAGACTCCGACGGCGTCGGGATCGACCGGAACGTCGCGCCAACCCAACGGCTCAACGCCATGATCTCGGGCGCATTGTTCGAGGGCTTGTATGCAGAAGTTGCGAAGTTTCTCGTCTTGAGGGAGGAAACACATCGCGACGGCGTAACGCAAAGCGTCGGGCAACTCGATGCCACATTCGGCAGCGGCTTTGACCATGAAGTGGTGCGGCATCTGGACAAGCAGCCCTGCCCCGTCTCCGGTTTCGGGGTCGCAGCCGCACGCGCCGCGGTGTCCGAGGTTGCGGAGGACTTCGAGTCCGTTTTGGATGATTTGATGGGAACGTTGGCCGTCGATGTTGGCAACGACACCGACGCCACACGCGTCGTGTTCGTGGCTCTTGGAGTAGAGCCCCTCGTTCTCGAGGCGACGGAATTCAGCGTCGCGTTGAGCAGCGCGGCGACGCATTTCGTCAGTTGTGTTTTCCAACGTCATCTACCGAGAATCCGTGCAAGGTCAAACTTGAATCTTAATACTGTCCCCGCATCAAAGTAGTCGGTAGGTTATGACCCTCAGAGAATGTCGAGGTATCGGTTGGTTTCGAAGTCCGTGACGGACCGGTTAAATTCGTCCCATTCGAGGAATTTGTTGCGGCAGAAACTGTCTACAGCAGCGTCGCCGAGGTTGTTTCTCAAAAGCTCGCTTTTTTCTGCGATCCTTACCGCTTCGTAGAGCGAGTTCGGCAATCTCGGCAGCGATCGGGATTCGCCGTTCGACTTCTCAACGATTGGAGATGTCAAGGGGTAGTCTTTTTCGATGCCTTCGAGACCGGCGGCCAACATCACGGTGAAAGCCAGATAGGGGTTACAAGCGGAATCGGGTGCTCGGTACTCCACTCTCATGCTTGCTTCCTGTCCGGGCCGATACGCTGGGACTCGGATCAAATCGTTCATATTGCCGGAGGTCCAGGAGGCAAAGATCGGCGCTTCTGAACCTGGGACGAGCCGCTTGTAGCTGTTGACCCACTGGTTGGTTATCGCGGTGATCTCGGGCGCGTGTCTGACCAGGCCTGCGATGAACTTTCTACCAAGATCGGAAAGATGAAACTCCTCTTCCTCGGAAGAGTAGAAGGCGTTGTCATCACCGCTGAATAGCGACATGTGGGTGTGCATTCCGGAACCGGGGCGATCGGCAAACGGTTGGGGCATGAACGTGGCGTGGCCGCCTTTTCTTGCTGCCAGCTCTTTTACGACGACACGGTAGGTGACGACGGAATCTGCCATCGTAAGGGCGTTGTTGTGTCGAAGGTCGATTTCGTGTTGGCCTTGCCCGACCTCGTGGTGGCTGTGTTTGACGGGGATGCCCATCTTTTCCAGCGCCAGCACGATTTCTCTGCGCAGCTCGGCACCACCGAGATCCGGCGATGTTTGGTCGAAGTAACGACTGGAGCGATTGAATCGCATCGACGCCTCGGTATGCGCTGATGAATCGAAGCCGCGCTCGGATCCGGCATTGAGGTATTCGCGTTTGTCGTCGGCGTAGAAGAATTCGAGTTCGGGGGCGACGTAAAAGTCGTAGCCTAGTTTCCTTCCGCGACGCATGACGGTTCGGAGGATGTGTCGGCCGTCGGTTGGGAGTGGTTTCCGGTCAGGCGTGCTGAGGTCGCAGAACATGCTTGCGACGGCGTCTTGGCTTGGGCGCCAAGGGAGGATCTGCCACGTCGTGGGATCAGGAACCGCCACCGTGTCCGCCTCGTCAGCTCTTGCCAATCCGTCGATGACTGCGCCGTCGAAGCTTGCGCCGGAGTTGAGGACGTGTTCGAGTTCGTCGATGGTTACCGCGAAACCTTTGACTGTACCAACGATGTCGGTGAACCAGAGCCGTATGAATCGCACGTCTTGCTCTTTTGCGGAGCGCAGTACGAACTCTTTGGCCTCGTCGTCAGTTGACGAAGGCTGGCGGTTTGCGGGATTCGCGGTGATTTGCACCATTTGATTTGACGATACGGTTGTTTCTAGATTGTTACGGATGCAACGTACTTGCGGAGAATCTGACCGATAGGCCGCCGCGGAGCCGGTGGATTTTCAACAGCGATAGTCGATGCGAAAACCAGAATTTTAGCAAAGGCGTTAAGCGACGGATACGGGCTCCCTGGTGCCGCCGTTGGCGGATGGCGCGTGTATTTCTGGGGTGCTGAATCGGTACCCGACTCGCCACATCGTTTCGATCACGTTGTGGCTGACGTCGTCGAGTTTGCTCCTCAATCTTCGAACGTGGACATCGACGGTTCGGGTGCCGCCGAAGTAATCGTCGCCCCAGATTCGGTTGAGGATGTCTTCCCGGCGAAAGACCCTTCCGGGGTTTGAGGCGAAGAGTTTGAGGAGTTCGTACTCTTTGTATGTGAGTTCGATGTTTCGGCCGTTCAGCGATACGGCGAAACTGTTGACGTCGATAGTCAAGTTGCCGTGAACGATGACCGGTGCGGCTTGGTAGGTTGAGCGAGCGCGGACGGTTTTGATTCGCGCTTCGAGTTCACGGGCGGAATCTGAGTTGAAGCACAACTCGATATGGCCGGAGTTGAAATCGAAGCGTTCGGCATTCGATTGGTCCGCAATTGCGACCACTGGAGTGCCGCGCGCGGCGATTTCGTTTGACAGCGCGACCGGGAAGGAGATCGCGGAGCCGAGGCACCAAACGAGAGCTACTTCGTCTCGTTTCGTTGCCGGCATCGAGTCGTAGAAGCCTGGTTCGGCGTGTACGAATTCCAGCGACTGGTTGGCGAAACGGAGTTCGTCGACGAGGGCGGTCGCGCGTGGTTCGTTGAAGCCGTAGAGGATCAGGGCAGTCATGCCGTGGTCGTTGAATTGGTGGATACGGGGGCGGACATGGTTTCGAGGTGCACGCTGCCGTTCCGATTTCTTAACCCGATTGGTTCAGGATATTACAGCGAGAACGTAATCCGTAATTCGGGTGTGTTGGTGAGTGCGATTTTGTTGACGATGGGAATTGGAATTTGTATGATTTATCGTTTAGCGGTTGCGAAGCAACGGCAGTTCGCGTCGTCTCGTGAGCTGGATTATCGAAGTGCTTCGCCCGTTTGACATTTGGAGATCGCATTGCCGACCCTCAATCAACTGGTAAGAAAACCGCGAAAGCGGTCTCGCAAGAAGCCGAAGACTCCGGCGTTGCGCCAGATTCGTAATTCGTTCTCTGGCAGAACTCGCGAACTCCAGAAAGGCTCGCCTCAGAAGGCTGGCGTTTGTTTGCAGGTCCGTACCGTGACGCCGAAGAAGCCGAATTCTGCGCTTCGCAAAGTGGCTCGCGTGCGCCTTTCCAATAACGTCGAAGTAACCGCTTACATCCCTGGCGAGGGGCACAACTTGCAGGAACACTCGGTGGTCTTGATTCGAGGCGGCAGGGTGCGCGATCTGCCTGGTGTGCGCTACCACGTTATTCGCGGAACGAAAGATACCGAAGGCGTCGAAGGCCGGCGTCGCGGTCGCAGCAAATATGGCACTCCACGTGGAGTTTGATCGGGGTGGTGGGTATATAATTTGTTGCTGAATTCGTAACCGATTGCAGACACGGCATCGACTGGGAGTTCTTTTCCGTCGAAATCCGTCAAAGAGATCGGCAACTCGCTGGACGGTCACCGACGCCGCTCAAGGCGACGACTTCGAGACCGACTGGAATTCGCACCGAAAACTCGGACGTAATACAAACCGCAGCACTAACACGAATCGAACCAAGAGATGGCACGACGACGCAGAGCCGAAAGGCGCCCGACGCAACCTGATCCTCGCTACGGAAGTGAGGAGCTTTCGCGATTCATCAATCGAGTGATGCTCGGCGGTAAGAAGAGCACCGCTCGACGCGCCGTTTACGAGGCCCTCGGTATGCTCAGTCAGCGACTGAATATGGACGGTCTGGATGCTTTCGAGCAGGCGATGGCAAACGCTACGCCGCTGTTGGAAGTTCGTCCCCGCCGCGTAGGTGGAGCGACATACCAGGTTCCAAATGAAGTCAGACCCGAGCGACGTGAAGCGCTTGCCCAACGTTGGATTGTGAGTGCCGCACGAACGAGAAAAGGTCAACCGATCGCCCGAAAGTTGTTTACGGAGCTGCTTGACGCGGCCAACAACACCGGTTCGGCGGTTCGGCGCAAAGATGAACTGCAGCGAATGGCGGAAGCCAACCGGGCATATGCCCACTTCAGGTGGTAGACAACCGCCGGTTTCAATCCGGCATTGGAACGAGAGGTAAAGGTACGAGTAGCGGAGATCCGCGATCAAAGACAGAAAAAAGGCGGCTAATGCGTAAGTGAGCCGACGAACTTTCGACCTTGAATCCAAAACCTTAGAGGCAATGCCAACCAAAGTGAAAAATCCAGCCAAGCAAGGAGCCTCTGCGGCATCCGATGGCGGTGACCTCCGGAAACTCCGGAACACCGGTTTTATCGCGCACGTCGACGCGGGCAAGACGACGGTCAGCGAGAGCGTTCTTTATTTCACGGGTGAGACCTACAAGATCGGGCGTGTTGACGAAGGTACGGCTCTTCTGGATTACATGCCTCAAGAACGCGAGCGCGGCATCACGATCACAGCCGCGGCGCAAAACGTTTCTTGGCGCGATCACGAAATCAACATCATCGATACGCCGGGGCACGTAGACTTCACTGCCGAAGTGGAACGAAGCCTGCGAGTCTTGGATGGCGTGACGGTTGTTCTCGACTCGGTTGCCGGTGTGCAAGCTCAGTCGATCACAGTGTGGCGACAAGCTGATAAGCACCGCGTTCCTCGCATCGTCTTCGTCAACAAGATGGACCGCATCGGCGCCGATTTCCAGTATGCGGTTTCCACGCTCACCAACCGCTTGTACGCCAACGCGGTTCCGATCCAGATCCCGATCGGACAAGAAGCCGATTTCAAAGGCGTCATCGATCTCGTCGAGATGCGAGCGTACTACTACGAGTGGACTGATCCTTCAGCAGAATTTGACCGAACTGGCCGACTGGAACCCCGCGAGGCAGACGTTCCAGACGATTTCATGGATGTGGCAAACTCCGCTCGCGAAGAACTGGTTGCCAAGGTGGCTGAGTTTGACGACGAGTTAGCGGAACTCTACCTGATGGGTGAAGAGGTTCCCGCGGATGTACTCAAAGCCTCGATCCGCAAGGCGACGATCGAGCTCAACATCTTCCCGGTCATGGCCGGTGCGGCGCTGCGACACCGCGGCACTCACCAACTTTTGGATGCGGTGCTCGACTACCTTCCATCGCCTCTCGATTTGCCGCCGGCGCTCGGTTTTGAGCCGTTGCACCCGGACAAACAGGTCGAGCGACACCCGAACAACGACGAACCGCTCAGCGCGTTAGCGTTCAAAGTAATCTCCGACGAACACGCTGGCAGGCTTATCTTCATTCGCGTCTACTCTGGCGTGTTAAAGCGAGGGATGTCGGTTTACAACCCTTCGAGCCGGGGTCGCGAACGCATCGGCCGTCTATTGCGGATGCGAGCCGATAATCGGGAGCCAGTTGACGAAGCTGGTGCAGGTGAAATCGTTGCTGCCATCGGTTTGAAGTCCACTAAGACAGGACACACGCTGTGTGCGGTCAACGCCCCAGTGGCGATGGCGCAGATCGACTTTCCTGAACCGGTTTTGGCGATTTCCGTCGAACCCGAGAGCCGTCAGGACAAGGACCGATTGACAGCGGCGTTGATGAAGCTGGTTGACGAAGATCCGACGTTGATCCTCTCCACTGACGACGAGAGCGGGCAGCTTCTGCTTGCGGGTATGGGCGAGCTCCATTTGGAGATCATCCTTGACCGTCTGAAGCTCGAATACGACGTGATTTGTAACAAAGGTCGACCGCGTGTCGCCTACCGCGAGACGGTCCGAAATACCGCCGAGGCGGAAGGCCGATTTGTACGCCAAACGGGTGGTCGTGGTCAATATGGTGTTTGCAGCCTGCGTATCGAGCCGTTGCCGCGAGGATCAGGACTCGAATTTGAAAGCGAGATCACAGGAGCGACGCTGAGCACCGAGTGGTACTCCGCCATCGAGAAGGGCTTCCGAGAGGCCGCCGCATCCGGCATTGTTGCTGGGTACCCGGTGGTCGATGTGAAGGCCGTGCTTACAGACGGAGCGCAACACGATACAGACTCCTCGGAGTTGGCGTTCCAGATCGCCGGTTCGTTGGCCTTCAAAGCGGCAATGCATAAGGGATCGCCGAGTCTGCTCGAACCGATCATGCGACAAGAAGTGGTCATGCCCGCAGAGATGCTTGGCACGGTCATCGGGGATTTGAACTCTCGTAGAGCCAAGATCCAGTCGATGGAGACGATAGAGCCAAAACCAGGCCAGGCCGGCATAGGCAGCGTGATGGCATTCGTGCCGCTTGCAGAGACCTTCAACTACTCGACCGACCTGCGCTCATTGACGTCTGGTTTCGGCGACTTCAACATGGAGCTGGACCACTACGACGTGATGCCGCAACATGTTTTGGAGACCTTGGACAGATAGGTAAGACCGAATAATGGCAACCGGCAAAATGCGAATAATGCTCCGTGGCTACGACGCTCCGCTGTTGGAGCAAGCTACTGAGCAGATTTTGGACGCAGCGACGCGGACTGGGGCTCAGATCTCAGGACCGGTGCCCATGCCGACTCGCCGTCGCCGCTTCACGGTTCTCCGTTCGCCGCACATCACAAAGGACGCGCAAGAACATTTCGAGCTTTGGCTCCACAAGCGATTGGTTGACATCGTCGAGCCCAGTTCCAAGACGATGGACGTACTTCAACGACTCAATGTCCCGAACGGCGTGGAGGTTAGCGTCAAGGTAATTCAATAGAGCCGCGGCGGCTATGATGGCGCCCCGGCTTTTTCTCGGAACGGCAAAAGATGACGACCCAAGAACAAGAAACAGTGGACGAAACGTCCGAGATGGTGGACGACACAGCCGTTTCGGAAGCACCGCAGTCCATGCCGGGTCTGCTCGGTCGCAAGGTCGGGATGACCTCGATTTACGACGACGCAGGTCGCGCCAACGCGGTGACGATGGTCGAAGTTGGTCCTTGCGTGGTTACCCAAGTCAAGACCGAGCAGCGTGACGGATACCAAGCTGTCCAGGTCGGCTTCTTGCGAGCCAGCAAAGTCAACCGGCCGATGCGCGGTCATTTCGAGCGCGCGAACGGCAGTTACCGCCACCTTCAAGAGTTCAAAGTTTCCGACCTTGGCGAGTATGAGGTGGGACAAGAGATCCGCGCCAACGTGTTTGCCGCCGGAGACGCGATCAAAGTTACAGCGACATCTAAGGGCAAGGGCTTCCAAGGTGGGGTTAAGCGCCATGGATTTGCTGGTGGACCAAAGACCCACGGGCAATCGGACCGACATCGAGCTCCCGGCTCCGTCGGTGCGGGTACATCCCCCGGTCGTGTTTGGCCCGGCACGCGCATGGCAGGACACATGGGTGATCGCCGCGTTACGACGCGCGGTCTTTCCGTCGCTGCGGTTGATGCGTCGAAGAACTACATCTTGGTAACAGGTGCGGTCCCCGGAGCGCGCAACAGCCTTGTCCGGATCGAAAAGCAAGGCTGAATCGGAACTGGAAATGGAACTTTCGGTTAAGAACAGAAGCGGCGACGTCGTCGGAAGCGTCGATGTGAGCGACCGCGTTTGGTCAGCTGACTCGAACGACGCGCTCTTGCAGCAAGTCGTGACTGCACAACTTGCCAATCGGCGTCAAGGAACGCACGAGTCGAAGACACGCGGGCAGGTTTCCTACTCAACTCGCAAGCTTCGCGGTCAGAAGCACAGCGGTCGCGCCCGTGTGGGCAGCCGCAAGTCGCCGACATTGGTTGGCGGGGGAGTTATCTTCGGACCTCACGCCCGCAGCTATCGGCAACGCCTTCCGAAGAAGATGCGCCAGCAAGCATTGCGTGTAGCCCTTAGTGACAAGGTGCGTGAGGAGCGACTTACGGTGCTCGAGGAGTTCGAGGTGGACAGCCCGAAGACCAAGCATGTCGTCGATCTCGTAGAGGCGTTGGACCTCAAGGGAACGACATTGTTGGTGGTTGAGGGCATCGATCGCGACGTCATACTCTCGGCACGAGGTGCGGAGAAGGTGGACGTGATCTTCGCCGACGGGTTGAACGTGATCAGCGCGGTTAAGGCGGCGAACGTCGTTGCGACTCGCGGTGCGGTAGATCGGATTGAGAGCCTCTGGGACGACACGAAAGTTGAAGTGGAGGTTGCGTGATGAAAATAGCTCGAACGCTGATACGTCCCGTCATCACGGAGAAATCGACGATGCTCAACGAGCAGAGTCGATATGTGTTCGAAGTTGACATGAAGGCCAACAAATACGACATCGCCCGTGCGGTGGAGTGGGCTTTCGATGTGAATGTGATTTCGGTCAACACCTACCGCAGGCGCGGCAAGATGAAGCGTCGCGGCTTCCGTGAGAAGAAACGCCCAGACACCAAACGAGCCATCGTGACGTTGGCGCCGGGTGACAACATCGTGCTGTTCGAAGGCGCATAGTTCGCGGATCTCCTGATATGCCACTGAAAGAACACAAGCCAACTTCACCGGGTCGTCGGAACAATGTTGTCGACGATTTCTCGGACATTACCAAGAAGCGTCCGGAGAAGTCTCTGCTTGCGCCGATGCTCAAGAAGGGCGGGCGCAACAACAAGGGTCGCATCACGGTTCGACGCCGTGGTGGCGGTCACAAGCGGCGATACCGTCTCGTCGATTTCAAGCGGTCTCGAAATGGGACGGCTGAGGTGTTGGCGATCGAGTACGACCCTAACCGCAGCGCACGGATCGCACTGATCCGATACGAGGATGGCGAAAAGGCTTACATTCTCGCACCTCAGGGGCTGGCGGTCGGACGCAAGGTCGAAGCAGGTCCTGACGCGCCAGATCTTCCTGGCAACACCAAACCGCTGATGAGCATTCCTCAGGGAACCATGGTTCACAATATCGAGATGACGCCCGGAAGTGGCGGTCAACTCGCTAAAGGGGCGGGAACGGGTGCGCAGGTTATGGCGCATGAGGGAAGTTTTATTCTTCTCCGTCTGCCTTCTGGCGAGATGCGACAAGTCCGGCAGGAATGCAGGGCGACCATCGGTGTAGTGTCGAACCCGGACCACAAGAACATCAAGCTGGGTAAAGCTGGCCGATCTCGGCACCGTGGCAAGCGTCCGAGCGTGCGCGGCACCGCGATGGCTCCGGATGCTCACCCGCATGGTGGTGGTGAAGGACGTTCAGGCATCGGTTTCTCGAAACCGAAGACACCTTGGGGCAAGCCCACACTGGGTTACAAGACACGCCGCAACAAGCGAACCGACAAGTTCATCCGCCGCCGACGTGACCAGCGGTAATCACAAGTAGTTAACCGAGTAAGCAACACATGAGCAGATCCGTCAAAAAGGGACCGTTTATTGATCCCAAGCTGATGAAAAAGGTCGACAAAGCGCGCCGCGAACGGGCGCGTGGAGCGATCCGAACCTGGGCGCGCGCATCGACGATCATGCCGGACATGGTCGGTTTGACGTTCGCCGTGCACAACGGGCGGACCTTTGTCCCCGTACTAGTAACAGAAAACATGGTTGGACACCGTTTGGGCGAGTTCGCCGCGACACGGGTGTTCAGATCTCACTCCGGGAACCGCTGAGGAATTTGAAGCGATGGCAATCGCACGGGCCAAGAATGTAGGCATTTCGGTACACAAGCTCCGGCTCGTGATGGACGAGGTGCGCGGTATGAACGTCGACGAAGCGTTGGGATACTTGCGCTATATGACTTCACCGAGCGCGAGCGCCATTTACAAGGTATTGAATGCTGCAGCGGCCAACGCTGAAAACAACGATTTGCAGGACCGAGAGGACTTGGTGATCAAGAGGATCATCGCTGACAAATCAGTTACGATGCGACGTTTCCGGCCCAGGGCCCGAGGTCGTGCCGGCGCTTTCAACAGACCGACTTCACATATCACAATTGAGGTTGACGAGGAGTAGTCGATGGGACAGAAAACACATCCAATAGGTTTCCGCCTCGGGGTTTCCGCCGAGTGGCGTTCTAACTGGTTTGCCGGCAAGCCCGAGGGCTACCGTGAACTGGTGCAGGAGGATTACCGCATCCGCGGGATCGTTGCTGAGGAGTACCAGGGCGAAGGCGCGATCTCACGCGTCGACATTGACCGTGGCGGCGGAGACATGAGTATCAACGTCTACACGAGTCGCCCCGGCATCATCATCGGTCGCAATGGCCAACGGATCGATCGTCTGCGGCACATCATCGAGCGTCAGACCGGCCGTCGGGTCAGGATCTCCGCTGATGAGATCAAAGTTCCGGAACTCGACGCGAAGCTGGTCGGTCAAAGCCTGGCCGAGCAGCTGGAGCGACGTATTCCGTACCGCCGTGCAGTCCGGATGTCAATGCAGCGGACGATGGATTCGGGCGCTGAAGGCATCAAGGTCGTCGTCTCTGGTCGACTCGGTGGCGCGGAGATCGCCCGTGTCGACAAGCAGATGGAAGGGCGAGTGCCCTTGCACACGCTAAGGGCAAAGATCGACTTTGCGATTTCCGAGGCTCACACGACGTTTGGGGTGATCGGCATCAAGGTTTGGATCTTTACTGGAGACATGCCCGCGGATGGACGCCCGCAGCGCACGCTAGGTTCAAGCGGTATGTCGCCGATCGGTTTGGGTCGCGCACAGAGGCACCGCAGATAAAGGTCTATCCGAGCACGCCCTAGTGCTCCATATGACGAGGTCGAACTGAGATGCTACAGCCACGAAGAACCAAGTTCCGCAAGCAGCAACGCGGCAAGATGAGCGGCGTAGCTAATCGCGGCAGCACACTGACTTTCGGTGATTTTGGTCTGAAAGCTTTGGAAGCGAGTTGGATCACGTCACGGCAGATCGAGTCTGGTCGACGCGCGATCACCGGTTACGTCCAACGTGGCGGTCAGGTATGGATCCGCATCTTCCCCGACAAGCCAGTTTCATCCCGCCCGGCCGAGACCCGAATGGGTGGAGGCAAAGGCGCGATTGACCATTGGGTTGCGCCAGTACGCCGTGGGCGAATCGTTTACGAGATTGCGGACGTTCCGGAAGCGGCGGCACGAGAGGCGTTGCGACGCGCCGGTGCCAAGTTGCCAATTCCAGTAAAGATAGTTTCGCGAGCGGACGAGCTCTAGGTTGCAGGTATCGATTAGATGCACATCTCAGAAGTAAGAGAACTGAACAACGACGAGCTTTACCGCGAGCTGCTTCAGCAGGAACGCGCGTTGATGAATCTTCGGTTTCAGAAAACGACGCGCCAGTTGACGAACACGAACGCGTTGCGCGACACACGTCGCACAATCGCTCGGCTTCACACGGTAATCAGAGAACGACAGATCGTCCAAGCGCTTGGTTTGGCCGAAAGTTCATCTTGACACTACGCAACTAAGCAAGCACCGCAGGTTTAAGGACATCCATTAGATGGCAGGAATTCGAAAGACACGCACGGGGACAGTCGTCCGCGACAAAAACGACAAGACGATTGTCGTCGCTTACTCGTGGTCGCAACGTCACCGCGTGTACAAGCGGCATCGCCGTCGCATCACCAAGTTTGTTGCGCATGACGAGCATAACGAGGCTTCCGTGGGCGATCGCGTTGTCATCGAGGAATCTCGGCCGTTGTCGAAGACCAAGCGTTGGCGCCTGCGGAGAGTCGTTGAACGCGTAGAGGTCGTCGACCCGGATGATGCTCCTTCTGAGATAGATCAGCAAGATGTCGCCATCGGAGAAGGGCAATGATTCAGCGAGAGTCGCGTTTGAGAGTCGCCGATAATTCGGGCGCCCGTGAGGTGCTTTGCATCAACACGACGGGGTCTGGAAATCGTCGCTACGCCGGATTGGGTGACATCATCACTTGTTCGGTCAAAGACGCGCAGCCTGGCGGGACCGTTGGGATGCACGAGGTCGTCAGGGCGGTCATCGTTCGAACCACCAAAGAGTATCGAAGAATCGACGGATCGTACATCAAGTTTGATGACAACGCCTGCGTTATCGTCGCCGAAGATGGCAACCCGCGCGGCACGCGCATATTCGGACCTGTCGCTCGAGAGCTGCGCGAACGAGAATTCAACCGCATAGTTTCATTGGCCCCGGAAGTCCTTTAAACAGAGCAAATGCCGAACAAAATCAAAAAGGGAGACACCGTCCTTGTCGTGTCAGGCAAGGACAAGGGATCGCGCGGCGAGGTCATCGCAGTGAACCTCAAGAAGCAGCGCGTGTTTGTCGAGGGCGTCAACATTGTCAAGCGCCACATGGGGCGCCAACGCGGCGTGATCCAGACCGGCATCGTCGAAGGCGAGGCTTCCATACACATCTCCAATGTTGTGCTCGTCGACGCCGACACTGGCGAGGTTGGTCGCGTCCGATGGAGCGAGCTTGAGGACGGAACCCGGGTCCGAACTGTAAAGGGTGCGCGCAATGGCTAATTCAAACGGAAGCGCAACATCTGAAATGCCACGGCTGCTGTCTCTGTATCGATCAGAGGCGGTCCCCGTATTGACGCGCGAGTTCGGTTACACGAACCCGTTGCAGCTCCCGCAGCTCGACAAGATCATCGTGAATATCGGTTTGGGCGAGGCGATCGACAACTCGAATGCGATCGATGCGGCCACTGGTGATTTGGCCACCATTACCGGACAGAAGCCCATCGTTAATCGCGCCAAGAAGTCGATTGCAAACTTCAAATTGCGCGAAGGAATGCCCGTCGGGGCTTCGGTCACACTCCGCTCGCATCGAATGTGGCAGTTCTACGACCGATTGGTGAACGTGGCCCTGCCTCGTGTTCGAGACTTCCGCGGAACCAGCCGAAACTCATTCGATGGCAAAGGCAACTACGCATTGGGACTGACTGAGCAGGTTGTTTTCCCTGAGATTGACTACAATCAGATAGACCGATTACGTGGTTTACAGGTGGCGATCGTCACCACAGCGCGGACCGACGAGGAAGGTCGCAGGCTGCTCGAACTGTTGGGTATGCCGTTCGCGACAACGCGTTGATCTAACCAGGAGATATCCGAAACCGATTCCGTACGGACGACCGAGAACTAAACATATGGCACGCAAGGCAATAATCGAACGCGAGAAGAAACGCGCGATGCTCGTCGAGAAATACGCGGAGCAGCGCGCCGAGTTGAAGCAGGTGGCGAACGATCCTCAGCGATCGTTTGAAGAACAGCTGGAAGCTCGTCGCCGTTTGCACTTGCTCCCCAAAAATTCGAGTCAAATCAGGCAGCGCAACCGATGCTTTGCGACGGGCAGGCCCCGAGGTTACATCCGGTTTTTCGGAATGTGCCGAATCGTCTTCCGCGAGCAAGCTTTGCTAGGGAATTTGCCCGGAATCAGGAAAGCCAGTCTGTAACGGCTGTCACATCAGCGAAAAGAACATCGAACTAACCAAAAAATGCCAGTTACCGACCCCATATCAGACATGTTGACGCGCATCCGCAACGCGGTTATGTCGCATCACGACAAGGTGTTGATCCCACACTCGCAGATGAAGCGATCGTTGCTTCGACTGATGCGAGACGAAGGGTTCGTCTCGAACGTACAGACGCTCCGTGAAGGCGTCAAGGCGAACTTCGAGGTCACACTGCGTTACTACGACGACAACGACGAATCGGTGATCACGGGCTTGAAGCGCGTGAGCAAACCGGGCCGCCGGATCTACGTTGGCAAGAACGAGATACCGCGCTACTTCGGTGGTAGAGGCGTCGCCTTTTTGTCGACCTCCCAAGGTGTCATGACATCCGATCAAGCCCGAAGATCAGGCGTCGGCGGCGAGTTGCTGTTTTACGTATGGTGATCGAGCCCGATCGATTCGAACGGAATATACCAAAGTGTCCCGAGTAGGTAAAAACCCAATCACGTTGCCGAGAGGCGTCGACGTAAAAGTAAACGGCAAGACCGTTACCGTCAAAGGCAAGCTGGGCGAACTGTCCCAACAGCTGCACTCCGGAATCGCGGTAACCGTCGACGGATCTGAAGTTGTCGTGACGCGATCGAACGAAACGAGCGAACAGAAAGCTATGCACGGTTTGACGCGCAGCTTGATCAACAACATGGTCATCGGCGTTAGCGAAGGGTTCAGCAAACGGCTCGTGATGTACGGCACTGGCTACCGCGCCTCGCAGAAGGGTAAAGGGCTGGAGCTGCTGACAGGCTATTCGCACCCCGTTGAGATCGAGCCTATCGGCGACAACGTGTTGGGGGTCGATGGGAACACGATTATCACCGTTACCGGACCGGACAAGCAAGCGGTGGGGCAGCAGGCCGCCAGCATCCGAGCAGTTCGAAAACCGAGCCGTTTCCAGAGCAAAGCAGGACGCATACCGTTGTTTGGCATCGCCTACGAAGGCGAGCAGCTACGTCTCAGAGTCGGCAAGACCGTCGCAGGTGTGGGAGCTTAACCGACAGATGCCTAACAGGAAGTTTGACAATCGACCTCGCTGGATACGCCACCGCCGCGTTCGCCGACGAGTTATCGGTGGCGCCGACAGGCCGAGGCTTTCGGTTTTCCGGAGCAACAAGCAGATCTACGCCCAAGTCATCGACGACGCGACTGGGCACACGCTCGCAAGTGCCTCGTCAATTGAAGCGGCCGAAGAGAACGGTGGCAAGATAGATGCGGCCAAGTCGGTCGGTACCGCGGTTGCACAGAGAGCTAAGGAACAAGGCGTAGCCAAAGTGGTGTTTGACCGCGGCGGATATCGATACCACGGACGCGTTAAGGCGCTTGCCGATGCCGCCCGTGCGGAGGGTCTTGACTTTTAACTATGGTTACTCAAACCAACACATCTCGCGACTCGCGATCCGGATCTGATAGAGATCGTCGCCCACGGACGCGAAGACGTCCTCGAAGGGACGAGACGCCTGAAGGACCGGAGCTTTTCGAGCGCGCCGTGAAAATCCGGCGTGTCTCTAAGGTGGTGAAGGGTGGTCGAAACCTTTCGTTCAGCGCCATGATGGTTGTCGGCGACTACAACGGTCGCGTCGGTGCAGCGCTAGGCAAAGCCGCTTCCGTTCCCGATGCAGTCCGAAAGGGACGGCAGAACGCCGAGCGTGCGATGGAGAGCGTCGTCACAAAGGATGGCACCATTCCGCACGAGATTTTTGCGAAATACGGAAGTGCCAAAGTCTTGCTCTTGCCAGCTGCTCCCGGAACCGGTGTGATCGCTGGTGGCGGGGTTCGCGCGGTCATCGAAGCCGCAGGCATCCAAGACGTGCTATCGAAGACGTATGGCGGTAACAACCCGGTCAACACCGTCAGGGCAACGATCAAAGCGCTGTCTCTGCTCCGGGACCCCGAAGCGGAACGCATTCGCAGATTGGGGCTCGCACGCGTGCACACTCCAGAAGTTGTTGAAGCTTCGGACGAGGCAAGTGAAACCGCTGCCGAATCCGCCGATGCCCCGCAGGATGCACAACCCGCCGCCGAAACCACTTCAGAGAGTGAAGACGACGCGAACAAGAGCGACTAACGGCGATGAGCGAAATCCAGATCAAGCAGATTCGAAGTGAAATCGGGTCGATCCCGAAGCACCGAGCGACGTTGAAGGCGCTCGGTTTAAAGCGCATAAATCACGTCGTCACACAACGTGACACTGTACAGATACGAGGGATGGTGAAGAAGGTTTCCCACCTCGTCGAGATAGTTTCCTGAGTAACGGACGGAACAACGAAATGCCAGGATTGCATCAATTAAAACCCGCTGCAGGCGCGCGCAAAACGCGCAAGCGCGTGGGTCGCGGCGACGGTAGCAACCGTGGCTCGTACTCCGGCCGCGGCAGCAAAGGACAACTGCAGACCGGCAAGGTGCCGTTCCTTTTCGAGGGTGGTCAAAACCGGTTGATCAAGCGTCTGCCGTTCATGCGCGGCTTCACTAACAAGTTCCGTGTCGATTACACACCAGTAAACGTTGGCGGTCTTGAACTCTTCGACGACGGTTCGCAGGTCGGCCCGGACGAACTGGTCTTGAGCGCTCTGGTGCGAAACTCAGGTGGGCAGATCAAACTTCTCGGTGACGGTGAAATCGGTAAGGCGATCCACGTTACCGTCCATGCCTGTTCAGCGAGCGCACGTTCGAAAGTCGAGACGGCCGGTGGCAGCGTCACTTTGCTGAATGTTGCCGAATCAAACGAAGACGCAGGCTCCGAAGAGTAGTCGAGCCGTTAGCGAATATTCCTGATGCAGACCACGGGAGCCCAGCCCGGACGCCAATCCGCACTACCAGCGCTGTTCCGAGCAGTCGTTGATTCGTGGCGCGTCCCTGATCTTCGCTTCCGCATCCTTTTCACGCTCGGCATCCTCGTCGCTTTCCGGTTCTTGGCGCACGTGCCCAACCCGGGTGTTGACCTAGAACTGCTCGAAAGGGCGTTTGAAGCAAACCCCGTATTCGGCGTTCTCGACCTGTTCAGCGGCGGAGCATTGAGCCAACTCAGCATCGCTGCGATGGGTGTCTACCCCTACATCACGGCATCAATCATCCTGCAGGTTCTCACCCCGGTTATTCCGCAACTAAGGGAACTTTCGCGAGAAGGCGGAGAGGCTGGGCGTCGCACGCTGAACCGATACACGCACTATCTCACCGTTCCGCTTGCGATCCTCCAAGGTTGGGCGTTGCTCAACACACTGGAGTTGCAGGGCGCGATCACCGGCATCGGCTTGGGCGGCGACGAAGCGATGAACACCGTGACGATCATCCTCTGCATGACGGCAACGACGATGCTGTTGGTCTGGATGGGTGAAATCGTCACCGAAAAAGGTATCGGCAACGGCATCTCGCTGATCATCTTCGCCGGTATCGTGGCATCGTTACCGCAAACTGCGGGACAGATGTGGGCACTTCGGGACCAATCGTTCCAAGTCTCAATGCTCATAGCGATGATGTTGATCATCATCTTCATCGTCGTGATCTTCAACGAAGCCCAACGCAGGGTTCCGGTCCAGTACGGTCGGAGCGTTTTCCGCGGAGGCCAGATGTATCGCCAGACCGGCGCATCGTTCATCCCGTTGCGAGTTAACGCCGCGGGCATGATCCCGTTGATCTTCGCCTTCTCGATCGTCACGTTGCCGGCAACGATTGCTACCTACCTCGCTGACCCGAGCAGCAGCAGCTTCACGGCACAGGCGGCAAGCTGGGTGACTAGAACGTTGACATTCACAAGCGATCCATATTGGCTGCTCATCTTCGTATTGACCGTCGGCTTTACCTTCTTCTACGCATTGGTAGTTCACAACCAGCAAAACCTTGCTGAGAACCTACAAAGGAACGGTGGTTTCGTGCCCGGCATACGCCCGGGACAACCTACTCGCGACTACCTGATGCGCATCGTTCTGCGAATCACTTGGGGAGGCGCAATCTTCCTGGGCGTCATCGCGATAACGCCGTGGATCGCCAACCTGATTACGAATTTGGAAGCATCTCTAACGCTTATCCAGAGCACGAGCATGATCATCATGGTCGGTGTCGCTCTCGATACGATGCGCCAGTTGGAAGCCCAGCTGATGATGCGCAACTACGAAGGCTTCGTCAGGTCGTAATCTCCGACGACCGTGAAAGAGAGATGACGAGCGCCTGACCGCGCCGTTGAAACCCGATGCGAATAGTCTTCCTAGGTCCCCCAGGCGCAGGTAAAGGGACGCAAGCCACGATGTTGACGCAGGAACTTGGTTACGTCCACCTCTCGACGGGCGACATGATCCGCGACGAGATGAGCCGCGGGACGGAACTTGGCAACTTCGCCAAGACGTTCTATGACAAAGGCGATCTCGTGCCTGACGAAACGGTCATCGGCATGATCAAGTCCCGACTCGCCGCTGACGAGAATGTGATCCTTGACGGATTCCCGCGCACTGTCGTTCAAGCTGCCACGCTCGACGACGAACTCGCGAAGGTCGGCGTGTCCCTGAACAAAGTCGTTTATTTCAGCGTCGATATCGACGAGTTGATCGACCGATTGGAAAAGCGGCGCGATATCGAGGGCCGTGTGGACGATGAACCCGAGGCGATAGGTCACCGCATGGACGTCTACGATCGTGAGACGGCTCCCGTCGTCGACTACTATCGCGACGGAGGCAGGGTGACACAGGTCGACGCACTCGGAACAATCGACGAAGTCAGAGGACGGTTAATCGACGCACTTTCGTAGGGCGATACGCGGCCACGAGCCCGGATCGACGAAATCTGGAACGGCAGTTCGGTTACAATTGCGATTGAAGTTGCGCTTTGAAAGATAGTCTCACGAGCAATCTGGATACGACGCGCCGTATCGCGATCAAAAATGAACGCGAACTGGATGCGATGCGAACGGCTGGCCGAGTGGTCGCCCGGGCATTGGACTCGGTTTTTGACGCTCTTGAACCAGGTATTACCACTGCTGAGTTAGACGACATTGCGAGACGTGAGATTCTTGCCCAAGGTATGAAACCCGCGTTTCTAGGTCTTTACGGTTTTCCAGCTGTCGCATGCATCTCGCTTAACGCCGAGATCGTTCACGGCATCCCGGGGGACCGAGTCGTCTCAGACGGTGACTTGGTCAGCGTTGACTGCGGTGCAATCGTAGACGGATACTACAGCGATTGCGCGCGGACAGCCATTGCCGGACATGACGCCGATGACGAGCGTCACAGACTGGTCGATGTATGTCGCGAATCGTTGGAACGCGGGATCGCTCAGTGCGTTGCGCACAACCGGGTCGGGGACATCTCCGAGGCGGTTGAGCAGTACGTGCGCGATGCCGGGTTCGAGCTGGTACGTGAGTACTCTGGACACGGCGTCGGAAAAGAGCTGCACGAGGCGCCTCTGATCCCCAATGTGGGGACCGCAGGAAGCGGCCCCATGCTCGTAGAAGGAATGACGATAGCCATCGAACCGATGATCATGACGGGATCTTGGGAGACCAAGGTTCTTGACGACGGTTGGACGGTTGTCACTGCCGATGGATCGCTATCTGCGCACTTCGAACATACAGTAGCTATTACCGCTGATGGCCCTGAGGTGTTGACATCAAACAATTAGCGGTGATTCAATTCATCGGCACGGTTCAGACATGCCAAAAAAAGATGCAATAGAAGTCCAAGGGACGGTAACGGAAGCGCATCCGAACGCGTATTTCCGCGTCCGTTTGCCCAACGATCACGTGGTCCTTGCCCACGCATCGGGCAGGATCCGCAAGAACTACATCCGCATATTGCCTGGTGACAACGTCATGGTCGAACTTTCGCCATACGATCTCACGCGTGGCAGGATCACCTACCGCTTTAGGTAAAAAAACCAAGCGAGGTAACGATATGAAAGTCAGAGCTTCAGTGAAGGCGAAACAGCCCGGCAGCCGCGTGGTGCGGCGCAAGGGGCGTGTTTACGTCATTAACAAGATGAACCCGCGCTTCAAGCAACGGCAAGGATAATCCCTGAGGAGTGACGCGATGGCGATCATTGCAGGAGTCAACATTTCGGACAACTTGAGAGTTGTCATCGGCCTTACCGAGATCTACGGCGTCGGGCGGAAACGCGCGGCCGACATTACCGCCGATCTCGGAATCGAGTCAAGCGCCCGAATGAGGGACTTGAGCGACGAGGATCTGGCGAGCATCAGGAACAGCATAGACCGCGCGGGCATCGCGATCGAAGGTGATCTTCGACGCGAAAACCAGATGAACGTGCGTCGCCTCGTCGATATTCAGAGCTACCGGGGCCAGCGACATCGTCGCGGTCTACCGGTCCGAGGTCAGCGAACCAAGACCAATGCGCGAACCAAACGCGGTCGCCGCCAGACCGTTGCCGGCAAGCGCCGGGCACCGTCCCACTAAAAACCACCACACGCTTGAGTGTGATTCCCTCGTTAGCAGGAGCCAATACCTAACCAATGCCGAGAACTCGTCGAAGAAGCAGAGAGCGGAAGTTCGTACCGCAGGGTCGTGTGTACATCATTGCGACTTTCAACAACACGCTGATTACATTCACAGACCCCAACGGGAACGTTGTTTCACAAAGCAGTTCGGGAGCGATGGGATTCCGTGGATCTCGCAAAAAGACCGCGTTCGCCGCGCAGCGGGCTGGGGAATCCGCAGCACGATCTGCCATCACGCACGGCATGCGTACCGTGGATGTGATGGTCAAAGGTCCGGGTAACGGACGAGAGTCCGCAATCCGAGCAATTGCGGGTGCGGGAATCCGTGTCAACTCGATCAGTGACCAGACGCCCATCCCCCACAACGGATGTCGACCACCGAAACGTCGGCGAGTCTAAAGGTAGTGGATCAATACCGACGCCGATACCGAATCAATTGGCGACGAATTCCGTAAAGCGAGCAGAGGGCAGATTTTAGAATCAAGAGGTTGTGCCGTGATCCGTTGACCAGCGATCACCACATCGGTTTACGACTTTCGACGGTCGAACCTGCTCAGGAAACAAGGACGGCAATGGCAAGAAACACAGATCCGGTTTGCAAGATCTGCAAATCTCACGGCGAAAAACTCTTCCTCAAGGGAGAGCGTTGCTACACGCCAAAGTGCGCCGTCGACCGGGCACGTGACAGTTCCGGACGACGCGCTCCCTCCGGTCCAGCGGGTGGACAGCGACGGCGTCGCAGATTGTCCGACCACGGGCTCCAGTTGCAGCAGAAACAGAAGGCACGTCACATCTACGGTATGTATGAGCGCCAGTTCCGCGGTGCGTTTGATGAAGCTGCTCGGCAGAGCGGTGTCACAGGTAGCAACCTGCTGAAACTGTTGGAGCGCAGATTAGACAACGTAGTGTTCCGCGCTGGCTTCGCCACGTCGCGACCGCAGGCGCGGCAGACCGTCAACCACGGCCATATCCAAGTCAACGGCAGGAAGGTGGACATCCCTTCCTTCATCGTGAAACCCGGTGACGTAGTTGCTTGGCGCGAGAAGTCCAAGAACAGCGGTCTATTCCAAGCTGCCAACGAAAACGTTGGTCGACGCCGCCAAGCGACGAACTGGATCACCGTAGATTCCGACAAACTGACCGCAGCTATCGACGCCATTCCAGCAGAAGATGACATCGACACCACGATCGACACGCGCATGATTGTCGAGTACTACTCGAGGAGATAGACGACCAATATGATCAGCGGCATCCGCTCGCCAATCGCAACTACCGTCCAATTCGCGGACGAAACCGAAGACTTCGTTCCAGCGCTTGAGGTCGTCGAGGCAAACGAGACCTACGGCAAATTCCAGATCGCCGGTCTGGAACGAGGCTGGGGCACGACTCTCGGCAACGGTCTGAGGAGAGTGCTGCTCGGCGCCATGCCCGGCACCGCCATCACCTCGGCGCGAATCGTCGGCCAACAGCATGAATACGGCTCCGTGCCTCACATGCGAGAAGGCATCGGGGAATTTCTCATCAATGCCAAAGGCATCAGAATCCGCGCCCGCGCGGAGACCACTCAGAAGGTGTTGACCCTTTACGCATCGGGTGAGGGCGAAGTGGTCGCTGGAGACATCAAGCCGCATAGCGTGTTCGAGATCGTCAACCCAGAGCATCATCTGGCAACCCTCGACAGCGACGATGGCGAGTTGGTTGTCACATTCGGTGTCGAAAAAGGCGAAGGATACCGCGCGTTCGATCACGAGGACACCACAGGTCACGGGGTTTTGCCGGTCGACGCGGTTTTCACGCCGGTCCTCAAGGCCAATTACGAGGTTGAGGTGATGTCCGGTCGACTGTCCGGTCGTGACCTCTTGACCGTCGAGATCTGGACGGACCGCACTATCGAACCTGTCGAGGCACTTCGCGTCGCCGCCGACATCTTCAAATCTCAGTTGGACATCATCACCGTGCAACCCGAATCCGAGAGCCAACCGGATTCTGATGCGATGTCCGAGTTGCTCGAAACCGAAATCAAGGACTTGGGCGACCAACTGAGCTCCCGAATCATCAACGCTCTGTCGCGCTACCCCATCCGGACGCTCGGCGAGTTGATGCGATTCACGCCTGAGACTCTGAAGCAAGAAGTGCGTAACTTCGGCGAAGTTTCATTCCGGGAGCTGCGCGACTTCATGGTCGAAAAAGATCTCTGGCCGCCGGAAGACGAAGAACCACAAGAGCAAGAGTAGGCGCCTTAACTGACGACCTAATCTCGAGAATCTGAAAAATGCGACATCGCCGCTCAGGACGGAAATTCGGTAGGAACACGGCTCAACGCAAAGCCATGTTCCGCGTTATGGTCACTGATTTGCTCCGGCATGAGGTGATCCGGACCACGCACGCCAAGTCTAAGGAAGTAGCTCCGCTCGCTGAGAAGATGGTGACACACGGCAAACGCGGCGATTTGCACAACCGTCGCCAAGCCGCGGCATTCATCACCGACAAAGAAGTCCTCGCGAAGACCTTCGACGAGTTAGCGGATCGTTACCGCGATCGCGATGGTGGCTATACCCGCGTCATCAAACTCGGTAAGCGCACAGGCGACTCCGCCGAGATGGCGCTCATCGAACTGGTCGACTAACTTTTGAACGCCCGCGCAGCGTCAAATCGCGCGGCTCGACAATGCGGTTGGCGTTAATCCTGGAGTACGACGGCGCCGATTTCAGCGGTTCGCAGTTCCAACCCAACGCTCGAACGGTTCAAGGCGTTCTTGAACAAGCACTAGCGACGATTTTTGGGGACACCTTTGGTCGCATCAGCCTCGCGAGTCGCACCGATACCGGTGTTCACGCCGTTGGCCAAGTCGCATCTTTCGAAACGGAATCCCGGTTGAGCATCTCAGAGGCGCGTCGGGCGATCAATGGCAATCTCCCTTCCGACGTGAGCGTTAAAAGTGTTCACACGGTCAACGACGACTTCGATCCGCGTCGAGATGCGATCGCCCGCGAGTATCGATACGTAATCAACGACGCCCCTACACCTTCGCCGATCCGCCGCCGTTTCGAATACCACTGCCAACGACCGCTGGACGCAGCTGCAATGTCATCAGCCGCACGACATTTCGTCGGGACCCATGATTTCGCGTCATTCGCCGCGAGTTCCGACGACGAAGCCTCGACCATGCGCAGAGTCGAATCGGCGTCTGTCTCACGCAATAGCGAAGGTCGCATCGTCTTCGACATTCGAGCCAATGCGTTCGTCCGTCAGCAGATCCGACGCATGACCGCCGCGTTGATCACAGTCGGCAGCGGATCACGCACATCGGAATGGATAGCGGATTTGATAACGTCACCGGTTCGCAACGGCGCCACACAAAACGCGCCGCCTCACGGACTGACGCTGATGCGGGTCATCTACCCACCCGATACATGGGCGACTGACGGATCCACCAACCGGATCTCGTCGTAAGTAAACCGTGTATAGATCGAAACAAGATGAAACTTGGTCGCAAGCAAATTAGAATCAATCTGTTATGCCCACGAAATTGAAGCATTACAATCCGAGCGCGTCCGATCTGAAGCAACGATGGCGCGTTGTAGACGCCGACGGCAAGGTGCTCGGCCGACTGGCTAGCGAGATCGCAACGGTCCTAATGGGTAAACACCGCGCCGATTACGTCCCGCACATGGCGACCGGCGACTTCGTAGTCGTCGTGAACGCGTCGAAAGTAGCGTTGACCGGCCGCAAGACCGAACAGAAAATCTACCGACGGCACAGCCAGTACCCCGGCAACCTCAAGGAGATCCCCTTCTCGCGGATGCTCGAACGAACTCCGGAACGCATTATCGAGCTAGCCGTCAGAGGTATGTTGCCTAAGAACAAGCTAGGGCGCAAGATGCTGTCCCGCTTAAAGGTCTATGCTGGTCCGGAACATCCTCACTCAGCTCAAGTCATCGGTTCCGAACGCGCTGAAATGAACGAAGGCGTCTGAGCGATTTGACGATCCGCGTTAGGAGCGCATATTGACCACCGAAACTGACAACTACTACTACGGAACCGGAAGGCGTAAGACCTCCGTCGCCCGCGTAAGGGTCTATAACCGGGCAGGCGGCGTCACGCTCAACGGCAAGTCGTTGGACGAAACGATTTCAGTCGATCAATGGCTCAGCGATGCTTTGCGACCGTTGGAAGTGACCGAGCTATCCGGGAAAGTCACGGTGGTCGCCAAGACGCATGGTGGCGGCGCCCATGGCCAAGCAGTGGCGCTATCCCACGGACTGTCCAGAGCTCTCATCAATTTCGATCCTGAACTCAGGCCCGTTTTGAAAAGCCACAAACTGCTGACCCGCGATCCCAGAATGAGAGAGTCCAAGAAGTACGGACTCAAACGGGCTCGCAAAGCGCCGCAGTACACTAAACGCTAAGGACCAAGCCTTCGGGATGTCCAATCACCGCGCGATCGTCGATGCTTGTGACGCGGTGGAATCGTCCAATCTTGCATCGAATTCCTAGCATTCTCACGATGTGGAATCGCACAATGCTCATTGAGAAGCAATTTATGACTGTGTTCGCGCGCCTTCGCACGGTCGGCGCTGTCCTATCGGTGTCGGCACTGTTGGCAGTGAGTCTGATCATGATTGCCAACCATGACAAACAGCGCGTGCAAGCGCAGAACCCTGGCGTCCCTCCGACATTTCCTGCGATCGTGTTCAACGGCGAAGTGACCATAAACGGCGAAATACCAGCCTATTCGGGCTTTCAGATCATCGCCCGCATCGGCGACAAATGGGAGTCGCCGCCAGTGGTCGTTGGAGCGTTACCCAACAAACCCGCTCACTACGCCCACCTGATAGTCGCGCCTGACCCTGAACTCGACCTGATTGGTTCGCAAATCGAGTTCTGGCTTGAAGGGCAGATTATTTCCGAAACCACGAACTGGTACGCGGTCATCAACGAATTCACGGACGAAGTCTGCGGCGGTTGTACTTGGACCTTCCCGATTCTCCGGAGCCTGGATCTCGATTTCGCAAATCTGCCAGAGGCAACCCCAACACTGACTCCCACTTTCACGCCATCACCCGAAATTCTTCGCCCCATGTTCATTTCCGGCAAAGCGCGTACGCCGCGCGGGCAGTTGCCTGAAGGGGCTGAAATCTACGCAGTTGTTGGCGAGGACTTCAGATCAGACAACATCCAGGTGTTTGGCGGCGAGTATTTCATACCGATCGATGTCGTGGACAAGAAGTACCGCGATGCTTCGGTGGTCTTTTACCTGGTTGACCGCAACGATCCGTCGGGTGCGCCTAGGTTTTTGGAAGCGTTGTCGCCACCATTGGCATTTGTAGGCGGGGAGTCGGTCGAGAACTACTCGTTGGTTTTCCCCGATCTGCTTCCAACAGCAACGCCTACGCACACGCCTACAGAAACACCCACAATCACTCCGACGCCGACTGAAACACCGACTTTCACGCCTACCGCAACGGCGACTCACACGTCCACGCCTACCGTGACGCCCACACCATCCCCAACCTCAACACCCACGCCGGAACCAACAAGTACACCTACACCCACACCGACGCGGCGCCCGACGAACACACCGACGGCGATGCCCACCGCTACAGCCACCGAAGAACCGACGGCGACATCCACTCCCGAGCCGACGCGTACCCCGCGCCCGACTGAAGCGGATGCCGAAACCGCTCGCACCGTCGCGACCATCGTTCGTCCCACTCAATTCGTCCCAAGCGCCGGAGCATCTCCCACCACCGTTTCGGGCGGTGACGAGGGTGGAGCCGGCTTCTGTAACGCAACGAGCAAACCGAACGGATCGATGGAAGCAACCATGCCATGGGGCATCGCTCTACTGCTAGCTGCTATCGCATGGCGGATCGGTGGATACCGAAAACGCGGTAAAAACCCATCCGGCGCCAAGAATGATCAAATCTCCAATCGGAATCCTTGAGGAGTATCGCGATGCACGGTATGACTGGACGTGACAATATGCGTACACGCAGCGCAGCCGCTGGCAACGCTACCCCCGGGTCTCGACAGAAATCTTGGTCGAAATTCGCTCCAAACTGGTCCGTCACATTCGCCGTTGTGCTAGCAGTTGTGGTCGCTGCATCAACCACATTCATCGGTACTCGCGACAGAGCGGAAGCGCAAACACAGTTACCGCCTCCATTGTCCGCCGTGATTTTCGACGGTTTGGTGACGGTGAACGGATCGCCATTCGAGGTCCAGGGGTTGAGCTTGTCAGCCAAGATCGGCGATTGGGTCTCCCAAAGCGTCACTATTGGCGAAGGCACCCCCGATTTGAACGGGTACAAAGACCTCACGGTTAATCCCACGGCAGATCTCTTGGGCAGCGAAGTCACATTCCTGCTCGGTGGGACCATTGAAGCCACAACTACGAGCTACTACGCGGAAATCGAGAGAGATGGCAGCGTCTTAGTCAATCAACCCATTACTTTCCCGATATTCAGGAACCTAAATATCGACTTCCCAGCTCTCCCCCCGAAAGGGAGCTCTCCAACGGTGCAACCACCTGCGCCCGGCGATCCAACCGTAACGCTAATCAGCGGCAATGCCTTCACTCCTGACGGGTTAGTCCCCGACGGATACCAAATATTCGCCGTCGTTGGCGATTCGTTACGCACGAGCAACGTTACTGTGCTCGACGGTATATACAATCTCGCCGTCAACACGACTGATACGAGTCTGAACGGCTCAGCGATCCGATTCTTCGTCGTTGACAGGGGGGATCCTAACAACCCCAACAAACCTCTCGAGTCTGAGACACCGGCAGTCTTCACAACCGGTCAGTCAGCTGAGGTTAGGTTATTCTTCCCGATGCTCGCACCGACCGCGACGCCCGAACCCCCAACCGCGACACCTGAACCTCCAACGGCTACCCCGGTACCACCGACCGCGACTCCGATACCTCCGACGCCTACTCCGGTACCCCCAACACCTACCCCGGTACCATCGACCGCGACCCCGATACCTCCGACACCCACTCCGGTACCTCCAACGGCTACCCCGGTGCCACCGACGGCGACCCCAGTCCCGCCGACCGCTACGCCTGAGCCGACCGCCACACCGGAGCCCACTGCGACACCAGTACCTCCAACGGCTACCCCAGTACCACCGACCGCGACTCCGGAACCCACCGCGACGCCTGAGCCTACGGCTACGCCAGTTCCGCCGACCGCGACACCGGTCCCGCCGACGGCTACCGCAGTTCCGCCTACAGCCACGCCGGAACCTGAACCATCCGGCGGCTTCAACGCCACGGTACCGCTCGCCATCATTTTGGTGTTGGTGCTTCTAGGCGTCGCCGCGTACTTCGGATGGCAGTACTCGCGGCAACAGAGATCCGAAGGATCTGAAGATGCCTAAGGTCTCCAGAAGGGAATAACGAAAAAACGAAGCGACCGCCGAGAATCCCCGGCGGTCGCTTCGTTTAAGGGGAAGATCTGGGCTTATGCTCGCGGTCGAAGCACAACGAGTTGCCTGTCGGCCGGCAAACCGGATCTCGTCACGTTGACACGCAACTGCGGTTCCTTACGCATCTGATCCCCGCCAGTCTCTCCGAGGAGCGATTTCAGCTGTTGCCCCGGTTCGTCACCACCTGCTTCGAGACCGTTGACGAAGACGTATGAAGGATCCAACGCTCCAATCGTTGCGGACAGATCCTTGACATCCATCTGCAAACGAGCGACGTCCAGCAAAAGGACGTCGACGTGACCGATGCGCTGAACTGTACGAGTGTCGAGAGACGCCTTAGGCAATCCGAGCATATAGACCGCTAGTCCTTCGGCATCTATGCGGAACGAAGTGACAGTCTTTTTCGATTCCGAATCGGGGTTGGCGGCCAAAGCGATACCGCGCAATCCCAAATCACCGATCTCGTATTCACCCGGGTGCGAGATCGCATCTGTTCCGCTATCGCCGTTTCGGAAAGACGATTTTGACGGACGACTGAATAGCACTGCGGTGATTACCGTGTCATCCGCAGCAGACGACGGCACGAACGTCGCCTCTTCCTCATTGGACGGATCGCAGATAACCGAGCCCGATGCCGTCTTCACGAGGAATGCGTTTTGACCGTTGAGGGAAATCTCCATGTTCGCTATCCGCCTTCGATGCCGAAAGTATGCCCAAGTTCCGATATTGAGTGTACTTCCGCGACCCTCAGGCAGTTACATTTCAAGACATGGACGCGCAGGCAAACCCGATCTACACCATCGGTCACAGCAACCACACTTGGGAAAGATTCCAAGAGCTGATGCATCCGCACAACATCGAAGTCTTGTTAGATGTCAGGTCATATCCCCGATCGCGTTTTGCCCCGTGGTCCAACCGAGAAAAACTAGAGGCCGAATTGCCGAAAATCGGCGTCGAGTACAGGTGGATGGGCGACGCTCTAGGAGGATACCCAAGAGGGCCTCGAAACTCTCGAATAAATCCCGTCAAATCAATCGATGACTGGTACGAAGAGCGATCTCAATCCGTGGACTTCCAAGATGGGATCGGATCAGTTTCCCGATTAGCCACAGGGAAACGAATCGTCGTGATGTGTTCCGAAGGCGATCCGGCGAATTGTCACCGCTCCCTGCTGTTGACGTCGGCGTTCCAACGTGTTGGCATCGAGGTTCTGCACATCCTCCCGAAAGAACTCGGCGTTGTACTTCCCGCAATGCGCATCGAAGCGTAACGCTGAGAGGCGCTGGCCAACGTCACGACTAGGGTGGTGTTAGATTCTTTAATTAGAAGCACGAGTTGCGACAACAACGCGACTGTGCGGCATTTCTGGCACCACGCATCGGATACGTCAGGTTTGAAACATTCGGCATGTCTCTGCCCGAACGAAGAAGCACAATTCTGACCTTCATCGTCGACGACTACATAACGTCGGCGCTGCCGGTTTCGTCCGGCACGATTGCCAATTCAGGCAGCTTCGATGTCAGCAGTGCAACTATCCGGAATGAGATGGGCCTGCTTATCGACCAGGGCTACCTCGTCAGGCCCCACGCGTCCGCAGGCGCAATTCCGTCCGAAAAAGGCTATCGTCACTTCGTCGGAGGATTGGATTCATCTACGCCTCCGCCAGACGATCTTGTGGCGGTCCTCCATCACCAAATGGACATCACCGCTGACGACGTAGATGCTTGGGTTCGGATTGCAGCGTCTGTGATCGCCGACTTGATCGGTGCTCTCGCTTTCATCACTGCGCCTCGCGCATTCATGCCCGATGTAAAACAGATCGAACTCCTGCGATTGCACGACATGCTGGTGATGTTGGTGCTCGTCCTCGAAGAGGCGCGGGTTTATCGACGAACGATCGAGCTGCAGGAATCAATCTCGGATCCGCAACTCGAGCGAACCCGAAACAAGGTAACCGCGGAGGTCGCAGGAAAAGGCGTACGAGAGTTGGTAGCGAATCGCGAGCGGGACGATATTGGAGACGAGTTTGAACGTCAAGTCTGGGACGCAACGATTGAAGCTTTAGTTCAAGCCGACTCCGTTCCAGGTGAGCGTTTCATGAGTGGCTTCAGCCATTTCATGTCCGATCCCGAACTGGCCGCACAACCAGAGCGGGGAGCATTGGCACTCTCCGCCCTCGAAAACGACGATGCCTTCGCCGACCTAGTCTCTGGTGTGCCGTACCGTAGCGATCCAGTAGTCGCGATCGGATCCGATAACAGTCGACCTGAACTATGTGACTACAGCTTGATCATGTGCGGTTACGGCGAAGAAGTTGACATGCGCGGTGTCGTAGGGCTTATCTCGCCGATGAGAACTGCTTACGACCGCGCCATTCCGACCGTCAACTTTACGGCCGAGACTTTAGGCTCTCTCGTCAACCGCACCTGAGCCGGCAGCTACCAAATCCTCGCCCAACCGATCCTCCTGATCCGAAGAACCAATCCATTCCCATGGCTGACAAACGCGATTTTTACGAGGTGCTTGAGCTCCCTCGATCTGCGAACGACGAGGACATCAAGAAAGCTTTTCGTCGCAAGGCACTGCAGTACCACCCTGACCGAAACAAGGAAGATGGGGCAACTGAACGCTTCAAAGAGATCAACGAAGCGTATCAGGTCCTGAGCGACCCTGAGACACGCGCGCGTTACGATCGCTTCGGGCACCAAGGCGTCAACGGCAACGCAGGCCGCGGCTTCGAAGGCTTCAGCGATTTCGGGGGCTTCGGCGATATCTTCGAATCTTTCTTCGGTGGAGCCGCCGGCACTCGCAACCGCCGGGGAAGCGATCTTGAATTCGCGTTGTCCGTTTCCTTCCGCGATGCGATATTCGGGACGAGCAGAGAGACGGAAGTGACCCGACGCGAAATCTGCTCACGGTGCCAAGGAAATCGTGGCGAACCGGGAAGCGCCACTCACACATGCCAGACATGCGGCGGCAACGGCAAAGTCAGGCGCGCTCAACGCACATTGTTCGGGAACTTCGAACAGATCAGCGAGTGTCCAACCTGCCGTGGGATGGGCACCAAGGTCGACAGTGCTTGTCTAAAGTGCAGCGCGTCTGGCGTTTCGAACAACCTCCGGAAGATCTCGATCGACATCCCGCCCGGTGTCGACGACGGCACACGTATCGTGATGCGAGGCCAAGGCGATGTCGGCGAACTTGGCGGGCAACCAGGTGATCTTTACGTTCGAGTTCATGTCGAACCCGACCGCGTATTCTCTCGCCAAGGCAACGATGTGATCATCCGGGCCGAATTGAACGTTGTGTCTGCAATGTTGGGCGGAATGATCATCGTTCCCACATTGGAAGGCGACAAAGAAATCCGCATCGACCCTGGCGTCCAGACCGGAAAACACATCCTCATGCGGGGTCTAGGTGTGCCACGTCTGAGAAATGATGGCCCACGAGGCGATCAAATCGTTCAAATCGCCGTCATAACTCCTCGTTCGTTGACCGATGAGCAGAAAGAACTGGTTCAAAAACTCGGTGACACCATGCTCGCCACCGATGATCGAGCCTTGGACCCGATCATCGTCGAGAACGAAATCTCTTACGGTTCGCAATCCGACAGCTCCGACAACGGGATTTGGAGCTGGCTAAAAGGCGCATTCACCGGGTAACGGCGGATGACGATCCGCGTCATTGCTCCCGCGTCAATCATTGAAGCGTCGTGGGTATGAGTCAGCCGCAGGCTGCGCATGAGCAATGGCTGGAAATCAGTGTCATATTGCCCGCTGAATTCGCCGAGCCAGTTACGCACCTCTTTTCCACGTACTGCGACGGGCGCGTATCAGTCTCCCAGTCTGTAGATTGGGACCTCGACGACACGTCTAGCAACCGGATTTCCTCCGACAACGTCAAGGTGCATTGCTATCTGAAGTTTGACGACACTGTCGAACATCGCAAAGGCATGATCGACGTCGGGTTGCGGTTGATGGCCGAGTTGACTGACATAGAAGATCAATCTGAACGATTGGTCACCTCCGAAGAGTGGTCCAATCAATCGTTCCCGGAGATCCGAGTCGGCGACCACATCGTGATCTCCCCATGGTCAATTGACGACGGAATACCCGAGCAATCCGACACAGACGGCATTCAGATATTCCTGTCACCGGGTCTGGCATTCGGCACCGGAAATCACCCGACGACTCGGCTCTGTCTGAACCAAATCTTCGAAGATTACAAGTCGAGCAACCTTGAAGAATGCCGCGTGCTCGACGTTGGCTGCGGTTCAGGCATTCTCGCAATAGCCTCCCTTAAATTCGGTGCCAAGGAAGCGTGGTGTCTAGACATCGATGAAACGGCGATCCGAGCAGTTCAAGACAATCTCGTGATGTCAGGCGTTTCAGACCGAGCCCACGTCTACACCGGCTCAGTCCCGAACCCAAATCTCCCAGACACCGAGTTCGACTACGTTCTCGCCAACATCACATCACGCGTACTAATCGATCTGGCGAAACCGCTCATCCACTGCGCCAAAGCAGGGGGCACGATATTGGCTTCAGGAATCTTGGCCGAGCAATTGGACGGCGTTCGCGAAGCATTCCTTGCGACAGAATCGGTTTCAATAACCGACACGTGTCAAGAGGGTGATTGGGTGATGCTGAAGATGGTCAAGCTCGGCAATTCTCAATAGCGCGTTCCTATGCATCGATTTCACATCGACCCCTTAAACGCACCCGAATTCAAAATCGGTGAGAGCGTGGAATTACCAACGCACGTCTCGCATCAGATTCTTAATGTCCTACGCCTGCGCCCATCTGAACAGATTGCGCTCTTCACCGGCGATGGACTCGAATGGACTGCAGAACTAATTCGGAATCATGAACGAGAACGACAGAAATCTCCGGCCTCAGCACGCCTCTTGGAGATCAATGAACCTCAGGTGGAAATGGCAACCAAGGTCAGCATGGTGATGGCTCTGACACGCCCGCAACGATACGAGTTGGCGTTGGCGAAATGTACCGAACTGGGAGCACACGAATTTTTTCCCGTTATCACTGACCGCGTTCTCAAATCCGAGGCCACAATCGGCCCGAACCGGATGCAACGATGGCAACGCATTGTTACAGAGGCATCAGAGTTGTCTGGCCGAGTTCGAGTCCCTCAAATCAAAGAAGCAACCGCTTTGGCATCTGCCTTGCAGACGCTCAACCTTGAGGGTGCCAAGGTCATCGTGTTGTGGGAAGAAATCAATTCGCCCATGCTGTCTGATCTACTGATGGAAATGCGTAGAGACTTGCACGCCGAAGAAAAGGTGGCCTTAGTTCTGGGTCCAGTTGGCGGGTTTGCAGAAGCCGAAGCGATGGCAACCGTCGAACAAAACGCCAAACTGGCAAGCCTAGGCACACGAATCCTTAGAACCGAGACCGCAGCGATTGCTTCGATGGCGTTAGCATCCCAGATTCTGCGGTGATTTTCGAATTTGTCGCGTAAATCAGATCTGAGTTCAGAATCCGTATGTTTGTCTTGGCAAACTTCGGCGTCCGCAAAGGCAACGAACTCCACCGGAAAATCCGGTTTGTCGAATTAGCGTCTAAGGGGGATCTCGGGGAAAACAACTCGTATCTGGTGCTGTAATGCGATAACCTTTTGCGAGAAATCATTTTTGAGAATCGACAACCGCAAAACGTAAACAGTTAGATCGCTCTGAGGAGGGCTAAACATGCGAAGAATATGGTTAACCAAATCGGGTGCCGCAATGGTGATCGCGTTAGCGCTGTCGGCCGTTGTGTTCGCCTGTGGTGGCGAGACCATCGTCGTTCAGACCGTTGAGGTCGAAAAGGTCGTCGAACGCGACGTGGTCCAGACGGTGGTCGTCGAGAAAGAGGTCCAAGTCGCCGGCGAGACCGTGGTCCAGACGGTGGTCGTAGAGAAGGAAGTCCAGGTGGCTGGCGAGACCGTGGTCCAGACGGTGGTCGTAGAGAAGGAAGTCCAGGTGGCTGGTGAGACTGTGGTTCAGACCGTCGTCGTCGAGAAAGAAGTTGTCGTCGAGAAGCAGGTTGTCCAAGAAGTTGAGGTCGTACGAGAAGTTGAGGTGGTCGTAACGGCGACCGCAGAAGCCTACGGCGCAGGAGCTGGAGCAGAAACACTAGCCGCGGCCACAGCAGTTGTCGAAGCACCTTCTCAACAGACCGGAAAACTAATCGTTGTGTCACCCGACATCGGAGCCGGTTGGTTCACCAGTTCACCGTATGACGACTACACCAGCGACAACTTCGGTGTTGCAGATGCCATCATCTACGCGGACCCGGCACCGATACCGCAACGTGGCGAATTCAATCCCGCGATCAGTATTGCGAACGGTTGGAAGGTCGCTGAAGACGCGCGCTCGATAACATTCAACATCCGCGACGGGGTGCAGTTCCACCACGGCTGGGGAGAGTTGACCGCGGAAGATGTCGCATGGTCATTCAACGACGCTCTGCGTGAGGGCAACACCAACTCCCGATCCGGTTTCGTTGGCGAATATCAGGGATCTTGGGAAGCTGTTGACGACAACACCGTCATCATGCACGTCAAGGAAGGCGCCACTCTAAGCCCGGTGTGGCTGCTCGAGACTTCAAATGTCTGGCGCAACACACTGACCGCGACTTCAAAACGTGCTATCGATGAGCTGGGCAAGGAAACCGGTGGCAGGAAGATCGGACAAGGCCCGTTCATGATGATGGAAGGTGAAGCCGACAACTTCATCGAGTTCGAAGCCGTAACCGAGCACTACCGGAAAGTACCGTCCATCGAAGGAATGCGCATGGTCGCCATCCCCGAACCGGCGACACGCGTCGCGGCTTTCGTGAACGGCGAGGTCCACATCTCGGTTATGTCAGCACAATTCGTGCTCGAGGCGACTGGTCAGGTAGAAGGTTCACGCGTCCAACCACTAGGCGAAGGTCAGACGCTCCACATCTACATGGGTGGTAACTTCTGGCAGTCCTCTGACCCGGTAGATCCTTCTACTGAGTTCCCGCGTGAGGGATGGAAACCCGATGCCGATCATCCTTGGATCAGCGATCCTAACGACCCTGAGTCGATGGAACGAGGCAACAAATTCCGCCGGGCGTTGAGCATGGCGGTTGACCGCGTAGCGATAAACGAAGTTATTGGTCAAGGTCTATACCCGCCGCACTTCACCTTCACCGGCTTTACTAGCAACGACCCGCTCTGGAAACCCGAATGGGAAGTCCCGTTCGATCCCGAAGGCGCCCGTGCGCTGATGGCTGAGGCGGGTGTCGAGGAAGGTTTCACGATGCCGGTATGGCTAACGCCCGACTCCGGTTCGCTCCCGTTCGACATCGCAGAGGCGGCCGTCCTCCAATGGGGTGCCAATCTGGGTTTGAACGTCCAGATCGATGCGACTGCGTACTCCGGAAACCGACCGAAACTGATCGGACGAACCATCGACATTCCGCTGTATCACCACATGAACTTGGGCTACTTCGATGAACCCAAGGGACGTCTGATGACCGCAGCCAAAGGTGGTGCCAACCGCGGCATAGAGCTGCCCAACGACATCTTGGAGAAGACGTATTGGGCGAACCTTGTTGAGACCGATGCGCAGAAACGCATCGAGAACAACATCTTCCTCACCGACTGGCTCGCTGAGACTTCGTTGGTGATGTCGATGGTGCGACAGAGCCAGCTCTACGCGGTATCGCCTGACGTCGTGGAATGGATGCCGTACACCGAGACATTCGGTTCATTCAGCGGTGCAGACACGGTCGTACTCAGGTAAAGAACAGTTAGTTGATGTCGGCCGGTAAAATCAACCGGCCGACATCCGGTGGCCATCCTCGAACGGGTTTCAGGTTCCAGAAGGCGGGTGGCCTCCGCACTTCGAATCTAAGTTGCCATCAGTCATGGCGACGATTGAACAACCACCATGTGGCGAATCATCGTTAACCGTCTAGCCTTCGGGGTAGCAATCGTATTGCTGATCACGATCGTCGTGTTCGGACTGTCACGCGCCGCCGGTGATCCTCGCAACATATATCTCGATGAATACGCCACGCCCGAGGCATGGGACGCTTGGGGCGAGCGCATGGGGCTAGACAAGCCGCTCTACATCCAATACGGCGTCTGGTTATGGGATGCGTTACAAGGGGACTTCGGCGAATCTCTCTACTATGACGTTCCCAGTCTTCGCCTCGTTAGAGAACGCGTCCCAAACACTGTGCAACTCGGTGGCGTCGCCTTCGGCGTCGCGATCCTGATCGGCGTCCCGATGGGCGTCATATCTGCTGTGGGACGCGGGTCGATCATCGATTACGCAGTCAGAGGTTTCGCCTTGCTTGGCCAATCCGTCCCTGTCTTTTGGATTGCGCTGATGATGATCCTAGTCTTCTCTTTACAACTAGGATGGTTGCCTTCCAGCCGCAACGAGGGTTGGAACCACTACATAATGCCTGCAATCGCACTCGGATGGTTGCCGGCTGCGGGATTGATGCGCATCACTCGAGGCGCCATGCTGAACATCTTGGACAGCGAATACATCAAGCTCGCTAGAGCGAAGGGGGTATCTTCAGGAAAGATAATTTGGGTCCACGGCTTTCGTAACGCGATCATTCCGCCCCTCACTGTGGCCGCTCTCATCTTCGCCGCGTTCCTGACCGGAACCGTCGTGATCGAAACTGTCTTCGCTTGGCCCGGCGTCGGAAGGCTCGCAGTCCAATCGATCAAGAACAACGACTTCCCGGTCCTCAGCGCCATCGTGATCCTGTTCTCGTCGTTTTACATCATTCTCAACCTCATCGTTGATTTGCTATACGCCGTGTTCGACCCGCGGATACGTCTCGACTGACACCCAGACCTTGGATGACGATCGAAGCCACATACGTCCCTTCACCGCTCGACGACACACTACCCCGTAATCCCGTATTGCGGGCATTACGTATCGCATGGTCGTGGTTGCGGAGATATCCAGTCATTCCATTCTTGGTTCTCGTATTAATGATCGTGTGTGCAGTTTTTGCGGAGCAGCTTTCGCCCCACGACCCGCTTCGTGGCAACTTGCGCGCGGCCTTCAAACCGCCCATTTTCCAAGAAGGCGGCGCTTGGGAATACCCGTTAGGCACTGACCACCAAGGCCGAGACATACTCAGCCGGCTGATCTACGGCGCGAGGGTGTCCACGATAATCTCCACCGCGGTGATTCTTGCCGGCGGTATCGGAGGCACCGTCATCGGACTAGTCGCTGGCTACCGCGGAGGTTGGGTCGACCAAATAGCCATGCGAGCCGTCGACTTCACGTTAGCGATGCCATTCCTACTTGTCGCCCTCGTCGTCGTCGTCGTATTCGGACAAAGCCTCGAACTCATCATCGTCCTGCTCATACTCTTCGGATGGGACAACTTCGCCCGCGTGGTCCGCGCCGAAACCCTAACCCTCCGAGAATCTGACTACGTCAACTACGCTCGTATCCAAGGGGCTTCTCAAGCACGCATCCTGTTCCGGCACATCCTACCCGGCGTTATCGGTTCCGTGCTCGTCATCGGAAGTCTCCGCGTAGGCTCCCTGATCCTCACCGAATCGACCCTCAGCTTCCTAGGCGTCGGCGTACCACCCGACACCCCCGCATGGGGCATCATGGCTTCCGACGGCCGTCAACACCTTTCCCGTGCTTGGTGGATCGCCACGCTGCCCGGTGTCGCCATCTTCCTCGTAGTGATGGGCTTCAACTTCCTCGGCGACTGGCTGCGCGACTGGTTCGATCCTAGGCTTCGGCAATTGCGAGTTCAGTAGGGCCTTTACTCCCGCTGCAACCCCCGCCGCATCAGTTCGGCCGAAGCTTGTTGCGCCGGTACCCCCTCAAACATCACCTTATGCGCCGTCTCCGTGATCGGCATCTCGACACCTAGCCGACGGGCTATCCTCATCGCAGCCCGCGTCGTCGGAACACCTTCGGCGGTCTGTCCGAGGTAGTCCAGCGCCTCGTCTACCGTGTCGCCTTCTGCGAGTCGAGCGCCCAAACGGTAGTTCCGGCTCAATGGGCTGTAGCAAGTCGTCAACATATCTCCAATTCCACTCAACCCGGCGAACGTCGCAGGTTTGGCGCCCAGCGCCAGTCCCAACTGAGTAATCTCGTGCAAACCGCGTGTCACGTAAGCCGCTTTGATATTCGATCCCAATCCCGATGCGTCGATGAACCCCGCACCGATCGCGATGATGTTCTTCAGCGTGCCGCCTAGCTCAACCCCGACGATGTCGTCCGAAGCGTAGACCCGAAAGCGATCTCCGCTCGTCATCGTCTGCACCCGTTCTGCGGTCTCAATCGAAACCGATGCCGCGGTGGCCAATGCCGGCAATCCGATCGCGATTTCCACAGAAAGGTTCGGGCCGGAGAGCGCACAAATGCTCGACATGGCTTCGTCGGCTGACACGCTGTGACTGGCTGCGATGCTCTCCGCGATAACCTCGCTCATCCTCTTGCCGCTCTCGATCTCCAACCCCTTCGTAGCGCTAACAATGATCGTGCCCGGTGCAATGCAGCCGACATGCGCGTTGATCACTTCCCGCATCGCGACCGACGGCACCGCGACGATCACGCAATCAACATGTGCCAAAGCACGGCACGGATCGTGATCCACCGACATCCCATCCGGGAACATCATTCCCTCTAGATAACGCTTGTTCTCTCGATCTGCCTCCAATTCCGCAGCACGTTCGGCGTCCCTCGCGAGGAGTCGTGTCGAGTTCCCGAAATCTGCGAGCAACACGGCCAACGCCGTGCCCCAAGATCCCGCTCCTATGATGCCGATTGTGGAAATCGGATCATGCTCCCTGACCGCCAGCGGCCGATTCGCCCTCCGCGGCGTTGATGTCGAGTTTGCTCTCCGTGCCGCGGCTCAATCGAACCATGTTTTCTCTGTGGCTGAAAAGAATCAATGCCACAGCCGGTATGGCGAACACCAGATATTCCATGGGCGCATTAACGATATCGACCGGCACATTCACAACGGCTAACACGATCAGAACGCCCACACCCAGTCCAGCCCCGATCATCGAACCGAGCGACACATATCGGGTAAGTGCGGCAATCGCCAACCCGATCAACGTAGCCGCCGCCGCTATCGGCGAGAGTACCAGAATCGCTGCCCAACCCACGGCTATCCCTTTGCCGCCCTTGAAACCGGCAAAAACCGGGAAAGTGTGCCCGATGATGACCAAAATGCCAGCCAATCCGTGCAACAGATACGTTTCCGGAGCCATCAGCATCGCCAACCCAACGACCGTCGCTCCCTTGCCGAAATCCAATACGAACACCGTCACGGCTGCCTTCTTACCCACAGTCCTGAGAACGTTCGTCGCGCCCATCGAACCGCTGCCGTGCTCGCGAGGGTCGACGCCTCTCCACAACTTACCGACGATGATTCCTACCGGTATCGAACCGACGAGATATGCCAAGGGCGCGACTAGCACCCACGCCAACCATTCGCTCATGTCAAATCATTTGCCGCCGCGGTACAGCATCCTGATGGGCGAACCCTTAAAACCGAATGCTTCTCGCAATCGATTTTCTAGGAACCGCTTGTAGGAGAAATGCAGATATTCGGGGTTTTTGCAGGTTATCACGAATGTCGGTGGGCGAACCCCGACCTGTTCGATGCCCGATATCCGCGGCCGTCTGCGCCCCTTCGCGGGCAACGGACGATCACCGAGAGCGGTGAACAAGGTCCGAGCCAGTTCACCTTCGTCAACTCGCTTCGTGAATTGGGTAAAAGTCTGACGGACGGCTTCGGGGATCGAGCCGATGCCCCTGCCGCTTAAAGCCGATGTGAACAGTATCGGAGCGTCCGGGATGAACTTGAACCTGTCACGGATCTCGGCTACCGCTTCATCAAATGTCGTATCCGCTTCCCGCGAAAGATCCCATTTGTTGATGCACACCACGCCCGCCTTGTAGGCGTCCTGCGCAAATCCTCCAATGTGCGTGTCCTGTGCCGTCACAAACTCAGTAGCGTCTAACACTAGGATCGTGACATCCGACCGCTCTATAGCCCCGATGGTCCTGATTGCGCTGAACTTCTCGATACCCTGTTCGGTCTTCCCTCGCCGCCGTAAACCGGCAGTATCCAGAAACATCATGTGGTTTTCCTGGTACGTGTAGATCGCATCGACCGTATCCCGTGTCGTCCCCGGCACGGGACTGACAATGGATCGTTCTTCACCAGTCAACGCGTTGAATATCGCCGACTTCCCGACGTTAGGTCTGCCGGCAATCGCGACCCTGATCAAATCGTCCGGAAGATCATCTTCGAACTGGTCATCTACATTCCCGAGAACCGTGTCCATCAACTCGGTTATTCCGATGTCGTGATACGCGCTGATCGGAATCGCTTCACCCATGCCCAACGAGGCGAACATGTAGAGTTCCGCCATCCGCGTCGTGTTGTCAGTCTTGTTGGCCGCTAAGACGTACGGCTTGCCTGCGAGCCTCAATAGCTCAGCGGCATCGTAATCCGAAGCCGTGACTCCGTCCGCTGAATCTACGAGCCATATCACCGCGTCCGCAGTCTCGACCGCACGTTCCGTCTGAACCCGCACCTCATCCCACAACTGCACCTCGGCCGTCGGCTTGTCCTCGATACCAGCGGTATCGATCAGCATGAAACGCCGACCGTACCAGTCGGCGTTGACGGAGACCCGATCCCTAGTTGTTCCCGGAGTATCGCTGACGATCGCGATTCGACTTCCAGCGATGCGGTTGAACAACGTCGATTTCCCGACGTTGGGACGTCCAACTATGGCTATTACCGGCAGCGACATCGTTATCGTGAAAACTCTTGGGTTTCCCTCGTTCGCGGGGGAAATGTCCGCAGGACAAAGGGGGCATACACGATCCATCCCCTCTCCCTTGATGGGAGAGGGTTAGGGTGAGGGTGAATCCCCAACTATCTTTTCCATGAGCGCCATCTGCGCCCACATGCGGTTTTCGGCTTGTTGGTAGACCACTGACGATGGATGCGACATCATATCCTCCGACACCTCCTCGCCCGGGTGCGCCGGCATGTCATGCATGAAGCGAGCCTGCGGTTTGGCGACCTCCATGAGCTCGGGGTTCACCTGGTACCCCTGGAAATCCTTCAACCGTTGGGCAGTCTCCGCCTCTTGACCCATGCTCGTCCAAACGTCCGTGTAGACGAAATCCGCGTGTCGAGTTGCTTCAACTGGGTCACGCATCTGTATCACGCTACCCTGCCTTGCCTGCCTAGAGGTGTAGTCTGCCGCGTCCGCGCGCATCCGATAGGGCAATTCGTAGTCCATCGGCGACGCGATCACAATCGTCCCGCCAAGTCCCGCTACGGCATACGCCAAACTCGTCGCCACGTTGTTCCCGTCACCTATGAACGCAACCCGAACATCATCCAGATACCCACGAATCTCCAACATTGTCATCACGTCCGCCAACGCCTGACATGGATGCTCCTCATCGGTCAACGCGTTGATCACCGGCACATCGCTGTTGTCACCGAATTCATCCAGCGTCGACTGAGCAAACGTCCGTACCACCGCCATGTCAGCCATGCTCGATAGAACCTTGGCGACGTCTGAAACCGGCTCGCGTTGACCTAGGCCAACCTCCTCCGGCGAGAAATACAGCGGATTCCCACCGAGCTTCTGGGCGCCGGTCCAGAACGACAATTTGGTCCGCAGCGACGGCTTTTCGAAGAGCATCGCCACCGACATCCCATCCAACGCTCGACTCTCGGCACCGCTCTTCAACTCGATCGCACGGTAAAGCAGCGGAGAAATATCCTCCGCCGACAGGTCGCGAAACCTCAAGAAATGCCTATTCATCTCGGTGCCCTCACATCAAACGCGGTAAATCAAACCCGCGCAACAATACCTAAATTGTGCAACACGCGATTCGCGCACTGGCAATGAACACGTGAAGCTTGCTTATGGCAAAGCAAGACGCAGGGGCTGCGGCGACCAGACCCACGTGTTGTCCAATCATGTCATTCTGAACGGAGCGCAGCGGAGTGAAGAATCTCGCGCGGCACCCTCGTGCGCATCGATCAGATTCCTCGCTGCGCTCGGAATGCCAATTTGCTTACCTCCTCTTCGCGAAGGGGAGAGGGGATGGCAGGTCCGCCCGAAAGGGGATTAGGCCGGCGTAAAGTTCGGCAGCGTGTAATCGTCGCTGATCTTCGTGAACACTACCTTCAACGCCATCCCGATGCTCAGGTTTTCTGGTTCTGGTTCCACACCAACGATGTTCGCCGCCATCTTGGGCCCCTCTTCCAACTCCACAATCGCAGTGATGTACGGAATCTCTCCCATGAACCCCGGATGCGGCGGAACATGCACGATCCCAAACGTGTGAAGCGTAGCGTTACCCAACGCCTTCACCCACTCGATCTCACCACCCGGCGTTGCCAAACTAAATGCACGAGGATAAAACTGATACTCGCCAGTCGCCTTGTCTCGTTGCAACCAAAGCTCTCCGTTGCGGGCACCTTCCCAGTACCGGTCGGATTCCGGTTGCGCTACCGGTTCGGGGCGTGCGGGCGCATCATTGGTCATCGTGTGGTCCCTTCACAGATTTATTCGCTTCTCGATCCTCAAAGTCGTGGGTAGATTGTAATAGCTGTTTGGTTGCGTACGAGCGCGAATTCACGATGTCGGTTTCGCGAACTGGATGATGCCATAAACAGCGGATCAACCGCTGGCGAGCGTGAATTTCAAGAGGATGATAGCTATTGCCCCCAATGTAGCCGCGAGCGACACGATGACCGCGACTAATCGCATCAACTGCGAAGTTTTCGACCGTTCCGTCGCTTTCATCTCTCTTTCTCGGCATCTGCAACCCCATTATCGATGGAATTCGGTACTTTTGGTTAATGTGTTGGCGTCGGTGTGACGAATCCAAACTCGTTGATCTCTTTACTGTCGAGAATTCGTCCTCGGTACTCGAGTTTGGGCTCCGATCCCGTCAGACGATAGCTATCCCCATATCTTTCCCAACACTCTGGCGAGATGCCGTCTTCAGAGAAGAAAGCGTCCATCTGCGCAGCCCCCTCCTCAGCGATTTTCCTCACGCAAGTGCTCAGCTCAGCCTGTCCCCCGAGCCAAACAAAATCGCTCTTCCCATCGCCTTCTTCTCCCGGAAGCCAATCACCCAAGTGCGCCAAGCATTCTTCGGGGAACGTATCGCGTGATAAATCCGGACAATCGCTAGTTCGAATGTAGAAACCAGCCGCGTTGATGCCGATGGCAACACCCGCATAAATCGCGAACATCGCAACGGAAGTGGCCGCGACGGTAATCACAACTGCGATCAGCCGACCAAATGGACTTGCCCAAAATGACACTTTCTTCACTGTCCGAGTACGATACGCCCAACATCCCGAGTCTCCGTCAAGACGAAAACCCCAACTGTAACGGGATCAGGATGTGTTCGTCGGCAAGCCGCTTAAGGTGAAGCCAATATCACCGTCCCGGTTGACGACAGGTAACCGCCGGTCCCATGCGCTACCGCCAAGTTGCAGTCATCCAACTGCCGCTCGCCCGTCTCTCCGCGCAACTGCCTTACGGCTTCAACAACTGTGAAGATCCCGTACATACCCGGGTGCGTGTACGACAGTCCACCGCCAGATGTATTCACCGGGAAGTCACCCCCCGGCGCCGTCCGCTGGTTCGCAACCAAGTCTGGACCCTCACCAGGACCACAGAAACCAAGGTTTTCTAACGACACCAACACGGTGTACGTGAACGAGTCGTAGATCATCATCAGATCAAGATCCGAGTGCGATACTCCGGCCATATCCAACGCCTGCTGACCCGTGTTGCGACCAAACGCCCGCGTCAAATCCGGCATCTGAGAAATCATCGAGTGGTCATGACCCTCAGCCGCACCTAGGATCGCAACGCCGCCCTTCGCACAGTCCTTCGCACGCTCGGCCGTCGTAACTACGATGGCCGCCCCTGCATCCGTCACGAGGCAGCAATCCAGCAGGTGGAACGGCCAGACGATCCAACGCGACTCGTGATAGTCGTCGAAGGTGGCAGGGCGGTCGTAGAAGTAGGCCTTGTCATTCATATTCGCCCACTTGCGAGTCGAGACTGCGATGTTCGCCATCGCCTCCCGCGTCCGATCCTCGCCATATTCGTGCATGTATCGCCGCGCTGCCATCGCATACGAAACCGGAGGACCAATAATCCCATACGGCCGCTCGTACTGGTTCTGCGGCGTCCCCAGATTCGCTCCCAATCCGGCCCGATCATTCCGGCCTGCCTGCCCATGCGTGATCAACGCCACTTCGCAGTAACCCGCCTGAATCGCCGCGATCGCATGGGCGATATGGATCACGAACGAAGAGCCACCCACCGACGTGCTGTCCGTAAACCTAGGATGTATCCCCAGATACTCCCCAACATCAAGCGTCGACCATCCGGCCGTCATCAATCCGTCAACGTCTGAAAGCGATAATCCGGCGTCGTCGAGGGCGTTGATCGCCGCCTCTGCATGATGCGCCAGAGGAGACTTATCAGGAACATTCCCGATCTGGTCGGATTCGGCCACTCCCACAATCGCGGATTGTCCCGATAGCGCTTTCAGTCTGTTGATGTTCGGCATGATGAAGGCCCTGTATTGTCCGGTATTCGATGCGCAGTCTGAGCGCAACAAGCATTTTATGCGCGCGTAGACGATTTCTGAGCCGCGAATGATGGCAAATAGAAGCTAGTGTCAACCTTGCGGTTGATTTTGTTGAGAGATCGGGATCAGCTTCTGAGGGCTAAGACTACGATAGCCCCGGCAACAGCAACCCAGCCAGTAGCAAAGACGACAATTAAGGTGTTGAACTTGGCGTTCATGTCTGCGCGCAACGAATTAAGATCGCCGCTAACCCGATTTACAGAAGCGGTCAAATCGCCGAGGCGTTTGTCTACTTGCTCATACGAGCCTTCAAGCCTACTTATTCTCTCTGCTGAGATAGTCATGCCGGCATCGTAATACACGGCGAAAGAACGCAGACGCGCGGTGCAATCACAGCCCATCATTACAATCACACTAATCACCGTTCAGAAAGTTCTGCTCATGCCAGACGAAAAAGGCGCACCTCCCCAAGTAGAAGTTCAATCCCTAGACGACTACCTAGAAGTCATGTCCAAAGCCGTTTTCCAGAGCGGTATGTCGTGGAGAGTGGTCAATGCCAAGTGGCCGGACACCAACGACGCGTTCCACGGCTTCGAGATCGGCAGAGTGGCTGCGCTGACTGAGGAGGAGTTGGAAGAACTCGCCCAAGACAAACGCGTCATCCGAAACCGTCGCAAACTCGCCGCCATCGCCTACAACGCCCAGCGCATCATCGAACTTGATGCCGAACACGGCTGCTTCATCGACTACCTCCGCTCCCACGGCGACTTCTACGACGTAGTCAAAGACCTGAAAAAGCAGTTCAAATTCCTCGGCGACACCGGCTGCTACTTCTTCCTCTACGTCATCGGCGAACCAGTCCCTCCCCACGACGAATGGATGTGCGCCCAAGAACGCGCGAAGCAAAGACGTTAAATGTCATTCCGGCGAAAGCCAGAATCCAGAGATGTGTGGAATAACCGTCCCTTCGCGACGCGAGGGAGGCGCGTGCAGGCGAAGAATAAGAATGCAACGAAGGAATCCCCTCTCCCGCTCGGCGGGAGAGGGTTAGGGTGAGGGCAAACAAAGTGCTAAATTACCTACCAACTCACCCCCTCCATCCCCAACCAGAGGAACCCCACCGTGAAAGTCGTAATGACCCCCATGCCCGGCGGCGTCGGTCCGGGCGAACCTGAAGATGCCGTAATCCGAGACATCGAAGCCTCATTCCCCGACATCGATTTCGTCTGGTGCGAGACCGAAGAAGACCAGCTGATCGCCATCGAAGACGCCGATGCCTACTGTGGATGGCCGACCCGCAAGGTGTTCCTAGCTGCCAAAAACCTGAAATGGATCCACTGCGCTGGCACTGGCATCGACGGGATCATGAAGATTCCTGAACTCGTCGAGTCTGACATCCCCGTCACAAACTCCCGCGATTCCCACGTCAGCCCCATGGCGACGCACGTCTTTGCCCTAATCACTTCATTGGCTCAACGACTTAACGAAATGCTGCCGCAACAGATGGCTCGAGAGTGGCGACCCGAAGACTATGCTTGGCGTCAAATCGAACTCGAAGGCGCAACCCTCGGCATCTACGGCTTCGGCAACATCGGACGACGCGTGGCCAAACGCGCATCCGGCTTCGACATGAAGGTCTACGCCGTCGACAAACACCCGCGACCGTCTGAACACGCCGAACAGGTCTGGGGGTTAGATAAACTCGACGACCTCATCAAATTGTCCGATTGGTTCGTCGTCGCCTGCCCCTACACCAACGAATCCATGAACTCCATCGATCAACGCCGCATCGCCCTGATGAAACCTACCGCACACATCATCATCATCTCCCGCGGCGGAATCGTCGACGAAAACGCCATGTGCCAAGCCATCCGCAACGGAGAACTTGCAGGCGCTGGTCTAGACGCCATGGAGCCCGAACCACCAGATCCAGACAGTCTGCTCTGGACCACCCCCAACGTAATCTTCTCACCCCACGCCTCAGCCCTAGTCCCTGATATGTACCTCGGCCGCCGCGAGGTATTCAAAGAAAACCTCCGCCGTTACATCGCAGACGAACCCTTCATATACGAATGCGACAAAGTGGAAGGTTATTGAGCCAAACTGCCCCTTTCGGAACGAAAGGCGCGAGCGCAGTGTGCTCAGAGAGATGACGAAAATCCCCTCTCCCGCTCGGCGGGAGAGGGTTAGGGTTAGGGCAATCCCTACTGCATCGGCGAATAATCCGTCGGCATTAGCAGCCGGTTCTCGATGTTCTTCACGAGGATGCCGTCTTCGTGAGACTTCGCGAACACCTCTTGCCACTCCGGATCCGCCCGGAAGTTCGCCCAAGCCTCTGCTCTCTGATTAGCGTCCTCGAACGCCACTAGATAGACCAACTGATTGCTGTTCGGTCCGATGTCGTGCGTCCAATAACCCACGTTCCTGATCCCGTGCTTCTCGAACAGCTCCATCGTGTGGTTCCTGAATCGATCATTCAGGTTCGGCAACTTACCGGCAAAGCACTCGTAGATGCGAAGTTCGTAGATCATTCCGTCAACTCCTAGGGTTCGATGTGTCCAAAGACTAGCGTTATCGTATCGTGCTTCCAACCTGTCATGCCTATCCTTCCGAGCGCAGCCCCCTGTCACTCCGAGCACATCCGCCTGTCATTCCGAGCGTAGCGAGGAATCTCAACATCGCGGTTTGCATCCATCCGACCGCAGATTCTTCGATTCGCTCAGAATGACAAGTGGCGCTCAGAGTGAGAAGTAGCACTCAGAATGACAATGTTCGCGTTTGCAAATGTCAAATACATATGTAATAATACAACTCATGAAGCGAACGTCACGCACGGGCATAATGCTACGTAAGAGCGAATTATTCCGAAGGGTTCGGCGATTTCCCCGAACCCCGCAGTGCGGCGATGCGAGCGGAGGCGTGACGTCCTCCGGCTGTACACCTTAGTTGAGCCGTACTCGGAACTCGACGTGCGTTGCGTAAGTTTTGTAGGAATCAGATCCTCGACCTGTTTGGATGCGAGGACGATGACGCGGAACGGGCGAGCCTCGGTCAGGCCGCCACGTGTAACAGGGCACAGTTACTAGTGTCCTGCGTGTCACCGTCCCCTTGACTGGCGGAAGCCAGGTCGAGCCGCTGTCGGCAGCAACCGTATCGGCGGGCGGAGTCAGACGCCACAACGTCTGAAATCCGTCCCGCGGATGCAACAAATAAAAAGTCCGTTGCGACAAGCGACGGCAAAAAGGACAGTTCAAACAACAACCAACCTGCTCTTCGCAAGTCACCCTTATTACTGCACTTTTCAGGGAGAGATTCTGAGGAGAGTGAGCAAAGCGAAAACGCAGTAGATGCCCATTGGCATCACTCGTCTAATCGCGCCCATCCCAGTTCAACTCGACCGCGAGTAGTGCGACTCCGCATCCCCGGGGAACTTACCCTCACCCACATCCTCCACATACTGCTTTACCGCATCGACAATCACACCCGCCAAATCGCCATAGTGCCCGGCATGGCGCGGCCGGAATGTCGGATCCAGACCGAGCATGTCGTGCAACACCTGCACCTGGCCATCGCAGTGCGGACCCGCTCCGATCCCGATCGTCGGAATGCTCAACTGGCCCGTTATCTCTTTCGACAGATCCGAAGGCATCAACTCCAGCACCACCGAAAACGCCCCAGCGCGCTCCACCGCCCGAGCATCCTCAATCACACGCTCTGCGTTGGCGCCGCGTCCTTGCACGCGATATCCACCGAATGAATGGATCGACTGGGGTGTAAACCCGACGTGCCCCATTACTGGAATCCCGGCATCGACTATCGCTCGAATTGTTGCCTCAACCGAGACTCCGCCCTCCAATTTCACAGACTGCGCGCCTCCTTCCTTCATCAACCGCACTGCGTTCCGCACCGCCGTCGGAACATCCGATTGGTAACTGCCGAACGGCATATCTGCGACCACGAACGCCCTTTTCGCACCGCGCGTTACTGCCGCCGTGGCTCGAACCATATCGTCCACTGTTACTGGCACCGTCGAGTCGTACCCCAAAACCACATTGCCCAAACTGTCACCGACCAGGATCGTCGGTATCCCGGCGGCATCGACTAGCAACCCGTTGTTGTAGTCGTACGCCGTCACCATCGGGATCAATTCGCCGCGAGCCTTCGCATCCCTGAAGTACCGGACAGTCAAACGTCGTGGTGGTGCGCTCATAGTGCAATTATCCACAATTGAACCGTTACACTTCGTTCAAAAACACTCGCACAAGGTAGTTGACCATGACCGACCTCTCCAACATCAAAGCCTTAACGTGGGATGTCGGCGGGACTGTATTCGACTGGCGAGGAACCGTAGAAGATGAAGTGCGGCGTTTGGCGACCGAACAGTCGGCTGACATCGACATCGTGCAGTTCGCTACTGACTGGCGGGTATGGTCCTTCGAAATGCTCGCTCGCGTCAACACGTTCGAAATTCCTTGGACCAATCTCGATCACATTCACCGCCAAGTCCTCGACGACGTTCTAGAAAAACACTCCGCATTGACCCTCTCGACATCAGAACGTGACGACCTCGCCGAGATTTGGCACCGCCTCCGAGCCTGGCCCGGAGCTGCCGACGCCATCAACCGGATCAAGTCCCGATACACAACCACCGTCCTAACCGTTCTCAGCTACTCTATCGCCGTCGATTGCTCCAAACATAACGGCATCAACTGGGACGGCATCCTCTCTTGCGAGTTCCTCGGAGCCTACAAAGGTCCGCCAAACGCTTACAACAAAGCGATACGTCTCCTCCGACGCCAACCCTCCGAGACGATGATGGTCGCTGCCCACATGAATGACCTCAAGAACGCGCGACGCGCCGGGATGTCTACCGCGTACATCCACCGCGAAGGCGAATCAAACGTCACTCCTGGTTTTTCGGATATCGAAATGGCCACTGCCGACTCTGACATCGATATCGTCGCTGTGGATTTCCCAGATCTGGCTGACAAACTCCTCGCGTGACTTTTCCTCTCCCGCTCACCGAGAGAGGGTTAGGGTGAGCGCCCAACCGTTACACTTCACCCAGACAGCAACCCCCTCCCATCAGAGACCACCACATGAAAATCGCAACCCGAGAGACCCTCTACTACGAACACTCGGCAGCCAATCCGGTGACGCTGCGCGTCGAACCGGGGGAGTGGTTCGAAGTTCAAACTCAGATGAACCGCGGTCCTGACGCCGAACTCGTCCCCGACGACATCCGAGACCTCTACAACTCCTACCGCTCCGACTCCCAACCCACTGACCGTGGCAACGCATCCTCCGGCTGCACCTACGTCGAAGGCGCCGAACCCGGACACATGCTCACCGTCCACATCGGCGAGATCGTGACCCACCCCGTCGGTTGGACTCGATACGGCGGGTCAACGGGAGCCATGCCCGGATACCTGGGCCCCTCCAATATTGGACCGCAGTTCCGCATCTGTCGCATCGACGTCGAAAACGGCCAGATCATCTGGAACGACAAACTCTCATTCCCCGTCGAACCGATGCTTGGCGTCGTCGGAGTAGCACCCGAGCGCGAAGCCCGAACCAACAGCTGGGCAGGGCAGTGGGGCGGCAATTTTGACATTCAGGAAGTCACACGGGTGCGCGCCTACACCTGCCCGTTTACCACCCCGGAGCTCTGCTCCACGTCGGCGACATGCACGCCCGACAAGGCGACGGCGAGATCTGCGGCGGCGGTGGCATCGAGACCGGCGGATCGGTCAAGATGAAGGTCGAACTATTGCCCATGCCAGAAGGAATGTGGTGGCCTCGCATCGAAAACGACACCCACATCATGACCACCGGCATCGAGAAACCAGCCGAAGACGCCTTCCGAATCGCCCTCTCAGAAATGATCGTCTGGCTCGAATCCGATTACGGCATGACCCAAGGCGAGGCCTTCATCTTCCTCGCACAGTGCCTCGAAGCTCGCGTAACCCAATTCGTCAACCCGACCTACTCCTACGTCTGCAAAGTCAACCGAAAGTATCTGGTCTAACGCGGCCATGCCCATAACTAATTACGCCGCGGGCGACACCAAAACCTTCCGGGATCAGATGCTCGACGGCATCCGGCTCCAAAAGGCCGAGAACCCGGATTTCACCGTCGTCGACATCGGCGGCCGCCACAACCCTTGGGCCGACGATGTTGTCGATGTCTACGTGGACGTCTTTCCCTTCGAGACCGAAAAGAAACTCTATGTCGGCGACGTGAACGCCGAAGACATCTGGCGACAACTTGAATCCGACGGCCCATTCGACTTCGTCATCATCTCTCATGTCCTCGAAGACATCCGCGATCCCATTACCGGCCTCAACTGGCTACCACGCGTAGCCAAAGCAGGATTTCTGGGCTTACCGGTCAAACACCGGGAAGTGGCCAACTCCAAATCTGGCTACTGGCTCGGTCAGTCACATCACTACTGGATCTTCGGCGTCAAAACCGACGACAACGGCGATCCGCTATTGATGGTTGTCCCCAAATGGCACTGCGTCAACTACTTCAACACCAACACCCCTTACACTGAACCCCTCGGCGAAGAAGACTCCAACCTTGGTCCCCGAATCCTCGAATGGTTTGACCCTGAAAAAGCGGGTTACGACCGTGAGTTAGGGGTCATCTGGGAAGAAACGCTTCCGTTCTGGGTCCCGGATTACACCCTCATGGTTCCAGAACAAATCGAACTACTAAGGACGGTATTCAAAGATGGCGTCTGATTTCGATTTCTGGGGGCTGACAATGGACGCCAGCGACGTCGAATCGTTGGCTAAATTCTGGTGCGAAGCTACAGATTACAAAGTCGGCGATTCGCACTACCCGATACTGGCAGTCCTCGTTTCCGACAAACCGAACTACCCGCGCCTGTTGATCCTCCAAGTACCCGAAACCAAAACCGCCAAAAACCGCCTTCACATGGAGTTCGAAACCGACGATCTGAAGGCCGAAGCCGAACGAATCGTAGCTCTTGGCGCAACTCGTGTCGCCGAACGCGAATTCGGTGAAACTCGATGGATCGTTATGCAAGACCCGGAAGGCAACGAATTCTGCCTCGTAAACCCTAACCACTAGGATCGGCTCCAATGTCAGCGCAACAGCCAAATCGACAACGATCCCGCGAGCTGATGGAACGTGCCCGCCGCGTAGTCGCCGGCGGCATCTCCTCGCAAATCAGGCTCAACGAGCCAGGCGGCGAACCGCTGTTCTTCGATCGCGCCGAAGGCGCTCTGATGTGGGACGCCGACGGCAACGAGTACATCGATTACATCCAAGGCATGGGGCCGAACATTTTCGGTCACGCTCCAGAATTCGTCGCGCAACAAGTCTCCGAAGACATGCGGAAAGGCTACGTCCTAGCTGCCCAGTTTGAGCGGGAACTCGAAACTGCCGAGATGGCCGCTGACGCCGTCCCGATCGATGACTGCACCGTTCGTTTCGCCAGTTCGGGCACCGAGATCGACCAACTGGCGATCCGTCTCGCCCGCGGTTACACCGGCAGGACCAAATTCATTCGATTCGAAGGCCACTACCACGGCTGGATGGATAGCGTGAACCATTCGATCCATCCGCCAATCGAAGATGCGGGCGACATCAATGCCCCCAATGTCGTCGGCGAATCGGCGGGCATGGACCCCGGCGCAGCATCGCAGGTTATTCCCTGCCAATGGAACGACATCGACCGCCTCGAAGCCGCGTTCGAACGCAACCCCGGCGAAGTTGCCGCGGTAATCATGGAGCCGATCAACGCCAACACCAACTGCATCATGCCTGAGCCGGGTTACATGGAAGCCGTCAAGGACTTAGCCCATCGTCACGGCGCCCTGCTCATCTTTGACGAGGTCATCACAGGGTTCCGCGTCGCCTACGGGGGAGCCCAAGAACTTTTGGGAATCACCCCTGACCTCGCCACCTATGCCAAATCGATCGCCGCTGGCTTTCCGATAGCGATGCTCGCCGGTCCCCGCGACATCATGGACGTGCTCGGCAGCGGTGAGGTCTACCACGGCGGGAGCTTCAACTCCAACGTGATGTCGATATCGGCCGCCCATGCTACTCTGACCCACCTCAACGACCAAGGCGACGCCTTCTACGCGGACCTTAATCGACGAGGCGAACGACTCATCGAAGGCCTCCGTCGCGTTGGAATGGAGACCGAGACCGACATCCATGTCCAAGGTCTTGGCAGCGTTTTCGGCGTCTCGTTCAATCGGAGCGGAGACATCGTCCGCAACTACCGTGATCACGCCACCAAGTGCGATGATGTCCGTTACTCTCAATTCGCGTCTGAGATGATGCTCGAGGGAATACGGCTTTCGTCCAACGGACGCGTGCATATGTCATCAGCACATACAGATAAGCAGATCGACGCGACGATCGAGGCCGCCGGCAGAGCACTGTCCCGCATGTGATTCGAATGGCATCAGATTAGGGACGAGTCGTCAATCGCCATATTGTTTCGACTCGGCCCGTTTTGCCAAAATCACAATCACGCATCATAACGAGTCCGGTGTCGGACTCTGGGGTTGAGTGGTGCAACACGAATGCAGGAATTTGGAGAAGGACGCTTCATGCAAGCAGAGTTTAAGTGGGGCTCGAATTCCAATGCAGCGGCACCATCAAACCCTGTTCAAGCGGCACGGGCAGCGCGCTCAGGACCGCAACGCTTCGCTGGAGCAGTCTGCGAAAACTACGACGAACCCGATGAAGTCGCCGCGATGTGCGACTCCATCGACGCGCAGTTGGATGGCGAGTCGCCCGACTTGGCATTGGTATTTGCGGGCGCGCCCAAATACTCTGATTTCGAAAACGTCTTACCCGACCTGCATCAAAAGCTCAATCCCGGATTAGTGGTTGGCTGCTCAGGCTCGGGCGTCATCGGAGCCGGAAGAGAAATTGAAACCGGTCCGGGGTTGTCGGTGCTTGCAGCGAGTTGCAACACCGACACAATGTTTCCGTTCGCCTTTTCCGATAAACAGGCGTCCGGCAAAGACGCGACCCCTGAATCACTGGCGGATGCCATCGGATCAGATCCCGAGGAGTACGAAAATGGCTTGATGCTGGTGCTCATCGATCCGTTGACAGTTTCTACCGAAAATGCCCTGTCCATGCTAGACACCGTTTTCCCGTCCGTGATGAAATTCGGCGGGCTGGTCAGTGGAGGACATGAATACGGTGAAAACCGAATGTTCCTCGGCGATGAGATCCGACACCACGGAGCGGTCGGTCTCCTGATGAAAGAGGACATCGCTGCCGACACCATCGTCTCTGGAAGCGAGGCCCCAGTCGGGCCGAGCATGGTGATCACGAAATCGACCCGAAACGAGATCCATCGCCTGGACGATCGAAATCCGATGGCCGTCCTCGAAGAGATCTTCCTCAGTGCCGATCCGCTTAGCCAGCTGCGTATGAAGCGGACGTTGGTCGTTGGCCTGGAAGCCAACGGCGTCCTGATGGACCCCGATTACGTGATGCGCAACATCATGGACATGGACCAGGAAACAGGCGCCATGATGATCGGGGATCTAGTCGAAGAAGGCCAAGCGCTCCAGTTCCATGTGCGCGACAGCGAACTGGCATCACAGAGGCTGTCCCAAAATTTGGACAGCTACGGCTCTTACATGCGAGACCGTGGCGAGAATGTTGACGCGATGCTCTGCTTCAACTCCGTCGCTCGCGGTTACCGCATGTTCGAAGAGGAAAACCACGACGCCAAGATAATCTCCCATCGCTTCCGCGACATCCCGATGGCTGGTTTCTTTTCGAATGGCGAGATCGCATCGCGGCGCGGTGGTTTTTCGCTTCTCGACGAAGAAGAGTATGCCACCCGAGTAATGGGTTACTCCGATACGCTCGTGATGCTTCGGGACCTAACGCATAATCGCAACCGAGGGCTGGCAGGCAGCGGGGCATCATCCTCAGCGAGGGGTTAACTTTTTCGGGGCGGAACGTTGCGGGTTTTTCACGGCCCTCCTTTGTAATCCATTCACGTTGCGCTTGTAATCCATTCATGCTATGCTTGTAATCCATTCACGATGTGAATGATTATCATAAACGACATGAATGAAAAAACACTTGAGCGCAGAGTTGCGTCGACACTAGACGAACTCCTCAGCACCATGCCCGCGGTGGTCGTGACTGGCGCACGACAATCCGGGAAGAGTACGCTGGCGCAGAAACTCACATCCGAGCCTCGCCGTTTCTTAACGCTTGACGATTTGGATACCCGAGAACTCGCTGAGAGCGATCCGGAGGCTCTAATCAGCGGTCCTGAACCGATAACCATCGACGAGGTGCAACGGGTACCTGAACTTTTAAACGCCGTCAAGTTCGACATCGATACGAACCGGCGAATCGGCAAGTTTCTGCTCACGGGTTCGGCGAACCTCCTGCTGATGAGGCAAGTCTCGGAATCCCTCGCGGGTCGTGCAAGCTACCTGACGCTTTGGCCCATGACGCGACGCGAGCAGCTCGGCATCGGCAGTACGGGAATCTGGGATGGTCTGATTGATGGACGGGACGAAGATTGGCGTGAAATCGTAACCGAGCAACCAGCTGAACCGGAAGACTGGCGAGCACTCGCCCTGCGCGGCGGATTTCCATTACCGGCCTTGGAACTCAGAACACCAAGACAACGATTGATCTGGTTTGAAGGCTACGTTCGCACTTACCTAGAGAGAGATCTGCTTGAACTGTCAACTATCTCAGCGCTTCCAGATTTCCGAAGGTTGATGCGCGCATCGTCGCTCCGGATCGGATCAGTAGTCAACCAGACTGAACTAGGTCGAGACCTTGCGATGTCTCAACCAACAATAGGTCGCTACCTCAACTTGTTGGAAACGTCCTACCTTATAGTCCGAGTCAGCGCCTACGCCGTCAATCGAACCAAACGGCTGATCAAATCGCCGAAACTCTACTGGGGTGATACCGGCATAGCACTGCACCTCGCCCAAATTTCCGAACCTGATGGGGTTCATCTAGAAAATCTGGTGTTGAACGACCTCTTGGCGTGGCGAGACGGCCAATTGGAATCCGCCGAAATCTTTTATTGGCGGACGTCAACCGGGGAAGAGGTTGATTTCGTAATCGAAACAGATAACCGGTTGTTGCCGATCGAGATCAAAGCGACTACGCGCCCCCGATTAAGGGACGCGAGGCACCTTCGCACATTCCGCAAGGAGTACGGTGAAAAGTCGAGGTACGGGCTGTTGTTGCATGGCGGCGACACAACTGAATGGTTAACCTCAGATGTTTTAGCCGCACCGTGGTGGCGTGTCCTATAGCGCGTGCCCGGACCGTTCCGACACTGCTTCATAGCTCGTCGAGCGGTCGCACGACATCGATTACTGACGCGACTCTTCTCAACGATCTGTTCACTGATTCGGGGTCAATCGTTTCGTCGATCTCGGTTGACGCGCAAATCACATAATTGGCGAATGTGCCCAACAGCGCAAGGATGATGTCCCGCCAGCACTTCTCGAACGGGTACTTGTAACCAACCTTGGGTGCCAACGCTGCATGATAAACAGCAGCGAGAGTTTCGAAGTTGGAAGCTGCGACGTTGGGTGACAGCGTCGTAGATAGGAATTTGGCGACGTCACTCGTTCCCCCGGCGTAGACTGCATCCTGCCAATCGATCAACACGGGCTGCGCGCAGTTGTCGACCCTCCGCAACATCATGTTTGCTGAGTGCAGGTCGCCATGGGACAGCGTCGGTGGCCGCGAATCGAGTTTTTGGAGAATGTACGGCAGATTTCGAGATAAAAACTCGGCAACTTGATTCACTGTCGGTTGATCGCGTGGATGCAGTCTTGACGACGATGCTAATGCTTCCCAGTTCGGGACGAACAAATTAGTGTCATCGTTGAATATGTCCGCGTGATGACAATCCCTTATCCACCAATTGCTGCCAAACCTGTCGTCACGCCAAAACCTCGAGTGGATCCTAGCCAGATTCACCATCGCCACTTCGATGATCGGTACATCAAACTCGTCACGGTCCGGTAATCGACCCAGATCTTCGATCAGCATTGCCGCGGTTCTAGCGTCTGAATCACATTTGGAGGCAATAATTCTCGGTTGGAAACCGCCCTGCATGTCTCGCAGGAACCCGTAGGTTTCAACCTCGCGAACATAGGATCCGTTCCCAGCTTCACGTTTACGATCCTGGGGATCCCGAGCAGGCATCTTCACGATTGCGGTATTTATGTCGTCATCGGACCCAGTAATCCGCACTCGGAATACCTGCGACATCACTGGATTTCCGCCGGCTAGCGCTGCATAGCTTTGGATTCGTGCATGCCCGAACCCCGCCTGAGCAAGTAACTCGTTGCCTATCTCGGTCGGATCGCCGCTGGCGGCTGCGTGCTCAATTGTCGACATGGTTGTGTTGGATGGCTTGGGTTTAGCGGCGCCGAGGTAATGGAATTACTTAGTCCGAAGTGGCTTTATCATCACATGCAGATTTCAATTGTGGAGGGTCTCAAACAATGTCCAGGTTCGAAGGAAAGGCAGCGTTGATCACCGGAGGAGCTTTGGGTATCGGCGGAGCAACTGCACGGCGTTTGGCCTCCGAGGGCGCGCAAGTTCTGATCGCAGACATCGATGATGACGCCGCTGCCGCGAACGCTGCGCGGATCAACGAAGCCGGTGGATCTGCCGTGACATCCCACATCGACGTGTCGTCCTCGGCCGATTGCCAGCGCATGGTGGAAGAGATCGTCGACACGTTCGGTCGATTGGACATCTTGGTTCAGAACGCCTTCAGCGTCATCTCAGGTGAATCTCGGATCCACGGCGACGCGTTGAGCGTGACGGAAGATGATTGGGACTACGGGATCGACGTGCTCGTAAAGGCGCTTTACCTAGGTGCGAAACACGCCGTGCCGCACATGCGAGCAGTTGGCGGTGGTTCCATCATCAACATCGGCTCGGTTCACTCGTATCTGCAGGAAACTGGCATGCTCGTGTACGAGACTGGTAAAGCGGCGGTGATCGGTCTGACCCGTCAACTTGCCGTCCAATACGGTCCCGACGGAATACGGGCCAACGCGATCGGCCCTGGTCACATCGTCGGTGAAGGCTTGGCGCAAATGTGGGCGGAAAACCCAACGGGTCACGCATTTTTCGCAGACCAATATCCTCTGAGACGCACCGGCAAACCCGAGGAGATCGCGGCTGGCATCGCCTTCCTGTGTTCCGACGATGCAGCGTTCATCACCGGCCATACTCTGATGATTGATGGCGGGTTGACGGTTCAACTTCAAGAGAAGTTCGGTTTGCGACAAGCCAAGTACGCGTTAGACCATCCAGAAGACAACTTCACTTTCGCAGCGCTCGATTAGGAGGGGGTCACTACGCCCTTGTGCGCGATCTCGCTGACCAATTTCCGGTCGTTGGGTGATTCGCGTTCCTGCAAATCGTCGGGGAGGGCTTCTCGCGGCCCAATCCTCCCGGCAACGAATCCACACATTGCGGTGTAGAACTCGTCTGACACGCCCAGCTTCTCGTTAACCGAGTCGTAGTCGATGCCCGCCATCGCATGTGTGTAGATACCCAATGACCGAGCTTGGAGCGCCAACGCCATCCAAGCGGCGCCAGTATCGAACTGAGCTGATCTTGGCCGACGGCCTTCTTGCGTCTTGGTTTCTGCGAAGATGAATCCGATGAGCGGCGCATTCGTGGCCCACACCTGGTTGCCAGGCATCAGTAGCGAGTCGAATATTTCCCGATCCGCACCGTTGGTCTCGTAGACAAATAGCCACGGTTGGCGATTAAATGACGAAGGTGCCCATCTCGCCCCTTCGAATATCGATGCGATTTCAGATTTGGTTAAAGGCTCATTTGAGAACGATCGCGGAGACCAGCGGTCAATGATGAGCGGGTCGACGTCCGCGGAAGCGCTTCGAGGGTTTTTAGGTTGTGTCAATTCGGTGGTCCCCAGTTATGCGACGTGATCGAGAATTTCCCGACCGAACATCGATTTTAGTGCTGACTTCCAGTTTCAATTGATTGTGAACGTCTAATTTGCGTCGAAGAAATCGGATCTGAAAAAACTTCCTCTGGGATCTCGACCAATAAGTCATCAAATCCCGCTGGGATCTCCAAATCTTTAACAGTCTTAAAACGACCGCCAGCGTCATGCCTGCCGCCTACGACAAATCGCGAACCGAGGTCTTGGAGTTCACGTAGAGCGTGCGTCGTGTCGGACGATTTCTCATCGCTGGTGTAAAACCTGTCGTCGAATAACCTGACCGCTGTGTCGTATCCGATGACGAAGGTTACGCCCGGCATCAACCGGGCCTTTTCCACAAACGTCGCGGCTCTAGAAATGACTATGGTGTCAGTTGGGCGATCGAACTGCGCCAAACGTCGTCCCAGATCCTCGGCGGCGATCTCTGGTTTCTCGACATTTCTGATTGATATCTCGAAGCAAGGACTCAACGATTCACCTAGTACTGCAAGCGCCGAATCCAATAAGGAACGATGTGCGCGGTGCAGCGGTCGAAAGGAACCTGACAGGACGACGGCGTCAGTTGGCGGAATTTCGGACCAACCTTGATCTGGTCGGTAAACCGCTAACGGAAGCCGGCCACTGACGACGGATTCAATAGGCGAATCGTCCGACATATTCGCCTTTCAACAAATCGACGTCTAGTCTTTCCTCGATACCGAACGCTTCGGCCAGTGCGTTGAGGATGATTGCTTTGCAGACCGCTTCTTCACCCGCTCGATCACGTTCTCCTTTCTTCATGACGATCGAGTACGCGGCACCGCGTTCGCCGTCGTACCAAGCGATGTGAGCTCGGTTTTCGCCTCGACGCGTTCGGTCAGTCGCGATGGCCGCTGTGCAAGACAATCCGATCAATCGATCATGTACGTCGTCCGGATTGGCCAACCCAACTGCGTTTTGCTGCGCCCTGATCGCCATGAGTTTTGCCTCTTCCCGAGATACATGTTGGTCGGCGGAAGTCCCCACGTAACGATCAAGCGCCGACACGGAGTAAGGGATCTGAGCGTCGATGACAGTCCTCGATGCGCCTGCGACACTGAATAGATCGGATATGGCGCTGGTTCCCGCGCCAGTGATCACGAGGCACGATTTAGCCGGTGCATCATGGATTCGACTGATCAGATCGAATGAGGCCTCGTCCGTCAAGACGCTAGCAGCCCTCCGTCGATGCCTAGCATCTGACCAGTTACATACGAAGCTCGATCCGACAGTAGCCACGCAACCAACTCGCCGACTTCCTCCGGTTCGCCATAGCGCCCCAACGGGACCGCTCCTTCGATCCTTCGTCGGAAATCGGCATCGCCCTGATCAACCGAACGCATCATGTCGGTGTCGATCGGTCCGGGACATATGCCGTTGATCCTTATGTTCATGCGCGCGTAATCCAGCGCCGCCGCTTTTGTTAACCCGCTCACCGCGTGCTTGGTGGCGGTGTACGCGGGACGTTTGATGTCTGCACGTAGGCCGTTGCGCGACGAGTCGTTGACGATTGAACCGCCGTGCCCCTGGTCAACCATGGCTTCCAACTCGGCCTTCATGCACAACCACACGCCCCTAACGTTGACATTCCACGAGCGTTCCAACACGTCGTCATCCATTTCGTGTATCCGCCCTGAATCCAACAAAACCCCGGCGTTGTTGAACGCACCGTCGAGTTTCCCAAATTCGTTGATCGTGCTGTCGATCATATTCTTCACATCGGATTGGTTGGTGACGTCAGCTTGGACAGCAATCGCGCTTCCGCCGTTTCCATTGATTTCGTTGGCAATTTCTACACAAAGGTCGATTCTGCGCGCTGCGATCACGACGTTTGCCCCGTGTGAAGCGACCACTAGCGCGGTTGCTCGTCCTATACCAGAGCTTCCACCGGTGACGATGACGGTTTTGCCGACAAGCAACCCGGTCTCGGATTGTTGGGAAGTATTGCTCAGATCGTGTTCCATCGTGATGTTTTCAGGCGTGAATTCCAGTTTGGTTCGTTTGACAAACTGGAAATGTGATGCTAGATTTACCCGCGTATTGTAAGCCGCGATACGTGGTGTATGCTGTATACTCTGCGGAGTTGCAGGCGTCTACGACGTACTCGTGGCACTGAGAACAACCAGTCGGGGCGAGGCACGGCGGATCCGTGTCTGAGAACCAACTCCGACGGCACAATACAGGAGGTTCTTGAATGAAACTAAGTTATCTACTCAAGCGGTGGGGATTCCTGCCCTTGACGGTGGCTATTGCAGCGACTGCGTTCGTTCTTGCCTGCGGCAGCTCTGAAGAGCCCGAGGCCCCTGCGCCTGCGGCAACCGCACGGCCTGCGGCGACTGCTGCTCCGGCTAAGGCCGCAGCTCCAGCAGCCACCGCACGCCCGGCCGAAAAGGCCGCGGCAGCCGCTACTGCAGCACCTGCCCAGAAGGGCGAGGCGGCGATGGAAGCAGCCCCGGCCGCTACCGCAGCCCCAGCCAAACAGGGCGAAGCAGCCATGGCTCCGAAAGCGATGGAAGAGGACGTCGAACTCGTCTTCGCAACCCGGCGTGTCGCAGCGGTTATTGGTCTCCCGACCATTGGCCCGTACGCCGGCACCCCAACCGTCGGCGGTGGCGTGGAAGAGTATTTCTTCCACTTCGACAACGGTGACCCGATGACCCCAGAACTCGTCGAGTCTTGGGACATTGACCCCGCCGGTACACGCGTCCGCATGACCATGCGATCGCACCCGGACGGTGGTGGTATCCCGTTCAACCCGCCCGTTGGTTTCGAAGACTTGGACTTCGGCGTCGTCGACGCTGACTCCGTGGTTCGTTACTTCAACGAGTCGAACGCCACGACCAACCCTGACACCACGTATGGAAACTCCGGTGACCTTGCTGCGATCTTCTTGGAAGCCGAGAAGGTTGACGACATGACGGTGGAAATCGGACTGGTATCCCCGGTCTACTTCTGCCTCCCGATCTCGCAGTTCGGTTGCTTGAGCGCGGCACGAGGTCTTTACTACCTCGCCCACGCCGACTCCATGGGTGTTGAGTGGGCACGCGAGCACCACGTCGGAACCGGCCCGTTCGTCCAAGGTCACTGCGTACCTGGCGACCGCTGCACGACCGAAGCTCTTGACGAGCACTGGCGCATCGTCCCCTCATTCGACAAGTTCACCTACATCCAAGTAGCTGAGAACAACACTCGTATCGCAATGCTCCGCAACGGCGAAGCCGACCTGGCATCGCTGGACTTCAAACTCGTTCCTGGCGTCGTCCAAGAAGGCTTCCGCTTCGTGGAGACGATGCCCGGCGGTTTCGTTGGCCAGTCGATCATGTACCCAGGTCTGCTTTGGGAACACTCCCACGCCCGAACCGGTGAGCCGCTAGAGCCTTGGGCTTGCGGTGACCAGCGCACTGGCGCTGCCATCGACAACGCCTGTGGTTCCGGCCCGAACGAGGGTCCGTTCACGGAAGACTACCCGTGGATCGGTAACCCTTGGGGCACCGAGGACGCACCTTGCGCAGACGGTGATGCACCTGGTCACGAGCGCTGCGGAAACGCACCGTACGCTGACACGGACAACCCGCCTGGCATGAGCGACATGGAACAGGCCCGCCTGGTCCGCCTCGCGCAGTCCATCGCGATCGACCGTAACGAGATCAACGAGGTCTTCCTCGACGGCAAAGGTACTCCGATCTACTCCGAGTACATGGGCCCCGAGTACCCCGGCTGGGATCCCGACCGGACAACCGGTTGCTGGGACTGGCTTGGCAACAGGATCGATTGCTCGCCTCTCGCTGCAGGCACGATCTTCGAGAATGGTGTCCCGTGGGAATCCCCCAACGGTGATCTCCAGCTCGCAGACGGTCTGCTAGCAGCAGCAGGCTACCCACTCGTTGACGGCAAGCGCCAAGGTATCGAGAGCATGACCCTGCAGGCCTACGTGGCCGAGATCGGTGAAGTCAGCCTTGAAGTGGCCGACTACATCACCTCGCAGTGGGAGCAGCTCGGTATCGAAATCGAGCAGCTGATCGAAGACTACGGTGGAGTCATCTCGCAAAGGATGCGCCGCCGAGTGCAGTACCTGCCGGTCTTTAAGAACGGCGACGTTCACTCGAACGTCTACCCGCTCGACTGGCCGCTGCCGACCGTTGACACCTCGTCCAGCCGACCTGGTTGGGGCGTAGGCTTCGAGTCGCAGCCAGGTGCCAAGTGGCTCTTCGAAATCCTCGCCGAGAAGGACAAGGCAGTCCGTGAAGAAAAGCACGCGACATGGGTGGACTGGTCGATGTACTGGGTGCAGTACGCTGGCGTAGTCCAGGTCCCGAAGGGCGTGGTCGCTGGACCGAGAATCGCTTCTTGGAACGGCCGCCAACAGCACTACAGCAACATTTCGACTAACCCCGAGTTCATCGTACTCAGGTAGTCATTGAGATGAGCACGTGGTACGGAGCTCGGATGTCTGACGGCAGGCGGGCTTCGTCCATTTAGGCAGTGGCGGTGTGCGGAACCCATGTGGAACCGTGCATCGCCATCGCCGCGCAAAAGTGCTGAACGGTCATTCGGCACCAAGCGGAATTCGATCTTTGTCGAACACCGGCTCGCGCCGGTAAGGGTCAACACGCCCTTGTGATGGCCGATCACCGACGTAAACACCTATAGAGGAAGCACAAGGATCACCTTTACTTAGATCCGGGAGCCCGCAATGTTTCGATTCTTGGCAGGTCGTGTGTTTACTTCATTGGTGTCCGTGTTCGGCGCCACTCTGGCGATTTTTATTCTCGTACACGTAAACCCTAAAGATCCGCGCGAGATCTTCGTGCCACAGAGCGGGTACGGTCTCACTCAGGAAAGTTGGAATCGACTAGGTGACCGTCTCGGTTTCGACAAGCCCGCACCGATCCAATATATTGAATGGCTTGGGCGTGTATTCCGGCTTGACTTCGGAGTTTCATTAGGTTTGCAAATTGACGTTTGGGACATCATCAAAGGTCGATTAGGCGCAACCGTTCAGCTGGGAATTGGTGGGTGGCTGATTGCGGTTCTCATGGGAATCCCAACGGGAGTCATCGCAGCGGTTTGGAGGGGTGGAATTTTCGACTATTTGGCCCGTTTCATAGCCTTGGTAGGACAAGCGGCGCCAGCGTTCGTGACGGGTATCGTAATGATCTGGATTTTCTCGGTGACGCTGAACGGCATCTCCGACGACAGTCCTTTCTCATTCTTAAGGATTTTCGGTATGCCAGCGGGCGGTCGGACACCCGACGAACTCCGCTGGAAGGAATACATCCTGCCATGCTTGGCATTGGGCTGGGGATCTGCTGCCGGCTTGATGCGCTTGACGCGCTCGTCGATGCTCGAGATCCTCGACTCCGAGTTCGTAAAAATGGCAAGGGCAAAAGGCGTTGGCAATACCACCGTTATCTTCAAGCATGCGCTTCGCAACGCGCTAATCGCACCGATCACTTCGATGCTGCTGTTATTCGCAGGATTTTTGAACGGCGCATTGGTTGTCGAGATCGTGTTCTCGTGGCCAGGCATCGGTCAAGTTGCGTTGCAGGACGCGGTTCAAAACAACGACTTCCCGCTGCTGCTGGGGACAGTTATCGTGTTCTTGATGTACTTCCTGGTGTTCGCTACTGTTGCGGACATCCTTTACACCGTTATCGATCCCCGGGTCCGGCTCAGGTAGAAGGGAAGATTTCGCGAAACATCGTGACATCGTGAGGTTAATTGCGCATGGCAACTGAAGTTGACACGACGGAAACTACACCCGAATCTGCAGCGATCGCTAGCGATTCGGTTTCCTACTACGGCCAGACGTCGAATCCGCTAACCAAGATCTGGTTCTACCTCCGCCGTTATCCCATAATTCCGGTGATCATCCTTGTGATGCTGTTGGTCGCCGCCATCATCGGACCTTACGTAGCACCGTTTCCCCGTGACAAGGGCTTCTCGCATGACCGTAACCTCGGATTGTGGGAACGATCAAGGGCGGCATACATTCCGCTCGGCGGCACAACGATTGAGGAACTCAGTTACAGGTCGTGTGATTTCATCGATCCGGACGGCGGCGGCGTTTCGGAGAACATCGCACAATGCGGAAAACTGCACATCTTCGGTGCTGACCACACTGGCAGAGATATTCTGAGCAGGCTGTTGCACGGCTCGCGGATCTCAATCGCAGTCGTAACATTCTCACTCACATCTGGAATGATCCTTGGCACCGCCGTAGCCCTATTCAGCGGCTATTACGGGGGCATCCTCGACGAGATCGTCACTAGGTTCGTCGACGTTTGGAACGCTCTACCGTTCCTGATGGTTGCCATTGTGGTCACACAGCTGTTCGGGGCCAAAGTTGAGGTATTGGCGTGGAAGGTCGACATGCTGTTGTTTGTCCTGATGCTTGTGGCATGGGTCGGATTCGTGCGTGTAATCCGCGCGCAAGTATTCGTGTTACGGGAATTGGATTACGTGGCAGCAGCGAGAGTCGCAGGTGCATCGGACATCCGCATAATCTGGCGTCACTTGGTCCCGGGCATTATGAACACGGTCATCGTGGTGGCCAGCTTGAACACCAGTGGACTGATCTTGGCAGAGTCGACGCTCAGCTTCGTGGGTGCGGGCATTCAACCTCCCACCCCCGCATGGGGTGTGATGACCAACGAAGGCCGGGACTACATTCTCGAAGCGCCGCACCTTACGCTCGTTCCAGGTTTCGCCATCTTCCTAGTGGTGCTGTCTATGAACTTCTTCGGTGACTGGCTACGAGACCGGCTCGATCCGCGCTTGCGGCAGGTGGCTTAAATTTCATTAAGGGGTGTACCGATGAAAAAAGGCGTAGTTGCACTCTTAATAGCCGTTTGGGCAGCATTGACTGCTGGCACGGCAATTACCGCTTGTGGCGGCCCCTCGCAGTTCGAGACGATCCAGACGTTCGAAGCTGATCTGAAGGTTCAGAACTCGACGGCAACCGCAGCAGCGATCATCGCCGAAGGCGGTGACCCAGACGCTGGTATCACGGTCGGCAAAAACACGATCGCTGCCCAGATTCAAGCAACCGCGCAAGCTCAGGCCACGGCGGAAGCTGAATCCGGTGAAGCTTCGGGCGGTGCCGCGGTCGGTTCAGAAGCCGGCTCAGAAAGCGAACAGGAAGAAGGAGCGGAGGCGGTAGAAATCGAAGTACCCGAAGGTCCCGCACTCGAGGGTGAAGCGGAAGTGATCATGGCTGATCCCTCATTCTTCGAACCTGAGATCATCAAAGTCAAAGTCGGAACAACGGTTACTTGGACGAACCCCCGAGGTAGCCCGAGCAGCGCAACCGCGTTCGACGATGCGGCAGAACAATTTGACACCACAGACCTCTGGAAATCTTCGTTCAACCCAGAAGTCGGCAGCGCATCTCACACCTTCCAAGTCGTCGGATGCCACCGCTACCGTTCAGAGTTCTCGGGTGACACCGCCACTGGCGCCGTCTGTGTAGTCGAATAGACTTCGCCAAAAATCCCGAAGATTGACAGCCCCTGCGATCAAGCCGTGGGGGCTGTTTTAGTTATCCGCCGCCTACTGGTCTTACGATCTCCACAGTGTCGCCGTCGTCGATCACCACGAGACCGAAATCGTCTTGCGAAACCACATTGCCGTTGTGCGCGACCGCGATACGTCGACCAGCCAATCCCTTCTCTTCGAGGTAATCCGCTACGGAAACGGGTGCGGGGAGTTCTAGCTCCTGACCGTTCAATGTGACTTGGATCGGCAATTTAACTATGGCCGACTGGGTTGCAGCGCCGACGCCGAGGTCGACGCGCTTGGTTAAGCAGCTTCAGAAACGACAAAGCTGTCTGGGTCGATGGAGTTCCCTTGTGCGTCAATGATGGAAGGCTGACCGTGTTCGACGATGGTCTCTTTGGTTACGATGCATTTAGCGGCGTCAGGGCATGAGGGCAGGGCGTACATCGCGTCCATCAAGACGTCTTCTACGATCGCCCGCAAACCTCGAGCGCCCATACCGCGCGCTTGCGCAAAATCTGCGATGGAAGCGAGTGCCTCTTCGGTGAACTCAAGCTCAACGTTGTCGAGACCGAACAGCTTTTCGTACTGTGACACCACGGAGTTTTTCGGCTCGACCAATACTTCCACAAGCTGGTCAAGTGTCAGATCCGAAAGACCAACCACCACAGGAACTCTACCGATGAATTCAGGTATGAAGCCGTAGTTGCGAAGGTCTTCCGGAGTCACGTCCGTAAGGTCACGTCCGTCCTCCGTTGATCGGCGAGGCAACGAAGCGTAAGCGTCCACGATCGCGTTAGTTCGGAAACCCATCCCGCTGCCTTCTCGCGAGCGGCGCTCTCGTTTGCGAATTATCTGATCGATCCCGTCGAACGCTCCGCCGAGGATGAACAAGATGTTCTCAGTGTTGATCTGAATGAACTCTTGGTGCGGATGTTTACGCCCACCGTGCGGCGGAACGTTCACAACGTTGCCCTCGAGGATCTTCAAAAGCGCCTGCTGAACGCCTTCGCCGGAAACATCCCGGGTGATCGATGGGTTGACGTCTTTACGGGCGATCTTGTCGATCTCATCGATGTAGATGATCCCGCGTTCAGCCCGCGAAACGTCACCGCCGGCCGCTTGTAGCAACCTGAGAAGAATGTTCTCGACATCCTCGCCAACGTAACCCGCTTCGGTAATCGAGGTGGCGTCAACGATGGCAAACGGCACCTTCAACACCTGAGCCATGATCTGAGCCAGATACGTCTTGCCGCAACCCGGAGGTCCAACCAACATGATGTTGGTCTTGTGAAGTTCTACGTCGTCGTCGGTTTCGTTCTGCTGGCTCGCCAGAAGGCGTTTGTAGTGGTTGTAGACGCCAACGCTGAGCACCTTCTTGGCTTGCTCCTGCCCAATGACGAATTGTTGGAGCTGATCGTATATCTCGATCGGCTTGGTGGGGTAGACGTTGGTCGTCTTGGTATCGGCTTCAGGCTCAGACTTCGGAGCCTGCGTCGCTTGCCGGATGATGCCGCGGCAACGTTCAACGCATTCGTCGCAGATGAAGATGCTGTTAGGGCCGGCGATCAGCATGCGAATCTCTTGCTGCTGCTTCTTGCAGAACGAGCACCTTTTCTGCACTCGCCCTCGCTGCATCGAGGTTCTATCGCCGCTGCTGTTCATGTTGCCGATCCGATTTCGATTATGGCATTTCCCTGGTTAGCTTGCAGAGATCGATTTGCTATGCAGCGCCTGCTTGCAGGATCCGAGCCTCGCGTGGATTTTCCGAAGCGTCATGCACCTGGTCGACAAGACCGTACTCGACAGCCTGCTCAGCCGTCATCCAGAAGTCACGGTCCGAGTCTCGCGCAACCTGCTCGTATGGTTGGCCGGTGTGATCGGCGATGATCTGGCGCAACCTGTCCTGAATGCGTAGGGTTTCGCGGGCGTGAATCTCGATATCCGCGGCTTGACCCTGCATCCCGCTCCAAGGCTGGTGCATCATGATCGTGGAGTTCGGCAGTGCGTAACGTTTGCCATGTTTCCCAGCGGCCAACAGCACCGTGCCAAAGCTGGCACAAAGACCAACGGAGATGGTCGAAACATCACAGGACACCAGCTGCATCGTGTCGTATATCGCCATGCCGTCATAGACGGAACCACCTGGCGAGTTGATGTACATGTTGATGTCCCGTTCGGGATCGTCAGCTGCCAGATAGAGAAGCTGCGCGACGATAGTGTTCGCCACCGCCGAGTTAATTGGCGTGCCTAGAAATATGATCCGCTCTTTCAGCAGCAGCGAGTAGATGTCATACGCTCGCTCGCCACGGGCTCCGGTCTCGATCACCATCGGGATCAAGCTCTGAGGTGTTTCAATTTGGGCCATGCGATCAGGTTCTCCGTTCGGGTGGTGGGTCAATTCGCAGATGCGTCTGTGTGAATCTAGGCGTCGCCTTCATCAGGTTTGGCTTCGTCAGATATCCCGCGGGTCATATTGACCACCTTTTCGATGGTCCTCTGACGACGGAGAAACCGCACGACCGATTCGCGCGTCTCTTCGTTGTCAGTCAACTTCTGATCATCTGATGCCGCGTTCTCGTTTGCACGCTCAATCTCAGCCGCGACGTCGTCATCGGGAATTTCCAAATCTTCAGATTCAATCAACCGTTCGACAACCAGAGCATTCTTGATGTCACGCTCTGCGTACTCGTTGGCGCTGTTGACGTCTTCTTCCGTCAATTCGTCTGGTGTGAACTGCTGTCCGTTGCGACTGGCCATCGACTGTCGCTGCTGGAAGTATCGTTCCAACACATGGCGACCTTCGTGTTCGACAACGATGGGCGAGATCGTGAATTCGCTACGCTCGATCACGTCGTCGAAAAACTTTCCTTGGACGGTACTAACCACTTGCTGTTCGGCGCGCTGTTCCAGCTGATCCCGGATATGCTGGGTCAGCTGCTCAACGTTCTCGACTTCGGGAACTCCTGCGGAAGTTGCAAGCGAATCGTCCATAGGAGGCAGGATCTCCTCACGCACGTCTTTCAGTTCGACCTCCACGTTCGCGGTCTTACCCGCGAATTGAGGCGACTCATTATCCGCGGAGACCTCGAAGGAAAACTCTTTCTCGTCGCCCTTAGACATCCCAATGATCCCTTGGTGCAGACCCACGAAGACTTCCCCGTAGGTTTCAACATCTAGGTTCAACTGGAACTGCCGATCCTCGAAATCCCACACCACCTGATCATCAGCCGACACCTTGAGATCGATCGTTACGATGTCATTTTCCTGCGCTTCCCGTTCCGCCTCAACAGAGTATGCCTGGGATCTGCGGAGTTGCGTCAATAGCGCATCAACCGCTTCATCAGTCACTTCATCGGGCTGATCTTCGTAGCGGATCTCGCTGTAGTCGCAGAGCTCGACAGTCGGCTGCAATGGAACCGTGGCCAAGATAGTGACAGTTGGTTCAGTCTGTTCGACATTGACCCGAGGCGGCGCGAATGGCGTGATCTCTTCATCCTTTACCGCGTCACCAACAGCCTCTGGAACCAACGATTCCATCGCTTCTTCGACGAGATAATCTTTCCCGACGAAGTTCTGGAGGATGGCCCGCGGCGCTTTGCCCTTGCGAAAACCCGGAATGTTGACCCGTTGGGCGACCCGCCTGACCGCAGCGTTCATGTGCTTGCCAAGACGTTCAGGCTCCACCTCAAGCCTCAGCACGATTTCGCCGTTTTCCGAGCTTTCTCGTGAGACGTTCAAACCCTAATCTTTCGTGTCATCATGTCCAGAATCGGATCGACGAACCACAAAAATTCCGCAATTTGGAACTGTAGGTTTTGTGGCGTCGCGACTCTTACGATTCTAACTTATCGACAATTTGCCAATAAACCGTAAGCCCGACGCCACGTTGACGATGGGTATGAATGTGAGCTTCTAATCCTCGACGTTGATCGAGAGTTGAAGCTCACCGAGCTGCTCTTCTGCAATCCCAGATGGAGCATCAAACAGCGGATCCCAAGCCGACTGCGTCTTCGGGAAAGCGATCACCTCACGGATGTTAGATTGACCCGCCAGCATCGCAGTAATCCGGTCCAGACCCAATCCCATACCACCGTGTGGCGGTGCACCATACCTGAACGCCTTCAGCAAATGGCCAAAGCGCTCCTCGATCTCGTGGTCGGGATAACCGATCACGTTGAAGACCTTCATCTGCACGTCGGGATCGTGAATGCGAATGCTCCCGCTTCCCAACTCAACGCCGTTGCAAGTGAGGTCGAACAGGTCGGCATAGACTTTCCCCGGATCGCTCTCGATAAACGGGATGTGCTCTTGTTTCGGAGCCGAGAAGACGTGGTGTGCCGGCGCCCAAGTGTCAGTGTCTTCGTCCCTCTCGAAGAGCGGGAAGTCGTAAATCCAAGCGAATTTGAATTCATTCGCATCAATCAGTTCCAGCCTCTCCGCCATCTCGGTTCGTAGCGCGGACAACGCGGTGTTGGCAACGGTCTTAGTACCTGCGACGATCAAAATGAGGTCACCAGGTTCCGCACCGGCGGCCTCCGCAATCTGCTTGACGATATCGAGCGACATGTAGTTCTTCAAGGGCGAGCGCACGTGCTCATCCTCGATCTCGTCAATCGACGAAGCCGCACCATCGATGGCGATGTAAACAAGCCCTTGCGCTCCCGCGGCACGAGCGACGTCGATGAGTTGGTCCGTTTGGCGACGCGTATACGTCGCACATCCCGGCGCGGCGAACGCCCTGATCGTGCCACCAGATCCAGCGACCGCCTGGAAAACTCTCGCTTCTGATCGAGCCGCGATATCGGTGATCGTCGACATCTCGAGACCATATCGAGTATCCGGCTTGTCCGACCCGAATCGCTCAATCGCTTCGTCGTAAGACAACCGCATAAACGGCGTCTCCAAACCCGCATCAGGCCGCATCTCGCTAACGATCCGCGTGTACAGCCCCTCGACAAGATCCAACACGTCTTGCTGGTGGACGAAACTCATCTCCAGGTCGAGCTGCGTGTGCTCTGGTTGGCGATCCGCACGCAAGTCCTCGTCTCGGAAGCACTTCGCGATCTGAAAATACCGCTCGACACCAGCCACCATCAACGTCTGTTTCATCTGTTGCGGCGATTGCGGGAGAGCGTAAAAAGAACCAGGCCGCACGCGCGACGGAACAACGTAGTCTCGTGCCCCTTCGGGAGTTGACTTGATCAAGATCGGCGTCTCCACCTGAGTGAAGCCATTGTCGGTCAGATGATCCCAGATCAAGTGCGTCACGCGATGCCGTAGCCGAAGTCGCTCCAACATCTCCGGCCGCCGAATGTCTACATACCTGAACGCCATCCGCGTCAACTCGTCAGCGTCGGTCCCATCTTCTACTTCGAACGGCGGCGTTAACGAACGGTTCAAAACCTGTGAATCGCTGACAATCAACTCAACTTCCCCGGTATCAAGGTTCGGGTTCGCCGCACCGGGCAACCGTGCCCTGATCGTGCCTGTGGCCTGTATCACCCATTCGCTGCGCATCCCCTCCGCAAGCCCGTGGGCTTCGGGAGCAACTTCGGGGTTGTAAACGACCTGCAGTAAACCGGTTCGGTCTCGGAGGTCGACGAAGATCAGGTTTCCGTGGTCACGTCGTCGATGAACCCAACCGGCAACGGTAATTTCCCGTCCGATGTCCGCGGCTCGCGGTGCGCCGCAATCTGTGTCTTTGTACATGTGAGATCCTAAGGTGTCTCGGAGGTCGGACGCGACGCGCTAGCGGTCGCGTATTGGGTTAACCCGATCAATGCAACTTCGATGCTGTCGCTACGGGTTCAGTCTGCGTCTGGACAGGAACATCGAGATCGAACGTCTGACTATTCCCGGCCAGACCGTCGATTATCCGCAAACTTCCACAGCCCGGTAAGCAGCGCCGAAGCCGCGACTACCTTCAAAAAGTCGCCAGGTAGATAGATGTACATCCCATCCATCAACAGCTTGCCCTCGGCAGGCCAACCGAAATCCCCAATCGCCAGCCAAATCAGCGCCGGAACGTAAAGCGCGATACCCGCGGCCACATTCGCCCATAAGGTGTTCGCACGGTCGAACCCGTACTGGCTCAAAGCGCCGGCAACAGCACCCGCAACGATGAAACCGATCAGATAACCGCCGGTGACACCAGTAACGTATGCCCATCCCGCTGCAGGCGTTGTGAAGCCCCAAGGCTGGTTCGCAAACGCCAGAAAACCCAACGTGCCGATGGCGAGATAGCCCAAAATCGTCACAAGTCCCCATCGGAATCCCATGATGCCGGCAGCAGACAAAATAGCGAATGTCTGGAGCGTCAGAGGAGTAGGATTGCCCGGCAAGTAGAACCGGATCTTGCTGCACACCACGATCAGGAGGATCAACGCCACGATAGCGGCGATGCGGTGGTAGATATTGGCTTGCGGTACTAGCCGATCAAATAGCGATGGTCCCCAGACTGACGGGACCGAATCGGCAAGTCCTTTTGGGCGTGCGATTGACGGCGTGTTCATTCCGTCTATTATCTACGCCGACGAGTTCTGTCGGCGTCCGTTTCCTTAAACCTCGATAGGCAGGTTGTAAGTTCGCTTCCGCACTCCGAGTGAGACGAAAGTTTCGGTTCGCTGAACGCCAGGAGTCTTGCCGACGTGATCGCGAATGAACTCGCCAAGGCTTTCGGCGTTGGGCAGCGTCGCCCATGCGAACACATCATAGGTTCCGGTCGTGATGCTGACCAAGGTGGTGTACTTGAACTCCGCCATCCGAGAGGCGACCTCTTCCAGCATGTCCGGCTCGACCTGCATGCCAATCAGGACTTCCGACTGGTAACCCATCTTCTGAGGGTCTTGGACGGTGACGATATCGATGGTCTTGTCGCTGGTGAGTTTTTTGAGCCGCCGCCGAACAGTCCCCTCACTCACTTTGACTTTCTTCGCGATCTTCGCGTTGGCCGCACGGCCATCTTCGTTTAATGCAGCGATTATTTGACGATCGATTGCGTCCATTCAGCAGTTGCTCCTGTTCAGATCGTTATACGGATTAACGATTTCCAACGTGCGGCTTCGGGATTTTGCCTCACGAAAAGAATCAACTCCGAGAGGCTATGTGACAGATCACGAAGCCTAAACGGCCTGCGCATACGAATACACAGCACAAAGTTCCATTGTATCGCGTGATAACGTAAAAATCCAGTAATTCGATGAAATGAGCGATCTGCCCAAACTACAACGCATCGCTCAATCCCACGGACACTAACTACGAAACCGTTGCATTACAATTTTAATCGCGAGGCGTTTCGGTTCACAATCGGCCTGGACTCAGGATGGATTTTGGTGCTACGTTAGGGCGCGAAGACCGATCGCAACGCGCAAGGCCAAACCCAACGGAGATTTGAAAAGATGATTAACGAGCAAAGCGCCGCAGTAGTGTCCTTCACACCGGCCGCTCTGGAAAAACTAGCCGAGGTGATGGCAGAACAGGAAGCAACTGACGCCTACCTCCGAATCTCCGCATCAGCTACGCCGCAAGGCGGCGTCGAATATGCTTTCGGCCTCGAAGACGAGCCGACAGACGACGACACCTCGATTGAGGACGGATCTGTAAGAGCCCTCGTTGACGAGCAAAGCATCCCGCTAATCGCCGGATCCAGCATCGACTACGTGGAAGGCTTCCAGCGGTCTGGCTTCGTGATCTCGAATCCCAACTTCGCCGGCGGATGCGCATGCGGCGGCGGCGGTTGTGGTTGCGGAGGTTAAAATACCCGCTAGCCAGTATCATTTCGTCTCGGCAGCCGATCCTCCGATTAACCGGCTTGTCAGCAAGGGGAGCACATAGACGGTGACATACATAATCTCTAAAGCCTGCGTCGATGTCATGGACGGATCATGCGTCGACGTCTGCCCAGTCGATTGCATCTACTCGAAACCCGGCGACCGGATGCTGTTCATCAATCCGGACGAGTGCATCGACTGTGCGGCATGCGAACCTGTATGCCCCGAGAACGCAATCTTCCCAGAAGATCAAGTCCCCGATGATGAGTTCGAATACATCGCACTCAACTACGACTACGACTACGACAGCTCCGAACCGGGCGTAAACACCTAATCGGTTGCTACTGATAGGCGTACGGTCACGCCTCTCCCCTAGTACCAAGTGCGCGCGTGGTTTAGATTCCTCGCTGCGCTCGGAATGACACAGCTTTCGCTCGGATTGGCGCGATTCACCCGATCGCCTGAAGCGCCTCGGGCAACGGCATCCGAATCGTCATGAATATTGGCGTCTCCGACTCGGTAAACTGCGCGCCGGGAACTTCCCGCAAATCCATCACCAGCGAGACAAACTCTGAAGGCTCATCCGTCTCGAAAGCCACCACAAACTCAGGGTCGTCAATCCCGAACGAGTAGGTCGTGTTGATCGTCACGCCCGGATAGCCATGACCGATCCGAAAATGATCGTTCATCATCCCCTGCCGCTCTTCCATCGATAACCCGTACCAAGGACGCGTCTTGGTCATCGGATACACGATGAAATAACGCTTCTCCTTCCGCTCAACCTCCGGGTTCCCACCGCCGTGCTTGTACCGCGTCTGACGACGAAGGGACAGATACGAGTGCGGTTCATCGAAATGTGCCGCGAACTCGGTGCGGTTGATCGCCGCCGCAGTAGCGTGAAACGTCTCAACGCTCTCCGCGCTCTGGAACAGCAGCAGATCCACGTCGGCACGCGTACCGACCGCACTGAAACTCGAGATCGGCGCCCCTGATACCTCTCCCGCCTCTTCGACCGTCGATACGATCTCCTCCCGCAGCTGACTCTTCCGGCTTGGTTCAAGCAATCGCCACGACGGACGCGCCTTGAAGAATGAGAACTTGACGTAATCGCCGTATTCGATGTTGGGCATGGCGTTAGAGGTGCTTCGATCCGGTCGTAGCAAGCAGATTTGCGACAACCTTGATGGACGGATTAATGACCCTCAAAAGTATAGAAAACGAGCGTTTTTCCGAACGAATCTGGAGACTTTCCACCGTCATATAGCGGCGATGGTGGGATAATAGCCTACTTGAACGCCAACAAAACCCGCGCAACGCCACAGGAAATCAGATGCCAACACTAGCCGTCACATCATTGATCCGCGACGAGGATCCGTTCACCACCATGTTTGATTTCGCCATCGAAAACGGCTTCAAGGCCGTCGAACTCAACGGCAGGCATCACTGCGCCGAAAAACTCTCACCGGAACAACTCGACTATCTCCGAGGCATCGCCGACAACCACGGCATCACCATCAACCTGCACTACAACCACAGCGCAATGCCGGGTTCGCACAGCGCGAGCGTATGGAATGAGACCTTGGAGAGTTTCAAAAACAACCTGGAGATGACGAAAAATCTAGGCGGGAGAGTAGTGGTCCTACACCCCGGCAAAATCGACGTCCCCACCTTGGCATCCCCCGAAGACGGCTCCGAGCTCATACGCCGCGAAGCCATCCGAAACTTGAAACGCTTCGTACGTCAAGCCGCCCCGGTCGCCGAGAATCTCGGCGTCAACATCTGCATCGAAAACCTCTTCCACGATCCCGACTACGTCCTCCAGTCATACGAGGACCTAGCGTCCGTGATCGACGACGTAGATAGCCCCAACGTTGGCGCAACCGTCGACGTCGGTCACTGCAACAGAGGCGATGGAATCCCCGACGCGGTAAAAGTTCTAGGCTCGCGCGTCCGCCATCTGCACCTTAATGACGTCATCGATGGCGTAGACCACATGGAAATCGGTACCGGCATCCTTGATCTCGACGAGATGGCACCGTTTATCTCCGCCGACCTAGGCGTCGAGTTCGCCACTCTAGAGGTCGGCGCTCGATCCTCCGACGGTGAAGGAATAATCCTCCGAAGCCGCGAGGTACTCAGGAATCGCTACGGCTCAGAAGTCGAGTGAACTACCCAATCAGCTGAGAACACGATTTAAACCGCGCACTCGCCTTCGCCGCGCTCCAATTTGTAGAGCACGGTCTTGCCCCAGTCCATGTAGGTATCGATGTGCTCGCGGTCTAGCGGACCGATCTCGGCCTTCCACGGCGCGAACATGTCCTCGTAAGCCTGCGTCCCGACGCGGTCGACGAATTTGTTGAACTCCTCGCCGTCGTTACGGTTCGCCTTGTAGTGATCAACGATCATCTCCAAAGCTTCGCCAGCGCGCTTGGCAGGAACACGCGCTCGCACCCGGTTCCCAACTCGAACTGGACCATCAGTCGACTCACCTGCGATGAAAAGCTCGTACGCCGGAACCTGCCCGCCGCCACCTTTCATCACCGCACCATGGAAACCGATGTTCGCCACGTGGTGCTGACCACAGGAGTTCGGGCAACCGCTCGCCTTGATGTGAATCTTCGAAACCAACGGATCCGAAATATCCATCGTGTCCAGCTTCTCGCCAAGTGCCTGGTTCAAACCCATCGACGATGTGATCCCCAACTTGCAAGAGTCGGTGCCGGGGCACGTCACGATGTCGCGAATTGTCTCACGACCAGTGCTCGCCATCCCGATCTCCTTCAACGCGCGGTAGATGTCGTAAAGCGACTCAGTCCGAACCCATCGAAACACGATGTTCTGCTGCTGGTCGATCCGAGCACGTCCGCCCGCGAACTCTCGCGAGATGTCTGCCAACGGCTGCCACTGCTCGGAGTAGATGTCCCCGCGCTCAACACGAACGTAGACCACATTGAATCCTTCTTGACGCTGCTCTTCGACAGAACTCGCCTTCCAGAAGTCGTACTCCGCATCATCATTCGGCTCAGGCGTCGGGTTCGCGGGCACACCAGGCTCATCCGCGGCCTCGTCCTCGATGAACAGCAACGAATCGAGATCGATCTCCTTCTTCGCCCAATCGCCCTTCAACTCCTCATCCACCAGCTCACGGAACTTCTCGATACCGAGTCGTTTGATGGTGTACTTGATCCGAGCCCGCATCAAGTTCTTCCGCTCTTCGTCCTGGCGATTGAAAATCCGCAACGCCGCTTCTGCGTGTTTGAGGAAATCCTCGACGGGAACAAATTCGTTCAACGTCTCTGCCATCTGCGGCATGATCGACAACCCGCCGCCAGTGACGATTTTGAAGCCGCGCTTGCCGTCGCGCTCCCGCGCAATGAAGCCCATGTCGTGGAACGGCGTCATCGCCTCGTCTTTTTCCGAGCCGGAGAAAGCCGTCTTGGATTTGCGAGGCATATTCTGCGTCGTTGGGTGCCTCAAAAAGTACCGAGCGTACGCCGCAGCATACGGGCTGACGTCGAAAACTTCGTCCTTCGAAACCCCAGCAGTCGGGTGCGCAACCACGTTCCGTACCGTGTTGCCGCAAGCCTCTCGGGTAGTAAGTCCAACATCCCCGATCGCGCGCATCAAAGCCGGCGTTTCATCCAACGGCACATGGTGGATCTGCACGTTCTCACGCGTCGTGAGATGTCCCTTCTTGAGCGGCGCGTGCTTCTCGACGACTTCGCCGAGAACTTCCAGCTGTCGCGCGGTCAATCCGCCAAACGGTGCCTTGATCCGCACCATCTGACGCTCCGGTTGTCGCTGTCCATATACACCTTGGCGAAGGCGGAAGCGCATGAACGCCGTCTCTTCGAAATCCCCTGCCCGGAACCGTTCCTTCTGCTCCTCGAAGTTGGCGATCTCTTCTCCACTGATCAGCAACACTCGCTCGCCCGCCTCGTCAGGTGTCCAATCGGTATTTTTGGTCTCTACGTTCGTGGTCACGATCTATTCGCTCTTACAGATAGCTACGCCTCGGCGCTCCAGTTGCGCCGCGATTAGTCGTAATCATACACTCCGCATCCAAACCCAAAGAGCCGTGCCTTGCAACCGAACACCGATCTCCAGCCAAACTCAGCATTCGGTTTTCTGTAAACTCAATTGCAACTTTGATATCCCAACTAACCCAACAGGATCAACGACGCAATGAGCGCATCCGATTTTGGTGGCATCCACTTCATGATGCCCACGCCGTTCGCAGCCGACGGATCGGTCGACACCGGCCCCATCACACGCCTAGTTGACCAGGCCGCATCGGCAGGATGCACTGGCGTTGTCACACTCGGCGTAATGGGCGAAGCTCATCGCCTATCAGACTCCGAACGAGCACCCATAATCGATGCCGTGGTAGAAGCATGCGACGGTCGACTGACCGTCACCGTGGGCGTCAGCGGACAAAGCGGCGCGCAAGCCGCCGACCGCGTTCGCGAAGCCCAATCAATCGGCGCAACCGCAGTCATGGCATCGCCGCCGTCCCTCGCCAAACCAAACGATGCCGCAGTCCTCAACTACTACCGAGCAATTGACGACGCGACCGAAATCCCAATCGTCGTCCAAGACCTCCCCGAGCAGACCGGCGTCCACATGGCTCCCGATTTCATCGCCAAGCTGAACGACGAACTGCAACACGCTCAATTCCTCAAGCTCGAAGATCCGCCGACCCCTCCGAAAGTCTCCGCCGTCCGAAAAGCAACCGACGACAAAATCGGCGTCTTCGGCGGCCTCGGCGGAGCGTTCCTGTTCGAGGAGCTCCAACGCGGTGCCGTCGGAACCATGACCGGTTTCGCATACCCCGAAGCCTTGGTAAAGATTCACGCCCAGTTCACTTCCGGCGATATCGAGGGCGCGCGCCAAACCTTCTACGGCTGGCTTCCGTTAATCAGATATGAGAACTCCGCCGGACTCGGTCTGTCGATCCGCAAACACATCATGGCCAAGCGTGGATTGCTCGATTCGCCAGCAATCAGACCACCGTCCCCCGCGATCGACGAACTGGGAGTCGCAGAACTCGATGACATACTCCAAGCCATGTCGACCTTCATCGAATCCGAGATCCAACAACAATCGGTTGCCGCATAAAGACTGGTGCCGACGAACTTCAGAAACATCAACGCAATAAAAAGCGGATAAGATTGCCAATTAACGCAGTGTGAATGACCCGAGTGACCGCACTCGTTCGTGGATAGTTCGCATCGAATGTCGAACACGAACCAAGACGACAACCCCGACCAGGAGCCGAAAACCGTCTACTGCATGCACTGCGGTACTGCGGCTTCGGTAGACGACTACGCCTGTGACAGGTGCGGAGAGAGGGTATACGTTCCAGATCCGTCCCGCGTACCTCCGCTCGGTTTCACAAGTTGTCAGAAATGCGCCTCCGTCAACGAAGCGCACGCCTCTTACTGCGCGGTCTGTGCCGCTGAGATAGACCAAACTGCACGAATATCTCCCGACGGGGCAGCGACCAACCGCGGCGAATCCGATTCTCGATTCGGATCGGGCGGCAGCGAACGGGAAAGCGAGGGTAAGCGCGGAGGCGGTTACCGCATCGGTAGCGGCACATTCAAACCCAGCCAGTGGGGCCTCCCACGTCGAACCCGATCTTCCGGAACCGAAGGTGACCCGATACCCCAAGAGATCCAGCGATGGAACTGGTCGGCCTTCATCCTCGGCCCCATATGGGGGCTGGTCCACGGGATATGGTGGTCCATTCTCGGATTCCTGCCGCTCCTACCGGTATCGCCAACACTACGATCAGTAGGTATCGTCGTTTTGATCGGCGTTATGGTCATCCTCGGCCTCAAGGGCAACGAGATGGCGTGGCGCGCCCGTCAATGGGAATCGACCGAGAAGTTCCTGTCGATACAGCAGCGATGGGCGACTTGGAGCATCGTATTCGCAATCGGCGCCCTCGTCGCATTCATCATGTTCCTACTTGGGCAGGGATAGGTAGGGAACCGGATCGAACTGAAGTTCCGTCTTCCCTCGAACGCCGAAGTACGCCTCGCATCGGCTCAACAGCGACCGGCGGAAATTCAAGTTCGAGAATGCCGGTGTCGACATGATGATGGCGTCTTCCCGGTTATCGGCATAGTAGCGATGTCGTATCCCGACATCGGTGAAGCCGTACTTTCGGTAAAGAGCTCGAGCCACGGAGTTTGACCTCCGCACCTCTAAGGTCGCGTTGGACGCTCCGATCTTAATGCCTTCAGCGATGGTGGCGATCATCAACAGATCGCCTATCCCCCGCCGACGCTCCTCGGGACGCGACGCGATAACCACGATGTGTGCTTGATCCGCTCCTGTCCAAATCCCTACCAACCCGACCACGCCACTCGTCGTTTTATGCGGTTCAAAACTGCCGATCGACGCCGTCAAAAGAGATCGCAGTTTGCCACCCCAACCGTTGCCGCCATTTAACGAGCCTCCTACAGCCGACTCGCCATTGCCGTTCTTTCGCGTGACAACGATGTAGGTGGTCTTGTTCCGCTTCATATCGCGTGCCGCAGACGACTTCGGTGCGGTCGTGCCAAACGCCTCTCTAACCACGTGATCGATTGCAACCGCGTCGGCGGAGCCGGCGTACCGTGCCGCATACGGATTCTCGACACCAGATGCGGTCAATTCGTGTGGCGCCAGATCCGTTGTGCTGACGCTTATCGCAGGATTTGCCATGTAGCGTTTTTAGGCCAACTAACAAAGTAATTACGTTGCGTATCAGTATTCACAGGTGCGCAACATTCGGCAAATAAGACTCTAGCGCATCGAAGAAGTTTCGGTTGCCGTTTTACTTTGCATCGCCTTCATCACGGCTCCGCGAATCCGATCGCGACGAATTTCGTAAAAATGCATCGAGAGCCGTCACTCAGATGCTTGAGAAACATAGAATCCTATGTTTATGGGTTTCTTGTTGAGCCTCTTTGGGCGCCTGACCATGCCGTCGGCTGTGTCAGCTGCTACCAGCGCACCTTCGAGCGCAACCGAAGCAGATGCCGACGCTGCGGGCGGCAGCTTCCAAGTCCTAATGCGGATCATCCGCATGGCATTCGACTATCCGGGACTCCTCGCAATCGGACTGGTCTTCATCATCGGCGCATCCGTCTTTCAACTCTTCATCCCGCTCCTCATCGGTAACGGCGTTGACAAAGTCGAAGAAATCTTCACCTCGGCCAATGCCAACAACGATGAACTGCGCGAGGCGTTGATCGTCATCGCATTGATGCTGGTCGGATCGGCGGTCCTACGCGGCATCTTCACATTCGGCCACATGTACATCAGCGAGAACATCGCCCAACGCCTGGGCTACCGCCTGCGGATGCTCTACTACGAGAAACTGCAGCGTCTTAGCTTCGCATACCACGACCGCGTCCACACCGGTGATCTTCTCACCCGCGGCCTCCTCGACATCGAAGGCATCCGATCATTCGCGAGCCGAGGCCTGCTCCGGGTCGTCTACCTCACGATCTTCGTCGGCACCGGCACGTTCCTCATGATGCGCGAAGACTGGCAACTCGCCCTCATCAGCCTCAGCTTCGTTCCCATTGCAGCATGGCGATCTATCGTCGCCCGGCTGCAAACCTCCCAAGGCTGGCGCCGGTACCAAGAGGAAATGGGCCGCCTCACTAAGATCATGGACGAAAACCTCAAGGGCATTCGCGTCGTACGATCCTTCTCCGCCGAACCATACGAGATGGACAAATACGACAAGTCCTCGAACGAAGCCTTCAACAGAGCCTTCCGCCTCGTCACCGTTCGAGCCACCAATCTGTCCTACATCACACTTGCATTCTTGGCCGTAATGGCGGCAGTCCTGCTTGTCGGCGGACTGAAAGTCTTGGACACGAACGATGATTTCTCATTGGGTGAGCTAGCAACGTTCCTCGCCTTCATGAGCATCCTTCAAAACCCAGTTCGGCAACTGGGCATGGTCGTTGCCGGTTGGGCGCAAGGCGCAACCTCCGGCAAACGCCTGTTCGAGGTCCTCGACGAGGTCCCTGAAATCCGAGACAAACCGACCGCAGAAGAACTCGTCATCACCGACGGCGTCCTCCGATTCGAAAACGTCGACTTCGCTTACATGGACGAATATGGCGACGAGCAAGTGCTGACCGACGTATCCTTCGAAGCTCGCCCGGGCCACACCATCGGCATCGTGGGACCACCCGGCTCCGGCAAATCCACACTCGCCCACCTCATCCCTCGCTTCTACGATCCCATCGAAGGCCGCATACTGATCGACGGGCAAGACATCCGCGAAGTAACCCTCGCATCCCTCCGCCGCGCCGTCGGCGTCGTCGAACAGGACACGTTCCTCTTCACGACCACCATCGACAACAACGTCGCATACGGCGATCCTTGGGCCGAGCACCGGATGATCGAGAACGCCACCGCTCACGCCCAGATGAACGAATACGTCGAACGCCTCCCCGGCGGCTACGGCACACTCATCGGCGAACGCGGCGTCTCGCTTTCCGGCGGGCAGCGCCAACGCCTATCCATCGCCCGAAGCATCATGCTTCACCCGCAGATCATCGTCTTCGACGACTCCACCGCCGCCATCGACGCCGCCACCGAGCAACGCATCCGAGCCGCGCTCCAAGAAGTCACATCCGACCGCGCCACGATCATCATTTCGCACCGCCTCAGCTCACTCATGCACGCCAACGAAATCCTCTTCCTTGAAGGCGGCAAAATCGTTGAACGCGGCAGTCACGCCGAACTCTTGGAACAGGGCGGCAAATACCGAGACCTCTACGAGCTACAGATCCGCCCCGAAGACGACAACACCCAGTTCGAGGCAGGTAACTAGGAATGGCGACCACCGACGCCGCACAAAACCGCCAAGGCGATACGAGAAACCGTCCACCCAACTGGGTAGACAGCAGGAACCCCGCCGGCGACCTAGACGAGCAGATCTTCAGCGCCGGTTTCAGCGGCGATGTCGTCAAACGTTTCTGGGGATTCGTCAGAGTTTACCGAAACGTCCTGATCATCGGCATCCTTGCCGTCCTAATATTCGCTCTCTCAACCCTCGCGTTGCCGTGGATCGTCCGAACAACCGTAGACGGCGTCCTATCGGTCGAAGAGCGAGGAGCCGACACCGCGCGTAACGCGTTGTTCGTGATGGTCGGCGCATTCGTCGGCGCGATCCTCATCCACGTCGCGATGGGCTATCTCCAAAACATGATCGTCGGCAGAATCGCCGAACACATCCTCATCGACCTCCGACGCGCCATGTACGAACACCTTCAGCGCGTCTCCATGTCATTCATGGACAAGACCGAAGTCGGGCGCATGATGTCTCGCCTCCAAGGCGACGTTGCCGCACTCCAAGAGTTCCTCGAAACCGCCGTCGTCAGCGTCGGTGACTTCGTCCTACTATTCGGCATCGTCATCGCCATGCTCCTCATGGACTGGCGCCTCGCCCTCATGACATTCGCCGTCGTCTCAACCCTGGCGATCGTCCGCGCTGTCTGGCTGCCCATTGCCCGAAGAGCCTTCCTATACTCGCGCCAAACATCATCCATCACCAGCGGCGCGCTAGCCGAAAACATCAACGGTGTCCGCGTCGTACAAGGGATGAGCCGAGAACACGTCAACCTCGACCTCTTCAAAGAAAAAGCCGACGAGCAACTCCGAGCCTCCAAACGTGCCGCCCGAATCGGACTCATCATGATCGCCGTCGTCGACACCCTCTCGGGCACCGCAATGGGCATCATCATCGTCGTCGGCGGATCAATGGTGCTCAACAACTCCCTCGAGATCGGCTCCATGCTCGCCTTCATCCTCTACGTCCAGCTATTCTTCGACCCCATCCGCTCCATAACCATGCACTACGCCGTATTCCAACGCGCAATGGCTTCCGGCGAACGCATCTTCGAAGTCCTAGACGTCCCCATCGACATCCAAGACAAAGAACAAGCCGAACCGCTCGTCGACAACGACGGCTCGGTCGAATTCAAAGACGTAACCTTCGGCTACCTCGAAGACGAACCCATCCTCAAAAACATCAACTTCCGAGTAGAACCCGGCGAAACCGTCGCACTCGTCGGCCCCACCGGCTCCGGCAAGACCAGCATCACATCCCTGCTCCATCGCTTCTACGACGTCTGGGAAGGCGAGATCCTCATCAGCGGACAAGACGTGCGCGATGTCGAAATCAGCAGCCTGGGAAACAACATCGGAATGGTGCTCCAGGAACCCTACCTATTCTCCAGCACCGTCTACGAAAATATCCGCTACAACAAACACGATGCCACCCGCGAAGAAGTCGTCGCCGCTGCCCGCGCCGTCGGCGCCCACGAGTTCATCATGCGCCTACCCGCCGGCTACGACACCGAATTAGAGCAACGCGGCGGAAACCTCTCCCTCGGCCAGCGCCAACTCATCTCCTTCGCCCGCGCCATCGTCGCAGACACCAAAATCCTCATCCTCGACGAAGCCACCGCATCCATCGACAGCTACACCGAACTCCTCATCCAACAAGCCCTCGCACGCCTCTTAGAAGGCCGCACCGGTATCGTAATCGCACACCGCCTCGCCACCATACGAGGCTCAGACCGCATCATCGTCCTCCAAAACGGCGAAATCATCGAGACCGGCAACCACAACGAACTCATGGCCCACGGCGGCTTATACGCACGCCTCTACTCCATGAACTACGCATCCTTCGACGACATCCCCGACGAACTAATCGCCGAAGCCATGGAATACTCCCGAACCGCCGCGACGTAGCGATCCGTCATTCCCGCGAAGGCCGGCCGCTTGCGGGACGGTACGTCCATCCAGCGCGATGAAGAGCGGGGTTGCCCCCGCTAGCGGGGGAAATGTCCGAAGGACAAAGGGGGCGCGTCAGCCACCTCACAAAAACGGCTGCTGACTAGAAGATCCCCTCTCCCCTCCGTGGGAGAGGGTTAGGGTGAGGGGATCGGGGCGGACAAAAGGGAGGGGTACTGTAAACCATCACCTTCGCGAAACTAGTTCAGCATGTCGGATGTGCAAGTTAGTTGCTCGCGAGGGTAAAGCAAGCAATTAACATGATTTGGCGTTGGCCGTCCATCTGATTGCGGCCCGAAGCACAACATGTGCAATATGACATATCCCGTCAAAACTCTCCACAGATCCCCAATCATCTCTGTGACGAACTCAGGGTTCGGACTGTGAAGAATTTCCGAAGGTCTGCAACGCGGTTCGTCATCGGTGTTGTTACAAACGCGACCAAAGCAGCCGTTAGACAGATTGATAGCGAGTTCTCTGCCAACAGGGACGATCGGCAACCGAGACGCCTTCTCCGTTGTTTCAGATGCCACAACCGAACGTACGATGCCAACATCAAGACGTGTCAAACGTGCGGATACCAACCAGGCAACCGTTCTTCAGGCGAAGATGGTCGGCGTATTTTCTCGGTCGAAACAAAAAAGGAACTTTGGGAGAAGCAGCGGAAGATATGCGGTGGTTGTCTCGATGAATTCACTCAGTGGATGAACATGGAGATTGACCACGTTGTTCCCTTGTCTCGAGGTGGTACCAACGAGTTCTCGAATCTGCAAGTTTTATGCAAAGCCTGCAATCGCCTGAAAGGTACGGGAACCATGGATGACCTGATTATCCGGTTAAAGAAAAAAGGTCTGCGTTAAAGGCGCTGCCATGCCCACGGCATCCGATCACAACAGCGGCCGCTGATTAGACGGCGATCGCCCCGCCGCATCCGCCGCAACCCCCACGTGCATCATCCCCTGCGGCGTAGCACGTCGACCCTGCGGCGTCCTCAAAATAAACCCGATCTTCAACAAGAACGGCTCAACCACATCTTCCAGCGTCTGAACCTCCTCATTCGCCGACGCCGCCAGAGCATTGATCCCCGCAGGCCCACCGCCATACTGCCGCGCCAACGTCTCCAGATACAGCCGATCCAACCTGTCCAATCCCAACTCATCAACACCCTCTACACGCAACGCCCCCGCAGCGACATCAGCATTGATCGTCCCATCACCCCTAACCTGCGCGAAATCCCGAACCCGACGCAATAGATTATTCGCAATCCGAGGCGTCCCACGCGACCGCTTCGCAATCACCACCGCACCGCCATCATCGATCGGAACCGACAATATCATCGCCGACCGCTTAACCACCTGCGTTATCTCATCGTCCGAATAAAAATCCAGGTGATACGTCAACGCGAACCGCTCCCGCAAAGGAGGACTCAGCATCCCCGCGCGCGTCGTCGATCCAATCAAAGTGAACTTCTGCAACGGCAAGTTGATCGTCTTCGCAAACGCTCCTGCGCCCGTGATGAAGTCCACCCGGAAATCCTCCATCGCCGAATACAGATACTCCTCAACCGCATGAGACAACCGGTGTATCTCGTCGATGAACAGAACATCCCCATGCTTCTGGTTCGAAAGTATCCCCACCACATCGGCTGGACGCTCCAACGCCGGCCCCGATGTATGCACTAACGTCGTATCCATCTCCCGCGCGATTATCTGAGAGATAGTCGTCTTCCCCAATCCCGGCGGACCATGAAACAGCGCATGGTCCAACGTGTCCCCGCGATGCTTCGCAGCCTCAACCGCAATCTGAATGCTGTTAACCACATCCCGCTGCCCGATATAGTCAGCGAAACGACGCGGCCGAAGATCATTCATCCCGACCGATTCCGAATTTCGCGACGCCCGATCCCGCAACGCCTCCTCTGACCTGCGATCAACCTCCGACGAATCGCCTTCAGAGCCAGTTACGATACGCTCTCTCGCAGATTCAGCCATTCACTCAAAACCATTTGATCGTCGGCACGTCGCCCTACTGCACCGGTGCCGTCGCACCCGTGTTCCTAAAGATGTCTCTCAACAACCTCTGCGGATCTTCCGCATATTCGGGATCGCGTCGCAGCGCATCGTCTACCAATGCGACCGCCTCTGCGTTCCGATAACCAAGGTTGACCAAAACGGCGACCACGTCCGCCCGCGTATCTGGAGCTTGAACTCGCCACCGTGAAGGTTCCGAGGGACTCCGAGCCGCCTCCATAACCTTCCCCTTCAACGTAGCCACTATCTTCTGCGCGCCTCGCTGCCCGATCCCCGGCATCAACGTCAGCGTCGTGACGTCGTCCATCTCGATCGCATACGCAAGCGTCGACACCGGCAAGTTCATCGCCGCCGCCGCACGCGTCGGTCCAATCCCCTCGACTTGGATGAACTGCTCGAAAAACTCCCGATCGCTCAAGTTCTCGAAGCCCACCAACAGCGGCAACGGCTGCCTTTCAGACACCGAGTAGTAGATGTAGAGCCCGACTTCCTGCCCGACACTCGGATCGACCGATTCCCGCACGAAAGTTGGCAGCAACACCGAGTACCCAACGCCGCTGTTGGTCAACAAGATCACCCTCGTCGGGTCCTCTTGGACCTGTAATATCTCGCCCCTCAAATAGGAAATCATCCCTCGCTCACCATTTCTGCCACTCTTGGCGACCCTGTTACCTGCACATGACAAATCGCAATCCCGACCGCATCTGCAACGTCTTCTTTCGAAATCTCTTCCGCCAACCCCAAACGCATCGAAACCGCACGCTTCATCTCCGCCTTATCAGCGCGACCGCTGCCAGCCACGATGCTCTTCACCCTCGTCGGCTGGTAATGGTGCACCGGAATATCTGCGCTCCCAGCAGCCAGGATCGCAACGCCCCGAGCGTGCCCCATGATGATCGCCGTCTTCAAATTGCGATACCGAGAGTGGAGCTCCTCAATCGCAACCTCATCCGGCTCAAACTCCTCAATCACCTCCGCCAACGCCGAATTGATCGACGTCAGACGCCGTTCCAAAGACTCGCTCGACTTCGTCCGAATCAACCCACCCTCCAACAACTCCACATTCCCACGATCATCCGCCGAAACCACCGCGTAACCAGTCGTCGTCAAAGCCGGATCAATACCAAGAATCCGTCGGGTTACGTTCATTCGTGCAGGTTCGAGTTTCGGTTGCGTGGCGATATGCAGATTTTAACTTGCTTCTTTCCTTTTCATTTCAGAGTTAAGTTAAGTGGGAGAACCTAAAACTCCCGCGACGCTGAGCGCACGAACCACAAACATACGTATAATCGAGCCATCTATACGTATTTTCTCTGAGGCCACTGGCGTACTGACATGAAGAAGAAACTCACGATAACTATCGATTCCGAACTCATCCCCATTGCCAAACGGGTCGCTCGTGCGCGTGGAATGTCACTATCCGCACTGATCGAGCAGTATTTGGCTGAAACCACGAATCCAGAACGTGAATCCTTCGTCGATCGATGGCAAGGCAAGTTTCGACCCGCGGAGCGGCATGGTGACCCGCGCTACGACTTTCTAGCAAAGAAATATCTTGAATGATCCTCATCGATTCTGATGTCATTATCGACTTCGCCATACAAAGACAACCGCATTTTCACAACGCATCCGAATTTCTGAGACGAGTCGAACGTGGTGTCGAACTAGCCTTTGTATCTTGGCACACGATCGCGAATGTGTACTACGTTGTTAGACCATTTCTGGGGCGCGATAACACCCGCGATTTCATCGGCGATCTCATTCGAGTTGTCGAAGTCGCTCCTACAAACACTGATGACATCAGGTACGCCGTCCAGCTACCGATGAACGACTTCGAAGACGCCATGCAGGTAGCCGCCGCTCGTGCTTACGGAGCCAGAACCATCATCACCAGAAACCTCGGTGACTACCGCAACTCGCCAATCCCCGCAATATCTCCTCAACAATTCCTCACCACCCTCAACTGACGGCTAAATACAACGTCGATCCCGATTCCAATCCCATTAACCGCAACGTCATCCCCCTACGAAATCCTCCACCGCTACCCCACATCCCCTCTCCCGCTGGGCGGGAGAGGGCTAGGGTGAGGGCACAGGGACGGGGAGAGGGCACATCCCCAAACAACCAATACCAAACCCATAAATCCTAGTTCAGACAACTAAAATCACACTACTCAACGACACCCAAACAACCATCCCCATGCAACCCTTCTACAACGAACAGCAGCAGATGCTCGCCTCCACCGTCCGAGAGTTCGCCGAAAACGACCTCGCACCACTCGCCGACGAGGTCGACACCCTCGAACAATTTCCCAAAAAACAGTTCGACGCACTCGCAGAACTCGGAATGACCGGCCTCTTGATTTCCCCGGATCTCGGCGGCGCCGGTATGGGATATCGCGACTTCATGGTCGTCCTCGAAGAGATCGGCGCCATCTGCAGCTCCACCAGCACCGTCCTCATCACCCACACATCCCTCGGATCCGAAACCATCAACCGCTTCGGCAACGACGAGCAGCGCGCCCGATGGCTCCCCGACCTCGCAGCAGGGGAGAAGATCGCCGCTTTCGCTCTCTCCGAACCCCAGACCGGCTCCGACGCCCTCGGCCTCCAAACCACCCTCACCGACGACGGCGAGTCGTACATCCTCAACGGCACAAAGCTCTTCATCACCAACGCCTCCGTCGCCGACGTATTCGCCGTATTCGTGACAACCGACCGCTCAGCCGGATACCGCGGCGTCTCCACCATCGTCGTCGAGCGAGACACCCCCGGCTTCGCAATCAATGAACAGCACGGAAAGATGGGTATGCGAGGCTCCGGAACCGCCGAACTCGTATTCAACGACTGCCGAGTTCCAAAAACTCACCTCCTCGGCGAACCCGGCGACGGATACCGCATCGCCCTGAAAATCCTCGACTCCTCACGCATCACGGTCGCCGCCCAATGCCTCGGCCTCGCCAAAGGAGCCCTTGACCAGGCACTCGACTACGCCAAGCAACGCGTCGCCTTCGGCCGCCCGATTGCTACAAAGCAGGCGATCCAATTCATGCTCGCCGACATGTCAACAGAACTCGACGCCGCACGCCTAATGGTCTACCGCGCCGCATCCCTATACGACGAAGGTCTCCCATACGGCACCGAATCCGCAAAGGCGAAGCTATACGCCTCAGAAGTCGCCGGCCGAAACGTCGACAAAGCCGTCCAGATCCACGGCGGCATCGGCTACTTCAAACCCACACCCGTAGAGCGCATGTACCGAGACCAACGAGTAACCGAAATCTACGAAGGCACCTCCGAAATCCAACGCCTAGTAATCTCCCGAGACCTAATCGGAGACATCTAACCAAAACGCATCCCCGGGCCCAGCAAAGAGAAACTCGCAGGGGGTTCATACAGCCGTCCGCTCTAAACCCGGTTCAATCCGACCGCACCACTGTCATTCCGAGCGCAGCGAGGAATCTCAGCCCCTTTCGCTTGCGAAAGGGGCGCGAGCAAAGCGAGCGGGGTATGCCCTGCAACTTCACTAATCAAGACACCACACCGAAGATACCAACCACCCCCACACCCCATCACCGAACCACCCCCTTCAACGAATTACGCCCAACCAACCTGTCATTCCGAGCGCAGCGAGGAATCTCCTGCCAGATGCTTCGCACCGCTCAGCATGACAACACCTCACCCCACCGACCCATCCTTCCCATCCTTAAACATCATGCCCATCCTGGTTCAAAAACCCAAATTGACAACTTTCGCAAACAGCAATTAACATAGATGAGGTTGCGTTCATCGACCGCGCCTCGGCGCGCGATTTCGGATTCTGAGATCATGCTCTTCAACGTATCGGCTCTTCTGACCGGTTCCGTGGGCGACGAAATCAGGTTCCACTTCGCACACGAAATTCTCGACAACGACGGACTGTCGTTCCGGGAGGTCGAAGCCAGAGGCAAACTGATGCGAACTGATCGAACCGTCTTCGCTGACGTTAAGGTCAGAGCAGTTTTCGACGCCGAGTGCTCGAGGTGCCTAAACGACACCGAGATGCTGCTGAGGTTGAACTTCGCCGAGGAGTTCAGACCGCTAAACGTCGATCTGATGGCTAGCCATCGGAACTGGTTCGATGAATACGGAACTGAAGATAACGACGAGGCGTTGACCATCGACGAAACCAACGTACTGGACATATCAACCGCACTCTGGCAAGGGTTGAGTGCAATAAGGCCCATGAACCCGCTGTGCGAACCAACATGCAAAGGCATGTGTGCCGGATGCTCCGCCGACCTGAACATCGGCAAATGTAAGTGCCAAGATACTCCCACAAACGCCTTTTCGGGAATAAAATTCGACCCACAATCAAACTGAGCAACTGCTTAAATGGCTCCGCTACCCAAGAAAAAACACACTCGCGCCCGCAAAGGCAACCGAGCAGCACACCACGCCATCGGACTGCCAACCCTCGTGCACTGTTCCCGATGCAGCACACGCATCCCTCCGCACCGGGTATGCCCCGAGTGTGGAAACTACAAAGGCCGAACCGTCAAAGGCAACTGGCCCAACGCCGAAGCCTTCGCCCTCGCCGAATCTGAAGAATGATCCGATAGCCGCGACTCGCACCGAGTCGCAACATGACCCAGGAAATTGGTTGTCTCTCTAACGCAACGACGGAGACCAAAATGACCGCAACAGCAACCGCCACCGCATACGTATTCCCCGGACAGGGCTCCCAAGCCGTCGGAATGGGCAAGGACCTCTTCCTAAACTCCAGCTCCGCACGCGAAGTCTTCGAAGAAGTTGACGACGTCCTCGGTCGAAAACTCAGCGACGTCATGTTCGAAGGCCCCGCCGACGAACTGACCCGAACCGAAAACGCACAACCCGCCATCCTGGCAACCTCCGTCGCCACTTGGCGTGCGCTCGAAGAAGCCACCGACAGCGTGGCCATCCCCGACATGACCGCCGGCCACAGCCTCGGCGAATACTCCGCCCTCGTCGTTGCCGGCGTCCTATCTGTCTCCGATGCCGTAAATCTCGTGTGCGAACGCGGTCGCCTGATGCAACTGGCATGTGACGAAAGGCCCGGCGGCATGGCCGCCCTCATCGGCATCGACGAAGTTACCGTCGCAGAAATCTGCCGCGAAGCCGGCGTCGACATGTCGACCGTCAACACCCCCGAACAGATCATCATCGCCGGCGAACACCGCGGCCTCGCAGTTGCCCTCGACATGGCATCCGCCCGCGGCGCCAAGAAAGCCATCCCCCTAAGCGTCGGCGGTGCATTCCACTCCGGACTCATGTCCCCCGCACAATCCGGCCTCGACGAAGCCATCGAGTCCACCAACTTCCAAGACCCGATCGTCCCCATCATCGGTAACGTCGACGCCAAGCCTTTGCAGACCGCTGATGACGTCAAGAGCGAACTCCAACGCCAACTCACTTCGTGCGTCCAGTGGAGCAGCGGCGTCCGCCACATGCTCGACAACGAAGTCAGCGAATTCGTCGAGATGGGCAACGGCAAAATCCTCAGCGGAATGATCAAGCGCATCGACCGCCGCGTCAACATCGTCAACCTCAGCGATTTCGACGGCGTCTGCGAATACGCCGCAGCCTGACGATCGTCCACACTTCGGTCAAGGCGACCGACAAGCCATGACCGCAGCAACCGCCAAAGATTCGTCCAAATGGCTGTCCGCGGTTTCGGCCGAAAAAGCGCAGCACTGGTCAAACGATCCGCTTCCGATCGAATCGCTAACACCCGACTTCGAAGCCATTCCCCGCGGCAAAACAGGCGGTAGAGCCGCCGCTGTCCTAGCCCTCTACCAATCCGACCTCACCAATCGACCAGCCGATCAATGCCTCGAATGGGTCGCCTCCGAAATCGGCCTAGACACTAAACTCCGCAATTTCGCCAGCACCCTCGCCGTGGCAGTGGACAATCGTCGCTCAAAACTCGACGCCCGCTTAAACCGCTTCTCCCAACGCCGAACCATGGAAGAGACATCCCCCGTCGCCCGCAACATCCTACGAACGGCAATCGTCGAACTCGATCTATACCCGAAGACCCGTGCTGCTGTCGTCATCAGCGAAGCGGTCAAGCTCTGTCAGATGTTCGACACCTACGAAACCGGCAGATTCGTCAACGGCGTCCTCGGAGCTATCGTTCGCGACGAATCTTCAAGGTAACGCCCAACCCACCGATCCATCGATGCGGTGACGCACGTATATAATTGCGGTTGCGTACCAATGCGATCACGCAACTGAAAACAGGTCATTAAGCGAGCTCGGGAGAGCAACAAAAGATGTCAACCATTTTGGATCGAGTACGGGCAATCACAGCCGAAAAGTTGAGTGTGGACGAAGACGAGATCACGCCCGAATCATCCTTCACCGAGGATCTCGATGCGGACTCCCTCGACGTCGTCGAACTCATAATGGCCTTCGAAGAAGAGTTCAGCACCGACGACAACCAAGTCGAAATCTCCGACGACGAAGCCGAAACCATCGAAACAGTGCAGAACGCCGTCGACTACCTAGAGGGTAAAGGCGTTTCCGGTTAACCAATCATCGGTTAACCCTGTGACACGGCAGCCGGCAACTTCGAAACCGGCAACCGCAATAGAAATTAGAGCGGCACGGCAATCCGTCGCCGCTCTGCTTTTTGTTGCGTACCGCTGAAACTCGCGGTGGTACCCTTTCATACGGACATGGTTGAGGAAGAATCCAAGCACACCCAGGCAGCATCAGAAAAGCTCGATGCAATAGCAGATGCAGTCTCAAAATGCCGGAAATGCCCCCTCGCCGAAACCCGTACCAACACCGTCCCCGGTGAAGGCTCCCCAACAGCCGAAATCATGTTCGTAGGCGAAGGTCCAGGCCGCGACGAAGACCTGTCTGGACGCCCATTCGTCGGAAGAGCAGGCAAATTCCTCGACGAACTGATCCAATCTCTACCCATGCGGCGCGAAGACGTCTACATCGCCAACGTCGTAAAATGCCGCCCTCCAGGCAACCGAGACCCGGAACGCAACGAAGTCGATCAATGCTCCGGTTACCTAACCGAACAGATCGATGCTATCGACCCGCTGGTAATCGTCCCTCTCGGAAGACATGCCTTAGGTTGGTTCAATCCCACCCTCCGAATTACCGCCAGCAACGGCAAGATATTCCGGCACGATAACCGCGTCCTGATGCCGCTCCTCCATCCATCATCAGGCCTACGCAATCCTTCTCACGCAACCATGCTCCGAGAAGGTATACACAACCTCCGAGACGCAATCCTCGAAGGTATCCGCCTCCGGCAAGAGTCCGAAGAAACAACTGGTCATGCGCCGCAAACAACCGTCGAATCGGAACCTCCGCAACCTGATCTGGAAGTTCAACCGACACCCATTGCAACTGAAGATGTTGCGCCAGTCGAGACGAACAAAGATCTTGAACAGGATCCGGTAGCCCTATTCGAACGCCCTCAATCCCACGAGGAAGCAAGAAAAGATATGCAGCGACTCCGCGCCATGGAGGAAGCTGAAGAAGCAACCGAAAACGAACCTGTGCCGATTGTTGCAGACGACCGCCAGGCTTCATTTTTCTAAACCCCAAAACGGTTGGATAGCTCGATAAACATGCATGAGAACGATCACGAATACGGCGAATCCGCGGTCCGGATAATCCCCCTCGGCGGTTTAGGTGAAGTCGGGATGAATATGATGGCCGTCGAAACCGACGACGACATCGTGATCATCGATTGCGGCGTCCAGTTCCCCGAATACAGCACTCCCGGCATCGAACGCGTGATTCCCAACATGGAATACGTACGCCGCAACAAAGATCGAGTCCGAGCCGTCCTAATCACCCATGGCCACCTTGATCACATCGGCGGCCTCCCGCACTTGATGCGGATTATCAAAGTCCCAATCTACGCTCCTCGATTGGCATCCGAAATGATCCGCCGCGAACTCAAGAAATCGGGTCGACAGTTTTCGTCAGTCGAAGTCAACTCCGTAAGGCTTGAACGAAACTACCGGTTCGGCGACTTCGGAGTCCAGTGGATCAGCGTGTGCCACAGCATCCCCGACTCCTGCAGCATCTATCTCGACACCCCGCAAGGCGGAATCCTCCACACCGGCGATTTCAAATTCGACAACGAGCCCATGCTCGGTTTGCCGACCGATTACCAAGCTCTGAGCGAAATAGGGCAGCGCGGTGTCCGGGTACTACTGTCCGATTCCACCAACGCCGAGGACGATGGATCGTCCAGGTCTGACCGCATCGCCGCCGAAGCGATCTACCGAGTGATCGCCGAATCCAAAGGCCGGGTGATCATAGCCAGCTTTTCCACGCAGATCGCTAGAGTCCAGATGGTGGTCGACGCAGCGCAGGAACTCGGCCGACGAGTCGCCATCATCGGCAGAAGCATGGTCGAAACCAGCAAATTGGCGGAACAGGTGGGACACCTCCACATCCCACCGAGCATCGGCATCACAATCGCCGAAGCGAACAGTCTGCCGGATGATGAAGTCGTGATCATGACCACGGGAAGCCAGGGCGAGTTCGAAGCGGGAATTTCCCGAATGGCACGAGGCGACCATCGTGAAGTCAGGCTCGAGGAAGACGACACACTCATCCTCTCGGCTCGCACCATTCCCGGGAACGAGATGGCAGTGAATGAGGTACTGAACAATCTTGCTCGCCGGAACGTGCGTGTCGTGACCGCCAGTTCAAGACCTGTTCACGTCTCAGGCCACGCCAAAAGCGACGAGTTGAAGACGATGTTCAGCATCTTGCGACCCGAGTACTTCACGCCGATCCATGGCGAGTACCGGATGCTCAAGGCGCACTGCGAGATCGCAGTCGATATGGGCGTGCCCGAAGACAACGTCAACCTGATCGCCGACGGAGACGTATTGGAGATCGACGAACACGGCGTGTCCGTCACAGATCAAGTTCCGGCGGGTTATGTCCTCGTTCAAGGTCAAGGCGAATGGGATATCGATTCGAGCGTCATGGAAGAACGCAAGTCCCTAGCAAGTGACGGAATCGTCTTCGTCACGATGGCGCGTGAAGACGGATTTATGGTCGGAGACCCGCAAATCGTCACCTCCGGATTCGTCGATGCGTCAGATGAAGCGCGATTAATTAAAGATGCCTCTCAAGCGTTGTCTCAAGCTATTGAACCGGTAATGTCCGATCTCATAGATTGGAACGAGATGGAGACATTGGTTCGGGCTTGCTTGGGACGTTTCTTTTACCGCAGAACCAAGCGCAGGCCGTTGATCTTGGTGACTGAAATTGAGCTACAACTTGGACGCATTGACGGATGAGCCCGGTTACGACGAAGAAGACGTCGCCGAACCATCACCACGCGCCAAGACTAAAGACTCGATAAAACACCAAAAACCAGATCGCGACGGCGAAAAACGATCGGGTTCGATCACCTACTTCTCGTTGGCACGTCACATCGTGTTTTTTGCCCTGTTTGTGGTCGGGGCAGTCACCGGATTTCTGTACCGACGCGAGGTGATGGGAAGCGTCGGTTACGGAGCCCTGCCGGTCGGTCTGTGGTGGGTCATGTTCGTGTATCTGGCCATGACGCGAACCACCTGGCTGATACGCCGATACCGAGAGACAATTTCATCCTTAGTGCTAGTGCTCGGCGCCGTCACGGTACTCGGCATCTTCGATGCGCCCCTAGGTTCGGAAACGGGCGCAACGATGGGCGGACAACTTGGCGAGATTCTTGCCCGTGAACCCCTCAACTGGGATCGTTACGACCTCGTCCTGTGGCACCAGATCTTGGCGTGGATACGCGCAGCACTGTTCTTCACCGTCGGCGCCGCGCTGCAATTCCCAACCGCGTTCGGAATCGGGATGCGGGTCCTTTGGATCGGCGTGTTGATGGCCGTGTCCGCGTCCGTAGGGTTGTTCGTATTGGCCGGAGGGGCCGCCGCGAGTGTTGCCAACAAACGCAAGCAGTCTGCCGATCACGACAGCGATAAAGAAGCGGATCCTTCAGCCGCTGTTGCGACACTATCCAATCACGAGGCCGCTAGCCTTAGTCGGATGGATGTGGACCTTAAGCAGAGCGAAATCGTCGTTGGGGTGGGAAACACGATAGTTGTTGAAGACGAAGACGATGAACGGGAAGATCTGTGGGACGTTGACGACAAAATCGACATGATCTCGGTCGAGGAGTTTGAAGACGCACCGCAAACACACTCCTTCGCAGAAGAAGCGGCAGACTTCATCGAGGTCGGTGACGCGATAGCCAGCGATTCGGAAGTGGACGGATCGATTGTTGACGACATCTCCGATTTCGAACTGGATGAAATGAACGAAGCGAGTGTCGTGGTTGCGCCCGAGGAAACGGTCGTTCCCGAGGTGAGTCCAGAAGCGGAAGAGACCTTGGAGATGATCACTTCAGGTGCCGCTGTGGAAGCGGCCATGAATGCGTTCCCTTGGCACCTGCCGCCAGTCGAAAATCTAGCAAAACCGCCCAAGGGCGGCGTTGCGACTGCAGAGATACGCGCGACGAGCGATCTGATTGAGGGGACGCTCGACGAACACGGAATCGCCGTGACCGTTGACCAAGTTCGAGTAGGTCCTACCGTAACGATGTACGGCCTCAAACCCGGATGGAAGGGCAGCGGCACCAAGCCGAACGCGCCGCGGCAAAGAGTCCGAGTCGACACGATCCTCAACCGCGAAAAAGATATAGCGCTCGCTCTGTCGTCACCGAACATCAGGTTCGAATCCGTCGTCCCAGGATCATCAGTCGTGGGCATCGAAGTGCCCAACGCTAGGCCGACGCCTGTGAACCTCAGGACGGTGATGGATTCAGAGCAATGGTCGGAGTTCGTTGAAGACGCTGCATTGCCGGTGCCGATGGGCATGGGAAGTGGCGGCGATCCGGTAATGGCCGACTTCTCCAAGATGCCTCACACACTCGTCGCTGGTGCCACCGGCTCCGGCAAGAGTGTCTGCATGAACACCATCGTTACCGGACTGTTGATGACCCAAACCCCGGTGGATCTGCGCATGGTCATGATCGACCCGAAACGCGTCGAGTTAACGCCGTATCAAGGTATCCCGCACCTATACACGCCGGTCATCGTCGAGCCAGAACGGGCTGTAAAGGCGCTGAAGGCCCTGGTGAAGGAGATGATGGATCGTTTCTCCACACTCGAGATGTCAGGGGTCAAGAACATCATCTCTTACAACGCCAAAAACCCTTCGAAAATGCCCTATCTGCTGATACTGGTCGACGAGTTGGCAGACCTGATGCTGACGGCGTCCAACGAGGTTGAGCAACTCCTTGTGAGATTGGCGCAGTTGGGACGGGCCACCGGTGTCCACCTCGTCGTCGCAACACAACGTCCATCTGTTGACGTTGTGACCGGGTTGATCAAGGCGAATTTCCCATCTCGAATCAGTTTCGCTGTCGGATCGCAGGTCGACAGCCGAACGATCTTGGATGCAACGGGTGCCGACAAGCTCCTCGGTAAAGGCGACATGCTCTACAAACCGATCGATTTGAGCCAACCCGTTCGCGTGCAAGGGGCCTTCCTTGGCGAGGACGAGATCGAAACCGTCGTCGATTTCTGGAAGCACGTCGGCGCACCGCCGATGCCACAGCTGGACATCGACGGCGAAGGTGATGACGAAGACTTTTCGATACCCGGTCTACCGTCAGAGGACAACGGCGACGCGCTGTTCATGCAGGCTTCCACGATGGCCAAAAGTCAAAAGACCTTGTCGACATCATTGCTTCAAAGGCGATTGCGAATTGGGTACCCTCGAGCGGCGAGGCTGATGGACGAGTTGGAAGAGGCTGGTATTGTCGGTCCGGGCGAACCTGGGAAACCCCGACAAGTCATCGCGAACGCGTGATCTCACCTGAAGTACTGCGATCTTCGACGTTCAGAAGGCTCCTTCGAACCTTCGCTATCGTGTCACCGAACCGCTATCAGATCCGCGCAATCTAACCCGAATCTTGACGCGTCTTTCTCGGCAAGCAAAGATCGTTGTAGCGAGCTGATATCGCTTCGCCAGTGTGATATCAGCCATCCGGCTTTACAATTCTCGTAAGACACGCGTTGTAGCGTGCGTCCCTTACAGGCGATCCTTTTTGTGACGATCAAACCCCTATATCCCGAATTCGGTGAAGAGGCGGATCCAGCCGACGATCCGGAGACGGTCGCCCTACCGCCGCTCGATCTTGAGCAGGAGCTCTCGATCTGCTTAGTGTGTGGCACGGAGTTAGACAGATCGGAGCTTTTCCAGCGACTCCGGGTTTGTCCGAACTGCGAATTCCATTACAACATTTCGGCACGCGCCAGAATCGCTGCGTTGGTCGATCCGGGATCTTTCGAAGAGACGCATCGGTGGATAACTTCCTTGGATCCGCTGGTTTTCTCGCCTCGAGTTTCCTACCAGGTTAGAGTGCTCAATGACCAAGAGAGGACGGGCCTCACAGAGGCAGCGGTCTCTGGTGTCGGCACGATCGGTGGCGCACGATGCGCAATAATCGCCATCGACTTTGGGTTCCTCGGCGGCAGCATGGGACTGGTCGTGGGGGAAAAGGTGGCGAGGGCGTTCGAACACGCGGCTAGGCAGCGATTGCCGGTTGTAATCTTTGCGACGAGTGGCGGCGCTAGATTGCAAGAAGGCGTGCTCTCGCTGACGCAGATGGCCAAGACGGTCGTTGCGAGCCGATCGTTGCGAGAAAGAGGATTACCGCTCATCACCGTCCTCGCCAACCCGTCCTCAGGACAGATACTTTCGAGCTTCGCCTCAATGTCCGACATCCGGATCGGCGAACCAAGGGCTCACATTGCGTTCGCTTCCTTGGGCGCCCTCAGAGAGATCGAAGGATCTCCGCACATCGGCGAACAGGCGAACGCCGAGTCGATGTTGTCCCACGGTCATTTAGACCTAGTCGTCAACCGACAACGACAGCGAGACTCGCTGTCCACGCTGTTGGGCATGTTTGATCCGAGCCTCAAAGATGAAGTACGCACCCACAGACGATTTGTGCAAACTTTGCCGCCCAGACGAGACGCTTGGGAATCCGTTCGATTGAGTCGACGCGATGATCGGCCTAGGGCTTCCGACTACATTCCGAGGCTGTTCCGCAACTTCGTTGAACTACACGGCGATAGGCTTGGCGCTGACGATGAACATCTCAAGATCGGCGTCGGATACCTTGGTTTGCGCCCGGTACTGTTCATCGCTCAGGAAAGACACCACGACCCAGATGGAGAATCTCTGGAGGACGATGCTCAAACGGAATCGTTCACCGAACGGTTTGGTTACGCTGAGCTGGATAGAGGCGGTGTTGGTGTAAACGGCATACGCAAGGCTCGAAGGGGCGCCGAGATGGCAGCGCACTTCGGCTTTCCGCTAGTGGTCCTGATCGATACTCCGGGACCCAAACTCGGTATCCAGCAAGAACTGCACGGCCTTGCCAGCGAAATCGCCGGGATGATCAACGTGATGCTCGACATCGAAACCCCTGTGGTATCGGTGTTGATTGGCGAAGGCGGTTCTGAGGCGGCATTGGCGTTCAGCGTCGCGGATCGACTGCTGATGATGGAAAACTCGATCTACACGCCGATCTCACCCGAGGCCGGTGCTGCGACGGAGCTACGTGATCGAACTAGGGCGCCAGAGGTCGCCAGGTCTCTACGTTTAACCTCCTACGATGCAATGGAGATGGGTATCGCGGATAGGGTAGTGGCAGAACCTGAGGGTGGGGCTAATGCTGACCCCGTAGGGGCTGCACGCACACTCAGACGGGTGCTTATCTCCGAGGTAAGCCAACTTCGAAAACGCAATCCTCGTGTGCTGGCTCGTCGCCGCCGCGACCGTTTCCGGCATATCGGTGAATATGGACCTGAATTTAGAGCGGCAGTCCGTTCGGAGATGAGAACTTGGCGTACTGCGGTTCGCGATAGGATGCGCCGGGTGTTTGGGAGTGGAAACCGAGGAGACGCAGAAGAGACGGTCGACGATTGAACTGTGATAGACGTCGGAACCGGTAGGGAATCGATGCTACCCAGTCCGATGGATGCACAGGGTTGTGTGGTTGGTGAAAGAGGGCGATGTTAAGATAATGGCCATCGTCCGCAAGCGTCTGATAGGCCTTTGAGCTGATCGGCGCAACGTCGGACTCCACTGCCCAAGAGTGCATGTCTAGCGACAGCGAAGAACCTGGCGAAAGTAGGAGCGACAGACCTTGTCGCTGCGGCGAGGTGCGTGCGCTAGGCACAGCATTAAGCGCGGCTCTGGATTCAGGGGCCACGTTCCAGGATCCTTCCACGGTATATATTTCCTCTGATTCGGTCGTTGACAAAGATGCTTGGATCGGTGCAGGAAGCCACATTTCGGGTAAATCCCGGATCGGTCGAAATGCGAAGATCGGCCCCAATGCAATCATCGAAGACTCGCTTATCGGTGAAGGCGCAATCGTGCAGCCTTTTTCTACGGTCGCACAAAACTCAAAGATTTCAGCTGGCGCCTTGGTCAAGAGCCGATCGGAGATCAGGGGCGGTCACGTAGCTGGAACCGCGGAAATCGGCCCTAACGCATTGATCGAAGAATCGAGCGTTGCTTCGGGCGCCAAAGTAGGTCCCTTCTGCCGCGTCCGCTCAGGATCTACCGTTAACACTGATGCGTATATCGGTACACAGGCAGAAATAAAGGCAAGCAGCGTCGGAGCAGGTTCGAAAGTCGGGCATTTCTCTTTCATTGGAGACGCTGAACTCGGGAACGACGTGAACATAGGAGCGGGAACAATCACTGCAAATTACGATGGCAGAAACGTGCAAAAAACCGTCATTGCGGATGGCGTTTCCATCGGCGCTGGATGCGTGCTGATCGCCCCCGTTCGGATCGGCACCAATGCCAAAACTGGTGCTGGCGCAGTCGTCACCCGAGATGTGATGGATGGCGAATTGGTGCTGGGTGTACCAGCTCGAGTTAAAGCCATGGGGTCGATGGCAGCATGACCGATCCACGAACGTTCAATGAAAAGCGTCTTGAATGTGTAGACATCAAATTGCAAATGTCAGGTGATGAAATGAAAGATGCGGACGATCCATTAAGAAGCCAGGATCGCCAAAATGTGCTTGGGTATATGAGGTGCCACGCGAATGACTGATGTGTGGGTCTCATGGGCGGCGTTGGTTGGCGCCAGCTTCGTTTACGGATTGATGACGCTCGCCCTGAGCGTGTTACAGCCGCAAGGATTGGCGGCGATGCTCGGAATGGCTTCGACGGAGTCGTCCGACGACCTGAATCCTGGAAGCGCAGGAGACTATCGTGCCACCCGCATCGTTGTCACGACGATTCGAAGCGCCTCTTTCATCGCAATCGTCATCTCGGCGTACCACGCAGGTCGCACTGTTTATGGTCCTGAAAACGAGATTCTGCTAGGTCTAGTTGTCGCCGTTGCGGTGTTGATCGGTGTCATCACATTGCGGATGGCGCTGAACCGGATGGCCAGCGCGTGTTACGAGGATGTCAAGATCTGGCTGGCACCTGTGATCTGGCCCTCGCGCTTCATTGGGCGTCGGCTTCGATTGAACCGGGTAGCCAACTACATGGTTGATTCAGAAACTCAAGGTGATACCAGCGATGAGCCTGTGGAAAACGTGTTGATCGTTTTGCAAAACCTGTCCTCTAAAGATTTGAGGGCTGATGATTTCATGGTGCCGATGTCCGACACGGTTGCGGTCCATGTGGACACGCCCCTCGAGGACGTGGTGCAAATGATGGCGCAGCTTTCGATAGATACGGTCGTCGTTTACGACAAAACGGTTGACCAGGTGTTGGGCACCATAAACAAAGCCGATGCATTGCAGGGGTTGCGGGAAACCGCAACTGGCACGCCGACCTGCCGCCGGTGGGTTAGCGCGTCGATCTTTCCGGTGCCAGTGACACAACAGGTGGCGACGTTATTCGATGAGTTTCGTGGTCGAATGCGTGACACCGCAGTAATGCTTGACGAAGAAGGGAAAGTCGCTGGCATTCTAACCTTCGGCAGCCTGATGGAACAACTTCTGCAAGACGCCAGTTTGGCGACCGAGGCTGCCGAAGCCTAACGGTGACCATCATCTGACTAGGCGCGCAACGGTGCCGCCAGGATGTGTTGTGCTGCCTAATCCTGTTGTGACCGCGTCGGTCAGCTTGAAGCCGTCCCAGTTAGCTCTCGTGTTCCCGACGGGCATGGCCTAATTCTCAAGCTCTTTGTTACTTCCCGGCGTCGGACGGCATGAGAATTACGGACTCGAAGCGGCGTCGCTCATTCTATTAAGCAGAGATCCTCAATCAGCGGTGCGCTAACACGCACAAAAGCACTCTAGAGATTTGCGTCTCTAGAGTGCTTTGACGGAGGATGGGTCGAAGCGTGCAGCCGATGTTACTCGGGCTACACGCTTCAATTCCCTAGTGAGGAAACCTCAGAAAGAGGTTATTACTTGGTCTCGACGACCACCAAGGCAGTAGATGCCCTAGAGCCTTGGTCACCAGTTGCGACGATCGACTTCACGTCACCGATGACGTACTTCCCGGAGTCGAGAGTTACGTCGGCGATGAATGCGCCACTGTCGTTGGCGGTCGCGCTACCGATCGCGTCGTCAGCGTCGGCTCCTGACACCGTCAGGGAGACTTGCTCGCCAGCCATGAATCCGGATCCTGCGATCGAGATATTCGAGCCAGCCGCATCGTAAATGACCTTCGAGGTCGAGTAGACGCCATCGATAACTACGACATTCGCGAAGTTGTCGGCACCGTCGGAACCTGCGGGACCTGGGGCACCTGGCGGACCTGGGTCGCCTGCGGGACCTGAGGCACCTGGCGCACCTGTCTTGCCTTGCGGACCAGGGACTCCTGCGAGACCTGGAATACCTTGCGGACCTTGGAGGCCCGGCTCACCCGGTGCTCCCGGTTCACCTGGAGATCCTGGCTCACCCGGTGCTCCCGGTTTTCCTGGGTCACCCGGCAATCCCGGAGATCCCGGTTCACCCGGTGCTCCTGCCTCGCCTGGTGCTCCCGGCTCACCTGGTGCTCCCGGCTCACCCGGTGCTCCCGGCTCACCCGGTGCTCCCGGCTCACCCGGCGCTCCCGGCAGACCTGGAGATCCTTGCGGACCAGCGCCGGCGAGGCCGATGATCGAGATGATGACTGCGATGATCGAGATGACGGCGATGACCGCCAATACTCGGTTCTCACGCACGAAATCCATCGGGCTGCGCGATTCATTCATGAGGACCCGTCCTCCAATCTGATGCTTTCAGATTACTAACTTGCCTTAAGCAACAATTACCGTGATCGCCGGCTCTAGGAAATTCCAATTGCCGTAGTCCACGATGTCATCGTCGAAGCACGGAAATCAACCGTACTCCTTCGTTCACGCCCTTCGGCGCACACTGAACAATCTTATGCCTGCTTGAGCGCATGTGTCAAGATGGTTCATGCAGCCTACAAGCCTATTCAGGTGCAACGACAAGCGTTCGTTGCCACGATAGGTGAATGTTACACGATACTGCGCTTTATGCGCTTTACATTCCGATGCTAGGTTTGCGAAGTTTTCGACTGTCGGAGTCAGGGGCGCGACGGTAGGGAAACAGACAGATCGACGGTCAAACGGTCTGTCATATGAAATAAGTAGCTCTAGGCGATGGTATCCTTGAAGGCTGAGCTAAATAGTTAGCAAATCGAACGGAAAGTAAAGCGCTGGCAGGGCGGAGTCGCGGAAGATCGTCGTCAATCCCACTTGCGAACAGCGCCTGCATGAAAGAGAACAGATTGGTAGCCCCAGCGAAGACGCAGACGATCGAGAAGTTTCGCAAGCACGAGAAGGATACCGGTTCCACTGAGGTCCAGATCGCTATCTTGACGGACCGCATTCGGCAATTAACGGAACATTTCAAGGTTCACAAGCATGACGCCGCAGGTAGGCGCGGCTTGCAAATGATAGTCGGGAAACGCCGCCGATTGCTTAGATACCTAGCAAATGAGGATGTAGGGCGGTACCGAACACTCATTGAAGCGCTAGGGCTTCGCGGCTGAGTTGATGGCATCCATCATCCGTGTTCCGGCACCAGCGAACACGGTGATCTTCAAAAGCCGGCCCATTGGCGATTGACTTTCCAGTTGTCACGCGCCTGATTTCGCAAGACACAGGGCCACAGCTTTAATACGGCCTAACACTCACCAAACCCCATATGGAAACAGCCGCGAGGATTCGCGGCCTGGCATTCACACAACACCCACTAGATCTACGTCGCAACCAAACTCGGTTTGCGAAGTGAGATGAAAGAAAGAAAACGAGACGAAATAGAGATGATTCGAACATTCGATATGGAAGTCGGCGGCCGAATGATGTCGTTCGAGACCGGGAGACTGGCGAAACAGGCTGGCGGCGCGGTCACGATTCGATACGGCGATCTGGTACTGCTCGCGACTGCGACCGCAAGCAAAGAACCCCGACAGGGCGTAGATTTTCTGCCCCTGACGGTTGATGTCGCAGAAAAAGCTTATGCAGCAGGCAAGATGCCGGGCGGATTCTTCAAACGCGAAGGGCGACCTGGTTCCGAAGCGATACTGGCCGCCCGATTGTGCGACCGACCGTTGCGTCCGCTGTTTCCCAAGAGCTACCACAATGAGACGCAGTTGATCATCACGATCCTCGCGGCCGACGAAGTCAACCCGCACGCACCGTTGGGCATCGTCGGTGCTTCAGCAGCGTTGGCGATCTCCGACATTCCGTTCGACGATCCAGTCGGCGCGTGCAACATCGGCTACATCGATGGCCAACTGATCGTCAATCCGACATATGAAGAGCTTGAGACATCAGCGCTCGAATTGACCGTTGCAGGCACCGCGGACGCCATCATGATGGTGGAAGCTGGCGCAAACTTCGTTTCCGAAGAAGTAATCCTCGAAGCGTTGAAGCTGGCGCAGGAAGTCAACGGCGAAATCGTTGCCCACATCCTAGAGATTCAGGCCGAGGTTGGTAAAACCAAGTGGGCGGCTCCCGAGCCAACTGATGCCGAGGTTGAAGCTACAGCGGCGACGCGTGAACGGGTCGGCGATGCAATCAAGGAAGCGTTGAAGCTCGGCGGTGGCAAAGAGGCTCGTGAGGACGCTGTCAGGCAGATCATGTCCGAAGCCAAATCCGAACTGACGTCAGGCGACGACGCTCACGACGCGCTCCATGTCCAAACGGAACTCTACTCCTTGGAGAAGGAAGCGGTCCGGGAAGGCATTCTGGATGAGGATCGACGTCCCGACGGGCGTGTCCTGCAAGAATTGCGACCACTCGACTCGATGGTGGGATACCTGCCGCGAGTTCACGGTTCTGGGATATTCCAGCGTGGCGAAACACAGGTTCTCGGCGTTTTGACGTTGGCATCGGCAGCCGATGCGCAACGCCTCGACAATCTTTCTCCGACAACGACGAAGCGTTTCATGCACCACTACAACTTCCCGCCCTACTCGACAGGCGAGGCGGGACGGTTCGGATTTACCGGTCGACGCGAAGTTGGTCACGGAATGTTGGCAGAACGAGCATTGAGTCCCGTAATTCCGTCAGAAGAAGATTTCCCATACTCGCTCCGGCTGGTTTCCGAAGTAATGGAATCTAACGGTTCTTCCTCGATGGCCAGCGTCTGCGCTGGGTCACTGGCTTTGATGGATGGCGGTGTGCCGATTTCTGCGCCAGTCGCGGGAATTGCGATGGGCTTGATAACCGGTGAGGACGGCGTCGGCAAGGTGTTGACCGACATCCAAGGCGCCGAAGATCACGCGGGCGATATGGACTTCAAGGTCGCCGGCACGCGCGATGGAATCACCGCTTTGCAGATGGACATCAAGGTCAAGGGCATTACTTACGAGATAATGACCGAGGCGCTGGAGCAGGCACGTATCGCCAGATTCGAAATTCTCGACCACATGGAGGATACGATCTCGTCTCCGCGAACCGAACTACGCGATGGCGCGCCGAGAATGACCACGATCAAGGTTCCGACCGACAAGATCGGTATGGTGATCGGCCCAGGCGGCGCCAACGTACGCGGTATCCAAGAAGAGTATGGTGTCAGCGTCAACATCGAAGACGACGGCAGCGTCACGATCGGCGGCACCGAGGCCGATAAGGTTCAAGGCGCCATCGACAACATTCGCACGATGACTAAGGACATCGAAGTCGGCGAAAACTACTCCGGCAAGGTCGTCAAGATCATGGACTTCGGTTGCTTCGTCAACCTGATCCCTGGCAAAGACGGCATGGTCCACATCAGCGAACTTTCCGACACTCGCGTTCCAGACGTTCAATCAGTCGCCAACGAAGGCGATGAGTTGGATGTGATGGTCGTGAACGTCGACCAGAACGGCCGTGTCGACCTTTCGGTCCGCGCAAGAATCGAAGAGAACAGCCACGGTGACCACGACCGGGCGCTAGAAGAAGCGGTTGCAAGGCGACGACCAGGCAATCGCGGCGGCGGCCGAGGTGGAGACCGCGGTGGTCGCGGTGGCGGTCGGTTCGATCGTGGCGGCGGACGTGGCGGTTTCGACCGCGGCGGAGACCGTGGCGGCAGACGCGACGACTTCGATCGCGGTGGCCGGCGTGATCGCCGCGACGATTTCGACCGTGGCGAAAGGCGCGACAACTATGACCGAGGAGGTCGTCGCAACAACCGACGCGACAGCTTCGACGATGGAGATGGCCGTGACCGTCGCCCCCGTCGCCGAATGATCACACGCGATCGACGCGACCGATAGCCTAGAATCCAAATCAACCGCGATGTCCGTCGTCGACAAGGCGTCGACGACGGACATCAAACGGTACCCGAAGCAGAAATGTCCGAAATAACCGTCGCAGTTAACGGGGTGTTGGGGCGAATGGGCTCGACCGTGTTGGACGCGGTGGAGCAGGAACCAGGAATGGTTCCGATTGGCGGCGCCGACCTGTTCGCCGATCCCGAGACGACGGTTGAGACGTCAGGTGGAAACGAATTGCCGCTTGCTACCGATCTCGAGACGCTCTTCGGAACCGTAAAGCCGGACGTGGTAGTCGACTTCACGAATGCCGAAGGCGGCACTTCCGCAATGCGAACCTGCATTGCACACGGTGTTAGATGCGTCTCCGGATCAACCGGAATTTCGCCAGACGACCTAGCAGCCATCGGCACGAGCGCAAGCGCAGCAGGCGTCGGTGTCATTTCGGCGTCCAATTTCGCCCTCGGATGCGTCGTGTTGATTCACCTCGCACGGATTGCTTCGAGTTACTTCGACTACGCCGACCTCATCGAAAGCCATCACGAGATGAAGATCGACGCGCCGTCAGGCACGGCACTGTCGATAGTCCAAGCGATGCTCGAAGGCAAAGGTGGCAATTTCGACCAGAACATCGTCGAAAAAGAGCTGCTCAAAGGCACTCGTGGTGGTTCGACCGGGGGGATAAACGTTCACAGCGCAAGAATGCCGGGCCGAGTTGCGCGACACGAGGTGGTCTTCGGCGCGCTAGGCCAGACCCTGACGCTCCTACACGACTCGGTTGACCGCAGCAGTTTCATGCCCGGTGTGACGCTCGCCGTCAGGCGCGTCATGGACGAAAACTCGATGGTCGTGGGCCTCGACAAAGTCCTAGGCTTGTCCGATTGAGCAGGAGCTTTACAGTTCCGGCCAACACTGCACAACACAGTCATTCCCGCGAAGGCGGGAATCCAGAGAGAGGCGAGATGCAGGCTTCAGAATTGGAAATCGCTATCGTTGGCGCAACTGGCGCGGTCGGTGCCGTTGCGCTCGATCTATTAGCCGAACGCGGCCACCCAGCCGAAAAACTTCGGCTCCTCGCCTCCAAGCGGTCACACGGCAAGCAGCTGGAGTACGCCGGACAGATGCTGATGGTCGAAGAAGCCACGCCAGAATCATTCAATGGCGTAGACGTTGCCTTCATCTCCGCTTCGTCCGAGGTCAGCTTGGCCCTCGCACCTGAAGCCGTAAAACGCGGCGTACTGGTGATCGACGACGGTTCCGCCTACCGTATGGAACCCACCGTCCCACTAGTGGTCCCCGAAGTCAACGGCTCGGACGTCGAATGGCACTCCGGAATCATCTCGATCCCCAACTGCACGACTACGCCGCTGGTTATGGCTTTGGACGCGCTCAGGGATCTAGCCGAGATCAGTGCCGTTACGGTCTCGACCTATCAGTCGGTAACTGGAACCGGTGCGGCAGCCAGGGCGGAACTCTTGAAGCAGTCGCGTGAGATGTTGGGCGGAGAAGAGATGTCGTCGCCGAGCGAGTATCCTCACCCGATCGCGTTCAATCTTCTTCCGCAGGTCGACGACTTCGTGGAAGAGGGTTACACGAAAGAAGAGTGGAAGATGGTCAATGAATCTCGAAAGATCCTCGGCGATCCCGAGTTGCGCTTGGCATCAACCTGCGTGCGTGTCCCGGTCGAGATCTCCCACTGCGAATCCGTAAGCGTCGAATTTGAAGACCAAGTTTCGGCAGGAGCAGCGCGCGAAGCACTCGCTGGTTACCCCGGCGTTACGCTGCTAGACGTCCCCCACGAATCGGTCTACCCGATGCCTTCAAACTCCGCCGGCGAAGACCAAGTAATGGTCGGTCGCGTGAGACCAGACTTGGCGCACGACAACGGCATCGTATTCTGGCTCGCCGCCGACAACCTCCGCAAAGGCGCAGCACTCAACGCACTCCAGATCATGGATGAGTGCGTCAAGCGCGGTCGTGTCCGGCCCAAAGTAGCCTCAGCGGCCTAGCGCCGTCCGAACCTCAACAGTTCCAGCAGGGGTTAATAAACCTCTGCTTGATATAAGATTCGGTGCGTAAGGGAGTTTGAAATGGCAGAAATCGGACGAGTTCTCACAGCGATGGTCACCCCGTTCACCGAAGACGGGGAAGTCAATTACCCACAGGCCCGCAAGCTGGCAAAGTCGCTCCTGGCCTCCGGCTCCGACGGACTTGTGATCGGGGGCACCACCGGTGAAGCCCCGGCAATGTCGGACGAAGAGCGTCTGAAACTCTTCGCCGAAGTCAAAGACGCCATCGGCGAATCCGGAGCCGTTGTCGCAGGAACGACCGACAACAACACCTACCGATCCATCGAACTCTCTCGAGACGCTGAAGCGGCAGGCGTCGACGCCATCCTTATGACCGTCCCCGCATACAACAAACCGACCCAAGGCGGCCTGATCAAACACTTCATCGCCATCGCCGAAGCCGTCTCCATACCCGGCATTCTCTACAACGTGCCCAGTCGCACCGCACTGAACATGACGGCCGGCACGACGCTCAAACTCGCCGAAGTGCCAAACATCGTCGGCGTCAAAGAGGCGAGCAGCGATGCCGATCAGATCGCCTACGTCATCAAAGATTCGCCTGACGGCTTCAACGTCTGGTCCGGAAACGATAACGAGACCTTCTCGATCGTCTCCACCGGCGGATACGGTGTCGTCAGCGTCGCCAGCAACATCATCGGCAACCAAGTCAAAGGCCTCATCGGCGCAGTCCTCGAAGGCGAAACAGAACGCGCCGCAGCCGAACACCTCCGACTCCTGCCCATTTTCAACGCGCTCTTCTTCATTACAAACCCGATACCCGTCCGGTACGCCATGAACCGCTCCGGCTTCAACGCCGGTCCGGCGCGTCACCCGATGCAGGCAGACGACGACGAGATGGCCGCGTTCGCCGCCCAGTTCGATCCCATCATGGATCAATACGAGATCGACCTCCCAAACGGCTAAACCTCCCATGACGGACGAGTCGCCGGAAAAAGTCATCGAAGATCTCGGCGACGGGTTGGTGATGCGACATGCGCGCCGCGAAGACGCGGACGCGCTCGCCGAATTCTGTGCCAAAGTCTTCATCCATGAAGACTCGGGCACCGAAGCCTACTGGATCGCCGAGTGGATCAGGGACCTGCTCGGCAAGCCGCACCCGACACTGAGTCCCGACGATGTCATCATCGTCGAAGACGTCGATAAAGGATGTATCGCCTCCACAACGACATACCTGACTCAGACGTGGACTTATGACGGCATCGAGTTCGAGATTGGACGCCCCGAAATCGTTGGCAGCGCAGCCGAGTACCGCAACCGCGGCTTGATCCGAAAACAGTTCGACTTGATGCACAGATGGGCTGACGAGCGCGGGCACCTCGCACAAGTCGTCCTGGGCATTCCGACTTACTACCGGCAGTTCGGATACGAATACGCACTGCCCGCGGAAGGCGGACGCTACACGCCAACTCAATCCCTGCCAAAGTGGGGCGACGAAAAGCAGGAGTTCAAACTACGCGAGCCAGTCGAGGACGACGTCCCCTTCATTACTCGCACGTTAAAGGACTCCGCATCTCGCTCCATGGTCTCGCCCGTGTTCCGCGAAGACGAAGTCCCGTACCTCACCTTCGATCGGACGGATCGCAGTGTGGTGTGTCACAAGACAGCCATCCTGTGTAGATCGGATGGGGACGAGTTAGGTGAGCCTGTGGGGGTGCTGATGTATGCGATGGTGATCGAGATCGACGAAGGCGTGATCCTTCGACTGGAGATGTCGGAACCTAGGTACTGGCGCGAAGCATCACCGTCGTTGCTGAAAGAGGTGCGGCGGGTGGCGGAGGAAGCGACCAAAGCGGCCCGTGACCCGGAGCGCGAGATCAAGCGATTACGACAGGACATGCAACCAGATCACCCGATCTACGTTTTTGATGACGGTGCGCTGGGGCATCCGCCTGAACGCCAGTACGGGTGGTACGTCAGAGTTCCCGACGTGCCAGCATTCCTGAAAAAGATCGCGCCAGTCCTCGAACGTCGCATCGCAAACTCATTCCACGCCGGACTCTCTCGCGATCTCAGCATCCAATTGAATCGACAAGCCGTGAAGATCATCCTCAAAAACGGTCTCATCGCAGACGTCGAACCTGCGCTGTCGTTGACGTGGGAGCAGGCGGATGCGAGGTTTCCCGCTCTTACATTCCTGCCCGTACTTTTCGGCATGCGCTCCGTCGGCGAAATGCATTTGGCGCATAACGATGTCAACGCGGGGTCGAAATCTGTGCGGCACCTGCTCGAGACGATGTTTCCGAAACGGTCCTCCGATCTGTCTTTGACGCTTACGTAGTTGTCGTGAGCCAAACCGAAAGCGAGTTCGGCGCCGAGAGGAGCCGCATCAACGTCGTCACCATCGGCGGCGGAACTGGCTCATCTACTCTGCTCAAAGGTCTCAAGCATTTCTCCGAGCGCATCAACATCTCGGCGATCGTCACAACATTCGACGATGGCGGATCCACAGGTAGGCTCCGCGAAGAATTCGGCGTTCCCGCACTGGGCGACTTGCGGCGGTGCGTCGCGGCACTGCTTCCCATAGACGATTCCGGTGCCGCCATCGAACGTCTCTTCGAGCATCGATTTGTATCGGAAGGTGAGTTGAACGACCACTCGCTTGGCAATCTTTTACTGCTTGGCGCTTGGCAGCGAAGCGGAAATTTGAACAAGGCGATCGACGAGGTATCCAACTCTTTCAACCTGCTCGGACGGGTGATCCCCGTCAGCGACAACCCGACAGACCTATGCGCGACGCTCGCAGATGGAACGATCATCCGAGGAGAATCCGCCGTCGGAGAGCGAAACGAAGATTTGTTTGGATCGAGCAAGATCTACCTCGACCCTCCCGTCGAAGCCAATCCCGACGCACTCCGATCCATCGCTTCCGCAAATGTCGTAATCCTCGGCCCCGGCGACCTCTTTACCAGCATCATCCCAAACCTGTTGGCCACAGGTATGATCACTGCGATCAGAGAAAGCCCTGCCAAGATCCTCCAAATCTGCAACTTAGCAACGAAGCAAGGAGAAACCGGCTCCTACGCCGCGTCAGACTTCGCACTCACCATCAACCGCATCCTCAACTCCGACGCGCAACACGGAATTGGTTCTAAGCGAGTAGATGCCATGATCGTGAACGAGTTTGAGAATCAGCCGCCGGATGGGGCGATCAAGATCGACGAACGGCTCGACGAAGTCATTAGCTCGGTCATCACTCGCCCAGTAGCTGACGCCGCCAATCCCCGCAACCACGACTCGATGAATCTCGCGGCGGCGGTGATGGAGTACGTCGACGAAGTGACTAACGACGAGTGCCGTTGACGACCAAGGTGTCGTCTCGGTGCGGCCCGGTCGAAATCTCCGACGCCGGTATACCCAACAACTCCTCGAGCCGGCGGACATACATCTGCGCACCTTCGCCGAGGTCGTTCCAATCGGTGACCTTGGTGGTGGAGTCGGTCCAGCCCGGCATCTCTTCGTAGACCGGCTGACATCGACTCAATCGACCCCGCTCAATCGGGAAATCCTCAATGATCTCGCCGTCGAGGGAGTAGGCGGTGCAGATCTTGATGCGCTCCCAGTTGTCGAGAGTGTCCAGACGCGTGAGCACCATCGAATCGAAGCCGTTGACGCGGGTGGTGTAGCGAGCCGCAACGGCATCGAACCAACCTACGCGCCTCGCCCGACCCGTCGTCGCTCCGAACTCGCCCGCCATCTCGCGAATGCGATCTCCCTCGGCACCATGTATCTCGGTCGGGAAGGGACCCGCACCGACTCTCGTCGCATAGGCCTTGAAAACCCCGATGATGCGTGAGAACGAACTCGGACCTATTCCGGTGCCGGTCAGCGCGCCACCAATTGTGGGGCTCGAAGAAGTCACGAACGGGTACGTCCCGTGATCGATGTCCAGCAATGCGCCCTGCGCGCCCTCCATGATCACGTTTCGACCCGCATCCAGCGCGTTCGTAACGATCTCGTCGGCGGGACGGATGTAGGGACCTATCTCATTGGCCCAATGCTTCGCCTGCTCCAGAATCTCGTCCGCGTCGATCGGCTCGCCGCCGTAGATCTTGGTGATCAGTTCGTTTTTGAACTCGATGATCGGCGGAAGCGTCAGAGTCAACTCCTCGAGATCGAGCAGCTCTCCTGCGCGGATGCCCATGCGGGCTACTTTGTCCACATAAGCCGGACCAATCCCACGACCCGTCGTCCCAATCGCACTGGCACCTCGCCTCTCCTCCTCCAAGCGGTCGAGCGCCACGTGGTACGGCATGATCAGGTGCGCGCGATCTGAGACGGCGATCTCGCCGGGGAGGCCGTTCGCCCCGACCATCTCGATCTCTTCGATCAGGGCATCCGGAGCAACAACAACGCCGTTGCCGATTACGTTGATGGTTCCTTCGTGGCAAACGCCACATGGAATGAGGTGGAATACGAGCTTACCGTAATCATTTACGACGGTATGCCCGGCGTTGTTTCCGCCAGAAAATCTAACGACTACTGATGCGTCGGCGGCTAGGAAGTCGATGATCTTCCCTTTGCCTTCGTCGCCCCATAACCCACCGAGTACGGCGGTCGTCGGCATTCGGATTTCCCCTTCGCGCACGTATTCAGCCGAGGCTTAATACCAGCACGCGCGTATTGAGTGTGCTTAACAATGGAATTATATCGCGGTGTGCGGTGATGATTTCGGATGAAATACGGTGATTACGTGCTGTCTCCGTGCTGTCATGGGGTGATGTGTTGGGCGCGTTTAATCGGGGGCTTTGGCCCCTTTGTCCTTTCGGAGGTTTTCACCCTCACCCCCGGATCAAGTCCGGGGCAGGCTCTAGCCCTCTCCCATGGATGGAGAGGGGATTGTTTGTCGACGTGTTGTTTGTCGAAGCATCGCCGCGTCTTTCGGGTCGCGTGCGATTGGATTGCAATTTCAGTCAATATTCCAGCACCGCCGACGTCGCCAGACCGTCGGCCCTCCGGGGCGCATCTGAAAGAAGTGCCCCCGCCATCGCTCGATTGTCCCTCTCGCTAGCGCTGTAGCCTCTCCCACCCGGCGATGCGGGAAGGCGTGTGCCGGGTAGATGTTCCGTTCGCTCGGATCTTGAACGGCGTCCCGTTCGCGTCCCCCTCCCCGCTCTGGGTTCCCGCCTTTGCGGGAATGCCGGTAGGGTCTGCCCTCCGTCTTCCCGCCTGCGCGGAACGATACGGGTACGTGCGGTGGCCGCGTCCCCTTCGCATGTGCGAAGGGCATGGCGGGACGTTGTCCGTCTGGCTCGCTTTGGTTGGCGGAGTCCGCAATACCCTCCGCATCCGAGCGCTTCAGCGACAACGGTCATCGTAACCGGGTTTTTGGCAGCGTTTCGTCCGTCTTCTCAGACGTCTTTCACGACTTGTGGCGAGACACCGCCGGCGGGTCGTGTGTTGGCGCCCCCGTGCTACCCCGCTCGCTGCCGTATTACATTATTCGGTTGTGTTTTAGCTGCATCGAAAAGGGAGGTGCACGCTCTCCGTCTCGACGCGGCGATTCTTCGTTTTCGGGGCGCCGTTCCGATGATGGTCGGATCAGCGCTTGTTTGTTGTTGTAATACATGTGTAGTTGTGTTGTCAAGTTGTTTTGAACTGGGATGGGCATGATTGGAATGATGGGCTTTGATGGGTGTTGTTGTTTGGGTGTGCCCCTCCCCTTCCCCGGGCCCTCACCCTAGCCCTCTCCCGCCCAGCGGGAGAGGGGAGAGTGCCTGCGGCGTTCGGGCATACCCCGCTCAGGTTGTCGTTCGTTTTGGGCTCGCGCTCCTTTCGCCTAGCGAAAGGGGCTGGGCCAGCCACCCATCCCCTCTGGATTCCCGCCTTCGCGGGAATGACGTGGGTGGTCTTTTTTTGGCAGGGCCTCCGCCTGGCCTCTCCTGAGGGAGGGGAATGAGCGGTTGACGGGTTGTTTGGGAGGGTTTATACTTTGGGGTTACCCGCTCAGAGAATCTCGTATTTTCGCGTGGTTCAAAGAGCTGGGTGCACCTTTAAAGTTGAATATCGATTCCGCATTCTCCGAGAACCGGAGCAAGCCGATTCATGAAGATGGATCAAGCTACTAAGGGCACACGGGGGATGCCTTGGCGCTAGAAGCCGAACAAGGGCGTAGTGAGACTGCGATAAGCCTCGGTCAGCCGTCTGGCAGGCTAAGCCGGGGATTCCCGAGTGGGGAAACCCGAGGCCGCGCGTTCGCGCGCGGTTTCATCTCTTTAGAGAGGGTAAGCGGGGGAACTGAAACATCTAAGTACCCCGAGGAAAGGAAATCAACCGAGATTCCCTTAGTAGCGGCGAGCGAAAAGGGAAGAGCCCAAACCGGGTGAGACTAAACGGCTCAGGAGCTTACGTCTCACGGGTGTTGTAGGGCTCGATCTGGGGGCTACCTGAGGCTCCCGGGGAGTTACAAAGCGCGACGATAGCTGAGCAGGCATGGAAAGGCCTGGTCATAGAGGGTGATAGCCCCGTAGGCGAAATCGTTGAGCCTCCCTGATCGAGTACCTGAGTACGGCGGGACACGTGAAATCCTGTCGGAACCTGGGGGGACCACCCTCCAAGGCTAAGTACTTCTAGCGACCGATAGCGAACCAGTACCGTGAGGGAAAGGTGAAAAGCACCCCAAGCAGGGGAGTGAAAGAGAACTGAAACCGTGTGCCTACAAACCGTTGGAGTCTGCCTTCGGGCAGATGACAGCGTGCCTATTGAAGAATGAGCCAGCGAGTTACTTTGTGTGGCGAGGTTAAGGCGTTCAGCGCCGTAGCCGAAGCGAAAGCGAGTCTGAACAGGGCGTTCAGTCGCGCGGAGTAGACCCGAAACCGTGTGAGCTACCCATGGCCAGGCTGAAGCGAAAGTAACATTTCGTGAAGGGCCGAACCCGTTTACGTTGCAAAGTGATGGGATGAGCTGTGGGTAGGGGTAAAATGCCAAACGAACACGGAGATAGCTGGTTCTCCCCGAAATGCATTTAGGTGCAGCGTCAGGAATTACTTCGCGGAGGTAGGGCTCTGATTGGGCTAGGGGGTGAAGAACTTACCAAACCCTGTCAAACTTCGAATACCGCGAAGGGTACCCTGGCAGTGAGACAGTGAAGGATAAGCTCCATTGTCGAAAGGGAAACAGCCCAGATCGCAAGCTAAGGCCCCTAAGTGTGTGCTAAGTGTTAAACGAGGTGGGGGCGCCCAGACAGCCAGGAGGTTGGCTTAGAAGCAGCCATCCTTTAAAGAGTTCGTAACAGATCACTGGTCGAGGGCTCCCGCACGGAAAATAAACGGGGCTAAAGCACACCGCCGATGCTGCGAAAAGCGCGTTCTACGCGCTTTGGTAGGGGAGCGTTCCCAGCCGCGTTGAAGCGTGACCGTGAGGGCACGTGGAGTGCTGGGAAGTGAGAATGCTGGCATGAGTAGCGTCAATGCCGGTGAGAATCCGGCACGCCGAAAGTCCGAGGTTTCCTACGCAACGTTGATCGACGTAGGGTAAGGCGGCCCTAAGGTGTAGCCTAAAGGCGAAGCCGATGGACAGCTGGTTGAAATTCCAGCCCCGCCCCAGGACCGATTGAGACGCAGGAGGGACGCGGATTGGTAAGCGATGCATACCACTGGATATGGTGTGTCGCCACCTGTAAGCCAGCGCCGTGAGCTAAAATGCGCGGTGCGTTACGAGCAGAGGGGTGGTTGGACCTTAAGGTACGCCTCGAGGAACATCGCTGAGCCTATGCCGCCAAGAAAATCTCCGACGTCGAGGTTCTGCGGCGACCGTACCGCAAACCGACACTGGTGGACAAGGGTAAAAGCCCTAAGGCGTTCGAGATAACCATCGTTAAGGAACTCGGCAAATTAACCCCGTAACTTCGGGATAAGGGGTGCCGATCACGTATACGCGCTTTGCCGCGAAAAGCGTGGCCGGCCGCAGAGAACCGGCCCAAGCGACTGTTTACCAAAAACACAGGTCTGTGCCAAAGCGAAAGCTGATGTATACAGGCTGACGCCTGCCCAGTGCTGGTAGGTTAAGGGAGGGGGTGAGAGCTCCCGACCGAAGCCCCGGTAAACGGCGGCCGTAACTATAACGGTCCTAAGGTAGCGAAGTCCCTTGTCGGGTAAGTTCCGACCCGCACGAATGGCGTAACGACTTGGGCACTGTCTCAACGATGGACTCGGTGAAATTGCAGGACCCGTAAAGATGCGGGTTACGCGCGGCAGGACAAATAGACCCCGTGGAGCTTTACTGCAGCTTGACATTGGTTTGAGCTCAGGGATGTGTAGTAATAGGCGGGAGACTGTGAAGCGCAGGCGCCAGCCTGCGTGGAGTCACTCATGAAAGACCGCCCTTTTCTGCGTTTGAATCTAACCGTTTCTGGAACAGTGTCTGGTAGGCAGTTTGACTGGGGCGGTCGCCTCCTAAAAGGTAACGGAGGCGCACAAAGGTCACCTCAGGCTGGATGGAAATCAGCCTCAGAGTGTATTGGCATAAGGTGGCTTGACTGCGAGACCTACAAGTCGAGCAGGGACGAAAGTCGGTCAAAGTGATCCTACGGTTCCGTGTGGAAGGGCCGTAGCTTAACGGATAAAAGCTACCCCGGGGATAACAGGCTAATCTCCCCCAAGAGATCGTATCGACGGGGAGCTTTGGCACCTCGATGTCGGCTCGTCGCATCCTGGGGCTGAAGAAGGTCCCAAGGGTCGGGCTGTCCGCCCGTTAAAGCGGCACGCGAGCTGGGTTCAGAGCGTCGTGAGACAGCTCGGTCTCTATCCGCCGTGCGCGCAGGACATTTGAAGGGAGCTGATCCTAGTACGAGAGGACCGGATTGGACGAACCTCTGGTGTGCCGGTTGTAGCGCCAGCTGCATCGCCGGGTAGCTATGTTCGGACGGGATAAGCGCTGAAAGCATCTAAGCACGAAGCCCACCCTGAGATGAGATGTCCCATCCCCCAATAATCAAAAGGGGAGTAAGACCACCGGGAGACTACCGGGTAGATAGGCCGTAGGTGTAAGCGCAGCAATGCGCTCAGCTGAACGGTACTAATCGGTCGAGGGCTTGACCATAAATAATCCTCATGAATCGGATTGCTCCGATGAATGTGAGAATGCGGAATCGGTTTCAATGACATGTCGACCGGCATGTCTCGCACCCCTGACATCGGTGCGGGGTGGAGCAGTGGTAGCTCGTCGGGCTCATAACCCGAAGGTCGCAGGTTCGAATCCTGCCCCCGCTACCAACACGTAGCGAACGCCGGAAAACATACATATCGCAAAAGCCCTTTGGTGATAAGAGCGCGATGGAACCACCCGTTCCCATCCCGAACACGGAAGTGAAACGTCGTAGCGCTGACGATACTGCACTGCGAGGTGTGGGAAAATAGGTCGTTGCCAAGGGGCTTTTTAAAATTGCGAGGAGATCCAACCGGACCAGCGGAGAGGTGGCTGAGTGGTTGAAAGCGCCGGTTTCGAAAACCGGTATCTCGGGCAACCGGGATCGCGGGTTCGAATCCCGCCCTCTCCGCCATTAACGCGGCAACCCGCAAGACGCCGCAACCGGTTGAAACCATCAACCAACAAATGGCATCCCGGAGAGGTGCCGGAGCGGCTTAACGGGCACGCCTGGAAAGCGTGTGTGGGCTTACACCCACCGCAGGTTCGAATCCTGTCCTCTCCGCCATCCACCCGCATCTTCGTAACTCCCAACGGACATGAGCGCCGACGTCAACGTGATTTTCACGATGGATTGCGAACCAGCGCTCTTCGAGTGCTCGCCGCTCGCAATCCAACTGTCCGGCACTGGACCACCTACCCACGAATTCGGAGAGCGCTCGATACGGGCATATGTCGAGGCGGTAGAGAGGGAAGGATATCCGGTAACTCTGTTCGCCCATCCAGAGGTAGCCGTTGCCCAAACCGCGCTACTGCTTGAACTTCAGAAAGCTGGCGCCTGTCTTGGTATGCACCTGCATCCGTACAAGTTCGATCCCGACGGATACCCGCGAGACCTGGGCTACTTCACAGCAGAACAACAATCGGAACTGATCTCCGCCGCGACAAAAGTCTGGTCAGACGCATTGGGCCAGCATCCAAGATTCTTTCGCGGAGGCGTGTATTCTGCGAACGATTCGACTTTCGGCGTTCTTTTAGGACTCGGTTTCGAGGGCGGGAGTCTGTCTGTTCCTGGCAGGGTCTTGCCTCGGGCGATGGCGATCTGGGCAGGTGCCGAGCTTTACCCGCATCGGGCGAATCTCGCCTTCCGTCACATCAAAGGCGACAGTGACTTCATCGAAGTCCCGATGTCATCGGACACTTCAAGACCCATGTCGAGCGGTGAACTAGGGGAGTATGGTCTGGAATGGCCGTACGTTCCTTCGAATATGTACGACCACGCAGCAATCGTACGAAACGTGATCTCGAGAGGAATCAATGATGGTGCCACTTTCCCTACCTACGTGACCAATACTCACCAAGACCAGGACTACGCCGATCCTGAACATCCCGCGAGCGTGAACCTGCAAACTATTTTCTGCACGTTGCGAGACTCCGCGGCCGAATCCGGAGTTGGATTGGTGGGGCGTACGATAGCCGGGATGTGCGATCTTGTCCGTAACCACGAACCCGAGAGTGAGGAATAATTGGGCTTCATCATCAAACAATTCGGGAGTTGCCGACAATGACTCGCGTTCTCATAGCTGCATTCGATGGCTTGCAACCTTCTCAGGTACGAGAAGACCTTGCGCCTAACCTCTCCGCGTTCGCGGGCGAGGGAGTCACGTTTACCCGAAATCATCCGGTTTTCCCGACAGTAACTCGCATCAACGTCGCAAGCCTGGTGACCGGTCGGTATCCCGGAGCCCATGGTTTGGCGGGCAACACGGTGGTTATGCGCGACTACGATCCGAGCCAAGTCATCGAAGCGATGGAACCGCGCCTAACCGACGTCGCCGACAAGACGGACGGTGTCCTATTGGTGCCGACTCTCGCGGACATCCTGTGCAAGCACGGGCAAGAATTCGTTGCTGTCGGAGTCGGTACCTCCGGAAACGCGTACGTTCAGAACCCGCGGGCGGAATCTCTTGGCGGAGCCACGATTCATCCGGAATTCTGTCTGCCAAGAAATCTGCACGACGAGCTGATCGAACGTTTCGGGCCTTGGTCCGAAAAGTCATCACCGAATGTCGGCCAAATGGAGCAAGGGACTCGAGTGCTGACGGAGTACGTCTTGGCGGAACGCGCCCCGTCGGTCGCCTTGATCTGGTTTTCCGAACCAGACAGCTCCAACCACAAAGCCGGAGTGGGGTCGGCACTATCCAACCGCGCTCTAGCATCTGCCGACGAACAGTTCAGACGCATCATCGAATGGCTCGACAGCAACGGCACACTCGACGATACCGATGTGATCGTTGTCTCGGATCATGGTTACGCCACAATCGATCAAGTTGTAAACCTGAAGGGGGAATTGCGTGCGGCTGGCTTTCCCGAAGGCGATCGTGAAAGCGACGTTCTGGTTGCGGCGAACGGATCATCGGCGCTTTTCTATGCTCACCAAGCCGATCCTACGACTGTGGAACGACTTGCTGGGTGGCTCGTCCAACAACCTTGGTGCGGAGCGATGTTGGCATCCGAACGCGTGGGCGACATTACGGGGACGCTTCCTGCGAGGATCGCTGGGATCGAAGGATCTAGGTGCCCGGACCTGACGGTATCGCTGACATGGAACTCCGATCCAAACGAAGCGGGGTACCCGGGTAGCACAGCATCGTTCGGCGGCGAGGCAGGTGTCGGGAATCATGGCGGAATGAGCAAGCACGAATTGCGAAACACATTGATAGCGAGAGGTCCCAGTTTCCGAGAGTCAACGGTGATCAACACGCCAACGGGCAATATAGACATCGCGCCAACGCTACTGCATCTCATGGGCATCCCCGGCGGAGAAGAAATGGATGGTCGCGTTCTCTACGAGGCGCTTGTCGACACAGCCGATTCGTCGCGCATTGAACCGGAAACAACCACTCACGAGGCTGAACTCGGTGACTACCGGCAGGAGGTAACCGTCACCACCGTAGCGGGATCTACTTACCTCGACGAGGGCAACGCTGTTCGCCGATAGTGAAACTGCGCATCCTGAAGCCAACTCGCCGATGTCCCTCCAGCCATAAGACGCCTCTACGATTTCTAAACCGTTAAGGGATTCTCTACTGACCTTCGCTCGACCGTTCAACGAACGACTCCCCGCCTCTCTCCTTCGCTCTCCGTCTCAAGTCCGCGATCTCTTCATCAGTAAGTCGCTCATCTTCCGTCACGATTGTATCTTCGATTAATTCCAGCCTAATCTCGCGGTTGGTCAGCCATTCCCAATGGTCGACATTAACTGGATGCGGATGTGGGCGCACATCATCGGACTCCACCTCTTCGGCAACCGAATAGAGGTAGCCAGGCGTCATACCGTCATGCCTAATATCACCTTCATCTGACGATGAGACAAGAGACGGCCTATGAGAGAACGCCTTGGCAACTCTCTTATTTTGTGTAATTGAACTCCCGACCCGAAGAGTCGACAACTTTTCTTGAGATCCGTGGTACCACATGTCATTGGAACCGTGGTCTGACATCCCGATACATTCGACTAAGCACTAGGCGTGGCACATCAAAGTTCGGTTTGTAGACGGCATTATCAGAACTCGTTGCGAACCTTGGCGGGCATTCCGGTGCGGAGCGACTCCCAGCACGCGAGGCCGGTCGACACCACTCTGGCACCCTCTCTAACGCCAACCCACGGCTGAGTTCCATTCAGAACGCAATCCGCCATGTGGCGCATCATGATGATCATCTCGCCGTGGTGACCGCGATGCGGTGGCATGTGGGCGTGGTACTCGCGTTCCGGCAAGTCTCCTTCAGCGTCGAGAGTCTTTACGTTGTCCCGGATCGTCCCTTTGGTTCCGTACACGGTGAGGCTGTTCATGGTTTCGCCGGCTGGATGGATCATGCCTAAGAGGTTCGCCACACGGCCGATCTTCCCGCTCGCGAATTTGATGTTGATGAAAAAGCAGTCCTCTTGCGGATACTCTGGCGCGACGCCGCTGCGCAGTCCTACGCAGTGGACTTCATCGATGTCACCCATGAACCAGCGCAAAAGGTCGATCGGGTGACAGGCACCACCCATAATCAGGTCTTGAGGCATCGACGTGCGCCACGGAGTTTTCTTGTATACCGGTCGCAGGTCGTGAACATAGTGCGCCTCCGCCATGAAAAGGTCTCCGATCTCGCCTGCGTCACATGCTCTCTTGGCGTCGATTAAGTCGAGCCTGCCGCGCATCGACTGCGAGACGAGCAATACCTTTCCGGTGCGGTCCACCGCGTTCACCACGCTCTCGACCTCATCCATCGTGTAGACCATTCCCTTGGTTACCATTACGTGCTTGCCGTTTTCAAGCGCGGTGACGATCTGTCGCGCGTGCAGCGGTCCAGGAGTGTAGATGCCGATGATGTCGATGTCGTCGCGTGCCGCCAACTCGTCGAAGTCATTAGTGATCGCATCGATACCGTGCTGTCTAGATGCCGCTTCGAGCCGCTCTTCGTTGATGTCGCACAGCGCCGTTATCCGCAGTGGCAACTCGTGCTCGGGATTGTTGGCCTGCAAAAGCGTATCGCCGTGACCCAACCCTGCGAGCCCGAGCCTAAGCGTAGTCATGTCCAGCCTCCTTCAGCTTCTCGTAAATCGTTGCCCATCGTCCGGGCATGTCCTCTCGATGCATTACCGGTCTGAATCCTAGCGACAGATAGACGTGAATTGCGGGGAGGCGCCAATCGTCGGTACTAAGCGAGATTGCTTCATAGCCTCGCGAGATCAGGAATTTGGCTACCTCGGTGCATGTGGCTCTTCCCAGCCCTTTGCTTCGATGATCGGGATGCGTCACCACGAAATCCAGCACCCCTTCTCGATCACGATCACTGCCGCGTCGAGAGGCAGGCCGTGGGACGACCGTGATCTGTGAGGCGAAGGTGCCAGCGACGATCAAGTCATCGTATTCGATAACTCGCGAACCCTCTCTTCTTTCGTCGTCCACAAGGTAGTCGTACACCCTCTCCTCGGACCAGTCGGTAAATCCCCCAGCCTGAAGGGTATTTGACCAACTGGGGATGTCACCCGGCATATAACCTCGCACCAGATACCCGTCCGGCAGCAGCACATCCGGCAGGCGGTCTACCGCATCCCTGTCGATCACCATTGAGAGTTGCTTCGGAGGGAGCGACGACATGGCAAAATCATATCCTCACCAGATTCCTTACTGCTAGAATTCGCCACGATGAACACGCCGCCGACACGTTTCACAAGTCGAGCGTAAATCGTCCAACCTCTAGCCTCGCGACTGATGGCATCCACGCCCAAGACTGATTTCGATCCGGTAACGCTGGAGATCCTCTGGAACCGGCTCATCTCCATCGCTGATCAGTCCGCCACCACATTGGTACGCACCTCATTCTCGACCGTCGTACGAGAGTCAAACGACTACGCCTGCGTGTTGATGGACCGCAATGGCGACACGCTCGCTGAGAACAGAGGCTCGATCCCCTCATTCGTCGGCACCATGTCACGGACGGTCAAGCACTTCCTCCGACGATTCCCGCCCGAGACTTGGAGCCCCGGCGATGTGGTCATTACCAACGATCCATGGTTGGGAACTGGTCATCGGCCAGATTTCTCGATGGCGACGCCGGTGTTCCTCCACGGAGAGCTCGTCGCGTTTTCTGGAATAATCGCCCACGCATCCGACGTTGGCGGCTCCGTTTTCTCCGCCGACAACCGTTCGGTATTCGAAGAAGGACTCGGCGTCCCTCCGATGAAGCTCTTCTCCGAAGGAATCCCAAACGAAGACCTGTTCGAGATAATCCGCTACAACGTCCGAGTCCCTGAGCCAGTGATCGGCGATTTCATGGCAATGGTCGCCGGTTGCGAGATTGCGGGTCGCCAGCTTGTGGACTTTATGGAAGAGTATGGCGTAGGGATGCTGGAGGCGCTGAGTCAAAATATCCAGTCGCGCGCCGAAGAGGTGATGCGAAGAGCCATCCTCAAAGTTCCGGACGGAACATTCAGCCACACCACAACCTTGGACGGTTTCAACGAACCCATAGAGATCGTCTGCGCGATCACGATTGATGGAGATGAACTCGCAGTCGATTTTGCAGGTACCTCCGAGCAAGTTGATCAGGGCGGAGTGAACGTCGTATACGCATACACTTGGGCGTTCACCACCTATCCACTGAAATGCGTTCTGGATCCTCTGACTTACCGTAACGAAGGCTCATACCGACCCTTCACAGTAAAAGCGCCAGAGGGAAGCGTGCTCAACGCAATATATCCAAGGGCAGTGTCCTCTAGACATCTGACGGGCCACTGCATCACAGCAGCTGTCTTCGGCGCTTTGGCACCAGTCTTGCCAGACACCGTGCTCGCAGATTCTGGGTCGACGCCTCAGTACATATCCTTCTTTTCGGGTGTCGACGGATCGATGCGACCGTTCTCTCTTATGCAATTTCTCAGCGGAGGCATGGGAGCCAGCAGCACTGAAGACGGCATCCATTGCTGCCCGTTCCCCACGAACTCGGTGCCGGGCTCCGTGGAGGTGTCAGAGTCAGTCTCGCCACTCGTCTTTTGGAAGAAGGAATTACGTCCAGATTCCGGAGGCCCCGGCAAGTTCCGAGGGGGGTGCGGGCAGGACATCGTGATCGAGGTCAAATCGCCGAGACGCTCCGAACTGTCAGTGATGTCCGAGCGGTGGGACTTTCCGGCGAAGGGGCTCCATGGGGGCGACGTGGGAGGAAGGTCTGGCGCTCAAAGAATCACACACGGTAAGACAGATCAAAGCGCGTCGCTTCCGCGAAAGGGCCGCACCGCTCTGGAACCAGGCGAGATCATCCATCTCGTTACCGGCGGCGGTGGGGGTTACGGCGATCCGGAACAACGTGACATCGAAAAGGTCGTCGAGGACTTGCGCAACGAACTCATATCGGAGACCGCGGCAAACGAGATTTACTGCTTAGATCAGCGAGACAAAAGTTAGATGCAAGACATCCGACTCGGCATTGATGTTGGTGGTACGTTCACGGACTTCGTGGCATTCGACTCGGAGTCAGCTTCATTCTCAATCGGAAAAACCCTTACGACCCCTCAGGACCTCGCGGAGGGGATTATCCAAGGAACCAAGGAGGTATCCAATAGATCTGGGTTCAGTCCCAGCGAGATCTCTCAAGTCACTTACGGCACGACGCTAGTGACTAACCTCCTGCTGGAACGCAAGGGGGTAAAGGTGGGCCTCATAGCCACCCAAGGTTTTAGAGACGTCCTGGAGACCGGCACAGAGCAGCGGTACGACATGTACGACCTGACCGCGCGGCGCGCCGAGCCTCTCGTCCCAAGGCATCTACGCAAAACAATCGCTGAACGAATGAGTTGGGACGGGCAGGTTCTGGTTCCAATCGAGCCGGACGCACTCGATCCAATATTGTCGATGTTCGCGGCTGAGGGAGTGGAGACGATCGCCGTCGCACTGATGCACTCATACCGAAATCCGGCTCACGAACGCGTAGTCCGAGACTATTTGAGGGATCGTCATCCCCAATACGCTGTGACGCTTTCGTCAGACGTAGCGCCTGAGGTGCGAGAATACCCGCGCACCTCCACAACGGTCGCCAACGCCTACGTTGCCCCACCTCTACGGAAGCACCTTGCCGAGATGGAGAAGGGATTGAGATCCCTTGGTTTTGACGGAATCGTCTACATGATGCTTTCCGAAGGCGGCGTAACCACGCTCGAGGCGGCACGGTCATTCCCAGTACGGTTGGTCGAGTCTGGTCCGGCAGCGGGGGCGATGGCGGCAGCCTATTATGGCGAAACCCTTGGATATAAAGACCTTTTGTCGTTCGACATGGGAGGCACGACTGCGAAGCTTTGCCTAATCGCCAACGGTCGCCCGTCGCGAACCAACGAATTTGAGGCGGCGCGTGAGCATCGCTTCAAAAAGGGCAGCGGTCTCCTCCTTAAAGTCCCAGCGATAGACATGATTGAGATCGGCGCTGGCGGCGGGAGCATCGCCCATGTCGATCCTATGGGGCTCATGAAAGTCGGACCCCACAGTGCCGGTGCGGACCCGGGCCCCGTATGTTACGGACTCGGTGGTACCGAACCAACCGTGAGCGACGCTGACTTGGTGCTCGGCCTTTTGAACCCCGACTACTTTCTTGGTGGAGAGATGTCTTTGAACCCAGAATCCGCGGAGAAGGCTATCAATGATCGACTGGCAAAACCAATAGGACTCAGTGTGATCCGCGCCGCTCAAGGTATACACGAGGTCGTCAACGAAAACATGGCCACGGCTGCCCGAATGCACGCCGCCGAACGGGGCTTGGATATTCGGGAAAACGCCTTAGTCGCCTTCGGAGGTGCCGGGCCGCTTCATGCGTATCGGGTTGCAAAACTGCTCGGGTTAAACACCGTGATCTGTCCGTTGGGCGCAGGTGTGATGTCGTCTTTAGGGATGCTTGTGGCCCCAAAATCCTTCGCCTCCGTGCAAAGCTATATCAGCCAATTGGAAAATTTGGACTACAACCATGTGACGGAAATCTATGAAGCGATGGAGACCGCAGCCGCTGATCTATTGATCGCGGCTGATGTTGCTCCCGATGACATCAAGATCGAGCGCACCGCGGAAATGCGTTATGTGGGCCAAGGGTTCGAGATCGAAGTGCCGGTACCTGAAGGGCATTTGGGGCCAGACTTGCGTGAGAAACTCGGTGCGTCCTTTAACCAAACCTACGATTCTCTGTTCGGCCGCGTCCTTGAGGATGTGCCGGTCGAGACAATCACATGGCGCATATCGGCTTCTGAACCCCCTCCTCGACCTGATATTCGGTTCCGGAAAGCGGAATCGATGGCGCAACTAGGTGGACTCAAGGGCAAGCGTCCGGTATTCCTCTCCGAAGCTGGCCAATTTGTAGATTGCCCGGTATATGACCGTTACGGTCTCGAACCTGATACCAGTCTGAACGGCCCTGCGATTGTGGAAGAAAGAGAGTCGACTGTCTTTGTCGGTCCCGACGCTCAATGCACGATCGACCAGCATTTCAATCTGGTGATGTCGTTGAGTTGATGGAAAGTACGGAAACCCCATCCAAACGCGAAATTGCTGGTTTTCGCCATCTCTCCTCAAATGAGTCAGAAAGCATGTAGTACGGTTGAGGATGGTCAAAAAAGCGGGAAATCTATCTGTTTATTGAAAGTTGATCGTTATGGAAGATTTGAAATATTGGGTGGCATTTCATCGAATCGAGGGAATGGGTCCGAAAAGGTTCGATCGTATGGAGAAGCATTTCGGAAGTCTCGAGGATGCGTGGCATGCGAACCGCGGCGAACTGCGTGATGCCGGGATCGGACCTGCGTTGATCGATGATATCGACGCGCGAAGAAACCGCGTCGAACCTGATCACGAGTTGGAACAACTGCTGAAACTCGGGATTCGTCCGATCCATCTGCGTTCCGAAGATTACCCTGAGCAACTTGCCGAGTCGCCCGACGCCCCGGCCGTCATCTATGTCGCAGGAAATCTGATGCCCCGGGACAACAACAGTGTCGCTGTCGTGGGCACGAGGAACGCCACCGGTTACGGGATCGAAATGGCAACGATGCTCGCACACGATCTGGCCAGCCTCGGTATCACCGTCATCAGCGGATTGGCAATCGGCATCGATACCGCGGCCCATCGTGGAGCGTTGAAATCAGGCGGACGCACCATCGCGGTCTTGGCTGGCGGCCTAGATTCCATTTACCCGCAACGAAATCGAGGCCTTGCTCGCCACATCCTCGAAAGCGGTTGTCTCATCTCGGAATACCAGCTTGGCGTGCGATCAAAACGCGATCATTTTCCGCGCCGCAACCGCATCATCAGCGGATTGAGCCGGGGTGTCGTCGTTGTCGAAGCAGCCAAAAAGAGCGGGGCGACGTGGACCGTGAAATGGGCGTTGGAACAAAACCGAGAGGTGTTCGCAGTGCCCGGCAACGCGACATCGCTCCAGAGCGAAGGTACCAACTGGCTCATCCAACAAGGTGCCAAGTTGACGACCTGCGCCGAGGATGTTGTCCAAGAGCTCAGCGTGTTTTTCGGCGACCTCGAACGCGATCCTGAAATTGACCAGCGGCAGGCATCAGCGAACATTTCTCGCACTGTCACATCAAGTCGGGGGTCTGCCAACGGCGTTGCAGTGAACACGCACAAGCCAAAGATCGAAGAGGTCGAAACATTCAACCAGCAAGAGCACTCAATTGCAAAGATCCTTAACGATGCTGAAGACTCAATACACGTCGATGAGATGGCGCGAGCGATGGGCACTTCTGTTACCGATGTGATGAGCGCGCTTACTATGATGGAGGTGAGAGGCGTGGTGCGGTGCACCGAAGGCGCGTTATACGAGCTGACGAATAAACGCGCCCAAATCGGCGCGCCGAGGTTGCTAGATGAAGGGCAACCAGCATAATTACTGATTCGGCAAATCAAGAAGAATTCAAAAGCGAAATCGAATTGGCAAGACGAACTAAAGCAAATACCGGCAATCTCGTGATTGTCGAATCGGCCGCCAAGGCGCGCACTATCGAGCGTTATCTCGGCGCGGGATATGCCGTCAAGGCGTCCGTCGGGCATGTGCGCGACCTGCAAAAATCCAACTTAGGAGTCGATGTCGAAAACGACTTCGAACCGAAATACAGCATCGTTTCCGACCGCCGAAAAGTCGTTAACGAACTCAAAGCGGCCGCCAAAAAAGCCGAAAGCGTGTATCTCGCTACCGACCCGGACCGCGAAGGCGAAGCGATTTCCTGGCACCTCAGCGAGATTTTGGGGATCCCCGAGAGCGAAGCCCGTCGGGTCGTTTTCCACGAAATCACCAGAGACGCGGTGATGGACGCGTTCCAAGATCCTCGTCCGATCGACCATCAACTTGTCGAAGCGCAACAGGCCCGACGAATCCTTGACCGACTAGTCGGTTTCAAGCTCAGCCCCTTCATTCGCAACAAAGTCGCTGGTGCGCAATCCGCGGGCAGGGTGCAATCTGTCGCCCTCCGGTTGGTTGTCGACCGAGAAGCTGAGATCGAGGCTTTCGTACCTACGGAGTACTGGCTGATATCGGTCGATCTCGATAAACAAGTTGCTTCTGTACCGGTTAACGCTAGGTTGCACCGGCTACACGGGTCGACCAAAGACCCGAATAAACCGGAAGTCGGCCTCCTCCCTGATGAATCTGCAGCCACAGCGATTGCGGATGAACTCAAAACCGCATCCTTTTCAGTCGCATCCGTCAACAAGAGGCGCGTCAAGGTCAGGCCACGCCCGCCGTTTATCACGAGCACACTTCAACAGCAGGCGGCACGTAGCCTTCGGTTCAGTGCGCAGCGCACCATGAGCACTGCCCAGAGCCTGTACGAAGGTGTCGTTCTGGGCGACGGGGAGCCGGTAGGTCTGATTACCTACATGCGAACTGATTCGACCAACCTGGCGACATCTGCGCTTGAGCAAGCGCAGAGTTTCATCCTGCGCGAGTTTGGCGAGAAATACTCCGTTGGTCATCGCGTTTATCGAACTAGCTCTCGGAATGCGCAAGAAGCGCACGAAGCGATCCGACCTACTTCGGTCACGAATACTCCTCAGCGCATCTCCAGATTCTTGAGCGCCGACCAACGCAAGTTATATGAACTGATTTGGCAACGCACCGTGGCTAGCCAAATGGCTGACGGTGTTGATGAACGCACTCGTGCCGATATCGATGCCGAAATCTCCGACGGCAAAACGCATCGTTTGCGGGCCACTGGTTCCGTTTGGGTGTTCGACGGTTTTCGAACACTGTATGTCGAAACCAAAGACGAAGACTCAGAAGCGGATGACGCGAAACGATTGCCTCCGCTGGATGAGGGAGAAACTCTCAACCTGATCAAGGTAAACAGCGATCAGAAGTTCACACAGCCACCTCCGCGCTACACCGAGGCCAACCTCATTCGTACTTTGGAAGAACTTGGCATCGGAAGGCCTAGCACTTACGCCACCATCGTTGGCAGAATCATCGATAGAAACTACGTTACTCGCGAGAGGAACAGATTCCATCCGACCAAGAGCGGCATCGCCGTGTGCGCGATGTTGAAGCAGTATTTCCACGACATCGTGGATATCGGCTTCACCGCTGGCATGGAGACGAAACTCGACGACATAGCAAACGGCGACCTTGAGCGAGCCGCGATGCTTCACGAGTTTTATGGCCCGTTCGACTCTGCGCTCGACCACGCTTTCCAGAACGCGCAACGCGTCCGCCGAGCGGAGTTCGACGTTGCAAGCGGGATCAAGTGCGAAGGTGGAACCGAGCTCGTTGTTCGTAACGGCAGGCGTGGAGATTTCTTGGCGTGTCCAGAGTATCCATCCTGCAAGTTTGCGATGGACCTACGTCCCGAAGATGGTGCTGATGGCGAAAAACTTGAAGAATGGCAAGGCGAATTCACCCGCAGAATGTCGCAGTGCCATGTCACGCACCCTGACGGCGTCCCCGAACTCGAAAAACGAGTCGAAGTTGGATCGGGCGTCATCTGTGATGGCGGCATCGAACTCGTTATTCGCAATGGGCGCCGCGGTGAATTTATCGCCTGTCCAGAATTTCCGAAATGCCGAGTCGCTCTCGATCTCAAACCGACCGAAGAAGGAGATCTCGAAGAGTGGGATGAGAAGCGCAAACAGCGCATGCAACGCTGCTTCAAAGAGCACCCAGAGGCTGCTAAGAAACGCACGACTCGGTCAACACGCTCTCGTTCTCGCTCAGGATCGCGACGCTCTCGGGCCTCAACCTAAGGGTTTCGCAAATCCTCGTGTCGTCCGCTACTCCGCTAGTGGGGATCAGAGGACGTGACACTCGATCGGTCAGCTTCAGATCAGGTCCGCGTTCCCGGACTTTGGCATACGGTTGGAAATACTGCTTGGATTACCCCCCTGCGCGAGTACGAACAGTACCTACTCGCTATTCGGCAACTTGCTGTTCCGACCGTCCGTAACTACCTCAACGACCTCGACGCGTTCATGAGGTTCTTGTCAGAAACCGGCAGGATCGACAAAGTCGCCTCGCCAGACCGTCGCCAACTTCGGAGCTATCTAGCGTGGCTGGCTCAACACAAATACGAAAAAGCGTCGATCAGCCGCAAACTAACGGCACTGCGGGCATTCTTCGGTTGGATGCAGGAAGCCGGTATGACCGAAAGTAACGACACCGACCTCGTATCGGCACCAAAGCAGGCCCGCAAACTACCCTACGTCGTTTCAGAACCAGAGATAGAGAGGCTTCTATCTGCCCCAGATCCTTCGACCACGCTCGGTATTCGCGACCGGGCACTGCTGGAGCTGATATACGCCACTGGCATTAGGGTTTCCGAAGCTCATTCTCTGAACAATTCAGATATGACTTTGAAGGATCGGGAATGTCGCGTTTTTGGGAAAGGGGGCAAACAGCGAGTCGTCCTGCTCGGAACGCCCGCGGTACAGCGATTGTCGGAATACGTAAGCCATGCTCGCCCCAAACTCTCATCGAAAAAATCCGGTGATGCCCTTTTCTTGAACAAACTCGGCGGACGGTTGAGCCAGCGTGGCATCCAGTCAATCGTGAAAAAGCATGCCCGTGTTGCCGGGTTGGAGGCCGAGTTCCATACGCACAACCTGCGACACAGCTTCGCGACTCACCTGTTGAACGGCGGTGCTGACCTTCGCGTGGTCCAAGACCTTCTGGGTCACGAATCACCTTCAACGACCCAGATATATACCCACGTCTCCGCTGAGCAAGCGCGGAAGGTCTACCTGAAAGCTCATCCCGGAACTGGTCTCCGCCGACGAGCCACGAGGCGCAAAACACCCGACGCGTTATAGCCTTAAAAGTTGTGCAAGATGTGGGTTTTACGAACCAGTCGTCGCTCGCCTCGCTGCAATCAGCTATGACACGAATCCTGATAATCAACGGCCCGAATCTGAACAATTTGGGTAAACGGGACGCCGCTCATTACGGCGCTGTGACACTTGACGATGTCGAACAGCGTGTCGCCGCGCGCGCCAACGAGTTGGGAGCCGAAGTCGCTTTCTTCCAGTCGAACCACGAAGGCTCAATCGTCGACTGGATCCAACAGGAATCCGACGCTTCGGACGGCATCATCATCAACGCGGGCGCCCTCACGCAAGTCGGTTACTCGATCCTCGACGCCATTCTTGATAGCAAGCTGCCCGTCGTTGAAGTTCACATATCCAACATCCACGGCCGAGAAGAATTCCGACGTCACTCGGTTATTGCACCTTACGTGTTGGGTCAGATCGCGGGTCTTGGTTGGCGCGGATACACCTACGCGCTGGAAAGTCTGGTTCGACACATCGAGGAACAGTCCTGATGAGCCAAAACGGTTTTCGGCACCCGAATCGCGTTGCCGCCATCCGTGATTTGATCGACGAGAGGGAGATCGACGGGATGTTGATTTCAGATCCGCACAACCGTCGGTACCTCTCCGGCTTCATCGGCACCGCAGGTTACCTGTTCATAACCGCTTCGGACGCCATACTCGCGACGGATTTCCGTTACACCGAACAGGCAGGTGACCAAGCACCGGGCTACGGGATTTCCAAAATCCAAGGTCGGATGTCCGAGTGGTTTCCGAAATTGCTGGGTGGGCTCGGCATCAATCAGATCGGTTTCGAAGCCGACAACCTCACAGTTTCTTCGCTAAAGATGTTTGAGGACGCGATTGATCAGAGCGACATCGAAGTAACCTTCAAATCCCAAACTGGAGTCACCTCGAAGACGCGAGCCGTAAAAGACGCATCGGAAATTGAGCTCCTACAAAAGGCCATCGACATCGGCGACGCGGCTTTCGAGGAAACTGCCTCGAAACTGGAATCGGGCATGACAGAAAAAGAAGCAGCTTGGGAGTTCGAAAAGGCGATCCGAGAACGCGGCGCCGAAAGCCTATCGTTCGACACCATCGTCGCAACAGGGCCTAACGCCGCGCGACCTCATCATCAGACCGGCGACACCCCGTTGAAAGAGGGTGAAACGATCGTATTTGATTGCGGTGCAACCTATGAAGGCTATTGCTCAGATCTCACACGTACCGTCGTTTTGGGTGAAGCCGACGACGAGGTCGCACGGATCTACAACATCGTCTTGGAAGCGCAAGAAGCGGCTATCGACAAGGTCGAGTCAGGCATTACCGGTGGAGAGGCAGATGCGATTGCCCGCAAAATCATCAATGACGCTGGCTACGCCGACAACTTTGGTCACAGCCTAGGCCACGGCCTTGGCCTCCAAGTTCACGAAGAACCGAATGTGGGACCTCGGGGGACGACCCCTTTGGAGGATGGCATGCCGTTCACGATTGAACCCGGCATCTACGTGCCCGGATGGGGCGGCGTGAGAATCGAAGATGTCGTGGTCCTCGAAAACGGCAAGGCCCGCGTCTTGAGCCACGCGGCCAAGATGCGATTTTGAAACTCCACCCTAGTATCTCTAGACACAAAGACGAGAGAAACGAAGCATGACAATATCCTCATCTGAGATCCGCCGCAACATGACCATTCTGCTGGACGGCGACGTCTACCAGATCATGGAATGGCAACACCGTCAGGCTCCGAAAGCGCCACCCACTTTGACATTGAAGGTTCGTCAGTTGAGCACTGGCAACGTCTTCGAACGCAAGCTCAACGGCAACCATCGTTTGACGGTAGCGCAGACAGAGCGTCGCAATGCTCAGTACCTTTACCGAGAAGGCGAATTTTACGTCTTTATGGACATGGAAACTTACGAGCAGCACCTCCTCGACGATAACCTCTTGGGCGACGCCGTTTATTTCCTGCCTGAAGGCGGCGAGTTGACGCTGCTGATGTACGAGGAACGCCCGATCCTTGTCGAATTGCCGTCGGCGGTCAACCTAAAAATCGAGCACACCGAAGTGGGTCTGAAAGGCGACACCCAAAGCGGAGCAACTAAACCGGCGACAACGGACACTGGCCTGACGCTACAGGTCCCGCTCTTTGTTAGCTCTGGCGACATGATTAATGTCAACACCACGAGCAAGGAGTACATCGGCCGGGCCGTCTAACCTCCTCAATGATTGGCGCAGATAATGGGGTTAACCCGATGTTCAACGCCGCGCCATCACCCCTGACCTCGTCGGATAAACCCGGACCTAGTTCCGTATCCGAGGTTTCCCAGCTTATCCAGGGGTTGCTCAAAAGCGACCCGCAGCTTTCCAACGTAAACATCATTGGTGAGGTTGCCAGCCACTCGCAACCTGCGTCCGGCCACAGCTATTTCTCGCTGCGCGACCGTGAGGCTTCCCTACGATGCGTGATGTTTCGATATGGACGCGGCCATCAATTTCTCGAAGACGGTGCGTTGGTCGTGTGCGAAGGAAGCGCCGGAATCTACGCCCCGCGCGGAGACCTGCAGATCGTAGTTACGTCCGCAGAGCCGGCCGGCGTCGGCGACCAACAAGCACAGCTAGAGGAACTGCGTCGTAAACTCCGCGCCGAAGGACTCTTCGATCAATCGCGGAAACGGCCCATCCCCCAGTTCCCGCAACGTATCGCCGTCATCACCTCGGAACAGGGCGCGGTGTGGCACGACATAACCAACATTGTTCGACGCCGTTATCCATTGATGGAGTTGCTTCTCGTCCCGTCGGCTGTCCAAGGCGAATCGGCACCGATCACGATCATTGAAGCCTTTGCCGATCTTCACGCCTACGCCGAAACCGAACACATTGATGCCGTGATCGTGGGTAGAGGTGGAGGCTCTGCAGAAGACTTGATGCCCTACAACGATGAGATGGTCGCAAGGACCATCTTCGCCAGCCGCATCCCGGTCATTAGCGCGGTAGGCCACGAGACCGATTTCACGATCGTAGACGACGTGGCAGATTTACGCGCCCCCACTCCATCTGCCGCAGCCGAGTTGGTATCGCCTGATGTTGCCGGGTTGCGATACGAAACCGCTGATTTTGCTCAGAGACTGATGCGAGGGCTTTCCGGCCGCGTTACGCTTGCACGACAACGACTGGAATTGACACAAGATCGGTTGACCGATAGCGTGCCGAAAACGCAGACACATAGGGAACGCGTCGACGCTATGCGCACGCGAGCCAGTGACGCATGGTCGCGTTACATCGCGCTACACAAAGAGGCCATGAGGCGAGTCGAAGCCGAACTCCGAGCGCTCGGCCCACAAAACATTCTTGAACGCGGCTACGTCATCGCTAGAAATTCTGATGGTCGGGTCGTCTCGCAGGCCAAAAACGTGACACCTAACGAAATGCTCGAACTGACCTTTGCCGACGGGACGGTCGAAACCGAAACTCGATCGGTGAAAACCTCAACTTAGCTGGGAACCACAATGTCCGAAAACGACACCCCAAACAACGAAGAGCCGTCATCTTTCGAAGATGCCTTCACTCGCCTCGAATCGGTCGTCCGACGCCTGGAGAGCGGGCAGATGTCCCTAGACCAATCGACTGCGCTCTTCGAAGAAGGCATGAAACTCGCCAAGGACTGCACTGAGATGCTGAACGGCGCGGAGCTTAAGATCAAGCGGCTACAGCAAGGACTGGCAGACCAACTCAATCTGGTTTCGGATGAGTGAGGGTGGGCAAACTCGCGCAAAAAAACGAACGGCAACCATTGAAAATCGGTTGGTTCACAACCGCCAACGGTCCAGGCTCGCGAGGGATGTTCGAAGCGGTTCTGACTGCCATCCAATCCGGTGATCTAAACGCACAGTTCGAGTTTGTTTTCGTAAGTCGAGAGCGCGGTCAGACTGCCCCTACGGATAGCTTTCTCGATTTAGTCGAGGCCAACGGGATAGACCTTGTAACGCTGTCATCGTTGCGCTTTAGACGTGACCACGGCAACACTCCCTGGTCTGAATTGCGCGAGGATTTCGACCGAGCCGTCTTGGCACGGCTTGAAGGTTTCCATCCGGATGTCTCCATCATGGCTGGTTACATGCTTTTCGCACCGGAGATCAGCCGGCGAATGCTCGTCCTTAACGAGCATCCAGCCCTTCCCGGCGGCACAATCGGCAAGTGGCAAGATGCAATTTGGGACGTAATCGAGCAACGCGCTGACGAACACGGCGTGATGGTGCACGTGGCGACACCAGAGTTGGATGAGGGCCCCGTGGCGACAGTTTGTAGGTTCACTGTCCGCGGCCCGGAATTCGATCCCCTGTGGAATGACGCGCAAACAAGCGATATCGTCGATCTTCGCAAGTCGGGCGATGAAACTCTTCCCTTATTCGCGGAGATTCGCGCCGCGGGTATTCAGCGAGAACGTCCGTTAGTGGTCGAAACTTTGAAAGGGCTAGCCGCCGGTGAAATCGATTTATCCGCGGTAGTCAGTGGTGGCCAAGCGGAACCCTTGGACATGACCGACCGAGTCGACGCTGCGATCGCTGAGAGTCAATCCTGACCACGTCTAGCTTCCGCCAGTGTTTCTAACAGATTGCGCGTCTCGAGAGCCGGGTCGGGTGATCCAAGGATCGATCTCACGACGGCCACGCCTCGCCCACCGTTCCTGATAACTTCACCAGCGTTGTCCTGTGAGATCCCTCCGATTCCGATAACCGGTACGTCTGTCTTAGCTGTGACGCTGTGGATTACTCCGGGGCCATGAACATCTCCTCCAGGATGCGAACCAGAAGGAAATATCGTACCGAACACGAGGAAATCGACACCTGCCTCAACAGCACTCAATGCACCGTCTACTGCGTGGACAGAGCGCCCAACAAGCAACTGGTCGCTGAAGTTTTTCCGGATTTGATCGACCGTTATGGCAGCACTTTCTGACAGCTGGAAACCGTCGACATCCCTAATACGTGAAAGTCGTCGTTGAGATGGATTCGCAATCGTGAGCGCGCGATTCTCGACAGCTTCAACGACGTTTTTCACCAACTCATCAAAACCAGTCTCCCCCAGAGTTGGCTCGCGTATCTGAACCATGTTCACGCCAGATTCGACAGCGATCGATACCTTTTCGATCAAGAGAGAAACATCGCCATCAACCACCCCAAGGTCGGTGACCAAGCAAAGCGTGGGGTTCGGCAGACTCGGGCGCGACGTTTCCAACGTCCTTTACGCCGGATTCGGTCTCAGGCTGTGACCGCCAGCGCCTCCTGAGGGCTGCTCGCAGTGGCTTCCGATACCGGGATCCTGCCTGCGAGATACGCCTTTCTTCCAGCCTCGACGCCCAACTTAAACGCCTCTCCCATCAATGCCGGATCTTGAGCCTGTGCGATCGCGGTGTTTACCAAAACCGCGTCGGCACCCATTTCAATCACCTTCGAGGCGTCAGATGGAACGCCTAACCCTGCATCCACCACAACTGGCACGCTGGACTGCTCGATGATTATGGCGATCTCCTCTGCCGTGTGCACGCCGCGGCCAGATCCGATTGGCGACCCCAACGGCATCACCGTCGCACAACCCAGATCCTCCAACTTCATGGCAAGTACCGGATCGGCATGGATATACGGCAAGACTGTAAACCCCTCTTTGAGTAAGACCTGTGCCGCTTCATACGTACCGACAGGGTCGGGCAGTAGGTGTGCAGGCTCAGGAATCACCTCGATCTTGACCCAGTCCGATCCGGTGACCGCACGAGCCAACCTCGCTATTCCGATTGCCTGTTCCGCCGTTCGAGCCCCCGCCGTGTTGGGCAGAATCTGGTACTTGCCCCAATCCAGTATGTCGAGGAATGTCTCTTCATCAGGGTCGTCAAGATTGAGCCGCCCGATTGCGACCGTGATGATCTCGGTGCCGGAAGCGACAACCGAGTCGAGCAGCTGTTCAGCCGAACGGTGTTTTCCCGTACCGGTCATCAACCGGGAGTTAAAGGATTTGCCTGCAATGTGCAGAGGGTCGGCTGTCATGTCTCTGGAACTCGGTCAGTTGTGGTTTCTGGGCGAAGTTGACTAGAACAGGTTGTGGGATTGTCCACCGTCTACATTGATGCACGCGCCAGTGATCAAGTCGGCGTGCGTCGAGGCTAGGAATGCCACGGTGGCTCCAACGGGTTCTGGCCATCCGAACTTACCCATCGGCAAGTTGCGAGCCACGAATTCGTCGACGAATTCTTGCGAATTGATCTCCTGGAAGCGTTCCCACGTTCCACCTGGGAACAAGATCGAACCGGGGGCGACGGAGTTGACGGTTACGCCAGTTGGTGCGCTCGAAAGCCCGGCATGTTTGGACAGTGCGATCATCGCGGCTTTCGCGACCATGTATGGTGCCGTCCCACCTGCCTCGCGGCCGTAAATGCTCGAAATGTTGATGATCCGACCCCAGCCGCGTTCTTGCATGCCGGGTAGCGTCAGCTTGATCAATCGGATGGCTGACCAAAGGTTGATATCGATCACCATCTCGAAATCTTCCAGCGAGGAGTTGATGACATCACTCGTGCCTAAACTCCCTCCGACGTTGTTGACGACGATATCTGGATCACCAAGATCAGATTTCATCTGATCAACCGCCTGCCCAGGTGCGTCTGGATCGCCCATGTCGAGCGCATATCCAACAGCACTGACTCCCAACGCAGAGATCTCTTCCACTGTCGCATCGACCCGTTCTTTCCCGCGGGCGCATATGGCAACATCTACGCCTTCGTTCGCCAACGCCAGTGCAGACTGACGGCCGAGACCTCTGCTTCCACCAGTAATCAACGCACGCTTGCCCTTGATGCCTAGATCCATAGTTGAGTTTCTCCAGTCGCCGTGTCGCTTCGATTCTCGATGAGAACCGGCGGTAAACCGTCAGTGTTCGATCTGGAATCAAGAATACCGCAACACCCCGCCTTCACAGTCAGCGAATCATAGTCTCCATATAATGCCGAAAACGGACAACATTCGGAGGGGTGCGCGAAGGAATGATGTTTACAATTCAAGCAGATTCATGCGTTTGGAACGCCCTCAAACGAACACATCCGCGAAACATTTGCCGATAACCCCTTGCTTATAATTAGGGCGTACAGTCCATTGAGACTGAGCGTGCAAACCCCAAGGATTTCTAATTGACGACCACAGAAACGGATCAGGCGACGGAGCCGGTAAGCGTCGCGGTCTTGACAGACCAAAACGAACGACCGGAAGAAGATGAAGCGGTTGGAGACGTCCAAGTAGCTACGAACTCCGACAACGGCGAAGAATCTAGTGAAGAACCGGTCGAGCTTGATCTCGTATTTCAGTTCTTACCCAAAGAAGGACTGCGCCGGGGCGACATCATCGACGGCGTCGTCTTGGACTCCGCACGCGACGGTCTGTTAGTAGACATCCAACAGAAATCCGAAGGTTGGGTGCCCATCAGGGAAACTCGGCTTCTCACCGAAGAAGAGGGCGAAGACGCCCTTCCCGGAATCGGTGACGAAGTAATCCTTTATGTCTCGCGCCCGGAAGGGCCCGAAGGTTACCCGCTACTTTCCATAGATCGAGCCCGTGGCGAACACGGCTGGCGCGACCTCGAAAAGGCTCGCGAAGCCGAAGAGACCGTCACTGGCAGGATCATCGGTTCGAACCGTGGTGGAGCTGTGATACAGGTGAAGGGTGTCCAAGGATTCGTGCCCCTTTCCCAACTTGTTGGACCGGCTCGCGACCTTTACGTTGGTGATGGCGCACCGCCCAAGCCCGGCTTTATCGGCATGGAAGTCGATTGCAAGATTCTCGAACTTAACCGACGCCGCAACCGAGCGATATTCTCGGAGCGTGCCGCACTCGAAGCGATCAATCACATGCAGAAGATGCGCCTCGTACAAGAATTGGAAGAAGGCGATATCCGACGCGGACGTGTGGCTGGGATATCGAGTTTCGGAGCTTTCATCGACCTCGGCGGCGCGGATGGCCTTGTTCACATCTCCGAGATGTCATGGTCATCGGTCAATCGACCAGATGATGTTGTGAAACTCGGCGAAGATCTGGATGTTCTTGTGCTAAAGGTCGATCGCGAGTCGCTCAAGATAGCCTTGAGCATGAAGCGGTTGATGCCCGAACCTTGGGAAAACATTGAGAACCAACTCAGTGTTGGTCAAGTAGTTGAAGGCAAAATCACCAAACTGGCCCACTTCGGCGCATTTGCTAGGGTTGGCGAAGGCATCGAAGGCCTTGTACATATCTCCGAATTGACTCACAGACACATAAAGAGTCCTTCGGAAGTTGTCAAAGAAGGCGACGTACGCAACTTCCGTGTGATACGAATTGAACCAGAACGTCGGCGACTTGGACTGAGCCTCAAACAAGTGGAAGATCCACAAAGTGACGGCGAAGCGTCAAGAGCTCGTGATGATGACGGTGTTGATTTCGGCGACGGCGGGTTCGAAGACCTTTTCGACGATTGAAAACTGACGGGTGCGTAGGGCGCCCGTGACAACCTGACTGAAGGGAGCGTTCAGCAATGCCCGACAGCAGTGAACGTGGTTTTAACATGTTCTCGGCACCCGCTCGCCGAGTGTTTGAGTCGGCTCAGGAAGAAGCCAAGCGCTTCAATCAGCGGTACATCACCGCTGAGCATCTCCTGCTGGCTCTGCTCAACGAGAAAGAGGGTATTGTTGCACAAGTCTTCACCAACCTCAAGGTCGACGTGCGTGAGATGCGCACGGCTCTTGAGTTCACCATCAACCGGGAAGCGACGCCCGGTGACCGTCCGCCCAGCCTAGGACCGCGCGCCAAAAAGGCGATCCGACTCGCAGTCGATGAAGCGCGACTCAGCGAATTGAACCGCGTCGGAACCGAACACCTCCTTATCGGTCTTTTGCGAGACGGGGAAGGGACAGCTGCAGAGCTCCTCAACACCAACGAGATCACGCTGGACCGTGTTCGCGACGAAACGCAGAAACTCGAATCTGGCTCTAAGCGATCGCGTCGCAAGGGCGCTGCCGACGACAAGAAGAAGCGCACGCCGATGCTTGACAGCATGGGTGTCGACCTTACAGACCTAGCGTCGGACGGCAAATTGGATCCAGTGATCGGTCGCGACACCGAACTGGAGCGCGTAATCCAGATACTCAGCCGCCGAACCAAGAACAATCCAGTTCTAGTCGGCGATCCAGGCGTTGGAAAGACAGCTATCGTCGAAAAACTCGCTACGACCATCGTCGATGGCGCAGTCCCCGACATGCTCAAAGGCCGTCGCGTCGTGGCCCTCGACATGGGCTCGCTCATCGCGGGGACCAAGTACCGCGGCGAGTTCGAAGAGCGGATGACGAAGATCATCGCCGAGTTGAAATCAAACCAGGATTGCATCCTCTTCATCGAAGAGATACACACGCTCGTTGGCGCAGGTGCCGCCGAAGGCGCTGTCGATGCTGCCAACATCCTCAAGCCCGCGTTGGTTCGCGGCGAACTTCAGGTAGTCGGCGCGACTACGCACGACGACTACCGTAAGCACATCGAGCGTGACGCGGCGTTGGAGCGCAGGTTCCGACCAGTTAAAGTCGAGCCCCCGGACGTCGAAGAGACTGTCAAGATCCTCCACGGTGTCAAGAAGCAGTACGAAGACCATCACCAGTTGATGATCGCCGACGAGGCGATCGAGATCGCCGCGCAGTTGGCCGATCGATACATCGTCGACCGGCACCTGCCCGACAAGGCAATCGACTTAGTTGATGAAGCCGTGTCCCGTGTACGCGTCAAAAACACAATGCCGCCGCCGGAAGTCCGTGACGCCATCCGCGTCTTGAACGACATCCTGCGCCAGAAGAACGAAGCGGTTACGCGGCAAGACTACGATGCCGCCTCCGAACTGTTCGAGCAGGAGACGAACCAGAAGGCATTGATAGCCAAGGTCGAAAAACGTTTCGCACAGGCCAATAAAGACAACGTCAAGACCGAAGTCTCCGCCGATGATGTCACTGAAGTCGTCTCGATGTGGACCAGCATCCCCGTCACTCGGCTAGACGTTGTCGAGGTCGAACGACTTCGGAACATGGAAGACGAACTCGGGAAGCGCGTCCTCGGCCAGAAAGAGCCGATCGATATCGTCTCGAAAGCGGTACGACGTGCAAGGGCTGGCTTCAAAGACCCCAAGAGGCCCATCGGAGCCTTCCTGTTCCTTGGCCCGACGGGTGTGGGCAAGACCCATCTCGTCAAGCAGCTCGCCGAATACCTCTTTGGCGACGAGCGCCTGATGATCCGTCTCGACATGTCCGAGTACATGGAGAAGCACACCGTGTCTCGCCTCATAGGTTCGCCTCCGGGATACGTCGGATACGGCGACGGCGGACAACTCACCGAAGAGGTTCGCAAGCACCCTTACAGCGTGATTCTCTTGGATGAGATTGAGAAAGCCCATCCGGACGTTTTCAACACGCTGCTCCAGGTTTTTGAAGACGGCATCTTGACTGACGGCCAAGGACGCAGGATCGACTTCAAAAACACGATCATCGTCATGACGTCGAACCTAGGCTCTAACTTGATCGCCACTGGCAAGAAGATAGGGTTCGCCGCTAGCGAAAACAGTGACGGTACATCAGAAGACGACTACCTCCGCATGAGGGAACGGGTCCTTGACGAACTTAAGAACCCGAGCAACGGATTCAAGCCCGAATTCCTCAACCGCATAGACGGCGTGGTCGTGTTCCGAGCGTTGACCCGGCAAGACGTCTTGAACATCGTGGACCTCATGATGGACGATGTCAGACAGCGCGCCGAAGAGCACGAAATGGAATTGCGGGTGTCCCAAGATGCCAAGGACTACCTCGCCGATGTCGGTTTCGATCCCAAGATGGGTGCCCGGCCGCTTCGCCGCAAGATCCAGGACGAGGTCGAAGACGTGATCTCCGAGCTCTACCTCACTAACGAGGTCTGCGAAGGCGACATCGTGCTGATCGATGCACCAGAGGTCGAGGAAGGCGAAGATCGATCGATCGTCATCACTCGCGACGAGGCGCACCGGAAGATACTCGAAGAGTCAGCTTCGGTCCTTAACGTCGACGACGAATCGCTCGCCGTTTCGACGAGTTGAATCGACGGATAACCACCGCTGAGGAGGGGGATTCGCGAACCGCGAATCCCCCTTTTTCATAGCTGGAATGATCCTACCCAAATGACTGACGAGGCGCTAGAAAGTAAGTCGAGACTTCTACGCGAAGCCATCGAGTCTTACGAATCCGCCATCGTCGCCTATTCTGGTGGCGTCGACTCGGCTCTGGTCGCAGAGTTGACGCATCAAGTTCTCGGACCGGCGAACTCCTTGATCGTGACGGCGGTCTCGGACAGCCTAGCCGAATACGAACTTGACGATGCGCGAAATCTCGCCCAAGAGCGTGGCTGGAACTTCAGAACTATCGCAACATCCGAAATGCAGGACGAACGCTACCTGCGCAATGACGGCACCCGCTGTTTTTTCTGCAAATCCGAGCTTTACGAACGGTTACGACAATTAGCGAGATCTGAAGGTTTCAATGTAATCCTCAACGGCGCGAACCGCGATGACCTAGGCGACTATCGCCCCGGAATGAAAGCCGCAAAAAACTTCAGCGTCAGATCTCCGTTGCTTGAGGCTGACATTGGCAAAGAAGAAGTCCGCGCATTGGCACTGAAGTATGGATTGCCCAACTGGGACAAACCTGCGCAACCGTGCTTATCTTCCCGTATCCCGTATGGGACGCATGTGACCACAGATGCGCTACGCATGATTTCGGTTGCGGAGAAACATTTACGCGACCTCGGCTTCTCAGAATGCAGAGTCCGTCACTACGGAGAAACGGCCCGAATTGAGTTGCCGTTAGACATGCTGTCGATCTACTCAGAACCCCCGATGCGACAGAAGGCCGAATTGGGCATACTCCGCGCCGGATACCAACGAGTAGAACTCGATCCCAAAGGCTTGCGATCTGGCAACCTGAACGACGCTCTAAAATCGACAAAGTAACTTACCAACCAACTCGATCGAAAAAATTCGTTCGTCGATTTCGTCAATCCAGGCCGGAATATGCCCCGAATCGCATACCTCGATATCATCGGCGGGATTAGCGGCGACATGCTCCTTGCTGCGATGCTCGACGCTGGATTAGACAAGACGGTGCTCGAACGAGAACTCGGGAAAATCGTTCCTGATCCATTCGAAATCCGAATCAAGATGACCACTCGTGGCGCGACGCCAGCTACCCATGCCGACGTCGCCTTAGGAAAGCAAGCGAAACATCACCTCGCATGGGACGATTTCTACGGTTTCATCGAAGATAGCAGTCTCCCCGAAGCAGACTGTGTCAAGATCAAGGCTGTCTTCGATTGCCTTCAGAATGCCGAAGCCGAGGCTCACGATGCCCCGGTCGGTGATACCCACCTGCACGAACTCGGTACCCTCGACACGTTGATCGACATCGCAGGTGCGGTGATCGGTCAGCGACTTCTCGGTGTCGAACGCCTGTATGCATCGCCTTTTCCAGTTTCGATCGGCATGTCTTCCAGCAGCCATGGCAAAGCCGCATCGATCGCGCCGGCAACGATGGCGATCATCAAAAAAGCCCAAATCCCCACCCATATTGGAGGCACTCACCCACCAGAAGGAGAGTGCATTACACCCACGGGCGCAGCAATCGTCGCCACTCTCTCCACTTTCGAAACCGCGAACATGACCATTGACACCGTCGGCTACGGGGCAGGCACCAGAAACACTGACACGCCACCCAACGTCGTTGGCATGTGGCTCGGACAATCCAGAGAATCCCAATCTCCGTTAGAGCAGGCCGCAGCAAACATCGGCGTGAAATATCAGACTGATGTCGTGCTTATCGAGGCTAACCTCGACGACATGACGGGAGAGGAAATCGGTCACGCGGTGCAGTCCCTCTTCGACGCCGGAGCGGTCGACGTCTGGACTACTCCCATACAGATGAAGAAATCACGTCCCGCAGTGATACTCTCGGCGATCGCACGCGAATGCGATCTGGAATGCGTTTCAGCCACATTCTTCGAGCATTCGTCGACCTTAGGAGTCCGGGTCCGAAACCTCGAACGTTTGATCGCCGACCGGAAAGTAGTCGAAGTCGAAACCGAATACGGCACCGTTCGCGTCAAATTGCGGATAGTCGACGAGATCGTAACCCGCGCTGCACCCGAATATGATGATTGCGCTAGGATCGCGTCGGCTCTCGGATTACCCCTCGCCACTGTAATGGACGCCGCAAATCGTGCTGCCGCCGAATATCGCGTCAATTCGGAAAATCGACGTGAGGCATAAGACAACACGCACCCCATCCGATCCGTCGGCGTTCCAAAGCATAAACGCGAACATCTCGATCGGAAACCGCATTTGCATCTACGGCCAAGGTGGTAAGACCTCGCTTAGTCGCGCCCTTGGCGACGTCACAGGACTACCGGTGATCGAGCTCGATGCCATATCGTGGCTGCCAAACTGGGTGGAACGAGATCGCGACGAAGTGCTAAAGATTGTCATTGACCAAGTGACAAGTGCCACCGATGGTTGGATCGTTGATGGCAACCACAGCAAAATCCGACCCCACTTGCTGCCTTTGGCCGACACTGTCATTTGGTTGAACCTACCGCGAATACCATCGACCCTGCGCGTGGCAAAAAGGACACTCTCTAACGCCATCAATAAGACCCAGATCTGCGGTGAAAACTATGAGACCCTCAAAACAGCACTTTCGCCAGACTCGATAATCTGGTACCGGGCATTCCACGGACAAAAGTCTCAACACGGAATCGCTGTTGATCTATCGGATCCCAAAACCCGCGCAACCGTCTACCAAATCCGTTCCTATCGGCAACTCCGCACCTTTTACCAATCACTTGGCCTCGACCCACGTCGCCATTTGACGTAACATCCTCAGGCTATTCAATGACCGTCTTGATCGAACTGATACCAAAACCGGTCCGATTAGAATCGAAACACGAAGCCTATCGGTTTCCTTCCCTCAAATGCCCCAGTGGCGCAATGGCAGCGCAGCCGATTTGTAATTGGCAGGTTGGCGGGTTCGAATCCCCCCTGGGGCTCCACTTACTTAGGCTTAAATCATCTTCACAGACCCCCAAACGGCGGTTACGAATCTCGTAACTTGACTAGTTGAAAACCGCAAATATGTTAGGATGAAGGTTTGTGCAGGGATTGGGGAGCGGTCAAACCCAGCAGACTGTAAATCTGCCGCCTTGTGCTTCGTAGGTTCGAATCCTACTCCCTGCACCAGACAGGTAAGGGGATAAGAATTCGAACTGAGAGGTACCGAGCCCACATAGCTCAGTGGTAGAGCACATTCTTGGTAAGAATGAGGTCCCGAGTTCAAGTCTCGGTGTGGGCTCCACAAAGCTGGAACCTTGATCGAGACCAACCTGCGAAGCCGATATAAGGCAAAAGCTAACAATCTAAGACCCTTCAGGAAAGGGCAGGCAAAGAGGAAAATGGCGAAGCAAGTCTTTGACAGGACCAAGCCGCACGTAAACGTCGGCACCATCGGGCACGTTGACCACGGTAAGACCACCCTCACCGCGGCTATCACCCAAGTTTTGGCTAATAACCCAGAACTAAACGTTACGGCCAAGGCCTTCGATGACATCGACAATGCTCCCGAAGAACGGGAACGCGGCGTTACCATCGCTACGACCCACACCGAGTACGAGACCGTGAACCGTCACTACGCTCACGTCGACTGCCCGGGTCACGCGGACTACATCAAGAACATGATCACCGGCGCAGCGCAGATGGACGGCGCGATCCTCGTCGTTTCCGCCGCTGATGGCCCCATGCCGCAGACCCGTGAGCACATCCTGCTCGCTCGTCAGGTGAACGTTCCCGCTCTCGTCGTTGCACTCAACAAGTGCGACATGATGGACGACGACGAGCTGCTCGAACTGGTTGAACTTGAAGTTCGTGAGCTTCTCTCTTCATACGACTTCCCGGGCGACGATATCCCAGTCGTCCAAGTTAGCGCGCTCGAAGCCCTCGAGAACGCCGAAGACGGCAGCAACAAATGGGTTCAGCAGATCTACGAGCTGATGGAATCCGTTGACGATTACATCCCGATCCCTGAGCGTCCTGTTGACCAGCCGTTCATCATGCCGATCGAAGACGTGTTCGGCATCAAGGGCCGCGGCACCGTCGTGACCGGTAGGATCGAGCGTGGCAAGGTCGAAACGGGCGAGACGGTAGAGATCGTCGGCTTCGGCAAAACCCAGTCCACCGTCGTAACTGGCGTGGAGATGTTCCAGAAGACCCTAGACGAGGGCATTACCGGCGACGCCGTCGGCTGTCTGCTACGTGGTATCGACCGCGAAGAGGTCTCTCGTGGAGCCGTGCTGGCGAAACCCGGCACCATTACGCCGTACACCAAAGGCAAAGCGCAGGTCTACGTCTTGACTGCTGAAGAGGGCGGACGCCGAACTCCGTTCTTCTCCGGTTACAAGCCGCAGTTCTACATCCGAACCACCGACGTCACCGGCGAGATCAAGTTGCCTGACGGCATCGAGATGGTCATGCCTGGCGACAACACCGAGATGGAGATCGAGCTCATCTACCCGGTGGCGCTCGAGGAAAACCTCCGTTTCGCCATCCGCGAAGGCGGACGAACCGTTGGTTCTGGCGTTTTCACAAACGTCAACGCTTAGTCAACAACTGCGACGGATCGCCTGCCGTGACCGAGGCAATCGCCTCGGCTACTGCAGGCGGTTCGCGTAACTGGCAATCCCAGCGAAACCGGCAGACCCACAAGGAGCAGCAATTATGGCAAGGAAGAACGCAGTCAGAACGCTGGTTCAGCTCACATGCGAATGTGGGTCGCACACGTATCATACAGAGAAGAACAGGCGCAACACGCCAGATCGAATCACGCTCCGCAAATACTGCCCAGCGTGCCGCACGCACAATCAATTCCGCGAAAGTCGGCGCTGATCAGCGTTAGTCTCAGGAAACTCTATGGCACAGAACCGAGCCAGACCCGATATTAGATTGGCGCCCTCACGGCGTTTTTCGGTCTTCGGCTTCTTTGGCGAAGTCTTCGGTGAACTCCGAAAGGTTACGTGGCCGTCGCGAGAAGAAGCCACTCGATTGTGGCTACTCGTCATCGCTCTCGCCGCCGTTATGGGCGTCTTCCTTGGCTTCTTCGACTGGATGTTTTCCAGGATCTTCTCGCTGCTGGCAGGAACCTAAACTGTGACTACTTCATCCACACCCACGCGCACCATTCCTAACACAGCTAGGTGGTACGTAGTTCACACCTACTCCGGCCGTGAGGACCGCACCTGCGAAAACCTCAAACAGCGCATCATCACGATGGATTTCGAAGACCAGATCTTCGACGCCGTCGTGCCTAAGCAGACCGTCGTCCAGATGACGGACGGAGAAACCAAACACGTCGAAAAGACTATGTACCCGGGCTATCTCCTAGTCCACATGGTCATGAACGATGACAGTTGGTATGTCGTCCGGAACACCCCCGGTGTAACGAACTTCATCTCCGTCGAAGAAGGCGTTGAGGGTCGGGCGAAACCCACCCCCCTAACTGACGAAGAAGCCCAACACATGATCCAAGGACCTACGAGCGACAGCCCGCAGATCAACTTCGGTTTTGAACGTGGCGACGTCGTAGTCATCAAAGACGGTCCATTCTCGGAGTTCAGCGGCACCGTCGACGAAGTCATGGGACAACGCGGGTCACTGCGCGTCACCGTCTCATTCTTCGGTCAAGACACTCCTGTTGAGCTTCCGTTCCTATCCGTTGAGAAGGCCTGATACGTCAGGCCCCAACGTAACTCTGATCCGACACCAACACTGGAAGTAGAACGAAGTGGCAAGGAAAGTCGTCGCAAAAATCAATCTTCAACTCGCCGCTGGCGAAGCCACCCCCGCACCGCCGGTTGGGCCAGCACTCGGTCAGCACGGCATCAACATCCCGCTCTTTATCAAAGAGTTCAACGAGCGATCTTCCTCCCAAAGAGGCATGATCGTTCGCGCCGCGATCGACGTCTTCGCCGACCGTTCTTTCACCTTCGTGGTCAAATCGCCGCCGGCATCCGCCCTGCTCAAACAGGCCGCTGGCGTAGAGGGCGGATCCCAGACGCCGGGAACGGTCGTTGCTGGGAGCGTCACCCGCGACCAGGTGAAGCAAATCGCCGAAACGAAGATCGAGGAACTCAACGCCAACGATATAGAAGCGGCGATGAACGTCATCGAAGGCACCGCCCGAAGCATGGGCATCATGGTTGCTGAATAGTCTGACCTCAATCAAACCCCCATCACATAAAGCTGACAAGCCATGCCAACCCAGAAACACAGCAAACGATACCGCCAAGCAATCGCGACCCAACCCAAGGACGCCCTTGACGCTGAACAAGCAGTTAAACTCACTCGAGATTCCGCGACCGCAAAGTTTGACGAGAGCATCGAGGTTCACGTCGCGACTAACGCCGATCCTCGCCACGCCGACCAGCAACTTCGAGAAGTAGTCTCACTGCCACATTCCCTCGGCGACGTGGTGAGAGTGCTTGTCTTCGCAGAAGGCGAAGCCGCGCGCATTGCAACCGAAGCTGGTGCCGACTTCATCGTCGACGACGACATGCTTGACCGGATCCAAGGCGGCTGGACCGACTGGGAAGTATCCCTCGCTACACCAGATCAGATGCCCAAAGTCGGACGTCTGGGTCGAGTTTTGGGACCCCGAGGTCTCATGCCCAACCCTCGAAATAACACCGTCGTCCAACCCAACCAAATCGAAGCCGCAATCAACAGTGCGCGACAAGGGCGCCTTGAGATCCGAATGGATCGCCACGCCAACCTCCATGCGCGCATCGGCAAGCGCTCCTTCACTGAAGAACAGCTCCTCAACAACCTCGCTGCCGTTTTCGACACGATTAATCGAGCGAAACCGGAAGGCGTCAAGGGACAGTTCGTACGAACCGCTACCCTATGCTCAACAATGGGCCCCGGCTTCAAGTTGAGTCTGCCGAGTTTGGAGAGTCTAACCGTCTCCGATTAGAATTGTCTGAAGGCAACAACTAAGGAAACAACCGAAAAAGAAAAATATCGAACATATCGCTGGCTGCAGACCGCGGGCGCTCCCCAGGAGACTAAAGAACCAACGTTCACCTGCCGAGGCTGATCAACATGCGGAGACGATAAGAAATCGCACCGCACCTAGACTAAGCGCCTCGTGGCAGCCTGCCCCCCAATCGACAGCAGAAGCCCGAGGCATTTTGATTCCAGCCTCAGGCACCTAAACCATAACCAAATCGCACAATCAAGATCATGCCATCAGAACGTAACCAACAAATCCTGCAAAACGTCCTAGATCGCATCAAGGACAAGCCTTTGATCGTCACGGCGCGTTACTCGAACGTTGACGCGTCACAGATGAACGATCTCCGTCGTAACGTCACGAACGGCGGCGGCAACATGTTCATCGCCAAGAACAATCTCGTGAAACTCGCTGCCGACGAACTCGGCATCGCGAACATCGAAACCATCATCGACGGCCCAACCGCCTACATCGTCGCATCCGACGACGCAGCCGGCATGGTCAAATCGCTGACCAACTCCATTAAAGACCAGAGCATCAATGTCGAGATCTTGGGCGGGATCATGGAGAGCGAACTCATCGACGCAAAACGCGTCGAACAGATCGCCGACCTTCCGTCGCGCGAGCAGCTGATCGGTATGCTCGCCGCCACACTCAATGGACCGATAAGCGGCTTTGCCCGCGTGCTAAACGCGCCCGTGCAGAATCTGGCCCTTGCATTGGAGCAAGTCGCCGAACAGCGACGAGCGGCCGAAGCCGCATAACCAGCTAACCACTAAGTAAACAACCAACCCAAAGGAGAGAAATGACACTCACCAAAGAAGAGTTCATCAACGAGATCAAGGCGATGTCCGTCCTCGACCTCGCAGACATCGTGAAAGCGATCGAAGACGAGTTTGGCGTATCCGCAGCTCCCGCCCAAGTCGCAATGGCACCGGGCGCCGTAGCCGTCGCTGAGGCCGAAGCCGTCGAAGAGCAGACCGAGTTCGACGTCAAAATCACTGACATCGGAGCCAAGAAGATCAACGTCATCAAGGCCGTCCGAGAAGTCACTCCCCTTGGCTTGAAAGAAGCCAAAGACCTCGTCGAGTCCGCTCCCGCCGTCGTCCTCGAACAGGCTTCCAAGGAAGCCGCCGAGGAGGCCAAAGAGAAACTCGAAGCCGCCGGCGCATCCATCGAACTCGCCTAACCACCTTCGAACTTCAATCCGCACTCTAGCCCATCCTCGATCAGGGATTGGCTAGGGTGCCCGATCCGTTTACGGATAGAATTCGAAGACCGGAAGGGCAATATGCCTTTTCGGAGAAGCGACCATCGCAGTCGCCCGACCCGCCGGACGCAGTAATCATGACCACCAAGAAATCTAATCCCCGTTCTGCCTCCAAAGCGAAGGTCGAAGAAAATAACGCAGAAGAGGAAGAACAACCCACTCCCTGCCAGCTCGAAGGCGCTAACTGCCACTGGAGAATCGAAGCTCCCAACGGCCCCGAGTCGACCGGCACATGCCGTAAATGCGGCACCAAACGACAGTTCCGAAACTCGTTCGAGTACTCTTCCTGGTACGGTGCCAAAGCCGCCGGCGGACGAGGCAGAGGTCGACCTCGCAGGAACACATAGACCGATCTTCCCTTCATCGAGCAGCCCTCGCACTGTTCACACACTAGCGAGTTGACGGATTTCGTCCCGTCTTCAAGCCGCTATAGCCGTTTCTGTTTTCGGTTGCAGCTTGCTGATCAACCCGTCCCATCACTCCTCTACGCCGGGTTACGGCATGAATACGTTCTGATCTTGCGCGTTGATACGTGCTAAAACCCTTTTTAACTAAATGACGAATCTTGTCGCGTCTGATAATAGATTCGTTTCAGAATAATGAATATTACCTGACAGCGAAAATACCGAATATATCGGATAATGTAGCTGACCAGACCAAATTAGCCCACTGGTTCCGAAGATTCAGCGCACTCCTTCTACTTCAAGTTAAACCGTGATGCGCGCCACTTAGTCGTGCCCTTCTGTCAACTTATCCCCCGATCTATATCAACGCTAGTCGTCATCCTCAAGCTCACAACAATTAGCTTGATAGTCGTTCAAGTCCATCACAACGGGACAACATCGATACCTTCACTTGCTGCCCTGCGTGACTCCGAACAGCCCCCACCAACGGCAATCGCAGTCCCTGCTCCAGTTCCCTCCACTTATGACGCCCTGAGCGCTATACCGCGTGATATCTCAGATTTCGACGTGCGAGTCATCGCCTCACGTTCCGACGGCGAAACCCATACCGGTCATTGGGACGTTGTTTTATCTAATGCCAGCAACTCGCCGGCGATACTCGCCATCGCCGCTGTCTCGAGTATCGGCACTACCATCACCGAATCCACAGGACTTTGCGCGGCTACCACCGTCGGTTGGAACTGCGTAGTTGGCGCCAACAGCGCAATCACCATCACTCTCAGCTCATCTATTGCCCACTTCTGCTTCAAAAACCGCGTCCGACTCACTGTGAGCGCAACCGTCGATAACCAACGAATTACGCCATCTAGCCCCAGCCGAATCCTCAGATACCGAGAACTCATCTGCCCAACCATCACTCTATCGGGCATCGAATACAACGCCGACACGTTCAAAACATCCTGGACCGTCACTGTCCAAAAGCGACTCCTCGAAAACGACCCGGGTATCCGGATCGCTTTCGATGCTGGAACTGTATTTGGAACCATGCCCACTAGTTGCCGGAGCGACGAATCGGATCTCGTCTGTGAAGTCTCAAGATTTTCGAACAATTACGAATCAATCACCGCAAGCAAAACTATAGGGAAGGGCTGCGAAGCCGTAAACCACACCATCGCCGCAACTGCGAGATTCGAAGACGACAACGCGACCGTACCTGTAACGCCAAAAAACGGCATATCGATCAATGTTCCGGCTATCGATCCGTGCGTCACGCGTATCGAAGTCAGTCCTGCAGGCCTTGTGGCAACGGCTGGTTCGACAACCGAGATCGAACTTGAGATTTTCGGAATCTCAGATTCTCAACTCAGCCAGATGCCTGATACGGCCACCATAACTTGGAACGCAACTCTGGGCGAAATTACCGGTGCCGTTGGAACTCGAGCCTTGTACACCGCTCCTACCACCTTCAATTCCGGTAACGACGAGATCACCGCCTCGCTCGTCTACGCAGGCAACACATTCAACTCCAAGACGGTCGTAACCCTCGTAACGTCATCGAACAATCCCACGCCAACACCGACTCCCACACCGTCAGCAACACCGACTGCGACCGCTACGCCGACTGCCACCAATAGCCCGACACCTACTGCGACGTCGACCCCAACGGCTACCTCTACACCCACGCCGACCCCCACTCACACATCGAGCCCGACGGCCACGCCTACACCGCCTCCCACATTTTCACCAACGCCAACTCCCACAGCCACATCGACCCCCACCCCCGTACAGGCTACTCCCACTCTCACAATCCAATTCAAGGATCTCTCCGAGGTTGGCGCCACCATTGAATGGGAGATTTCCGTGCCATCAACATTCGTGATTTCGAGTTACGAAATCAGATGGTCACCGGCCACGGCTGATGCCCCGGTGATGCCCATAAGTCTCGTACCCACTAGCACCAGTTACACGATTCCTAGTGTGGTAGCAGGGGTTAGCTACTCTATCGAAGTGACCGCGATATCCGGTGATGAGAAAGTGATCGGACAGATCGCACTGACCTTCGATATTCCGAGAAAGCCTGCTGCTCGGATCACGTCAACCACGTATGAAAGCGCAAGAGTCGAGTGGGACAGCCCCATCGTCGACAGCGGATCGCTAAGAAGACCTGTAAACGGATACAAACTCTCATGGCAAAAAGATGAACCAAACTCGATCGTGCACAGGCTTCAACTTTCCGTAAACGCCACCTCACACGAACTAGACGCTCTTGAGGCCGATTCCACTTATGAAGTCGCTCTGCGGACCTACAACGGCTTAGGTGATAGCGAGCCCTTTTCGACGACTTTCAAAACGAAACAATCTCCTGTGACTTCGTCTCCTACACCCACCCCAACACCTACACAAACGCCGTCACTGGTCATCAATACCGAATCGCTCACTCCAAGTTTCGACAAATTAGAGGCGGATGGAGTAACTATCAAATGGAACATCCCCACAATTGACGATGGAACACTGACAGGCTTCGAATTAAGTTGGTCAGTTGAGAACTTAATCCTCAAACAAATCTCGCTGTCACCTTCAACCAGAAGCTACAAGATACCTGATGTCAAAGCTGGGATCCGTTACGAGATACAACTCTCGGCGATCTTCGACAACGGTTATCGAGAAGAACAACACACGGCGGTTGTTGTTGACGTGCCTCGAAAACCTGATGTCCAAGTCGCATCGATTTCGAGTTTCAGTGTCGAACTCGCTTGGAAAGCTCCCGATAACCCTTCCGGTACGCTCAAACGACCAGTTGACCAATTCAAGATATCTTGGCGAGATGTTCGGGCGAGAGGAGAAACCTCGTCTACTTTGCTAAATTCGGATACTCGTTCGTTCGTCGTAGAAGAACTATCCCCCTCAACTCCATACGAATTCGCCCTTAGGGCATCCAACGGATTAGGGGACAGCGAAGCGGCGGTCATTTCGGTAACCACATTGGATCATCCGATCAGCCCACATCACTTCCCGACCCCGACCGCAACACCGACACCGACCATCACCCCCACTCCACCTTCAGAACGTTCGAATTCTTCTCGATCGCGTACTCAAGGTGTGACGGATCCCGATCCCCCTGAAGATCTCTATGCAGGTCTGGGGCGGGAAGGAGTTCTTCTCCACTGGGACAACCCAGAGTGGGACGGCGGTTCGGAAATCCTCGCCTACGCCATCGACTGGCATCCCGACCCTCCAGCATTCCCGATGTTGGTGCACGGCAGTACGAGATCAGTCGAGATTTACGGATTGAACGCTGGCATCAACTACCGGATGAGAGTCAGGGCGTGGAACCGCAAGGATGACGGTATGCCAGCAGCACAACGAATCATGCTTTCAGATTCCTTAATGAGACGAAGAGCACACGGTCCATTAATCGGATCGATTGCGTACGACCGATCAACTGTACTTCAAAACCGCACAGAATTGCCGGGCTTCAAGATTAAGGCCCAAACTGACACAATGTTCTGGGGCGATCATATGGCGCTGCGCGTAACGAGGGATCCTCTTGATGCCTCAAAAGAGCATTACGCAATTTCCGATACTTACAACGTGATCGCAACAGTGGGATCTCGTCGGTCTCGATTCGACCCAGATATGAATTCCTATCCATTTCCGGCACCCATCCTGGTCTGCATTACCCCTAACTACGAAATTGACGCGTCGGCAGGTCGGTACACACTCGCCATGATCGATGCTGGATCGAGCATGCGATTGTTCGACAGCTCACCGATCTACGAGGACGAAGAAATCAAAATATGTACCCGTATTTGGGAGATCGACCTGAACACCAAAGTAGCGTTCGTTCTGGTCGAAACCGATGTCGTGCTGGCGGCTACGCGGTCTTACAGCAACGATGAACGCAGTTCAGCGTCGCGCGCTGCAATGATGTTGGTCCTGTTCCTCTTAGTTCCCGCGTTGATTATAGGAGGCTTAGGTGCTCTGAAGCGTAGTACGCCCTAAAACCGACCTCAATCACACATCACCCGAGGCGGCGGATTCAACACGGGGTGAATCGCCAGCAACTTGCTCGGCTGGTCCGACGAGTTGTTAGTCGCATGGCGGATCGTCGGCTCGCACAAAAATACGTCGCCAGCCGGCAGCGGCAACCCTTCGTCCGGTCCATACACCGCCGTCATCTCACCCTCGATGCAAAACATCGTCTCCTCATGCGCCGGATGGTAGTGGTTCGGAGTATGACAACGAGGCGAAAAACTCAACTCCGAAAAATAACTGCTCGTCGCTCCCCGACTGTCATCAACCATATCCACCCGCATCACCCCAGGCGCAAACTCGAACGCCTCATACTCCGCCCGAATCAACACATTCCCCCCAGGCGACCCATCCGAAACCTCCGGCAACGCCATCTCCTCCCGCACAACCGATGGATCTGGACTCATCGTAACGATACGCGCCGCCTCGCTCCCTACATTCTCAACCGACATCGCAACCCCCTTCGACACCAACACACAATCACCAGATGTCAACGAGTACCGCTTAGACCCTTCGACGAAAGAGACATCACCCGAATAGATGAACCACGACTCCTCATGCGACATATTCGCCTGATACGGCGTCGATCCTCCCGGTTGCAACCCAATCTCCAGCACCGTCATCATCTGCGATCCCGTCGACGCGTCCGACATAACCCGAATCTCAACATCCGCACAAGGCGAACTCACATTTTGCTCACCACGTCGATTAAAACCCATCTCTGCGACTCCTTAACTTCTACTCAGTTGAGCGAATCTTCAACAATCTTAAATCGAACGGTTCAGATGCTCAGTCGAGCTCAACAGATCCAATCCGAAACTAGGCTCGCCGCCAACCGTCTCGTGCGAAACGATCGTGATCCCTGTATTGCTCTGCGCAAAACCCCGCGTCGAGTTCACGTGCAAATTCAGAAACACCGACAACAACGCCCGAATTGTCCCTCCATGCGAAACCAAGCAAGTGTCACCCTCAACATCCAAGATTCCTGACTCCGCCACAAACCTTCCGGCACGAGCGGTCAAATCCAACCACGACTCGCCGTCCGGCGCTTGACCATACCCCAGACGCCAGTGACTTACTTCTTCCGGAAACCGTTCCCTGATGTCGGCGATCAACAGACCGCCGAACGCCCCAGTGTTGATTTCCCGAAGCAAAGGGTCCTTTGAATAGTCAAGCCTCAACGCATCCGCAGTCATCGTGCATCTAGTCAGATCGCTGGAGATTACACGACTGAACTCGAAATTCGCACGAACATGCTCTCCAAGCAATACGGCTTGCCTAGCACCCTTCTCATTTAACGGCGGATCGAGCCAACCCTGCGATCGTCTCTCAGCATTCCAAGCGGTCTCTCCGTGACGGATCATTACGATTCTGCTCATCTCAAATTCCCCCGCGTTTCAAATCAGGCCGCACTCGATGGTAGTTTCTCGTATCGATTATCCGCTTGGCGATTCCTAGGTCGTCCAATGTATCCACGTCGAACAGGCTTAGGCACCTCGGATCGATCCTTTCGACCTCGTCCTCGGTCATGATCTCGATCGGATGAACTCCTTCCGCCAACACCCGATGCAGCAATGCTGTCGGAGATCGTATCCCGCCAGCCAAAGCACCTGCCGTTAACTCTTTCCAAAGTCCAACTGGGTACACCGCATGGAGCGGGTTCAATAGGTCGCCACTCCTTGCAACCACAGCCGCACTACGATTCTCACCACCGAAACCCGCAATGCGCGTCATTTCGATGATCAGACCACGCGATAGAAACGGGTAGTCAGCTCCGACGGCGAACGCCAACGGCGTATTGGCGGCCGCCAATCCAGCCGATATCGCCGACAACGGTCCCTCGGCGTCATCCACATCCGTCACTACGTGCATGCCCAATGCGATACCTAAATCAGGAACATCGTCCTCTTGGCCAGGTCGCACGACGAGGATTTGCTCGCTGCACAACGATTTCAAAGTGTCAGCCACCCGCGCCAGCAGCAATTTCCCCCCGAGCGCGATCAACGGCTTCGGCACCGTCATTCCCAACCGCTCCGAACGCCCTCCAGCTATCACAACCGCCGTCAGCGTTCCTGGGCTAAACATGTGTCACACCCGGCAGATTCCCCGACGAACAGCTCTTCAATGCACCAGCTCCACATCACCGTGGAATTTCGACCACGCGAACCAGAATCCCAGCCTCCCATTCAACATGTGTAAACGGGTTCCAGCTAGCTCCCCTTCAACACACTCACCTTTGACCGCGTGCCAAAGACTGCCCGTTTCCTCATCCCTAAGCAACCACGGTTCGTATTCTGAATGAGCCACCGCGTCATCTCCGACCTCATCTTTGCGATCCCTTTCGACGACTCGATTCGGGCGGAACGGGTTCTTCGACTCCCCAACGAATGTCAACTCGCGACCATTTACCACACGTTCGAACGCTAGATACGATGCCGATGACCGTTCGTTCAAAATGACCGTTGGCACGCTGCCGATTTCGACATTCAACAGCGTCTCTTGCTGCATCATGTGTGCCGAAAACAGCTTCAACTCCAACGGCGATGAATCCAATGACACCCCGATTACGACATCCTTATCGGGAAGTCGTTTAACCTTCGCAGGTTGCGTGAACAGTCCGGCCCGCGTTGACGCGTAATATCCCTCGAAAATATCCACTTCCGGCGTCTCTTCAGGCGACAACAACTCCGTATCCGGCCAAGCGTTCGACCACGCGCCCCAAGTCGTGTTCACGCAAGGCAGCTGCCGCAGCTGGTGACCAGCGTCGGGCCCCATGATGGCTTCACCCGTGAACTGCAGGTACATGCTCCCGTTCTCCGCTTCCAGCAACGGGCTATTCAAAACCATCTGATCGGTGGGAGCCAGAGTGAAAGCACTTCCATCAGGTCCCTCACTCACGAAAACTCGAGCAGCGTATGTGATCGGCGACCAAGTAACTGAAACCGGCAATTCACCGAACTCCTCGTTCGCCACTTCCCGTAGCGCCATCGCCGACAGTGGATACGCAATCGTGTCGCCATCGATTTCCAAACCGATGACCCTATCGTCCATCCCAAGGTACTCATGCGCCGTTTCCGCATCTAGATAGTTGACCTCATCCCAAGTCTTAAATCGAACACCACCTTGGATCTTCCTGATCTTCTCGGGATATGGCCGGTCCGAACCCGGCAGAACCAGCGAAACTCGCTTAGAAAAATACCCAGACCTGAACAGGAAGTACAGAGCGAATGTCCCCAACCACGCTGACCAAACTATCGCCCACCATGGCCCGTAGACCTGCAGCACCAACGGATACAGGATGATCATCACGCCGAAGAAAATCACGGCGGCACGAACCTTTGGTTCTAACCTGACAAGCCGCAGATTGAACCACTCGATGACTAGTTTGAAGGGTTTCAGCAGCGCAGACACTTCGGCTCATTTCAGTTGTGAACAGGGGCTAACAAGATTCTAGTCGGATATACTTCGATACCGATTCAAATCGATCGCAAACCAGCCGCGATCATCCAAACAAAAGGATCCAACCACGATGGCCGACCCATTGGCACACGTATCCGACGAACTCCTCGAGCGTTACCAAAACATCTCCAACGCAACAGTGCTCGGTCAACTCCTTCGACGCGGATATGACAAGGTTTACATGCTCGGCGTTGAAAGTCTCGCCAAAGGTCGTCGACTCGTCGGTAGGGCGGTGACGCTGCAATACCTTCCATCCCGTCCCGACCTCGCCGACATCATCGCAACTGGTGAACACGGCGAAGGCTTCAACGAAACACCCCGTTGGCAGGCGCTCGAAACTCTTCGTAAAGGCGACGTGCTCGTCGCCGACGCCATGGGCATGTCCAAGACATCCACTGGCGGCGATGTCGTCTTCTCCCGCATACTGACCCAAGATGCGGCCGGCCTCGTAACCGACGGTGGAGTGAGGGACGGACACAAGGTCATTCGGTACGGCTATCCCGTCTACGCTGGTGGTAGCACGCCGACAGTTGGCGAGCCCAACATCCTTCCATACCAAGTCAACGCGCCGATTAAATGCGGGGGAGTACTTGTCTGGCCAGGCGACGTGATCCTCGGTGACGATGACGGCATCGTAGTGTTGCCATCTCACTTGGCTGCTGAAATTGTCGACGAATGCGAACACCACGACGAAGTAGAGCAGGCTGTCCTCGAATACACACAGCGCAACCGCGTCTCTCCTAAAGCCTTCTATCCCTTCAACGAAGAAACCGAGCGCATCTACCAAGAATGGAAAGCGCGCCAAGCAAAGTAATCGTCACCTAACTCGTGGACGCCCTTCATCATGCACCAAATCCGGATCACTTCAGGCGACGTCTCCTTGCCTGCCACGTTGAACGACTCCAATACCGCCAAATTGATCTTCGATGCGCTTCCGATAATTGGCCGCGTCCAAACCTGGGGTGACGAAATCTACTTCCCGATCCCTGTGTCGGCTGCCAACGATGAAACCGCCACCGAAGTCGTCGAAAAGGGAGCCATCGCCTACTGGCCTCCCGGCAACGCCCTTTGTCTGTTCTGGGGACCCACACCAGCGAGTAGGGGCGATGAGATCAGGCCGGCGAGCGCGGTGAATGTTTGCGGGATGATCAATGGCGATCCGACCGAGTTGGCGGATGCGCCGTACGGTGGCGAGATCCGAATCGAGCGGGCGTAAACGCCGAACGCTCTATTCGTAGCGCAAAGCTTCTGCTGGGAAGACTTGCGAAGCTTGACGGGCGGGGACGTAAGTCGTGATCAACGCGGCGATCAACGTGATCGCGACGACGACCAAAATCGACAGCCAAGGAATCTCGAATGTCAAACCTTGGTTGGACCCGGCGATGTCGTCCAAGAAGGACCATGAAATCAACGCGCCTAGACCCATACCGAGGCCAGTGCCAATGACTGTGATGAAGATCGACTCCATGATGAACTGGATGCGAATCATCCGGGCTCGGTAACCGATCGCTCGCATTATCGCGATCTGCATGCGCCTCTCATTAACGGCGCGCAATGAAAGTACGCCAAGTGCGGCAACACCGACAACTAAACCTAGGCCCATGAAGCCTTGGAAAAGCAGACTGAACTGCTCGTTCTGGGCACTGAATTCTCTGAGCTCATCTTCCGTGCCGACGGCGAGCATGCTGTTGTCTAGGAAGACGGTTTGAAGGGTCGCCGCTGTTCTCACTGCGTCAACTCCTTCGGCCAAGGTCATTCTGTAGATGGTGTAGGGGACGGGTTCATCCGATAATTCGGCAAAGATTTCATGGCTCGTGTAGATGCCTTCGAAGCCCGGTGCTGGACCACCGTCCGAATCGCCTTCAATGCTTTCAGCAAGACCGTCAAGCACGGCGATGACCGTCCTATTGACCGTATTCGAAGCGTCGTTGTCAGAACCACTGACGATCTCGATCTCCTTGGCCTCGAATGAGTAACCCTCGTCCCCGAATTCGACATCTTCGAGCTTCATGAGCCCCTCTGTTGGATCGGGTCCGAAGTCCGGTATATCGACGGCGTGTTCCTCCGAGATGACAGCAAGGTTGGGATCTTCAGCCAATGCGTCCCATACGGCTCGTGCGCGGGCTTCCTCGTCTGCCACGTCGGTTCCCGCAGGTAGGAACGATGGATCGGCGGCTGTGATCTTGAGTTGGGTTTCCTTGAAATACTCCGGCTCGGTTCCGCGCACATTCAGCTCTAAGAATCGTGCCTCTTCGCCGTCTACTTGCCGGGCTGCCATTTCGAGGTAGGACTGTCCGATGATCAGCTCGAAATCGTTCAGATTGAGATCGGACGACGCATCGATGGCTGTCTCGATGTCCTCTATCGGAAGGTCGTCGTCGATGTTTGCGCGGACGTCGAAACCGCCAGTTACGTTCTCAGGCGTCTGCAAAAGGCCGCTGAAACTCTGGTTCAAGATCGAAAACGACATCAAAACAAATATGACGAGGGCGAACATCGCGACGGTGAGACCTGTGCGGAATCGGTTGGCGACGGCGTAGGCGACGGCGGGTTTCATGATCGGGCGCACGGCGGTGAATCGGCCGAAGGTTGTTTGAAGGCCGCGAACGATGATGTCCGAGTTGTACATGACAATCCAAACCGCCGAAGCAACCATGAAAAAGCCTGCCAAGATGAACATCTCGACGTTCGCGTCGAGGTCTTCGGTGATGGATTGGGTGTAGCGCTGCGGCAGCGCCCATATGACGAGGATGAGGACACCTGCGACGGTATAGGTGATGCGCGAAGCGACCGCTTCGCGGGTACCTGACCTGACCATGATCGCCAATGCAAGCATCGCGGCGCCGTAGATGGCTGCGCTTGCGCCGAGGTAGGCCTGCCAGGCGCTTTCGTTGATGAATCCGAGGGCGGTCAACGCGACGCCGACGATTGCGATCGGCCAACCCTGTTTGATGTACGGCGTGAATATCCGAAAGAATGCGACGAGCAATCCGATCGCCCAACCGATCCCCAAAAAGGTTGAAACCACTCTGAAAATCGCCATCCCGACACGTTGGCGCCGACGAATCGCGCGGATCAATCTGACGATTACGTAGATCGGACCGAAGATCCAATATACGAACTCGAGGATTCTGCGCAGGATCGGCTTTGTGGTCGATGCGACGAACTCTTCAGGCAGATTGCGGATTGCGACTACGATGTTGAGTTTGCTAACGCGATAGGCGGAGAAGATAACGGTCGCGAGGGTAAGGATCAATCCGATGCAGAACGCGACCAGTACAGAGTAGACGGTCACGGTGAAGTTGATCGAGAAGCTCGGATCATCGGCGGTGCCGAAGGCGTTTGCCATGATGACGACCAATGCTCGACTGACTGCGATGCCGACGATTGTCCCGACAGCGGCAGCGCCTATCGCGTAAGCCAATCCTTCGAAGGTGAACATCTGCACGAGGTGTCCGCGCTTGGTACCAACAGCTCGCGCGATGCCCATCTCCTGCTGTCGTTCGGATGCGAGCAGGACGAATATCAGGAATATCAGCAGCAAACCGACGATCACCGAGAACGAACCGAAGAAGGTGAAGAAGGTGAAGAATAGGTTGCCGACCTGCTCTGCAATGCCGGTTAAGAAAACCTTGTAGTCGGACGCGGACAATCGTTCCAGTTGACCGATTGCGAATGCCAGTTGGGGTAGACCTTCGGCGACGACGCCGAGGTCGGCGCTACCCAAGATTCCGAAAAAGAGCCCGATAAACGCATCACCGGCGAGCAGAACTCGGAAACGCTCCGTGGGCTCAGCTAACTCAAGTTCGGATATGAATTCTTCAAGATCTTCTTCGTTTTCCGCGCTCAGCGCGGCGCTCCCGCTGTTCTCGTCGATGTAGGCGCGTATCTCGGAGACGACGGTGTCTCTGAACGGCTGCATGCCGGCGTGGATTTCGGTCGCCAGTTCGGCATCAGTGAACGCCAGCGTCAAGTCGTCCACGATGTCTTCGGATTCCGTCTCGAGGTCATAGTTGTCGAGGTCGAGCGATACTTCGACTAGTTCGGCGACACCGTGTTCGTATTCGTAGATCCGGTCGAACGAAGACAGCGGGATCAAGACACGCTGATCGTTTGCCGCCATACCACCTTTTTGCATGACGGCGCGCAGGCGGAAATCTTGCCTACCGGATGGCGTGACGATAGTCAGCACGTCTCCGGGTCGGGCGTCTAACGTGTTGCCCAAGATTTCGTTGATCATGACCTCGTCATCGGCCAGCGATGCGAAGTCGATCTGTATACCGTCAACTGAAGGTTTAAGATCAAACGGGCTTAAGCGGCTGTCGGCGCCGGGCCCTCCCTCCGCCTGCGGTTTGAAGTTTCCGATTGCACCGTCGACGTCGTAGCCTCTGACCGTTGCTCGCGATTCCGTCAACCGAGTCCGTTGATTGAGAACCGGCGCGGTTTCGGTGCTGATGGGCATGATGCCATCAACACGCGGGTCGGAATAGAGTTTGAGGGCGATCTCCTCGATCTCTTCGGCGGTGATGATCGGATCGTCCTCAATGCCGAACGCGGGCTTGCTTATCCTTATGTCGGTGTCGCCGACGCCGTCAACGACAGCATTGCGGATGCTCGCGGTTATGGTGTCGCCGATGGCGAGTGATGCGGCAACTATCGTGGACGAGAGCATGAGGCCGACGATGATGAGGATGCTCTGCGTCCGGCGGCGCGGGATGTTGCGGAGTGAGAGTTTGATAAGGAAGCGGTTGCGGATCGCGATGATCCCGATCGCCAGAATGAGGATGAGCAACGTCGCGGTCAACCCCGCGGCGAGGTACTGCATTTTTAGACCGAAAAGGGCTTCCATATCTTTAGATCAACTCCAAACGGCTGAAAAACGAACCGGATTTCAGATGTTACTCGGCAGATGTCTCCGAAGTCTGCAACTCGGATTGTCTTATCGCCTCTTCGTGTCCGTAGTCTGTAATCTTGCCGTCGAACATCTGGATGGTGCGGTCGGTGAGGAGGCCGACGTGCTGCGAGTGAGTGACGATTATGAAGGTCTGTCGTTGTTCAAGATTCAGACGGCGTAGGAGTTCCATAATCTCGTCCTCGTTTGAGGAGTCGAGGTTGCCAGTCGGTTCGTCTGCCCATACAAGTGCCGGTTCGTTGGCGAGGGCACGGGCGATTGTGACGCGTTGCTGTTGCCCGCCTGAGAGTTCTGACGGCGTGTGGTCGGCTCGATCAGCGAGTCCCACCAACTCCAACTTTTCCTGGGCACGTTTTGCCGCGACAGATTGCTTCACACCAGTCAAAACCAGGGGGAGTTCAACGTTTTCCTGGGCGGTCAGAACAGGCAAAAGGTTGTACGACTGGAAGATGAAGCCCATCATCTTGGCGCGGTATTCGCTGAGGTCGTCGTCCGACATTTCGGCAATCACGTTTCCCGCGACGGTGATGTCTCCGGATTCGACGGTGTCGAGACCTGATAGACAGTTGAGGAGGGTCGTTTTGCCGGAGCCGCTTGGCCCCATGACCGAGACCATCTCACCTTTTTCGACGCTGATGTCAACGCCGTCGAGTGCTCGGACTTCGACATCTCTAGTGCGGTAAACCTTCGTGACGCCGGTTGCTTCAATGATGGGTTGGTTTTCCACTAGGGGCTCCTCAGCAAGTACGGGTCGTCGCGATGCGATGTAGGAGAATCGACCGATCGTACCATCGTCAGTTACGTAACGCGATGATGACGGGATCTTCGGATTTCGAAAACGTGTCTTTAACTGAATTCAAGTATAGATTTGTAGGCTTTCGAAATCATCTACCGCGGCTTAACAGCACGACAGTTGAAGACTGGCCAATGGAACTTGAAGTCGTCATTTTCGATGGCCTCAATTCCGTATTCTTTTTTGACGGCAGGCGTGGCATTGTCGAAGTATTGATGGAGGGGACTCGATACGTTACCGGGTGTTCCCGATCGTTCGACCCAATCCCAGAAAGTCATGTTCACGCGTGTCGATTCCTCATGGGTGATATGAAATCCAGCACCGCTGACTAACCTTCCCCACTCGGATGGCGGAGGTGCATAGACGTGCGTCGGGTCACGCAGGGCTTCGGCGCGTTGATGCCATTTTGCTAGGACTGGGTCTTCAGATGTCGTCGTGTCGCAGAGCAGGAAGGTGCCAGATGGTGTGAGCACGCGGTGGACCTCCGCAAGAAACGCTTGGATGTCCGGGAAATGATGCGGTGCCGTGCGACACGTTACGAGGTCAATCGAGGCGTCCGGATAAGGGATGTTTGAGGCATCTATCAGTTCGAATCGGATATTCTCAATGCCGCGTTCGGAGGCGATCTGCCTCGCCTGCGTCAGCATCCGATCTGCGATGTCGGAGGCGATGATGGTCTCGCAGTACGGTGCAACCGCGAACGCGGTGAAACCCGGACCAGTTGCGATGTCCAAACCGATCGTGTAGCGGTCGAGCGACGCCCACTCGGTCAGGATTCGCAGGCTTTCGCTGGAACGATGCGGGACGCTCGTGGCGTAGTTCGCTGCCGTGCGGTTGAACTGGTCCTGCGCGTCGGAGGGTCCGATGTTCACGACAGATGACGGTTCATGAAAGCGACGGTGCGATCCATAGACGACGAAGCGGCTGCTTCGTCGTAAACTTCGGGCCGGTCGTCGTTGCAAAAGGCGTGTTCAGTTCCCTCGTAGACGAAGAACTCGTTCTCGATTCCAGCGGTGGTGAGTCCGTCTCGGAGCCCCGGAACGGCGTCGGTTGCATCGTCGTGTTCAGCGAAGTGCCCTTGGATAGGGCACTGGATCGAATCAGGGGCGGGAAGACCCGTGGGAAGAACGCCATAAAAAGGCGCTCCTGCTTCGATAGCTCCCTTTGATGCAAGAAGTAGCGTCATCCCGCCACCCATACAGTATCCGAGGCAACCGACTTTACCGGTGGAGTTTGCTTCGTGCGAGCGCAGAAAATCGGCCGCGCCGATCAAGACTTTCGAGGCGTGCGGGATCTCAAGCTCGTGCATAAGAGTCATAGCGTGTTCTGGTTCGCTGGCGGATTCACCTTGGTAAAGATCGGGTGCGAGCGTCACAAAACCACGAGCGGCATATCGGTCAGCCATGTTCTTGATGTGCTGGACTAGACCCCACCACTCTTGAATGACGAGGAGGCCGGGTCCGGAGCCGGCGGGTGGAAGCGAGAGATATCCCTTGGTCATCGAGCCGTTGTTCGGGAATTTGATCATCGATCCCGCCATGATTGGGTTCCTCCGCTAATTCGTGTTTGCCAGTGCTGTTGACTGAATGCAATGCTAATCCCATCTGGGTTGCCGGAAGGTTAACGGAATGCCGTGATGGCTTAAGGTGTATGGGATGGAAAAGTTGCTCAGCGTAGCTGTTGGCGGTGCAGCAGGGGCTTTGGTGCGTTACGGAACCGTCGTCGCTTATGATCGATTTGCTCCGACGCGGTTCCCACTAGCCATCCTGACCGTGAATGTGTTGGGTTCGCTGCTGTTCGGTCTTGTTTGGGCATACGCGGAAGACCGGGAGTGGGTCTCGGAGAACCTCCGCTTGCTCGTGCTTACAGGTTTCTTGGGATCATTCACGACGTTTTCGACGTTTGCGTTTGACGAGGCGATGTTTTTGCGGGGCAGTAGCTGGGTGTTGTTCGGTGCGAACCTCCTCATTAGCAACATGGCGGCTTTAGCCGCGGTTTTCGTTGGATTCCGCGTCGGTAAAGTGATCTGAATCAAGGTCAGCGTCGGATGAGAGGGTCCCGAAGTCGATGCCGGTGAGGGAAGTCAGGGTAGTGTGTGGGATGCCGCGTGGGAGAGCGCTGTATTTGAAGATGTTGGCGATGCTGGATGGGGTTCTTGTGTTGTCGTTACCGCAGCTCTTCATCGTCCAATAGACCGCTACGGGCGGCCCAGACACCTAACTCTTGCCGAGAACCGATATCCAATTTGCGTTGTATCGCATAAACCGCATTTCGGATCGTCATCGGGTTGTTTCCTCGGCTTTCGGCGATCTCCGCGTACGAATTCCCCAGTGCGAACATCCTCAGAATCTCGCGTTCCCGCGCCGTCAGGCGGTCAACATCTCTGGGTGATACAGGTTGGAGGCTACCGCCGCGCACGCCGGTGACCAAGCGCCTAGCCGCCTCTCCCTGAACCCGGAACTCGCCATTGGCGACTTCCTTCACCGTGGACAATAGCATGTCCTTTCCAGAGTATTTTTGAAGGTACCCCGTCGCACCTGCATTGACCGATTCCACGATTGCTCGATGATCGTTGGATGCGGTGAGCATGAGGACGCGGGTATTAGGAAGCATGTTGGTTATCTCGCGACAGGTTTCGATGCCGTTCATGTTTGGCAGCAGGATGTCCATAATCACTACATCCGGTTCAAGGTCTTGGATTTTCCCCAAAGCCTCTTCACCATCTCCTGCCTGCCCGACGACCTCGAACTCTCCAGATCGGTTCAACACCTCGGCTATGGCCTCCCGCACCATCACATGGTCGTCAACAATCATTATGTTGATCCTGTTTTCGGATGACATGCTAGCGTCCTCTCAAGTTTCGTTCGTAGGGTATCGAGCAAACGATGGTGGTTCCGTTGCTGTCGGATTCCGCTTCCAACCTACCTCCCATACGCTCAGCGTCTGCGATCATATTTTTGAATCCGTACCCGCGCTCCGCGTAATCTGCTGGAAGCCCAGATCCATCATCAAAAATCGACATGCGGAGACAGTCCGCATCGTAGTCAAGCGTGACTGTCACGCTCTCGGCGCCGGCATGACGTAAGGCGTTGGTCAAAGCGTTGTGAGCGATCGAGAACAGCAGACTCCGGGAAATGGCCGATAACTCTGGTTCGGTTCCTCGGAGGACTAACTTGGCCGGGATCGACGTTATGGCGGAGAAGGTCGCAACGTGGTCGTTAAGGGTTTCGCTCAGCTTGCCGCCGCTGAAAAGCGATCCGCCATCTATCGGATGCCTCAGGAACCACATCGTCGATCTGCACACCTCCCACATCGCCTCTAGCTTACGAACGAGTTCAGGATCGTCGTCAGCCATCTCTATCGCTTCCTGCAGTCCGAGTCCCAAGGTGTACGCTGACTGCGCGGTGGTGTCATGCATGGTTTGCGACAACGCGATGCGTTGCCGATTCAGCTCTCGCTCCCGACGCGCCGCGGCAATTCTTCGCCCACGTTCGAACCACGTGACCAAGTTGACGGACATCGCGACGGCGTACAGGGCCACGAAGCGGTAATACAACACCTTCTCTTCGTGCAGCGCGAACGCGATCCCCTCTCCAACTGCCAGGCATGTCGATACGTAGACCAAAGCCAACAAAGTCGTCCATATGAGGACAAGGTATGGGGAAGTGAAGATCAGTGCGAATCCTGACACGATGATGTAGTACATCCCGAAGTATCGGCTATCGAATCCACCCGATAAAGAGATCGAAAACGTGAGTGCGGCGGCATCGATTGCGCTGAGGGTAATCAACCATCCCAAGCCGACCTTGTCACCCCGCCGCGACTTCCAGTGGACATACGCGTTAGGCACCATTAAACAGATCAAATACGTCGTATTCAGGATGTGGCTCTGCGAACTGAACTCGACGCGATAGTTCGTTTCGAACAGACAGGCCCCCAAATACAACCAGCGGAGCCAAATCGACACGGTGACCAGATTGCCCAGTTCCCCCGTGTTCTGCTTGAGCAACCTCCAGGCGCGCTCGGTTAAATCTCGCGCTTTTATTTCGGGCATGATCACTAGCGATCTTCGTCACGTTCCCGCAACACGTGGACGAAGTGCATTTCTAACGTTTCCGCAACTGTGTCCAGCATCCGAAATTGAATACTGCAATTCCCACACCCATATGCGAAAGATGATTAGAGGAAAAGCAATCTTTCTGTTTTGATCTGTGACAGCTAGCGTTAAGACCTGAACGACCTTTCAATATGCTCTGTATAGATTTTGAGCAATCAAGATATAGCGCGTGCATGGGGCGCTTAACCGCCTATCGCGCCAAGCCGTCAGACGCCGCGAACTTGAAGCGGAATTAAGAAAAAAGTGGCTCCCGAGACAGATGCGACCGCATTGCATGCGCTAATAGTGAAATTGCAAATCAATAGTCGATGAAAAGATTAATGTCGGCCTTTGTCAATTGCTCTAGCGGAAGCTCGGTTAGCGGCACCAGAATGACGAACTGACAGATTGCGTCACTTCGCACTCGTAGGGATTCTGCGTGTTCGTATGCGCATTTCAAACCAGTCCGAGTGAGCCGAATTGTTCGCGGTCACGGTTCCCTGCCGAGTTGACACAAGCCCTCGGTCCGCCGCTATGTGTGCGCCGGGTCTAATCTCCGTATCACGGCGTGCGGCGACGGCGGCACGTCCGAATCTGAAACTGTTCCGCCCCGGCCCGGCTCCGCCGAGCGAGTTCGTAGACCAACGTTCGCGTCGACGCGAACGTTCGAAATCCAACGTCCGTCAAGTCTCGTTCGACGACGACCAGTCCAACGTTGAAACGTTCACCAGCGCGGCGGCCGGACCCGTGGGGCCAACCGCGCGCTACCTCGTGGGCAACCTCCGCCAACAATCGGAGTTCGGCCGTCTGAGTGGCGGGAAACACTGCAACTGGAGTGCCGACGAAGCGGAGGACAGAGAAGCGCCGGCTCCGTTTTGGAAGACACACTCCCGACAACTTGATTCCAGACGCCAAGACTTGGAGAAACAGCAACCATGAATTACGCGGCCATCCGTCGTTTCGTTACTCCGCGCAGTGCGGTTCTTTTCTATCTGGCGATACTCGTTTTAACGGCCACCGCCCTCCACGCCACGGCAGCTCCTTCGCAAGCGCAGGGTATGACCGACCGACAGATTCTCGAAGCGTTGTACGACGCCACGGGCGGCGATGGCTGGACGGTGAACACGAATTGGAAGACCAATGCGCCTCTGTTCGAATGGTCCGGCGTCACGGTGGATGTGAATGACGATGACCGCGTGATAGGACTGAGGCTGGAGAACAACGGCCTTACAGGCGAGATACCGGTAGAGCTGAGCGGCCTCACTAACTTGGAGCGCCTTTGGCTGGATCAAAACCGACTCACCGGCACAATACCGTCGGAGCTAAGGAACCTAACGAGCCTAACGCAACTGGCGCTTGACACGAACCGGTTGACAGGCGAGATTCCGGTTGAGTTGGGTGCCCTGACCAACCTGACTACCCTATACCTATCGGGCAACGACCTTACAGGCAAGATACCGACCGAACTGGGCGACCTCTCCAACCTGACGCACCTTTACCTCCATCGAAACCAGCTATCGGGCGAGATTCCGTCGGAGCTCGGGAACCTAACGAGCCTAACGCAGCTGGCGCTAAGCACAAACCGGTTAACCGGCGAATTACCGACCGAACTGGGCGACCTCTCAAACTTGTCGATCCTTCACCTCCACCGAAACCAGCTATCGGGCGAGATTCCGTCGGAGCTCGGGAACCTAACGAGCCTAACACAGCTGGCGCTAAGCACAAACCGGTTAACCGGCGAAATACCGACCGAACTGGGCGACCTCTCCAACCTGACGCACCTTTACCTCCACCAAAACCAGCTAACGGGCGAGATTCCGTCAGAGTTAGGTGGCCTAGAATTCCTATTGCTGTTAGATCTCAGTCGAAACCGGCTTACCGGCGAGATTCCTTCCCAGCTAGGGGATCTAACCAACTTAAGACAGCTGAACCTCAGTGAAAACCGGTTGACGGGCCAGATACCGTTCCAGTTGGCAGCGTCCTTCGGCCTGACTTCGCTAAATCTATCGGACAACGAGCTCACCGGCGCAATACCGTCAGAGCTGGGAGGCCTCCCCTTCCTGACGGAGCTTTCGCTCAGTCAAAACCGACTTACGGGAGAGATTCCGACGACGTTGGGAGACAACCCCATGCTGCGTGTGTTGGACCTGAGTCAAAACCAGCTCACGGGCGCGATACCGTCGGAGTTGGGCGGTCTAACCATGCTGACGAAGCTGGACCTCAGCCGAAACCGGCTGACGGGCGAGATTCCGGTTGAGTTGGGGACCCTTGCTCAACTGACTGAACTGATTCTCCACGGTAACGCATTAACGGCAGGGTGGAACCTGCTGGAGACCTTGACGACATTGAATGAGTTGACGATACCACTCGATCCCGTTTCCGATGAGGGACTGCAGGTCCGGCTGCAAGGTCGGTCGTATCACCTCACGTTGTCAGGCTCGGCACTTCCCGAATCGGTGGATCCAACCACGAGCTATGTTCGATTTGACCCGGATCCCGAGTACTCGGTAGAGGCAGTGAGGTTGCCCTATCGTCTGATCTCCGAGGATTCGGCGATCGGCATCGACGTCTTTCTGCTGGACGCGGATCGTGAAGAAACTGGACAGACCTCTCTGCTGACCGAAGCCACGGTGTGCGTATCAGTTCCGATTTCAGCGCTGTCGGAGGATATCGCCGACTTGGGTCTGGCCAAGTACGACGAGCAGAGCGGATGGTCGGCCCTCGAACCGGCGGCCGTGCCGTCCGGCTTCGACGCGGGCCCCGGCAATCGCGCGTTGTGCGGCAAAACCATAGGGTTCTCGGTCTTCGTGCCGGCCGACCTTGCGGCCCGGAGTCTGGGGACGTCGGCGCGGGTGCTGCGCATCGAACCGAGGGGACCTTCGACGACGACATTGTCGCCGGGCGATACGGTGAAGTTGAGTTTCGACATCTACGGGCGGCAGGACATCTTGGACAACGCATTGGGTGAGGCGCATGTGTTCGAATGGGACGACGGTGCTGCAAGCGGCATATTCAGGACGGCGGACCGGAGCAACGCGATTCTGTACACCGCTCCATCGATCCCGGGGAGACTCACGGTCACCGTGAATTCTCCGGCGGGAATTTGTCACCCGGGGGACGACGCAGACGAGAGATGCGCGGCGCAGTTCAACATCACCGTCCGACGTCCCTCGGCGGTTCCTGAGGATCGGCCGGCACCGATGAATCCGCAAGGGGAGATTCCTTCGGTGCTGGTCGATGCCGAGGGGCGTCAGTACGAAGTTTTCACACCCGAGGAGGGAGGCGCTTTCGACGGCGGAGACGTTTCGCTGTCTGCGGATCCAGGGGTGATTCCGAACCTCGAATTCGTCGGAGTGCGGGTCGATGCTGCAGGACCAGCGTCAAACGTCGGCGCAAGTCACCACCGATACACGCTGGGCGGCAGATGGCACGAGGTCTCGGCCGTCGATGCGGACGGGGATCCGGTCTCCGACTACCGGCTGGAAGCGCCGCTTCAAGTCTGCGTCCCGCTGCCTCCCGAACTGCGGTCGAGCATCGCGGAGATCGTGATGGTGGCTCTGAATCCGGACGACACGCTGACCGTTCTCGGCACGTCGGTGCGCTACAGCGATGCCTCGATCTCGGTCTGCGGCGGATTGGGCAGGTTGTCGGCGGACGTGGCCGTGGGCCGCAGAGGATCGCCGGACCGACTGCCGACGCCTGTCGCGGAGCCCGACGCGACCGACGAGCTGCCCGACACCGGAGGAGGCCGTCCATCGATGAGCGTCCTGTTGATGCTGGCGATCGTCGGAACAGTCATCGTTCTGGTCGGTCGGTCGCTAGTCAAGCGTCGTAGAGAAGACCGGATCCGTATTCCGTAGGAGCGAATTGTCGGAAGATGTGGCTCCCGAGACAGGATTCGAACCTGTGACCCGCTGATTAACAGTCAGCTGCTCTACCGCTGAGCTACTCGGGAACGAGACGAGAATCGGGCTTGATACCCAAACCTAGATTCTAAACGACGCATCAGTCCCGTTCAAAGCACCCACAACTCACGCATTTAACCTATTGGCGTAGAAACCACACCCCGAGAAGCACGCCAATTGACCAAAGCCACTTTCACACTCTGGGCTGCCAGCGACGCACACGTCGGAACCGACCTCGAACGCGGGAACCGACGCAGCCTCGCCGAAGCCATCCTCCAAGCCGAAAACGGCGGCGACCAAGGCGGACCACCCTTCGACTGGGACATCATGCTCAACGCCGGCGACTTCTCCGGCTCCCAGACTCCCCCCGACGACAAAGAGGGCGCCGAAGTCGTCCGACAATACGCAGCCTCCACTAAACACTCCCGAGAACACTTCTACGACCTAGTCGGAAACCACGACGCAAGCGGAGCTGACGAAGAAACCCAGTGGTGGTTCCGAAAATGGATCGACCCCACCGGCGAAAACACACAATTTTCCAAAGTCCACGCCGACCGCCGTCCCTACCCCATCACCGGCACCTGGGAACGATACACCTTCCAAGTCGGCAACATCCTATTCCTCGTCATGGGTGACCGAAACGACGGCGGTCCCCCCATCGGACGCGGAACCCACGGCGGCTACCCCGCAGGCGCAGTCACCCAAGACACCTTCGAATGGTGGGTCGAAAACGTCGAGAAGAACCAAGACAAAATCATCATCTCCGCACACCACCACATGCTCAAAGAAACCACCGTCGCTTCCGGTCCCTGGGAAGGCGTCGACGGCGGATACCACGGACGCTTCGAAGACGGCGCCCCCATCGGCGCTTCATACCTCTACTTCGTCGGCGAAACCCCCGATGCCAACGCCTTCGAAACCTACCTCGAAGCCAATCCCGCCGCCATCGACATCTGGATCGGCGGACACACCCACACAAACCCCGACGATACCCACGGCGGACGCTCTCACATCGAACGCAAATGGAACGTCAACTTCGTTAACGTCGCCGCTCTCTCCAGATACCACGGACACAAAAACATCGCCATGAGCCGACTCTTCACCTTCCAACACGGCTCCGACGAGGCGAGCGTCAAATGCTACCTACACATGAGCGACTACGCACCCCAAGGCTGGTACGACAAAGCCGAGCGCACTATACGACTGACTAAACCCTTCTCGAAGTGACTAGCACTGCTAGCTGCCCAGCGACAAAACCTCCCGACTCAGCAACACCACACTCGAGATCAGGATCACCCCCACCACCGTCGGACGGAAAATCCTCTCATTCATCCGCCCCGTCAACCGAATCGCCAACCAGTAACCCAGACCTACCGTCGGTACCGCAGCGGCGATCAAAACCAACCGCTCCACGGTAAACAAACCCTGTATGGCATACCCGATCGCCGCTGCCACATACATGATCGTGAAGAAAAACGCCATCGATGCCCGCACATTCTGACGATCCATCCGACGCCCGAGAAAAAACAGCACCAGAATCGGACCCCCAATCGACAGACCCGTCGTCGAAGCCGACGAAATAAATCCCAGCACCGGACCACTCACCCGCGGATACGGCACCCGCCACTCCGGCACAAACACCACCATCGCCGTCAACCCCAGAACCAGCACTCCGATCATGATCCGCAGCACCGATGCGTCGAGAGTGCTCAGCGCGAATACACCGACTGGCGTCCCCAGCACAGCCGCCAATCCCATCGGTGCCAGCTCCCGATTACGCAGATGCTCGCGCGTCTCGACGAGCACTAAGGCAAAGGCGAGAATAGCCCCCGCGTTGATTACAATGACCACCGTTTGAGGATCGTGGATCAAAAGCAGGATCGGCGACGTCGTCAGACCGAACCCGAAACCGATCGCACCGATCACAAACGCCGCCCCCATCAGCACCAGCGACGTAACAACCACCTCTAAATCAGCGAACCTTTCCATCCTGATAAAGCGTACTCAACAACACCACTCAGGAGACACCAGCGTGCCGCCCCCACACAAACATAAATACCAAGGCTCCCCCATTGCCTACGACGTCGCCATCCGAAAAAACGTCATGACCCCTATGCGCGACGGCACACGACTCGCCTCCGACATCTACTTCCCTTCTCCCGACGGAGCAAACATCGCCGACGGAAACTTCCCCGTAATCCTCGAACGCACACCCTACGACAAGACCGCACCTCGCAACGTCACAAACGGAAAATACTACGCACGGCGCGGATACGTCACCGTCTACCAAGACGTCCGCGGACGCTTCGCATCCGACGGCGAATGGTACGCCTTCGCAAAAGAAGCACCGGATGGCTTTGATACCGTCCAATGGTTGGGGGTGCAGCCGTGGAGCGATGGTCAAGTAGGAACCATGGGTGGGTCGTACGCGGGTAGCGACCAATCGGCCCTAGCAACGATGAATCCGTCCAACCTCTCAACGATGATCGTGGCGGTGGGCGCGTCTAACTACTACCACGGCTCGATGCGCCAAAACGGTGCCCTCGAGCAACGCTTCATGGTCTACGCCTTCAGGATGGCGATGACGAGCAAGGAAGCGATAGCCGATGGAGGTCTACAGGCGGAGATCAGGAAAGCGTTCATGGACGACATGCCGGACATCGTCCGTCATCTTCCCCTCAAGGAAGGTTCGACAGTATTGCGCCGATTGCCTTCCTACGAACGGTGGGCGATCGACATCTTGACGCACGGCGAGTTCGACGACTACTGGAAGCAACGAGGATACGCAATCGACGAGTACTACGATGAGCACGCTGACGTGCCGTCGCTTTATCTGGGTGGTTGGTACGACTCCTACGCGCGCAATACGCCGCAGAGCTACGTCAAACTCAGCAAAATCAAGAAATCGCAGCAAGTTCTGCTGATGGGGCCGTGGATACACGGAGCGTTCGAGGTCACCAATTCCGGGGATGTCGATTTTGGGACTGAAGCACATATCAATGTGAACGACCTCCGGTTGGCATGGTTCGACCACTACATGAAGGGGATGCATACAGAGTTTGCCGACGGGTCCCCCGTGCGCATCTTCACCATGGGAACCGGCACCCAGACCATGAATAAGCACGACCATGATCGCTTTCTCGACCATGGCGGGTATTGGCGGTCTGAATCTGATTGGCCGTTGCCTGGTACGGTCAACACACCGTTCTATCTGCGATACGGCGGTGGCTTGTCGGTAGATGGACCGTCTGAAGTAGACGGAAATTCGACCGGTTACACGTTTGATCCGAAAGATCCTGTCCCGACTATGGGCGGTGGAATTTCGGCTGCCGAATCGATTATCCGGGCAGGAGCATTCGACCAGCGGGGACGCCCCGATTTCTTCGGATGTGTCGACACCCAACCATTGAACGCCCGACACGACATCCTAACGTTCCAGACTCCTGAGTTGGGAGAGGACACGGAGATCACCGGCGAAATCGTGATGCACCTCTGGGCATCATCGTCAGCGGTTGACACCGATTTCACTGCGAAGTTGATCGATGTCCATCCGCCGAGTTCGGACTATCCCAACGGATACGCCATGAACATCACAGACTCGATCATCCGAGCGCGCTACCGTGACAGCTGGACAGATCCAGAACTCATGGAGCCGGGAACTACTTACCTATTCACCTTCCACCTCTATCCGACATCCAACGTCTTCAGAAAAGGACATCGCATCCGCTTGGATATCAGCAGCAGCAACTGGCCGCGATTCGACGTCAACCCGAACACCGGCGGACCTCTCGGCATCGAACAGCGGTTCGAGATCGCACAACAGACAATCTTCCACTCGCACCACTACCCGTCTCACATCGTCCTGCCACTACAGGAGAAGTAGCAGATGATCGCAGATCTCAGCGGCAAAAACGCGCTGGTAACCGGTGGCGGTCAGGGCATAGGCCGCGGAATTGCGCTGAAACTTGCCGAGCAAGGCGCGAATGTCGCTATCGCCGACTTGAACGATGATGGCGCTGCCGCCGTCGTCGACGCCATAAAGGCGATTGGTCGAGAGAGTTTCTCAGTACGCATTGATGTGACCGATCCAGCCTCGGTATCGCAAGCGATTGCCGACGTCATCTCTCGCTTCGGCAATCTGGACATTTTGATCAACAATGCCGGCATCGGCCGCGTTGAGGGTAAAGCCGGTGGCGGATTAGACGAGGACTGGGAGGAAAACTGGAACACCGTGATGGATATCAATGTCCAAGGGGTCATGCGTTGCACGAAGGCGGTCGTCGGCCACTTCATGGAGCGGAAGTACGGGAAGATCATCAACACCGCGTCGGGTGCAGGGCGCGGCCCGATCTGGTGGGGGCCTCCGTCAGGCGCACCCGGATACGCCAACGCCTACGGTCCATCCAAAGCGGCGGTCATCAACTACACGCAGTACTGCGCGTCGACGCTGGGACCACACAACATCAACGTGAATGCCATTTGTCCCGGGCGGGTCTGGACAGCATTCCACGACGTGGCAATTTCGGAGCGGATGAGGAGCGATCCGACGCTCGCCGGGAGTGACCCGGTAGACGTTTTCAACGAGGACGTCGCCAACTTGATTCCGCTAGCGCGCTCACAGACGCCGGAAGAAATCGGGATATTGGTGGCGTTCTTGGTATCGGATGATGCGAGTTCGATAACCGGACAATCGATTCACATCGATGGTGGGCAGAGAATGGCATAGGCGAGGTCAGACTGCGACGCTCGCGTGAAATCGAGGAAACCCCCAGGAAAGACGACATGAAGATCACAGACGTCACGCTGACGATGTTCAAATGGGAAGGGCTACCGTCGGCGTTGCCCAAAAAACACTCGGTGCAACCGAGCGATTCGAGCCAGATCGGTTTGCTGACGATCTCCACCGACGAGGGCGTGGACGGACACGCATTCTTGGGCACCGCAAACCGTAGCGCAGAGCTAGACGCACTATCGCTGCTGACGTACCTGAAGCCAGTGGTTATGGGGCAGGACCCGTTAGCACGGGAGCGACTTCACGAGACGATGATCTTCCTCCAGAACAACACCACGATGCGAGCCATCGGTGCGGTCGACGTAGCGCTTTGGGACATCGGCGGCAAGGTAGCCGGATTGCCAATATACCGAATGCTCGGTTCGTACCGAGAGAGCATCCCCGCATACGTGAGTTCCCCGAGATTGGCGACTGTCGAAGACTACGCCGCCGAAGCCGCCGAGATGAAGGCCGCCGGTTGGGCGGCATACAAGATCCACCCACCCGCCGAGGACATTTACGAAGACATCGAAGTGTGCAAAGCTGTTCGAGCGGCAGTTGGCGACGATTACCAACTAATGCTGGATTCGATCTGGGCGTATGACTATCCAGGGGCGTTGAGGGTCGGACAGGAGATTCAGGAACTCGGTTATCACTGGTACGAAGACCCGCTGGCCGGAGACGACATCTTCAACTACGTCAAGCTGCGTCAGCAGCTGCACATACCCTTGATGGCCACCGAGCACTCGCCGGGCGGCTTCACCGCTTACGCACCGTGGCTGGTCCATCAGGCGACCGACTACCTGCGCGGCGACGTCGCTGTCAAAGGCGGCATCACGGCAGTGATGAAGACGGCACACCTCGCAGAGGCCTTCCACATGAACTACGAGATCCACCACGGCGGAAACTCGTTGATGAACGTGGCGAACCTTCACTGCGCGATGGCGATCAAGAACACCGAAATGTTCGAGGTGCTGCTGCCGTCCAACTTGCAAAAGTACGGATTGGTCGAGGATATCGAGCACGACGAAAATGGCCACGTGCACGCCATTACTGAACCTGGACTGGGCGCACAGATCGACTTCGATCTCATCGAAGCCAACAAAGTCGCTGTTTTGTCCTGATCGAGGCTGTCACGAGAGCGATCGAGTTGAGGATCAAATTCGGTGGAAACTATAGCCGACACTGATGTCCTGGTGGTGGGTGCGGGCAACGCCGCAATGGCGGCAGCAGTGGCCGCACGAGAGCGGGGTGCTCAGGTCGTGGTTCTCGAAAAAGCACCCAAGTCTTCGCGGGGCGGTAACAGTGCCCTGACCGTTCATATGCGGTTCCCGTATCGGGGTATGGAAGACCTTGAACCACTGCTCGCGAATGTCAGCGACGAAGCTAAGCGGTCACTGACCGAGCGGGTAGGTGCTTATACCGAGTCGGACTATTACGACGACATAATGGCGGTGACAGATGGTCAGAGTGATCCAACTCTAGCTCCGATGCTGGTTGCGGAAGCTTACACAACAGTCATGTGGATGCGGTCGTACGGACACGCATGGATTCCCTCTCACGAAAGTCCGACATCGGCGAATGTCGTCTCATTTGATGGCGGTGGATTCGCTATGCAGGAACGCTGGTTTCGCACCGCGGACCGCTTGGGCATACAGGTGCATTACGAGACTACGGCTCTGGCGCTACTGCATGACCGTACGGGAAAAGTGACCGGTGTACGAGCTCGGTCGGGGCACAGGGATGCCATCTACAAGTCGCGGGCCGTGATCTTGGCGTGTGGCAGCTTCGAGTCGAGCCCGACGATGCGGGCGAAGTATCTCGGCGCCGGTTGGGAGAAGGTGAAGCTCAGGGGAGTTCCGTTCAACACCGGCGATGGCCTCAACATGGCTTTGGAACTGGGTGCTCAGCCGTATGGAAGTTGGTCTACTTGTCACGCGTCCCCTCAGGATTCGAATCGGCCAGACTACGATCTTCCCGGTACCGGTGTGAGTGGCGTGTATTGGAGCCGTTATTCCTATCCCTTCGGGATCACGGTCAATGTCGACGGGCGTCGGTTCGTCGATGAGGGCGAGACCTGGCGCGGGCTCACCTATGCCAAGACAGGACGCGCCATTCTATCGCAGCCTGGAGGGCTCGCTTTTCAGGTCTTCGACGCTAATCAAAGGCGAAGAGGGCTGATTCGCGGATACGAAGAGGCAACAGGGGTTAAATCAAACACCTTAGACGGGCTTGCAAAAAATCTCGGGATCCGTGATGTCGGGAGCTTCCTGGAAACAGTTGGGCAGTTCAACGCATCGGTTCAAAATGAAGAATTTGACCCATTCCGTCTCGATGGCAAATCGACTTCGGGGGTAAATCCGCCGAAGAGCAATTGGGCACAACCCATCGCCGAGCCGCCCTTTGAGGCTTACCCGACAATCTGCGGCATGACGTTTACGTACGGAGGGCTGAAAATCACCTCTTCAACTGAAGTCATGCACGAAAGCGATCGGGTTATTCCCGGCCTCTACGCTGCTGGCGAGATGATAGGAGGGTTGTGGCACGACAACTACCCGTCGGGCGGCGGAATGATGGCCGGAGCTGTGTTTGGTCGTATCGCTGGAACTATGGCGGCGAAACGAGTTCTTTCGGGCAATTGAACGAGGATCGTGCCCGATTAGTGCACGTCCCGTGCATTTGCCAACAGTTTGTGCAGCGTCCCACCCTGTATCATCTCGCGGTCCTCGTCGGAAATGAACGTCAGATGCGATCGAAACGCTTCGAGCGATTGAAGGTGGGTCATCGCTTTCTTGACGACTGGAAAGTCTGAACCCCAACACAGGCGAGCGCCAAATGCTTCATAGCAAGCTTCGTATACCCAGTGAGTCTCGGTGTAAGGGAAATCCCAGACACGTTCAGGCCGGCATAGATAGTGGAAGCCGGAGAGTTTGAGGTGCATGTTTGGCAGCTTCGCCGATTCGACGACATTCGCGAGCATCGATTCCGCGGTGTCTCCGTACGACTTCAACGCCGACATGTGGTGGCAGAGGATCGGCACCTCAGGAAATGCTTCGGCAACCTTGCGGATCTCGTTCTGATGATGCGGCGCCATGGCAATTGAAGCGATTAGCCCGACATCCCGAGCCACCGAGAAGAAGTCCTTGCCCTCTTGTGTGTTAAACCACCGACCATCATCTTCACCCGCAACGTACTGCGTGAACGCTTTCATCGGCCAGCGCTCAGCGGCCTGCTCCAATCGTTTCGCCGCACCGGGCGTGTGATACGTGTCCGACCAGAACGAGTCGACGTCCGCAAACTGATTCAGGCGATCAGGATGTTTCCGTACCGCGGCCGCGACGTAATCGTTGTTGTTCGGATTGCGGTGAATCTGAGCGCATACGATAGTCGCACTGTCAACGCCGTTGACATCCATCTGATCCAGCAAAGTCTCGACCGAGCCATGGTGGTCAGGGTCCGGCACCTCAGGCAGGTACGGCCAGTAGTTCCATGCGTGGCAATGGGAATCGATGATCGGCATGAACTCTCTGCTCCGGGTTTCGGTTTTTCGTCACTTGTTTCCAAGGTTAACTTCGATGAAACAGCACCGAAACATCCGCGAAACATAAACCGCGTACCTTGCGAATCATTGCGTAAAAATCCCTCGGGAGGAATTCAAATATGGATACTGGCCACATAGCCTGGATGTTGACGGCTTCCTTGTTGGTGCTGTTCATGACACCGGGCTTAGCGTTCTTCTATGGAGGACTGGTGCGCGGCAGAAACGTCGTCAGCACTCTCATGTACTCCTTCATCGCCATGGGCGTGGCAAGCATCGTATGGGTGCTCTGGGGCTTCAGCCTCGCATTCAACGATGCAAGCAACTTCGGGTGGAGCGGAGGTCTCGAATACATCGGCCTCTCTAAGATCGGAACTGGTGCCGACGAACTCGGTTGGGACATCCCCGACCTGCTCGTCGCCGCATTCCAGATGACCTTTGCGATCATCACACCCGCACTCATCACCGGAGCATTCGTCGAAAGATTCAAGTTCACCACCTACCTCATATTCCTCGTGTTGTGGGTTACCTTCGTCTATGCCCCCATCTGCTACTGGGTATGGGGTGGCGGTTGGATCGGTAGTCTCGACGGCGGCGCGCTCGACTTCGCTGGCGGAACCGTTGTCCACATCAACGCCGGTATCGCCGCTGTCGCCGCAGCATATCTCGTCGGAAAGCGACGGAACCCCGGAATTGAACCCCACAACGTTCCATACGTCGTCCTCGGTGCTGCCATCCTCTGGATCGGATGGTTCGGCTTCAACGCCGGCTCCGCCGGCGCCGCGAACGGAACCGCCATCATCGCCTTCGTCAACACCAACTCCGCAGCGGCGGTGGCGGCTGTGGTATGGGCCGTCCTCTCCTACGTCCACACCGGACGCATCAGTGCCGTCGGCGTAGCCACCGGTGTCGTGGCCGGTCTGGTTGCCGTCACTCCCGCAGCCGGTTGGGTCGGCGGTGCCGGCGCAATCGCGATTGGCGCGGGAGCAGGCATCATATGCCACTATGCCGTCCACTTCGAGATCCTCCACAAGATCGGTATCGACGACTCGCTGGAAGTCTTCGCAGTTCACGGAATCGGCGGCATATGGGGCGCACTCGCCACTGGCATCTTCGCCTGGAGCGCACTGACAGACACCGAAGGCGGTCTGGTGAACGGCAACGCCGGGCACTTCGTGGCAAACCTCATCGCAGTCGTGGTGACCTTGCTCTACTCGGGTGTCGTATCGTTCATCATCCTCTTCGTCCTCGACAAGATCCCAGGCCTCGGCCTGCGGATCTCCGAAACCGACGAAGACATCGGAATCGATATCACCGCTCACGGTGAACGCGGCTACGTCGCCGACGGCGCCGACTAATACCTAATCGAACAAACGGTGGGCGAGGGGAGTAGCATGATTGCCACAACCCTCGCCACAGAACCACGAAAGGAAAAAACAATGCTCAAAATCGAAGCAGTGGTTCGCCCCGAACGGACGTCCACAGTCGTCGAAGCGATGACCTCCGCCGGTGTGAAGGGATACTCCTACTGGAACATCACCGGTAAGGGTCAGCAAGAGGGCGTCGAAGTCTTCACCGGACGCGGCGGACACCTCTCCCACCGCGTCGCCCTACCCAAGACGATCATCATGACCGTCGTCACCGACGAAATGAAAGACGCAGTCGTCGAAGCCATCATCGACGCCGCTAAATCCGGCGACGAAGGATCCATCGGCGACGGAAAGATCTTCATCTCCAAAGTCGAAGACGTCATCCGCGTCCGAACCGGCGAAACCGGTGACGTAACCGTCACCTAACCAACTCCCGGCGTAAGCGGAAAGCAGGTGCACACGGCCGCCGCGACCCCAAAGTCGCGGCGGCCGTGCGATTCAGAAATCCACGTCGGTGTAAAATCAAATTGATGGCAAAGGAGCGTAGCTCAGTTGGCTAGAGCGTTGGTCTCCAAAACCAAAGGTCGCGGGTTCGAATCCTGCCGCTCCTGCCAAAACCGCTCTGATCAAAGAGCGAATTTGCCAGCTGGCAGGTTAAGCTAAGCCGGGATGCTGAAATTGGTAGACAGGCTACGTTGAGGGCGTAGTGCTCGAAAGGGCGTGTGGGTTCGAGTCCCACTCTCGGCACCAAACCGCATACCGCGGAAACCCCAGGGGAAAACCTAAAGCGGCAAATTACTCGGTCAATCAGAGGCGACGTAGCCAAGTGGCCTAAGGCGGGGGTTTGCAAAACCTCTATTCGGCGGTTCGAATCCGCCCGTCGCCTCCAACTCCCCCAACGACGATCAAACTCGGCCATCAAATCCCGAACCCAACCCCCGTCAACTCCTCCGACCGTTCCCAAAGCCCCCGCGCACTTTCCAAGTCATGCGACTCCGCTGACGAGGAAACAACCACCGGGTATCCGCTTCGCTCATGGGGTTTGTCAGGACCGTAGTACTGACCGCTTTGCGCGGCCGGATCCGTCGCCGCCCTCAAGATCGGCAACGCTCCCATCTGAGCGCTCTGGACAAACAGAAAAGCTATCGGTTTGAGTAGCGTACCGACGAAACCCATCCCCTGTGCGAGGTTGGTACGTGCGACCCCCGGATGGGCTGCCAATGACGAGACGTTTTCGATTCCCGTGGATTTCAAACGCCGATGCATCTCATAGGTAAAAAGCAGATTGGCGAGTTTCGATCGGTAGTAAGCGCGCCATCGCCTGTAGTTGGAGCGGTCCAGCAGCAGAGCATCGAAGTCGATGTCACCACTGCGGTGACCGACGCTGCTTACGTTGACGATGCGCGCCGATGGTGACGCCAAGATCGACGGCATCAATTTGGCGGTTAGGGCGAAATGACCAAGGTGATTGGTACCGAACTGCGATTCGAAGCCATCTTTGGTGGTGCGGTATGGCGTTGCCATGATGCCCGCGTTGTTGACCAACAGGTCCAAATCGCCGTGACTGGTGCGAAACCTCTGCGCAAATTGACCGATCGAATCTAGATCACCCAAGTCCAGCTGCATCAGTTTGACTTTCGCCTCTGGCACTTCGCGCAGGATTCGGCGTATTGCTGCTTCACCGCGTGAGCGAGACCGACAAGCGAGGATCGTCGTAGCTCCTTTACGCGCCAGTTCGAGCGCGGTCTCGTAGCCGACGCCGCTGTTGCCACCGGTCACGATCGCGGTCATCCCGCCGAGGTCGGGTATATCAGCGACGGTCCAACGATGTCCTTCATTCATATTCAGTCCTTCCAAACAATGCGATGCTGATCATTTACACAACGCGGGTAATCCTAATTTTCGCCTTCAAAACCGTTGTCTGAAGGTTGACAGGACGCAGGTATGGGTGTAAGTTTGCGGGCATTGCACTCAATGCGACGTTGATGCGTTCGCAAAGCGCTTGTTTCGTCGCAAACACTGGTGCATTCGACGATTCGAATCAAAGATTGAGGAGTTGACATGCGAAACGCGATGCATAGTGCCCAACAGGCGCACCGATCGTGGATTGCGCTTGTTCTGATGGCTGTAGCGGCCGCAATGTCGGTAGCTATTGCTTGTGGCGGCACAGAGACCGTAGTCGAGACGGTTGTGGTTGAGAAATCGGTACCGGGAGAGACCGTCATTCAAACAGTGGTGGTCGAGAAGGAGGTGCAGGTCGCAGGTGAGACCGTCGTTCAGACGGTCGTTGTTGAGAAAGAGGTAGTCCAAGAGGTTGTTAAGGAGGTAGCCGTCGAAGTTGTAGTCACTGCTACTTCTGAACCGGCGATGATGATGGAGGAGCCTAAGTTCAAGGGCAACCTGCGACTTGGCGAAATCTTGATCGACCCACCCGTATTCCTACCCAGCAAACAAGGCACGGGTAACGCTCAGTTGCTCATTTTCTGGGGCTTCTTCGAGCCTCTGATGTGGGCGCAGCATTCTGACCCGCCGAAGCTCAACCTCGATGAGCCGACATACACCGAAGGTATCGCCGAATCCTGGGAAGTTGCAGAGGACACCAGTTCAGTAACGTTCAAGATCCGGGAAGGTGTGAAGTTCCACACCGACTGGAATGGCAACGACTGGGGCGAGGTCGACGCTTATGACGTTGAGTGGAGCTACGGCGACGCTCTGAAGGAAGGCAGCATCAACCAGCGCGCCCAGGGTATCCAACGGTTCGTCAGTGGTTTCGAAGCCATCGACGATATGACGGTGCGAATGAACGTCAAGGACAACAGTCTTGACCCGCGCTGGTACCACATCATCTCCAACACGACTCTCGGATCGCCAGTCATGGTGCCGAAAGAGCTCTACGACGAGATGGGCGAAGAAGCCGCAAACCTGACGCCTGTCGGGACTGGAACATTCCGTGTTACCGAATGGATCACTGACAGCAACATCCGCGCAGAACCGGTCGTAGGCCACTACCGGCAAGAACCGAGTGTCGCTTCGTACGAAGTGATCTTGATGCCGGAGCCGCTCGCGCGGATCGCCGCGCTTCAAACCGGCCTGATTCACGTCGCGCGTGTGCCGTTGAAGCTGATCAAGAACACCACCGCGAATATCGACGGTGCACGACCGCAGGTTGTCGGACCACCGATCAACCAGGTCGTGATGTTCGCAGGCAACTACTGGGCCGAAACCGACCAGAACGGTGAGGACATCTACCGCAAACGCGAAGGATTCTTGCCGGACGATGACCATCCGTGGATCGGTGACCCCGATGACCCGGCGTCGATGGAACGGGCCAACAAGGTGCGCCGTGCTCTAAGGCTTGGAATCGACCGACAGACGATCGTTGACGAGATCCAGTCAGGCGTTGGGCGACCCTTGACGAATGCGATGAACGCGTTCCCTGGTGACCCGCACTGGCGCGACGAGTTCGACGTTCCGTACGATCCAGAGCAGGCGAAGGCATTGCTGGCGGAAGCCGGATTCCCGAACTGCTTCCCGTTCAAGTACCACGTTGCTCCCGGCAAGGAGTGGGATGTGGAAGTTGGCGGTGCAGTGGCGCAGTACTGGCGTGAACTCGGATGTGAAGTGACGGTCGACGCCACCGACTACGGTGCCGCGAGGCCACGGTTGGTTAACAGGCAGAAACAGATCCCATGGATGATCCAAGCAGGGACAAACGCAAGACCGGACGTTTTCTTCGGTTCGGTTTACCGTCCCACCGCCGGATTCAACTACGGTATCGAACTGCCCAACGAAATCACCGAGATCTCACTCCGAAACCTCGACTTGGCATCGACCACAGTCGAGTCTCGGATCGCGAACTCTGTCGAGTGGTGGACCTACGTCAACGACTGGAACCTGGTAGCTTCGGTGAGCACGCTGCCGACATCGGTGGTGTTACGACCCGAGATTGTCGAGTACTCGCCGTACATGAACACGGGTCCGGAGTTCGTTGCTCCGGAAACCGTCGTCATGAGCGAGTGACGGATCCATTAGCTGAACTAACCGCGTGATAGCGGTGCAAGAGGCGGCCGTGCCCTGTGAAAATCGGGGCACGGCCCCTCCTGTCGTTTGGTGCACCTACTTGAATCGTTGAGTTAACGACTTGAGAAAACTCATCGCGCGCAGATTGTTGGCGGCCGTCGTCGTCTTATTGCTTGCCAGCGTTCTAGTCTTCGCGCTCTCGAGGATGAGTGGCGACCCTAGGCACCTCTTCCTAAGCGAGTACACAACCGATGAGCAGTGGGAGGCTTGGGGACGCGAGTTCGGACTTGACAAACCGTATTACGAGCAGTACTTCAGGTGGCTTTCCGGGGCAATCCTTCTGGACTTTGACATATCAGTCAAGGAGCAGATCCCCGCTACGACCGTAGTGCTCCGCAAAGTCCCGAACACTTTGCAACTGGCAGTTGGCGCTTATGTATTCGCCATCGCGTTGGGTATTCCGCTGGGAATCTTTTCGGCGATCTGGCGCGGCACCATGCTAGATCTGGTCGCGCGCGGCTTCGCGTTGCTTGGACAAGCAATGCCGGGATTCTGGCTCGGGATCATGCTTATCCTGATCTTTGCCGTCTGGCTCGGATGGCTTCCGGCTGGCGAAAAAGGCGATGTCCGCAGTCTGGTTCTGCCATCAATCACCCTCGGGTGGTACGCCGCCGCTGCGTTGCTTAGGTTGACCAGATCGGCGATGCTGGAAATCCTCGACAGCGAATTCGTCAAACTCGCACGTGCGAAAGGAGCATCCCAGATCACAGTGATTTTGAAACATGCCTTCAGGAACGCCATTATTGTCCCTTTGACCTTCGCAGGCGTGTTCCTGACAGCCTTAATTACCGGCGCAGTCGTAACGGAGACCGTTTTCGGCTGGCCCGGATTGGGACGTCTTGCCGTCCAATCAGTTTTCGGGACAGACTTTCCCGTAATCAGCGCGATCGTGATGTTCGCTACCGCAGGATACCTGGGGATGAACCTTCTCGTCGACATTCTTTACGGCGTGCTCGATCCTCGTATCAGACAGAGTTGAAATGGCGTTGAGATCTGAAAGCTCGATAGATTCTGTGACGCGTCCGATCGTGGTGCATGAACGCAGAAGTCCGTTGCGGTTTACTTGGCATGTCCTGAGACGCTATCCGGTATTGCCAGCCATCATCGTCGCACTATTGGTCATCGCCGCCGCGTTTGCGCCATGGTTGGCACAGCACGATCCCCTCGTCGGCAAATTGAAAGACCAAGACCGACCTCCGATATGGGAGGAGTCTTCACCGATCAGCGGGAAGGAACCGAAGTGGGAGTATCCTCTCGGAACCGATCCGCTCGGAAGAGATATGCTGAGCCGCATCATATGGGGCGCTCGTTATTCGATGCTGATCGCCTCGGTGGTGCTCATCTCCGGCGCGATCGGCGGCACGATCCTCGGCCTGATCGCCGGGTATTTCGGAGGCATCTACGACGAGATACTGATGAGGATGGTGGATCTGACGCTAGGCGTTCCGTTCATCCTCGTGGCGTTGGCAACCGTTGTAGTGTTCGGATCGAGCATGGTGCTGATAATCGCCCTTTTGATCCTGTTCAGTTGGAGCGGTTTCGCGCGTCAAGTTCGCGCCGAGACTCTGCGCCTAAAAGCCTCTGATTACGTTGCGCTGGCAATCGTAGCGGGCGCATCCTCCAATCGCATCGTCACCAAGCACGTGCTGCCCGGTGTCACAAATACCGTTCTGGTGATCGCCAGCCTTGCCATTGGTCAATTGATCTTGACAGAAGCGACCCTCAGCTTCCTAGGCGTCGGCATTCCGAAGCCTAGGCCGGCATGGGGTTCGATGGTCGCAGAAGGGCGTGACTACATCAACACCTCGTACTGGATGTCGCTCTTCCCTGGCCTTGCCATTTTCGCCGTGGTGTTCGCCATGAACTTCCTCGGCGACTGGATCCGCGATCGATTGGATCCTCGCTTGCGGCAGCTCTAACCCGACCAGCCCTCGTTTTTCAGCACTCGGCCTGCGACGGCATCGAGTTTGTTGACTAATGCCGGATCTCTATAGGCTGGGGCCGTCGCGATGGCGTGTTCCAAAGCGGTATGAACTCCTGAAGGAAACGGCGCTTTCAGCGCGCCGATGATCGGTATCGCTGTTGCAACCAGCTTCTTGGCGTTTTCCGAGTTCTGTCGGAGAAACTCAAGGACCATCGAGGTTGTGACATCGCCATGTTCCTCGACCCAGCAGTCGTAGTCGGTGACCATGGCTACCGTCGCGTATGCCATCTCGGCTTCGCGCGCCAACTTTGCTTCGGGCATATTGGTCATGCCCACTAGGTCGCAACCCCACTGGCGGTGCATGAACGATTCCGCTCTTGTAGAGAAGGGCAGACCGTTCATGACGACGTAGGTGCCGCCGCGGACTATGTCCATCTCGGCGATTTTCGCTGCCTCTTCGATCGCGTCGACCATCGTGCTGCAGACAGGATCTGCCATGCTCACATGCGCGACGAAACCGTTGCCGAAGAACGAGCTCTCGCGTCCGCTGGTCTTGTCGATGTATTGGTCGACGATGACGAAATTGCCCGGTTCCAACTCCCTCTTGAGCGAACCCACTGCGCTGAATGACAGGATCCGATCGACGCCGATGCGCTTCAAAGCATCGATGTTGGCGCGGTAATTCAGGTGTTGCGGTGAAACGCGATGCCCCCTGCCGTGACGTGGGAGAAACGCGACGCGGTATCCTTCGAAAGTCCCAATCAGGATGTCATCGGAAGGTTCGCCGAATGGGGATTGCACCGTAACCCATTGAGCGTCACGGAACCCGTCCAAATCGTACAGGCCGGTACCCCCGATAATGCCGATCGTGGTTTGTGCATCTTGTGCCAACCTGTTGCTCCTTTTCGCGACGTGAATCGGACGAGACGGTGACCCTTCGCGAGCCGCTTCGCGCACCCTCCTTGGTTAGAATCTTAAGCGTGCTCGATGTTGTCGGCGATGGTGATTGCCGAGATGGCGGAACGGTAGACGCAGCGGGCTTAAACCCCGCGGCCCTTAAAACGGCGTGTGGGTTCGAATCCCACTCTCGGCACCAACTAGGATTCAATCCATATTCTCAGTGTTAAACTCGGCTTCAATTCCGCGCGCCATCGTCCGATTGGGAAGTTCAAATGTCCGAAGTCAACCAACGCCACGTCTCGTACGCCGAAATCGTTGAAGACCTCCGCGCCAAAGCGGCTATAACCGCCGCGGGAGATGCTCCTCAAGATGGAGTGTCAAGACACCCCGGATCGGAGTTCAAATCAAGCCGTATTCTCATTCAAGATAGCCGAAATCGAGCGACGGTTCTCACGTCACCCGGAGGGGCACCCGGCGATCCTCACATCCATCCTGACTTCAATGAGTGGTTTATGGCGTTTGGTGGGGTCATGGGTTTCCTAGTTGGTGAATACACGCCGTTTCGAGCCACCTTCGGAGACATAACCGTCGCACCGTGCGGCTACCGACACACGCCGCTCCCTTGGTATGGTGACATGTGCATGAGGTTGGTCTGCACGAAGCCTGGATCCAACCACGACATCAAAGGCATCGAGCCAGCTCGAACCGTGCGGTTGGACCCTGACTGGGAACCCCCGAACCGTATCCTGACGCCGTTGCCTTACATGATTGAGCGCCACGGTCTGGGCGCACCTTGGCAAGAGACTGTCCTGCATGACCAACGCAACCGCGTGGAGATGTTCAATGTGATGCCCGGCGGATCGGCGGAGTCGTTGAACGGCGACACCGAATCGTGGTGGGTGGTGTTGAAAGGGAATGTCCGATTCGAGATCGCTGGCGATGTGGTTGATGCGAGTAAGGGAAGCGTCGTCTACTCCAGCGACGGCGAGTTCAGCGCGATATCTGCGACGGGCCACAGTTCAGCGGTCTTCATAGAAGTCGTCGATCCCGAATCCTGCTGAAACACAACCGCCTTCCGGGACAATTCTCGCCTCCATCCGTGGCAGGTCAAGGGCATCTGCGTTGTTACACTGCTACGAGTGTGAAATGCTTCGGCTTGTGACGCGAAATCAACGAACCTAACGGAAAGCTGCGATGTCTGATTTAAACCTTCGACATGTGACCTATGACGAGATTGTCGATTCGTTGCGACCAGACGCTGAAGATGCCTCTGGTCCGGTTTTGCCGGAAATCGCACGATCGGGCGGTGGTTACGCGACAGTCACTAAGTCGCGGATCATGGTCATGGATACCCGGAACCGGATGGCGGTAATTTCATCTCCCGGCGGTTCACCTGGTGATCCACACCTGCACGAGGATTTCAACGAGTGGTGGGTCGTGTTTGGCGGCGAGATGAGGTACAGAGTTGGCGAGTACGAACCGTTCAAGGCTCACTTCGGCGACATCATAGTGGCGCCCAGCGGCTACCGACACGATCCGCGCGCTTGGAAGGGCGATATGTGCATGCGAATGGTGATTGGCAAGCCAGATTCAAACCACGATCTGAAGGGACTTGAACCTGCACGTACGATCCCGTTGGAAGACCACTGGGAGCCGCCGAATCGCATCTTCACCCCGCTTGACTACATGATCGAGCGGAACGGCTTGGATGAGGACTGGCAGGAGACGGTGATCCTCGACCAGCGCAATCGTGTCGAAATGTCGCATATCCTGCCGGGAGGTCCTACCGCGACCATCTCCGGCGATAAAGAAGCTTGGTGGGTAGTTTTGGGCGGCAACGTCAGCTTCCAATTAGACGGCGAAGTGGTGAATGCCGGACAGGGCGACGTGGTGTACTCGGGCGAAGGCGAAATGAGCAGCATTTCCGTCGATGGTGACGAGTCGGCGATTTTCATTGAGGTGCTGGAGCCATAGTTGGTGAATTGTTCAGTGAACAGAAGCGCGTTAAAAGGAGCCATTGGTAATGGGTTCTACTCAGATAACGGTTGGTGAATTCGAAATTTCGGTGATCGACGACCATATCGGTTATCAGCGCAACCCCGCCGATGTGTTTGTAGATGTAAGTCCTGAGGAATGGGATCCGCACCGGCACTACGCTTTGGCGCCAGAAGGTTATTGGGAGGCGCAGTGGCGCGGGCACCTCATTCGGCGATCGGACGGTTCTGGTGAGAACGTGTTGGTGGACACCGGCGCTGGGCCGGGCCCGTACGAACATGGACCGCCGCAAGGCGATCTTTTGACGAATCTCGGTGCCATCGGTATCGGTGCGGAGGATGTCGACAACGTGGTGACGACGCACTGCCATTGGGACCACATCGGATGGAACGTGACAGGTGAGGACAACGCAGCGCGGGCGACTTTCCCGAACGCCACGTACCACGTCGCGAAAAACGACTGGTCGTTTTACAGCGATCCAGCGAACGCCAACGACGATTTCAACGCGTTTGTGGCGCCATTGGAAGGGACCGGACAGCTGAAATTGCTGTTGGGTGGGTTCGAGTTGATGGAGGGTGTGACGTTGCTGCCGACCAACGGACATACTCCAGGACATCAATGCGTGATGGTTAATTCAGGCGGCGAGACAGCAGTCCTGACAGGTGATCTCTTTCACAATGTGGCTCAAATCCGTGAACAGCACTGGTGTCCAGTTTTCGATTGGCGACAGGATCTATCTGCTGCATCTAGAAGGTGGCTGTTGTGGCGCGCGCAAGCTGAAGGATGGACGATCGTGTCAGGGCACCTGCCAACTGGGATGAGCATGGGCAAGGTGGTTGAGGAAGACGGGAAACCGACCTGGTTGCCTGTTTAGACCCGATCGAAAAACTCGTCGGCGAATCGAGATGGCGCGATGCCGCAGCTCGGTTCGAGGTTCGTGCAACTGCCGTTGACCGAGCGGCAGACAAGCTTTCGATATTGGCATTTCTTAATCGCTCAAAAGCCACGAATCCAGTTAAAGTATCCTGTTTAAACTACTGTCAAGCGTTCAGAAAAACTTGCGTAAATCTCAATTACGTGATTTAGCAGGGATTATTCATGGAATGGGTTTCGGAAGAGCCAACGGTTTGCAATGATGCAGATTTTGGAAATGTCGTGTATCGTGCGTTCACGTTGCGTGAGGTTGTTAGACCGTAGGGAGGGTGCAAGCGTTGGAACTCCATGAAGCACTGTTTTCGATCGGCCTCCTGATCGTTGTTGCCAAGCTTCTGGAAGGCATATTTAAGCGCTTCGGCCTCAATTCGATCATCGCCTACGGAGCGACCGGAGTGCTCCTGGGTCCCGTCACTGGATTGGTGTCCACCGGACCTGAAGTTGGGATCATTCTTGGGATGGGAATCTTCGTCTTCTTTTTCCTTATTGGTTTGGAGGAACTGGACATTTGGGGATTTATCGCGGCAATTCGAGGGCGGCTTTTTCTAGCGGCCGTATTGTCTGTGACGATTTCTATGTTGGTTTCCCTCGCAGTTACGACCGATTATTTGATCGATTTGGGGCTGGAACTTGATTTCATGCAGGCCTTGGGTGTTGCGGGGGTTTTATCACTATCGAGTCTCGGTGTGGTCGCCAAGGTTTTGATTGATGAGGGTCGCCTGAAAGAACCCATCGGCGTCCAGATCTTCACAGCGGTCGTCATCGCCGAGTTAATCGCACTTTTCATCGTTGGGTTTGCGATTAGCGAACATTTTTATGCCGGAGATCACGGGCACACGTTGGATCTTCTCAGTGTTTCCACGATCATTGTTCAAATCGTCGGGTTCACGATAATCGTCTGGCTGGTAGCCACGAAACTGGTGCCACGATTGATCGACCGGCTTCACAGGTTCCTTCAGGTACCCCAACTTTCTTTCGGTCTCTTGTTGGGCGGGCTGTTTCTGGTCGTCTTCGCGGCGGAAGAAGTCGGGTTGCACGGGTCGTTAGGAGCCCTGCTATTCGGAGCGGCATTGTCGACGCTGCCATATCAGGTGCGTCACGACATCATGCCCGGCATGCGAGGTACAGCCGAAGGGTTTTTCGTCCCGCTGTTTTTCGCGTCTGCTGGTCTGCATCTCAGTTTGGAGTTCCTCGAACTTCCTCTGGCGACGATTCTGGCTCTGATTTTGGTTCCACTGGCCGGGAAATTCGCCGGGGCGTTCGTGAGCGCGTTCATCACGCGGCTCGAAGCACCATTCGCGGTTGCGTCGGGATTGATGGCGAAGGGGGTTGCGGAGATCGCTCTCCTACTGCTTTTGCTCCAAACGGGAGCGATCGACGAAGGTGTCTTCTCTCTATTGGTACTGGTGATGTTTGGCTACATCCTGCTGACGCCGATGGGGATAACTTCAGCTATCAAGAGGCATAAACCGGCAGAGGGTAGCGGTGACATTGGCGAACTTCCTCCCTCGTTGATCCGCTTTGCTTTGGAAGGGATCAAAGTCAACGACATCTTGGATCGTTCGAGAACTTATCCCGAACAGTCGATAACTGTCAAGGCGTTCGCCGACACTTGGCTGCTCCCCGAACAACACGACTACTTGGTCGTTAACAAAGGCAAACTCGCCGGGATCGTCTCCTTGGCGATGTTGCGTTACTTGCCACGAAACCAATGGGGCGACACACCCCTGGCGAACGTCCTTCGCCAAAACACGCCATCAGCCAATTCCCAGGAATACGTGGAGGACGTGTTGCAAAGAATGACGGAGAGCTCGCTCACCGTCATGCCGGTGACGGACAAGGATACCGATGAGTTGATCGGATCGATCTCCAGTTTCGAAATCATGGAGATGATCGTGCTGAGCGCCCAGGGTCACGATATCTGATCGCAAACGAACCAGACCGACGCTAGGTACGACTCCTAAACGCCTAGGAATTCGCCGTAATCTGACAAGACAGCGTCTCGTGTTTGTTGGTCTGGTGCTTCGGCGTATATGCGAACCAACGGCTCCGTGCCCGATAGGCGCACTACGGCCCACGCACCTTTCTGGAGATCCAACCGTATTCCGTCGCGTCTATCTTCTCTAAGGACTTTCAAACCGCCGAGCGAACTTGGCGTTTCATTACCCATCGCGGCGGCAATCCGATCCCGTTGATCAGGCGTGAATTCGATGTCGATGCGCCGGAATGTGTGCGGACCGGTGATTTCGTGGATTTCGGTCAAAAGCTCTGAGGGCGATTTACCGGATACCGCCATACTCTCGAGGAAGAAGAGGGCGCTGAGGGGGCCATCTCGTTCGGGGACATGGTCGGCGAAGGCGTATCCTCCGCTTTCTTCGCCGCCGAGCGCGCATGCGTTGTCGAGCATGGCGGGTCCGACGAACTTAAACCCGACCGGCGTGCGGAACAGTTTGGTCGAATGATGCTCTGCGAGTCGATCCATCATGCTGCTCATGGTGATGGTGCATGCCGCTCCGCCGCCGAATTTGCGACGAGACTTCAGGTGGTGGAATAGCATCGAAAAGGCTTCGAGCGTAGTCACGTAAGAGCCATTTTCGGCGACCACTCCGAGGCGGTCGGCATCGCCGTCGGTAGCCACGCCTACATCGAAGCTGGATTCGTTGATCAGCGATATGAGCGGTTGGAGATTGTCCTCGACGGGTTCGGGTTGCTTCATCCCCGGGAAGGCAGGGTTAACCTCGCTTCGGATCTCGGTGACATGTGTCTGACCACCGGCGAGAAGGGAGGCGACGATGCCTGCACCTGAACCATGCATCGAATCGACGGCGACGCGGATACCAGCGGATTTGATCCGTTCGATGTCGACCAAACCGGCGAGTTGCTGCAGGTATGGAGCGACCATATCGATCGTTTCGATCGGTGCGCCACGTTCGGATTTCGTTGGTGTACGAGCACTGAGCGCACTAGGAAGATGTGCTTCGATCCGTTCGACCTGCTCAGGCGGGGCGCTGCCACCAGCTTCGGATTTGACTTTGAAGCCGTTCCACTCGGGCGGGTTATGGCTCGCAGTGATCATGATGCCGCACGCGGCATTCAGGGTAGTGACCGCGTAGCTTAGTGCGGGAGTTGGTAACGGACGATCAGAAATTCGGACGGGGATGCCATGTGATGCAACCACTTCGGCGGCGGCTTGGGCGAAGTGTTCTGACTGAAATCGGGTGTCGTATCCGACGGCTACGCCGTGTCGGGCCCGGCCCGTCGCCTGAAGATCCATAGCAACTGCGGCGGCGCAAGCACGGACATTTGCAAACGTGTAGTCGTCGCCTATGATGGCGCGCCAACCGTCAGTTCCGAATCGGATGTCTGGTTGGGATGACATTGGCTAGCTGTTCGTTTGGATCAGATGCCCGCGGCGTTTCGCAAAGCTTCCGCTTTGTCGGTTCGTTCCCATGGTAGATCGAGGTCTTGCCTGCCAAAGTGGCCGAATGCGGCGACCGGGCGGTACATCGGGCGTCGGAGGTTGAGGGTTTCGATGATGCCGCTCGGACGTAGATCGAAGGTTTCGCCGACGAGGAATGCGATGGTCGTGTTCGGGAGTTTACCGGTTCCGCGAGTCTCAACCATGAGGGAGACGGGTTCGGCCTTTCCGATGGCGTATGCTATCTGCACTTCAGCTCGTTTCGCCAAACCAGAGGCGACGATATTCTTGGCCACGTAGCGGGCCGCGTATGCACCGGATCGGTCGACCTTCGAGGGATCTTTGCCGGAGAAAGCTCCGCCGCCATGGCGAGCGCTTCCGCCGTAAGTATCAACGATGATCTTGCGTCCGGTCAGACCCGCGTCGCCGTGAGGTCCTCCAGTCACGAAACGGCCGGAGGGATTGATTAGGTACTTGGTTTCGTTATCCCGAAGCTCATCTGGAACCAAGGGATCGATGACTTGGGCAATGAGGTCAGACTCGATTTGAGATTGCTCAGCGTCGGGGGCGTGCCAGGTCGAGAGGACTATAGTGTCGATCCTTTGCGGTTCGTGGTCTTCGTTGTATTCGACGGTTACTTGGCTCTTGGCGTCAGGACGAAGGTAGGGGATCGATCCGTCGCGTCGAGCGTCGCTCATGCTCTTCGTCAAACGGTGGGCGAGCGAGATTGGTAGTGGCATTAGCTCCGGCGTCTCGTCGACTGCGTAGCCGATCATCATGCCCTGATCGCCAGCACCTTGTTGGGTCTCGTTGCCTGCAGATCCATCGCGATCTTCCAGCGCGGTGGACACCGCAGCATCGATGTCGGGTGACTGGGAGTGCAGATAGACATTCACTTCGCAGGACTTGTAGTCGAACTCGTAGTCAGGATCGTCGTAACCGATTTCTCGGATGGTCTTGCGAGCAACCGCTTCGAAGTCTATGTCGGAGGATGTGGTGATCTCGCCGAACATCCAGAGTTTGTTAGTGGTGCAGGAAGTCTCGCACGCGACGCGCGAGTTTGGATCGCCGGCTAGTGCGGCGTCGAGTACGGCATCGGAGACCTGATCGCAGATCTTGTCGGGATGGCCGTCGGATACGGACTCTGATGTTAGGAGGAAGTTTGAGCTGCGGTCTGTCATCTGATGCTTCCTAGCAGTGTGTGACGTCGATTTTCTGTTGTTAGGTACCCGCTTCCCAAGAGTTGAGGTACTTCTCCTGGGCTGCCGTAAGGGAGTCGAAATCCATACCCATAGATTGCAATTTCAAAGCTGCGATTTCGAGATCGATTTCGTGCGGTAACACGTGCACGCCGGGATCAAGGGATGCGTGGTTGGTGGCGATGTATTCGCTGGCAAGCGCCTGGTTTGCGAAACTCATGTCCATCACGCTGGGTGGATGCCCTTCGGCAGCGGCGAGATTAACGAGACGCCCTTCAGCCAAAAGGTTGATGCGGCGGCCATCTTCGAGCGTGTGTTCTTCGACGAACTGGCGGATGTAGCGCCGTGATTCCGACATCTCGCGCAATGCTTCGATGTTGATCTCGACGTTGAAGTGGCCGGAGTTGGCGACGACGGCGCCGGATTTCATGTTTTCGAAGTGATGTTTGTCAATGGCGTGGAGACCGCCGGTCACGGTGAGGAAGATGTCGCCTATCTTGGATGCTTCTTCCATGGTCATGACGCGATGGCCGTCCATTACAGCTTCGAGGGCCCTAACCGAGTCGACTTCGCAGACGATGGTGTGTGCACCGAGCCCCCGTGCACGATCTGCGAAACCCCGTCCGCACCATCCGTAACCGATGATGACGACTGATTTGCCAGTGATGAGCATGTTGGTTGCTCGGATGATGCCGTCGAGCGTGCTTTGACCAGTTCCGTATCGGTTATCGAACATGTGCTTGGTCATCGCGTCGTTGACAGCAATGACTGGGTACGCAAGTTTGCCTTCGGCGTGAAGTGCCTTGAGACGGATCACTCCTGTGGTGGTTTCTTCCATGCCGCCGAGCGTGCTGTCGAGAAGCTCACGTTTTTCGGAATGAAGCATCGCGACCAGATCGGCCCCATCGTCGATGGTTAGATGAGGCTTAGTGTCGACAGCTGCGGTTATGTGGCTGTAATACGTGTCAGAGTCTTCGCCGTTACGTGCGAACACAGAAATGCCTTCTGAGACGAGGTGTGCGGCGATGTCGTCTTGGGTCGAGAGCGGGTTGGATGCGCAGAGTGCGACTTCGGCACCGCCAGCGACGAGGGTTTTGGCTAGATTCGAGGTTTCAGAGGTGACGTGCAGACATGCGGCGATGCGGATGCCGTCAAGTGGCTTGGTTTCTGCGAACCGTTCGCGGATGCCTGTGAGGACCGGCATCTGCTGGTCGGCCCACTCTGATTTCAATGCTCCATCCGCGGCGAGGTTGATGTCCGTGATGTCGTAGTTCATCTAATCTCCGATTGAATTAGTCGTCAATTTGCCCCGTTGCGCAAAGGTAGTCGAATGGCGGTGTCGAAAGTTGTGAGGTCTTCGAATTCGAAGAATCTGTCTGTGATCTCCCGGTTCGTCAGATGTGCGAGCCGGTTGAGGCCGAACCCTTCGACGGTAAAAGAAGCGATGACGGAGCCTGCGATCACGGCTTGACGGTAGGTTTCAGGATCGTGTTTGCCTGTCGCAGCGATGTAGCCCATGAAGCCTCCAGCGAACGAGTCGCCTGCGCCCGTGGGATCGACGATGTCCTGCACAGGGTAGGCGGGTACGATGAAGCGCTGATTTTCGTTATAAAGGACAGCGCCATATTCGCCCCGTTTGATGATGACGTTGTCAGGACCTTCGTCCAATATCCCTTCGGCGACGTCCACGAGATTGGACTTTTCCGTGTACATCCTCGCCTCCGCTTCGTTGATCACGGAGAAGTCCAGTTGATTCATCAAACGGTCGAGGGGTTGGCGCTTCTCGACGATCCAATGATTCATCGTGTCGCCGGCGACGAGCTGGAGTTCATCGGTCATCTGGTTCAAGACCGACTGTTGAGTTTCCGGGTCGCAATTGGCGAGGAAGAGGTAGGGGATCGATCGGTAGGCTTGAGGAACCGTGGGATTGAAGTCTTCGAAGACGTTCAGGTTAGTGGCAACGGTTTCGGCGTCGTTCAAATCTTTGAGGTAGCTGCCGGACCAGCGGAACGTCTCGCCGTCAGCGACATCGATGCCGGATGTGTCGATCCCACGCGATTCGAGGAGTTCACGATGGTCGGGTTGAAAATCTTGGCCAACGATGCCGATGATCGCCACGTCAGTGAAGTAGCTCGCGGCGACGGAAAAATACGTGACGGATCCGCCGAGTTGGTTGGTTCTCAGACCAGCGGGCGTTTCGACGTTGTCGTACGCCATCGAGCCGACGACAAGCAGTTTCATGAATGACGCCCCGTGGGGATTACTGAATTCACTCCGAGGTTAAGGCGCGTCGGCGCAGCCTCGGAGCTATGCATATCGCCGATTGACACGTCTCGGATCAGGCGCCGGTCGCGTGTGGCAAACCGCCGGCGATCCATGCGGGTGTACCGTCTTCGATGTTGTAAAGACGTGAGGTGTCGGCTCCCATCGCGGCCGCATATTCAGCGGCGAGGCCACTTCGTGCGCCGACTTCGCAGATGAATAGGAGGTTGCCTTCGGTTGGCATCTCGTCGAAACGGGGAATGATATCGTCGACCGGGATCCATAGGGCACCTTCAACGTGACCGGCTTCCCATTCGTCGGGATTTCGAACATCAACAACGGTGGAATCGCCGTTTTGGACCATTTCATACGCCTCTTGAGACGTTACGCGGGCGTAAGGTTCACCGGGGACTTGCCTAGCCATTGGACACCTAATTCTTCAATCCGAAACCAAGTTCGATTGTACTTGATCGGCGACCGGCCCTTCGCGAAGTAGCAGGTGCTCAGTCGCGGTTCCGTTCAGAGCTTCTGGCCGGTCAGGATTGACGTAACTGCTGTAAGGAGTGACAAAGGACCGACAACCAACACAACCAGCGGTATCAAGGCGATGATCGCGGCGAGGGTGTAGTAGATCACCAACTCGGGGACTCTCCGGGCCAACGTAGATGGAAGTAAAGCTCTCATCGAAGCCAAATACGTAGCAGCGGCAATCGCAACGAACAGGACGCCGCCAACAAACCCGGCGTACAGAGACTTGAGCATGAAGATGTAGCCGTCCAAGAATGAGCCAAGCAGCGTTTCGACGAATGCGGAGACCCACAGTCCGGGTCGCAATCCTTCGAAGATGTCGACGAAGATGAGGATCGTCAGTGGTAGCAGGAACCCGATAAGCAGCGGGGTCGCGATGCCGTAAACGATGGTAACGATCACCCACCTGAAGATGCTGGACGCTTCTTGCCGAGTGGTAATCACGGCATACATGATCCCTCCACCTACAAGACCACCTCCTAAGATGTACGCGGTGATGATGCGCAAGAAGCTTTCAACGAAATTAGGGCGATAGAACTGGAATCCGAATTCACCGACATTGCTGTCGACGATGGTTATCGCGGTTGATAGATAACCAACCAACATCCCGACGGTTGCGCCGACAACAAAGCCGAGCCACATCAGTCGTTTCTGGACGGATCGCTCAACGAGTAGGCGTTCGTTTTCCGCGTCGCGGATTCGATTGAAGGCTTGTGTGCGAGTTTCTTGTATACCCGCAGCGTCGTTGTTCAAAGAATTAGGTTCTGAATGCGCCATAACTTCAATTGTGCATTCGCGCAGTCGCACATCTTGAACATCGCATTCGGATGGTAATTATCCGCTTGACACACCCAAGCAGCACTATTCGAGAGTGTCACCGAATAGGGGTTTGGATGGTTTTGTTTATGATGGTGGAACTGGCGCCCACGGCGGGACTCGAACCCGCAACCTCCATCTACGCCAGAGTGGTGCTCTTTCCATTGAGCTACGTGGGCGTCCAGCACGCATCATAGGCATTACTTCTTTATCTGGAAAACGCCTAGATTCACCCCGATTTCAGTTGCAATTTACACAAATATATGATATAATTGCCAACATGAAATCGGACACGACAAGCATCAGCTTTCATGATGTCCTCCGCTGGTCAGAAGACGAATGCAGGCAGTTCCTCGAACTCATGAGATGGGGCGAAGAGCCTGTCTGCCCCAAGTGCGGAGGCGAGAAGCCATACCGCATCACGCGGAAGACCCGAACCAAGAACAAGGTACGAACGTTGTTCAAATGCCGAGCCTGCCGACGCCAGTTCTCGGCCACAGTTGGCACCATCTTCGAGGACAGCAAGCTCCCGCTGTCAAAGTGGTTCGCAACCATATTCCTCATGTGCTCCTCGAAGAAGGGCATCAGCGCGCACCAGATCCATCGCATGCTCGGCATCCGCTACGAATCGGCATGGTTCATGTGCCACCGCATACGCAGCGCCATGGCGGACGACTCGGGCGGCCTCCTGCGCGGAATCGTGGAAGCCGACGAAACCTACGTAGGCTCGAAGACCAAGCGCGGGCACCCCGTGGTCCACGAGCGCATCAAAGACGAAGAGAACATGGGGCTGCGCCCGAAGACGAAGCGACCGGCCCCGTTCGAGGGCAAGACGGCCGTTTTCGGCATGATCGAGCGCGGCGGACGCGTGCGCTCACAGGTCGTTGAGAACACCCGCAGGGACACGCTCAACAGCATCATCCTGTCAAACGTCGACCCCGACGACGCAACCCTCATGACCGATGGCCATTCCTCATACCGCTCGATGCACAAGCACATGCGGCACGAGGTGGTCGACCACGAGATCGAATACGTGCGTGGCGACGTGCACACCCAGAACATCGAAAACTACTGGTCGATATTCAAGCGGGGCGTGGTTGGAACTTTCCACCACATCTCCGAGGGCTACATGCCCATGTACCTGCATGAGTTCGACTTCAGAGGAAGCCGGAGGGACATCACCGACGAGGAGAGGTTCGCTCTTCTGATGGGTCAGACGCAGGGTCGTCTTCTCTGGTACTGCCGGACTCCTCAGCCCGAGAATCCTCACGCCTGACGTCCCCCTGTCGTGCAAAGAAACGCACGGCATCCTCGAACGAGGCGTCTATCTTGATGGGCAGTCCTTCGGAGGGCATCTTTTCCCAAGCGTGCTGTAAGTTGTTTGTTAGCGTGCTCGTGGTCCAATGGACAGGACACAGCCCTTGCGAAGCCTGAGATGCGGGTTCGAGTCCCGCCGAGCACGCCAACAATGCAGTGGGGCCTCTGCGGGCAGGACCGACGCCTACGAAGCTCACGGTCGAGGGTTCAACTCTCTCAGGCTCCACCAGTGGTTGCATCTTACAGATGACCACTGAATCCGATCTTATCAAAGACTCTCGAACTATCTCCACTATTTCAGAATCGGGTGTTAGGATTTGGAACAACCACAGCTTCACCTGTCTGACTCAGGGATTCATACCCGTTCGGATGGGGGCTTCACGCCCCCTTGCCCCTGAAGAGACGGAAGCTGTGGTTAGCAACCATCCACTGGTCGTGAGGGGGCATCCGCCATGCGTATCATGGCTTGGGCGGCGGTGTCTATCTCTTCGATTTTCAAGTCGGCATTTTTCTCCACGCGCTCCAGACCACCTCCCGAACCATTAAGGCGGCCCTCACTGCACCGCGCCTTTGAACGCTTCACTGATCTAGGCGCAGCGCAGATGCCGAGAGCCGCCTTATTGGTTTTATCAGGAATGACCGCATGGGCGCTACTGTCCTGCGGTACGAAGCCCGACGTCCGCGCCACTCAACAGGCGTTCATGGCGGAGAGGGACTATCGCATGTCCACGTCTGCACCGTGGAAACCCACCCCGTCACCCACTGCGGACCCGACTGAATCAAGACGTGCAACCATTCAGGCGGAATCAGAGAGACGGAAGCGCGTGTGGCGTGCGCAGACGGCCACCGTGGTGGCAAGCGCCACCGCGTGGGCGGAGAAATACCCTGTCCTCGCAGCTCGGCAACGCATAGCCGCGACCGTCGAGACCCGACGCGCAGAGGCGACCGCCACGATGAAACGCTACGGTCATCCGCCATGCAGGAACTTCAGGACACCGCCCTGGCTCGCCGTGCCCGAACTTCAGAACAAGCAGCCGGAGGCGATCACCAACGCGGAGGTCAGGATGCACGTCTCGCAGGAGGATATCCGAGACTATCTCCAGTGGAGAGGTCGTCCCGATACGGCTGGCTGTCCCAAGGTTCCGATGCCCAGAACCGCCCCGGGGACACGCGCAGGCCTTCTGGACGACCCGCACTGGAGACCCACGGGGCTGGCCACACCCACGGCGACGCCCGTCGGTTGGCACGTCTACCCGTGGCGAAGGACACCCACGCCCTAGTTGCTTGGGTGTGTCAAGCGGATGATTACCATTCGGATTGACGAATTCAGAAGCGCGTGTTATGGCTTTGGCCGTCGCATGCGGCGGCACCGAGACGGTAGTCGAGACTGTTGTTGTCGAGCGCGTGATTACGGCGGCTCCGGAACGCATTGTCGAGACCGTCGAGGTCGAGAAGGTGGTCGAGGTGGAGAAGGTCGTCGAGGTCGAGAAAGTTGTCGAGGTCGAGGTGACCGCGGCGGCAGAAGACGACGCGATGATGATGGCCGATGACGGCGAGATTCCGAGAGAACGCCAGTTCATCATGCTATGGGGAGGCTCTGGTGGTGTAGGGTCCGCTGGCCAATACACGAACCATGACATCTGGAACGTCTACTCGGGTGTAAGCCACCAAGATGGCCCGCAGCTAATTTTCGAACCGCTAGCGTTCTATTCAGCTTTCAACGACACTGAGTATCCGTGGCTCGCCGAGTCATGGTCGTACAGTGACGACTTCACGGAGTTGACGATTAACACCCGCCAGGGTGTCAACTGGAGCGATGGCGAGCCGTTCGGAGCGCACGATGTCGCTTACACGCTGGAAACCCTCCGCACAACGCCTGGTTTGCCGCACGCAGGTCAGGTCCAAGCCGACGTTGAATCGGTCGAGCAGATCGACGATCACACAGTGCTGGTGAAGTTCAAGGGTCCGCGACCGAAGTTCTTCTACTTCATGACCTACAAGTTCGACATCGGACTGTACATCGTTCCCAAACACATCTATGAGCAGCATGACTGGTTTGAGTTCACGAACTACGACCAAGCGAAAGGTTGGCCCGTAACAACCGGCCCGTGGGAAGTAGTACAGACTTCGACACAGTCGAAAATCCTGAACAGGCGAGACTCATGGTGGGCCGTCGAACAGGGCGTTGTCGACAAGATGCCAGAGGTTCTACAGATCGTCTACATCCCGAACCCGGGTGAAACTCAGATGGCGCAGGAGATGATCGCCAACCGTGCCGACGCTTCGTTGTCGTTGCAGACAGGCACGATGCGAGAAGTGTTGGCCCGTAACAGTGCGATCATCACCCACTCGGGGTTCAACCCTCCGTATGGATATGTCGACTGGTGGCCCATCGGGCTGCTATTCAACGCCAGCGAGCCGCCTTATGATGACAAGCACGTCCGCTGGGCGGTTTCGAACTACCTAAATCGTGAGCAACTGATCGAGATCGGTTTCGGAGGTGCTGGTACGCTGTCATACTTGCCGATTCCGACCTATGCGCCGTTGCAGCGTTACTTCGACGTGGTTGAGGACAAGCTGACTACTACGCACGACACAACTGCGTACAACCCCGAGAGGGCAGACGCGTTGATGACGGAGGCCGGTTACTCCAAGAACGCCGATGGTTATTGGGAGCGAGACGGCAACGTGGTCGTCTGCGACATCCTCAGCTTCGGAATCTTCAACCATTACGGTCCAATCGTAGCTAGGCAGTTGGACAACCATGGCATCAAATCGTCGTACAGCACCCCGCCAGACGCGTGGGGTCGACAGTCGGCAGGTGAGGCGTCGTGCGGATTGCGAGGTCACGGCGGTTCCGTACGCGATCCGTACTTCACACTGAGGCTCTACACCGGTGGAGATCCCAAGACATACGACCCCGATGCGGCGCCCGGTCCGGACAACCAGCCGCCCAATGCGTACCACTGGTACAACGAAGAGTTCAACCGCATCACCGACGAGGTCTTCGCGACCGCGATCGACGACATAGCGAGGTTGGAAGAGCTTTGGGAACAGGCGATGGAGATCTGGTTGGAAGAGTTGCCTGACGTTCAGGTGCTCGAGTTCTACCACCGGATCCCGATGAACACGACGTACTGGACGAACTGGCCGACGCACGATAACCCGTACGTCAACGGTGCGTTCTGGCACCTCACGTTCCAGCTGGTATTGAACGAACTGGAACCGGTGCAATAGCGCCTTAACTTCCGTTCCCATGGTGGATCGGAACAAAAGAAAAACGGGCCTCACCGACGATGTTCGGTGAGGCCCGCTCCGAGCATCCGCGCATCGTCGGATTCATAGAACGGGGAGGTTCTTAACGCCAGATGCCTTGGCGATACATTTCAGGCAGACTCTTGATGTTCGTCATCACGATTTGGGTGGCGAGCACTATTGTGTTTTTCCTTCCGCGCGTTTCGGGACAAAATCCACTTGCGGAAAAGATCTACCAGGATGCGCAGAGAGGCGGTTATCAAGACCCGGCTGTTAGGGAACGCGTTCGGGTTTTTGAGCAGAAATACGGTTTCGATAAACCTTTATGGCAACAGTACGCCAAGTTCGTTTTCGACGTTGTTCAGTTTGATTTAGGCAGATCGATATTCCTTTGGCCCAAATCGGTCAACGAAATACTGGCTGAAGGCATCATTTGGACGCTTTCTTTGGGCCTTATGACTTTGGTCCTTGCGTTTTTGATCGGGTCCACGATGGGCGCGCTCCTTGAATGGAAGAGAAACAACTGGGGACTGATGGTTTCAATGGCGCCGATCCTCGCGCTTTCTGCGGTGCCGTTCTTCATATTCGGGTTAGTTCTCCAACTCCTTGTCTTCAATATCAACCGCGAATATCCGCTGGTATACGGATATCAGCAGGGCATCCTGGGTTGGCCGGATTGGTCCGATTGGAGTTTCATACTAAGCGTTTTGAAACACGGTCTCTTGCCGGCGCTTTCGATCACCTTAGTTTCGCTCGGTGGATGGGCTATGGGCATGCGCGGCATGATGGTGACGACGAAGGGAGAGGACTATATGGTGCAGGCGGAGGCCAAAGGGCTCCCGGGACGGGTGATGTTGACGAAATACGCGGTACGGAACTCCCTGCTACCTCAGGTCACGGGCCTCACGCTGGCACTTGGATTGATCGTTTCAGGAGTGGTCCTCGTAGAGATCGTGTTCGGGTACCCGGGCGTGGGTGGTCAGTTGGTCCAAGCTGTGGCACGAAGCGACTACCCGACCATTCAAGGGATCGTGTTCATATTGGCGTTCGGCACCGCCGCCGCAACGTTGGTTCTGGACTTGACGTATCCGCTCTTGGATCCGCGCATCAAATCGGCCGGCGGTTAGCGGTATGACCACGGAACAAGCTCAGATAGAAACGTTCGAGACGACGTGGTGGCAGTCACTGAACGCGCGATCCGAGTTCATTCGAGACCGTGTCGTTCCGATCTTGAAATACATGCGACGGAACCGCTTGATCGTGTTCGGATTGGGGGCGTTCGCGGCGCTGACGCTTTTCGTGGGACTGTCTTACGTTTTCTACGAACAAGAAGATCTGCTAGGTGAGCGGCATGGCGTGGACGGTCTCGTCAAAGCCGCTTCAGTGCAGGCGAATCAGCGGCCGTCATGGAACCCTTGGAGCGGATATCCGTTGGGAACTGATGTCCAAGGGCGCGATATTTACGCGGCGGTTGTGGTTGGAATACCTCTGTCGCTTCGGATCGGCGTGATTGCGGCGGCGATCGGTGTTGGCGTCGGGATGGTACTAGCGTTCGTAGCGGCCTACGTCGGAGGAGTCGTGGATGCCGTCATCCGTACGATCGTCGACAGCCTGATACCGATACCGGGGCTCTTAGTGCTGGTGCTGGTCGCAACATCGCTCAATCCTGGGGAGGGGTTGACTGTCGACCAGTTGGCCTTCGTAATCGCCGTTTTGGCATGGCCTGGGCCGGCGAGAGTCATCCGGTCACAGGTCCTGGTGATTCGTGAACGAGGCTACGTCGAGATGGCCAGGATGTCTGGCACAAGCGCGTTAGGGATCATATTCAAAGAGATGATGCCGAACCTTGCGCCGTATGCACTTGCCAGCTTCGTTGCCGCCGTATCTGGATCGATCCTCGCGTCGATCGGCGTTGAGTCGTTGGGTCTAGGCCCGCTCGATTCGCCTACGCTGGGAAGCATGATCTACTGGAATATCTTCACCAGCTCGGTGCTGTTGGGACTTTGGTACTGGCTATTGCCGCCGATCATCGTTCTGGTCGTCCTGTTCGTCGGCTTGTTTATGATCTCCGCCGGTCTCGACGAGGTTGCCAACCCTCGATTGCGTCGGCGGGTTTAGAGGCAGCACACAGGATTCGAACATCGATCCGTGACGGTGGGGATTGGTTGCGGTCGTGTGCGCTGGTAAGACCATCTCAATCGGCGGGGTTACCGTTGCGGTTGGTGGTTGAACTTTGGCGAAGCCAGGGTCGTGATTCGCGCTTGATTACTGTGTTGCAACAGGGAATTCGATGTTCAGGCTCCCGAATCGATTCGGTAGTCGCAAACAGACGATGAACAAAAAGAAAGGGGCTCGGCCAGCGAACTGACCGAGCCCCCTTTTCGTTTCGAGCGAACTCGATTACTGGGTTGCCCTGAGGTTGTTCAGGATCAACTGGAAGGTAAGGTGCCAGAACGCGCCGTTGGTGTACGGGTTGTCGTGGGTGGGCCAGTTGGTCCAGTAGGTCGTGTTCATCGGAATGCGGTGGTACCACTCGAGGACCTGCACATCAGGCAGTTCGTCGAGCCAGATGTCCATCGCTTCGGTCCAGAGCTCTTCGAGCTTGGCGACGTCGTCGATGCCGGTTGCAGAAACTTCGTCGGTCAATTCGTTGAATCTCTCGTCGGACCAGAAGTACGGGTTGACCTGGTGACCTTCACCTGCACCTACTTCGGTGTCTGTGCCGTAATACAGGTTCATCGTGAAGTACGGGTCACGTACCGAACCACCGTGTCCACGGAGGCCGCAAGACGCTTCACCGTTTTGCTGCTGGGCCCATGCATCAGGCGGATTGTTATACGACGACTTGATACCGTGGTTGTCTAGCTGGCGTGCCAGGATCGGACCAAAGTCGTTGAAGATGCCAAATCCGAGGATGTCGCAGATGACTTCGTTGCCATCCTTCTCCCAGTATCCGGCGGAGTTCTTGCTGTAACCGGCTTCAGTCATCAGACCGTCAGCTTTGCCGGGGTTGTACTCGGTGGTGTTGTGTGTCGTGGCCAACTTCTCTTCGACCGCGTCGTAGTAGCGCTGGAGAGGCGCGTAGGACGGGATCGGGAGTTGCGACGGCGTTCCTGCGCCGTCGTAAGCGACTTCGACCAACTGATCGCGGTCAATGTAGTAGGAGACAGCCCAGCGTACGCGCTTGTCGTTGTAAGGCGGCTGACCGGCGTTGAACAACAGTCCGATTGGCCACCAGTCGACGTAACCGTAAGGCTTCTCGAAGCCGGAGTGAGTGATCACCGAAGGGTTACGTGCCAGAACCTCGGCCATGGTAGTCGGGCGTAGGTCTAGCGTCGCGTCAGCGCGGTTGGCGATGACGGCCTGAGCCATCTGGGTCTCGCCCGGGTTCGGGACGTAGACGATCTGTAGGACGTCGGGGAGTTGCTCGACGAGACCTTGGTCAACTGCCCACCAAGAGTCGCGGCGGTTGATGATCTTCTGTTCAGGAGAAGTCTGAACGACATGCCATGGACCAGTAGTCACAGGCAAACCCGCATCGATGTCAAAGTGAGTGAACTCGAGCCAGTCGTTGCCTTCGAAGATATGCTTCGGAACGATGTAAAGTCCGATGTCGAACTTGTACATCATGAAGTACATGAACTTGGGGCGTGGGCCTTGGAAGGACACCTTAACGGTCAAATCATCGACTTGCTCGATAGATTCGACGTCACGTTGAACCTGCGCGCTGCGGCGGACGCCGGCGTTGTTCAGGAGGTATTCCAACGTGTAAGCAACGTCGTGAGCGCCGAATGCTTCGCCGTCGCTCCAACTGATGCCGTCACGTAGGTTGATCGTCAACTCGGTGAAGTCGCTGTTGTACTCCCAAGACTCGGCCAACCAGGGGTAGACGGTGTCGTTGAATGCGGAGTAGAAAGCGAGGGGCTCGTAGAGCAGGCCTGGGCCGTTCTGGTGGCTCGTTCCGCCGTTGTAGATGTTCCAGATGTCGTGATCAGTGTAGCGGCCTGCGGCACCAACGCCACCGGAGCCACCCCAAAGCAAGATCAGCTGGCGATCACGCCCGATCTCGTCTTCCATCATCATCATCGAGTCGTCTTCTTCGGCCATCGCGGTGACTTCCACCTCGACAACTTTTTCGACCTCGACGACCTTCTCGACCTCGACGACCTTCTCGACCTCGACGGTCTCGACGACCTTTTCCGGTGCCGCCGTGATTACACGTTCGACAACGACGGTCTCGACAACCGTTTCGGTGCCACCGCAAGCGATGACGCCAATTGCGAGAGCCGCGGCCACAACGAGAGACGTCGCCAAAGTCGCTGTGTATTTGCGCATTGACTTCCTCCTCAAATTCGGGATTGCGGGAATTGTGTCTGATGACAACAAGACAAACAGCGAAATTCTATTCGTTTTCAGTTCGCAAGTCAATTTATTGCATCTGTGACCATTGTTCGAGTCTGGTTGAGGTGTTGTAACTGCGTTGAAGCGTAGCCGAACATTCAACGCGCGCGCGGTTTCTTGAGTTACTAGTCGTGACCGTCAGATTGACAAACGCAGATAGCCGCGATTACAATCGGTTCGGTTCGCGTGCGCTCTGTTTGGCGCGTCTGGATTGGCGTGCAGCGCGCCTTCGGGGATAATGATCCCTTCCCTTAAACCGCAAGCATGGTTTTGAAATACATAGCTAGCCGATTGGCGATGTTCATCATCACCATATTTGTGGCTAGCACCATCATCTTCTTCCTTCCCCGTTTGACTGGCCAGAACCCGTTGGAGGAGAAGTTCTATCAAGAGGCTCAGCGAGGCGGGTTCCTTGAAGATGTCGATGAGATCGTTGCTGCTTTCGAAGAGAAATACGGTTTCGACAAACCGCTGTGGCAGCAATACGTCACGTTTCTTGGCAACCTAACTCGTTTCGACCTTGGCAGGTCAATCTTCAGTTGGCCTAAAACCGTGAACCAATTGTTGGCCGAGACGGTCATGTGGACGTTGGCACTTTCTTTGCTCACAGCGTTCATAGCGTTTGCGATTGGCACTCTTATGGGAGCGCTCATGGAGTGGAAACGAGCGAACACATTGTTGATGTTCTCGTTCTTCCCGTTCATGATCTGGGCAGCTGTTCCTTACTTCATCTTCGGCCTGGTACTTCTCACCGTGTTTTCGTTCGTGTGGCCAGTGTTGCCAGGCTATGGCGGATACCAAACGGGAATCCCTGGTTGGCCGGATTGGTCCAATTTCGATTTCTTAATCAGCGTTGTCAAACACGGAACCTTGCCTGCCTTGTCGATCATTTTCGTTTCGCTGGCAGGTTGGGCGATGGGTATGCGCGGCATGATGGTCACCACCAAGGGTGAGGATTACATGTTGCTTGCTGAGGCGAAAGGCCTTCCCGGTAGAGTGCAGTTTTACCGCTACGCCGTCAGGAACTCGACATTGCCACAGCTGACGGGATTGGCTCTACAGCTGGGCCTGATAGTTTCAGGACTACTTCTTGTCGAAGTTGTGTTCGCGTATCCGGGTGTGGGCGGCATGCTTCTCTCAGCGATTCGGATTAGTGACCACGCGATCATTCAAGGGACCGTTTTCGTCCTGGCGTTTGGAACTGCGCTCGCGACATTGATTATCGACATGCTCTACCCACTGATCGACCCAAGGATCAGGTACGGGTCAGGTTAAGGCAGATATGGAAACCGTTCAGTCTGATCCTTCTATCGCGCCCGTAGGCGATTCGCCCGACATGGTTGCACGGCAGCAGCCGTCGGTTTACCGTGAGCGCATATTGCCGATCCTGAGGTATCTGCGCCGTAACCGCCTCATGGTGATGGGGATGAGCATTTTGGGTGGGTTGGCGTTGCTGGTTATACTCTCCTACGCGTTCTACAGGCAGACTGATCTTTACGGCGAAGAGCAGGGAGTCAACGGACTTTCCACGGCTCTGTCTGTCAAGGCCCGCGTTAAGCCCGGATGGAATCCATGGGGCGCGCATCCCTTGGGGACCGACGAGCAAGGCCGTGACATCTTGGCTCATCTGACAGTCGGAACACCGTTGACCTTGCGCATCGGACTTCTTGCCGCCGCGATCGGCATCGGAGTCGGTATGGTTCTCGCCTTCGTTGCGGCATACGCTGGAGGATGGGTCGACGCGGTTATCAGGGTGCTGGTTGACAGCTTGATCCCAATACCGGGTTTGACGATATTAATCATCATCGCAACGTCTTTAACGCCCGGAAAAGGACTAACAGTCGATCAGTTGGCCGTAGCGATTGCGGCCTTGGCTTGGCCCGGTCCGGCCCGTGTAATCAGGTCTCAAGTTTTGGTGATGCGTGAACGCGGTTACGTTCAAATGGCGCGAATGTCCGGGACCGGTAGCTTGGGCATCATTTTCAAAGAGATGATGCCGAACTTGGCGCCGTTTATTCTGGCAAGCTACGTAGGCGCAGTGACCGGTTCGATCCTCGCAACCATCGGTATCGAGACTTTGGGTCTCGGAGACATCGATGCACCGACCCTCGGTGCCATGCTCTACTGGATCATTGAATTGGGCGCTTTGTTGAAAGGGCAGTGGTGGTGGCTGTTGTCGCCCACAATCGTGATCGTTCTACTGTTCGTCGGACTTTTCATGTTGTCCGCCGGCCTTGACGAAGTCGCCAACCCGCGATTGCGGAGACGTGTGTAATCTGGGATGTCGGATTGATCTGACGATCGGCGTCGACTGGAAGACAAATGACCACCGCTACAACAGAAGCAGCAACCGCATCCACAAACGGCAAACCTGACGTTCTCCTCGAGGTGCAGAACCTCAAGGTCTACTACGACACCGACGCTGGTCAGGTGAAAGCGGTCGATGATGTGTCATTCACGTTGAGGCGCGGTGAACGAATGGGTTTGGTCGGGGAATCGGGGTCCGGTAAGACGACCATGGCAATGGCGTTGATGCGGTTACACAAACCGCCTGCGATCATTGCTGGTGGAACGGTCAAGTTGGACGGCGTCAGCCTCCTAGATCTCAACGACGAGCAGATGCGTCAGACACGGCTCCGCGATCTCGCTCTGGTGCCTCAAGGGGCGATGAACTCGCTCAATCCAGTCTACCGAGTTCGCGACCAGATCGTTGATGGCATAAAGCACCACACGCCAAAAGGCGAGATGCCCAACAGGTCAGCCGTTAGCGAACGTATCGTTGAACTGTTGAACAGCGTAGGTTTAGACGCAAGCGTCTCCGACATGTACCCGCACGAACTTAGTGGCGGCATGAAACAACGCGTTGCACTCGCCATCGCGTTTTCGCTGCGACCGAAGATGATCCTTGCTGACGAGCCCACATCTGCGTTGGATGTCGTGGTACAGCGACAGATCATGCTCACTCTGGAACAGTTGCAACAGGAAATGCAGGCATCGGTCTTGCTCGTGGGTCACGACATGGGTTTGATGGCACAGTTTGCAGACGTTCTCGGCGTGATGTACGCCGGCCATTTAGTGGAATTCGCCCCGATCGGCGAGATCTTCGAAGATCCCAAACACCCTTACACGAAAAAGCTGATAAGCAGCTTGCCGGACATCGAGGTAAAAGGCCGATTCACGGGAATCGAAGGGTTGCCGCCCACACTGGTTGTTCCGCCACCTGGTTGCAGGTTCCATCCTCGATGCCCTATCTATAACGACGATGAGGATTTCCGAGGCGAATTCACGGACCTTCGAGGCGGACTCAACACCGACCTGTGCACGACTGTCGATCCACACTTGAACGAGATCGAGCCTCGTCGGTGGGTGGCTTGCCACCTTTACGAAGGGGGCAGCTAAATGGTCACACAGACCGCTGAAAGAACCGACGCGGGATCCACGAACGGATCCGACAACGTCCTAGAACTCTCCAATGTTTCCAAGATTTTTGGAGGAGGTCTGCTCCGTCGCAAGACAACCGTAGCGGTTGATGGCGTCAGCTTGGGCATCCCCCGCGAAAACCCGGGCATCATCGCCGTAGCGGGCGAGAGCGGAAGCGGTAAGACCACACTAGCGCGATTGATGCTCGGCATCATACCGCCAACCGAAGGAGTAATCTACTTCAATGGGCGAGACATCGCCTCCCTGACTCGTGGTGATAGGCGAGAATTTCGACGTGAAGTCCAGCCCATAATGCAGGATCCGTTCGAGGTTTATAACCCGTTCTACAAGGTCGACCACGTCTTGATGGCGCCGGTTCAGAACTTTGGTTTGGCCCGCACCAAACAGGAGGCTCGCGATCTGGTAGTCGAATCGCTTGAGACGGTCGGTCTGAGATATCAAGAGACCCTTGGACGCTTTCCGCACCAGTTGAGCGGCGGTCAGAGACAACGCATCATGGTAGCCCGCGCGCTCTTGTTAAAGCCACGGATTATCGTCGCGGATGAACCGGTTTCGATGGTGGACGCGTCACTACGCGCCACGATCCTTGGAAGCATTGACCTCTTAAACAAGGAACTCGGAATCGCGGTCATTTACATCACGCACGACCTGACAACCGCGTTCCAGATCAGCGACAACATCATTGTGATGTACCAGGGCTCTGTCGTGGAAACTGGTCGCGTGGAAGACGTGATCCAGAGACCGCAACATCCCTACACGCAACTGCTCGTCGAATCGATTCCACGCCCCAACCCCAAAGAGCGATGGGGCAGGGATATGGCCTCGCAGGAAACTGGCGGTGACACCGTGCAGATCGGTTGCCGGTTCGCTCCCAGATGTCCTTACGTCATGTCAGAGTGCACCGACGATATGCCGCCGCTATACCGAGTTGGTGACACTCAAGCGGCACTGTGCTACCTGCACCGCGACGCCTCCCTCGGTGAGGTTCAAAGCATCTCGGACGTTTTTAAGTCCAGCGGTTAGGTCGCTGCCGAGGTCGCAACTGGCGCTTAAGACGCCAGGTCTCGCAAAAAGTCCACAGGACCAAGCAGCGAAAAAAGCAGCACCGGTATTCCCGCTGCTAACACGAACGCCCATGGACCCCATGCGGCGACGGTTTCGTTTTTTGACGCATTCAGCCTGTCGGCGATGAAGCCGAATATTGCGAACAGCACTCCGAACTCGAGGCCAACAATCAAGTTGATCGCCCCTTGGACTATGAAGTCGTAGGGGAAGATGAACACCGCATCAAGCATTTGAGAGAGGAAGTCGGTGATCCCCAACACTCCTTCGGTCAACCCCGTGAATGCGCTGGCTGCCCGGGTAAATCCACCGACGAATAACGGTGTCAACACGCCGTACCCGACGCCCATGGTTACCCAAACGACTGGGTGGCCAGCATTTTGGGCGAGATCCCGGATGTGGTGTACCGCCAAAGGAACCACGATCAGCGCGGCGGCGATCGCGGCCAAAGAAAAATAAAAGGCACCCCATCCTTCAATTCGCATGGGTTCCTCGAAGTACTGGAACCGCGTCAATACCGAGACGTGGAAAGACGCTACAGCAAGGATGATGCCGAGTAACGTTACCGAGGCAGTAAGTCGTCGTCGCCGGACAGGATCGGGTTTGACGACGTCAAGCGAAGCCAACCGATTAATGTTGGTGGTTCCTATGGCAGACCGGACCCGGAGGGGATGAACAGTGAAAATCTCAGTTGGTCGTCAGATCAATTTCGTCGGCGCGGTGGCAACTGACGTAACGACCATCCTTTGATTTTACGAGAGGTGGCACCTCTACCTTGCACTGATCCGTGGCGAATGGGCAACGCGGGTGGAAATAGCATCCAGTGGGCGGGTTCGCTGGGTTGGCGACTTCACCTTCTAGCACGTAGCGTTTGGAGCGTTGGCTCGGATGGTGTTTCGGCACTGAACTCATCAATGCTGCCGTGTAAGGGTGCTTCGGCGAGTCGAATAGTTCTTGGGGTGTGCCGATCTCCGCGATGCGGCCAACGTACATGACGACGACGCGATTGGAGATCTGTTTGACGACGCTGAGGTCGTGCGAGACGAACAGGTAGGTCAAACCGAGTTCATCCTGCAGGTCCATCATCAGATTGATGACCTGCGCTTGCACTGAAACGTCGAGACCGGATACTGGTTCATCTGCGAGCACCAGGCGTGGGTTTAGGGCAAGCGCGCGGGCGATGCCGATTCGTTGGCGCTGGCCGCCGCTGAAAGCGTGAGGATATCGCCTCATGTACTCTGGGCGAAGCCTGACCAGCCTTAGCAGCTCTGCGACGCGGTCTTCGCGTTCATCGCTCGTGCCGATGCCGTGTACGAGCAAAGGCTCGCTAATGATCTCGTAGATGTTCATCCTCGGGTTTAACGAAGAGAACGGATCTTGGAAGATCATCTGCAATTCTCGCCGGATCGGGCGCATGTCGACCAACGAGAGCTGTGCTAAGTCAACGTCGCCCTCTTCTTCGGAGTTGAAGATGACTTCACCGGCGGTCGGGTCGTGTGCTCGGATGATGCATCGTGCAGTGGTGCTCTTGCCGCAACCGCTCTCGCCAACAAGGCTCAGCGTTTCTCCAGCTTTAATGTCAAAGCTGACATCTTCGACAGCCTTGACCGTTCCAACAGTGCGTCTGAAAAAACCCCGTTTTATCGGGAAATGTTTGACTAACCCTCGGACGTCTAGTAGCGTCGTGCTTCCATCGCCGTTTTGTGCTGTTTCAGTGGCCATTTACTGATCCTCGTACAGGAAGCAACTGACGTCCTGATCCTCGTTGACACCTTGCAGCTGCGGTTCTCGGTTATCGCAGACTCCGTCAATGAACGATTGGCAGCGCGGATGGAATGCGCAACCGGATGGTCGGTTCTGCGGATGTGGTATGGAGCCAGAGATCGACGGTAGTCGTTCGCGCGACGAGGTGAACATGCTCGGGATCGAGGTCAGCAACGCCCTGGAATAAGGGTGCAACGGATCGTCGAAGAAGTTGTGGACGGGCCCAGATTCGACGACCTTGCCGAGGTACATGACGGTCACTTCATCGGCGAGCTCGGCGATGACGCCCAAGTCGTGGGTAATGAAGAGGATCGCCATGTCGTTCTCTTCCTGCATCCGTTGCAACAGGTCGAGAATTTGAGCCTGCGTGGTCACGTCCAACGCGGTTGTAGGTTCGTCGGCGATCAAAACTCGCGGATTCGTGCACATCGCCATCGCGATCATGGCTCGCTGTAGCTGCCCACCGCTGAAGCGGAATGGATACTCGTGCATCCGCTGGGTGGGGTTCGGTATGCCGACGCGCGCAAGCCAATCGACGGCGAGATCGAATCGCTCCTGCTTCGACAGGTTGGTGTGTAACCTGAGGGTCTCGTCAATCTGGTTGCCGAAGGTGTGAAGCGAGCTGAAAGACGTCATCGGCTCCTGAAAGATCATCGAGATCTCGCCGCCTCTGATAGATCGCATCTGTTCGCTGTTGGCACCGTACTGCAAGAGATCGGTGGCTTCACGCCCGCCCGAACGGGGGTTGTAAAGGATCTCGCCTTCGTTGATTCTGCCGGGTGCCTCAACGATCTGCAGGATCGACTTAGCAGTGATGCTCTTACCGCACCCACTCTCACCGACGATGCCCATCGTGGAGCCTGGTTGTAGATCGAAATCGACGCCATCGACGGCACGGACGATTCCTTCGTCGGTGTAGAAATGTGTCTCTAGACCGCGCACCGATAGTATCGGATCACTTGAGGAGCCGTTTCCGCTATCCATTGCGGTCGGGGCTGTAGTCGTTTCGGTGTTCATCAGCTAACGCCTAGATATCAACTCCCGTATGGATCAGCAGCGTCTCGGATGCCGTCACCCATGAAGTTCAGAGACAGCACTAGCACCACCACAAAGAGGCCAGGTATCAGCAACCACGGTGCAAGGGCGACCGTCTGGACGTTCTGGGCGGTGAACAGCAGTGTGCCGTACGAGATGGCCGGCGGGAGAAGACCGAGACCGAGGAAGCTCAACGTCGTCTCGCTGATGACCATGAACGCGAGATTGAGGGTGCTGGCCGCGATTATGTGGCTGTAGAACGATGGCAGCATGTGGCGGAAAATGATGCGCCGCTGGTTTGCACCTGCGGTTATTGCCGCCGTAACGAAGTCTTCCTGTCGCATAGCGAGATAACGACCACGCACGACACGTGCGAGCTCAGTCCAAGCGAACAACGAGACGACAATAGTTATGGCAAAGAATCTACGTTCGACCGACCAATCTGCTGGGAACGCTGCGGCAAGGCCTAGATAGAGAGGCACGGTCGGGATTGACCGAATAATCTCGATACTGCGCTGGATCAAGTTATCGACGAAACCGCCATAGAAACCTGAAACCGCTCCCAAAATCGTACCGACGATCAGAGAGATGAAGATACCGGTCAGACCGATTAACAGCGACAGTCGTGTCCCCCGCATTAATCGTGAGTACTGATCGCGGCCTTGGACATCAGTGCCTAAGATGAACAACGTATCTTCGGCCGTCAACACCGGATCGTTGACGCCCAGCAAGTGCCGGTCGAGCTTGAGTCCAAAGAACGAGTACTCGTACCCTTTGGCAAAAAACTGCACGTCGACTTTTTTGTCGCAATCTGCTTCATAGACTTTGCGCAAGAATTGGTCTCGCGTGCCCACAAGCTGACAGACGTGAAGATCTGGCTTCCATCCGTCGAACACACGGATCAACTGCGGGGGGGTGTACTGCCGTGCAGCCTCGATATCTTCAGGGTCGTTGGTTGCCAAGAAGTCGGAGAAGATGACGACCAGATAGAACATCGCAACGACGACTGTAGCGGCCATCGCAAGGCGGTGTCTTCTGAAACGTCGCCAAATCAACTGGCGCTGCGACATCACCTCGATCTCGGTTTCGTCTTCGAGATCTCGTGCGCCTATCGATGGGGCATCAGATTGCGGCCCGGTCTGTGATCCAGCAACCATGGCTTTAATCGTCCTCCAATCGGATGCGAGGATCGACCCACGCAAGGAGCAAGTCGGAGATGAACGTTCCGATGATAGTCAACCAGCCGGCGCCCAAGATGACCGCGCCAGAAAGATAAATGTCCTGTGCCGTAAGAGCCCTAAGGAAATCTCGTCCGATCGTCGGCAGGTCAAGCACGTACGAGAGCACCACGCTTCCGGAAATGATGAACGGCAAAACGTACGCTGTCATCGAAATCACAGGGTTCAGTGCATAGCGCACCGGGTATTTCATGATGATTTGCCACTCGGTGAGACCTTTGGCTCGGGCCGTGGTGACGTAGGGCTTTTTCAACTCGTCCAGCAAGTTGGCGCGCATAATGCGGATGAGCGTAGCCGTTCCTGCTGTCCCTAGAATGGTGACGGGCAAAATCAAATGTTTTATGAGGTCCCACGCCTTGGCGAACGACCATGGAGCGGTTCTGTATGCGGGCGAATACAAGTCGGTGGCCAAGAAACCGGTCGTATCGAAAATGACCCAAGCCATCACGAGCGCGATTAGGAAGTCAGGGATTCCAAGTCCTAAGAATCCGAAGAACGTGGCTATGTAATCACCCGGTGAGTACTGTTTGACAGCTGAATATATGCCAATAGGTATTGCGATGACCCATATGAATACGACTGCACCCGCTCCGAGCAGAATCGTATTCAATAAGTTCATTCCCAGCACCTGTCTAACGGGTGCATTGAATTCGAATGAAAAACCGAGTTCGCCACGGACTATTCGCGAGATCCATTTTGTGTATTGGACGTACACAGGATCATTCAGGCCGTAGAACTCACGGAGGCTCTCGGCTTCGTCTTCCAAGACGAGGTTACCAGTGGCCAGCTGGGTCGCAATATACGTGGTGACGAAGTCACCTGCTGGAAGGTTGATGATTACAAACGAAATGACCGACACCGCCCACATGGCGATGATCGCGTAGATGATTCTTCTGAGAAAGAAAGCCAGCATTTGCTTCAGGCTGAGGGCAGACCCGGTGTCCGGGTCTGATTAACGTAACGGTATCCGCCCTCGCACGCAGCGAGGGCGGATACCGTTAGTATGCGAACCCCATTAAGGGTTCCGGCATGCGGTTCAGGACTACTTGCCCATCATCGCGTTCTCGTCATCGATCCACCACTGCTCAGGGAATGCGTTTCCAGAGGTCTGGTTGTGGTACGAGAACGGCAACGCGTTCGGGATGTTACGAACGTTGTTCTTGATGATTGCAACGTACGTCGGCTTGTTCATCACCGTCGTGATCGGGTTCACGTTCAAGCAGTTGAGCTCGACGACCCGTTGAAGGATTTCGTTGTACCGATCAGGACCAGCCGTAGATTGCGACTCGTCATAGAGAACCATCTGCTCTTTGATTAAGTCGTTGATGCCGGCCGGGTCAATACCGTTCTCACCACTGGACTGGTGCCAGTCACCGTAGAGGCGTCCGGTGTTACCACCACCGCCTACGGGCAGCAAGTGCTGGGGTGTGATCAACGTGGTCGACCGAGGCGAAGACTCCCAGTTTGTAGTCATCAGCTCGTTCAACAGCGCGCGGTCACCGTGCAGGCCACGTTCGAGTGACTGAACATCGGCGTGGATGCCGATGTTGACTTGCCACTGCCGCGCGATCATTTCGTTGATTGCCGGGTAGTCTTCGAATGCTGCCACGACAGACGGCAACTGCATAGTCAGCCGCTCGCCGCTTGGCATCAGACGGAAGCCGTCCCCGTCTTTCTGGTCAAGACCGATGCTATCCAAGATCGCGTTAGCTGCGTCTGGATTGAACTGGACGTCATCCTCACCGATGTACTTACCAGGGTTGTCGGGATCAGCGTAGCCCTGGCACAGACCGGAAGTCTGGCCGATACCGAGGAAGAAGACCTCGTTGATCTGATCGCGTTCGATACCCATGGAGAGCGCTCGGCGGAACTCCACGTTCTGGATGAAGCTCTGAATCTCGGCGTTGCCATCCCAGGTCTCGTTGACGTAGATGTTGGCAATACCTGACTGCGGCTGGCGCCAGAATTGGATGCGGTAGCCAACAGACTCTGCGTTCTCAAGGAACAGCGGCAGTTTGGCGATGTTGATGTGGCGACCCATAACCGTGTAGTTACCAGCCAGCGCACTCAGGTTCAAGACCTCAAGGTTCTGTGCAAGGGTAAGAACTACCTTGTCGATGTACGGGAGCTGGTTGCCCTCGGTGTCGACTGCGTAGTAGTACGGGTTGCGCTCGAACGACCACTCATTGGTGTTGATGCTGCCAGTGACGCGCCAAGCGGTAAGCATCGGAGCGTCGGGGTTGGCATTGGCGTGGTTGCGGTCGAGGAAGTACGTGTACCAGTTGTCAAAACCGGCTTCCGACGCCTTGCGCTCAGCTTCTTCCAATCCCACAAAGTCGGGGTGGAACTGCTCGAGGTAGTGCCGTGGAGCGTATAGACCGTCACCACCGTCGCCGCGCGTGTGCTGACCAGCAACGATGACCGATGCTACCAATGACACGAACGGAGCATAAGGCTCAGGCGAGGTGACTTTGAAAGTCTGCTCGTCAATGGCCTCGAACTGAATCGTCTCGCCGCCTTTTTGCGTCCACGCCGGCTTGGCTGGGTTCAGCTCCTCGTTGTGGAGCATATGGTCAACCCAGAACATGATATCGGCCGTGGTGAACGGTGCACCGTCGGACCACTTGTGGCCCTTGCGGAGCGTGAACGTGAACTCGGTGGCGTCATCGTTCTGCGTCCAGGACTCGGCGATGTTTGGTTGCACAACCGAACCGGAGACTTCGTAGAAGAGGAGGTGGTCCTTAAGCGGACGCTCCATGTTCTGACCGTCGGCCGGGCCGGTAAAACCACGGTACCAGGTTCCGCCGTACTTGCCGATGCCGTCTGTTGGCTTCAGGACCAACGGGTTCTCGGGAAGACGCTCTTCAACTGGGGGCAGTTCGCCAGCAGCAACGCGGGCTGCGAGCAAGGGGGCCTCTTGGAAGGAATCGGGTTTCGGGAACAGGTTGCCGCTGTCATCGTAAATGGTCGGCCAGCTGTTCTCAGCTGGGTCGGCCGTGATGTGCGGAGAGTCGACACGAACAGGCTCGGGTGTCGGGATTACGACAACTTCGACTTCCTTCTCGACGATCTTCTCTACCTCTTTGACGACCTCTACCTCTTTGACGACCTCTACTTCGACTTCTTTCTCAACCTCAACCTCGACCTCAACAACCTTTTCTACTTCGACCGCGACTTCGCGTTCGACGACGACGGTCTGGACGACGGTCTCGCCAGCGACTTGTACTTCGCGCTCGACGACGACGGTCTGGACGACGGTTTCGCCGGCTACTTCGACGACCTTCTCGACCTCGACCTCTTTGACAACCTCTTTTTCAACCTCGACGACCTTCTCGACCTCAACCGTCTGAACCACTTCTTTTTCGACCTCGACGATCCTTTCGACCTCGACGGTCTGGATCACCGTTTCACCGCCTCCACAGGCGATGGCGGTTGCAAGAGCGGCAGTCACGGCGGTCAACATGAAGGCCACGAGCGATCGCTTCGCAAGCAATCCCGTATATTTCATGCTTCGCATTTCGACACCTTTCGTGTTTCAATTGCCGAATCGCCGGATCGACGCAGGCGGCGACCCGGGACGCGCTTCCTTGGTATACGTGATCACCGTAGGCAGTCAATGACCGCAAACGACGACCATCGCAAACTCATTGCAAGCGCAACCATGGAAACTACATCAATAAACGGCAAATGTCAAACCGCCCTAGCACTCTACACCGTAGTTAAGGCAACGAAATTCAGTACAAAATGAAGTCGAACCGACCGCAAAATATCCGTTTATGGTGGCTACGGTTAACTTGCCCGAATCATTGCACAACACGGACTTTGAAGTCATCTAAGGCTCTTTGAGCCCTTGATGATGGCCTCGGTTGAGCTTTGGCGACCGAAGATCCTGAGTGTGGCATCCGAAATTAACGGTTAACTCAGTTGCCGCAATCGAGGATCTAAACGGTCACGTAGCCAATCGCCGAAGAAATTCAGCGACATCACAGTCAGGAAAAGGGCAGTGCCCGGTATGACCGAAGTCCACCACGCCGTCTGCAGGTAATCCCGTCCTTCCGAGACCATGTTCCCCCAAGACGGCGTCGGTGCCGGTATGCCCGCGCCCAAGAAACTCAGCGTGGCTTCGTAGAGGATTAGGTTGCCCACGCTCAGGGAGGCGATCACCGTTATCGTTCCGATGGTACCGGGGAGAATGTGGCGCACTAAGATCCGGAGGGTCGAAGCCCCTGAAATCATGGCGAAAGCTACGAAATCGCTCTCTTTGAGCACCAATACATCAGCTCTGACGTTGCGGACGAAAGATACCCAAGCCACCAAAATCATCAACACCATGACCACCGTGAAACTCGCACCGACGATGATCGCCGCGACGAGGGCCAATAACAAGAAGGGGAATCCCATCCATATGTCCACGATCCGCGTGATTAACTCGTCCACGATACCACCAGCGTAGCCGGCGAACAATCCGAGAGCCGTGCCGATCAACATCCCCGCGGATAGTGCTACAGCCATAACGGTCAGCGATACCCTTGCGCCGTGTATCACCCGACTCGTGACATCTCGTCCGACGTGATCTCCGCCGAAAAGGTAGGGGCTGCCGTCCTGATATAACGGTCGGGCGTTGCGATCGGGCAACGACTGATCTATGGGATCGTTGGGAGCTATCCAATCTGCACCAATCCCCATAATCGCCAGCAACGCGAGCAAGGCGACCGGCAGGATCGGCCACCTCCTCAAGATGTACCACAACGTCAACCGCTGCTGGGACCGAGGTGCAGATCTTGGGGCGATCCTGGCTGTCTGTTGCACGGTCATCTAGTCGTACCTGATAACGGGATTTAAGACCCCGTACAGGATGTCGGCCAAGAAGTTCATCGCAACGAAAACAGCGGTGAATACCAACACGGTGCTGGTCAACGTTGGAAAGTCATTGTCCCAGACCGCGTCGGTCATCAATTGCCCAATTCCCGGCCATGCGAATATGCGCTCTATGACCACGGCGCCGGTAACGAAGCTGGCCAACACGATCGCCGAAGTGGTCAAGGGTTGGAGAATCGCGTTGCGGAACGCGTGTTTCCACAAAACGATAGTATGGTTCGCGCCTTTGGCGCGTGCCATCGTTACGTACTCCGAATCGAGAACCTCCAACATCGACGACCGCGTCAAGCGCAGCAGAGCTGCCGCGGGTCCCCAACCGAGAGCAAAAGCCGGCATGATCAGATACTTAAACTTTGCCCAAGTCCAGATCGAAACATTATCCGGACCCGCGGTGCCGACCGGCAGCCAGTCGAGATTCACCGCGAATAGCAGTATCGCCATGATCGCGACCCAAAATATCGGTGCGGCTTGACCGACCAACGCGAATGCGCGACTCGCGTAATCCGCAACCGATCCTCGTTTGACGGCAGACAGCACACCCAACGGGACACCTATCAACACCGACAAAATGAACGACACGACCGCCAACTGCAACGTCGGCGCGGCACGTTCCCACATCAATTTCCCGACTGACGTTTCCGACACAATCGTCTCGCCAAAATCACCAGTTAAAACCCGTCCCAACCAAACCAGATACTGCACCACGAGCGGTTTGTCTAGACCCAGTTTCTTGCTCAGCTGTTCAACTCGCTCGGGGCTCATACCGTAGCCGCCAGGTTTTGCAAACAGCAACAGAGGATCGCCAGCCAAGCGCGACAGCACGAACATGAACATAGTTGCTGCAAGCAGCGTGATGATCGCGAATATCAGCTTCCTGACGAGGTATCGGCGCATGACGATCCCGTTTTTCGATTAGTGCAGAAGCGCTGGTGTCGGATACAACAACATCCTGCGGGCCAGTTTCTCCGACCCGCAGGATGGGCGTAATCTGGCTCCAGCCAGATACCCAAGCGTAGGGTTACTTCAGGACGATGTTTTCCGGCGAGTTGTAGCTGCCACCGAGGTGCATCGGCCATTCGGCGATGTAGTTGGGGTTCGCATAGTACGCCACCGGGACAGTCACATAACCAGGGAACAGTGCCCAGTTGTGCATGTAAGCGAGGTATTCCTTGTTGATGCGGATGCGTTCTTCGCGGTCCGGTTCTGCAGCTGCTGCCTCGTACCACGCCAAAATTTCAGGAGATTCGAATCCACAACTGAATCCGCCGCGAGTCAACGTGGTCTGGACCAATCCCTTGGGCCAGTCGAACGGATATGCCTCTTGACCGTCGTCGCACGAAGTAAGCATCGGCACCACTGTGGACCTGCTCACCAGTCCGGGTCGGAATACGCCGTAAGCGTACTTCAGCACCTTTACGTTGATGCCAACATCTTCCCAGAAACCGGCGATCGCGTCACCGATTTCGCCCGCGGGTCCCTCGCCACCACCAAGTTCCGGACCTACGAATAGCGGCATCTCGAATCGGACGCCGTCATCGTTCGCAGGATATCCCGCGTCGTCGAGCATCTTGTTAGCCGCGCCTACGTCGTACGGATACTCGTATTGGGAATCCCAGTTCGGGTTAAACGTGCTGAAGTAGGTTACGTGCACGGGATTTCCGACGCCGCCGAGGACGTGCTCAACGATGGCATCGCGGTCTACTGACCGGGCTAAGGCCTGCCGGACCAAACGAGCTTGCTCCATGTCATCAATCCCGGCGGGATTGTCGCCATCCTCTGGTTGGTGGGGGTTACCGACCCATTGGATCGGGCGCACGAACACGCCATGCGACGGGAAGTCGATCGCCTCGCCGGTAATCGCGTTGGTTGTCTCCCATAGGTTGCCCGGGAACATGACGCCTTCTTGGATACCTGCGCCAGCTCCGACTTCCAAGAAGCCGGATTTCTTCATACGGGCCAAGTCTTTGGGGTCGATGAAGGAAACATCCGATTCACCGTTCTGGAGGAGTGCCACACGTGTGAACTCTTCCGGAACCGCAAGAACCTTGAATGAGTCGATCCCTGCGTTCTTGCGCCAGTGGTCGTAGCCGACCTTTTCGAGGGTCACGCTCGTGCCCGACTTGAAGTCGGTCACTTGGAACGGGCCAGTACCGATGAAGTTGTCCTTCAACCAGTCGCGTCCGTTTTCGTCAAACGCTCGTTTTGGCGTTGCCATGCTGGTCAATCCGCCGGAGGCCTCTTGGTTCAAGAAGTTGCTGGCCCAACGAACATCGAAGTTGTTGAATTGACCTACGATGGTGTAATCGTCAACCGCTTCAACCGGCATGTCGCCAAACAAAGCTGTGAAGTTTGCCGCACTAGCCGCGATCGATTCGGGATTGATCGCAGGGTTGGTTCGGTTGATCACCCACGCCATGTCTTCGGCCTTAAACTCGCCCCAGTCGTCGTGGAACTGGATCCCTTGGCGGAGCGTGATGGTGACGGAACTGAGATCGTCCGCCAATTCCCACGACTCTGCGAGCATCGGGATATCCCAGTTGGCATCTCCTGGAGTGAAGAGATGTTCACCAGCTCCCCAGCGATCTGCTTGGAGAGGAGCATCTGGGAGGCTACCGCCGTTGCCGCTGATACTACCCAGTGCGGAACCCACGTCTGCAAAGATCACGTGTCCTGGTTGGCTCTTGGATTGCGGCAGGTCGATCAACTCCACCGTTTCTTCCATCGCATCCATCGCTTCGGGAGTCGCCGTCACGACGACCTGCACCTCCTTCTCCACCTCGACGACCTTCTCCACTTCCTTCTCGACGACGACCGTTTGGATGATCGTCTCCGGTTCTGCATCGCCGCAACCGATGGCAAATAGAAGCGCGGTGCTAGCTAGTGCCAAGGGGATTAGAGCGATAAATGTTGAGCGCCGCATCCTTCGAATCATGGCTAAGCCTCCATTCATGGAAATTCGTGATTCGACGCGTCACGCCGAAACAACAACGTGAATCGACGTTAGCGTGCTTGCAGTATACGCCTTAAACCAAGTGCGCGCCCTCGAAATGAGGATTTCGAATTTGCGTCTCAAACGATAGTCGCCCAAGCGAACAACTACCCGAGATGACGTTTACAACTGCCGCAACGTCGGGTCGACCCGGTCGCGGAACCAGTCTCCAAGGAAGTTGCCCGACATCACCACCATGGCAATTACAAGGCCAGGGAACAACGATGTCCACCAAGCAGCGTCGATGTATTGGCGCTCTTCGCTGATCATGCGTCCCCACGATGGTTCGGGCGGAGGGATGCCAGCCCCGAGAAAGCTAAGCGCGGCCTCGGTCAGGATGATATTGCCGGTACCCAATGTGGCTGTAACGATCACGATGTTCACCACGCCGGGTAGGATGTGACGGACCATGATTCTAGGGTCCGACGCGCCCGCGACTCTGGCAAGCGACACGTATTCACGGCTCTTGAGCGACAGTGTTTCGGCCCTCACCAGCCTTACTGCGCCGGGCCAGGAGAGCATGGCCAACACTCCGATCAAAGTCCATAATCCTTGCCCGAGCACCAGTATGACGACGAGGATGATCAGCAGTCCAGGGAGTATGTTCCACGCGTCGACGATCCGCATCACGATGTCATCTACTACGCCTCCAAAATAACCCGCGACGAGCCCGATAGTGGTGCCTACAATCACTCCGGTTCCCGTCGCAGCCACGACGACTAGAACAGTAATCCTCGCGCCTGCAATTATCTTGCTGAGTACATCTCGCCCCAGCGCGTCGGTTCCCAGGAAATAGGTGAATGAACCCTCTTCCATCCAGAAAGGAGGTGTATGACGGACCAAGAGATCGGCTCGTTCGGGGTTATGCGGAACGATGAAATCCCCGATAACCGCAGTTACCAAAAGCAAGACGATGATTGCCGCCGGAATGATCGGATATCGGCGCACAAATTCGAGCGGCGACATCCGCCGACTGTGGACGATAGGCGCGCTGGAATCTCGACCTTCAGCTCCGCTGTCTGTTACTGCCGTAGCGATGACAACGCTCCTAGTTGTACTTGATCCGCGGATCTAGCAGGGCGTACACGATGTCCAGCAAGATGATCATGACTACGAATGCTGCTCCGTAAATGATCGTCAAGCCCGCCAGCAACGGATAATCCGTTGCCCACAGCGCGTCGATAGCAAGCCTGCCAAGTCCCGGCCACGCGAACACCGTCTCGATGATGATCGTACCGTTCAACAATCCGAACAATACGAATACCGACAGGGTCAATGGCGGAATGATCGCGTTCCGGAATGCGTGTTTCCACCGAACGGGTGCCTGGGTGACACCTTTGGCACGCGCAAACTTAATGAACTCTGAATCCAGAATCTCCAACATCGCGGTTCGAGTGATTCGGAGATATGAGGCAGCCGGGAACCAAGCTAGCGCCACCGCCGGCATGACGAAGTTCTTGACCGCGATCCCTTCCCCTTTTGTTCCGCTTGGCAACCATCCGAGGTTGACCGCGAACAGGAAAATCATGACCAGAGCCAGCCAGAATATTGGTACCGACTGGCCGAAAAGGGCGAATCCGCGAAACACGTAGTCGAGCCAATTGCCGCGATTGGTCGCGGAAAACACCCCCAGCGGTACGCCGACAAACGTCCCCATCAACCAAGCCACAATTCCTAGCTGAATTGTGTTCGGAGCCTTTTCTCTGATCGCCGACAGAACCGGACGTTGCAACGTCACGCTGTCACCGAAATCTCCAGTCAAGATATCGCCCATCCACAGGGCGAACTGTATCGGCACTGGTTTGTCGAGATTAAGCCTTCGTCCCCACTCTTCCCAAACTGCTGGGTCGATGCCCAACGAGTCTTCGCCGATGAAGAAATATCGCGGGTCTCCCTTGACCCGCGACAGTGAAAACACGATCAACATCGCGAGCAGAAGTGCGATGATCCCGAGGATCACTCGTCTGGCGACAAATTGTCCCATGGTTCAGTGAGTTGTTAGACGTCGCGTAACTCGACGCTAGCCACGAAAGAGCCCAACTCGCTGTTACGCAAGTCAGGCTCTTCCGATTTTTAGGCGCTTTCTGCCCTACTTGATGATTATGTCCTCAAGCGGGTAGATCATGTTGACTGGTGCGGTGTGCATGGCGATTTTATTGGGGACCCAATCTATGAGATTACCGTTGTAAATGGTGAAAACGGGAATCTCGTACGTGGCTGGATCCCAGTGCCAGAATGCTTCGTGGTTTCCGAATCGGATCGCCATTTCGAGGCGCTTCTGAATGTCCTCTTCGCCCAGCATGTCACCGTAGATTCGCTGGTAGAACGGGATGCCGCCGCTCCACATGATGCCTCCAGCGAACCACGCCTGCGCTTCGCGAGCTTTGGCAAAGTGCGCTGGCATTCCACCTTGTTCACCGTCGTGCACCAAGTGGATGAACGAACGGTCGACGAACGTCGGGTGCCACGTGGTGAACGGACCTAGGTGGAACTCAACGTTGATGTCCAATGTGTCCTTCCACATCGAAGCGATCGCTTGGTGTGCTTCGCTTGGCTCGTTGCCAGCCCACCATCCAATCGTGAATCCATCAACACCAGCCTCAGCCATAAGGGCCTGAGCGCCATCCGGATCGTAAGGCACACACCACGAATCGTCGTGGGTGGGGTCGTTGGTCGAGATCGCCCAGTTGCAACCTTGCGAACCAAGGCCTTCGAAAAGACCATCCACTAGCGCCTGTTTGTCGATCGCCTTGGCCATCGCCAAACGGACCTTCCGTGCGTTTTCCATCTCGGGACAGATCGAAGACGGGTCGGACGGAACCTCTTCTAAGAGGACGTTCCAGTCACAGTTCGAACCTGGAAGATCGTAGAAGCTGACCCAAGGGAACGCCTCGGGGTTCTTCTTCGCTTCATCGTATCCCGGGTTGCCGAGCGGCTCGCCTGTCTTCGGGTTGGTCTGCTCCAGGAAGTTCGGGTTCATGCCGATGTGGAGGATCACCGTCTGGAGCAATCGCCTCACGCCGCCGGCATCTTCCAATCGCTTGGTGTTGGGAAGCGACACGTGAGTGATCATCGCCTCGCCACTCTCGAACATCGCAATTCTAGAGGCCTCTTCAGGTACCTCCAGTATGCGTGCGGACTGTATGTGCGCGGCTTGGTTGTAGTGCTCAGGGAGAGCATCCAAGATGATCTTGTCGTTGTCGCGCCACTGCCGGATTTCAAACGGGCCAGTGCCAACAAAGACGTTACGCATCCCTTCCTTGCCGTACTCGTCGTAGATCGTCTTGCTGTTGATACCGTACGCGTCTCTGAGGTTTGAGAACAACCAACCCGGTGCTCGGCTGTCGTACTTGATGATCTCTGTCTCAGCGGTGTACCGGTCAATTGCAACCGTCTCGCCGTAGCAGCAGGTCAAGTCTCCACCGACGTCGTGCAACGTTTCGGGGTTCACGTTTGGGTTAACTGTGTTGGTGCTCCATGCGAAGTCTTCAGCCGTTACCTCGCCCCATCCTTTGTGGAACTCGATACCGGGGCGCACGTGCCAGGTGAACTTCGATTTGTCCGGGGCAAGCTCCCACGACTCGGCGACGGCCGGGATAACCCTGCCGTCCGCGGACCATTGAACTGGGGTATCCCAGACGCTGTAGTAGTACTGTTCGTTCGAACACGTCGGTACGCACAGCTCAGGTGTACCGACTGGCAAGCCGACGGTCTGCAACGCGGCTACGAATTCGCCGGATTGACCCTCTGGCATCATCATCATCATCGAATCGTCAGGAGTCGCCGTCACTACGACTTCGACTTGCTTCTCCACTTCAACCTCGACAACCTTCTGGACCTCGACCGCCACTTCCTTTTCAACGACGACGGTCTGGACCACGGTCTCACCCGCGACCTGAACTTCCTTCTCGACGACGACGGTCTGGACCACTGTTTCACCAGCGACCTCGACCTCTTTCTCGACGACGACGGTTTGCACGACGGTTTCGCCAGCGACCTGGACCTCCTTCTCCACAACAACCGTCTGGATCACAGTTTCGCCAGGCACTTGCTCTTTGACGACGACCGTGTGGACGACTGTTTCAGTGCCGGCACAGGCCATCGCGACGACCGCAACCACCGCCATCAGAGATAGGAAGGCGGCTGCCACAGCCTTTCGTTTGCTTATTACATTCAGAATCTTCATTGGCTACACTCCCGTGTGCTCAAGTTCCTGTTGGTCGCCTAACACTCGAAGTGTCATGGCAGATGGGTCAATATACGAAGACCCGTCTCCCGGCGACAGGGCGTGCAGTTACCATACACCCAAACCGCGCCGCGTGCGCGCAAGATTGCGCGATTCGTGAAATTCTCAAATCCAAGCGTCGAAATACCTCGCTACTTTCCGAAAAATTGACACTACGCGCCGATGAAGCGAACTAGACAATAATGTGGTTCACGACGAATTGCTTTACGTTCGATTACCACATATACGGGCAAAACGATAATTTTGCCGATTAGCATAGGTGTCGACGCCAGACTGAAACCAACCCCTGAGTTAAGACATGTCCAAGATCCGCTTCGGCGCGTTCCTTGCGCCTCATCACCCTATCGGCGAGAACCCCGTTCTGCAGTTCCAGAGCAATCTCGAGTTCGTTGAACACCTTGATCGGCTCGGTTACGACGAGTTCTGGTGTGGGGAGCATCACTCGACTGGATGGGAGATGATCGCATCACCCGAACTCTTCCTGGCCGCCGTCGCCGAGAGAACCCATCGAATCATGCTCGGAACCGGGGTGGTCTCGCTTCCCTACCACCACCCCTTCATGGTTGCTCAGCGGATTGTCCAACTTGACTGGCAATCTCGTGGACGCGTCATCTTCGGCTCTGGGCCCGGCGCGCTGCCGTCTGACGCCCACGTACTAGGATTTGACCCGATGCTGCTACGCGATCGCCAGGACGAAGCGATGGGCGTCATTCGCAAGCTCTTCGAAGGAGGAGATCGGGTCACCCACGAGGCCGACTGGTTCCAACTCAGGGACGCTAAGCTTCAACTTCGGCCGTTCCAAGAAGACATGGAATTCGCGGTCGCTTCGATGGTCAGCCCATCCGGTATGACACTCGCAGGAAAACACCGTGCCGGGGTGCTGTCCATCGGATCGATGACGAAAGCCGGGATGCGTTCCCTACCGCTCCAATGGAGCTTTGCCGAGGAATCGGCCGCCAAACACGGCACCACCGTGGATCGTAGTAACTGGCGGATCGTGTTGAGCTTCCACATCGCTGAGACGCGTAAAGAAGCCAAGGAACAAGCCAAACTCGGACTCTTTAACCACAACAACCTCTACACAGTCGGCACCTTGGCTGGAGGTGAGGGAACCATATACGAAACGCCAGAAGATGCAGTCGACGATGTCGCCGATTCTGCAACCGGAACCGCGGTCATCGGCACCCCCGACGATCTAGTCGCCAAGATCCGAGACATGCAGGAACTAACCGGGGGCTTCGGTTGCGTCATCGGCTTTGTGCACGATTGGGCCAATCGCGAAAACACGCTCAAAAGCTGGGACATGGTCGCCCGCTACGTGGTTCCGGAGGTCAACGGACTCTTGGACGACTACCGCGATTCATATCGGTGGGTGAACGAGAGCCGAGATGTTTGGACTCGAGCGAAAGATGCCGTTCAGAGCAAAATCGACCAACACGAACGAGCTGCAGAAGTGATGCGCACTGAAGGCTTCGAAGGTGAGAAATCCGCGACTGAGAATCCTCCTGCTTCCTGAACCTTCTGACTAACTCGTTCAGTTACCTGGCCCATTTGCGGGGCGCGCAAGAACTCTACAGATCGTTGATGCTGTCATGGAAGGAATGTGCGCGACCGCCTTCGCCAATCACTATTTGGCCCTTACTGTCCAAGTACCATCACCGTTCGGCACAAAGTCAATTTCCGCTTCCAATACGTCAATGGCCCCGTACTTATCTGCACACGCACGGACCATATTCACTGGGAATCCCGACATCGTTACCGAGCCCTCTTCACGACAGATCGAGCCATCGATTCCCACTGAAAAGACTAGATCGGCGGGGCGTCCCTCCTGTCCCGAGAATTGACAACCCTCGCCGACCCGCATGGTCAAACCATCTTCGCAATCACCCAACACCGTAGGCTCCCCCTCCACAAACGTCGAAGGTGCGGATGGCGCGTCAGACGCGGGCGGAGCAGTAGGTGGCGAAGTCGGCTCTGGCTCACTGCCCCCGCCGCAAGCCAACACCGAAAGCGTCAGAGCGACGATCGACACTACTAGGATGTGTTTCGTTGTCAACAACATTTTTGTGATCCCCCGCCAACGTCTTCGAAGGTTGAGTCAACAATACACCGAATCTATTGGAGACTCCGATTCGTTGACGGTCTGCATCACGCCTATTCAACCAAAGACCAAAAACCGCGGGCTCCCTGCCTTGCTGGGACGGGACCGCTAACTAACGCACAGCGTCGGAGTACCATCCTCCCCAAAATCGTTTCCAACGACGGAACACGGCGATGAATAGGGGATTGGTCCAGATCAGTATTCGCCATAACGGCCACTTGTCAAAACGACGACTGGACGGCAGGACTTTAGGATCCCGGATCACTCGAACGTGGCTCCGGTTTCGTCTTGCGTACTTCTTCATGTCCCAGTAAAAGTCGACATCTTCGCCGATCCACACACTTTCGTCGTAACCACCAATCTGATCGAAGACATCTTTCCGGCAAAACTGTGTGGCTCCTTGCACCATGTCAGTGACTCTTGCCAAGACTCGCCAAGTGCGCAGGTAAATCCGAACCAAAATTCGTCGCGGTCGGTACTCGCCATCAACTCCACCACCCACGCAACTGGGATCAGACACCGCTTCATAGATGGCGACGAGCACGGATTTCGGCATTGCAACATCGGCGTCAACAAAAACAAGCACATCTCCCGAAGCGTTTGATGCACCTGTGTTGCGGGCAGTGGAAATTCCTTGCACCTGCTCGAAGATCACAGTCGCGCCGCCGCGTCGAGCGACGTTGGCGGTATCGTCATTACTGTTGTTGTCCACAACGATCGTCTCGACCTCGACTTCCGCAACATCTCTTAAATGAGCCGCCGCGGCCCGGATCGACCTCAAAGTTAAAGGCAGGTAGGCCTCCTCGTTGAATGCGGGAATGATGATCGAGAACTTCATGGAAGGTTCGCAGTCAATCCAGTTAACCTAATCATCCAGACCAGTCGATCCAAATCGATGCCAAAGACGCGTTCAACCGGAAAGTCTATCGCCAAGCCATGAAAATCACTCAGATCGAAACCATCCGCATCGCCGAGCAACCCCATAACCTCTGGGTGCAGATCCACACCGACGAAGGCATCGTGGGACTAGGTGAAACTTTCTACGCCGCCGCTGTCGTCGAAGCAGCCGTACACGATCACTTTGGACCGCTCCTAATCGATCGCGATCCGTTCCCGATCGAGCGACATTGGGAGGCGATGTTCCGTCTCTCCGACCACGCCGGATACGGCGGAGCGGAAATGCGCGCCATCTCCGCACTCGACATCGCGCTATGGGATATTAAAGGCCAGTCGCTCGGAGTTCCCGTTTACGAGCTTCTCGGCGGGGCAGTGCGTACCAAGATTCGCGTCTACGCCACATCCCTCCAATTCCACGGAGCAGGCGAGCAAGCGAAAGGATTGCTTGACGAAGGCATCACCGCTATGAAGGGTGGTCCCACAATCGGTCTCGCCCAAGCCTCCGATGGTCAGTTCCTCTCGCCGAAGGAACTCGACATGGCACTCAAGCCCATCCGCGATATCCGTGATGCTGTTGGGATGGATATGCAGATTGCGAACGACGGACACGGGAAATGGACGTTGCCGGTAGCGATTCGCATCGCCCAAGCTATGGAACCGTACGAGATGATGTGGCAGGAAGACCTCATGCCGCTTCTCAATCCCGACGCGCTGGCACGCCTGCAAGCCGCAACCAAAACTCCCGTCTGCATCTCCGAACGCCTCCTCTCACGCTGGCAACTTCGCCAATTCATCGAGAACGGCTCCGCACGGATAGTCATGCCAGACCTCATCTGGACCGGCGGCGTGTCCGAGACTCACAAAATCGCCATCCTCGCCTCGTCCCATCAAGTTCCATTCGCTCCGCACGACGCTACTGGTCCCGTCAACATCTTCGCCTGCTCGCAAATATGTATGAGTTCACCGAATGCCATGCTTCAAGAGCACGTCCCGGCCTATTTCAAGGGTTGGTATAACGACATCGTCGATCCCAACCTCGACATCCGCGACGGCTACCTACACGCTCCACAGCGACCAGGCATCGGCACCCGCCTAAAAGCCGGGGTGCGCGAGCGGTCAGACGCGACCATTCGCGTCAGCAACGAACCCCGCAAGAGTCTGATTGATGAATGGGGGCCGCACCCAGCCCGCACACCGGAGAGCCAAGCACGCGTAGACGAGCTTGAGATTGAGCGCGGGCCGCAATCTTGATGGTCGGCCAGTGATTGAAAGGAGATGCGACCGCTTATCGAGTTGAGATTACCTAACGCCCCATTTAATCACTGCATTCGGCATTAACAAAGATCGTGTCCGCGCTTCTGTCAACCAAATCAAACCTAAACCCCTCCCGCCGTGACCCACGACGACGAGAGGGGTACGTCAATCGACCATAACGGCTCCCAACCTACGGCCGATGCAACGTCTTGCTAGTCCGCAATCAGATTGACCTCGACATGGAACGCCCCTCGCGGACCGCAATCGAATACGTCAACCTACGGCGTTGGACACATGACTTTGGTATCAAAGCAGTGTGAGTCAAAATGACTACCCTCCCATGCCAAATAACATTTATTAAGAAATACGGAAAGTGAGATACAAACAGATTTAATCAATAACGCGTCATATTGCGGGACACCAAAACAGTCCCGATCTTCACCCCCATTGAGATCGTCAATCCGAGTTGTTGCCGCTTCTCGTATCTGATGACATAGGAACATTTCTCCCGTTTATCAAGGAGGTAATGATGAACTATCGTCAGATCTCTTATTCGCAACCATATTGGACGAATTTACGGATCGCATTCGTCATCATCTTGGCAGCCATTTCCTTGCTCCTCTTCGCGAATTCATCAGTCCATGCCGAAGGAGAAATCGAATCGAAACTCCGGGACGCGCTTGAACAGAGAATCTCGGATGAGGGCGCGTCGTTCGAAGGACACAAGCTGAGCGAATTAGAGAGCTACACAATCGTGACTGGGCTGAGTGACGATGAATTCCAGCAACTCATCGAACCCCTAGGTGATGTCGAGTGGCACAAGATCGAACTGACCTTTGGTCGCGAAGATTCACAGACGGCCTTGGTCATCCACGCCTACCGCGTCATTCATCTCGAGTTTCCGCATTAGGCTCTGCCTCACCACCCTCGTGGTTAGTTTTTGCGGTGCTCTAATCGTCCGGATCTGGGGGCACCGCAAACCAGCCGTCACCACGTCGAACCGCGTCCACTGCTTCCTGGAACCTCCAGCCGTCGAGGAACGTCTGGTAGCCGCTATAACCATCACCGTTGATGTCCGCGACCAACTCCGACATCAACACCGTCCAGTTCCGTTGCGTGTCATCGTCGATATCCGGCAACTCATCCACAATGTCGTTGGGCACGCTCACAACTTCCCAGTCGGAGTTCCGTGTTTTGACGTGTAGGGGACCCTGTGCATAAGCGCCACCGATGTGGATTGAACCTTCGTTGCCGTAGAAGGCCACGTAGTCATCCTCGAATCGCGGCTGCATTCCTCCGTGCCTAAACACCGATGTCACTGGTTGCCGCACCTTTCGAGCCGGCGAAACGTGTGCCATCACTGAGTACGACCATTCCGAATCCACGTCGCGCCATTCAATCCCTTCCAACTCGTCCGAGCTCGGAATGAAGTCCGACCTTTCCCTAAAATCATGGACTCCATCTACGACCGGCGCGGTATGCATGTCGTTGCGGGCTTCGCCGTTGATGTCGATCAGGGTGGCGTCTAAAGCGTGGAGCACGATCGACAACTTGTGCGTGAAGTTGTTGCTCAATCGACCGCCGCCCAAGCCGATCCGATGCGACCATCCCCATGGGATGTGCGGATGCAGTTCGTAGTGCGAAATACACTCTGTTTCGAACGGTTCGCCAATCGCGCCATCTGCAATCAACTTCTTAGCAAGCAAGGCGTGGGGCTGGTACCGGAACGAAGCCGCGTACGCGGTCTTGACGCCTCGTTCCCGGGCCGCCACATACAACTCCTTGGAGGTTTCGGCATTCGTGGTCAACGGCTTATCGCAGAACACATGGCATCCGCGTTCAATTGCCGCCAAAATCTGCTCGTGATGCGCACCTCCCGGCGTGCCGATCGCCACAATATCCGGTTTTAGTTCATCCAACGCGCCAACCCAGTCAGTTGACGCGTAAGGGATACCCATATCGGCGGCGACTTTTTTGACAACATGTTCGGTCCTGCTCACCATCCCAACGACTTCGATACCGCAGTATCGCATCGCCTCGGCATGACCCTGCCCGGCGAATCCGGAGCCGAGAACTAAACCTGTGAGGTCGCTTGTCATTGGGTCTGCCAGATCAGCAGGGCGGATCTATGCCGCCAAGAAGCCGACCCGCTCGTAGTCTCGGTCCATCACTTCGCGGGCATCGACTTCGAGCCAATCTTCCATGATCTCGGTATAGATGCTTCGGAAGTCCAGATTGAATGCCAGATCGCCTTCGACTAGATCCTTCGCATCCATCGACGGATACTCGCCGTACTGTCCGCCGGTTACACCGTCGCCGATCAGGAATGCCACACCACCTGAACCGTGGTCGGTGCCGTTTCCGTTGTCCTTCACCCTGCGACCGAACTCGGAGAACGCCAGAATCAAGATGTCTTCGCTCTCATTTTGGGCCTTCATGTCGGAATAGAAGTCGTAGATGCCGCCCGACACGTCACGCAGCAGCTTCTCTTGGAGCGCGATCCCATTCGTGTGCGCATCGAAACTGCCATGCTGGGTGTAGCAGATACGGGTTCCGATGTCGGCCTGCAACACCTGCGCCGCGCTCTTCATCGACTTCGAGAACGCGTTCGGATCGTACTCGATGTCAGAGTCGTACGTCAGCGTGCACTGGCTCAACATGTCCGATCCACGCAACGCATCCAATCCCGTCTGGCTCATCAAGTCCATCGTGGGGCCGCTTCCGAGTCCCATTGAATAGATCCACTTGAACATCTCAAGCACCTCGGACCTCTCCGTCTCGGCTCCTAGGTGACCCATCAATCCGTACGTCTCGAGATCGGTAACAGAAGCGACTGGTGCTCCCTTGGCGATCAACGCTCGCGGAAGACCACCACCGAAGTTGACCGCTGCTACGACGTTGTCGCCTTCGGGATGCATCTGCCTGACAGCGTTACCGAGCCAACCTTCAGGCGCCATGTGACGGGGTTCGGCCGTGTGCCATATGTCCATTGAACGGAAGTGGGACCGGTTCGGTTCCGGATATCCCACACCGTGCACTACCGCAACCTTGCCTTGGTCCCATAAGTCCTTGATCGGCTGCATCCCCGGATTGAAGCCGTACGTCCCGTCCATCGGCAGGACGCGATCTTCGGTGATCCGCACGTTTGGACGGTTGTCGACGTACCTCGGGTCGTCGTAAGGAACCACACAGTTCAGGTAGTCGTTGCCACCTGACATCTGAACTACGACCAGCTTGCGCTCTTTTTTACCGTTTTGAGCACTCATGGGAACTCTCCTAACATTTTCCCTCTCCCGCTCGGTGGGAGAGGGTTAGGGTTCGGTTCAAGAAACCCTTTCGTAAATTTGGAACCGGTGCCTGCCGGTCTCCAGTACGTAAGATCGATCTTCTTTGTCGACTGCGACCGTCACAGGATCCCAGAAATAGGGTTCGATGCGTGCCGCGATCTCGTTCTTGTCATCCGTGTCGACCTCGAAATAAGGCTCGAACGTCGAGCGTGCGCGGAACTCGTCTTGCTGCGAGTCGAGATACTCCACTGCCCATTTACCCAATGTCGCTTCGCCCTTAAGCGTGACAAGAAAGTTGCCATCCTCGTCAAGAACTTGGACACGCTGGTTCCCCCAATCTGCGACATACATGTTGCCGTCAGAATCGATCGCGACTCGACTCGGTCGGTGAAATTCGCCGTCGCCATCTCCACCGCTGCCATAGGCGGCTAGGAATTCTCCATCGGGGGTGAAACGCTGAATCCGATCGTTCCGCCAGTCCGCAACGCAGATGTTTTTATCCGGGTCTAACGTAATGCCCCACGGCAGGTTGAATTCACCTTCGCCATCGCCGAACGATCCGAACTTGTCGATGAATTCACCATCTTTGGTGAGCTTCTGGATGCGGTGATTCTTGTGGTCTACCAGCAGCATGTTGTCTTCGGCATCGAACACCATGTCCGCAGGCCCGTCGAACTCGCCATCGCCATCGCCGGCGGATCCCCACATCGATCGCGGGTCACCGTCTGGGTTGTAGACCGTGATCCTCTGCAAGACCTCGTCGGCCAGATAGAGATTGTCTTCCGCGTCCAACGCTAGGGCAGTTGGTCCCATCATGTCACCCATGTCCCGACCGTACCCGCCGATCTGCCCCAAGAACTCATGGTCAATCTTGCACATCTGGATCCCGACGATGTTCAGCGCGACGGTATTGCTCCGACTCGCGACGAAGATCACTCCATCATCTCGAATCACTATGTCGGTAGGCAGATGGAATCCTCGCCCACCTTGATCGGCGTTGAAACCGATTGTGTCGCGGTACTTGATCTGGAACTTCGTAGTAGTGACCATCTTCGCTCCTAAACCGTCTGGTACTCCTGCGTCGCCACGACCAATTGAAGGACCGCGACGATGGCTTTTTCGGCGTGCTCAACCGAGCCGTTATTGCCGAAATCGATGTCGCCGAACTTCGATGCGAAGTTGACCAATCCTTGTCTGGTCGACTCCATCGTCTCGAGTGGCCCCATGATTTCTAAGAGCCGATCGACCAGTTCCTCCGGTGTCAAATCGCCCGCACTTGCAGATGTCTTCACGCGGTCGATGATGGCTCGTACGCCAGGCTTGTTTGGGTCGTCAAGAGTCGCGCTGGCGAAGTTAACGCGTTGCACATACGCCCCTGTGTTGATCCACTCCTCGCCACCTTGCCAACCTTCAACGCTGGGCGGGTTCAGCAATGCCTGCCCCATATTCGCGCAGGTAGCTGATGCCGTATAGGCCTCTTGCGACGGTACTTCCAGCCCTCCAGCTAACCGCAGTGTGCCCACAACCATCTCGGCCGGACTCTTGATCCGCGCATACCTTGCCGCCTCGTCCTTAAAGAAATCGGAGGTGAAAAGGGTTCGCAGCATCTCCGTGATGCTGTATCCCGAAGCGTAGTAAGTGTCGACCATCGCCTGGATCGCGTCCGGGTCCCGCGGTTCGACGTGCGGCCACTGAGGCACACCTGGCTCGTCCGCCACAAAGAAGTGGTACAAGTGCCGAGCGATGAAGCGCGGTGTCGCCTCTTCGCGACAGATGATGTCCACTGCATCATCGCCGTTCAAATCTCCGGTTACGCCCAGCAACGTCTTCTCGTTGTGGTCGTGGTCATCGTCGTCGTATTCGAACTGCCACGAAATGTATCCGTACGGACGCGCCGTGTTGTTGCGCATCTTTATTGACATATAGTCCGGGTTGACGACGCGCCAACCCGTGAAGGCCCGCGCACATTCCTTGATGTCGTCCTCGGTGTAGTTGCCTACGCCCATCGCGAACAGCTCGAGGATTTCACGGCCGTAGTTTTCGTTGATCGAATGGGCGTGGTTGTCCTGGTTGTCGAGCCACATCAGCATCGCCGGGTCTTTGGACAACTGAAGCAGGAGATCATCGAAACTGCCCATCCCATTCTTCCGGAACATGTCGATCTGGTTCAAGACCACTCGACCTTGAATCAACTTGCTCGCGCCGGTCGCAAACACGCGATGCCAGAACAGACACATCTTCTCTCGCAGCGGCGCTCGCGTGTGCACTAGCTGATACATCCAATGCGCTGCACACGCCTGCTGGTTTCGCAGATCCGACTGGTCCACGAAATAGCGCCGAATCAGGTCTAACGGCAGTTCAACATCATCCACCGGGTTCAGGAGTTCTTCAAGCGTCGCGTCGTATCCCATCTCAACCGCCCGGTCCAACTCATCCGGAGTCGCTCCGAAACCTGCACGGCGCATCAAGTGAGCGACCAAAGCCACATCCTGCTTAGATTTTGTAAGCGTCATGATCTCAGCCTCTCCTATGCTTCACGAGACCATCCAAACTTAGGCATAAAGTGTAAACCCGCGCCCGAAGAATTGCATGGCGTCGGTTAAGATCAATCGGCTTGTTGTCTGAGTCGCGGATCTGTGAAATCGCGTATCCAATCTCCCATGAAATTGAGCGACATAACCACTAGAAAGATCGCCAACCCAGGGAAGAATGATGACCACCAAGCCGTCGTCAAATACTCACGCCCCTCCGAAACCATCAATCCCCATGACGGCGTCGGCGCAGGAATCCCGGCACCCAAGAAACTCAACGTCGCCTCCGTCAGTATCAATCCGCCAACCGCCAATGTGGCGATGACCATGATCGTTGGCACAACGCCGGGCAGTATATGTCGCACGATCACTCTCGCTGGAGAGGCTCCGCAAACCCGCGCCATCAAAACATACTCTCGCTCGCGCAATGTCAAAACATCTGCCCGAACATTGCGGACGAACCCCGCCCACGAAACCATCGCGAGCACTCCCATCAACACCGTCAAACTCCCACCGAACAACGTCACGACCACAATCGCCACCAAGAGAAACGGTAGCGCATGCCATATATCCACAGCCCGTGCGATCACCTCGTCGATCACTCCTCCATACCAAGCAGCCACTAGACCCAGCGTCACGCCCACGAGCAAACCGCTCAACAATGCAACTCCAGCAACCGCCAACGATATCCGTGCACCATGGATGATCCGGCTCAAAACGTCGCGACCGACCTGATCCGCACCGAGCAAATAGCTCTGCGTCCACGTCCCTTCTTCGTCCGCCAACCATATCGGCGGCGCATTCCGATCCCGCAAAGCCTGAACGTTCGGAGCCTGAGGCGCTATCCACGGCGCGAAGATCGCCGAAAAAACTAACGCCGCTAGCACCAATCCCGGCAAAATCGGCCAACGCCGCAAAAATGCGTAGGCGACCCCGATCCGATTCCGGGGCCTGAAATGCTCGTCCGTTGCCGAAGAGCGATAAGTCGTCGAAATCTCAGACATCAACCACCGCTACGTATACCGGATCCGCGGATCCACGACGATATACAGCAAATCCGCAGCCAGACTGAACAAGACGTAGATGATCACAAACACCAAAACCCCCCCAGTTAACACCGGGAAATCGTTGTTGTTTACAGCCTCCAGCATAGTCCTGCCTAATCCCGGCCACGCGAAAACCGCCTCCGCAACCAACGTTCCATTCAACAAACCCGCCAATAACAGCGTCGACAACGTGATCGGCTGAATCAACGAGTTCCGCAACGCATGCTTCCAAATCACCGCCGTAGGACTTGCCCCTTTCCCTCGCGCCAAACGGATGAACTCCGAGTCCAATATCTCAAGCATCGAAGACCGCGTGATCCTCAAATATCCCGCCATCGAACTCGTCCCAACAACTATTGCGGGCATGATGAAAAACTTGATGTCAAACGTTTCCCCTCGTAATCCGCTGGGCAACCACTCCTGCCACACCGAGAAAAGCAAAACCATCACGATACCCAACCAGAAATTCGGTATCGCCTGGCCGAACAACGCCACAAACCTCCCCAAATAGTCCCAAATCGTGCCCCTGTAGACCGCCGAAATTATCCCAATCGGAACTCCCACGAACGTCGCCAACATCCAACCCGCGATCGCCAGCTGCGTCGTCGCCCCAACCTTCTCCAGGATCACTTTGGTCACCCGACGCTCGCCCGCTAAGGACTGACCCAAATCTCCCTGCAACGTGTTCTTAACCCAGACCAGGTACTGGATGATGAACGGTTTGTCCAACCCTAGATGCTTCTCTAAAGCCCGGATCTGTTCCGGCGTCCGACCGTACCCCTCGGGCTGCGCGTAAAGCAGCAATGGATCGCCAGCAACCCGAGACAATGCAAAAACCACGAACGTCGCGCCGATTACCGTCACCACTGAGGCCACAAGACGGCGTATCAGATACCTTCTCATCGGGCGATCGATTCCCTACAAATCAACGATTGGACGCGTAACGGCCTACTCCCACAACTCCTAAATTCTCGGCGTCGTGGAAGCAGACCGAAACGATCTTATGTGCGAACGACTCTACTGGGCAGGCTTGATTAGGTCTAACGAAACGATGTGCGTACCAGCTGCGTTAGCCCTCATCTCCCAGGACTCGATCGAGTTCGGGTTCCATACCAGCGGCTCCGGTATCGCTGCGATACCAGAGTTTAAGCGCCAGTGACGGTAGTACTCGAGCAGCTCAGTATTGTTCGCGATCCGTTGTGCCTTGTCCAACTCGCCAGCAGTCTTCAGATAGTTCTCAAGCACGAATGGGATCTCCATCGCGCAGCTGAAACCACCTCGTGACAGCGTGGTAAACACGACACCCTTCGGGAAGTCCCAAGGAACCGAGTCACGAGCATCCGTGCCACCGCAGGCGCTCAAGAACGGCTGGTTCTGGGAACGGTCGACAACCGTCGGCCGCCATACGGGATAGCCGTGGCGAACCAAGCTGGTGCGAATGCCCAAGCTGTCCCACATCGCGCCTACTGCCGCTTGAATCTCACCCGCTGTTCCAGTAGCACCGCCAACGTGAGGTGTCACATACATATCCACTTGGAATCGTATGCCTCGAGACGCCACTGGATAGCCAGCCTCGTCGAGCAGCGCGGCCGCTCCGTCGGGGTCGTACTCGATGTTCCACTTGTCGTCCCATTGCGGCGACCTGATGGAGAACGCGTTCACGTGCACCAGCCAACCGAGACCATCGACGATCACATCGTTAATCGTCTCCTTGTCGATCGCGATCGACATAGCCGTGCGCACCTTGCGCGCGCGTTCCATGCTCTCGTCGTTACCGTACTCACCAATCCAAGGGAACTGCTCGGTCGGTTGATAACCCTCGCGACTTACCTCGACCTGTTGCGGTTCTCCGACGGTGATATCAGGACACGAAACCGAACTTGCGCCCTGCGAGCAGTTGTAGTCATACTGCTCCCAGTAGTTGCCGGCGAAGAAGATGCCTTCCTGTGCGGCCTTGCCGCTGTCAGACATCTTGAAGCCCTCTTCGAGCAAACCACGAATTGCCTTTAGCGACACGTCCGCGATATCAGCTTGTCCATTCCTCAGCATCGCGATGCGGGTCGACTCTTCCGGGACTTCGTTGACGTTCAGGAACGGCATGTAAGCCGGATGGATGTGGTGTTCAGGGTTCGACTCCAACCGTACGATGTTCTGCGGAATGAATTCCTTAAGCATGTACGGGCCAGTGCCGATAATGTTTTCGTTCGCCCACTCGCGGCCGTTCTCATCGAAGGCCTTCTTACTGAAGGTGCCGTTGGTACCCGCGAAGGTGTTGAAGTAGGCCTGGTTCCAGACGACCGTGAACTGTTTGATCGGGATCTCGACGGTGTAGTCGTCGACCTTGACCATCGGCTCGAAAACCGCGGCGTAGTCGCCCGACTGGTTGTGCACGCTCTCAGGAGCGATCAGGTCGTTGAAACTCCAAACTAGGTCGTCAGCAGTCAACTCGCCCCAACCACGATGGAACTGCACGCCCTTCTTCACCGTCACGGTGATCTTGCTCAAGTCCTCGGAGACGTCCCAAGTCTCGGCTAGAACTGGGTCGACGATGTTGGAACCCACGGGACCGCCAGGTTGGAAGAATCCTTCTGCGATGCTCCAGGGACCGTCAGGCGCACCTGTGCTGTTCAAACCAGTCATCGTCAATCCCACGCGGTTCTGAACCGCCATCTCGGCCGTATCCGCTGAGCTCTGAGGGGCAGGAGCTTCCATCATCGCCATCGCGATCGGTGTTGCTGTCGCCACGACGATCTTCTCGACCTCGATCTCTTTCGCCACCTCCTTCTCGACCTCCACAACGACCTCTTTCTCAACGACGACAGTCTGGATGACGGTTTCGCCCGCTACTTGGACCTCTTTTTCGACGACCACTGTCTGGACCACGGTTTCGCCTTGGACGACTTTTTCGACAACCACGGTTTGCACAACCGGTGCGGCCTGAACTTGGACCTCTTTCTCGACGACGACGGTCTGGATCACGGTCTCGCCAGCACAGGCAAGAACCGATGAACTCAAGACCGCGCCCACGACAGCCAACAAAACAGCAACCGCCCGTATCCTGATGTACTGATGCAATCTCTTCATGTGTCTTTCTCCTGCCGGGATGATTGCTGACCAATACGGTTCGGCTAGTGCCGACGTACGACGACTAGGCGCCAGCCACATCTCCCCAACTCGCGCCCTCAACCGATAAACCGCCGCGCAAATGTCCATTGCGCGAAACGGAGTCTACACCTGAATCGTCACACTCGCATCGATAATCCACGATTTCTGTTGAAATAGCGTGCTAATCGCACTATTCAGCGCGAAGTATCGCGTTAAACAGCGAAAACCGCGATATTCACTCTTAGTTATGTCCCGAGTTAACCAGTCGCCTTTCGAAGATCCAACGATCTGATCTCCACGTTGGGTGATTGGGCGCACCGATAAACACCTTCTTGAAACACCCCATTCGCCAGGAAATCTTGCACCACCTTGGGTTATGGCATACAATAAGCGGTTACCGAGAAACGGAATCTCGAATTCCGAGGGACTGGTTTTCGGTAAGCATCTTGACAACTGAAGAGCGGAAACAAACAGACGTCAAAACTAAATAAGAGTTTGATCCTGGCTCAGGATGAACGCTGGCGGCGTGCCTAATGCATGCAAGTCGAACGAGGCCGGTCCTTCGGGGCCCAAGCCTAGTGGCAGACGGCTGAGTAACGCGTGGGTGACCTGCCCCCGAGAGCGGGATAACTGTGAGAAATCGCAGCTAATACCGCATACATTCCCGTGTTTCAAAGTGCGGGAAGAAATGATTTATCGCTCGGGGATGGGCCCGCGCCCTATCAGGTAGTTGGTGCGGTAACGGCGCACCAAGCCGAAAACGGGTATCTGGTGTGAGAGCATGACCAGACAGAGGGGGACTGAGACACGGCCCCCACTCCTCCGGGAGGCAGCAGCAAGGAATCGTGCACAATGGGCGAAAGCCTGATGCCGCGACGCCGCGTGAGGGATGACGGCTTTCGAGTTGTAAACCTCTTTTCTCAGGGAAGAGAGAGGACGTTACCTGAGGAATAAGTCACGGCTAACTACGTGCCAGCAGCCGCGGTAATACGTAGGTGGCAAGCGTTGTCCGGAATTACTGGGCGTAAAGGGTCCGTAGGCGGTTTGGTAAGTCTTCTGTGAAAGCTCCAGGCTCAACTTGGAGTTGCCGGGAGAAACTGCTGAACTAGAGACTGTCAGAGGCAGGTGGAATTCCCGGTGTAGTGGTGAAATACGTAGATATCGGGAGGAACACCAGTGGCGAAAGCGGCCTGCTGGGGCAGTTCTGACGCTAAGGGACTAAAGCGTGGGGAGCGAACCGGATTAGATACCCGGGTAGTCCACGCCCTAAACGATGAATGCTAGGTCTTCGGGGTGTTAATTCCCTGTGGGCCGAAGGTAACCCATTAAGCATTTCGCCTGGGGACTACGGCCGCAAGGCTAAAACTCAAAGGAATTGACGGGTCCCCGCACAAGCAGCGGAGCGTGTGGTTTAATTCGATGGTAAGCGAAGAACCTTACCTAGGCTTGACATGTTTGGTGGTACCGAACCGAAAGGGGAGGGACCCTTCGGGGAGCCTTACACAGGTGTTGCATGGCCGTCGTCAGCTCGTGCCGTGAGGTGTTGGGTTAAGTCCCGCAACGAGCGCAACCCCTATCGTCTGTTACTCTCTCTGACGAGACAGTCCTTAAACGGAAGGAAGGTGGGGACGACGTCAGGTCATCATGACCCTTACGCCTAGGGCTACACACACGCTACAATGGCCGGTACAGACGGCAGCGAAACCGCGAGGTAGAGCCAATCCGACAAAGCCGGTCCCAGTTGGGATTGAAGGCTGAAACTCGCCTTCATGAACGTGGAGTTGCTAGTAACCGCAGGTCAGCACACTGCGGTGAATACGTTCCCGGGGATTGTACACACTGCCCGTCAAGTCATGGAAGTTGGAGACACTTGAAGTCGCTGGGCCAACCTTTAGGGGAGGCAGGTGCCGAGGGTGGAGCCAATGACTGGGACTAAGTCGTAACAAGGTAGCTGTACCGGAAGGTGCGGCTGGATCACCTCCTTTCTAAGGAGTGCTAGCCCACTTTTCATTACGACAGGAAAGTGGCAACAGTACTACCCAAATTAACCGCACATCCGCATCCGATACCGACCCGGTTCGAGCGAGATTCCCGACCCCGATTCGTCAGCATTCGACTTCGGTCCGATCCTGAACAAACGAGACGGGGGAGTGGCAAGGGGCTCGCCGGAGACGTGTTAGATGCCTCGAAAAGGTGTGCGTTCCAACAGGCCTTTCCGGATCAGGCCTCCAAAACAATCCGGAACTGCTTAGAAGCAATGACGTCTGTTTGTGCCGCTCTTCAGCTGTCAAGCCCTAAACGTGGGCCAGTTGGCTCACGTTTTTTCTTTTGGATTACGCGGCGCGAAAGTGCGTCCGCTGTATGTAGACACTAATGATGACTAGTCACTTATAATGTCCATATTAGGAGTAACCACCATGAAAACCATCGGAGCCGCCAAATTCAAAGAACAATGCTTGGCATTGATGGATCAACTTGACCACGAAGGTTTGGTCATCACCAAACGAGGTCGACCAGTCGCTCGACTCGTCCCTTACGAAGCAAACCATGCCCACCTGATCGGCAGTTTGAAGGACGAAATCACGGTACACGGTGACATCTTCAGTACCGGCATCAAATGGGAAGCGAGCGATTGGGAGCCAGATGATCAGTCTTGATACGAATATTGTGATCTGCGCAATGACGGATCAACTAACGTCTGACGAAAGAAGCCTGTTAGAGCGCCACACGTGGGCGATATCGCCGATGGTCCTCTGGGAGATTGCCAAACTCGCTCAATTGAACCGCATCGGATTGAATCTCGATGCCCCAAATGTAGTCCGCCAGATCGAAAAACTCGAAATCCTCCCGATTGACCTCAGAGTGGCACAAACATCAACTCAACTGGATTTCAACAGTGATCCCGCCGACGAACTGATCGCCGCCACTAGCATCGTGTACGGTATCCCCCTTGTCACCCGCGACCGTCGGATCCGAAACTCCAAGATAGTGCCGCTGGCCACGTGAAACCTCACCATCGCATACGCATCACATCCCTCTTGGCGTTCGTGTCGGTATGCACAGCGACAAGCATCACTCTATTCGCTGGCTGTGCTACGTCAAACGAATCGACCGATGTTTCATCGATCACACCTGTCGTCGCTACCGACGAAAAGAAAACCTACTCTGGAGAAGAATCCTTCCTTAACCGATGTGCCGTCTGTCACGGCCCGAACGCTGATGGCTCGGCGACTGGCCCGCCTCTTGTAAACCGGCTCTACGAAATTGGGCACCACCCTAATTTCTCCTTCCACAACGCCGTCAACAAGGGTGTCGTGTCCCACCACTGGAACTTCGGCGACATGCCTCCGATTCCCAATGTGCCCCCTGAGGAAGTCGACGCCATCATCTGCCATGTCCGCGATCTCCAACGCGCCGAAGGAATCGAAGCTGGAGACCCTTGCTAGGTCATTCAAATCCACCGATGCGCCATCTACCAATTGCCTATACTCGATCTGATGTCAGCCCCTAATGATCGCAGAACCAGACCGTACGATCCGAAGGATCATGACGGCCTGGACCGACGTCCCCGACCCGCTCCGATCGTTGGATCCGGTTTGATGGGTCAGCGTTATTTCATCGCGATGCCGGGCGATTTCGGACGGATAGTTAAAATCTTCGGTTTCCTGATCTTTGCGGCGTTGTCATTGGGACGTTTCAACTCGTCGACCTCCCACCCTCTTTATTTCGTCTTCGTAGCCGCCGTATTGGCGATGATGGTTATGTGGGCAAGCGCAATCGGTTCAGTTGTCCGTCTCGAATTCGTGAGAATGAACGAGTTCACAAAACCCACGCATTTCAAACGTGCCACAATGTTCATGCACTTCGCCGAGGTGACCGCGGCGGTCTGATGGCTGAGTTGGCTTGGAATCTCGATCGGCGATTACGACTGGATCCTGATCGGATCAACAATCGTGTTGGCAACTTTGGCGATTTTCCAGCGGTCCAGAGTGATGAAAATCAGTCAACCCCGGAACATCTGGGAGAAGTGAAACTACAAGGAACGTGAGCTGCTTCTCAGCGTAATCTACCTCAGTCATCCGAATGCCTAACGGTCGACAATCTCAGAGATCATACGTCCGCCCCTCGAAACCGAACGAATCGAGGCGGTTGACAGATATCGGCGGCAAATCTGGCCATCACGCGGTGATCGTCGCTCAGACCCGCGGTCGCGGATACCTCGGCGACATGCAGGGTTTTGCCTTGCCGTTCGCATTGATGATGACGGCGGTGTTCGTGACCGTGATGAGGATCTTTATAGGCGCACCATTTCCAACGGCGTTGATCATTATTGGCACCATCGCAGCGGTCGGAGCCCTAGGCTTTGGCATCTTCTTGAGCTACCTGTTCGTCCACAACGCCGACGAAGTTGACTACATCGAGGCTGCAAAAGTTAAACGAGTCTCGATCTACCTTCACATAGCCGAGGCGTTGCTACTCGCCATTTGGCTCAACTGGCTGACTACCCTTGTCGACCTAACTGGGGCATTATCAGGCCCGGCATTCGTAATCGCAGCAACGACTGTAATCGTGCTCCGTATCATCCGGCGACGGTTAACTCGCCGTCGGCAACTGTGGGAGAGGTGACTTGTCGCCTTCCCGCAAAAGGCATGCGGTGAGGCGTTAATCAGTCGAGCATCACGCGCCAGGCGCGGTCGTCGTGTTGTTGCTTCGACGGGTAATCGAAGAAGTAGTACTGCTGGCGGGACGGCACGGTTGGATCTGGTGCGAATCGGTGGCGCCATTTGGGTAGTTCTTTGTTGAATCGTTCTTCGGCGCGGGAGATGGCGTCTTCGTCTATTTCGACGCCTAGACCAGGTCCAGAAGGTGGTGTAAGAGCACCGTTCTCGTAGGTGAAGGGTTGAGTGATGATGTCTTCTGAAGGTGGAAGCAGTTTGGTGTAGGCGGAGTCGACTGGCCAAATGAAGTTTGGTGTGGCGGTTACGAGGTGGAGTTGGGCGGCGGTAGCGATGCCGGTCTCGCCAGGGGACGAGTGGCAGGAGACTTTGAGGCCGCCGGCTTCGGCGATGGCGGCACAGCGTTGGGTTTCGAGGAAGCCGCCGTTGATCACGACGTCGAGGTGGACGGCGTCACAGGCACGGTGCATTATCAACTCGAGAATCTGCTCTTTTGTCGTGCGTGCGGGGCCGTCGCATAGGATCGGGATGTCGGTGTGGCGGCTGACTTCGGCGAGGGCTCGGACGCTCGTTGAATCGACCGGTTCTTCGACGTGCGACGGATCGTATGGTTCCATTTTTCGGAGCATTCGGATGGCTTCGAGTTGGGAGTATGAGCCGTTGCAGTCGTATCCCAGCTCGATGCGCGGCCCGGCGGCTTCTCGGGCGGCGGCGACACATTCGATATCGAACTCCGGGTTGAGTCCGATCTTGATCTTGAACGACTTGAAACCAGCCTTGACTGCCCGTTTGACCTCATCGGCGCACTTGTCGGGCGGTTTGGCACCCATCCAGTAACGCGCTTCGACGCGGTCTCGGTACTTGCCTCCGATCAGGTTGTAGATCGGTTGGTTGGCTGCTTTTCCGACGATGTCCCAGAGCGCTTGATCAATGGATCCAGTGATGTTGAGCGCGGAGGATGCACTGGTATCGAGGAGGTGTCCGATCTTAGTGGTGACTTGACCTGTGAGATTCATACCCCTTTCAATCGAATTGATGTCGTGGGGGTCGCGGCCGATCAGCCGTGACTTGATCTGCTCGAAGAGCCGCTGATCGCCGCCTGCGCCGATGCTGGTCTCGCCGAGGCCGGTGATGCCCTCGTCGGTGTCGATGAAGATGATCGTCTTGATGGCTGCGAAGCGTGAGCCGTACCACATCGTTACAGGCTCGTGCTTGCCGAGTGTCGAGAGCGGAATGCAGATGTTGCGCGTGCGGATGTCGGTGATTCTCACGAAGCGTATTCCCAGGGATTAATGATTTCGATGCCGGAGTTTTCGAAGTCTCTGACGTTGCGCGTGGCGACCGCGGCGCCGACCGATCGGGCGGTCGCCGCGATTTGGCAATCGGCATGGGCGATCTGATGACCTATACGCTTCCGATGAGCTCGAATGTCGGCGTAATGCTCCGCAGATCGCTGATCGAAGTCAAGGATCAACCCGTCAAAACTGACATCGATAACGTAATGAATGGCCCGCATGATGCGACGGCGCGCACGGCTCTGGAGCATGTTTGCGACCCCGTAGAGTAGTTCGCCCACAGTAACCGTCGTTAAACGCAGGTCGTTCCTGGATTGCCGGCTAAGCCAATCAGAAACCGTTGGATCTGGAGAGGGGCTGACGCTCTCCGAAATCACCACCGTGTCCAAAACGATCAACACAGGCCGTTAACCGAATGTCGGTGGCTCGCGACCGATCGTGCGCGCAGGCAATTCAAGCTCGACGCCGCCGATCGGTTCGACGATCGCCCTGATTTCGGCGAACAGGTTGCGTTCGGGCTGCAAGGGCACACCCTCGTCACGTATCACGTTCCCCTCGGATTCGAACTCGATCGGTTCGCCGAACTCCGCTTCGAAGCGATGCGCCTCTGGATATCCTGATCTAGCTGTTTCCTGAAGAGCGGCTCGCAAAATCTCGCGTACCTCGGCTTCCATCGAACGCCCGTTCTCGGCTGCTTGGACACGCAGTTGCTGTTTCAACTCTTCCTCGAGATTTCTGATGGTGATGCTCGCCATGTTTGAACCTCTAAACACATGCCAATTATGTCATCATTGATATCAATGATATCACAACAAACTCCATCTGCAACTATTTTCGTTTTCGCGTACCTCGTCACTCAGGGGGATTTGAAGTGGGGCATTACGGTTTCGGCGAAGCGGTGCATCTGTTCGAGGGTGGCGGATTCGGGCATGCCCATGCCGGTGATGCCGATGTTGACTTCTTGGAGGCCGGGGTAGTGGTCTTGGACTTCGAGGAGTTTTTCGGTTACGAGGTCGGCGGGGCCGGCGAAGAAGCCGCCGCTATCGACGTCGGCGTCGATGGTCGGGAGATCTGCGGTCAGGAGTTGGGCAGGGTCGTTGGAGTTGATGGCTGCGACTTGGGCGTCGGAGAGGCCGCGGACGAAGCCTAGGGGTCCGAACATCTTGACGCGTTCCTCGGCCCAGAGGCGGGATTCTTCGACTGCCTGCTTGGTCGAGTCGGCGATGTAGACGGAGAAGGAGATGATGAGGTCGCCGCCGAGTTCGAGGTCGCGTCCGTGTTTGGCTTGGACCTCCTGCCATTTGTGGACGACTGTATCGGAGGCACCGCCGGGTGCTGCGCCGCCGCCGATCATGCCTTTGATGCCGTATTTGGCCATGAAGTTGAGGCCGCGTTCGGATGCGGAGACGACGGGCTGCCACCACTCGACGGGGTATTTCGGTCGTGGAACTAGGGTGATTTCTTCGAGTTCGTAACCTCGGTAGGGGACTCGTGGCGGGATTTCGTAATGCTTGCCGTGGTGGGAAAATGCGGGTTCGTTGAAGGCTTTCCACATCACCTCGACCTGTTCTTCGAAGAGTTCGCGGTTGGCGTCTTGGTCGATGATGGGATTGCCGAAGACTTCGACTTCTCGGGAGTGGTAGCCGCGGCCGATGCCGAAGCGGACGCGGCCGTCGGTGAGGATGTCGGCGGTGGCGTAGTCTTCGGCTAGGCGGAGGGGGTGCCACATGGGGTTGATGTTGAATCCGCAGCCGAATCGGAGGTTTTTAGTCTGATTCGCGAGGTGGACGAAGAGCATCAGAAGGTTGGGGATGCACTCGTATCCTTCGCGTTGGAAGTGGTGTTCGGCGCCCCAGAAGGTGTCAAAACCTAGGTTGTCCATGGTTTTGGCGAAGGATGCGGACTTGTCGAAGACGGTTGCGAGCTGTTCGTCTGGCAACCAGCGTTCGTTTGCGGGTGTTCCGGCGTAGCCGATGTTTTCCATATCGACGCAGCCGGCGTAGAGGACTCCGAATTTGGTGATCATGATGGTTGGGATTATCGCATGGGTTGGATTTTCGGGGTGTTTTATCGCCGAAAAGTTGCCGGAAGTTGCCGGACGGCGCGGCAAGTTGCGGCAAGTTTGCGGCAAGTTGCGTCCGGAGCGGCAAGTTCACGGGAGGGGTGGGTTGTTGTGGGATTCGGGGTTGGGTGTGAGGGATGAGGCGGGTATCGGCGTGTTTGGAGCGGGCGTTGTTGGTTTTCGTGGGATTCGGGGGTCTTGGTGAAAGGGGTTTTTAGAACAAAGTTGCTTTTTGGCGCGGCAATTTGGCGGCAATTTGAGTTTTTGACGAAGTATAAAAAGTTGTCTAGGCGCTGATTGCGTTGATTGCATTGATTGCGGTGGGATTGAGGGTTGGGTTTTGTTGTGAGTGGGGTGTATGATCAGGGGCTGGATTCCGAGAGTTGGTTCAGAGATGGAGGTGACGCATGTCAGATCGGCGGGAAGTGAATGTTGAGCGGCCGGAGCATAGCTGGATACCGTTTTATCGGGAGTTAGCTGAGAAGCTGATCAACGACGGTTGGCGGGAGAGGCAGGGAGAGCTGGTGGGGATGTTGAAACGTTTGAGGGAGAATGGCATTCCAATCCATTCCATTGCGGACAACTTGACGGATCATGTAGACCCGTTCACGATATTTGCTCTGTTTTCTCGTGGGATCAGTTTTGACAACATGCTCCGAGTGATGGACGCGTTAAAGCTTGAATTCGGGATATCAACTAGCTTGCCAAAAGAGCAACCGTTCATACCGTATGCCAACAATATGAGTATTGGTTATTTTTGGGGCTTCGATGATATTGAGGATGAAATCGAAACGATATGGGACATTTTCGAAATAGTAGCATCTATCGATTCGTTTGATGAAATTACTGCTGATGAGTCTTTGGTGGAATTAATCGAAGCTGGTCTGCAAATCAAGGGTGTACGGATATCCAAATTGACAAGTGCGTTTTATTGGGTTAATCCGAATTACTTTTTGCACAGCGATACAGTGAACGCTGTCGGTGGTACAGCTTTGGATATCAATGCCAGGAACGCGGATTCGTACATCAGATGTTTGGTGCGTACTGGTGAATTGTCAGAACGATCGTTTCCGGAGACCAACGTTGAAGTGTTTAAATCGGAGAACCCCGACTGGCAGCCTCCAAATGTGTGGATTGTGCGTGGGGGTTCGAGTGGTCAAACTGTAGATTACCAGCTCGAGAATGGAGTAGCGGGTATCGGCTTTAATCTGGGGGATGTTGATTTGTCGCGCTTGCTTGATGATGGAGTTATCAGACAGGCGTACTCGAATCGTAATCTGGATGCCAGTGAAGGCAGAGTCAGAGCACAAACTGGTTCAGTAACGAACTTTGTACGTGATATTCGGATATGTGACTACGTTCTGATGCCCGATGGCGATGGGCAACGAATCCACTGCGGCAAGGTGGTTTCAGATCCGTACCATGTGCCAAACGGCCTGTGGGAAAACCGCCGGGATGTCGAGTGGGCCGATCGCGTTTTGAGCAGGTCCGACTTGCCGTCGTTCCCTCCGCGAACTCGGACTGTCATGCAAGCCTCGGATGGGATCAAAGAAGAGTTTTTAAGTTGGCTTGAAAATCCTATTCGTAAGATGCATGGTTTGGACAACGGTGGTTCTGAGATAGTAGGGCCATACGATGTTGCAGCTATGTTGAGAGAAGGTGTGTTCTTGGAGGAAGCCGAGATACATCGGATGTTGAGGATTTTGCAGTCGAAGAAGAATCTGATTTTGCAGGGGCCACCTGGGGTTGGTAAGACATTCATTGCTCGGAAGCTGGGGTATGTGTTGATGGGGAGCAGGAATGAGAAGCGGATTACGAGTGTTCAGTTTCATCAGTCTTATTCGTATGAGGATTTTGTGGGTGGATTTCGGCCGGATATTGAGGGTGGGCAGATGGTGTTCACACGTCAAGATGGTCCGTTTCTAGGGATGTGTGCGGAGGCCCAAGCGAACCCTGATGTCGAGTACGTGATGCTGATTGATGAGATCAATCGGGGGAATCTGAGCCGGGTGTTTGGGGAGTTGCTAATGCTGATTGAGGCGGACAAGCGTAAGCCTGAGTTTGCGGTGAAGTTGCAGCATCGTCCTGAGGATGATGAAGGGTTTTTCGTGCCTGAGAACGTTTACATCATCGGGACGATGAACCTTGCAGATAGGTCGTTGACGGGCATGAACGTTGCGATGCGGCGCAGGTTCGGATTCGTGGATCTGAAGCCTCAATTCAACGAACGCGTGTTCACGGATTGGCTCAGTGACGAGACTGAGATGCCTCCAGATATGCGAGCGCAGATCAATACGCGGATGGCGGCGTTGAACGATGCGATTGCCGATGATGCTTCGTTGGGGTTCAACTATGCGGTTGGACATTCGTTCTTCTGTCCGCCAGTGGATTCCCGCCTTCGCATGAATGACGAGGAAGAGTGGGAGGATTGGTACAAGACGGTTGTGGAGTACGAGATCAGGCCGCTGCTGAGAGAGTATTGGTTTGATGCGCCGGACAAAGCGAATGAACAAGCGGATACGCTGCTTTAGGGCAATTGAATCCTGATGGTTACCGCGGAGGTAGAAACCGATGATGCCGACGGCGAGTCGGTTGATGCATCGGATCTAGACGCTGATCTGCCGAATATCCCGGTTCGCAACTGGTGGCACATGTTGCTGTACGCGTGGGATTTGGTGGAACTGCAGGGTCTTTTCGATGCGAAATGGGAAAGTGCGCCGGATCTTCGCGAACTGTTGACGCGGATTCTGGTTGACCTGACTAATCGTCAGGTGCGCCGCGGGCTGAGGGGAGATTATGTCGATCGTTCAGAGGCGTTGAAGACGGTACGGGGCAGAATCGATTTCACTCAGACGTTGAGCGATCTGCTGCTTTACAAGGGGCAACTGCATTGCGAGTACCAGGAGTATTCGCTGAACGTTCCACGGAATCAGATCGTTGCGACGACGTTGCAGAGACAGATGCGTGATGAATACCAAAGTTCCGACACAGACGCAATTGAGGAGTTGAGAGGAGATGTCGAAAGGTTGGTTCGGACGCTTGATGAGATCGATCGTGTCCGATTGGATCGTTCATTGATTGCGAACGAGATGCACAAGCTGGGTCCGAACGAACGTGAGTACAAGTTGATGTTGCGAGTATGCGAGATGCTCTATCGGCCGACGATGCCACAGGAGACGGATGATGAAGTAGGCGAGTCGTTCAGGAATTGGGTAGAGGATCGCAAACACCGAATCTACGAAGAATTTGTAGCGAATTTCTATTCGATCAAGTTGTCAAGGAACGAATGGGTTGTGTCTCCGCAGACGACATTGCGTTGGAACGAGAAAGGGCAGTTAAACGAAGGGGTAACCCGTTTGCCGACTATGAGACCGGATATTGTGGTGACCCATAAGGATTCGGGCAAGATGGTTGTAATCGACACGAAATGGTACAGCTCCGTCGTCACGGATCGCTTTGACCGATTGACAGTTCATTCGAGCAATCTCTATCAGATGTATGCCTATATGGCGTCGCAGGACTGGCAAGGTGGACGATATCGAGATTCGACGGGTATCTTGCTCTATGCCCAGACCAAAAAGGACGATGTGGACTTCCGCACCGAGATCGATGATCACCCGTTCCGTGTTTACACGCTGGATTTGTATCAGGGGTGGGAGGATATTGAGGAGGATTTGGTGAAGTTGGTTGATGAGGTGGTGCGTGACGAGTAAGGCATTGGTGGTTCGCGATATGTATGAACCCCCAGCGTATCGCTGCGCTCGTCGCGTCCCTTACCCCTCTGGATACCCGCCTACGCGGGTATGACGTGAACGGAGGGGGAATGATGTGAGTATGGACAGGTTCCGCCTTGCGGCGGTCCTCCCCCTGCCCCCTCCTGAAGGAGGGGTGGATTCCGGCTGGGGCATACCCCGCTCGTTTCACTCGCGCCCCTTTCGTCGAACGAAAGGGGCTGGAAGTGGTGTGCTTTGTTTTTCTCTGGATTCCCGCTTTCGCGGGAATGACGTAGGGGTGGCGGGAATGACGATAGTGGTCGGCTGGAATGACGTAGGGGTCGGCGGGAATGACGGGAGTGGTCTGATGGTGTTGCTACTCGGAGTCCAAGACTCTGCGAACTAGGTCGTGGACGAAGGGGCGGTCGGTGTCGCGTTCCCAGTCTTCCATTGTTCCGTGGTAGAAGTGGACGTGGAATTTTTCGGCGATTGCGAATAGGTGTTCGATGGAAGGGTCTTGACGCTCGGCGGCTAGTCGTGTGGCGGCGTTTTTAAGGGCGCGGTGGCTCTGGTAGGGCCAGTCGCGTTCCATTGCGATGGACATGATGGAGTGGGCTGCTGCGCCCCATAGCTTTTCTGCACCTTGCAAGACGTCGCCGCGTTCGAATTCTTGGTCGGAAGCCGCGAGGAAATCTAGCGCGGTTTGTCGGTGCTCTCTGGGGGAGAATGTGGTGGTTGCCATTTGTTGGGGCGCTCCAGTGTTGATTTTACTGGTTCTTCTTCGCGCCTATGGATACCCGCCTTCGCGGGTATGACGCTTCGCCCTCACCCTAGCCCTCTCCCGCCAAGCGGGAGAGGGGATGCCGCCGCGCCTCCCGGCCCCTCTGGATGGACGTTCCGTCCGCTGGATGGACGTTCCGTCCCGCAAGCGGCCGGCTTTCGCCGGAATGACGCGGAGGTGGTGTGCTTTGTTTTCTCTGGGTTCCCGCGTTCGCGGGAATGACGTGAACGGAGGGGGAATGACGGTGATTGAGTGATCGGGCATACCCCGCTCGCTTCGCTCGCGCCCCTTTCGTCGAACGAAAGGGGCTGGAAGTGGTGCGCTTTGTTTTTCTCTGGATTCCCGCGTTCGCGGGAATGACGGGGACTTGGCTGCGCTCGGAATGACGGGGGGTGGGTGCGTTAGAGTGGTTCTTGGTTGGTGTTGTGGGTGATTTGGTTGCGTGATGGTTTATTCGGAGGAGGTATTTATGGCTGGGATGGCGTCGGAAATGTCGTCGGATGGGTTGAGTGCGACGGAGCGGATTGATGCGCGGATTTTGGAGTTGGGGGATTGGCGGGGGGAGATGTTGGGCGAGTTGCGGGGGTTGATCCATGAGGCGGAGCCGGATGTGACGGAGGAGTGGAAGTGGCGGGGGTTGCCGGTGTGGGAGTACAACGGGGTTTTGGCTGTGGGGGATGGTTTCAAGGACAAGGTGAAGCTGACGTTTCAGAGCGGTGCGGCGTTGAAGGATCCGAAGGGTGTGTTCAATGCGGGGTTGGATGGGAACAAGTGGCGGGCGATCGATCTGTATGAGGGTGATGTTGTGGATAAGGCTGCGTTCAAGGCGCTGGTGCGGCGGGCGGTTTCCTACAACACGAGTGAGCGTTTGAAGCGGGCGAAGGGCGGGAAGGTCGATGGGAAGCCGGTGTTGCTGTCGGGTGGGAATCCTCAGATTCCGAAGGGCGATGGTGATGGTCCGGTGCGGGATTACATTGATGCGGTGCCGCGTTGGAAGCGTGATGTTGTGCGGCGTGTCGACGAGTTGATAGTCGGCAATGTTCCGGGTGTGAGCAAGGCGGTGAGATGGAATTCGCCGTTCTATGGCGTTGATGGTCAGGGGTGGTTCGTGAGTTATCACGTGTTTAGTCGGTATGTGAAGGTGACGTTTCTGAATGGCGCGTCGTTGGATCCGTTGCCGCCGGGGTCGGGTAAGGATGAGGATTCGCGTTGGATCGATGTTTATGAGGGTGAGTTGGATGAGGGGCAGATGGGTGAGTGGATCAGGCAGTCGGCGGCGTTGCCGGGGTGGGATGGGGGTTGAACGGGGATTTTTGGGATTGGGGGGATTTTTTGGGATTTGGTGTTGGTTGTTTGGGATGTTGACTGCGTTTGGGCAGGTTTGAAACCTGCCCCTACCGGGTGTTTTGGGTCTCGCGAGGGGGATGGGAGCGGATTGGGTTGTTTTTTTCTGGATTCCCGCGTTCGCGGGAATGACGGGGGTTGGCGGGAATGACGTTGGGTCGCGGGATGACGGGAATGATGGGGTGTTTAGGCGTGTGACGGGTTTAGGGGGTTGCTAGTAGGGCTAGGTAGATTGCTAGTTCGGTGATTTGTTGGGTGGCTCCTAGGGTGTCTCCGGTGTGGCCTTTTAGTCGGGGTTGGAAGTAGAGGCGGATCAGGGTGTGGCCGATGGCGGCGCCGGCTAGGGCTAGGAGGGCGTGGGTGGGGGTGAGGATCAGGGCTAGGATGGCTAGGGTTATGAGGGCGGTGATGATGGCGACGGTGCCGTTTATGGGTCGTAGTGGCAGGTCTTGTGGTCCGGCGATGCCGTTTTCTCGGGCGTAGGTGGATGTGGCTTTGACGATGACGGTGGAGGTGCGGGAGATGATGTGTGCGGCGATCAGGGCGGCGATGATGGTTGTGGTGTCGGCTAGGTTCCAGAGGGCTGTGACTTTGAGTCCGATGACGAGGATTAGGGCGAGTGCTCCGAAGGTGCCGATTCGGGAGTCGTGCATGATCTCGAGTGAGCGGGCGCGGTCGTATCCTCCGCTGATGCCGTCGAAGGTGTCGGCTAGTCCGTCTTCGTGGAATGCGCCGGTGAGGAGTGCGGTTGCGGCGGTGGCTAGAATGACGGCGATGAGTGTGGGGAGGGCTAGGTCGGCGATGAAGAATGCTAGTGCTGCGATGGTGCCTATGATTGCGCCGACTAGGGGGTAGTAGCGGTTGGCGTCGCGGAGGCGTTCGGGTGAGTAGTCGATGTCGAAGGGCGTGGGGATGCGGGTTAGGAAGTGGACGGCTAGGTTGAGGGTTTTGAACTCGTTTTGGATGGCGGTGATCATTTGTTTGAACCGCGGATTACGCGGATGTTTGGGATGGGCAGGATTTTGGTGGCGGGGGTTATAGTTTGGTGCTTACGCCTGCGGATTGGAAGGTTGCCATGTTGTTTAGGATGGCGGTGGCGGATTTGAGTATGGGCCAGGCTAGGAGTGCTCCTGTGCCTTCTCCTAGGCGCATGTCGAGATCTAGGAGTGGTTTTGCGTTTATTGCTTTGAGCATGGAGTCGTGGCCGCGTTCGCCGGATCGGTGGGAGAAGATTAGGGCGTTGGTGGTTTTTGGGTCTTGGTCTATGGCTGCTATTGCGGCGGCGGTGGATATGAAGCCGTCGACTAGGACTAGGCGTTTCGCGTTCGCTGCGGCTTGGATCGCGGCGGACATCATTGCGATTTCGAAGCCGCCGTATTCGGTTAGGGCAGTAGCGGCATCGAGTTGTGTTGTGGTTCGCTCGGCGGCTTTTGTGAGGACTTGCAGTTTGTGTGCGACGCCGGCGTCGTCTAGGCCTGTGCCTGGTCCGACTAGGTTAACTAGTGGGATGCCTAGGATTTTGTGGGTGATCATGGATGCGGAGGCGGTGTTTGCTATGCCGATTTCGCCGAAGCAGATGGCGTCGGTTTTGATGGAGTTGGCGATTTCTTTGCCGTGTGCGTTTGCCAAGTGGAATTGGTCAGGGGTCATTGCGGGGCCGATGCTGAAGTCGGATGTGCCGGGTGCTATGCGGCGGTTGATTAGGTCGGGATGGTCGATGGGTTCACCAGCGATGCCGGCGTCGACGATTATGACGGGGATGTTGAGGGATTTGGCGATGACGTTTGCGCCTGCGCCGCCGTCGAGGAGGTTGAGGACCATCTGTCTTGTGACGTCGGATGGGTATGCGGAGACGCCTTGATTGGCTATTCCGTGGTCGGCGCCGAAGATGATGAGTTGGCAGGTCGACATGCTCGGGGCGAGCGTGCCTTGGAGGGTGGCGATCTGGGTTGCTAGGGTTTCTAGGCGACCGAGTGAGCCGATGGGTTTGGTTTTGGTGTCGATCGCTCGTTGGAGGTCGTCGTCGAAGTTTGAGGTTGGGGGATTCAATGCGTTGGGTCGAGTAGGTCTTGGATGGAGATGTCGAGTGCTTCGGAGATTTTCAGCATAGCCGCGATGGTGAGGTTCTGCCTTCCGTGCTCGACGAGGCTGATATATGTTCGGTCGAGTCCGGCGCTGGTCGCGAGCTGCTGCTGGGTGAGGTTTCGGTCTTTTCGTGCCTCTCGGATGTTTTCGCCGATGGCGGCGAGTTGTTGTTCAAGGGTTGGTTTTTCGGTGGTGTGTCCGACGAGTTCGCGGACTTGTATTGCGGCATTGGCGACTTCGGTGATGATGGCGTCGACGCCGAGGTTTTCGGCATCTGGCGAGTGAACGTTGAACGCCGAGCCGCCGAGGACGATTTTGGGTCGTTGCGGCATCAGTTCTTCGATGATGTCGACGGTGTCGCGGACGTTGTTCAGGAATTCGGGCATGGTGGCGGATAGGGCGAGGAGGTTGACGCGCCGTTTTTCGAGGTATTCGGCGAGGTCGTACGCTGGTGTGGCGTTCCAGAAGAAGTCGACGTCCCATCCGTCGAGGATGAGCAGATCGGCCATCATGCGTGCGCCGACGAAGTGTTGGTCGCCCTCGACGGGCATGACGACGGCTCGGAGGCCTAGGGGTGGACGCGGGCTTGCCGCCTGCCGCTGGATGTCCATCATCTGCATAGTGATGCCGGTGGCGAGGTGTTCCTGGGCGATGTTTATGACGCCTTGGTGCCAGAGCTCGCCGAGTTTGACCTGTGCGGGTGCGAGGACGGAGAGGTAGATCTCGGGGGTGGTGACGCCGTTGTTCACGGCATTTGTGATCACTGATCGGGCGAGTCCGGGTTCTCCGCGGGTGAGCGCGTCGATGTAGTGTTCTCTGGTTTCGACTAGATGAGTGTTGGTGGTCATGATCTGTATGTTTGTGATCCGAAGTCGTGTGTTGAATATATAAGGCATCAAATCTAACTATGTTATTAATATACAACATCAACAGTCAGCCTTTAAGGAGACATAGAGATGGAAATCATTCAAGTTATTGCGATAGTGCTGGCGGTCGTCGGTGCGCTCAACTGGGGCCTTGTTGGTCTCTTCAAGTGGGATCTGGTCGCCTTTATCGGTGGGAATCTGAAGTTTGGCGAGACGAACGCCTTTACTCGTCTGGTCTACGTTCTCGTTGCGATAGCGGGCGTGATCAGCCTGACTGCGATCGGCGAACTTCTATAGGCGGAGCGGACGATCCAAGATGTCCTGAGGGTCTGCCTCCTGTTGGCCCTCGCCCCCTCTCAAACTCAGTTGCACCGGTGCGAGAGGGGGTTTTCGTTTTGATGCCATATAATCCCGATTGCAATCGATGAGTTGGAATGAAAGGTGATAGGGGACGATATGAACAAGGTGCAAGGTGTGATTTCGAAGGGCAAAGGTGCGCCCGTTTCGTTGGAGACGATCATGGTGCCGGACGCTGGGCCGGGAGAGGCGTTGGTGAGAGTGCTGGCGTGTGGGGTTTGCCACACCGACTTGCACTACCGTGAGGGTGCGATCGGCGATGAGTTTCCGTATTTCTTGGGTCACGAGGCTTCTGGTGTTGTGGAGAAGGTGGGAGATGATGTCGATAATGTGGCTCCCGGCGACTTCGTGATCATTGCTTGGCGTGCGCCGTGCGCGACTTGTCGGTCGTGTCAGCGCGGTAGGCCTTGGTACTGCTTCGACAGCGGGAACGCGTCGCAGCAGATGACGTTGGAGGATGGGACGCCGTTGTCACCGGCGCTGGGTATCGGTGCGTTTGCGGAGTTGACGCTGGTGGCTGCTGGTCAAGCGGTGAAGGTTGATGCGAATGCTGACCCGAAGGCGGCCGGATTGATCGGTTGTGGGATCATGGCTGGTCTTGGTGCGGCGATCAATACGGGTAACGTTTCGCGCGGCGACTCGGTTGCCGTGTTTGGTTGCGGAGGTGTTGGTGATGCGGCGATTGCGGGTGCGAATCTCGCTGGTGCACACACGATCATTGCAGTGGATATTGATGACCAGAAGCTCGAGTGGGCGAAGGGGTTCGGGGCGACACATACCGTCAATTCGCGAGAGGTCGATGCTGTCGAGGCCATACAGGGGATTACTGGTGGCAATGGCGCGGATGTCTGTATCGAAGCTGTCGGGCTGCCGCAGACCTATGAGCAGGCGTTCTTTGCCCGTGATCTTGCTGGAACCGTCGTGCTCGTTGGTGTGCCGAGTCCCGAGATGAAGATTGAACTTCCGATGATCGAGGTGTTTGGACGTGGTGGATCGCTGAAGTCGTCGTGGTATGGCGACTGCTTGCCGACGCGCGATTTTCCGATGTTCATCGATCTCTACATGCAGGGTAGGTTGGATTTGGATGGGTTTGTGTCGGAGTCGATAGGGATTGGGGATGTCGAGGAGGCGTTCCACAAGATGGAGCGGGGCGAGGTTTTGCGGTCGGTTGTGGTGTTGTGATGAGCGGCCACAGCCATCCGCCTTGTGTAATCACCAAGGCTGACAATCTGGAGGTTGATGTCGCTAGTGGGGCGATGACTCGGCTGGCGGGAGTTTCGGAGGCGTTGTCGGGGTCGACGGGTATACATCTGTCGATTGCGACGGTGCCGCCGGGGCGATGCTCGACGGCGCATTATCACGTGAATTGCGAGTCGGCGATATATGTTGTGAGTGGTGAGGGTTTGTTCCTGCACGGGGCGGAATTGGAGGTCGAGGAGGCGATTGAGCCGGGGGATTTTATCTATGTCCCGCCGGATTCGAATCATCAGCCGGTGAATACTTCTGAGGATGAGGATCTGGTGTTGATCGTGGCGCGGAATGCGCCGGTGGAGATTGTGGTGGATTTGGCGGATAAGGGTAGGCAGGATTGTCGGTGAGCCCTCACCCCCGGATCAAGTCCGGGGCAGGCTCTAACCCTCTCCCGCCAAGCGGGAGAGGGGACGAGTAAGTGATTTGAATGATGGGCTGTGATTTTGGGGATTTGACAGGGTAGCGTCGTGGTTCGGATTGGCGAGTCGGATCACGAGTCTGCGTCTGTAGGCAGGCGGTTGGTGGCTGGGGGTGTTGACTGGGTGATCGCGATTGCTTGGGGCGGTCTGGCGGGACTGCTAGGGGCGATCGGGTTCTATCTGATCTTCAATCCGACGCATGGCATCCAGATCGGGGCGGGATTGATCTACGTGTTTCCGTCGGTCGCTCTCATCGTCATTGCATCGATCCACGTGATGTCCGGTTTGATGGTTTCGTCGAAAGGCGTGACGTTCGGACATCGATTGCGCGTCGTCGCTGTGGACGGAGCGTCGATCTCTTGGCGACGTGGAATGGTGAGGCAGTTTGCGGGTGGTCCGATGCTGTTGTTTTACGTGACGCCGATGTTTTTCCTGATTACCGTTTCGCTGGTTTTGACATGGCTTTCTGCGCTGGATTACGCGACGGGTCGGGTAGCCGATGTAGTTAGGCCGATCGCGTTTAACTGGCTTCGGTGGGGCTTTGTCGTTTCCGTGCTGCTGGCGGTTGCGAACCACGTGTGGATGGCGCTAGATAGTCAGGGGAGGGGGTTGCACGACATCATTGCAGGGACAATGGTGGTGAGGGACCTCGACTTCAGAACGAACCTTGGCCCCTCACCCTAGCCCTCTCCCACGGAGGGGAGAGGGGATAGGTCTGCCCTCACCTTAACCCCCTCTCAATCTCCCCCTGATAGGGGGAGGGAAGGCTTGGAGTGGAGAGGGGATTCTGATGTTGGTTCGTCGATGATGTCGAGGTCGGATTCTTCGCGGGTTACTTTGACGGATCGAAGGACTATCAGGCCGGCTACTAGGAAGATTCCGAGGGTGGCTAGGGCTACTCGGTAGGCTAGTTCGCCGGTTTCGGATAGGGCCCAGATTGTTAGTCCCCAGACGCCGGGGCCGATGACGGCGGATAGGCGTCCTGACATTTGGAAGAGGCCGAAGAATTCGCCGATCTGTCCGTTGGGGGAGAGGTAGGTGAGGAGGACGCGGTCGGAAATTTGGGGTGCGGCCCAGAAGAAGCCCATCGTGATGGCGATGGCCCAGAATGTCCATTTGGTGTCGGCGGCGACGGCGGCTATCGAGAGGACAGTCCATCCCGTGAGTGCGATTAACAGCACGCGCTTTGGTCCGAATCTGGATACCAGGAAGCCAGTTGCCCAGGATGAGAAGATGGCGATGACGACGACGCCGATGATCATGGTCTGCGCTTCGGTATCTTCGAATCCGCCGACGTTGATGAGGTAGAGGACGTAGAAGGATGTGACGGTGCTGATCGCCTCCATGTACATGAAGCGTCCGATGAGGAATCGGAAGAGGTTGCTGTGTTGGCGCGCGCGGCGGAACGTCTCGTAGAGCTGTCGGTAGGAGGTTTGGACGAGGGATTTGTCGACGCGGCCGCGAGCTCCCGGGTCTCGGACGATCAGTAGTAGGGGTAGTGCGAAGAGGATGAAGAGTGCCGCTGTGGGGAGGAAAGCGGCTTGGTTTCCCTGGGCGTCGACGATGGGGCGCATGATGAGGAAAGCGGCGATTAGGCCGATGTAGCCTGCGCCGACGCCGATTCCGGAGACGATGCCGCGACCGCCTTCGTCGCTGACGTTGACGATCAGGGAGTTGTAGAAGATGAGTCCTGTTTGGTATAGGAAGTTCGCCATGATGAAGAACAGCAACCCGGTGGTCAGGCCGCCAACCGTGCCGATGAGTGCGGTGAAGACGGCGCAGGATACGACGCTCATGGCGAGTAACGGAACACGCCGATTCAGTCGGTCAGACAGTGAGCCGAGGAATGGGCCGGTGAGGGCGACGATGAGCATCGATGCCGATAACGCCAGTCCGAAGTGGGTGTCGGTTCCGCCTTTGTCCTTAGTGACCCAGAGGGGGAAGTAGAACGTCAGAATCGACGCTGAGAAGATCGTGTCGGAGAAGTCGTAGAGTGCCCAGGAGCCGGTGGAGAGTAGGCGGCGGAACTTTTTTTCTGGATTCCCGCTTTCGCGGGAATGACGGGGGGTATCGCTGGAATGGCGGGAGTCTTCGCCGGATTGACTGGGGCTCTCGCTGGAGTGAAGAGGGTTCTCGGGGGAATGGCGGGGGTTCTCGCGAGAGGGCATGGAGGTAAGGTTACATGTCGATGGTTGGCTGAAAGCTAGCTCTGGAGTTCAATCAGTTAGAATCGGAGTAGTCGTCGGTGTGCATTTCACAGCACGCCTCATCCGGGCCCGTAGCTCAGCTGGTTAGAGCGCTACTCTGATAAAGTAGAGGTCGATGGTTCGAATCCGTCCGGGCCCACCAAATCGAAGGTAAGTTAGTGGGGTTTGTGGAGTGGTGGGCGTCAGTCTTTGCTCCTGCTCAGCCGCGGTAGCGCCGGTGGTCATTCATTAGAGCGGACGAGTTTTGCCTATGTCAAGGAGCGGGAGTAGATCGTCAGGAAGAGCATTGTCATCACGCCGAACCACAGAGTCGAGGCAACTGACCGTGGTCCGGGGAATCTACTCAAAAGCCAACGGTAGAAATAGTTCATTAAACCGCCCTCGACGTTCGTTTAATCGACCTGTGTATAAGCAGATACGTTTGGGTCTGTCTGCAAGATTGAGCTGAAATTTCGTTCATAAAATTGAATGGTGCATTTCAGTCGAAAAAATAGTCAATTTCGTCCTGAATGCCTAAACGTATTCGCTTTAGCGCAAACTCAAGAAGGAAGAAACAATGCCGAAGTACCTGTTTAGCGCGTCGTACACAAACGTTGGCGTGAAAGGATTGTTGGAGGTAGGCGGATCGCATCGTTCAGACGCGGTGGACACGTTGATCGCCAGCGTCGGCGGAACCGTCGAATCGTTCTACTACGCCTTCGGTGAAGACGACGCCTACATCATCGCCGAGGTTCCGGACGAGGTGACAGCCGCGGCGTTGTCGCTGCGGATATCGGCGGAGGGGACGGCTACTGTGAAGACGACTAGGTTGCTGGATCCGTCGGTCATCGACGAAGTCGTCAATCGAAGCGTGGACTACACGCCGGCCAAGGCTGATTAACGCTAGTCGGACGCCGGAGTTACGTCAATCCGGCGTTTTCCAAGAACGCGATCAGCATCTCGCGGGACTGCGCTTCGTAGATCGGGGCGTATCCTTCGAACTCTCGTAGGTGGGCGTCTGCTTCGAACATCGGGTCGAAGATCGGGCCCATGAGGTCGTAGTCGCCCGCCAACTCGCGGTTCCAGATCTGTAGCTCGTCGAGAGTCAGCTGCGGTTCGAATTGGAAAGCGTACGAGTTGCCGTATCTGAAGGCGAGGCTTTGCCGCTTGAAGGTTCCGTCGCGGCAGAGCATGTAGCCGAAGGCGAGTTCGGTTGCGCGATCGGGGACGCTGAAGTGTTCGCCGTGGAGGGTCGGGACGAGGGGGACGCGTAGTTTGCTAAACGCGGCGTCCTTTGAACCGGCTTCTGTAATCCAGATCTTCCTCAATCCGAACTCGTAGCCGCCGGTTGGCTCAACCCGTCCGCCTAGTGCGCGGGACATGATTTGCCCTCCTAGGCATATCCCGAAAACCGGGACGTTGCGGGAGATAACATCGGCGAAGAATTCTCGTTCGGCATGGATCGCGGGGTAGTTGTCGTTTGCGGATAGGGCTCCGCCGAGGGCGATTATCAGGTCAATGTCGTCCAACGACGGCGGATCGAAATCAGCAAAATCGGGTTCGCCCTCAAACACATTGAGTGGATAGAGGTCAAAGCCGTGTTCTTCCAATACCGAGGTATAGTTCTCGCCGAGCGTCTCGAATGCGTTGTGGCGGATGATTAGGGCGAGTTTCGACATGGGATAGGGATGGCTTCGGGCGGTTGTCCAGCGGGATTATAGATGAGCGACGAATTAAGATTCTTGAGATGAACTCGTCCAGCGCGTTTGATGCGCCAGCCATCGTGCCTATGCTTCGGAATGACGCTCAATGACGCATTTGCTTGAACTGGTTGCAGGGTGGATAGAGGAGCTGATCGCGGCGATCGGTTATCCCGGGATCGTGTTGGTGATGGCGATTGAGAACATCTTTCCGCCGATCCCGTCGGAAGCGGTTTTGCCGTTCGCTGGAGCGCTGTCGGCGCGGGGTGAGCTAGATTTCTGGGGTGCAGTGGCGGCGGGCACTGCGGGGTCGATTATCGGTGCGGTGGTGCTCTACGGCATCGGGTATTTTGCGCGGGAGGCGGGCGTGCGGAGGCTAGTGGCTGCGTATGGCAAGTACGTCTTCATCTCGGAACGAGACCTCGACCGCGGCGCGGCTTGGTTCGAGCGTTACGGCGAGGCGGTGATCTTCTTCGGGCGGCTCATTCCGATCATTCGGAGCATCATTTCGGTTCCCGCGGGATACACGCGGATGAATTTTGGGAAGTTTCTGCTTTTCACCACGCTCGGTACCGCGCTTTGGAGTCTGATCCTGACTTACGTCGGTCGGCTTCTAGGCGAAAACTGGGAAGACATCTCGACGTTTATGGAGCCTTATCAGAACGGTACTTTGGTGGTGATTGTTCTGATCGTCGTTGGCTTCATCGGATGGCGCGCATATCGATGGCGTCAGCAACGGCACGCAACTCAAATAAACGATGACTAGGCGACGGAAGATGAGCTTGAAAATTGAACTGATGCGGGTCCATCCGCTGTTTTAGGAGGTAATGAGACTCATGCGAGTGATGGTGCTGATCAAAGCGACGGAGGAGAGCGAGGCCGGGGTGATGCCGTCAACAGAGTTGATCGAAGAGATGGCTCAGTTTAACGCCGAGTTGATGCAAGCTGGTGTCATGTTGGCCGGTGAGGGGCTGCATCCGACATCGAACGGCAAGCGAGTGGTGTTCGACGGTGAGGGGCGGGAGGTTATTGACGGGCCATTCGAAAACACCAACGATTTGGTGGCCGGGTTTTGGATTTGGGAGGTGAAGGACATGGGCGAGGCCGTGGAATGGCTTAGAAAGTGCCCGAACCCGATGCTCAGCCGCGGAGTAGTCGAAGTCCGACCGATATTCGAGTATCAGGATTTCGGTGACGCGATGACACCGGAGCAGATCGAACAGGAAGAAAAGATGCGCGAGGAATTATCGGATCGCTAGCGGCGTACTCTCTTCAACTCGGCGACCACTTGTAGATTTTCTGCAGGCTCCCGCCCATCAGCGTGGCCTTCTCGCTGTCCGTCAACTGATCCGTTACGCGGAACGCCTCTACTCCTTGTTCGTAGGTCAGGAGATTGACTGCCCGCGTCCAGTCGGTGCCCCACATGCATCGGTCTAGACCGTAGGCACGGAAGATTTGGCCCAACGGCTCCCAGATGTCGGGGTAAGGGAATGGTTCGTGGGAGAGTGAGCCTGCGCCGGAGATCTTGATTGCGACGTTGTCGAACTCGGCTAGGGCGACGACTGCTGAGAGATCGTCCCATGCATCGGGCGGTGCAGGTGGTTCGTAAGGTTGAGCCAGGCCGAGGTGATCGATGATCAGCTGCGTGTTCGGGTGGTTGCGAGCCATTTCGCGGAAGATTTCGAGCTTGCCGGAGCACATGACGTTTATGGGGACGTTTGCTTTGGCGCCGGCAGCGAGGATCCGATTGACACCGGGGTTGTCGGCTTCGATCTCGATGCGTGCAAGCATGATGCGTGCACCGACCACTCCGGGAGTGGATGTCCACTCTTCCATCTCTTGTTCGATGGTTTCGGAGTCGGGGTCGAAGGGCCTGACCAAGCCGAAACTGCCCGGATGCTTGTCGTATACCTCCAGCGCGTAGCTCGCGTCATATTGATACATCGAGAACGGCGAAACGAGGATTGCGCCGTCGACACCGACTGAGTCCATTGCCGCGACCATGTCGTCGCCTGTCACTTCGGGGGGACCGGCCAGGTCGCCGTGCCATGGCCGTTCCGGGCGGTCTCGCTCGTAGGCGTGGACTTGGACGTCGATTACTGGGGTTGGGTTGGACATTTGGGTAACCTGAATTCGGTTGGGTTGAGAATGATGTGATTTTAATGGCGGTGATATGGTTTCTTGCGGGAGAAACGAAATGTCAGATAAACGACCAAACATCATCATGATCATGTCCGATGATCTCGGATATGAGTGCATCGGCGTCAACGGCGGAACGTCGTATGCTACGCCTCGGCTTGACGAGATGGCGGCGAACGGGATGCGCTTCGACGAGGGGCATGTCTTGCCGTTGTGCACGCCGACGCGGGTGGCGTTGATGACGGGTAAGCACAATTTCCGGAATTACATCGGGTTTGGGCTGATCGCACCGGATGAGGTTACGTTTGGGCACCTATTCTCCGACGCTGGATACAACACGTGCATCTCCGGCAAGTGGCAGCTTTATTCCTACAACCCGCCGGACGAGATGCCCGAGATGCGGAACAAGGGGCAGCAGATAGAGGATGCTGGTTTTGACGAGTTCTGCGTCTGGCACGCGCATCAGACCGAGGACAAGGGCTCCCGCTACAAGGATCCGATCATTTACGAGAACGGCAAGTATCGCGAGGATACCGCCGGCAAATATGGTGACGACATCTTCTGCGACTACATCACCGATTTCGTCGACCGGAATAAAGACGACGACAAGCCATTCTTCGTCTACTGGCCGATGGCGTTGACCCACAAGCCGCACGAGCCGAGTCCTGACAGTCCGGAGTTCGCAGATTTCGAACCGCCACCCAACAAGACGCTCGGCGGAAGGACTTGGGCTGAACTGGAAGATGGCGCTTTCGAAGACGATCCCCGTTTCTACAAGGACATGGTGGAGTATCACGACAAGTTGATCGGGCGTCTCTTGGACCACCTCGAGGCTCAAGGGTTGAGCGAGGATACGCTCGTCATCTACACCGGCGACAATGGCTCGCCGCATGACGTCTGCTCGATGTATCACCAGCACAACGAGATCTGTGGCGGCAAAGGCAAGACGAACGACCGCGGAACGCACGTTCCGTTGATCGCTCAGCGACCCGGGACGGTTCCGGCAGGATCGGTTAACGACGATTTGATCGACGTTACGGACTTCCTGCCCACGATGCTGGATGCAGCTGGTGTCGATGCACCGGATGATTACCACATCGACGGAGAGTCGTTCTATCCGCAGTTGAAGGGCGAGGCGGGGAATCCCAAGGATTCGATCTTCTTCCACTTCGAACCGATGAGTGCTCGGAACGCGGCGCGCTGCATCCGGATGGTGCGTGATCGGAACTGGAAGCTCTACGAGTCTGGCGAGCTCTACGACATGAATGAGGATCTGGACGAGGAGACCCCGATCTACGAGTCGCAGGACAGCGAGGCATCCGCGGCTGCTCGTGCCAAGCTTAAGCCGATCTTCGCGGAGATGGTGGCCTAGTCCTGATCGAGGGAGATCGCAATGTCGGAAAAACGTCCGAACATCATCATGATCATGTCTGATGACCTCGGATATGAGTGCATCGGGGTCAACGGCGGGACGTCTTACGATACACCCCGTTTAGACCAGATGGCGGCGAACGGGATGCGGTTCGACGAGGGGCACGTGCTGCCACTCTGCACGCCTACACGCGTCGCGTTGATGACTGGCAAACACAACTTCCGCAACTATCTCGGATTCGGTTTGATGAGGCCCGATGAAGTCACGTTCGGCCACATCTTCTCGGATGCCGGTTACAACACCTGCATCTCCGGCAAGTGGCAGCTGTATTCGTACAACCCGCCGGAAGAGGCACCGGAATGGCGGAACAAGGGACAGAAGATCGAGGATGCCGGTTTCGACGAGTTCTGCGTGTGGCATGCCCACCACACCGAGCACAAAGGCTCCCGATACAAGGACCCGATCATCTACGAGAACGGCAAGTATCGGGATGACACCGACGGCAAATACGGGGATGATCTGTTCCTCGACTACATCACCGACTTCGTTGATCGGAAGAAGGATGATGACAACCCGTTTTTCGTCTACTGGCCGATGGCTCTGACGCACCGACCTTATGAACCATCGCCCGACAGTCCAGAATTCGATGATTTCGAGCCGCCGGCGAACACGGCTTTGGGCGGCAGGACATGGGCCGAGATCAAAGAGGGCAATTGGGACGACCATCCGCGGCATTACAAGGACATGGTGGAGTATCACGACAAGCTGATCGGGAAGCTGCTGGATTATCTGGAGGAGCGGGGACTGAGTGAGGACACGTTGGTTATCTATACGGGGGACAACGGTTCTCCGGCTGATGTGTGCTCGATGTTCCATTGCCACAACGAGATCTGCGGCGGCAAGGGGAAGACGAATGATCGCGGGACGCACGTGCCGTTGATCGTGCAACAGCCGGGGACGGTACCCGCTGGCGTTGTCAATGACGACATGGTGGACGTCACTGATTTCCTGCCCACGATGTTGGAAGCCGCTGGTGTAGACGCGCCTGACGGGTACCACATCGACGGCACATCGTTTTATCCCCAACTGACTGGCGAAAAGGGCAATCCGAAAGACTGGCTGTTCTTCCACTTTGAGCCAACGAATTTCCGGCGAGGAGCGGTCCATCGCCGCCACCGTTTCGTGCGGGATCGTGACTGGAAGCTCTACGAAACTGGTGAGCTGTACGACTTGAACGCCGATCTTGACGAGGATGTGCCGATCTACGAGGCACAAGACGGCGAGAAATCTGCGGCGGCGCGAGCGAAGCTGAAACCGATCTTCGCGGAGATGGTTGCGTAGTTTCTAAGGGAGAATTGCTGTGTCAGACAAACGACCCAATATCATCATGATCATGTCCGATGACCTCGGCTACGAGTGCATCGGTGTCAATGGCGGTACGTCGTATGCCACGCCGCGGCTTGACCAGATGGCGGCAGACGGGATGCTTTTCGAAGAGGGGCACGTCCTGCCGCTCTGCACGCCGACGCGCGTGGCGTTGATGACGGGCAAGCACAACTTCAGGAACTACATCGGCTTTGGTCTGATGCAGCCTGACGAGGTTACGTTCGGGCACATCTTCTCGGAGGCTGGGTACAACACCTGCATATCCGGCAAGTGGCAGCTGTACTCGTACAACCCGCCGGAACAGTTTCCTGAGATGCGGAACAAAGGGCAGCGGATCGAGGATGCGGGTTTCGACGAGTACAACGTCTGGCACGCTCACCACACCGAAGACAAAGGGTCGCGGTATAAGGACCCGGTCATCTACCGGAACGGCAAGTACCGAGACGACACCGAGGGTGAATATGGCGACGATCTTTTCTGCGACTACATCATCGACTACATCGAACGGAAAAAAGACGACGACAACCCGTTTTTCGTCTACTGGCCGATGGCTCTGACGCATGGCCCCTTTGAGCCAACACCTGACAGCCCGGAATGGGACGATTGGGAGCCAAATTCCAACAAGGTGACTGGCGGTCGAACGTGGGCCGAGCTTGATGACAGCGGGGATCATGCCCATCCTCGGTATTACAAGGACATGGTGGAGTATCACGACAAGGTGATCGGGAGGCTGTTGGACTACCTGAAAGAGCAGGGATTGAGCGAGGATACGTTCGTGATCTATACGGGTGACAACGGCTCGCCTGAGGAAGTGTGCTCGATTGTGCATCGTCACAACCAGATGTGCGGTGGGAAGAGTCAGACCAGAGACCTTGGAACCCACGTTCCCTTGATCGCACAGATGCCGGGCACTGTCCCAGCGGGAGCGGTCAACAACGACCTCGTAGATGTGACCGATTTCCTGCCGACGATGCTGGAACTGGCTGGAATCGACGCGCCAGAGGGGTATCACATCGACGGGACCTCGTTCCTACCGCAGTTGAAGGGTGAGACGGGCAATCCGAAGGAGTGGCTCTTCTTCCATTACGAACCGATGACGCCTAATCGGCCCGATCTGGACGGCATCCGCTTCGTTCGGGATCACGACTGGAAGCTTTACGAGGGTGGCGAATTGTACGATCTTACGGCCGATCCGAACGAGGAGATTCCGATCTTCGAGTCCCAAGACGGAGAGAAGTCGGCCGCGGCGCGGGCTAAGCTGAACCCCGTCTTTGCTCAGATGGTTTGAGGTAGCGGTAGCCGCCGAGCCTTAACAAATCACTCGTTTGCGCCTTCGCCGTCGTCGGCACTAGCCGCTGGTTCACGCGTCCGTTTGATCGCGTAAACCAAAGCGATGGTCGGGATGATGGCGAAAACTAGGGGCAGCGGCCAATCGCCTTTGACGTTGCCCAATGCGATCATCACCGCGTAGTAGATGTCGGCGGCGACGCTGAAGGCAATGACGGCCGCGATCCCTACCATGAAAGGTTTGGTCAAGCGGGGAGCGAAGACGAGTACTAGGATCGCTAGCGCCGTTACGGGATGCAGAACCGTAAGCAATAACCGGGCTGCCATGTCGTTACCGTCAGCGAACGAACCCACCAATGCCGTGAAGCCGGCTAACAGCAGGTTCAACACGGCCAAACCTCTGAGCACAATTCGCAGAAAAGTCATGTAAGCATTCTAGGGTGTTCATTTCTAGTCGGCTCTGCGCGTGCGGCATTTAAGATTCGCAATTGTCATGAGTATCCAGTCAGGCGGATCGCAGCCGCATCATCCGGAATTGCCGGCATTGACGCCGATTGCGGGTGGTCATCATCGTTGCACCGAGTGCGACCGCGTCATCTACTCCGACCCCAAAGTTGCGGTTGCCGCCATTATCCCGATGGACGGTGGGATCGTCCTGCTCAAACGCGCCATCGAACCGCAACTGGGCAAGTGGAGCTTTCCTTCGGGTTACGTCGACCGCGGCGAGAGACTTGAACGGGCCCTTGAACGCGAAGTCCTCGAAGAGTGTGGACTAATTGTCAACGTCAAATGGCTGGTGGGCGTATACAGCGACGAAGGCGAAGCAGTCGTCCTAGTCGTCTACCACGCCGAGCCTACCTCTGGTGATTTAATCGCTGGCGATGAAACCTCAGAAGCCGGCGTCTTCTCAACGGATAGCATGCCCCAATTAGCCTTCGAACACGACAACCAGATCATCGACGACTGGCGCAACGGGTTAAGGTTGCGGGGCGTCGCCGAGTGACATTTCAAGCCGCAGTTCGCTACAAACGGAAATTACGGTTCAACTCCGACTCATATCGCCTCCCAAGATGATCGGCGTTTTCCTTCAACCACGAACTGAATCGAGTCGTCCCCGTAGGCGGGAGTTTCGACGCCAACAATCCCGCAGATAGACCGTCGACCTCGTCCCGTGTTAGCACGACGTCTCGCACCATCAATCCGACCAACCGAGTCAAAGCAAGGCCGAGAGATGGCGGGGTATTCACCAGTCGACAACGGATTCCCATCGCGTCTGCAAGCATCTGAAGCGCATCCGCAAACGAAAACGTCTCAGGACCGGCCGCATCTGCGATCACGTTATCGGCCTGCGATCCGGCCGCGACCACCTGCTCGGCGAGGTCTTCCGCATAGATCGGTTGCACCAGATAATCGCCATCGCCACAGAGCGGATAGAAGGGGAATCGTCTTAAGGCCCAAGCGATGTTATTCATGAGAATGTCGTTTTTAGCGAAAATCCAAGTTGGTCGGATGATCGCGTATGACACTCCAAGGTTCTGCAATGCTTCTTCTACACGCCACTTGCCGCTGTAGTAAGGCAGGTGCGAATCCGGCGAAGGATTGGCGATCGAGATGTGGACAATCTTGCCGACACCCGCATCGACGGCCGCTTCGAACAGCGTCCTTGAATTCTCTACCGCGCGTGCAAAAGTGATTTCGCCGCGCTCGAACCGCACCCAGTATGTGTTGTAAAGAACACTGGCGCCTTGCATCGAACGCCGAAGACCCGTTTTGTCGGAGAAGTCCATAGGCGCGGCTTGTATGGCCCCGCCGAAGCTGTCTCGAAGGTCGGGATGACGCGTTAGCGTCAAAACTGTCATGTTCTGCGCGAGCAGGTGCCGAGCGATGAATCCGCCAGTGTAGCTAAATGCGCCGGTCACTACGGCGTGATCTGATTGTGGCACTCTTTGCGGATCCTTGCGGGATTGTGTGCGGCTATCAGCCGATCCCAGAACCGCGCGTACCGTCCAGATATGCGCGTGCTTCGGCGAGAAGGAAGCGGCTGGCTCCGCTGACTATCCATTGGACGCCGCGTTCGTGCCAGAACTGGGCTTGTTCGGTGGTGACGCCTAAGGTGCCGGAGATTTTACCGGCGTCGTGGGTTTTCTTGACTAGCGTTTCAACGGCTTCGACAACTTCGGGGTGGGTGATCTGGCCGGGGTAGCCCATGTTGAGCGAGAGGTCGCCGGGGCCCATGAAGATGCAGTCGGCGCCTTCGACGTTGATGATCTCGTCGGCGTTCTCGATGCTCTCGGGCGTCTCGATCTGCAGGCAAACGAACGTCTCTTCGTTGGCTTGCTTGACGTACTCGGCCTGGTCTTGGATGCCGAACATAGCGCTGCGTCCTGAGAAGCCGCCACGTTTGCCTACTGGTGGATATTTCACGGAATCGACGACACGGCGTCCTTGCTCGCCGTCGTTGATGAGCGGGATCATGACGCCCTGTGCGCCGCCTTCTAGGTAGCGCTGGATATGCTGCTGGTCGTTCATGCCGATGCGCACGATCGGCGTGGTGCCGGACAACTCTGCGGCTCGGATCATGTTCTCCGCCGTCTCGTAGTCCATGATGCCGTGTTCGCAGTCGATCACGACGAAGTCGAAGCCTGCCCATCCCATGAGTTCGACCAATGCGGGTGCGGGCCATCCTACGAACGGGCCGAGAGTGGTGCCGCCGTCGAGCATCTTTCGCTTCATCGTGTTCGTTCGCATCGTGGGTATCTCCGGTTAGTCTCAGTTGCGATGTTTCAGGTTAATTCAAATCGAAGAATTCGGAGACGTGTTGCCATACGTCTTCGGCGACCTCGTTCGGGTCTCTCGAACCGTCGACCTCGACCCACCGAGCAGGTTCTCGGCTTGCGAGTTCTCGGTAACCTCGACGAACGTTTCGGTGGAAGCGGATCGGCAACTCCTCAAATCTTCGCTGTGTCTCGCCTGTCGAATTGTCCTCGGCATCTCGGCGGTTGAGCCCGGTTTCGGGTGGGACGTCAAGCAGGATCGTCAGGTCTGGCACAACCTCATTGGTCGCCAGCTCGTTGGCGTGGCGGAGGCGGTCCAAATTCAGCGAGCCGCCATAGCCCTGATACGCGATCGTCGAGTCGGCGAACCGATCGCACACGACAGTGGTGCCATCGTTAAGTTGCGGGATGATCACGTCGTGGAGAAGTTGTGCCCGTGCAGCCATGAAGAGCAGGGCATCGGCGGCGGGCACATTGTTGCTCTGCGATTTGATGATGTCGCGGACCTGTTCCCCGAGACGTGTGGAGCCAGGCTCTCGGACCAGCATCACAGGCATCTTCAATGCCTCAATGCGCTGTCGGAGCAAATCGGCCTGCGTTGTCTTGCCCGCTCCTTCTCCGCCTTCGAATGAGATGAAGGGTGCATTGTGAACCGGTCTGCGCGGCATGATGCGAATACCGTAACTACGCGGTCGTCGTAAGGATCAACGTCGCCTGCGACGAATGATGACGTGTCGGTTGGGTTCGTGGCCGGTGCTGGCGGAGCCGACGTTGTAGCGGGCGGCCAGAGCGTGTTGCAACCTGCGGATGTGTGCTGACTGTGCAGACAGATTGATTTTGCGGTCGCCGCTGAGAACCCGCTCGACCGCTCGTTCTGCCTCTTCTAGAGCTTCCTCGACGATGAACTCGTCATCTGTCGGGTGCGCGCCGTCGCCGTTAATAGGGCCTGGCCCTTCTAATTCGAAACGGCTCAGGAATTGTTCGATCTGCTCGCGCGTGCCCCGACGCAGAACGTAGACGGGCACACCGTCCCGCTCGGCACGTTTGACCGCGGGAGGGCGCCGTCCGTAATGCAGTTTGGTAGTCACTAGGACATCGGCCTCAGCGGCGGACTCGGACAACATTACCGGTACGCCCATCGCGCGGATGCCTGACCTGAGCGTCTCCCGTGGAACGCCGAACGGATGGACACGCACAGGCGGGGGCTCGGGCATTCGCTCATCGCGTGCAACCGTTTCATTCGGCTTGTGGGAACGGCCATTTCCGTTGGATGAGCCGTTCGATGCGCCATTCGGTGGATCATATGACTGTCTCGGCGATCTCACCGCGTTGAGATCGAACGCCGCAGTCTCGAATCCATCTTCCGACTGCATCGCGTCTTCGACTTGCGTTTCGACCGAACCGTCTTCTTGAAGCCGCCGCATCTCGAGTGGTACCTGAAGACCGCGCAACATCCTGTCGACGGCTCTTCCAACGTCGATGTGGACACCGACGTAGTTGCGCTCCCGCATCTCGACGACGACGTCGAACGTCGGCGTGTGTTTGCGTTCTAGAACCGTCTTTTGGGTGCGACGCCTGCGAGCTTCGATGTCGCCGAGGGTGACGGCTTGCGTACCGCCGACTAGGTCAGACAGGGTCGGGTTGGTGATGACGTTGCCTAGAGTGTTGCCGTGTGCGGTGGCGACGAGTTGGACGCCGCGTTCTGCGATGGTTCGAGCCGCGATGGCTTCAAGTTCCGTCCCGATTTCATCGATCACGACGACTTCGGGCATGTGGTTCTCGACCGCTTCAATCATGATGCGGTGCTGCAACTCGGTGTTGGGCACCTGCATCCGGCGGGCACGTCCGATTGCGGGATGGGCAACCGCACCATCGCCTCCGATCTCATTAGAGGTGTCAACGATGACCACTCGCCGCGAGGCGTCATCGGCTAACACCCTCGCCACTTCTCGCAAAATCGTGGTCTTGCCAACGCCTGGCCGGCCAAGGATGAGCACGCTGCGTCCGGACTCGATCAAGTCTTGGATCAGTCGGACGCTACCGAATACGGCCCTCCCGACGCGACACGTTAGCCCGACGGGATTACCTTCGCGATCTCGGATGACCGAGAAGCGGTGGAGTGTTCGCTCGATGCCAGCACGATTGTCATCCCCGAAACGTCCTAAACCGCCGATTACTGAGTCGATATCGCCCCGCGTCACCTCGTCATCGTTGAGCACGACTGAACCATCGACGAATCTTGCTTCAGGGACGCGGCCGAGATCAACGATGATCTCCAGTAGCCCTGACATGTCGTGAGACCCGTTCCCGTTGCCATCGAGGCCCGCGCGGAATGCGTCGGGGAGGACGTTGAGGAACGCGTCCATGTCGTCGACCACGTGTTGTCGGTTCAGTTGTGTAGGGGTGCTCAGGGTCCCGTTCGTGTTGCTCGTCTCGATCTGTTCGTTAGTGTAGATGTGATTCATGATATCCGCGTAAGCGCTGGTGCCGGAAATGTCCGCACCGCGGCGAGTTTCAACCCGCCGCAAATTGGGAAACTGGTTGCCTTGTCACGCTGCGCGACGATGACTCAAAGCGATGCCGCGATCAGAGCTGTAACGTCGGCCGTTCGACTCGAGTATCCCCACTCGTTGTCGTACCAACCCACAACTTTGACGAAAGTTCCCGATTCAGAGTCCTCATCGGAGATCACTGCGGTAGATAGGGCGTCGATGGTGCAGGAGTGCGGATCACCGATGTAGTCGGACGATACAAGCGGCTCGTCGGAGACGTGGACGACGCCGTTCAGTTCGCCTGCTTCGCCGGCTCGGAAGGCATCGTTAACCTCATCGGCGGTCACAGATTTCGACAGCCGCACTGTTAGATCGGTTACCGATCCTGTGATTACCGGGACGCGGTACGCCATTCCATCGATTTTGCCGGCCAACTCGGGGATCGCCAGTGTCACCGCCTTGGCTGCACCGGTCGTGGTAGGGATGATGCTGTTCGCCGCCGCACGGGCGCGTCGAAGATCGCTGTGCACCTGATCCAAAATTGCCTGATCGTTGGTGTAGGCGTGGATCGTCGACATCAACGCGTGTTCGATGCCGAAAGAGTCGTTCAGCACCTTCGCCATTGGCGCGACGCAATTGGTGGTGCAGGACGCGTTTGAGATGACGTTGTGTTCCGCCGGGTCATACTCGTCTTGGTTGACGCCAAGAACGATGGTGATGTCTTCATTCGTCGCAGGAGCGGAAATGATGACTTTCTTGACGCTTCCGCCGAGGTGAGCAGAGGCTTGTCCAGCGTCCGTGAAAAACCCTGTTGACTCAATGACGATGTCGGCTCCAGCGTCGGACCACGGGATCTGGCCTGGATCACGTTCCGAGAATGCGGTGATCTGCTCGCCATTGATGGTCAGTGAGCCGTCGCCAGGTTCGACATCACCGTCGTACCGGCCGTAGGTGGAGTCGTATTTCAGCAGATGGGCTTGCTGCTGTGGATTTGCGAGATCGTTGATCGCTACAACTTGCAACTTGTCGGGATGCCGTTCGCTGATGGTCCGGAAGACCTGTCGGCCAATCCTGCCGAAACCGTTGATACCGATCTTGGTTCTGCTCATGTTCGAGGTCCTATTGCCGTTGTTGATTTGTGTTGATTGCAGATTACACCGCTCGCAAGTACTTCGTTACGGTGACTTGATCACATCCATCCCGGCGTATCGACCTCTGTCGCCAGCCCAATCTTCGATGCGAAGCAGTCGGTTGTATTTGGCGACACGCTCGCTGCGAGCAGGCGCGCCGGCTTTGATCTGACCGCAGCCCGAACCGACGGCGATGTCAGCGATCGTAGTGTCTTCGGTCTCGCCAGAGCGATGGCTGACGACTACACCGAAATCGGCCTCTCTGGCGCGTCGGATTGTCTCGAGCGTCTCGGTTACCGTCCCCACCTGATTTGGTTTGATCAAAATCGCGTTCGCCGCCTTTTCGCTGATGCCGCGTTCGAGGAAAGCAGTCTGGGTAACGAAAAGGTCGTCGCCAACGAGTTGGACGCGGTCTCCGACAGTCTCAGTCAGGATCTGCCAGCCTTCCCAATCGTTCTCGCCGAGTCCGTCCTCGATGCTGCAGATCGGGTATTCGGCGCAGAACGCGTCGTATTCGTCCGCCATCATTTGGGAGGTCAACCGGAGACCCTCGCGTTTCATGCTGTAACGCTTGACCTCAGGAACGTAAAACTCGCTCGCCGCGGGGTCGAGTGCGATGAATATTTCTTCGCCGGGCAGGTAACCCGCACTCTCGATGGCGTGCGTGACGTATCCAAGGGCTTGACGATTGGTCAGTCCGACTGGTGCGTAACCGCCTTCGAACCCTACCGAGGTTGAGAGGCCTTCCGCCTGGAGCAGCTTTCCGAGTGCCTGATAGATTTCCGAACCGGCTCGGAGGGCTTCCGACAGCGATTCCAGACCTGCGGGCATGACCATGAACTCTTGGAATTCGGTCGAACCGGCGGCGTGCGCACCACCGTTGAAGATGTTCAGCATCGGAACGGGAAGCACGTATCGATCTTTGTTCCCGATATGATCCGCTACAAGGTCGTAAAGCCACTCGCCTTGGCTGCGGCTAGCAGCACGCAGGATCGCCATCGAAACGGCGAGCAGCGCGTTAGCTCCGTAGCGGGACTTGTTGCCAGTCCCGTCGGCGTTGATCATCGCCTCGTCGACGGCGCGTTGATTATTCGCGTCTAGGCCCACGACGGCGTCGTTCAACGGCCCGTTGATATTGGCTACAGCTTGGAGGACACCCTTACCGTTGAATCGTTTGGCGTCGCCGTCGCGCAGTTCCCAGGCTTCGTTTTCACCTGTGCTCGCGCCGGAGGGAACCGAAGCGCCGTTGCGCGTCCCATCCTCCAGTAGCACCTCGGCATATACGGTCGGATTTCCGCGCGAGTCGAGAATCTCTTTGCCACGAACGAATTTGATCTTGCTCATACACAACAAGTTTGCAATATGAGCGGGTGATTTCGTAACGGCGACAGTTCGGGATCAACCAAGGACACGGTCAACCCGCCGTGCTGCGTCGCTGACGTGCGAAATCAACCGCCAACCGTACCGCTTCTTCGGCGTTTCGGGCATACGTTACTTCGTTGTAACGCGCCTCTCCTCCATCGCCACGTAGGTTGACTTCCCAGCCTTCGATCGCCACAACGGGAACTCCGGCGATCATCGCAAAGCTCAGTTCGTTCGATGTTCCCCACTTGCCTGGAAGCACGATCACGGCGTCGCTGGCGTTGGCGACCAAGACATTCCTCACGAATCCGAGGGGAGTAGGAATGGCGTAGTCGATGTAGTCGTTGGCTGCGCTCCGATCTGTGGACGAGAGGATGCCGATCGTGGTGCCACCGGTAGATTTCGCGCCCTTCGCCGCCCGCTCCATCGTGCCGCCCATTCCGCCATTGACCAAGATGCATCCAGCTTGGGCAACACCCCTGCCAACCGCCTCTGCGATCTCTAACCCTTCCGGCGTGGTGTGATCGCGGTCGCCGCCGATGACCGATATGTAGATGGGATGTTGGTTAGGCATGACGGATGTTGTACCGGTACATTATTCCGCAGTTGATCCGATGCTGTCTTCTCGAACGATGTAAGCGGAGTACCAGAACACCTTTTCAGGTCGGTAATTTGCATCCGTGTTGTATCGGTCGATCCGAGAGTGCCCAGGGAAGATCGCTTCGACCTCCTCGAGCCGATCCTCGTAGCCAGGGTAAAAAAGGAACGCCGTGTCACCATCGACCAATTCCGCCGCAACGGGTTGGGGGTCATCGTCCTGGTTAGCAGCATCAATAACTGAGATGTCCGGGAACAGCAACTCTGTTCGCTGGTCGGGTACTCGTCGCTGCGAAAACGATACGACTCGATTGACTCCGAGATCATCCGCGAGTTTCATGGCGTCGTATAGGTCTGCGTCAAAATACCAGTCGGATCCCCCTTCGGAGTATTTGTATTGGTCGTAGTGTTGCAAATTAGTGTGTAGGTAAAAGGTCATGAACGATATGAGTATTATTCCTGTTGCCAAGATGGACAAGTGCGGATGTGCATATAATTTTGATGATCTTGTGGTCTGATTCAAATCGGCGATGTAAAACTTGATTGCAACCAATGCAGCGATGATCAATGATCTCATCCCGATCGATGCGATGATCAGCGTCAATAAGATCCCAAACAGGTACCTTCGGCTTTCAGCTTCCGGGAATAAGATCGACGGAATCATCGCAATGAGATAAATGATAAGCAATAGCTGATATGAACGCGAACCAATGAATCGAAATGCCGTCGCTAATCCGATAGCGAATGCTAAACTGCCGAATATATTCAAGAACGATGCCCCTGGTACGCCATCGGGTCCACCGTCATTAACCGGATTGACCACATGCAACACGAGTTCGACGCTACGCTTTGCGAGTTCAGACAACTCGAACGTAGGTTCGTTGTAGAGAGACCCTGCCTGCACGACTAAAAACTCCATCTCGACGTACAACAGGAGTAACGGTGCGGCTACAATCAAAGTGACAATTAAGAATATGTAGACTTCCTTTCTTCGGCGTAACTCATTGGGAAAATACGTCAACATCAGAATAGTCGCTGATATCAATGCAAAATATATCAAACTCACCTTAAATATATATATGCTAGCACCGAATATTATTCCGCCAATGATCGCGATCAATATATCGCGACGTTTCACAGCTTCGTGAAGGAAATACAAACTGACCACCAAAAACAGGACGACGGTGATCATTTGATACGCCACTCTACTTTGGAATATCAGCCACGAAGAACATGCAATTAGGAACACTGATATTAGAGCAACATCACGCCCAAGCACTTGACGGACGAGCATGTAAGAAGCTGGCACCAACAGCGTCCCGGACAGGATCGATCCCATTCTCAGCCACGTGACATCAACGTCTCCGATGGTGAACATTGCGGCGATGATCCACGCATATCCGCTTGGATTCCCCAATGCCGATGGCATCCATAGCTCGCGGTTCCCGGCGTTTTTGATGTTTAGCGCATCTAATCCGAACAGCGCTTCATCGCCATGGACACCATACGGTGCAAGCTCAATGTCGTTTATACGCAACCAAAAAGCTATGAGGGTGAGCAACCCAACATAGATCGCTTCGAAAACCCACCGCCGGTCTTGCCAAAGACCGTTCAGGAATTGCCATCGAAATTCGATGTCTGCAATCGTCGTGGCCTGCTGACCACCGGAGTTGGGCGAAAGGGCTTCAGCAACTTCGGACCAATATTCTCGCGGTGACGGAGTTTCTTGATTTTCGGCCGTCAATGCAGATTTCTCAACGTCCGTCACTGGCATGCTGGGCGTTGGTCATCACTTCGCAACCCAAACGCGCAAGTTCGAGCATCTCGATCAACTGTGATGACGTGAACGGTTGCCCCTCTGCAGTGCCCTGAACTTCCACATATTCGCCCGATCCCGTCATCACGATGTTCATATCGACATCGGCCCGTGAGTCCTCTTCGTAGGGGAGATCGAGAACGCATTGCCCGTCGACGATCCCGACAGAAATCGCTGCGATACTGTCCTTCAATATCGGTTCGCCGTCGCTCCTCATCGACTTCACGGCCTGAGCCAACGCAACGTAACCGCCTGTGATAGATGCCGTCCTCGTTCCCCCATCAGCACGAAGCACGTCACAATCGATTGTGACGGCGCACTCACCCAAGGCCGCCATGTCAGTAATCGCCCTGAGCGATCTGCCAATCAGCCGCGCAATCTCGCTGCTACGTCCACTAGTGGAAGCTCGGCGACGATCGACGCGTTCGTCAGTAGATCTCGGCAACATTCCGTACTCGGCGGTCACCCAACCTGTGCCTCTACCGCGCATCCACCTCGGCACGTTGGGATCGATCGTCGCCGTGCAGATTACGTGCGTATTGCCGAGTTTGACGAGCGCAGAGCCTTCGGCGTTTGGCATGAAGCCGGGTTCGATATGGATAGGACGGGTTTCGTCAATGCGACGACCGTCAAAACGCTTGAAATCATTGGACATGCACCCGATGCTAATCCATGCAGCGCGACCCCGAAGATCCGACTTGGCTTTGGCATAATCGTGGTAATTAAGGTTCGCAGAAACGAGGCCCATCATGAAGATCGCGATTATGGGAGCAGGTGCAGTCGGCGCGTACTACGGCGGTGCGCTCGCGAGGCAAGGCGCCGACGTCGTGCTGATCGCTCGCGGCGACCACGCCGAAGCGATGCGCCGCGACGGGCTCCGCGTCGATTCACACTGGGGCGAGTACGTCGTTCAACCCCAAATCGCACTCACGCCAGAAGAAGCTGGTACGGCGGATTTGGTTCTTCACTGCGTTAAGCTCTACTCGAACGCCGACACCATCCCGACGATGCATCCGATGATCGGCGAAGAGACCGTGATCCTCACGATCCAGAACGGCATCACGGGCGGCGAATCCCTCGCCATTGAGTTCGGATGGGACAAGGTGTTGGAGGGTGCGACTTACATCGAAACCTCGATCGCTGCGCCGGGTCACATTGTCCAGACGGGCAGCGCAGCGAGGATCGAGTTCGGCGAACGCGATGGCTCGGTGTCTGAACGTGTTGCGCGGGTACGCGATGCCCTGTCGGTCGAGGGTATTCAGGTGGAAGTTAGCTCCGACATCCAAGCGTCGCTGTGGTCGAAGATGGTGGCTATCGGCGCGCTCGGCACGATCGTGACGGCGGCACGCGCCTCGCTACCCGAAGTGCTTGCGATGGATGGCGGATTGGACACCATTCGCACCGTGATGGAGGAGATCGTGGCCAGTGGAAAAGCGAACGGCATCCACTTTCCTAACGGCATTGTTGACGCGAAGATCACCGATTCAATCGCCGAGGCGGAAGAGTTCCAATCGTCACTGCAATCGGACTTCAATCGTGGCGGCAAACTCGAACTGGATGACATATTGGGCGCAGCGGTGAGATTGGGACGGGAATCTGGCATACCCATGCCTGCGAGCGTGGCGCTGGTGTTGTCGCTTCAGAAGTTCAAACACGGTGCGAAGTAGCACTTGGGAAGTGCGATTTGCCATCTGGTTTATGATTGCCCATACATTGCGAACCCGCTTCTTCGGTCTAACGGACGTCGAAGCATTGGATCACAACCTTGGCATGCACCATTGCACGTCGGTGGTGGCGTTACTCAGTAAGGATCGTAGAACCGGATCGGAAAGATAGGAGCAGTGGTTATATGGCGGCGTTGGCAACGTCTCAGATCAGAAACATCGTTCTAGCGGCACACAGCGGGGCCGGAAAGACGACGCTGGCCGACGCTATGTACTACAAGACAGGCGCGGTCAATCGCAGAGGTCGCGTCGATGACCAGACCAGTCTCTCCGACTACGAGCCAGAGGAGCAGGAGCGCGGCTCAAGCGTCCAGATGGCCCTCCTTCCGTGCGAGTGGAACGGACACAAGATCAACGTTCTCGACACCCCCGGGTATCCCGACTTCCGGGGAGACATGTTGTCGGCGATGCGAGTAGCAGACGCGGCCGTCATCTTGATTTCAGCTCCATCTGGCATCGAGGTTGGCTCGATCCAAGCATGGCAAGCGGCAGAAGATGCCGAATTGCCACGCGTGATCGTCATCAACAAGCTGGATCGTCCCGAGACCGATTTCGAAGAAGTCGTCGCCGTCATCCAAGATGCTTGGGGTCGAATGTGCGTGCCTGTGCAGGCGCCAGAAGGCAGCGGAGAGGGACTTTCAGGTATCAACGACCTGCTTACAGGTTCCGTCGAAGACATGCCCGAAGAACTTGTGGAGGCCGTCGCGGAATCCGACGACGATCTCATGATGATGTACCTCGAAGGCGAGGAATTGAGCGCCGAGGACATCCGTAACGGACTTAAATCGGCAATCGCATCTGGATCGGTTATCCCGATCTTCGCGACTGCGGCGGATGCCGAGATCGGCGTCGATCAGTTCATGGAAGCCGTGATTGATCTGTTGCCAGCGCCAAGCGACGATCTGCCAGAAGGCGTTACCGGAGACTCGCCAGCGAACTTGATTTTCAAGACATCCGCCGACCCGTTCGTCGGCAAGGTCTCGTACCTGCGCGTTTACGGCGCGGACCTGATGCCCAACTCGCAGTTGGTTACTGGCTCTAAAGGCGATTCCGAACGCGTGGCGCAGGTCTACTCGCCTGTGGGGAAAGAGCTGAACGTCGTCGACACGGCCATTCGAGGCGACATCGCAGCGGTTACCAAACTGCAAGAAGCGTCCACGTACGACACACTGTGTTCACGCGACAACATGGTCGAACTAGAAGGTGCCGAGTTGCCGGCACCTATCTTCGCTCTCGCTGTTAGCCCGGAGTCTCAGGCCGACCTCGACAAGATGGCGTCTTCGCTAACGCGCATTACTGAGGAAGATCCGACGCTGCGGTTGGAACGGAATATCGAAACAGGAGAGTTGGTCCTGCACGGTCTTGGCGATATCCACGTCGAGATGGCGATCCAACGCATCGCACGTAAATTCGAAGTCTCGCTCACGACGTCGCTGCCGAAGATCGCCTACCGCGAGACGATCGTGGCCAATGCCGAAGTCGACTACAAACACAAGAAGCAGTCGGGCGGAAGCGGCCAGTATGGCCATGTACTTATGCGTGTCGCGCCGGCTGGTGCGGACTCGGGCATCTCATTCTCGAGCAGCGTCGTAGGTGGAAACGTGCCACGAGAGTACATCCCGGCTGTAGAAAAGGGAGTACGCAACGCCGCTGCTCAGGGGGTGTTGGCAGGCTTCCCAGTCGTTGGCATCGACGTTGAGCTTTACGATGGCAGTTCTCACTCGGTCGACTCGTCAGGTATCGCCTTCGAGATCGCCGGCAGTATGGGCTTCCGGCAGGCGATGCGTGACGCACGTCCGCAACTGCTGGAACCGATCCTAAAGATCGACGTGATGGTTCCTGACGAGACTGCGGGCGATGTGATGGGAGATCTCAACCGCAAGCGCGCGCGCATCAGCGGCATGGAGCCGTTGGGCAACGGTTTCACCATCGTCAATGCCGAGGCACCGATCTCGACGATGCAGAGATACGCCGCCGACTTGCGTTCGTTGACTCAGGCTCGTGGGTCATTCAGCGTAGAGATCGACCACTACGAGGCGGTTCCTCCACAGGACACCGACCGCGTGATCGCACAGTACGCCGAAGATAACCGTCGCTAGTGTTAGCGCATCATCCAAAGTCGTTCGCCGTCGGTCCGTAACTCGACCGTACCCAATTGGTCGGTCCGAAAAACGCGGTCCGCGCCAACAGCGGTCGTCAAACGTTTAAGTACCTCCTCGTGAGGATGGCCGAAGCGGTTCTGAGATCCAGCGCCTATTACGACTGCGGAGGGTTGAACCGCGTCGACGAAATAGGTTGTTGACGATGTCTTGCTACCGTGATGGGCCGCTTTCAAAACTGTGGCTCGTAGGTTCGCGTTCGATGTTGCCAATCGGATTTCCGCTGACCTTTCGATGTCTCCTGTCAGCAGAAACGACACGTCTCCGACGTCAACCCTCGTGACGATGGACGCGTCGTTGTCGTCCTCGCAATCCGCGACATCTGGAGCGCATCCTGCGGATAGGACTTCAATAGACACATCCTCATCCAAACCGATAACCATGCCCGGCCGAGCGACGGCCACGTTGTCATGGTGTTCTATCGCAGCTTTCCAATCAGGCGGTGCGTGATCCGAACTACTAACTCCGGACTGAATGACAACGCCAACACTGAACCGGTTCAACACCTCAGCCAAACCGCCGACGTGATCTGCGTCAGGATGAGTCAGCAAAACAACGTCGATCTCGCGATCCCAAAACGGTAACAGCGCGGTCAATTGATCGGCTACTTGAGTGCGGCTACCGCCGCCATCAACGAGCATTCGATTGCCGTTACGCGTCTCGATGAATATCGACTCGCCGTGCGTCGTCTCAAGAAACCGCGCACTCATGTAGGACTTTGGTTCGTGTTGGGCAAACAATGATCCCCAAAATCCGATGCCGATCAGCAGTAACACCGTCGAGGCTGCTAGGTATGCATTTTGATTGTGGTTGGTGACGATGGCGTTGCCGCGATTGGAGGGCATCAATCTCTGACGAATGAATTCCAGCCAATCGGCGATCCTTGACCGAAATGCGATGAACGTCGCCGCAATCGAGTAGTAGGCGACAGTCATCCACACCGTCCAACCACCAGTGTCGTAAGGGTGTGGTGGCAAATGACCCAACGCCGACGCGACGGACTCTAAGTACCAGACACCAGCTTTCACAGGAAACGCCGATACCTCTGCCAGTAACGGTATTGGAAGTAGCCCTAAAACCGCCGTGAATCCTGAGAGGACGATCAACAAGGGCATCGCTGGTACCGCCAACAGAGTCGCGATCGGACCCCAAACCGGCACGGCGTCAAAATGCAACGCCACTAACGGCAGCGTTCCGAGTGTTGAAGCTACTGACACGGCCAACGACCCGATTACGAACCTCCTAACGCGTCTAGCCCATGATTTGCGTTCGGATGCCGGTTGTCTTGAACCAGTAATTTCGGTGTTCCATGTCAGCGCGGGAAACAAAAACGAAATTCCGAGCATCGCCGTGAAACTTAATTGGAACGACAATGAGGTCAATATCTCGGGTTGAACGGCAACCATCAACATTGCGGCGAGCGAGAGTGCCGCCAAGGTATGCGACCCGCGTCCCATGAACCTGCCCAGGATAAACACCGAAAACATGGTCGCCGCACGGGTGATCGGTGGAGCGAATCCGGCCAAAGCGGCGTAGAGCAGAACCGCAACCAACGGGAGCGACAGGTGTACATAGCGCCGCCGCCCAAACGAAAACACGGCGACCAGAGTTGCCGTTCCCCCAACCAGTGACACGTGCAACCCACTGATCGCGAGCAAGTGCGACAACCCAGCAGATCGAAAATCGTCCGTGATTGCGTAGCTTATTCCTGACCGATCGCCGATCAAGAGAGCTTTGGGCAATCCGGATTTGTCCGAGCCGATATGTTCATCCAAAGATGAGGCTACGCTGAGCCGCAATCCGTCTAGCGATCTGAGGATTGAGGGCGCGGTTGACCGATCCTGTTGCTCTATCGAAGTGATCGCATCTGACCCGCGCCAACAGCCAATCATGAACACCAAGCACAGCAGCGCGACCGCCGCTCGGCGTCGCACCAGACTCAGTGCGAGCGTCGCCACAACCAGAGATAATCCGGTCAGGAGAAAAACGGATGTCGGGACAGCATAACCGGGAGCCACATCGAAGAGGATCGCTGCACCGACGCCAGCGACGAATACGCACGATGTCCAGACGATCCTCACTCTAGGACAACCAACGGCCGGATCGCCTCGAGCGTCTTCTCGCCGATCCCGTTGATCTCCAGTAGCTGCTCGAGAACCGAAAAACGGCCAATCCTCGCACGCAAAGCGAGGATCTGATTGGCCCTCGTGTCACCGATACCAGGTAGCGATTTCAGTTGGTCCAAAGTGGCACTGTTCAAATCGATCTCGTTGTTAATGGGATCAAGTGCGGGAGTAGCCGGAGTATCTAGCTCCGCAGAATCGACGTTCTGGCTTGAATCAATATCCTGAGAAATCTGGATCGTAGGTGCTGGTGTAGATGGAATCGAGGGAACCACGATGCGCGATCCATCTACAACAACCGCCGCAAGGTTGAGTCTTGCTAAATCAGCGTTCTCTGTCGCACCACCCGCGACCTCAATCGCAGCGAACACCCTTTCATCCGATCCCAACTCGTAAACACCGGGCGCACGTACTTCGCCAACAACTTGTATGACCGCTGGCGCGGGTGTAGGAATCAGGATCTCCACCTCGTTGACGCTCGCATTGGAGACGCCCAGAAAATACGCACCCGTCAGAGCAAGTGCGGCGGCGATGATTGCCAAAGCCCAAATAGCGGTTGTTGTGAGCCCAGATTTGGGTGGTGGATGATTGGCAGACGTGAAATGAGGCGGATGGTTTTCTCGCATAGATCACTCAAAAACACTTCGATACGCATTACATATTACCGCGAGGAGCGCACACGAGCCACGAACCGAAGCACGGCTTCAACGATGGATTAACATCAGTTAGATGTGAATCAATCGCGGCGCGCGCCTTTTCAACCATCTAACGCATGTTGGCGAGCGATGCGACGAACCGAAATCGACTAGATAGAACGGAGACGAGATTGAACATTGGCCCGAACGACGCCCTAGTAGTAGTGGACGTGCAGAACGATTTTTGCCCCGGTGGAACCGCGGCTGTTGAAGACGGCGACGCTATCGCTCGAAAGCTGTCTGACTTGGCGATGAACTTTCGGTCCAAGGACGCACGCGTGTTCGCGACGCAAGACTGGCACCCGACTTCGCACAAGAGCTTCGCAGACAACGGTGGCATTTGGCCCGTCCACTGCGTACGTGGCACCGACGGAGCAGGGTTCCACCAAGAACTCAAGCTTCCGGTTGGTAGCAGCGTCATCCGCAAAGGCGAGGATCCACAATCGGACGCCTACTCCGGCTTCGACGGAACCACTCTCGATTCGCACCTTCAGCGTCTCGAGGTCAAACGTGTATTTGTCGGCGGTTTGTCTACCGAATACGCTGTGCAACACACCGTCTACGATGCCCTTCAGAAGGGTTACGGCGCTTTCGTGATTACCGATGCGATCTCGGCTGTGAATGCCAACCCGGACGACGACCAGCGCGCTCTAGACTCCATGTTCGCGAGCGGTGCGAAGGCCGTTACCACCTCCGAGATCGCCGATTAACGTTCGGCAGAGCGGCGCAAGAAAACGAAGAGCGGCGGAAAAAACCGCCGCTCTTTTTTGTTCTGAGGTCGCTTTTCGCTTAGATGAACAGCGGGCCAAAGATCAACGAGACGATCGCCATCAGCTTGAGAAGGATGTTAATGGCAGGTCCCGAAGTGTCTTTGAAGGGATCTCCGACGGTGTCGCCTGTCACGGCTGCGGCATGAGGGTCGGAACCCTTGCCGCCGAAGTTGCCGAGTTCGATGTATTTCTTGGCGTTGTCCCACGCGCCTCCGGCGTTAGCCATGAAGATGGCGAGCAGGAAGCCAGCAATGATCGATCCGGCGAGCATTCCGCCCAGCGCGTGTGCGCCGATGAAAAGCCCGACCAGGATGGGTGCTGCGATGGCGATCACCCCAGGCAGAATCATGGCCTTCAGTGAGCCACGCGTGCTGATGTCGACGGCTCGGGCGGCGTCAGGTCGGACACCTGGTTTGCCTTCACGCAGTCCAGGAATTTCGCGGAACTGACGTCGAACCTCTTCGATCATGTGGCCGGCGGCGATACCAACCGCCTGCATGGTCAGACCAGCAAACAGGAATGGCAACAGCGCGCCGATCAGAGCGCCGATCAAGACCGTCGGTTCAAGAAGATCGAAGCTGTCGATCTCGATGACCTGCCCGTAAGCAGCCATAAGAGCCATAGCCGTCAGGACCGCAGAACCGATGGCGAATCCCTTGCCCGTAGCTGCGGTCGTGTTGCCCAGCGCGTCAAGCGAGTCGGTTCTTTCACGGACTTGCGGGTCGAGACCTGCCTGCTCGGCGATACCACCAGCGTTGTCGGCGACCGGACCGTAGGCGTCGGTCGCAAGAGTGATACCGAGTGTAGACAGCATACCGACTGCGGCTAGACCGATACCGTAGAGACCGGCCAATTCAAATGCGATCCAGGTTCCAGCCGCAATCGCGATGGTCGGGATCACGGTGCTGTAAAGACCGATTGCGATGCCGGCGATGATCGTGGAGGGATGCCCGGTCTGTGACTGTTGGGCGATCCACTTCACAGGTGAGAACTCATACGACGTGAAGTATTCCGTCGCTGTGCCGATCACCTGTCCGACCACCAAGCCAGTCAGAATGACCCAGAAAAGCTCGAAACCGAGCGAATCGTTCATCATGATATAGATGCCGGTGCCGATCAGGGCCAATATTCCGGCGCCGAAGATGCCGAAGCGGAGACTCCAGAGCAGATTGCCCATTGTGGCGTCGTCTTTGGTTCGGACTATCGACGTGCCGATGATGGATGCGAATATGCCGATGCCTGCCAGCATCATCGGAAGGACAATCATTGGTGCATCGACCTCTTGCACGGCGGTTGCCGCGGTCCAAGCCAGTGCGATGGTAGCGATGATTGAGCCAGCGTATGACTCGAAGAGGTCAGCGCCCATTCCGGCAACGTCACCGACGTTGTCACCAACGTTGTCGGCGATAACCGCCGGGTTGCGCGGGTCGTCTTCCGGCAGACCCGCTTCGACCTTACCGACGAGGTCAGCACCGACGTCGGCCGCTTTGGTGTAGATACCACCGCCCACGCGCGCGAAGAGTGCGATCGAGGAAGCTCCGAAACCGAAACCTGCGATGACGTTCGGGTTGCCGAAGATCAGCCAGAGCGCGGTCACGCCGATGATGCCGATACCGACAACGGTCAGACCCATCACGGCACCGCTATTGAATGCAACGCGCAGCGCGGGGTTCAATCCGGTCTCGGCAGCGGTCGCGGTTCGGGTGTTGCCCCGAACGGCGATGTTCATGCCGATGTATCCGGCCAGCGCCGATCCGATGGCACCCGCGAGATACGCTATCGCGGTCCAAGGCCCGGTCACAGAGAGATTACCACCTTCGATCAAATCTTCAATGGTCGAGTTGCCCGTCACATTGAAGTCGATCAACACGGCGAGAACGATGAAGATCAGGACGACGAAAATGGCGAGGATGGTGTATTCCCTTCGGAGGAAGGCCATCGCACCTTCTTGGATGAGCGTGCCAATCTCTCGGACAGCCTCACCTCCAGCCGAACGGTTTGTAACCATTCTGAACAAGAAGGCGGCAACCAAGAGGGCGAGCACTCCGGCACCTATCGACAGATACAACTCGGTCATTTATTCACGCGTCCTTACTAACGCCGCACGACGGAATCCGACACCGGACGCCCCACGATCCGTCAATGCCTAATGCCGAGACGCCCAAGTTACGATTCTAAGCGAACCGGCTCTGTCACGCCCCCGAAAAACGCTCTATTAATTCTTGCATGGCTGAACTGGGATCCTGTGCCAAAGTCACCGCCGTTGCTACGCAAATGCAGTCCGCACCTGCCCTTGCAACGGCTTCGATATTGTCGGCTTTGATCCCACCAATCGCCACGATCGGTGCCGAAACCCGCTCCGCTACTTCGCGCAAAGTCGACAAACCGGCTGGTCGAGTGTCTGATTTCGTCGCGGTGGAGTAAATCGAGCCCACCGCAACGTAGTCCGCACCCTGTTCGAAAGACTCCAAAGCCTCATCCAAGAGTGCGTTGGATTTCCCAACAATCTGGTCCGGCCCTAAAATCTCGCGACACTCTGCAATCGGTATGTCCCCCTGACCCACATGCACACCGGCAGCACCAACGTCCGCTGCAATGTCGGGGTAGTCGTTGATGATGAATACCGTTCCGTAGGTACGGCAGATCTCGGCGATGGCGCGAGCCTCATCTGTCACGACTGATTTGGGCGCGTCTTTATGTCGAAGCTGTATTGCCGCCGCGCCTGCTGATGCCGTGGCCTCGGCGATCTCGCAGATGTCGCGACCGCCGCAATGATCCGGATCGACGATCACATAGATACCGCCGACAAGTTTCTGCGCGGCGGGACGGATGCTCATGGCGGTAAGGCTAAGACGCTTCGGACGCCAACACGCCACCCTCGGCCCAATTCGACCGCTTGGTGTCGTGAATGACAACCGTCGTCGCGTCGTCGGGGATTCCAGCGGCCTCAGAGATGGCCTTAGTCACGCCTTTGACGATCTTCGACTTCTGCTCGTCGGTCCGCCCCTCAAACATGTGAATGTGAACTACCGGCATCTTTGAAACAAACTCCTGATGACCTCGGATTCCGTCGCCGAATTATAAAAACTCGCCGATTGTCTATCTCCCCTCGGACAAACGGTAACCGAGTTGCAGGGGTAGTCCAGCATCGAATATCAGGTTTTGGGCCTTTGCGATGTCGTATTCGACTCGATGGAACTCTACCGTGCTCCGATCACTCGCCTCGTCACAATGCAGCAGGGCGTACGATGCTCTCGGATCGCCATCGCGAGGTTGTCCCACGCTTCCCGGATTGACGAACCAGCGCTTGAAATTGAGTTCCTCGAGGTCACCATCGTGCGCCTGCACCGCTCGCCAACTCAGCTCGTCATGTTGACCGAAAACCGAAGGCACGTGCGTGTGCCCATGAACGCAGCCATCCGTATCGAAAAAACCTAGGTTATCTGCTGCAGTGTGAACAGAAAAGAGGTACTCCCATATCGGATCCCGTGGAGACCCGTGACACAACGTCACGCTTCGATCCACAACCCGTTCCGACAACTGCCTCAAGAAACCGCGTGAGCTTTCATCAAGATGGTTAGCTGTCCATATCGCCGCCGCCGCTGCCACCGGGTTGAAATCGACGATCGATATCTCGCCAAGCGCAGCCTCCTCGTGATTCCCCTTCACCATAGATAGTTCGGGTAACGCTCGTAGCCTCTCAACAACCTCGTTTGGCTGAGCGCCGTAACCCACGCTATCGCCCAAGACCCATACCGCTTCATATCCGCCATGCAACTCCGCATCTTCGAGCACAGCATCGAGCGCTGGAAGATTGCCATGAACGTCAGAAATCAGCAGTATGGAAGCCATTTTTCGCCTCAACCGGCGGTCCTGACCCTACTGTACGCCCAAATATAATCGGTCATATGCCATCCGACGAGCGATCTGCCCATGCGCCGATTAGCGAATCGGACCTCGTGGAGATCATCAAGCAACGCTTGAATGGAGGCGGATCGGTTCCCTTCGGGGAGGTCGGGATCGGTGACGACGCAGCCGTCCTCCAATTCGATCCCAGCCATATCGTCTTAACCGCCGATGCCATGGTCGATGGCGTTCATTTCCTCTCGGAATTCATGTCGTGGCACGACATCGGCTGGAAGTGCATCGTATCCAACCAGAGCGACATCGCCGCGATGGGGGCGATACCAGAACACGCGGTCTTGACGCTGGCCATTCCTGCAACGACCAGCGTAGGCGATCTAGAGAATCTCCTCGAAGGCGTCATCGGTGCTCTAGACACGTATTCCGGCCGCTTAGTCGGCGGCGACACCGTTGCTTCCGACAACATCATTCTCAGCGTCTCAATGACGGGACGCCTGATCGATCCAGGCTATCCATTGACCCGCGATTCTGCGCGCCCGGGCCAGCAGATCGCCGTTTCAGGTCCTTTGGGCGGCTCGGCAGGCGGCCTCAAGTCCCTGGACAAGTCGAAGAACAACGATGTGGCATCACCATTGTTAGAAGCCCACTTCAGACCAAGCCCGCGAGTCGACATGGCGGAAGTGTTGGTGAAATCAGGTGTTCACTGCGCCATGGACATCAGCGACGGATTGCTAATCGACTTAGAGCGCATCTGCACCGCCAGCAGTGTAGATGCGGTGATTTACGCAGACAAGGTGCCCATATTTGCAGCGTTGAGCGAGACGTTCAGCGATGAAGCTTTGGAGTTGGCCCTGACGGGAGGTGAGGATTACGAGCTGCTGTTCGTCGCTGACGCCGACGCCATCGCGGGCGTCGATGCGTCTTCGGGTTGCCATGTAATCGGAGAGATTCGACCAGCCGAATCTGCTGGGGGAAAAATCACTGTTATCGGCGAGGCGGGCGATCCGATCCAGTTCGAAGCGAAAGGTTGGGATCACTTTGCCAGGTGAGGTGAGGCATTGACCGTAGGCGAAACGTACATGATCGTGAGCGATTCGGAGGAACGCACCCTGCAGATCGGCAAGGCGCTAGGCGAATCGCTATTCGTCGGTGACACCGTTCTCCTTTACGGTGAGATGGGAGCCGGCAAGACGTGCTTGACCCGCGGAATCGCGGTCGGTGCTGAATGCGAAGTCTCCGCTCGTAGCCCAACTTTCATAATCCTCGGCGAGTATCCCGGGAGGGTAAGAATCTTCCACTGCGACCTGTACCGCATATCTGGTGCGGTAGAAGTCTACGAGTTAGCGCTGGAAGAGACACTCGATCGCGGTGCTTTGGTCGTCGAATGGCCCGAAAACGCAGCAGGCGAGTTGCCGGAGGATGCACTCGAAATCCGGATCGACGTCATCGAGGCAACTCAATCTCGAGAGATCTCGATGGTCGCCACCGGCCCTAGATCTAAGTCCCTATTAGATCGCTTCGACATCGCATACAAGATCGAGGTGATGCCGTGAAAATACTTGGCATTGACACCTCCACGAGTTATGCGGGAGTCGGTTTGAGCGTGGACGGTAGTGTTTCGTCCGAGACATGGCAGTCACGCCACAACCATGGTCGCGAAGTCATGCCAGCTGTCATGCGACTCCTAGACGCTGAAAATGTAACCGTCGCCGATCTCGATGTGGTCGCGGTAGCCCTCGGGCCAGGTGGCTTCAGCGCAGTCCGCGTTGGGATTGCAACAGCGCAAGGTTTGGTCGCGCCGACGAACGCCACTTTGGTCGGTGCCCCAACACATCTCATTCAGGCGTACCGACATCGAGACTTTGTAGGAAAACAGATCGTATCGATCATCCCAGTCGGCCGAAACCAAGTTTCATACGCCGTCTTTAAAGCACCGTTGACAGGCACGAGCGAAGAGTTTGAATCCGGGATCATCGACGAAGATCAAATCGAAATGCGATTCGGCGGCAATGATGTGGCGATTTGCGGTGAAACGACAACATCAGCATCCATTCAACCTCGCTCTCCAGAGGATCTGGTTGCCATCGCCATCGAACGTTTTGAGCGAGGAGTCGTTTCGATCGGACCGGTGGAACCGATCTACTCGCGACCGCCGACGATAACGGCCCCTAGGCGCAGCTAGACGTTCACTCGCTTCCCGTTGTGCACAATTGTTGTTTGGCGAGAACAGCGAATCGCCGATCATTCATCTTCGAGGACCAGAGAACATGGATCTAGAGCGAACGTTGGTTTTGGTGAAGCCTGACGGGGTGCAGCGCGCCCTGATCGGCACGATCGTCGCGAGATTTGAAGCCACCGGCATGAAGTTCGTCGGTATGAAGTTGATGCAAGTAAGCGGAGACCTCGCCTCTCGCCACTATGCCGAACACGAAGGCAAACCGTTCTATGCGGGGCTGGTCAGCTACATCACCTCCGCTCCTGTAGTCGCCCTATGCCTCGAAGGTCCTAACGCCATAGCCATCACACGGAAGCTTATGGGCGCCACAAGCCCGAACGAAGCTGACCCTGGTACGATCCGAGGCGATTTCGGAGTCGAGATAAGCCGCAACCTCGTGCACGGTTCTGCGAATTCCGATGACGCCGCGAGAGAGGTTGGACTCTTCTTCAGCGACGAAGAGTTGATCGATTATCCAAGGTCGAATGACGAGTGGATCGTCTCAGACGACGGGTAAAAGAGCAGGGCTACTGAAGCCGAACGACCTCGTTCGCCTCAGACCATAACCCTTCAAGGTCGTAGAACGCTCGCGTCTCTCGGTTGAAGAGATGGACGATGAAGCCTGGGAAGTCGATGAGCAACCATCCTCCCGCTCCCGAACCTTCACGATTGTTGCGGCGCATCCCCATGTCGCGAATCTTCCGCTCGATGCGCTCCGCCATCATCTCCAGGTGGCGCTCGGTCTCGCCGCTCGCGATCACGAAGTAATCGGTGAAATCGCTGACGCTGCGAGTGTCTAGAAGGACGACATCGGATCCCAAATTCGCCGACGCCTCCTCCAGTGCCGCCCGTGCCAGTTCCTCGATCGGAGTCTCGACGGTAGTGTCGGTTGTGGTCGTTGCCATCTTGTTTCGGATTATATCTGCCGATTTCGAAACGCCATTCACAGCACATCCCGACGACATTCGATTGACGCGAGGATTTATTCTGGAAAGGAGTTGATTCGCGCTCGAAGCGTAGCGAACGCACCTTCAGGAGCCGCCGTCTCGACGAAACCCAAGCAGCTGTCATGACCAACCGGAAAAAGCGCGCGCTCGTCGCCATGAGCGGTGGAGTCGATTCGTCCGTAGCCGCTGCACTGTTGGGCGGCGAAGGATACGACGTCATCGGCGTGACGATGCGTCTATTCCCCGCGCCTTTCGAAGGGGCCGGGAAACTTTCGAAGTCATGCTGCTCGCTTGAGGATGTCGAAGATGCTCGCGAGACGTGCCGGATCATAGGTGCCAAGCACTACTACATGAACTTCGAAAAGGAGTTCCAGCAGCACGTCATTGACTATTTTGTTGGTGAATATAGACAGGGCAGAACTCCTCATCCCTGTTTGGCGTGCAACGACCGCCTGAAGTTCAGCTTCCTCATGGATCGAGCCGATCTCATGGACGCCGACATAGTGGCGACCGGTCACTACGCCCAAATCTCGGAGGACGAATCCGGACATCGCTCCCTCCTTCGCGGCGCTGACGCCATGAAGGACCAGGGGTACGTCCTCTACAACCTCCGACAAGACCAACTCCGGCGTCTGGCATTCCCAGTCGGCGGATACTCCAAAGACGAGATCCGCGAGATCGCCCGAACCGAAGGATTACCCGTCGCCGATAAACCCGACTCCCAGGACATCTGCTTCATCCCCACCGGCACCTACCGCGAGTTCGTCTCCGAGCGGCTCGAAAACCCGACACCTGGCGTTGTCGTTGATACCGATGGCAACGTCCTAGCCGAACACGACGGCATTCACGAGTTCACCATCGGCCAGCGCAAGGGCTTGCCAATGATGGGTGGCACTAAGCGACCGATATACGTCACCTCGATCAACTCCAAGACCGGCAAGGTGACCGTCGGCTCCGTCGAAGGGCTGCTTCGCGACGAGGTCTACGCCTCCGCCGTCAACTGGATTGATGGCGAACCTCCGACTGGGGACGTAACAGCCAAGATCCGATACCGCAGTCCTGAGGAACCAGCGACAGTTGAAATGATCACGCCTGAAATTGGGAAAGTGACTTTCTCGACTCCGGTGAGAGCATGCACCCCGGGACAAGCAATCGTCTTCTATCAAGGCGATCGAGTTCTCGGTGGCGGCTTTATTGAACTGGAATCGCCGCTTTTCGACGCCTCATCCGAGACAGAGTTCGCAGCAGCAGCTTAACTCGTTCGCCATTCCAACTCGGACGAACTGCGCATGTAGCGTATCCTGTTGGCGTCATGGTAGCGACGTCAAATCGGGAAACAGGCCCGACGTTCGCGTTCGAAAACGAATATCGCCGATCTGGTTACAGCGTCATCGCCGGCGTTGATGAAGCGGGCCGTGGCGCACTCGCCGGGCCCGTCGTCGCTGCCGCTGTAGTCCTTCCACCCGAACTGCCCGAGGATAAAGCCGACCTGATCGACGACTCGAAGAAACTGACCGAGGAACAACGGGAAATTGCGTACGCCGAGATCCGAAATATCGCCAACTCGTACGGGGTCGGAGTCGTTCCCTCTGATCGCATCGATGATTTAGGTATCGTTCCCGCGACCAAGATAGCGATGCGGGAAGCGATCGGCGCAATCCGTTGGAGAGTCGATTTCATCCTGATCGACGCCGTCACCAACCTTGGCATTGCTACGCCATCCAAGTCGATCATCAAAGGCGATTCGAAATCCCTCTCCATTGCTGCCGCATCAATTGTCGCCAAAGTAACTCGCGACCACATCATGTCAGACGAATTGGATAGGCAACACCCCGGTTACGGCTTTGCGCAACACAAAGGCTACGGTACCGAGATTCACATGAACGCCCTCGAAAAACTGGGGGCGTCGCCTGTCCACCGTCGAACCTTCAAACCCGTCGCTAAAGTCATTGCCGACAAATCGTGGGCAGCCCTCGGATCCACTTCCCCATCCAACATTGCAGATCGATTCGAAATGAATCTGCCCAACGGATTCGGCATGAACGCCGAAGAGGCGGCCGTCGATCACCTGCGCCAACTCGGCTACCGGATCATCGACCGGAACTACAAGACCCGCCACGGCGAGATCGATATCATCGCCAAGTTCGGGCCAGAATGGGTCTTCGTCGAGGTCAAAGGTCGCAACTCCGGCAAGTTCGGGACGCCTGCGGAGGCCATGACTCCTGCCAAGCTCCACCGCATCGAAAACGTCGCTCTCGCTTACCTAGCGTCTGAGGTCGATTCCAAAGTTGTCGATTGGCGTATCGACTTCGTCGGCGTGACGAGGTCTCCGGATGGTCGCTCCCTAGACTTCGACATCGTCCGCAACGCTCACTACTGAGTCGTCCCTGTTGGACTCAGAACACCGCGATCGGATTTACCGGCGAGCCGGTGACTGTCGGCAAGTTCAACGGCAGGATGTTGATCAAAAACTCCCAGCGTCCTCGCTCAGCGCACGCCGCCGCTAGATCGTCCAACCAGGCGTTGTCCAGTATCCACAATCCCATTCCGACGATTCCCACTTGGTGAACAGGGTTGCTGAAGCGTTCGTAACCCGTCGGCTGCACATCGTTGCCGGTATCCGACCCCATCACTGCGACGCCTCGTTCGTGCATGAATGGCAAGATCTCTGGCTTGGGCCCCGACGAACCTGCCACATAGGCGTCGACCGGCCCGAGTTCCTCACGCATCCCTAGCTGCCCGGTTCGTAAGAGCAGCACATCGCCCTCGCGCACGCTGAATCCGCACCGCTCCTCAGCCGCCTCGATATCGTCCATCCCGACCCCATCCCCGCGTTCGATGAACCGCGTCCCTCGAAGCATTGGCGCATCAACTAGGACTCCGCGGGTGATGATCCCTCCGAGCGCAGCTGTAACATCGAGCTCAGTCGCACCCTCCGCAACTGTCACCACAGACGAAGACCGGCCGTTGTATGCCTTCCCGTCCCAGAAGAAGTGTGCCAACGAGTCGACGTGTGTCACGGTATGCCCGTGAAAAACCAAGCCAAAGTAATCAATCGCCACCTGCCGATCCGGTCCTTCGCCCGGACGATACACATCCCCTGATCCGATCATGTAGTGCTGCGGAGGTCTAGGCACATCCACAGCCGCCTCGAAACCGACCTTGCGGGCACACGAAACCGTCGCACCTTCCTGCACAAGTGACAACGCGTCCTTCAACGTGTCTGCGCTCAAGTGGTTCAAAGTCCCCCGTTCATCGTCATCTCCCCAGCGACCCCAATTGTTGAGGTCATCGTGAATCCATCGGAGCAAGTCATCTTGAGATGGAGGGTTGGAAGGCATGTTTGCTCGCCGTCACTTTCGTCTATTTGCCGATGCCGAATATCGACATCGCAGATTATAGTGCGCCCCGTTGGGGCCGCCGAGCCGGGCAACGCCTCAAGTTAGAATCACAGGTGGCGCGCTAGCTCAATTGGCAGAGCAAGTGACTCTTAATCACTAGGTTCGGGGTTCGAGTCCCCGGCGCGTCACCATGGCTCACCGTCGACCCAACTGGGCACGCCTACAGCCCTTCCCTAATCATCACGAGACGCCAACAGATCTGCGACCTCCGTTGCGGCGTCGCAACCGCTGGATAGGGCGCCGTTGACTGACGGTACGCGCATGTAATCTCCTGCTAGGAACAGGTTGTCGATGCGCCCTGCGAGCTGCCTTGGAATTTCAGCCACTGCAGCGAGCATTCCGGGCGTTCCCATGCACAGCGCCTCTTCCCACCGGTACACGCGATAAAACAAACCCTCGTCGTCGCCGGGAAGTGCGGAGCCTGGAGGCTGGTTTCGACGAACAGCTGCCGCCATCTGGTGCTTTATCTCATCATCGTCGAGCGGGATGAGTTCCTTGGCACGGTCGCGCCCGATGAGTAGGTCGAGAATACTCTTACCCGCAGGTGCACATGCAGGCAAGAAGACGGATCTGCTCAGCATGAGCGGCGTGTCCTCGTCCTCAGGAAAAAGCGCGCCGTGCCACCCGGGAGGTAGCGGAGGCGTGTCGAGGCCGATCACCACCCGGCAGCCGGTTGAGTAGCTTACAGTGCCGAGCGCGCGACGGGTCTCTGTCGGCAGTTCCGGGACGAGATCCGAGACCTTCGTTCCGGGAACAGCGCAGATTACCGCGTCCGCTTGGATAGTCTCACCGTCCACGACTACTCCGGTTGCCTTCCCGTCCTCGACGACGATTCTCCTGGCGGGAGTAGAAACGCGAATCGCATCGGCGCAGACGGTGGTGAGTGCTTCACTCAAGGAGCCGATGCCTCGTTCGGGCATGTAAACCCTGCCGGAGTGCAGCATCGTTTCTCCGATGTACGCCCGCATAAGCGCCTGACCCGCGGGCATCGGATCGCCCAGTATCATTTCGAGCGGCCCACTGAGCGTCAGTCGGAGATTCTCGGGTACGCCGAGCCGATCCAAATATTCGCCAAACGACTCGTCGTCATCGATCTCGACCAGCGGGCTACCGCCGGCGAAACTCATGTATTCCGACTGGCGATGGATCTGGCGCATCACCTTGAAGCCAGACCGCATGCCTGAGGGTGATAGGAAGCCCATGGTGAACGCCGCAGGCAGATGCCGCAGGAAATTCCAGAGCGATTGGTCTGGCGTAGTGGTGACCCACCGCCCACTGCGGTGGTGCCCGAACTTCATCGTTGACGGCACCAGCGGCAATCCAAGCTCCTCGCAAAGGCGGAATGCCGTGTCATAGGTAGCGGTGAAGACGAATGCGCCCATGTCCAGGGAGAACCCGTCAACCTTCTCGCCCATTCCGCGTCCCCCCGCACGATCCTTGGCTTCGAGCAGAAGAGGGGTGATACCCCGCTTCTTAAGCGTGTATGCCGCGCTGAGGCCAGCAAAACCTCCACCAACTATGACAACTCGCTTGGCGTTCATACGCTCGATTCCCGTCCCGTCATACTACACCTATTGGGAAGATGCCTTGCAAGAACAATATTGCGAATAGGACGAATTTTGTGAACCGATCAACTTCATATAAGAATGACACGCCTGTGGCTTCAGCCTGTATGCTGTGAGGAGTTGAACCCACATGGGTCCTTCCCGTGACATCTCATAAAGGAGGTTCAAACATGGGCACTATATCCGTCAATCGGCTAGCGGGTCTCTCACTTATATTCGGCCCCGTAATCGCCTTCGTCTTCTTCCTCATAGAACCCGGTGGCTTACTGATAGACAGCGCCGAGGTGTCAGACGCTGTTGGCACTATATCGGCCAAAAGTGGCAACGCCGCGTTGACCAATGTGACCAACATCGGGATCATCCTCGGCCTGACCCTAATCCTTTCCGGCCTCTACGCGCTGATGCGGAACGTAACGTTGGAGGGCAACGGCAAGGCGTTTGTTCAGATGGGCTTCTTCATGATCCTCGTCGGACTGACCGGCTGGATCCTCTCCGGCGGCATGGACTTCATTCTGGCGGACGCCGAGACCAGCGAACAGATCAGTGGAAGCGTGCCGGTCTACTACGTAGGCTCAGCTCTCCTTTACGCCGGTGGGATCGCGCTCGGATTCGGCGGCTGCATCTTCGCGTTGGGCCTTTCCACGAGAGACGACTTCAACCGGATAGTCTCCCTGTTGGCTGCACTTGTCAGCCTGGCCGTGATGATCTTCTTCATTATGGCCGTACTCGACAACGCCAGTCGCGACACCTTTATCAGCCTGGCTCGGGGCTGCTACGTGCTTCTGGTCATCTGGTACGGATATCTGGGCATAGGACTGATGAACCGCCCCGATCCCGATCTGTGGCGATAAGTAAAGTCTCGAACTTTACGGCGATTTCCGACCAAGTGTCCGGCAAGCAACCGGACTAGCGTCACACGTCGTTCGAGGTTTCACGACCGAACCGAAAAAAGCCTTTCCCAAACGGCAAGCGGGGGTTCACAATCTTCCCCTAAACTCCCGCTTGCCCCGCGCGGATGACCGTTGTCGTGTGCTGTGCTCGGACCCAAAGGAAGATCCAAGTAACTGACGCGATCAATGCGGCGGCGATTATCCCGAGGAGTATGCCTAGCATCTGCGTTCCGATCTCCACCGCCATCGGCGGCGCAAGAGTCGAAGCGTCGCGTCCCGCCAAATAGGGCAGCAGCACAGCACTCAACATCAACCCGATCCCGGCACCAATCACCAACGAGATCGCCGCGATCACGAACTGCTCCAACCCGATCATGATCAACATCTGACGCATCGTCAATCCCATCGATTTCAGCACCGCCAACTCTAGCCTGCGAAGCCGGTAGGTCGTCCACCCGGTAACGAGGAACGCCAACACCGACGCCGTCGTCACCGCCAAAAAACCGAACGCCAAATAGCCGTTCCAACCCGCCGCCGTAAGCGCGTCGCTACTAGATCGGGTCGCCTCCGACCCGGCGTGCTGCAACAATCGCGCCGTCACGTTGTTCAACGTCAACACTTCTTCAATCTCTTCAAGATCGCCCGTGCCAGCGCCCGGCGCAGAAATCCATAACTCGTTAGTTGCGTCGGCCCCTCGCGTTTGGTCGATCGACAAGATGCGCTGGATCTCACGCAAATCCGCGATCAGGTACGGCGACGTCGCTGAAGGGAATGTCGGAAAGAAATCGGCGAAAGCTACGAACTCCACCGTCGTGCTACGGTTTCCCAGAAACAAGCGCGTCGTATCTCCGACTTCGTGACCCAGCTCGTCCTCGAACCACTTGCTGCCGACCACCCTGAGTGCAACATCCGAAGTGCCGATGCGAACGCCTTTCAACTGGCCGTAACGCGGTACCGACCATGTGAGCACTGCTCCGTCACCCGGCGTCTCGGATAGCGCATCGATCCGCGCCCCCAAATCCCCAAAACCTGCGCCAGTTGTGCGCTGGTTAATGATGTCTCGGAAATCTGTCAGCAGCGTCAGTTCGGCGGAGTCGTCTGCAGTTGAGATGTCTTTAATCCGAACGGATCCGGCCGTTGCTTGGGGAGCTTCCTCGATACGACGCCTAGATATTCCGATGAACTCCAGCCACAACTTCCCGCCTTCCGACACGTCTCTCCGCAACGGCGCGAGCGGGATGCCAACCCTGCACCATTCCGGCGGTTCAAACGCTTCACTATCCTCAATCGGCACCGGTTTGGCACACACAAAAGGATTCTCAGTGGTGACAGAACGCGGAACCAGGTTTCCGATCGTCAATGAATGGTAGAGGCCGGTATCGTCGCGGATACGCGCGACCAGACCTGTATCGTTGCGTTGTGTGTCAGGTTTTATCAACGCCGTGAGCCACTTAGCATCATCCGGGATCGGAAACCCGTCGGTGTCCTGCGACTTTACCAACGTCGCGATACCCGCTGGCGATATATCCGCCAGATCAGACCGCCACCATACCGCGTCCGGGAACCCCACAGTGTCGATCCCGATAGCCGTAACTGGCTCATTGCCAGTCGGAGCGGCAACGGTACCCGCCGCTCGCGCCACCGGCGACATCGCCGAATAACCAAGGTTAGTGGCCATCTGATCGATTGAGCGATGCAGATTGCTGCGGTTCCGAACGATCATTCCAGAGAGTCGTACGTCTGCACCTACGCGAAATCTCGCATCATCTTCCGCATACCGGTTTATCGACGGCGAGAGTATCGCCAACAGCACCCCAATCGTCGCAGCAAGCATGATCAACAACATCAAGCCCATGCTCGACCTCGGGTTGCGTGCCAGTGACCACAGTGCCAACGGCACTGCAGGCGATAGCCGGAAAACTGAAGGCAGTCGCGCCAGCACTTCGGCGAGCCCGCCAAGCACGAACGGCAGGAATCGCAGCAGCACGATCGCCCCGCCGGCAGCAGTTGCCGCCGGCATCGCCAACGCTAACCGGTTGCTGAAACCCTCACCAAATGTGCTGCTCGATATGTAAAGATTCTCTTGCGACAGCTGCCACAACGCCGCGACGCCGATACACAGCAGCACAACGTCCAGATAGTAGCGCTGAGCGACGTTCCTAGTCGGGGGCCGGGCCAATCGACTTGTCAGATCTTCAGCCGTTGACGTGTTTCGGCGTAACGAAGGCAGCAGCAGAGCGAACAATCCGATGAGTGAAACAGCGATCGCCGCAACGATCGATTGCACCGACAAACTAGCCGGCAACAATTCGCCTCTCGTCAGCTCCGTCAAAACCGGCGTCCTACCCGCCAGCATGACGCCCACGAACGCGATTGCAACTCCCGCGACGAGCGATATGACAGCGATGAAAACCGTCTCGCCCGTCATCATCGCGATCTCTTGAGGAGCGGTCGCTCCACGGGCCCGCACCATCCCACTCTCGGCGAATCGAATATCCCGCGCCTGACCCGCAACCAGCACCGAAAACGTGAGCGCAGCCAACGCGATGATCGCTCCGACGGAGAGCATCAAACCGCGCGATATCTCCGAACTCTCGAGATAAGAAGCCAACGCATCGTCAAGGGTCGTGATGCGCTGAAATCCTTGCAGCTCCTGTTTGAGCGTTGCCTGCTGCGCTTCCAAATCCGCAAGAATTCGTTCGGCGTCACGCGAGTGAATCTTCTCGACACCGGTCTCGAAAACCCAGTAATACCTCACCTCAGTGTCGGGCATCTGAGATGCGACCGCATCGATCAACACCTTCTCGTCCACGACGAATGGTGCGAACCGGAAAGCGGTGCTGGAGGCTCCCAATCCGGTATCCATCGCCACCCACTGCAAAGCCTCAGCATCCTCCCGCGCGTATATTCCGGTCACGACCGCATTCACTTCGACTCCGTCGAAGGTAGGCGATGTCAATCGCACCGTGTCGCCTAAACCCACGCCGAGATACTTCGCGTCGACATCGGAAATCGCGACCTGAACCGGATCTACGCCTCCTAAGTTCGACGGCCAACTTCCATCCAAGAGCGTAGCGACATCCTCGATACCTTCGACATGAGCGAGAAAAGTACGGGCCGTCTTCCAGATGACAACCTCTCGGTCAAAAACCAACGTCACCGACTTAGCAGCAACTACCGGCGGTGCCAGAATGTCCTCCAACGCCCGCTTTCGCGATCCGTCGACCAACTCCACCAACTGTCGGTGCGTCGCCTGCGATATCGAATCGTTTCGAGCCCGCACGACGACATTCAGGTCTTGTTGCCGGTGACCTTCAAGGCTCTGCGACAATGCAGACTGACCGAGCGCGTCCAGGTATATGAACACCCCGGCAGACACCGCCACTGCAATCGTCAGTCCGATGAGTCGCAAACCGACGAACACCTTCTCAGAGAAGGCGCGGCGAAGCACCAGCCTAGGCAACGCAGCAATCGCCGCGCGACGTGATGACCCAAGCGTCTGGTTCACGTCACCGATGAGGTCCTGATTCTCACCGCAATCGTTTCTTTGGGCCGGATCACACCCCAGATCGGCGGGATCAGAGCTGACACCGTCAAAAGCAATGCGACGCCAATCACCGGCAACCAGTCCATGTGCAAGAGCATCGGAGGCAACGCGACTTCGCCAGTCGCCGTGCGTGTCATACGGTCAGCTATGAACCTGACGCTGTAGATTCCGCCGGCCAATCCGAGCGCGAAGCCAAGGCAAAGAGATATGACGATGCGCGTCGATGCCTCCAGAGCGACGCCGACACGACTTCCGCCGAGCGACTCGACCAGCGCCGCGTCGAGCCTGCTTAAATTCTGGTTGTGGAACGCGATGGCGAACGCTGTCACGACTGCCACAACGGCAGTGGATACCGCGATCACCGTCCCAACGATCCGCCATCCAGCAGCATCACCCAAACGCGTCGACGACTGTGCATGAAGAGCTTCGCCATCGGCTACCCGCAGTGAAGGATCGATATTCTTGATCGCCGCGATCCGCTCGTCATGCCCAACGCCGTTATCGACCGTCACGAACATCTCCGCGGAGTTCGACAGGAAAGGTTCGCTAACTGGCGTCAGATACGACAGCAAGGCCTCGACGTTTGCCACCGCGAACGATTTTGAAGCGTCCGTCATCGTCGAGAAAAGATCGAACGAACCACGAATCTCGAACGGCACGAATCGACCATATGCCTGCCCTGTGAAGCGATCTCCAACTGCTAGACCGGCACTTTCAAGAAGTGCTTGGTTGACCAGCAGCGGTACCCACAGAGGGCCATTCTCAGAGTAGTAAACGCCGCGGACCCCGTCATCGGTCCCGCGTCCCATCTCGATAGTTAACGACTTCCCGTCATCACTACCTTCGATCCCTTCATTGACCACGGTCAGTCGCGAATCATTCTCAATCGATGTCGAAATCGGGTGCCAATGATCGACTTCCGAAAAATCCGTTATCAGCGTTGATTCCCCGTCGACGATTTCAGCGCGGATCCAATCAACCGTCAGTTCAGCCGCGCTGCCGATGGGCGATGTAGGTGGCTCGTAAATCTCCAGCGCCAACAGACGCACCGGCCGAGGCAACTCCGCTTTGACATCTCCGTGAACACGATGCCACTGATCGTCGGATTGGCCGCCGTTTTCTGAAGTCATGCGGATGGTGTGAGTCGTACCTTCTGCGTCGAGCAATCGTGCCCAGATATCGATCCGCCCCTTACCGGTCCGGCGCAGCGCAACGGCTGCCGACAACCTCGAAATGTCGTCTGGCAACGCCAGCGAACCGGTCGCCGAATAGCCCTCGATCCCGTCCATCAATTCACTTAGCGGCTCGTCAGCGAAATCTGACCGGAATTTGACGATATAGGCGAACTCATTCGGGCGCACCGCGAGCATTGTGAATTCCGATGCCGACTCCGAAGGGCCTGTTCGAGCTTCCGTACGCGCAGCCCAAGTGTGATCACTCACCCAATCCAACTCCGCAATATCCAGCACAGCTTGGTTCTCGGAGGTCCTGAACCCTTCGATCCCCGAAATCCGCATGTCTGCAGCCGTGGCGAAATCGATCCGATCACTCGTGTTCCTTCCGAGCGTCGCCGACAACCCGCTCGCGTTGATCACCACGATCAATGTCCCCGCCGCCAGCAGCATTAGAACCGCGTGCCTCATCGTAGACCGAGAGAAAACCCTCAACGCAAGCGACAACATCGAGTGGAAATTTGCCCGAGCAAGTCGTTCCAAAACCACGCCAGAGAATCTGAACAACCGCAACGCGACCAGTGACGCCGCCACCGCGGCTAGTATCGGCAGCGAAGTTGCCAGCACGCTCAGATCCGACAACCCATCTTCATGTTGAACAAACAGCGACCCTCGGCCATTCAGTTCGAAAATGACCGCCGCCGCGGCGATCACGATTCCAATATCCAGATTCGCCCGCCAAAACCAAGGCGACCGCGAATCGCGATTCATTGTGAAGTTCCTGACGATCGGCCCCGGTCGTGCTATAACAATCGGAATTGCAAACAGTAGCAGCAGAATCCCAGCTACAATACCTGACCATAGATACTGCTCGGCCAAGATTTTGAACGGGAAAGGCTCGCCGCCCGTTAACTCTTGGAACGATCCGACCATACCCAAAATCGGTACTAATAGTGCCGCCAGAATCGGACCGACCATAGCAGGTAGCAAAAACAGCACCAACACATAAAACGCGATTGAGCGTAGCAGCTGATTCCGATCCGCACCCCTCACTTTCAGCATCACCTCCTCCGCAAGCCAACGCCTTGCAACCACGCTTGCGTTCAAGGCCAAAACAAAGATCGCAAACGCCGCGAACAGCGCACCGGCGATGATCGTCGTGGTGTTCGTAAAAGTCAACTGACGTTGCAATGTCCGTAACGACGACTCGATCCCTGAAAACGTTGAAGAAGAAGGCAACAGTTTCGCCGCGTCGGTCTTAAACCTACTCACCACCTCCAGATACTCCCGCGCCCCGATTCGCTTCAGTTCGGCTTCATCCAGATAAAACATCATCCAGATTTCGCCGATATCCGCAATCCCACGTTTGGCGACCCGCTCCATCATTTCGTTCGTGGTGAAGGCGATAATCGCCGGCCTGCCACCGGTAGGTCCTTGTTCCGGGTCGAACAACGTAGAAGAAAGTCCCTGCCAAGCCTCATCATTGGGGTCGTCGATGCGGAAAATCCCCGTCACCGTCGGTGCGGTATGGACAAGTGCGGTCGGAGGCACGGTCAACAGCAACGTATCTCCCGGCTGGATCCCATACAGCGCAGCGACCGATTCGTGCACGGCGATCTCAAGAGGTCCGGCGAGCGATTCTGAGGGAAAAGAGCCGGACACTAGCGAGATTGGAGGATCCGTCCCTTCAACTGATTGATATACGAGCACCGAACCCGGAGGGGCGTATCGATCACCGATGCGACTCAGGGTCAGAGTGCCAGAGCGGACAAAAGTAGCTCGTGACCGAACCGTGTCGCCAAGACGATCACCTGCCATCGCAGCAGTCTCGACTGTAGACTTGATCGCCGCGGAATTGAACGTCATCTCATCGACGTGCAACCACGTTCCCATCTGCGCGGGTTCGAACCTATCCAGCGTGCGCCGCAGACCGAGCTGTTCAATCGAATCGAAGTAGAGCGGGGCTGCAGAAACCACCGTTACCGACAGTAAGGCGCTTAAAGATGCGATGACAAGGAAGAGCGATTCGCCGCGGCTCTTCCGGACGGAGATGCCCTGGACTTTCACAACCGATTAGCGTACATCAGATGCATATAATTTCCGCTGACAACAACTGAAGCCCCGAGCGTGGGGTTTCCCCCGTTGACGGGGGAAATGTCCGAAGGACAAAGGGGGCGCGAAGCAAAAACATGAAGATCGAAAAAATCGAAACTTTCATCGCCGTCAACTGGATGATGGTCCGCATCACCACCGACAACGGCATCCAAGGCGTCGGCGAATCGACTTTCTTCGGATGGCCCGGGGCCGCCGAAAACGTCGTCCTATCGTTCGATCCTTACCTCATCGGCAAGGATCCTCTTCGCAACGAGCATCACTGGAACTACATGTACCGTGCCAAATCGATGCGAGGCGGCGCGATCGGAGGTGGCATCAGCGCCATCGACCAAGCTCTTTGGGACATCAAAGGTAAACACTTCGAAGCCCCCGTCTGGCAGCTCCTGGGCGGCAAAGCCCGCGACGCCGTCCGGGCCATGCTCGTCCTTCCGACGGGCACCCTAGAAGAAGTCGCCAACGCGGCCGCCGCGGCGAAAGCCGATGGCTTCACCGCCGTCAAGTGCCTCCTCTACCAGCACGACCACGCACCCATGCGCCATAGCGAGCGCATCCAAGACCTCGTCGACCGCATGGCAGCGGTTCGTGACGCCGTCGGATGGGACATGGATATCGGAGTCGAAATCCACCGCAACATGATCCCCGGCGAAGCGATAGTCCTCGCCCAAGAACTCGAAAAGTTCCGACCATACTTCTTCGAAGACCCGGTCGCTCCCGACTCCATCCTTTCCTTCGGCGAAGTATCCGAGAAGACGCGTATTCCCATGGCAGCAGGAGAGCGCAATTTGACGATCTGGGAGTTCCGCGAATACACCGAAGCGGCGGGGGTGCACCACGTACGACCTGACATTGGCGTGGCTGGCGGCTTCACCCACTGCAAGAAGATCTGCGCCATCGCCGAATCACATCACCAAGGCATAATCCCACACGCTGTCCCTTCAGGCCCCGTCGCGACCGCTGCTCACGTCCAACTCGGCGCCTGCGTTCCCAACTACGAGGTGCAGGAACACGTCTACGAGGAGAACCCGCCGTACACGGACGTTGTCAAAGAGATCATCAAGCTCGACCACGGCTGGCTCCAGATCCCCGAAGTCCCTGGCATCGGCGTAGAACTCGACGAAGAGGGCATCGCCAAACACCCCTACAGCTTCGGCCCCATCGACCACGCCCTCCGCGACGATGGATCGGTAGCGTTAAGATAGCAAGCTTAGAGTTTCGCCCCGCTCGCGGAAAATGTCCGAAGGAAAAAGGGCGGGGCGACGACTAAGCGTAAAATGACAACATAAATCCTTACGAATAACGAAATTTTTGACCTAACATGACCACCGCGCAAGATTACAAAGCTATTTCAGCAGACCTCTTTGAACAGGCAAATGCCGAACTCGAAGCTGGTGACCTCATCCAAGCATCCGAAAAGTTCTGGGGTGCTGCTGCACACTCCCTGAAGTCGATCGCGGAATCCCGCGGCTGGCAACATAAATCCCACGCCCACTTCTATCGCATCATCCGAAACCTCAGCGACGAGACTGGCGACAAAGACATGATCTATCTCTTCAACGCTGCCGACTCTCTCCATTCGAACTTCTACGAGAACTGGATGCAAGAGGACGAGATCCGGCATTTCTCAGACCAAGTCGCCCAACTCATCGACCGTCTGGCCGAAATTGATTCAGCGTGACGCTTTACCAGTGCCGTTTCGCTAGATTCCTGCTCGTGCGGAAACGATAATCGTTACGCAAAACTCCGCTCATTGAAAGGAATCAAACATTGAGCCTCAACCTTGGTCTGGTCGGATGCGGCGGCATGGGTATGCGCCACGCCCACGGCTACATCGAACTCCGAAAACACTTCGACTCCTTCACACTTTCTGCCGTCTGCGACCGCCACGAAGCGGCAGCCAACGGCGTCGCATCCGCTGTCGAAGACGCCACTGGGCATCGACCAGAAGTCTTCACCGACTACGAAGAAATGCTCTCGTCCGGCGTTCACGCCGTCGACATCGTCACCGACACCCGAATGCACCACACCTTCGCGCTACAAGCCTTCGACGCTGGCGTGAACATCCTCACGGAGAAGCCTATGGGTCTAACCATGAAGGCCTGCCGCCTCATGCGGGATGCCGCAGAAGCGAAGGACCTCGTCCTATCCATCGGCGAGCAGTACCGCCGCGACCCGATGAACCGCTTAGCGAAAGCCCTCCTCGACGCCGGTGCCATCGGCGAGCCTGGGTTCGCCATGAAGGTCTCACTCGGAGGCGGTTCGGGCCTCATGCACGACACCGGCTGGCGCGCCCTGAAATCCCGCGCCGGCAGCGTCATCATTGAGCAGGGTGTCCACGAAGCAGACCTGCTCATCTATTTCCTAGGTGACATCGAATCACTCTCCGCCCAAACCGGTCTATTCGCTCCAGTCCGAGTCCGAGAGGGTATGTCCGGTCAAATAGCCCAGTTCTATTCGCACCGCGTCGAAGACGCATTCGCCAACGCCGAGACGGTCGAAATCGATCAGGAAGACACGGCGGTCAGTGTCCTGAAATTCGCTTCGGGTGCGGTTGGACAACTCACCATAACCAACGCCTCCATCGGCTACGGCGCGGGCATCAACACGATCCATGGCAGCACGGGAACAATGCAGATGCCGCCTACGCGCACGGGCATACCAGCGACTATCCATCTCGAAGGTCGTTCCGAACCGTTGAGTCAAGAGGAGATGCTCGATCTCATACCCGAATGGGAACTTGATGATGTTACGGCGAAGTTCTTCGGCGGTCAAAAGCGAATGGCCTCCTATAACGTCGGATTCGAAGCGATCGACCGTATATTGGTCGCTATCGAGATGCAGGAGTTGGCAACCGCAATAGAATCGGGAGATAGGAATGTCGAGGTCGATGCCGAAGTCGGGATGAAAGCCCTCGCAGTTTCATACGGGATTTTAGAGTCCGGTATCTCCGGGCAACCGGTATCGCTCGCCGACATCATGGACGGTACTGTTGCCGATTATCAAGCCGAGATCGACCGCGACGCAGGGATTTGACCAAACCCGGCGTCGCCTACTCACGAAAATCACTCTCACCGCGTCACTGCTGATCGGGCTGACGTGGGTTTTCGCCTGCTACACCTACACTTCGGAAGACGTCGGATCTGACCCCGCAGAGCAGGTTTGTAACCGCGTCGAGTCAATTGCCGATGGGATGCTGCGCGAAGAGCTCAGCGTCGAGGAGATCGAGGAACGAATCGTGCTCCTCGAAGCCGATCTGGAACCAGTCAGAGGCGAGATCGTCGACGCTACCGAACGCTTCGTTCTCGCTCTCGAAGAGATCCTAGCCAGCGGCTTTTACGACTACCCGACGCTCCAGGTCCTCAGCTATCTCGATACCTATGAGCACATGGAGCAACATGTCGAAGGATACGAGTCGTACGAAAACGTCCAGTACGAATGCGAACACTTCGCCAAGAAGTGGATCGGTGACGCACCAGCGATCCAGATCCACTTTAGCCAAGCGGGTATCGAGGACGGCAAGTACACCCTTGAAGAGCTCATCGAACACGGCGAATTACTCTTCACCGCATCCTTCAACACCCTAGATGGGGCAGGACGTCCCATCCGAACCGGCGCGGGTGAATTTAGACAACGTCGAGACGGTATCGAGAGCTTCAATCGCATCTCCGGCCCCGACGCCAACGCCTGTAGCGGTTGCCACAACACGCCAGTGATCGGAGCGGGCGGCGACAACGTAGCCAACGTATTCGTACTCGGCCAACGGTTCGAATTCGTCAACTTCGACGACCAGATGGAGTTCGATTTCCGCTCCGATTTGGACGATCGTCTGCAATACGAGCAGGAAGACGAGGATCCGCTCACCCTCCAGAACGTAGGCAACGAACGCAACACCGTCGGCATGTTTGGCTCTGGCTTCGTCGAACTTCTAGCGAGAGAGATGTCTCGCGAGTTGCTGGCCCAAGAAGAAGCGACCATCGCCGAAGCGAAGCAATCGGGCTGGCCCGTCCGCCGAGAGATCAGCGCAAAGGGTGTCGACTTCGGTGCCATCACGGCCCATCCAAACGGCTTCGTATACACGAGCGAGGTGGAAGGCGTCGACGGCGATCTTATCGTCAGACCCTTCAGTCAAAAAGGCGTCTTCAGGAGCCTGCGAGAGTTTAACAACGACGCGATGCTCCACCACCACGGTATCGAAAACTACGAACGCGTTGGATCTTACAAAGACCTCGACGGCGACGGCGTGGTCAACGAGATGACGCCGGGCGATGCCACTGCGCTCGTGGCGTTCTTGGCAACCCTCCCCGCACCGATCCCGCAGATGCCCGAGGATCCGCGACAACGTGAAATCGTCAAACTTGGAAGACAAAAATTTACGGACATCGGATGCGCCCTCTGCCACATCCCCGAACTACCACTCGAATCATTGACCTTCACCGAACCCAACGAGTTCAACGTAGGCCGCGACCTGCGCCCAGACGCCGTCGATGCCGTACTCGAAATCGACCTGAGCGCATTCGCCGACGAACTCCACCAAGACGAAAACGGACATTATCTGATCCCCATATTTTCCGATCTGCGCCGCCACGACATGGGCGAAGACGGTCCCCTAGACAACGAGGAAATTATCCAAGGCGGCGTCCCGACCGAGCAGTGGATGACCCGCCGCTTGTGGGGATTCGCATCAGAACCCCCGTTCCTGCACCACGGCCGGGCAACTCTCATCTCTGACGCCATAATCGCCCACGGCGGATCGGCAAACGGAGCCCGTAACCGCTTCATCGGCCTGCCCCAAGACGAAAAAGACGCACTTATCGCATTTTTAAAGACGATGACGCTACCGACAGAGTAATCGCGCCGTTCGACTATGCGCTTATTAAAACACCTCTCGTTCTTGGCGCTTGCAGTTACAAGCAGCGTGCTCGTCTTGGCGTGTGATTCCTCAGAGGTCGAAGTGACGACTGACGGTTCCAATAATCCAACGCCATCCGGCTCCGACGTTTCGCGTGAACTCGGCGTCTTAGCTCACCGCCTGGTCTTCGCGTACATGTCCGACAAGGCGTGGGGATTCTTCGGTGCCACCTGTGAGAAGTGGATCCAAGACGACTACCAATGGGAATCCTCTATGAGCGAGCAACTCAACGACGGTCGGATCAAAGTTACGTACCTTCGAAACGAAGACCGCTTCCTAGGTCCCGAACAACTAATCTTCTACGTCAACATCGACACCAACGAAGTTGAAGGCGACAACGAACCCGAGACTGATACCGGTCGGTTGGGCGTTGCCGAAGGTTGTGATCAATGGTGATCGACACGCCTTCGTTACACTTGATTGGTGTCGATTAAACCTAAACCGAGTGACATTATCACTCCGTTAGCACTCGGCTAGACAGGAACGAACGATATGCCCCTGCGCCCGATAACTGACGTCGCACAAGACCTCGGATTCTCTGCGGCCGACATCGAAACCTACGGCAACGACAAAGCCAAGATCCCTCTCCAATCCTTCCCGAAGCGCGAAACTCCCGGCAAACTCGTTGTGGTCACTGCCATCACTCCTACTCCGGCTGGCGAAGGCAAATCAACCACCGCCGTCGGCCTGACGCAAGGCCTGTCAAAGATCGGCAAAAACGTCGCCCTCACCATCCGCCAACCCTCCCTCGGACCCGTCTTCGGACACAAGGGCGGCGGTACCGGCGGCGGAATGTCCACCGTCCAACCCGCCAACGAGATTAACCTTCACTTCACCGGCGACTTCCACGCCATGGAGTCGGCCCACAATCTCCTCGCCGCGATGACTGACAACGCCGTCTACCGCGATGCCATCCCCGGTCTTCAACCCGACGGCATCACATGGCGCCGCGTTACCGACGCCGAGGATCGTGCCCTCCGTGAAGTCGTCACCGGAGTAGGTGGACGCCTCAACGCCCCCATGCGCGAAGCTGGCTTCGACATCAACGCCGCCTCCGAAATCATGGCCATCCTAGCCCTCACCAACGGCTATTCCGACCTCCGAGAACGCCTGAACAACATCGTCGTCGGATGGACTACTGACCGAAAACCGGTGCGAGGAAGCGACATCGGTGGCATCGGATCGATGATGGCCCTCCTACGCGACGCCGTCAAACCCAATCTTGCGCAGACCCTCGAAGGACAACCCGCTATCGTCCACATGGGGCCTTTTGGCAACATCGCCCACGGCTGCTCATCCATTCTCGCCGACATCCTTGCGATCAATACCGCGGACATCACCGTTACTGAAGCCGGATTCGGCGCCGACCTTGGTTTCCAAAAGTTCATGGACATCAAGGTCCGGCAGGGCGGACCCAAACCCTCAGCAGCCGTGGTCGTCGCAACCATCCGCGGTCTCAAATGGCACGGCGGCGTCAAACGTGACGACCTCGAATCCTCTAACGTTGATGCCGTCAAGATTGGCGCAGAAAACCTCGCGAATGCCATCCGTATCGTCAAGATGTATGGACTCCCGCCCGTAGTCGCCATCAACCAGTTCCCATCCGACACCGCCGAAGAGATCGCGGCCGCCAAGAGCGCGGCCCTCGAAGCAGGAGCAGTTGGAGTCGCCGAAGCACGCGGTTTCGCCGAAGGCGGCGCAGGAATGACCGAACTCGCCGAAGCCGTGTGGGATGCCGCTCACTCGGGTGCCGCCGACGTCAACCTTCTCTACGAAGACGACCTCTCAACCGTCGACAAAGTCGAGCGCATCTCGGAAAAGCTCTTCAACGCAGGGGGTGTCGAATGGGCACCGTTGACAAAGACGACAGCCCGCCGCTTCGAGTCCAACGGCTGGAACTTCCCCATCTGCATGGCCAAGACCCACCTCTCCGTCTCCGCCAACCCGCGCTTGTTGAATGTCCCGAAAGGCCACACGATCCCCATCCGCGAACTCCGCGTCCTAGCCGGAGCCAAGCAGATCGTGACCCTCGCCGGAAACATCATCACCCTCCCGGGTTTACCCTCGACCCCCAACGCCTGGGACATCGACCTAAACGACGAAACCGGCGAAATCACTGGCATACTCAGCACATAGTTTCGATAAGACGGCGCAAGTTCTGTCTTGATTTAGGACCTGACTCGACGGCGACATACGTCGCATCATTGACGCGCGGCGATACAATCAACCCATCGGCAACTTTTGAGCCTTTGCTTCACAATTTGGGTAATCGATCATGACTACATCGCAGCAATACGTAGAAACGTCCGCGACTCTGTTTGACCAAGCACGTCTCGAACTCGAGACTGGCGATCTCATCCAAGCTTCCGAAAAATACTGGGGAGCCGCAGCGCAAGCCCTTAAAGCTGTTGCCCAAGATCGAGGATGGGAGCACAACTCACACGCACACTTCTATCGAGTCGTCCGTAATCTCATCGACGAAACAGGCGATGAACAGCTGTTTGATCTCTTCAACGCCGCCGACCTGCTTCACACCAACTTCTACGAAAATTGGATGCAGCCGCAGGAGATTCTCCAACTCGCGGACCGTGTGGAACAGCTCATCCAACGATTAAACGAAATCCAAGACGCGTAATCCGCGTTCAATTTCACTATCCGAATCTCTTGTCACACCACTTATCGTGGCGTAGTGTGGAAAATCCACGCTCTTCCCAACTACTCTGACCGTGGTTGCATGACGGGTCATGAATGACCGCGATCAGCGACTAAACTAATTCAAGTGAAAGTCCAAGACTGAATCTGCGGCAGTAGCAAGGAACCCCATGGCCGATCCCAAAATCACCAAGATGGAAGTAATCGAGTTCGAGTACTACGTCGAAAACATGGAAGGTTCCGGCAGGATCCAGCTCCCCGGATACGCCCCCGGCACCAGTATTAGAAACACCGCACGCATGGTCGTGATCCACACCGATGCTGGCGTCACCGGCGAATACGTCGGAGGATCAGCCACCGAGCACTCCGCCATCGGACTCTTCGCGAACGCCGTCATCGGTGAGAGCGCCCTCGCACGTGAGCGCATCTACAACGACGCCAAGCAGGCCACCCGCCAGCACGCCCGCATGGGTATGTCGCAAGTTGACATGGCCCTCTGGGACCTCGCTGGCAAACTCCTCGACCAACCCATATACCGTCTCCTAGGCGAGCAACGCAGGTCATTCCCAGCGTATGCGTCCACCTACATCGGCGACAACTACCCCGGCGGCCTCAACAGCCCAGAAGCCTACGCCGACTTCGCCGAGCAGTGTTACGAGATGGGCTATAAAGCCTTCAAGATCCACCCATGGCAAGAAGCTCCCATTGAACAGCACGTCCGGCTCGTCGAGGTGGTCGGGGAGCGCGTCGGCGACAAGATGGACCTCATGCTCGATCCCTTCTGCGCGATCATGACCTTCGGCGACGCCCTCAAGATCGGCAGAGCTTGCGAAGCTTACAACTACTACTGGTGGGAAGACGTTTTCAAGGATGGAGGCGAGTCAGCCTTCGCCCATCGCAAGCTCCGTGAACTCATCCGCGTCCCGCTACTCCAACTCGAGCATGTCCGCGGCCTGGAAAAACACGTCGACTTTATCGTCGCCGACGGCACAGACTTCGTCCGCATCGACCACGACTACGACGGCGGTATCACCGGCGTGATGAAGATCGCGCACGCATCCGAGGGCTTCGGTCTTGACGTCGAGCCGCACGGTCCCGGCCCGAGCCGACGCCAAACGATGGCCGCGATGCGAAACTCCAACTACTATGAACTCGGCTTGGTTCATCCTAAACTTCAACCCTCATACCCGCCCGTCTACCTCGACGGCTACAGCGACATGCTCGACGCCATCGACGAAAACGGCCACATCCACGTGACCGACCTCCCCGGCATGGGCGTAACCCACGACTGGGACTTCATCAACAAACACACCGTAGGCAAAACGGTCTACGACTAGACGGGCCTTCTGATCACCTCCCAGGTTTGACAGCTACTGATACGCTTCCGGTTCCAGCCAACACGTAATCCGAATTGAGGCCCACATGAAAATCTTGGCTGGGATTTTGATTTCCCTGTCGATAGTCGGCATCATCGCCTGCGGTGATACCGCCGACAACGAGGACCTGAAACCCGCCGTGGTCGAAGCCCTCGACATGCTCGCCGTGGATCTGGCATCGGATCGACCAGTCGACGCTGACGTCTATGCCCAACGCCTGCAAGCCTACTTGGAAGCGCATCCAGATTTCTTCGGCAGTGCCGCCGCACTCCTAAGCCCATCCGGCGATGTCATCGCTAGTCCATACGTATATCGCACTGACGAGGGCTACGTCAGTGCAGACCTCGCTACGCCCTCCTACAGGATCGAAGAACAAGACTGGTTCGCAGCTCCGCTCGCGGCGGATGCTGGCGTGTGGACAGAACCCTATTTCGACGCTGGTGGCGGCGATATCTGGATGGTCACCCGGTCCGTGCCCCTGCGCGACGCAGAAGGCGTGTTCGCCATCATTACCACCGATCTGCCCGTCGACGACCCGAACCAGTAAACATAATCGGAAGGCCGAACTAGCCTCCGGCTCACACACCAATCGGGAGTATGTGAGATCATCCCGAATATTCATTCGTGAATTAGCCTTATGCCATCACAAACGGTAGGAACGACGTTCGGAGGGCAAAACAATGACCGAATCCCGATGGTACAAAGGCAACATCCACACCCACACCACGGAGTCCGACGGCGATGCCGATCCCGATTTCGTGACCAAATGGTACCGCGACCACGGCTACGACTTCCTAGTCCTCAGCGACCACAACCACCGCACCATTCTTGAGCATGAAATTGAGGGTGGTCCGCTCATGATTCCGGGCGAAGAGGTCTCATCCCGGATCTTTGGCGGCACTATCCCGATACACCTCAACGCCATCGGCATCCGACACGTCGTTGAACCCACCGACCTCGACGACATCGTCGCAACCCTCCAAGCCAACGTCAATGCCATCATCAACGCGGGCGGCATAGCGCAGTTGAACCACCCCAACTTCGAGTGGGCTTTCAACCACGAACATATCCAGCAGGTTGAGGGAGCGAGCCTCATGGAAATCCATAACGCTCATCCCGCTGTTAACGGCTACGGCGCGCCCGGAAAACCGGGTGTCGAAGAGATGTGGGACCTCGTCCTCTCCGCCGGACGCGTCATTTTCGGAACCGCCACCGACGACTCGCATAACTATCACGACTACACTCCGGACGCCTCCAATCCCGGCAGGGGATGGGTCGTGGTTAACGCGCCGGAACTCACCGTCGACGCCATCGTCGAAGGCCTCGCCAACGGCAACTTCTACTCCTCCAACGGCATCGTCCTCACCGACCTGACTATTGACGAAGGATCGATCAAACTCGAAATCGAGGAGAACCGTTCGATGATCTACGTCACCACCTTCTCCGGCTTAGAAGGCAAAACCCTCGCAGAAGTTGAAGGCAACACCGCCGCCTATCAAATCAACGGAGACGAAGGCTACATCCGAGCCACCGTCCGATCCTCCGGCGGCACCAGCGCTTGGACCCAACCCGTCTTCACTTGATTTGGAGGTGTCAGTCATAGTTTCAAACCTATCCCGACCTCTATAATCGAACTCAATTGCTCAACTTTCGGAGAAATTCAGATGGCAACAGTCGAAGAACGATTGAGCCGCTTAGAGGGCGGCTACGAGCACTTGGCTACCAAAGCCGACCTGTATCAACTTGAGAATCGGATGATCCGTTGGCTCGGTGGTATGGCCATCGCGACGGGGCTTTTAGCGGTTTCAGTTGCAGGGCTTTTCATTCAGTCCCTGTTGGACTGAATCCCAGTTGCTCCCTTAACCACTTCAACCTGCTCGCTGAAATAGCCGGCAACAGAGTAGTAAGTCCTGACGTCCCCTATCGGGTGCGCATCCAAGATTGCCGTAACCTCATCCTGATCTTCTTGGCTCAGTTGCCAATCGGATGCCTGCGCGTTCTGAGCAATCTGTTCTGGGGAACTAGCCCCCGCGATCACTGTGCCGACGATCGGATCTGCCAGCAACCACGCAAACGCCAAATCGACCAAAGTCTTTCCGCGCTCCTGAGCCCAGTTCTGTAGCGCCGCGATGGCTCGCATATTGTTGTCCGTGATCCATCGCCCCGATTGATTGGCGTCCAACGATAACCGCGTACCTTCCGGCGCCACTCCCGAAACATCTACCTTCCCCGTCAGAAATCCAGCCGCCAACGGCAGATAGGGCATAACCCCGACACCGTGCTGTCGACACGCCGGAAGCATCTCAGCTTCACCGCCGCGAGCCAGCATCGAATACTCGAACTGTGACGAGATGATCTGCGTCATTCCGTTCGCCTTGCTATTCCAGACTGCGTCCACCATGCGCCATGCCTCGAAGTTGCAGACGCCGATGTACAAAGCCTTGCCGTGCCGCACGATATCATCCATCGCCCGCAACGTCTCATCCAGCGGTATGCGAGTGTCCGGACGGTGGATCATGTAGAGGTCGATGTAGTCGGTCCGCAACCGACGTAAGCTCTCCTCTACGGCGTCCATCACGAACTTGCGTCCACCCCCGAACATGTTCGGCCCGTGGTTCCGCTTCGATCCGAACTTCGTCCCGATCAGCATCTCGTGCCGCCGTCCCTCGAGCGCCTTCCCGATGTAATCCTCCGATACCCCCTGGGCATACACATTCGACGTATCGATGAAGTTGATGCCGTGGTCTATCGCCGAGTGAATGATCCCCTTCGACTCCGCATAGTCCCGTCGGCCTGGCTCCCCGAAACTGTTCGCGCCAAGGCCTGTCTCCGAGACCTCAAGACCTGAATTTCCCAAGTGTCGATATCGCATGAAAAAATGATATAGCGCGTATCACCAGTTCCTATTCTGCGCATCTTCCCCGTTCACTGATTGTCGGAGGTTTCTACCGCCTCGATTAAATTCAAACAGTCTTCCGTTGACACCTCGCACATCATGACTAGGTTGCCGGCGACGAGGTAGCCGCCGTAGATCCGCCTGCTGGTAAAGCCGGAACCGTCGTGGACCGTGCGATCAATCGCCTCTTCGGCTGAGGCTACGCCAGCCTCCATCGCTTCTGAGTGAGTCGCGTACCGCCTGATCTCGACATCTCGACGTTCAAAGAAACCGTATCGAGCCTCCAACGCTGATGGCAACGTCTCCAGGTCATAGACCTGTCGCTGCTTCCAACCTACGTCGATGAAATCGTCATATTCGAATTCAGCATCCGGACGCGTCCAAGCACTGATCTCAGGTCGGTCGCCGATTGGGTTAATCGCTTTGACATCCTCAGATTCCGACCCTGATTCCCCATCACCTCCTCCGCACGCGACGACAACGCAGACGGTCACCAGAACAACCAACAGTCGCGCCGAAGCACTAGATATGGGTTGGAACGCGATGCTCACTGCGCCATTTGATCAAGGAGATCGGTGCAGTCCGTAACCGACAACTCGCACAACATCACGACGTTGCCCGCAACCAGATACGCACCGTAAAGCGTCACACTCGAGAATCCCGCACCCCGACCAGACAGCTTCTCCGTCTTAATCGCGGTCTCCGCTGAATCCTTGCCAGCACCCATCGCTACATCATGCGACGGATAGAACCGCAACTCGATGTCCTTACGGTTGTAGAACCCGAAGAATGCCCCCTCAGCTTCCGGCAAGGTGTCGAGGTCATATTCCTTGTTTTTCTTCCAACCCGCATCGACGAAATCATCCACACTGAACATACCGCTCGGCCTAGTAAATGCCCTGAGTTCCGGACGATCGCCTATCGTCGCCACCTCATCTTCCGAAACTGACGCGGCTGGAGCTTCATCCGATGTCTCGACTTCTGCACTACCACATGCGACCGCGAACGACAACGCGAAGATAAGCAACGTCACGGGGATAGAAACAAGCTGCGTCTTGCGCCCTGAAATCAAAATTCGGAACTCAGTCGAATCGGTTGGGGATACCCTAACACGCGCTGAAGCGGTCACGCCCATTTTCAGGGCGCGACCGCTTCGTATCACCAATCTTGGATTTCCCTCGTCGCTACTATAGTGGCGACTCAGGTACCCAAGTCAGTTTGTTAGCCGGACTTCTCCAGCTGGTGGATGACCAGTGACCAGGTCAAGTGCCACCATGCCTCGTTGACGTAACCAGTCACGTCCAGTGCGCCTTGGGAAGCGTCGCCTTGCGGCCAGTTGTCCCATCGCGCCGTGTTCATGATGATCCGGTGGTAGAACTCGAGGATCGGTACGTCAGGCAACTCGGTCAGCCAGATCTTGGCTGCCTGTCGCCAGAGGTCGTACATTTGCGCGGTGTTGTCAGGCGAAGTCTTCGCGACCTCGTCGGTCAACTCGTCCCACTCTTCGTTTTCCCAGTGGTAGAAGTTCACCTGGTGACCGCCCGGAATGTTCACGGACGATGACTGGTAGAGCTTCATGGTGAAGTACGGGTCACGGACAGATCCGCCGTGTCCGAACATCAGGCATTCGAAGTTACCCTCGGCCATTCTGCTGGACGCGTCGGTCGGCTGACCGTAGTCGGCCTGGATGCCGTGGTTGACAAGCTGCTGAGCAACGGCAGGTCCGAGGTCAACCCAAGGATTGAAGCCGACGATTTGACAGTTGACGGTGTTTCCGCCCGAGTCTTCCCACATGCCGTCGGAGTTCTTAGTGAAGCCAGCGCCTTCCATCAACTCGTCACCACGGTCGGGGTCGTAGTCGAGGGTCGAGCGACCAATCTCTTCCATGACCTCGGTTGCGATGTCAAAGTATGGCTGGAGTGGCGGGTACTGCGGCATGGTCAACGGGTTGAATGCCGCGGCGCCATCGTAAGCAAGCTCACGCAGCTCCGCACGGTCGAGGTAGAACGAGACCGCCCATCGGACGTCCGGGTTGTCGTACGGGCCGAACTTACCGCTCGTGTTGAAGGCGATAGATACGGGCCACCAGTCGACGTAGCCGTAAGGCTCGCCACGACCGGAGTGCGTAATGAGGTCTTCGTTTTGGTCAAGCGTCTCGGCGATAAGCGACGGGGTCGTCATCGCGGCACCGTCGATCTGGTCGGCGATCAAAGCCTGTGCACGCTGCTCCTGGGGAACACCCGGGATGTAGATGATGCGCTTGACTTCCGGCAGCTTGGCATAAACGCCAAGGTCGGATACGCCTTCGCCCCACCACGAGTCGCGGCGGTCGAAGATCTTCTGCTCGGTCGAGGTTGTGACCTGCCAAGGACCGGTCGAGAGCGGCCAGCCCTTCTCTGCATCGTAGTCGCCGAATGTCGTCCAGTCGCGACCGTGGTAGTGGTGCTGCGGGACGATGTAGACGCCGATGTCGAACTTGTAAGTCAGCAGGAAGAAGAAACGCGGGTCTGGGCGGAGCAGGTTCACCTTGGCGGTGTACTTGTCAACCAGTTCGGCGTTGTCCATCGCTGCGTCAACGTCCTTACCCCAGCGGACCTGTTCCTTCAGTTCCTTGAGGGTGTTGAGCGTGTAGACGACGTCCTCGCAGTCGAAGTCCTCGCCATCGCTCCAGCTGATGCCCTCGCGGCAGTTGATGGTCAGCTCGGTAAAGTCGTCGTTGTAGCTGTAGCTTTCAGCCAGCCACATGATCTCTTCGTCAGCGAACGCTGAGAAGAATGCCAGCGGCTCAAAGATGAGGTTCGGACCCTGCTGGTGGTTTGCACCAATCGCGTAAGGGTTCCAGAGTTCGTGGTCGATGAAACGCCCTTCGGAACCGCCGTGGAACAGCTTGAGCGTGTCCTCGTCGGCGACATCGCCGGCGTCGAACACCATGCCCTGAGCGTCCATGGCCTCTTCCATCTTTTCTTCCATCACCTCTTCTTCGGGCTCTTCCATCACCGGTTCTGGCGTCGCAGTCGGTGGGACTGGAGTCGCGGTCGGCGGGACTGGCGTGGCAGTAGGCTCTTCTTCGCCACAAGCAATGACGGCTCCAAGAACCATCACGCTCGCGAAAAGCGCTAACAAACCATAGCGTCCCAGTTTGACAGGGAGATTCATGGTCCTATCTTCCTCGTATTGGTTTTCCTTCATGCCAAGCTCTCTAGCCGCCCAACCTCTTCACATAACAAAGTCGGCGCGCACGTCCAGAATCGCTTGACAACGATCAACATTCCATTCTGTACCCAATTCGACTGTTTTGTCAACCTTGACGAACAATCCATTTGCCGAGTGACTCCGTATGCCCACGCCTCAAATCCGCTGTTGACCGCGCCCGATTCTTGACAAACAAGCCATTTACTCCCGCTGATACGCCATACGCGACTGATGCAGAAGGCGCGTTGCACTCGATTTGCCAACGTCGTGCATACTAGATAAAATCCATTGAGTCTCACGCGGCGCCTTCAAACTTAAAAAAATCGCGGCGCGTTTCCCAATCCGACCGGGCGAAACACAAAGCTTTAATTTGGCAGAATCTGAAAACACTACTCGCCGACCTCGAACCATTCCCGGTTACAACACGAACCCGGTTGTGGCGTTCGGAGGCGCGTTCTTCGGCAACTTCATCGTCCGTCGTTTCTTGCTTTTTGTGCTCACCGTCTGGGTCGCGGCAACTGTCATCTTCATTCTGCCGCGACTGACGGGCCAAGACCCCGTCAAAGAAAAACTGCTCCTCGAAGCCCAACGAGGAGGGTCAGTCCAAGCCGGCATGAACGAGATGGCGCAGGAATACTCCGCTCGGCTCGGTCTAGACCTCCCGCTTCAAGAGCAGTACATAAATTACATGCTCGACCTCGCCAGACTCGATTTCGGCTACTCCATCGCATACTTCCCGCGCACCGTCAACGACATCATCGGCGACTCCATCATCTGGTCAGTCGGCCTTATGACCGTCACGTTGCTCCTAGCCTTCCTCCTCGGCACCACCGCCGGAGCCTTGCTTGGCTGGTCGCGCTCGCCCGGATGGCTCAGTTACGCCTTCATGCCCTTGTTGACACTCTCGGCGATCCCTCAGTACATGTTGGGATTGGTTTTGATGTTCATATTCGCCATCGGGCTCGACCTTTTACCGTTCTTCGGCGCTTACAGCCCCGGAAACCTGCCTGAGTGGAGCCTTGGCTACATCTTGGACGTGCTCCGACACGCCATCCTCCCGGCACTCTCCATCCTCTTCTCCGCGGTGGGCTTCTGGGCCATCGGCATGCGCGGAATGATGATCAACACCCAGGGCGAAGACTTCATGGTCCAAGCCGACGCCAAAGGTCTCAATGGCGCTCGCATCTTCGTCCGATACGCCATCCGTAACGCTCTGCTCCCGCAAGTAACTGGTCTAGCTATCTCCTTCGGAACACTGCTCACCGGCGCAGTGCTCGTCGAGGTTCTGTTCCAGTACCCCGGACTCGGCAATACCCTCTTCTACGCCATCCGAGTATCCGACTTCTTCCAGATAACCGGCATCGTCATGACCATCATCATCTCGCTCGCAATGATGACGATGATCGTCGACCTGGTCTACCCATTGATCGACCCTCGGGTCAAGTACACCCAGAGTTGATATGGCGCAGACCGCTACCAGACGACCTTCCGGTTGGGAGACTCGACGACGCCTGTTCCGACGACGTTCAACCATGTTCTACCAAGAGCGCATCGAGCCGATCGCTCTCTACGGCAAGCGAAACCCTTCCCTGATCGTCGGATTGGCGATGCTCGGCGTTCTCCTATTCTTCACCGTCATCGGACTCCTCACCTACCCCCGCCTCGACGCATATGTCAGCGGTGGATCGCCCGTCAAAGACAAGCGACTGCCCCCGTCATGGTGTACCTGGTGTGAAAAAATCGCTGAACGCGAAGCCGACGAGAAACCGGCCCTTTTCCAATATCCCATGGGTACCGATACCCAGGCCCGCGATCTCTACGCCACAAACTTGAGAGGCATCCCCCTCACGCTTGGCACCGGACTAATCGCAGGGCTACTGTCCGTTGGAGTAGGGACTGTAACCGCCTTCGTTGCCGCGTACTATCGTGGCCTTCCCGACGGCCTGATCAGACTCCTTACAGACGTCGGCATATCGATTCCGGGCCTCTTGGTCCTGATCATCATCCGTATCCAATTAGGAACTGAACTCGTCTGGTGGCAGTTAGGGGCCGGCCTAGCCGCGGTAGGATGGGTCTTCTCATCAAGAACCGTACGCTCTCAAGTGCTCGTACTAAGGGAACAACCCTACGTCGAGATCGCACGCCAGTCAGGCATGTCCGGACTCGCAATCATCTTCCGAGAGATGATGCCCAACCTCATCCCGTACATCACAGCCAGCTTCGTCGCCTCCGTAGCAGGCTCCATCCTCGCCTCCATCGGACTCGAAGCCCTGGGCCTCGGCGACTTCTCATCGCCATCGCTCGGAATGACCGTCTACTGGGTCATTCAGTTCGGCGCTATCACACTTGGAATGTGGTGGTGGTGGCTCTTCCCGCTCATCTTCATCGTCATCATCTTCGTCAGCCTCTTCCTTATATCCGCAGGCCTAGACGAATGGTCCAACCCCAGGCTCCGACGCCAGGTATAAGCCTCTAAACGCTTCAATGGTCACGACTACTCAAGACGCACCAGCCGCAATGGACACCGGAGACGAGTTCGCTCTTCGTGTCGAAGATTTGCGCGTCTACTACGGCACGCCCCGCGGAACAGTCAAAGCCGTCGATGGCGTCTCGTTCAACCTCAAGCACGGCGAACGCTTCGCACTCGTAGGCGAATCGGGGAGCGGCAAGAGCACCCTCGCCATGGCCATCATGCGCCTCACCCGCGAGCCCGGACACATCGCTGGAGGGCACGTCTACCTCAACGGACGCGACCTCGTCGACATGAGCGACCGCGAGATCCGTTACATCCGACTACGCGAGATGGCACTCGTACCGCAGGGAGCGATGAACTCCCTCAACCCCGTCATGCGCGTCGGAGACCAAATCATTGACGGCATCATGGATCACGTCGGCCCGGGCGAGAGCGCACCAAACCGGTCCGCCCTAAACGAACGCATCCACGAACTGCTGACCCGCGTCGGTCTAGACCCCTCAGTGGCTCGACTTCATCCCCACGAACTCAGCGGCGGCATGAAACAGCGTGTCGCCATGGCAATCGCCATTTCGCTCGACCCCAACATCATCGTCGCCGACGAACCGACCTCCGCGCTCGACGTCGTTGTCCAGCGCCAAATCATGCAGACCCTTGGCCGCCTCCAAGAAGGCCTGGAAGCCGCCGTCCTACTCGTCGGACACGACATGGGACTTGTAGCCCAATTCGCCGACACCATCGGCGTCATGTACGCCGGAAAACTCGTCGAAGTCGGCTCCGTCCCCGACGTCTTCAAAAATCCCAAACACCCCTACACCAAGCTCCTAATCGAGAGCCTCCCATCTTTCGACATATCTCGCCAATTCGTCGGCATCCCGGGCATGCAACCCGCGCTGCTGAACCTGCCGCCCGGCTGTTCATTTAACCCGAGATGCCCATCCGTCCACGAGCGCTGCTACAAGGAAGTACCCGAATATCTAAACATCGGTTCTGGGCGTGGCGTCGCCTGTCACCTCTTTGAAGAGGAGGCGGTCCAATGAGCGAGTTCATGCGCCTTGACCACGTCACCCGAACCTTTGGTGGCGGTGCCCTCTCGACCAAACCTCCGATCGTCGCCGTCGACGACGTTTCCCTCTCGATCGACGAAGACGAACCCAAAATCACTACCATCGCCGGCGAAAGCGGCTCTGGGAAAACCACCCTGGCTCGCCTGCTGATGGGCACCATCAACCCCACCTTCGGCACCGTCTACTACCGCGGCGACAACTACGCCAAACTCGGCCGCCGAAAATCTTGGCAATTCAAACAGGAAGTCCAGTCCATCTACCAAGACCCCTTCGGCTCTTATAACCCCTTCTACAAAGTCGACCACGTCCTCGAAACCCCCATCAACCGCTTCAAACTCGCCACCAACCGGCAGGCCAAGCGCGACATGATCGAGGAAGCCCTCGCAATGGTCGGCCTCCAACCCGGCGACACCCTCGGACGCTTCCCGCACCAGCTCAGCGGCGGACAGCGACAGCGCATCATGGTCGCCCGAGCCCTTCTCATCAAGCCACGACTCATCCTCGCCGACGAACCAGTCTCAATGGTCGACGCCTCCCTCCGAGCCACCATCCTCGACTCCATCCGACGTCTCAACCGAGAGATCGGCATCTCCGTCATCTACATCACTCACGACCTGACCACCGCGCTCCAGATCAGCGACAACATCCTCGTCATGTACCGCGGCTCCGTCGTCGAATCAGGCGCAGTAGAACGCGTCATCCTCGAACCCAAACACCCCTACACCCAGCTCCTCATCGAGTCTATCCCGCAACCCGATCCCGACAACAAGTGGGGCGACGAACCACCGACCGCGCGTTTCGAAGACTTCGACTCCATGTTCGGCTGCAAATTCGCCGACCGATGCCCCCACGTTATGGACATCTGCAACGATGACCAGCCACCTGCATACCGCCTAGAGCAACACCGCCAAGCCCTCTGCTACCTCTACCGCGACGAGGCCCCAGAACTGGAAGACCCCGACCTAGCAGCCATCTTCCAAGACCGCCGCGCAGAACTAAACGTTTAACCGTCGCACGTCATTCCCGCGAAGGCGGGAATCCAGAGGCCCCGTACCCTGATACGGGGGACAAATGGGGCATCCTCCATCACCCACACGGAATCTCGTCACCCCGGGAACTCGCCACCAAGTCCCCTCTCCCGCTGGGCGGAAAAGGGTTAGAGTGAGGGCTTTCTTCCTGCGCTAAACTCTAATTCGCGACATCAACTACCGATTCCCCGAAGGTCGACATGAAAATCACCGGCTTCGACATCACCCACATGAAGCGTGGCAGATCGATTTTACAGATCCGCACCGACGCCGGCATCACCGGCTTGTCCGAAGCAGACGGACAAATCTTCGAAACCTTCCTCGAATCCACCATCAAACCCCTACTCATCGGCGAAGACCCTCGTCAGATCGACCGCCACTGGGAAACCCTATACCTGGGCTCCCAGAAACAGATCCCACGCGAAGCCAAACTCCGCCCACAAATCGTCGGAGCCATCGACATCGCACTCTGGGACATCCTCGGCAAAGACGCCGGAATGCCCTGTCACGCACTCATGGGCGGCGCCGCCAGACTCGACATTCCCCTCTACTGGAGCGTCGGATCAGGCTGGAAAAAGACCCCCGACCAGATGCTCGACGACATCACGGTCGGCTGGGAAGATGGCTACAAGTCCTTCAAAATCCGCATGGACTGGAAGAACTACCGCCAAGACGCCAACCCCGCCAACGACCTCGCCATATTCAAACTCGTCCGAGACTTCCTACCCGACAACATCTACCTCGGCTTCGACGCCAACAACGGCTACTCCGTGCCCACCGCCATTCAGCAGGGACGCGCCATGGAGAACTACGGTCGCATCGACCACTTCGAAGAGCCACTCCCCCAATACGACCTACCCGGCCTCCGACAAGTCGCCGACGCCCTCGACGTCGCAATCTCAACTGGCGAGCAAGACTGGGACCGATGGCGCTTCCGAGACATCATCCAGATCGGCAACCCCGACATCCTCCAGCCCGACATCCTCAACGCCGGCGGACCCTCCGAGATCCTCAAAATCTACGACCTCGCAACCACCCACAACAAACCGATCATGCCGCACTCCCCCAACGCCGGCATCAACTCCATCGCCTCCATCCACTGCTACTCCACTATCAAAAACGCCATCCGCCCCCACGAATTCTCCACCGAATTCGCACCCCCGCTAGACGAAATATCCGAACTCTACGGCGAGCACATAATCCCCAAAAACGGCACCATAACCCTCACAGACAAACCCGGCCTAGGAATCGAATTGAACGAGGCGGCGTTAAGAAGACTCGCTAGGTAACCTCGCATCATCCAGGTCTAACTTCACACGACCTCGACACAACTATCGGCGCGGCTTTCTGGCTATTTGATACCCAGGGAACCCCTCGTCATAGCTCGTAGCACTAAATCGGGAGAGGATGTATCTAGGGAATTAAATACGTGTCGTAACGGCTAATTACTTGATGGTATTGTCAAACCGAGTGAATGATGACACAATACCGTGAGTGACTCTGTCGAGCGGCGAGGTGAAGCATGCAGTTTTCCGGGAGATTGGTGATCATTACGGCACTGGCCGTGTCGGTGTTGATCATCTCGAACATCGTTGCGGTTAAACCGATATCGCTGTTCGAGATGCCGTTCGAGTTCCTTGGCAGCAACCTTTACGTTGTTTCGGCATCGGTCATCTGCTTTCCGTTGGGTTACATCATCTCGGACGTTTTGACTGAGGTTTATGGATTTCGAGTAGCCCGCGGCGTGATCTGGTTGGGGTTCGCTTGCAACCTGATTGTGGTGATAATCATTGCGGTTGTAGGTGCGATACCAGGAGCCATTTTCTGGGAGGACCAATCGCCTTACGAGACGATTTTGGGCGCGACGAGTTGGATCTTGCTGGGTAGTTTCGTGGCTTATCTGATCGGTGAGTTTTCTAACGCTATGGTGATGGTGGTGTTGAAGAACCGAACCGAAGGCAGGATGTTGTGGCTGCGCACGATCTCGTCAACGATCGTGGGTCAGGGCGTCGACTCGCTGCTGTTCTACTCGATCGCATTTGGTGCGTCGGGCTTGTGGGGATGGCAGGCGGCGATGAACGGCGCGATTTTGGCTTGGATTGCGAAGACGGCGTATGAGATAGTGGCGACACCGGTCACGTACAAGGTGGTGAATTGGCTGAAGCGGAGTGAGCGGATGGATATCTACGATACCCCGAGGTCGCTCAACCCGTTCGGCGTTTTCGGCGACGTTCCGAGATCAAGTTACAACGCGGCGGAGATGCGATTGGGTTAAATCGGCGGATCTTAGGACGCCGATTACGGAAGTTCGGCGAGGAGGTTGTCGCAGTTTTCTATGGACTGCTTGCTCTCGAGGCCTTCGCACATCATGATCATGTTGCCTACGACGACGTAGTCCCAGTAGCGGGGTGAGTAGGAGCAGCCGGAGTGCGGGGTGTCGGCGTCGCGACTACAGCGACGGCGGTCTTTGGCGCCTTCTTCCCAGATGATGTCGTCGCCAATGACGATCGCGTCGTCCCCGGTGACGTGTTCGGCGTATTCGATGCCTTGATCGATGAGTGTTTGGTGGTCGGGATAGAAGCGGACTTCGTAGTCGAGGCGGTTGTAGATGATCCGCCATGCGGCATCGGCGCCGGGAAGCTCTTCAACGTCGTATTCCTTGTTGGCCTTGACGCCCGCCGTTTTGAGATCGTCGATCGAGTAGGTAGCGTCGGTGCTTCGGATCCGCGGATCGCCCGCTTCTCCCGGTGCTACGTCTTCGGCTACTCCTCCGCCGGAGTCTGAGCCACATGCCAGTGATGCTCCGACCAACAACGACATGGCGAGACAGAGTGCGATGAATGATGCAAACAATGGTCGAAGAGATTGGACGTGCTGTGGCATTTTGACCTTGATGGTGACGGGATGTCGCTACTGCAGGGCCGCGTACAACGCTTCGCAATTCTCCAATGCGGTGTCGGAGTCCCTGCCTTGGCATAGTAGCACCAAATTGCCGGCAACTACGAAGTCGCCGTATTTGGCGAGGTCGCAGCGTCCGGAGTGGTGAGAGCCGCGGATGTTAGCTGCACAAGTGCGCCGCTGGCTGAGGCCTTCGTCCCATCTCTGGGTTGCGCTGGCGATGATGGCTTTCGAACCGGTAGCTTCGTTTGCGAAGTCGACGCCGATAGTCGATGCAGTTGCGTGATCGGGGTAGAAACGGACTTCGTACTCTTGGCGATCGTAGGGATCGGGGCCGAAGAAGCCGTAGATGGCGCTGTCGGCATCAGTGAGACCTTCGACGTCGTAGTTTTTGTTGAGCTTGAAGTTGGATATGGCCTCGAAGTCGGCGACCTCGTAAGTGCGGTCCGTGGAAAGGATCGTGACTTGACGCTCGGGTTCCGGTTCCTCCGCTTTGGCGACTGCCACTGGTGTCGGTGTTGAGGGGACCGATGTTGACCTGCCAACGACTTCGTAGTCCCCGGGTTTGAATGATGCACCGGAGTCGTCGCTACCGCAGGCGATGAGAAACAGGAATGGCAGGCACACGGGAACTGCCGCGGTTGCGGCTCGACGGGCGAATGGAGGCATCGCGGCTAGGCGCTGCTGGAACTCACTGCGCCTGCAGGGCATCCATCAGGTCGTTGCAGTTGTTGAGCGAGGTCTCGGAGTCTTTGCCTTGGCAGAGGAGGACCAAGTTGCCGGCTACGACGTAGTCACCGTACTTGGCGTTGTCGCACTTGCCGGAGTGGTGAGAGCCGCGGGTGTTGCCGGAGCAGGCGCGCCGTTGAACGAGACCTTCGTCCCATCGCTGGATGTCTTTGGCGATTACGGCATCTGGGCCAGTGGCCTCATCTGCGAAGTCGACGCCGACGGTGATGGCGGTCTCGTGGTCGGGGTAGAACCGGGCCTCGAACTCTTGCCGATCATAGGGGTCGGGACCGAAGAAGCCGTAGACGGCGTCTGTCGCTTCATCGAGGCCTTCGACTTTGTAGTTCTTGCTCTTTTTGAAGTTGGGCGTGTTGACGAGGTCGTCGACGGTGTAGACGGCGTCGGTGGAAACGATTTCGACACCGGGAGGACCACTCGGCGCTTCTTCAACCGCGGCGGCTACGCCATCGGTGCCAGAGCTGCTGTCGCCTTCATTGGTGTCGGCGCTGCCGCAGGCAAGGGCGAAAGCCACGACGGACAAGAGTGACAACAGGGTGAGCGAACGGATATTGATTAGAGGATTTTTGAGCAGGACCATCTCTTTGTGCTCCTAGACGTTGCGGTTGCCGCGCACCGTGAATCGCGGCTGTTTTGCGAATGACCGAATGTGTCTAACTATGTTATCAAGTTGGCGCAAGTGGATTGGCGTGTTCGTTCATTCAGTGTCTGAGCCGCAGATCGCGCTGATTTTGGAGATGGACTGAGCTGGGATCTAGATATTGGAATGCGGGATCGATTTCAACGGTTGTCCAATGCTTCGACTAGGGCGGAGCAGCGGTCCCAGCCTTCGGCGTCGTCGCGGCCTTCGCAGAGGACGACCATGTTGCCGTAGATGGCATAGGCGCCGTATTTGGGTTTGATGGTGCCGCGGAAGTCGAAGATCGCCCGGCGGTCTTTGACGCCTTCCTTGTATTCGGCTTTGTCGACGTCGAGGACTGCATCTTCGCCGCTGCCTTCCTCGGCGGGTGCGGTTCCAAGCTCAATGGCGGCGGCGTGGGATTCGTAGAAACGGGCTTCGTACTCGACTGCGACATTGTTGACGCGCCAGAACAGGAGTCGGGATTCGACGCCGCCGGGGAGGGTTTCGACATCGTACTTCTTGCCGGATTTTAGGCCGAGGGCTACCAGATCGTCGCCGGAGAGGATGTCGGAGCGGTCGAAGATTCTCGTTTCGGACTCGACTGCGACGGGGTTCGAACCTTCGTCACTACTTCCATCGTCGGAGCCGCAACCGAGCACCAACGCAGTCAACAACAAAGCGGTGAATGCCAGCTCCTTAAACTTGACGTTCATCGACTGTCAAGCGCCTCGACTAGGTCAGAGCATCGACCCCACGCCTCGGCATCGTCTTTTCCTTCACACAAGACGACCATGTTGCCGTAGATGGCGTACGCTCCGTATTTTGGTTTCAGCACTGAATTTGGGTATTTGAAGATTTTACGGCGATCCCTGATCCCTTCCTTGTAGACCGCGTCATCGCTGTCGATGATGGCATCTTCGCCGCTTCCTTCTTCTGCCGGATCGGTTCCGAGCGTCACCGCATCGTCGTGCGATCCATAGAACCGAGCCTCAAACTCCACCGGAGCATCGTTGATCCGCCAATAGAGCAGTCCGGCTTCGACGCCGCCGGGCAATGTGGATACGTCGTACTCCTTGCCCGACTTGAAACCAAGAGCTACTAGGTCTTCTGTCCCCAACAATCCATCCCGTGCGAATACTCGGCTGTCGGTTTCGGTGACGTCTACGGATTCCGCAACTTCACCGCCATCGTCAGAGCCACAGCCGATCGACACGATCGCCAAGAGCAGTGGCAATATCCAGACTCGTCGGATCATTTCGGCTACTCTCCTGCCGCCCCTTGCAGGGCGTTGGCGAGTTCTTCGCAGCGGTCGAGGGCCTGTTCGCCGGCGGCTCCCGCGCAGAGCATGACGATGTTGCCGTAGATGGCGTAGTTGCCGTAGCGCGGTCCGGTTCCGCTGCGTGCGCCGCCGCCGATGCCTGAGCCGACGATCATACGACGGTCTTTGACGCCTTCCTTATATTGCGCAACATCGTCGTCGAGGACGGCATCCGCGCCAGAGCCCTCCTCAGCGAGGGCGGTGCCGAGTTCGACGGCGTCGGCGTGGGTGTCGTAGAAGCGGACCTCGTAGTCGATGGGGTCGCCCGACTCGATGCGCCAGAAGCCGAAGATTGCGTTTGAGGCGCCGGGTAATCCTTCGAGCTTGTAGCTGCGGGACTTCTTGAAGCCGATCTTGCCGAGGTCGTCCGGAGTGAAGGTGGTGTCGATGTCGTTGACCTGCTGGAAGCCGACGGGTCCGGATTCGGCAGCGCCGCCGTCGTCGGAGCCGCAGGCTGAGAGGATTGCGACGAGGATGATGAGGCCGCCGAGGACGGGGTAGGGGAAGGGGGATTTGAAGGCGTTGCGCATGTGTTCGGTGTGTGCGATAAATCAATGTGAATGATACCGAAGTGTGTGGGAGAGTGGCGGAAGGATCGGAGATAGGGCGGATGTAGACTCGAAAAGAGTGGGGCTGTAGCTCAGTGGGAGAGCGCCTGCTTTGCAAGCAGGAAGTCACGGGTTCGAATCCCGTCAGCTCCACCAGACGCCAATGCGGGTCAGACTGCACCCGCATCCCAAGGAGGATAGTCTGGTCGGTCGTCGTTACGTCTGCATTATCTGAATCAGGTTGCCACAGGTGTCGTCAAAGACCGCAATAGTGACGTTGCCCATTTCTGTTGGCTCCATCGTAAAAACTACGCCCAGCGCCTTCAGTTTTTCATATTCCGCATGGATGTCCGTAACGCCAAAAGAGTGCGCTGGGATGCCTTGGTCAAATAACCCTTTCTGATATACCTGTGCTACCGGGTTTTCATTTGGTTCAAGCAGAAGCTCGGTCCCATCCGGGTCATCGGGCGAGACGACGGTAAGCCACTTGTATTCCCCCACAGGCACGTCATGTTTCTTCACAAAGCCGAGGGTCTCCGTGTAGAACCTCAGAGCTTCGTCCTGGTCACTTACGAAAACGCCGGTGAGTGTGATTTGCATATCTGGCTTCCTTTTCTTTTCATAGTGTCACTTGAGCCATCGATCCATGACACCCTTGATCGGTTCGTCGTCGAAGACAAGCATCCGATACTTGCCACGCTTCTCCGAGCTTACGAGCCCTGCTTTCTCCAAGACATCAATGTGCTTGGCTAAGGCCTGTCGGGAAATGGTGACTTCATGTCGCATGATCAAACGCGCCGTGAGCTCGTAAAGCGTCTGCTCCTTGCGCTCACAGAGCTCGTCCAGCATCAACCTTCGTGTTGGATCCGCCAGTGCCTTGAAGACCAGGTCCTTGTGCATGTACACAATATAATACGCAACAATAGAGTTGCATGTCAAGGAGCGATTTCGGCGGAGACCGGTACTATGAGGGAGAGACCATGGCGCAGGACACAGACACTACGACGTTGCCCCCAGCCGCCTCGGTGCTGGATTGGCTTCTTGACTCAGACCCCTCAATCCGCTGGCAAGTCCTCCAAGATCTAGCCGCCGACGCCGTCGATAATGTCGCCGCCGAGCGTGCCCGCGTGGCAGATGAGGGGATGGGGCCGACGACTGCTCGATGAGCAGCGCCCAGACGGGCAGTGGGGCGATGGAGAAGCGCACCCGTTCTGGTGGACGAACCTGTACACCCTCCTCTACCTGCGTGATCTCGGCGTGGATCCTGAAAGCGATCGCACTCGACACGCGATCGAGCTAGTGCATTCGAGCGTGACCTGGGGCCCGTGGCACGGAGACTCTCCGTTCTTCGAGGGCGAGGAAGAGCCCTGCATCAACGGGCGCGTCGTGGCGCTCGGAGCCTACTTCGGAAAGCCGAGCCTCCGATTGGTGGACCTTCTGCTGAGCGAGCAGCTCGAGGATGGTGGGTGGAACTGCGAGACGATCAACGGCTCCGTGCGCTCCTCATTCCATACGACGATCTGCGTCTTGGAGGGCCTGCTCGCGCACGAGCGGTCCTTCGGAGAAGACCCGGCAATCTCGGAAGCCCGCAAGCGTGGCGAAGAGTATCTGCTAGAGCGGCACCTCCTCCGGCGGCTCTCCACGGGTGTTGTCATCGACGAAGGTTGGAGGCGTCTCGCATTTCCTCCGTTGTGGCACTACGATGTCCTGCGGGGCCTTGAATACGCGGTGACTACAGGCTTTAAGGACGATCCGCGCTTGGCAGAAGCCATCGAGACAGTTGAAAGCCGTCAGCTTCCCGATGGACGCTGGGCCCTAGATGTGCGGCACAAGGACACCCTCTACGAAGAGATCGCCGGTGCTCCCGAAGAACCGAACCGATGGATCACGCTCCGCGCACTCCGCGCGCTGAGACGCTTGCGCCAATGAAGGGCTCGCGCGTCCGGCTCCTATGGCCTCGACATCTTGGGCCTCGACATCTTGGAGATGTGGCTCACCCGAGAAGAATCGAACCAACATCTCAAAGCGATCGGCGGATCGCCCGTGAATTTACAGCGAAACCAGCATGACAAACTTTCGCAGTTTCACACCCTTAGGCCCACTAGGTTTTCGACCTAACGCGACACCTTATTCCAACGCTTCAACCTCACCGCCTCGTCACCTCCGGGCTCAATTCGCAAAACAAAGAGTTCGACAACGCAGTATTTGAAGCTCGCCTGAACGTTCCTTCCGACGAACGCTAGAACGTCATTAACCGCCCGCAGAACCGCCAGGATGACTCGGAGGCTCAGGAGCTGGCGGGCCAGGATGCCAACCGCCGAACACAACACCCAACTCATCCACGGTCAACTCTTCCGAATCCGGTTCTAATTCGGATCCAGATTCCGCGGCAGATTCCTTCTCGCGGTCACTCATGTATCCCTCCATAGCAGCACGCTACATAAAAGTTGCTGGCTACGATTAGTCCGCATGGTATGCCAGTTGAAACCTTATGTCAACGCGCTCTCCCCCGAATCGCACATTAAACCGCGTGAAATGTTGAAATTTCACAGCATCCCAACAACCTGTTTCTTCGCCGGGCACAAGGGGAGCCAAGCGAACGGGGGCGGATATTGAACTTCGTCAAATATCCTTACGCCGGAATTCGCCCTGTGTTGCCGCTAAAATATCAACCCGCACGAATCCTTGCACACCATGCCAAACTCAAAATCACGCAAGACCATCTACTTAGCCAATCCCTATGGATTCTCCGAGCAGCAGAGACGAATCCTCCTACCCCTATTCGTCGAAGCGTTGGAATCCCTCGGTTTGGAGGTTTGGGAACCGTTTGAGCGCAACAATCAGGGATCAGTCCTGACACCAGGCTGGGCATACCGTATCGGGCAGGCAGACATCAAAGATGTCGTCGATGCCGACGCAACATTCGCGATCCTAAACGGCGTACCGCCCGACGAAGGCGTCATGGTCGAACTCGGTGCGGCAATCGCCCTCGGCAAACCAACATTCCTCTTTCGCGACGACCACCGAAAAGTCACCGAGTGCGAAGAATACCCGTTAAACCTCATGATCTTCACCGGCCTTCCGCAAGAAGGATGGGAAGACTCCTACTACACGTCGTTCGACGAGATCACCGCGCCAGACAAAGCACTCGCACGCTGGGCCGCCACCTGATACGTCATTCCCGTGCAGGCAGTCGCTTCAGCAGGCGGGACGTTCATCCAGATAGGAATATACCCTTACCAAACCGCCGAATCACCGTCCCGCCGCGGATCTGACGCCGCCGACATCGTCCCAGATTCATGATGAACCTGTATCGCACCCTCGCTTCCAGCCCCAGCGAACGGCGCAATCGCGTTCACCTCGTGGCCACGAGCGCGTAATCCCTCAATTACACCCTCATCCACGCGATCTTCTATATCCAGATGGTTCGCCTCCGCATGCGGGTACGTTGAAGAGGTGCGGCCTTGGTAGTGCGTCCAGCGCGGACCCTCGATCGCCTCGGCCACGGTCAATCCGTGATCGAATACGCTAGTCACGACCTGGAAATTCGTCTGAACCTGCGTATCCGCACCCGGCGTGCCGCAAACAAGCTCGAGTTTGCCGCCGTCTTCGATCGGAGCGTCGGTAACCATCACCGGATTCATCGTGTGACGAACGCGCTGGTTTGGCCGCAAATGATCGATGTGATCCGGATCCAAATGCCAATACGTCATCCGGTTGTTGAGCAAGACCCCAGTGTTTCCCGCGATCAGACCTGATCCGTAACCCATCTGGATGCTCTGCAACTCGCCGACTGCGTTGCCCCAACGATCGACCACACAGAAGTGCGTCGTATCCGAACCAGCGGCGCCGGGTGCCGCAGATGCGTCGTGGGCCACGCTGCGGCCATTCGGGTGATGGATCATGCCGTCGCGTCGGTATTTCTTCGTCTCATCAGGTTGCCGATCCATATACGCCCAGGGATCGCCCTCTCGTGCTTCATCTTCTGAAAGCCCTTGTTCAAGGTCGATCAACCGCGCACGGGCAGCCGCGTACTCTTTATTGAGCATCCCTTCTACAGGGACATCCACGAAATCTGGATCGGCGGTATAGGCCTCGCGATCGGCAAACGCCAGCTTCTTGCACTCCGTCATAACGTGCACCGCCTCGGAAGTCATGTACCCGAAGTCGGCCGCGTCGAAGTTTTCGAACAGGTTCAGTTCCTGAAGTAGAACATGGCCCGAGGAGTTCGGCGGCGCCTCATACACCGTCCGACCCCGATACGTGGTCGATATCGGTTCCTGCCACTTCACCTTATGGTTCTTCAGATCTTCGTACCGCAACAACCCACCGCACTCCTCACTGAATCGCCCGATCTCTCTCGCGATCTCCCCCTCGTAGAATGCGTTCCTGCCTTGTTCACCGATCTGCCGGTAAGTCTTGGCGAGATTCGGATTGCGTCGCAACTCACCAGGTTTCAACCATTCTCCTCCAGGTGCGAACACTTCGGCGGAGGTCGGAGCATCCCTCAGCAACGCGCACTGCATCGCCGATGAGGCCTGTTGATGCGAGACGGGCACGCCATCTTCACACAACTCGATGGCAGGTTCGATGCAATCGATTAACGGCAACGAGCCGTGCTTCTCATGCGTCGCCAACAGAGCATCTAGGATGCCAGGTACCGAAACACCTAAAATCCCCGTCAGCGGTATACCATGGGGGTAACGACTCGGTGTCGCCATATCAGGCGCTGCGCCAGTCCCATTAGCCACTTCAACCGATTTTTTGGACCTCATGTATGTCATCACGAACCCGTCGCCGCCGATGCTAGATCCTGCAGGCTCGGCAACTCCAAGAGCAAAAGCTACTGAAATTGCCGCATCAACGGCGTTTCCACCGCGATGCAAAGTGCGAATTCCCGCCTGCGCCGCAAGCGTGTGGTTGGCTACAACCGCGCCTTTCGAACCCATGCGAGGCGGCCTAAACGATTGTCCAGTGATGCCGTGCGGAGATTGGTAACGCATAACTTCCTTGCCCTTACATCAAATGCTCGAAAATCCGTGAAGTCAGTGTATCTCGCGACCGCTTGTTTCGCGAACGCAATGAATATACAAAATATAAATGTGGATGAAATAGTGCCTGATACAAACAAGCCCGCCGGCCATTAATTAAGTATTGCGGAGCATAATATGCGGAATCGAATAACTGACCGATACTCTGAAACCGATTCGGACTACCCTGCTATCGGAGAGTCCAAGCGCCTTTGGTTAATTGATGGCGCATATCTTTTCAGTACGCAGTCATCAGTAGGGCAGGGTTACAACTTTGATTACCTTTTGCTAAAAAACAGGCTTGAGAAAGCCGTCGGACCCTTGTGGCGTGCCTACTATTTGAACGCCCTCCAGCCCGATACCGATCGAAACGACGGCATGCAGCGATTCCACTCATGGCTGCAGTCCGCGCCCCCGAGCGGCCCGAAGATCATCACTAAGCTCTACAACCTTCGCGATTCCGACGCCAGCCACGCATACTGCCGAGAGTGCAGCTCCACCGTCCAACTCGAATGCCCAGCCGCTGGATACACGACCGATCCGCACCCCTTGACGCGCAGGTCGCAGAAGGGTGTAGACGTCGGTATCGCATCGCTTGCCTTGACCCACATCGACTCGTACGACACGCTCTTGCTTTCATCTGGTGATGGTGACCTGCTGGATGCCGTCAAATTCGTCAGCGACTCCGGTAAAGAGATCGAATTGGCGGTGTTCCGAGCCGGCGTGGCTACAGAGCTGCAGTCGTGGGCCGATCGGATATATTGGATAGACGATTTCGCGCATGAGATAGCGCGCTAACGTCCGCCAACGATACTCCAAAGGAGCGGTCGGAATGGCCCTTCTGACCAAGGGCGAAAAAGCCCCTGACTTCGCGCTGACCGCGCACAATTCGAAGCTCGTCAAGCTATACGACCTCCTTGAATCCGGTCGCCGAGTAATCCTGACATTTCACCCGGCGTCTTTCACCGGCGGCTGAACCAAACAACTAGGGGTCCTTGGCGGGATCCGAGAGCGAGCGAACCAAGCTGGCGCTGAACTTCTAGAGATCAGCTGCGATTCTGTACCCGTCCAGTTGGCGTGGGTAACCGCTAATTTCGGAGATTCAATCGCGAAATCTCCCTTAGTTCTTGCAGACTTCTGGCCCCACGGCGAAGTCAGTCGCAGTTACGGCGTGTTCAACGAAGAGCGCGGCATGTCGGTTCGCTCCCTGTTCGTGATCGACACTGACGGTACCATCATCCACTCCGAGGAGTCGACGCAACGCGGGGTGTTGCCAGACATCGACGGCGCCGTCGATATCATCGCTTCCTTGGCATAAAACATGCCTGCTTCACGCCAATTTGTCTCGGAATGCGACTGAATCGCTTCATCCATAAGCGAATACACCAACGCGCTGAACTATCAAATTAGCGAGCATTTCTTCTAAATTAAACGAGCCAGCTAGTCGGTATATCTGGTGATTCGGTTTTCGTCCTTCATCTAATGCGGCGAATTCATTTCGTCGATCCAATTTGGTGCGCCAAACAGTCTTCATGATGAGGCATTTCAGACCACAGCGAACCCAAATGTTGAAGATTTTGTTAATAAATCCTAGGATTTCGCCGCGAATTCGCCAAATCCGAAACATTGGCGACGGATCTGCCAATGCTCCCCGCAACCGATTCCGAGTTCCTAGTAGACCTCAGATGTAAGATGATCTGACGATGGTCATTGCCGCAAATCACAACCCAATCGAGTTCACTGACCCCGCTCCACGGCTTTCACGAGCGGACATCGCCCAACGCGCCGCTCGGATGTTGCCTCACGGCGCAGTCGTTAACCTAGGCATCGGAATCCCTTCACTCTGCGCAGACTTCGTCCCAGAAGGCGTCTACCTGCGCTATCAAGCAGAGAACGGCGTGCTCGGATACGGTGAGTTGCTTGCACCGGAGGATGGAGATCCCGATCTCATTGACGCCAGCGGCCAATTTACCAAGATGACCCCAGGAATGGCGTTTTTCGATTCGGCAGATTCTTTCGCAATGATCCGAGGCGGACACATCGACGCTACCGTTCTCGGCGCACTCCAAGTCTCCGAGCGAGGCGACCTCGCAAATTGGATGCTCCCATCCAGAGGCATCGGCAGCATCGGCGGAGGCATGGATCTAGCCGCCAACACCAAGCGCGTAATCGTTGCAATGGAGCACACTACCAGGAACAACGCTCCGAAGATCCTGAAAGAATGCGATTTTCCCTTGACCGCCCAACAATGCGTCACTGACATCGTGACCGACATCGCAGTCATCTCGGTCGGCAAACAAGGGTTGGTGCTTCAGGAAACCGCACCCGATTGGAACGCCGCCGACGTGCAGACGTTAACAGCGGCGCCACTACAGTAATCGGACGTCATCCGGCGATTTGACATATGAAGATCACTGACATCCGATCCGTAGTCGTCGGCAACCCGTGGAAAAACTGGATCTACGTCGTCGTCGACACGGACCAGGGGTATCGAGGCATCGGAGAGGCGACGGGTGGCCTAAGTACCCAACCCACCGTCGCGGCTGTCGAGGAAGTAAAGCACCTCGTCATCGGCCGTGACCCGCGAGACATCCATGCCATCTGGAACGAGCTCTATCTGGCGGGTTTCCTGAACGTCAACCGCGAGATGGCGGGCATAGAGATGGCGTGCTGGGACATCCTCGGCAGGTCGTTGGGAGTGCCCGTGTACCGACTGTTGGGCGGCAAAGTCCGCGACGAAATCCGGGTTTACGCCAACGGCTGGTATTCAGGCGACCGAACGCCGGAAGGATTTGCCGAAAAAGCATCCGAAGTCGTAGCCAAAGGCTACACAGCACTGAAACTCGACCCGTTTGGAACGGCATATTTGGCATTGAGTAGGGCGGAGACGCGTGAGGTGCAAGCGCTCCTGCGCGCCGTGCGCGACGCGGTTGGCGATGATGTCGAGATAATGATCGAAGCGCACGACCGCTTCAGCGTCGGAGCCGCCATCGAGATCGGAAACTGGCTCGAAGAGTTCGACGTGACGTGGTTCGAAACGCCGGTTCTTTCCAACGACGTTGACGCATTGATCGAGGTCGCGAAGCGGGTCCCCGTTCGCGTCATCGCCGGTGAACGCATGCACGAGCTGCACGATTTCGCCCGCTTCCTCGACGCCGACGTAACCGACATCATCAACCCGGAACCCCTTGGAGTTGGCGGTGTCTGGCGCACTCTCCAGATCGCAGGAATGGCTCGCGCCCATCATGCCCAACTCGCGCCGCACAACGCCGAAAGCCCCTTGAAGACCATGATCGCCCTCCACATCGACGCGGTCACTCCCAACATCTACATCCAAGAATGCTTCGACGACTTCTTGGAACCGTGGGTGTCCGATGTTCTCCTAGGATTCGAACGAGTTGAAGACGGAAAACTCCGAATTCCGGATACACCTGGCTTCGGTGTCGAACTAGACGAGGCTGAAGCCGCCAAACACCCTTACGGCAAGTCGAACTTCCTGAGAATGTTCAAACCGGGCTGGGAACGGCGCGACGTCGCACAAGCCTAGGTCGGGTTGAAATACCAGATTCCGTTCTTGGCGTCTCGATCCTTCTTCCACTCCCATTCACGATCTTCCCCATCACGAAAATCGTGTTCACGCGAGTCATCCCAACTCCACCGGAACCTGAAGCGACCATCCTCACTGTCGAACTCAAAGTCTTGATCACCTGAAAAGTCAGGCATACCTTTATCGAGCGAATCGGGAAGCGAGCCGAACCAAGACTTGAATTTTTCCGCTTCTTCCCGAGACATGACACCATCTTCAACCAGCTCATCAATCCAATCAGCCCGATCGAAACTGAATTTCTCGAACGGAAAATCGCCGAACGGCTCAAGCCAATCTTCGTCTTTTCGTCGCTCGAAGAAAGGCGAAAGTTGTGGCCTTTGGTCAAATCGCCGCTTCAGTTCGACTTCCTCTCTATCTTTCTTGAGGTATTTATCTTCTCTTTTCGTATCTTCGTCGGTCTGAATCACCGTTACTTCAGTCGCGACAGTTTCACCTTCGAGCAACGCCGGAATACGCTCGACGAAAGAATCTCCTCGATTCAATCGATAATCCTGTGCGGCAGCTAAGCCGATGACGGCGAACCCGAACGCGATGGCGATGATCGCAATCGTCGCTACGACTCCCCATAATCTCCTTTTCATGCTCGATCGACCCCTATTTGAAATAGTTGGTATGGATGCGCTTTCCTTGGTGGATACGTCACATTCTGCAACTCGGTTTCAGCAGCTAAGACCAAGCGTCGGAAAATTAGAATTGTTGCGGGAAAACAAGGCTTTGACGCCAACTGGCTAGGAAATCCATGTTGAAGATAGCAGTCTGCGCCAAGCAGGTGCCAGATACAGACATTCCGCCCTCGCAGTTCAAGGTTGACGAGGCATCGTTAAGCGTCATCCCCCCTGCCGGTGTCCCGCCAATCGTGAACGGCTTCGACATGAACGCCGTAGAGGCGGCGCTCCGAATCCGAGACGCAGGTTCAGAAGTTGAAATCGTCATCTTCTCGGTTGGTCACGACTTCGCCCTCGACGTGATGAAGAAGCCACTTGCCATCGGCGCAGACCGCCTAGTCCTCGTCGATGACGACGCATCCGAATCGTTAGATGCACTCGGCACTGCCAAAGTCCTAACCGCCGCTATCGAACGCGACGGCGGTGCCGATCTTATCCTCGCGGGTCGCCAAGCCTCAGACTGGGACCAAGCACACGTACCTATTATGCTGAGCGAACTCATGGACGCTCCCCTCGTCACCCTAGCCCGAGCGATAAACCTCAGTTCCGATGGCAACTCCCTCGAACTCGAACGCGTAGCCGAAGGCGGGTTCCAGCGCATCCAATGCTCAATTCCCGCGGTCATCACCGTCACTAACGAACTCGGCGAAGCCCGATACGCCAACCTCCGAGGCATCATGGCCGCAAGCCGGAAAAAACCTGAGACTTCAAACCTCTCTGAACTCGGCCTCGATGAATTAACCCAAACAAAATCGATCGACATGACCCGCCTCTTCATCCCAGCATCAGAGTCGAACGTCGAGATCATCGAAGGCGAAGATGAAGCCGACGCTGGCCGACTTCTCGCCTTGCGATTGCGGGAGGCCAAACTGATATGAGCAACGGCATCCTTGTAATCGGCGAACTCGCAAACGGAACGCTCCACACTACAACCCGACAGATAACCGCCGCCGCCGAAAAAGTCGTAGGTGACAATCGTGACGTAACCCTGTGCCTCCCAGCGGAATCAACATTCGATACAACGTCTCTCGACGGCATGAACGTTAACAATGCCATCCTCTTAGACCACCCCGACGCACCCCAAGATAGTGCCAGCGGCATCTATTCACTAACCACCGAACTCATCTGCGAAGCGGTCAAACGTCTCCAACCAGCCGCCGTCATCATCGCAAAAACCGACGCCGGTTCAGTCATCTCCGCACGATTAGCAGTCCGATTCAACGCTGGACTCGCTTCAGACTGCATCGACCTCGCCCTCAACGCTGAAGGTCGAATTGCCGTCACCCGTCCCGTCCACGGCGGAAACGCGCTCGCCGTCTACGAATTCCCCGGCCAAAACCTCCAAGTCGTCGCTATCCGACCCGGAGCATTTGAACCCGCAGAGCCAACCACAAGCACTCCCGATATCGAACGGCTAGACCTCTCTCACATCCAACCTGCATCACCATCACCGACCCTCATCGAAACCGTGATCGAAGAAAGCGAAGGCATCCCTCTCGAACAAGCTGACGTCGTAGTCTCTGGCGGACGCGGCCTCGGCGGACCCGAGCCTTTCGACCAACTCCGCGAACTCTGCGGACTCCTCAACGCTGCCCTAGGTGCGTCGCGAGCCGCTTGCGACGCCGGTTGGATCGATCACTCGCACCAAGTCGGCCTCACCGGCAAATCCATCAGCCCAACTACATACATAACCGTCGGCATATCCGGAGCCAGCCAACATATGGCCGGCTGCTCCTCCGCACGCAACATCGTCGCCATCGACAAAGACCGCGAAGCCAACATCTTCTCCCATGCCCGCTACGGCGTAGTCGGTGACTGGGCAAAAGTCCTCCCAGCTTTCACTGCCGCAGTAGCCGAACTCGACTGAAGGAACGATACATTGAGCATGACCGACAACCGCCCGAACATCGTATTCCTATTCCCCGACCAGTTCCGCGCCGACTTCGCAGGCTGCTACGGCGCCGACTGGCTCCAAACTCCCAACATTGACCGCATCGCCAACGAAGGCATCCGCTACGCCAACGGTTTCTCACAATCTCCAGTCTGCGTTCCAGCCCGAACCGCACTCCTGACCGGCGCAAACGCCATCCGCAACGGCGTAACCAACAACAGCCAAAACCTCCGCGCCGATTGGCGCGAGGCCGGTATACGGACTTGGCCCGAGATCCTCAACGAGGCCGGCTACTACACCGCAGGTATCGGCAAGATGCACTTCTACCCATGGGACGAGCGTCGCGGCTTCCAGTACCGCGTCGTTTGCGAGGACAAGCGCTGGCTCCACGTCCGCGATGACTACTACCACCACCTCAAGAAGCACGGCCTCCGAAAGCTCCACGGCGACGAGATGGACGGTTACTACGACAACAAAGGCGCCGTAATCCACGACATCCCATGGGAGCACTCATGGGACCACTTCGTCGGTTCCGAAGCCGTCAAATTCATCGATCGATACGGCACCGAAGGCCCGTTCGCCATGATGGTAGGCTTCCCCGGCCCCCACTGCCCCTACGACCCCAACGAGCAGTTCCTAAAAGGCGTCGACGAGAACAAACTGCCCCAAGCCGCCCCCGAAGTTCCCGGCGACCACCCAAGCCTCAGAGACACCAACGTCTCCGGAAACCGACGACCTTGGAACGGCGTCGACTACGAGGAATTCCCAGACGAGACTAAGGTCACGATCCGCAAACACTACTCCGGCCTAGTCCAGCAGATCGACTACGAAGTCGGCTCTATCATCGACGCGCTCGAACGCCAAGGCATCCTCGACAACACCTACATCGTCCTCGCCTCCGATCACGGCGACTACCTCGGCGACCACAACCTCATCGGCAAGGCATCCTTCTTCGAATCCGCCATCCGTATCCCGTTCCTAGCCATGGGACCCGGCGTCGACGATGGGCAAGTCGTCGAAGACCTCGTGGAACTCCGAGACGTCACCGCCACAATGCTCCAATGGGCCGGTATTGATCTCCCCGTCTGGTACGACGCCATCCCTCTACCCGGCGACGGAATGCCCGGCGAAAACGGCCGATACCGCATCTTCGGAATGCTCACCGACGGCTGGATGAACTACGATGGACGCTTCAAACTCCACCGCTACAAATCCGGCGAAGCCCTCCTCTTCGACATCGAAAACGATCCTCAAGAGCAAGTCAACCTCCTAGACAATCCCGATTACGCCGACATCCGCCATCGCCTTGAGGGCGAGTTATTCGCCGAGGTCATGGTCTCCATAGAAGCAGCTTCGCAAGACCGCCTGGCCCAGCACGGCGACATGTCACAGGATCCAGGCTTCGGCAGAGAAAGCTGGCAAAGAACCTACCCGCATCCCCCTGTGATGTGAATCTAGGCTACGCACCCATCTACATCAAATCGAACTCGGCGATGAATTCGCCGATCGCCGCATAATACCCTTCCGGATCGAAGTAGTCCGCCCCGTTGTGCGGAGCACCCTTGATCACGTAAAACTGCTTCGGCTGAGACGCAGCATCGAACGCTTTTCTACCGGCTTCGATCGGCACAATCTCGTCAAACTCTGAGTGCATCACTAGCACCGGACACCGTACATCTCGCATATGCGACACCGTATCGAAACGATTGTGAATGAACTTCTCGACCGGCAAAAATCGCCACGGCGTCACCGTCTTAGCGAGATCCGGTATCGACGAAACCGGACACTCCAAGATCAGTCCGTCCGGCGGTATCTCCGCCGCAAGACGCGTAGCAACCGGACCTCCCAAGCTCCGTCCGAAATACACGATTGAGGGCGAGTGCCTACTCACGTCATTCCCGCACGGCCTGCCCCGTACCTCGATACGGGGGTGGGAATCCAGCGGGGTAGGGGACTGCCCTAAACCATCGATATATTCATCGATCCATCGCCGCGCTGCCAGAGCATCCTGCGCTATCCCTGCCTCGCTTGGCTCGCCTTCACTTAGCCCGTACCCACGATACTCCAACGCGAATATGTCGACAAACCGGTAACGCTTCACGAACTCGAGATACTGATCCAGTCGGATGCTGATGTTCCCGCCGTTGCCATGCGTCAATAGGATGATGATCCGACGCTGCTCCGGATCTTCGCTCTCCGCACCATGAATGAACCAAGCGTGCGTACGGTTCCCGTCGTCGGTCGTCAGCCAGACATCCTCATATCGCAACCCGACATGCGAAGGATCTCCTCGCAGCTGCGGTTGCGGAAAAAAGATGAACGATGCTTCAAATGCGTTAGGCGTGTGCATCTTATCCTCGCCTACGCGGAGCGGTTATTTCCGACGTATCTTCGGAACCTCGACATTGAGGTGCGTCATCGGTTTCCAACCCAAGACTCGCTCCGCCTTCGTCAAGTTGTGTTCGACACCGTCCTCATCACCAGCGATAAAGAACGGTTCGAACGACCCATGGCCGATCTGCACAAAATCGACCGCCCGCAGATAAGCGTTCGCCAAGTCCTCTTCATCGCTAACGTGCAATGGAGGAGCCGAAGTCGGATCGCTAGGATCATACTCATGCTCCGCAGACCGATACTCGATCCACTGTTCCCGGGTTCGGGGCCCGGTGATCCGCAAAGCCGCTAGATTCATGTCGAAATGCCGCGCGAAATACCGACAGATCAACTCTCCAAACCCCTTCGACAATCCGTACGCGCTCGGCGTATCTAAAGGAATTTCCTCTTCCGACTGATACCACGTCCGGTGCCGGTAGTGCACACTCATCGTGCTCGTATAAACCCCGTTCCGCAACCCATTGTTAAAACCCGTCCACAAAAACAGATGCAACCCCATGTTGTTGACCGTGTAATTCTCCCGGATCACCTTCTCATCCTGCACGGTTGACGATCCGCCCTGCGGACTCTGCATCACCAGCCAGATAAACGAATCGATGCCATCCACCGCCTCCGCGATCGCCCCCGTATCCGTAACCGAACCCTTCACGAACTCAACCCCGTCATGCCGCGGCGGCGCCAAATCCAGCACCCGCAGATCATGCACCTCCCGCAGATAAGGAGTGATAAACGTCCCGACATGCCCGGAACCGCCAACTAGGAGGACTTTCATTGCAGGTGTTACCTCAGGATGGATCGCCAATTATCTTCGCTGGATTATACGGCGAGATCAACTCCCAACCCTTGTTTGCCGCCAGATGACTACGTTGCTATAGACACCGTTTCATCAACGTCAGCAAGCGATTGAACGTCGGCACCATTGGTTGACGTCGAATCGTCTTGTGTATCTGGATTTTCGGCCTCAATCTCCTCAAAACCGATGCTCAACCGCGTCCCAGTAGCCTCGGCATACTTGCGCAACGTGCTCACAGAAGGATTCGCCGACCACCCCTCCAACCGAGCGATCGCCGACTGCGTGGTGCCCATCCGTTCGGCGACCTCCGTCTGTGTGAGCCCTGAACTTACGCGGGCTCGCAGGAGCGCACGCATCAGATCAAACGCAGGTTGACTCGCCTCATACTCCGCCCGGTACTCAGGGTCTTTCATCCACTCTTCGAACACTTCAGCAGCTGGTATCGTGCTCATACTCCAATCTCCTTAGCTCGGCGAAGCGCCAACTCTATTTCGCGTCGTGGCGTTTTACGGGTTTTCTTGACGAAGACACGGACAACCACAACGCGTCTCGGTCTCACCGTCACGTAGAGTGTGCGGGCTATACCGCTACGCCCACGTAAACGCATCTCCCATAATGGCCCGGTTATGTGTTTCGCATCGATGTCCCGAAACGCGGCATGCCCAGCTGTCTGGATCAATTCAACATTCCGTTGGAACCGATTGCGCTGGTCGATTGGTAGGGCATCGAACTCACTCACAACCGCACGGTTGAGAAACTCAACAGTCCACTTACCCGTAACCATAATATATCACCTATGCTATATATCTACAAGCCGCACGCAACGCAGCCCATCAGAAACCGACAACTAACGAATTTACCCTAGGCGACCGTTGTCGTTACCGGCGAATGGCGAAACTACCGGCCCCGCGTCACCTCCACCACCGCCTCCGCCTTCCCAAACCCTGCCAGTGCCAATGGCTTGAAGACTGACACGGTCACCGAACTGATGCAATCATGGATCTCCAAAACTGCCCGAGCGATCCGATCCGCCAACGTCTCAACCAACCGGTACTCACCAAGAGCCGCAACCTCCGCAGCCCTGACACAAGGTAACCGGTAGTCCACCGCGTCCGCCAATCCATCCGAAGCCGCCGCCGCTGAAAAATCCCCCCGCAGCTCCATATCCACAACTACCCTCTGCGGCATCGCGTGTTCCCAGTCGTCAGCACCGAGCACGCACTTCAACTCCAGATTCCGGATCAACAACCGGTCCGGCGTGCTCTCAGATTGCTCGATCATCACGGCTCCATACTCTCTGCCAAATCTTCGATCAGACCCAAAACAATCGCAACGATCTGACCCATCGGAACTGGATCCACATGCTCCAAAGTGTCCGCCGGATCGTTGATATACCGCAAATCATTGGCGAAGAACATAACGTGCGGAACATCTCGCTCCGCAAACGGCGCGTGGTCCGAACTCGCACCACCCAGACCAGCTATGATGTCCAAATCGATCTCCAGGTCGTTTGCGACTTCCTCCGCAACGTCAGTCAACTCCGAAGTCCCGAACGCCTCGATATCCCCGGTCGCCAAGACATCTAGATTGATCATCGCAGCGATCCTCTCGACTTCGTCCATCGACAGATCGTTGGCGTAGTGGCGGCTCCCGTGCAACCCGGTCTCCTCCGAGCCAAAAAATACGAACCGCAAATCGAACGGCAGATCGTCATCCGCCAGCTCTTCCGCAACGATCAACGCACTCGCGACGCCGCTTCCGTTGTCGTTGGCACCAGCAGACCAAGGCGTCGTGTCGTAATGCGCTCCGATCAACACAACCTCGTCGTCGAAAATGTCGTTATTCAACTCAGCTACAACGTTGCGAGACGGCCCATTCCCAACCGGATACACCAATATCTCCACATTCACTACCTCCCCGTCCTCAATCGCATCTTGCAGCATCTCGCCATCTTCCCGCGGAATTCCCCCCGCTAAGATATCCGACTCCTCATCCAATCTACCGCCGAAGTAAAACCGCGGCTCATTGTTAAAAACCACCGCACCGATCGCGCCCCTTTCGGACGCATTGGTCTCCTTCCTCTCAAAAGTCAAACTCCCTCGACGCATCAGCGCGATCTTGCCCTCAACATCGACACCCTCGAACCCCTCCTCATTACCTAGTCCTGCAAAAACCAACTCACCCTCTACAATGCCCGTTTTTGCGGGAGTGAACGGCAAGAAAAAGATCCGGTGAGACTCATCGTGCACGTCTCCAAACACCAGACTCGGCTCGTCGCCATCAGGGCCCGGTATCAATTCCAATGTCCCGCTGGCAAACGCCTCGGTCACCTCAAAATCCTGGAGCACCGTTTCGTAACCCAGATTCTCCATCTCCTCCAACAGATGCTGAGCCGCCACCAACTCTTCGTCCGTCGCGCTCTGACGAGGGCTCAATTCCTCCGCCAAAAACACCGCCAGTTCGTACGTCCGCTCAGTCAACGATTCCAAATCGACGTCATCGCCGTCCACCGGAATTTCAGGACGAGGTTCAATCGAAACCACCTCGGCCGTTGCCGTAGGATTCACCGTCGCCGTTGCTGTCGGCTCGACGACCGTAGTTGCAACCATCGTCGCGGTCGGTACCAAAGCCGCCTTCGCTTCAACAACCACCACCGCAGTCGCAGGTTCAGTCGCCATCGCGGGCGCCATCGTCACCTCCGCCTGCTCATCCGCACAGCCAACCAATGCCAACAACGCGACGATCGCGCCCAACAGCGCGCCCATCGGTCTCCAATGTCGAAATACTCTCATCCCTAAACCACTTTCAATTATCGAGCCGCTGTATCCACATACGAACGCGGATAAAGTGATGTTTGGCAATCAACCAAAATTCTCAAACGGTGCCCACAACTTGAGCCAAAAAGAAACCCCTCATACATTCGCCGGAAATCCAATCGACCGCGCCGACCAACTCCGACGCGACGAAGGTGAGATCTGCGAGATGATGCGCTCCGACAACGCCCAAGTCCTGATCCTCGCGGGCCTCGATCCCCTCATCACCACCAACGACTCTTCCGCCGAGTTGGCCTGGTTGCCCTACAAATCCGCCCGCGATGTCGTTGATGCCGAACCTACACTCGCCACACTCCTCGGCATCAACACCAACGGCGGCCCACTTGTCGCATGGAACCTCAACGGCAGCGCACGCAACGGCTCCGACCAGATATCCGAAAGTGCAACGAAGCGACTCGGCCTCGAACTCTGCGACGCGAGAGAATCCGCAATGCTCATCTCCGGCGCCGAAACCGGCATTCTATCGCAAGCCCGTGCCAACCTCGGATGGCACCGCACCCACCAGTTCTGCGCCCGCTGCGGAGATCCCACCGAGATGCGACGCGGCGGCCTGATGCGCGAGTGCGTCGGTTGCAACGCCCAGCACTTCCCACGCACCGACCCCGTCATCATCACCGTCGTCACCAACGGCGAGCAATGCATCCTCGGACAATCCGCAGGACGACTATCGGCGATGAAGATGTACTCCGCACTCGCCGGCTTCATGGACCACGGCGAATCCATGGAAGAAGCCGTCCGACGAGAAGTATGGGAAGAAGCCGGCATAAAAGTCGGACGAGTCCAATACCACTCCACTCAACCCTGGCCATTCCCGTCTTCTCTCATGATCGGAAGCCACGCCGAAGCCGTCACGACCGACATAAATATGGACGACTTCGAAATGACCGACGTCCGCTGGTGGAGTCGCGACGAAGTCCTACTCGCCCTAGCCGAAAAAAGCGAGCAGCTCCGCGTTCCAGGCCCCATCGCCATCGCACACCACCTCATCAAAGCATGGGCAACCGGAAAAGCTGGTGATTTCCGTACAAGTTAGCCACTTCCCAAAGCTAAGACACTCCATCCCAGCAAACGACCGTCATCCCCGCGCAAACTCCGTCATTCCCGCGCAAACCTCGTCATTCCCGCGCAGGCGGGAATCCAGTAAAAACAGAAGCATCAAACATGAAACTCAAAACCCTCCGCGCCGTCCACGTCGACATCCCTCCGCCGCAACCCAAAACACCAGCCCGCCGCGCGCCGTGGCCAACCAAATCGCCACGCGCCATGCCCATCAACTTCTACCCCCAATACTCGCGACTCCCACAGGACATGCCTGGGCACGTCGGACTACCTGAAGTATGGGTCCAAGCCATCGCCGAAGATGGCACATTCGGGCTCGGAAGATGCTCCTTCGGACAACCCGTAGCCTCATACATCGACCACGTCATCGCACCCCTCATCGAAGGCCAAAACTGCATGGCCATCGAACTCATGAACGACCTAGTGATCCGCGCCGGCCACCGCCACGGTCTCGCCGGAATCGTATCAACCGCGCTCTCCGGAGTCGACATCGCTCTCTGGGACCTAAAAGGCAAACTGCTAGACCGCCCCGTCTACGAACTCCTCGGTGGACCCGTCCGCGAAAAGATCCCTCTATACGCCACTGGTGACGACCTCGACTGGTTTCAAGAACTCGGCTTCACCCGATTCAAAATCACGAACCCTGCCCACTACTCCCAAGGCGACGAAGGCCTCCACCTCATCGAAGAACACGTCGCAGAATCCCGCGAATTCGTCGGCGACCGAGCCGAACTCATGATCAACCCCGTAATGTCCTACAACGTCGAATTCACACTCCGACTCGCAGAACGACTCCGCCCCTACAACCTACGCTGGCTAGAGGAACCGCTCCCGCCGCATGACATCGAGGGGCACGCCGAACTCAAACGCAGCATCACCTGGATCCCCCTCGCCACCGGCGAAGACCATCGGGGCCGCCACGCATTCGCACAGCTCATCGAACGCCGAGCAGTCGATATCGTCCAACCTGACATCGGCTGGGGTGGCGGCGTCTCAGAAACCATGAAAATCTACACCATCGCCGAAACCGCCGGCATACAGATGATCCCTCACGGCGGCGGTGGCACGCCTTGGGGCCAACACGTCGCCATGGCGGCGCCCGAATCCCCAATCGCCGAATACTGGACCGGCTCTCCGCCAGGCATTCCCCTCGAAGAACTCAACCGGCTACCCGGTATGTCCATCGCCAAAGACGGATACGTCACCCCGTCCGACGCGCCCGGCTTCGGAATGGAAATCCCCGAAGATTGGATTCGCGACTGGGAATACAAAGGGCGCAACCTACCTCTCTAGTAGAATCAACCTACGCACCCCTTCGCGTCTTCAACCGACGCTATCCGCGCGTTCGTCCTTACCATCCTCCCGTGGAAATCCGCGACTACAAAGAATACGAAACTCCCGCCGAACGCCGAGGCAAACTAACGCGCATCGGTTCCATCGACTACGGCGATGGCGACAGCTGGTTCGCCAAGCTCCGACGCCAGATCCGAAATCCTTCCTTACCCACATTCTTCATTATGGCCCTCGTCATCGTGGCGATCCCCACTGCCATCGTGGCTCCCGGCTTCTACTCCGGCGCAAAAGAAGGAATCGTCCGAATACGACAAGAACCCGTCGTCCACTTCCTCGAAGTCGCCACGCCAAGCTACGTCTACCCCTACCTGCAGCGCAACATCCAAGAGATGAAAGCCGCCGAAACACAGACCCAGTGGCGCAGCACATCTTTCAAACTCGGTCCCTGCCACGAAGCCAACCTCAGACAGTTCCCCGAAGGCAAATACACCAACGCCATATCCAACGCCTGCACCACGCTCCATCAGATCCAACTCGACTACGCAGACGAATGCGCCTCCGCAACATCCTGCAACATCCCTCCAGCTGCCATCACCCGCCTAGACACCGTCAGCACCCAACTCCAAACCGCATTCTCCGACGCCTACACCACCCGCCACACCGAATCCATCGGCACCGGCGAATAACCCCCCACACCCCATCCCTCGATTCACGGAGGTCAATAGGGGCTCACGCTAGGGCGATACCTCCCCTTTTTGCGAAGCAAAAGATGGACGCGTCAAGCGAAGCGACCGCAGGGGATGCCCGAGCGCCTGCCAACCGACACCGCAAGCTCTCTACCGCGCCCCACACCCAGACACTTCTATAATCGCAACGAATAACAAAAGATCCTCAACCACCCATCCGAGGAAACACATGAAAATCGAACAAGTCGAGACCTTCCTCATCGACCGCTTCCTAACCGTCCGCATCACCACCGACGACGGAACCCAAGGCATCGGCGAATCATGCTACTGGGCATACCCCAGAGCCGCCGAAGAAACCATCAAAACCCTCGGCGATGCAATCATCGGCATGGACCCCGCCGACACCGAACACATCTACAACTACATGCACCGATACAACGGCAGCTTCCGAGGAAACTCCATCGCCGCCGCCATATCAGGCATCGACATCGCCCTATGGGACATCAAAGGAAAACGCCTACAAGCACCCGTATGGGACCTCCTCGGAGGACGCGCCCGACAAAAGATCCGAGCAATCTTCCTTGGCGTCGGTGGCGAAAACCCAGACCAAGTAGCCGAACGAGCCAAAATCGCCCTCGACAAAGGCTACACCGCACTCAAATTCACCCCCATGCCACGCGAGTTTCAGCTCCTCAAATATCCCCTCCTAGTCGACAACGCCATCGACATGCTCGCCGCCGTCCGCGAAGTCGTCGGTAAAGAGTTCGACATCGGCATCGAAATCCACCGCAACATGCGACCATCCGAAGCCGTCGTATTCTGCGAAAAAGCCATGCCGTTCAACCCATACTTCATCGAAGACCCCATCGTCCCCGACGGCGTCCTCGCCATGTCCGAAGTCGCAACCAAAATGCGCCTCCCCCTCGCCGTCGGAGAACGCAACGCCCACATCTGGGAATTCCGCGAATACGCCCAGATGACCAACTGCTCATTCTTCAAACCCGACATCGCAGTCGCCGGCGGCATCACCGGCGTCAAAAAAATCTCCGCCATTGCCGAAGCACACCACATCCTCATCGCACCCCACAACTTCCAAGGACCCATCGCAACCGCCGCATGCGTGGCACTCGGCATCTCATCACCATCATGGGACGTCCTCGAAGCAGTCGACGAAGACAAACCACCACGCTCCAACATGGTCGATACCCCCATGGAAGTCGTCGACGGCTACTTTACCCTCCCCGAAAAACCCGGCCTCGGCGTCACCTTCAACGACGAAGCCCCCAACCTGCACCCCTTCGAACCAGCCCGAATCCCACCCCCGATCCGCGAAGACGGCAGCGTCGGCCTCCGATGATCGCCGAGAACGAGCAACCGAAAGACCACCGTCCACCCTCACTCGAACGCCTAACCGCAGAACGCGCAAGAGAAAACGAACTCGGACAATCCGAGCGTTCGGTCCGCATACGGAGCGCCGCATTCGGCGCTCTCATCGGAGGACTACTCGGTCTCTTCATCGGCCACATGGGACTGCTATCCCTCGAAGCCTACGAAGAATTCCTGCTCACCTACTACTGGACCCGCGAGATAATCACCTTCGACGACCAGCGTCCGTTAATCCCCACCTACTTCATCGGAGGAGGCCTCGTCGGCGCACTCGTGAGCTACCACTTCTTCCTCCTACGATCCCCGATCCCGAACTTCCGAGGATTGGCCTTCGGCACCGTAGTCTTCGCCCTCGGCACCGTATTCCTCATCGGCTACCTCGCCTCATTAATGATCGTCAACTTCCTCGACCCGATCCCTGGACCAAGTTTCACCCGTGGCGAACCAATCGTCGGCCTACGCTTCACACTATCGCTGTTCGGCGCGATCCCCTCAAGCCTGGGCGTCATGGGCGGTGCCTACTACGTCAGCTTCCTAAGCACCGGCATCTTCCTGATGCTCTGGACCGGCACCAAAACAGCATTAGGGCGAACAGCCCATATCAGACCACTAGCCGACCGAATACCCTTCTCCGCAATCATCTACACATCCGCGGCCATCCTAGCCCTGATCCCATACGCAATCTCAATCCTGGCCCCCGAATCCACCATCAACACACTGGTCTCGGCACTATCCTCCCTAGAGACATGACTTCTAATCGGATCGCGCAGCACACCGGGCGCTATTCGATAGGATGGAAAATCGAGATTGCAGCTATCCCATGCGAACTCCAGGACGACGATATTTCAACGCTGAAGGCATCGTCGTCCGCGCCCAAAACCTCGGCGAAGCCGATCGTATCGTAATCCTCCTAACCCCCAACCGCGGACTCCTATCCTGCGTCGCCCGGAGCGCCCGCAAAACGACTTCCCGCACTGGCGGACACGTCGACCTCCTCCGCCACATCACCGCCCAAATCTCCGAGGGACGCTCCGACCTGCACACCATCAGCCAAGTCGAAACTGTCAACGCCCACCTCGCTCTCCGCAACGACCTCGACCGCCTAACCCTCGCATCCCACTTCGCCGAAATCACCTCGCGCTTCGCACTCCCGAACGCCGCCAACCCATCACTCTTCAACCTCCTCCGAGACATCCTCACCCACACCGAAACCACCCCAAAACAGACCCTCCCACTCCTCCGCCTCTGGCACGAACTCACCCTCCTAACCACTGTCGGCCTCCAACCCCAACTCCACCGCTGCGTCAGAACCGGTACGGAAATCCCCCCCGGCGACCACTGGTTCTCACCCTCCGAAGGCGGCATCCTAAAGCGCCCCGACCAACCAACCGACACCTCAACAACCCCCGACCCCGTCACCTTCCACGAACTAAATCAGAGCGACCCCACACAATCCGCGCTACTCCTACCCGCCCCCCTAAACACCATCAAACTCCTCCGCCACATAACCCGCACCCCAGATTGGACACGCGTACAAACACTCCGAGTTGCCGCGCCAGACATTGACGACGCACTACGTCTAATCGGAGCGATGCTGAAGTATCAGCAGGAAAGAGGACAAGGCCGCGCCGAACGGGTGATGGGAGAGGTTTCGGATCGACGAAACCGATGAGCGACGCCGAGGTTAATTCTCGCTGTCGAGAGCCTCAGGCTGTTGCAGGTACTTGAACAGGTCGGAGTCGCTCTCCAAGACGATTAGTGCCTTGTTATCAAGGATCTTCTCGTAGGTTTCGAGGGAACGGCGGAATTCATAAAACTCAGGCGCCTGCTCAAGTGCCTCGGCGAGAATCTTGATCGCCTCTTCCTCAGCCTCACCACGCAGTCGGGCAGCGGTTCCGTTTGCAGTTTCGAGGATGATTTGGACATCGCGGTCGACTTCCGCTCGGATCTCTCGGTCGCGCTGCGTACCTTCGGCTCTCAGACCTTCAGCGATGCGGGCACGCTCGGCTCTCATGCGGGCAAAGACTGATTGCTCAATCTCAGTCGGGAAGTCGGCACGCTTGATGCGTACATCGACGATCTCGATACCGAGTTCGTCGGATAGGGGTTGGAAGTAGGTGACGGTCGCGTTGCCGAGAATATCGGGTGCTGCATCCCGGCTCAATGCATCCAACTCCTCGTTGGTAGCTGGCCGTCCGCGGCTGGCGATGCCTTCTTCAGAGATCTCGGTGATGACGATGGTGAGTCGGGGATCGCGGATGTTGTTGTTGAAGAGCTGCATCGCCATGTCGCGGCTGATCTCGGAACGGTTGCTGGCGTTCGCGACGCGGCGCATGACCTGTTCACGGGTCTCAGAAATGACCTCGGACTGGGTGTCGAGGGCGACTTCACGCCGGAGCTGAGAGTTGACGATGTCTGAAACGCGAGATACGGCTTCGCCTTCGGTCTGGAGTCGTTGGAAGAACTTGAGCGGATCGACGATCCGATACCGAGCATATGCGTCAATGACGAGGTTACGCTTGTCTGATGTCAGCAGTGAAGCAGGTTGAGCGTCGACCCGGAGCAAGCGGCTGTCCATCTTGCGGACGTTTTCAACGAACGGCTGCTTGACGTATAACCCGGGGCTCCTGTAATCGCGCTGGAACTCTCCGAAGCGTGTAACGATAGCGAGCTGCGTCTCGTCGACCGTAAAGAGGGCCTGTGGAATAAGGATGAAGGCCGCGACGATGATGATTATGACGGTGATTATGATGCGAGGCATGTGTCTACTCGCCTCCCGTCGTGTTGGTCACAGAGTTGCCAGAAAGGGTTCCGAGGCTGTCGAGCGGTAGCAGCGGCAGGGCATTGGATTCAGAGTTGAGCACGATCTTGGACTTGCCGGCTAAGATGCGTTCGATCGCTTCTAGATAGAGGCGGGTGCGGGTGACATTAGGTGAAGCGTTGTAACCCGTCAGGATGGCTGTGAAACCCTCGGCCTCACCACGTGCTCGCTCGATACGACCCCGTTTGAAACCGTCGGCTTCCTCGACGATCTGGGCGGCCGAACCAGTAGCCTGCGGGATCTGCGCGGCTTTGTAAGCCTCGGCCAAGTTGATGTCACGCTCGCGGTCTTCGCGGGCTCTCACCACGTCCTCGAAAGCGTCTTGGACTTCGGCAGGCGGGTTGACGTTCTGGAGAAGAACCTGGAGGATGTCGACGCCAGTGTTGTAGTCGCGGGAGAGTTCACGCATCTTTTCCAAAATGCTGGCCTGGACCTGTTCCTTCTCGGTCGTCAGCACATCGTCGATATTTCGAGCACCAACCACCTGCCTGACCGCGGTTTCGGCCATGTCTCGCAACGTTTCGCCGTCCGGTTGTCCCGAGGGAATGTTGCGGTCGGGATCGCCGGGGTCGTCGACCTCGAACAAGAAGTTACGAAGGTTGGAGATGCGGTACTGCACGACCACCTGGACATCGACGATGTTCTCGTCACCGGTGATCATCTCCGATTCGATCTGAACCGGGGTGGTGCTAGAACCGTTGGGCGCGCTGCGGAAACCGAGTTCGAGACGTCTCGTGGTCGTCACTTGAACAACGTTGCGAGTGCCGATCGGGCTGGGCCAGTGCCAATGCAGACCTTGGTCAGCGATGGCTACGAACCTTCCGAACGTCCGAAGGGCGGCCTGTTCCTCAGGTCCAACCGTGTAAACACCCGTCGCCAACCATGCAATAGCGGCAATCGGGATTAGCAAAAGAACGATCGCACCACCGCGACCCGATGCGCCTCCGCCGCCGCCGCCACCATTGCGCTCCGACTCCCTCGAGGGACCCTCATCACCACCCATGCCAGGAATCCCGCCAAAGGCTTCCTTGATCCGCTGCATAATATCGCCGAAAGTAACTTCCGGCTCTTCGTCACGCTCGGGAGGACGATACATCAGCGAATCGTCCGAAGCTGTCTCGGAGGCTGATGCTTGTCGGGGTTCGGACATCTAAGAAAGGATCGCGTTTGGATCTCGCCAACGTTGGTTAGATACGGGAAATAGGGCTGGGAAGATTTGTGTCGTGGACCAGATCAGTTTGCGATGTTTGAGCCTAATCGGAATTATACAAACCCATACGACCCGTTAAACGAACAACTCCCCCTACGATGAGCAGGGGGAGTTTGCCATTTTAAGGCTATTCCGAACTACGAACCGTTCGATTCGAGCGCCGAAACAATGCGTCCAGCGTTCATCGGGGTTTCCCGCAGACGGAGGCCAATCGCATCCTTGATCGCATTGCCAACGGCCGGAACCGGCGGCACGATCGGAACTTCGCCGACGCCTCGGACACCGTACGGGTGAACCGGGTTCGGCACTTCAACGATCACCGTCTCGATCTGAGGCAAGTCTAACGAAGTGGGCATCCGGTAGTCGAGGTATGACGAGTTCGACATTACGCCGTCGTCGTTCATGTAGTACTCCTCGTTCAGCGCCCATCCGATGCCTTGTGCAGCACCGCCTTGCATCTGACCTTCGACGTACGATGGGTGGATTGCCCGCCCAGCGTCCTGGACGATGGTGTAGCGCACCACGTCAGTCTTGCCCGTTTCGGGGTCGATCTCAAGGTCGCATATGTGCGTACCGTAAGCACCCCCAGCTGCTTCGAGGTCGACGCTGCCAGTGGATGTCACCGGCCCGCCAGTGTCTCCAAGCTTGCCGGCAAGGTCCTTGAACCCGATGCTCAGCTCGGGGTCAGACTTCGACGAGAAGACACCGTCTTCGAATTGAACGTCTTCCTCATCGATGCTCCACAGCATCGATGCACGGACCTTGAGCTTATCGATCATCTCGATAGCTGCGTTGTAAGCCGCGTAGCCGGTGGCGTAAGTCACCCGGCTGCCGCCCGTGACGGCGGTAAAGCCGACAGTGTCAGTGTCAACTACGGTCGGGTTCACATCTTCGGCAGCTATGCCGAGCGTCTCAGCAGCCTGCATCGCGATGGATGCTCGAGTTCCGCCAATATCCGTCGAGCCTTCGACCAACTCAACCGTGCCGTTGTCATTCAACGACAGGTTCACAGACGACTGCAGACCGACATTGAACCAGTAACCGCTCGCGAAACCGCGTCCACGGACGCGTCCGGGAGATGCTTCGCCAACATCGGAGTTCCAGTGGTCGGTCTCCTTTGCGGCGTCGAGCACCTCTTCCATGCCGATACGCGGGAAGATAGGACCATCGCCTCGTCGGGTTCCCTCTTTGGCGGCGTTGTCGCGACGGAACTGCCATTTGTCAAAACCTGCCTGCTCACACAGATCGTCGATCAGCGTTTCGATTGCAAACGCTACCTGCGGCGAACCCGGTGCCCGGTAGGCTGCGACTTTGGGTTTGTTGACTAGGACGTCGTAACCCGTGATGCGCATGTTGGGAATGTTGTAGCAGGCGTAGATGCACATGCCGGATGCTCCTACGAGGGATCCGGGGTATGCGCCCGCTTCCATGCGAAGCGTGGAGTCGGCGGCGACTAGCTTGCCATCCTTGGTGGCTCCAAGTTTGAGGGTGATCTTGCCACCAGCGGCAGGACCGCTACCCTCGAAAACGGAGCGTCGCTCCATGATCATCTTGACAGGTACATTGCCGGCCTTCTTAGAAAGCGTCGCGGCAACCGGTTCGAGGTAGATCGGGATCTTTCCTCCGAAACCGCCACCAATCTCGAGCGGCGTTACGCGGATATCCGATTCCTCCAACTGCATGATGGCTGCGACCTGCTGCCTGACAGTGAACGCACCTTGAGTGCTAGTCCAGATGCGAAGACGGCCATCCTCGTCCCATACCGCGGTAGCGTTGTGAGGCTCGATGTAGCCCTGGTGGACCATCTCGAGACTGAACTCTGCTTCGATGACGTGGTCCGCTTCATCCAAAGCTGAGTCGGGGTCGCCAAACTCGTGGACGAACTCCTTCACATGGTTGGCGTGACCACTCTCCTCCGCACCAGGCGATCCGACAAACTCCTCGAGAATCGCAGGCATGTCGGACGAGATAGTGTCATCGACATTAGTGGCTGAAGGTAGAACCTCGTACTCAACCTTGATCGCCCGCGCCGCCTCCTCGGCGGTGTAGCGATCAACCGCTGCGACTCCTGCAACGGCGTGACCGGCGTACAAAACCTTGTCACTGGCGAGAATGTTGTCGACCGCCCACTTCAGATTGGTCGCACCCTCACCAAGATCCACCATCTTGTTCTCTGCGTCTGGCAGATCCGAGTTCGTGACCACTGCGTGGACACCGTCCATCGCTTCTGCGGCGGAAGTATCTATCGACTTCACACGGGCATGGGCGTGCGGGCTACGGAGAACCGTGCCCCAGATCATGCTCGGCAGCTTGATGTCGGCACCGTAAATCGCACGGCCCGTAACTTTGTCTAAACCGTCGTGGCGAATCGGACGCGTACCGATTACCTTGTACTCACTCTTAGGTTCAAATGTTGCAACCATTTTCAGATCCCCTTACTTTGGTCGACCATCAATTAAAGAAACGGCCGACCTCGACGCGGCAGCGTCGATGGTCGGCCGTCCATTTGCGTTGTTAGGACATCTCCGCGGATGCCTTCTGCACGGCTCGCACGATCTTGTCGTAACCCGTGCAGCGGCAGAGATTGCCTGCGAGCCAGTGACGGATACGGTGCTCGTCCGGAGCCGGTTCGTTGTCCAGCAGACCCTTCGAAGCTACCAAGAAACCGGGCGTGCAGATGCCGCACTGAAGCGCGGCTTCTTCCAGGAACGCCTGCTGTAGCGGGTGCAGACCGTCGGCCGATGCCATTCCCTCTACGGTTTCCACCGACTTGCCGTCGATCTCAGCGCCGAGGACGAGGCAGGAGTCGACGATGCGACCGTCAAGCGAAACGGTGCATGCGCCGCAGTTGCCGTCCAAGCACCCTTCCTTGGTGCCAGTCAGACCTACGATTTCGCGCAACGTGTCGAGAAGGCTCATGTACGGCGGCACGAGGAACTCGTGCGGACTGCCGTTGATAGTTGTGCGGACATGGACCCGAGATGGTCCAGGTGTCATTTGAGTCGTCATCTACTAACCTCTCGCTCGCTCTACGGCTTGGTTAATCATTCGGCGGGTCAAAACACCGGAAAGGTGCTTACGCTGTGCGACCGTGCCGCGCATGTCGCTGATCGGAGATGCCGCATCGGCCGCAGCCGCGGCTGCGGCATCGATCACTTCATCGCTAACGGAGTTGCCCACCAGCGCCGCTTCTGCAGCGGGAACGACTAGTGGAACCGGCGCCACTGCAGCGAGTGCAACTCGTGCAGCCTCGAAAGTGTTGCCGTCGCCACTGAGCTTGACAGAAACGCCGGCGCCCGCGACTGCGATATCCATTTCGTTTCGAGGAATGAAACGCTCGTATCCGGCACCGAAGTTGTCGCCCGGGTTAGGGAGCACTAGGCTCACCAAGATTTCGCCACGACCAAGGACGTTGCTGCCCGGACCTGTGCAGAAGTCTTCGACCGGCACATCGCGGTGGTTGTCATCGCCGCCGGGGCCTGCGATGTGGCAGACCGCGTTATAGGCGATCAATGGGCAGATGCCGTCGGCACTAGGAGATGAGTTGCAGAGATTGCCGCCCAGACTGGCCCGCGATTGAATCTGGATGCCGCCAATCATCTCGACAGCATCGATGATCCCAGGGAAGTTGTCCCGAATCTTCTGATCTTCGTAGATCTTGTAGCAGGGGACCGCTGCGCCGATCGAGACGCTGCCGTCTGGGTAGTGACTGATCTCTGTCAGCTCTGGAATATTCTTGACATCGACGATCGCGTCGAGGTCCCATCTGTTAGCCCGCGCCTGTACGAGTACGTCTGTCCCTCCGGCGATCGGGCGCGCGCGGTCGCCGTGCTTGTCCAGCAGCGCGACAGCTTCATCGATCGTACCGGGAGCTTCATATGCAAAGGGATGCAAAAGCCCGCTCCTTTAGCCTGTTTGCCTGTCAGCCCAATCCACCCAGTTTCATACTGAGACGGACAACGCCGATTTTCTGGCATATGAGTGTAAGCGAGATTACTCTCAACTGCAAAGTTTCGAGAGAAACTGACAGCGCCTCTTTACGCGCCTTGATTGCGAACGCTTTAGACGCTCAATCAATCCGCCGCAATGCAAACTGCCAAACACCAACCGTCGCCAGGATCGCGAGTATCCCCGCAACGATGAAAGCCGACGGCGCGCCCCACAGTTCGGCGATTGTCCCCATCAACAATGCTCCCAGCGCCTGAGCACCCCAAGTGAAGTTCATTAGGCTCATCACCCGACCCCGGAACGTGTCGGACGTCAATGTCTGCACGACGGTAGTGCTCATCGTCCCCTTTACGACTGACAATCCACCAATAAACCCGACGATGATTAAAGCGAGCATGAACACGTCGACGGAGCCAAATGCGATGTAGCAAACGCCAACCGCGACGCCACCGAGCGCCATATATAAAGGCGGTTTCGAGCGCGTCCCAATCATCGTGACCGAGAACGTACCGATCAATCCGCCGATCCCAACGGCCAACAGCAGTCGACCATACGTGGCGCTGTCCCCGTGATAGACCTCTTCCGTCACGACTGGCATCAACGTTTCCATGGGCGTTGCCACAATGCCGATGAGGATGCCGTATCCGATGATCGAGGCGATCGCGGTCTCTTTCCTGACGTACTTCACTCCGTCGACCATGTCTCGAACCCGAGCCTTAACTGCCAAGGAAACCGAAGAAGCGGCATCGCCATCTTGCAACTCTGCCATGTGCGCTGTGCTGTGGCGAGTGTGATCCATCCTCAAGAGCGTCACGACCGTCAACACGTATGACGCGGCGACGATGAAGAAAAGTCCCTCCATCCCGACGGCCGAGACGAGTGGATGAAACAACGAAGGACCTAAAATCGCCGCTCCACCGAAAACTACTGAATAGAGCGAAATTGCGCTCGGCAGTTGCTCCTTAGGCACCAACGACGCCACCATCGCACCGCGCGTTGGGATGTCGAACGCGAGGAAAGTGCCAGTAAACGTCGCGATCACTAGCAAATGCCATGCCTCAATCACGTCGGTCGCAATCAGCACTGCGGTGATCAAACCCGAAATCGCGAAAAGGAGACGTGTGAAACTGAGAAACCGCAGGCGATTAACGGTGTCGGCGACAACGCCGCCCCAAATGGAAAAGAGAACGACTGGCGCCATCGTAGCGGCTGTAACCATTCCGAGGAGTATCTCGGAGTCGGTCAAGGTCCGCATCAACCAAAGCCGACCGTAGATCAGCGTCCACATCCCGACGTTCGAAAACGCTGCCGCGATCCAAAAAAGCCGGTACTCACGGTAGCCGAATACGGCGAAACCGGTGCGTTTCAGCACTCCACGATACCGGCGGCTCGATCGATCTCATCCTGAAAACGGCTCACCTTGCCTGAAACGACGTCATCGATAACGACAGGTTGATGCGCCTCTCCCGATTCCATTACTCCGTAGGCAAGTGCCAATGCCGCCATCCCCTCTTTACTCCCAACTTCGGGCGATCCACCGTCTGCGACTGCACGAGCTAGATCCATGTACTCGATGGCGATGATCTTGGCATCGATCTGCCGGAAATCCATCTCGTATGAAGACATCCGGCGCGCTCCATCCCACAGAGTGGTCGTCACATCGTCCAGTTCAAAGTCAGGAACCAAATCCAATAAATCGTCGTTCTCGACAGAACTGCCGTCCATTCGGACAATCCGCGGTCCAACACCGCTCCTACTCGGCGGCCTGTAAAGCGTGCCTTCGCTCCCCACAACAACTGAATCGCCCAGACTGTAACCGTGCGAAGCATCAGTCAGGATCATCTGCCCAGTTGCGCCAGAAGCGAACCGAATGGAAGCGAAAGCCGTGTCCACCGCGTCCTGCTTTACGATGTCTCCGATCTCCTCACACCCAGCTTCTCTTCGATGCCCGTACATCCTTGCCAACCCGGGAGCCTGATCAGACATCGGCCGCAACACCCGCCGCGGCTCATTGACATCTGTCTCTGCAAACACCCGCACCGCGGGTCCCATCAGATAAAGCAGCAAATCGGCATTGTGAACACCGGCGTCAAGAACGTTACCGCCTGCCTGGTTCTTCTTCGCCCGCCAAACAGTGCTGTGCATTACGCCACGGTTAGCACTGCTAATGGCGAAATCTAAAGCGAAATAGGGAGTCCCGATAGCCTCGGTCTCGATCAATGCACGGGCCAATCGGTTCATCGGATCCCGACGGAAATTCTCCGAGATGGACAGCACTTTACCTGTGCTAACGGCTACCGATCCCATCATTCGACACGCTGTGAGTGTCAAACCCATCGGTTTTTCGACCATCACATTGAGACCAAATTTCATCGCCTCGATTGCGAGAGTATGGTGGACAGGCGTACTCGTGACGATATCAACGGCATCCAACGAGACACCCGGAGACGCCACAGCATCAGCCAGGCTGGCAAACACCTTCGGGTTTTCAGGCGTCTTTTCTGCAACCACCTTGGCTACTGCCTCGGCCGAATCGAGATGAGGATCGCAAACCGCTACCATCCGCAAATCGTCGAAATACTTCCTGAGCTCGATGTATCCGGCGGCGTGCCGCATCCCCATGCCACCAGCACCGACGATCGCGATATTCAGTGCCATCGTGACGCCTAACCGATCAACCGCGCCGCATCGATCGCCGAGTAATCGACATGTGCGCTACCCGAAGAGATCAGATCGGCAATGATCTTGCCGGTCAAAGGCGCATAGTGAACGCCTTCTGACCAGTGCCCAGAAGCGATGTAGACGTTGTCCCAACCCGGTGCCACGCCAACATACGGCTTACCATCAGCAGGCATTGGACGAAGACACGCAGTGTGGTGAGTGACTGACGATTCTGAGATCCGATCAGTCAGCCGTCGAACACGCGGAAGGATAAACTCCCACGCAAATTCCGAAGGTTCACGATCATATCCCCTGCTATCTTCTTTAGTGGATCCGAGCACCGTACGCGACAACCGCCGCGTCAAGATGACGCCGCCGTCATCCATGTTGTGCATCGTCGCCGGCGGTTTGGGTTGATCAGCATCTCCGGGTTGATGCATGTACAAAAGCTCACCCTTTTGAGGCACCACCGGCACCTCGTAACCCAACCACTCGCCCGCCTCGTTCGTCCACGGACCCATCGCAATCACCACCGCATCGGCGCCGACCACCGAACCGTCCGAAAGACGCACGCCGTTTCCATCACCCGACAATCCCACCGCCGTCCCGCTACGAACCTGCATGCCGCCCGACTCAGCCGCCGTCAACGCAGACTCCGTCAACAACTTCGAGTCAACCGTCGGCTCGATCGAAGTTACGCACGCCCCCTCAACCTCGTCCGAAAGCCAATCACAAATCTCCCGTGCCTGATCTCCAGTCACCCATTCCGCATCGAGACCCTCAGCGATACGGTCTCGTTTAAACGCCTGAGCCTCGTCGTAACCCATCTCCCCAAATGCACATCGCAGGTATGGCTTTAGATCGTAACCATGGTCGATGCCGGTTGCTGCTGGCAGCGCCTCCGCGAGTTCAGCGTGAAGCTCAAGAGAAGCCGCCGACAAAGCCAGCAGACCCGAATCGTTCGAGCCCGAATACGGCGTTAGAATGCCCGCCGAGTACCCGCTCGCACCCGATGCCACGTGGTCCAGTTCGACAAGCACTACATCCGAAATACCAGCCCGCGTCAGGTAGTACGCCGTCATACATCCGATGACACCGCCACCGACGATCACGACGCGTGAAGTAGAAGGAGAATTCGAGGTCACTGCCAATTGCCGATCACTAGCGGGAGATTTTACGCCATCCATCCGGTAGAGGACAGTAAAATAACCATTTAGTGTGGGGCTGTAGCTCAGTTGGGAGAGCGCGTCAATGGCATTGATGAGGTCAGGGGTTCGAATCCCCTCAGCTCCACCACAGTATGCGGTAGCCATAAATCGAGGTTCGAGATCGACCTCGGAGCTGTCCGAACCTCTTACAGGACTGTCGCTCGGCGTGGGTATGGTGTAGTGGATGACTGCCCTTCCAGGCTCGACGGCGACCTCCTCGACGAACGACCGCACGAAGGCTCTGGTCTCGGCTATCTCACTGGTCTTCAGGAACTCGCTCATGTCCTCCGCAAACGCGGCGATGGCGTCGGCGCCGTCCAGCACGGCCCGGCGCTCGGCGAGGGCGGCCCGGGTCTCCTCGGCGGCCTTCTCCAGCTTCTCCTGCCGTTCCCGGTGCTCCCGGATGCGCGAGGCGGCGTCGGCGACGCTGAGATCGGTGGTCTCGACGACGTGCCATACGCGGTCGAGTTTGCGGCGCACCTCGTCGAGCTCCTTCTCGATCGTCTCGAGATTCCGCCGCCGGTCGATAGTCTCGGCGTCCATCTCCTCGTCGAGCATCCTCACGAGGTCCCTGATGTTGCTCTCGGTGAGTATGTTCTCCCTGATCTGTTCGACGATCAGCGACTCGAAGCGTCTGGCGTTGAGCCGGGGGGTGTCGCACGATCCTTTGCCGCGTTTGATCAGCGAGTGGCAGACGTAGTACCTGTATCTGCCGCTCTGCGCGTCCGCCGACGTCATGGCTCGTCCGCATCGCCCGCACTTGGCGATGCCGCTGAGCAGGTATGAGCTGGAGGCGCGGCGCGGGTGGACCTTCTTCGGCGAGCGTGATCCGAGCAGATGGGCGACGCGTTCGAATTCGTGCGCGGAGACGATCGCTGGGAACGCGCCTTCGACTCTGACCGGCGGCGCGCCGTCCTTTGCGTTCGCCCCCCAGACGAGCGTCCCTGTGTATGCCTCGTTGGCGAGCACCTTGTGTACCGCGGTGGCGGTCCATCTCCTGCCCTTGGAGCTTGCGACGCCCTCGGCGTCGAGCGTGCGCGCGATCTCGAGCGGGGTCCTTCCTTCGAGGGCGGATTCGAAGATGCGGCGGGCCACGGCTTCGGTCTTCGGGTCGAGGTCGAGCCTGGGCCTCTGCTTCGCGCCGTCCTGGACGTGCACCTTGCGGTATCCGTACGGCGCGCGGCTGGCGATCCAGAAGCCTCTGGAAGCGGCTTCGCGCATCCCGCGGGTGACTTCCTGGGCGAGGTTCTCGCTGTAGAACTCGTCGACGCTCTCGATGATGGCCTCCATGAGCCTTCCCGTCGGGGAGTCGTCGGCGTGCTCGGTGATGGAGACGACGCGTATGCCGCGCCTGCGCAGCATGGACTTGAACGCCACGGCGTGCTCGCGTTTGCGGGTGAAGCGGGAGAACTTCCAGACCAGGATCTCCGAGAAGGGAGCCTCCGGCCTTCCGGCGTCGTCGAGCATCCTGCGGAACTGGGGCCGATCGGCCACGCGACCGCTCTCGGCCTCGTCGACGTACTCGCGGGCGACGATGTATCCGTTCTTCTCGGCGTATCCCCTGAGCGCGCGCAGCTGAGCGGCGACCGAGAGGTCCACGTCCTGCCGGTCGCTCGACACCCTGGCGTAAAGAGCCGCCGGCGTCAAATCGTGTCGGTCGTTCATGGGCATTTCCTTGTTTTTCATTCCTGTTCGGTTCGACGTGAACGTCGCCTGCGCGTCCGCTCCTGAATCCGCCATTCGCGCTCCTCCATGTAGAGGCGGATGGCTTCGCGGAGAAGCTCGCTCACCGTGCGGTCCTCCTCCTCAGCTGCTTGCCGCAGCCCGCGCGCCATCTCCGGCCGCAGAGAGAACGTGACGGTGGCGGTATTCCTAGGCTTGACGGCCATATCCTATCTCTTTTTTTTGCGTGCGATAGTAATAGATCATCTTACTCCATTCACGGTTCACTTGCACATCCCGGTCAGCCGGGCGAAGCGGGGCTGGGGCTGTCTCCCTTTCTTCCACCAATGGCGCGATTTCTGCGATCCATCCATCCCTGGGGACCGTGAATCGCCGACCGCCGAAAAGACTCCCGACAATGATGCGCGCTCGATCGTCTGCGGGGACCGCAATGTGCTCCGTCAGCAAGGGGCGGCGAATCTCGCTTTGAATCCCTCGGGAGTTTTCGTAACAGCAGCGGGCCGGATGTTCGGGACAGTCCGGCACCGTCGACTTGCTTCGGACTGAAAACTGGATTTCGTGTCCTTTGCTGGCTTCGTCCTTGCTCCGTTGCTCATCGGCGAGCATCGTTGACGCGGGACGTGGTGGTTGGATTGGCCTTGGCAGGGCTCGAACCTGCCAAGGCGGTTGTTGGCAACGGGCGGGAGAATCGGATGTCCGCGACGGAGGTGACGATGGGATCGGCCAGGTGTCCAGCTTTCGGTGAAACGGAGGCGAGACACGCTTCGCATGCTCTTGGCTCGACGAAGGATAATGGAGGGGATGGTTTTGAGTTACGAGGATGCTGATTGCAAGGCGGCTGCGGCCGAGGTGTTGCGTCGGCATGAAGATGGGCAGGTTGAGGCGAACATCACTTCTGCGGTGCGGGATTTTCTTGTGGCGACGGGGCTGGCGAAGGGTGATGAGATGGTGGAGGAGAGTCCGCCTTCGGAGGGGTCGCGTCGGGCGGTGGATTTGACGGCGCTTGATACGTTCATCGAGTTCAAGCGTCGGATAGGAAATGGGATCGATCCGAATCTCGAATATGTGGAGCAGTTGGATGACTATCTTGCGGCTTCGGCTTCATCGCGCAACGGGGTGAGGATGGGGATTCTGACGGATGGGAAGCATTGGGTCTTGAGGTGGGCGAATGCGGGGGATGAGGTGAAAACGGCGCTACCTTATGGGTTCACATTGCCGGATGGGGACCGTTGGTTCCTGCTGTACGAGTGGCTACGGGATCACGCTTTGGTGGCGCGCAAGAACATCGCGCCCACGCATGAGGAGCTGCTGGCGAATTTCGGGCCGAACAGTCCGCAGTACGAACGCGACATCGACGAGTTGCGGGAGTTGTACGCGCAGTGCGCGGGTCTTGAAACGGTGATGGTCAAGCGTCGGTTGTGGCACGATCTTTTGCGTACGGCGCTGGGGGAGGTTGTCGAGGGTGATGAGTTTGATGATCTTTTCGTGCGGCACACGTATCTGACGATTGTGGTGGGGATCGTGGTGCAGGCGACGTTCGGGATGGACGTGAATCAGATCGCGGAGACCGATCCTGAGGATTTGTTGAAGGGTCGGCAGTTTTCGGAGTCGACGGGTTTGCACGGGATTATCGAGTCGGACTTTTTCTCATGGCCGATAGAGGTAGGCGCGACGCCGTTGATTCGGACTATAGCGCGTAGGGTGTCTAAATTCGACTGGTCATCTCCGCCGTCGGATATTGCGGCGACGCTCTACGAGACGGTTATCCCGGCGCAAGACAGGCGCGACCTTGGGGAGTACTACACGCCGCGGTGGTTGGCGAAGGCGATAGTGAAGGAGACTGTTACCGATCCGTTGAACCAGCGGGTGTTGGATCCGTCGTGCGGTTCGGGGACGTTCATTGCGGAGTGCGTGGAACATTTCCTAGAGACGGCGGAGTCTCAGAAAGTTCCGGATACGAAGCTGTTCGAGATTTTGCGGGATGCAGTTACGGGTATCGATGTTCACCCGGTGGCGACGCACTTGGCGCGTGCGGCGTGGGTCATTGCGGCTAGGCCGGCGATAGCCAAGAGCGGAAGCACGGCGGTTACGGTGCCTATATATCTCGGGGATTCGTTGCAGTTGAGGTTTCAGAGCCGGGACTTATTCGCAGCGAACAATGTGACGATCGCGGTTGGTGACGATGAGAACACCGAACTGAACTTCCCTGTCGCGCTCGTGAACGATGCGGAGAATTTCGACCAGATGATGGTTGATATTGCCGATTACGTCGAGCGTGGCGAGGATCCGAAGGTTGCGATGGATGGTGTCGCGTTGACTGACGGTGAGTTTCAGACGATGTCGGCGACTATTGACAGTCTGGTTGCGCTTCATGCGAAGGGTCGGGACCATATCTGGGCGTATTACACGCGGAACTTGGTGCGTCCGATCACGCTGGCTCGGAACAAGGTTGATGTGATCGTGGGTAATCCACCTTGGATCAACTACAACCAGACGACGGATGTTTTGCGTGACGAGTTGGTGAATCAGAGTCGGAATGTTTACGGGATTTGGGCTGGCGGTCGATATGCGACGCATCAGGATGTGGCGTCGCTGTTTTATGCGCGCTGCGTCGATCTTTATCTGCGAGACGATGGGTTGATCGGGATGGTGATGCCGCACAGCGCGTTGCAGGCGGGGCAGCATACGAAATGGCGGACTGGCGAGTGGAAATCTCGCGGCGGCGCTCGGACGTTGAGCGTGAATTTCCAAGTGCGGAAAGCTTGGGACTTGGAGCGTTTGGATCCGAACACATTCTTCCCAAACGCGTCGTGTGTCGTGTTCGCGAAACGCGCAGGTGAGGATGGGAAAGCTAGAGCGTTGACCGGGACGGTAAGTCAGTGGGTTGGGGCTACGGGGTCGGCGAGTGTTAGGCGTGTGGATATGGAAATTACGGATACCAGTCAGGGTATCTCATCTCCTTATGCGAACCAGACTCGACAGGGATCGACGATGGTTCCGCGTGTCCTGTTTTTTGTTAACGAAACCCCTAACCCCGCGAACGTAAGTGTGCCCAACACGATTACTACGAGTCCGCGGCGCGGTGTTTACGACAAAGAACCTTGGAAATCATTAGACTTGCCAGCGTTGAACGGCAACACCCTTGAGAACGAGCACTCATTCGACACGCATCTCGGCGAAACATTGGTACCGTACTCCACGTTGGACCCACTAAAGGTCATCCTGCCGGTTAAACGCGGCTCGGCGACGATTGAATACGATTCCTCAAATGTCGGCGGTCTAGCTGCCAACTCGATGGAGCGGCGGATGCGAAACCGGTGGAATGAAATCAATCAGGTGTGGGAGGATCACAAACGATCAGGTAATGAGCTCAACTTGATCGGGCAAATCGACTACTACGGCAAGTTGACGTCTCAACTGGCGTGGCAAGGCGACAAGGGCAATCGTCCGGTCAGGGTCGTTTACAACCAATCAGGTGCACCGACGGCCGCGATTTTGCGCGACGACGAAACAATCGTCGATTACACGTTGTACTGGGTCGGTTGTCGTGACATATCCGAAGCGCATTACTTGGCAGCAATCATCAACAGTGATCAGTTGTACGCCGCCGTTCAACCTTTGATGCCAAAAGGTCAGTATGGCTCACGCCACCTTCAGAAGCATCTTTGGCGTTTGCCGATCCCGGAATTCGATGCTTCGGATGCGGATCATGTTGCGGTGTCTGAAGCGGGGCGGGATGCGGCGGCGGGTGTTGAGCGGGAGTTGGGGAATCTGCGTCAGCGGTATCCGCAGCGGTTGACGGTTACGATTGCGCGTCGGGAGATACGGAAGTGGCTACGGGAGTCGGCGGAGGGGAAGAGGGTGGAGGGGGTTGTGGGGGTGTTGTTGGCTTGACTTTTCTCGAAAAAGCACGGTTAGATAAGGTGAACCCCGATATCAAGTATTGATGAATTACCGCTTGATATCCTTAGGATCCATTGCAAACAAGTTGAACCATTGAGGGTCTATATTTGGACGCTCGTATGAGGAACCATTACCCGGTGTTGTGTCAAAAAAATACGTTTCAATCGCTTTTTGGCCGATTGAAGACAAAGAGTCCCAAAATTCCGAAGAAATCATGATAATTTCTGTTTCTTCCAATATTGTCATAGACAAAAGAGCGGATTGGGTCCATCTGTCATTTTCGTTCAACGCAGCAACCATGATGCGAGCAATGCGGTCTGCCCACGTCGGATATGCAATCACTGCGATTTGTCCATTTTCGTCGGGATATATAGTAACGATGATCGGTACAGGTTTCAACGATAATCCTTGTGCGGCCAAAAGAACCGAGTTACCAAGTTGTCGATGTTCATCTAATGTGGGCCTCCGCATGAAAACGGCGCTTGCGGCTATTGTAGACGCAGTGTCGAAATGGATGGATTCGAAGCTCCAAGAATCGAATTCGCAGGATCGTAACATACTTTCGAATTTATGCCTCAATGAGAGTATATTACGCTTGTCGCGAATCGCTCCATCAAAATAGCCGTGAATATTTGAAAGTTTAACTCTGTCGTTAACAAATGTCGTGTACCGGTCAATGAAAATTCTAGCAAGAATTGATCTATAGCATATAAGAGCCAAAATACGCGGATCTTCCCAATCGATTTGGAGGTCGTCAACAGCACTGAACACATCGTTGTCATGTTTCGCGCAAGCGATGCGTCGCGTCATTGAGAGGTTGGTGATGTTTCGGCGTTCGAAATGAGAGAGTTCTCGCCAGTCAGAATCTCTTCGCATCATGTTCTCAAGATGAGCTCGTTTTCTGGTGTCAAGAATGGATGTGATCACGCGATTGGCTCCATCCGCGATCAGGCGCAATCTCGATATTGGGATCACATGGCCTTTCACTGCCGTTTCATTGCACTGCACATTCGTGTGGACCATACACTTGTGCGGTAAATTGAAAAAGTCGGAAAACCAATCAACTGTTTCGCGATGGCGTCGTTCATATCCCACAAGTACCATAGGCGACCTCCCGAAAGTTTTGAGCGTGCTTGTAGTGACGATTGTAAATCGGAGTTTTCTGAGAGAGATGGAAGCATGTTGTCTTGTGATCTGAGATTAGGTGTTGGGATGCCCTCCCGTCCCCGCCCCGTGCATCCCCCGCTCGCATCGCATCGCTTGATCGCGCGCCCTTACGCTTTGCGAAGGGGGCGTGGGAAAAGAAAACCGGAGGCACCGACAACCAGTGCCTCCGGTGAAACGTTGTTCTGTGGTTGTTTCTAGTAGTCGTCGACGGACAACGGCCCGCCATCGGAACCGGCGCCTGCGTCGGCGTTTGCCGGGTCAGATGCCTCTTCCCAGTCGTCGGGGCGCTCATCGTAACCACGTGAGGACCAGTATGCACCGTTGTTGTGATTCAGCTGGTTGGCGTGGTTGTCGTCGTTTCTTCCAGTCAAACTATCAGTCTCCTTTGGTTAGGTTGAAGTAGTTGATTGTGTAGCGGCAGTCGTAAATTGCCGCGGTTCTAATTGTATTTTTCGACATTTGGGGTGACCGCCCGTCCCCACCCCGGGCATCTCCCGCTCATTGTGTCGGTCCCTTTTGGGCTTCGCTTGCTCGCGCCCCTGTTGTCGGTCTCTTTGGCTTTGCGAAGGGGCCGGTTGGTTCGTGCGTCGTACAATGTTTGGTAGCGATGGTTGGTGAGATGGAGGAGTAAAGATGCTCGATTCCAAGAAGACAGTTGAGAATGCGGTCTCCGGGCCGGTTTCGAAGGTCGGAGAATCGGATAATGGAGCGGGTTCTGAAGGGACTGAGACGGAGCGAGTGATGCCGTCGATTGTGGACCGGATCGCTGAGATCAGTGCGCGTGTGCCAATGTCCGATTGGCAGGCAGCACCGACTGATGGAGCGAAGAATCTAAAACACTATCTTTACGGTTGGCCTAAGGATTCTGACACGTGAGTGTCGTGTTCGCGGATTCGGGTTACTGGGTGGCGTTGATAAATCCTTTAGACGGGCTGAGGGCCGTCGCACGGCGAGTGTCTGGGGATCTAGGCCCAATTGAGATCGTCACCAGCGAAATGGTGCTGGTCGAGGTTCTGAATCACTTCTCTCGTTTGGGGCCGCACCTTCGCGGCGCCACAGTGGAAGTCATGGGCGAGATAGCAGACGACCCGAACGTTGAGGTTGTAGAGTTAACCAGCGCGTTTTTCCACTTGGCTTTGGAACGTTACGCTTCCAGGCCCGACCAACGCTGGAGCTTGGTGGACTGCTCGAGTTTCGTCCTGATGGAGGAGCGGGGGATTCGAGACGCGTTGGCGCATGATGTCGATTTTGTGCAGGCAGGGTTCAACGCGCTGTTGCGGACGGGGTGAGCATCCCCGGCGTCGCTTCGCTTGCCCGCGCCCCTTCGCCGCGCGAAGGGGGTGTGGTGGTGCTATGCGGATGTTGCGGCGAGAGGCGGGTTTCCGGTTTGAGGTGTTGTTTTTACTTGGAAGCGAATGCCTTCTTGTTGGAGGGATTTGGCGAGTAGGGCTGTGAGGTTGGAGACTCGGGGGTTGCCGTCGGGGCCTAACATGCGGACGATGCTTTTGGGATGGATGCCTGTTAGGTCCGCGAACTGCTTGTAGCCGATGGAGGTCTTGATGTAGAGCCTCAACGCGGCTTTGCCTTCTTCGAGGTCGCCGGAGATTATCGATTCTGCGGCGGTCTCCAGCAGGCTGATCCTGAAGTCGGCATCGCTCTCGGAACGCGCTCGGATGGTGTCGTAGAAGTCGGTGGTTGAAGTCATCATTCGGGTTGCTCGCGTTTCATCTGTCTGTAATGCCGCCATCTTGAGCGTGCGGTTTGGATGTCACTTTGCTGGCGTCGTTTGCCTCCGCCGCCGAGGAGGATCACGATTGTTTCGCGTCACGCCCGAAGTTGACCCGATACCCGGGTCCGAAGTGTATGCGCCGTTCGGATACCCCCTGGCCAACAGGTCTGACATCGCCGAGATTTCCTTCTGTCATGCGCTCGGGTGCGGCAGCGATGCGAGCGGCGGCAAGTCGGTTCGACCAGATGACTGGGCATCAGGTTCCGAACGAGGAACAGTGCTGTTGTTTCGGGTGGTTGCGGCAACGGCCCTGAAAGTGGTCGAGGAACGCGGAAACGACCGAAGGCGCGGCAAAGCAAGGGCACGAGTTGCCGCCCCTCGATCTGCAAATCGAGATGATCGACGTGCATCGGCTAGCGCTGCTTCCCGCGGATTTCCCGGGGCCAGTTCCAGCCCAAAGACGAGGTCTGTCGGCGAGTTCGGTGCATCCCCGAAGCGCGGGTGGCAATGCACAGGGTGTTGCTGCGCCGTTGTCCGTCTCGCATATGGACCCTGAGCGTGCGGGTGTCCAGCCGTTCAGGGTTGAAGGCGCAGTCGCCACATGTCCTTGGTTTGCGCAGGGAATCATGGTCGGTTGCCGAATCGCGAACACATCAAATGCAAAGATGAAACCTTGTTTGAAACGGCGGCTTCAGCTCCAAACCGAGCGGCTCGACCAACACCCAGCGAGGGTTCATCCCTATAGGACGCGTTCCGCTTCGGGCGTTGCAGGAGCGTCTTCGCTCAATGCGTCCACGAGATTTCAGTTTCCGGATCGAGGATCGCGGAATACCAACCGACTGTGGTGCCGCTCCCAAATGACGCGTGTCGGAACGTGGATGTGCGCGACGGAGGATGGGTGGTGTCGGGTTTTGGAGAGGGAGGCGAAACGAGCGAACTGATGGTAGTCGACCAGGTTCCGGCATCGCCGATGCGGACCGGGCGAGGTAGACGTGGTTGAGATGCGCCGCCGGCGAACGGTATACGTATCGAACGGAAGTCATCGCTCGCGTCGTATGCGCGCGACACGGCTGGGACCCGTGTGAACGTACGAGCCGCAGCTGACTATGGGAAGAACTTTCCGACTTGAATAATGACGATGCCTTCGAAAACGCTGCGCACCGGTTTCGGCAACGCAATCGTCACCGCGCACGATGTAGAGCCAACGGTTCAGCGACACGCCGGAGGCGCCTGGTAGCATCGCCCGTCGGCGACACGTCTGCCAATCGATGCGCATTAGACGGTGCGTTGCAACCCTGAACGGCCGTTCACCGGCGATCCACTCGCTTCGCAGAATTCGTCAAGATTGTTTCAGCGCGGTTCGCGGACTGCGCAACCGCGCGACTTCGGATGATTGCCATGCGTTGGTCGCCAGCCTCGTCGGCGAGCGGCGATCTTACGGTGCCGGTATCGGTTCTCCCGCGAGATGTGCGACTGCGCGCCTTTCAATGCGTCCCTTGAAGAACAAGCACCATACCCCTGTCTTGAGAGCGGTTTCGTGCTCAGTCGTCGCGTGCACACCGGCGAAATCGTCATTGTAGTAACGTCGCAACAGGGAGCTGACCCCTTCGCCGGCCGCGAGCAGATTGGGACGGGTCCGGTCGTCGATGAAGATGATGCAACGGGCCCACGCTTCCACGTCCCGCTCGAAATCGCCTGAAGCGTAAGGATTCAGCATGGGGTCGGTCCGATTGTCGGCCAAGATCGCGATGTGATCCAACAGCGCTGTTTCATCGGCGTTGTACGTCGTCGAATCCATCGCGGCATTTTCGAAATCTACGAGCGAAGTTGCAACGTTGGGCCACCGCCGCGGGATGACCTCGCCGGGATCGTCGTGATGCCATCGTCGTACCGCCTGCCAGGCTCGCCACAAGGTACGTTCCTCGACGCTCTGAACGATGCTTTGGCACCAAAACTGAATATCTTGCTGGGTGAATTGGGCGAAATGGTGCCTGTTCTGTTCAAAAAAACCAGGAAGATGCCCCGATGGATAAGAATCCACGAGTTCCGTCAATGATTCGAGCGCGTCGCTGTCCCAGAGTCTCATCACGCGGTAGCAGAGCATGGCGTGGTCGGCGTCAAGTTCAGCGATGGTAGCGCCGGCGCTGGTTTTTGATCCCAACAATCCAACGATCTCGGAAGTCGGTATGAGGTTCGAAGGAGTTGCCGTGGCGAATCGCGATCGCGCAGTCACCTCGATCTCGCGGGTCACCTCAACTTCCACCGTCGCAGGCACCTCCCGTGTCACCGGGGTCTCCCGATCCACCTCTATGGTGACGATCCTCTCGACTTCGACGGTCACGGGGACTTCTCGCGTGCAGCCGACCAGTGCCATCAATGCGATCAACGCTGTGCAACCGGCAAATTTCCCAAAATGCAATCGTCGTTCCCCCAGTTTGATCGGATGTTAACAGTCCCGATCAATCGCGCCGGAAGCGTGTCCGTACCAGCGCGAATGTGGGACCTGCGGCCAGATCGGTGAGGAGGGACACACGGGCGTCGAGGTTCCCGGCGCGTGAGGTTCTAACAACCCTAACGACATCCGTCGATCTCGAACCGAACGCGCTCGCAGGGCAACGCAATCACTGATCGTGAATCGGAGGTGCGGCGCGCGTCGGCCGGGTCCGCAGGTTCCCTCTGCCGGATATGGGTTGACACGCGCGTCACCCCTTATGAGGCGTTGCCTCCACAGGTCGTCGTGTGATGTCAATGCCGTGTACAAGGAATCGGGTGTATGCGCGGAAACGCGCGGCGTCCGTTCCAAAGCGGAAACCGGTTCGGAAACGGGAGCAAACGGCGAATTCTGCCACATGCCCGCGAGCGAACGAATCCAGTGCTGGTTCCACTCCTACAGGACGTGCCTGAGTTCAAACCTCGCGTTTCCGCGAGGTGCCGAACGGAGGGAGTTTCACCGATGCCCCGATTGGGAATCGCGGAATCGCGAGCAAGGAGAAAGACTCCATGAGGCAGACCAAGCACGACGCCGAAAATGCGCAAAGGGGGTCGAGGAGCGTGTCCGACGTGCACGATCTGCGTCTCACGTCGCTGCTGTTCGACCTCGTCGAAGCCTACGGCCGCGTGAAGGCTGCGGAGGTCTTGGGCGTGAGCTACGGCGCGCTGGCCCGTGCCGCGGACACCGGGCGATTCACAGAAGGCGCATCTTTACCTCAAAGCAGGTCATCGAAGGTCAAATAGCGGTCGGGCATCGTGAACACCCTTTCGCCTGTGAATTTCCCTTCGGCGTCGAACATCTCTACTCGATATTGATTGCCCGGGAACAAATTGAAGATGACGGTCCCAGAAACATCTACGATCTTCTCCATCTCTCGGAAGTACACCCACTTCCCCCGTTGCTTGTCCACAACGTAATCGGGTTGGATCCCACCCGCCGCATAAGGCCTACAAACAACCTTGCTTCCGGGCTTTCGATCATGAATCGCGAATTCGCACGTGCTGACTTGTGGGTGGTTGACGCTAGGCATTGTGTCCGGTCTTTCGTAACAAAATGAGCGGTTAGGGATAAGTGATCCCGGCCTCCCTACGCCGCTGTCCCAAGCCCTCCGGTCCGGCTGTAGCACTCAATCGCAAGGGGGTGAGCCGCTTGACCGTGCAGCGCTATAATGCTAGGCTTTGCGGCTGGAGGAATGAGCGCGAGGCGGCATCTTTCAGAGGGATTTCCTCCGAGCAATTTGAAAAGAGGGTAATCCTCGATGAAAAAGTCTATCAGGCGGCGACGCGCCCGGAAACAGATGCGAGACGAGCGAGGCCGTTTCACGACGCCCCAGAAAGAGTTGGGGAGGCTGCTCCTCGCGGTTTTGGCGCTGGGAGCGGCGATAGTGGGCGTAGTCAACGCGGCGACTTGACATAAACGCGCCGTATCCCGAGACTGGATCGGCACTACAACCGTCTGCTCTGCATACCCAAGCAGACGGATATCTCCGATTCCGATGGCGCCGACCTGCGGACTCGTCGCTATCCGTTCGGCGAATTTGCGGTGGAAATTTGATGGGCACCCATTATCCCTCGTATCAGCAGGTCCACGGCGCTCTCGATGCTGTCGGCGTGTGTCCCTCCGACCACGTGACGCCCCCGTGAGTGGTTCACAAATGGTGGTTGAGGAGGCCGTTTCAGTTGGGATGATCGACAGTGTGCATGACGGCTCCGGGGTCGATATGATGCTCCGCGAAACGTCGCAGGGTTTCACGGCTAGGTGTGCCTTCCTTCTCCTTCCGAATCGTTTCCGCCAGCGCGGTCTTAGAGGGCTACCCAACGGGGCGTTGCAGACTGGTCACAGACGCTTGCCGAGATCATTTTCCTGGCGACTTTTGCGCATCCGGTGCGGATGATGCCGCTCCGTCACGGGATAGATTTCAAAATCTCCCGCGAGCTTTTCACCCGAGATTCCTTTGTGGTTGTCGGCGAAATAATGCATTACGAGCAGCCGAATCTGACGGTCGAGGGCGGAGATCTCCATCCCGGTGCCGGTCTTCACCGGAAAACACCAGCGACACCCGCGGCAATGGCAAGGCGTGGCGAGGTGTTTCACGCCGACTGGCACCTTGCGAGGTCCGCGCTTCAAAATTAGCCTCCCTTCGGCCGACGCTGTCTCGCTGACCACATCGCGGCGGCATCGGAGAAAAACCTCAACAATGCGACAACAGTTTTCGAATCGCTGTCATTTTTTCGCCTCCGCACCACGTCGCTAAACCCATACGAACCGACCAGCGGGAACGGCGCACATGATTGTCTATCATTCCCAAATAGCGGGGATGCTCATCGACGCGATGAACCATTGACCCCACTTTCGAAGGCGGCCTAAAAGGCGTTGACTATGTCAGATAATCCGGGTTCAGAACCAATGGGTTCACATCGGCATATTCCGAATGTAGACGCAAGTGACATCGAGCTGGCGGCAGATACTCTCAATGCGGTGTGCCAATCGATCAAGTCGAAGATTCGAGCCCGGCGCGGAATTTTCGCGGCTGATTCACGTGCGATGCGGGAGATAAGGGAAGGTCAGACGGCAACGAAAACGCGATACGCTCAAAGCGCCTTCGAGTTGAGCCAAACCCGCCTGATCAGCGCGATCGACCACGCCGAAGCCACAACCGAACTGGTCCGAGATTTGGGGCACCCAATCGCCATCTGGACAACGGCTCGGGCGGCTCTTGAACAATGTGCCACGATTTGGTGGCTGTTATCTCCTGACATCGACTATAGGCGACGCGCGGCTCGTGTGATGAGAATCCGCTCGGCCGATGCCGACAACATGGAGAAGTTTGCGGAACAGACCGAAAGAGAGTTCCCACACATGTCGTCTCAGGTCAATCGGACGCGATCCGAGATCAACAAGGAAAGGAAAAAGATGGCGGATCTGGCGAAGATCATGTGTATCGAGCAAGAAGCGAACGAGAACATGCCTGGCCCTACTCAGCTCATTGAGGATTTCATCGAGCCTGGAACTTTCAACTATCGATTGTTGTCGACGATATCGCATGGCCGCGAGTCTGCGATACTCGAACTAAGCTTGTTGGGGCAAGCTTCTCGGCTATGGTTATTCGACCAGTACGTTGATCTGTACCATGCCTGGTCGCTCATAAACAGCTGCATAAATTGGATTGCGAAATCAGTCTGGGTTTATTTCAGATTGACTGGATGGAACTACGAAGACATCAACCAACTGATCACGCATTACTATGACGATGTCGGAGTGTCCGCAGAGTCACGATTCGTAATACCCGAGCAGCTGAGGTGAACTGATGATTTTCGGCGTCGAAAACGTGCCCCGCGCCTAAAATCCGCAACGCGCAATCGTGCAACTTATCGTTAACTAAGGCCCTGCGCACGGGGTTCGGGCCTTGGCAGCATCACCTGTTGACCGGACTAGATTTCGCTATCCGCCGGCGCGGGCCGCTCGGAACCGCCACGCAACACCCGACGCAAGGAGGATGAGCGATGGGTGCCTATGAGGACCTCGCATTGATCGCCTTGTTCGTGCTGATCATGGGCGCGGGCCTGGCAGCAACCATCATCGTCTTTGCAGGTGTCGGTGCCGCGTCCGGGTACATCGCTGGCAGCAGGGCCCCGAGCTCGACCGGCCGCTCCGGAGCGAAGGCCGGACTGACCATCGGTGCTGTCGCAGGTGTCTTGGAGTATCCCCTGCTCGTCTTTATCTCAAACCCGGCGTGCGTGATTCTTATCCTGATCATGGGCGCCCTGTCTGTCGTTTTGGGGGCTGCACTAATCGCTTACAGACGGGATTCGTCGACATTGAGAACTCTTGCGTTGCTGGCGCTGGGATCCGCCGTCGTTGCCGTCCCGGTGGCCGGCATATGGCTGGCATGGTGAAGCTGTATCCTTCGTTGGGCGATAGCGTGAATCACACCGGCTTCTGCAGGGGCGTTGTGCACGCATTGGGCGAGTTCACGGGACAGATGCGCAGGTCCGATGAAGATGACCATACGAGCTTCATGTCAGGCGCCTCAAACGGGATCGTGTGCGTGACCAGCGACGTGGCTGCTGGCTTCCAATCTCTGGCTGCCGCGAGGAGGAAGCGGATGTGGAGCCTTGATGCCGACTGGGTTTTGAGTTTGTTGGAGGTCGTGGCGCTCGACTGCGTTCTGCGCACCGGCTTCGTGGACGCCCGTCTGCACACGCTTGATGCCCGGAAGGGGGAAATCCGTCTGGAACGCCGGGGTCGGCTGTCGAACCGACGGGACGGGCTGTCCCTGCCTAGTTTCGGTAGGGGTGGTGTACGTGGGCTGTAAGCCGACGATCTGGACAGGGGAGAAGCTGCGCCGTCTAGCGGGTTGTACGCCTTGACGGGCCCAGCGGCGGGAGATGACCCGGGGCATCCTTGGGTGAGAACAACAGGGGGGCGTCACAGCATGGGGGATTGGAGAGTCGTCCTGGTCGCTGTCTGTGCAGCGGAACCTGTGGTGCTTGGCTACGACCTGCCGGTGTGGCTCTCGGCACCCACGACCGACGACTGTCTCGGAAGCTCTATCGGCGGTTCAGTCATGCTCATCGCGTTCACCTTCTTGGTGGGTTCCTGCGTCGGAGCCGCAAGCACGGCAGTCGGAGTTGCGCTGAAACAGCGGAGTTTTCGAGTTTGGGACGTTGGATTCGGCGCCATCCTCGGCCTCGGCCACGGAAACCGTGCCGTCATGTGCAGAGACGGCTGCAGTGTACCGACCTTGAGGTCACGCCGCCAGCAGGTGGCCGCGACCGGGTCGAGTTGCCCGTTGTCGGGCTGACGGTCTCGACGGGCATAGCGATGGCCACCGGCGAAATGCTCGATGTGGGCGCATGAATGCCCAATGGTAACGGGTGGATGCCAACGAGAGGTGCTACACCGTCATCCGAAACCTCAAGCGAAAGGTTCCTGATTTCACCAAGTCTGGTGGCGTCAAGGCAAACGAGGAAAATCGAGATCCACCAGTCTGAGCATAGGAAATATCCACGAGCAGTCCGGGTAGACTTCCTCGGTAAACTCATTGAAGACCGCGTACCAGCTGGTTAAGGTTGCGGGAATTTCGCCGTCTAGCCAAAACTCGATCTTCGAACCGCACAATCCCCATACCTCATCGGGTCTAACGAACAGATCTCCGTAAGACGCGGGCTCATCAGAACCCGACTTCACTCTCACCGAATACGACTCCCATTCGTCACCGATCCTTGCAGTGATCCGAAGACCCGAGATCGTGGGTTGTTCGCCGTCGATCGTCACGATGCCGTGAAAAAGGATCCCCGCTGGAATGCGCTCAATCGCTATTCCTGTTTTTGGTTCGTCGCGGCGATCCGGGCCTGGCCTGTAATGGGCCATCAACTCAATCCGCATGGAATGGCCCGCTGGTACAGATAAGGCAAAACGCATGAATGGAGCGTCTCGATCGTTTCCGCGGCTCACATCCTCGCCCGTCACGACGAATTCATCGCTTAGGTTTCTGAACAGGGCGCCATCGCAGTCTTCACCATCGGGACACACTCGTCCAAACAACCTCACGGGGATCAACGGTTCGTACCATTGGTAGCCTTTGAACAAACCTGACACCTCGACGAAGGTCAGCGTCACGTCTCCAGAGTTGCGCACGTTGATCGCTTCATTCTGTTCATCGCCCAGCGATACCAACCTGTAACCAGCTTCAACGTCACTAATCTCTCCGACGGAAATCCCTAGCCAATCAGCAACGACCATGCGCTCGTCCGCGTCCAGGTAACGCTGGGCCTCATCGCCAACTGCCACGAGTACCACTCCCCAATTGGCGGGGATCGGCGTCGGCGATATCTCTGGCGGCGAGATGTACGTCCGGATAGGCGTCGCGGGCGGCATTGCCGTCGCTGTCTCGGTCGGTGTAGCAGTAGCCGTACCGGTCGGTATTGCCGTCGGAGTCGGTGTGAGCGTAGCGGTCGACGCTGGCGTAGCGGTATGAGTCGCGGTGGGCGCAATCGTCTGGGTCGCCGTCGGCGTTGGCGTGTCGGTTGCCACTGGCGGAAAGGGAGCCCAAGTCGGTGGCGGGGTCGACGTGGGAACCGGGTTCCACGCCGGAAACGGAGTATGGGTTGGCAATGGGGTGCATGTGGGGCGAGGCGCGCCGGTAGACGGCGCATCATGCGCGCCGACAGGAGGGACGACGCCTGCCACTTCGCCTCCATCCCGCGACGGCGCGGCGGTGACGATCATGATATGAAGCGGAACAGGCGTATTCGTCGGATCAAACGTCGGTCTCACCACCGTCGGGGATGGCTTCTGTTCAGGCGGTGACGGCAACGCCGTCGGTGCCTCGTCTGCATCGCATCCAACCACCGCAGCAAAAGATACTGCCATGCCAACGACCAAAACGAACCACCACCAAATCAACTTCACGCAATTGATAGTCATTTAACCGCAAGTTTATTCTCGCCACGCGACTGATACTCTCATCAACCGACGCCGAATCCCATACATCCCCTGATCCCATAAATCCCGGTTCGACACCTGTGCTGCTGTAACAATTGTGACGCATAGGCGTCGCAACCGAAGACGAAGCCGATGCGAGGCGTTCCAAGTGCCCCCGCACTCGACAACGCACGACGCTACCCGGACTCGAACCGCCGCGCCGAGCCCCACCAACACCACCACCCACCCGAAACCCATGAACCCCGCCCGTAGGCTTCGCTCAGCTGTGGCTTAACGAAAGCCGTGGTCGAAGGAGCGACAGATCCTGCGCGCCCTGCGAGACACCCTACAGGCCGTTGTCCGATCCTGCAACGCCTCGGGCAAGACTTTCACCCCCGCGCTGGCGGTCATCTGATGGTTCATGATCCACGAGGAGGCGCTGGGCATCAGAACCGCACCCGCTCAGCGACAGGTCCGGCACGTCCTCTGGAGAGATCTGAGACAGGGACACGCGCACCCCCCCTTATGAGGCATTTCACGCCCACACCGTCCTGTGATGTCATTGCCGTGTACAGGGAATCGAGTGTCTGCGCGGAAACGCGCGGCCGTCCGGTCCAAAGCGGAATCTGGTTCAAATGCGGGAGCAAACGGCGATCGTTGCCACGTGCCCGCGAGTGATCCACGTCCGGTGCGGGTTCCACCCCTACAGGACGCGCCCCAGTTCAAATCGCGCGTTTCCGCGCGCGCCCAGACGGAGGGCGATTCATCGACGCCCCGATTGGGAATCGCGGAAACGCGCGGCAGGGGTATGACTTGATGAGGAAGACCGGCGGCGATGCCGCGAATGCGCAGAGGGAGTCGAGGAGCCTCGAGGACGTGCACGATATTCGCCCCATGGCACCGCTGTTCGACCTAGTCGAAGCCCAAGGCCGCGTGAAGGCCGCGGAGATATTGGGCGTGAGCTACGGCGCGCTGGCCCGTGCCGCGGACACCGGGCGATTGTCGGGCCGCATGCGCGACGCACTGGCACGGCATCTCCTCGACGGCGCGTCGGAGTTCGACGAGAAGCATAGGGAGCATTTGGCGGGTCTTGGACGGCGCGTGGCCGCGCTGGAGAAAGGAGCAGGGGCGACGCCCGGGGGCGAAGATTCGCAGATGGGCGATGTCGTTCGGGCGGAAGATGTCGATGACACGCTCGGTCGCCTGAAAAACGATATGGAGAACCTGTGCAAGCGCGTCGAAGGTTTAGAGACGCGGCACGGTATGCCGGGGCCTCAAGCCGCGGCGGCGAGAGTCGCCCCGACGCCGTCGCGTCCGGCGTACGAGCTTGTCGTGTCTCTGCACCCGGGTCCTGGCGACGATGAGAAGCGGTTCGGCCCGGCGGCACCCCTGGTCGCCGAGTGGAGACGGCTGCGCGGAGAGTACCGCGCCGCGCCTGCTGGTCTCGCCAAGCTGCGGGCCGAGGTGGACCTGCTGGAGATGGAGATCGTGATGATCGGGGTATGCGGTTTGACGCTTCCTCCTGCGGACTATCCTTGGGACCGTTTCGACCTCGAAGACCAGACGCGTCGCCGGAAGCGTCGGCTGGCCGTCGTGCGGGAGGAGATTCGTCGTGCGGAGCTGCGGCGCTGGGTGCGCAGGGTGTTCACGCTGGGGCTGTGGCGGAACTGACGAGGGTTCGCGGTCGCGAGCGGCGTCGGGCTCCCACGCCCGGGCACCATGCGGGCACCGTGCCTCGCCTCGCAGGACGTGTCCGGCCCGGAACCACATGCGACGCGTCGCTGGGATGCGAATTCAGCGAGCCGAGTCAGTAGGAGCGAGTTGCCACATTTCCATCGATCACGCGTTCACGCCGCAGCCTGGGACTGACTTGGCGATCTTCGAAGGTCAGTCGCTGGAAGGTGCGGTGTTTTCAAACCCCAACAGTCCCACTGTCGCAGAGCGAGTCGGCGTGCCGATCAATGTGACGATGGTGGCTGCCAAGATCTCGTTGCGGGTGTCGTCCAACGCGAATCGCGGCTATCAGCAAAGCCATGACGAGCGCGTGGTTTATGCGGTCGTTTCGGGGTGACTCATGCGCTTGACACGAATTTACAAGGGCGACTACGATGACGGGATGACTTCGTTCATCTGGATTATCGTGCGAACCGCCGGCGGTGTCGGGCTTTTTCTGGGATACTGGCTGTTGGGCGACGACTTCGAACTGGTCTGGGGGCGTGTTTTGAGCATCACGGTAGAGGGCGTAACCTCGTTCATGGTATGGGTGTTCGGAGCCTATATTTTGTGGAAATTGTACGAGGATGTGAGTGACAGACTCCCCGCCCGCATCAATCTACGCAAGAGATACACACTGAAGAAACTGGCTCCAGAAGTCGATCGACAATTCGAAGTCGGACGTTTGTTCGCGAGTACGCATTACAGTCCCATGGATGCCGCAGAGGCTGTGAAACTGTATGATTTCCGTACCAGATTGCACTATCTCGGGATCCCTTTCCCCGATGAGGACCCGATGCACTTGCCTGGATGGATAAAGTGGTTGGATTTTCTGAGCGACCTGAAACCATTGGCGCGAGACGGCAATCTAAAGGCAGCTCGTGCTTTGTTGGCAACCTGAACTTAAGATCCGCATCGTCCTGTCATCACCTCGCGGAATCGACTTTGTATTAGACTCGCTTGTCATGTCTAAGGTGGGCTCTAAGGCGGATTTCGAGTACTGGGTCTACATCGATGATCCCACCAATCGAGTGCGTGTACACGTAGGTTCATGCCGGTACTGCAATCATGGCAAGGGTGTCAATGAAATCCGGCTTCCAAACAATCGTTGGGAGGGGCCCTTCAGTGACCCGGACCATGCCGCCACCGCGGCTGTGCGTGGCAACAGACGCGACACAAAACCGTGCGGGCACTGCCTGCCCGATCATCGCATTGAGGGACATGCTATCGAGTTCGTCAGAGGTTGAGGCATATGATCGACGTTGACAAACTGATCCACGACGAGGAATCTCTGGCACGAAATGTCGGATACAACAAGCCTACATGCGCGTCTTGCTTGCATTGGGCTCCATTTGATGGCGTGATGATCAACATCATCGAAAAAACGAGCCACAGCACATACCGATTGTCCCCCGACGGTTCCGGCACATGTCTTCGATTCCCACCGACACTGATAGGTGACGACTGGGCGCAACCAGAAACCACTAGCGGCACATCGTGCGGTGAATGGAAAATCCGCGAAATTGACGGACAGAAAACGCAGCTGTTCAACGAGTAACACGAACCGTTGCACCAGCCGTGTAGCGTTACACGTCCCGCAAAGCGGCACGCTTTTCGCAGCCGCGTGAGTCTCGGTTGCAGCCGAACCAGGCAATCTGCTGCGACGGCGCCACATCGACGCAAGCAAAAGCGGCCGGAAGCTTCCAAAACCGTGCCACAGAAGCCATAATCGGAGTCGCTGTCAGGCTTTTCCCGGGTTTCCCGCCATAGAAAACCGGAGGGTCCGTCCCAGACCCTGAGCGCCGCGGAGGATCGAGCCCCGCTCTCCCCGCCGAGCGCCGAACCAAAGGGACGAAACGCCTCTCTGCGGCGCGGGCGTGTCCGAAGGGTCGAGCATCGCTCCCCAAGGTGGCTCGAACGCAGGGATCCCTCCGGCGAGGCTCGACGACGAGCTCCGCCGACTTGAGCCGGTTCGAAGCGCTCTCGAGCTTCGACCGCTTCCCCGCGCCTTCGACCATGGCTTTTCCAAGCCTTTCGAGAGCGCGTTCCACCGTCCGTCGGGCATGTCCGCCGCAGACGGCTCCCCTTCAGACACGATCCCGTCAGGTTCCGCGCACCGCGTGCTCGAACCGTGACGACGCGCGTCTGCCTCGCTCCTCGTTCGTCCCCGCGCATCGCATCACCCGCGGACGACGGACGTCTCCCGTCTGACAGCGCCGACAAACCACCACACCGAAAACCTCGACCGGCGCGCGCCGGGGATGCCGCGCGTCCGGATGAGAAACGCAACAGGAGACAGAAATGACTACTGCAACACTGACCGGCGGCGGCGTCGCATCACGACCGATGACGAACGGTCGAAACGACGGAAGAGAACAGCGGCAGGGCCGTCGTTCGCGGGAGGAGCTGGCGAATAACCTCGTGGCGACGCTGTTCGGCTCCGCGCCGGAGGCCTGGGAGCTGAGCGCGGAGCGCGGCATCCACGACGCGCGGCGGATGCGGCGCAGGGGCGACCTCGAGGGCGCGCTGGCGGTGCTCGAGGGACTCGACGTCTCGGACGCCGAATCAGGCGCGGCACGCTGGGCTCACGCGGAGTGGACGGACATCGTCCGCCGTCGTTTCGCGGGTCGGGACATCCTGCTCTACAGCCAGGGATCCGGCAGGGCGGCTGCGCTGACGCCGGTGGGCGACGGAAGAACGCTGGAAGTCCTCACAGCACTCGGCATGCGCTGGTGGCCCGGCCGCATCGTCTCCCGGCGCAGCCTGAGGGGGCTCCGGCGGCTGAAGCCGTCTTCGAGACGCTGAAGGCGCTCCGCGCCCGACCCGCGACTGATCGCGGCCTTCAGAGACCGCGCTGCGCGCCCTTGCGCCGCGGCTTTCCCGGCGCGTTGCGCCGCACCTGAAACACCACCCCGAGAGACGGTCCCGCGCTGCGGGACTCGAAACCCGAGCGGGACCGTCTCCCGCCGGGGGCGGCCCCGCTTTCTTCCCTACAGGAGGAAGCGAAATGACAACCATCAGCATCGAGCGACACGTCGCCTCTTCGGACGCGGACGACCCGTCCGAGACCCGGACCGACGACGCCGAACACGGACGGGCCGGACCCGGGCGCGAGACGGCGCTCAGGGCCGCAGCGAGACGCAGGGGGCTGACCATGAAGGAACTCGCGGTCATGATCGGCGTCACCCCGAACCACCTGTCGCAGATCGCGTCGGGGGGAAAGCGCTGGACAGCCGAGACGAGCGAGAAGGCGGAGGCCGTGCTGGGCCAGGTTCCGGCGCAGGGCTTCGTCGAACGCCGGGAGGAAGTGGTCGTCGGGGAGAGCAGCCGCATCCGCGAGCGTGCGCGAGAGCTGGGCATGAGCATGAAGGACCTCGCCGAACGCGTCGGAGTGTCCTACGGCTACATGGTGCAGGCGTCACGCGGCCGAAGGACCATGGGCCCGAAGGTGCGGGCGCGCGTGGAATCCGCGCTCCAGGCTCCCGCGGAGATAGCCCCGGCGACGACGCCTTCCGTGGACCGTCACGCGGTCTTCGAGCGTCTGAACGCGCACGGGATCAGCCAGAACGAGGCGGCGCGGCGGGCGGGCATCAGCTCCGGCCACCTCTCGCAGATCGTGAACGGACAGCGCGATCCGTCGCCGGGGGTGCTGAAGCGGCTGCACGGCGTGCTTTTCCGCAGGACGCGGTCAGAGGCGAGCGTCGTCCCGGCCGAGGTCGAGGTGCTGGTCTGGCGCAAGGGGGAGCGTCGAGGGATGGTGGCGCGCGGCGCCGGCGGTCCCGGAGGCGACACCATCCGGGCCGGCGGCCGTGTGCCGTGGGGGGCGAAGGCGGCGAGTGCCTACCGCGCGGGGTACGACGGCAGGGGCGTGCTGTCGTTCGAATCCGTCGCCGTCCCCGGCTGCTCCGCCATGCTGGTCCGGCCGGAGACGCTGGCCGCTTGACCATCGTCGCATGCCAAGCCGGTCGGCGCGTGCCGCCGGGAAGCTGTCAAGACGAGAGAGCGAGGGCGGCGACGATTCGTCGCCGCCCTCGCTCGCCGCCCATGCGGGGGCTTTTTTCATTTGTTCGGACAGGTGGCGCCGCGTCGGATGTTTCGATGCGGCCGACGAACGGGCGGGCGGCCGGGTGCAACGCCGCGGGCAAGAGCGACACGCTTCCGGCGATCGTACCGCCTCTACGGGACATTCTCCGGATCGAGGCCGCGCGAATGCCGCCGAGTCCGACGTCGTTGACGCGGCACCTTTCGGCACCCGCATCGCTTGAACCTAGGCCGCCGCCCACGCCCGAGCCTGCTCCAGAGTCCAGCGTCGACAACGACGGCGAGTGCGATGGGACGCTCACTCTGGCCGACGTGCTGCAGGCGCAGGAAGACTTCAGGGCGGGCAGGATCACCGAGGAATAGCTCGTGGCAGCACTAGGGGGCCGAGTTCCGGGCCGCGCGCGTCTCCATCGGCGTCGGATCGGCGCGTAGCCGGCCGGGCCGCTGAGCAAGAATCCAACCCCAATCACCACGTCACCGCTGTGTCACAGAAAATAATCCTAATTGTCACGACAGTGACCGCACGGTCGCGCATGTCCACATGTTCTCGGCGAGCCACTCCGACGCCGAAAAGCATCTGGTCTTTCGTGACTACCTGAGAAACCTTCCCGAAGCTGACCTTGACTACGAGAGTCTGAAGAGGAAGCTCGCGTCGAAGTGCAGGAATGACCGCCTGTCCTACACCGAGTCAAAGCCCGAAATCGTCGGTGGGATATTCATCGCCATCATGCCCGCCGCTGATAGCGACTAGGTTCCGACAACGCATGCGGCTGGGGAAGATGCCGGTCAAGACCCGCCAACGACAAAGAGCGCTACGCCAACCTCAGAGCCCAGATGTACGACTCCGTCCGCGAACGCTTCGCCAACGGCGACATCAGCGTCAACTACGCCCCCGAACTCATCAGCCAACTCGCCTACGCCACTCGCGGTTGCACCTCCCGAGGCCAACTCCTTCTTGGATCTAAAGACCACATCCGCACCACCGACCGCCGACGCCCCCACAAAGCCGACGCCCTAACCCTAGCCTTCGCCACCCCAACCCCACCAAAACCCAAATTCCGAATCTGGTCACTATGAACTGGGGGTATGCCTCTGTAACTCCACATCAAAGCGGGGAACGACCGCTGGACATGATGCGAAACATCAATCCGTCTCCCTTCACGTCGGCTCGATGCGCCATCTTCCCGAGATCACCAACGTTTAAGATCAAGGGCTCCACACCAGCGTCGCCTGTGTCGAAAGCAAACCGAAATTCTTGCTGGCGAGCATATTTGTCGCGCTTATTGAATATGATGTTTTTGTCGTGTGGTTCGGCCGGCGTGCCTCTCTGTTCGTCGTAGTAATTGACCAACCCTGATTGAAGGTCAATGCCCCGTAATTTCGCTGCTGTTTCAACGCGCCGGATGAACGCCTTTGGTCGCGTTATCACGACCGCATGCCTACCAAACTCGCGAATGCCTTTGGGTCCCGTGAGGATGTAATCGATCTCGTCTGGTCGTGTCTGGGAAAGGGTTTCAGTATCTTCATCGGGCACATATGCCGAAGACATGCAAAACACGTGAAATCGTTCCACATTCGATGTACGTATGACCATTGGCCCTTGAAGATTCCTCTCAGGGATATGGATTGTGTCCAAGATTCTCCCGGTGGTTCGATGGCGCGGCATAACGATCAAGTGATTGATGTCCCGCAATATCGCACCTTCGTACTTGTCCCCTCGTACGTCTTCATCCTCGATTCGTTTGAAATGCGACAAGCGGTTAGCGTAAAGATTCCCAAGGATGAATTCGTCTGCGAATCTTGACTCGCCAAACACTTTGACCAGCAACATCAAATAGGGCATTTGGTCCATTTCCTGATGTGACCGCGCCTTCGCGTCACTTTCTGCGCTACGGTCATTCTTCGATCATGCTCTTCATCGCCCGTCGCACATTTGCTTGGAATCAGGCCGCTTCCTTACGTCCAATTTCCTGATGCTGTTCCCTCAACTGATTCTAGGCGCATCCCCTATCGGGCCGAAGATCGGCTGAGTTGGCCTTCGCCACCTTTCGGCTGCCCAAGACACCAGGGCGAAACTTGCGGCATACGCCGACACGGCGGTCTATCTTAAACCTGTCTCGCGTTGTATCTGGTCAATCGCTTCCCAAGCTAGTGGTCCCGCAAGCATGCCGATATCGTCCGCGTCAACCAACCGCTGGCAAAATGCAACTTGCTCATCGGTCAATTGCCCGGCATTCAGCAACCTCTGCGCTCTAGCTCGTATGACGCGAGCGTCTGATTCGCTGATCGTGCTCAAAAAAGCCTGGATACAAGGCTCAACCACCTGAGCAATAGCATCCATTCGGCGTTGAAATTCAGCAATGCCACGTTTTAAATCCTCGATCGTCATTCCGTTTTCGTTCGTCATCATGTTCCTCCGAGTGATCGGGTTTAGAAGGTGCGTGCTATTTTTACGATCGCAAAACAACGAGGAACCCCCGTTTACGACGGGGGCTCGGGTGCAGATGCTACGTTCTACTACCAAGGGAACGGACGGCCTTCTGCGTTGTTGACAGCTTAACACGCTAGGTCGGCGCGCGAACACCGCACCCGTTTCGGGAATGGAGCTGCGCGTATGCTCATCCGAGTAGACTCGAACCAGCATCTCAAGGCGAACCGCGGATCGACCAGGTATTCACAGCGAAACCAGCATGGCGAACTTTCGTATTTTCACGCCCTTAGGCCCACCAGACTTGACGAAATCAAGAACCTTCGCCTTGCGGTTCAAGTTGGAATTCTAGGGGCTAGCCGGATTTCGGAGTCGCCTGGATCGAACCCCGCAAGGTGCTCTGGGGCCTCTTGGTTCGACCTGATGCCGACCAATATCCACCTTCATTCCTCCTTCTGGCGTGTTACTCGCCGCCTCAGCAGATAGAGGCGCAAAGCGAACCTGCGGTTGTCCATAACGCGGTTCCCCAAGCGGCCCAAAGTGTGCTGTATCGCGAACTTTTCGCTGGGAAGCACCTCTGTAAGTAGCCTTCAGGCAGCTCCGTCAAGTTCAGCGCAACCAAACGCGGGCGTCCACCCACAACCGGCACCCGCGCGTTTTGACGACATTGCCATAAGCCGCGCCGGAAAACGGGGCAATGCGGCTACTTCTCCACTCGCCCGAAGACCAGCACCTGCCCACCTCTGCTATGAAGCGTGAGGCGATCCCCCGAGACCTCGAACCGCTCTACCATCGCCAACGAGTCCTGCATCCGTTGTTCCTGTCGGAACAGCGCATCCGATGGACAACCCGCTTCCGTCCACATCAGTTCGTCGAGGCGCAGATCCGACTCCCGCGCGCTGTATCTCGCACCGTAGGAATTACAGCCCGTCCATCCCGTCATGTCCGTGGCTGTGGTGAACTCGACAGTCGCGTCGCCCACCACCTCGGCGGGAGCGTCGGCATCGCCCAGCGCGACCAGCCTCCACTCCGTATCGGCCAACAGATTCTCTTCACTGCCGCAGGCGGAGAGCAGCGCGGAGACTAGGAGCAATAGTCCCGCGACCAGCGCAATCCGCCGCACTCTGCCGGTGCTGTTGCTACCCGCTTCGAACATGGCTAGCCATGAATTCTATTTGATTGTTTGTTGCTCTGCGGCTACGAGCCCGGCGACACCGTCACCTCGAACTCGTCGCTGACCTCGTTGCCGTCGGCGTCCCGGGCCGTCACCGTGATCGTCGTCGTGCCCGTGGATATGCCCACCACCGTCAAAGAGTCGTCTAACGACAGCCACATCGTCGCTATGTGGTGGTGGGACGATACGGCGGTGATGGTCAGGCTGTCGCCGTCGGGGTCGTGGAACACGCCGGTCAGGGAGATCTCCCGCGGCGTTGGCCCTTTCAGGCTGACGTCGGCGATGGCGTTTGACACCGTGGGCGTTCCGTCGGACGGCTCTTGCTCTGGTGGCGGCTTCTGATCTGTCTGTGTCTCTTCCGGCGGCGGGGCCCGTTGACCGTTCACGATCTGCGAGAGGTGGCCGGAGCTGTGCCCGCGCGGCGCGCCGCCTCGTTCTGGCGCCTGCCGACGAGAATCTATGAAGACGGAACCTTGATCTCGAATTTCGTGGAGAGGTCCGCCTCACCGCCAAAGCGCAGTGTGAGGTAACCGTGTTCGATGCGCAACTGTTCAGGTCCCCAGTTGAGATTGGCCTCCACGGTATAGAGGTCTTCCATTATCTCCGGATAACCTCTGCCAATGCGTTCACGAAGAGAGGAATCGGCCGAGACTGAAATCGCAAATTGGTTGCTCAGGTAGATCCCCACCCTGATGGTGAAGATGTTCAGGTATATGCTGTGGAAGTGCTCGCTGATCTGCTGCCTGATGGTGTCCCTCCGGCGGTCCGAGTGCGCTCCCTGAGTGTTTGCCACCTCGGAAAGCATGGCTGTCATGTCATACCGGTCGCGGTCTATTTGCAGAACGGGTTGCTTCAGCCACCAGTGCAGCCTGACAGGGGTCAGCTCCTTGGCGAACGGGTCTGTCGAGGTCCACGCATTGGCGCCCTTCTGAAAACAGAGGCCGTACAACGGATGTATCACCACGGTGTGCCTCATGGGGGTTATCCCAAACTCTGCGGACGCCCCTGCACCCGGCTCGTCCACCTTCGTTATTCGCACGGTACCGCCCTGCACCCCCAAGGAATCCTCGAACGGATCACCTTTGAGTCGGTGTGGTCGAACCAGTTTGTGCAGCTTTGGTCTTCGCACACACTTGCTGATCAATGCATCCCCAAGCAACAGCTTGCGCAACTCGACGGAGACCGACCTTGAGACACCAACAAGATTGCGTCCGAACCTGTGCACGTCCTCACCATTTGCGCGCAGTAGTGTAGAGATGTTTACCATCGAAGCGGTAAAGTCTTCAAAAGTTCGGTCATCAGCGTGTTCGTTAGCTTCCCAAATCATCCTTGTCTGCCTCCGTTACAGACTCACAGCTCCCCGCTAAGTCGCAGTTCGAGCTTTGCTTCGTAAATCCCTCCGCTGACGCCTACGCCCCCACTTGGCCATCCTATACGCCACGCGAGATTCGGCGAGTATGTGCCTAGGGCTGCTGGCGTCGCCACCCGAACCTCCTCGCCACGTCCCGCGGCAGCCAGGGCACGCCGACCTTCTGCTGTCCCCGGAACCGGTGGGGCAGCTCAGTGTGGATCAGCACGCGGGGCGTGGTCCGCCAGATCGTATAAGACCACGTACTCCGTGTCTGTCAGCTCCCCCGGCTCTCTGGTCACCGTCGCACGGGGTTCGGTGTAGTCGATGCCCAGCCTTGCGATCTGTCAAAATCTCGAGGACACGTCCGCGACTGAGCCAGAGACTTTGGGTACCATCGACCGCTACGAAACGAACGGCGACGGTAGCATCGACCGCCAACTGGACTCGATGACTGGATTCAAGAGCGTGACCGCCTGCGGGCGAAGCAGATGCCGTCCCAATGAGCCGTTCTCCCACAATTCGGGTAGACGTCTGCGTTCGGGTGTATCCTGATCTCGGCGCGACGCTGCCGAAACAGCCTCGGCGGATGGCGAATGATTTTCACCTGCGGCAATTGCGCGGGATGGCAGGGTCAAGTCCGTCCCAGCGTTCGGCTACCGCGCGATGGGGGTGGATTGGGATTGCGATGTAGGTTGCTGCTGGGCGCTGGTGGTGGCGGTTACGCGTTGGGAGTACGCGCCGTGGCCGTGCTGGTTGGCGGCGTGGACGGTGTAGGCGTAGGTGGTTGAGGGGGCGACGTCCAGCTCCTCGTGCCTGACGTGGGTGTGATCGAGGCCGCCGATCTGCGTGTGGCCGAGGTTGACGCCGCTGTCAGGGTCCCAGCGGGTGATGATCCAGTCCGTCACTCCCTGGTCCGAGGCGTGCGTGTCCCACGTGATGACGATCTTGTGACCGCCCGCGTCGTGAACCGCCTCCGCGCTCACGCCTGTGGGAGCCGTAGGCGCGTCGCCCGACGGTGTCGGCGTCTGGTCCAGCGACGCCTTGCCGGTCACTGTTACGCGCGTCGGATCCGAGTGCGGGCCGGGACCGTGCTCGTTCTGCGCGCTGATCGTGTACACGTACGTCCTGCCGACCTCGACTCCGTGGAAGTCGAGGTACTCCACCGTCGAGTGATGCGCGTTCGTCAGGTGGATCCAGTGACCGCCGTCCGGATCGTCCTCTGATGTGCGAGAGATGTGGAAGTCGGTGATCGTATCGTCGTTCAGGCTGCGCCACGTGATCTTGACATCGCCCTCGACGACCTCGAGCGACACGCCCTCTATCTCCTCCGGAGCCTCGCCGGAAGCGTCCGGAGTGGTCACGGTCGCCTCCTCGGATATCGCCCCCTCCGCGCCGTCGGCACCGATCGCGGCGACGGCGTAGCCGTACACCGTCTCGAGCTCCACGAAGTCGCTGTCGTGGAAGTGGTTCTCGGGGCTGCCCGTGTGCCTCACGTGAAGCTGCATCTCGTCGTCCACCGGCGGACGCGAAGCGTCCTCGTGGCTGTCGCGGTGGTACCGGCGCCAGATGCGGTAGCCGGAGATGGTGTCGTCCGCCGGATCGTCCCACTCCAGCAGCACGCCTGCGCCGTCGTGAGTCGCGGTCAATCCTGTCGGCGCGGCCGGTGGATCGTCATCGACCGTGCCCAGAAAGGTCTGTGCCGACACGACTTGGTAGCCGACGAAAGCAGCAGCCAGAAGCAGCAACGATACGGCGGGGATGAGGATGGTGGACTTCAAGTGAGACTTAATCATGATGCCTCCTGTTTTCGATTGGTTTTCCTATTTGAAAGATTCTGGCGGGGCTGGCGTAGCGGACGCATGGTCGTAAGCACCAACCGCTTGAAAATAGTTGGAGATCAGGTGAAAATCAGTTATCAACGGCGGCGCATCTGGTTCTTTTGACACTCTTCCTTGAGTGTCTTCCGTTCTCGCAGAATGAGCTATTGTCAACTCGGACTTAAACCTCCCCAACGGTATCTCCAAAGCGGGTAGGTTGGCCGGGTCTTCTTGCATCCAAATTTCCTTATGTGGCGCGACAGCGACTATCGAACCATCATCGAGTTGCTGAATGTCCCAAGCGTTGTACGCGACCCACGCTTCGACAGAGTTAGTAAATGAAGGCCCGATAAACAGAATCTTTTCTCGACCTTCGACGTTTTCGGAGACGAGAGACTGAATGAAATCGATCGATTCTTGGATTTGGGATCGACCCGTGTACTCCGCTTCCCAGTAGCTGTGTCCGCCAGAGACCACCGTGATTTCCGGAGGTCCTTTGCCAACTAAGTATTCGTGCACGATGATTTCCGAGAAGCAGTAAAGAATGCGAAAGTCTTCACGATTTATAGCAGGTGCGAGATCTTCAGGGATTTCACGAACGGGTAGAAACAACGTAGGAGCGCAATGCGTGGTTTCGGTTTCGAACGTACCCCGCAAAACGATATGTGTCGCATATTCCGGAGTGTCGATTCTTGTCAAAATGTCTTGCAAAGATGGGGGTGAACCATCCGTTGATTGACTCGCCAAGGTCAATCGCACTGGTGCAACGTCATCGGTACGTGCGCAAGGATTTATCTCAACATCTTGTGTCGAAGAACAAGGCTCTACGATTTCTTCAAGATAGTCAGTTGTCGTCTCCACCTCTTTCACGGTTCCGGTTGAACAAGCCGCAACGAAGATCGTAATCGCCAATATGATGGATTTCGCGCTCTGCAATTTCACGACAATTACTCCATTCAACGAAGTTGGTACAACGCCATCATCGCTACGATGTCATACGGCTTGGGCCCGCAAAAGTCAGGAACAGTCGCCCTCATTATTGAGTCTCTGGCTGTTGCATGTTTCGTAACGGTTCCAAATCCGAACGCGTGACCTGATTCGTGGAGTGCCCATTGCAACATTTCGGAACACCCTGAACCGTTATCGTCCTGACCAGGATTCCACAGGTGGCCTTTTTTGAAGTAGAGGTCAGCTGAAGTGATGCGTTCGCCTGGGAGCGTCATCGCGGGCGAACGCATACATGCCTTCACGCCCTCTATCTCCTCCGGAGCCTCGCCGGAAGCGTCCGGAGTGGTCACGGTCGCCTCCTCGGATATCGCCCCCTCCGCGCCGTCGGCACCGATCGCGGCGACGGCGTAGCCGTACACCGTCTCGAGCTCCACGAAGTCGCTGTCGTGGAAGTGGTTCTCGGGGCTGCCCGTGTGCCTCACGTGAAGCTGCATCTCGTCGTCCACCGGCGGACGCGAAGCGTCCTCGTGGCTGTCGCGGTGGTACCGGCGCCAGATGCGGTAGCCGGAGATGGTGTCGTCCGCCGGATCGTCCCACTCCAGCAGCACGCCTGCGCCGTCGTGAGTCGCGGTCAATCCTGTCGGCGCGGCCGGTGGATCGTCATCGACCGTGCCCAGAAAGGTCTGTGCCGACACGACTTGGTAGCCGACGAACGCCACTGCAAGGAGCAGCAGCGCTACGGGAATTGCGAGAAAAGGGGAGGTGAGACGGTGCTTGTTCATCATTGAGGTTTCCTTTCGGGTCGACCAGAGAAGTCGCTGTCATTCGCTGGGTGGAACTGGCGGCGGGAGAACAACGTCGACTTCCTCGACGGCGTGCACGCCCTGGCTCTTCATAAAAGCTCGCAAATGCTCGTGGTTGGCATCATCGATCAGCGTCACCCCAAACTCCTCAGGAACTTCTTGGAAAGCGAGTTTGACGTCTCGTCTGTAATCGTCCAGTTCCGGAAATATCCGGTCCCGGTAAGGTTCAAGATCATCTTGGTGATAGATCGGGGGCAAGTCTGGAACCGTCAGGCGACCATCAGATTCCCGCCGGACGGTGGATGTGTCTACGACTTCCCAGACCTCAACATGGGCGTTGCTGGGGTGGCTTGCGGAGAGCCAGACGGCAAGTTCAGCGCCTGCCCAAATATCTTCCACGCGTCGTCCCGCTTCTCTCAGGAATTCCTCCTGCTGGTAGAGTTCGTGATTGCGAACGTTATACGGAATCCTGGAATGAGGAACCGCCGTAAACTGCGCGGGTCCTTTGCCGACCAGGTATTCTCTCGCCTCGAATTCCATGTAGCAACGCGTTCCTTCGGGGAAGGCGTCCGGGTCCAGTTCCTTGAAAATCCACACCTCGTTGCCGTTGGAATTTGACCTGATGGAGTACTCGTGAACAACGCACCTCGTCGTCCCAGGCAGAAAGGAGCCACGAACGACGATATGGGGCAACAGGAGTGGATAGTCGGCAGGTTCCTCTGTCAAGGCCGCCTCGAAAAATCTTCTCAACAAATCCCACACGGTCCACGGCGGTCTATTCGGCACCCTCCCGTAAACCGCAATTCCGGGCGGATCCACCGCATCAGGATGCTGGTAACTGATCCACGACGATTCCCAACCGGCGAAACGAGCAGGGTCGCACGGGTCGCGCGAAGACCCGGCGACTGGAGCGCACGGCTCAACAGTGGATTCGAGGTAGGAGGCTTGTGGCAGTTCGTCGTCTGGTGAACCTTCGATGACAGTCGATGCTGAGAGGTTTGCGTCCTCGGACTCGATTGAAGGTTCAACCGCAATCGGCGTGACTGGGTCGTTGGCGGGCGCAACGTCATTCTCGGGTTGCGGTTGTTGGGCGATTGTCGAATCCGCATCCGACGTAGTCGGAGTCGTGTAGGCGCTGCCGCAAGCGGATATGACGATGGATCCCAGCAGGCTTGCGATGAGCATCGGAAATTTCATGTCCAGAGTGTTCCTTTCGTCGACATCATTGCGCTCGCGTCTGGTACAGCGACACTGCCGCCGCAACGTCCATGGGCGTAGGATCACAATGCGATTGACTTGTGCGATACATCAAAGCCGTTGTAGATGTTGAGTGGTACAACCCGACGACCGACCATCGCCGACAGAGCACGACGAGGTCTGTACCGAGAAGCTCCGTCGGTCGACGATTGCCTCCGCCGGGAGCAGCAGCGCCGCAGCGGGGAGGAGGATTCGCGATTTGATCCTGGATTGCATTGGATTTCTTTCCTTTTCTAGCGCACTATTCGGATGGGATAGTTATGGTGACGACATCTGACTCCACAGAGTTGAAGTTGATGCCGTAGGTTCTAACGTGGTAGGTGTAGGTGCTGCCCGGTTCCAAAAGCAAATCGTCGACGAACCTGGTTTCAGGCGCCGTCGGTTCGTGTACCGAACCGACTCCCCCGCCGAGAAGAAGACCTCCGTCCGGGGCGTGGATTTCCTCTCTGAACACCACGTATCTTGTGACGATGTTGTCGTCCTCAGGCTGCACCCAGCTCAGTTCCACTGCGAGACCATCGTCCTTCTGCACGACCCTCGCCTCAAGGTCCACCACCGGCAGGAAGACAGGCGACGGGGTCGGCGACGGAGGTGGCGGGAAAGGGGTCGGCGTCGGATATTGGAAATCAGGGTCGGGGACGGTTATGGACAAAGGCGTCTTGTTGAATTTGTATGCCCCTTCGGCGACGAACAGCTCTTCCAGGAACTCGTCGTTGGCGTCGAGAACCAGCATCGGCAGGTCCTCATGATCGCCCATCCGCCCGTCATGCGTCTCCACCAGTTTCGAATGGGCGTCCTTCACCTTGTCCCGATACTCGTCCAACGAATGAACGATGAGCGCGTAATCGTCTGGACTGTTGATGTGATGCCACGCGTCGTGCCGGGCGACCACGATATCCGAACCTTCCCGCGTCAGATCCCAAGTTTGGACCGGGCGCCAAGCTTTCACCGCAAGGTTCGAGGGGGTCCCGACCCAGATCACCTTCTCCTTACCTTCGATCGGCTCGGCGACTCCTTCGGCGAAGTCCATCACCCACAGATCGTAGCCGAAGTCGTAGTCGGGATCCGCCTCGTGCCTTTCGTAAAAATCAGAGATGTAAAGAAAGGCGGCGCGGCTGAACGTCACGAGCGTCAACGTGGCCGGCCCGCGCCCCGCCATGTACTCGTGCACCGCGAGATCGGTCACGCAGGTGATAAGAGTGGGAGGATACCTGCTCGGCAGTTCCTTCAACGCGTCCGGATCCGCTTCGTACTTCGCTTCGGCCGTAGCTATCACCGCCAGCCACTCGTGGTCCTCTTCGGATATCACGTAAGACAAAGGAGTTCCGATTCCAGTGACAGCGCATCGAGTCGAACCCGGCTCGTAGGTGCCCCTCACGACGAAATGAGGCACATGGGAGTATCCGAACCGTTCGTTGACGCTGCGGCCGATCATGTCGTCTTCTATCGTCACAGCCGTCCATCCGGCGAACGAAGCCTCGGCGGGTGCATCGATCGATTCATTTCGGCCCACACCGTCGCAAGGGTCCACGCCGGATTTTACCCCCAGACATGGTTGGACGGTGGCTTCGAGATAGCTGCTCCCACGCGTCGCCGCGGGTTCCGGAGCGGCGGCGGGAACCGGGGTGACCGTCGGCGGCGCGGTGGGCAACGTTGAAGATTCGAACGAGGCGGTCCGGTCGACGGCAACCGATGGCGCGATCGTCGCTTCAGGAGTCGCGGCCACCTTCGCTGCAGGGCTCGAACAAGGTTCCGCCTCCCCGCTCCACTCGACCTCGAGCAACCCCTCCGCGGTGCAGTGCCGCCGAGTACCGCCCACTCCGCCCACTCCGCAACTCTCCGAAGAATAATAGCTTTTCACCTCCCTCCATTCGTCGAACTCCCAGCCCTCGCCGCATACATCCGCCGCACTGGGCGCAGCAACAGGAGTCGCCGCGTCAGACGAGACGTGTGTCGGGGCAGTCGTCGGCGCGAGGGCCGGCTGGATATCGGTACAGGAAACGAACGCTACCGTCAGCAGCAGAGCGACGGCGGAGATGAAGGCGGTGGAAGCGGATGTGCCTTTCATGAGGGGCTGCCCACTGATCCGGGTTGTTCGTGCAGGTCCTATTCGCTCGGCACGGGCGGGGGCGGTGCTGGAGTTGGAAAAGGGCCATCGTACGCGCCGAATTCCCTGAAGTAATCTTCGACGTAGTTGGCGTCATGCAACAACGAGGGGGTGTCCTTGTCGACGCCGATGCGTCCTCCTGTGTGCACCAGTCTCGCGGCGTTTGCTTTTTCCAACTGGTGTCGGAACGAGTCCAACGTGGGCGCCAGCAGTCCGTGATCATCCCTTGAATAGCCTCTGTTTTTGTACTCCGCGAAATGAGGGGATACCACGATTACGTTGCGTTCACCATCCCGTTGGAGATCCCAGTAACGTACCACTTGCCAACCTTCCAAGGCGGTCGTATATGACGGACTTATCCATAAGACCCATTCGTAATCTTCCGTCTGGTTGGCCAGCGCTTCGATGATTTCCGCCTCGATTTCATCCAAATCCGCTTCGTCCTCCAAAGCGGCGATGTCGTAGGCGTATCCCAATGTGGGGTGTGCGACTGTCAACACCGGAGGTCCAAAAGCGCTTAAGAACCATTCGTGAACCTCGAAATCGGAAAAACAGAGATGGTGTCGCAACGTGCCCACCCCGTGGTCTTCGAACTGTTCAGGGCGGAGCACTACGGATTCTTCCTCGCCCGTATCGGTCCAAACCGGCAGCAGGAACGGGTAAGACGCGCATCTGACCGTTCCCGGCACGAACCGACCGCGGAGAATTATGTGAGTTGCACCCAGCATTTCAAATCTGCTGGGAGGTTCGAACGGATGTGTTGAACTGTCGGTGTTGGCTAGCAGCTGTTCGTAAGTGTATGGTTCGTCTTCGAGATGGAGACCTGCCGGCGCAAGTCCTTCGATCCTGAAATCCGATCGGGTTTCACACGGATCGACGATGACCGACGCCGGGAACTGGCACGGCACCGTCTCGGCATCCCCTCCAGCACCGTAGACAACCGGTTCGTCTCGAGGCGGACGTCCCTTCGCCTCGTCTATCGGCACGTCGCCGATGCACGACCACGACAGCAACATCACCAAACCCGCAGTTGCGAGAATCGACGATCTCAACTCAAGTCCTCCTCGGTGGTTGGTCGTATGGCACCATTTGTTCGATGATCATCTGTTTCCGGGCGGAAGTTCCCCGATGTCATGGCGCCGGAGGCGGTGCCGCGTTCGCTCGGGCAACTAGCATCGTTGCTTGGAGCGTCACTTGGTGGACGAGCGGACCACGGTCCGCTCGCCTTTGCCACCTTCGTTGACGGCGCGCACCCAGATGCGGTACTCCGTGGCTCGGTCGAGGCGCCGGAACTTGACCGTCGTCTTGTCCGCTTCCGGCCGGAGGGTCTGCCCGTCGCCGCCGCCGACCGGTTTGATGTGGGCGATGTACCCTGTGGGGGATCCCCCTTCGGACGGGGCAACCCACGAGACGGTGATGTTGGTGTTGCGCGGCTCGACGGTCAGGTCGGTCACCGGTCCGGGGATCGCCGGATGAACGATCGTCACGCTCACATCCTTGATGGCGCTTCCGTTCGCGGAATCGATCAGCCGCACGTACCCTTCACCGACCGTGCAGGCGTTCAGCGTGATCCATGCGGGCGCGGCGGCGGATTGCGTGGCGCCTGGCGTCCCAGCGGTGTCGCACGAATCGCCCTCCGGCGTGAAGTGCCCGCTGTAACGGATCTCGACTTGCAGGTCGAACGGAACCACGTGGAAGCCCACGGCCAGGACCGTCCTGCCCACCTGCACCACTCCCGGTACCACGACGAGTTCCCCGGTGATCTTGGGGTCGGTCATCCCACCGTCCTGCGCCGAGAGCGAGCCTGGAACTTGGACGGATATCAGCGCCGCGATAGACGCGGCGGCAACCAATAGGGCGCATAACGCAAGCCGCGAAGGTCTCGGCGACGATGTCGCGGAACTCAGCCATGCGCTCCGGGCATCAGGATCGTATGCTTCCTCTGCGGTCCGTGTCTCAGATTCACGGCCGGACAGCGGCGCGCGGTTCGCGTAGAAACCTGAAAGTCGGTGCAACTGGCGATCTCCTGTAATGCGTCGTCGGTCCGCGTTTCCGGATCCCCGTTTTTCGTTCAGACGAGACTGCCGCTCGTACTGCGACTCTTCATCGTACTTCGGTTTGCCATGTCATCGACGTGTCCGGGACGTAGATTGTCTGTGACGTGAGGGTGTCAGGCAGTTCGAGCACGCTCAAAGTCCTTGGCGCGGCATCTGCCATTGCGCTTGTCGTCGGCTGGACGCGTGACATCCCGGACCGCAGGCGAGTCCTGCCGACCTTGAGCGATACAGGTTACGAAGGGTGTCCCATCGACGACGGACCCGGCGGTGCTTGCGCGACCTCGATGCGGTGAATGTCCCGTAGAGTAGCAACGTTCGCGGTAAGCGTGCCGGGGCTGTCCCCGCGGCGTAAAGCCCTCGCCGTTCCCCGGTTCGTCGACCCCGTCGAATCTTCCGACGCGCCTCCCTTTGACCGAATAAATGGAAATGCCACCAGACCGCGGTCGGAAGGGAGGGCGTCGCCGAGTCGACTATTTCCCCATCTCTTTTCCTCGCAGCTTCCCGACGGCCCCGCCGACCGTCCCGTCACGCAGAAGTTGGTCAAGAGGCCTGCGCGCCCAGCGGAGCGCGAGCGCCGGAAGAGCACGCCGTGCAGCCTCTTCAGCACCCCCGGCGAAGGCGCCCGTTGTCCGTTCACGATCTGCGAGAGGTGGCCGGATCTGATGTCCGCGCGGAGGATGCCGAATTTTTCACACCCGCGATACCGTACTTGGTCGGCAGTCTCGCGGCAGCGTTCGGCTACCGCGCGATGGGGGTGGGTTGGGACTGCGGCGCGGGTTGCTGCTGGGCGCTGGTGGTGGCGGTCACGCGCTCGGAGTAGGGGCCGTGGCCGTGACGGTTGGCGGCGTGGACGGTGTAGGCGTAGGTGGTGGAGGGGGCGACGTCCAGCTCCTCGTGCCTGACGTGGGTATGGTCGAGGCCGCCGATCTGCGTGTGGCCGAGATTGACGCCGCTGTCAGGGTCCCAGCGGGTGATGATCCAGTCCGTCACTCCCTGGTCCGAGGCGTGCGTGTCCCACGTGATGACGATCTTGTGACCGCCCGCGTCGTGAACCGCCTCCGCGCTCACGCCTGTGGGAGCCGTAGGCGCGTCGCCCGACGGTGTCGGCGTCTGGTCCGCCGACGCCTTGCCGGTAACGGTTACGCGCGTCGGATCCGAGTGCGGACCGGGGCCGTGCTCGTTCTGCGCGCTGATCGTATACACGTACGCCTTGCCAACCTCGACTCCGTGGAAGTCGAGGTACTCGGTGGTCGAGTGATGCGCGTTCGTCAGGTGGATCCAGTGACCGCCGTCCGGATCGTCCTCCGACGTGCGCGAGATGTGGAAGTCGGTGATCGTATCGTCGTTCAGGCTGCGCCACGTGATCTTGACATCGCCCTCGACGACCTCGAGCGACACGCCCTCGATCTCCTCGGGCGCCTGACCGGGAGCGTCCGGCGTCGTGATGGTGACCTCGTCGGACATCTCCCCCTCCGCGCCGTCGGAGCCGATCGCGGCGACCGCGTAGCCGTACACCGTCTCGAGCTCCACGAAGTCGCTGTCGTGGAAGTGGTTCTCCGAACTGCCGGTGTGCTTCACATGCAGTTGAAACTCGTCGTCCACCGGCGGACGAGAAGCGTCCTCGTGGCTGTCGCGGTGGTAACGGCGCCAGATCCGGTAGCCGGAGATGGAGTCGTCGGCCGGATCGTACCACTCCAGCAGAACGCCCGTGCCGTCATTCGTCGCCGTAAGACCAGTCGGCGCCGCCGGGACGTCGTCATCGACCGTGCCCAGAGACGTCTGAGCCGAGACGGCCTGGTAGCCGACGATGGCCGCCGCAAGGAGCAGCAGCGCGACAGCGGGGATGAGGATGGGGAAGGTGATCTGGGTTTTCATTGGTCTTGGTTGTCCTTTGTGATTCAATCATTTAGGCAGATAACGTCTTATTGCTTGGGCACATCTGGTGGTAGAACGGTATCAACATCTTCGATGTCATGGGCACCGTGCGACGCGTAGAGCGCTCGCAGATGTTGCTGGTTAGCGTCGCCGACAGGTTCTAGTCCCAACTCTTCCAAGATTTCCTCGAACGTCATTCGAAGGTCATACTTGAAATCGACCAAAGACGGATAGATCCGATCAATATACGGTTCGTTGGGGCCCTCATCAGAGAAATATTCTGGACCGGGCGTGGCGACCACAACCCGTCCGTTTTCATCGCGCTGAACATTTGTTGTCCAAATGGCATCCCAAACTTCAACCTTCGCATTCCAACGATGGATTCCAAGCCACAGGATCGCTTCGTTGCCATCCCACAATTCGTCGTGTGTCGCCGCAAGAGCCTCTAAGTACCGTTTCGTCTTGAATCTCTCGTGTTCTTCCAATACGTAAAGGTGATCAGACGACGAGGTCACAGTCAACTTCTGAGGACCCGCGCCATACAGATACTCTCGCGCTTCAAAGTCCATGTAACACGATACATATCCAGCCGCTCCTCGAGCGTCAGGCCAACGGTAAAGCGTCATCCCTTCATCCCTCAATTGCAATGCCTCTTCATGCACCGCGCAACGTGAAGTGCCGGGTAGAAAAACTCCGCGAACAACAACGTGTGGCACATAGTAATTGCCGATCCTTTCGTCTTCAATGAGCGCGTATTCAAGCCTGTTCCTAACAACTTCACGCGTTGTGTCTGGCGGATAGGGGCGGTGCCATATTTCACTCTTGCGAAAGCCAATTAGTTGCTCCGGTTCGGAATACCAGACATAGCCGCGATAGCTTTTATAGCGATCTGGATCGCATGGGTCAATGTGAGTGCCCGCGACGGGGCTGCACGCCTCGACTGTCGCCGTCAGGTAAGTGACCTCGTAAGAATCATGTCCAGCCGGTTCCGGCGTATCAAGCGTAGATGCGCCTGCGCTTTCACCGGCTACTGTCACCTGTTGTGGACGCGATACCGGGGCTTCGGGTGTCATGTAGGCGCTACCGCAACCCCACAAAACAGCTATCGCAACACTCGCCCCGATTTTGAGCACCACACTCTTCATTTTCCGTACTCCCTTCCACCCGTTCAACGGGATTGATACAAACTTTCAATGGCGACTATGTCCATGGTTTGCGGGACACAGATACCGACGGGACGAGGTTTCATAAGCGCGTTCGCCAAATTAGAGTGGTCGGCACCTGCGCCCAGAGCATGACCGATTTCATGGGCCGACACGGCTTGTATCCATTTGCAACCGTTTGTCTCAGCTAACCAATTCAAATTCGTGTGGACGGGCCTTAGGATCACAGGTGCCTTCGAAATCCTTAACATTCCGGTGGCGGTATCCTCATAGCCTGTCGCATAGGTACACGCCTCCGCTGTGTTAGAGCAAAACTTCAGGAACTCCGCATTGTTGGCCGCCATCCTAATCTCTGTCGCGCCTATAGTCGTCCTCTCAGGGTTGGCGACGCAAGCATCGGTGCTTGGCGGCTGATAATCGAACACGTAACTATCGTTGGGCCCGCTGGAATCCACGATCCAATTGCCGACACCGTTCCACGACTGCACAGCGGCTTGGACCAACGGCAGATAAGCTCTGTTTTTGACATTAAAGGTTGAATCACAGATTTTTGGCTGATAGGACTGGGAACGCCAGAAACCGTCGATGGCCACCGATGCGATCCTCGGGAAATCCGTCCCTACTTTCGCGGGAGGCGAACTGGAAGTGTAGACAAGCAAAGGTACATCTGCGTATGCCGAAGACAAACCGGGCAGACCCACAGGAAAGGCAGCCACTTCCACACGGTAAACAGCGTTCATCGCCAACTGGTCAATCACGATTTCGTCTGCTTCTACTGTCTGACCTGCCACGGTGAACGTCTGCCGAGATGGGGTTTTGACCAAATCAGGGGCATCCCAATCCCCATCTTTTGGTCTGACGCGACAGTAATCATCAGTAGACGTGCACAATTCGTATCGCACCTTGTATTTCATCTGGGCGGACTGACTATCCACCCTGATTCTGATCCTCCCCGAAGTGCTGTCTGAGGAAGCACTGTGTCCGTTCGCTCTTACATTGTTTGGCACACTTGCCCGCACGTTGACAGTCTTGGTCGCGGTTGCGACGACCACATCGTCCAGCTTCAGATCAACCGTGACCTCGCCGTCTGCGACTGGCGCGCAGGCGTAGAGTCGGAAGGTTCCCGACTTTTCCGTATCCGTTGGACCGGTTACCAGATTCGTCGTCGAGGTCGTAACGGAGCACGCAGAGTCCAGTCCCAGAGGATTGGGCGAATCTGACGTGACGCTGATTTCCAGCCCATAGGTCGTGCCCATGAGCAAGTCGGTGCCCTTGACGCTGAAGCCCCTGTCCGTGTTGATATCAAATGCGTCGTTCAGCGCGCCCGCTTCGTCGATCTTGAGCCCCTCGGGCGCTGCATCGACGGTTACACGGCGCGGCAGGGATTCCGCGAGTGTGTATTTTCTGTTCGCCTTGTCGCTGATCAACAGCCGGGCGCTGATCGTCGGCGTGCCCGTTTCGCACCCTTGGATCCTGACAGTCGATCCCAGATTCGGGAGCGGCTGCGTCGCGCGGTCGTCGTCGCATTCGCCGAATCTGATCTTGTCGGTGTCTTGGATTACCAGTTCCGCGGAGTAGTCGACGCCTGAGACGGTGTTGGATGTGGTCACGTTGACCGTAGCCTTCCGCGCTACCACCAGAGGATTCGGGTGCACGGTGCCGATCGAGATGGCGACTTCCGCTGGCGTCGCCGAGGCGGTCGCAGGCGCGCCCTCGCCGTCCGCGTTCACCGCCTTCACCGTGACCGAGTACTCGGTCCCGTTCGACAGGTTGAGAATCGCGAAGCCTCGGTCGTCTGCGCCCAGCAGGCGCGACGGATCGGCGACGGCCCGGCGGCCGCGGCCCCCGGAACCGGACGACTCGGACACCGCCTCCTGCTCCACGAGGTACCCGGTGATCGCCGATCCTCCGTCCGACGCGGGAGAATCCCACAGCACCACCAGGCGTTCGTCCCCCGGGACGACCTTCACGTTCCTAGGCGCGCTCAGCCGCCTCGGCGCGGCGTCGATCCTGATCGTGAAATCCCCCGTCGTCCGCGACGCGTATGCCGTCGATTCGGCGGTGTACGTCCCTGCCGCCGCCTGATAGACGATCTGCGAGTTGTAGTATCCGAGATCGTCGTCGCGGCTGTCGTCGTTGCTGGCGACCACGGGGCCGTTCGTCCCGGCGCCGCTCATCAGGTACAGGTAGGGGTCTTCGTCGGAGACGAGCTCGATCGTGAGGTCCGCGGCGGCGGCGAGCTCGAAGGTGTGGTACCGGGCGTACCTGGTGGGCGGACGGTTCGAGGACACGCATTCATCGGTCCAGGAACCCGCGTGGCTCGATTCGCCGATGATCGATCCGAGCGCCGTCGTGCATCCGCCGACCGTCGGCGCCGCGTCGGTCGCCGCGTCCAGATGCGCGGACCATGCGCCCCACGCGGCGCGGCGCGTGACGCCGTCGCCGTACGCGCCGACCTCGAAGCGGTAGCTGGCGGCGGCGTCGAGCATCGACGCGGTGTGCCTCGTCCCGGTCGCCGCCTCGACGATGTTCCAGTCGTCGGCGCCGGTCCTGTAGCGCACGCGGTATCTGGCCGCTCCGGCGACGGCGCCCCACGAGACGGTTATGCTCGACGATGTCGCTGCGGTCTTGGTCGGCGCCGCGGGCGCGTCCACGACGGGCAGCGTAGAAGCGACCGGCGTCGCGGTCTCGAAATCCGACCAGTGCCCGAATTCGGGCGGCTGAAGGCTGTTCCTCGCCTGCACCTCGACCCGATAGGCCGTGCCGTTGTCGAGGCTTTCGATGGTGTACGGGGATGCGGCGACGATCCGGCTGTAGATCCACGACGAGGCGGTGGCCGCGCGGTGGCGCACGCGGTAGCCGTCGATGTCTGCTCCCCCGTCTGAATCCGGCGCCTTCCACGCGACCCGGATCTGGGCGTGGCCGGGGGTGAGAACGACTTCGCGGGGCTCGCTCGGCGGCACATCGTCGACAGTGACCGCAACCGTCGCGGTCGCGGTGCCGCCGTCGTCGTCCGTCGCGGTCGCGGTGAGCGATGCCGGGCGCTCGTCGCCCCGCCCCTCGAGCGAGGCGGCGACGGAAATCACCCCGGCGTTCGAGATGCTGAAGAGGGACGTGTCGTCGAGGCTGTACGACGCGACTGATCCGTCGGAGTCGGTCGCGGCGACGGTCCCGACCGCGTGGCCGACGGCCGCGTCCTCGTCCACCGAGAAGCTGTAGGCTCCTGCCCCGAACGCGGGCGGCGAATTGGTCGGAGACGCGGCGGCGACGCGGATCCTGATCGTGAAATCGCCGACGGCCCCGGATCTGAAGGTCGTGGCCTCCGCGGTGTACAGGCCGGGCGCGGCCTCGTAGGTGATTCTGGAGTTCAGGCGGCCCAGATCGTCGTCGTTGCTGTCGTCGTTTCGGGCCACCACCGTTCCCGAGGTCCCCTCCCCGCTCATCAGAAACAGATAGGGGTCGGTGGAGGACGTCAGCTCGACGGTGACCGTGCTCCGGGACCCGGCCGTGAAGCTGAAGTGCCTCGCGTATCTGCCCGCGCGGTTGGTCGATTCGCATCCGCTGCTCCAGGTTCCCCGGCGGATCACCGTGTCCGCTATGGCTTCGAGGATCTCGACGGCGCACGCGTCGGCCAGGGTCGAAGCGGTCAGGGTTCCGGACCAGGGCCCCCAGCCCGCGCTCCGCGTCGTCCCGTTCCCGTACGCGCGGACCCTGAAATCGTACGAGGTTTCCGCGGTCAGACCCGCGGCTGAATACGTGAGGGTGCTCTGACCCGCCGCGCCGTCGTCGACGGTCGGCCATGCGTCCGCCGACGGCTTGTGCTGCACCTGGTACTTCGCCGCGCCGGACACCGCGGTCCATCGGATCGTGATCCCGTGCATCGAAACGCCGTCCGCCGCGGTCGTGACGCTCGGGGCATCGGCCGCGGGCAGGGGCGGCGGCGCTGCCGGCGTCGCAGTCTCGGCTTCGGACCACGCCCCGTACTCGGCGTCGCGGTTCCGGGCCTGCACCTCCACTTCGTACGAGGTGCCGTTCTCCAGACCCGTGACGACGTGGCTCAGGGGATCCGGCAGCCCCGCGTGGCTGTAGGTCCACGACGACGCGTCGTCCGCCATGTGTCGCACACGGTAGCCGTCGATGGCGGCGCCGCCGTTCGACGCGGGCGCTTTCCAGGTCACCGTGATCCGACGGTCTCCGGCTCGGAGATCGACTTCCCGCGGCTCGCTCGGGATGCAGCCGCCGGCGGTGGTGGCCCTGGCCTCGTTCGACCACGGTCCCCACTGCCGGAAATAAGTCGTGCCGTTCCCGTGCGCCCTCGCCCGGAACACGTACTCGACGCCGCACTCCAGACCGCCGACGGTGCGCGAAGTCGAGGTCGTCGATCGGTCGACGTCCGACCAGGCGCGGTCGGACGCCTTCCTGTAGTCGTGCTCGTAGCCCGTGACGCCGGCGACGGAGCCCCACGACAGGGACACCGAATCCATGGTCGCGCCCGTGCTGCGCAGGTTCGGCGGCGCGGGCGCCGAATGAGTCGCAGTGGGCTTCGACGTCCTCGGTAGCTTGAGCCGTTGTCGGTCGATCTGAAAATCGTTGTCCGATCCCCAAATTGTTGTCGATATTCTGTGAACTTGGCGGTGGGTTGTGTTTTCGCTCCCGGCATCACCATTATGAACTCAAATTTCATGTTCGCAGATTTGATCGAGCTGCTCACTTAATCGATGTTTTGGCCCTAGACTCTGATGTCTTATGGGTCGAGACCGGTTCAATTGCGTTGCTGAAATGGAATTTCCGCCGTCACCAACTCGGAGAAGCAGCGTGCGACGATTTGATGACCGGTACATCTAGGCAATAACGGTTTGCGATAGATTTCACGAGTTCCAAAAACCAATCATCCGCTTGAGGCCCAACAATCAGCTCGTGTATCAACGCGGCGAGATCAATTTCGCGATGTGTACCGATGTCGTGCAAAGGGCGAGAAAGGTCCAAGGGTTCCAACGGGCAGTCGGGATCCGCAAGGCCCCGAGGCACGGGCAGGTCCAAGTTGAGTGCTCTAACCTCATTCTCTGATTCGAAGCCCTTACGTTTGTATAAGAACGGAGCAAAATCGCTGAGCCGACGGATCATCGCGGATTCGAAATCGATATATCCTACTTTGCCGATGAAAATTGCGTTATTGCAGGTGAAGCATTTCGACAACGACTCGAAGTTGGTTTTTATGGCAATGCCGTTACGTTTTCCCGAATATACCGACCACATGGCAAACGACTCGTGCGTATTCTCATGCCAGCAATTGACCAGAGCAAATGGTCTGATTTTTTCGACGAATGACATGTGATCTTTGTATAGTTCTGCCACTACAGGCTCTTTGAGGGACGACGGATCAACATCCACGTTGTTTTTTGGGAACGAACCTTCGAAAGGATCGCCAAGTTTGTCGACCCTCGCGAAGAAGAGTGCGTTGTTTTCCAACATCGACATGAATTTGGCGAGATCCATGAATCTCCACAACGTGGCATCAGCAGGCAGAGGTTTGATGTGAGGATGCTCCTGATACATTTTCAATGTCCTTCGATTCCAGTTTGTTCAGCTCCAGTAGACCGTGTCTGAATTTCCGAACACCCGCCATCCGAATCCGTTGGCGGTTTACCTCTAAATCACACTCCGGGGCGTGCCGTTCTCTGCATCGGGGTCGCTGGTCCGGCTGGTATGTTGATTCCAGCTTGGTCAATGGATCATTGTTGTCGTCCTCAAAATCGAGTTCCGGGTAAGTGGAATGGAGCGCGCAAGTACCGATTTGTCGTCTATCAACTGGCGCGGGCAACCTGTTCTGGTCGGAATGTACCAATCCTCGTATCGCTGTTGCTCATGGTATTCGGTTCGTAACGGACGTCGGAACTTGGAGTCTGGTCCAGTGTTAGTTTTGGGTCGATTGGTGGGGTGATTTGTGATTCCTTCGCCATCAAATCGGCAGTTGGGATTGCCGTTTCGAGGAAGAAAATCCCAGAACCTGGGTTGTGTGGTTACTGCATTGGCGTAGTTTTAAGAATTTCAGGATCGGCGTCTGCGACGGTTTGGGATTTGCGGTGAGTCTAACGATGTGCGGTCACGGTGCGGTTAGGTCGTCCGTTGCCAACGTCCTCGCAACGTCTGCCCGCCCATGAATCGTCCGACACAAAGGTCCACTGCGATGCGCATCGCATTCACGTGGTGAACTTTCCACAACGCAAGGAGCTTTGCAGCACGGTCCACTGCGAGGGCGGGATACTCCCGCTGGATTCGCCACTGGGTTGCAGTCAACGCGACGCGTTTGGCGAAGTTCTGAGGCGACCTCAAGGTGTTGCGTAGGAATGAAAGGAATAACAACCCAATGTAGGTGATCCGCGATGCCAGAAATTGGTGACGGAAATTGCCAAAAGGTGTAGGTGGCCCTGATCAGAAGGAATTCGAGGTGAGTGAACAGGATCGCGTCAGGTGCGGCGACGTTCGCGATCGGATCGGCATTCTTGGCAGTCGGCACAACGGGAACATTCGGCGGTTTTCAGATCATCGGAGGTGTTATCCTTTCCGTTTTCGTTTTCGCAAGTGGTGCGGTTTGATTGCTTTCCAACTGCAGACCCGAGCAAACATCGCGACATATTCGATAAAACGACGGCGGGGAGATCTCGACATCGCCCTCAATGACGGTTGGGTTGTCGCGCGACGTTGTCTCCAATGCCGCTGGCGATTTCGAGTCGCTCCGCTACTTCGCGATTCTCAGATTCTCCTTGACTTTGACCCGTCCGGTGTCGGGGATTCCTGGTTGGTTCCAGCTATCAGACAATTGGATTTCAAACATAGCACCTTTATGGAACCGAGTGCGATGCTTTAAACTTAACCCCCGGCGGGTTACCTGTCTCAAACTCGGCTCAAGGCCGTCGAATGTCGAATTGTGTCAAGGGACAGGTCGTTTTTCGGCCCCCTACAGGAAAAGGCATGAATAATCCCACCGAAAATGACCAACTGAACGAACATTTGCTTTTGGAAGTTGCCAAGACTTATCCTGTTTACGCTGGTGACTTGGCGCCAAAAGGGTGTCGCTACGACGTGTTGCAAGGTGCTTGGTTGGTAGACGACCGTAACGAGTTGCTAGTCGAGTCAAGCGATGTGCAACCGCCGAGAACAAAAAAGATGGACATTGAAACGGGAGAGGACCAAAAGTCCGAGTGACGTTGGTGGGGAGAAGCTACGGTGCAGACAAACGACCAGTTTTGTCCGGAGGTGCTGCTGCTTGCGAGCAGATTCGACTTGTCGTGTGATTACGTCGTAGCTCGATTGAGAAGTGGAGGAGCGTCGTATTTCCGCCTAAATACCGAAGATTTCGGTGACTTTTCGATTGTAGCGAGACCAAACGAATCCACCATCGTTCTTGAAACTGCCGACCTTTCGGTGCTTCTACACCCTGAATTCCTCAGGTCCATCTACTTCCGACGGGCCGTATACCCCAGAGAGCCTTCAAACGCCGGAAAATCGGCCGACGAACAGCTGAACCGTACCCACCGCTCCGCTTTCATGCGGAGCTTCATGGTTTTTGATTCCTGCAAATGGATGAATCATCCGGTCGCCACGTATAAGGCTGAACACAAAGCCGTCCAACTCGCCACCGCCAACAAATTAGGATTTAATCTACCTCGCACTGTGATCACCAACCACGCGCGTGGGGTTCAGCAAGTCGCTGACTGTGATCAAACCGTGGCTGTCAAGGGTTTAGACACGGTACTTTTTTGGCGTGACGGTTTCGAGACGTTCGGCTATACGAACCTCCTTGAAACTGAGTTCGTGAAACGTTCACATCTCTCATCCGCGCCGCTGATAGTCCAAGAAGCTCTTATCGATAAATTGGATCTTCGGGTGACTGTCATCGGTAATCAGGTTTATTGCGCGGCCATTTCGAAGGGCGGTGAACCGATTCGTGGCGACTGGCGGGTCGAAAAATTGTGCGCGGAGTTCAATAATTATGATCTTCCGCTCAGTATCGCTGACAATTGCCGACGACTTGCAAGAACCCTAGGTTTAGAGTTCGCAGCAATAGATCTTGCTGTAAAGGGTGCCAAGTACTACTTCTTAGAGGTAAATCCAACTGGTGAGTGGGGATGGTTGATGGATCAAGGTGATTTTCCGATAGACATCGCGATCGCGGATTCCCTGTTGCGTGGTGCATGATGTTGGCGCGCGTCTTTAACGAAATCACTGGTGGCCTTTTCGAGGTCAGCGGTAGTAACCGTACGCTGCAACGCAAGATCGAAACTCTGAAGAATGAGAATCCAAGTTCGTTGTACGTCGGTGATGAAAGAGCTCGGTTGGCCATAGATGCCTTGAAACACTACCTCGAAGTCGAAGATGCCCGAAGAGGAGTCATAGAGGACAAAGCTAAAATCAACGTCCTCGGGGTGACGTTGGCATTCGGTGTGATGTTCGCCGGGCTCGCCACGTTGACACCGAATAGCGAGGGCAGTGGATGCGAATCAGATCTGTTGGGGTTATTGTTGATACCACTTATGTCGGGCGTCTTGTACTTGCTGATGGGAGGCTGGGTTGCGCTTCGCGCTCTGCGGGTAGGGAGAGTCTTTTTGTGGGATTTAGAGGATGACGCGGAGATTCAGACAGATGAACTTAAGGCCGCGAAAATCCTGTTGTGCATCGATTTGAACAGAAACATCATGATCCAAAAATCCAACCGTGTTGAAGCCAGTTACCGTTGCATTCGAAACGGTATATTGGTTCTAGCAGTGGTAGTTATGGTCATTGGCGTTGTTGCGATTTCTTGACGAAGCTTAACCCGTCTGGATGCTGAAATACTATGAATTCCCAGGAGCGTTCGATGGACGGTCCGGCCCTGCGAGCGCGGTGGAGGGCGAGGACTGGCAGGGACTTGGAAGCCTCGACCCGGTGAAGGACACGCTCGAAAAGCATTTTCGAGACGCCCCGCCCGAAGTTGCCCTTGGCTGATCCGGTAATGGCCTCCCACTAAGGGCCTTCCACGCTCCATCGGGTTGCGCTGGCGCGTCTCGAGATCGCGTCTTCGGCGCTGTACGATCGTCTCGAGGTTCGCCATGGATGTGGCCTCCAGTCGTGCCGCTTCGCTTGACGCCGTTGTGTTGCATGAAATATCATGTTGCACATGATGCGAAACAGCATGGGTTCTGAAACAGAGTTGACTGACGCCATCATAAAGGAGATAGGCGAACGCCTTCCGCCGCGGTGGGTCCTCCGCGCTCGGGAGAGAGACGGCGTCGCGCCGTCTGAAAACGGGTCAGCGCTCCGAGTCGATGCGATCCTGGAAATCATTGAGCCCCACGGAACCTCGTCCGAAATCCTGGTGGAAGTGAAGGCGAGACCGGCCGAACCCAGCCTCTTGGCGAATGTAATGTCGCGACTGAAGGCTTCGTCGCGCCGCCGACACGAGGAACTTGGCAAGTCAGGGCCCGAGCCAGTGACGATGTTGATCGCACCCTATCTCAGCCCTCTGACGAGGGAACGCTTGACGGAATCCGGGGTCAGCTACGCCGATGGGACCGGAAACATCAGTCTGGCCGTCGAGAGCCCTGCCGTTTTCGTTCAGACACAGGGAGCCGACAAAAACCCAATCAGAGAAGAGCGGCCTCTACGTTCTCTGAAAGGGGGGCGCGCCGCCCGAGTGGTCAGGGCGCTTATGGACTACCGCACACCGTTCGGGACTCGGGAACTCGCGTCCGAGACCGGAAGTTCCCCCGCCATGGTGTCGAGGGTGGTCAACTTGCTGGAGCCCGACGAGATCGTGACCAAGGCGGGTCGCAGAGGCCGGATCGTTTCGGTGGACTGGGAAATGCTCGCCAGCAGATGGGCCGAGGACTACGACTTCAGCACCTCCAACGCGTTGACGACCTGGCTCGAACCCAGAGGGTCCGCGCAGTTGCTCTCTCGGCTGCGCGGCGCTGAGTTTCGTTATGCAGTCACCGGATCATTCGCGGCGAATCGCCTGGCGCCGTTCGCCGAGGCTCGGCTGGTTTCGGTATTCGCCGACGATCCGGTCACCGCGGCTAGATCGTTGGAACTGCGTCCTGCGGATACGGGGGCCAACGTCCTCTTGATGCGCCCCTTCGACACCGTCGCACTCGAGCGCGTCGAGAAGGTGGACGGGGTCGCCTACGCCCGCGTGACACAGGTTCTGCTGGACCTCATGAAGGGGCCGGGAAGAGGCCCGGCAGAAGCGGAGGCGATCCTTGCGTGGATGAAAGACAACGAGGATTCATGGAAACTGGATTTGACCAACCCCGCATAGACGCCCGAGAGGCGCTGCTGGACGCCGTGGACGCTCTGGAAGGCCACAGCGATGCCGCGATTCTGGTCGGCGCGCAGGCGGTGTATGTGCACACCGAAAGCGAAGACGGCGCTTTCGCGGTTTCCCCGTTCACGTACGATGCCGACCTGGCGCTTGATCCGGGCCTGCTTCCAGACGACCCGTCGATAGTGGCCGCCATGCGCGGTGCCGGTTTCGTCCTCGGCGACCAGCCAGGGCTCTACACGCGGGATGCACGCCACAAGGTCGACCTGCTGGTGCCGGCAGCCGTGGGCGGCGCGGGTCGAAGAGGAGCACGTCTCGGGATCCACGGCAATACTGCCGCTATGAAGGTCCACGGACTCGAAGGGGCGCTCGTGAGTCACGCTAGGCGGACGATCGGGTCGTTGGAGCCCGGGTCCGCTCGCACTTGCGTTCTCAAAGTGGCGGGGCCGGCCGCGCTGCTGGTTGCGAAGGTGCACAAAATATGGGAGCGGGTCGAGGAATCGAACGAGGGACGTCGGGACGATCTCCACAAAGACGCTTTCGACCTCTACAGGCTGCTGCGGGTTGTCGACGCTGCCGAAATCGCGTCGGAGGTCCGGATTCTCGAAACGCACGATGTTTCAAGCGAAGTGACTACGTCGGCGGTGACGATGTTCGGGCGACTCTTCGGCTCCCCGAATGACTTCGGCACTCGGCTGGTGGTCCAACACGTCCAAGACCTCGAGGACGGTGATTTCATATCGGCCTCGAGCGTTGCTCTCAGCCGGGACTTGCTCGAGGCCGTCTCGAAAGGTTGACATACCGCCGACCGTCATTTCTTCGGCGTGCTCCAACATCCGTCTAGGCACGCTAACAACGACGAATCTCTGCCGTGTGAACGATGTCCTGAATTTGCGAGTTATGTGGATGATTTCACAACGGGTCAGTTGCTGCAGCCGTCCAGCCACCCGACGATAAGATCGTGGTTCTTGGCCGTGTTGCTCAACGCCTGCCTAAGCATGTCTGAAGCGGCTTCCAGCGCGATGTCCACGGCTTCGCCAGATAATGGATCGACGGATTCGAGAACGCGCTCGAAGTCGGTGGATACGTCGTTGATCACTTCGTAAATGGTGGGTAAAGGTTCAGGCGGAGCGGTGGTGGTAATGGTGGTGACGGCACCGCCCAGGTCCAAAAGTTCCTTGGCCACCTTCGCCCGCCATACCAAGTCGTCGGAAGGCTCCTCAATCAGCGCATCTAGTTCCTCTCCCGTCTCGATCACCGTCTCCACCTCTTCTGCCATGGCCGTCACGTAGTCGACCACCTCCGGGACGCACACAACGACAGGTTCGGGAGTGGCCGTGGGTGTGGGGCTCGGAGTTCGTGTAGGGACTGGCGTGGAGGTGGGAGTGGGTTCCGGTGCCGAACAGGCCAGCAAGGCAACTGTCAAGATCGACACGACTACCAGACTGAATTTTGACAAGGAGTTCTCCCAAGAGTGATCTACGTTGTCAGGCATATAGCTCCATATTTTTCTGATTTTCATGGTTTTGGTGTCGATTCGAGAGATGTTTGACGCGTTGCCTTCTATTTGGACCAACCATACGTCTGCGTCGAATGATTATCGCGTGTCTCAACCTCGCATCTGGCCCGAGTATTCCGAGTCATCTGAAGTTGTGGCTGATGTCGGGGATTTCGGCGCGTGAGGCGTACGGGGGTATGAGCGGCGATGCTCGGTGGACCGTGATGTTCATGGTGCCGTCTTTTCGTGATACTTCGCCCTCGGCGATGATGATGGGCATCAGCAGAGCGTCGCGGTGTTTCTTCCAAGTTGCGGGGGGTACGGCGAGGGGTATCATGTCGAACTCGTCTTCGAGGGTCATGAAGACCATCCTGCCGAGAGGCTGCTGGCGTCTGAGCACCTTGCCGGCTACGGCTACGCGCTCCCCATCCGATTTGTCGTCCAGCTGCCTGCTGCTCAAGATCTGGCGTTCGGCCAGCATGTCGCGCATGGTAGACATGATGTGTCCCTTCGTCCACAGGCCCAGGGTTTCGTATTCGTACGTCATGAGGTCGATTGGACCAACGGGTTTGAGAGCAGCCATGTCTTGGCTGACGTCGAGTTGGAGCCGTCCCTGCGAACCGCTGGGCTGGTAGCGGAGTCCGACTTCCCACAGAGCGAATCTTCTTTCGTCGATTCCCTGCAAATCGTCGCATGCTCCTGCTTTGACGAGGTTTTGGAGTGCCTTGCGCTCCATGCCTGAGCGCGAAACGAGATCGGAGAAGGACTCGTACAGCCCGTTCCATTCGCGGTTTTTGATTATGGTTCTCGCGGATTGTTCGTTGATGCCACGCACGGATGTCAGGCCGAGTCTGAAGGCGTCTTCTGCCAGAGGGGTGCATTTGTCCTGGCTGAGGTTCACGTCCGGGTTGAATATAGTGACGCCTCTGCGCTTCGCGTCCTGCTTCAACGTCTCCGGCGGCCAGAATCCCATGGGCTGCGCGTTGAAGATCGCGGTGTAGAACTCGGTGGGATAGTGAAGTCGAAGCCATGCCATGTGGTAGGCGGTTACGCCGAACGCGAGCGCGTGACCCTCCGGGAACATGTAGTGGGGATTGAACTTGAGGAAGATCTTGTCGGCGATGTTCTCCGGCACCCCGCGTTCGGCGGCGCCGTCTCGGAAACGATCCCAGTAGCGCCTTATCAGGGCTTCGTTGTTGCGGCGCTGGAACGCCCGCCGCATCTGGTCGGATTCCGACGCTGTCATGCCGCCGACGTCGATGCCCAGAGTCACCACCTGGTCTTGGAAGAGAATGATGCCCAGGGACTTTTCCAAGGCGCGTTTTTCGAGCGGATGATCGTATTCCCACTCTTTGCCGTTGCGTCTGCGGATGAATTCCGACACGCCGCCGTTGGCGCCAACGCCCGGACGCACAGCCGCGACTTCCAGCGCCAAGTCGTAGAGGTTGCGCGGCTGCAGGCGTGTGATGGTCTGCATCTGAGCGGCGGACTCGACTTGGAACACGCCGACCGTGTCGCCGCGACAAAGATCGTCGTAGACCGCTTCGTCGTCCAAGTCGATGCGGGTGAGATCGATGTGCGATCCGGTGCGCTTCTCGATGAGTTGGAGGCATTCCTGCATCTGCGACAGAGCGCCCAGCGACAGGAAGTCGATCTTGAGGAATCCGGCGCTGTCCGCTCCGTGCTTGTCCCACTGGCAGATGTATCGTCCCTCCTTGGCGCTCGGCAGCACCGGAGTGATGTCGATGAGCGGCATCGAACTGATGATCATGCCTCCGGGATGTTGAGCCAACCCTTTGGGAAAGCCTTGGAGCTGCGCCCCGATCTCGACGAGGTCGCGCCATCCCGGCAGATTGATCTTGTCTTCAAGTTCCGGTATGCGTTCCATCTCGGAGGCGAGATCGGCGGCGTCGCGCGATTCCGCTCTTTTGGCCAGCATGTCGAGTTCGAGGGGAGGGAGCCCGAGAACCTTGCCGACGTCGCGCACCGCGCCTTTCAGCCTGTAGGTGGGGAGCATAGCGGTCAGGGCCGCGTGGTCCCAGCCGAACTCTTCGAAGACGCGGAGTATCAGCGCTTCGCGGATGTCGCGCGGGAAGTCCAGGTCGATGTCCGGCGCGTTCACCAGCTCGTCGTCGGAGATGAAGCGTTCCAGCGGAAGGTCGTATTCGAGGGGGTCGATGTGGGAGAGTCCGATGAGGGTTCCGACCAGCATGGCGACGGACGACCCTCGCCCGCGTCCCGGCGGTTGTTCTTCGATGGGGATCTCGACCGAGGAGTGTCCGAGTTCGACCGCCACGTCTTGCGCCAGCGAGATGACGCGTCTGTAGAGCAGGAAGAAGCCGGCTAGGCCGTGCCTTTCGATGAGGCTGAACTCGCGGTCCAAGCGTTCCCGGACCTTGTCGGTGATGCGTCCGTAGCGGCGTCTCGCGGCCTCGTTGCAGACGTGTTCGAGATACTCCTGCTCGTCCGCGAATTCGTCGGGAACAGATTCGCGGGGAAAGCGGTAGTTTATCTGTTTGACGCTGAACGGCTCGCAACGGTCGGCGATGCGGCGCGAATTCTCGACCGCCTCGGGCCACTCTCGGAAAATCTTCTCCATGCGTTCGGGGGATTTCAGCTCGTAGCGCGAGTTGGCCTTGCGCTGGCGGTGGGAGGTTTCGAGCGTGAGGTTGTGACGGATGGCGGTCAAGACGTCGTGCAGGCGGCTTCGAGCGCGTTCGTGGTAGCAGACTCCGCCGGTGGCGACTGCGCCGACATCGTTGCGCTCCGCGAGTGCGGCGAGCGCGCGGTTGCGTTCCAAGTCGCCGTGCACCCAGTGGCGCTGCAGCTCGATGAACAGGTTTTCTTGGCCGAACCACGCGATGAAGCGTTGGACGATTCCGTCGGCCTGGGACATCGCGCCGTCGATGGCGAGATCCGCGATGCGGCTCTCCGGTTCTCCGATCAAGGCGATCAGACCGTCGGTGCGGCTCGGCAAGTGGCGAGAAGAAAGCACAGGATCGATGCGACCCGATCCGACGTGCGCGAACGATATCAGATTGCACATGTTGGCGTACCCTTCGCGGTTCTCAGCCAGCAAAGTGACGGGCAGAGTCTCATCGTCGTCTTCGTCGCGCAGCTTCAGAGTGACGCCGATGATGGGCTTGATGCCCAGCTCGTCTGCGGATTCCGCGAACTCGAGAGCGCCGGTGACATTGTTGCGGTCGGTCAGGGCAAGTGCGTCGTAGCCGAGTTCGTGGGCGCGTGCGAGCATCTCGTCGGTGGACGACGCTCCCTCCATGAACGAATACCAGCTCATGGCTCGCAGTTCGACGTATCGCGTCATGGCTCAGTATTCTTGGCGGAACCATTCGTCGCTGGTCAGGTCTTTGAAGACCGTCATAACACGTCCGGAGTCCATGAGCAGCTTGCAGTAGCGTCGCTGGATCGGTTTCTCTCGCCACCACTCGTCGTCCAGCTCCCATATCTCCATGACGCGGTCCACCTGCGACCGGACGAGACGGCCCTTGCGCGATTCGACGATTCTTGCCAGTTTTCCGTCAAGCGTGGCGACGACCTGCACCGGCACGGGGATGTTCAGGGGCTCGTAACTTCCGCGAATGCCAGGCGTCTTTCTGGTATTCGTGACCATGGTTCCACCTCCACTATCTTCTTGATCGGGGACGACCCCGTCATTGCCGTCAATTGACGGAAAGCAGTGTCCAGATCACCTGATTTGTGTTCTCTCCAAAGTCCGGACTGCTCGGCTCGTGCCTGCCCTAGGCGTGATAATTCGACGGAGATCTTTTCTACAGGGCTCCGTATCGGCGAGGCGTCGCTCTGCGCAATCGTTTCGACGCGCGTCATCACGACGCTGATGGCGAGGGTCGCCGAGTTGGTCGGTTCTTTGAAGACGTGCGTGTAGGTCCAGCGCTCCGAGTCGGACATCTCACACGTCAAGTCCATACGCCCCGCGGCTTTGCCGATGCGCTGCACAGAGGCGAACGCGCGGTCCAGCAAGGTCTGCACGCCAAAGGAGAGGGCGTCCATACTTGCGACGGGCCAGGGGAATTGAAGGTCGTCGACGATATTTTCCGTGCGCTCGACGGCGTTGAGTCTCGTCCGGTCGATACCGTTAACCAGCTCCCACGCGCGCCGTCCGTCGGGACCCAGTTGAGCCTGCAGCGCCGAAACGGATTGCGCCGCCAGATCGCCCATGGTGTCGAGCGCGAAGTCGTGCATCAGCTCGATGGCACGGGATTCCAGCGGCAACAAATCGACCGGCATGGGGGCGAGAAACTCCTTGACCGCGACTCGGTTGCCGGGCAGTCGTATCGGCTGCGAAGGGCCTGCTCTGATCGCGGCGCAGTATGCGGCGAAACGTCCCGGCGCGACGCCGACCAAACCGTTCATGCCAAGTTTGGCCGTCGCTTCCGAAATCAAGGTCACTATCTGATCTTGGCCGCCGTGAAGCTCTGAAAGACCGTCGATTGCCACGAATGCGGTACCTCGAACGGCGTCTTCCACCCGGTCGCTGATGTTCAGCAGGTGTTCGATGATTTCATGCCAACGCGCATCGTAAAACGCTTCATCGGCACGGATAACTGCGGCGCCCGGGTGTTGCGAAATGGCTTTGACCAACGATGTCCCGCGCGGGAGACGCGCGTTGGAAGAGGCGTCGAGAACCACGGGGCGTGATTCCTCGCCGTGACAGATGATGACGATCCGGGCGTCCAGATCCGATCTTCTGGAAAATTCGCACTGAAGTGGTAGATGTTGTATCTTGACGCAAACGATGGACATGGTGCTGGGGCGTTAATAATAGCATAAAAATACTAAACCATTAGCGCGCCTTTTGCTAGAGCAACAAGAATGGCCTTGGCCGGATGAGATGGGGCCCGTCGTTGCGTGTCGAACCGACCGCCGGATCGACTTCAAGGGCCTGCATGGATTCCCACTCGCGCGGCTTGAGAGCCTCCATCAGCACCGCCTTGTCGGCGGCATCGTCCAGCCAAATCTCCGCCCACTCGCGGTCCAGAATCACCGGCATCCGGTCGTGGATGGGAGACATCAAAGAGTTCGGCGATGTCGTCAGGATCGCGCAGGACTTCACGACGCCGTCGGGACCCTGCCAAGTGCTCGATATCGCTGCAAACGTGACGACGGGCGTCTCGGCGTCGTAGATCCACATCGGCGTCTTGCCGCCCGTTGCTTCACGTCGCCACTCGAAGAAGCCGTTGGCGGGGACTAGGCAGCGATGCCGACTGAACGAGCTGCGGAACATGGGACGCTCCGCAACGGTTTCCGATCGAGCGTTGAACACGGGGCGTTTGAACGCGGTTTCTGGTTTCGCCCAAACAGGTATGAAACCCCAGCGCATCATCGCTCCTTCGCGCACGCCACCATCATCAAGGATTGTCAGCACGTCGGCCGTGGGCGCGATGTTCCAACGCGGACCGTAAACCTCCATCGGCATCGGCAGCTCGAAGCCGAGGATTTCAACAAGCTCCGCCAAATCTGTGTAAAGTCCGAAACGTCCGCACATCGCGCCAGCGCTCCAGTCGTCTGCAATTGCTGTCAACGGAGTGGATGTCGCTACAGGCTAGCACCAATCTCCTCTTGCGCGGTTTCGGTTGGCGAGAAGGGCGGAGGTCGGTATCCGAGAGTCCAGCGACCGGCACGACGCCGGTCTCAACGCCGCCGCCCGAAACGATCAACAGATCCATCGCCGACTCGAAGTCTGTTCGCGACGGAAGCCATGCGACGAGCAGGTCGTCACAAAAGCCTTTTACCGGTGAGACTCTCGTACATCTCGACGATGAACTGCTTCGCGCTCGTGGAGAGCGGGCCTTCGGGCCGGGTCCCGAAACGGAACTTCGGGTCTGAAAGCACGTACTGGTAGGCGCGCTCGACATTCGGATCTTCCTGGTCGGCGACGGGTAGGGCGCCGACGTGCCCGGCACGTTCGAGCAGGGAGGCAGGGTCGACCCCGTACGCCGCCGCCAGCCTCCGAATGACGTTTCGTCCGGGACGGCGCCCGCCGCGCTCGATCGACGAGAGATACGAGCTGGAAACACCTGCGCGCCGGTTGACGTCGCGCAGGCTCAGGTCTCCCCGGAGCCGTCTGAGCAGAGGGCCGATTTCGAGTTGAAGGTTTTCGTCCAGTCCGTGCATCGATATGCGAGAAGTCGAGTGATTCCCATAGCAGGTGTTGGCATATTGGCGCGAGTTTATTGTTACATCTTAGCAAACAAATTATCAATAAACTGCTCATGAATGTTGTGATATGTGTCTATAGTGTTACGATCTTTTGCACGACACTGATTCGACACGACTTTTGTTTCGAGCATGGCACCACACGTTACAAGAGACAACACCGACCCTCGCGGGCCGTCCGACGGATCCGCTGGGCTGACGCCGGAACAGGACGAGCAGCGACTGCACGGCCTCCGGATCCTGGCTCGAATCATCGCACGCCGACTCTTGGCCGATCCCGGCAGTTTCGATGCAGGAACAGGACCAAATCAAGCTTCTACCACCAACTGCGACTCGACAACCGAAGGGAAGGAGAGTATCGGGTGACACGCAGAAAGCCGTCCTGCAGGTCCAGGCTGGACCCCACAAAGTATGGGAGCTTCTCAACCGTTTGAACATCGCGCAGAACGAACTGGCGCGGATGACGGGAATCTCTTCAGGCTACCTGTCGCAGCTCATGACGGGCACCCGATGTCCCTCGCCGGACACTCGCCGAAGGTTGATGAAGGCGCTGGGCGTCTCGAGCTTCGAAGACCTTTTCATACTGGAGAACGTGGATGAATCGGCGTAGACGAGTGTCCAACCCGTTCCCCATTCCTTTCGGGGTCGCATTGATCCCCGAGGACTTCGTCGCAAGGCTCGACGTCCTCAAGGAGATGACCGGTCTGTCTTGGGAGGGCATGGCCGTGTGCATGGGTGTGGATAGCAGGCAGCTGCACAGGTGGCGGAAAGGCGGCGCGCCCAACGGAGGTGCGATGCTGTCGCTCGTACGTCTGGCGCGGCACGTTCCCGGCGGACTGGACCTGCTGCTCGAAGAGGAGCCTGCTCTGCTCCGGCGGCGACGGAGATGACGGATGGGACGACGCCAGCAGTGGGTCTACCGGATCGAACCGGCGTCGTTTCCGCCGGATTTCCCCGCACGGCTGGAGAGCTTGAAGACCGCCGCTGGTCTGTCCTGGCGCGGGCTGGCCAGGGAACTGCGCGTCAACGTCCGAAGCGTGAACCGTTGGCGCACCGGAACGAAGCCGGGCTCCGGACACCTGTACTCTCTGTTCCAGCTTGCGGCGAGCATGGACCTGCTGCATCTTCTTCTTCCCGTTGCCGAGGATGCTGCCGAGGCATCCTCAGCGACATCGACCGAAGGGCCTTCGGAAGGGTAGGGGGTGCCGCCGAGTTGCCATCGACTCCGCCGACGTATCGCCTGCTTGCGGGCGAAGGCGGTTCAAGCGGATCCCGGCGAGTCCGACCTCGACTCCATCTTCTGCCTATAGGAGTTCGACCAGTGTTCGCCAGTCCGGGAGAACATTGCGGCGCGCTCTTGCGCCTAGCGACCAGCTTGGACCCGATGCGGCTGACAACTGCTTTGACGCGCGTGCATGCATGACGGTTCCCGCAACGGGCGATTCTGTCCACGGCGATCGCGATACAACAATGAAGCGTCATCATGGCAACAGTGTGTCGTGCAACGAAATCGAACGGGTCCGAGCGGTGAACCGCCATCGACGCTGCGTCGCGAAGGCGCTGCCGAGTCGATTCCGAAGATCGTGTTCAGGGTGTTGCCGTCGACGCCGATCACGCTCGCTAGCCCTCTCTCCGCAAAGCCTGGTGCCTAGAAGAACTGCCATGCAGTTTCAAGAACCATGAGCGATGCGGTCGTCGCTCCAGACTATTTTCCGTCCTTCTCAAGCGTGATCGCGGCTGGAGCCGCTCGGAGGGTGTGGTGGAGGCTCTGCGGGGCTGGAAAACGGTTGAGGACCGGCGCGAAACGCTGGTCCGTCCGCGCCGCTACAACGGGACGCTGTTTGAGACACGTTTCTGCCATTCGAATTCCAGCGAAATGTCACAGCAACGACACGTCATCATGTGTTCTCATCAATTCAGAGACGGCGGTCCGTCAGAATCTGCGCGCTCTCAAGCGCGCGCGTTTGGAGACCACGCCCATGCCGGAGGTCGAGCCGCAGTCGAAAGATCATTGAAGCGAGGAAAGGCAGGACGGACGAACAATGAAGCATATCGAGCCTCTCTCACCGAGCCGTTTTCCTAGGGCGGGGATGCTGCTTACCCCCCCCCCCCCGATTCTGGGGTGATTAGACCCAGTGCGCATCGTCGGCGCATTTAGCGTACCGCCGTCTCGGAATCTACTACTGGCTGCGCTGGCAGTCGCGGCAATGCTGATTTGGCACGATGTCCCGCACGCCGCCGGGCAAGGAACCAACCTCCCGGTTCCGCGGAACTTATCCGTAACGCTGGGTGTTCGCAATGGCGGACCGACGCTCATCGTCAAACATGACCAAGCGAGTGGTTACTGGGGTCGTTTTCAGATCAAGCTGGCTACGGCCGATTGGCCTCCGCGCACTTGCGGTCATGATGTTCCGACTGGCGTGACGTACTTTAGAAGCCCTGCAGGACACCGGGGGTACGAAGGATTCGCCAAAGGGACGACCTATGATGTGCGTGCTCATCTGAGAACCAGCGGAGCGTGCAACGTCGTGCAAGCCTCCTCTGAGCCTATCCGAGTAACCACTTGGGACGTGCCAAGTAAACCGAGGAACGTCTCTCCGGTTTCTGCTGGTGGGGGATTGGCGGTTGCATGGGACAAGCCGACGAACACAGGGGGTGAAGGCATCAGTATCAGCACGTACGATGTGCGTTGGCGCACCAAGGCGGTCGGTCAAGGCACTGCGGGAGAATGGAGCGAAGCGAGCGTAGCAGCCCGACACCTCGACTACGACATCACAGGTCTCACCAACGACACCGCCTATGAGGTGCAGGTGCGTGCGCAGAATGGCATTTCACCGGGCGGCGATTGGACGGAGGCAGTCACTGGCACCCCTGCCGAACCCTCGCCAGGCGACGAGATATGGTCTGCCACGTTGACGGTGAGTCAAGTCGACGGCGACAACATTGGTTGCGCGCACCAAGAAGCGGTGCATACGTGCTCAAATCCGGCGAATCTCAGCGACGACAAGTTCATACACGATGGCGAACGCTATCAGTTCATCGGAATCATCACTAACCTCGGGAGGCCGTCCGTCAGAATCGATAAGGCAACGCTGCCGGTTTCTGGCTTGACGTTTTACATCGGCGACACCCCGTATCCCCTTGAGAGCGGCATCAGCAGAGGAGGCGCAGTTCAGACTTTCATACTTCTGGGATGCCCGACGAGCGACTTGAACGTGGGCGATGAGATCGAGTTGAAGCTGACCACCGGCGAGACGCATACTCCATCGCTCACCTTGAACCCTCTGACTCAGACAGTTCCCGAAAATGCAGAGACAGCCATCGTCACCGTCAAGCTCGATCATTGGCATGAATACGGCCCCGCCACGATCACGTTGAACGCCGACGCTGCAAGCAGCGCCGCTTCGTCGGATTTCACACTTCCCGACGCGTTCGAGACGTGCTCAACGGCGAGCGAGGCAAGTCTGACCATTGTCAACGACAAAGTTGATGAGGACGACGAGGACATCGTCCTAGGGGCCAGCGTAACTGCAAACGATGTCGCTGTCGAGATCGATGTGACCGGTGCCACGATCACGATCGAGGACGACGATACGGCGAGTGTGGCTGCGACGCCGTCCGGAACTCTGTTGTTGACGGAGGGCCAGTCGCGAAGCGTCTCTCTGAGTATCGCGAGTGAACCGACGCACAATGTCGTCGTAGGGATTGCCAGCAGCGACTCGGGTGCGGTGACGGTCTCCGAGTCGTCGCTGACATTCACTCCCTCGAACTGGGAGACCGCGCAGAGTTTCGTAGTTGCCGCCGTGGAAGATGACGACGGGGCGGACGAATCGGCGCAAGTGAATTACACAGTTACTAGCACGGACGCGATATACAGCGCCTTGACATTGTCTGCCCTGACGGTGAATGTGGACGACAACGATCCCTCAACGCTGACATTGAGCGTGGATCCGGCACCGCCACACAGCGAATCTTCTGGCGATTTGACTTTGACCGCCACTTTGGACAGAGCCGCTACCGCGGGTGCGGTTACAGTGACTCTGGCGCGCGGATCGGGTTCTACAGCGACCGTGACCGACGACTTTATCTTGGACGGTACGATCACCATCAACCAGGGAACTCAATCCGGAACGGGCCAATTGACGATCGTGGATGACGATATTGCCGAAGACGATGAGGATCTGGTAATCGCGGTGACGGAGGATGCTGCCAGCGTCACCAGTGTTTCCGGGATCACCATCACGATCGAGGACGACGACACGGCGGGCGTGGAGGTGAGCGAGAGTTCGCTGTCGATACGTGAAGGCGGATCTGGGACCTACACTGTCGTGCTCACAAGCCAGCCTACCGCGGCGGTGATGATCACTCCCAGCAGCGACGACTTGGGCGCGGTTACCTTCGAGCCGGCATCGTTGAGTTTCGACGGCAGCAACTGGGAAATGGCGCAGACCGTCACAGTGTCCGGAGGGGAGGATGAGGATGCGAACCACGAAAGCGTGACGATCAGCCATACCGCAAGTAGCGACGATGCCAAATATGCCGTCGTTTCGGTCGCGTCGGTGGCGGTAACGGTTGCCGATGACGAGGTTCTCCCCAGTTCTCTCACGCTATCTGCCACTCGGGAACCCGCCGAGGGCGAGGATCCCGTCACTGTGACCGTGCGTCTCGACGAGCCTGCACCCGCAGGTGGAACTAGGGTCGTCCTCTCCACTACCGGCACGGCCACTTCCAGCGATTACACCCTGTCGCCGTCCACCTTGACTATCGGTGCGGGCGGGACAAGCGCATCGGCTGCGTTGCGCATCATCGACGACCGTGTGGCCGACAGCGGCGAGACCGTCGTCATAAGGGCTCGGAGCAGCAACCCGTCACTCACTGCGGAGCCGCTGGTCCTCACAATCGCCGACAACGATATCGCTGGGATCAAGCTGAACCGCACGGCGGTCGTGGTCCCTGAAGGTGGCTCGACCGTCTACACCGTTGCGCTGAGCACCGAGCCGTCCGCGAGCGTGACGATCAATCTATCGAGCAGCGACCCGGCGGCGGCTTATTTCACGCCAACGAGTCTGGCCTTCACTGCTGAAGCCTGGGATCGGCCGCAGATCGTTATCGTGATCGGCATACAAGACGACGACACGAATGACGAGACGGTGACGATAAGTCACACCGGGGTGAGTAGGGATGTCAACTACCTGGACTTAACTGGGGAAACGGTGACGGTTCTGGTGGCCGACGACGATGGCGTGTCGCGGACGCCGCCCAGAAGGGACCCGCCGGCGGCGCCGGCAACTGACACGCCGACTGCGACGGCAACAGACACGCCGACTGCGACGGCAACAACCGCGCCGACCGTGACTGCAACAGTGACGCCATCGCCCACGGCTGACTCAACCGCAACGCCGATGAGTACACCTCAGCCGACCCCGACGACGATAGTTGTCAAGGTGTATACAGCGACGTTCACTCCTTCTCCGACTGCCACTCCGACGTTGACACCCACACCAACTGCGACAGCGACTTCCCCTCCTATGCCGACTGCCACACCTCCGCCTACGCCCACTCCTATGCCTACCCCCACTCCTCCGCCTACGCCCACGCCGACACTCACGCCAACTGCGACGGCAACGGTCGCAACCGCAGCAGCAACGGCGACACCCACGAACACGGCGACTTCGACGCACACACCGACCGCGCCACCGATCAAGGTGCCGGAAGCATCTCCGACTGCCGAGCCTCAGCCCTCGCCGACGGAAACTGTCTCACCCGTGGCGGCACCGACCGTCACGCCGGTGCCGATCGTAGTCGAACCGACCACGGCGACAGGAATCGGGGAATCAGGAGGGCGAATCCGAAATGTGCTCACAGGAATCGCGGCCGCTACCAGACACCGCATAACCCTGGTCTGTTTGTTGATGATCGTGGCACTCATCGCTGTCGGCGTGTTCCTGTACCTCATAATCAGACGACGGTACCGAGAGGATAAGAAGAAGAGGAGGGAGAGGACGACCTCGAGCATTTGAGACGCTGATGCGGTCGCGGCTCGGGTGAAACTGTGGCGGACGGTTGAGGCGTACCAGCCGCTCGCAAAAATCTGTTTCGCACGCTGGGCCGGTGGTTGGGGAGGATGGGTCCGGCGATGAATGCGCTTAACGTCTGGATTGTCCTTGGATATCGCGTCGTGAACGAAAAACCGCGATGCCGTCGAAGCGCCGAAACCGGCACATTCCGGCTTGTGGAACGGCTTGCGTTTTTTCAGAGGTCCGACGAGAACCCGTCTCAGCGCGGCAACGGTAACGTGCATCATGACACGTTACCGACATTCAAAAATAGGCCAAAAGACACATCCACGACATGTCGAGTTGTGTAATCCTTAGTTTCGTATGTGGGCAGAGACAGTGCTTGGAGCCGACCATCGGGTGGTGGCCCGTCGCTCGTACCGGAGAGCCAGCAGCCGGCGTAAGAATGTTGAAGCTGGAAAGGCAGGACACGTGAAGCGTGTTGATCTTCATGTGCACGAGCCGTTTTCCTATGTCTGCTACGTCGCTTACCCCCCCCCCCCCCCCCCCCCCCCCCCCCCCTTGATGAACAAATTTTCTAAATTACCTGTCCGGTCTCCCCCTCATTCAAACCGCGGGAGGACCGTCGTGACGCGCCCCTTCCTCCCGCTCCGGTCCCGGCTGCTGCCCTTGGCAGTGCTGCTGGCCGCGGGTTTGTCTTCCCTGTCCATAGACGACCCGATCGTGGTCGCGCAGACGACGCCGGGCATGATTGTATCGCCGACGAGTCTGACTATTCCCGTCGGCTCGAGGGCGTGCTACCAGGTTTCCCCTGCCACTGTGCCGACCGGCAATATCGTTCATAGCCCGCCTACGCAGGTTAACAACAACAGTGGTGAGAAAGTGACGTTCCTCGGGAATCCGGGCATCACTGATTGGTTCACTCGTGGACACTTGGCTGGCACCGCGGAAGGAAACGCCAACCTGAAAATCGGTTTCGCTTCCTGTGTCAGGGGAAATACGGTGACCAGCACCCCCGTGACGATTGTGCATACGTTCACATCCAGCGATAGCAACTACAACGGAGTCACGTCTCCAGCTGTGAGCGTGACGGTGACAGCGGCGGACTCGAAGCCCACGGTGCGGTTCCTGCATTCCGAGATGCGGGTCGTCGAAGGGGACACTGGGCAGATTCGAGCTCTAGATCGCTCTACACGTCAGCATGTTACACGTGACCCAATCAATGTCCACGAACTGAACACGAGAGAGATTACTGTCAAGCTGGACATCGCGCCGGCGCCGACCAGCGATGGTCAAATCACTTGGTGGATTCCGCATCCCCATTGCCGACACAGTGCTGGTTGCAAACATCCATACGCTGGAGACGCCAGTTATAACGGCGACTACGCGGTCGAGGGGCTGATCGGCAGGCAGGTGCGGTACACCTCCGGCAGCAACAACATGGAGTTCAAGTTCTACGTTCGGTCGGATGACGCAGACGAGGATGACGAGACGGTGAAGATATTCCTGATGGCTTACATGTTCCAGCCGGAAAGTGGCATCGTGGGCAACAACGCTGTCTGCGTCGGTTCCTGCAGCAGTCCGACCGAGGCTCAGCAGTCGATGGTCTTCCGCATCATCGACGACGACGATGGCAGCAGTCTTCGATGCGCCTACTGCGGCAAGGCGGGCGAGCTGGGAAGGATCGACGCCCCGCAAGACTTTGTCCAGACGTCGGATGATGAAGAGGAGGAGTCGGAGAACCAGGAGCTCCTGACGCCGGAGGATGAGAACGAACAGGAGCAGGAGGAACAGGAGACGCCCAACCGGGCGCCAACGGTCGTCCACTCTCCCGGCGACATCGCCATCGCCAACGAGCACGGCTCTGCATCCGTCTCCCTGTTCACGCTCGTCGACGACACCTCGCTCAGCACGACCCCGGTCAGCATGTTCCACGACGCCGACGGCGACGATCTGACGATCACCGCCGCATCTTCCGACGAGGCCGTCGCGACGGTCTCGGTATCTAATCTCACAGCGACGATCAGCGCCAAGTCCCGCGGCACCGCGACCATCACGGTCACCGCGGACGACAGTCGAGGGGGAACAGGTTCGGACGAATTCACCGTCACCGTCAAGTCCGCGCCAACGGTGGCCTCCGCCATCGGCGACGTCAGCGGTCTGGAGGCGGGAAGGACGAAGGATATCTCGCTGTCCGGTGTTTTCAGCGATGCTGATGGGGATGCGCTGAGCATCACCGCCGACTCCTTAGACGACGATGTGGCCTCCGTCGAAGCCGCCTCGAACGGTACTGCGCTGACCGTGACCGGCGTGGCCGAGGGCGATACGATGATCGTCATCGTCGCCGAGGACTCCGACGGCAACCAGATCGTCGACAGTTTCGGCGTTTCGGTCTCAGCCTCGCAGCCGGTGGCGCTGCAACCGCCCGCACAGCAGGAGTCGCAGAAGCAGCAGCAGGTTCCGACCAACCGTGCGCCCACGATGTCATCGCTCCTGTCCGACGTGAAAGATCTGGAAGAGGGAGGCACGCGGGATGTCTCGCTGTCTGGAGTGTTCAGCGATGCTGATGGGGATGCGCTGAGCATCACCGCCTCATCAGACTACGAAGACGTGGCCACCGTAACCGTGGCGTCGGACTCCTCCGAGCTGACCCTGACCGGAGGCTCTTCGGGCGTGGCGACGATCACCGTCGTCGCGCAAGACCCGGACGGCGACCAGGCGGTCGCCGACTTCGACGTCGAGGTGGTCGATGCCCCTCCACAACCGGGCGCGGAGCAGCAGTCTCGGCCCCAGCCACCGGAGCAGGAGGACACGCCCATCTCCGAACCGGGAGACGCAACAACAGGAGCATCAGGCTCTCCGGCCCTGCCCCAGGAGCGGGAAGAAGCGTCCACATCCGAACCAGAGTCCGAAACTTCGGATGCGGTGGACCGGTACGACACGAACGGTGACGGGTCCATCGACCTGTCGGAATACACCGAGGCGGCCAACGATTACTTCGACGGGAAGATCACCTACTCCGAGATGGCGGAAATCGCCTTGGCTTACACGGATTCCTCCAGATGAAACCACAACAGACAACGACCCGGAAGGGCAGTTCGTGAGCTGTCACTTCTTCAATTGTTCGGCTCGCCGGGAACAATCGAGCGGCATGCCATCGCCGATGCCGTCGCCCGACAGGCGCGGACCAGACGGGCGACGCGTTGCGGCTTGGGATCGGATGAATCGATGAAAGAGACACGCTTCTCCTGATGGGCTTCCTCGCGGACCGCTGGCGCCGAATCGGCACTCGCCTGTATGTCGCACTGGGGTTCGCAGTGCTGTTGACGCTCGTTTCGAGCGCCGTCGGGGTCTACTATTTCGAACGCAGCGGCGACCATTCATTCGACATACAGTCAAGATCGATCCCCGTTCTGGAAGCTGCTTGGGCCACCGAGCGAGAAACGGCAAAGTTGCGATCTCTAGGCCTAGGCCTTTTGTCTACCGAAGATGCGGAAGTCGTCGCTGCCCACTCCGAGACTGTCGAGGCCATCCTCACCCGCGTCGAGCCTTCGCTGCAGATTGTCGCAGGAGTCTCGGAGCTGTCGGCGGAGGCCGAGAACGTCTACGACGGTGCTTACAAACTCGCCGGAATCGTCGACGAAATCCAATTCAATCGAGAGGTGCTGTCGCAAGTCGACGAATCGGCCAGGCGATTGCGAGCCGAGTTGGATCGCGTCTCGGCGATTATCGGATCCGAGGAACCGGCGGCGGTCATCCTGGAGCAGGCACTCTCAGCGTCCGACGAGACGCAACTCGACTCGCTGTGGGACGAATTCGTCACGAATTCATCTGTTGGCGGTGACCAAGCTCTGGCCGACTTGGCCGGCGGGAACGATGGCATTTTCGCCGTGCGCGTCAACCAGTTGATGCTGCAGTCCCGGATCCCGGAGCTTTCTGCCCGATTCGACGGTGCGAGCAGGGAATTGGACGCGTCGGTGACGAGGCTGGTCAGCAGCGCGAGCAGCCGGACGAACGCTGCATTGGAGTATGCCGGCGAGACCTTCGATTTCGGCCGCGTTTTACTCGCGGTCATCAGCGTCGCGAGCGTACTGGCCGCCACCCTCGCCTCGTGGCTCTGGGTCGGCAACGGATTGATCCGCCGCCTCGCGCACCTATCGGACCGCATGCGACTGATGGCGCGCGGCGACTTGGAAACGCCGATACCGGAAGCCGGCCCCGACGAGATTGGAGAACTGGCCGTTGCCTTGGAGGTTTTCAGGAAACAGGCCCTCGAGGTCCAACGACTCAACCTCGTCGAACAGCTCTATGACGAGTTGCGCCAGGCCAACGAGGAGTTGATCCGGATACAGGCCCGTCTCGTCGCCAACGAGAAGCTGGCTTCATTGGGCGAATTGGTCGCCGGCATCGCTCATGAGATCAGCAACCCGCTCAATTTCATCAAGAATTTCTCGGAAGGTTCGATCGAGCTGTTCGACGAACTCGCCGAGATATTGGAAAGGTACCGCGGCGTCGTGTCTCCTGAAGACGCTGAAGCCATGGATGAGGTCAAAACTGAATTGGCCGACAGTCTAAGCAGGGTGCAGCAGCACGGCGCACGCGTGCTGGCGATCATCGAACGGATGCACGCCCTGAGCAACGTCGGCGGTGAACCGGTGCCCACAGATGTCAACAATGCTCTGAAAATCGCCACGGAAGCTGAATGCAACACGTTCGAGACTGTTCGAGACGGGTTGCATCTGGAACCGACGTATGATCTGGACGAATCGCTGGGCGCCGTCATGCTGTCGGTCCACGACTTCGACGAGGCTATCAGAAACGTCGTGAGGAACGCCTGTTACGCGATGCGATCGAAGAGCGAGAGCCTAGGCGAGGTGTATCGGCCGGCCCTTCTGATATCCAGCAGACGAAACGGCGAGGAGATCGAAGTGAAGATCCGCGACAACGGGCCGGGCATCCCCGACAACGCGATCGACCGCATATTCGATCCGTTCTACTCCACCCGCGAGGGCGCTGTGGGCGCAGGGCTCGGACTGCCTCTCGCGAGCGACGTCGCCCGGAGAGCCGGCGGCGACCTCACCGTCAATTCTGTTGATGGCGAGTACGCCGAATTCGTCCTGACGTTTCCGGCGCAGAAACCCGCATAGCCGTTTGGGGCATTTCTCAATCTGGACCGATGAACCGAGCGCGTCGAAATGCCCCCCTTCTTCCCCCAACCTTGACATCGTCCAAGTTGCGCCGGGACGCTTCAACCGTATGGAGATTCCTGCTCGTGCCGACAGTCGTTCTGGTCGCCATGCTGAGCAGCGTCAGCCTTCTATTCGTCCAAGCCCAGAGCAGCGTCCGGCCCTCTCCCTCGGGGATGTACAGCATACACCTCGGCTTCTATCTCTTCTGGTACGAGGTCACGGAGGCGACCGGATACGAGATTCAGATCCGCTCGAAGTCAGGCGGTACGTGGGGCAGCTGGTCCAGCGTCAGCCACGCCGGCACGTCTCAGCCGGCGACGGTGACCGGCCTCAGCGACGGCGTCGAGTACCAGTGGCGCATCCGCGGCACTCGGGCCGGTGGTCAGAACAGCGAATGGTCGCTCCACGACAACGACGCCGACTATTCGTACACCAGGACCGCAAGCAGCAACGACGCAGGCGAACCCAACCAGCCAATCCTGATATCGGTCACCGCCGGTCCGGAGCAGATCACGGCGGCTTGGACCGCCGGACCGACCGTGACCGGCGCAACCGTCACCGGATACAAGATCTACTACCGATGCTCCGACAGCAGCGACGACACTTGCCTGGACGCTCAGAACAATCCCATATCTAGGAGCACTGACGAGTTGTCCGCCAGCGCGACGTCGGGCGCCATCCCTGGCCTTACCGCTGGCACCGAGTACGAAGTTTGGGTGCATGCCATGGCCAACGACGTCAAGAGCCTGGGTACCTACACCCTTACCGCCACGCCGCTGGTACAGGGGCAGGGCGATCCACCCACGGCCACGGCAACACACACACCGACCAACACCGCTACGCCGACCCATACGCCCACGCAGACCAACACTCCGACGTCGACGCTCACCCCGACTCCGACGCCGACTCGTACACCCACGCAAACTCCGACCAACACCCCAACACCAACGAACACTTCCACCCCGACCAACACCGCTACGCCAACTAATACGCCCACGCAGACCAACACACCGACTCCGTCTCTCACCAACACGCCGATACCGCGGCGGGTCGCCATCGGCACACCTGCACCAGACAGCGTAGAGCCGCCGACTGCCACACCGACGTTTACACCTACGCCGACACCCACACCGACGGCGACAGCGACGTTCACTCCTTCTCCGACTGCCACACCGACGTTGACATCCACGCCAACTGCGACAGCAACGCCGACCGAGACACCGACTGCGACACCATCCCCGCCACCGCCTAATCCGACCAGCGAGTCGGAAAGCGATTCGCCGCCCGATGCAGGATCAGACGTTGAACCGGCTGCTGCGACTTCCACTGCCACATATACCCCGGCACCCACGCCATCGCCACCCCCCACCTACACGGCGACTTCATACCCGACTTCCACCCACACGCCGACGCCCACCACTGCACCAACATCGACCTACACGCCGACGCGCACCTCGTCCCCCATCCCGAGCCCGACGCTGACGGTAACCGTCGCACCCACATCTACGGCTACGTCGACGCCGTCACCGACCTCAACCTCCAAGCCGACTTCAACTGAGAGTCCCACGCGCACGCCAAGTCCAATTCCGACTGCTGCACCTGCTGCGTCGCCCACTCAGCCGTCGCCGACCTCAACACCGCCCCGATCTGCCGCCCCGTCACCTGTCGTCGTTGCGACGGCCGATACGCAGTCGCTGGAGATGGAAGCCCCGCAAATCGTCGAACAGCGAGATGTGGGACCGAGGTTGCGGGACGCCTTGATCGGCATCGCGACCGCGGGTCGTGCCCGACTGACGCTGATCATCATATTGCTGATCGCCGGCGTCGCAGCATCCGCGGTCTATGCCTGGCTGGTGCTGAGACGGCGACGATAAACAGGCAGCGAAGGCGGAAGTGCGAGTATCCCGCGGCTGAACAGCGAGACGGGCGATCGTAGCGAATGATCGGTCTTCCGATCGGTCCCCGACTAAGGCAACCGAGCAATCGCCGACTTAGGCGTCACGGGCACCTCTTCGCAGCGACCGCGTCGAAGCCAGTCTCCGAAAATCTTCGCGGTGCGCGATGCGGGTGCGGTTCCGCAGCGCCGCGACATCGGTTCGCTTGGTGACACGTTTTTGCCACTCTAAAACAGTCGAAAAGTCACAGCACCGACACGTGTGATTGTGTTCAAATTGATTCTCGGAGCGATCATAGACGACGGATCGTCAGTATTTCCGCGCATTTCGCGCGGCCGAAAACGCCGGGTGCGCCTGAGACCGGACCAACGTCGAAAGACCTCTGAGAACCAAGGAAAGCAGGACGCGATGAAAATCAGAGCACACAGATCATCTTTAAAGCGTCCGTCTGCTGCCTCCCCCCCCCCCCCCCCCGATTTTGACCCATCTGAAAACCTCGGCAGGCCAGGCATGACGCGCGCATTTTGCTTGCTCCCAGTCCGTCTGCTCCCCTTGGCGGTTCTGGTTCTGACCGCATGTCTGCTTTCGGGCTTTCTCGACCGCAACGCCCCGGTCGCAACTGCACAGGTGACGCCCGGCATAACGGTCTCCCGGACGAGCCTGTCAGTTCCTGTGGGCGCGCGGGCGTGCTACGATGTGCGCCCCACCACCAACCCGGCGACCACTCTCGTTTTCAACGCGTCGAGCGGCGACGCCACCAAGGCGACGGTGTCGGGCGAGGACAATGCTCAGCAGTGGATCACGGACTCGGGGGTGAACTGGAAGGTCCCGCTAGTCTATTGCGTGAAGGGCGTGGCGACAGGCTCGACGACGATTTCGCACTCGGTCACGTCCACCAACACGGACTACAACGGGGTTACGATCCCCGACGTGAGCGTGACGGTCACGGCGGCGAACACGAATCCGACGGTGCGATTCCTGTACTCGTCGATGAGTGTGGTCGAGGGCGACGTCGGATCCGGAACTGACTTGAATTTCATCCATCCGAATGACCGTCCGCTGAGGCCGGTCACGGTCAAGCTGGACATCGCGCCGGCGCCGACCAGCTCCGGGCAGATCACCTGGCACATTCCCCATCCCCACGGGGGTTGCAATGATGGGTGGAAATGCTTCCGTGTGGGATACACAGGCACCGCCGGACGCGACTTGGACTACGTGGCCGAGGGTCTTATAGGCCGCCAGGTGAGCTACACGTCGGGCAGCAACAACATGGAGTTCACGTTCTACATCCTATCGGACAACCACGACGAGGACGACGAGACGGTGAGGATATATATTCTGAGCCGGTGGTTCGATCCCGCCAGGGGCGTCATGGACAACAACGCCGTCTGCGTCGGCCCCTGCGACTCCGATACGAGCGATATCGATAGTCAGTGGATGACCATGCGCATCATCGACGACGACGCAGGGTCGACTGCCTGCGAGACCTGCGGCAGCGAGGGTGCCCTCGGATTCGTGCGGGACCCGAACGCGCCCGAGAACCCCAACGCGGACCTGATCGCGGACGTCAAGGAGTGGCGCGACGATCCCCGATACGTCAGCGACAAGCGCCACACGGACCGCTGGGACCGCGTGCTGCTGACCCTCGGGGAGGCAGTGTCCGACCAGACGCTTCAGCCGATGACGGCTACGGAGGCGCAGGGCTACGCCGACAGGGGCTGGACGCGCTGGGAGGGCGTGGCGGAGGCGCTCGCAGAGCTGGAAGCGGCGGCGCAGCAGCAGGACCCGCCGTCGACGGGCCCGTCGCAGGATCCGCCGGACGAACCGCCCGCCGCGCCGAACAACGCGCCCACGGTCGTCCATTCTCCCGAAGACGTGACCATCGGACACGAGCGCGGCTCTGAATCCGTCCCTCTGTACACCCTGGTCGACGACGCCTCGCTCAGCTCGACCCTGGTCAGCATGTTCCACGACGCCGATGGCGACGATCTGACGATCACCGCGTCATCTTCCGACGAGGCTGTCGCGACGGTCTCGGTGTCCGGACACACGGCGACGGTCAGCGCCAGGTCCCGCGGGACGGCGACGATCACGGTGACCGCGGACGACGGCCGGGGCGGCACGGCCTCGGACGACTTCGACGTCACGGTCAAGTCCGCGCCCACGGTAGCGTCGGCCCTGTCCGATGAGAGTGGTCTGGCGGCAGGAACGACGCGCGAAATATCCCTTTCCGGCGTGTTCAGCGATCCCGACGGCGACTATCTCACGATCACCTCCGGCTCCGACGACGACGGCGTCGCCGCCGTCGAAGTGGCCTCCGACTACTCGACGCTGACGGTGAGGGGAGTTTCCGCCGGCGATGCGACGATCAGCGTCGTGGCTCGAGACTCCGACGGCAACCGGGCCTCCGACAGCTTCGACGTCTCGGTCACGGCCTCGCAGCCCAGGCTGCTGACGCCGCCCTCGCAGCAGGACCCCGCGCCGACGCGCGAGCAGGACCCCACGCCGACGCCCGTGACCGATCCCGGACCGACGCAGGAGCCGGAGACGCCGGACGCCGTGGACCGTTACGACGCGGACGACGATGGCTCGATAAGCCGCACGGAGCTCGGCGACGCCGTGAAGGACTACGCCGCCGGCGAGATCACGTACTCCGAGATGCTCGAGGTCTACATGGCTTACAGGGCATCCTGAGCCGCGAAGACGACAACCGCAGGGGCGATCCGTTGACCGTCCCTGCTGCCTTGCTGACCCCAAATAAACCGACATCAACACGTGTCGAGGAGGAAACGATCAGATGAAAGAATCCGAGGCGATCACAGTTTCGAACCCGCCGCCGGGTGGTGCCCGGCCTCTTATCCCCCCCCCCCCCCCCCCCCCCCCCCCCATTCATACAAATATACCAATATCAGGTTGCCTGCCAACCCCTCGTGAAAATCGCGAAAGGCATGGCGTGATGCCCTTTTTCCTTCATCTTCTCGCTCCCCGTCTGCTGCCATTTGCAGCCGTCCTCGTGGCGCTGGCAGCACTCGTCGTCACTTCATATGCCGCGCCAGTGCAGGCGCAGAATCCGAACAATCCTGGGGAGCCGGAGAACGTGCAGCTGGTTGCCGGCGACGCGCAGCTGACCCTCACCTGGTCCGCGCCGTCGTCTTGGGGACCCAACACGCCTTTGCGCTACGAGATAGACATCGCGATAGGCGGCGCCAGCCCCCCTGCAAATGCCTCGTCCGACTGGTTGCAGCTCGCTAGCCCGGCCGCCTCCGCCACCAGCCACACGATCACCGGCAAGTTTCTATCGCACTACGGCCGTGAAGATACAGTGACGAACGGGACCACCTATCACTTGCAGATACGGGCGGTCAGCGAGAATACCAACGATGCCAGCGATCCGTTCGTCAGCGAATGGGTGATAAAGAGCGGCACCCCGAGCGTCGCGATTGTGCAGGGACAACCTGGCATCATTGTCTCCCCGACGAGTCTGACGGTACCTGTGGGTTCGCGGGCGTGCTATCTGCTGCGTCTCAACACCGAGCCGAGCGCCACTCTTGTCTTCACCGCGACGAGCGGCGACACCGACAAGGCGACGGTGTCGGGCGAGAACATGTCGCAGCAGCACAGCGCGGACTCGGGGGTCAACTGGAAGGTAGGGCAGGCCTACTGCGTGAAGGGCATTGCGACGGGCTCGGTCACGATCTCGCACTCGGTCACGTCCGACGACACGAACTACGACGGGACCACGATCTCCGACGTTGCCGTTACCGTCACGGCGGCAGACACGAAGTCGACGGTGCGCTTCCTGCACTCGGAGATGCGTGTGGTCGAGGGCGACGCAGGCTCTCCCGGCGAATTCAGGCATCCGCACGACCGTCCGCTTAAAGCAGTCACGGTCAAGCTCGACATCGCGCCGGCGGCGACCGTCTGGGACAAGATCACGTGGTTTATTCCCCATCCCTCTTGCCCCAACCCCTGTGTCGGGCTCTCGTTGCCCGGGGACAGTACGGCTGACTATGCCATCGACTACGTGACCACGGGGCTGATAGGGCGCCAGGTGTGGCACCCGCCCAGCACCAACAACATGGAGTTCACGTTCTACATCCGTTCGGACGACAAGGACGAGGACGACGAGACGGTGCGTATATTCCTGCTGGCCCGGAAGTTCACCGAGGGAATCGGCATCAGGGACAACAACCGGGTCTGCATCGGCTCGTGCAGCAATCCGACCACTGCTCAGCAGTCGATGGTGATCCGCATCATCGACGACGACGCAGGGGAGCCGGACTGCGCCGGCTGCGGCAGCGAGGGCGAACTCGGCGTGATACGGAACCCGAACGCGCAGACGCCGGAGCAGAGCGGACACGCGGACCTGATCGCGGATGTGAAGGAGTGGCGGGACGATCCACGCTACTCGAGCGACAAGAACCACACGGACCGCTGGGACCGGGTGCTGCTGGCCTTCGGCGAGACGATCTTGGACGCGTCGCTGACGAAGATGACGGCTTCGGAGGCACAAGGCTACGCGGACCGCGGTTGGAGCCGCTGGACTGCGGTGGCCGAGGCGTTGCGCGAGCTCGAAAACGAATGACGCCCTGACCGGTGCGCGATTGGCGCGCCGTCCATCGGCGGTGCGCCGGACACCCTCTTAATGACACGCTTTCGACATGCGAGAACTGCTAAAAAGTCACATAAACGACATGCTAAGTTGTGTTTGAATCGATTCATCGACGATCAGCGACGGCGATTCGTCGGCGAGTCCGCGGGGATTCGGAATCCTCGCGGGAGCCGCAAAACGTGCAGCCGTCGAAAGATGTTCGCAACAAAGGAAAAGCGGGAAGCGTGAAAAACGAATCACATCGATCTTCCATCCCTGAACCTCCTGCCGAGGACGACGATGACGCTGCCCCCCCCCCCCCCCCCGGTTTCGAACTTACGTACTAGACAGGCCCTTCGTCGCCTTTCGCCGATCCTTCTCCTGGTCGTAGCGCTTTCCGCGCTGGCGGTAATTCACACCCGCGACGCAGGTGATCTGCAAGCGCAGACCCTGACCGACAGAGAGATCCTCGAAGCCTTTTATGACGCGATGGACGGTCCGAACTGGTTTTTATCGGACAACTGGAAGGATGACAACGAGGATCTAGACGATTGGGAAGGCGTCACGACAAACACCGACGGGCGCGTAACTGAGCTGAATCTCGTCTCCAACGGTCTTACCGGCCAGATACCATCCTCGCTGAGCGGTTTGACGGAGCTGACAGAGCTTACACTCAGCGACAACCAGAATGATTCGTCGCCCGAGCTGGGTTTGACCGGGCCGATCCCGGACCTGAGCGCTTTGACAAACCTGACCGAACTGAATCTCGCGCGTAACGAACATACAGGTGAGATACCGTCGTGGCTGAATGGCATGACAGCACTGACGGTGCTGAATCTCTCAGATAACGAATTTACCGGCGAGATTCCGGACCTGAGCGCTCTGACAAGTCTGGAAGAGCTGCATCTCAACGAGAACGCGCTTACGGGCGAGATCCCTGACCTTAGTGCTCTGACCAGCCTGACCCGACTGCATCTCAACGAGAACGCGCTTACGGGCGAGTTTCCTTCTTGGGTGGGCGATCTGACCAACCTGGAGCAGCTACAGATCTGGAATACGCAGCTCACGGGCGAGATCCCAGACTTGAGCGGTTTGACCAGTCTGATAGTGCTGGCTTTAAGTCAAAACCAGCTGACCGGCGAGATGCCGAACCTGACTTCTACCAGCCTGGAAAATTTGAATCTCAGGGGCAACCAGCTGACGGGTGAAATACCTGACTTGAGTGCTTTGACCAGCCTGAAGTACCTGTATCTCAACGACAACGACCTCACCGGCGGGATCCCGGATCTGAGCGCGCTGACAGCATTGGAGCAGCTGGTTCTTTCGGGCAACCGGCTGACCGGTTCGATCCCGTCCTCGCTCAACAGCCTCACCTCCCTGTACTACCTGGAACTCCAGGACAACGAACTCACGGGCGAACTGCCGGATCTGAGCGCGCTGACCATTCTGGAGAGACTCGGTCTTGGCGGCAACAATCTCGACCTCTCGTGGTCGATGTTCGCATCGGACGGCGAACTGCCTCTAACGTCCGTGATAGGAAGACTCCCGTGGCCTACAGCAGGCGAGGACCGAAGAACGGGGTTGAGACGTCTCTACCTCCACGACAGCGGTCTGGAAGGGGAGATACCGTCTTGGATGAACAGCCTCAACAAGCCCCAATGGCTGTACCTCAACGGCAACGAGTTGACGGGCGAGATCCCGGACCTGAGCGCGCTGACCACGTTGACGCGCCTTTATCTAAACGGCAACAATCTGACGGGCGAGATACCAGACCTTAGCGCATTGACCGCCCTGAACCACCTGTATCTCAACGACAACAACCTGACGGGCGAGATACCGTTCTGGCTGGGCGAAAACATCACCAACCTGAAGCACTTGTATCTAAACGACAATCAACTTTCCGGCGTAATACCGGCGAGCATCGGCTGGTTCGTCGCCCTGGATCATCTGCTTCTCCACAACAACAAACTTACGGGCGAACCGCCGACTCTGACCGGTGTGTCCCCCTACCTGAGGCGTCTCGGTATCGGCGGCAACGATCTCGAACTCTCATGGTCAACGTTAGAGTCGGGCGGCAATCTGCCTCTCGATGCCCCCGATTCCTCGATCAGGGGGCTCACGCACCTCTATCTGCACGACCTCGGCCTCACCGGCTCGATACCGTCATGGCTAGGCAATATGCACACGGGCATGGAGCGTCTGCATCTGCACGGCAACAACCTCGGCGGCTGGGACGCGCTGAAACCTATGACGCATCTGCTGGAGCTGACGATGTCCCGCGGCGCCGTGACCGGCTCAGGGCTCCTCGTCCGGCTCTTCGGACTGCCGAACTTCCTGATGGTGCCGGACGGCGCTCCGCCGGCTGGTTCCGACAGCATCGAGTCGATGGTGACGTGGACCCATGCGACGGTCGACCTCGCCGACGTGTAC